>NZ_PPFE01000009.1 GCF_002917925.1 Roseovarius confluentis | reverse complement strand
AACCGAAGAGAACTGCGTGAATGTCATGACGGTGCCCGGTATCGGTCCAATGATCTCAACAGCGATGGTAGCAGCAATCGGTGAAGGTGAGGCGTTTGATCGCGGGCGCGATTTTGCGGCCTGGGTGGGCCTCGTACCCAGGCAATACAGCACCGGGGGCCGAACGGTTCTTGGACGAATATCCAAACGCGGCAGCAGGTATCTGAGAATGCTGTTTGTGCAGGCAGCAAAGATCATCATGATGCGGCCGCACCGTTGGCCAGACTTCAGTTTTGGCGAATGGTTGGCGCGTGTCTAACGTCAGCACCTACCGGACAGATTTAGGTGTTTGAGGGACGGAGGATTTCTGGTTCATCGAAGCCATAATGGAGCGAAGATGAACAAGAGATCCGGAACATCCAAGGATGCTGCTGACAAGCTTGTCAGGGGTATCAAGCGTAAGACCCGCAAGCACTACTCGGCGGAGGAGAAGATCCGCATCGTGCTTGCCGGGATGCGGGGCGAAGAAAGCATAGCGGCCCTGTGCCGTCGTGAAGGGATCGCCGAGAGCCTTTATTACAGCTGGTCGAAGGAATTTCTTGAGGCTGGGAAGAACCGGCTGGCGGGTGACACAGCCCGTCAGGCGACAGCTCCCGAGGTCAAGGAACTGCGCTCTGAGGCAGCCGCGCTGAAAGAAGTGGTCGCGGAGCTGACACTGGAGAACAGGCTGCTCAAAAAAAGCACGTTCGGGGATGGGGAGGACGACGCATGAGATACCCAGCCTCGGAGAAGCTCGAGATCATTCGGACAGTCGAAGCCTCGCATTTGCCGGTCAGGCGGACCCTGACCATGCTCGGCATTCCCAGCAGCACCTATTACCAGTGGTATGCGCGGTGGGCCGATGGCGGCGTTGACGCTTTGCGTGACACGTCCCCGCGGCCTCGGTCGGTGTGGAACCGCATCCCGGACGAGATCCGCGACGCCTTCGTCGAGTTCGCGCTGGATCATGAGGATCTGACGCCACGGGAATTGGCCGTCAAATACACTGATGAGAAACGGTATTTTGTATCTGAGTCCTCGGCATACCGCCTTCTCAAGGCCCAGGACCTGATCACGGCTCCGGCCCATGTGGTGATCCGTGCCGCCCCCTCTCGGCAGATTGCTTTGCAATCGCCTGCCGGGCAATGGATGAGTTCCGGGACAAGACAACTCGGCCCAACGAACTCTGGCAAACCGACTTCACCTATCTCAAGGTCATCGGTTGGGGGCTGGTTCTATCTCAGCACGATCCTCGACGATTACAGCCGCTACATCATCGCGTGGAAGCTCTGCACGACAATGAAGGCCGTGGATGTGACGGACACGCTGGATCTGGCGCTGGAGGCCTCGGGCTGTGCTCATGCGACAGTCGTTCACAAGCCCCGGCTGCTCAGCGACAACGGCTCGTCCTACGTTGCGGCCGACCTGGCCGACTACCTCGATACCAAAGGTATGGATCACGTCCGCGGAGCGCCGCACCACCCACAGACCCAGGGCAAGATCGAACGCTGGCACCAGACCATGAAGAACCGGGTTCTGCTGGAGAACTGCTATCTGCCGGGGGATCTTGAACGCCAGATCGGCGACTTCGTCGGATACTACAACACTCGGCGATACCACGAGAGCCTGGATAACCTGACGCCGGCTGACGTCTACCACGGTCGGGGTCGGACGATCCTGAAAATGAGAGAGGAGATCAAGAAACAGACAATCCGAAAGCGCCGGTTGCAGCACAAAGCCGCGGCCGCCTAAACTCAAACAGAAACCGAACCAGAGCCTCTGATACCAAAACAAACGACTTGTCCGAAAAACTCTGAAGACGGACAAACTGCGAGGGAGTTGCGGAAGCTTGACATAAAGCCAATTATGAGGCGGGCACTCTTGCACGCATCGATCTACAGGCGTGCCGATTTGTAGACTTTATTCCCCAAGATCTTGCCGATTGAAGCCGCCCAGCCGGGCGGCTTTTTTTTGCCTGACGCCTATATGGCAAGACTATTGCCGATTTAGTTTGGCAAAACTAGACCGCACCCCTTGGCAATAGAGTCCGCCGATTTTGAGATCGCCAAATTTTCCCCTTTGATTTCGTTGATCTTTTTCGATTTCAAATTTCACGCTTGGCATAACTATGGCTGCTCTGACATGTTCTGATCTCCTTTTCCCCAAATTTGGGAGATTAAGGAAAAAGTCTCGCGAGTGACGGCATATCTACAATGTCCTTGAGGAGATGGACTGAAAGCAGTCAAACTTTGGCGGCATGCCGAACAGCAGATCCGGGCCCTTAGCGACCAAAAGAACCTGTTGTGTCGCACACGCTGGTATCCGCATGGTCAACGGTGGTCCGTGGCGTTTGACGTCAGCATCCTGCATAGGCTGGCCTCGTTGGCGTCCCACGCCGACCGAAGCCTCGGATGTCGCATTTGAGGGCGTGGTGTCCGACGTCGGGCCGGCTTCACTCATCGCTCGATTTGTGTCCCCTGTCTTTCCCACCCGTGGTTACCGACCAAGTACCGGGTGCGCGCGGAGCGCCGAAATTCTCTGTCTTCGGCCACCATCCGTGTCACCGTGACCTCTGCAGCACCGCAATCGAGCACGGCGAAATCGTTCGGGTGCCCGCGCCGTCGTGTCGAAAGGCCGGTGCCGCAGTGCAGTTGCAGTGTCATGTCCGCGCCCTTGCGGCGCACGAAAGGTTCGACGAGCCACTGGTGAAGGTGGCCCGACATGATGACGTGGGGCCCGCATTGGGCCCAATGCTCCAACGCCTTGGACGCGCCGACCATCAGGTTCTTCTCGATGTCGGGCGTGTGGTGAAACGGATGATGGGCCGCGATCACTGTCAGGCCGCCCTTATGAGAGGAAATGGCGTCACCCACCCTGTGAACGTCGCGTTCGCTGACGCGGCCCCGCTGGTGTGCCCACCGATCGGTGGTGTTCAACCCCACCACCTTCACGTCTCCAAGATCGACGGTGGGATCGAGGTCTTTGCAAATCCAGCGCCGGTATCTGCGAAACGGGTCCACGGCCCGCAGCAGAAGGTTGTAGAGCGGGATATCGTGGTTGCCCGGAACCCCCACCCAGGGCCGACTGAGCGAATTCATGAAGTCGGCCGCCGGCCGGAACTGCGACGCACGGGCGCGCTGGACGAAATCGCCGGCCATCACGACGAGATCCGGGTCGGCGTTCTGTATCGCAGCCCGAAGCGGATGCAGAAGGTCAGGGTCCTCGCGACCGAAATGCAGGTCACTGATCTGGACAAGGCGGATCATTCTGCCGTGTCTTCCTGCGCCGGGGCGGCGGGCAAGCGCACATGAATGGCGTCTTTCAGGATGCTGAAATTGAACGGTCCCGTCATGCGCTGGCGCTCTCCGTCCAGGGCGACGTCCCTGGCGGATCTTCTGGTCTCGACAGTTGCATGCTCACCGGTGAACAACGTGAAATCCCGGCCTTTCTGCAAGTCGCGCAGAGCAACGAGAAAGGCCTTCCAGATCAGCATGAAGCGGCCAACATCGGGCGCGAGCAATATTGCGAATTTGCCGTTTCTGACCGCGTCAGCCCCTTCTATTCCGAATTCATCCAGCTGATATGCACTCATCGCGACAAACACCGTGGGAGCCTTTGCGCTTTGCAACGTGCCGTCAACCTCGATGCGCATCGTCAGGGGCCGGTAGACCGTGACCATCGCCACGAGAACGGACCAGTAAGCGGCCAGTCGCGACCGTCCCCAACGTCGATAAATGCTCTCTCGCTGTTTCAGGATGGTGGGGTACAGCCCGATGCTTGCGTTGTTGATGAAGACACGCCCGTTGACACAGCCAAGGCTGATCGGCGCGCGATGCCCGCTGCAGATTGCGTCAACCGCCTGTTCGGCGTCCTCGGGAACGCCCAGGCGGCGTGCGAAGTAGTTGAACGTGCCGAGCGGAAGAACACCAAGGTCAATGCCGCTGTCCGCAAGCGCCCCCGCGACGGCACAGATGGTTCCGTCGCCGCCTGCTGCCACGACGCATTCGATCCCGGGCGTCTCTATGGTCTTGGCGACTTTCGCAGCGATGTCATCGCCGCTTGTAACAGGCACGATCGTCACGGGCGTTCCATGAGCGTCGAACAGTGACTGGATCGTATCGGCCCCCGGATTGTTGTCGCCCTTTCCGGAGTCGGTGTTCAGGATCACTATGTGGGACATGTCAGCTTTCGCGAGCCTTGGGTTCTTGGTTCTTGCCATGCGTTTCGTCGCGGCTTCAGCAGGCTCAACGGCGAACGGACGGTATCTGTTCCCCTGGCAGAGCAGGAACGTCTGCGCGGCGGCTATCCGGATGAATTTCCTGGTCCGCGGGTGTCAGCAGTACGGAGACATGCGCAAGCGACGCGCCGGATCAGGCGGTGACCCGGGCCGCGACGGGTACGCGCGTAAGGAGTAGTCACGGAAAGCAATTGAGAAGCCACGGTCGTTATAGTGCTCGATAATCTGGTCTGAAAAAGGAGCGACCGGTGTTCGGCAGCAGGAATAAGCGCGGGAAATCGCAAGGTCACGCAGACCTCGCGACTGCGTTGGCGTCGGCCGTGGGTCCGACCCAAGCGACGATCCGGTTCACACGTGACGGAAATATCCTGCACGCGAACGAGAATTTTCTTGGCACGATGGGCTATGCACTGGACCAGGTGGTGGGACAGCACCATTCGATGTTCGTGACACCGGACTGACTTTGCCCGCAGCGAGGCCTATCGCAGCTTCTGGGCAGCGCAGGCAAAGCAGTGTGGATCAGTGGAACCTATGCGCCGATTTTCGATGCCGATGGCAATGTCGAGGCGGTGATCAAGGTCGCCACAGACATCACCGCGCCGCACCGGGATAGAGCGGATTGCAACGGCGCTGAGCGACCTCAGCGACGGCAATCTGGAACAGGAGGTCGCGCCCTGGGGCGTGGCCGATATCGATCGTTTGTGCGACGCTTTCACCGCTATGCCGCGGTTTCCGATTCAAAAACCGAAGGTCTATTTTCAAGCATAAGCGGCAATTAGGCTGTGGAGGCGCGCTTCGCGATGAGCAGTGCGCTTTCATATGTCATAGATGCAGTGGAAAGCGGCTCTGATTTGCCGTCACGAAAGCGTGGGTCAGTTTGCCTGCGAAGAAATGGCGTTCGGGTGCCCGGTGGAGCGGATCACGATGGACCAGGCCGGATCACGCCTGTGAAGGCAGCCCCGGCACGATCAGAATGCAATCTCGGGCAAGTCCGCATGTTGAAAAAACTTGGCCGGGGCTGCGCGGCCGGCGAGAGATCAGAAAAGCTGTATATCGCCCTGTGACGCACCGTCGTCACGTTTCGGACGCGCTGGTACCGGGACGGCTGGATCGCTCATGTTCGACATGAAGCTTTGCTGGACGCGGCCCGAGACAGGCCAGAACCGTATCTTGCGCCCCCGGGTGCCGCCCAGACAGCCACCGGTCACGGTGAAGCCTTCGTTCTCCATGTACCATTTGGCGAAGGTGGCATTCTTGGCGCCGATCTCGGCGCCTCCTTCGAACATCTTGGCACCGCCGAACAACTTGACCTCGAGGCGCCGGCGGTCGGCACCCTTTTTAAGAAGGCCGTTGACCAGGAGCTCCATGGCATTCACGCCATAGCGCATGTTGTCGCCACGATCGCTGGTCGCGCCCGGCAACAGGAAGTGGTTCATGCCGCCCACGCCAGCCACCGCGTCCCACATGCACGTGGCGATACACGAACCGAGAATCGTGGTCATGATCTCGTCGTGTCGGTCCGAGATCCGGGTCTCGCCCTGGAACAGCGGTATGAAGACAGCACCCTCGATCGAGCCCGGAGCCTGGCCGTTCGGACCGGCCGGGTTCGGCCGAGCTCTGTTGCGGTTGCCGATATGTGTCATGCTGCCTCCTGGTGCCGCGTAGTGGCGGGGGCGCGATCAGAAATCATGCCAGTCTTCCTGGCCGTTTACCGCGACCGAACTGGCGGCAGGCACGGTTGCGTTGGCGGCGATGCCCGTTTGGGCCGGCGCGGCGTCTCGCGTTTCCGCTCGGGCGATTTCGTCTTCCCAGCCGGTCGTGGCCTGTGCCGCGCGAAGCGGGGGCGCGGTATCGGCACCCGAGTCATGCAGCTCGTCGAGGTTGAACTGGCGCAGAATCTCGGACATGCGCCGTGCCTCGTGACTCAGGCTGCGGCTGGCAGCGGAGGACTCCTCGATCACGGCTGCGTTCTGCTGCGTCACCTTGTCTAGCTCGGTCACGCTATCCTTGATCTCGGCGAGGTTGGTCGCCTGTTCGCTGGAGCCGGTGGCGATGCGCGACACCAGGTCCGAAACATGGTTGACGCCGTCAATGATGTCGCTCAAGGCCGACCCGGCCTGATTGGCAAGCCCGCTGCCTTCGGTGACATGCTCGCTGGAGCGAGTGATCAGTTCCTTGATTTCGTTTGCGGAATCCGAGGCGCGCTGGGCCAGTGCCCGCACCTCGGAGGCGACGACGGCAAAGCCACGGCCAGAGTCGCCCGCACGTGCAGCCTCGACGCCCGCGTTTAGGGCAAGAAGGTTGGTCTGAAACGCGATGTCGTCGATCACACCGATGATCGCGGTGATCTGCTGAGAGGAATCCTCGATGTCGCGCATCGCCTTGACCGTGCGTTCGACGACCGCGCCGCCGGTCGCGGCGCGCTTCTTATTGTCGGCAATCCGTTCGTTGGCGTCGACCGCAAGGGTGGCGGTCATCTGCACACTGTTGTTCAGCTCTTCAATGGCGGCGGCGGATTCCTCGAGAGTCGCGGCCTGGGCCTCGGAGCGCTTCGACTGGTCCTCCGCGACTTCGGAGATCTCCTGAGAGCTGGTGCGGACGCTTTCGGCGGTGGAGACGATGGTGGACAGCATGCTGCGCAAGTTCGAGACGACGTCGTTATAATTGTCGCAGATTTCGATGTGATCCGTATCGAGCCCATCGAAATCGGCCGTCTTGATCATGCAATCGGTCTGACCGGAGGCGAGCAGCGACATACGTTCGCCCAGGTGGTGCAGCAGCTTTTGCCGCATCGCTGTCCGTTCCTGCCGCTCCCGGGCTTCGGTTTCGTCACGCAGTAGAGTGTCGCGGAACCCTTCGAGGCCTTGTGCCATGGTGCCGATCTCGTCCCCGCGGCGGGCGCCGGGGATCTCGGTGGTGTAATCGTGGTTGGCAACTGCCTTCATGGCATTGCTGAGCGCCTTGATCGGGCCGGTTACCAGGTGCGAGATCGCGAGGAAGATCGCCACAAGTCCAGCCACGGCCACAACGGCACTTAGGCCGAGGATTTGCAGGATCTTTGTGTTCTGGGCGGCGAGAAAAATGCCGTTGTCCCAGGCGAAGCCCGCGACGCCCAGAACGGTCACTCCGTCCTTGGCGAAGACCGGCACGGCGACGATGTCGATCTCACCGCTTAGAATCTGGGTGACGGTCTTGGTTTCCAAAGACTCTTTCAGCGCCTGCGGCAGAAGCGCAGGTGGGGCATTGCGCGCGTTATAGACGGCCAACTGTTCGCCCGAGCCGTGCAGGATCTCGACCGCGATGAGAGATTCGTCACTTTCTGTGGCCGTCGCGTAGATATCCGCCAGGCGGGCGCCATCCTTGAACTGCATCGGACCGCGCATCTGATTGGAGAGCATCGCGGCGAAATCCGCCTGGTCCGCGGCTTGTTCTTCGAGGCTCATGGAGTTCAGGTTTTTGCTGAGCAATGCAAAGCAGACCCCGAAGGTGAGGAGGAAGCCGATGGCAACGGCGACCGCGAGTTTCGATCGGATGCTGAGCGCCGACAGGGCGGCGGGGATCCGGCCGGGACCGGTATCGGTGGTTGGTGCGGTCGTTGTCATCACGGGCTCCCGTTTGGTGGAAGGGTCAGTTTGCGGTGGCGAGCATTTCGACGTTGACGCCGACGGTGATCACGCCGACGAAGCTGCCGTCGTCCATGATCGGAACGCTGACATGGCTTTGGTAGGATTGAGTGGATTCGTCGAATTCGATCTCGCCGATATGGATGCCGGAAGTGTCATGCGGCACCTGCCACTTCGCCTCATCTCCTTGCCAGTAATCGGAGGTGACCCCGCTCTGGCCGACATTGAGACCGCGGATATCGGTAATAAAAATTTCGGTGTAACGCCCGGCGCCCTGCATATGGATGTCTTTGAGATGAGCCGAAAGCGCGTTCGACAATACGGTGTCGATCAGGTCGCCACCCGAGACGACCTGCTGGCGCCAGGTCGCGTCAAGCGCGATGATCTCATGCTCGGTCAGGGTGGATGTCGAGACGTTCTGGGCCCGCACGGCGCCAAGGACGACGGGATCGGCGACCCAATCGGCGATCGTGCCTTTCGCGAGGTCGGTCAGGGCGCCGTCGTATTCGCCGGCAGCATGGGCGCCGGTGACGGCAAGCATCGCCGCGGCAAGAGTGGTGAGTGTGTGTTTCATGAATATCTCCGGTGGTTGGAAATGGTCAGGTTCGACCGGCATGATTGTGCATAAGATTTAAGATCCTCTGAACCCCGGCGGATCACAGTGCTTTTGAAGTGGCATCAATCTTGAATGCGGTGGCGGAGAGCGCGGCGAGGTGTCGGTCGGTCTGGTGATGGGCCTCTTCCAGACGGTGAATGATACCGACAAGGCCGCTGTCAACTTCGCTCATCCGGCCGCTTTCGACCCGGCAGAGCAGCTTGACCAGATCGAGGCCGTTGATGCGGCGGCGCAGCTGGCGGCAGACATCCGGAATGAGTTTGCCCAGTGCCGCTACCTCGGCGACGGCAGCGCGGCTGATTTCAGATAGCTTTTCGGCTTGGGCATGAAGGATTTCGCGGCCGTCCTGATTTCGGCTCACCGCATCGTGTTTCGCTGCCGACTGGCGCGCTGTCAGGTCCATCAGGTCGGCGATCTGCGCGGCGCTGTGGGCGTGAACAAGGGCGCCGCGCATACGTACCAGCAAGCCGGTATCGTCGCAGCGCAGGCGCTCGATCATCTGGTACATGTCAGCGGACATTGTCTCGTAATTCTTGGAGATCGTACCGATCGCCACGCCCGCCCCCTCCAGCCGGCCGGAGAGAATGCGCAGGTTGATAGGTTCGCCGCGAACCTGTTGGAATATGTTGATGATTTGTTGAACGAGCTTGTCGGATTCGTTCAACATTTCGGCCAGTTGGGCAATTCTTAGCAGTTCGGAATCCGCCGACCGGTCGATGTCCTCTCGCAGGGAGTACTCGGCGGTGAGGGCGGCGTCGGAGAAAGCGCTGAAACTGGAGTGACCCTGTTCGGCAAGCCGGTCCAGAAACCACTCGGCGCTCTTGTCGGGCGGCAGGCCGCGGGCCTCCTCGGCGAGCATGGCGGTGTAAATCTCGCGGGTCAACGCGAAGAAGTCCGAGCGCGGCTTGATCCGGACCGAAAGAAAGCCGTCGCGCGTCGGCGTAATGGTGGCGAAGACCCAGTAGAAGCGGCCGTCGCCGGTAGAATTCTTGACGTAGGTGCAGACCGGATGCCCGGCGTGAAGCCGCTCCCACATGAGGTGAAAGATACCGCGGGGCATTTCGGGATGGCGCACGACCTTGTGCGGTGCGCCAGTGAGATAGTCCCTGGACATGTGGGCGACATTGCAGAATTCCTGGTTGGCGTAAGCGATAACGCCGCGGGTGTCGGTCGCCGAGGCAAGAAGCTGTTCCGAGGGATAGTCGACCTCTGTCTCCGGAGGCGGCGTGAGATCGGTTGCGGTCGCCGTTTGTTGCATCGCGAGAAGTCCTTTCAGGGGCGTGCGCGTCGAGCGCCGCCATGGTTTCAGAAGAGGATCGGCTGGCCGTCGCCGAGCCCGAGATGGGGTTTCACCGGGTCATCCAGCAAGCGATGCCGGAAGTAGTCGAGGCGGACCTGCTCGAGCAGGAGAGAGACGTCGACGCGCGCTTCGCCTTCGACCAGGCCCGCGACGGTTTTCAGGACCCGCGAAATATCACGCAGGTGCTGCCAGAGCGCGTCGACCCGCTGCAGGTCACGCAGATGTGCCGTGCCGTCTGCGGGCAGGTGCGCGACCATTTCAGGGATCAGCGCATCGAGGCGTTGCGCGATCGCCGCGAGGTCGTCGGTCTCTTCGGCGAGAATGTCGAGAATGCGGGAGGTGGGGCGCGGCGTCACGGAAAGCTCCTGGTTGTTGACGGGTGCGGCGGGTCAGAGCCGGCCTACGACCTTCTCGATGCACGCCTTGAGTTGCGCGGTCTCGAACGGCTTCTTGAGGTAATTGTTCATGCCGAGCCGGGTGCCGCGCTCGATGATTTCCTTGTCGGCCCGGCCGGTGACCAAGATGAAGCCAGTCCGGGCGATGGCGCGGTGCGAGCGGATCGCCTCTAGCAGTTGCAGACCGTCCATGCGCGGCATGTTGAAATCGGAGATCACAAGGTGCACGGGCTTGGAGGCAAGGCTGCTCCAGGCGGTGTGGCCGTCGGCCTCGGTGCGATAATTCTTGATGCCGAGTTCGTCGAGCGCCTGGGTCAGCAGGCCACGGCTGGTGGACATGTCATCGACGACGAGAATATGCAGTTTGTCTCTCAGGCTCATCCGAGGCCTCCGTTGTTGTCTGGACGATGGGCGTCAGCCGGGGTCAGGTTTGTCAGTTCGGTATGCGGTGGCGCGGGTGTGACCGCAGTGTCGTGTCGGGTGATGGAAGCCGCCTTTGGCGGAGCGTCGGGCGGCAGGCAGAAAGCGCCACGCTCCTGCTGCGTAAAGCGTATGGCGATCGCCTCGGGCAGCAGTTCTGAGTGGCCAACATAGAGCGCACCGCCGGGGGTAATCCGGTCGGCGAGACGCCGCCACAGGCGGGCTTGCGTGTCCTCGTCGAAGTAGATCGTGACATTGCGGCACATGATGACGTCGAAAGCGCCATTGAACGGCCAGTCGCCGTTGAGGTTCAGACATCTGAAGGTCACAAGATCGCGCGGTGCGTCCGCCACGCGCACCATGTTGCCAGCACCTTTGCCGCGCTCAAGATGGCAGTCGGCGAAGCCGTGTGGCAGATCGGACAGGCTGGCGGCGGGGTAGACGCCGGCGCGGGCGGTTCCGAGCGCAGTCTTGTCGATATCGGTGGCCAGTATGCGTATGTCGAGCCGCGCGGCCTCGGGGCAGGCATCGAGCACGCGGAAAGCAAGGTCATAGGCTTCTTCTCCGGTGGAGCACGCGGCAGACCACAGTCGCACGCGCCGTCCAGACCGTGCTGCGGCGGCAAGGCCGGGCAGGATATGGTCGGTGAGGTGTGTGAAGTGATGATCCTCTCGGTTGAAACGGGTCATGTTGGTGGTCAGCGCAGAAATGAACGCGTCTTGCTCGGCGGCGTTGCCGGGTCGTTGCAGCCAGTCGCAATAGGCGTCGACAGAGCTGATCCCCAGCGCCTTGAGCCGCTTGGCCAGACGACCTGAAACCATGGCCCGCTTGTTGCTACTGATATGGATGCCGGTCATGCGCTTGATCAGGTCGGCGACGGTGGCGAACTCATGCGAGCTGATCAGGGGCGGTGCCGCCGAATGCGGTTGGTCGTTCATGCGCTCAGCGGGGCCTCTTGTGGCAGGACTTCGCGAACGTCGATCGCGCGCACGAGCTTGTCATCAAGGGAGTGGACACCGCGGATGAACGCCTGGGTTCGGGAAGAGGAGACATCGGGTGTGGCCTGCATCTCGGCCTCGTCGACAGTGATGATGTCGGAGACCGCGTCAACAAGGAAGCCGACGATCTTGTCGTCGATCTGGGCGATGATGATGACGTGACGTTTGCCCGGTTCGGTCTTGCCGAAGCCTAGTCGCAGCGAGAGGTCGACCACCGGCAGGACCGTACCGCGCAGGTTCATCATGCCGACGACGAAGGCCGGTGCGTGGGGCAGCGTGGTGGTGCTTGTCCAGCCGCGGATCTCGAGCACATGGGAGATCTCGATGCTGAAATCTTGGTCCTCGACAGTGAAGCACACGATCTCGACCCGGTTGGCGGCCCTGGTTTCGGTTTCGGTGTCATGCATGATGGGCGTCTCCTGTGGCATCTGGCCAGGCGCGGTCGACCCATCCGCCCTGGCCCGGGGGGGCGATCATCTGGTCGGTGTCGACGATAAGCGCAATTTTCCCGTCACCGAGGATCGTTGCCGCCGCGATTCCGGGGATTTTCTGGTAGTTCTGTTCAAGCCCCTTGATCACGACCTCCCGCTGTTCGGCGATTCCGTCGACGGCGAGAGCGTAACGGTGACCGGACTCGCCCTCGATCAGCAGAAGGGATTGGCTTCCGAGGCACATGGGGGTGGAGCGAAAGCCGAGCGCGGCGCCGAGATCCTTGATCGGGACCATCTCGCCGTTCAGAGCCAGCACGTTGTCGCCGTCGCAAAGCGTGTGCACCTTGGCCTGGCCGGGTTGCAGCATCTCTCGCAGGGGCAAGGTTGGCACGATCAGGGATTGGTCGGCGACCTTGACGACCATGCCTTCGAGAACGGCGAGGGTCAGCGGCAGGGACACGGTCACCGAGGTGCCGCGACCGGGGAGCGATTGCAGGCTGACGCGGCCGCCCAGGGATTGGATCTCGTTTCGCACCACATCCATGCCGACGCCGCGGCCCGACAGGTTGGAAATCTCTCCCGCAGTCGAGAAACCGGGGCGAAAGAGCAGGTTGTCGATATCGCCGTCGCTGAGGTCGTCCTCGGGGCGAATGAGGCCCTTGTCGATGGCGATCTGGCGTACTTTCTCGCGGTTGATGCCGGCACCGTCATCCTTGATGACGATGACAACGCGGCCCGAGCGGTGGCTGGCCTCGAGCGTGACGGTGCCGCGCTCGTCCTTGCCGACGTCGCGCCGCGCCTCGGGCGTTTCAAGCCCATGGTCGATGGCATTGCGGATCATATGGGTCAGGGGTTCGACCAGGCGTTCGGTGACCGTCTTGTCGACCTCGGTGGCGTCACCGACCGTGACGAGCCGCGCCGATTTTCCGGCCTCGCGCGCGGTTTCGCGGACGATGCGCGACATGCGCTGAAACAGACTTCGCACGGGCTGCGCGCGGATCGCCATGACGCTTTCCTGGATCGCCCCCGAAAGCGTCTTGAGCTGGCTCATGGCCTCGTCCACGCCGCTGTTGGCGGAGCTGGGCATTTCGTCCATCGACTGGCGCAACATCGCCTCGGCAATGACAAGCTCGCCCACGAGGTTGATCAGCCGGTCGACCCTGTCCAGGTCGACGCGGATCGTGCTGGTGCGGGAACTGGCGGGGCGGGACGCGGCCGGGGGGGCGCTGGTGGCGGGCGCCGCTGCATCGGATTGGTCGGGCGCCGGAGCGTCGCCGGTGGGTTGCGCGACTGCAGATGCCGTGCCCGTGTCTTGGGCCATGGCGTCGGGGGGCAGCTGGATATCGGACGGCGCGGGCAGGGGCGGCAGGTCGCCGGGGCCGGTCGCGGCTGCGGTAATCTCGAGTTCGCACAGTCCTTCGACGAATTCGAAGACTTCGCGAATGGCGGCCTCGTCGACGGAATCGTCGGCGGTGAAAGTCAGCGTCCAGCTGAGCGCGGGCTTGGACCAGGGGCCGTCGCGAAGGGGCGTGAGCGCGGAGAGATCGGCCTCGATTTCTAGCGTGCCGAGCGTTTCGAGGCTGCGGAACAGGATTGCGGGATCGTGACCGTTGGCAAAGAGCTGTTGCGAGGCCTTGAACCGGATCGTTACCGGCGCGTCCGCCTCGGGGGCCGCCATGTCGTCGAGCGAGGGCAGGTCGCCATCGATCGCGAGGAACGTCGGTTGAAAATCGGCTTCGTCGACCTCTTCAACGGTCTCTTGCTCGTCGCCGGATGTGCCGTTGGCGGCATTGCTGACATGTTTGAGGTCGCTGAGGATTGACGCGCCCTGTTCGGGCGGCAGTTCGGTGCCTTGGCTGGCGGCCTCGACGAGATCGGCGAGGTGATCGCTGGCGGTCAGCAGGAGGTTGACGACATTGTCGCCCACCACCAGCCTTTGGCTGCGTATGTCGTCGAGCACGTTCTCGAACGCGTGGGCGAAGGAGACGAGTTGATCCAGGCCGAAGGCCCCGGCGCCGCCCTTCATCGAGTGGACGGCGCGGAACATGCTGTTGACGGTTTCCTCGTCGCCTGCGCCCGCCTCGAGGTCGTTCAGGCCGGAGGAGAGCTGTTCGAGCAGGTCGTCGCATTCCTGAAAGAACATCTGGTTGAGGTCGTTCATGTCTTTATCCCTTCCTCAGACGACGAGACGCTGGATGATCTGAACGAGTTTCTCCTCGTCGAACGGCTTGACGATCCAGCCGGTGGCGCCGGCGTCGCGCGCCCGTTGCTTGAGCGCGTCGCCGCTTTCGGTGGTCAGCACCAGGATCGGCACGGTCGAGACCCGATCGCCCTTGCGCACCCCGTCGATGAAGCCGAACCCGTCGAGCCGCGGCATGTTGATGTCGGTAATGATCAGGTCGGGATCGGCAGTTTCGAGACGTTCGAGCCCGTCAACACCATCCTCGGCGAGTTCGACCTCGAACCCGGCGCCGGCCAGGGCCTGTTGCAACATGCTGCGCATCGTGCGCGAATCGTCGACTGCCAGAATGCGGGTCATGCGATGTCCTCTTGAACCAGGGCGTTTCTGGGGATGCCGAGAAGAGCCAGCCCCTTGAGAAAATCGGGCGACGGGTCGATCAGGTCGAACGCGGTGCCGTCGGCCTGCCATTCCTGCCGGGCGCGCAGCAGAATCTCGGCCGCAAGGGCGCCGAGAAAGCCGACATTGCCGGCGTGAAGACAAAGACGCGCGCCGCGGCGGTCATCGAGGCTGGCCGCCAGGGTTTCACAGGCGGCGAAATCCATGCGCTCGGGAAGGTCAAGCGGCGCGTCATCGGCTGGAGTGTCTGGTTCTGTCATGCGGGGCCCTTCACACTGCATATGCGTTACTGGCCGGATGCTAGGAGGGCCGGCTTAAAATGGCGTTAAGCGGCAACCGATTGTTTTCCGGAGAAAACCCGGGCCGGCCGTTCTGCATAAGGGAGAACGGCGCGAGTCGGGCCGTACCGCATCGGGGCGCGCAGTGCGCGCGTGCCGCGGGGGCTTGGCCTTGGGCGCCGGGCGTGGTTTAACCCCGCGCCATCGGGCAGCGGATAGCGGCAGGGGAAAGCGGCGCGGATGTCGAGCATTCTGATCATCGAACAGGTTCTGAACGGGCTTCAGTTCGGGGTGATGCTGTTCCTGATGGCCGCGGGCCTGACGCTGATCTTCGGGGTGATGGGGCTGATCAACCTCGCGCACGGGTCGCTTTACATGGTGGGCGCCTTTGCCGCCGCGGCGGTGGCGGCGGCGACGGGGAGCTTCCTGCTGGCGCTGGGCGCGGCGCTGGCCGTGGCGGCGGCGGTCGGCGCGGTCGTGGAAGTGGCCGTGATCCGGCGATTATACGCGACCGATCATTTGGACCAAGTGCTGGCCACTTTCGCGCTGATCCTGATCTTCTCTGAGGGCACGCGGTACCTCTTTGGCTCTTTCCCGCTGTACCTGGACATTCCCGACGCGCTGTCGGGGCCGGTGACGCTGCCGGGACGCATCCAGTATCCGCTGTACCGGCTGGCGCTGATCGGCGTGGGGCTGGCCGTGGCGTTGGGTCTGTGGCTGTTGATCGAACGCACGCGGATCGGCATCCGTATCCGGGCAGGGGAGAACGATAGGGAGATGATCGCGGCGCTGGGCGTGGACATCTCGAAGCTGTACACGCTTGTCTTTGCGCTGGGCGCGGCGCTGGCGGGGCTTGCGGGCGCGCTGGTGGGTGCGATCCAGTCGGTGCAGGTGGGCATGGGTGAGCCGGTCCTGATCCTGGCGTTCGTGGTGATCGTGATCGGGGGGATCGGGTCGATCAGGGGGGCCTTCGTGGGCGCGATCCTGGTGGGGCTGACGGATACGCTTGGAGGGATATTCCTGCCCGAGTTCTTCAAGCTGTTCATGGAGCCGGCGGCGGGCACGCAGGTCGGGGCATCGCTGGCGTCGATGGCGATCTACATCCTGATGAGCGCGGTGCTGGTGTGGAGGCCCACGGGCCTGTTCGGAGCGCGGGCATGATTGGGGGCATGAGCCGGGAATTCTGGGTCAATTTCGCGGTTCTGGCCGGGCTGGTTGCGGTGCCGCTTTGGGCGCTCGTGGCGGACGAGCCCTTCACCATCACGCTGGCGACCCGTGTGGCGATTTTGGCGCTGGCCGCGGTGGGGCTGAACATCGCGCTGGGGCTGGGCGGGCTGGTCAGCCTGGGGCATGCGGTGTTCTTTGGCATCGGCGGATATGCGATGGGCATACTGGCGCATCATGCGCAGACCTACACCGCGGTGACCGAATGGCCGATGCTGATCGAAGGCACCAAGAGCATGCCGGTGATATGGCTGGTGGCCGTCGTGGCCTCGGCACTGGCGGCGCTGGTGATCGGGGTTTTGAGCCTGCGCACGAGCGGGGTCTATTTCATCATGATTACGCTGGCCTTTGGCCAGATGTTTTTCTACTTCGCGATCTCGTGGAGCGCCTATGGTGGCGAAGACGGCCTGTCGATCTATGTGCGCAACGGCTTTCCGGGGCTGAACACGCTGGTGCCGATCCAGTTCTTCGGGGTTTGTTTCGCGATCCTCTGCGCGGTGCTGTGGCTGAACGCGCGGCTGATGCGGTCGCCTTTCGGTTTGGCGTTGAACGCGGCACGGCAGGTGCCGGTGCGGGTGGAGACGGTGGGGCTGAACCCGATGCGTCTGAAGCTGGTGGCCTTCGTGATTTCGGGCGCGATCACGGGGCTGGCTGGGGCGCTCTTTGCCGATCTCAACCGGTTTGTCAGCCCGACGATGTTCAGCTGGCAGTTCTCGGGCGAGATCATCATCCTTGTCATCCTGGGCGGAGTCGGGCGGCTGTTCGGTCCGGTGGTGGGGGCGGCGGTGTTCGTCGTGCTGGAGCATTGGCTGGGCGGGCTGACGGAGTTCTGGTTGATCTGGCTGGGGGTAATCCTGCTCTTGATCGTGCTGTTTGCGCGGGGTGGCATCGTGGGGCTCTTGGCGGGCAGGGCGGTCGCGCATGACTGAGCTGGTGCTGGAGACGCGGGGGATCACGAAGCGGTTCGGCGCTTTGACGGCGAGCGAGGACGTGTCGCTCGACCTGAAGGCGGGAGAGATTCACGCCATCATCGGGCCCAATGGCGCGGGCAAGTCGACGTTGATCCAGCAGGTTTGCGGGCTTTTGCGCCCGGATGCCGGACAGGTGTGGCTGGGCGGGACGGACGTGACCCGAACGGGGGCTGCGGCGCGGGCGCGGGCCGGGCTGGGCCGCACGTTTCAGGTGTCGCAATTGGCGATGGAAGACACGGTGCTGCAGAACGTGGTGCTGGGCGCGCTGGGGGCCGTGGGGCGGCCCTGGCGGTTCTTCGGGGCGGCGTTGCGCCAGGCCGATTTGCGCGACAGGGCAGAGGCGGCGCTGGCGCAGGTGGGGCTGGAGGACGTGGCGACGACGCGGTGTGCGGACCTGTCGCACGGGCAGCGGCGGCAGTTGGAAGTGGCGGTGGCGCTGAGCCTTGGCCCGCGCGCCTTCGTGATGGACGAGCCGATGGCGGGGCTGGGCGCGGAAGGCTCGAAACGGATGACGGGATTCCTGAGCGAATTGCGCGGCACGGCGCCGATCCTGTTGGTGGAGCATGACATGGACGCGGTCTTTGCCCTGGCGGACCGGATCAGTGTGCTGGTCTACGGGCGGATCATCGCGACGGGGACAGTGGCCGAGATCCGGGCGGACCGGGCGGTGCGCGACGCCTATCTGGGGGAAGAGGCATGAGCCTGTTGCAGGTCGAAGGGCTGGAGGCAAGCTATGGCGCTAGCCAGGCGCTGTTCGGCGTGGACCTGAAGGTGGGCGCGGGCGAGGCCGTGGCGCTGATGGGGCGCAACGGGATGGGCAAGACCACCACGGTGCGGGCGATCTGCCGGATGATCCCCAGCCGGGGTGTATTGCGCTTCGACGGCCAGGATTTGCACAATCTGCCGAGCCACCGGGCCGCGCGGCTGGGGATTGGCCTTGTGCCCGAGGGGCGGCGGTGTTTCCGGGACCTGACGGTTGCGGAGAACCTGTTGGCAGCGGCCCGGCCCGGCCCATGGGACCGGGCGCGGGTGGCGGACTTGTTTCCGCGGCTGGAAGAGCGTGCGGGGCAGGTGGCGGCGTCACTGTCGGGGGGCGAGCAGCAGATGCTGGCGATTGGCCGGGCGCTGATGACCAACCCAAGGCTGATGATCCTCGACGAGGCCACCGAGGGGCTTGCACCGCTCGTTCGGGCGGAAATCTGGGCGGCTTTGGGACAGGTGCGCGGCGCGTCGGGTATGGCGCTGCTGGTGATCGACAAGTCGGTAAAGGAACTGGCGCAGGTGGCGGACCGCGCTGTGCTGCTGGAGCGGGGTAAAACGGTGTGGGCGGGTAACATGGACGCGCTGACGCCGGATATCACGGTGCGGTTCGTGGGCGTTTGAACGGCGCGGGGCTGCGGGGGGGCGTCGTCAGGTTGGCCCGTGGTCGGTCGGGACAATCAAGGTCATGGCGCTGGCGGTCGTCGGTTCGCTGGGCCCTATGTGACAACGTCTTGCCGCACATGAAGGTGCCCGGAGTTTCGAAGAGCGCGCCGTACCATCTGCTGGTCCGTCAGGCAGAAAAGAGTGCTCATCACACCCTCCCATAACTGGAGAGCATGATTCAGGCCGCCAATGCCGTCACAAGTCGATCAATGGAACCTGAGCCTATCGCGCGCTGTGATCGGGATCGCCTTGCATCAGCCATGCGCGCATCTCTGCAGCCGCTGGCTTGCTCTGATCGATCGACAGGTAATACCCCTCGTGAGCCGGGATCGACGCGGGGTGGGCGCGCTCGACCAGTCCGGTTTGCAACGCGTGGCCCGCCAGCCACTCGTTGACCAATGCGACGCCGTTGCCAAGCGACGCGAGATGCAGTGCCATCCCGTAGGTATCGGTTTGCAGGGCTGGCTGCGGCGTCTTCCCGATCGCCTTGGACCAGCTTTGCCAGCCGCTGGAGGTGCCGACCGCTTCGATAAGGGGCAGGTCCTGCAAGCCCCCCGCAAGTTTCGGGGATTTCACGGCAATCAGACGGTTCGGCAAAATGGCGTCGGCATCGGGCCCGACTTGGCGTGCTGATCCGAAGCGTATCTCGATATCGGCGCGGAACAAATGATAATCGTCCGGCCAGATCGCACTCAGCAGCCGGATATTGGTGGTCGGATGGCGGAGACGAAACTCCGGCAGCCACGGTGCGATGATCCATTGTGCCACGCTGACCGAGGCCGCAATCGTAAGTATTCCCCCCGGCGGTTCCGTGTCCATACCAACCATTGCGGTCGCCAAGGCTTGAAGTGGCGCTTCGACATTGGGCAGCAGACGCCGGCCGACATCCGTCAGGGCAAGTCCGCGCGCGCGTCGCGTGAAAAGTGGGACACCCAGCCGTGTCTCCAGGGACTTCACCTGCTGGCTTATGGCGGATTGGGTCAGGCCCAGTTCCTCGGCCGCGGCCGTAAAGCTCAGGTGACGCGCCGCGGCCTCGAAAGAGCGCAGCCAGCCGAGAGGAGGAAGGGATTTTGCCATGGTCAAGCTAGATATAAGTGTTGCTAATACCTAAGCACATGAAACGATCATTTGTCAAAAAATCCGCCATTTTCTAACTCTGGTTCAAAGCGAACGGAGGATGAGATGACGCCCGAGATCAGGAAGATAGTGACCTATGACGAGGAGGTTCTTGTCGAGGGGTTCCGTGCGGCCGAGGCGCCCTGGCGCATGTTCGCGGTTGCCGCTGTCCTGAAAAACCCGTGGGCCGGCCGTTTCGTGCCGGATCTTAAGCCCGAGATACAGGCCTATGGGCCGGTCCTGGGCAAGATGTTGACAGAGAGGATGATCGGCCTTGCCGGCAGCGGCGCCGCGATCGAGGCTTATGGCAAGGCCGCCGTCGTGGGGTTGGATGGAGAGATTGAGCACGCGTCGGGCCTGATCCACACGCTGCGCTTCGGCAATCATTTCCGAGAGGCGGTAGAGGCCAAGTCCTATCTCGCTTTCACCAACACCCGCGGCCCCGCCAACGCGCCTATCATGGTGCCGTTGATGGACAAGAACGATGCCGGGAGGCGGTCGCACTATCTGACTATACAGTTCTCAATCCCCGATGCGCCGCGCGATGACGAGGTCATCGTCGTGCTGGGCGCGGCATTGTCCGGCCGGCCGCATCACCGGATCGGGGATCGCTATCAGGACCTGAAGGATTTGGGCCATGACGTCGACAATCCTGCCGCGGTCTGAGGTTGCCGGCCTGTCGGCGATCGACGTCGGCGAGGGGCACCCCGTGGTGTTGCTGCACGGGGTTGGCCTGAACGCCGATGCCTGGGGGCCGCAGGTCGACACGCTGGGGGGCGACTATCGCGTCATCGCACCGGACATGCCGGGCCATGGCGGCAGCCAGTGCCCGGACGGAACGCCGACATTGGAGACCTACGTGGAGGCCGCCCTGGCGGTGGTCGAAACCTTGCCGCAAGCCGCGATGCTGGTGGGACATTCCATGGGCGCGATGATCGCTCTCGACGTGGCCGTACGCGCGCCGTCGCATGTCTGCGCGGTCGCCGCGCTCAACGCCGTCTTCGAGCGCACGCCGGAGGCCGATGCGGCGGTTCGGGCGCGGGCCGCCAGTTTTGACGAAACGCGCGCGCCAGATCCGTCGTCGACGCTGCACCGCTGGTTCGGCGATGCGGCCTCGCCCGAGCGGTCCGCCTGCGAGACCTGGCTGCGCAATGTGGACCCGCGAGGCTACAAACTGGCCTACACGGCGTTTGCGGAGTCCCGGGGACCGAGCCGGACGGCACTGCGGTCGCTGGCCTGTCCCGCGCTCTTTGCAACCGGGGCGCTGGAGCCGAATTCCACGCCTGATATGTCGCGCGCCATGGCTGTGCTGGCGCCGCGCGGCCGTGCACTGATTGTCGAGGGCGCGGCGCACATGATGCCTATGACCCATGCCGATGAGGTGAACGCCGCGATGCTCGACCTCGCGCGGGAGGTATGGCCATGAGCGCACTCGATCCGCGCGCGCTGCGCCGGGCTTTCGGCAGCTTCATGACCGGCGTCACGGTCGTGACCTGCAAGGCGGCGGATGGGACGCCGCTGGGGTTCACGGCCAATTCGTTCTCTTCGGTTTCGCTTGATCCGCCGCTCCTGCTGGTCTGCCCGGGCAGGTTCCTGTCGTCCTACGACAGTTTCGCAAGCTGTTCGCACTTTGCCGTCAACGTCCTTGCCGAAGGGCAGGAAGACGTGGCCAATACCTTTGCGACCTTCAAGGGAGACCGCTTTGCCCGCACCCCGCACCGGGCGGACCCGCATGGCAACGTCCTAATTGACGGGGCGCTCGCGCAATTCTCCTGCACGACGCACCAAGTGGTCGACGCGGGCGATCACGCCATCCTGCTCGGCGAGGTGCGTGCCTTTCATCACGACGCCGGACGCGGCCTTGGATATGCAGGCGGGCAGTTCTTCAGCCTCGGCCTTGAGCGCGCCGCGCTCGACCCTGCGGGCAACACGGCCCTGCTGGGGGCGATCATCACTGAAGGCGATGAGGTCCTTCTTGAAAAGACCGATGCCGGCTATCGCCCGCCACAGGTGATCTCGACCGAGCGGCAACATGTCCGCCGAACACTTGCGGGAAACCTCGGTTCGCGCGGCCAGCCCGTCCGCCTGGGGCCTGCCTACGCGGTGTTCGACGACGGCAATGTCCAATGCTCCTATTTCCTGGCGAATGCCTCGGCCGCAGGTTCGGCATTCACCCGTCATCCGATCCGCGACATTCCCGGGCTGACCTTCGCAACGGCGGCGATCACGCAGATGATGCACCGCTTTGCAGAGGAGGCCGAGACCCGCAGCTTCGGCCTCTATGTTGGCGATGCCCGGCGCGGAGATGTTCACCATTTGCCTGAAAGGACCTGACGCATGGATTTCTCTCTTTTCGTGCACATGGAGCGCCTGACGCCCGAACAATCACACCGTCAGCTGAATGAAGAGCTGATCGCGCTTTGCAAGATGGCGGACGAGGCCGGTATGCGCGCCATATGGACCGGCGAGCATCACGGGATGGAATTCACCATCGCACCGAACCCGCTGACGACACTGGTCAACCTGTCCCACCACACCCGAAACGTGAAGCTGGGGACGGGGACGATCATCGCGCCGTTCTGGCACCCGATCAAGCTGGCCGGCGAGGCCGCGGCGGCGGACCTGATGACAGACGGACGCATCGAGCTTGGCATTGCCCGCGGTGCCTATTCCTACGAATACCAACGGCTCATGCCGGGCATGGATGCCTGGGAAGCGGGGCAGAGAATGCGCGAGAGCACGCCGCTGCTGCCCAAGCTCTGGGCTGGCGACTGCGCCCACGAAGGCGCATTCTACAGTTTTCCCGCCACAACCGCCGCGCCCAAGCCGCTGCAGGATGGCGGCCCGCCGATCTGGATCGCCGCGCGCGACCCCAACAGCCACGAATTCGGCGTGCACAACGGGTTCAACATACAGGTGACGCCACTCTGGCAGGGGATGGACGAGATCGAAACACTGATGGCCCGCTTCAACGCGGCCTGCGAGAGCCACGATGGCCCGCGCCCCAAGATCATGCTCTTGCATCATACCTATGTCGGCGCGGATGCCGATGACGTTGACCGGGCGGCGCGGGAGTTCTCGCGGTTCTATTGCTATTTCGGAGCCTGGTTCCAGAACAAGCGCCCCGTCGAACAGGGCCTGCTTGCGCCGCTTTCGGACGAGGAGATCGCGGGCAACGCCATGATGGCGCCGGAGAACATGGCCCGGGACCTGACCATCGGTACCGCCGAAGATGTCATTGCCAAGATCAGGAAATACGAAGACCTTGGCTATGACGAGTATTCCTTCTGGATCGACAGCGGCATGAGCTTCGAGCGTAAACGCGCGTCGCTCGCCCGCTTTATCGACGATGTCATGCCCGCCTTTACGTGAGGACCGATATGAACGCCCGACCGCACTACCAGCTTTTCATCGACGGGTCCTGGACCGAAGGGTCCGACGGCCAGATCATGACCTCGCAGAACCCGGCAACCGGCGAGGACTGGGCGACGTTCGCCTGCGCCTCGAAATCGGACGTCGACCGCGCGATCCTTGCGGCCCGCCGCGCGCTGAACGATCCCGTGTGGCGCGACATGACCCAGACGCAGCGGGGCAAGCTGCTGTACCGGCTGGCCGACCTGATCGAGGAAAATGCCGCCGAGATCGGACGGATCGAGACCACCGATAGTGGCAAGTTGCTGGCCGAGACGTCGAGCCAGACTGCCTATGTGGGCGACTACTATCGCTATTACGCGGGGCTGGCCGACAAGATCGAAGGTGCCGTGCTGCCGATCGACAAACCCGACATGCATGTCTTTACGCGGCGCGAGCCGATTGGTGTCGTGGCCGCCATCGTGCCGTGGAACGCGCAGATGTTCCTGACCGCGACAAAGCTTGGACCTGCGCTTGCGGCGGGCTGTGCCGTGGTCTTGAAGGCGGCCGAAACCGCGCCTGCGCCCATGCTCGAATTCGCACGTCTGATTGAGCGCGCCGGCTTTCCTGCGGGTGTCGTCTCGGTCATCACGGGCGACGCGGAGAACTGTGCTATCCCGCTGACCCGGCATCCGGATGTCGACCGCATCGCCTTTACCGGCGGACCCGACACGGCACGCCACGTGGTGCGCAATTCAGCCGAGAACTTCGCGGTCACGACGCTGGAACTTGGCGGAAAATCTCCCATCCTGGTTTTCGAGGATGCGGATCTGGACGGTGCCGCGAACGGACTGATCGCGGGCAATTTCGGCGCGTCCGGCCAAAGCTGCGTGGCCGGATCGCGCGGGTTGGTGCACCGCTCGGTTCTGGATGCGGTGGCGGGAAAGATCGAAGAAAAGATGAAGGGGGTGGTCATCGGCGACCCGCTCGACGCCGGAACGCAGATTGGACCGCTCTGCACGACGGACCAGGTTCACAAGATCGAAAAGACCCTTGCTGCGGCTGTGGCCGGGGGCGCGACTATTCGCTTTGGGGGTGCGCCGTTGGACCGGCCCGGAAATTATATGGCGCCGACGCTTGTGGAATGCGCCGATGCGGAGACTGAGACGCTGAAGGTCGAAATGTTCGGCCCTGTGATGTCGCTCTTGCCCTTCGACACCGAGGAAGAGGCCATCGCGCTTGCCAACGGCACGCCCTTCGGCCTTGGGTCCGGGGTTTTCACCGAGAACCTGGCGCGTGCGCACCGGGTGTCATCGCGGCTCAAGGCGGGGATTTGTTGGGTGAATACCTATCGCGCCGTATCTCCGATCGCGCCCTTCGGAGGGGTCGACCGCTCGGGGTATGGGCGCGAGGCGGGTCTGGACGCAATCCATGACTACACGCGCACCAAGACGACGTGGATCAACACGTCCCCCTCCCCGATGGCAAATCCCTTCGTGATGCGTTGACGCGTTCGGCGCGCCTGCGCGTGGTCAGTCGACCGTCAGGACGATCTTACCCACGTGATTGCCTGCCTCAAGCTCGGCATGGGCATCGCAGGCGCGGGCGAGCGGGTGGACGGAGTTGATCAGAGGGCGGACCGTGCCCTGTTCCAGCAGCGGCCAGACCTGTGCCGACAGGTCGGCCGCGATAAGGCCTTTTTCCTGAGGCGATTGCGGGCGCAAGGTGCTGCCGCACAGGGTCTGGCGCTTGCTGACCAACGCCTTGATATCAACCTGTGCCTCGCCGCCTCCGAGAAAGGCGATGACGACCAGCCGCCCCGAGACCGCGAGCGAGGCGAGGTTGCGGTCGAGATACTCGGCGCAGATCATGTCGAGGATGACATCGACGCCCCGGCCGTCCGTGAGGCGGGTGATTTCGTCCTCGAAGCGTGCGGTCTTGTAATTGATCGCCTCCGTGGCGCCGAGATCTCGGCAGGCCTGGCATTTGTCGTCGGTGCCGGCGGTGGCGTAGACGGTGGCGCCCATGGCGCGCGCGAGCTGGATCGCGGTGGTGCCGATGCCGCTTGCGCCGCCGTGGATCAGAACGCTTTCGCCCTGGGCAAGGCGCGCGATGCGAAAGAGGTTGGTCCAGACGGTGAAGTAGGTTTCGGGCAGGGCTGCGGCCTCGACTGCCGACAGGCCGGTGGGCCAGGGTAGCACCTGTGGCGCCGGCGCGACGCAGTATTCGGCGTAGCCGCCGCCCGCCACCAGCGCACAGACCTTGTCGCCCGGCGAGAACGACAGCACCTCGTCGCCGCAGGCCACGATTTCGCCGGCGACTTCGAGGCCGAGCACTTCGGTCACGCCGGGAGGCGGGGGATAGGCGCCCTCGCGCTGAAGCAGGTCGGGGCGGTTCACACCGGCGGCGGCGACGCGGATCAGCACCTCGTCCGGGCCGGGCTGCGGAACCGGGACCTCACGGGGGCGCAGAACGTCGGGGCCGCCGGGCTTGCTGGCGAAGATGGCTTGCATGGTCGAGGTCATCGAGGGCTCCTAGGCTTGGAGTGCGAGAAACGTGCCGATGGCCAGGAAGAGACCCAGCGCGGCGAGCGACAAAACGGTCAGCTTCAGGTTGCCGCGGCGCAGGAGCGGGGCCGGTTCGACCTGCATGATCCGGGTGGTGATCAGCACGTTGGCGGTGAAGGGGGTCGAGCTGGCGGTGACACCCCAGCCGAGGATCGCGGCCAGCGCCAGCCAAAGGAGGGCCGGGGTCGGCACCAGCGGGTGCAGTACGCCCAGCAATATGCTGGCCGAAACGATCGGATTGAGCGCCAGGAGGCCGCCCGTCACCATCGCCAACGGCACCAAAGCGACAAGCAGGGGCAGTAGCGCGGTGGGCGGCGTTGGCAGGGCGCCGTCGACGCTGCTCACGAACCAGGCGATGACGGCGCCAAGAAAGCCCGCGCAGGAAACCACGACAAGCTCGTTGACGCCCGATTGCGCGGTGACGGCCAGTTCGCGCTGCAGTCCGGGGGCATTGCCGGAGACGATCTGGATCGCCCACCAGGCCAGCGAGAAGACCACCACCGCCACCAGCACAGCGGCGGGCATGGAGAGGCCTGCAAAACGGTGGAGCGTGAAGGCGACCGCAACCAGCGCTGCAACACGGGCGACGACGCGCAGGAGGATGAGCTGTTCGGGAAGGGTTGGCATGGCGCGTGTCAGGGTCTTCTGGTCAGGGTCGGCGAGGGTGCTTCGCGACGCGATATAGCCCGCGAAGAGATACAGGCCGGCGGCGACCAGACCATAGGGCAGGATCTGGAAATAATCGACCTCGGGCAGGATCGAGAGGGTGACGATGGTCGACAACGCCAGGGGCGACCACATTGGCATGGCGCCGAAGCCGCGCAGCATCGCGAGGGTCAGGTTCCCGACCGCGTTCTGCTGTTCCAGCTTGTCGCGAATCTGGGCCAGCAAGGTGGCCATCAGGCTGGCGGCGCCGAAATTGAGGAAGATCCCGAAGATGTGGGTGCCGAGAGACACGAAGAGGTAGCGCGCCCCGCGCGGGCGGCTTGCCATCACGGCGGCGGCCCGGCGGATGTCGGGCGCGCGCGAGGCCGCGCGACTGAGCAGCCCGAGCGCGATGAGGAAGGCCGACAGGAAAGTGAACCTGCCAAGGCCGCCCGTCGCCGTTAGCCAGCCGCCGATGCTGCCCCATAGCAAGAGCATCAGAACGATGCTTCCGATGATCCAGGCCGGGCGATTAAGGCCGTGACGGTTGAGCAGCGCCAACGCCAAGAGGGCAAAGACCGCCGGGAGTTCCGGCACCGGCAACACGATGGCCGCGACCCCGGTGCCCAGAAGGTAGAGCGCCAGCAGCGAATTGAGAATGTCACGCCAGCGCCCTGATGTCAGAAGAAAGTCAGCCATGAACGCGCGTACCGAAGGCAGTGTGCAGGGCCGCGCCGGATTTGCCGGGTGGACCGTGATACGTATCCCGGGCGGGTCTGGAGAGATCACTCATGGCGACTTTCTTGGATGAGTCGGGCTGTGTCGGCCGTGCTGAGAAGGAAACCGCCGGGGCGGTGCGTTGTTCCCGCACGAGCATAGGTGCGTGTCCGGGGGCGTCTGGTGCGGTGTGGGTCATGGCTGTGTATCCTGCAGGGGCAACTTCCGCGAGGGGCGAGGCGAAGTCCAGATTGGAACGCGTGATTGGCCGATGTTTCCAGGTCCAGCAGGTGAAATTTAAGACAAGGTGTTGTTTTTGCGTGGTGAAATTTCGAGCAGGTGGACCTTGGGGAGCCGCGCGCTCTTGGTGTTTCGTTAATCTCTTTGCCCTAGCATCGGGATACGAAACCAACAGCCGGAGAAGATTGGATGGAAATGGCGCCAATCGCGGGTGCTGACAAGGTGATCAGCCGCAATCGCGACGAATTCCTGAGAGAGCTACTGAGCGAACTTGCGAACGTGCTGGAATCCCGTGTTGGCCTGGAAGCGGCGGAAGGGTTCATTGGGCGGGTCGGATCGCGGATCGGCGAAACGATGAATGAGGAATACCGGGCGATCTTTGAGACTGATGCGCTTGATGTGACGCAGGTGGCGCAGGCGCTGGTGGACCTGAAAGAGCGGATCGAGGGCGCGTTCAAGGTTGAGTCGATCTCGCCCGAGAAGATTGTTCTGGTCAACAGCAGCTGTCCGTTCGCGGATCAGGTCGAGGGCCGGGAATCGCTGTGCATGATGACAACGAGCGTGTTTGGCCGGATTGCAGCCAGCAACTTGGGCTATGCGCGGGTGGAAAAGCCTCAAACCATCGCACGCGGCGACCTGGGTTGTCGGGTGATCGTGCACCTTACCGAAGGCGAGGCGGGCCGTGAGTTCTTTGGCTGACGCGGCGCGGCACCGCGACAACGAGGTAAGTGCCTTTCAAGCATTGCCGAAACACGCGATGCTTGTCGACCGCGCGGCGCGCGTGCATGTGGCGAATGCAGGAGCTGAAAAGCTGGTGCGTCACCTGTTCCAAGACGAAGCCGTACCAGAGCGCTGGGCCTTGCCGGACGTGTTCGAGATATCGCTGGAAGACGCGGTGCGGGAAATGTTAATCGCAGCCTCCGGCGATGCGATGCTGCTGCCACTGCGCGCAAAGAGGCCCGGGCTGCCACGCCGCATCCGGTTCCGGGTTGGCGCGATCCGTAACGGGACACGCGCGCCGAACCGTTTCGTGCTGGTGTCGGAAAGCGGCGACGCGTTGGGCAAACCTTTTCGGGAGTTGAATGCCGAACTGGAGGGCGCCAATGAGAGGGCGCGCCGGGAACGCCAGCACCGTCTGTGTCTTGAGAAGGCGAACAATGACCTGAACGCCGCCAATGCGGAATTGAAGTCCTTTGCCTATGCGGTATCGCACGACCTGAAATCGCCGCTTCAGACGGTTTCGATGCTGTTGTCTGAACTGGACGCGTGCGGCAGTCGCGCGCTGGACCGAGAGAAGGCGGAACTGGTCGGGATGAGCCGAGAGACGCTGTCGCGCATGTCGGTGCTGATAGAGGACCTTTTGCACTACACGGAGCTTATCGGGTCGGTCATGCCCTGCGAGCCTTGCCCGCTGGAGGAGGTTCTCGCGGATGTGATCGCCGACCTCAGGGCCGAGATCACGGGCGCGTCGGCCACGGTGCGCACCGGCCCGCTACCGGTTGTTTCGGGCGAGCCAGTGATGCTGCGCGTGTTGTTCCAGAACCTGCTGTCGAACGCGATCAAGTTCCGCCACCCCGACCGGCCTGCCAAGATCGATATCGGTGCGGAAGAGGCCGACTCGGACGAAATGGTGACGATCAGGGTCGCGGATAACGGCGTCGGCATCGCGCCGGAGTACCGCGCCAGGATCTTCGACCTGTTCAGCCGGCTGCATCGGCATGACGAGATACCCGGCAGCGGCCTGGGCCTGACGATGTGCCGCCGGATTGTTCAGAATCTGAACGGGACGCTCGATGTCGACGAGAACCCGGACGGCGGGTCGATCTTTATCCTCAAGCTGAACGTTGCACGCGATGACTGACCTGACGGACGGCGCAAGCGCGGCCATCGAGACCGTGATGTTGATCGATGACGACACGTTTTTTCACGCGGCCTGCGAGCGGCTGATGCGACGCACGGGGCTGGTGAACAACCTTATCAAGTTTGCCATGGCCGAAGAGGCGCTGGCGTTCCTCGAACGGCCCGACAGGCCGGTGATCGACGTGCTGTTTCTGGACATAAACATGCCTAGGATGAACGGGTTCGAATTTCTGGAGGAAGCATTGGCGCGGTTCGGAAAAGATTTCTGCCGGATGATCATCGTGATGCTGACCTCTTCGGTCAATCCGCAGGATATCGAGCGGGCGAAGGCGTTTTGTGCCATCGACGAGTTTGCCAACAAGCCGTTGGTGCAGGCGCAGATCGAAGCGATCGCCGCAAAATTGAAGGCGGCGGGCCGACCCGTGGTTTGACCCAAAACATGGTGAAGACCTGCCTCCGATAGGGCCGGAGTGGGGTCCGGCAATTTCGGAATGGACGACGGATCGGGCGGGCGTGGCGCGACATTTGGCCATGCTGGCCATCCGGGGTATTTCGTATCTGCGAACTGATCGGAAGCGACACCCCGGCACGCCGCCGATTGCCCCCGCCGTCGCGAATGCCTGGCGCAAGCTGAGCGGCCCGACGCGCGACGCCCGGACCGGTCGCAGACCGGAGCGCCATCGGTACGCCGGGGGCCTCGGCCTTCTAGTTTCCGCGGGACCTTATGCCATCAGAAGTTCAGCGAGATGTCACGATGCTCGGCGTTGCACGATGCGATGAAGAGCGCCTGTTCCCTTGGCAGTTTCGGTTGCTTGCGCAAGCCGATCGTATCGCGAATGGCCATGTCGTAGCGGTCAAGCTCGGGCAGCAACTCTTCGGCCGCGCGGGAGCGCCATGCCAGCTCTTGCTCGTAAAGGGCCTGTGCCTCTTCGATGAACTCCAGCGCGCGTTCGGGATTGGGCGTGCGGGCGTCGATCTCGCGGCGGGCGTCGGAGAGCAGGCCGCGGATCTCGTTGCCGCCTGCCACGTCGCCGAACATGCGTTCGACCTCCTTGAAGCGCGCGTCCGCGGTCTCGCGGTCCATGTCGGCCGCGTCACGGGCAAGGGGCTGCAGTTCGCCCTCGATCTCGGCCAGCGCGTCGGCTGACATGATGATCTGCCTCAGCTCCTGGACTGGCTCGTAGGCCTGGTCGACCGTCCGACGGTAGAGGTTGCGCGCGCGACGATCATTTGCGGTGATCTGGCTATAGGCCTGTTCCGCCTCGTCCCAGCTTTCAGGAATCTGGGCGAGGATCGCTTCGCGCTCGGCTTCCATTTCCTCGGCCCGCGCCTGCAAGGCCTCTGTATCGCCGAAGCCGCGACTGACCTGCACGCGCAGGTCTTCAAGCTCGGCATTGATGATCCGCGCTTCGCTTTGCAGGCCGCGCACGAAACTGTGTTGCGGGCGATAGTCGACGGCCTGTGCGGCGAGCTCTGCCTTGATATCCTCGATCTCCTGCATCATCGGCAGGGCCTCGCGCGCCTTGGAGACGCCGCGCTCGAAATCTTCACGCACGTCGTCGGGCAGATAGGACAGGTCAAGCCCCGCCGCGCGGTCGATGGCGGTTTCGATCTCGTCCCCGTTCTGGGCGAATTCCTGGGCCACGTATTCCTCGACACAGTATTGCAGCGCGGGATTGATCGGCGGCGGCGCGGTTTCTGCCGTCAGCGAGCTGCGCATCGGCAGGTAGTTTACCAACGGTGGATAGTAGGCGACGATGACGAGCGAGAGCAGCTGCAGCCCGATGAACGGCAGCACGCCGATATAGATCTGGATGGTCTTCACGGCCTTGGACGCCACGCCGCGCAGGTAGAAGAGCGCAAATCCGAAGGGAGGCGTGAGGAAGGACGTCTGGATGTTCAACCCGATCATGACGCCGAGCCAGACGGCGGTCACGTTCGCCTCGGGGTCCGCCAGAAGGATCGGCGCGACGATCGGCACCACCACGACGGCGATCTCGATGAAATCGAGGAAGAAGCCAAGGACGAAGATCACCAGCATCACGATGGCGAACTTGGTCCAGAAGCCGCCCGGGAGACCTTCGAGGAAGTGCTTGACCAGTTCCTCGCCGCCAAAGGCACGGAAGGCGGCGGTCAGCATCGCGGCGCCGAGCAGGATGATGAAGACCAGTGACGTGGTCTTGGCCGTTTCGAGCATCACGCCGGTCAGGGCGTTTTCGGTGACATAGGCGCGATAGCCGCTCCAGGCGATGCCGATCACGGTCAGGATGACGCCGAACACCGCCAGATTGACGCCGAACTGGTCGTCGGCATTGGTGATGTTCTGGATGTTGGTGTCATAGTTCGACAGCACGTATCCGATGACGCCAAGCCCGATGAGGGAGATGATCGCGGGCACGTAGCGCAGGCGTCCGCCGCCTTCGTAAAGGCGGTAGCCGGCCATGATCATGGCGCCGATGGCACCGATTGCGCCGGCTTGGTTCACGGTGGCGATGCCGCCGATGATCGAGCCCAGGACCATGACGATCAGGGCCAGCGGCGGCACCATCGCGAGCAACACCCTGCCTGCGAATTTCAGGTCGTAGCGGCCTTCGTATGGCACGGCGGGCGCATAGCGTGGGCGGATCAGGGCAACGGCGAGGATAAAGAGGATGTAGAGCCCGACAAGCACCAGGCCCGGCACCAGCGCGCCGAGGAACATGTCGCCCGCACTGGTCGATCCCACGGCGAATTCGGACGGCATGGTCAGTTCGCCGGTGACTTCCTTGTAGAGGTCCTGGCGCGCCTGTCCGGCCTGGTCCACTGCGGAGGCCAGCTGGTCGGCGAGGATGATCAGCACGATGGAAGGCGGGATGATCTGGCCCAGTGTGCCGGAGGCCGAGATGATGCCCGTGGACAGCGGGTTGGCGTAGCCGTTGCGCATCATCGCGGGCAGCGAGATCAGGCCCATGGCGACCACGGTTGCACCGACGATACCGGTGGTTGCCGCCAGCAAGGCGCCCACGACCACGACCGAAATGCCTAGGCCCCCGGGGACCGGGCCGAAGAGCTGGGCCATGGTCACGAGAAGATCCTCTGCGATCTTTGAGCGTTGCAGCATGATGCCCATGAAGATGAAGAGAGGAATTGCGATCAGCGTGTCGCGTTCGGGTTCCCAATAGACCCCTCGGAGATTGGTCACCCCGGCGCTGAGCCATTGCGAGGGACCGCCGGACACGAAAAAGGCGTCCGTTCCGCCCCCGAAGAGATAACCCGCGCCGGCGGCCAGAAGGACCGTGATGATCGCGGCACCGGGCAGCGAAAAGGCGACCGGATAGCCGGACCCCAGGGCTGCGGCCATGATGAAGACAAGCAAGAGGAGGAAGACGATTTCCATACGCGCGGTTCCCGTCGAGTTCGGTTACATCATGTCCGCGTGCGTCTGCCGCGCACCCGGTTCGCCACGTTTGTCGGCGATTGCTTCGAAGAACTGCGCCACGAATTGCAGCATCATCGTCACGGCGAACACCCCGAGGAATCCGGCCATGAAGTATTTCACATACATGCCGAAGCCCGACTGTGTGACTTCGAACACGAGGATCGGGCCGACGATGATACTGGACGAAGAACCGAAGCCCACGATCAGGATCGTCCAGCACAGCGACAGGCCCAAAAGGACGGCGCCCCAGGCGTTGACCTTGCCCTTGGCTTCGCGACGCATGCTTGCATAGAAGAGGTCGACGCGAACGTGGCCGTCCTCGTACAGGGTGTAGGCCGAGGCGAACAGGAACAGAGCACCGTACCAGAACCGGACGAGATCGGCCATGAAGGCCTGTTCGTAAGAGAATACGAAGCGGCTGAAGACGATCAGAAGCTCCGCCACCACGACCAGCAGGGCCAGCCATATAAAGCCAAGTGACCGGGTCACGGCGGCGATCAGTATGCCGAGGATCACCAGCGGGGTGTGAAAGTAGAGTCCACGATACTCGGCCCGGCCCAGGCTGCCGGCCAGGTCGGAGCCGACGACGGCCTCGAGTTGGCCGTTCACGCGCAGGAACGAGACAACCGCGTCACCTACGCCGACCAGAAGGACGACCCAGAACGCCGCGCGGACGAGGAAGGTGTTGAGCGCCGCGACCCGAGCCGCATCGGTGCGAAGGGAGATGTCGCGGGATCGCAGAACGCCATAAAGGGCGACCACGGCGAAAAGCGCGTAGATGCCAAGCTGCAATGCGGCCAGCGCGCCGCCGCCTGACAGGACTGCGCCTGCACCGGGCAGGTCGAACCAGAACCTGAGGATGGCGTTGATCAGAAATGCGGCGGTGGCACTTAGAACAAGCCAACCGAACGCGCGAGGCACGACTGCTGGCGCCCCCATATCAGCACTGACCATCGCAGGCCCCTCCCAGAAAATTCAGCGTCCCGTTATACGTTGGCCGAGGCGGAATGTCTTCCGCCTCGACAGGGCTGGCCGTTGTTTGTGCCAGCGTGAATGACCAAGAGGCCGTCAGATACGCAGGAAGCGGTTGCGCTTCGCCACGTAGGGCGCATCGGAGTAGTTGCTCCAGACACCGACGTTGTTGCGGGCCTCGAGGAAGCTGTCGATGATCTCGGCAGCCAGGGCGCTGTGATCGCGGGTTTCCTCGATCACCTCGGTCGCGGCCTCGCCGAATGCCTCGTAGACGTCATCGTTGAACTCGCGCAGCTCCACGCCGTACTCGTTGACCAGACGGTTCAGGTAGATACCGTTTTGATAGTTGGTCTCGGCGGGCTGGCGGGCGTTCTCTTCGGCACAGCAGACGGTGATGATGCGCTTGTCGCTTTCGCTCAGGGCGTCCCACCAGTCCTTGTTCATGCCCAGGCTGACCTGCGAGGCCGGCTCGTGCATACCCGGCCAGTAATAGTATTGCGCCGCCTCGTAGAGCTTGAGGAAGAAGTCGTTCCACGGACCCACCCATTCGGTCGCGTCGATGGCGCCCGAAACGAGGTTTTCGTAGATCTGACCACCCGGAAGCGAAACCGGCGAGGCGCCGACCTTGGCCATGACGTCGCCGCCGAGGCCGGGGATACGCATCTTGAGGCCCTTGAGATCTTCGGGCGAGTTGATTTCCTTGTTGAACCAGCCGCCCATCTGCAGGCCGGTGTTGCCACACGGAATGCCCTTGATGCCGAACTCGGCGCCGATCTTGTCCAGCAGATCCTGACCGCCGCCGAACTTCATCCAGGCGTCAATCTCGGAGTAGGTCAGGCCGAAGGGGACGGCCGTGAATGGCGCCCAGCCGGGGTGCTTGCCCTTCCAATAGTAATCGGTGCCGATATAGGCGCTTGCGTTGCCAGAGGCGACCTCGTCAAAGCTGTCGAACGCGCCCACGCGCTCGCCGGCAGCGAAGTATTGCACGGCGATCCGTCCTTCGGTCACTTCCTCGATTCGCGCTGCCAGGCGTTGGGCACTGGTGCCGAGACCCGGGAAGTCACGGCCCCAGGTCGATACGATCGTCATTTCGATCCGGTCTTGTGCGACCGCGGGTGCGGCCAGTGCCGAAGCGGCTGCGCCGGTCGTGGCGTATTTCAGAAACTTACGTCTCTCCATTCTTCATTCCTCCTGTTGATGGTATTTTTGTTCGGGGTGTTTTCGTGCGAGCACCTAGCTGTGAGACTGAGTACGTCAGTCGCGTCCGTTTTCAAACCATAAGCAGCAACCCCCAATGCGCTCGCTGAGCGATGCAAATGGTGCCCAACCCATTGCAGGAAACATAGCTGTTATGCATTTCGTGACAATCATTGTTTTATGCACGAAATTGCGGCACGGCTCCGCTCAAGTGATTAATATTGTAGCGATTGAGGGGCGGAGCTGATTGCAAGTCGATCGGTGCGGCAGAACATGCCGTCCATCCGCTCGCAAGATTGCGAACGAGAGCTAGTTTGCCGCGCGCAGGCTCGCGGGATTCTCGTAAGGTGACGTTGGGTAATGCGCGGGTCGATCTGCGGACGAACCGGTATTGGATCAGGGAGCAAGAATATTGTCGGCATTGACGAAGAACGCACCGGGCGCGATCGAGACCGCACGCATGATCGAGTCGGGTGAGATGACCGCCACGCAGGCGGTGCGGCAGCGGCTGGAGATCATCGAGCAACTGGAGCCGGAGCTGAAGGCGTGGGTTTACGTGGATGAAAGCGGAGCACTGGACGCAGCAGAGAGGATCGATGCTGCGCCTGTTTCCGGCAAACTTCGCGGTGTCCCCATCGCGGTGAAAGATATCTTTGCGGTCAGAGACATGCCGTGGCGTTGCGGTTCCGCGATCTGGAAGGATCGGGTTGCAGGGTTCGATGCGGGGGCGGTCGCGCTGGCGCGCGGCGCGGGTGGTATCGCGCTTGGAAAGACGGAAACGACCGAGTTCGCGTTTTATCAGCCGACACGCACGCGCAACCCGCATGATCCGAGCCGCACGCCCGGAGGATCGTCCTCGGGTTCGGCCGCCGCGGTCGCGTGTGGCATGGTGCCGCTTGCCTTCGGGACGCAGACCTCCGGTTCGATCATTCGCCCGGCGTCGTTCTGCGGTGTGGTGGGGTTCAAACCGTCCTTCGATCTGGTCGAAACCGGCGGTGTCGCACCGCTTTCGCGCGGCCTGGATACAGTTGGGGTGTTCGCGCGGTCCGTGCCGGATGCGGCGCTTTTCGTCGAGGCGCTGACAGGGCTGGACCTGCAACCGGATGCAAGTGCCGCGCCGCCGAAACTGCCAGTCTACCGCTCGCCCGTGTGGAACGAGGCCGAGCCGGAGCTGGTGCAGGCATGGGCGGCGTTTGAGACGGGGCTGGGTGACAAGGTCTCGGAGTGTGAGTTCGCGCCCGAGATCGTGGCCGCGTTTGAGGATGCGCCGGGGCTGCATGCGCGAATCATGGCGATGGAAGCGGCGGAGGCGCTGGCCCATGAACATGCCGAATGGCCAGACCTGCTGTCGGACGCGCTGAGAGCCGAGCTGGAAAAAGGCAGCGCCTTTGCAGGCGATCAAAAGATTGCGGACAGGCAGGCCATGCGCAGCTTGCGCCATCTGGTCGACGGGCTTGTGCCGCGCGATGCAGTCTGGTTGACGCCCTCGTCCACGGGACCCGCACCGCTTTTTGAAAGCGGGACTGGGTCGCCCAGTTTCAACCGGATCTGGAGCCTGCTGGGCCTTCCGTGTTGCTCGGTGCCTCTGTTGCAGACGGATGCGGGCCTGCCCATGGGCGTTCAGGTTGTGGGAGCGATGGGAAACGACCGAGGGGTTCTGACGGTCGCAGACTGGCTTATGTCGCGCTTTCTTCCTGATTGAAGTCGCCGCATCGTGCCGCGTGATACCGGTGGGTCGGACATCAAGAGAAAGGCTGCCACGTTCGAGCGGTAGGGTGGATGGTCGTGACTACGCCGTGCCGTCGTCGGGCTTGGACTTGAACGAGGCGGCGGATTGGTTGAACAGGATGCTGTTGTTGTCCACCCGGTGGCGTCCGCCATTCTGTTCGGATTTGTGCAAGTCGATCGCGCGTTGCACAGCCGGGCGTGCCTTGATCCTGGCCCGCCAGTCGGCCACGCGGGGAAAATCATCCAGCGAGGCGCCGAGCGGCTTTGCGATGAAGGCCCACGGAAAGGCCAGCATGTCCGCGATGGAGTAGTCGCCCAGGATATAGTCGCGCGTCTCCAGGCGTGCCTCGAGGACGCCGAGGTTGCGGTCGTATTCGCCCAGGTAGCGCTTGAAGCCGTAGTCGCGCTCGTCCTCCGGGGCGTAATTGCGGAAATGGCTGAGCTGTCCGCCCATCGGCCCCTGGTTCCCGACCTGCCAGAACAGCCACTCCATCAGTTCTTTCCGGGCACGCAGGTCGCTTTCGGGCGGGGCGAACTGGCCGGTCTTGTCAGCAAGGTAAAGCAGAATCGCACCGGACTCGAACACCGGCACGGGGGTGTCGCCCCACGTCGCATCGGGCGCGTGATCGACGATGGCTGGCATCTTTGCATTGGGGCTGATCTGAAGAAAGCCGGGGGCAAACTGGTCCCCCTCGCTGAGGCGCATAAGGATCGGGCGATAGTCCAACCCCGTCTCCTCGAGCATTATGGCGGCCTTCCAGCCGTTGGGCGTGGGGGCATAGTAGAAGTCTATCATTCGGTGCTGTCCTGCGTGTCGGTGGCGATGCCGTCCGCTATCATCGCGTCGATTTCGGCCGCGGCGTAGCCCGCCTCTGCCAACACGGTGCGGGTGTCTTCGCCAAGCCGTCGGGCAGGGCGGGGGACGTCTGGCGGCGTGGCGGAAAACCGGGCCGGCGTCTGCGTCTGGCGCAGCGGGCCGGCCTGGGGGTGATCCTGTTCGAGGATGATCCGATTGGCGGCGACCTGCGGGTGGGCGTAAACCTCGGCCCGGGTCAGGACCGGGGCGCAGGGCACGTCATGGGCGCCAAGGCGGTCCATCCAGTTGGCGGTCGTGTCCTGCAGCAGCGCCTCCTGCGTCAGTTCCAGCCGCGCGGGCTTGTTCTCTTCGCGCGCCGCGACCGTGGCAAAACGCGGGTCGTTCAGCCAGTCGGGCCGGTTCACCGCGGCGGCGAGCCCGGCCCAGGTGTTGTCGGTGTGGGCCGAGACTGCCATCCAGCCATCCCTGGTCTGGTAAATGAGTTCCACGAAGGTCTGCGCATCGGCGCTTTTCTCCGGTTCGACCTCGTCACCGATGAAGGTGTAGCCGGCCATGTCCGAGCTCCAGAGAAAGGCCAGCACCGTGTCCAGCATGGATATCCGCACGTGGCTGCCTTCACCGGTGCGTCCGCGGGCCAGCAAGGCGGCAGTGATGCTTTGAGCGGTCTGGATCGCGGTCAGCTTGTCGGGCAGGATGGTGCGCACCAACCGGGGACGCGCGGCATCCGCGCCGCCCTGCACGCTGGCCAGCCCGGACAGTGCCTGAATAAGCGGGTCGTAGACGGGCTTGCCGGCCCAGTCGCCGTGAAACCCGAAACCGGCGATGGAGGTGTAGATGATGTCGGGTCGTACCGCGCGCACCGCCGCCTCGCCCAGCCCGATCCGCTCGGCCACGCCGGGGCGGAAGTTCTGCACGAAGACGTCCGCCGACTGGCAGAGGCGCAGCGCGGCCGCAACGCCGCGCGGATCCTTGAGGTTCAGCGTGACGGATTTCTTGCCGCGATTGTTGTTGAGGAACGAGGCCGAGAAGCCGCCGCGCCGTCCGGTCACCTGACGGCTGTGATCGCCGCCTTCCGGGTGTTCGATCTTGATCACCTCGGCGCCCTGATCGGCAAGCGTCATCGTGGCCAGCGGGCCAGAGATCATCGTCGTCAGGTCAATTATACGATACCCGTGCAGCGGTCCTGGCATCTGGTGCGTCTCCACTATGATCCTTGTGCCGGGGGAGCAGACCCCGCCGCAACTCTGAACCGTCCTGCGCCGAGATACAAACCAAGGAATGCCGGCGCGGTCCGCTTGCTACCTGGCGCGGCACAGCGGCTTGCGGCCACTGCATCGCAATCTTGTGACCGCTCTTGGCCGTGCTGCGGGTGCTTTGACGTGCAAATTCGAGGTCTGCACCTTGGGGGCGACCGTGAGTCCTCGACCCCAAACGGAATGAAGGCGCAGTTGCGCAGGGAGCTGGCATGCAAGGGAGAAGTGGCAGCCCGTAGGGGAATCGAACCCCTCTTTCCAGGTTGAAAACCTGGCGTCCTAACCGATAGACGAACGGGCCATGCCTTGGCGTGAGCGTGTAACTATGAAAAAGCCGCGACCGGCGCAAGGGGATTCTTGCATAATTTTGCGGGTATCGCGGAGCCTGGGCGGGACGTGGCGCTCAGGCGGCGGGAGCGGCGTCTTCGAGGCGGAGTTGCACGGTCTGGCGGCCGCCCCAGGTGTTGATGTCAAGGCGTCCGGCCAGGTGGAACCGTGCGCCGCCATGCTGTTCCAAAGCCTGGCCCAGCGCCGTGTCGTAAGCGCCAAAGGCAATTGCGTCGAGACTTGGCCCGGTGCCATCACCGAAGCGGATCTTCAGGTGGCTTTCGCCGACACGCTTGGCGAAGGTGATGCCCATGTCGGAAAAGGCATAGCGGGGGCCGGGTGCGCCGGCGCCGAAGGGGCCGGCCTGTTCGATCTGGTCAACGAGTTCCGGCGTGGCGGCGCCGGGCATAAGCAGGCCATCAAGCGCCAGGTCAGCGGGGCCGGAGCTGCCTGCACCCTGGCGGGCGAGGAGGTCGGAGAGGCGGGTCATCGCGGCGTCGAGCTTGCCCCGTGCCACGGTCAGGCCGGCGGCCATCCTGTGCCCGCCGCCCTTGAGCAAAAGCCCCTCGGCGGCAAGGCGCTGGATGGCGTGGCCGAGATCGACGCCGGAGACCGAACGGCCCGAGCCCTTGCCTTCGTCTCCGTCAAAGCCGATGACGATGGCGGGGCGGTTGGTGGCTTCCTTGAGGCGCGAGGCGACGATTCCGACGACGCCCGGATGCCAGCCTTCGCCCGCGGCCCAGACAAGGGGAGCGTCGAGACCGCGCTCCTCGGCCTGATCGAGGGCGGCGGCGCGGACGGCGGTTTCGACGTCGCGGCGCTCGGTGTTGAGTTCGTCCAGTTTCTCGGCCAACGACACAGCCTCGGCCGGGTCGTTGCAGGCCAGAAGGCGCGCGCCCAGATCGGCGCGGCCCACCCGGCCGCCGGCATTGACGCGCGGGCCGAGGACGAAGCCGAGGTGATAGGCGGTGGGCGCGGTATCGAGCCGCGACACGTCACCCAGCGCCACGAGGCCGGGGCGGCGGCGCTGGCCCATGACGGCGAGGCCCGTGCGTACGAAGGCGCGGTTGACGTCGCGCAGAGGGGCCACGTCAGCGACGGTGGCCAAGGCCACGAGGTCGAGCATCGCCATGAGATCGGGGCCTTGTTTGCCGGCGTCGCGCAGTTGGCGGCCGGCCTCGACCAGCATGAGGAACACCACGGCAGCGGCGCAGAGATGCGAAAGGTCGCCGCTTTCATCCTGACGGTTGGGGTTCACCACGGCCAGTGCGGGCGGCAGGGTTTCGCCACCGAGATGGTGATCGAGCACGACGACATCGGCGGCGGTGGCGGCGGCCAGCGCCTCGTGGCTGAGTGTGCCGCAATCGACGCAGAGGATCAGATCGTGCGCGGCGGCGAGTTCGGCCATGGCGGGGGCGTTCGGGCCGTAGCCTTCGTCGATGCGGTCGGGAACGTAGAGCGTGGCGTTCAATCCCATCTGGCGCAGCCAGTCGATCAGGAGGGCCGCCGACGCGCCTCCGTCGACATCGTAGTCGGCGAAGACGGCAATTTTCTCGCGCCGTTCGACCGCCTGAAGGAATCGTGCGGCGGCGGTTTCCATGTCCTTCAGGCTGCGCGGATCGGGCATGAGGTCGCGCAGCTTGGGGTCGAGATATGCCGCAGCGTCGGAGGAGGTCACGCCGAGGCGCGCCAGCGTCTGGCAGAGGGGACGGGGCAGGGTGGTGTCCTGTGCCATCGCCTCGGCGAGGCGGTCAGTATCGGGGGTGGGGCCTATCCAGCGGCGCCCGGTCAGGGAGCGCGCGACTCCGAGGTAGCTCATGAAAGGTCGCGCAGGATCGCGGCGACGGAGCGGGCCCGGCAGAACTCGCCGTGCAGGTGCGATACGGCGGTGGTGTGGATCGGTTCGGGATCCATCGGTGACAGGTCGGGGTTCCAGCCGGTGTCGGCGGAGAACGAAAAGGCGGCGCAGGCATCGTGTGCGAGCGTCACGTCATAGCCGATATTGTCGGCCCAGCGAACGTTGGTGGACACACAGTGCGGCGTGGTCAGTCCGCATATCACCAGTTCGGTTGCGCCAAGATATGTCAGGTGCGAATGAAGCGCGGGGTCGACGAAGGCGGAGTTGGTGGATTTTTCGAACACCGGCTCGCCGGTCAGCGGCATCATCTGCGGCTTGAACTCGCAACCGCCCGAGTCGGGATGGATCGGACTGCCTACGACCTTGCTGAGGTGCAGGACGTGGCAAATGGGGGCGTCGCGTTCGCGCCACGCCGACAGGAGCTGGGACGCGCGATCCTCGGCGTCGGGGTTGTTGCGGGCGCCCCAGAAATCGGCGTCAAAGCCGGTTTGGAAGTCGATAAGGACGAGGGCAGGTAACATTGGTCTCACATCGGGTGGCGACAGGTCATGATGCGGCGTTCTCCGGTAGAAGAACGCAGCAGGAGCGTTTGGGTTTCGATACTGTCGCCTCGCGGCTTGAGCCCGGCGACCAGCGAGCCTTGCGTCACGCCGGTGGCGGCGAAGATCACGTCGGACGACACCATTTCGTCCCTTGTGTAGACGCGGTCGAAATCTGTGATGCCGGCCTTTTCGGCGCGGCCCCGCTCGTCATCGTTGCGAAAGAGCAGCCGACCCCAGATCTGGCCGCCCAGGCATTTCAGGGCGCCGGCCGCCAGCACACCTTCGGGTGCGCCGCCAGAGCCCATGTACATGTCGATTCCGGTCGCCTCGGGATCGGCGCAGTGCATGACGCCGGCCACGTCGCCGTCGCCGATGAGATAGATCGAGGCGCCGGTGGCGCGCAGTTCGGCGATCGTGGCCTCGTGACGGGGGCGTTCCAAGACGCAGACGGTGATGTCCGAGGGGTCGACGCCCTTCTCCTTGGCAAGGGCCCGGACCCGTTCGGCGGGGGACATGTCGAGCGAGACCACGCCCTCGGGATAGCCGGGTCCGACGGCGAGCTTGTCCATGTAGACGTCCGGCGCGTGCAGCATCGTGCCACGCGGCGCCATTGAAATCACTGTGAGCGCGTTCGGCATGGCCTTGGCGGTGATGGTGGTGCCTTCGAGCGGGTCGAGCGCGATGTCGACCTCAGGGCCGTTCCCCGAGCCGACCTCTTCACCGATATAGAGCATCGGTGCCTCGTCCCGTTCGCCCTCGCCGATAACCACGGTGCCGGCGATGTCCATCGCGCCCAGTTCCTGGCGCATGGCGTTCACGGCGGCCTGATCGGCGGCTTTCTCGTCGCCGCGGCCGATCAGCGGGCGGCAGGCAAGCGCGGCTTGTTCAGACACGCGGGCCAAGGCGAGTGAGAGGAGGGCGTCGTTGAAAGGGGCGGTCATGAAAAAGTCCTTCGGGTCTTGAGGCCGGTCCAGCATTAACGGCTGGCCCGGCGTGGCACAAGGTCGGGCGCGTGCCTTAGACGCTTTCGATGCGCAGGGCGACGGGAGAGGAAGCGACGACATCGACCTGCGACAACGCCTCGAGCGCCGAGGCCAGTGCCGATGGCGCGGTCTTGTGGGTGACGATCAGCACCGGGGCGGTCGCCTCTTCGTGACGGTACTGGCGCATCCGGTCGATCGACACGCCGGCGTTGCCAAGGATGGTGGCGACTTTGGCCAGCGCACCGGGCTTGTCGTGCAGCGCCATGCGCAGGTAGTAGGGCACGGCCGCTGCTTCGGACGCCGTGGCCGGTTTGCCGAGGTCGGTGGCAGGAATGCCGAAGGTGGGCAGTCGCACGCCGCGTGCGATGTCCATCACGTCGCCCATAACCGCGCTGGCGGTGGGTCCTTCGCCGGCGCCGGGGCCGCGCAAGACGATCTGTTCCACGGCGTCGCCTTCGAGGACGACCATGTTGGTGCCGCCTTCAAGCTGGCCCAGCGGAGAGTTTTTCGGCACGAGGCAGGGCGACATGCGCTGTTCCAGCCCGCGCCCGGTCATCCGGGCGACGCCCAGAAGCTTTATGCGGTAGCCCATATCGGCGGCCTGTTTGATGTCGGCGATGGTGATTTTCTGGATGCCTTCAAGGCTGATGGCGTCGAAATCGACCTGCGTACCGAAGGCGATGGAGGCGAGGATGGCCAGCTTGTGGCCTGCGTCGATGCCGCCGACGTCGAGGTTCGGATCGGCCTCGAGATAGCCCAGTTGGTTTGCTTCCTCGAAGACGTCCTCATAAGGCAGGCCGGAGGACTGCATCCGGGTCAGGATGTAGTTGCAGGTGCCATTCATCACGCCCATGACGCGGGTGATCTCGTTGCCGGCGAGCCCCTCGGTCAGGGCCTTGATCACGGGGATGCCGCCCGCGACGGCGGCCTCGAAGCGCAGGGTGCGGCCTGCGGATTCGGCCTGTTCGGCGAGGGCTTGACCGTGGATGGCGAGCATCGCCTTGTTGGCTGTGACCACGTCCTTGCCGGCGGCAAGCGCGGCCTCGGTCGCGGCCTTGGCGGGACCGTCGGAACCGCCCATCAGTTCGATGAAGACATCGACATCGTCGCGGGTGGCCAGCGCCACCGGATCGTCTTCCCACTCATAGCTCGATAGAGAGACGCCGCGATCCTTGTCACGGGTGCGGGCGGAGACGGCGGAAATCGCAATCGGGCGGCCGGCGCGGGCAGCGAGAAGGCTGGCCTTCTGGCGAACTATCTTGACGACGCCGGTGCCGACGGTGCCGAGCCCGGCGATCCCGAGGCGAAGGGGGGTAGTCATGGGCGTTTCCTTGAGATTTTGTCGAGGCGGGTTGACTGGGGTTTAGCCGGTTGCGACAGGCCTTGCAACGCGGGTTTCTTGCCGCGCGAGGCCGTTTTCTTGAAAAGAAAACGGAGCGAAATCTTTGAACGATTTCGGGCGCGCTGGGTGGCGGGTGTTATTGCGGCACGTCGATCGTGATCTTGCGGTCGAGCCGCGCCCGCGAGGTATCGTTGATTACGGAGCCGCGCAGACGGGCGGCGCGGGCGCGCAGGGCGGCGACGCGGGCCTCGAGCGTGCGGGTGGTCTGCTCGCTGGTGCGCGGCGCGGCGACGCGGGCGCGCAGGTCCTCGACCGGCAGAAAGTCGGGATAGGGCGCGCGCCGCGTTTCGCGAGACGTAGCGTCGTCCAGTTCGGGAAACTGGGTGCAGGCCGACAGCGCGAGGGTCAGCGTGAGGGCTGTGAGGCCTATGAAGTAGCGCGTCGACGTCATGGTGCGTCTCTCATGCCACCGATCACGGTCGACAGGCAAGCGGGGCTTTTATCTGAACGGTCGTTCAGTTACCTATATTGCATGGCACGCACGCAAGGTTCGCATTCCAAGACCACAGGCCCGCGGGTGCGCGAGGCCGCGATGCGGCTTTTCGCGCGGCACGGGTTTGCCGCCGTTTCGATGCGGCAGATCGCGAACGAGGTTGGGGTGCAGGCGGGGGCGCTCTACAATTATACGCCCGACAAGCAATCGCTGCTGTTTGACCTGATGCGCGAGCACATGGACGCGTTGTTGGCCGCATGGCAGGCCGAGGACCCAGGCGGCGACGATCCCCGCGCCCGGCTCGAGGCGTTCACGCGGTTCCACATCCGGTTCAATACGCGGCGGGCCGACGCCGTGTTCGTGTCCTACATGGAGTTGCGTAACCTGACGGCCGAGAATTTTGAAGCTGTCACCGAAATGCGTCGGGTCTACGAGACCCGGCTGGAGGAGATCCTGTGCGCCGGGAAGGACGCGGGGGTCTTTACCTTGGCCGAGCCGCGGATCACGGCGATGGCGGTCATCGCTCTGCTGACCGGGGTCAATACCTGGTATCGCGAGGCGGGACGGCTGAACCTGGACGAGGTCGAGACGCTGTATTGGGACATGGTGCGCCGGCTGGTCGAGGGATAGCGCCGGGCGGAGCGTTTCTTTTCGCACTCGCGCCGAGTCCGCAATCCGGCTATCAGGCCGCCAACCGAACATGGAGACGGCGGGGATGGACGACGACGAGGTATTGGCGGTCATGCAGGCATCGACAGGGCGGCGCGTGCTGGGCGTCGGTTGCCTTGCGGTGCTGGGAGCGGTGCTGATCTGGATCGGGCTGACGCGCAGTTTCGATGCGGTTGCCTGGCAGCTGTTCCTGGTTCTGCTGGGCGCCGCGGCGGTCTGGATGGGAGACGCGATGCGCCGGGCCACGGCGCAGAGGGTCGAACTGACACGGTACGCGGTGCGCAGCAGCGACGGCGAGGTGATCGTGGCGATTTCTGATATCGAGACGATGGACCGGGGCCTGTTCGCCTTCAAACCGTCGAACGGCTTTCTTGTGAAGGCGAAAACGAAAGCCCCGGCGCGGTGGCGCCCGGGGCTGTGGTGGCGGATCGGTCGCCGGATCGGGCTGGGCGGGGTCACGCCCGGACACCAGTCGAAAATGATGGCCGAGATGATCGCCGCCCTGATGGCAGATCGCGCCTGAGGCGCGGATTAATTCTGAAGCCCGCAGATCCCTTCGTAGCAGATCTGGGGCGCGAAGCGGATCGCGCTGAACACCCGGGTGCTGATGGTCACGTCGTTGAGGCCAACGTTGAAGAGCGGTTCATAGGACGAGGTGGACTCGACCAGGATGATCTCTTCGCCGTCCGCGACGTCGGGCAGGGTAGCATGCGAGTCCTTGACCTGCGCGGTGGTCAACTGGGCCATGGGGCCTGTGCCGCGCACCTGCGACCAGGCGATACCGTATTCGTCGTCGTCTTTGTCGTAGGACACGACCGAGACGCGGATCTGGTTGACGCCGTTGTCGTTGGTGATCTCGTCGAACAGGATCTTGGCGTTGTCAATATAAATCGAAGTCAGGCCGGCCGCCCGCGTTTCGCGAGAGATCATGTCCGCGATGGTGAACGTGCCCTTTTCACGGACGCTCTTGTAGCGGTGGATCTCGAAGAAGTCGAAAGTGGCGGCCATACCCCAGAAGAGCAGGGGCAGTGACAGCACGGATTCGACCGTGAGCGAGCCGCGCGTTCCTTCGAGAAAACTGCGCAGGGAAACTTTGAGACGGGCCATCAGCATCAGTTCGGCTCCTGTACGAAGGCGGTCATGGAAATGATCGAAGCCTCGCCGCTGCCATCCTTCTCAAGTGCCGAGCCCAGGAATTCCTTGGGGAAGAAGGGCTCGTACTTGTAACAGGCGCGCATCAGCATCAGCTGGTTTGCGACACCGGGGGTGAAGGTGCGCACGGGCTTGGCCGGTTCGGCCTTGTCCGTGCAGTCAGCCGTCGTATCCAGCGATTGCAGAGCGAAGATGTCGGCCGGGCGCATTTCCAGCCGCAGCTTGTCCTTGCAGTTCAGAACCATGACTGCGTTGTCGCAGACAATATCCTTGATGGCGTCATGCTGGGGGGCGGTACCTGTCCCGAGGCGTACCTCGCGCACCGCGATATCCATGCCGCGTTCCAGCAGCGTGTGGCGCATCGTCACGAAACCCAGCTCGATCGACATCAGGATGAACGACAGATAGATCGGAAAAATGATGACGAATTCGACCGATGCCGAGCCGCTTTCTTCATAGCCCAGACGCAAAAGCGCTGTTTTAAGTCTGCGGATCATTGCGTCAACCTCAGGGCTTGCATGTTGCCGGCGATGGAACCGAACGCATCGGTGATGTCGAGGCCCTCGACACGGTAGTAATGCGCGTTGGACGAAGCGCAGCCTTTCAGAGCAGTTTCGGCAACGCCACCCTCCGAGATTTCAAAGCCAATCGTGTAGATGATAGAGCCTGCCCTTTTCGCGGCACCGCAGACTTCGTTCATCCGCCGGTTTTTGGTTTCGCCGGTGATGCTTTCGGAATAGCGATAGTCATTCCAAGGCTCCCAGTTGCCCGTTATCTGCCCATAGTAGTAAGGCGACATCAGACCCCACGCCTCTTCCCAAGAAAGATCTTCGCTGGAAATGAAACCGGGGATGCTATTTTTGAAATCATTGAATTCCGCGGCCGTGTGCCAGCTACCTAACTCAACGTTATAGAAAGCCTCTCTCTCGTAATCCCCGTGTCGGTTGGTCGGATCGGGATCTTCAAGAAAATATGCCGATCTTTCCACGCCGTCACCTTTATAGATGCATTCCCATCCGCCTCTGGAACACATTTGTTCGTACAAAGGGTGATAATAGTGACGGTCCTTGTTGCGGTTCTGGTAGGCGTACTGGAATTCCATGTTCTCGTACTTGACCTTGTGGAGATCAGAATGGGCGCCTCGGAATTCGGGGTTCGACTTGTCAAAGAAATATGTCGTGGTGTTCTGTCCGTCGCCCATGACGATCATAACCTTAAGCGTTTCAGGCTGGTCGTAGTCGGCGGGGACGTTCGTTAGAGATGCATCGATTTCCCCGTCAGCAATGAGCGACGCAGATACTTCGCGCCAATCAGGGTGCAACAGTGCGGAGCCGTATTTGATCCCCTGATCGGTCGACGTGTTGCCTGCAGCTTCAAGCCCGTCGATCTTGGCGTGCAGATCCGAGACGCTGAAAGAATAGGGCATTATCTGGAAGTACTCGTCCGTATAGCAGGACCGCCATTCCGAATCCAAATTGTCAAACCCGCCATACATCGAGGTGTACACGGCCTGCTTGAGGTTCTGTCCCGAACTGTTGGAAGAGGAGCCCGTCGCTAGAGAAGCGTGTGAGTAGTCGTTTTCTTCGAGATAGAGACAGTTGGAGTACGAATGGTCTTGGCCGACGGCCAAAACCTTGAAGATCCCGTCCGTGGGCGTGACTGAAGTGCTGAACGGCACAATAGAGATAACGGTGCTGCCTTCCACGGAGTTGCCAAGGATTTTAGTCACAAATGACTTGGCTGCAGTCTTGAGATTGCCGATCTTCCCGTTGTCATCCATCGATCCGGATACGTCCAGGACGAGAACTACTTCGAGCTTGGGTATCCGCATCTCGGCCGTAGACTGGACCGTGGCCGAGAGCTGCTCCACTCCTGAAAGCTTCATCAGGTATGTGTCCATGTCGAAATCGGCGGACGCCGTCACTTTAGACGTGTTGAGTGTCATTGTGATGTCGTCTTCGTTGATCATTTTGAGGTATTGTGCCATCCCAGATTTGGCGAAGTAATCTTCGACGACATGCTTGGCTTCATCTTCTGACGAGGCGCCGGCCCCGGCCAGAACGGCGGAGTCGAGCGTCGCCTGCAGGTGCGCGCGGTGCATCTCGTGGCGCATCGTGTCGATGCCGAGGCCGGCCATCACGAGCATGAAGATGAAGATGAAAAGCGTGAGGATGACCATCGAGCCATCCTCGTCTTTGCGGAAATTCGAAACGCGGCTACGCGCCATTGCGTATGTCGGCAGGGATGTACTTTGTTGCGACCGGATTATAAATTTCGACACGATCATTTTTTGACACCTCTTCGGATGGTTCCCGCCCCAGGAACGGATTAAATCCCTGTTGTTATCAGGAAGGTCTATGGTCAAATTAAGGCGAAAACGGGAAGAAATTGGCAGTATTGACGACCAGCAAGAGATAAATCTTTCAAATCTTCCAGACTGTTACGGAACGGTCGACAAAGCCGGGAATCGCGGCTCGGCCGCGCGGCGCACAGGCACCCGGGAGGCGGCGGGCATCTATGGTGGACAATTGGGACACTTCGCTTAACCATTGTGACATGCATGCGGGCTATGGGGAGTCGTGCCACATGCGCCAGAAGAGGGAGACCCAACCATGAATGCACCTATCAAGGAGCCGACGTTTCGCGAAAGCGTGGACCTGATGTTCAACCGCGCGGTATCGCTGATGGATCTGCCGCCGGGCCTGGAAGAGAAGATCCGGGTCTGCAACGCGACCTACACGGTGCGGTTCGGGGTCCGCCTGCGCGGGCACATCCACACCTTCACCGGCTATCGCAGCGTGCATTCCGAGCACATGGAGCCCGTGAAGGGCGGCATCCGCTATTCCATGGCGGTGAACCAGGACGAGGTCGAGGCGCTGGCGGCGCTGATGACCTACAAGTGTGCATTGGTCGAGGCGCCTTTCGGTGGATCGAAGGGCGGATTGTGCGTGGACCCGCTCGAATGGGATGAGCATGAGCTGGAGTTGATCACGCGACGGTTCGCCTACGAGCTGGCCAAGCGCGACCTGATCCATCCCGCGCAGAACGTGCCTGCGCCCGACATGGGCACGGGCGAGCGCGAGATGGCATGGATCGCCGACCAGTACCGCCGGATGAACACCACCGACATCAACAGCCGCGCCTGCGTTACGGGCAAGCCGGTCCATGCCGGCGGTATCCAGGGCCGGACCGAGGCCACCGGCCGCGGCGTGCAATACGCGTTGCAGGAGTTCTTCCGTCATCCCGAGGACGTGAAAGCAACCGGCATGAGCGGGTCACTGGACGGCAAGCGAGTGATCGTGCAGGGCCTCGGCAATGTGGGCTATCATGCGGCCAAGTTCCTGTCCGAGGAAGATGGCTGCAAGGTGATCGCGGTGATCGAGCGCGACGGTGGCCTCTACGACGAGACCGGGCTGAACATCGATGAGCTGCGGACCTGGATCGCCAAGCATGGCGGCGTCGACGGGTTTCCGTCGGGGAACTACATCAAGGATGGCGCCAGATACCTGGAAGAGGAGTGCGACATCCTGATCCCGGCCGCGATGGAGGGTGTGATCAACCTTGGCAATGCTGACCGTATTAAGGCGCCGCTGATCATCGAGGCCGCGAATGGTCCAGTTACGGCGGGTGCAGACGAGATTCTGCGTGGCAAGGGCACGGTGATCATTCCGGACATGTATGCCAACGCGGGCGGTGTGACGGTGTCCTATTTCGAGTGGGTCAAGAACCTGAGCCATATCCGGTTCGGGCGGATGGGCCGCAGGCAGGAAGAGGCGCGCCACGAACTGATCGTACGCGAGTTAAGCCGGCTGGACGATCATCTTGAAGGCGCGTGGTCGATGACGCCGGATTTCAAGCAGAAGTACCTGCGCGGTGCAGGCGAGCTTGAACTGGTGCGGTCTGGCCTGGACGACACGATGCGCGCGGCCTACCAGACCATGCGCGAGACGTGGCACGCCCGCGAGGACGTGACCGACCTGCGGACGGCGGCCTACCTTGTATCGATCGACAAGGTCGCGACCAGCTATCGCGCCGCGGGCCTCTAGGCGCGGACATTTGGCCGCGACGGTGAAAAAGACCTGCCGCTGCGGCGCGGTCGAAGTGACACTCGCGGTGCCCGCCAGCGGGGCGGGCACCCGTGTGACCTGCTACTGCAAGGACTGTCAGACCGCGGCGGGCCTGTTTGGTCACGCGGACGAGCTCTTGTCGCCCGGCGGCGGCAGCGAGATTTGGCAGACGACGCCGGATCGGGTCACGATCGACGCCGGGGCGGAGCATCTCGTAATACTTCGCCTGTCGCCCAAAGGCTTGTTCCGCTGGCACGCGAGATGCTGCGATACGCCGATCTTCAACACCATGTCGCGGGTGGGCTTGCCCTTTGTCGGCGTGGTTCTTCTGCAGGCAGAGTTGGACGGCATGGCGTCCGGGCTGGGACCGTCGCGATGCCGGGCGTTTACGAAACATGCAAGGCCCGAACCAGGCGCGCCCCAGTCCGATCGTGGATTTATCGGCGCAGGCCTTCGTGTTCTGGGCTGTATGACTAGTGCGTGGACCAGCGGGCGGGCAAAGTCGAACCCTCTTCTAACTGCGGAAGGTGTGCCGATCGCGCCGGTCTCTGTCATTCCTTTGGAGCAGCGCCAGCGGGCCACGCCAGACCACCTGCGCTGAACGGTCCGGTTTCGCCGCTCGTGGGCGCAGGGGCCAGTTGCCATTCCTCTTCGAACTTGCTTCACTCGCGCCCGTGGCGATGGAGATGACAAGATGCGGTTTTCGGGGCTGCGCGTCCTCAGGGAAGGTCTGACCGGCAATCGTGGCTGGCAGGCGCATTGGCGCGATGCAAGCCCGAAGGATGCCTATGACGTGGTGATCATCGGGGGCGGCGGGCATGGGCTGTCGACCGCCTATTACCTGGCGCGCGAGCACGGGATCACGAACGTGGCGGTACTGGAAAAAGGGTACCTGGGCGGCGGAAATGTGGGGCGCAATACCACCATCGTGCGGGCGAATTATTTCCTGCCCGGCAACTCGGAATTTTACAGCCACTCGCTGAAGCTGTGGGAAGGGTTGGAGCAGGAGCTGAACTACAACGTGATGCATTCGCAGCGCGGGCAGATCGTGGTGTTCCACTCCGACGGGCAGCGCGACGCGGCGATCCGCCGTGGCAACGCGATGCGCAACCAGGGCGATGACGCGGAGCTGCTGAGCGTTGCGCAGTTGAAGAAGGTGTTGCCGTACCTTGATTACGCGCAGGCGCGGTTCCCCATCTATGGCGGCCTATTGCAGCGGCGCGCAGGAACGGCGCGGCATGATGCGGTGGCTTGGGGCTATGCCCGCGGGGCGAGCGACCGGGGTGTGGACCTGATCCAGAACTGCGAGGTGACGGGCATCGACATCGAGGGCGGCGTGGTCAAAGGCGTGCAGACCTCACGCGGGGCGATCCGGGCCAAGAAGGTCGCGGTGATCGTCGCGGGCCGGTCAAGCCAGGTGGCCGCGATGGCCGGAATGCGCCTGCCGATCGAGAGCCATGTGTTGCAGGCCTTCGTAACAGAAGGGTTGAAACCCTGCATCGACCACGTGGTCAGTTTTGGCATGGGGCATTTCTATATCAGCCAGTCGGACAAGGGCGGGCTGGTTTTTGGCGGGGACCTGGACATGTATGCCAGCTATGCCGCGCGGGGGAACCTGCCGCTGGTCGAGCACGTGATGGAGGCAGGCATGACCCTGATGCCGATGATCGGACAGGCGAAGGTGCTGCGCAGCTGGGGCGGAATCATGGACATGAGCCCGGATGGCAGCCCGATTATCGACCGCGCGCCGGTCGAGGGACTCTACCTGAATTGTGGCTGGTGCTATGGCGGATTCAAAGCGGTGCCCGGCTCTGGACATTGCATGGCGCATCTGGTGGCGACGGACCGCCCGCACAAGGCGGCGGAACGGCTGCGGCTGGACCGGTTCCGCACCGGGCGTGGGCTGATGGATGAGGAGGGGACCGGTGCACAGCACAACCTGCATTGAGGTGCTATTGGCGGGCGTCCGTCCATGAGTATTTCTGGCAAGAAAAAGCCGGGGGTGGTGGCATGAGGCTGCCCTGTCCGATCTGCGGCGAGCGGGACCGCCGGGAGTTTTACTATGCCGGTCACGCGGTGGCGCTGGAACGCCCCGGTGAAGGCGCGGGCGCGAAGGCATGGGACGATTACGTGCACAACCGCGAGAACCCCTGTGGCGAGACGCGCGACCTGTGGTTTCACGAAAGCGGCTGCGGCGCGTGGCTCGTGGTGACGCGGGACACGGCCAGCCATGCGGTTCTGAGCGCGGTGCTGGCGGAAGAGGCGGCGCGATGAGGCTGGACGGTGACGGGCTGATCGACCGGTCACGGCCACTGGCTTTTACCTTCGATGGGCGGCAACACCTTGGGTTTGAGGGCGACACGTTGGCCTCGGCGCTGATGGGCGCGGGGGTCAAGGTGGTGGCGCGGTCGTTCAAGTATCACCGGCCGCGGGGCGTTTTCACTGCGGGCAGCGAGGAGCCCAATGCGTTAGTCACCCTGGGGCACGGTGCGGGGCAGGAGCCCAATGCGCGGGCCACGATGGTGGAGCTGTACGAAGGGTTGCAGGCGTTCGGGCAGAACGCGTGGCCGTCGGTTGAGTTCGACCTGATGGCGGTGAACGACCTCGGTGCGCCGTTCCTTGGCGCGGGGTTCTACTACAAGACCTTCATGTGGCCGAGGGCGTTCTGGGAGAAGGTCTACGAGCCGGTCATTCGCCGGGCAGCCGGGCTGGGCACCCTGTCGCGAAAGACGGGTCCGGAACGGTGGGAGCGCGCCTTTGCGCATTGCGACGTTCTGGTCATCGGCGCGGGACCTTCCGGGCTGATGGCCGCGATGACGGCGGCCGAGGCCGGGGCGGACGTGATCCTGGCCGAGGAGGACACGCGGGCGGGCGGACGGCTGAATGCCGAGGTCGAGGAGGTGGATGGGCAGGCAGGTCATGCCTGGGCCGAAGCGATGCGGGTGCGGCTGGCGGCTATGGGGAATGTGCGGGTGATGACGCGCACCGCGGTGGTGGGGGGCTATGATCAGGGCACATATGCTGCGCTGGAGCGTTTGGCGACTGAGGCGGATCGCGCGTTGAAGGGATGCTTCTGGCGGATCGTCGCCAAGCGGTCGGTTCTGGCGGCGGGGGCGATCGAACGGCCCGTGGCATTCGCCAACAACGACCGGCCCGGTGTTATGATGGCGGGCGCCCTGAGGGCCTATGTGAACCGTTGGCGGGTATGCCCCGGACGCCGCGTAGCGGTTTTCGCCAACAGCGATGCGGGACATCGAACGGCGCGGGACTTGAAGGCGGCGGGCGTTCATGTATCGGCGCTGATCGACGCGCGAGCGGATGCGGTCTGTGACCTCGACGTGCCGTTTTACGCGGGTGGGCAGGTCTGTGGCACCGTTGGGCGCAAGGGGGTGGAGGCCGTGCGCTTTCGGCAGGGCGACCGGATCGAGGCGGTGCAGGCCGACGTGCTGGCCATGTCGGGCGGGTGGAACCCGAGCGTGCACCTGAGCTGTCACATGGGCGGGCGGCCCGTGTGGGACGAAGGGCTGGCGGCGTTCCTGCCGCGCGAGGGGGCGGTGCCGGGGATGCGCTATGCGGGAGCGGCGATGGGGGCGTTCTCGACCCGCGGATGTCTGGAAAGCGGTGCTGCGGCGGGCAGGGCGGTGGTGGAGGACCTTGGGCTGCAAGCGGTTGAGGCGCCTGTGCCGGGGGCGGAAGACGGCACCTATGAGATCACGCCGTTTTGGCATGTTCCGGGCAAGGGCCGGTCATGGCTGGATTTCCAGAATGACGTCACGGTGAAGGACGTGACGCTGGCTGCGCAGGAGAATTTTACCTCGGTCGAGCACATGAAGCGCTACACCACCCAGGGCATGGCCCCGGACCAGGGCAAGAATTCCAACGTCGCGGCGCTGGCGGTCTTGGCCGACGCCACCGGGCGCGGGATCGCAGAGACCGGGACGACCACCTTTCGCCCGCCTTATGTGCCGGTGCCGATTGCCGCAATGGGCGCGGGGGCGAAAGGCAAGGGTTTCGCGCCGGAGCGGTTCACCACCTCGCACGCGGCCAGTGTCGCGCGCAACGCGCCGATGATCGAAGCGGGGCTGTGGTACCGGCCCAGCTATTTCCCAAAGGCGGGTGAAACGCAGTGGCGGCAATCCTGCGACCGCGAGGTGCGGATGGTGCGCGACCACGTCGGCATCTGCGATGTCTCGACACTGGGAAAAATCGACGTGCAAGGGCCGGATGCGGCGGCGTTCCTCGATTTCCTGTACACCGGCATGATGTCGACGCTGAAGGTGGGGCGTGTGCGCTATGGCCTGATGCTGCGCGTGGACGGGCATGTCATGGATGACGGCACTTGCGCGCGCCTGGGCGACCGGCATTTTCTTGTCTCCACCACCACGGCGGCAGCGGGACAGGTGATGCGGCACATGGAGTTCGCTCACCAGGTGCTGCGGCCCGATCTGGATGTGCGCTTTGCCTCGGTTACCGAGCAATGGGCTCAGTTCGCGGTAGCCGGGCCGAAATCACGGACGCTGCTGGAGGAGGTGGTCGGGCAGGCGCTTGGCAACGAGGACTGGCCCTTCATGGCGTGCGGGGACGTGCGAACGGGTGGCATCGGGGCGCGGCTTTTCCGGATCTCGTTCTCGGGCGAGCTGGCCTATGAGATCGCGGTGCCGTCGCGATATGGCGCGGCGCTCTTTGATCTGCTGGTCGAGAAGGCCGAGGCGCGGGAGGGCGGTCCTTATGGTATGGAGGCGCTCAATGTCATGCGGATCGAGAAAGGGTTCATCACCCATGCCGAGATCCACGGGCGCACCACGGCGTTCGACATCGGGATGCAGGGCATGATGAGCGACAGGAAGGATTTCATCGGCAAGGCGATGGCGGCGCGGCCGGGATTGATGGACGAGGACCGGGCGCAGCTTGTGGGGCTGAAGCCGGTGGGCGCGGTGAAGGAACTGATCGCGGGGGCGCATCTTTTCGCTCCTGGCGCGGAGGCGGTGAGCGAGACCGACGAGGGCTACATCACTTCGGTGGCGTTTTCACCGATGCTGGGGCATGTGATCGGGCTCGGGTTTCTGGCACGGGGCCGGGCGCGGATCGGTGAGCATGTGCGGATGGTGGAGCATCTGAAAGGCTCGGCGACGCTGTGCGAGGTCGTTGCGCCGGGCGGTTTCGATCCCGAGGGAGGGCGGATGCGTGGGTGAGCTGACGGCGCAGAGCCCGATGGACGGAATGATGCCGACAAGGATCGGCGGTGTCGCGCTGCGCGAGGTCGACCTTGGCGCGCTGACACTTGTCATGCCCTATCGCGGCGCGGATGACGCGCTTTCGGGCGCGCTGGAGGCCGGGCATGGGCTGCGCTGGCCCGACGCGGGGCGAATGACAGGAACGACGGAGCGCGGTGTGATGTGGTTCGGGCGCACGCAGGCCCTGCTGATCGGTGTGGAGCCGGGTGAGGGACTGTCGGTTCATGCGGCGCTGGTGGATCAAAGCGATGCGTGGGCGGCTGTCGAGATCGAGGGCGACAGGGCCGCCGAGGCGCTGGCGCGGCTGACGCCGGTAGACCTGCGGACCGGGGTGTTCGGAGTGGGGCACACGGCGCGGACGGAAGTGGCGCATATGGCGGCCTCGCTGACGCGCACGGGTGAGGCGACGTTTCTTCTTATGGTCTTTCGGGCCTTTTCGCGGACGCTGGTGCATGAGCTTGGCACGGCGCTGGAAGGGGTTGCCGTGCGGGCGGCGCGTTGACAGAGTTGGGCCTGTACCGGGGGTGGCCGAAAGGACGGGCGATGTTTGGCAGGATATTGTGGATGGCCGGGGCGCTATGCCTCGCGGTGCCGATGTCGGTCGTGGCGGCGGTGGACAAGACGGTCATATGCACCGAGACCGCGAAGGTCGTCGGGATTGCCGCGGCCGAGCGAAAGGCCGGCAAGGACGCTGAGCGCATCAAGCGAGAGCTGACCAGCGGTGCCGCCAAGGTGGAGGCCCGGCTGACGCCCATGGTGCCGCCGCTGGTGGACTGGGTGTTCACGATCGACGCACAGGAAATGGGCAAGCCGGATGCGGCCCGCGTCGTGACAGAGCGCTATCGCGAAGGCTGTCTGGGGTTCCAGCCCTAAATCGTGCAAACCGCCTTGGCGCGGGCATTCGGTTGGACCATATTACAGGGATGAGCCTGCCACCCGGATTCCTTGACGAGCTGCGCACCCGCACCTCCCTCGTGCAGGTGGTGGGGCGCAAGGTCATGTGGGACAACCGCAAGTCCAACCAGGGCAAGGGCGACATGTGGGCACCTTGCCCTTTCCACCACGAAAAGACGGCCAGCTTTCACGTCGATGATCGCAAGGGCTATTACTATTGCTTCGGCTGTCACGCGAAGGGCGACGCCATTTCCTTTGTGCGCGAGACCGAGAACGTGGAGTTCATGGAGGCGGTAAAGATCCTGGCGCAAGAGGCCGGAATGACCGTGCCCGAGCGCGACCCTCAAGCCCAGGCCAAGGCCGACCGGCGCACGCAGCTGGTAGAGGTGATGGAGATGGCGGTGCGCCATTTCCGCCTGATGCTGAAGGCCGGGGCGGGGGGCGCGGCGCGCGACTACTTGGCGGGGCGCGGCCTGGATGAGGCGGCGCAGGACCGTTATGATATCGGGTTTGCTGCCGACGCGTGGAAGGATCTGTGGGACCACCTGACAGGCAAGGGCGTCGAGGACGACCTGATCCTGCGCTGCGGGCTGGCCAAGCCGAGCAACAAGGGCGGCAAGCCCTATGACACGTTCCGCAACAGGATCATGTTCCCGATCCGCGACCCGCGGGGGCGTTGCATCGCCTTCGGCGGGCGGGCGATGGATCCGGATGACAACGCGAAATACCTCAACAGCCCGGAAACCGAGCTTTTCGACAAGTCGCGAACTCTTTATCATCACGGACCTGCGCGCGAGGCGGCGGGCAAGGGGCAGCCGCTGATCGTGGCAGAGGGCTACATGGACGTGATCGCGCTGGCCGAGGCGGGGTTCGGCGCATCGGTGGCGCCCTTGGGCACGGCGGTGACGGAACACCAACTAGCCATGCTGTGGCGCATCGCGGAAGAGCCGATCGTGGCGCTGGATGGCGACACGGCGGGGCTGCGCGCGGCCTACCGGGTGATCGACCTGGCGCTGCCGTTGCTGGAGGCGGGCAAGTCGCTGCGCTTCGTGCTGATGCCAGAGGGGCAGGACCCCGATGACCTCTTGCGGGCCGAGGGGGCGAGTGCCGTTCAGGCGCTGCTGGACAAGGCCATGCCGATGGTCGACCTGCTGTGGCAGCGCGAGACGGAGGGGCGTGATTTCGACAGTCCCGAGCGCAAGGCGGCGCTGGACAAGGCGCTGCGCGAGAAGATCATGACAATCCGCGACCCAAGCCTGCGCAGCCACTACGGACAGGCGATCAAGGACCTGCGCTGGCAGTTGTTCCGGCCGAAGCCCAAGAGCGGCGGCGGATTTGCGGCGCGGGATGGCAAGTGGCAGAAGATCGAGCCGGTGCGGGCGACGACGAAATCCTCGCTGCTGGTGGCCTCCGGCGATGCGGCGCAGACCCATCTGCGAGAGGCGGTGGTTCTGGCCACGCTGATCCGAAATCCCGAGATCCTGCCGGAGTTCGAGGTCGACCTGGATCGCCTGCAATGCGAGCCGCCGCATCACGGACAGATCCGCGATGCGCTTCTTTTTCATCAGCCCGGCGGCACCGGCACGCTGGAATCCGAATTGTCGGAAAGACTCGGCCTCAACGTGGTTGAAAAACTGTTGTCGCTGCCCCATGTCGCGTTAGTTCCTGCTGTGCGGCGCCCGGGGGATGCGGAGCTTGCCCGCATGACCGTTGGCGAAACACTGGCGAAGCTGGAGGCAGACCGCGGTTTGGCGGCCGAAATCCGCGAAGCCGAGCAGGACATTGCTGGTGTTGCCGATGAAGCCGTGACATGGCGGCTGAACGAGGCAGCACAGGCCCGTAACCGGGCATGGACCAGCCAGCAGGAAGACAAGACGGAATATGAGCGGGGCCAAAACGGTGCCCCGGTCAGCCGCGCAGAGAGAGAGCGATTCGATGCGTTGCTGGATCAGATCGGGTTCAACAAAGGGTCTGACGGGTAACGCTTTGAATGTTATCTTAAGCAATCAGGGGTTAAGGGTTTGCGAATCACCCCGTCGCCATGTTGATTCGGTTTAGCGAATCACCTTCACCCAGATGGGATCAGGAGAGCTGAATGGCCGCCAAGGACACCGACGACGATCAAAAGACCGAAGAACAGGACGCCGAAATCTCGCTCGATATGAGTCAGGCGGCCGTCAAGAAGATGATCGGCGAGGCGCGGGAACGCGGCTTCATTACCTATGACCAGTTGAACAAGGTCCTACCGCCCGAACAGGTGTCGAGCGAGCAGATCGAGGACGTCATGTCGATGTTGTCCGAGATGGGCATCAACATCATCGAGGAAGAAGAAGCCGAGGAAGAAGAGCAGAAGACCACCGCCGTTGCCGAGATCGGCAAGAAGGGCGAGGTTGCGCTTGGCTCGGGCAAGGACGAAAAGCTCGACCGTACCGACGACCCGGTGCGCATGTACCTGCGCGAGATGGGGTCCGTGGAACTGCTGAGCCGCGAAGGCGAGATCGCGATCGCCAAGCGGATCGAGGCCGGGCGCAACACCATGATTTTGGGCCTGTGCGAAAGCCCACTTACCTTCCAGGCGATCACGATCTGGCGCGACGAGCTTTTGGGTGAGGACATCCTGCTGCGCGACGTGATCGACCTTGAGACGACGTTCGGCGACCAGATGGGCGACGGCGAGACCGACGAGCCCGTGGTCGAGGCCGCCAACATTGCCAGTGCCCCGAACGAAAAGTCCGAAGACAAGAGCGAGCCCGAGCTTGACGCGGACGGCAACCCTATCGCCAGCGACGACGATGAGGACGACGAAGAACAGGCCAACATGAGCCTCGCGGCTATGGAAGCCACGCTGAAGCCGCGCGTATTGGAAACGCTCGACAGGATTGCCTCGGATTACGAGAAACTGAGCGAGATGCAGGACAGCCGCATCTCGGCCACGCTGAACGAGGACGGGTCGTTCAGTGACAAACAGGAAAAGACCTACCAGAAGCTGCGGTCCGAGATCGTGGAACTGGTGAATTCGCTGCACCTTCACAACAACCGGATCGAGGCGCTGATCGACCAGCTTTATGGCATCAACCGCCGGATCATGCAGATCGACTCGGCCATGGTGAAGCTGGCCGACCAGGCGCGCATCAACCGCAAGGAATTCGTCGACGCGTATCGCGGCCGCGAGCTTGACCCCAACTGGCTTGAAGACATGGCCCAGAAAGAGGGGCGCGGCTGGAAGATGTTCATGGAGCGCAGCCCCGAGAAGGTGGAAGAACTGCGCGCCGACATGGCCCAGGTGGGCCAGTACGTGGGCCTCGACATCAGCGAGTTCCGCCGCATTGTGAATCAGGTGCAGAAGGGCGAGAAGGAAGCACGCCAAGCCAAGAAGGAAATGGTCGAGGCCAACCTGCGGCTCGTGATCTCGATCGCCAAAAAGTATACCAACCGGGGCCTGCAATTCCTGGACCTGATCCAGGAAGGCAATATCGGCCTGATGAAGGCCGTGGACAAGTTCGAGTATCGTCGTGGCTACAAGTTCTCGACCTATGCGACGTGGTGGATCCGCCAGGCCATTACCCGGTCGATCGCCGACCAGGCGCGCACGATCCGTATCCCGGTGCACATGATAGAGACGATCAACAAGCTGGTGCGCACGGGCCGCCAGATGCTGCACGAGATCGGCCGCGAGCCGACGCCGGAAGAGCTGGCCGAGAAGTTGCAAATGCCGCTTGAGAAGGTCCGCAAGGTGATGAAGATCGCCAAGGAGCCGATCAGCCTCGAGACGCCGATCGGCGACGAAGAGGACTCGCAGCTGGGCGATTTCATCGAGGACAAGAACGTGATCCTGCCGTTGGACTCGGCCATTCAGGACAATCTGAAGGAGACCACGACGCGGGTCCTGTCGAGCCTGACGCCGCGCGAGGAACGCGTGCTGCGGATGCGGTTCGGCATCGGGATGAATACGGATCACACGCTTGAGGAAGTGGGCCAGCAATTCTCGGTCACGCGCGAACGTATTCGCCAGATCGAGGCCAAGGCGCTTCGCAAGCTGAAGCATCCAAGCCGGTCGCGAAAGCTGCGGTCGTTCCTCGATCAGTAGGCCGTGAGGCTATTCACCCAATGACATTGAACGGCGCCGGAAGGCGTCGTTTTCATTTGTTTTCTGTCATCGCCCAACAAAAGACCCCTTGGCCTCAACCAAGGGGTCTGCGCATTTCTTCCCACATCTGAACGGCTCTTTCCAACTAGAGCCAGCTTTCACGACGGGTCAATCGTCAAGCAGAAACGTCACGGCGAGATTTACGCGGAATTCCGAGACGTTTCCGTTTGCAACCTTGACGTTCGAATCCTTTACCCATGCACCTTCGATGTTGCGCAGCGTTTTGGACGCGCGCTGAATGCCTTGCTTAACGGCATCATCAAAGCTGTCGGTCGAGGTTGCGGAAATTTCGGTCACTCTTGCGATAGACATTGCAGTCCTCCTTTCCCCGTCCATTCTTAAAACGTCTGGGGTTCCGCTCAGGTTCCTGCGTTTCCGGGGCTGGTGTCATCAGCACCGTGACGGTAAATCTCGAACATGCAGACGGAATTTGAAATCAAGACGCGCGGGCAGGGTCTTTATGACTTCACCCGAGATGTCACCGGCTGGATCGCCAAGCAGAACGTGCAACACGGGCTTTTGACGCTGTTTGTCCGCCACACCTCGGCCAGCCTGTTGATCCAGGAAAATGCGGATCCCGAGGTGCAGACCGATTTGCGGAATTATTTTGCGCGGCTGGTGCCGCCGACGAGCGATCCGTCCATGTCATATCTGACGCACACCTATGAAGGACCGGATGACATGCCCGCGCATATAAAGGCCGCCATGATGCCGGTGAGCCTGGCGATTCCCGTGAGCGACGGGCGGCTCGTACTAGGCACGTGGCAGGGTATTTACGTCTTCGAGCATCGAGATGCGCCGCACACCCGCAAAGTGGCGGCGCACCTGGCCTAAGTCAGGCCCGAGCCTCAGCCCGTGGGCATAACGACCATTTCTCGCACATCGGCGCGTTGGGGCTGGTCGAGGGCAAAGACCACGGCGCTGGCGATATCTTCGGGCTTCAACTTGTCGGGTTTGGCTTCGTCGAAGAATGGCGTGTCCACCATGCCGGGGCAGATCACGGTGCAACGGCCGCCCCATTCGCGCATTTCCTGGCTGAGGTTGCCGGCGAAGCCCTGGACGAACCACTTGGAGGCACCGTAGATCGAGCCGGGCAGATTGATCTTGCCCGCCACCGAGCCGGTGAGCACGGCGTGTCCCTTGGATTTTTGCAGATGCGGGAAAGCGGCTTTGATGGTGTAGAGCAGCCCGTTGATGTTGAGATCGAGCATCTTGCGCCACTCGTCGGGATCGCCGTTTTCAACGCCCGGCGTGTCGAGCCCGCGCCCGGCATTGGCGAACACGGCGTCGAGGCCACCGAAATGATCGGTGGCGCTGTCGATGGCGTTTTTCAGTTCTTTCATGTCCGTGACGTCGCCGGCCAAGGCAAGAGTGTGGTCGTCGCCAAGCTCCGATGCCAGTGCTTCGAGCTTGTCCTTGCTGCGGGCGAAGAGCGCGACGTTCCAGCCGGATTCGACGGCCTTGCGGGCCGTTTCAGCGCCGATGCCGGTTGAGGCGCCGGTGATAAAGAGTGTTTTGCGGGTCATGATGATCCTTTTGAGTTGGGTTTCTATCTTTCGCTGGAGCGGCAACGAAACAATCCGGCAAGCGTTCCCCGGGCGCTTCGTCGCAGCAACAAAGGCCTAGAACTACGCTCGATGTTGCGACTGAATTTGCCCTCTACCCAAAACTTTGCGGCTGCCCTATAGTGGCTGTGGATAACTGGGCAATAGACCCATGACCATCAGAGGCAGAGAAGAAAAGGGGACCGGCCGATGCGCTGCCCGTTTTGCGGAAATATCGACACTCAAGTGAAGGACTCACGCCCCGCAGAGGATCACGTTTCGATCCGGCGGCGGCGGTTTTGCCCGGCCTGTGGTGGTCGGTTCACCACCTATGAACGCGTGCAATTGCGCGACCTGGTGGTCGTGAAAACGAACGGCCGGCGCGAGGATTTCGACCGCGACAAGCTGGAACGGTCGATCCGGATCGCCTTGCAGAAACGCCCGGTCGAGCCGGAGCGGGTGGAGCAGATGATTTCCGGCATAGTGCGACGGCTGGAAAGCCTTGGCGAGACGGATATTCCGTCAAAGACGGTAGGCGAGATCGTGATGGAAAGCCTGGCGCGGATCGACACCGTGGCCTATGTCCGCTTTGCCAGCGTTTACAAGAACTTCCAGGCGGCAGACGATTTCGACAAGTTCGTCAGCGAGTTGCGGCCGGGTGCTGTGGAAGAGCCCGGAGAGACGTGAGCTCGGACGACATCCGCTTTCTAAGGCTGGCATTGGGCCTTGGGCGTCGCGGGCTGGGCCGGACCTGGCCCAACCCTGCCGTGGGCTGCGTGATCGTCAAGGATGGGCGCATTGTGGGGCGCGGCACGACGGGCCTTGGCGGGCGGCCGCATGCCGAGCGTATCGCGCTTGAACAGGCCGGCGCGGCGGCCGAGGGGGCCACGGCCTATGTCAGCCTAGAGCCTTGCGCCCATCACGGACGGACACCACCCTGCACCGACGCCATCATAGCGGCCCGGATCGCACGTGTGGTGGTGGCCATTGGCGACCCCGATCCGAGGGTCTCGGGCCGGGGCTTTGCGGCGCTGCGTGAGGCCGGGATCACGGTCGAGATCGGAAATTGCGCGGCGGAGGCACAGTATGACCTTGGCGGGTTTCTGAGCCGGATGACGCGGGGGCGCCCTGAAGTGACGCTGAAGCTGGCAACGTCGTTTGACGGGCGGATCGCCACCGCCAGCGGGCACAGCCAGTGGATCACCGGACCGCAGGCGCGGCGCTGGGTGCATGCTGCGCGGGCGCGTCACGACGCCGTCATGGTCGGCGCGGGTACGGCGCGCGCGGACGATCCATCGCTGACGGTGCGCGACATGGGGGTCGACCATCAGCCAGTGCGCGTGGTGGTGTCGCGCAGGCTGGATGTGCCGTTGATGTCGGTGCTGGCGCGGACAGCATCGGAGGTGCCGGTCTGGATGTGCCACGGCCCCGATGCGGATGCCGCGCTGGTCGAGGCTTGGCGGGGGCTTGGCGCCGAGATGGTGCCCTGCGGATTATCGGGACGGCAGCTGGATATGGGCTCTGTCCTGAACCAGCTGGGGCGGCGTGGGCTGACCCGGGTTTTCTGCGAAGGCGGCGGGGCGCTGTCGGCATCGCTCTTGGCGGAAGGGCTGGTAGATCGGATGGCCGGGATCACGGCAGGATTTGCGATGGGGGCCGAGGGCCTTCCGGGGATTGGAGCGCTGGGGCTTGATCGGCTGGACGGGGCGAGGCGCTTCGACCTTGTCGAACAAAAGGCGTTGGGTGAAGATGTTTTGCACGTCTGGGTTGCAGGACAGATGGCCCTGGGCCTATAGAATGAAGGCGGTCCGGCGAAGGAGGGGCCGGGAATGATCAGGGGAACATGCGCAGCAATTGTGATGCTCTGGCTTTGGGTCGGGGCCGCTTTCGCGCAGGCCGCATTCGACGAAGCGGTGGCGCTTTGGCTTTCGGGCGACGATTCCCAGAGCCTGCCGCTTCTGGCGCAGCTGGCCCGCGAAGGGCACAGCGATGCGCGTATCCTGCTGGCCCGGATCGAGACGATGGATCGCGGTCCGTCGCCCTATCGCATGGGGTTGGAGCCGGATGCGCGCCGGACGCTTTTTCGCGATATGTCGGGCAAGACCCGGTTTGGGCGCAGCTGGCTGGCGGTAGAGGCAAGCGAAGGCAACCGGCTTGCCGAGATGTTCCTGCGTTCGCGTAAGCCGTTCCTGCAATTGCAGACGCATTTCGCGCTGTGGCAGGCAGGCGAGCGGCAGGCCACGGATTATCCTACGCGGATCGCGGCGCTCTATGGGTCGCGTGCCATGCGCGAGAAACTGGTGGCCAGCGAGACGATCCTGCCCGAGATGCGCCCGTACCTTGCCTTTCTCGCCGACACGCCCGAGCCGCAGGCCGATGGCATGGCGGCGTTGCGCCACATGCTGTCGCTGGGACCCGAAGTGATCAGCGCGGACGACCCGGAGACGCTGGGCATGGCGCAGTTTCTGGCATTGGGTTTTGGTTTCGGGGACATGAGCGCTGGAAACAGGTGGCGGAAGCCGATCGAGGACTGGGTGCTGCGCGACCTGTCGGCGCGCCCGATCTCCGATCTGTGCCGCGCGGAATGCCCGAACCAGGTTGGCGCCTGCGGGGTGGCGCTTTTGGCGCTGACAGGCGGGTTCTACGAGGTGTCGCGGCTCGACAGCCCGTATGAAAAGGTGATCCCGCAGGAGCAGTTTCTGAACAGTGCGCGGGCGCGGATCATGACCCTGCGCCGCGCTGCGCTGGCCCGAGACGAGCCAAACCAGAAATACCTTTCGGACCGGCCCGGCATGTCGCGCCTGTCAAGCTGTGCCGCGGTGCTGGTCCTGCGCGAGCGGGCCGCTTACAAGCGGATCCGCTGAGCGCGCGCCGTCAATCGAAAGTGATGTCGAAGAGTGCGCCTCGCTTGGATGGCAGCAGCGCGATGTCACCCCCGGCGGCGCCGAGCATGGTGCGCACGATGGCCAGCCCCATTCCGGTGCCTCCCGTGGCGCGGCGGGTCGTGAAGAACGGCTCGAAAATGCGGGCGCGGTTGCCTTCGGCGATGCCGGGCCCGTCATCCTGCACGGTAAAGCCGTTCTCGGTGCCGGTAACCTTTAGCTGCCGGGCCCCATGCGCCGCGGCGTTTTGGGAAAGGTGGGTCAGGATGGCGTGCAGAGCGTCTGGGTCCAGCGGTACGGCGCGGTCGTGGTGCAGGTCGAGCGCCACGCCCGCTTCCACCTTGTTCAGCGCTACGGAGAGCTGCGTCGGGCCATGCCCCAGCGGATCGCGCGCTTTGGCAAGCCGGCGCAACGCATCCAGAAGAACCTGCATCTTCAGGGCCGAGGTGCGGATCGTCTCGGTCAGCTTGGCGCGGTCCTCGGGCGAGGTGTCGTCTTCGAGCAGTTCCGTGGCACCGATCAGGCTGGTGAGCGGCGACTTGAGCTCGTGGGTGACGTGGTTGGTATAGGCGCGCAGGCCGGCCTCCCGGTCCTGAAGGGTGCTGCCCATGTCGAGCACAGCCTGGCCTAGAGCGGTCAGTTCCGGGGTGCCGAAATGCCGGGGAAGAGGAGCGTCGTCGCGCCCGTCTTTCACCGCCTTTGCATGGGCGGTCAGCGCGTAGACCGGTCGCAGCACAAGCCGCCACAGAAGGAACGCCAGCAGTAGGGTCGTGACCACGGCCAGCGTGCCGATCAGCAGGGTGGTCTCGCCCCATCCGAGGATAAAGCCCGCAACCTTGAAATAGCCGATGGCGATGACCGGAAGCACCAGCACCGCCGAGAGTGTGCCCCCGATCACAAGGGCCAAGGGCGGCCGCCATTTCTGGCGGATGCGCTGCTTTACGCCGCCTGGCATGCGCCCATCCGGATCCCGACCCCGTGCACTGTTTCGATGGCGTCGACGCATCCCGCCTCGGCCAGCTTGGCGCGCAGGTTGCGCAGGTGGCTGTCGAGGGTGCGGTCCGATACGTGGATGGTCGGCCCGTAGACCGCATCGGTCAGTTGGGCCTTGGTGGCCACGTGATCGGGGCGGGTCATGAGGTGTTCCAGCAGCGACATCTCGCGGGCGGTCAGCGCGACGGTTTGGGTGCCGAAGCTGCACAGGTGCCGCTCGGGGTCGAGGCGAAGGGCGCCGTGGCTGAGCGGCTGGGTCATGCCGGTGACCGGGCCTTGTTCTGTGCGTTTGAGGATGGCGCGGATGCGGGCCACCAGTTCGCGCGGCGAGAAGGGTTTGGTCACGTAGTCGTCGCCGCCCAGCTCAAAACCGAGGACCCGGTCGATTTCTTCGTCGCGGGCGGTCAGGAAAAGCACGGGCGTGTCGTGGTCGGCGCGCAAGCGGCGGCACATTTCGAGCCCGTCCATCTCGGGCAGGCCGATATCCAGCACGATGAGGTTGGCCTTGCCGCTGCGGGCCTTGGCCAGCCCCTCGGCCCCGTCGCCGGCCTCGGCCACGTCGTGTCCGGCCTTTTTCAGGGCGATGCGCAGCACATCGCGGATCTGGGGGTCGTCGTCGACGATCAGGATATGGCTCATTCTTCGATCCGCAGGCGTACTGTTTCGGGCATGAAGCTAGGCGATTGGCCGGGTTTGGAAAAGCCCTGTCGTTCCGGTGAAGTCGCGTAGGTTGTGCCCGACACCGCGAGGCCCGACAGGATGGCGAGGCCAAGCGCGAGAAGCAGGGCGCGGCGGTGCCGGGATCGGGCGCGGTGAACGCGAGGTTCGAATAGGAAGGCGTGTCGCATTGGGATTTCCTCTGGGTGCGAATATGAGGTTGGTGAAGGTAGTTTAGGGCAGAGATGTGCACCGGTTGGCGGCGCGGTTGTGCAGGTATCGTGCAGGCGCGCCCGCGCCCGGCTGCGGCTTGCCAAGGAGCGGCGTGCATGCGACGCTTCGCGGGTGATTTTCCATGCTTGAACGGTGGCCATGACGATCCGGACAGAGACCGCGCAGACGCACCTGCCGCAGACGCTGGAGCCGCGCAACGCGGGCGCGCCGCTGGACCTCGACCAGGTGGCGGCGGTTGCGGTGAACACCTCGGCGGTCGAGCGGCGGGCGGGCACGCTGCCGGGGCGTCGGACGGTCAAGAAGGAGTACCAGGCGGCGTGGTTGTGCCGGGCCATCAGCTGCATCGATCTGACGACGCTAGCAGGCGACGACACCGCGGGGCGCGTCGCGCGGCTCTGCGCCAAGGCGCGCCAGCCGGTGCGCACTGACCTGCTGGACGCCCTGGGGATGGAAGGGCTGACCGTGGGCGCGGTCTGTGTCTATCACGATATGGTCGCGCCGGCCCGCAGGGCGCTGGAGGGCAGCGGAATTCCGGTGGCCGCCGTCTCGACCGGGTTTCCGGCGGGCCTGTCGCCGTTTCACCTGCGGTTGGCCGAGATCGAGGCGAGCGTGGCGGAAGGTGCCGACGAGATCGACATCGTGATCTCGCGCCGGCATGTGCTGACAGGCGATTGGCAGGCGCTTTACGACGAGATGCAGGCCTTTCGCTCCGCTTGTGGCAACGCACATGTCAAGGCGATCCTGGCCACCGGGGAACTAGGTAGCCTGCGCAATGTGGCGCGGGCGTCGCTGGTCTGCATGATGGCGGGGGCGGATTTCATCAAAACCTCGACCGGCAAGGAGAGCGTGAACGCGACGCTGCCGGTGACGCTTGTAATGCTGCGGGCGATCCGGGCCTATCACGCGGCGACCGGTTACCGGGTGGGTTACAAGCCCGCGGGGGGCATCTCGAAGGCGAAGGAGGCGCTGGTGTACCTGTCGATGATCAAGGAAGAGCTGGGAGGTCGGTGGCTGCGGCCTGATCTGTTCCGTTTTGGCGCGTCGAGCCTGCTGGGCGATATCGAACGGCAGTTGGAACATCATGTCACCGGGCGGTATTCGGCGGGGTGGCGACATGGCTTGGGGTAAGCGGATGGATTTGAGTGTTTCGGGAACGATGAAGCCATGACCGTCAAGGAAATCTTCGAAAGCATGGAGTATGGGCCCGCGCCGGAAAGCGCCGCCGATGCCTATGCCTGGCTGGTGGACCAGGGTGACCGGTTCGGGCATTTCATCGATGGGGCGTTCACCGCGCCGGGTGAGGGGTTCGAAGCGAAGAACCCGGCCACGGGCGAAGTTCTGGCGCTGCTGAGCCAGGCCAGCGCGGAGGACGTGGATGCCGCCGTGGCGGCGGCGCGGAAGGCCCAGCCGAAATGGGAGCGCTTGGGTGGGCCCGGGCGGGCGCGGTACCTTTATGGGCTGGCGCGGCTGGTGCAAAAGAACGCGCGGCTCTTCGCGGTGCTGGAGACGCTGGATAACGGCAAGCCCTTGCGCGAAAGCCGCGACATCGACGTGCCCTTGGTGCACCGGCATTTCTATCACCATGCCGGGCTGGCGCAATTGCTGGAGGTCGAGCGACCTGACCGGCGCGCGCACGGGGTTTGCGGGCAGGTGATCCCGTGGAACTTCCCCCTTTTGATGCTGGCATGGAAAGTGGCACCGGCGCTGGCGGCGGGCAACACCGTGGTTCTGAAACCGGCGGAATGGACGTCGCTGACAGCCCTTCTTTTCGCGGATATCTGCAGGCAGGCCGGGCTGCCGAAGGGGGTGGTCAACATCGTGACCGGCGACGGGGAAGTTGGCGAGCGGATCGTCACGCATGAGGGCGTGGACAAGGTGGCCTTTACCGGCTCGACCGACGTGGGGCGGCGCATACGGAAGCAGACGGCGGGGCAGGGCAAGGCGCTGACGCTGGAGCTGGGCGGAAAGAGCGCCTACATCGTATTCGAGGATGCCGATATCGACAGCGCCATCGAGGGGCTGGTCGACGCGATCTGGCTGAATGGCGGCCAGGTCTGTTGCGCGGGCTCGCGCCTGCTGGTGCAGGAGGGGATTGCCGACGATTTTCAGGCACGGCTGCAAGAGAGAATGGGCAAGCTGCGCATCGGCAACCCGCTGGACAAGTGCATTGACGTGGGTGCCATGGCCGACCCTGTGCAGGTGGAGCGGGTGCGGCGGCTGGTCGAGGGCAGTGCCGCAGGCGAGAGGTTTGCCGCGGCAGTCGAGATGCCGGAGACGGGTGCCTTCTATCCGCCGACGCTGATCACCGGGCTGGCACCGTCGGATACGCTGATGCAGCAAGAGGTTTTCGGCCCCGTGCTTGTCTCGACCACGTTCCGGACACCTGCGGAAGCCGTCGCGCTGGCCAACAACACGCGCTACGGGCTGGCGGCGTCGGTCTGGTCGGAAAGCCTCAACCTGGCACTGGACGTGGCGCCGAAGCTGGCGGCGGGCGTGGTCTGGGTGAACGGGACCAACATGTTCGACGCGGCGGCACCCTTTGGCGGTGTGCGCGAGAGTGGGTTCGGGCGCGAAGGCGGCTGGGCGGGGCTGGATGCCTATCTGAAGCCGACTCGGGCACAAAAGGCGCTGCGCCCTGTCGCGGGGTTCACGGGAGGCGCAAACGGTGTGGTCGAAGGAATGGACCGGACACCGAAGCTCTACATAGGGGGTAAGCAGACGCGGCCCGACGGTGGGTATTCGCGCGTGATCTACGGCAAGTCGGGCAAGGCGCTGGGGCAGGTTCCGGTGGCCAACCGCAAGGATATCCGTAACGCGGTGGAGGCCGCGCGCGGAGCAGCGGCCTGGGGTCGGACCAGCGGCCATGCGCGGGCGCAGATCATTTATTACATGGCCGAGAACCTTTCGTCGCGGGCGGATGATTTTGCCCGGGTGCTGAACGCGATGAGCGGCGGGCGCAGTGGCGCAAGCGAGGTGGAGGCCAGTGTCGACCGGTTGTTTACATGGGCGGCCTGGGCGGACAAGTTCGCGGGCGAGGCTGCCGCGGTGCCGATCCGCGGCATGGCGCTGGCCCTGCGCGAGCCGGTGGGCGTGATCGGCGCGTTCTGCGCGGATGAGGCGCCCCTGCTGGGTCTCGTGTCGGTGCTGGGGGCGGTGATGGCGATGGGCAATCGCGCGGTGCTGATAGCCAGCGAACCGTTTCCGCTGGCGGCGATGGAACTGGTGCAGGTTCTGGAAACATCGGACGTGCCGGCGGGCGTGGCGAACCTGCTGGTCGGGCCGGTCGCGGAGCTTGCACCGCACCTGGCCGGGCATGCGGATGTCGAGGCGGTCTGGAGCTTTGCCTCGGCCGACTTGTCGGAGGTGATCGAGCGGGAGAGTGCCGGAAACCTCAAGCGGACATGGGTGAACAACGGACGCGCGCTGGACTGGTATGATGCCGGCGGGTGCCGTGCCTTTTTGGAGGCGGCGACGGAGGTCAAGACGGCATGGGTGCCTTACGGGGAGTGACCTTTGACCGGGCCTGAAGAGGTCCCGGATCAGGTCCGGGACGGGTTACGTCTTGGGGCCGGTCGGGGTTTCGCGCAGGTGGTCGCGCTTGATCCAGACACGGGCGCCGTTGGTTCCCACCTGGGCGGTTGATGACGCGCCTTTCGGCAGGCGCAGCCAACTGAGGCGTTTGAAGGTCTCGCCGCCTTCGGTGAAGCCGCCGTCCAGCACCAGCAATTCCAGCCCGTCGGGTGCGTCGAGCGAGACGCGCGCCTCCGGCGCCCAGCGTTCCAGCGCGACATCCTCGCGGCCATCGGAAAAGAGCGGCATGATTTCGACATCGTCGCGGTCGTGCAGAAAGCGCATCTTGTTCGTGTCGATGCGCACATGGGTGCGGTCGGACAAGTCAAACTGCCAGAGCTTCACGAGGATGGTGCAGCCGGGCTCTGACCCCGGCGTGTGGGACGATTCCGGCGGATTGCGAATATAGCTGCCTTCGGGGAAATCGCCATGCTCGTCCGAAAAGACGCCTTCGAGCACGAGGAATTCCTCGCCGCCCGTGTGGACGTGGGACGAGAACGCGCTGTTCGGGGCGTAGCGCACGATCGAGGTGGCGCGGGCCACTTCGTCGCCGATGCGGTCGAGGATGCGCCGGTCAACGCCGGGCATGGGCGAGGCGACCCAGTCCTCGTCGGCGGCGTGCACCACGGCGCGTTGGGTGAAGTCGCTGTTGCGGTCCATATGATCCTCCTTGCCGTTCGTTGCCTCCAAGATAAGGCAGCTGGCCGGATTGTCACCGCCAGAGGCTGGCGCGCGAGGCAAAAAGGCCCTGAAGCTTTGCCAGAAGGCGGTTGGCGGGACCGGGGTGGGGGATGTCGCCGGTGGCGAGGCGGTCCAGCACGACCTCGACCGGGCAGGGCTGTCCGGTGACAGGGTCGAAATAGCGCGGGTAGTCGATGAGAGCGGCATGAACCAGGCCGTGCAACGTTGGTCGCGCGGCGCGGCGGGCGGGGACGTCGCCGGTATCGGTGGTCAGGCCCCATCCTGCATAGAACGGCGCGCCGGTGGTGGTGACGGGAACGCCGCGGAGCAGCGCCTCGAACCCAGTGAGCGAAGTCATGGTGAAGACGCGCTGGACTTGGGACAACAGTGCGGCGGGGTCGGTGCGGGGCAGGGCGATGGCATCGAGCCTGTCCAGGTCGGCCTGACGAATGGTGCCTTCGCGCAGGCCCGCCTCGACATCGGGGTGGGGTTTGTAGAGCAGGACGGCATCGGGATGCGCGGCGCGGGCCGATTCCAACAGGGCGAGGTTGGTCGAAGTCCGACCCGCGCCGGTGCGGATAGAAGCGTCATCCTCGACCTGGCCGGGGACCAGCACGCGGAGGCCGTCGGGCAGGTCCGGAACCGAGAGGCCGAGGTTGTATTTGCTGAGGCCCAAGGACACGAGGCGGCGGATCAGGCGTTCGGCGCGCAGGTCCTGGTCGGGGCGCAGGGTTTCGCGCCGGATGATCCAGCGCTCCAGCCTGCTTTCGCGGGTCGGGTCATAGTAGATGCCGAGATCGTCGCACACGAGTGACAGGGGCGGAACCAGTTCTGCGCCCAGACCGCGCGAGCGCAGAAATCCGTCCTCGACCCGGATGACAGCCATGTCGGCGGGCGTCTTGCCGGCCCAGCACATATGGGCACGCCCGGTGGCGTCGGCGACGCGCGCGGCGTGGGCGGGATTGTCCTTGAAGGTCACGCGCTTCTCGGCACCGAAGACCTTTTGCAGGGGGCGGCGTTTCCACAGACGCATGCCCGAGGCGACCCAGCCCCGGTGATCGGCGCGCCATGCGTTCGTGCGGGCCTCGAGGAAGGAGATCGCGTCTTCCAGCTCGCACAGCCGGTCGCGGTGGGGGTCGTACCACTTGGGATAGAGGATCATCGCGGCGGCAAAGAGCTGGGCCCTTGAGAGGGTGCGGCCGCGGCGGGATATGGGATTAGGGTGACGATCCTCGGTCAGGTCCCAGCCGGAATAGAAGGGCTGGCCGAAGACATGGGGTTTGTGCCCGGCGAAGATCGCCTCGAATCCGAGCTGGGAGGTGACGGCGTAGACCGCGACGGCGCCTTCCATGAGCTTCCAGGGGCTGACGGGATCGGAGAACAGGCTGACGCGGTCCGAGGTGTCTTCCGGACCGAAATAGCCTTGGCGGTGGCCCTGCACGGTTTCGGGGTGGGTCTTGATCAGGACCGGGCAGCCGGGGTTCTCCTCCTGCGCGTAAAGGAGCATCTCGCGGAAGGTGTTGGCGTCGGCCCCGCCATGTATGACGGAGGCGTCGCCGCGGGTCTGGTCGAGCACCAAGACGTAGCCCGGCGCGGGGCAGGAAGCGGCGGGATCGAAGGCGGTGTACTTGGTCAGGTGCGCCTCGGCCATGCGGGAGATGCAGCCGCGGGCCCGGTCCATCAGGGCGGTGTCGTCCAGCGGATGGGTGGCCAGAAGTGTTTCCAGGTCCGAGGGTGCGCTGCTGTCGAAATGCACGCCGGTATGGTCGATAAGCAGTCCCAGCGGCGGTTCGCCCGCGCGACCGGGACGCAGCGAGCGCAGGAAGGCGTCTTCGACGCGCACGATCCCGGCACCGGTCTTTTGCGCCATCGCCTCGCCCCGCGCGGCATAGGGCGAACGGCCCCAGACCGCAATCAGGTCCTCTGCGCCGGGCTTGCCCAATTGCAGGGGCAGGCCGGCGAGATCCAGGATGCGGCGGATACGGCGCTGACGCAGGAAGCCCGCGTTGAAATAGAAAACCCGCCGGGAGGCATCTGCTCCGGCGGGTTCCGAGTGGATGTATTGCGCCATCAGTTCCCGCTGAGCGTATCGCCTGCGGTCGAGACGGAGCCAACGGCACCGAGCGTGCCGGTCAGAGCGCCGATGACTTTGCTCCACTGGGCGAAGGGCGCCTCGGTCACGTAGAGCGTGTCGTCGTCGCGGATGGCAAAATCACGGGCCATGAACATGCCGTTGGGCTGCGTCAGATCCAGCACGTAGACCAGACGCTGCGCGCCCACGAGGTCGTTGCGGCCGAGCACCTGGTTGGCGATTTCTGCCGGTTCGTTGCGCAGCACGAAGACGCCGGTGGGGTCGGCCGCGTTGGCCTGGAGGCCACCGACCTGGGCAATGGCCTCGATCGCGGAGATCGTGGGCGAGGGGAAGGGCACGCGGGCCTGGCCGCCGGTGGCGCCGAGCGCGGTGAAGGCGCGGGTGTCTTCCTCGACCAGGATACGGTCACCGCCGCGTAGGGCGATATCGAACCCGGGATTACGAAAGAGATCCTGGAACCAGACCTTGGAGCGCATTCCGCCCCGGATTACGGTAACCTGCGCGATTTCGGGCTCGATGGTCACACCGCCTGCGGCGGCCAGCATGTTCGAAAGCGTTCGGGTCGGACGTTCGATCGGGTAGACACCCTGGCCGCCCACCGCGCCCACCAGAGACACGGTCGCGCCGTCGCCTGCAAGGCGGCGCACCTCGACCTGTGGGTCCGGGGTTTGTTCATCGAGCTTGGAGGTGATGATGCGCCGGATCGCCTCGGGCGTGTTGCCGGCGGCGCGGATGCGCCCCGCGTAGGGCACGAAGATGAAGCCGGCCCCGTCGACCTGCACTTCTTCCAGAAGGGTCTGGTTGGCGCCTTCGCCGGCCAACAGGCCGTCATCGACGTTTTCCCAGATGGTCAGGCCCAGCGTATCGCCGGGGCGGATCGTGTCGGAGCCGACGAGGCCCGCGTTCTTGAACGCTTCGGTGAAGCCGAGCGCGGGTTGGACGGCCGTGGCGCGGGTCACGCGGTCATTGACGGACACCACGAAGGCGTCGCCGGATCGTTGCACGGAACCGGAATAGATCTGACGTTTGCTGGGGCCTGAGCGGGGGAGGAAGCTGCACGACGCAACCATGCTCACGACAAGCACCAATGCGACGGACTTCGCCCATCGTTTGGATTGGAGTTTCACTGCCCGGTCTCCTCGACCTGTTTTGTCTGCCTCGGTTTTTTTTCCCCACGCTAACGCGAAGCGGTGCGAAAATCCAGTGTCTTAGCGCCGGATGTTCATGTGACGGCCTGCAACTGTTGCCTTGGGGCCGCGGTGCCTGTGACCAGGGCGTCATAGGGGTCATCGGGGCTGAGCATCATGTCCACCGTCTGGCGCAGCAACTGGCGGCGGCCACTGGAGGAATAGAAGCCGCCGGCAACCTGGCTGGTTTCAAGCAAATAGCGGCGGTAGTCGCCATAAGCCTTGCGGTCTGGCCGTTCTGCCCCGGCGAAGAAATCACGCAGGGGCTTTGTCGAGACGAATTCGGGCTTGGCATAGACCGCCTCGCCGAAGGTCTTGAGCGGAATCCCGCGCCAGAGCACCTGTTGTGCTGCGGTGGAGTTTACCGTGACGGCGCTGCGGGCCTCGTTCAGAAGGCGCGCCAGCTTGCCGCCGCGGACGTAATGCACGCGGTCGAAGACATCGTGCTTGCGGGCAAGGCGACGCAGTTCCGCGCGGATGGGTGTGCGACCATCTTCGAGCGGGTGGGCCTTGACCACGAGGTGATGATGTTTCGGCGCGCCGTTGGCGAAACTCTCGGTCACGGTTTCGAGAAAGTCCGTCATCGTGTCGAACGGCGAGTGCTTTTGGAACGAGGCGTCGTGCTCCAGTTGGAGCAGCGCCAGGTGATAGGGGAAGCCGCCGTGCCGGATGCGCCAAGTGGCGATGCGCCGGTCGATAGCCTGAAACGGCATGAGGACCAACCGTTTGAGATAAAGGGTGAATTCCTGCCGGACAGTCAGGGCGCGGTGGGGACGGAAGTTGCGGTACTTGCGGTTAAACAGCAGGACGCAGCCGTGATAGGCCGCGCCGTAGAAGATATGCTGGCGCATGTCGCCCCACGAGGCGGGCGGCAGGGCGGTGTCCATGTCGGAGTTTTCCAGGGCCTTGCGCATGTCATCGACGCCCATCTCCATGAGCCGCGAATGCCCGTTGGAGCCGCCACGCTCGTACGTCACCCAGTAGGGGCGCAGGTAACCTTCTTCGAAGACGTGGATCGTCAGGCCCATCTCGCGGGCCTGTTCGATGGCCTGGGCGTGGATGGCGCGGGTGTCGCCGTAAAGCACGAGGTCTGTGACTCGCTTGTCCTGCACCAGTGCGCGGAAGGTGGGACGCCAATCTTCGGCGGTGCCGGTGAAGGGAATATAGCTCGCCCGATCACGCCAGAAGGCCGCGTCACCGGCGTTGAAGCCCACGCGCCAGACATTCGCTCCGGCATGGCGCAACATGCGGCCGAGCTTGGAAAAAAACGGGCCGTGCGGACCTTGCAAAAACAAAAAGACCCGGTTGTCGCCGGTCGCTGACCTCATACCCTTCTGCCTCTTTCACGCATGACGTGTGATTAATCTTTTCGACCTTAATAAACCAGTATTTAGACGAAATTAAGGCCCGGGACGATGGGCCGGTTCTTGCCTTGGGCGGGCTGGCCCGGTAGGTCGGAGCAGGACCACAGGGAGACAGTCATGTTCACCGGGATCATCACGGATATGGGCGAGATACGCGCGCTTGAAACGCGCGGCGATCTGCGGGCGCGCATCGGCACCGGCTATGACATGTCGGGCGTCGACATGGGCGCCTCGATCGCGTGTGACGGCGTGTGCCTGACGGTGGTGGACAAGGGGCCGGACTGGTTCGACGTGGACGTGTCGGCAGAGACCTTGTCGAAGAGCAACCTGGACACCTGGGCCGAAGGCAGAAAAGTCAATCTTGAGAGGTCCTTGCGCGTCGGGGATGAACTAGGCGGGCATATCGTGTCGGGCCATGTCGATGGCCTGGCCGAGGTGGTCGGCGTCGAGGACGAGGGCGACAGCACGCGGGTCAGATTGCGCGCCCCGGACGCGCTGGCGAAGTTCATCGCGCCCAAGGGATCGGTGGCGCTGAACGGGACGTCGCTGACGGTGAACGAGGTCGAGGGCGCGGTGTTCGGGATCAACTTCATCCCGCATACCAAGCAGGTCACGACATGGGGCCGCGTCGCCGTGGGTGACATGGTGAACCTGGAGATCGACACGCTGGCGCGCTACGTCGCACGGCTGGCAGAATCGGTCTGACGCAAAGGCCGTTAACGCCGCTGATATTAACTTTTTCGGACGTCGGTATCGCGTCGGTATCCCGGTGGCATCGCGTCGGTGGCGTTTTCGCGGTTTGGCCCGGTTCACGGCTCGTGCGCAGACTTTGCCGTTTTGAAACCATTCTCTCGACACGCGATTCATGCGTAACAGGGTCGCGCCGCCCTTCCTTGAATGCGGCGGGGACCCGGGCCAGCGGCCCGAGAAAATTCTGCGAATTTTCTGGCGATCAATCGTTGTCGCTGAGGCCGGCGCCGGCGCCTGTCAGGCGGCTGGCCTCTGTTTCAGGGGCATAGGTGCGCTGGGCGAAAGTGTCGAGGATCTTGACTGCCTGCGGCATTGGTGTGGCGCGGTAGAGCCGGGTGAGGACGGAGCCGTGGCGGGCCGCTGTCGCGGAGAGGTGCACGGTTTCGGTTTCGGCACAGTCGAGGGCGGCGCCGGGGTCATCGAGAAGGGTTTTGCCCTCCGCCCGAGTGATCGAGCAGCTTTGCCAATGCAGAGACAGAGGCGCGCCGGTGCGGTCTGCGGCCCAGACCATGTAGGGGACCAAGAGCAAGGGCCAGGCGACCGGCCCAGTGGTCACGGTACGGCCCGCGGCCCAGTCGGCGGCAAGGTCACAGAGCGTGGCGCCCGTCACGATGGGGCAGAGGAGGCCGCCCGCGGCGGTCCACGTCTCGCCGAGGGCCTGCGGGCCCAGCGTGGCGGCGGGCGCGCCATCGTTGCGGGTCAGAACATCGGACAGGGCGAGTGCGCCGGGCCAGCCCGCCGCGCAGGTCCAGCGGGCGGCGCGGCCCGCTTCCTCGGCCAGGCCCCAGGCGTATCCGGCGCCGCGGGTGGCCTTGCGAGACAGCGCCTCGATTTCATTCAGGGACCACGTCATTCCGCGCCTCTTGTCAGGGGCGGCAAGGTCCAGTCGTCGCCCGTCTCTGCCAACTCGTGCGGAAAGGGGGCGTGCTGGAACATGTTGATGCGCAGCCAACGGTCCGAGCGGGGATCGAAGTGGCAGGCGCCGAAGAAGCTGAGCTTGAGCCGTAGCATGTCGACGGGCAGCATGTCGGCGGCGAGCGTGTTATCGCGGATCTCGGCATAGGGCAGGCGGGCGGCGATCTGGGCGCGGCGGGCAATGTGACGATGCCGGGGGTGGGCCAGCAGGAATTCCGCCACGCTGGTCTGGGGCGCGTCCTTGAGGGCGCGGTGGGCCAGAACGGCGTCGCGGCCGGGGCCGAGGGGCTGTTCATAGGGCTCGATCGGTTCCAGCGCGCGTTCGCCCAGGCGCGGTTCCAGTTTGGCCTGGGACGTGTACCAGACGCGGGCCTGCGCCTTGGGTGCGGTCCAGTCGGTGGCCAGCGCCCAGCCGTAGATGTCTTCGATGATGTCGTTGAGGCGGACAAGCGGCATGGTCCCGTCGACAGGGAAGCTGGCCTGTTCGTCGGCCGCCATGCATTGCGTGAGGTCATCGACCAGATTACCATAGGGTTCCATCAGCAGCGAGGCGAGCTGTTCCTGGCCTTCGAGCGACAGGTGCGCCTCGCCCCAGAGCCAGAGGCGGTTCCAGGGGTGGTCGGTGGTCAGGTCTGCCGTGTCGAGGTGCGCCATGAGCGCTTTCATGTCCGAGCGTAGGTCGGTGCATTTCTGGATCTGCATGGGGTGGGCGGAGTGCCACCCCTCGGCGTGGATCTGGGCACGGGCGGCGAACTGCTGGAAGGCCTGCGCGGTCGCTTCGGATGCGGTGGGTTGGGAGCGGACGCGGGCCAGAGCCTCTTCCCGTGAGGCGACCCAGGCGTTGAGGAGGGCCGGGTGGTTCACGAGGAAGGGCGCCATGCCGAGGCCGGTGGAATTGCCGATGCCGAAGCGGCGGCGCAGGGCCGGGTCGAGCGGCACGGCGGTCTCTGGCGCGCGGGCGCGGGCCATGTGCTCGACAAGGTCCATGACGAAGCAGCGGGTGAGGTAGACCGACAGCATCTCGACCTGGAACGGCCCGGCGCATTCGGGGCGGTGGCGGGTCTGTTCGCGGTCCGCCGCGCCGAACTTGCCCGAGCCGTAGACCGCCGTGGTGCGCATCAGGTAGCCGACGGCGCGGACTTGGTCCTCGTCGGGCTGGTGGCCTGCGCTGAGCGCGTCGACAACGTGACCCCAGAGCCGCACCGAGCGGTTGGCGCGGGAGAGGGACAGCTCGCGGTCGGAGATGCGGCCGGATTCTTGCAGGGGCACGTTGTCGCGCAGGCGGGCAATGTCGGCCTCGGTCGGGATGCCGTCGAAAAGCGTGAAGGTGGCGTCCCAGGCGGTGGCGATGACGCGGTCGGAGCGTTGGTCTGCCGGCAGGTCATGGGCGAAGGCGACGAGGGAATAGGCGTGCTCGGGGCCTTGCGCGGTGTAGACGGCGTGGCCGACGCCATGCGCGTCAATGTCGAACACCGTTTGGGTGATTGTCCAGTCGTCGCGCACAAGACGGCGCAAAAGCTGGCGCATGAAGGAAAGCCGGGTTTGGTGCGCAGCGCCGAGACGGGCCAGCGTCATGACCGTGTTTGGGTCACGGGGCTGGATCGTTTGCTGTGCCACTTGTTCCATGCCGGCTCCTTGTCTGCCGATGATAGGGGCATTGGGGCGATCCGTCCAAGGACCGCCCCGATGGTGGTGTCAGTTCGCCTCGCGTCCCTTGGCGAGCGTGATGCGCAGCGCGTCCCAGAGCGAGGGCAGCAGCACCAGCGACACCGGCACGGCGGTGACGACGATGAAGCTTTGGAGTTTCGAGATGCCGCCCGAGCCGGTGTAGATCAGGATCAGGGCCATCACGCCCATGGCGATGCCCCAGAAGATGCGGACGGGAAGCGAGGGGATATCCTCGTTCGACATGGCTACGGAGATCACGTAGGTCATCGAGTCGCCCGTGGTGGCCACGAAAACCGTCGTCAGGATCAGGAAAAGGACCGAGACGAGGAAGCCCGCGGGCAGCGACTGGGTGATCGCCAGCAGGGCGGCGGGCAGGTTGAAGCCCTCGAACGCCGAGGAAATGGAGCCCTGGTTGGAGAGTTCGGCGCTGATGCCGGTGCCGCCGACGATGGTGAACCAGAAGCAGGTCACGATGGGGGCGACGATCGACAGCATGATGACGATCGAGCGGATCGAGCGGCCCCGGCTGATGCGGGCGATGAACATCGCCATGAGCGGGCCGTACCCGAGGAACCAGCCCCAGAAGAACACGGTCCACCAGCCGAGCCAGCCCGGCTCGCCGAAGATGGCGGCGTCACCGCGATAGAGCGCCATGCCGAAGAAATCGGTGATGTAGGTGGTCATGCCGCTGAAGAAGCCCGAGAAGATGAAGCCGGTGGGACCGGCCACCAGGATGAAGAGCAAGAGAAGCGCGGCGAGGATCACGTTGAAGCGGCTGAGGATCTGGATGCCTTTGGACAGGCCGGTGGCCGCCGAGAGGGTGTAGATCACTACAAGGCCGAGGATGACGGCGGCTTGCGTGCCGAAGGTGTCGGGGATGCCGAAAAGCGCGTTGAGGCCGTAACTGACTTGCAGGCCGAGAAAGCCGATGGGGCCGACGGTGCCCGCGACCACGGCGATGATGCAGGAGGCATCCGCGATGAGGCCGATGGGCCCCTTGATGGCGGCGTCTCCGAAGAGCGGGTAGAGCAGGGTGCGCGGTGCCATGGGCAGGCCCTTTTCGTAGTGGTAATGCATCAGCATCACCGTGGTCAGCGCGCCGAGGATGGCCCAGGCGAGAAAGCCCCAGTGCATGAAGCTTTGCGCCAGGGCGGGCGCGACGACCTCTGCCGTGGCGCTTTCGGCGCCGAAATAGGGGGGTGTCGACAGGAAGTGGGCCATGGGCTCGCCCGCGGCCCAGAAGACGCCGCCGCCGGCGAGGAGCGTGCACATGATCATGGCGCCCCATTGGAAGACGGGGAATTCGGGCGTGCTGAGGTTGCCCATCAGGGCCTTGCTGCCGGGCAGCACGATCAGGACGAGGCCGATGAGGAACGTCGCCAGCAGCAGGAGCTGCCAGTAGAGGCCGAAATACTTGGCCGAGACCGCGAAGCTGGTGTCGACCATGCTGGACAGCAGGTCGAGGTCGTAGAGGGCCACGAGGCAGAAAAGCGCGATGAAGCCGCCGGTGATGGCGAAGAGTGGCTTGTTGATGTGGTGCAGGTGCTTTTCGGTGGCCTGCGTCTGGGTGGTGTCGGTCATGGATGTCTCCCTGTGGACTGTCCCTGGAGTGGCGTTCCGCAGCCCTCAGGTGTCCGGTTTTTGGTGTTCCGGGGTGAAGTTTTCGTCGAAAAAGCGCAGCCAGTTGTCGCCCATGAGGCCGGCGATCTCGCTGTCGTTGAAGCCGACCTTTTGCAGGCCGTCGGCGAGGTTCGGAAAGTCGGTGTTGTCCTTGAACCATGAGGGCTGCGGCGGGAATCCGGGATTGGCGGCCGAGCCTTCGCCGTAGTCGATCTGTTTGGTCCAGCGGCCGGTGCGCATCCATTCGACGATGCTGTCTGGCTGGTCCTGGCAGAGGTCGGAGCCGATGCCGAAATGCTCTGCGCCGAAACACTCGGCCGCCATTGCGATCATCTCGCAGAAGCTTTGCAGCGTGCAGTCTGACTTGTCCTTGAGGTGATGGGGGTACATCGAAAAGCCCATCATGCCGCCATTCTCGGTCACCGCGCGCACCACGTCGTCACGCTTGTTGCGCAGGGCGGGCTGCCAGCTGTGCAGGTTGGCGTGGGTGATGGCGATGGGGCGCTGGGAATGGTCCGCCGCTTCAATCGTGGAGCGGTCGGCGGAGTGGGACATGTCGACGACGAGGCCCACGCGGTTCATTTCACGAATGACCTCGCGGCCCATGCGGGTAAGGCCCGCATCCTCGGCCTCGTAACAGCCCGTGGCGAGCAGGGACTGGTTGTTGTACGTCAGTTGCATGAAGCGCGCGCCGAGGTCGTGCCAGACCTCGACAAGGCCGATATCGTCCTCGATGGGCGAGGGATTCTGGAAGCCGAAGAAGATGGCGGTGCGGCCGGTCTCGTGCGCGGTGCGCACATCGCCCGCCCACCGCCCCTTCATGATGAGGTCCGGATATTGTTCGAACCAGCGGTTCCAGCGTTCGACGTTAAGGACGGTTTCGCGGAAGGTCTCGTGGTAGGCGATGGTGACGTGCACGGCGTCGAGGCCGCCCTGCCGCATCTGGCGGAAGATTTTCTCGGACCAGTTGGCGTATTGCAGGCAATCGATGCGGTAGGTCATGCTAACATCCTCGACGATTGAGCACACGCTGAGACGTGGCCGCCCCTGGGGGGGCGCTGCAACATCGGAGCTTTGCAAGAGGGCCGGATTGCGCGCGCGATCCGTGTTGTGCGGGACGTTTGCCGGGCGCCCGCCCGTGGGGAGGGGCGGGCGCGGCTCGGCGGGGCCGAGCGACGGTGATCCGACGGGGCAGCGGTGTGCGTCATTCCGGCGACCCGGCGGCGATGTAGGCGGTTTTCACGATCGTGTAGAAGTCGCGCGCGTGGATGCCCTGTTCGCGCGGGCCGTAAGAGCTGTCGCCGCGGCCACCGAAGGGGACGTGGTAATCGGTGCCGGCGGTGGGCAGGTTGACGGTCACGACGCCGGTGCGGGCGTTGCGGCGGAAATGGCTGGCGCGGGCGAGGCTGCGCGTGACGATGCCGGAGGTGAGGCCGAAATTGGTGTCGTTGACCACGTGGAGCGCCTCGTCATAGCTGCCGACCTTGATGACCGAGGTGAGCGGGGCGAACATTTCCTCGCGGTTGATGGTCATGTCGTTGGTGGTGTTCAGGAACACGCCCGGTGACATGTAATAGCCGTCATGGTCGCGCGTCAGGCGGGTGCCGCCGCAGGCGAGCTCTGCGCCCTCGGCCTGGCCTTTTTCGACATAGGCGAGGTTCTCGTTGAGTTGGGTTTCGGACACGACCGGGCCCATTTGCGTGCCTTCGGCCAGCGCGTGGCCGACCTTCATGGCCTTGGCACCGGCGACGAGTTTTTCGACGAAGGCGTCGTGGATGCCCGCGTGGACGACGAGGCGCGAGGAGGCGGTGCATTTCTGCCCGGTGCCGCCGAAGGCACCGCCGAGCGCCAACGTGACGGCGAGGTCGAGATCGGCGTCGTCCATCACGGCGAGCGCGTTCTTGGAGCCCATTTCCATTTGCAGGCGAGTGAAGTTCTGCACCGCGGAGGCGGCGATGTGGCGGCCCACCGGGACCGAGCCGGTGAAGGAGATGGCGTCGATATCGCGGCTTTCGACCAGGCGCTGGCCAACCTCGCCGCCGGGACCCATGACAAGCTGGAAGAGGCCTGCCGGGATGTCCTGTTTCGCGATGATCTCGGTCAGGGCGACGGCGGAGGCGGGCGTGAGGTTGGCCGGTTTCCAGATGACGGCGTTGCCGTAGGCGAGCGCCGGGGCGATCTTCCACGAGGCGGTGGCGGTGGGGAAGTTCCACGGGGATATGACGGCGACGGTGCCGACGGGTTCGCGGCGCACGTCGACCTCCACTCCGGGGCGCACGGAGTCGGCGTTCTCACCGATCTGGCGCAGGACTTCGTGGGCGGAATAGGTGAAGAACTGCCCGGCGCGGTAGACCTCGCCCTTGCCCTCGGCGAAGGGTTTGCCCTCTTCGCGCGACAGCAGCGTGCCCAGTTCCTCGGCGCGGGCCATGAGTTCGGTGCCGATGGCCATGAGCACGGACTGGCGGCGTTCGAGGCCGTAGGCGGCCCACTCGGCTTGCGCGGTGCGGGCCGCGGCAATGGCCTCGTCCAGCTGCGCGGCGCTGGCCTGGGTGAAATGACCGACCAGATCGGAGAGGTCCGAGGGATTGCGGTTTTCGATGGACGAGGGCCCTTCGGCCCACTGGCCCGCGATGTAGTTCAGCTTGAGGTCGGTCATTGCGCATCCTTGGAATTTGATTGGCGGAGTGTTGCCAATGCAGCGATTCAGGGCAAACGCAAAGTTCTGTAAGAAATTTCAGGTAAACTGAAATTCTATCTAGTGGGTCAAGGTGATCTTCTGGGCCCGGATGGTGCGGACGAGGGCGGCGGCGGCCGGCGTCATCTCGGTTTCCGGCGGCGTCAGCATCCAGATCTCGCGCCGGATCGTTGCATCGGCCAGTGGCAGGAAAGTCAGGTCCGCCATGGCGTCGCGCATGGTGAGTTCGGGCAGAAGCGTGACGCCCATGCCCGCGCGCACGAGGCTGAGGAGCGCGGCGGTGCCGGACACGTTGAGCGTGGCGCGGTCGAGGATGGGGCGGAAATCGGGGTCGGTCACGTAGTGGCAGAGGCCGTTGGCGATGAAGGGAATATCGGTGAGGTCGGCCCAGGCGAGCGCGTCCCAGTCGACGGCGAGCGGGTGATCGGCGGGACAGACCACGCCGAAGCGGTCGGCAAAGAGAAGCGTGCGGTCGAACCCGGCCTGCGGGCCGAGTGAAGCGAGGGCGATATCGGCACGGCCCGCGGCGAGGTCATGGGCGATGGCGGCGCTGTCGGTGTCGCGCATGTTGATGCGCACCAGCGGGTGGTCCTGGGCAAAGCGGTGCAGGATGGTGGGCATCAGCATCTGTGCCACCGAGGGCGTGACCGACAGGCGGACATGGCCGGCCTCGGCCCGTGACAGCCCCTCGATGGCGGCGATGGTGCTGTCGAAATGGGCGAGCTCGCGCCCGGCTTCGACGCGGATGAGTTCGCCGAGGCGGGTGAGGCGGGATTTGCGCCCGGCCTCGAACAGGGGCGCGCCGATGTGATCCTCGAACTGGCGCAGCATCATGGAGACGGCGGAGGGGGTGCGGCCCAGAGCCTCGGCGGCGTCGGCGAGATTGCCGCGCTCGGCCACGGTGAGAAAGCAGCGGAGCATGTCGATCTTGATGGCCATTGACTTCAGCTTTCCTTGATTTGGCGGGATGTTTTGCCGGGTTTGCTTAAGAAAGCGCAGGCTGGGTGCGGTGTCCAGCGTGATACCCCGGCTTGACGGCGCAGGCGGGCGCGGTTTCGATGGCGCGACACATGATGATGAGGAGGCAGGCATGGCACCGGAGATCGTGATCCTGAACGGGAAGGTCCTTACCATGGACCCGGGCCGCCCGCGCGCGGAGGCCGTCGCCGTCGCCGCGGGGCGGATCGTGGCGCTGGGCACGAGTGCCGAGATCGGGGCCATGGCGGGGCCGGACACGAAACAGGTGGATGCGGAGGGCGCGACGGTGCTGCCGGGGTTCATCGACAGCCACGTGCATCTTTTCGGCGGATCGGTCGAGATGGGGTATCTCGATCTTTACGGGATGCAGGACGAGGAGGCGGTGACGGCGGCGGTGCGCGCCTATGCCGACGACTGCCCCGACGACCGGGTCGTGTTCGCGGTGCAGGCGGGCTACGACCTGATGGGGCCGGGGCGCGAGACCACGCGGCAGGATCTGGACCGGGTGCTGCCGGACCGGCCGTTGGCGGTCTATGCGCCGGATCATCACACGATCTGGGCCAATACCGCGGCGCTGGAACTGGCCGGCATCCTGCATGGCGGGCCGGTGGAGGCGGGCGCGGAGATCGTGATGGCCGAGGATGGTACGGCAACCGGGGCGCTGCTGGAGCCGTCGGCCTATGTTCACGTTCTGAAGCACACGCGGAACGGCGGGCGCGACATGGCGGGGTTGATTACGGGGACCGATCCCGTGCCGGCGCCGAGTGCGGACGCGCGCGCCAAGGACAAGGCCGCGTTGATCGCCGGGCTGAAACATTGCGCGTGCCACGGGATCACCGGGCTGCACAACATGGACGGCAATTTCTACCAGATGGAATTGCTGGCCGAGTTGGAGGAAGAGGGCGCGCTGATCGCCCGCGTGGAGATACCGTTTCACCTGAAAAGCCACGACCCGTTGAGCCGGCTGGAGGAGGCCGAGGAGATGCGGGCGCGGTATGCGAGCGACTACCTGTGGTGCAACCGCGTGAAGATGTTCATGGACGGGGTTCTGGAAAGCCGGACGGCGCTGATGCTGGAGAATTATCCTGGCACGGACGGTGATGGCGACGCGGTGTTCACGGCAGAGCAGTTCAACGCGGCTTGCGTGGCGGCGGATGCAAAGGGGTTTCAACTGGCCACACATGCGATCGGGGATCTGGCGGTACGGCGGACGCTGGACGGCTACGCGGCGGCGCGGGAAGCCAACGGCGTGCGTGATGCGCGGCACCGGGTGGAGCATATCGAGGTCATTCATCCCGACGACCTGCCGCGGCTGGGGGCCTTGGACGTTGTGGCGTCGGTTCAGCCCGGGCACGCGGCGTTCGGGCATGTGTTTCCGCCGCATGGGATCAAGGACGTGCTGCGGCCGGATCAGTGGCCCTATGCGTTTGCATGGAAAGCGCAGCGCGCGCACGCGGCGCGGTTGGTGTTCTCGACCGACTGGCCGGTGATGCCCGTGGACGTGATGCCCAACGTGCGCGCGGCGGTGGATCCGATGGATCTGGGCGCGGGCTGGCCGGACCAGTCGCAGGAGCTGCTCGAGACGCTGGAGAGTTACACGGTGGGCAATGCCTGGGTGGAGTTTTCCGAAGATCGCAAGGGGCGGCTGACAGAAGGGTATTTCGCCGATATCGCGGTGATGTCGCATGACCTGGAGGCGATGGAGCCTTCGGAGCTTGGGAGCGCGCGGGCGGTGCTAACGCTGTGTGGCGGCCGGGTCACCTGGGAGGCGTAAGGCGGTGCGTTTGGCTTGCGTCGCGCCGTGAGTATTTTTGGCAAGAAAAAGCTGGGCGGTGAGCCCTAGCTGGCGGCGAGGATGCGTTGCAGCAGCTCCGTTGGGAGTTTGACCGGGTTGGCGGCCATGGAACTCGAGGCTTGCGCATCTGTGGCGATGGCGGCGTGGTCGGCGGGGGCGATGCCCATCTGCGCGAGGGTCGGCAGGCCGTGGTGGCGGGACCAGGCGGCGATGTCGGCGGTGCCGAGCGCCTCGGACGCGCTGACGCGGATCTCGGCGATGCGGCGGGCTTTCGGGTTTTCCTTGGGCAGGGCGGCGAGGTTGGCGGCCAGGGTAGCGGGCAGGAGCGCGCCACAGACGGCACCGTGGGGTGCCGTGGGGACGCGGCCGCCGATGACGCCGGCGAGGCCGTGGACGGCGCCGAGGCCCGCGTTTGCCAAAGCGATCCCGCCGGTGAGGCTGACGAAGGCCATGTCGTCACGGGCGTCGGGATTTTCGCCTTCCATCAGTTTGCGGATCGCGCGCAGGCCGCGGGGGATGGCGGCGCGGCAGAGCGCGTCGGTGAGCGGGTTGGCGCGCGAGGAGATGTAGGGCTCGATCACCTGGGTGATGGCGTCCAGGCCGGAGGCGAGGGTGACGGGCTTGGGGGTGTTGTCGGTCAGGGCGGGATCGACGAGGGCGATGTCGGCCAGCATGGCGGGATCGCGGAGCGAGACCTTGCGGGCATGGTCGGGCACGCCGATGACGGCGTTCCTGGTGGCTTCGGCCCCGGTGCCGGCGGTGGTGGGGATGGCCATGAACGGCGCGGGGGCCGTGGCGAGAGGCTGGCCTTTGCCTATCACCTCGAGGTGGTCGAGAGGTTGGGAGGTCGCGTTCAGGAGGCCAGCGACGGCCTTGCCGAGGTCGATGGCCGCGCCGCCGCCGATAGCCACGACGTGGGTCGCGCCCGCGCGACGGGCGGTGTCGAGCGCGGTTTCCAGCAGGGCGAGGTCGGGTTCCTTGGGGCAGGCGAAGGCGGTGGTTTCGAGATCGGGGGCGTCGAGCAGTGACTGCGCGTGGCGGGGCGTAGCGCCGTGCACGACGAACGCGTGAGCGCCGAGGCTGGCGGCGAGGTCCGCGGCCTTGGCGAACTCGCCACGGCCGAAAAGGATGCGGGCGGGGGCCGTCAGGCCGAAGGGGGCGATCATACCGACATCGTCGCCTCGACGGCGCGTTTCCAGGCTGCGTATTTCTCGTCTCGGGTGGTGGGGTCCATCGCCGGTTCGAACCGTTGGTCGAGCGCCCAGCCGTCAGCGAAGCCGGCCTGGTCGGGGTAGATCCCGGCTTGCATTCCGGCGAGCCACGCGGCCCCGAGCGCGGTGGTTTCCAGCACCTTGGGCCGGTCCACCGGAGCGCCGATGATGTCGGCCAGGAATTGCATGGCCCAGGCGGAGGCGGACATGCCGCCATCAACGCGCAGGACCTGTTTCGCCTCGTCCGAGGACCAGTCGGCGGTCATCGCCTCTAGCAGGTCGCGGGTCTGGAAGCCGACGCTTTCCAGCGCGGCACGGGCGAACTCGGCGGGGCCGGAATTGCGGGTGAGGCCGTAGATCGCGCCGCGGCAGTCGGGTTGCCAGTAGGGGGCGCCGAGGCCGGTAAAGGCGGGGACGAGGATGACGTTCTGATGAGGGTCGGCACGGTCGGACAGCGTTTGGGTTTCACCTGCCTCGCGGATGATCTTGAGCCCGTCGCGGAGCCATTGCACCACCGCGCCCGCGATGAAGATCGAGCCTTCGAGCGCGTAGGTGGGTTTGCCGTCGAGCTGGTAGGCGATGGTGGTCAGGAGACGGTTTTGCGAGCGCACGGGCTCGTCCCCGGTGTTGAGTAGGGCGAAGCAGCCGGTGCCGTAGGTGGATTTCATCATGCCGGGCGCAAAGCAGGCCTGGCCGACGGTGGCGGCCTGCTGGTCGCCCGCGACGCCGAGGATCGGAATCTCGCGTCCGAAAAGGTCGGTGCGGGTTGTGCCATAGTCGGCGGCGCAGTCGCGCACCTCGGGGAGCATGGACATCGGCACGTTCAGCAAGTCGCAGATGGTCTGGCTCCAGCGGCCCTTGCGGATGTCGTAAAGCAGCGTGCGGGCGGCGTTGGTCGCGTCGGTGGCGTGGGTCTTGCCGCCGGTCAGCTTCCAGATGAGGTAGCAGTCGACGGTGCCGAAGAGGAGGTCGCCGTTTTCTGCTTTGGCCCGGGCGCCATCGACGTTGTCGAGGATCCAGGCGAGTTTCGTGCCGGAGAAATAGGGGTCGAGCAGGAGGCCGGTGCGGTCGGTGATCATGTCCTCGTGACCCGCTTCGCGCAGGGCGCGGCAGGTTTGCGCGGTGCGGCGGTCCTGCCAGACGATGGCACGGTGCACGGGCTTGCCGGTGGTACGGTCCCAGACGATGGTCGTCTCGCGCTGGTTGGTGATGCCGATGGCGGCGATGTCCGAAGGGGTCAGCCCCGCGCGCTCGATGGCGGCGCGGCAGGTGCCGGCCGTCGTGGCCCAGATATCGTCCACGTCATGTTCGACCCAGCCCGATTGCGGAAAATGCTGGGTAAATTCCTCTTGTGCGGTGGCGACGGGGGTTAGGGACTTGTCAAAGAGGATAGCGCGGGAGGACGTGGTGCCCTGGTCGATGGCGAGGATGTGGGTCATGTCGGGGGCCTTGCCTGAACTTCGGTCGGTTGAGTGTCCAAGGGGAGCGGTCCCGGGTCAAGCCCGGGACGGGGATGGAAAAGAGGGCGGGGAGTATCCCCGCCCTACGGTTTTTCGGATTCATGGGCCGGGGTGTCCCGGCCCAGGACAGGCGATTACTGCCAGCTGGCGATCAGCTCGTCATAGGAGACGGTCTTGGGCTCTTCGTCCTCGTTTTCGAGCTTGGCATAGGGCGCGCCTTCCTGGTCGTACCAGTATTGCGGGTCCTGTTCCTCGTTCATCACCGGGCCGAGATCGCCCTGCACGCCGGCGCGTTCGAGCCGTTCCAGCACGCGCTCCTGGTCCGCGCAGAGGCCGTCGAGGGCCTCTTGCGGGGTCTTGGAGCCGGACATCGCGTCACCGATGTTCTGCCACCAGAGCTGGGCCAGTTTCGGATAGTCCGGGATGTTGGTGCCGGTGGGCGACCACGCGGTGCGCGCGGGCGAGCGGTAGAAGTCCACCAGGCCACCCAGCTTGTCGGCACGCTCGGTGAAGCTTTCGTGCTGGATGGTGGATTCGCGGATGAAGGTCAGGCCGACATGGCTTTTCTTCACATCCACGAGCTTCGAGGTGACGAACTGCGCATAGAGCCAGGCGGCCTGGGCGCGGTCCGTCGGGGTGGATTTCATCAGCGTCCAGGACCCCACGTCCTGATAGCCGACCTTCTGGCCTCCTTTCCAGTAGACGCCATGCGGCGAGGGCGCGAGCCGCCATTTGGGCGTGCCGTCCTCATTCATCACCTGATCGGAGGCCACCAGCGGCGGCACGAAGGTGGTGTACATGAACATCTGCTGGGCGATCTGGCCCTGCGCCGGGATCGGCCCGGCCTCGGAGAAGGTCATGCCGGCGGCGGCAGGGGGCGAGTATTTCTGCAGCCATTCGATCGCCTTGGTCACGGCATAGACGGCCGCGGGCGCATTGGTGGCCCCGCCGCGTGCGACGCAGGAGCCGACGGGCTGCGAGTTCTCGTTCACCCGGACGCCCCATTCGTCGACCGGCAGGCCGTTGGGTTCGCCCACGTCTCCCATTCCGGCCATGGACATCCACGCATCGGTATAGCGCCAGCCAAGGCTGGGGTCCTTCTTGCCGTAGTCCATGTTGCCGAAGATCTCGCCCTCGACGCCCATGTGGCTGAGGTCGCGGCCGGTAAAGAACTCGGCGATATCCTCGTAGGCCGCCCAGTTGACCGGAACGCCCAGTTCGTAGCCGTATTCCTCCTGGAAATCGGTCTTGTTCTTGTCGTCGTTGAACCAGTCGTAGCGGAACCAGTAGAGGTTCGCGAACTGCTGGTCGGGCAACTGGTAGAGCTTGCCGTCGGGTGCGGTTGTGAATTGCGTTCCGATGAAGTCGTCGAGGTCGAGATTGGGGCTGGTGACGTCGGCGCCTTCGCCGTCCATCCAGTCGGTCAGGTTGCGCACCTGCTGATAGCGCCAGTGGGTGCCGATGAGGTCGCTGTCGTTGACATAGGCGTCGTAGATATTCTCGCCCGACTGCATCTGGGTCTGAAGTTTCTCGACCACGTCGCCTTCGCCGATGAGGTCATGGGTGACCTGGATGCCGGTGATGGCGGTGAAGGCCGGGGCGAGCACCTGGCTTTCGTATTCGTGGGTGGTGATGGTTTCCGAAACGACCTTGATCTCCATGCCCTGGAAAGGCTCGGCGGCGTCGATGAACCATTGCATCTCGGCTTCCTGCTCTTCGGGGGAAAGCGCGGTCATTTCAGCGATTTCGGTCTCAAGAAACTCTATCGCCTCTTCCATGCCGGCCCATGCGGTACTGCCCGTCAGGGCAATGGCCGCCGCCAGCGCGGTCGTTGATTTCAGGTTCAGAGTCATTTGGTTCCTCCCATTGGTCTTTCTGAACTTATGTGTTTATGGCGGCCCGCTGGGGCGGAACGCCGGGGTTAGGGCGCGATCAGACCCAGCGGAACACCGCGGCGGCATAGATCGCACAGACGATCAGCGCGTAGGGCTGGTTGGTGCCGACAAGGCCCAGCCACGCGAGATTGATGAAGGCACTGCCCAGGAGCGTGATGAACAGCCGGTCACCGCGCGTGGTCTCGATCCGCAGGATACCGGTGCGGGGCGTTTCCGGGAACTTCAGCGCGAGGATCGTGAAGGTTATGAGGAGCAGGGCGATTACGCCGAAGAAGGCGGCGGTAGGCCATGTCCATGCCATCCATGAAAGGTCAGGTGGTCCACCCCAAAGCAAGACCATAATAAGCCCCAACAGATAATAGACGAGTATCACCGACCCGAGTGCGACAATGCCGTAGATAGCCCAGCCAAGCATGCGATTGGTGGTGATCGTTCTCATGAAACCCTCCTTGAGGCGAAGCCCTTGGCGAAGGTGGGCCATGTCCAATCCGTCCAATCCATCAGTTTTCCTCCGTCATGGCAAAAATGCGTGACGCGGCCGCGACAGGGGCTGCCACGCTGGGATATCCGGATTGGGCGGCGCGGCTCATGGGATCATCTCGCACCAGCCGGTGTGAAACCAGCCGGTCTGGTTCAGGCGCTGGCCGTTCTTGTTGATGCTTTCGGCAAAGCACCACTTGCCCTGGCATTTGCGGGTGTCGATGGGCATCGAGTCGCCGTTGCGCACGCGCAGGATCTCGGGGTGGTTGGAGCCGGGGCCGGAGCGGATCGACAGGAAGCCGTCGCCATTGGGGTCGAGGTGGCGCATGATGCAGGCGGCCTCCCACGGTTCGGCGGCCTGGGCCTGTGCGTGGGCGGGTGTGAGAGCGGCGGCGGCGAGGCCGCCGAACAGTATGAGATATCGGCTGAACAGGTTCATCACACCCTCCCCAGGGCGAAGCCCTTGGCGATGTAGTTGCGCACGAAGTAAATCACGAGCGCGCCGGGGACGATTGTCAGCACTCCGGCGGCGGCGAGCACGCCCCAGTCGATGCCCGCGGCCCCTTGGGTGCGGGTCATGATGGCGGCGATGGGCTTGGCGTCGACCGTTGTCAGCGTGCGGGAGAGCAGCAGTTCGACCCAGGAGAACATGAAGCAGAAGAAGGCGGCGACGCCGATGCCCGACGCGATCAGTGGCATGAAGATCTTCACGAAGAAGCGCGGGAAGGAATAGCCGTCGATATAGGCGGTTTCGTCGATTTCCTTGGGCACGCCGCGCATGAAGCCCTCCAAGATCCACACCGCCAGCGGCACGTTGAAGAGGCAATGCGCCAGCGCCACGGCGATGTGGGTGTCGAAGAGACCCACGGAGCTGTAGAGCTGGAAGAAGGGCAGGGCGAAGACCGCCGGGGGGGCCATGCGGTTGGTCAGGAGCCAGAAGAACAGGTGCTTGTCGCCGAGGAACGTGTAGCGCGAAAACGCGTAGGCGGCGGGCAGGGCAACGGCGAGCGAGATGACGGTGTTCATCACCACGTAGATCAGCGAGTTGATATAGCCCGAGTACCAGGCCGGGTCGGTCAGGATGGTGGCGTAGTTTTCCAGCGTCAGGTTGAGGGGCCAGAGCGTGAAGCTGTTGAGGATCTCGAAATTGGTCTTCAGGCTCATGTTCAGCAGCCAGTAGATCGGCAGGAGCAGGAAGATCAGGTAGAGGCCCATCACGATGGCGCGGGTGTTTACGCCGGTGCGGGCGCGACGGTTCTTGCCGCTGGGCGCGAGCTTGCCGGGGAGTTGGTCGGTGGTGGCGTCGGTCATCGGCTCATGTCCCCCGCTTATCGAGATTGACCATCACGGTATAGAACACCCAGGAGATCAGCAGGATCACGAGGAAATACATCAGCGAGAAGGCGGCTGCCGGGCCGAGGTCGAACTGGCCCAGGGCCATCTTGACGAGGTCGATGCTGAGGAAGGTCGTGGTGCTGCCGGGGCCGCCGCCAGTGACGACGAAGGGCTCGGTATAGATCATGAAACTGTCCATGAAGCGCAGGAGCACGGCGATCATCAGGACACCCGCCATCTTGGGCAGCTCGATGTAGCGGAACACCTTCCAGCGCGAGGCCTGATCGATCTTGGCGGCCTGGTAATAGGCGTCGGGGATGGACTGCAGGCCGGCATAGGCCAGCAGGGCCACCAGCGATGTCCAGTGCCAGACGTCCATCACGATAACCGTGACCCACGCGGCAAAGGGATCCTGCGTGTAGTTGTAGTCGATCCCCAGGGCGGCCAGCGTGTGACCCAGCAGGCCGATATCGACGCGGCCGAAGATCTGCCAGATGGTGCCGACCACGTTCCACGGGATCAGCAGCGGCAGGGACATCAGCACGAGGCAGATCGAGACCCAGACGCCTTTCTTGGGCATGTTGAGGGCGACGAGGATGCCCAGGGGCACCTCGATGGCGAGGATGATGCCGGAGAACATGAGCTGCCGCCCCAAGGCGTCCCACATGCGGTCGTCTTCGAGCAGTTCGCGGAACCATTCGAGCCCGGCCCAGAAGAATTCGTTGTTCCCGAAGGTGTCCTGCACCGAATAGTTCACCACGGTCATCAGCGGGATGACGGCGGAGAAGGCCACGAGGATCAGCACGGGCAGGACGAGGAACCAGGCCTTTTGATTGGGGGTCTTGTCCATCAGGCGGCCTCGTTCGTTGCGTGGCGGGTGGCGGGGAGGTCCCGGGTCAGGCCCGGGACGGCGTTGTGCGGGATGGCTGGGAGGTCCCGGATCAAGTCCGGGACGGGATTGCGCAGGTTCATCAGGCGGCCCTCCCTTGGGGCGTCACGCGCCAGTCGTTGGCGTAGACGTTGACATGGGCGGGGTCGAACGCGACGCGGGTGGCGTCGGCGCGCACTTCCTCGGCCTCGTCCGCGATGATGTTGATCGGCGTGCCGAAACAGTCGGCGCGGATGATCTTGTGGCGGCCCACATCCTCGATGCGGCGGACCTTGACCGGCAGCCCTTCGCTGTCCGAGAGCCGGGCGAATTCGGGGCGGACGCCGATTTCGACACGGCCATCAAGGGGCGCGTAGGAATTGGCCAGCGACAGCTCGGCACCGTTGATATAGGCTTGGTTTCCTTCGACTTTCGCGGGGATCACGTTCATGCCGGGCGAGCCGATGAAGTAGCCGACGAAGGTGTGTTCGGGGGTGTTGAACAGGTCCTCGGGCGTGCCGATCTGGACCACGCGGCCGTCATGCATGACCACGACCTTGTCGGCGAAGGTCAACGCCTCGGTCTGGTCGTGGGTGACATAGATCATGGTGTGGCCGAACTGCTGATGCAGTTGCTTGAGTTGCGTGCGCAGTTCCCACTTCATGTGGGGGTCGATGACGGTCAGGGGCTCGTCGAAGAGGAGCGCGTTGACGTCCTCGCGCACCATGCCGCGGCCAAGGCTGATCTTCTGCTTGGCGTCTGCCGTGAGCCCGCGCGCCTTGCGGTTCAGCGTGTCCTCGAGCCCGATCATGGTGGCGATGTCCTGCACGCGCTGGGCGACATAGGCCTTGTTGGCTCCGCGGTTCTTGAGCGGGAAGGCAAGGTTTTCGCGCACGGTCATGGTGTCGTAGACGACCGGGAACTGGAAGACCTGCGCGATGTTGCGCTCGGTCGTGGGGGCGTGCGTGACGTCGACATCGTTGAACAGGATGCGGCCCCGGCTGGGCTGCAACAGCCCGGAGATGATGTTGAGAAGCGTGGTCTTGCCGCAGCCGGACGCACCCAAAAGGGCGTAGGCCTCGCCGTCGGTCCAGTCGTGGTTGAGCTCCTTGAGGGCGAAGTCATCCTCGGAGGTCGGGTTGGCGAGGTAGCTGTGTGCCAGGTTGTCGAGCGTGATCTTTGCCATTCTTGTCAGCCCCTCAGGCGGCCAGCGCGTAGGCGGCGGGGGATACAAGATCGCCGTCTTCGCTGAAGATGTAGATATGGGCCGGGTCGAGATAGACCGGCAGGTCGCGGCCCGGCTGAAGGTCGTGGACACCGTGGATGACGCCGACCCAGCGGCTATCGTGGTGGTCGAGGTGGATGAAGGTTTCCGAGCCGGTCAACTCGGTCACGCTGAGCTTTGTCACGAAGCGCATGGCGGCGTCGGTGTGCTGTGCGATCTCCAGGTGGTTCGGGCGGAAGCCGGCGGTGTAGCGGCCCTCGGGCAGGTCGGCCATCTTGCCGGTGGCGGGCAGGGATTGGCCCTCGCCGAACATCAGCTTGCCGCCGGTCTTCGAGATCTGCAGGAAGTTCATCGGCGGGTCCGAGAAGACGCGCGCGGTGGTGGCATCGGCGGGCTGGCGATAGACCTTTGGCGTGGGGCCGAATTGCGTGACGCTGCCTTCCCAGAGCGTGGCGGTGTTGCCGCCGAGCAAGAGGGCTTCTTCGGGTTCGGTGGTGGCGTAGACGAAGATCGCGCCGGATTCCTCGAAGATGCGGGGGATCTCGATGCGCAGCTCCTCGCGCAGCTTGTAGTCGAGGTTGGCGAGAGGCTCGTCCAGCAGGACGAGACCGGCGTTCTTGACTAGCGCGCGTGCCAGCGCACAGCGCTGTTGCTGGCCGCCGGAAAGCTCGAGCGGCTTGCGGTCGAGCATGGGGGTCAGTTGCAGCATCTCGGCGGTGTCGCGCACGGCGCGGTCGATCTCTTCCCTGGGCTTGCCCGACAGGCGCATGGGGCTGGCGATATTGTCGTAGACGCTCATGGACGGGTAGTTGATGAACTGCTGGTAAACCATGGCGACGCCGCGGTCCTGCACGCGCATGCCGGTGACGTCGGTGCCGTTCCAGAGGATGCGGCCGGTGGTGGGGGCATCAAGCCCTGCCATCAGGCGCATCAGCGTGGTCTTGCCCGCGAGCGTGGGGCCCAGAAGGACGTTCATCGTGCCTTTTTCCAGCGTCAGGTCGGTGGAGTGGATGTGCGTGTCCGCCCCCACTTTTTTCGACACGTTGTCCAGAACAAGCGTCATGCGTTACGTCCCTATTCTGCCGCGGCGGCGATCACGGTGTCGCCGTCGGGGTTGGCCTGCATCCAATGTTGCAAGTCGTTGATTTCACGTTCAGTCATGCGCAGGCCCAGCTTGCTGCGGCGCCAGACGATATCTTCGGCTGAGCGGGCGAATTCGTGGGTTGTCAGCCACCGGACCTCGCGTTCGGTCAGGGTTGCGCCGAAGTTGCGACCGAGGTCGGCGGCGGCCTGCGCGTCGCCCAGAAGTGTGCGGGCCTCGGTGCCGTAGGCGCGGAGCAGGCGGTAGGCCCAGGGCTCGGTCAGAAAGGGGTAGTCGGATTGCAGGTCGGCCGCCATCCGGTCGCGGTTTTCCACCGCGAAGTCGCCGCCGGGCAGGGCGGCGTCGGCGGTCCAGTCTCCTTTGGCGTTCGGAAAACGGGCGGCAAGCTTGCCCACGGCGGCCTGCGCGAGGCGGCGGTAGGTGGTGATCTTGCCGCCGAAGATATTGAGGAGCGGCGGGCCGTTGGTGTCGAGCTTCAGCACGTAGTCGCGAGTTGCAGCGGTCGCAGATTTGGCGCCGTCGTCATAGAGCGGGCGGACGCCGGAATAGGTCCAGACGATATCGTCGCGGGTGACGGGCGTTTCGAAATATTCCGAGGCGAAACTGCAGAGATACTCTTGCTCGGCGGGAGTGCAGACGGGTTTCGTGCCGGGGTCGGGATGGTCGGCGTCGGTGGTGCCGATCAGGGTGAAATCCTGCTCGTAGGGGATGGCGAAGATGATGCGGCCATCGGTCCCCTGAAAAAAGTAGCACTTGGGGTGATCGAAGAGTTTGCGCGTGACGATATGGCTGCCGCGTACGAGGCGCACGCCTTCGCGGCTGTCGATATGAGTGACGTCCTGCAGGATGTCGCCGACCCATGGGCCGCCTGCGTTGACGAGCGCGCGGGCGCGGCGGGTCAGCAGGTTGCCGGTGGCGGTGTCTTCGAGGTCGATCTCCCAGACGTCACCCGCGCGGCGGGCCGCGGTGACACGGGTGCGGGTGAGGATTTCGGCGCCGCGACCCGCGGCGTCGCGGGCGTTGAGTGACACGAGGCGGGCGTCTTCGACCCAGCAGTCGGAATATTCGAACGCCTGTTTGAAATGAGATTTCAGCGGGGCGCCTTCGGGCGTGCCGTCGAGCGAGATTGATCGGGCGCGGGGCAGGATCTTGCGGCCCCCGAGGCTGTCGTACAGAAAAAGGCCGAGGCGTATGAGCCATGCCGGGCGGCGGCCGCGCATCCACGGCATGATCTTTTCCAGCAGGCGCGAGGTGGGGGTGCCGCCCTCGAAGCGCATGTCGCGATGATAGGGCAGCACGAAGCGCATCGGCCAGCTGATATGCGGCATGTTGCGCAGCAGAACCTCGCGTTCGATCAGGGCCTCGCGGACGAGGCGGAACTCGAAATACTCGAGGTAGCGGAGGCCGCCGTGGAAAAGCTTGGTCGAGGCCGAGGAGGTGGCCGAGGCGAGATCGTTCATCTCGGCCAAGGTGACGGACAGGCCGCGACCGGCGGCGTCGCGGGCGATGCCGCAGCCGTTGATTCCGCCGCCAATGACGAAAATATCGCTTATATTTTCGTGACTTGGGTGCATCCATCCTCCCCAGATGCCGCCGGAAACTGTGCCCGGTAAATGAGCACGTTCAGGTTGATGGAGTCAAATGCTTCTTTCGTTTTTGTTCGCTTTGATGAGAGTCTTTTAAAAACAACGACATGCAGGACCTCCATACTGTGGTGGCTGGTCTTTCTGCGGCTGCGAAAGGCGGTCTGACCCCGGATTTTCCTTTGACATACGCGGATTTTCCGCGAAAACGAAAAAACCGAAACCGACGCCAAGGTGCATGTCACAAACTTTTCGCCATCCCGAGATCCTCGAGATCGCCCGCAACGAAGGCAAGGTCACGGTCGAGGATCTGGCCGTGCGCTTTGGCGTGACGGTGCAGACGATCCGGCGCGACCTGACGGACCTGGCCGAGGCCGGGCGGCTGGAGCGCGTGCATGGCGGCGCGGTGATGCCGTCCGGCGTTTCCAATATCGGCTACGAGGAGCGGCGCGACCTGAACGAGGCGGCCAAGCAGGCGATAGCGCAGGTCTGCGCGCAGGAAATCCCGGACGGGGCGTCGGTCTTCCTGAACATCGGGACGTCGACCGAGGCGGTGGCGCGTGCGCTGCTGAGCCACCGTGACCTGATGGTGATCACGAATAATATGAATGTTGCCAATATCTTGGTGGCCAACGCGGAGTGCGAGATCGTGGTGGCCGGGGGCGTTTTGCGCCGCTCGGACGGGGGGCTGATCGGCAACCTCACGACACGGGCGATCGAGCAGTTCAAGTTCGACTACGCCGTGATTGGCTGCTCGGCGCTGGATGACGAGGGCGACCTTCTGGATTTTGACGTGCAGGAGGTGCATGTCAGCCAGTCAATCATCGCGCGGGCGCGGCGGACCTACCTTGTGGCGGACCATTCCAAGTTTCACCGCATGGCCCCGGCGCGGATCGCGTCGTTGGGCGAGGTCGACATGTTCTTTACCGACCGGCCGGTGCCCGCGCCGGTGGCAGAGCGGCTGAAGGACTGGGATACGGTCTGTCGGGTCTGCGGCTGAGGCGTTTTCGGTTCGGGTTCGTTTCATGGGTTGCGGGGACGCGTGGGTTGTCACCCACCCTACGCAATACGGCAGGGTCTGTTGCATCAGGCGAAACTGAGCGCCGCATCCATTTTGCGCCGGAAAATGCACGAATTGCCGCGTGCGCCGCAGTGTGAAAAGCTTGCCTTGGACCCGGCAGGCGGCGAAAACCTGCCTGAGAGTTAATTTCCGGAGCCCGTTTAAACTGTGACATTGACGGTGCGATTCACCGGCCCGAAACACATGCCATGACGAAAGACTTGAAGACCCCGCTGAACATTCCCCTGACATCCGACGACATGGAACTTGGCCTGAAGGTCGCTCAGGTCGGATTGGGAAAGGTCGATTACCGCGCCGACGTGCTGCGCTGCGATGCGCTGGCGGCAGCGTATTTCGGGCTGGATGCAGGCGTTGAAGTGTCGCGGTCGGAATTGCATGCGCGGATCCATCCCGATGATTGGCCTCAGGTGCAAGAAGGCCTGACCTGCCTGTTGTCGCCGGATCATCCGTTGCAGGTGCTGGACATGACGCACCGTATTCTGACGCCGGATGGCCCGTTGCGCTGGGTCAATGCGCGCAAGCAGGTGACCTATGATGCCGAGGGAATGCCGCTGGAAGGGGTGTTCGCCGTTGTCGATATCACCGCGCGGGAAATGGCCGAGCAGCGCGCACAGTTCCTGATCGGCGAGTTGGGGCACAGGGCGAAGAACCTGATCACGGTTGTATCGGGGATTGTTCGGCAGCTGGCGCGGCACTCGCCGCCCGAAGAGATTGCCGACCGCCTGCTGGCGCGGCTGACGGCGCTGAGCCGCAACCAGGAAGCGATGATGCACGATGCCGGCAGTCGGTTCGGGCTGCGCCAGATCTTCACCGAGCAGGTGAAGCCCTTCGCCGGGGCGGCGCGGGAGCGGGTGGTGCTGAACGGGCCGGACCTGATGATTTCCAGCAACGCGGCGCAGATCCTGGGCATGGTGACACATGAACTGGCCACGAACGCGGCGAAATACGGCGCCTTGTCGGACGACAAGGGGAAGGTCGAGATGTCGTGGTCGGTCGAGGGAGACGAGCGCCCGGACTTCACGCTGTCCTGGGTCGAGCGGGGCGGGCCGGAGGTGAATGCGACGGCCAAGCCGGGCTTTGGCACCCAGGTTCTGACCAAGCTGACCGAGGCGTCGCTTGGCGCCAAGACCGATGTGGCGTTCGATACGGATGGCTTTGCGTTCAAGCTTTGGGCGCCCTTGAAGGCGTTGTCGTCGGACTAGAGCGTTTCGCCTTTGACCTGTGCCATCAGCCAAAGGCGAAACGCTTTAGCCGCCTTTGAGGCGCGCAAGCAGGACGACCTCGCTGTCGGGTTTGATGGGCTGGAACCAGCTGTCGTTGTAGACGCGCCCGTCGATGGAGACGGAAACGCCCCGGTCCAGCTGGGGTTTGAGCCCGGGATATTTCTGTGCCAGCCCGTCGAGCAGTTGGCGCAGGTTTTCGGCGTCGACCTCGACCTCGCGGCGGTCGTCGGTGAACTGGGCCAGGGAGCCCCATATCGTGACTTGAACCATGATGCGTATCTTGGGGTCGGGAGGTCCCGGGTCAAGCCCGGGACGGGCGCAAATGCGCCGCTTGTTTCAGTCAGATGAACTCGATGTAGCTGTCGTTCCAGGTCAATGCCCCGCTTTCGATCACCAACAGGCCGTCATCGCCCTGGAATTCGATATGAACACTGGTCCCGACGACGGTTGAAGTGAATGCGACCGGATCGTCCTGGAACGTGTCGATCAGGATGTGGTCATGCCCCGCTTGAAAGCTGCGGATCACGTCCGTGCCGAAATCGCCCCCGTGGGTGAACACGAACTCGTCGGTTTCATTCCAGCGTCCGATCAGCCAATCGTCTCCGGTGCCGCCGTTCATGCAGGTCGTACCGCCAAGGGCGATATCCTCGCCCAGGCGGGCATCGATCGTGTCGTTGCCGGAGCCGCCCTCGACGAGGTTGTCACCGCCCCAGACATAGATCTTGTCGTCACCGTCGCCGCCGTAGAGGATGTCGAGCGTGGCCTCGGCACCTTTCGCGCTGCCGCTGTCGCGGTCGCCGCCCTGGATCGTGTCGGCACCTTCGCCGCCGAAGACGATATTGTTGCCGCCTTCGATATAGATGAAGTCGTCGCCGTCGCCGCCCTGAACGATGTCATCGTTGAAACCGGTGGAATAGTATGTGTCGTCGCCGCCACCGAGATCGGTTTCGGTCGGGGCAGGGGGCATGTCCGGATCCGGGGAAAAGTACGTTGTGCTGAGCCAGACGAAATCGTCCCCGTCGCCTGAGTGGACCGTATCACTGCCGTTGACGGAACGAATGTAATCCTTGCCATCGCCGGAGGTGATCAAATCGTTGCCGACACCTGAGTGGATGGTGTTGTCGCCGTCCCCGGCAAAGATCCTGTCGTCGATGCCAAGAGAATAGTTGCCGACACCCTCGAACGGGCCGTCCGGTGGGTTCGTGGCATGGATCAGGTCGTCGCCAAGGCCGCCATAGATCACGTCCTGACCAGAGCCGGAATAGATCGTGTCGTTGCCGGTGCCGCCATCGGCGGTGTCGTTGCCCGAGCCGGTATAGATATAGTCGTTGCCCGCACCGCCATAGGCCACGTCGTCATAGCCATAGAGCCCGTCGCCGGGATTGGGGCCTTCGCCGCCGATGATCCAGTCGTTGCCGGCGCCGCCGTCGAGCGTATCGTTGCCATATCCGCCATGCAGAAAATCGTCGTCTTTGCCGCCAAAGAGCCTGTCGTTGCCATCGCCGCCGAAGAGGTTGTCGTCGCCCCGGTTGCCGTGAAGCTCGTCGCTGCCGTCGTCGCCGGAAAGATGATCGTTCCCGGAGCCGCCCTTGATGGTGTCGCGGCTGTCGCCGCCGTTGACCGTGTCATTGCCGGCGCCGCCGAGGATGAAGTCGAAACCGGTGCCGCCGTCGATGCTGTCATGGCCGCCGCCGGCTTCGATGCGGTCGCTGCCCGCGCCACCGAGAATGGTATCGGCCCCCGAAGCGCCGATGATCTTGTCCCGGCCAGTGCCGCCGTCGATGAAATCACCGTCGTCGCCCGCATAGATCAGGTCTTCGCCCGCGCCGCCGAAGAGCACGTTCGATCCGACATCGGCGCCGCCCGGCAGGCCGCCGTAGATCACGTCGTCACCATCCCCGCCATCGACGATATCGGAACCATAGCCGCCGAGAATGGTGTCCTCGCCGTCCATTCCGAGCAGGTAGTCGTTTCCGTCATTTCCGAAGAGGTAGTCGTCGCCGCCGAAGGCATAGACGGTGTCGTCGCCCTTGCCGAAGCCGAGCAGATCGTTGAATCCGGTAAGGTAGTGCATTGGCATCGGGCCATCTCCCATTTCTTGTAACACGTGTCGGGAGTGGGTCGGTGATGCGTGGGGTCGCGTTCAAAATCGTTGGCGATCGACGGCGGCAACCGGGCGGTGCCTGCCGCTTTGAACGGGTCGAGGCGCGTGGGTTTTCACCCACCCTACGGGTTGATGAGAAAGGCCCCGGAACTGGTCCGGGGCCTGTCCCGGGGTTACTTGTCGTGCATCGCCTTGAGCACTTTCGGGGGCGACATGGGCAGATCGGTCATGCGCACGCCTGCCGCCTCGGAGACAGCATTCGCGATGGCCGCGAGGGGCGGCACGATGGAGGTTTCGCCCACCCCGCGCACGCCGTAGGGGTGGCCGGGGTTGGGGATTTCCAGGATCACCGCGTCGATCATCGGCAGGTCGGAGGCCACAGGAATGCGGTAGTCGAGGAAGCCCGCGTTCTGCAGCGTGCCGTCATCGCCGTAGATATATTCCTCGTTGAGTGCCCAGCCGATGCCTTGCGTGGCGCCGCCTTGGAACTGACCCTCGACGTAATCCGGGTGAACGGCCTTGCCCGCGTCCTGAAACACCGTGTAGCGCAGGATCTTCACCGCGCCGGTTTCGGGGTCCACCTCGGTGTCGACCATGTGGGTGGCGAAGCTGACGCCGGCGCCTTCGGGGTTGGCCTCGTGGTGGCCCGCGATGGGGCCGCCGGTGTTCGAGGCGATGGCGGCGATCTCGGCCAGGGTCATCGGGTCGTGGCTGCCGGCGTTGTGGCCGGTGGGGTGCACCGCGCCGTCGCGCCATTCCACCGCGTCCTCGTCGATGTCCCAGAGCTTGGCCACGCGGCGGCACATCTCGCGCTTGGCGGCGCGGGCGGCCTCGATCGTGGCGAGGCCCACGGCGAAGGTCACGCGCGAGCCGTCGGTGACCTCGTTCTGACCGAGGCTGCCGGTGTCGGCCACGATGGTGCGGACCTTGTTGTAGGGGATGCCCAGTTCCTCGGCCGCCATCATCGACATGGAGGCGCGGGAGCCGCCGATGTCGGGATTGCCCTCGGAGACCGTGACGGTGCCGTCGGGCGTGATGTTGAGCGTGACGCAGGTGTCGCCGCCGAAGTTGAACCAGAAGCCGCAGGCGACGCCGCGCCCCTGGTTGGGGCCGAGGGGCGCTGTCCAATGCGGGTGATCCTTGGCGGTGCGCAAAGTCGCCTCGAGCCCGATGGCGGGGTAGGTGGGGCCGTAGGAGGCCTTGGTGCCTTCGCGCGCGGCGTTTTTCAGGCGCACCTCCAGCGGGTCGAGGCCGAGGCCCTTGGCCAGTTCGTCGATGGCTGATTCCACCGCGAAGGCGGCCATGGGCGCGCCGGGGGCGCGATAGGCGGCCTGTTTGGGGCGGTTGCTGACGATGTCCCAGCCGACGGTTTTCACGTTTTCCAGGTCATACGGCGCGAAGGCGGACATGGAGCCCATTTCGACCGGCGAGCCGGGATAGGCGCCGCCCTGGTAGCGCAGTTCGGCGAAGCCGGCGGTGATGCGGCCGTCCTTGGTCATGCCGATGCGGATATCGACCGAGGACGAGGCCGTGGGGCCGGTGGCGCGCAGCACCTCTGAGCGGGTCATGACCATCTTGACCGGGCGGCTGGATTTCTTCGCCAGCATCAGCGCCACGGGTTCGAGGAAGACGGCCGTCTTGCCGCCGAAGCCGCCGCCGATCTCGGACGCGGTGACGCGCAGCTGGCCCTGATCCAAGCCGAGGATCGCGGCACAGGTGTTGCGGACCATGTAATGGCCTTGCGTACAGCACCACAGGTCGGCCTGGCCGTCCTGGCTCATCTGCGCGAGGCAGGCGTGGGGTTCGATATAACCCTGGTGCGTGGCCTCGGTGCGGTAGCTGCGTTCGATGACCTGATCGGCCTGAGCCAGGCCGGCGTCGATGTCGCCATGGCCGAACTCGTAGCGGGCCATGATGTTGGGCGAGGACCCTTCGGGCACGGATTCGTCGGCGCGGCCTTCGTGGAGGACAGGGGCGCCGTCGGCGATGGCCTTGTCGACGTCCGTGACGTGGTCGAGCACCTCGTAGTCGATCTTGATCGCCTTCAGCGCCTTCTTGGCGATGTGGCCCGAGCTGGCGGCGACGGCGGCGACGGCGTGGCCGTCGTAGAGCGCCTTTTCGCCCGCCATGCAGTTGTCGAGGATGTCGGCGGTGGCATCGTCATCGGTGATCTGCGCGAAGTCGGCGCGGGTGACGACGGCGTGGACGCCCTCGATCGCCTCGGCCGCCGACGTGTCGATGGACTTGATCCGGGCGTGGGCGTGAGGGCTGCGCAGCACCTTGCCGATCAGCATCCCCGGCGCGGTGATATCGGCGCCGAAGCGGGCCTTGCCGGTGACCTTGTCGATGCCATCGGGGCGCAGGGGGCGCGTGCCGACGATCTTGAACTGTTGGGTGTCGAGGACCTGTTTGCTGTCGAGTGCCATCACGATGCCTTTCTGAGGTCGGCGGCCGTGTCGAGCACGGCGCGGATGATCTTGTCATAGCCCGTGCAGCGGCAGAGGTTGCCGGCGAGCCAGTAGCGGGCCTCTTCCTCGGTCGGGTCGGGGTTCTTTTCCAGCAGCGATTTGGCCGCCACGAGGATGCCCGGGGTGCAGATGCCACACTGAAGGGCGGCGTGTTCGATGAACTTCTGTTGCAGGGGGTGAAGCTGATCACCGTCGGCCATGCCTTCGATGGTCTCGATCTCGGCGCCTTCGGCCTCGGCCCCCAGCATGAGGCAGGAACAGACAAGGCGGCCGTTGACGGTGACCGAGCAGGCGCCGCAATCGCCCGTGCCGCAGCCTTCCTTGGAGCCGGTCATGCCGAGACGGTCGCGCAGGACGTCGAGCAGGGTTTCATCGGGCGCACAGAGATATTCCGTCGGGTCGCCGTTGATCTTGGTGGTGACGTGGATGTTGCTCATGGGGGCTTATCCTTCTGCGCGGGTCTTGGCGATGGCGGCGGCGCGGCGGGCCAGCACGCCGGCCACGTGCGTGCGGAATTCGACCGTGCCGCGCTTGTCGGCGATGGGGGAGGCGGCGGCGGAGCAGGCCTGGGCCAGTGCGTCCATCGCGGCGTCGTCGAGCTTGGTTCCGATGAGTGCCTCGGCTGCGGTGTCGACCACCATGACCTTGGGGCCCACGGCACCGAGCGAGACGCGGGCAGACGTGCAAGTGCCGTCGCCATCGAGAGTGAGGGAGATGCCGCAGCCGACTACGGCGATGTCCATCTCGGTGCGCGGGATGAAGCGCAGGTAGGCATCGCCCGAGCGGTCCGCCTTGGCGGGCAGGAAGATCGAGGCGACGAATTCGCCCTTTTTCAGCGAGGTCTTGCCGGGGCCGGTGGGGATATCCTCTACGGCCACGTCGCGGGTGCCGTTTGGCCCGGCGACGCGGGCCACGGCGCGGACGGCGACCATCGCGGGCACGGAGTCGGCGGCGGGCGAGGCGTTGCAGAGGTTGCCGGCGAGCGTGCAGCGGCCCTGGATCTGGGTGGAGCCGATCAGGTCGGCGGCCTCGCAGACGCCGGCGTAGTCGGCTTTCAGGTCCTTGTGCTCGTTCATTTCGGCGGAAGAGACCGCGGCGCCGATACGCCAGCCGCCGTCCTCGGGCGTGATCTGGCGCAGGTCGTTGATGCGCTTGATGTCGAGGATGCTGTCGGGCTCGGCATCGCCGGAGCGCAGGCGGACGAGCAGGTCGGTGCCCCCGGCGAGCACGCGGCAATCGCCGGGATCGCCGCTGAGCAACTGGATGGCGTCATCCAGCGTGGTTGGCGCGAGGTAGCGCATGGGAAAACCTCTTGGCTTGGGGTGAGTCTGATGTCGGGGCATAGTTAAACAGGCGGCGCGAGGCTTGCCAAGGCGGTGCTGGCGCGCGCGTCGGATTTGAGCATGTAAGCGGCGAGAAATGCAAAGGTCGCGGTGTGAAAGAGGTCGGAGCGGGTCAGGTTTCGGCCCGGAGGAGGTTCTGGGCCAGGTGGCGCGCGGCAGGTTCGGCGGTGTCGCGCAGGATGAGGTAGTAGCCGAAGGGCGTGGTGACGGCGTGGTCGATGGGGCGGACGAGGCGGCCTGTCGTGAGATCCTCGGTCAGCTGGCCCTCCCAGGCGAGCGCCACGCCGAGGCCGGCGCGGGCGGCGTCGAGCTGGGCCATGTAGCTGTTGGTGCGCATCAGCGTCGTGGCGCGGGTGGGGTCGAGGCCCGCCTCGGTCAGCCAGATGCCCCAGTTCATCCAGTTCCAGTGGGTGTAATCGAGGTCGATCAGGGGAGCGGTGAGCAGGTCTTCGGGTGTACCGAGCGGCGTGTGCGAGAGGAATTCTTGGGTGCAGACCGGGAAGACCGCGTCGGCGAAGAGCCGCGTGGCGGTGAAGCCGGGCCAGTCGCCCGCGCCATGCAGAAGGGCGATTTCCGCCGTCAGAAGCTCGGATTCCGTGTCGGAGGCCAGCAGGTCGAGCATGAGCGGCGGGCTGTCTGCCAGGGCCGGGGCCAGGCGGGGGGTGAGCCAGAGTTGCGCCATGGAGGTATCCGCGCCGAGGCGCACGCGGGGGCGGTCGTCGCGCTGTCTGAGCGCGCGGGTGGCTGCCGTCATGTGCTGAAGCGCGGCGCGGACGCCGATCAGCAACTCGCGGCCCTCGGGGGTGAGGGTGATGGTGCGATGCCCCCGGACGAAGAGCGCGGTGTCAAGCAGGGCCTCGAGCTTGCGCACACGTTGGGAAATGGCGGACTGGGTGACGGACAGCTCGTCGGCGGCGCGGGTGAAGCTGCCGAGGCGGGCGGCGGCCTCGAACGGTTCCATCAGGTCGAGCGGTGGCAGATGTGGTTTTGGCATAAGCTTGGCTTGGTCAAATCCATGAGAAAAGAGCGTTTGTCATGATCCTAGGTAATGGCTGACACTGTCAACAGCCAGATCGGAGTACGCCATGACCCTGCAGACGTTGAACCTTATGCCCGGCGACATGCCGTTCCGGGCCGATCCGAAGAATTCCTATACCTTGCCCGCGCGGTTCTACCACGATGCGGAGATCTGGGCGGCCGAGAAGGACGCGATTTTCTACAAGACCTGGTATTATGCCGGGCATGTGAGCCAGGTGGCCGAGCCCGGACAGTTTCTGACCGTGAAGATCCACGAACAGAACGTGTTCGTGGCGCGCAGCCGTACCGGCGAGTTGAACGCGTTCTTCAACGTGTGTCCGCACCGTGGGCATGAGTTGGTCAGCGGGACGGGCAAGAAGAACATCATCACCTGTCCCTACCACGCCTGGGCGTTCGACTTTGACGGCAACCTGCGGTCGGCGCGGAATACCGAGAATGTCGAGGGCTTCCGGAAGGAGGAGTTTTCGCTGAAGCCGGTGAAGGTGGAGGTGTTCTGTGGCCTCGTTCTCGTCAATCTGGATGAAAGCGCAACGCCATTCGCCGAACAGATGGGCGAATTGGAGTCCGAGATCCGACATTTTGTCCCTTCGGTCGACGATTTGCAGTTCGCGCAGCGCGACACCTACGAGGTCGAGGCGAACTGGAAAGTTTTGATGGACAACTTCCTAGAGTGCTATCACTGCGCGCCGGCGCACCACGATTTTGTCGACCTGGTGGACATGGACAGCTATCGCACGATCACCTGCGGGCTGTATTCCAGCCAGTGCGCCGGGCAGCCGAGAACGATGAACGCGCGGGCCTACAAGTTCGAGGCGGGCGACGTGGATTTCGGATACGCGGGCTGGTTCGTCTGGCCGAACTTCACCATCTGGGCCTATCCGGGCGAGGCGAACCTGTCGGTCTTACAGATGAACCCGACTGCGCCGGAGAAATGCGTCGAATACCAGGACTGGTTCGTGAAGGACGGCGAGGTCACGCAGCAGCTGCGCGATGCGATCAACTATCAGAAGGACGTGTTGCAGCCCGAGGATATCGGGTTGTGCGAGAGCGTGCAGAAGGGGCTGAAATCCAGCGGGTACAACCAGGGGCGTTTCGTCGTGGACGAGGGGCTGACCGAGTTGAGCGAGCACGCGGTGCACCATTTTCAGAAACTCGTGGCGGGTGCGCTGGGCGCACGGCTTGACCCGGAGGCAGACCAATGATGAATTCGAGTGACGGAAAGACGCGGGACCTGATCACCACGCGGCCCGGGGCGGGGTGGGATTTCAACCTGCGGCGCCATGCGTATCACGCGATCGAGGCGAAGCATGGCCCGCATTACTGCGTCTATAACCGACGGTTCATGTGCGTCTACATGGATGACCTGCCGACCGACGAGGGGTATTGGCTGCTGCGGACGAAGGCGGCGTGCCTGCATACCGGAGAGTGGCCGCTGGAGATCAAGGGTCCGGATGCCGAGAAGCTGATGAACCTCTTGTTCGTCAATGACATTTCCAAGGTTAAAGTTGGTCGGTGCGGTTATGGCATCGCCTGTTTCGACCATGGTGGCCTGATCGTGGACGGGGTGTTCGTGCGGCTGGCCGAGGACCGGTTCTGGTACGCGCAGGCGGACGGGGATTTCGTGAACTGGGCACGGGCGCATGCGAAGGGGATGGATGTGGAGATCACCGACCCGGAGGTGAACGTGAGCCAGATCCAGGGGCCTTTGGCGATGGAGATACTGAAAGACGCCGCGAAGGATGGGATTCCCGAGCCGTTCGGCTATTTCGGCAGCGCGTGGGTGGATTTCGGCGGTCAGAAGGTGCTGATTTCGCGCACCGGCTATACCAACGAACTGGGCTGGGAATTCTACACCGAGCCGCATCACGATGCCGCCGCGCTGTGGGCGCATCTGGAGAAGGCGGGAGCGCCCTATGGTCTGAGGATGTTCGGGCTGGATTCGATGAATATCCGCCGGATCGAGGCCGGTATCCTGAACGCCAACTCGGATTTCGACGAGACGACCACGCCTTACGATGTCGGGCTGGGCGGGTTCGTTGCCATGGAAAAGGACGACTTCATCGGCAAGGCGGCGCTGGAGAAAGCCGACAAGGGCCGGCGTCTGCATGGGATCGTCTGCCCGGATGGTGAGCCGCGAGTGAATGGCCGGGTCGAATGGAATGGCAAGGTTGCGGGGCGTGTGACCGCCGGGGCGGCCTCGCCCTACCTCGGGCATGGGATCGGCTATGCGCTGATGGACAGTGCCGAGGCCGGGCCGGGAACCGACCTGATGGTCGAGGGTCGGGACGGCAAGATGTATGCCGCGACGCTGGCCGAGACGCCGCTTTACGACAAGGCCTGTGAGATTCCGCGCGGCAAGATCGTGGACATACCAGACCGGGCGGCCTGACGCGACATTCGCGGCAGCGCGAAGTACGAATGCGAAGGCAGGGCCGGGGTGCCTTGCCTTTGCGCTTTGATGATGCCTGAGTGGCATATGAGACACGCAACGAAGGAGATACGCGGTGGCCGAGGGCAACAGCAGGGCGGTCCTGTCGGGACTTTTCGCCGGCTTGTGCTGGGGCATATTCTGGCTGCCGCTGCGGATGCTGGAGCAGGCGGGGCTGGATGCGCCCTGGGCGATGGTGGTGTTCATGGTGCTGCCCGCGCTGATGAGCCTGCCGGTGATGTGGGTGCTGCGCGCGGATTACGGCCAGGGACTGCGGCCCTTGCTGGGCGGCGTTCTGGCGGGGGTGGCGTTCGCGCTGTATGCTGCGGGGCTGCTTTACACCGAGGTGGTGCGGGCGGTGCTGCTGTTCTACATGACGCCGATCTGGGGGTTCCTGCTGGGCTGGATATTCCTGGGCGACCGGATGACGTGGTACCGGTGGCTGTCGATCGGCGTGGGGCTCGTGGGGCTGGTGGTGATTTTTGCCGATGACACGGGCCTGCCGCTGCCGCGTAATGCGGGCGACTGGTGCGGGCTGGTGTCGGGGATGTTCTGGGCGGTGGGCTGTACGCTGATCCTGACCGAACGGCGGGTGCATATCCTGACCCACGCGGTAAATTTCCTGGTGGTGGGGGCCATCGTGGCGGTGCTGGTGGCGGGGCTTGCCACGGCGCAGGGGATCGCGGCGGTGCCGGACCGCGCTGCCGTGCTGTCGCCCATGGTGTGGTTCCTGCCGGTGGCGCTGTTCCTGATCCTTCCGGGATCCTTTGCCACGATCTATGCGCCTTCGCGGTTGAATCCGGGGCTGGTGGGGTTGCTGTTCATGACCGAGATCGTGGTGGCGACGGTGACCGCGGCCCTGTGGGCGGGCGAGCGGTTCGGGGTACAGGAAGTTGTGGGCCTGCCGCTGATCCTGTCGGCGGGGCTGATCGAGCCTGCCGTTATGGCATGGCGGGCGCGGCGGGTGATCTGAGCGGCGCTTACCAGTGCGCGCCGGCGTTGATCTGGATGTCTTCCATGGTGAGTCCGGGGGCGGCGTCGGAGCACAGGAACGCGACGATGGCGGCGACCTCGTCCGGTTGGACCAGGCGGTTTTGCGGGTTGGCCTTGGCGAGTGCCGCGATTTCATCGGCCCGCGTGGTGCCGTTCTGGCTGGCAATGGTGGAGGCCGACTCGCGCAGCATCTCGGTTTCGACCCAGGTCGGGCTGACGGTGGTGCAGGTGACGCCGTGGGGCGCGCCCTCGAGCGCCACGGCGCGGGAAAGCCCGAGCACGCCGGACTTGGACGCGCAATAGGCGGGGTGGTCGGCGACCGCCGACGTGGCGGCGGTGGAGGCGATGTTGACGATCCGGCCCCAGCCCGACGCCATCATGTCGGGCAGAAGCGCGTGGATCATCAGGAAGGTGCCGGTGAGGTTGGTCTCGATCACGTCGTCCCAGGCGTCGAGGTCGTGGTCGGAGACCGTCTGGTGCCGGGTGACGCCGGCGGCGTTCACGAGGATCTGCGGCGTGCCGAACTGATTTTTGACGGAGGTGCAGAAGGCCGTGACCGAGCCGCGCTGGCGCACGTCGAGCGGGGCGACGAAGACATCCGCACCGACGGTGTCGCGCGCCATGTCCTGAAGCGATGTGTCGTCGCCGCGGCGTGCGCCGATGGCGACGGTATGTCCGGCCTGGTGCAGCAGGCGGGCGGTGGCGAGGCCGATGCCCGCCAGCCCGCCGGTGATGATGGCCGTGCGTTGCATCACTGCGCTTTGCTCCTTGCGATCATGTCGGCGAGCCATGCGTCGGCGTCGCCCAGACGGCGGCCACCGTCGCGGTATTCGTCGAGGATTTCAATCAGCTTGTCCCGGCCGAAGGACTTGAAATGCCCCGCATGAACGGTGGTGACGTCGAGCTCGCGCAGGCGGGCGTGAGACTCGGCCAGCTTTTCGGGGTCGGAATGGTCCATGTCGTCGATGAGGTCGCCGTCATACACCACGTCGCCGCTGAACAGGAGGCCCGTGGAGGACTCGTGCAGCGCGATGGAGCCTGGGCTGTGGCCGGGCAGGTGGAAGACGGTGAAGACGCGGTCGCCGAGGTCGATCACGTCGCCTTCGTCAAGGAGGGCGGAGAGGGGCGCGGGCTTTACCGTGTAGTGCTCGTACGAGAAGCCCTCAAAGGGCAGGGCGGTGAAGGTTTCCGCGCGCACAAAGCCCGCGTCGGCATAGGTGTTGGCGGGCGTGGGGTTGGCGATGATGTCAGACTCGGCACTGTGGCCGCAGCGGTGGTCGAATTCGTGCAGGCCGCCCGAATGATCGAAATGCGTATGGGTGACGATGGCGCTGAGCGGGCGTTCGGTCAGCTGCGCCAGCTCGCGCGTCATCGGGCGCAGGCCCATGCCGGTGTCGATCACGAGGTCGCGGTCGCGTCCTCGGATGTGCCAGATATTGCAGCGCAACCATGGCGCGACATGCGGCTCCCAAATCAGCGTGACGCCATCGCCCATGTGTCGGGTCTGAAACCATTTTTTGGCAACATGCAACGGCACGGCATCCTCCCCTTCGCTATGCTCATTGAACCGGCAGCCGCGCCGCGGACGCCCGATATGAGGTTTGTTTTTATTAACTCATTGGTCAACAAACATTTGTGCTTGGGTCCACGTTGCGGACGTCGCATGATGACGGCCATGATCTGCATCAATAAAAACAGGGAGAGAAAGATGAGGATGAATTCTGTCTTGTGGGCCGCGAGCCTGTCACTGGCCGGGGCCGGGATGGCGCAGGCCGAGACGGTCCGGATCCCGATCAACGAATGGACGGGTCAGCATATCTCGGCGCATATCACCGGCACGCTGCTGGAAAAGGCCGGGCATGACGTGGAATACGTGACCGCCGGGGCGGTGCCGCAATTCGCCGCCATCGCCAATGGTGACCTGCATTTGCAGCCCGAGGTCTGGACCAACAACGTCGGCGACATCTATCCCAAAGCGGTGGAGTCGGGCGACATCACCGTGGTGGGCCAGCTGGGCCTGCAGCCGCAGGAAGGCTGGATCTATCCGCCCTACATGAAGGAACAGTGCCCCGGCCTGCCGGATTACGAGGCGCTCTATGACTGTGCGCAGGCGTTTGCCGCCGCCGATACGTTTCCCAAGGGCCGGCTGATCACCTATCCCGCCGACTGGGGCACCCGGTCCAAGGACGTGGTGGCGATGATCGACATCCCGTTCGAGCCGGTCGCGGGCGGATCGGAAGGCGCGATGATCGCCGAGCTGAAATCGGCCACGGCGACGCAGGACCCCATCCTGATGATGTTCTGGCAGCCGCATTGGCTGTTTGCCGACATGGAGATGGAATGGGTCCAGTGGGACGCTGCCGACGGTGAGTGCGTCGAGGAAGAAGGCCAAGAGCGTGGGGCGGCCTGCGGCTTTCAGCAGGCGTCGATCGACAAGATCATCAATGCCGAGTTCGCCGAAGCGAACCCGGGCGTGGCGGCGGTTTTCAACGAGATTTCCATCGACAACGAGGTGCAGAACGCGCTGATGCTGGAGATCGACCAGAAAGGCCGGGACCTGGAAGAGGTCGTGGCCGAATGGATCGACGCCAATGAAGAGACCTGGGGTCCCTGGGTCGAGGCCGGAAAGGCTGCGCAGTAAGGTGCGAATGGACGCATCGGAAAGGCCGGGGGTTCTGACGCCCGGCTTTTTCGTATCAGCGGGGACAGGGGCAGCATGAGCGACACGCATGCAAGCGATGGCGCCGGAGCGGACCAGCCGAGGCTGTCCTGTCGCCACATCTGGAAGGTCTACGGCAAGAAACCGGAGCGGTATTTTTCGAGCGGCCAGCCTGCCGACGAGACGCCGGCGCTGGCCGAGCGCATCCGGGAGGATGGCGCCATTCCGGCGGCTGCCGATGTGAGCTTTGACGTCGCCGTGGGCGAGATTTTCGTGATCATGGGCCTGTCGGGCTCGGGCAAGTCCACGGTGGTGCGCTGCCTGTCGCGACTGGTGGAGCCGACGCATGGCGAAATCCTGCTGGATGGCGAGGACCTGCGCGCGAAATCCGACAAGGAGATGATCGAGGTGCGCCGCCACCAGATCGGCATGGTGTTCCAGAATTTCGGCCTGATGCCGCATCTGAGCGTCTGGGAGAACATCGCCTTTCCGCTGAGCCTGCAAGGCGCGGCGCAGGACCACACCCGCGAACGGGTGAGTAAGGTGATCGAGCTGGTGGGGCTGGAAGGGCGCGAGAAAAGCTATCCGCACCAGTTGTCGGGCGGGCAGCAGCAGCGGGTGGGCATCGCCCGGTCGCTGGCCGTGGACCCGGATCTGTGGCTGCTGGACGAGCCGTTTTCGGCGCTGGACCCGTTGATCCGGCGGCAGATGCAGGACGAGTTCCTGCGGATTCAGAACGATCTGCACAAGTCCATCGTGTTCATCACGCATGATTTCCTGGAGGCGCTGCGCGTGGCGGACCGGATGATGATCATGCGCGGTGGGCGCGTGGTGCAGACCGGCACGCCGGCGCAGTTGATCACCAATCCGGCGGATGATTACGTGGCCGAGTTCACCAATGACGTGCCCATGGTCCGCGTGCTGCGGGCCCATGAGGTGACGGACCCCGATGCCGGCCCGGCCGACGGCCGTGAGCGCGTGGCGGGCGATGTGTCGGTCGAGGCGCTGTTGCCGATGTTGTCGTCGCGTCCCGAGGGGCTGGCGGTGGAGCAAGGCGGCACGGTGACGGGCGTGGTTACAGCGCAAAGCGTGGTGAAGGCGCTGGCGAGGTTGTCCGAGCAGGAGGACGCGCCGGCATGAACGCCGCCAGGATGCATTGGGCGTGGTTCGCGCTGATCGGCCTCACGCTGGTGGCGCTGGGCTTTCGTGACCGGCTGGGCTGGCTGATGGAGTTCCCCGAGGCGTGGGAATGGCCGATGACCGAGTGGCTGAACACCGGGATGGACTGGGTCGTGGAGACCGCCGGCCCGGCGTTCCGCGCGTTTTCGGACGTGATGGATTACCCGATGTCGTGGGTGCGGGAGTTGTTGCACTGGATGCCCTGGGCGCTGACGGTCGGCCTTTTGGTGATCGCGTCCTTCGCTGTGTCGGGCTGGAAGCTGGCCGTGTTCACGTTTCTGGCGATGTTCTACATGGTCGTGATCGGCTACTGGTTCGAGTCGATGAATTCGCTGGCGCTGGTGCTGGTCTCGGTACCGCTGGCGGTGGCAATCGGGTTCTGCGTGGGGACCTGGGCATTCTATTCCGACCGGGCCGAGCGGGTGATCACGCCGACGATGGACACGTTGCAGACAATTCCGGTCTTTGCCTATCTCCTACCGATCCTGCTGCTCTTCGGCTTCGGGCCGGTGGTGGGGCTGATCGCCTCGGTGCTTTATGCCGTGCCGCCGATGGTGCGAAACACCACGCTGGGGCTCGCCCGAGTCGACGAGGAGGTGATCGAGGCGGGGATGATGGCGGGGGCCACGGCGGGCCAGATGTTCTGGCGCGTACGGGTGCCCAGTGCGCTGCGGCAGATCCTGCTGGGGGTGAACCAGACGATGATGGCCGCCTTTTCGATGATCATCATCGCGTCGATCATCGGCGGCACGTCCGATATCGGCTGGGAAGTGCTGACCCATATCCGCAAGGCCAACGTGGCCGAGGCGATACTGGCGGGCGTGGTGATCGCGCTGATGGCGATGGTGATGGACCGGATCACGGCGCGGGCCGCGATGGGGCGGTCGCCGGACGGGGGCGAGGACGAGAGTTTCGTCGCCCGCTACCGTTACTGGATCGTGGCGGCGGTGTTCGCGGTTCTGATGCTGGGACTGGCGCGGGTGTTCCCGTTCCTGCAGGAGTATCCGCGGGCGTGGGAGGTCTATCCGGCGGATGCGATGAACGACGCGTTCAACTGGTTGCTGGTGGAATTCGCGGGCACGATCAAGGCGATCAAGACGACGGCGCTGTTTTACCTGATGCTGCCGGTGAAGATGGGGCTGGATGAGACGATCAGCCCGTTTTCCTGGGGCTTCGAGTTCACCACTCCGATGAAGATAGGCTACGCCGTAGCGATGGTGGGGCTGGTCGGTTGGTTGCTGGTGCGGCGCCGGGTGCGGGCGGCCATCGGGGTCTCGCTGCTGGCGATCCTGCTCTATTTCGGAATCACTGGCTTGCCGTGGCTTTCGATTGCAGGCGTGATGGTGCTGCTGGCGTGGCAGGCGGGCGGGCGGCGGCTGGCGATCGGCACGGCGGTGGGGCTGGCCTTCCTGATGCTGGCGGGCGTCTGGCCCGAGGCGACGATTTCGTTCTACCTGTGTGGGCTGGCGGTGGCGCTGTCGTTCCTGATCGGTACGACGCTGGGGGTGATCGCGTCCGAGAATGACGCGGTGTCGGCCTTTCTGCGCCCCATAAGCGACACGTTGCAGACGATGCCGCTTTTCGTGATCCTGATCCCCTTCGTGATGTTCTTCAAGCTGGGGGATTTCACCGCGCTTCTGGCGATCATGGCCTATGCGATCGTGCCCGCGATCCGCTATGCCGAGCATGGGTTGCGCGGCGTCAACGCCGAGGTGATCGAGGCGGCCAAGGCGTGCGGGTCGACCCGGTGGCAGATGCTGTGGCGGGTGCGGTTGCCGCTGGCCCTGCCGCAGCTGCTTCTGGGGCTGAACCAGACGATCATGTTCGGGGTGGCGATGCTGGTGATCACGGCGCTGGTGGGCACGAGTGATTTGGGCCAGGAGATATACATCGGGCTCAACAACGGGGATTTCGGCGTCGGGATGATTGCCGGCATCGGGATGGCGACGCTGGCGATGATCGCGGACCGGATGACGCGGGGGTACAGCCGGAAAGGGCGCGCGGCGCTGGGGCAGAGGTGAGCCGCCAAAAGCTTTGAGAAAGCTTTTGGAAAATCTTTTTTAAAAAGATTTGCCTTGGAGCCAATCCAGCATGATGTCGCAAAGGCGGTCGGGATCTTCCTCGTGGGCGAGGTGGCCCAGGCCCTCCAGCGTGAACCGTTCGGCATTTGGCAGAACGGCTGCGGCACGGTCCGACACCTGGGGCGACACGGCCGTGTCGCGGTCGCCGGTGATCAGCAGCACGTCATTCTCAATTTCGGGCAGGCGGTCGAGCAGGGCGTCCGTGCTCCAGCGGGACATCATCTGCAATGTGCCGTCCACATGGGCGCGGTCGGCGAGGAGGCGGCTGTACCAGGCAAGGCCCTCTTCGGAGAGCGTTGAGCCGGTGGCGCGGATCACGTTGCGGGCGCGGCCCGGACGTGCGCCGCCCGCCGAGAAGGCGATGGCGGTGAGCGGGTTCAGCGCCAGGAGCTTGGCCAGCATCGGAAAAAGCCAGCCCGCCATGCCCTCGAACCGGTCGAGCGCGGCATTGAGGCCGATGACGGCAGGGGTGCCGGGCAGGCGCGTGGCAAGGTCGAGTGCGACGGCGGCACCGGCGGAGTGGCCGATGAGCGCTGTTGGCTGCCAGTCCTCGGAGGTGCAGAGGGCGGCGATATCCTCGGCGGTGGTCTGCAGACCGAGGCGGGAGACGCTGCCGGCGCGGGTGAAGCCGTGACCCGGCAGGTCGAGGGCGATGACGTGGTGGTTTTCAGACAAGCGTGAAATGAGGTCGCGCCAAGTATGCGTGCTGGCGCCTGCGCCGTGCAGCAAGAGGAGCGTGGGGCCGGTGCCCCATTCCTGAATGTGCCAGTCGTGCGGGCGGTGGCGGACGCGGTGAGATGCAGCCGCATGGGGCCAGTCGGGCAGGTCGCGGGCCCAGTCCATGGCACTCAGGCTCCGAGTGCCGAGGTGACGGCGGTGCTGATCCCGTGGGCGTCGGCGCGGGGCAGGGCGAGGTAGCGCGCGCCGAGGGCCACAGCGATGGTGCGGGCCGTGTCGGTGGGGCGGTTGGAGGTGTCGACGAGGACGCCGGAGATGCCCTGCGCGCGCAGGCTGGCGGCGATGCGGGTGGCGTCGTCGTTCGCGGTGGCGCGGTCGGGATCGCCGGTGAGCGGGATGTTGGCGCGGCCGTCCGTCAACAGGACCAGCATCGGCGTGAGGCCGCGGCCGCGGGCCAATTGGGCAAGGTCGCCTGCGGCCATCAAGCCGGAGGCGAGGGGCGTGCCGCCGCCGCCGGGCAGCGAGGCGAGGCGGCGTTTGGCCTGCACCAACGAGCGGGTGGGCGGCAGTAAGGTGTCGGTGCCGGTGCCGCGAAAGGCCAGCAGGGCGACCTGGTCGCGGCGGGCGTAAGCTTGGGCGAGCATGAGTTCAACGGCCCCCTTGGCCTCTGCCAGCCGGGCAACGGCGGCGGAGCCGGAGGCGTCGACGGTAAAGATGAGCAGGCGGTCGGAGCGGTCCTCGAACCGCTTGATGCGGATGTCAGACGGCAGAATCACGAGCGCGCGGTCGGCGTTGCGCCCGGTGCGGCGGAGGGTCTGCCAAGGGGCGGCGGCGCGCAGGGTCGCGATCGGATCGATCCGGGCCTGGGCCGAGGGGTGGCCCGGGCGTGAGGGCAGGGGGCGACCCCGGCGGTTGCCGCGGCGGCGGTCGCCCGCGCCGCTGCCTGCCGCATTGGCGGGGCGGGTGGATTTGGCGGCGAGACGGTCGAGGATGTCGGGCGGCAGGAGCGCGGCGATGGCGGAGACGAGGATGTCGTCGGGAAGGTCGGTGAGGGACTGGTCGCGGTCGGTGTCCGGGGCGTTGGCCTGGTCGGGCTCGGGGGTTTCGGGCGGGGTTTCGTCCTCGTCCTCGGCCTCGGTGGGCATCATGGTGGCGCGGGAGGGATAGACCAGTTCGGCGGCTTCCTGAAGCTGGGCGTCGGTGACTGTCATCTCGGCGTCGAGCGCGGCGAGGGCGCGCGCGGTGCGCAGGGCGAGGCTGGGGGCACGCAGGCTGTGAATGCCGAAGCGGGCGGCGAGGGTGACGAGCATGGGCAGGGCGCCGTCAGGTATCTGCACGCGCGGCAGGCGTTTGCGGGCGACGTCAAGGTCGGCGGCGGCGGGGAGACGGACGGGGGTGGCGGCCTCTTTCGGTTCGATGTGGAAGGCGAGGCGGTCGAGCAGGGCTTGCGGCGCGCCTTCCTCCGCGCTGGCGGCTTCGTCAAGCAGGATGAGGGCGTGGCCGCGATCCGTGTCGAGCAGCTGCGCGAGGCGGGCGGCGAGGCCGGAGGGCGTGCGCTCGGCCATGGTGAGGGTGAGCATGGTGGGCTGATCGGCGAGGCCAGCATCGCGCACCGGGCGGCCCTCGGCCAGCGAGGCGGCGATGTTGAGGCCGCCGAAAAGCTGATCGTCGGAGATGGCAGGGTGGATGCGGTGCTGGGGACCGGGCAGCTTGCGCAGGGCGGTTTCGAGCGCCTGCCGGGCGGGGCCCATGCGGGCGCGGAAGGTTATCCCTTTGAGGCCGCCGGGATCGACCGCGAGGGCCGCGAGTGCGCGCTGGGTGCGGGCGGTGTCGGCCCCGTCTGTCATCCGAAGGTTTCGGCGACGGTGCGGGTGACGCGGGTGGTGGAGCCGGCCTCGTCCAGCGGGTCGCGGCGCAGGCGGTGGCTGAGCGCGAGAGGCGCGACGGCGGCGAGGTGGTCGCGGGTTATTGCCGCATCGCCCTCAAAGGCGGCGAGTGCGCGGGCGGCGCGGAGTAGGGTCAGTTCGCCACGTAGCCCGTCGGCGCCGAGGGCCACGGCGAGGGCGGCGCAGTCGCGCAGGATGGCGTCGGTCGCCTCGAGTTTGCGGAGCAACGCGCGGCCGGCGAGGATGGAGTCGCGGATTTTTGCGTCCTCGAGCTGCCACTTGGCCGTGAAGGCCTCACGGTCCATGTCGAAGGCGTCGCGGCGGCGGACGACCTCGATGCGTTCGTCGATATCGGTGGGTGACCTGACCTCGACCGAGAGGCCGAAGCGGTCGAGAAGCTGCGGGCGCAATTCGCCTTCCTCGGGGTTGCCGGAGCCCACCAGAACGAAGCGGGCGGGATGGCGGATGGAGAGGCCCTCGCGTTCGACCGCATTGATGCCGGATTGGGCGACGTCGAGCAGGAGGTCGACAATGTGATCCTCCAGAAGGTTCACCTCGTCGATATAGAGATAGCCGCGGTTGGCGCGGGCCAGTAGGCCGGGCTCGAAGGCTTTTTCCCCCTTGGTGAGAGCACGTTCGATGTCGAGTGCGCCGGTGACGCGGTCCTCGGTCACGCCCAAGGGCAGGTCCACGACGGGGGTGGGGCGTTCCACCAGATCGGTGTCGGAAACGGTGGCCCAGTCGGGGCACTCCTCGGGACGTTCGGAATTGACCGGGCAACCCTTGACCTGGGTGATGGGCGGCAGAAGGGTGGCGAGGGCGCGGACGGCGGTGGACTTGCCGGTGCCGCGATCTCCGAAGACCAGCACGCCGCCGAGGCCGGGGTCGATGGCGGTCAGGATCAGCGCCTGTTTCATGGTGTCCTGTCCGACGATGGCGGAGAACGGAAAGGCGAGGCTCATGCGCCGACCCCCAGGTGTTGAAGTGGTTTGGCGCCCTGCCACGTGCCGCGGTCGGCGACGATGTCGAACCGGGCGTAGAGTTCTTCGCGGAACCAGTTGCCGTCGCGCACGGCCTTTATGGCGCGCGCGTGCGGACCGTCGTGGCGGGCGAAGGCGGCCATGCCCGCGGTGTCGGGCCAGACCGAGAAGGTGACCTGGTGCAGAAGCGGCACCTCGCCGATGCCGATCTTGAAGGCGACGTTGGGATCGGCGCCGATGACCGTGCTGATGTCGGGCACGCGGCGCCAGAACTTGAGCGCCACAAGAGGCTTGATCGTGGCGCGGGTGAGGGCGGCGACGGGGCCGGTGCCGGCGGTGACGGTGGCGTCAAAAGGGGCCACGCCGGACCATGCGCCCCGCGCCGAGGTGGTTTGCATGAAGAGCGTATAGCATTCGATGGCGCGGCGGGCGTAACGCCGGAATACGGGGGCCTCGGCGGTCTGGCGCTGCGCGGTGGCAAGATCGGGCCAGGTGGCGAGAATGGCATAGACGCCGGTGTTGGGTTTCGGCGTAAACCCCTCGCCGGTGCCCGAGCCGCACAGCTTCCAGAAGCCGATGCCGGGAACGCGGGCCAGCGCGGGACGGGCGAGGCCCATCATGGTGAAGGCCCAGAGCCTTGAGAGGCCCGGTGCGAAACGGAAAAAGCTGAGGCTGACGATTTGGATGACCCTGTCCCCCTTCGGTCAAAGCGCGCGTCTCGGCAGTCCCATTCATGCCAATCGCGACGTCCGGTTGTCCAGCGCGTTCCGGCCCATAAAAGAACTTCACTGGATGATTGTCAACGTAACTTGACACATGTAGGCTGGGTACATGTTGACACGTCTGGACCCCGCACTTCGTGAGCAGGCCGAGAAGGCCATGCGGCCCCATGCGGTGGTGATTGGCGCGGGTCTGGGCGGATTGGCCTCGGCCATGCGGCTGGGTGCGAAAGGCTATCGCGTGACGGTGCTGGACCGGCTGGAGAGCCCCGGCGGGCGCGGGTCGAGTCTGTGGCGCGATGGGCATCGGTTCGATCTTGGGCCGACCATCATGACGGTGCCTCAGGTGTTCGAGGATCTGTGGGCGGCCTGCGGACGGCGGTTTCGCGATGACGTGGATCTGCGCCCGCTCGACCCGTTTTACGAGATCCGCTGGCCCGATGGGAGCAGGTTTACCGCGCGGCAGGATACCGACGCGATGCGCGCCGAGGTGGCGCGGCTGAGCCCCGGCGATGCGCAAGGCTACGAACGGTTTCTGAAAGACAGCGAACGGCGCTACGCGTTCGGGTTCGAGGATCTGGGGCGGCGGTCGATGCACCGGTTCCTGGACTTGGTGAAGGTCTTGCCGACCTTCGGGATGCTGCGGGCGGATCGGTCGGTCTATGCCCATGCGGCGACGCGGTTCAAGGATGAACGGTTGCGTATGGCCTTTTCGTTTCACCCGCTGTTCATCGGGGGCGATCCGTTCAACGTGACGTCGATGTATATCCTTGTCAGTCACCTGGAAAAGGAATTCGGCGTGCATTACGCGATGGGCGGCGTCGATTCGATTGCGCGCGCCATGGCGGGTGTCGTGGCCGACCAGGGCGGTCTGGTGCGGCAGGGCGCGGAGGTGGACGAGATCGTGGTGCACGACGGGTGCGCGGCAGGTGTGCGCTTGACCGGCGGCGAGGTGGTCGAAGCGGACGTGACCGTGTCGAATGCCGATGCCGGGCACACCTATGACCTGCTGATGCGCAATGTGAAAAAGCGGCGCTGGACCGGGCGCAAGTTGAAGCGCTCGCGGTGGTCCATGGGGCTGTTCGTCTGGTATTTCGGAACGAAGGGCACGCGTGGCAAGTGGGCCGATGTGGGGCACCATACGATCCTGAACGGGCCGCGCTACAAGGGGTTGGTGAAGGACATTTTCATCAACGGTACGCTATCCGAGGACATGAGCCTTTACGTGCATCGGCCCACGGTGACCGACCCGAGCGCCGCGCCGGAGGGGGATGACACCTTCTATGCGCTGAGCCCGGTGCCGCATCTGGGATTCGACGACCCGGTGGATTGGAGCGCGATGGCGGAGACCTATCGGAGGAAGGTTCAGGCGGTGCTGGAAGAGCAGTTGCTGCCGGGGCTGGGGGATCATCTGACCGCCTCGGAGGTGTTCACGCCCAAGACGTTCCGGGACAGGTACCTGAGCCCGCATGGATCGGGCTTTTCGCTGGAACCGCGGATTTTGCAGAGCGCTTACTTTCGGCCGCATAACGTGAGCGAGGAGGTTGCGGGGCTTTACCTTGTCGGGGCGGGGACGCATCCCGGTGCGGGGCTGCCGGGCGTGGTGTCGAGCGCCGAGGTGCTGGGCAAGCTGGTTCCGGATGCCGACGAGGTGCGGGTGAGATGAAACTGACGCGCACGGAAGCCGCCGACATGGCGCATTGCCGCGAGGCGATCCGGGATGGGTCGCGGTCGTTCCATGCGGCCTCGAAATTGTTGCCGCGGCGGGTGCGCGACCCGGCGCTGGCGCTCTACGCGTTCTGCCGGCTGGCGGACGACTCGGTCGACCTGCATTCCGAGAAGGCCGAGGCGGTGACGCGGCTGCACGAGCGATTGGACCTGGCCTATCGCGGGGTGCCGCGGAATGCGCCCGCCGACCGGGCCTTCGCTGCCATGGTGGGGCGGTTCGACATGCCGCGCGAATTGCCCGAGGCGCTTTTGGAGGGCCTCGCGTGGGACGCGGAGGGCCGGCGGTATGACAGCCTGTCGGGGCTGCGCGCCTATTCGGCGCGCGTGGCCTCGGCGGTGGGCGCGATGATGTGCGTGTTGATGGAGATGCGCGAGGCCGACGGGCTGGCACGGGCCTGTGACCTGGGCGTGGCGATGCAGTTGACCAATATTGCCCGCGACGTGGGCGAGGATGCCCGCGAGGGGCGCCTGTATCTGCCGCGCGACTGGATGGAGGACGAGGGGTTGGACGAGGCGGCGTTCCTGGCCAATCCGCAGATGTCGCCGGCCCTGCACCGGGTCATCGCGCGGCTGTTGCGCGAGGCCGAGGGGCTTTACGCCCGGTCCGAGGCGGGGGTGGCGACTCTGCCCGTGAGCGCCCGGCCCGGGATTTTCGCGGCGCGGTACATCTATGCCGGGATCGGGCGGCAGTTGCGGCGGCTGGGGCATGATTCCATCGCGCATCGGGCGCGGACCACGGGCGCGCAGAAGCTGGGGTGGCTGATGCTGGCGAGCCTGCGGGCTGGCGGCACGATGATGATGCCACGCTCGGCCGTGCTGCACGCGCGGCCCTTGCCCGAGGTGGCCTACCTTGTGGAGGCGGCAGCGGAGCGAAAGGCGCCGGGGCGCGACTGGAGTGAGGCGCTGTGTTCGACCATGGCGACGCTGAAGGCGCGGGACCGGGACGATCCGGCCTTGCCGGTGTCGGGGAGGCACGCTAGATCGAGATCATGATCTGGCTTTGCTTTGCAATTTTTCTTGCGGCTTGCTTTGCGGCGGGTGCGACGGGGGCGCTGTTCCCGCCGGGCAAGTGGTACGAGGATCTCAACAAGCCGACATGGACCCCGCCAAACTGGCTGTTCCCGGTGGCGTGGACGACGCTGTACCTGCTGATGGCGGGAGCGGGCGCGCGGGCGGCGGTGAGCCCCGACAATTCGGTGGCCATGGCGCTCTGGGCGCTGCAGATCGCGCTGAACGGGCTGTGGACGCCGGTGTTCTTCGGGCTGCGCCGCATCCGGCTGGGGCTGGTGGTGCTGGTGGGCCTGTGGATCGCTGTGTTCTGTGGGATGATCGCGCTGTGGCAGGTGGACTGGCTGGCCGGGCTGATGTTCGTGCCCTACCTCGCTTGGGTCAGTGTCGCGGGCGCTCTCAACCTTTCGGTCATGCGGCTCAACCCAGAAGTGGTGCGGGCCGAGGCGCGGCGCTGACATTCCTTGGCTGTCATCCCGGACATGTATGGAACCCGGCCATTGGCTGTGCGGTTGAAGCGTTATGCTCTCTGACCTTTCCCTGACCGCCAACCTGATTGTTTTCGCAGGCGCGGCGCTCGTGATCCTGATAGCAGGCACGAAAATGACCGGGATGGCGGACCGGATCGCGGACCGGAGCGGGTTGGGCGAGGCCGTGACCGGGGGGCTCTTGCTGGGTGCTGCCACGTCGCTGTCGGGCACGGTGGTTTCCATCACGTCGGCGCTGGATGGGCGCGCGAGCCTCGCCTTTTCCAACGGTATCGGGGGGATCGCGGCGCAAACGGCGTTTCTTGCGTTCGCGGATCTGATCTATCGGCGTGCGAACCTGGAACATGCCGCCGCGGATGTGGCGAACCTGTTTCAGAGCACGTTGCTGATGTTGATGCTGGCCGTGCCGTTGGCCGCCTACGTGATGCCCGAAATGGCGTTTTGGTCAGTGCATCCGGCGTCGGTTGTGCTGGTGGGCATCTATCTTTTCGGGGCCTATGCCAGCGTGGGCATTCGGCAAAGCCCGATGTGGCGGGCCGTGGACACGCAGGAGACGCGTGACGACCAGCCTGAAGATGAGGAAGATGCACAGAAAAGCGTGACCTCGTTGTTGGTGCCTTTCCTGGCGCTGATGCTGCTTCTGGGACTGGCGGGCTATGCGATTGCGCGATCGGCGGGCGCGTTGACCGAACAGTTGGGTCTGTCCTCGGCGTTGGTGGGTGCGTTGATGACGGCAGTCGTGACGTCGTTGCCGGAGTTGGTCACGACGCTGGCCGCTGTGCGACGCGGTGCTTTGCAGCTGGCCGTGGGTGGGATTATCGGGGGCAACACGTTCGATGTGCTTTTCCTGACGCTGTCGGATATCAGCTATCGTGACGGCTCGCTGTATCACGCCATCGGCACAGGCGATCTGTTCTGGGTCGTGGTGGGGCTGGCGATGACCTCCGTGCTGTTGATCGGCTTGATCCTGCGCGAGAAGTCGGGACCCGCCAATATGGGCTGGGAAAGCCTGACGATGCTGGGGATCTACGGCGGGGCCGTGGGGTTCCAGGCGTGGAGCGGATAGCTGCCTTCAGTCTTTCGCGAATGTCCAGCCCGCGCGCCGGGGGACCCGAACTGCCAGCATGGGCTTCAGAAACGGCGAGCGAAAGCGTTTGAGATCGAGGGTCTCGTGCACGCCTGTGGTCTCCTCGCCGTCGATGACGCTGCGCACGGCGGCGCGGGCGTAGAAAGGCGCGTCGAGCATGGGTTGCACTTGCGTCGGGGTGTGGCCCGGGTCCGCCCGGCCTTCGCGGTAAAGACCCCAGGCGGTGCGTTTCATGCGGGTTTTCGGAGGGGGCGTCACGACCCGGGCGTTGCCCTGATTGTCGAAGCGGATGCCAAGCCCGAGTTCCGACCTGTCGAGGCGGGTGGCGTCGTAAAAGCAGGTGCTGCCCGTCCCGGTCGGGAACCGCCCCCAGGTCCAGTAGGTGAAGTCCTGCTCCAGGGCTCGCGTGCCGAAATTGGCATCGAAATAGCCATGGCCGTCCCATTGCCAGCCTGGCGCGTCGAGATCGACGCTGATCCGTGCCGTGGGCGCGAAGGGACGCCAGACATGGGCGCCATCGGGGGTGAGAGGCAGCTCCACGCGTGTCATCGCGGAGGGCGTGACGGTGACGCGGCCCCGGACGCGGGAAACCATCGGCGGAGCGCCGATCTCGTTGATGTCGATGACGAGTTGGCCGTTCTTCCAGTGCAGCGAAGAGGGGCCGACGGTGAAGCTGTCCGTTGTCTGGCGCAGGGCGCTGCTGCCCCGGTCGGTCATGGTGAAGCGCCCGCCGGCGCCATAGGTGGCGACGTTGATGCAGACATGGTTTTCCGGGTTGCGCCGCCCGGACCAGGCGTACCAGGGCGAGAAGACCGAGCCGATGAAGGCGATGATCGAGATGGCGCGGCCGCCGCCGTCTTTCAGGCCGTCGACATACCACCATGCGTAGCCGTTGGGCGGGACGGCGAGGTTGAAATTGGGTCCGTCAGTATCGCCTCGGCCGCATGCTTGCCGGAGAGGGCCGCCATCGGCACCCCGGCCCCCGGATGCACCCCGCCGCCCGCCAGGTAGAGGCTCTTGACCGGCGTCCGGGCGGTCGGGCGCTGGAAGGCCGCCATCGTTCCATGCGGACTTTGCCCGTAGAGGGATCCTCTGCTCTCGGGAAACAACTGGTCGAAGCCCGAGGGCGTGGTCAGCGCGTCCGGTCCCGGAAGCGGATCGAAGTCGAGACCGAAGCGGGCCAGCGTCTGGAAGGTGCGTGTCTGACATGCGGTGAACTCCTCTGGGCCGGATGGGTCCTGCAGGGGTGGGGCGTTGGCGATGATCTCGAAGCGTTCAGGCGTGGGCGGCGCGGTGGGCAGGCCGCGATCCATGGCGCAGACATAAAGCGTGGGGTCGGGGATGCCGCGGCCCCGCATCAGCGCGTCGAACTCGGGCTTGGGGTCGGCGCGGAAGAAGACGTTGTGATGGGCCAGGTCAGGACCCGATGGCTTGGCTGCGAAGGCCCAGACCTCGGCCGAGAGGCTGCGGGGGATTTCGGTGGTTTGTGGCGCCACGCGGTCAAGGCCGGGGCCGAGCGCGCCGGTGGCCAGCGCTCTCGGGTCGCCGTTGAACACGACGGCATCAGCTCGCAGGTGGCGGCCGCCCTGCAGGGTCACGCCCACCGCGCGGCCCTTTTCGGTGAAGATGCGATCGACATGGGTGTCGTAATGGATCGTGGCGCCGGCTTGGGTGATCGCGTCGGCCAGTGCACGGGCCAGCCGGTTCAGGCCGCCTTCGACCCCCCAGACGCCGGATATCTCGGCCTGCCAGATCAGCGCCAGAAGGGCGGGCACGTGGTAGGGCGAGCCGCCGACATAGGTGGCGTAGCGGCCGAATAGCTGCCTCAGGCGCGGATCGTCGAAACTGGCGTCCAGCAGCTGCGCAAGCGTCTTGTTCGGGGCCATCTGGCGGATGAGGTGCGGGTGACGCAGGACATGGGAGGTGAGGGCCGCGAGCGTTGGCTCGGGGGATTGCATGACGGGCGCGTCGAACCCCTCGAAAAGGGCGCGGGCGCGGTCGGAGAAGCTGCGCATCTGCCGCCCTGCGCGTGCGCCGGCGAAGGCGGTCACGGCGTCGATGTTGCGCGCCGGGTCGTCAAACAGGTCGAGCGTGCTGCCGTCGGGCCAGAAATGGCGGGCGATCAGGTGCTGGCGGTGCAGGGTGACGTGATCGGTCAGGCGCGTGCCAAGGGCGGCGAAGAGCGCCTCGAACACCGGGCGCAGGGTCAGGACGGTGGGGCCGGTATCCACAGGACCGACGGCTGAGGGCAGGGTGCGCATCTTGCCGCCTGGATGGCTGTGGCGTTCCAGAATTGTGACGCGTAGCCCGGCGCCAACGAGGCGCGCGGCAGTGGCCAGCCCGCCAATCCCTGCGCCGATGATTGCGGCGTGGGGCGCGTCTGAGGCCGGGTGGCTCGGTTGTGTCATGTCAGGGATTGTTGACTCGAAACCGCGGAGTGTCCAGTATAGCTTACACAATGCATGTCTCCATATGGTGACATATGCCCTGATCAAGGAGCGCCACATGCCCCTCTCGCAGCGAATCGATGCCGCCGTTCTGCGCGCGCTGGATATGACGCAGGGACAGGAGGCGCCGGCGCAACTATCCGAGGCGCTGGGCTATGCCTGCCTGCCGGGCGGGGCGCGCATTCGACCGACGATCCTGATGTCCGTGGCGACGGCCTGCGGCGACGACCGGCCTGCGTTGAGCGATGCGGCGGCAGCGGCACTGGAGGTGATCCATTGTGCGTCGCTGGTACATGATGATTTGCCCTGTTTCGACGACGCCGAGTTGCGGCGCGGCAAGCCGTCTGTGCATAAGGCTTATTCGCAGCCGCTGGCGGTGCTGACGGGTGACAGCCTGATTATCCTAGCGTTCGATGTTCTGGCGCGGGCCGCCGAAGAGGACCCGGCCCGGGGTCTGCGCCTGATACGGGCGCTGGCAACGCGGACTGGCATGCCCGGGGGGATCTGCGCCGGGCAAGGCTGGGAAAGCGAGCGGGAGGTGGACCTTGCGGCCTATCACCGGTCAAAGACCGCGGCGCTGTTCATCGCGGCGACGGAGATGGGCGCGATTTCGGCGGGGCATGATGCCGAGCCTTGGGGTGACCTCGGAGCGTTGATCGGCGAGGCATTCCAGGTGGCGGACGATCTGCGCGATGCCGTGTTGGACGAAAAGACCCTGGGCAAGCCGGTGGGGCAGGACGACCTGCACGGGCGGCCCAATGCGGTGGCGGAATATGGTGTCGAAGGCGCTGTGGCGCGGCTGAAGGATATCCTGGCGGGGGCGATTGCCTCGATCCCGTCCTGCCCGGGCGAGGCGGCGCTGGCCGAGATGGTGCGGTTGCAAGCGCAGGCGATCATGCCGAAGATGCCCGCCCGATACCGGGTGTAACGCGCCATGGCGGTGCGGGAGCCTGAGATGCGGCGGCGCACCGGCATTGCGGGCTGGTTGAATCGACAGGTCGCCAAACCGGGATTTCAGAATTTCGCCAGCGCCTTGCCGTTCGGCAAGGGTTTGGCGCGCCGCGATGGCGCGGAGATTTTCGATCTTTTGCAGGGGTTCGTGGCCTCCCAGGTGCTGGGTGCGCTGGTGGAGGCCGGGATTCTGCGTGCTCTGCTGGACGGGCCGCGCAGCGCCGACGCGCTGGGGTTTCGCCATGACGTGCCGGCCGACAGGATGGATCAGTTGTTGCGCGCAGGTGCTGCGCTGGGGCTGCTGAAGCGGCGGCGCGGCGGAGCCTATGCACTGGCCCGGAAGGGGGCTGCGATTCTGGGTGTGCCGGGGTTGGAGAACATGATCCGGCACAATGCGGAATTCTATGCCGACATGGCCGATCCCATGGCGCTGTTGCGCGGCGAAAGTGAAACGCGCCTGGCGCGGTTCTGGCCCTACGTGTTCGGCGCCGAGGGCGAGGTCGCGCCGGAAGTGGCAGACAGGTACTCGACTTTGATGGCGGAGAGCCAGGTGCTGGTCGCCCGTGACACGCTGAAGATGTTGCCCTTGAAAGGAGCGCAGACGGTAATGGACGTCGGAGGCGGGTCGGGGGTCTTCCTGTCCGAAGTGCTGCGGCGGAACAAGGCGGCGCGGGGTGTCCTGTTCGATTTGCCCGAGGTGATGCCGCAGGCCGAGGCCCGGGTAGCGCAGTTGGGGCTGCGGAGTCGGATCGATCTGCGAGGCGGCAGCTTCAGGGACGTGGGCTTGCCGGAGGTGGCGGACACGATCTGCCTGATCCGGGTGCTGTACGATCATGCGGACGACACTGTGTCCGACCTGTTGCGCAAGGCGTTCGAGGCCTTGCCGCCTGGCGGACGGTTGATCGTGTCGGAGCCGATGTCGGGTGGCGACACGCCCGAGCGGGCGGGTGACGTTTATTTCGCATTCTACACGATGGCGATGGGCACCGGACGCGTGCGGTCGCAGGCGCGGATTGCCGAGATGTGCCGCGCGGCGGGCTTCGAGGATGTCGCGATGCCGAAACCGATCCGGCCCTTTATCACCACAGCGCTGGCCTGCAGCAAACCCGGCTGACCCCTCGCATGGCGGTGTCAGGCAGCCGATTCGCTGTAAAGTGTAAAGTTTAGTTGACACAAATTGATGTCCGCATAGACTGACATGTAACCGGATCGCGCCTTGCGTTGGCGCGACTCACACAATAACCGGGGGGAGTTCAGACAGTTGGAGACGCGTGCCGTATTCCTGAATGGTCCGAAAGACCTGCACCTGGACACGCTGCCGCTCAAGCAGCCAGGCCCTGCCGATATCGTGGTGGATATTGCCCATTCGGGGATCTCGACCGGCACGGAAAAACTGTTCTGGACCGGTGAGATGCCGCCTTTCCCAGGCTCGGGGTACCCGCTGGTGCCGGGATACGAGGCTGCGGGCGAAGTGGTCGAGGCCGGGTCGGAAAGTGGTTTCAGGACAGGCGAGACGGTGTTCGTGCCGGGGGCGGATTGCTTCGACGGTGCGTTTGGCCTGTTCGGAGGGGCGGCGAGCCGGCTGGTGACGCCTGCCGACAGAGTGACGCGAATCGATTCGACGCTGGGAGCGGAAGGCGCATTGCTGGCCTTGGCAGCGACCGCGCGGCACGCGATGGCCGGATTGGACAAGCGCGTGCCGGAGCTGATTGTCGGGCACGGTGTGCTGGGTCGGCTTCTGGCGCGGCTGACGATTGCCGCCGGAGCGCCGGCGCCCGTGGTTTGGGAAACCGATCCGGCGCGGCGCGGTGGCGCGGCCGGCTACGAGGTCGTCGCACCGGATGCGGATGAGCGTCGCGACTACCGTGCGATTTACGATGCCTCGGGCAATGCGAGCATTCTGAACGATTTGATCGGACGGCTGACGAAAGGCGGCGAGATCGTGCTGGCGGGGTTCTATCCCGGCGGCCTGAGCTTTGCCTTTCCGCCCGCCTTCATGCGCGAGGCGCGGTTGCGCATCGCCGCGGAATGGGCGCGCGAGGACCTCGCCGCCGTGGGTGCGCTGCTGGACAGCGGCGCGCTGAGCCTGGGTGGCCTGATCACCCATAGCGCCCCGGCCACTGAGGCCGAGGACGCATATCGGACGGCCTTCGAGGAGGCCGGCTGTTTGAAAATGATACTCAACTGGAAGGACGCCGCGTGAAGGACGACATCCCCAATTTGAAGGATTTCGACAAACGCCTGCGGGACGAGGCCGGCGCGGAGCCGAGCCTGGAAGTGCCACAGGGCGAGCCCACCAGCAAAACGCAGATCATCGCGATCTATGGCAAGGGGGGGATCGGCAAGTCGTTCACCCTGGCCAACCTGAGCCACATGATGGCCGAACAGGGCAAGCGGGTGCTGCTGATCGGGTGCGACCCGAAATCGGACACGACCAGCCTGCTGTTCGGCGGCAAGGCGTGTCCGACGATCATCGAGACTTCAACCAAGAAGAACCTTGCCGGCGAGCAGGTGAAGATCGGCGACGTGTGTTTCAAGCGCGGCGGTGTCTTCGCCATGGAGCTGGGTGGCCCGGAAGTGGGCCGTGGCTGTGGTGGCCGGGGCATCATCCACGGGTTCGAACTGCTGGAGAAGCTCGGCTTCCATGACTGGGATTTCGACTATGTCCTGCTGGATTTCCTGGGCGACGTGGTTTGCGGGGGCTTCGGCCTGCCGATTGCCCGCGACATGGCGCAGAAGGTGATCCTCGTGGCGTCGAACGACCTGCAATCGCTGTACGTGGCCAACAACGTCTGCTCGGCGGTGGAGTATTTCCGCAAGCTGGGCGGCAACGTCGGCGTCGCGGGGCTGGTGGTCAACAAGGACGACCATTCGGGCGAGGCGCAGGCCTTTGCCGAAGCGGTGGACATCCCCGTGCTGGCCGCGATCCCGCAGGATGACGATTTGCGCAAGAAATCGGCAAATTACCAGATCGTCGGCACCGAAAAGAGCCAGTGGGGCAGCCTGTTTGCCGGTCTGGCCGAAGCGGTGTCGCTGGCCCCGCCGGTGCGTCCTGCGCCGCTGGACCAGGACGGATTGCTGGGGCTCTTCGACGAGTCCGAGACGGGCGGCAGCGTCACGCTGGAGCCTGCAACGGACGAGGACATGCGGGGCAAGAACGCCGCGCCGAAGGAAAGCCTGGAGGTGGTCTATGACGACGCCTGAACAGAGCACCACGAAACGCCTGATCGAGGCCTGCCGGATGATCGCCGAAGCGCGGCCGGAGCAGATCAGACGGTTGTTGAAAGATATCGCGTCTTCGGACGGTCCGGAAAGGCATGCATGACGGATGAAGTCACATATGACGACGCCGGAAAGGCGGGGGTCATCCGCGGGAAGGCGCGTGAGGACGCGCCGGAGCTGACGGGCGACCCGGGCCTTGGATGCCATTCCGGCAACGAGATGGAGAAAGCCGCGCGCATGGCCGGGCAGAGCGATCTGCTGGATCAATATGCGAGCGACTATCCGCAAGGTCCACACGACAAGCCGCAAAGCATGTGTCCCGCTTTCGGCAGCTTGCGCGTGGGCCTGCGGATGAAACGGGTGGCCACCGTGCTGAGCGGCTCGGCCTGTTGTGTGTACGGCCTGACCTTCGTGAGCCATTTCTACGGCGCGCGGCGGTCGGTGGGCTATGTGCCGTTCAATTCCGAGACGCTGGTGACCGGCAAGCTTTTCGAGGACATCCGCGACTCTGTGCACGAGTTGGCTGATCCGGACCGTTTTGATGCAGTCGTGGTAACGAACCTTTGCGTGCCGACGGCGAGCGGCGTGCCGCTGCGGCTGTTGCCGAAGGAAATCAACGGCGTGCGGATCGTCGGCATCGACGTGCCGGGCTTCGGCATTCCGACCCATGCGGAGGCCAAGGATGTTTTGGCCGGGGCGATGCTGAACTACGCACGGCAAGAGGTCGAGGCCGGGCCTGTCGCCGCCCCTGACGGGGGCGTCTCCGACAGGCCGACAGTGACCTTGCTGGGCGAGATGTTCCCGGCCGACCCGGTGATGATCGGTCAGATGCTGGCGCCCATGGGGCTGGCCGCGGGGCCGGTCGTGCCGTGCCGGGAGTGGCGGGAGCTTTATGCTGCGCTGGATTGTGGCGCGGTGGCGGCGATCCATCCGTTTTACACCGCCGCCGTGCGCGAATTCGAGGCCGCCGGGCGGCCCGTCGTGGGCAGCGCGCCTGTCGGACGGGACGGGACGGCGGCGTGGCTCAGCGCGATTGGCGATGCCTTTGACGTGCCTGCCGACAAGGTGGCGCAGGCGCAGAATGCGTTCCTGCCGGCGATCGAGGCGGCCTTGGGCGCCAAGAAGATCGACGGAACCATCACCCTGTCGGGCTATGAGGGAAGCGAATTGTTGGTGGCCCGCCTGCTGATCGAGAGCGGGGCGGATGTGCCTTACGTGGGCACGGCCTGTGCCAAGAGCCCGTGGTCGGCGGAGGATGCCGCCTGGCTGGAAAGCAAAGGCACCAAGGTGCAGTACCGCGCGTCGCTGGAAAACGATTGCGCGGCGATGGAAGCCATCAAGCCGGACCTGGCCATCGGCACGACGCCGGTCGTGCAGAAGGCCAAGGAGTTGGGCGTTCCGGGGCTTTACTTCACCAACCTGATTTCCGCGCGGCCCCTGATGGGGCCGGCCGGGGCCGGAAGCCTGGCGGAGGTGGTCAACGCGGCCATCGCCAACAAGGGGCGGATGGACCGGATGCGCGAGTTTTTCGAGGGCGTGGGCAGCGGCGATACCGCCGGGGTCTGGGAAGGCCAGCCCAACGTACGCGAGGATTTCCGGGCGACGAACCAGAAGAAACTGGAAAAAGCCGCGCGGGCCAAAAAAGCGCAGGAGATGATATGAGGGGCATTTTGTTCACAAAATCCCCTCGGTGGGCGGAAGCGAGCGGCGACGCCGATTGCGTGCCCACCCCGTGGAGCATTTCTGGCGAAGAGGTCCCGGATCAAGTCCGGGACGGCGAGGAAAATCCCGCCGCGCGCCGTGGATCATTCCGGGTGCAGAGGTCCCGGATCAAGTCCGGGACGGCGATGGGGTGCGTGCCCACACCATGGAGCATTCTGGCGCCCATGGCTGGGTGGAACCCTGCACTACGGGAGGGCGGGTCATGTTGATCCAGGATCATGATCGCGCGGGAGGATACTGGGGGGCGGTCTATGCCTTCTGTGCCGTGAAGGGCTTGCAGGTGGTGATCGATGGCCCGGTGGGCTGCGAGAACCTGCCGGTGACGTCCGTGCTCCATTACACCGACGCGTTGCCGCCGCATGAGTTGCCCATCGTGGTGACAGGCCTGGGCGAAGAAGAGCTGGGCCGGGAAGGTACGGAAGGCGCGATGAAGCGGGCCTGGGGCACGCTCGACCCGGCGTTGCCGGCGGTCGTGGTCACGGGATCCATTGCCGAGATGATCGGCGGGGGCGTGACGCCGCAGGGCACCAGCATCCAGCGGTTCCTGCCGCGGACCATCGACGAGGATCAGTGGGAAGCCGCCGACCGAGCGATGACCTGGATCTTCACCGAGTTCGGGATGACCAAGGGCCGGATGCCGCCCGAGAAGAAGCGCGCGGAGGATGCCAAGCCTCGAGTCAATATCCTTGGGCCGATGTATGGCACCTTCAACATGCCCAGTGATCTGGCCGAGATCCGGCGGCTGGTCGAGGGGATCGGGGCCGAGGTCAACATGGTGATGCCGCTTGGCGCGCACCTGGCCGAGATGAGGGATCTGGTGAATGCCGATGTGAACATTTGCATGTATCGCGAGTTCGGCAGGGGGCTGTGCGAAGTGCTGGACAAGCCGTACCTGCAAGCGCCGATCGGCGTGGACAGCACGACGAAATTCCTGCGCAAGCTGGGCGAATTGCTGGAGCTGGACGCCGAGTCCTTCATCGAGCGCGAGAGGCATTCGACGATCAAGCCCGTGTGGGACCTGTGGCGCTCGGTGACGCAGGATTTCTTTGCCACGGCCAGTTTCGGGATCGTTGCGAACGAGACCTACGCGCGGGGCATCCGCAACTTCCTGGAAAACGACATGGGGCTGCCCTGCGGGTTTGCCGTGGCGCGCTGTGCGGGGACCAAGACCAACAACGAGGAAGTGCGGTCGCTGGTGCACAACAAGCGCCCGCTGATCCTGATGGGGTCGATCAACGAAAAGATGTACCTGGCCGAGATGAGCGCAGGGCACGGGCCGAAGCCTGCCTTTATCCCGGCGAGTTTTCCGGGTGCCGCGATCCGGCGGGCCACGGGCACGCCCTTCATGGGATATGCCGGGGCGACCTATTTGATCCAGGAAGTGTGCAATGGCCTGTTCGATGCGCTGTTTCACATCCTGCCGCTGGGCTCCGAAATGGATGCGGGGGCCGCCACGCCGACGCCGCTGCGCCGGGATTTCCCGTGGGACGCAGATGCGCAGGCCGAGCTGAACCGGATCGTGGAAAGCCATCCGGTGCTGACCAGAATTTCCGCTGCCAAGACGCTGCGCGATGCCGCCGAGGAGGCCGCCCTGAGGGAGGGCGCCGAGCGGGTCGTGCTGGAAACCGTGAAAGCCCTTTCGCCCGTGGCCCAAGCCGCCACGGCAGATGTCCAAGAGGAGGACAACAACCATGACTGACATGACGTCCAACCCGCCGAGACGCAGCACCACGGGACGCCGCAGAACCGCGGAGTTCTGGGTGTACTTCACGCTGATCTTCTTTTGTGCGGTGCCGTTCACGACGTTCCGCTGGGTCCGCGATATCGCGGAGCGCCACACGCTGAACGTGCGCGGTCCGCTGGCGCGCGCCTGGTCCGAGGCGGACCGGATCACGCCGCTGATTTTCTCGGTCTGAGGCATGGTGCCCAGACCGAAACCCGAGCTGTATCCGCCCGACTGGGCGAGCAGACCTTCAAGGGCCCGCAAGGCCCTTGGGGAACCCGGCCGCGGGGTTCGCGGCGTCAGCATAACGTTCCGGAGGAAAGTTCATGGCTGATAACACCGACCTGTCCTTTACAGGTCTTACCGACGAGCAAGCCCAGGAGTTGCATTCGGTGTATATGAGCGGCCTTACGCTGTTCACACTGGTTGCGGTCATCGCGCACATCGCGACGTACATCTGGGCTCCTTGGTTCTGAGGAAGGAAAGAAAATGTCGAAGTTCTACAAGATCTGGCTCATTTTCGATCCGCGCCGCGTGTTCGTAGCACAAGGCGCATTCCTGTTCCTTTTGGCCGTCATGATCCACCTGGTGGTTCTGTCGAACGGCGTCAACTGGTTCGAGAATGCAGCAGCGTCCCGCGCTGCAGCGTCCGAGTGATCCAAGACAATCGTCAAACCTCGTTGCGGGCGGGTCCGCCCGCCCGCAACAAACCGAACAAAGAGTGACGGCCGGGCAAGACTGGCCGGCCGAAAACGCGGAGAGAAACAATGGCGTTGCTCAGCTTTGAGAGAAAATACCGGGTCCGCGGGGGGACACTGATCGGAGGCGACCTGTTCGACTTCTGGGTCGGGCCGTTCTACGTGGGCTTTTTCGGCGTGCTGGGCGCGTTCTTTGCGCTTCTTGGCACCATCCTGATCTTCTGGGGGGCGGCCCACCAGGGCACGTGGAACCCCTGGCTGATCAACATCGCGCCGCCCGACCTGTCCTACGGCCTGGGCGCGGCCCCGCTGATGGAGGGCGGCCTATGGCAGATCATCACGATCTGCGCGATCGGCGCCTTCAGTTGCTGGGCGCTGCGCGAGGTAGAGATCTGCCGCAAGCTGGGCATCGGGTATCACGTCCCCTTCGCCTTTAGCTTTGCGATCTTCGCCTATGTCACGCTGGTCGTGTTCCGCCCTGTCCTGATGGGCGCGTGGGGGCATGGCTTCCCGTACGGTATATTCAGTCACCTCGACTGGGTCAGCAACACCGGCTACGCGTACCTGCATTTCCATTACAACCCGGCGCACATGCTGGCGGTGACGTTCTTCTTCACCACCACGCTGGCCCTGGCGCTGCATGGCGGTCTGATCCTGTCGGCGGCCAACCCCGAGAAGGGCGAGGTCATGAAGACGCCGGACCACGAGGACACGTTTTTCCGGGATTTCATCGGCTACTCGGTCGGCACGCTGGGCATCCACCGCGTCGGCCTGTTGCTGGCGCTGAACGCGGGCTTCTGGTCGGCGATCTGCATTATCATCAGCGGCCCGGTCTGGACCAAGGGCTGGCCCGAGTGGTGGAACTGGTGGCTCGAGCTGCCGGTCTGGCCGTCGCAGATGGGGGTATAAGAGATGATCGAGTATCAGAACATATTCACGCAGGTCCAAGTCCGGGGAAACCCAGAATGGGGCATGGACAACGACAACCACATGATGGACGAGCGCGGGTTCAAGCCGCGGTTCAGCAACCTGGTGGGCTGGATCGGCAACGCTCAGATCGGCCCGATCTACCTGGGCTGGACGGGGCTGGTAAGCCTCGTGACCTTCATCCTGGCGCTGAACATCGTCGGCTTCAACATGCTGGCGCAGGTCAACTGGTCGATCCCGGAGTTTCTGCGGCAGGGCTTCTGGCTGGCGCTGGAGCCGCCGGGGCCGGAGCATGGCCTGTCGATCCCGCCGCTGAATGACGGGGGCTGGTTCATCATTGCCAGCTTCCTGCTGCTGGTCAGTGTCATGACATGGCTTATCCGCAGCTACCTGCTGGCGGCGCAGCACAAGATGGGCAAGCACGTCTTCTGGGCTTTTGCGAGTGCGATCTGGCTGATGCTGGTGCTGAACCTCTTCCGTCCGATCCTGATGGGATCGTGGAGCGAGGCGGTGCCTTACGGCATCTTCCCGCACCTTGACTGGACCACGGCGTTCTCGATCCGGTACGGCAACCTCTACTACAACCCGTTCCACTGCCTGAGCATCGTATTCCTGTACGGTTCGACGCTGCTGTTCGCCATGCACGGCGCGACCATCCTGGCCGTCACGCGCTATGGCGGCGACCGCGAGTTGGAGCAGATCGTCGACCGGGGCACGGCCACGGAACGCGCGGCGCTGTTCTGGCGCTGGACCATGGGCTTCAACGCCACGATGGAGGGCATCCACCGCTGGGCGTGGTGGTTCGCGGTTCTGACGCCGATCACCGGCGGGATCGGCATTCTGCTGACCGGTACGGTCGTGGACAACTGGTTCATCTGGGCGCAGGAGCACAACTTTGCACCGGCTTATGATGGCTCTTACGGCTACGAGGCTTACGGGTCTTACGAAGCCTTTATCGGCAAGGAGGACTGAGCCATGCTACCGAACTGGTTCAACAAGTGGAACGCCGACAACCCCACGAACATCTATGGCCCCGCGATTGCCATCGGGGTCGTGGGGGGCGCGGTCCTGGTGGCGGCTTGGTTGGTTTCTGCCAATCAGTCCAGCGCCGTGGACAGCCTTCAGACCGGCCCGCGTGGCACTGGCATGTCCGTGCCCGAGTTCAAGTCCGACCTCGGCGAACCCGATCCGGGCATTGCTGGCTACATGGCCACGCGCTCGGACCCTGTGGTGCCGCAAGGCGGAGAGGAGCTGGCCGGCGATGCGCGTGAGAACGTGCCGCCGGGGCTGGAAGGCCTGACGGTCGAGAACTACGACCGGCTTCTGGCCGCGATGCGGCAGTGGACGGGTATTCCCAACCTCTTCGAGGACATGGACAGCTACCAGACCTCGGTGGGCTATACCATGATCGGCATGACCCAGAACCTGAACGAGAACTGGGACGGGCATGTCAACGCCAACAAGGAAGTCGGCGTGACCTGTTATACCTGCCACCGCGGCCAGCCCGTGCCGAGCGATATCTGGTTCGACATCAGCCCGGTCAACGAGCGGGTCGAAGGCTGGGGGGCCGTGCAGAACCGGGTGACGCCGTTGTCGAGCTATACCTCGCTGCCGTCGGACGCGTTGCAGACCTACCTGGTGGATGGTGAATCCATCAAGGTGCACGATCTGGACAGCCGCGTGGCCGGTGTGCCGGGTGTCGATGGCTACCCCGGCATCCAGCACGCGGAACGCACCTACGCCTTGATGAACTACATCTCGAACTCGCTGGGGGTGAACTGTGTGTTCTGTCACAACAGCCGCGCCTTCTATGACGGGGCGCAGGTGACGCCGCAATGGGCGACCGAGACGCTGGGCATCCAGATGGTGCAGGAGTTGAACAACGACTACCTGATCCCGATTGCGGGGCTGCTGCCCGAAAGCCGGCTGGGGCCGACGAACGGTGACGCGCCCAAGGCGGCGTGCCGGACGTGCCACAAGGGCTATCAGCAGCCGCTTCAGGGCACGAACGTCATCAAGGACTGGCCGGAATTGGCCACGTCCTCGGGCGAGCCTGACTACGGCGAATAAGGAAAAGGGGTCGGGCGGCGCGATGTCGCCCGAACCTTTGAACACAGCGCTGCTTGCAGCCCCTGTTGCGGGCCGCGCCGGATCTCATCTTGAGGGGGGTGCGATGCAACAGACCACACCAAACACACCAATACTTGACCGCGTGGCGGGGCCACAGGACCTGCGGCAGATGCCCGACGAGGATTTGGCGGCGCTGGCCGACGAACTTCGTGCCGAAGTGATTTCCGCGGTTTCCGAAACGGGTGGGCATCTCGGGTCGTCGCTGGGCGTCGTGGAACTGGCCGTGGCGATCCATTCGGTGTTCAACACGCCAATGGACAAGCTGGTCTGGGATGTGGGCCATCAATGCTATCCCCACAAGATCCTGACCGGGCGGCGGGACCGCATCCGGACCCTGCGGCAGAAGGATGGTCTGAGCGGTTTCACCAAGCGTAAGGAAAGCGAGTTCGATCCGTTCGGGGCGGCGCACAGCTCGACCTCGATCAGTGCGGCGCTGGGGTTCACCGTGGGGCGCGACATGGGGCGGCCCACGGGCGATGCGATTGCCGTGATCGGCGACGGGTCGATCAGTGCGGGCATGGCCTATGAGGCGATGAACAACGCGGGTGCCGAGGGGCGGAGAATGTTCGTGATCCTGAATGACAACGAGATGAGCATCGCGCCGCCCGTGGGGGCGATGTCGTCCTACCTGAGCGGGCTCTACGCGAATGAGCCGCTGGCGCGGGTCAAGAGCCTCGCCGAGGGGTTCGAGGCGGCGCTGCCCGCGCCGATGCGCGAAGGTGCGAAGCGGGCGCGGCAGCTTGTGACGGGCGTGAGTCAGTCCGGGACGCTGTTCGAGGAGCTGGGGTTTGAATATGTGGGCCCGATCAACGGTCATGACATGGGGCAATTGCTGCCGGTGCTGCGCGCGGCACGGACGCGGGCGACGGGGCCGGTGCTGATCCATGTCTGCACCGTGAAGGGCAAGGGATACGCGCCCGCCGAGACCAGCGCGGATTGCGGGCACGGGGTGTCGAAGTTCGACCCCGAGACCGGCGTGCAGGCCAAGAAATCGGGCGGCGCGCCGTCCTATACCTCGGTCTTCGGCAAGGCGCTGACCGAGGAGGCGGCGCGCGATCCGAATATCGTGGCGGTGACAGCGGCGATGCCGTCTGGCACGGGCGTGAACATCATGGCCGAGCGATTTCCCAGCCGCGTGTTCGACGTCGGCATCGCCGAACAGCACGCCGTGACCTTTGCCGCCGGAATGGCAGCGAGTGGGCTGCGGCCGTTCTGCGCGATCTATTCGACCTTCCTGCAACGCGGCTATGACCAGGTGGTGCATGACGTGGCCTTGCAAGGCCTGCCGGTGCGGTTTGCGATTGACCGGGCTGGGTTGGTGGGGGCTGACGGGCCGACCCATGCAGGTGCATTCGATGTCGGGTATCTCGGTGCCTTGCCGGGGATGGTCTGCATGGCCGCTGCCGACGAGGCGGAGCTGACCCACATGGTCGCCACGGCGGCGGCGCATGACGAGGGGCCGATCGCCTTTCGTTATCCGCGGGGGGCGGGGACGGGGGTCGACCTGCCGGAGCGGGGCGACGTTCTGGAAATTGGCAAGGGCCGCGTCCTGCAAGACGGCGACGACGTGACGATCCTGTCTTACGGCGCGCATCTGGCGGAATGCCGGGCGGCGGCGCAGGCGTTGGAGGCCGAGGGCCTGTCGGTGACGCTGGCCGACGCGCGCTTTGCCAAGCCGCTGGACATGGATCTGATCCGGCAGTTGGCGCGGCATCACCGGGCATTGATCACGGTGGAAGAGGGCGCGATGGCCGGATTCGGCGCGATGGTGCTGCAGGCGCTGGCTGCCGAAGGCGCGTTCGACCGGGGACTGGCGGTGCGCACGATGCATTTGCCGGACCGCTATATCGACCAGGCAAGCCCCGAGGACATGTATGCCAATGCGGGCCTGACGGCGGCCGATATCGCCGTGACCGCGCGCGCGGCCGTGGGCCGGGCGGCGGAGATTGTCACGCTGAACGCCGTAGGCTGACGCGCTTTCGGACGTCTTTGGGTCGAGGGTCCGGCGATGATCGCCGGAACAAACCGGCTGCCATTCCGTTGATTCAGTGAATTGCGAAGCGGCCACGCCGGTCGTGGCGTTTTGCCTTGAAGCGAGTAACCCGAAAGGCATTCATCATGACATCGACGGACATGATCGACGGCCCCGACACGGCCCGTTCCAAAAGCGAGGGGGGTGAAAAGACCGCGTCGCTGTACCGGATGGTGATGCCGGGGCATTTGTGTCCCTTCGGGCTGAAGTCACTGTCCATGCTGAAACGGCGCGGATACCAGATTGACGACAATCCCCTGACTACGCGCGAGGAAACCGACGCGTTCATGGAGGCGCACGGGGTGGAGACGACGCCGCAAACCTTTATCGACGGCAAGCGGATCGGCGGGTACAGCGAACTGAAAGCGCATTTCGGCTATCGCGTGATGGGCGAAGACGACACGACCTACATGCCCGTCATCGCGATCTTCGCCAGTACTGCGCTGATGGCGCTGGCGATCGTGTTGAACCTCTATGACGGCTTTCCGCTGCTGACATGGTTGAAATGGTTCTTTGCGAGCTCAATGGTGGTTCTGGCCATCCAGAAGCTTCAGGATGTCGAAGGCTTCGTGAATGGCTTTCTGGGCTATGATCTGCTGGCGCAGCGATACGTGCCTTATGGCTATGCCTATCCCTTTGCCGAGCTTTACGCGGGCGTGGGCATGATGGCGCTGATCGGTACGGGCAGCGCGCTGATCTGGCTGGTCGCGCCTGTGGCGATCTTGATCGGGTCTGTCGGTGGGTGGAGCGTGTTCAAGGCCGTCTATATCGACAAGCGCGAGTTGACCTGTGCCTGCGTCGGTGGCGGATCGAACGTCCCCTTGGGGTTCATTTCGCTGACCGAAAACCTGGTGATGCTGGGCATGGGGATCTGGATGCTGGCCGGCCAGGTGGCCGGCTAGCAGGTGTCAGGCCTGCGCGGTCCAGTGACCCGGCTGCGATTGCACGATGCCATGATCATCGACGGAAATTCTTGTGGTCGTACCTGTCTCGACAGTTTCGACTTCGTAGGTGTCTTCTGAAATGCGCCGGAAAACGAGATGAAGCGGGGTAAGCTTTTCGGTTGCCATGTCCAGCCGTGCCGCGATGATTTCGGACTGCGCCCCAGTGTCGAGGGCAAGACGGCGGATTGGCAGGGTAAAGCTCGCCGGCGTGAAGTCGAGGAGGATATCGGTGGCGCCCTGGATGCCGGGCATCGGGGCGTCGTTCAACGTCCAGCTGCCGTCCTTCTTGTGGCGCAGATTCAGGCGGGATTTCTTGCCGATGCGGACGCGCCGGGTGGTGCCATCGGCACGGGCGCGGATGCGGTATCGAAGAACGGTACCGTCCGCGTCGGTCGAGGATCCGTCGATCAGATATCCGCCCTCGGCATCAGCGAACCGGCAGGCGTCATTGCCCTTGCCGTCTTCGCGCAGCCAGAGAATTGCATGTGCCCCTGCGATCATGACGCTCTCTCCTGTTTTGAGTGTATCCTAGCATGATGCGTGCAACGCGGCACGAAAAAGGCCGCCCTCCAAGGCGGCCTTTTCGAATGCGGGATGGTGGATCAGCTTTCGGGACCGACCGAGGCGAGATAGGCCCAGATATCACCGGCGTCCTCTTCCTTGCGCAGCTTGAAGGTCATTTTCCCGCGACCGTCTTCGCCGGTGTATTCTTTCAACCACGGCGTCGGGTCCTGCACGTAGCCGGTAAAGCTTTCCTGGTCCCATTCGAGACCTGCTTCGCCGGCGGCGACCACGAGGTCGGAATAATTGAAATCCTCGACCGAGCCTGCGGTGCGACCGGCGAGGCCATAAAGGTTTGGGCCGACCTGGCCGCCCTTGACGATGGTTTCACCCGCGTCGTCGATGACCATGTGGCAGGCCTTGCACTGGCGAAAGGCTTTTTCGCCGGCTTCGGCGTCACCGTCCTGGGCCAAGGCGGGGGCGGCAAGACTGGCAAGGGCGATGGCTGTAACGTGGATCTTCATTGAGTCCTCCATACGTTTGGCTGTCTGTATGACATAGCTGATATCAGGCCAAATCAACCGACATCTTCTCAACCTTGCGGCGGGTTTGAAGGTTCCGCATGTTGACGGATTGCCGCAGCGAAATTCAGGCAACGGCGTGGGCTATCGCGCACTGCTTCCACAGGACGCCGAGCGCTTCGACAAGGTGGTCGATATCGTCGTAGCTGTGCAGCGGGCCGGGGGTGAAACGCAGCCGTTCGGTGCCCTTGGGCACGGTTGGATAGTTGATCGGCTGCACGTAGATGCCCCAGTCCTGCATCAGGATGTCTGCCAGCATCCGGCACTTGACCGGGTCCTTGATCATCACTGGGATGATGTGGCTGGCATTGTCCATGTGCGGGATGCCGCGCTTGTCGAGCTGGGCCCGCAGGTAGGCGACTCGGTCGCGTTGCGCGTCACGTTCGGCGCGGCTTTGCTTGAGATGCGCGACGCTGGCTTGCGCTGCCGCGGCCACGGCCGGGGGCAGGGCGGTGGTGAAAATGAACCCCGAGGAAAAGCTGCGGACGAAATCGCACATCGCGGCCGAGCCGGTGATGTAGCCGCCCATGCAGCCATAGGCCTTGCCCAGCGTGCCCTCGATCAGGGTGATGCGGTCGGCCAGACCTTCGCGCTCGCTGACACCGCCGCCGCGCGGGCCGTAGAGGCCCACGGCATGAACTTCGTCGAGATAGGTCATGGCGCCGTGTTTCTCGGCCACTTCGACGATTTCCTGCATCGGGCAGATGTCACCATCCATGGAATAAACGCTCTCGAATGCCACGATCTTGGGCGCGTTGGCTGGCAGCGTGGCCAGTTGCCGGTCGAGGTCTTCGGGGTCGTTGTGCTTCCAGATGCGTTTCTGTGCGCGGGAGTGGCGGATGCCCTCGATCATCGAGGCGTGGTTGAGCTCGTCCGAGAGGATCACCGCGTCGGGCAGGCGCGCGCCAAGCGTGCCGAGCGCGGCCCAGTTGGACACGTAGCCGGAGGTGAAGAGCAGGGCACTTTCCTTGCCGTGCAGATTGGCCAATTCGTGTTCGAGTGCCACGTGATACTTGTTGGTGCCCGATATGTTGCGGGTGCCGCCGGCGCCGGTACCGCACTGGTCGATGGCGTCCTTCATCACTTGGCGAATTTCGTCGTTCTGGCCCATTCCCAGATAGTCGTTGGAGCACCAGACCGTGACCTCGTCGGGGGTGTCGGCGTCATGGCTGCGCGCCCGGGGGAAATCACCGCAGCGGCGTTCGAGTTCGGCGAAGATGCGGTAGTTGCCCTCTTCCTTGAGTGCGCCGAGCTGCGCGTTGAACATGGCATCAAAATCCATGGGATCCCTCCGGTCTTGTATTTTTGTCTTGTGTCGGTTTGGGCGCGGGAAGCATCCAGCGCCAGAGCTTGGCATCGGGCAATGGCAGCACCATCAGCCAATGTTCGAGAAGCGCGAGGCCGGCGATCGCCGACAGAAGCGCGAAGCCCACCACGTCGAATGCGGATTGGGCCGCGTAGAGCCGTTCCAGCCAGCAGGCCACGGCGAAGGTCAGGGCCGACACGGAGATCGGGAAGACCCAGTTGAGCCGCTGGATGCGGAAATGGCTGGCGAGGTGGCCAAGCGCCTCGGGCAGGAATTCGGTGTTGATGCGCGGCACGCCGAAATAGAGGTTCAGCTTGGCCGAGATGCGCGCGAAGTAGAGGATTGTGAAGGTCCAGAGGCCAAACGTGTTCACCGACCCGGCGGCGTGCAGCCACATCGCGACGAAGATCAGCGTCAGCAGGGTTTCGTGATAGGCCACGGTACCCCAGGCGCGGATGAAGCGTTCCCATTCCGGCAGGCCGTCGGGACAGGCGCGCAGGTTGGGGCCGGTGATCATGCCCGTCAGGAACGTGAGTTCCACCCAGCCCCAGATCGCCAGCGCCGCGAGGAACGCGCCATAGGCGGCAAGCGTCGTGTCCATCGACAGGGTCGCCTGGAATCCCCAGAGGCCAAGAGCCAGCAAGGGCAGCGACGACAGCAGGCAGATCATGCGGGCGTTTCCGCCGGCCCGGTCGGCATGGCGCACCACCATCAGGATCGCCCCGGTGGAGAACCACCAGATAAAGAGGGCCGCAAGGGCCGCGATCCAGGGCGAGGTCAGCATCGGGTCGCCCGGTCCCGGGTCTGACCCGGGACCTCTGCCGGCACGAGGCCCCGGATCAAATCCGGGGCGGGTCGTGCGATATGGCGAGGGCCGGTCATCAGTAGGCCGGCTCCAGCCGCACGTTTTCCGGCACCTTGTGCGACTTGGACGGGATCAGCACCAGCCGCACGAAGGCCGTGCCTGCACGGGCCTGCGCCGACAGACGCTTCACGAAGCCCATCGGGCCGCCCTGTTTGCGCGCGGCGTCGAGGTCTACGTTGGCCTTTTGCAGTTTCTCCAGGAGCGGCTGCCATTTCGGGCTTTCGATATCCAGGGTGATCGGGAAGATCTGCTTGGTCAGCGTGGATGTCTTGGTGAATACCTCGTGCGCGTACCAGTCGGGATCGACGCCGAGTGCCTTATGAAAAGCCGGGCGCTGGTGGTCGCGGACATACATCGTCGCGTAGACCGCCGTGAGGAAGAACTTGATCCAATAAACGTTCTTGCCGCTTGTCAGCTTGGGGTCGGTCTTCATCAGCAGGGCGAAGGCCTCACCATGGCTGAACTCGTCGTTGCACCATTCGCGGAACCACTTGAAGATCGGGTGGAAGCGATGCTCGGGGTTGGCCTCGAGGTGGCGGTAGATGGTGATGTACCGCGCGTAGCCGATCTTTTCCGAAAGGTAGGTGGCATAGTAGATGAACTTGGGGCGGAAGTAGGTGTATTTCTTTTTTTGCGTCAGGAAGCCCAGGTTCACGCGCAGCCCTGCCTCGCGCAGGGCGTCGTTGATGAAGCCGGCGTGCCGGGCCTCGTCACGCGCCATCAACTGGAAAAGCTGCGTAATGTCCTTGTTGTTGCCGCGGCGCTTCATCTCCTTGTAGAGGACGCAGCCCGAGAACTCGGCGGTGCAAGATGAGATCAGGAAGTCGATGAATTCCTTTTTCAGGGCGGGGTCCATCCCCTCCCAATCGACATGGTCCCAATCCTCGTTCTTCTTGAAGTGGCCCTTGTTGGGGTCGGCCTGCATCTGGTCGATCAGCTTGTCCCATTCGGCGCGCACCGGGCTGACGTCGATGGCGTCAAGCTCGTCGAAATCGGTGGTGTAGAACCGCGGCGTGAGCAATGTGTTGGACATCGCCGTCTCGGTCGCCATTTCATCGTTGTACTGGCGATCCTGCGCTTCGGCGATCGCGAGCCCCTCTTCAACGGTGGTGGCGTCGGCGGTGTGCTTTCCGGTGTGGGCGTTCATAGCGTGACCTCCTCTGAGAAGGAAAACTCGCACAGCTCCATTACCTCGAAATCACCCGTGAGGCGGGTCCAGAGCTGTTCCAGTTTGCTGGCGCGAACGATGGTGGCCTCGCGCTCCTCGCTGACCACCTCGCCGAAGGGCGCCATGATCTCGGGGCCGTGGACCTTTACCTCGTCGCCGGGGTGGATCACCGCCCCGTTGTTGAACCGCACATGCGCGTGCAGCGATTCAAAGCAATGCGATACTTCGACCGTGCAGGGCGCCCTTTCTATGTCTTTGGTCAGCCATCCCATTTTGGCGTCTCCTTTTGCTATTGTGCCAAAAGCCTTGCAAAGGCCTTGGCGTTGTCGATGCCGAACCCCATGAGGTCGGCACTCCAGCCCGTGGACGGGTCGTGGATCGCGATGCGTCCTTTGTCGTAGCGGACGAGTGTCAGCGGGCCTGCCAGGGCCACGCGGTGTTTGGTGCGCTCGCGCTGGATCACCCTCCAGACGCCCGAGATGAACCCGCCCTCTTTCGGGTTCAGGTCGGCGATGAGCGTGCCGTCGAGGTCGGTCACGGTGGCGCTGCCGGACATGTCGCCCGACAGGTTGAAGGTGCGTTCATGCGTGATGGTACCGGTGGGCGGCGTATAGGTGACCGGCTGGCCCGACAGGCGCGACCAGCTGACCAGCGCCAGAACGATCAGCACGAAGGTGCAGACCGCGAAGACCAGCGCGCGCGGGACGAGTTCCTTGTCATGTCCGTCGCGGTCGTTTGCGTGGATGTGGTCGATCTGGGCCATGTCGTGTCAGGTCCTTGTCATTCCGCCGGCACGGCGCCTGGGGCGATGTCGTCCGCGCCGGTGTCGGTTTCGGCCGGTATACGGGCCAGTTTTGGTGCATTGACCTGCGCCTCGGCCGTCTCGGCAATGAGGCGCGCGATGCGGGCGGCGTCGTCGATAGCGCGCAGCGCGGGCTGCGGCTTGCGCACGTGCCAGGGCCGCACATGAGGCCAGCAGGTCAGGTAGCTGAGCGGCGGCGGGTCCATCAGGTCGAGCGCGATGGTGCCGTTGCCCGAGCGGCGCAGCGCCAGATCGGCGCTGGCGATCCGGCTGAAGGGCAGGTTGAGCGTGACGGTCAGCGCCGCGCCGACGCGCATCGCCACGCGTCGGTTGGTGATGGTGTAGACGGTGGCGCGGGCCTGCACATAGCCGATCAGAAGCAGGAGTGCCGCAGCCACCGCGCCGATGACCAGGAAAGGGAAGGACACCCGGAACGCATGTGCCATGCCAACCTGATCGAATAGGGTGACGAAGCGCCAGGCAAAGAGGACGACGAAATAGCCCACCACCCAGTATAGGTTGAGCGACTGCACCGTGAGCGCCCACCAGTTGGGCCGGCCCTGCCACAGAATCTGCTCGCCCTCGGGCGGGCGTTCGGGCAGGCCCGGCACCGGTTCCACGTGAAAGTCGTCATGGGGCATCGTCGTCTCCTCCGTCGGTCCGGTTGTCTCAGCCCAGCTTGGGGTTGAGGCGGGCGTCGTCGGCATAGATCGTGCCGCCGCCGTAATAGGCCGAGATCTTGTCTTCCTCGAGCTTGGTCACCTGGTTGGGCGAGGCGTGTTGCGGCACGCCGGCAAAGTGCTTGCCGTAGAGCTTCAGCACCTTGACGTGGTTGCTCTTGATCCGCGTCAGGGTCATCGGCACCAGTCGCTTGCCGCCGCCGCGATCGCCGTCGAGTTCGATTTCGAGATAGCGGACCAGTTGCTCAGGCTCATCGACCCAGAGATCGGTGATCATGCCCACGACCTCGCCGTCGCCGGCCATGACAGGCAGGCCGCGCGGGTCACGGCCCGCGGCCACGTGGAAGTGTTCGTTGGCCGACATCGGCACGATCTTGGGGTGGCCGTGACCGTCAAGTTCCGGCACGTCCTCGCGGTTGGCCCAGGAGGCCGGGCCGACGCCATCGGCAAGCGGGTCGCCCGTGGGTTCGAACGGAAAGCCGTTGCCCGCAGCGGTTTTTTGCAGCGCCACGTTCTGCCGGTCGGGGCGCTGGCCCGACGGAACGGTCAGTTCGCCCCGGCCATGAGGCAGGATGAAGGTCTTGTCGCCCGGGATCGGGAAGGGACCCTGGTTGGCGGACAGGTTGCCGTCATCATCTTCCAGGGGGTAGCCCTCGCGCATGTTCTCGCGCTGGATGTAGATGATCAGCCCGGCGAAGAAGATCCAGAACAGCCAGATCGAAAGACTGGCTAGATCGAAGTTGGCGAAGAAAGCGTTACTCATGGCATATCCTTTCCATGGATCGGCACATCATGTCGGGAAGTCGGCCAGGCCGATGCGGGCCGCCTCCGATGGGGTGGAATGGGTGGCGGCGCGCGGGTTGCGCACCAGTGGCCCGATCACGGCGAGCGTGACAAAGAGAAGGGCGATTTCGGTGTGGTAGACAAAGGTATAACCGGTGGCGGGCGTGTTCAGCACCTCGCCCCATGCGCCGGAGGTGGCGGCAGCATTGACCGCGTCGCGGATGCCCCCGCCAAAGGCGATGGCGAGCCCTGCCGCGGTGGCCTGCGCGGCACCCCAGGCACCGAGCGCGAGGCCGTTGCCGGCCTTGTCTTGGGTGGTCATGGTCATTGCCGCTGTAAGGGTCGAGACGGCGAAGACGCCGCCGCCCAGCCCGATCAGGCAGGCCCCGGCAAAGAAGAGCGCGGTCGAGTTCATCGGCGCGGCGAAGACCACGATGGCAAAGGCCGCGACACCGATCAGAACGCCGAGGGCCGCCAGCCGGTGCGCATTGCGCCCCTGCGCCAGGGAGCGACCGGTCCAGACGAAGCCGGCCAGTGCGCCCGTTGCCCAGAGCGCGGTCAGAAGTGTGGTGGACGACACCGAGAGGCCCAGGATTTCGCCGCCATAGGGCTCGAGCAGGACGTCCTGCATGTTGAAGGCCATGGTGCCGATGAAGACCACCGCCAGAAGACGCCCGGCCTGACCGCCGGACATCAGGTCGGCCCAGGCCTCGGCGAACCGGGGGCGGGGGGCGGCGCGTTCCGCGTGTGTCATCGGCGCCATCTTTTCCTGTTTCCACAGCGCGATGAGGTTGAGCACGATGCCCGCGAGCGCCGCGCCCTGCACGACGCGGATCAAGGCCAATTCGCTGAAGTCTCGCAGAAGCCAGCCGATGACGATGGCGGAGACGCCCATGCCCAGCAGGAACATCACGTAAAGCAGCGCCACGACGCGCGGGCGTGTCGCCTCATCCGCGCGGTCGGTGGCGAGGGCCAGACCGGCGGTTTGGGTCATGTGCAGGCCGAGGCCGGTCATCAGGAAGGCCAGGCCGGCCAGAACCTCGCCCGCGAAGGGCACGTCGTGGACGGTATTGCCCGACAGGACTAGCAGGGAAAAGGGCATCACCGCGAGGCCGCCCATTTGCCAGAGCGAGCCGAACCAAAGGTAGGGCACGCGCTTCCAGCCGATGGCGCTGCGGTAAGTGTCGGAGCGGAAGCCGAGCAGAGTGCGGAAGGGCGCGATCAGGACGGGCAGGGCGATCATGACGGCGACGATGGTGGCCGGGACCGAAAGCTCGACGATCATGACGCGGTTGAGTGTTCCCAGCAGCATGACCGTGGCCATTCCGACTGACACCTGGAACAGTGAGAGCCGCAGCAGTTCGCCCATCGGCAACCCCTCGCTGGCCGCGTCCGCGAAGGGCAGGGCGCGCAGGCTGAGGTGCTTGAGGGGCGAAGGACGGCTCATGCAGTCACCTCCATCGCGTGGGAAATGTAGAAGCCCGAGGTCACACGTTGAAGCGGCACAAGGGTGCCGGTGCCTTCGGCCCGCGCATAGGCGCGCGACAGGCGCGCGGGGCTGTGCGGGATCATGGTGGGCGAGCGGTCGGAGCGGGGAAAGAGCTTGCCCGCGTACCACATACCCATCAAGAGCGGCGTGCGCGGGGCGACGGTGAATACGATCCTGCCCGATGTGCGCGCCATGAGCGTAGCCAGCGACCGGGCGATATCGGCGTCGCGGTAGTAGATCAGGCTGTCCATCGCCAGAACGTGGTCGAAGCGGCCCAGCCCCGCATCCAGCATGTCGCCGGCGTGAAAGGCCACGCGGTGGGCCAGCGTTTCGGGCAGACGTCGTTGGGCGATGCCCACGAGCGAGGGCGAAATGTCGACGGCCACCACGTCGGCCCCGCGTGCGGCGAGTTCGGTGGTCATGGCGCCGGTGCCGCAGCCCGCGTCGAGGATACGCGCGCCGCGCAGGTCATTGGGCAGGCGCGACAGCATCTGTTCGCGCATTGCGTCCCGCCCCCGCCGCACGGTTTCCCGGATCTTCGAGACCGGCGCATCGCTGGTCAACGCCTCCCACGTGCGGGTGGCGGTCTTGTCGAAATAGGTTTCGACCCGGGTCAATGTGCGGTCGTAAGTCATGCCGAGTCCCCTGCACGTGTCGCGCCCCGGACTTGATCCGGGGCCTCGACGTTGGCCAAGAGGTCCCGGGTCAAGCCCGGGACGGCAATGCGATATGCGGCGGCGTAGTTCATCAATCGAACCCCAGGAGCTCGAAGATATCGCGGTCTTCCATCGGGGCGGGGGCCAGCGGTTCGGTGCCGCGCCAGAGGGTCTCGGCCAGCTGGACGTATTCCTTGCGGGCCATGACGATGTCTTCCTCGTCGGGCATCTCGAAGAGGGTCTTCTTTTTCAGGCGCGAACGACGGATGGCGTCGTAATCGGGCATGTGCGCGATGCGGTTGAAGCCGACCTTCGCGCAATAGCGGTCGACCTCGTTGGTCTCTCGCGAGCGGTTGGCAACGCACCCGGCAAGCCGGACCTTGTAGTTGGCCGACTTGGCCTGAACCGCGGCGATGATGCGGTTCATGGCGTAGATGCTGTCGAAGTCATTCGCGGTGACGATCACCGCGCGGTCGGCATGTTGCAGCGGTGCCGCGAAACCGCCGCAGACCACGTCGCCCAGCACGTCGAAGATCACCACATCTGTGTCTTCCAGCATATGGTGCTGTTTCAGCAGCTTGACCGTCTGGCCCACGACATAGCCGCCGCAACCGGTGCCGGCGGGCGGCCCCCCTGCTTCGACGCATTTGACGCCGCCCCAGCCATCGGCCACGAAATCCTCGGGTCGCAGTTCCTCGGGGTGGAAATCGACCTCTTTCAGGATGTCGATCACCGTTGGCTGCAAGCGACCGGTCAGGGTGAAGGTACTGTCATGCTTGGGATCGCAGCCGATCTGCAGCACGCGCTTGCCCATCTTGGCAAAGGCCGCCGAGAGGTTCGAGGACGTGGTGGACTTGCCGATCCCGCCCTTGCCATAGACCGAGAAGACCTTGGCCCCTTCGATCTTCATCGATGGGTCCTGGTGAACCTGAACCGATCCTTCGCCGTCTTGGCCCCTGAGGGCCGGAATGTCGTCGCGAGGGCTCATGTGTCGCCTGTCCTTTCGGGGTTACGTGTCATTCTGCTGCGACTCCTTCGAGGTGATCTTCGAGGGAGTCGGCGGCGTTGCGCAGGGCCGAGAGAGTGTCCGTATCGGGCTGCCAATAGGAGCGGGCATGCGCCTCCAGCAGGCGGTTGGCCATGCGCGAGGAGGCGGTCGGGTTGAGTTCCGCCAGGCGCTGGCGCATGTCCGCGTCGAGGATGAAGGTCTCGGACAAGCGCTGGTAGACCCAGGGCTCGACCTGGCCGGTAGTGGCGGACCAGCCCATCGTGTTGGTGAAGGCGCTTTCGATCTGACGCACGCCTTCGGCACCGTGTTGCAGCAGTGCCTCGTGAAACTTGGGATTCAGCGCGCGGGAGCGGCTTTCAAGCGAGACCTGGTCGGCCAGCGTGCGCACCTTGCCCGCGCCGCGGGTGGTGTCGGAGATGTAGATCGCCGCCTCTTCGCCGCCGCGGGCGCGTTTGACCGCGCGCGAGATGCCGCCCAGCGTGTCGAAATAGTGGTCGACCGTGGTGACGCCGAGCTCGACGGATTCGAGGTTCTGGTAGGCCAGTTCCACGTCGCCAAGCGCGGTTTGCAGGAGCTTGTCATTGGCGGCGGCCTTGCCGTCGACGCCGTAGGCGAAGGATTTGCGCGACAGGTAGGCGTCGGCCAGTTCGTCCTCGTCGTCGAAGGCGGAGCTGTCGACCATCATGTTGACGTTCGAGCCATAGGCGCCCTCGGCGTTGGAAAAGACGCGGAGGGCGGCGGTTTGCAGATCGCAGCCGATCTTTTCGGCATAGGCCAGCGCATGGGCGCGGATGAAGTTCTGTTCGACCGGCTCTTCTGCCTGCGCGGCCTTGAGCGCGGCCTCGGCCAGCAGCTTGGTCTGAAGCGGCAGCAGGTCGCGGAAGATGCCCGACAGGGTCATGATGACGTCGATGCGGGGACGGCCCAGTTCCGTGAGCGGTATGAGGTCCGCCCCGCAAAGGCGGCCGAAACTGTCGAAGCGCGGTTTGGCGCCCATGAGCGCCAGGGCCTGCGCCAGTTGCGAGCCATCGGACTTGATGTTGTCGGAGCCCCAAAGGACGATCGCCACGGTGCGCGGCAGGGTCTTGTGAGTGTCCAGCAGAAGCTGCGCCTGTGCGGCTCCTTCGCGGCAGGCGAATTCCGACGGCATGCGGAACGGGTCGAACGCGTGAATGTTCCGGCCCGTGGGCAGGATGTCGGGTGAGCGGACGAGGTCGCCGCCATGCACCGGCGCGGTATAGCCGCCCGCCAGCGCGTGCAGGATCGCGGGGATCTCGGTGCTTTCCCGCAGATGTTTGTCGGCAGTTGCGCGGGTCGCGGCATCGGCGTCGGCCATGAGATCGAGATACTCGGCGCGGGCCGTGTCGGACATGGGCCGGCCCACGACATGCAGACCCTCGGGGATCAGGGCATCCTCGGTTTCCAGCAGTTTCAGCCAGAGCGTTTCGGGGTCAGTGTCGCCCAGGTCGACGGCCTCGGCCTGTTCGGCGATGAGGGTTTCCAGATCGGCGCGCTCAGACGCGCCGGGGCGCGTGGCGCGCCAGCGGGTCAGGCTGTCTTTCAGCTCGGCCAGACCCTTGTAGAGCCCGGCGGTGGCCAGTGGCGGGGTGAGGTGCGAAATGGTGACGGCGCCGGAGCGGCGCTTGGCGAGGCTGGCCTCGGACGGGTTGTTGGCCGCGTAAAGGTAGATGTTGGGCATCTCGCCGATCAGGCGGTCGGGCCAGTCGCGCGGGCCGACACCCGCCTGCTTGCCCGGCATGAATTCCAGCGCGCCATGCATGCCGAAATGCAGGATGGCGTCGGCCTGGTAGGTGTTGCGCAGCCACTGGTAGAATTGCACGAAGGCATGGGTGGGCGCGAAGCCGCGCTCGAAGAGCAGGCGCATCGGATCGCCTTCGTAGCCGAAAGCGGGTTGGATGCCGACAAAGACGTTGCCGAAATCCTGGCCCAGCACGAAGACGCCGCGCCCGTCGGATTGCACCTTACCGGGAGCGGGGCCCCAGACCTCTTCGATCTCGGAAAGGTGGGGCGCGTTTGCGACGATGGTGTCGGCGCTGACATGGGCGGCGACATTGGCCTCTTGCCCGTATTGGGCGGCGTTGCCTTGCAGGATGGCGGCGCGCAGGGCGTCGACGGTTTCGGGTACCTCGATGTCGTAGCCCTGGGCCTGCATTTCCCGCATGGTGTTGTGCAGGCTTTCGAAGACGGACAGATAGGCGGCAGTGCCCACGGCGCCTGCGTTGGGCGGGAAGCCGAAGAGGACGATGGCGACTTTCTTTTCGGCCGGCTTGCGGCGGCGCAGGCGGATCAGGCGCTCGGTTTTCTCGACCAGGCTGTCGATGCGCTCGGGGCAAGGGGCCATGGCCTTGTTGTCCGGAGCCGCCTTGCAGGCATGGGCGCAGCCGGTGCAGCCCTCGGGGCCGTGGCGGCCGGCGAAAACGGTGGGGCAGGTCGCGCCGTCGAGTTCCGGCAGGGCGATGAGCATCGTCGTTTCTATCGGGCCGAGGCCCTGGGGCGAGTCGGCCCATTGGCCCAGTGTCTGGAATTCCAGCGGATGGGCGGCGATGTAGGGCAGATCGAGGTCGTTGAGCACCGCGATGGCCGCGTCGTTGTCGTTATAGGCTGGGCCGCCGACGAGGCTGAAGCCGGTCAGCGAGACAAGCGCGTCGATCTTCGGGCCACGCTCGGTGCGGAAGAACGCATCGATGGCGGGCCGGCCGTCAAGACCGCCGGCGAAGGCGGGCAATACATTGAGGCCACGGGCATGAAGGGTGCGGATGACGCCGTCGTAATGCGCGGTGTCGCCGGACAGGACATAGGAGCGCATCATCAGGAGGCCGACAGTGGGCGCGCCGGGGATGTGGCCCGGCAGGTCGGCGGGGTCGGTGGTGATGCGGTCGGGCAGGTCGGGGTGGAAAAGCCCGGTATCGGGATATTCCACGGGCAGGGCCACGCGCGCGCCGCGCCAATCATCGTGGCGGCAGTAGCGCGAAATGAGGAAGCGGATCAGGCCTTCGACATTCTCGTCCGACGCGCCGAGCCAGTATTGCATCGTCAGAAACCAGGCGCGCAGGTCCTGCGCCTTGCCGGGGATGAGCTTGAGGATGCGGGGCAGGCGGCGGAGCATCTTCATCTTCTTGGCGCCGCTGTCGACATTCTGCTTGGTCTGGCCGCGCAACTTTTTCATCAGCTTGCGCGTGCCGGATTCCGGGGCCTGCATGTCGAGCGTGCCCATGCGCGTCAGGCGCACGATCTTGGCGTCGGCAATGATGCCCGCCAGCGCGTCGCAATTTTCGCGCCGCGCTTCGAGGTCAGGCAGGATCGCGTTGATGTGGTCTTCGAGGAAGAGAAGGTTGGCGATGAGGATGTCACCCGAGGCGATGTCGGCGCGGGCGGCGGCCAGAGCGGCGTCGCTTTCACCCCATTCGGCGGCGGCGTGGACCTTGAGTTCCAGACCCGGGAAATCCATGCCGAGGTTCAGTGCCGCGCGTTCGCAAGGTCCTGCGGCATGGCTGTCCAGCGTCAGGATCACGACCTTGTAAGGCCGGGTTATCATGGCGTCATCGCGCATAATGGGCCTTTGCCTCGTACAGAGTATCGAGGCTGATCTGCGTCATGCCGCGCTCGGCGGCGTAGGTTTCGGTGTTGCGGCGGGCCTTGCCGCGCACGAAGAATGGGATCTTCTTCAGCTCCTTTTCCGCGTCGTCGAGCCAAGTGATCGAACTGTTGTCGTTCGCAGGTTGCGGTTCTTCGGCCGGATGGTCGGGAGGTCCCGGGTCAAGCCCGGGACGGTCTTCCGCCTTGCGGTCGACCGCCTTGTGCCCATGGTGGCTGGCGCCCGCGTCGTCGTGGAATTCGAAGTCGTCGCGGAACATGTGCAGCAGGTGCTCTTCCAGCCCCATGACCAGCGGGTGGACCCAGGTGTCGAAGATGACGTTTGCGCCTTCGATGCCCATTTGCGGGCTGTAGCGTGCCGGGAAGTCCTGAACGTGGACGGGGGCGGAGATGACGGCGCAGGGGATGCCAAGGCGCTTGCCGATATGGCGCTCCATCTGGGTGCCGAGGATCATCTCGGGCGCCAGTTCCTTGATCCGCTGTTCGACGTCGAGGTAGTCGTCGGTGATCAGCGCCTCGACGCCGTAGGCCTTGGCCAGCGCGCGGATCGGGCGGGCCATCTCGCGGTTGTAGCACCCAAGGCCGACCACCTCGAACCCCATCTCGTCGCGGGCGACGCGCGCGGCGGCGGCGACATGCGTGCCGTCGCCGAAGAGGAACACGCGCTTGCCGGTGAGGTAGGTGGAATCGACCGAGGCCGAGTACCACGGCAGGCGCAGGCGGCTGACGTCGAGGTTTGGCTCTTGCCCCGTGATCTCGGCCACCTCGGCGATGAAATCGCGGGTGGCGCCGACACCGATCGGTATGGTTTTCGTGAAGGGTTGGCCCAGTTCACGTTCCATCCAGCGGCAGGCGGCCTCGCCGGTTTCGGGATACATCAGCACGTTGAAATGCGCGGCACCTAGCCGGGTGAGATCCTGGGGTGTTGCGTCAAAAGGCGCGCAGACGTTGACGGAGATCCCCATGTCCTCGAGCAGGGCGGTCACCTCGGTGATGTCGTCGCGGTGGCGAAAGCCGAGGGCCGTGGGGCCGATCAGGTTGGCGGTCACATGGCCCGTGCGCTCCATCGGGCGGGCGAGGTTGCGCACCAGCTGAAACAGGGTTTCATCGGCGCCGAAGTTTTCCTTGCGCTGGTAGCTGGGCAGTTCCAGCGCGATCACCGGACAGGGCAAGCCCATCTGCTCGGCCATGCCTCCGGGGTCGTCCTGAATCAGTTCGGCGGTGCAGGAAGCGCCGACGATCATCGCCTGTGGCTGAAACCGCTCATAGGCCGCCTGAGCCGCGGTTTTGAAAAGATTTGCCGTGTCCGCTCCCAGGTCGCGGGCCTGAAATGTCGTGTACGTGACGGGCGGGCGGTGGTTGCGCCGCTCGATCATGGTGAAGAGCAGGTCGGCATAGGTGTCGCCCTGCGGCGCGTGCAGGACGTAATGCAGGCCCTTCATCGCGGTGGCGACGCGCAGGGCGCCGACATGCGGTGGGCCCTCATATGTCCAGACCGACAGCTTCATTCCGCCGCCTCCAGCCGCAGCTTGGCGCGGCGATGCAGTGTGCGGGAGAAGAGACCCGCAAGGTCACCGGCCTGTTCGTAGAAATGCACCGGGGTGAACACGAGTTCGATGGCCCACTTGGTGGCCATTCCCTCGGCCTCAAGCGGGTTGGCGAGGCCAAGGCCGCAGACCGTCAGGTCGGGCTGGGCGACGCGGCAGCGGTCGAGCTGCATCTCCACGTCCTGGCCTTCGGAGAGTGTCGGGCCCTCTTCCAACAAGTCGAGATCCGGGCCGACAACGCCCTTGTGGATGTAAGGTGCGCCCACTTCGATGGCGCTCATCCCGCATTCGCGGGTGAGAAACCGGGCCAGCGGGATCTCAAGCTGGCTGTCGGGGAAAAAGAAGACGGACTTGCCGTCCAGTTTCTCTGCCGCCTGCGAGATCGCTTTTTTGGCCCGTGCGCGGGGCGCGTGTGTTACAGTGTCGAACAGGGTGATGTCGACACCGAACTCCATTGCCACGGCGCGAAGCCACGCGGTGGTGCCTTCTTCGCCGAACGGGAAAGGCGCAGGAATGTGACGCGCCCCGCGCTTTCCAAGTGCGGCGAGGGTGCCGCCGAGGAAAGGCTGGGTGAGGATGAAAGAGGTGTTGGGACCAACCGCGAGAGTGCTGTCGGCGCGGCGCGCTGGCAGCACTTTCACGTTCCCGATGCCCATCTTGGACAGAAGGTCGAGCATCTGGTCCTCGACCACGTCGGGCAGGGCGCCGACCACGAGAAGCTGATGCTCGTCCGTTTTCGGCAGGACCGGGACCATCGAAGCGAGGCACGCGTCCTCGCCCTCGGTGAAGGTGGTCTCGATGCCGGAACCCGAGTAATTCAGCACCCGCACATGGGGGGCGTGTTGCAGCGACAGCTTTTCGGCGGCGCGGGCCAGATCCAGCTTGATCACCTCGGATGGGCAGGAGCCCACGAGAAAGAGCTGGCGGATATCCTTGCGGCGCTCCAGCAGGCGGGCGACCTCGCGCTCAAGCTCGGCTTGGGCATCGGCGAGGCCGGCAAGGTCGGTTTCCTCCAGAATCGCGGTGCCGAAACGCGGCTCGGCGAAGATCATCACGCCGGCGGCGGATTGCAGCAGATGGGCGCAGGTGCGCGAGCCCACGACCAGAAAGAACGCGTCCTGCATTTTGCGGTGCAGCCAGATGATTCCCGTCAGTCCGCAGAAGACTTCGTGCTGACCGCGCTGTTTCAGGACCGGGGCGTCACGGCATCCGGTGGCCGGAAGAGGCGTGGTTTCGTCGGTCATGCCGGCACCTCTGACGGGCTTGCCGACTGAAGCCGCGCCGCGCGCAGTTTGAGCAGGAACTGGGTGGCGTTGATTGCGTAGGCGGCATAGGCCGCGAGCGCCAGGATCATCAAACCTTGAGGGGACAATGCGGCCGTGAAAAGCGCCCATAGATAGGCCGTGTGCAACGCGATGACCGCAAAGCTGAACACGTCCTCCCAGAAGAAAGCGCTGGCGAAAAGGTATTGACCGAAAACGATTTTCTCCCAGATCGCCCCGGTGACCATGATCAGGTAGAGGAAGCCGGTCTTGACCAGGATCGACCACGTGGCCAGCGTATAGCCTTCGCCCGTCCATAGGTAGCGCAGCACGAGGCCGAGCGAGACGAGAAAGACAAGGAATTGAGCGGGCGCGAGAACGCCCTGAACGAGTGTCCAGATACTGGCATCGCGACGGGCGCGCTGTTCGGGTGTGTAGAGCAGGCCCGGGCTCGTTTTTGGTGGCGCTTGAAGCGTCATTGACTCCCCCTCGCAGACCGTAAGGTCGTAGCACGATGCTAGGGGCGCGGGCTTCAAAGTGTCAACTAAAATTTACACCTTGATCCGTTGTGATCTGTCGACACGTGAGAGCGGGGCGCGACTCGAACATATGTGATTTTCAAAGGTGTTTTCGCGTCGCTCAGATCTTGGATTCAAGAAATAAAGTTCTGGAAAACAGGGGATTAAATGATCGCGTCATGCGTGTATGTCAGGAAAAATTGACATTGAGGCGCGGCGGGCGCAGACTAATTGAGACTACATACGTGCCTGACGCCTGCGGGCACAGTCATGTTGTCGAACGCGGGGGAGAAGCGCGTGGGAGAGTCCTCTGACAGAAAAGGCTCCGGCCTTTCCAAGACGCAGCAGCCGGCCATTCGGTTTCTCGTGGAATCGGCGCTGAGAACGGTCATTTCAAACACGACCAGGTCCGCGCCGCGGACTCGGGAGGAGTGGATCCAAAGGCTGTGCGAAGCGCTTATGTCGGACTCGGAAAGCAGCTACCGGGCGGCCATCGCCTCGCTGATGGCAACCGGTGTCAGCAGTGAAGAGATTTTCCAGTCATACATCCCGGCCGTCTCGGCCTATCTCGGTGAGCTTTGGGTCAGTGATCGGGCGAGTTTCGTCGATGTCACCGTTGGCGCCTCGCGTTTGCAGGGATTGTTTCGCGACAAAGGGGGCCAGGCTTCGGCGCAGTGGAGCGACCGAAGCATCCCGCTTGGTCAATCTGTGCTGATGGTCGTGCCGCAGTACGAACAGCATGCTCTTGGCGCTTTTGTCGCTGCCGACAATCTTCGCCAGCATGGGCTTTGGGTTCACATGGCGATTGGCCTGACACGGGAGGAATTGGCTGAACTTTCGGGCACTCGGCGCTTCGCGATGATCGGAATTTCGGTCGCGACGCGGAATTCGGTTGAAAAAACCATCGAACTTATAGATTACCTCCGCTCGAATGCAAACTATATGCCACCAATCGTGATCGGTGGGCGAGCCGTCGAGGCTGATCCGAAAGTCGTATCTAAGACCGGCGCAGATCACGCGGTTCGCACTGCTAGAGAAGCGATAGAAAAATGTGGCCTGTCGAGTGTAGCAGAGGCGTTGCCGTTCAGCGGAGCGATCTGATGGTACTTGGTTCGGGGATTGACGGAGTGGTCTGATGACCCGTGAGACTCGTAAGTCTGAGCGACTACGCGCCGGGGCATTGCCCGATCCTTCCGGGGTGCACAATATCGTGGAACAGGCCGGTGACGTGGCTGTCTACGTGGCCGACGATGGTGAGGTCGCCGGCATTTCCGTAAATCCCGACTGTCCATCGCTCGGGTGTCTGGACCATTGGGTTGGGCGGCCTTTCAAGAATTTCCTGACCGTCGAGAGCAAGGAGAAGCTCGATCTGCGACTGGCGGAGATGCAGGCCGAGCCCGACCGGACTCCGCGGGGGCTGGAGCTGAATCACATCGACAATGCCACTTGGGAATTTCCAATCCGCTATACCCTGCACAGGGTTTATGACGGTGGGTTGCTTCTGCTTGGGCGAGACATGCAGCCCATTGCGGAGGTCCAGCAGCGCCTTGTCGCGGAGCAGACGGCGCGCGAACGTGACCAGCAGCGGTTGCGCGGGGAGCAGACATTCTATCACGTCGTGCTGGAGGCGTCCGAGACGCCGCTGATCCTGGTCGAGCCGGAAAAGGGCCGCATTCGCGACCTGAACAGTGCGGCGGCGATGCTTATGGGGACCAATACCGACACTCTGAGCGGGTCTTCTCTGGCGCAGGCGTTCGACGGACGGCGCCGCGAAGAGTTGTTGGAAGCGATGCGCAGCGCGGCCGGGTCGCGCGAGGCGCGCGGAATTGACCTGGTGGCGCGACGCAACGAGCGCGAGCTGAAGCTCTACCCCGAATTTTTCCGCGCGGCGGGCGATCTTTTTCTGCTGTGCCGCGTGCGGCCCGCGGATGGTGACGCCGGCACGGCGGTCGAATCGGCGCAGGTGATGGCTGCGCTTTACGCTGCCACCAGCGATGCGATCGTGATCACCGATGGCAAGGGCGTGATCCGCGACGCCAATGAGGCGTTTCTGACCATGGCGGATGCTGCTCAGTTGCGCGATGTCCGTGACAGCGACCTTGCCGATTTCCTTGTGCGCGGCGCGGTCGACGTCAAATTGATGCTGGAGGCTGCCGCCAAGCAGGGCAAGCTGCGCAACTATGCCACGCAGATTGCCAGCGTTGTCGGCACGCGAGCCAGCGTCGGCGTGTCCGTGGCACGTTTGCGTGACCCGGCGGGCGATTTCGGCTTCGGTTTCATCCTGCGCAGCTCGACCTCGAACGACACGGGTGAGGCGGAAATATCCAGCGTGGTCAGCGATGAGGCCATGAAGAACGTCATGGACCTTGTCGGTACGGCCTCGTTGAAGGAGTTGGTCTCGGCGACGTCGGACGTCATCGAAAAGCTGTGCATCGAGACGGCGGTGCAATTGACGGGCAACAATCGCGTGGCGGCGGCCGAGATGCTGGGGCTGTCGCGGCAAAGCCTTTACGTAAAGCTGCGCAAGCACGGGCTGATCAACTCCAACGCGGACGAATAGGCATCGAAAAGCTTTGAGGAAAGCTTTTCGGAAATCTTTTGTGAAAGCATTTCCCGGAAGGTCGTCGCCGGCTCGGAAAAAGTCCTTTCCCGAATCCGAGTTGTAAACCATACTTGACACTATGAGTGTCTCATTGGGTATACGTGCGTTGCGCCGCTGGCCCGAACCGCGCGCCATTCTGACCCTGATCAAACCGATCACGTGGTTCCCGCCGGTCTGGGCCTATCTGTGCGGCGTCGTTTCCAGCGGCGTGCCGGTGATGTCGGCGCCTTGGCTGGTGTTGATCGGCATGGTTTTGGCCGGGCCGGTGGTCTGCGGCATGAGTCAGGCGGCCAACGACTGGTGCGACCGGCACGTGGACGCGATCAACGAACCGGACCGCCCGATCCCGTCGGGCCGCATCCCGGGGCGCTGGGGCCTGTGGATCGCCCTTTTCATGAGTATTGCCGCGCTGGCGCTGGGGTCGACGCTGGGCCCGTGGGGCTTTGGCGCGACTGTGTTTGGCGTGCTGGCGGCCTGGGCCTATTCGGCCGAACCTGTTCGGATGAAGAAATCGGGTTGGTGGGGGCCGGGTCTGGTCGCGCTGTGCTACGAGGGGCTACCGTGGTTCACCGGGGCTGCCGTATTGTCGGCCGGCGCGCCGGCATGGCAGATCGTGGCCCTGGCGCTGCTTTATGCCGTGGGCGCGCACGGGATCATGACGCTCAACGATTTCAAGGCTTTGGAGGGAGATCGGCAGACAGGGGTGAACTCCCTTCCCGTTACGCTCGGCCCGGAGCGCGCGGCGCACGTGGCCAGCTGGATCATGGCTGTGCCGCAACTTGTGGTAATCGCAGCATTGGCGTGGTGGGGGCAGGTGTATCACGCCGCTGCGATTGCTGCACTGCTGCTGGTTCAGCTTTGGGCAATGCGCGTGCTGCTGTCCGATCCGAAAGGCCGCGCGCCTTGGTATAACGCTACGGGCGTCACGCTTTATGTCAGCGGCATGATGGTCGCGGCCTTTGCGGTCAGGGGGGTGGTATGACGCTGGGGTGGGGCGGTATCACAAGGCTGTGCCTGGCCAACGCCGCGATCGGCGGGATGGCGGCCCTGCCGGTGAACCTGTTCAACAGGTTGATGACGGTCGAGCTGGCGTTGCCTGCGCTGTTGCCCGGGTTCCTGGTGGCGCTGCATTACGCCGTGCAGTTATCGCGTCCAATCTGGGGGCATCGTTCTGACACCAAGGGCGGGCGGACACCGTTCATTCTGGGCGGAACGCTCGTGGTGGGCGCGGGGCTTGTGCTGACGGCCTGGGCAATCGCCTTTGCGCCGAGTACGCAGGTCGCGCTTGCGGTCTGGATACTGGCCTATGCACTGATCGGGTTCGGGATCGGGGCGGCGGGGACCTCGTTCCTGGCCTTACTGGCGACGGCGGCTCCGGATGACAAGAAAGGCGCGGCGGCCACGTTCGCCTGGCTGATGCTGATTGCGGGCGCGATTGCGGCGTCGGTGGGCGCGGGTGTCGCGCTGAAACCCTACAGCCCGGAGCGGCTGATGCTGGTTGTTCCAGTGGTCGCGGCGGCCTGTTTCGTGGCTGCATTGATCGCCACTTGGGGAGTCGAGCGGCGCCTTGGCGCCGTGCCCGCACCACAGGAGCCAAACCTCGGCCCGGCCTTGCGCGCGACGTGGGCGGACCCGGCGGCGAAGGCGTTTACCGGGTTTGTCTTCCTGTCGATCCTGGCCTTCTACCTCAGTGAACTGGTGTTGGAGCCTTTCGCAGGCCATATCCACGGTCTGACACCTGACGAGTCGACCAAGCTGTCGGGCGGCAAGGATGGCGCGGCGCTGTTGGGGATGCTGATGGCGGGCGCGTTTTCGACGTTCAAGCTGGGCAGCTTACGGACATGGGCCGTTACCGGCTGCGTGGTGTCTGCGGTGGGCCTGATGGGCCTTGGTGCAGGCGCGGCACTGGTGCCATTCACGGTTATTCTCGGGCTGGGCAACGGCTTTTTCGTCGTGGGCGCGATTGGCTCGATGATGCGGCTTGCCGCAGCGCAAGAGGGCGCCACCGGCACGCGGATGGGTGTTTTCGGGGCAGCCCAGGCGGTGGCTGCCGGGCTGGCCGGATTGATTGCCACGGGCACGCTGGACCTGGCCCGCACGATATTGAGCGATGAGGCAGCCTATGCCGCTGTCTTCGGCCTCGAGGCCGTGCTGTTCTTGGCCGCCGCGTTGGTGGCGGTGCGCATCCTGCACCGGCCTCATGCGCCGCTGCTGCAACCGGGAGAATGAGAGATGTATGACGTTGTGGTGGTAGGAGGCGGCCCGAGCGGGGCCACGGCGGCGGAGGACCTGGCAAGGTCCGGTCACAAGGTGGCGCTGCTGGACCGGGCTGGCCGGATCAAGCCGTGTGGCGGCGCAATCCCTCCGCGCCTGGTCGCGGATTTCGATATTCCCGAAGACCTGCTGGTGGCCAGGATCACGACGGCAAGAATGATTTCTCCGACCGGGCGAAAGGTGGATATTCCGATCGAGAACGGTTTCGTCGGCATGGTTGACCGCGAGGATTTCGACGAATTTCTGCGCGTCCGGGCCGAGGCCGCGGGTGCTGTGCGCGCCACCGGGACATACAAGCGGATCGTGCGCGAGAACGGACAGGTAAAGGTTATCTTTCGCGAGAAGGTCAGCGGGAACGAACGTGAATTGCCCTGCAAGCTGGTGATAGGCGCTGACGGTGCGCGGTCGAACGTCGCGCGGGATGAGGTGGAGGGCGGCGACCGGATTCCCTATGTTATCGCCTATCATGAGATCATCGCGGCGCCCGGCAAGGTCGGAGAATACGATCCAACCCGTTGCGACGTGATCTATGACGGCCGGATCAGCCCGGATTTCTACGGCTGGGTCTTTCCGCATGGCAAATCTGCCAGCGTGGGAATGGGATCGCTTGTGAAAGAGGTGGACGTGAAGCAGGCCACCGCCGATCTGCGCGTGGCCAGCGGGCTGGCGGAGTGTGAGACGATCCGCAAGGAAGGCGCGCCGATCCCGCTGAAGCCGCTGGACCGCTGGGATAATGGCAAGGATGTCGTCCTGGCCGGGGATGCGGCCGGCGTGGTCGCGCCCAGTTCCGGAGAAGGTATCTACTACGCCATGGCAGGCGGGCGCGTTGCGGCCACGGCAGCGGCGGCGACGCTGGCATCGGGGCGGGTCAAGGACCTGCGGCTGGCGCGGCAGCTTTTCATGAAGGAACACAAGACGGTGTTCCGGGTGCTGGCGTCTATGCAGAATGCCTATTACAAGTCGGACGAGCGGCGCGAGCGGTTCGTGTCGCTGTGCCATGATATCGACGTGCAGCGTCTGACCTTCGAGGCGTATATGAACAAGAAACTGGTAAAGGCCCGGCCCATGGCCCACCTGAAGATCGGGCTGAAGAACCTGGCGCATCTGACGCGGCTGGTGCCAGCGGCCTATACATGAGCGTGATGATCCCGACTTGGATCGGCGGCGACCTGGTGGCCGTCGAAAAGCTGGAAGCCCATGAGCGCGGCTTGCGGCACAAGGCGGTGTCGGTGTTCGTGCTTTGCGGCAATGAGCTGCTGATCCAGCGACGGGCGTTGGCCAAGTATCACACGCCGGGCCTTTGGGCGAATACCTGCTGCACGCATCCCAACTGGGGCGAAGACGCCGAGGCCTGCGCGCATCGCCGGCTGATAGAAGAGTTGGGAGTCGAAGGCCTGGCGCTGGACTATCGCGACCAGCTGGAATATCGCGCCGACGTTGGCGGCGGGCTGGTGGAGCACGAAGTGGTGGATGTGTTCGTGGCCAAAGTTTCGCAGCGGATCACCCCGAAACCGAACCCTGCCGAGGTCATGGATACGGCCTGGGTCGACCTTGACGACCTGCGCGACTATGCGCGCACCATGCCGGACATCTATACGCCGTGGCTGCGCATCTACCTTGAAAAGCACGCGGCGCAGATCTTCGGGCGGGTGGACAGCCCGGTGTGATGCGGCAAAGGGCCGGTTTCAAATAGACATCCGGCGCGGGGCTTGATTTAACCCGGCACGACTGGCGACAGACGATGGAGCGCGCGTGCTTGACCTCAAAGACCTGCAATTTCTGACCGCGCTGGCACGGCAGAAGCATTTCGCCCGCGCCGCTGAGGAATGCGGCGTGTCGCAGCCTGCGTTTTCCATGCGCATCGCCAAGCTGGAAGAGCACCTCGAGACCAAGATCGTGCACCGGGGCAACCGGTTTCAGGGGCTGACGCCGGACGGGGAGAGCATCGTGCGCCACGCGCTGCAGATCCTCGAGGACGTCAAGCGGCTGGAGACCGAGTTCAGTGCCGAGCCCGGGGATGTCACGGGCGTGCTGTCACTGGCGGCGATCCCCACTGCGGCAGCGTTGGCGGCGCGTACCGTGATCCAGCTGCGAGAGGCCAATCCCGGAATTACCGTGCGCGTCAAGACGATGAATTCGCTGGCTATTCTGCACGGGCTGGAGGCCGGGACCTACGATGCCGGGATCACCTATACCGATAGTGCCAATTCCGAGAGCGCCATCCACAGCTTCCTGAGCGTGACGCCGATCGACGACGAGGAATACGTACTGCTGGTGCCGGCAGATATGGTTGATGGGGACAAGACCCAGATCACCTGGAAAGAGGCGGGGGCTCTGCCGCTCTGCCTGCTGGAGCCGGGGATGCAGAATCGGCACATCATCGACACGGTCTTTCAGGACGTCGGCACGCGCCCGCGCGTCGTTGCCGAGTTGTCGGGCCTTACGGCTGGGGTCGTGATGGCAATCCAGGGAGCAGCGGCGACAGTGGTGCCGAAGGTTCTGGTCGAGAATACCGGCGCCCCCCGGTCTGTCCGCATCCTTCCGTTGGTCGAGCCGGAAGTGCGCAAATCTCTCAGCCTTGTAACCGCGGACAGAGGCCCTGCGCTGCGCACAGTGCAGGCGTTGAAGGAAGTGCTGCAATAAGTCCTGCTTATCGCGGATTTGAATCATACGATTTTTGATTGCGCAATGCATGCCTTAGTATCCCGGAAGCAACGGGAGGACCGATCATGGCATTGGACGATCGCAGCGGTGTATGGAAATCTGGCAAGGGCAAGGGGCGGCACACGCCCAAAGGCCGGCAGCTGGAAGACCAGGCCTGGGAAGAGGTACGTGCGCTTCTGGGGGGTGCGCCCCGGCGGCGTGATCTGTTGATTGAATATCTGCACCTGATTCAGGACAAGTTTGGCCACCTCAGCGCGGCGCATTTGCGCGCGTTGGCCGAGGAGATGCGCATCGCGCAGGCCGAAGTCTATGAAGTTGCAACATTTTACGCGCATTTCGACGTGGTCAAGGAAGGCGATGTTCCCCCGCCCGCGCTGACCATCCGGGTGTGCGATTCACTGTCCTGCGAATTGGCCGGGGCGCAACAGCTGAAGGCCGCGCTGGAGGATGGCATGGACCCCTCCGAGGTGCGCGTGCTGCGTGCACCCTGTATGGGGCGCTGCGACACGGCGCCGGTGCTGGAGCTGGGCCACAACCACATCGACAACGCGACGGTGGAGAAGGTCGAATCGGCCATCGCCAGTGGCGATACCCACACGCATGTCCCCGAGTACGAGGATTTCGCGACCTACAAGGCCGACGGAGGCTATGAGAAGCTGGCCGAACTGCGCAAGGACGGCGTGTTCGAGACCGTGCAGGAAACGCTGCTCGATTCGGGTCTGCGCGGCCTGGGCGGCGCGGGCTTCCCGTCGGGCAAGAAATGGGGCTTTGTGCGGGCGGAGTCCGGGCCGCGGTATCTGGCCGTGAACGGCGATGAGGGCGAGCCCGGCACATTCAAGGACCGCTATTACCTGGAACGCACGCCGCATTTGTTCCTAGAGGGTATGTTGATCGCCGCCTGGGCGGTCGAGGCGAAGACCTGCTTTATCTACATGCGCGACGAATATCCCGCTGTTCTTAAGATCCTCGCCAAGGAGATCAAGGCGCTGGAAGAGGCGGGCATCGTCGAGGAAGGCTATATCGAACTGCGCCGCGGTGCGGGGGCGTATATCTGCGGCGAAGAAAGCGCGATGATCGAGTCGATCGAGGGCAAGCGCGGCCTGCCGCGCCATCGCCCACCTTTCGTGGCGCAGGTCGGCGTCTACAACAAGCCGACGCTGGTGAACAATGTCGAGACGCTCTACTGGGTGGCCCGCGTTCTGCGCGAGGGCGGCGAGATCCTGTCGGGCGTGGAAAAGAACGACCGTAAGGGTCTGCGCTCTTACTCGGTATCGGGCCGCGTGAAGAACCCGGGCGTGCATCTGCTGCCTGCCGGGTCGACCATCCTCGACATTGTCGAGGCCGCTGGCGGTATGCTGGACGGTCATACCCTGAAGGCCTATCAGCCGGGCGGTCCGTCCTCGGGGCTTCTGCCTGCGCACATGGACGATGTGCCGCTCGATTTCGATACGTTGCAGCCGCATGGCAGCTTCATCGGGTCCGCCGCCGTCGTGGTGTTGTCGGACAAGGACAGCGCCAAGGAAGCCGCCATAAACATGCTGAAGTTCTTCGAGGACGAAAGCTGTGGCCAGTGCACACCATGCCGCGTTGGCTGTGAAAAGGCCGTGAAGCTGATGCAGGCGGATACGTGGGACCAGTCGCTGCTTGAAGAATTGAGCCAGACCATGGTGGACGCGTCCATCTGTGGCCTGGGCCAGGCGGCGCCCAATCCCATTCGCCTGACGATGAAACATTTCCCGGACGAGGTGTAAGACATGACCGACAAGATCAAGTTGACACTCGATGGCAAGGAAGTCGAAGCCGAAAAGGGCATGACCATTTGGGAAGTGGCCAATGGCCGGGGTCTGAAGATTCCGCACCTCTGCCACAAGCCCGCGCCGGGGTACCGCCCCGATGGCAACTGCCGCGCCTGCATGGTGGAAGTGGAGGGCGAGCGCAATCTCGTTGCGTCCTGCATACGCGAAGCCAGCGAAGGTATGAACGTCACCACCAATTCGAACCGGGCGGAAACCGCGCGCAAGATGGTGATGGAGATGCTGATCGCCGACCAGCCGGAACCGGAAAAGGCGCATGACAAGTCCAGCCACCTGTGGGACATGGCCAAGCTGACCGGCGTATCGGAAAGCCGCTTTCCCAAGCTGGAACAGGACCGTGTGCCGCTTCTGGATGACAGCCACGTCGCGATGAGCGTCAACCTGGATGCCTGCATCCAGTGCAACTTGTGCGTCCGCGCCTGCCGTGAAGTGCAGGTCAATGACGTGATCGGCATGGCCGGTCGCGGTCATGACAGCTTTCCGGTATTCGATTTCGACGACCCGATGGGCGAAAGCACCTGCGTGGCCTGCGGCGAATGCGTGCAGGCGTGCCCGACCGGGGCGCTGATGCCGTCCTCGGTGGTGGATGACGCCCAAGTGGGTGACAGCGCCGATTATGACCGTGAGGTCGACAGCGTCTGCGCCTTCTGTGGTGTGGGCTGCCAGATCAGCCTGAAGGTCAAGGACGACAAGGTGAAATACGTCGAGGGTATCAATGGCCCCGCGAACGAAGGCCGCCTGTGTGTCAAAGGCCGGTTCGGGTACGACTATATCCAGCACTCGCACCGCCTGACCAAACCGCTGATCCGGCGGGAGGATGCCCCGGCAAAGGGCCTGAATGTCGATCCGGACAACTGGCAGGACTTCTTCCGTGAGGCCTCGTGGGACGAGGCGCTGGATGCGGCGGCAAACGGCCTGAAAGGTCGTGGCCGCGAGGTGGCCGGTTTCGGCAGTGCGAAGTGCACCAACGAAGAGGCGTACCTGTTCCAGAAATTCATCCGCCAGGGCTTTGGCCACAACAACGTGGATCATTGCACGCGGTTGTGCCACGCCTCCTCGGTGGCGGCGCTGATCGAAAATGTCGGTTCGGGGGCCGTGACCGCGACCTTCAATGAGATCGAGAATGCCGACGTGGCGATCATCATCGGGGCCAATCCGACGGAAAACCACCCTGTTGCGGCGACGTATTTCAAGCAATTCACCAAGCGCGGTGGCAAGCTGATCGTGATGGATCCGCGTGGGCAGGGCATGAAGCGGTTCGCCAGCCATATGCTGCAGTTCAAGCCGGGCGCGGACGTGTCCATGCTGAACGCGATCATGCATGTGATCGTCGAGGAAGAGCTTTACGACCAGCAGTATATCGAGGCGTTCACCGAGAACTGGGAGGCCGAGAAGGCGCATCTGGCGCAGTTCCCGCCCGAAAAAATGGAAGAGCTGTGCGGCATTCCCGCCGAGACGCTGCGCGAAGTGGCGCGTGAATTCGCCACGGCGCAGTCCGGCATGATCTTCTGGGGCATGGGCGTCAGCCAGCACATCCACGGCACGGACAATTCCCGCTGCCTGATTTCGCTGGCGCTGATGTGCGGCCATGTGGGCCGTCCGGGCACGGGTCTGCACCCTCTGCGCGGTCAGAACAACGTGCAGGGCGCGTCGGATGCGGGTCTGATCCCGATGTTCCTGCCCGACTACCTGTCGGTCACGGATGACGGGGTGCGCAAGGCGTTTACCGAAGTCTGGGAAACGGGCGACTTCAGCAGCGAGAAGGGGCTGACCGTCACCGAGATCATGGACGCGGTACACGAGGGTCATATCAAGGCGATGTACGTTCTGGGTGAAAACCCGGCGATGAGCGACCCGGACGTGGAACATGCCCGCGACGCGCTGGCGATGCTGGATCACCTTGTGGTGCAGGACATCTTCATCACCGAGACGGCCAACTATGCCGATGTGATCCTTCCGGCCTCGGCGCTTTATGAAAAGTCCGGGACGGTGTCGAACACCAACCGGACCGTCCAGATGCTGCGCCAGGCGGTGCCGCCGCCGGGCGAGGCGAAAGAGGACTGGTGGATCGAGGTCGAACTGGCCAAGCGCTGTGGCCTGAACTGGAATTATACCGACCCGTCGCAGGTGTTCAACGAGATGGCGATCAACATGCGCAGCCTCGACAACATCACCTGGGAACGGCTGGAGCGCGAGGCGGTGACCTATCCGTCGCTCAGCCCCGAGGACCCGGGCCAGGCCGTGGTGTTCGGCGATGCCTTCCCGCGGCCCGAGGGGCGCGCCCGGTTCACCCCGGCCAGCGTGATCCCGCCCGACGACCTGCCGGACGCAGATTATCCGATGGTGCTGACGACGGGTCGGCAGCTGGAGCATTGGCATACCGGGTCGATGACCCGTCGGTCCAGCGTTCTGGATGCGGTGGAACCCGAGGCCAACTGTTCGTTGCACCCCTCGACCCTGCGCAAGCTGGGGGTTGAGCCGGGCGGCATGGTGCGCATCTCCACCAAGCGCGGCTCAATCGATGTGATGGCACGTGCCGACCGGGCGATTGCACCGGACATGGTGTTCATGCCGTTTGCCTATGTCGAGGCGGCGGCGAACATTCTGACGAACCCGGCTATCGACCCCTACGGTAAGATCCCCGAGTTCAAATACTCGGCCGTGCGGGTGGAAAAGGCAGAAGAGGCTGTGGCAGCGGAATAGATCGCAACAACGCGAAGTATCGAAAAAGGGCCGGGGTTTCCCGGCCCTTTTGTTTCTTGCGGCGCCTTGGCGGTCTGCGTTTCGGACGACGCCAACACTTTTTGCTGCATCCGCAAATGATTGTCGTTGCACGATGCTGGTTCGTGGTATACCAGATTTCGAACTTAACGACTCACCTCGGTACGCTGCCATGAAACTGAATCCGATCGATACCTCTGTCACGCTCAAGGATCACATCTACAACCGCATGCGCGAGGCGATCCTCGACATGGATATCTATTCCGACGATGTCGACCTGCGGCTGGACGAACGCGGCCTGGCCGAGCAACTGGGCGTGTCCCGCACGCCGCTGCGCGAGGTGCTGGTGCGGCTGGAACAGGAAGGTCTTCTGGAGGTGCGCCCGCGTCGCGGCATTTTCGTGCAGCGCAAGACGCTGTCGGACATTCTGGAGATGATCGTTGCCTGGGCCGCGCTGGAAAGCATGGCGGCGCGGCTGGCCTGTGACACCGCCACGGACCGCCAGATCGCCAGCCTGCGTACCATCGCGATGAAATACTCGGTGTCCAAGAGCGGGGCGGATATTGCGGAGTATTCTGACGACAATATCCGCTTTCACCAGAAAATCCTCGAAATCTCCGGCTGCGAGTTGCTGGCCCGCATGGCGGAAAACCTGTTCGTGCACATGCACGCGGTGCGTCGCCGATCCATGGCCGAGGAGGACCGTGTGCCGCAATCAGTGGCAGATCACATGGAAATTATCGAGGCGCTCGAAGCGCGCGATGTGGACCTCGCAGAGGCTCGCGTGCGCGACCACACGATGCGCCTTCACGACCACGTGCGCGAGGTCTGGACCCGCGCAGGCATCACGAAAAACAAGGGGGAATGACCTGATGAAAGCATTGGACGGCATCAAGATTCTGGACTTCACGCATGTTCAGTCGGGTCCGACCTGCACGCAGCTTCTTGCGTGGTTCGGGGCGGATGTTCTGAAGGTGGAGCGGCCGGGCGTGGGCGACGCCACGCGGCAGCAGC
>NZ_PPFE01000008.1 GCF_002917925.1 Roseovarius confluentis | reverse complement strand
GCATGGCATCGCCGGCGGGGGGTTCGATCTTGATGACCTCCGCCCCCATATCCGCCAGAAGCATCCCGCAAAACGGCCCAGCCGCGATCTGGCAAATCTCGACCACGCGAACGCCGGCCAGCGGAAGTGTACTTGTCATGAATTGTCCTTTCGTCCTTGCAACGCAACCGAAGCGTCCTCGGCTGCTGCCATCACCAGCGGAGCGAGCTCCGCGATTCTGTCGTCGGGCATGCGTTCGGCCGGGCCGGCAATGGACAGCGCCATGCGCACACGTCCGTTCCAGCCGCGGATCGGCGCACCGATGGCACGAACGCCACCGCGCCACTCACCCCGATTGATCGAATGACCCCGGTCGCGGGTGGCCTTCATGTCGGCGGCAAAGGCGTTGTGATCGGTGATCGTTTCCGACCCGAACGCATCCAGTGTCAATGTGCTCCAGCGCTCTTCACCAGCGGGGTCAAAGGCGAGGACGGCCTTGCCGGTGGCCACGCAATGTGCCGGCGCCCTGTCCCCCACGCGCGTGAAGGTCCGCACCGCTTCCGGGCTGTCGAGCCGGTGCAGGTACAGGATCTCGTCCCCGTCGATCAGGCCGAGGATCACGGTTTCCCGGCTGAGATCGCGCAGCCGCTGCATCGCCGGCAGACAGGGCGAGACGCGGTCCGGTTGCTCGGACCGCACCATCGCCACCTCCCAGATCCGCATTGTCGCGGCGTAGCGCGATGTTTCCGCGTCCTGATCGACGTAACCTTCTTCCGACAATGTTTGCAGCAGCCGGTGGGCCGTGGCCTTGCCGATCCCTGTCTCGCGGGACAGATCACCAAGGCTCATTGCGCCCCGCATCGAAAGTGCTTCGACAAGGCGCAGTCCGTTGCGCAGCGTGGAATCACGTCGCGGCGCCGGATCGCTTGTCGTCGTCGCGGTCTGTTTCGACGAAGTCTTTTCTCCGGTCATGTCTCGATCCTCTGGCCTATTGGGTGTCGCGGACGCGTCCCCCAGGCAGTCACAAGGATCAGGACAGCACCGCCAAGGTTCGCCCAGATATGGTAAGGCATGAAGGCCCCTATCGCGCCAACCAACAGCCCGGCATAGGCCCACCAGGTCAGTGGCCCTTCCGCATGGCGCTGCAAGAGGGCGGTGACCGCGTAGATCCCGAAACTGGCAAAGACCGCGACCCGCAGGGCCTCTGCCCCGTCCCCCGATATCAGTGGGGTATAGGCAAAAAGCAGGGGCATGATGTAAAGCCCCTTGGCGATCTTCCAGGAGGTCAGCCCGGTTGCCATCGGCTTCGATCCCGCGATCCCGGCCGCGGTATAGGCGGCAAGGCAGACCGGCGGTGTCACGTTGCTATCCTGGCTCAGCCAGAAGATGATCAGGTGCGCGACAAGAAGGAAGGTCGACAACTGGCCCTGGTCCACAAGCGACGAGCGCAACACCGCGGACACTTCCATGGGCAGGCTGCTTACGACTTCGGCCGCGCGCTCTGCGCCGAGCCCGCTGGGCAAATCCGCCTGTAGCGACGGATCGAAGAGGGCGAGCGTCCCACTCACGGCCGCATCATTGACGCCCGCCGCCAGCGCGTCGATGACGATCCGGTCGGCCAGCAGCCCCGACAGCGCCGGCGCGAGCAGGATTGCGAGGATCACGTAGGCGGCCGTCACCGGCAGCCCCATGCCAAGGATCAGCGAGGCAAGGGCCACCAACGCGATTGCGATGATCAGCGACCCCTGGGACCACTGGATGATCATGAGGCTGAAGGCCCCGCCGACGCCGGAGGTCGTGATCGCGTTGTTCACCAGGCCAATGGCAGTCAACAGCACGGCCGTCATGACCGCGGTCCGCATCCCGAAGATCAGGGCCTGCGCGATACGCTTCGGGGTCATCTTGGTGGGTGTTGCCCAACTGACGACCACCAGCACCGCGATGGCGACCGAGGCCGCGTAGTTCGGCGTACGTCCGGTCATCAAAAGCCAGATCATGACCCCGAGTGGCAGCACGAAGTTCAACGCACCGGCCGCCAGTTTCTTGCGGTCCACGGGGCGCGGCGTTGCGGCCGGGATACCCGATCGCAGGACCTCGATCCGCACGAAACAGGCGACCGACAGAAAATAAAGGATGGCCGGCAGGACCGAAACCGCGACGATCGTGCTGTATGGCAGGCCGGTGTAACTCGCCATGACAAAGGCGCCGGCCCCCATGATCGGCGGCACCAGCTGGCCGCCGGTTGACGAGGCTGCCTCGACCCCGGCGGCAAAGGTCGGCTTGAAACCGTTGGACGTCATCGTCGGGATCGTGATGACCCCGGTGGAGGCCGTATTGGCGACCGCGGAGCCGCTGATCGTGCCAGTCAGTGCCGAAGAGATCACGGCGACGTAGGCGCCACCGCCGCGCAGGCGCGCTGCGACGATCCGGCTCAACTCGATCACGAAATCCGACGCGCCGGAGTAGATCAGGAAACCGCCGAAGATCATGAACAAGGTGATATTGGCCGACGAGATCGTGGTGATGCCGCCGAACATGCCTTCGTCATTGTAGAGCGACCGGAACAGCACGTCGGAGAGCGGCAGGGACGCGGACCGGAACACGCCCGGCAACCAGGCCCCGAGGAAAAGGATATAGGCCAGGGATATCAGGATCAGCGTAGGTATGATCCAGCCCGTAAGCCGCCGGGTCAGGTCCACGGCGGCAAAGATCACCAGCCCGCCGGCGATCCAGTCCATCGGACTGAAGATCCAGCCGGACCCACGCTGGGCCATGGAGTTCACGTACACGCCATCCTCGGCGTAGGCGACCCAGATGGCCGCCCCGAAAATGGCAAACCCGTAGATCACGTCGAGGACCAGTGCCCAGCGACTGTCGCGCAACCGCTGCATGGGGGCCGTCGACAGGGCCGCGATCAGCCCGAAACCGCCGAAGTGCAACGCGTTCTGCCAGATCCCGGCTTCGTTGATGAAAAGGTTCGTGGCGATGTGCCAGAGCGCAAAGGCAATAACCGCCCAACGCATGACATGCGCGGTCCAAGGCCCGTGCCCCAGGCTTTCCGGGTCAAGCCAGCGCCGACGTTTTTCAGACACCTCGCCAGCATCCGAGGGCATAGCGGTCGTCACGGTCGCTGATACCGGGTCGTCGGACGCGGCTTTGATCGGGTCTTTCGGGGCGGGCATGGGCTTCGCTCCTGTTTTGCGATGGCGCGGAGGCAAGGCGACCGGAAATCATCCCGGTCCGCTCTCGCAATGCGCCGGAGGCGGCCAACCGCCCCCGGTCGCGTCCTGCGATCAGTCCTGCATTTCCGGGGGGAGCAGCCGCTCGGGAATATCAAGACCAACCTCCCGGTAATAGCGCACAGCACCCGGGTGCAGCGGCGTCGGCAGGCCGGCAATCGCCACCTCCAGTGACATCGCCTTTGTTGCCGGGTGGATCGACTGCAAGAACGGCAGGTTTTCGTAAAGCGCCTTGGTCAGCTTGTAGACGTGGTCTTCCGACACGTCGTCATTCACCGCAAGAAAGTTCGGCTGGGCGATGGTCTGGATCGCCTCGTCCTGTCCGGGATAGCTGTTGGGCGGGATGGTATAGGCCGTCCAGAGTTCACGCCCGCCATCCATCGCTTCCGCCTCTTCCGGCGTTACGTTCAGGATCGTCACGTCATCGCCGTTGGTGGCAAGTATCTGGGTGATCGCGCCCGCAGGCACGCCGGCCGGGATCGACGCAAATTCGATCTGTCCGTTGGCCATGGCATCAAGTGTCGGGCCATAACCGGAATAGATCATCTGAAAGTCTTCTTCCGCATTCAGCCCCAGACCTTCCATCAAGAGCGTCCCGGAGCCCAGGCTGCCCGAGTTGCGCGCGCCCATGCCCGCGCCGGCGCCCTTGGCGGCGACGATATCCGCGGCCGTGCCGGTATCGACCAGGTCGTTGCGCAGGATGAAGTGCTCGACATTCTGCCACAGCATGGAAACCGAACGGATATCCTCCATCGGTGCGCTCAAAGGCCCGGTGCCGCGCGCCGCGTAATAGCCGAAAAGCCCCTGCAGGATCGAAAAGTCGGCCGTTCCGGACGCCATGGCCTGCAGGTTCGCGCCCGAGCCCGCCGAGTTCACCGCCGTCAGCGAAAAATTCTCCGAAGGCAGCAGCTTGACCTTGCTCAAAGTAGAGATGGCGACCCCCACGGGGTGAAACGTGCCACCCGTCGACGCGGTCTGCATGACATAGTCTTCGGCCTTCGCCGCACCGGTCATCATCACCCCTGCCATCATCAGGGTACAAATTGTTTTTCTCATCAGGACCTCCCTTGTTTCCAACGATGAACGACCTCCTATCGTTCAGCATATGTAAATCTTGTTCATATTATTTAAACCTGACATTGTTGTAAACAAGGTTTCATTCGAAGACGCGCAAATCAGCGCAAGTCGCCGGGCGCGTTCACTTTAATATTGTCGGATAGCTTGCGGGGCCGAAGGAACCGAGCGCACCCCCAAATGCGAGTTCTACGTCTTCTTTAAGCATCCACGCGAGATGCCGTGCACGACAACGAAAATCGTTACACTCTTCATGGTCTCCGCACACGCACATGTGTCGAACATGCCGAAGCCAACTGCTCCGACGCGGAAATCAAAGCTGCAACAGGTCAGAGCGTCGGATGGGCAGCATACGACCGGACACAGGCGAACCAGAGAGCATTGTCGCGTACCGCACGGAAGCGGCGAAAATAGCAATTGCATGTAGGTTAGCCGTCACTAAAACCGCGCCTTGCGAGCAAAGGCGAGCAACAGCTCCACAAATCTTTGGATTCCACCTTGCGGAGAAGGAGCTCGGCGTGCTTTCCTCTTCTGGATGTATGATATCTCTGTTTGCTTGGCGCAGCAATGTGTTCGCCATAGCCCATTAATATAAGTGGTGAATGCCGTGAACGATCACAGAGTTTAACGATGATCGGTGCGGCACGGGGTGAGGTTTAGCAGCATGCCGTGTGTGTGATCGAAGCGGGAGAAAAGATTTGTCGAAGTCAGCGAGCAGGCGCAAACTTTCGTTCCAGATTGTCAGTTCCCTGTTTATCGTGTTCGGCTTAGGCCTACTGGCACTCACTCTCGCTGGGCACAACGCGATCAGGATCGTTGACCAATCTGCTTTGGCCAGGCAACAACGTATGGCTTCCCGCAGCCTCGCTGAGACTGTTGCCAGCATTCCCGAGCAACAGAGAAGCGCCACAGTTTGGGATGACGCTATCCGGAATATCATTGCCCGTGATGAGAAATGGCTCGACTTGAATCTCGGTTCCTGGATGCAGGAATACTTCGGACACCACGAGAGCTACATTCTTGACGAAGAAAACCAGCCCCTCTTCGTTTCTATTTTGGGAGAGATCCGCTCGCCTGAAACCTTTGAAACGCGAGCCGATGCCATTGCTCCGCTTGTGACACAACTACGCGGTACTATGGCGGAGGCGAGCGCAGGGCAGGATGACGCCTACGAGCAATTGGCAGAAGTTGCGGTCGTGCGTCCTATCCGGCTCTCCGGAGAAGTGGCTTTCGTTAGCGTCGTGCCCATCATTTCTGACACGGGAGAGATCCCACAGTTACCCGGCACGGAGTCGCTGCATGTTGCCGTGCGCTACATCGATGAAGTACTTGCTCAGGAAGTCGGCCAGGCAATCGAGCTTGATAGAACCGCGTTTCAATCCGCTCCACCCGACGAGGACATGGCGGGATTTGCGGTAACTGACCCCGCCAAAAACATTCTTTCTTGGCTCGTGTGGAAGCCCCACCAGCCAGGCATGGACCTGTTCCTTAAGATGTTCCCTGCGCTCCTGATGTTTGGATTGGCGAGCGGGGTGGTGCTGATTTGGCTTGTCCTGCGTTTGCTCCGAGTTTCAGGGCAATTAGAGGCCAGAGAGGCGCAAGCTCAGTTGGACATCATAGCCCTGAACGAAGCTAGAGAAAAAGCTGAAGCTGCGGACCGTGCCAAGCTGAACTTCCTGAGTGTCTTGAGCCATGAACTCCGAACGCCTTTGACTGTTATTCTGGGTTTCTCAAGGCTCGGAAAAAACCTGCGCCAGTTGCCCTCTGCAAAGCAACTGGATGAGCGGTTGAAACTGCGTCCGACTGATGTCAGCGACATGCAAGCCAGCTTCGATGAAGTGGTGGGATTTACAACTACCGCGATGGAAAAGATCGACAAATCAGGCGAGCACCTTCTGTTCCTGGTAAACCAGTTGCTCGATTACGCCAAGTTAGAGGCTGGGAGCATGAAGGCCGATCCAAAGGTCTGTGATGTGGAACAGGTTGTTCAGCCCGTGGTGGCACAGATGAGTATTCTGGCCGAACAGAAAGGTCTGAGGCTCGAGACTAGCTTGAGGTCCAGTCTCATCTGGGCGGATGTGACGCGCACACGACAGATTCTCATCAATTTGCTGGGGAATTCCATCAAGTTCACGGATTCCGGGAAAATATCGGTCAGCGTCACTGAAACAGAAAGCCAAGTTCACATCGACGTCTCCGACACCGGTGCCGGGATAGAGCCCGAAGAAATCGATAGGATATTCGAACCGTTTCACCAGATTGATTCATCGTCGACGCGAAGTGTCGAAGGAACCGGGCTGGGTCTCGCCGTCGTGAAAGAACTCGCCGAACTGGAAGGCGGCACCATCAAAGTGCATAGCGAGGTCGGTGTCGGGAGTACGTTTACCCTATCGTTGCCAAGAGAGACGATTGCCAGTTTGGATATGGCGGTTTGACATCAAATCCCTTCGCTTAGCTCGGAATAAATACAAGCTGGCGTTCATTCAACCCGCGGAAGCCGGCGCGTCAGGCGCCGAGATCCAGGCGGTGACCGGAAAGAGCGCGCGGATGGTGGCGTACTACCGGAAGCGGGCGAACAAGCGCGCGCTGTCGAAGGCGGCGCAGGAGCGAAAGAGCTCCAAAGCCAACTTCCGGCCCAAAGCGGCCCTGCGTCAAAACCGCAGAAAATGCGCTTTGCGGTCGTTCGTACATAGAACAGCGAAGGTCGGCTCTCCGCCCATTCTCGCCAAAATGACTGAAGCCAGCGCTCACGATGGACAAGGTCGTTTACTGCAATGCGCAGCGAAATCCAGCGCAAGAACAGAACAAAAACGAAACGTGACTCTGTGAACGCACAGTGTGAACGCGCCAATACCGACCCAGCCAGAAATTCGCTAAGTCATTGGTACCCAAGGCCGGACTCGAACCGGCACGGTATCACTACCGGGGGATTTTGAATCCCCTGCGTCTACCATTCCGCCACTTGGGCACGGACCCAACCTGTACCCAACTCGTCGGGCAAGGACAATAGGCGAACTGGCGCTGGCGTCCGGACGTGCGATTTGCTACCCGAGACCTGCCGATCTTTTGCGATCCGTTGACCAAGGGCCCACAGGAATGACCGCGAAACCGCCGGGAGATATCGCGATATCGGACCGGCTTGACCAGTTGACAGCTCTTGCGGCGGGCGATCGTGTGTCGCTCGGCTGGATTCTGGAACAGCTTCACGAACGCGCTTTCGGACTGTTCCTGCTGATACTCGCCCTGCCCTGTTGCATCCCGTTCCTCTACGGCGTGCCGCAGGTTGTGGCTCTGCCGCTTATGTTCGTCGCCGTCCAGATCGCCATTGGGCGGCGGGTGCCGTGGCTGCCGGGCAATCTGGCCGCCCGACAGGTCACCAGCGACAGTCTGCACAGGCTATCCGGCCGCGCGGGCCCATGGCTGCGCCGAATCGAGGCGGTCAGCAAACCGCGCCTTGCGTTCCTGACCCGCAAGCCGCTGGATCAGGTCGTCGGCCTGGCGCTGGTCCTGTTCAGCGCGTCGATCCTTGTCCCTCTGCCCGCCACCAACACCGTGCCGGGCTTTGCCGTGGTGGTGGTGGCGATGGGCCTGTTGCAGCGTGACGGCATCCTGGTGCTGATCGGCGCCGTGCTGGGCACCGCGTGGATCGCCACGCTGATTTTCGCCGGGGCGACGCTTGTCAGCCTGATCAAGGGATGGCTCGGCCTGTGACGCGGCAAGATGAACGCTTGCACCGCCACACCAACCCGATCTAATTCACCCGTCCCTTATCGTTCGAGGCCAATGTGACACGTAATTCCCTTGTGATCCTTGCCGCCGGCGGCTCGCTGGCCCTTCTGCTGGGGGCGCTGGCGTTCCAACATGTGGGAGGCCTTGCTCCCTGCAAGCTGTGTATCTGGCAGCGCTGGCCTCACGGCGCGGCGATCGCGATCGGGGCGCTGGTGCTGCTGGTCCCGCTGGGCATCGGGGCGGTGCGGCTCCTGCTCGGCGCGGGACTGCTCGCGGCGCTGACCACCGCCGGGATCGGCGGCTATCACACCGGCGTGGAACGCGGCTGGTGGGAAGGCCCTTCCTCGTGCACCGCGGGCAGCACCAGCGGCATGAGCACCGACGAGTTGATGGACCAGATCATGTCCGCGCCGCTGGTGCGCTGCGACGAGGTCCCGTGGGAGATGCTGGGCCTGTCGATGGCCAGCTGGAACATGCTGGCGTCATTGCTCTTCGCGGTTTTCTGGACGATGGCGCTGCGCCGCGCAGTCTAGCCGGCCTGTTTCTTCGTACTCAGCAGCAGGCTGGTCTCGGAGGTCGCGACGCCCTCGAAGCGCCGGATCTCGGCCAGCACGGTATCGAGTTCTTCCAGCGTTTCGGCCCCGATCTCGACAATCAGGTCCCAGCGACCATTGGTGCTGTGCAAGGCCCGCACGGCGGAGAGCCCGCGCAGGCGCCGTTCCACCCGTTCGGTGCCGCGCCCTTCTATCCCTAGCATCATCAGCCCCCGCACCGGGTCACGGACCGTGTCCTGCTTGACCACCACGGTAAAGCCCACGATCTCGCCCGAGGCCTTGAGCCGGTCGATCCGCGACCGCACCGTGGTGCGTGACACACCCAGTGTCATCGCCAGTTCCGACAGCGACGCGCGCGCATCATGGCGCAGCGCCGACAGCAGTTTCTGATCCACCGCATCCATTTCGCAGAACAAAGCCTCCGTTTTGCCTATTTTGCTTTCGTTATGGACAAAATACCTGCTTCAATCCGATCTTTTTAGCAACAACATTCTGGCCAACACCAAAAGGAGCCACGCCATGACCCCGTCGCATTGCATTCTCATCGGTGCCCCCGTGGACAGCGGCAAGGCAAGGCGCGGATGCCTGATGGGCTCCGACGCGCTGCGGGTGGCGGGGATCGAGAAGTCCCTCGCCTCGCTTGGTCATACGGTAGAGGACTGGGGCAACCTGGCCCCTGCCCCGGCCACCGCACCGGCCTCGCTGCCCGGCCACCTCGTCCAGCCTGCGGAAACCATCGGCTGGACCGAGAGCATCGCCGCCTCCGCCAGGAAAGCGATGGAGACCGGCCTGCCCATATTCCTGGGGGGCGACCATGCGCTGTCATTGGGCAGCGTGATCGGCGTGGCCGACCACGCGGCAAGCGTGGATCGGCCCCAGTTCGTTCTGTGGCTCGATTCCCATACCGATTTCCACACGCCCCAAAGCACCGAATCCGGTAATCTGCACGGCACGCCGCTGGGCTATGCCACGGGACGCGAAGGATTTGCCGGGTTTCCGCAGGTCGCCAACCCGGTGCCGTATGAGAACATCTGCTTCCTCGGCCTGCGTTCCGTCGACCCCGATGAGCGCGAATTCCTGCAATCCACGCCCGCCCACCGCCACGACATGCGCAGCATCGACGAACAGGGCATCGCGCGGCCCCTCGCCGCCTTTCTCGACACCGTCGCGGCGGCGAACGGGATGCTGCACGTGTCCTTCGACGTCGATTTCCTCGACCCCGGCATCGCGCCTGCCGTGGGCACCACCGTGCCGGGCGGCGCCACGATCCGCGAGGCGCATCTGGTGATGGAGATGATCTGCGACAGTGGCCTGATGACCTCGCTCGATCTCGTCGAACTCAACCCTTTCCTGGACGAGCGCGGCCGCACCGCGCAGGTGATGGTGGATCTGACCGCCTCGGCCCTCGGCCGCCGAATCTTCGACCGTCCGACCCGCGCCTTCGCCTGATTTCAAAGGAGCCTGACATGCCCATCCTCGCCCCCTCGGACAAAGCCTTCGTTCCGTTCGTCTCTGTCGAGAACATGATGCGCCTCGTGCACCAGATCGGCATCGAGAAGATGCTGGAAGGCCTTGCCGAATACATCGCCGCCGATTTCGCCCGGTGGGAGCTCTTCGACAAGACGCCCCGCGTGGCCAGCCACTCGGACGTGGGCGTGATCGAGCTGATGCCAACCTCGGACGGCGAGGCCTATGGCTTCAAATACGTGAACGGCCACCCCAAGAACACTAAGGACGGCTTGCAGACCGTGACCGCCTTTGGCCTTCTGGCGGATGTCGACACAGGCTATCCCGTCCTGCTGACCGAGATGACGGTGCTGACCGCCCTGCGCACGGCGGCCACCTCTGCGCTGGTGGCCAAGCACCTTGCGCCCAAGGGCGCGGACACCATGGCGATGATCGGCAACGGCGCGCAGTCGGAATTCCAAAGCCTTGCGATGAAGGCCGTCCTTGGCCTCAAGACCGTGCGTCTGTGGGACATCGACAAGGCCGCCACGCGCAAGGCAGCGCGCAACCTCAAGGGGCTGGGCCTGAACGTGGTGGAATGCGACAGCGCCGAGGAAAGCATGGAAGGCGCGCAAATCATCACCACCTGCACGGCGGACAAGCAATATGCCACCATCCTGACCGACAACATGATCGGCGAAGGGGTGCATATCAACGCCATCGGCGGCGACTGTCCCGGCAAGACGGAACTTGCACCGGCGATCCTGACCCGCTCGGACATCTTCGTGGAATATCCCGAGCAGACCCGGATCGAGGGCGAGATCCAGCAGATGGACCCGGACCACCCGGTCACCGAGTTCTGGCAGGTTCTGTCGGGGGCCGCCCCAGGGCGGACCAGCGACCGGCAAATCACGCTTTTCGACAGCGTCGGCTTCGCCATCGAGGATTTCAGCGCCCTGCGCTACATCCGCGACCACATCCCCGGCACGGATTGCTTCCTTGACCTGGATCTGCTGGCCGACCCGGACGACCCGCGCGATCTTTTCGGCATGGTGCAGCGCGCGACGCCCTGACGCCGAGGGCCGATCCGCTCTCGTCTTGGACGGTGAACTTGGCTATCACGTCGCGCGAACACCACAAGGAAAGAGCGTGCCGATGGCCCCACTCACCCGATGGCTCGACCGTCGCCGCAACCCGTGGAAGGCCGCCTTCTACGATGCCTGCCGCATGTGGCGGCGGCAGAACGGCGCGGCGCGGCTTTACCAGTATGGCAATCTTGTTCCGGGCGACGTGGTGTTCAACCTGGGCGCCTCTCGCGGCGAATGGACCGATGCCGTGCTGGACCAGCAGCCCGCCGCGCAGATGCACCTCTTCGAGCCGCATCCCGGCTTTGCCGAGGCGCTGGAGACAAAATTCGCGGGCCGCGACCACGTGCATGTGCACCAGCTGGCCATCGGGTCGACGACCGGCACGATGGAGCTTTCGGATGCGGGCGATGCGTCGTCTTCGGTGGCCGATCATGACCGCGCCTTCCAGGTCAAGACCATGTCGGTGTCGGATTTCTTTGCCCATACGCCGGTGGACCGGATCGCACTGATGAAAGTGAATATCGAGGGCAGCGAATACGACCTGCTGTCCGCACTGATCGAGACCGGCGACATCACCAGGATCGACCGGCTGCAAGTGCAGTTTCACCTGTTCGAACCCGACATGAAGGCGCTGCGCGACGATATCCGCGCCCGGCTGGACAAGACCCATCATTGCGTCTGGTCTTACCCCTTCGTCTGGGAAGAATGGCAGCTACGCCCCTGAGAAACAAAGAAAAACGGGGGGCCGAAGCCCCCCGGGTCTAGTTTCGCCGCTCAGGCTCACTCTTTATGTACCGCCCGGTTTCTGCCTGCGGCCTGAGCTGCGTCAGGGGCGAGCGCACCCGCCCCGGATCAGGATGGGTCAGAGCGATAGTCTGCCCCCACCCTAGTCTTCAGACCCCGCGCGATGTCTCGCGCCGCTGGCCTGTCTCGTCGGGGCGGCCGGCCTAACGCCAAGCCGGGACCGCCCCTGCACATCCCCCAGGGATGTGTGTTCCGTCAGCTACACCCCGACGTCGCGCCGCAGGTGTTGCACTTCATGCAGGTGCCGTTGCGCACCAGCGTGTAGTTGCCGCATTCGCCGCAGGCCTCGCCCTCGTAGCCCTGCATCCGCGCCTTGGTCGCGGCGTTCATGCCCAACGTGCCAGTTGAGACCGCCGTCGTGCTGGTCGTCGCGCTGACAGTCTTGGTCTCGGGCACCAGCGTTTGCAGGGCCGTCTCGGGGTCACCGCTATCCAGCGCCGTGGCCAGCGCGGCCCCGCCGTTCAGCACCACCAGTTCCTGGGGCAGACGCTTGCGCAGGTAGCCGGTCGAGCTGATCTGCTTGAGCACTTCGAGGGATTTCGAGGCAGCTTCGCCCGACATCTCCTTGATATTGCTCACGCCTTCCTCTTCGCCGCGACCGAGGTCGTCAAACGACGCGCCTTCGGGTTTGACGTGTGCGAGGTCCGTACGGTCGAGATAGCTGACCGCCAGTTCGCGGAAGATATAGTCCAGGATCGACGTCGCGTTCTTGATGCTGTCGTTGCCCTGCACCATGCCCGCCGGTTCGAACTTGGTGAAGGTGAAGGCGTCGACGAACTCCTCCAGCGGCACGCCGTATTGCAGGCCGACCGAGACCGCGATGGCGAAGTTGTTCATCATCGCCCGGAAACCCGCGCCTTCCTTGTGCATGTCGATGAAGATCTCGCCAAGCGACCCGTCCTGGTATTCGCCCGTGCGCAGGTACACCTTGTGTCCGCCGACGACCGCTTTCTGGGTATAGCCCTTGCGACGCTCCGGCATCTTCTCGCGGTGCGATTTGACCACTTCCTTGACGATCACCTTCTCGACGATCTTCTCGGCCAGAACGGCGGCCTTTTCCTGTGCCGACCCGCTCTCCAGCACCTCGGCGGCCTCGTCGTCATCCTCGACCAGCGCGGCGGCCAGAGGCTGGCTGAGTTTCGAGCCGTCGCGATAGAGCGCATTGGCCTTCACCCCCATCTGCCAGCTGCGTTCATACGCGGCCTGGCAATCCTCGATGGTGGCGTCGTTGGGCATGTTGATCGTCTTGGAGATCGCGCCCGAGATAAACGACTGCGCCGCCGCCATCATGTCGATGTGGGAGTTCACCGACAGGAAGCGCTTGCCCTTCTTGCCGCACGGGTTGGCGCAGTCGAAGACCACGTAATGTTCTTCCTTGAGGTGCGGTGCGCCTTCCAGCGTCATCGTCCCGCAAACGTGGTCGTTGGCCGCCTCGATGTCCTGCTTGGAATAGCCCAGCGAGGCCAGCAGGTCGAAGGTCGGGTCGTTCAGCTTTTCCGCCGGGATGCCCAGCACGTTGCTGCAGAACTCCTCGCCCAACGTCCACTGGTTGAAGACGAAGCGGATATCGAAGGCACTGCCCAGAGCGGAGTCGACCTTGGCCAGCTCGTTGGCGCCAAAGCCGTGACCGGCCAGCGTGGTGTGGTTGACGCCCGGCGCGTTGCCGATGGTGCCGTGACCCACGGCGTAGGCGACGATCTCTTCGACCTCGGCGCTGCCATAGCCCAGCTTTTCAAGCGCGGCGGGCACCGACTGGTTGATGATCTTGAAGTAGCCGCCACCGGCCAGCTTCTTGAACTTGACCAGCGCGAAGTCGGGCTCGATTCCGGTGGTGTCGCAATCCATCACCAGGCCGATGGTGCCGGTGGGCGCGATCACGGTCGACTGCGCGTTGCGGTAGCCGTGCTTTTCGCCCAGCGTCAGCGCCTCGTCCCAGCTTGCCATCGCCAAATCGGCCAGGCGGCTGTCGGGCACGTTGGCCAGGTCCAGCGGCACGGGTTTCACGGCCAGCTTTTCATAGCCCTCGGTCGCGCCATAGGCGGCGTTGCGGTGGTTGCGCATCACCCGCAGCATATGCGCCTTGTTGCGCTTGTAGCCGGCGAACGGCCCCAGTTCCTTGGCCATCTCGGCCGAGGTGGCATAGGCCACGCCGGTCATGATCGCGGTCAGCGCACCGCAGAGCGCGCGGCCCTCGTCACTGTCATAGCCGTAGCCCATGTTCATCAGCAGGCCGCCGATATTGGCGTAACCCAGGCCCAGCGTGCGGAACTCGTAGCTCAGCTGCGCGATTTCCTGGCTGGGGAACTGCGCCATGGTGACCGAGATCTCCAGCGTCACGGTCCAAAGGCGCGTGGCGTGAACATAGGCTTCCGAATCGAAGGTATTGCCGTCGAAGAATTGCAGCAGGTTCATCGAGGCCAGGTTGCAGGCCGTGTCGTCGAGGAACATGTATTCCGAGCACGGATTCGAGCCGCGGATCGCGCCGTCTTCCGGGCAGGTGTGCCAGGCGTTGACGGTGTCGTGGTACTGGATGCCCGGATCGGCACAGGCCCATGCGGCATGGCCCACCTTCTCCCACAGCTCACGCGCCGGGATTTCCTTGACCACGCTGCCGTCGGTCCGGTTGGTCAGCGGCCACATCGCGTCGTCCTTGACCGCCTGCAGGAAGGCATCGGTCACGCGGATCGAGTTGTTGGAGTTCTGGCCTGAGACGCTGGCGTAGGCTTCCGAGTCCCAGTCGGTGTCGTAGGTCGGGAACTCGATGCTCTCGTAGCCCTGCTTGGCGTAGTCCAGCACCCGCTTGACGTAAGTTTCCGGGATCGCCGACTTTTTCGCGCCGCGAATGGCGGTCTTCAGCTGCTCGTTCTTGCTGGGGTCGACTGCATCCTCGGTGCTGCCGTCCCAGGCGCGGATCGCGCCGAAGATATCATTCAGCTTGGCCTCGTGCATCTTGGAGCCGGCGACGATGGACGCCACCTTCTGTTCCTCGATGACCTTCCAGTTGATGAAATCCTCGATATCGGGGTGGTCGACGTCGCAGATCACCATCTTCGCGGCGCGGCGCGTGGTGCCGCCCGACTTGATCGCGCCCGCCGCGCGGTCGCCGATCTTCAGGAAACCCATCAGGCCGCTGGACTTGCCGCCGCCCGACAGCGGCTCGTTGGCCGCCCGCAGCGACGAGAAGTTCGTGCCGGTTCCCGATCCGTACTTGAACAGGCGGGCCTCGCGCACCCACAGGTCCATGATGCCACCGTCGCCGACAAGGTCGTCCTTGACCGACTGGATGAAGCACGCATGGGGCTGCGGGTGCTCATAGGCGCTGCTCGATTTGGTCAGTTCGCCCGTCTTGAAATCCACGTAGTAGTGGCCCTGGCCGGGGCCGTCGATGCCATAGGCCCAGTGCAGGCCGGTGTTGAACCATTGCGGGCTGTTGGGCGCCGCCATCTGACGCGCCAGCATGAAGCGCATCTCGTCGAAATAGGCGCGGGCGTCTTCCTCGGTGGTGAAATAGCCGCCCTTCCAGCCCCAGTAGGCCCAGGCGCCGGCCAGCCGGTCGAACACCTGCTTGGCGCTGGTTTCGCCGGTTTTCGGCGTGTCGTCGCTGGCGGGAACCGAGCGCCACAGGAACTCGGGCACGTCCTTTTCCTCGACCTTCTTCAACGCGGTCGGAACGCCGGCCTTGCGGAAATATTTCTGGGCAATCACGTCGCTGGCGACCTGGCTCCACTTGGCGGGGACTTCGACCTCGTCCAGCTTGAAGACGGTGGTGCCGTCAGGGTTGCGGATTTCCGAACTCGTGGTGACGAAGTCCAGCTCCGCATAAGCGTCCTGACCTGCCTTGGTAAACTTTCTTTCGATCTTCATTTTGGCTGCCCCATGATCCAGCGTTATTATGACCAGCACGACCTTTCTGGCCGCAAACCCTCGCGTCTCAGTGGACCGGGAGGCAAAACCCATACCTGCCGATGCGCCGCATCCGGTCGCACCTGGCTTTGTCCGGCCCTGCCGGTAGAAGTCTTGGGTTTCTGTCCCTACCCAGATCCGCGCCACTATATCTTGTGGCTTGCTGATCCGCCTGCACAACCTGACGTATGTAGCCACAAACGGTCAACGGATTTTTTACCAAGATGACCTAAAAAATTCAGTTGACCGGCTTATCCACAGCGGCGGTTTTGCGCTCGCCCCGATTCATTTCCGAGCGCGTGTCGACGCCCGCCCAAAAAAGGGGCGAAAAAAGCGCTTTTATCCGTGTGGCTTAGCCGGTTCTGAACAAACGAGTTCGGTATGGGCATGGGCAAGGGACCGACAATCCACCAGATGTGGTGTTCCGGGCACGCAAGAACCCATACATAGTGCGGGCGCGTGTCCCGGCAACACGCTCAACTGTGTTATCCACAGAATCGACCCAAAGGCGAGTGCCCCGCGTGTCATCATCGTCATGTCGGAAAAAATGGTCGGGGCGGCAGGATTCGAACCTACGACCCCCTGTACCCAAAACAGGTGCGCTACCAGACTGCGCCACGCCCCGGACCGTGCCGCCCGTTTAGAGGGCTTTGCATCGAATGGAAAGCCCCTTTGCGACGCGCCCGAAAACTAGGCGACATGTCATCCCGGGCGCACGTAGACCTATTCGGCGTCGCAGGGCCAGGCCGCATTGTCTCCGATCACCGGATGACGCAATTCGCTGCCCTCGGAAATGCCCATCTGCCGGGCCAGCCCGCCATTGATCTCCAGCACGTACTGGATGGCATCGCCACCATAGATCAGCGACTCGTCCAGCGGCTGGGCCTCGTGATGCACCTTTTGCACCGTGCCGGCCTGATCGAGAAAGATCATGTCGAGCGGAATGAGCGTGTTGCGCATCCAGAACCGCACCGGGCGCGGGGCCGGATAAGCGAAAAGCATCCCCGCCGAGCGCGCCATGCTTTCGCGGTTCATCAGGCCCTGCGCCCGTTCGGCATTGTCGTCGGCCAGTTCCACGGTAAAGCTGGCCGAGCCCCAGTCGCCGCGCAGGTCGACCTTGTCTTCGCGGCAGGCACCCATCGCCGCGCCCGCCATCAATACCAGCGCCGCCGCGCCTGTCAGGAGTCTTTGGATTCCTTGACCGCCATTTCCCATCCACACACCTCCGTGGCCATCCGGCCGCGTTTCCCTTCAATCACACGAATGGCAAGCGCCTCGCCCGGCTGCAAGTCCGCAAGGCCCGACCGGCGCAACACTTCTATGTGAACGAAGACATCCTCGTCGCGTCCGAAGGTGTTGGCAAATCCGAACCCCTTGCCCTTGTCGAACCACTTCACCCGCGCCGGTTCCAGCGGGGCGGATCGGATCACCTCGGGGTCGACGCCTTCCAGGTCGGCAAGCCCGGTGGAGTCGGCATCCTCGGGCGGCTCGATCTGCAGCACCTCGACGGCCTGAACGCCACGCTCGGTTTCCTGCACGGTCAGCAGGATGCCCGCCCGGTCGGCGACCGAGCTTTGGCCGAAGTTCCGCAGCACATTGGCATGCAACAGGATATCCGGGCCGCCTTCGTCTGCCACGACGAAGCCGAACCCCTTGACGGGATCGAACCATTTCACATGGCCATGCAATTGCCTGGTGCCGTCTGCCGAATTTTCCACGTTCACTGTCCGGTTGCGCCTTCTTTTCAGGCTGTTCACGAATATTGCGCCGAAGTGCGCAGCGTATTCAAGAGAATCACATAGCGATCAAAGGTTTGCACGCTTGCGCTTTGTTCACCCTACGGGCTGAGTCGTGTAATTTCCCAAGCGTTTTCAAGTGCTTCGCGGCGCCAGACGAACCGATCATGCAAACGGAACGCGCCATCCGCCCAAAATTCGATTTCAACCGGAGCGATACGGAACCCGCCCCAAAACTCGGGACGCGGTGGATTCGGCCCCTTGGCGGCAGTCACGCGAGCGACCTCGGCCATCAAATCCGTACGAGATTCCAAGGGCTGCGATTGTCTCGATGCCCAGGCCCCCAGCCGGCTTTTCAGCGAGCGCGACGCGAAATAGGCGTCGGCCTCGGGCCCGTCCTCTCGGGTCACCGTGCCACGCACCCGGATCTGGCGGCGGAGCGATTTCCAGTGCAGCACCAGCGCGACTTTGCCGCTGGCCGCGATCTCGGACCCCTTGGCGCTTTCGTAATTGGTGTAGAAGACGAAACTGTCCGCACCGATGCTTTTCAGCAAGACCATGCGTACGTTGGGCAGGCCGTCGGGGTCCACCGTCGCCAGTGCCATGGCATTGGGATCGTTGATTTCCGCGGCTTCCGCCTCGGCCAGCCACGCGCGGGCGATCTCGAACGGATCGTCGCCCGCGAATTTTCCGGTTCTGTCAGCCATTCAGTCCTTCCCGTCTTGTCCCAGCCCGCGCTAGACCGCGCCGCACGATTGCGCAAGTGCAACCTGACCCGCCCGCCACGCTCCGGCGCCCGCATGCCGTCGCATCCGGTCTTTGGCTTGATGCACCTTTGGCAATCGCCTAAAGCAGTCAGACAAGCGAAGTGGGCCGAGGGCACTGAATGTCAAATCAACTGATGGCGGGCAAGCGAGGGCTGATCATGGGATTGGCCAATGACAAATCCATTGCATGGGGAATCGCCAAGGCCTGCGCCGACGCCGGTGCCGAACTGGCCTTCTCCTACCAGGGCGAGGCGCTATTGAAACGCGTGGCGCCGCTGGCCGAAGAGCTGGGCAGCGACACCGTCCTGCCCTGCGACGTCGCCGACATGGCCTCGATCGGGGCGCTGTTCGACGAGCTGGAAAAGAAATGGGGCAAGATCGACTTCCTTGTCCACGCCATCGGCTTTTCCGACAAGAACGAGCTGCGCGGCCGTTACGTGGACACCAGCCGCGAGAATTTCATCAAGACGATGGACATCTCGGTCTATTCCTTCACCGCCGTGGCCCACCGCGCCGAGAAACTCATGACCGACGGCGGCTCGATGCTGACGCTGACCTATTACGGTGCCGAGCAGGTAATGCCCCATTACAACGTCATGGGCGTCGCAAAGGCCGCGCTGGAGGCGTCGGTGAAATACCTGGCCGAGGATCTGGGCCGCGACGGTATCCGCGTGAACGCCATCTCCGCCGGCCCGATCCGCACGCTGGCCGCCAGCGGCATCGGCGATTTCCGCTATATCCTGAAGTGGAACGAACTGAACTCGCCCCTGCGCCGCAACGTGACGATCGAGGACGTGGGCAAATCGGCGCTCTATCTTCTCAGCGATCTGGGCAGCGGCACCACGGGCGAGAACCTGCACGTTGACGCGGGCTATCACATCGTGGGCATGAAGGCCGTCGACGCGCCGGATATCGACAAGAGCTGAGCCTTACCCGTTGCGCCGCCGCACCAGTTCGCGGCGCAACCCCTCTTCGCCACGGGCCATGGCCCATCTGTGGTTGGCGATGAAAACCGGCCAGAGGATCGGCGCCATGATCCGCATCCAGGGCCGCTCCACACCCACTGTCCAGACATAGCGGGCCACGGCGACGTCACCCTCCTGCGCGAAGGCCCAGACGCCCTGCCCTTCGAGGTCGCCGCGGGCGCGGATCGTCCAGCCGTCATCCTGCACCGAGATCACCTCGCCGCGCCAGCGCAGCGTGTAGGGCAGCTTGCCCCGGCTGTGAAACGCCACCACGCGCCCCACGCCGTTTTCGTCGCCGTCTTTCAGGGTCTCCACGCTCAGGTAGACGTCGCCCCACCAGTCGGTCAGCGCCTCGGCGTCGCCCAGCACATTGACCACCTCCTCGACCGTGCCGGGCAGGCGCCATTCGGAGACAAGCGTGCGCGAGGCCATTTGCAGCATTCCTTTCGCGGCGCAGGGTACACCGCCCCGGCCCGCGCGCAAAACCCGGCTTTCGCTTTGCGCGGTGTTGCGCTAGACGAATAAGGCAAAGGAGACCGCTTGAGATGACCGACCGCCTGCCCCACGAAAAAGGCTTCCACGTCAGCTGGGATCAACTGCACCGCGACGCACGAGCGCTGGCCTGGCGGTTGCAGGACGAGGCGCCTGCCGATGCCGACTGGAAGGCCGTGGTGGCCATCACCCGCGGCGGCATGGCGCCCGCGATGATCGTGGCGCGGGAACTGGACATTCGCGCGGTCGATACGATCAGCGTGAAATCCTACAGCCACCAGACGCAAGGCAAGCCGCAGATCCTGAAATCCCCCGACCCAGACCTCGTGGGCGATGGGACCGGCGTGCTGATCGTCGATGACCTCGTGGACACCGGCAAGACGCTGGAAGTGGTCCGCGCCGCCCTGCCAAAGGCGCATGTGGCCACCGTCTATGCCAAACCGCAGGGGCGCGAGCTGGTCCATACCTTCGTCACCGAGGTCAGCCAGGACACCTGGATCTTCTTCCCCTGGGACATGGCCCTGCAATATGTCGAACCCTATCGCGGGGCCTGAGGACACATCATGACAAGCCGCACCGAGACGACCTTTTCGCCCCCGGTGATGGAGGCGCGGCGCTGGCTGGAGGGCGTCACCTTCCCGCCCGAACGCCCGCTGATCAACGTCAGCCAGGCCGCCCCGGTGGACCCGCCGCCCGACCAGCTGCGCCAGGTCATTGCCGAGGCCGCGCTGAACGAGCCGCAGGCGCATCTTTACGGCCCTGTTCTGGGCCGTCCGGATCTGCGCGAGGAAGTGGCCCGGCAGTGGTGCGGCGCCTATGGCGGCGCTATCGCGGCAGACCAGGTCGCCATCACCTCGGGCTGCAACCAGGCCTTTGCCGCCACGATTGCCGGGCTGTGCACCGAGGGCGACGAGGTCATCCTGCCCACCCCGTGGTACTTCAATCACAAGATGTGGCTCGACATGCAGGGCGTCACCTCCGTGCCCCTGCCCACCGACGACGCACTGCTGCCTGACCCCGAGCGGGCCGAGGCCCTGATCACGCCGCGCACGCGGGCCATCTCGCTGGTCACACCGAACAACCCCGGCGGCGTGGAATATCCCGCCGAACTGGTGCGGGCGTTCTTCGATCTGGCCCGCCGTCACGGCATCGCGCTCATCGTGGATGAGACCTACCGCGATTTCGACGCCCGCAGTGGCGCGCCGCATGACCTCTTCACCGACCCCTCATGGGACGACACGCTCATTCAGCTTTACTCCTTCTCCAAGGCCTACCGCCTGACCGGTCACCGCGTGGGTGCCATGGTCGCCAGCCGCACGCGTCTGGCCGAGGCCGAGAAGTTCCTCGACACCGTCACCATCTGCCCCAACCAGCTTGGCCAGATCGCCGCCCTTTGGGGGATGCAGAACCTCAGCCAATGGCTGGCCGGCGAACGCGACGAGATCCTCGACCGCCGCGCCGCCATTTCGGACAACATGGCCAAGATCGACGGCGCGGGCTGGAAACTGATGGGCTGTGGGGCGTATTTCGCCTATCTCCGCCATCCCTTCGCCATGCCGTCCGATGAACTGGCGCAGAAACTGGTGGCCGAGGCCGGCATCCTGCTGTTGCCCGGCACCATGTTCCAGCCCTCCGGTGACGCGCAGGGCAAGCGCGAACTGCGCGTGGCCTTCGCCAACGTGAACCGCGCCGAGATCGGCACGCTCTTCGACCGGCTGGCGGGTCTCGACTGGCCCCTTGCTCCTCGCTGAAACCGGCCTTAGACAGGCCTGAACGCAAGAGCAGCCCCGGGGGAGGCCAAATGGCAGCCAAAAGCATCACGAAACCGCTTGTCTGGATCTTGATGGGTCTTCTGATCCTCGGTCTCGGCGGCTTCGGCGTCACCAGCCTGTCGGGCACCCTGCGCACGGTCGGCACCGTGGGCGAGGCCGAGATCTCGGTCCAGGACTATTTCCAGGGCCTTCAGAACGAGATCCGCGCCGCCGAGGCCGACAGCGGTGAAAGCATCAGCTTTGCCAAGGCCCAGCAGAGGAACATCCCCGAGCGGGTCATGGGCCAGCTGACCGTGCAGGGCGCGCTGGACCATGAAACCATCGTCAACAACATCTCGGTTGGTGACGCCAATCTGGCCGATCAGATCACCTCGATGCAGCAGTTCACCGGCCCCGGCGGCGAATTCGACCGCGAGGCTTACCGCTTTGCCCTCGACCGGCTGGGCATGAACGAATCCGAGTTCGAGGACGACATCCGCCGCGAGATCGCCCGCAGCTTCGTGCAGGCCGCCGTGCTGTCGGGCGTCACAATGCCCGAAATCTATACCGACACCATGCTGCAATATCTGGGCGAACAGCGCGGCATCGAATGGGCCATCCTCGGGCGCGAGGATCTGGAGGTCGGCCTGCCCGAGCCGGACGACGCGGACCTTGCCGCCTTCCATTCCGAGAACGAGGCGATGTTCACCCGCCCCGAGGTCAAGCGCATCACCTATGCGTGGCTGACGCCCGAAATGATCCTCGACACGGTCGAAGTCGACGAGCAGGCCCTGCGCGACGCCTACGAGGCACGGCGCGACGAGTTCGTACAACCCGAACGCCGGCTGGTCGAACGGCTGGTCTTTTCCGACACCGAAGCCGCCGAGGCCGCGATGGCCCGGCTGGACGAAGGCGAGGCCAGCTTCGAGGACCTGGTGGCCGAACGCGGGCTGGAGCTGGCCGATACCGACATGGGCACCGTCGAGGCCGCCGACCTGGGCGAGGCCGCCGAAACCGTTTTCGAGGCCGCCCCGTCCGAAGTGGTCGGCCCCCTTCCCAGCAGCATCGGCCCCGCGCTGTTTCGCGTGAACGCGGTGCTGCAGGCACAGGAAACCACCTTCGAAGAGGCCGAGCCGGAACTGCGCGACATCATCGCCGCCGACCGCGCCCGCCGCGTGGTCGAGGGCCGCGTCGACGCCGTTGATGACCTTCTGGCGGGCGGCGCCACCATCGAGGATCTGGGCGCCGAGACCGCCATGCGCGTGGCCAGCATCGACTGGCATCCCGGCATGTCCGAGGATATCGCCGCCTACGAGGGTTTTCGCGCCGCTGCGGCCAACCTGAGCGAGGACGATTATCCGGAGGTGATCGAACTGGAGGATGGCGGCATCTTCGCCATGCGTCTTGACGAGGTCGTTCCCCCCACCCTGCAACCGCTCGAGGAGGTCCGCGACGCCGTCAACGCCGCGTGGACCGAGACCAAGATCAACGAGCTTCTGCGCGAACAGGTGGCTGGCAAAGTCGGTCGACTCGCCGCCGGCGAAAGCTTCGAGGAGGTCGAACTGACCGTTGACGGCAGCGAGGAAGTGACCCGCCGCGGCTTCATCGAGGAAGCGCCGCAGGAGTTCATCGAGACCGTCTTCGGCATGGAAGTGGGCGATGTCGAGGTGATCAACGGCAATGGTCGCATCTTCGTACTGAAGCTGAACACGGTTCAGGACCCCGATCCCGAGGATGGCGACCTGCAACAGATCGACCAGTTCCTCCGCAACGAAACCGCGGGCGGCCTGTCACAGGACCTGTTCCAGGTGCTGGCCAATGACATCCGCACCCGTGCGGGCGTCAATTTCGATCAGGGTGCGCTGAACGCCGTGCACAACAACTTCCAGTAAGGGCGCCTGCGTTGGACCTCACCCCGACATTCGAGGATTTTGCCAAGGGCTACGAGGCCGGGCAGAACCAGGTCGTCTATGCCCGGTTGGCCGCCGACCTCGACACGCCCGTGTCCCTGATGCTGAAGCTGACGGGCGCGGCCCGCGATGCGTTTTTGCTGGAATCTGTCACGGGCGGCGAGGTGCGCGGTCGCTACTCCATGATCGGGATGAAGCCCGACCTGATCTGGCAATGCCACGGGCAGACCAGCCGCATCAACCGGCAGGCCCGCTTCGACGGCGACGCGTTCGAGGCGCTGGACGGCTCGCCGCTCGACACGCTGCGGGCGCTGATCTCCGAGAGCCGGATCGACCTGCCGGGCGACCTGCCCGCCGCCAGCGCGGGCCTTTTCGGCTACCTTGGCTACGACATGATCCGGCTGGTGGAACACCTACCCGACGTGAACCCCGACCCGCTGGGCCTGCCCGACGCGGTGATGATCCGCCCCTCGGTCGTGGCCGTGCTGGACGGGGTGAAGGGCGAGGTGATCGTCGTGGCCCCCGCCTGGGTCAGCGACGGTCAAAGCCCCCGTGCGGCCTATGCCCAGGCCGCCGAACGGGTGATGGACGCGGTGCGCGACCTCGAACGCGCCTTGCCCCAGCAGGCCCGCGACCTGGGCGATGCGCACGAGGTGGGCGAGCCGGTCAGCAACTTCACCCGCGACGGCTACAAGGCCGCGGTGGAACAGGCCAAGGAATACATCCGCGCGGGCGATATCTTTCAGGTCGTGCCCAGCCAGCGCTGGACGCAGGACTTTCCGCAGCCGCCCTTCGCGCTTTACCGCAGCCTGCGGCGCACCAACCCGTCGCCTTTCATGTTCTATTTCAACTTCGGCGGTTTCCAGGTGGTGGGCGCCAGCCCCGAAATCCTCGTGCGGGTCATGGACGGCGAGGTCACGATCCGCCCCATCGCGGGCACCCGCCCCCGCGGTGCCACCCCCGAAGAGGACCGCGCCAACGAGGCCGACCTGCTGGGCGATCAAAAAGAGCTTGCCGAGCACCTGATGCTGCTGGACTTGGGCCGCAACGACGTGGGCCGCGTGGCGAAAATCGGCACGGTGCGCCCCACCGAGGAATTCATCATCGAGCGCTACAGCCACGTGATGCACATCGTGTCGAACGTGGTGGGTGAGCTTTCCGACGAACACGACGCCCTCTCGGCCCTTCTGGCCGGCTTGCCCGCCGGCACGGTCAGTGGTGCCCCCAAGGTCCGCGCGATGGAAATCATCGACGAACTGGAGCCCGAAAAGCGCGGCGTCTATGGCGGCGGCGTCGGCTATTTCAGCTGCACCGGCGACATGGATGTCTGCATCGCCCTGCGCACGGCTGTGGTGAAGGACGGCAAACTTTACATCCAGGCGGGCGGCGGCGTGGTCTATGACAGCGACGCCGAGGCCGAGTACATGGAAACCGTCCACAAATCCAACGCCATCCGCCGCGCCGCCGCCGATGCCACGCGCTTCACCGGCGACGGCAACACGTAGGGTGGGGCTCCACCCCACCATCGCGGCGCCTTGCGCGCACCTCCACCGCCCCGCATGCTGATCCTCTTCAACAAACCCCACGGCGTCTTGTCGCAATTCACCGACAAGGGCACCGAGGGCAGTCCCCGCCCGACGCTCTCGGCCTATATCGACATCCCCGGCATCTATCCCGCCGGGCGTCTGGACCGCGACAGCGAGGGGCTCTTGCTGCTGACGGATGACGGCAAGCTGCAGGCGCGCCTGTCGAACCCGAAGTTCAAGACCGAGAAAACCTATCTGGTGCAGGTCGAGGGCGACCCCGATGCCGCCGCGCTCGACGCGCTGACACGCGGCGTCACCTTGAAGGACGGCCCGACACGTCCCGCAAAAGTCCGCCGCATCGCCCCGCCCGACATCTGGGAGCGTGACCCGCCGGTGCGGTTCCGCAAATCGGTGCCGGATTGCTGGCTGGAGATCACCATCTCGGAAGGCCGCAACCGGCAGGTCCGTCGCATGACGGCCCATGTTGGCCACCCCACCCTGCGGCTGGTGCGCTGGCGGGTGGGCGACTTCACGCTGGACGGGATAGAGCCCGGCACGTGGCGCCACGCCTGAGCCGGGCGGCAGGGCTTGCGTCGGTCATCCGTCGCGTCGGGGGGACGCGAACCGCCCTATGCCGTCTCTGGGCTGAATGTCAGTGTCGCAACGACACCATGCGTGCCGTTTCGCAGGTCCAGGTCCGTACCAAGCTCCATGCAGACGACTTCGGCGATCTTCATCCCCAGGCCGCTCGTCTTTGCGCCGTGGTCGGGCGGAAGACCGACACCGCTATCCGAACAGGTCAGCCGGACACGCCCGTCCGGTTCGAGACCGAGATCGACCCTGACCGCACCGCCCTGCCCGTCGGGAAATCCGTGCTTGAAGGAATTCGCGACAAATTCGTTCACGAAGGTGCCCACGGCGACGGCCTGCTGTGCCACGACAGACACTGATACCGCCGCGACCTCGACCGTGACTTCAGCCGGCGCCAGCCCTTCGAGCTGGGCGCAGACCTGGGTGAGGTACTGACCCAATTCGACCACGCTGAGTTCATCGGATTGGTACAGCATGTCGTGCAGCTGTGTCAGCGCGTCGATCCGAGTCTTGACCATCGACAGGGCCAGTTTCGCCTCGTCCGCGGCAAAGGCCCTGGTTTGCAGATTTGTAAAGGACGACAGCGATTGCAGCGAATTCTTGACCCTGTGATCGACCTCGCGGCGCAGGATGTCGGCCGACCGCAACGCCTTGCGCATCTCCAGCAGGGCCATGACCTGCCGCGCCAAAACGCGCAGGGTGTCGCGCTGCAACGCGGTCAGTTCACGGGGCTCGTAATCCAGAACGCACAGCGTGCCCAGCGGCAGCCCCTCCTGGGTGGTCAGCAACGCCCCGGCATAAAAGCGCAGGCCCGGCTCGCCACAGCACAGCGGGTTGTCCTGCATCCGGGGGTCTTCCAGCGTGTCCCGGATTTCGGCAAACTCCTCTTCCAGGATCACATGGGCGCAGATCGAGGTTGCCAGCGGCGTCTCGCGCACGCCAAGTCCGGTTTCCGCCTTGAACCATTGCCGTTCCGCGTCAATGAAATTGACCACCGAGATCGCCGTGCCACAGGCCGCCGCGGCCAGCTTCACGATCTCGTCGAACTCCTGCTCGGGGTCCGTGTCGAGGATCTCGAAGTCGTGCAGCGCGGCAAGCCTGTGCTGTTGCAGCGGGTGATGGACGGCTTCCATTGAAATTACTGTCCCGAACTGTGGTCAATTGGTCGATGTCACCGTCAGGTCCACGACGTCGCCTGTGGCAAATGACCTGTTTCCCTACGACCTCTACGATATCCCGCACATGTGGCGCAACAGGCGTCGCGCGCACCGTCACGTCACGCAGAACTGGCCTACTCGGCCGTCAGCACCGCCGAGACCGGCGCCAGCGCCACGCTGGCCGCCCGGTCCTGAAGCCCCCAGAGCAAGAGCGCGCTGATCGTGTCCGGGCGCAGCCGGCCCACCATGATCACCCCGCCCTCTTCCTGGCCCGCGCGGAACGCGGCCTGATCGAGGAACCGGCGCACGGCAGCGGCGTTCTGACCGTTGGAATCGAAATCGCGGAACACCGTGGCCGACGGCACGCCCTCGCGCGCGATCAGCTTCTGCGCCGTGTTCAGCCCGTTGGGAAACATTACCAGGCCATGGCCGCTGTCCTTCAGGATCGGCGCCAGCTGTTCGGCGGCCTCGCGGCTGGATTGGAGCCCGGTGCCTGTCCCCTCGAAAACCGCCACCGCCTCGGGAACGGCCTCCAGCAGAACACTCATCGACGTTTCCGCGTCGCTCGCGGCGGCATTCTGCGGCAGGTTGACCATGGCCAGAACCTCCATCCCCGCCGCACGGTACTCCGCGGCGGTGTCAGCGGCATTGGCATACGAAGCATCCACGGCAAAGCTCAGCGGATAGGGAAAATCGGCCAGCGCGGCGGGGCCGATCGGGCTGGTGCCATCGTCGATCAGGATGATCGACATCAGCGGCTTGTCCTCGGGGTTGTCGAACTCGGCGGCGAAGCGTTCGACCGGCGGCAGGGTGTCTGCTTCCGTCTCTTCGGTTGCATCTTCGGCTGACACGTCTGCGGTCCCGGCTTCGGCTTCAGGCGCGGGGTCGATCGCGGTGGGCAACCGGTTGGTGGTCACGCCTTCTGCAATATCACCGATCGTGCCGGTTTCTTCCGAGTCGCTCGTTGCCTCCGCAGCCTCTTCGTCCGCTTCTGCCGAAGGCGAGGCCGACTCTTCCGCCTCCTGCGGTGCGTCGACGACCGGGTCGTCCTGTGGCTCCGGCGCGGCCACGTCGCTGTCAGAGGTCTCGGGCATGGTTTCCGGGGTCGTCTGAGAGCCAGAGCCGCTCTCGGCCTCGGCTTGCGGTTCGCTGTCCGCCTCGGGGGCATCCGCGCCTTCAGGCTCGGGGAATGCGGTGCTCTCCTCGCCGGGGTCCGGCAGCGCCGGCTGCGCCGGTTCGGTGGAAATCGACAGGTCGTCCTCGCCCGACGGCGCCTCGGGCGCCTGGGCCTGCGGGTTGGGCAGCACCGGCTCCTCGTTGCCCACGCTCAGGCCGCTGTCACCCTCGGGCGTCTCCGGCGTGCTCAGCCCCGTTTCGGGCTGGCCGGTTTCGGGCTGCCCCGACGAGGTGGTGTCGGCGCCGTCCATCGAGCTAAGATCGTCAGGTTCGGGCGCGGTTACCTGCGGCACGGAGTCAGGCGTGGGCGTTTCCTGCAACTGCGGCAACGAGGCCGCGTCGTCGTCGCGCGACTGGTCGAACTCCGACCCGGCCGGCACTTCGACCGGCGTCGCCTCCGGCGGGGTATTCCCCGGCATTCCGCTCAGCACCGAGGCCCCGGCCAGAAGTATTCCCGACAAGGCCGTTCCCGACACCACTCCGGCAAGAAATCCGCGTAACACTGCTATTGCCCTCTTATTTCTTTCTTAACAGTTTTGCGCCTCTTGACCCTGCCGCGCAACCCTGAGCATCTATACCCCGATTGAAATGCCGGGTCATAGGCCCGAAATGACACGGCGCGGACGGGAAATTGGCGACATGCTGCTGCTCATCGATAACTACGACAGTTTCACCTACAACCTCGTGCAATATGTGGGCGAGCTGGGCGCGGACGTGCAGGTGCATCGCAACGACGCGCTGAACGTGCAGGAGGCGATGGCGATGAAACCCGCGGGGATCCTCCTGTCGCCCGGCCCCGGCACGCCGTCGCAGGCGGGCATCTGCAAGGCGCTGATCGAAGCGGCGGCGGACACGCGCACGCCGCTCTTGGGCGTCTGCCTCGGCCATCAGGCCATCGGCGAGGTCTTCGGCGGCACGGTCACACGGCATTCCGATATCGTGCATGGCAAGATGGGCACGATGCACCACACTGCCTCTGGCGTCTTTGCCGGGCTGCCCACCCCGTTCGAGGCGACGCGCTATCACTCCCTTGTCGTGGCGCGCGACACCTGCCCGGATGTGCTTGATATCACGGCAGAACTTGACGATGGTACGATCATGGGCCTGCAACACCGGACGCTTCCCATCCACGGTGTCCAGTTCCACCCCGAATCGATACGCTCGGAACATGGCCACGCTCTTTTGCAGAATTTTCTCGACGTCATGAAGGTGCCCGCGTGAGTGACAGCCTGAAGCCCCTGATCGGCGCCGCCGCCGACCGTCCCCTAACCCGGGAAGAGGCCGAAACGGCCTTTACCACCCTCTTCGAGGGCGAGGCGACGCCCGCCCAGATGGGCGGCTTCCTGATGGCCCTGCGCACGCGCGGCGAGACGGTGGACGAATACGCCGCAGCCGCCGCCGTGATGCGCGCCAAGTGCAACAAGGTCCGCGCGCCCGCCGGCGCGATGGACATCGTCGGCACCGGGGGCGACGGCAAGGGCACGCTGAACATCTCGACCGCCACTGCCTTCGTCGTGGCCGGCGCGGGCGTGCCCGTGGCCAAGCACGGCAACCGCAACCTCAGTTCAAAGTCCGGCGCGGCCGATGCTCTCACGCAGATGGGAATCAACGTGATGGTCGGCCCTGATGTGGTTGAAAAGGCTTTGGAAAGCGCGGGCATCGCCTTCATGATGGCGCCCATGCATCACCCGGCCATGGCCCATGTCGGCCCGGTCCGGGCGGAGCTTGGCACGCGCACGATCTTCAACATCCTTGGGCCCCTGACCAACCCCGCCGGCGTCAAACGCCAGCTGACGGGTGCGTTCAGCGCCGACCTCATCCGTCCCATGGCCGAAACCCTCGGCAAGCTCGGGTCCGAGCGGGCCTGGCTGGTGCATGGCGGCGACGGCACAGACGAGTTGAGCATCTCCTTCCCCAGCCAACTGGCGGCGCTGGAGGAAGACGGCACAATCCGCGAGGCGGAAATCCACCCCGAGGACGCGGGTCTGCCCGTCCACCCCTTCGAGGACATCCTGGGCGGCACGCCCGAGGAAAACGGCCGCGCGTTCCGCGCCCTGCTGGACGGGGCGCCGGGTGCCTACCGCGACGCCGTACTGCTCAATGCCGCCGCAGCCCTTGTGGTGGCGGGCCACGCGGACGACCTCAGGCAAGGCGTCGAGCAGGCCCGCGACAGCATCGACAGCGGTGCCGCCCGCGCCCGGATCGAAACACTTGCCAAAATCACATCGGAGGCCGCATGAGCACGCCGTCCATCCTTGAGAAAATCAAGGCCTACAAACTCGAGGAAGTCGCCGCAGCCAAGGCCGACAAGCCTCTGGAAACGCTTGAATCCGAGGCCGCGAATGCCCCGACCGTGCGCCCATTCGGCGACGCGCTCTTGCAGGCCAGCAAGACCGGTTTCGGCCTGATCGCCGAGATCAAGAAGGCCAGCCCCTCCAAGGGTCTGATCCGCGAGGATTTCGACCCCGCCGCGCTCGCCGCGGCCTATGCCGAGGGCGGCGCCACCTGCCTGTCGGTGCTGACCGACACGCCCAGCTTCCAGGGTGCGCCCGAGTACTTGGCGCAGGCCCGCGAGGCGTGCGATCTGCCGGTGCTGCGCAAGGATTTCCTCTATGACCCCTACCAGGTGGTCGAGGCCCGCGCCTGGGGCGCCGACTGCATCCTGATCATCATGGCCTCGGTCAGCGACGCGCAGGCGATCGAACTGGAAGAGGCCGCAATCGCGCAAGGCATGGACGCGCTGATCGAGGTGCACAATGAGGCGGAACTGGAGCGCACCGGCGTGCTCAAATCCAACCTTCTGGGCATCAACAACCGCGATTTGAACACGTTCGAGACCTCGCTCGACGTCACCAAGCGGCTGGCACGGCTGGCCCCGATCGATCACCTGCTGATCTCGGAAAGCGGGCTTTACACCAGTGACGACCTGGCCGAGATGGCCCGCTACGGCACGCGCTGTTTCCTCATCGGTGAAAGCCTGATGCGGCAGGAAGACGTCACCGCCGCCACCCGCGATATCCTGTCGGGTACCACCCCGGCGGCGCACGTCTGATGGCCGGGCTCACCCATTTCGACGGCAAGGGCGACGCCCACATGGTCGACGTCTCTGAAAAGGACGTGACGGACCGTGTGGCCGTGGCCGAATGTCACGTGAGGATGGCGCCTGAAACCTTTGATATCATTATCGAAGGCCGCGCCAAGAAGGGTGATGTCCTGTCCGTTGCGCGCCTTGCCGGGATCATGGGCGCCAAGCGCACATCCGAACTGATCCCGCTCTGCCACCCGCTGCCCATCGCCAAGGTCGCGGTGGAACTCACGCCCGACCCCGACCTGCCCGGCATCCGTATCGAGGCGACGGTCAAGACCACCGGCCAGACCGGGGTGGAGATGGAGGCGCTGACCGCCGCCAGCACCGCGGCGTTGACGGTCTATGACATGGCCAAGGCCGTCGACCGCGCGATGGAAATAGGCGGCTTGCGCGTGGTGCTGAAAGACGGCGGAAAATCAGGCCGTTACGAGGCGAAATGATCACCGTCGACCAGGCTCTTGACCACCTCTTCTCGCTCGTCTCCCCGCTGGAGCCGGAAACCGTCCCTCTGCGCGAGGCACATGGCCGCGTTCTGGCCCAGCCTGCCGAGGCGCGACGCGATCAGCCGCCGTTTGACGCCTCCTCCATGGACGGCTACGCGCTGAACGAGGCCGAGGCCACACCGGGCGCCAGTTTCGACGTGATCGGCGAAGCCGCCGCCGGACACGGCTTTGACGGCACGGTCCGCACCGGTCAGGCCGTGCGCATCTTCACCGGCGCGCCGGTGCCCGAGGGCGCAGACAAGGTGGTCATACAAGAGGACGTCAGCCGCGACGGCGACCGTATCACGCTAGGCGACAGGCTTGACGACAAGCCGAACATCCGCCCCCGAGGTGGCGACTTCAAGGTTGGCGACCGGATCGATTCCCCGCGCCTGCTCTCCCCCGAGGATGTCGCACTGCTTGCCTCGATGAACGTGGCCGACGTCACCGTCACCCGCAAACCCAAGGTCGCGCTCATCGCCACGGGCGACGAGCTGGTGATGCCGGGCGAAGATCCCGGCCCCGACCAGATCATCGCGTCCAATTCCTTTGGCCTCTGCGCCCTGCTCGACACCCTGGGCGCCGAGCCCCGGATGCTGCCCATCGCCGCCGACACGCGCGAGTCGTTGGAAACCGCCTTCGACCTGGCCAAAGGCGCCGACCTCGTCATCACGATCGGCGGCGCGTCGGTGGGCGATCATGACCTCGTGGGCAAGGTCGCGGGCGATCTCGGCATGGAACGCGCGTTCTACAAGGTCAGAATGCGCCCCGGCAAACCCCTGATGGCGGGCCGGATGGGGGACGCGGCGATGCTCGGGCTGCCCGGCAACCCGGTTTCGGCCATGGTCTGCGGGCATGTCTTCATGGCGCCGATGATCCGCGCGATGCAGGGCTTGGGTGCACACCCCGCCCCGCGTCTCTCTGCCAGGCTTGCCGCCGACATGGGCCCCGGCGGCCCGCGCGAACATTACATGCGCGCCCAGGTCGAGGACGGCACCATCCTGCCCGAAAGCAGCCAGGACAGCGGGATGCTGTCGGTGCTGGCCCGCGCCAATGCCCTGCTGATCCGGCCCGCCGACGACGCCCCCCGGGCGCAGGGCGACTGGATCGAATACGTTCCGATCTGACCGCTTATCCACAGACCCGTTGACACAAAACGAGAACATGCGTAGAACAAATGTAAACGCATGGATCGTGGAGACGTGGAAAAATGCTGACGAAAAAGCAGCTCGACCTGTTGGAATTCATTCACAAGCGGGTGCAACGCGATGGCGTGCCGCCCAGCTTTGACGAGATGAAGGATGCGCTGGACCTGCGTTCGAAATCCGGCATCCACCGCCTGATCACGGCCCTGGAAGAACGCGGCTTCATCCGCCGCCTCGCCCACCGGGCCCGGGCGCTGGAAATCATCAAGCTGCCCGAAAGCATGGGCGGCGAAGCGATCGGCGGAGGCGAAAGCGGCGGCTTTACCCCCCGCGTGATCGAGGGCGACCGCCCCGAGGCCGCACAGCCCGCCAACGCCCAGCCGGTCGAGCCGGTGCACGCGCTGGAACTGCCTGTCATGGGCCGCATCGCCGCCGGTGTCCCGATCGAGGCGATTGCCCATGCCAGCCACAATGTCGCCGTTCCCGGCGGCATGATCGCCGGTCCCGGCCAGCATTACGCGCTGGAGGTCAAGGGCGACTCGATGATCGAGGCGGGCATCAACGACGGCGACGTGGTGGTGATCCGCGAGACATCGACGGCGGACAACGGCGATATCGTCGTGGCGCTGGTGGACGACCAGGAAGCAACGCTGAAGAAATTCTACCGCCGTGGTAACGCCATCGCACTCGAGGCCGCGAACCCGGCCTACGAGACCCGTGTGCTGCCCGAGGATCAGGTCAAGGTACAGGGCCGCCTCGTCGGCCTCATCCGCACCTACTAAAGCGTTTCGCGATAAACCTGGATCACAGCTTATCGCGAAACGCAGCACTACGGCCAATCGTTGCACGCGTTTCGCCTTCAGTTGATGCCTCTGGTGAATGGCGAAACGCTTTAACGCCAGTCGGACCGCCGCCGGCGGTCCGTGTTCCAAAGCCGCGCGCCCGTCATGTCGCGGGCGGTCACGGCCCGAAGGCCATCGTTCTCTCGCCAGATCGCCAGCGCGCCCGTCTCTTTCAACGTACCGGGATGGATCGCGCGGCATGGCAATTCCACCTTCGGCACGTTGTTGAACACCACCCACTCCTTCGCGGCGCAATCGGTAAATTCTTCCGCCGCGCGCTTGCCCCGCACGGCGGTGATCGGCCAGCCCGCGCCGCCCGCCACCTTGGTCCAGCGGGCGAACGCCCCCTCCTGATCCACCGGATCGCCGTCATTCTCCAGCCAGTTCATCGCGACAAAGCCGGAGGCACGACCCGTGGACAGCGCCCGCCCCTCGGGCGTCATCACCCCCACCAGGCTGCCATTGTCGGAGACAAGGATATCGGGCCGCTCCGCCTGCGCCCACAGAACGAAGGCCAGCGCAACCGGCACCACGCCCGCGAACCGCGCCCGCCCCTGCCACAACACGACCAAGAGCAGGCCCAGCGACAAGAGCGGCAGCACCCGCGGACCGGGGCGAACCACGGTACCGCGCGCGCCCTCCAGCCCCGAGACCCAATGCGCCACGCCCAGGATCCACTCCAGCGCGGGCTGCATCACCGCCAGCGCCAGTCCTTCCAGTCCAAAGGGCATCAAGAGTCCCACGAGCACCGCCATGGGCATGACCAACACGCCCATCAAAGGGACGCTCATCAGGTTCGCCACCAGCCCGAAATGCGCGATCTGGTTGAAATGCGCGGCGGCAATCGGCGCCGTCGCCAGCCCCGCCACGAAGGACGACATGACGACCGCCCAGACCGGCCGCATCCATTTGGGCCCCAAGCGCCAGTCAAGGTCGCGCAAGGCGCCGAAGACCGCCACCAGCGCCGTCGTTGCCGCAAAAGACATCTGGAACCCCGGCCCCATCAACGCTTCGGGCCGCAGCATCAGGATGATGCAGGCCGCCAGCGCCACGGCCCTCAAGGACAAGGCCCGCCGGTCCGCCAGCACCGCCAGCAGCATCACCGCCACCATGACAAAGGCGCGTTCCGTGGCGACGTTGCCGCCCGACAACGCCAGGTACCCCGCCGCCGCCGCCAGCGCGCCCACCGCCGCGATCTTTTTCGTCGGCAGGCGCAGCCCCCAGCCCGGCACAGCCGCCATCCCCAGCCGCAAGGCGGCAAAGACGAACCCCGCCAGCAGGCCCATGTGCAGGCCCGAAATGGCCAGCAGGTGCGCCAGGTTCGACACGCGCAGCGCGGTCAGCGTCTCCTGCCCCATGCCCGAGCGGTCCCCGGTCATGATCGCGGCGGCAAAGGCGCCGGCTTCACCCGGCATCTGCGCCTGGATGCGGCCCGACAGAGCCATGCGCGTCTTGAACAGCACCTGTCCGCCCGACGCCGGTTCCAGCAGCAGGACAGGCGTGCGCGTATACCCCACCGCGCCCAGCCCCATGAACCAAGCGTGCCGCTGGAAATCGAAGCCGCCCGGCTCCACCGGGCCTGCGGGCGGCGACAGGTGCACGGTCAGGATCAGCGTCTCGCCCGGTTGCGGATCGGCCCCCTCCGCCGCGCCGTGAAACGACACCCGCACGCGCCCGGGCGTGATATCGGGGCCCATGTTGCGCAGCACCACCCGGTCCAGCGTCACCCGCAGCGCGTCCGAGCTGGAGCGGTCGATATCCACCACCCGCCCCTCGACCGGGCCGTAATAACGCCAGCCCAGCTTGGCATCCGCCACGCCATGCGCCCGAAACGCCGCGATGCAGAGCCCGAGTGCGACCAGCGCCACGGCCCAGATCACCGGCGCCAGTCCCGCGTCCACCAGGCGCAGCACCACAAGTGCCCCGCCAATGCCCGCGGCCAACGCCACGTAAACCCAGACCGGCGGTTCGGACTTCAGCCCGAAATAGAGCCCGATGCCGCACGCCAGCATCACCGGCACCCATGCAAACAGGTGCCCGCGCTGATCCAGCCACGCGGCGACGGCACGCTGCCAAAGCACCAAGGCTTGTCTCCCTTTTCATGGGCCGATAGACAGGCACCGTTATTGATACGTCTCCCATGCTTACCGAAAGGTTAACCGGCCCCATGTCGCAGCCAGTTGTCACCCGTTTTGCCCCTTCGCCGACCGGATACCTGCATATCGGTGGGGCGCGCACGGCGCTCTTCAACTGGCTTTTCGCACGGCGTCACGGCGGGTCGTTCCTGCTCAGGATCGAAGATACCGACCGCGCGCGATCGACCCCCGAGGCGACGCAGGCCATCCTCGACGGGCTGGCATGGCTGGGTCTGGACCATGACGGCGACGTGGTCAGCCAGGCCGCCCGCGCCGACCGGCACGCCGAGGTGGCGAACGAATTGCTGGCCAAGGGTCAGGCGTACAAGTGCTTTGCCACGCAGGACGAAATCCAGGCCTTCCGCGATGAGGCCAAGGCCGAAGGCCGCTCCACCCTCTACCGCAGCCCGTGGCGCGATGCCGACCCCGCGACGCACCCCGATGCGCCCTACGTCATCCGCATCAAGGCCCCGCTCGATGGCACGACCACCATCGCCGACAAGGTGCAGGGCGACGTCACCATCCGCAACGATCAGCTGGACGACATGGTCCTGCTGCGCTCGGACGGCACGCCCGTCTACATGCTCGCCGTCGCGGTGGACGATCACGACATGGGCGTCACGCATGTCATCCGCGGCGACGACCACCTCAACAACGCCGCCCGCCAGATGCTGATCTACACCGCGATGGACTGGCCCCTGCCGGTCTATGCCCATATCCCGCTGATCCACGGCCCCGACGGCAAGAAGATGAGCAAGCGGCACGGCGCCCTCGGCGTCGACGAGTACCACAAGCAGGGCTACCCGGCCGCGGGGATGCGCAACTATCTCGCCCGCCTCGGGTGGAGCCACGGCGACGACGAGTTCTTCACGGATGACCAGGCGCAGCAATGGTTCGACCTCGACGGCATCGGCAAGTCCCCGGCCCGGTTCGACTTCAAGAAGCTGGAAAATCTCTGCGGCCAGCACATCGCCGCAAGCGACGATGCTGCGCTGCTGCATGAATTGAATGAATTCCTTGACGTGACGGAATCCGCGCCCTTGCCCGAGCCGACACGGGCCCTCATGCTGGACGGCATGTATTGCCTCAAAGAACGCGCAAAGACCTTCCCGGAACTGCTTGATAAGGCGCAGTTTATCCTGGAAAACCGCCCGATCCGCCCGGACGAGAAGGCCGCCGCGCAGCTCGACGCGGTATCCCGTGGTATACTGAACGAATTGACGCCGCACTTGCAAAATGCTAACTGGTCGCGCAACGATCTGGAAGAAGCCGCAAATGCGTTCGCGGCATCCAAGGATATCAAGTTCGGCAAGCTGGCCGGTCCGATGCGGGCCGCGCTGGCCGGTCGGGCGGCAACACCTAGCGTGTTTGACATGATGCTGGTCCTGGGCCGGGAGGAATCCCTCGCCCGACTGAATGATGCTGCCTCGCAGAACGGTTAACCCGTTCGTAAGGCGTGCTGGAATATGCAGCCAAGGCGCGCCACGCGCCGCGGCGTGACGAGGGAGACCCTGATGGCAGACAGTACCAAATCCGCGAAACTGACGATCGAAGGCAACGACTACGAGCTTCCGATCTATTCGCCCACCGCCGGACCGGACGTGATCGACATCCGCAAGCTCTATGCGCAGGCGGGCGTGTTCACCTATGACCCCGGCTTCACCTCGACCGCCAGCTGCGACAGCACGATCACCTATATCGACGGCGGCAAGGGCGAGCTTCTGCACCGCGGCTACCCGATCGACCAGCTGGCCGAGAAATCGCACTATCTCGAGGTGTGCTACCTGCTGCTTTACGGCGAGCTGCCCTCCGCCGCCCAGCTGGAAGATTTCGAGACCCGCGTGACCAATCACACCATGCTGCACGAACAGATGCAGTTCCTGTTCCGCGGCTATCGCCGCGACGCGCATCCGATGGCCATCATGGTCGGCGTCGTGGGCGCGCTTTCGGCGTTCTACCACGACAGCACCGACATTTCGGACCCGTGGCAACGCGAGGTCGCGACGATCCGCCTGATCGCCAAGATGCCGACGATCGCCTCGATGGCCTACAAGTACACGCTGGGCCAGCCCTTCGTGTATCCGCGCAACGAGCTCGACTATGCCTCGAACTTCCTGCGCATGTGCTTTGCCGTCCCGGCCGAGGATTACGAGGTCAACCCGATCCTTTCGCGCGCCATGGATCGCATCTTCACGCTCCATGCCGACCACGAGCAGAACGCCTCGACCTCCACGGTGCGGCTCGCGTCTTCGTCGGGCGCCAACCCGTTTGCGTGCGTTGCAGCGGGCATCGCCTGCCTCTGGGGCCCGGCCCATGGCGGCGCCAACCAGGCCTGCCTGGAAATGCTCCAGGAAATCGGCACGCCCGACCGTATTCCGGAATTCATCGCGCGCGCCAAGGACAAGGACGATCCGTTCCGCCTGATGGGCTTCGGTCACCGCGTCTACAAGAATTTCGACCCCCGCGCCAAGGTGATGAAACAATCCGCCGACGAGGTGCTTGACCTTCTGGGCGTGGAAAACAACCCCACGCTTCAGGTCGCCAAGGAGCTTGAGGCCGCGGCGCTCGACGATCCCTATTTCACCGAGAAGAAGCTGTTCCCGAACGTGGATTTCTACTCGGGCATCATCCTCGAGGCGATGGGCTTCCCGACGTCAATGTTCACGCCCATCTTCGCGCTCAGCCGCACGGTCGGCTGGATTTCCCAGTGGAAGGAAATGATCGGCGATCCGCAACTGAAAATCGGCCGCCCGCGTCAGCTCTACATGGGCGAGACGCTGCGCGACTACGTGGACATGGAAAACCGGTAAGCGCCGCACCCGCTCTTCTGCAAAACGCCCCGCCGGTGCGGGGCGTTTTTCGTTGCGCCGTCCGGTTATTAAAATTGTAGCCAACCGACGGGGCGGACCCGATCGTACATTTACTTACGATTCAGTCGGCTGCGCCATGATTGCTGCAACTGGTCGGTTACGAGCACATCATGGTGATACTCGCCATCTTGGGACATCATGATCTTGGGCCAGGACGACACGGTGACCGGCGGCGACAGCTTTGACCTTTTCATCGGCAGCAGCCCCACTTCTTGCCGGCAGCCCGGCCAACATCATGGATTTCGAGGTGAACGAGGAGTTGCTGGTGCTGACATAGGAGGGCAGCGACCTGCCGGACCTCAGCCTGAAGGATGTCGTCGGCGACGCGGTACTGAGCCTCGACGGCGCCCCGCCGCAATCCTGGCCGGGCTTGGCGGCTCGTTCGTGCTCAGCGACGTGGAACTGGTCGAACGCGTCGCCTGATCAGCGCCCCTCGTATTCCGGTTTGCGCTTGTCCAGGAAGGCGGTCACACCTTCCTGGAAATCCCGTGTCCGGCCGCATTCGCCCTGCAACTGCGCCTCCAGGTCCAACTGCTTGTCGAACCCGTTTTCCCAACTGCCGCGCACCGCGCGTTTGATCCCGCCATAGGCCGCCGTCGGCCCCTTGGCCAGATGCGCCGCCCGCGCCTGCCAGTGCATCTCGAACGCGTTATCCTCGACCGCCTCCCAGATCAGCCCCCAGGCATCCGCCTGCCGCGCCGAAATCGGCTCGGCAAAGAGCGCCGCGCCCATCGCCTTGGCCGCCCCCACCTGCCGCGGCATCCAGTAGGTGCCGCCCGCATCCGGGATCAGGCCGATCCGCGCAAAGGCCTGCAGGAAATAGGCGCTCTCGGTCGCGATCACAACGTCGAAGGCCAGCGCCAGGTTGGCCCCCGCCCCTGCCGCCGGACCGTTGACCGCCGCGATGGTCGGCACCGGGCAGTCCGAGATCATCCGCAGCATCGGCTCGTACTCGTCGCGCAGCACGCGCTCCACGTCCAGCGCCGCCGCCGTGCCGTTGTCCGACAGGTCCTGCCCCGAACAGAACGCCTTGCCATTGCCGGTCAGCACCGCCACCCGCGCCTCGCGCCCGGCGCGCTGCATCGCATCGGTAATCTCGGCCCGCATCTGGGTATTGAGCGCGTTCATCTTGTCAGCGCGGTTCATCCGCAGCACGGCGATGTCGTCGGTCAGGTCATAGGTCAGGGTCTGATAGGTGGTCATCGGGCGGGCCTCCATCTGGCGTTTGACGCCAATCAACCCCGCCCGGGCGTGAAATGCAACGCGCGACGGCGCGTCAGTCCTTCATGATTTCCTTCAACCGCGCCTCTTCGGCCCAGCTCAGCCCGGCCTCATCCTCCGGTTTCGCCCGCGCGCGGCCGCGGATATAGACCACCGCCAGCAATCCGCCCAACAGCAGCATCACCGGCCCCGCCAGCCACAACACTAGGTTGCTGCCGCTCGCCACCGGGTTCAGCAGCACGTATTCGCCGTAACGGTCCACGACGAAATCGATGACCTCCTCGTCGCTGTCCCCCGCCACAAGCCGCTCGCGCACCAGAAGGCGCAGGTCCCGGGCCAGGTCCGCATTGGAATCGTCGATGCTCTCGTTGCGGCAGACAAGGCAGCGCAGGCCCGAGGAGATCTCCCGCGCGCGCTCTTCCAGCGCCGGATCGTCAAGAATCTCGTCCGGCTGCACCGCCCAAAGCGGCGAGGCCAGAAGGCACAGGATCAGCACAAGCCGTTTCATTCCGCCGGCACCCCCACGGCGCGGGTCTTGCGCGCACCCGCCGCCACGCGATAGCGCCGGTCGGACAGCGACAGCGCGCCCCCGATCGCCATCAGGATCGCACCGCCCCAGATCCAGTTCGCCAGCGGCTTGTAGTAGGTCCGCACGGCCCAGCCGCCCGCCGCCTGCTCGTCGCCGATCACCACGTAAACGTCACGCAGGATGCCATTGTCGATCGCGGCCTCTGTCGTGGGCATCCCCGCCACAGGGTAAACCCGCTTTTCGGGGTTCAATTGGCTGATCTCGGACCCGTTTTTGGACAGGGTCACGTCAGCCATCGTGGACAGGTAATTCGGCCCTTCCACCTCGCGGACGTCGTTGAGCGTGATGGTCAGGCCTGCCACGTCGAAACTTTCGCCCACCTGCGCCACGCGGATATCCTCGGCCTCCCAGGCCAGCATCCCGGCGATACCCGCGATGGTGATGCCAAAGCCCGCATGCGCCACGGCCTTGCCCCAGTCCGCCCGCGGCAGGCGTTTCAGCCGCGACAGGCGGCCCCCGCCCCGGCCCGTGCGGCTCCACAAATCGACCGCCGCGCCCGACACCAGCCAGGCCGCCAGGAACAGGCCCACCGGCCCAAGCGCGCTGCGCTCTGTCTGCATGGCATAGGCCAGCGCACCCACCGCCACGGCCAGCGCAAAGGCTCCCGCCAGCGGCCTCACGACCCGGCTCAGGTTGCCCCGCTTCCACGGCAGCATCGCGCCCACCGGCAGGATCAGCCCCAACAGCACCATGAACGGCGTGAAGGCCATGTTGAAGAACGGCTCGCCCACGCTCAGCTTGCGGTCGAACATGAGTTCCGACACCAGCGGCCAGATCGTACCCACGAAAATGACGAAGGCCGACACGCCCAGAAGAACATTGTTGGCGACCAGCATCGTCTCGCGGCTCACAAGGCCAAAGACCCCCTTGGCCTGCATCGCCCCGGCCCGCGCGGTAAAGAGCGACAGGCCAAGCATCATGAAGAACCCTGTGATCATCAGCAGGAACACGCCGCGCTCCGGGTCCGTCGCAAAGGCATGGACCGAGGTCAGCACGCCCGAGCGCGTGATGAACGCGCCGATCATCGAGAACCCGAAGGCGATGATGGCGAGCAATATGGTCCAGCTTTTCAGCGACTCGCGCTTTTCAACCACGATGGCCGAATGCAGCAACGCGGCGGCGATGAGCCACGGCATGAAACTGGCGTTTTCCACCGGATCCCAGAACCAGAAGCCGCCCCAGCCCAACTCGTAATAGGCCCACCAGGACCCCAACGCGATGCCGATGGTCAGAAAGATCCACGCCGCCAACGTATAGGGCCGCACCCACCGGCCCCAGGCCGCATCGACGCGGCCTTCAATCAGGGCGGCCAGCGCGAAGGAATAGGTCATCGAAAGGCCCACGTAGCCGAGGTAGAGGAACGGCGGATGGAACGCGAGGCCCGGGTCCTGCAATAGCGGGTTCAGGTCACGCCCATCGAAAGGCGGCACTTCCATGCGCAGAAACGGGTTCGAGGTGAACAGGATAAAGGCAAAGAACGCCACACCGATCAGACCCTGTATCGACAGCACCCGCGCCTTCAGCGTCGGCGGCAGGTTGCCCCCGAACCATGCGGCAAAGGCCCCGAACAGCGTCACGATCAGCACCCACAGCAGCATCGAGCCTTCGTGGTTCCCCCAGACGCCGGTGATCTTGTAAAGCATCGGTTTCGCGGAATGGCTGTTGGCCACCACCAGTTCCAGCGAGAAATCCGAGGTCACGAAGGCCCAAGTCAGCGCCGCAAAGGCCCCCAGCGTCAGCACGAATTGCAGCGTAGCGGCGGGCTCGGCCACGGCCATCCACCCCGCCCATCGCTTGTGTGCGCCGATCAGCGGCACGACGGATTGAAAGCACGCCACGAAGAAGGCGAGGATGAGGGCGAAATGTCCAAGCTCGGTGATCATGGCCCGGTTATAATCGCCCCGGGCCTCGCCTCCAACGCATTTCGGGTGCGACGGGTGATCACATTGTCGCGGGGCGCGGCCGTGCCGTCGCTGCCCCCCGGGGTGGCGCGCCGACGCCAGAGCAGCAGACCTTAACCCCAGCCAAATCCGAAAAACGTCCAAGCAGAGCGCTTGCGTCTGCCAAATCGCCGCCCCCTGGGTGGGCGGCAGCGATGGCGCGGCGGCGCGTACCGCGCCTTGATTCCGCGCCGTCAGTTTACCGCCCGTGGCTCGCCTCCTGCCACTCGCGCAAGGCCGCGTTCGGCTCGCTTTCCACCTCCTGCACCTGCAACGCCAGCCCCGCATCATGCCCGGTATCCGCCACGCCCGCGCTGCCCGCGTCCAACGCGCGCAAGGATCTCAGGTTGCCCACCACCTGTGGGGTGCGGGCCATCGTGGCGGCGATGGAGCGCTGAAACTCCTGCCCCTTGGCCTGATGCCGCGCGCCGAAATAGAAACTGACGATTGCCCCCAGCAGCCACCACAACGGCTCGGGCACCAGTGCGATCCCCTGCATCCGCTCGGAAAACCAGATCGGATCGACCATCGCCGCGACGAACAACCCCAGCGTCCCAAGCGCCATGGCCGGGCGCGGCACCCGGTTCAGCCCGTCGATTAACCGGTCGTACCAGCCCTTGCGCTCGGCCCTGAACTCGGCCGCAAGCTGCGCCAGCGCCGCGCCCTGCAATTCGGCGGCGCGTTCATCCGATTTCTCGGCATTCACCCGGAACACTTGGGCCGTTTCCGCCACCGCATTGCGCCCCCCGCCGAAGACCAGGCTCAGGACCGTCTCGATCAGTCCCATTTCGCCACCCGATCCCGAAACTCCGCCGGCGTCATGTGATAGCGCGACGAGATGAACGCCTCGGCGCGCCGGATCCAGCCGCCCTTGCCACCCGACCGGGTGCGCGCAAACTTGCGCGACGCGGGGCGCTGATCGGCCAGCCGGAAATAGTAATTCCGCCGCGCGATCCCGTAGGCATCGGCAATATGCAGCGGCGCCACGCCATGCGCCAGCTCCGCCGCATCGATGGTCTGTGGGCCGATGATTCCGTCCACGGCCACCTCGTGGCCCATCTGCCGCAACAGCCGTTGCAGGATCTTCACCGCGTTGGACCCCGCATTCACGTACATGTCGAACACGCTGGCCTGCAAAACCTGCGGCAGCCGTGCGATCCCGGGCCGGTGGTAATAATGGTCGATGAAGATGTCCTGCGCCTGCGCCCGGCTGAGACGACGCACATCGGCCACGTCCACATCCCCGTCCCGGTCAAGGTCCAACCCCAGCCGCCGCATCGTGTGGATGGTCACGCCATGGTTGGTGGCCCCGCCCGGGTCGTCGGGGTCATTCACGAACCCGCCTTCCCGCGCCAGGATATCCTCTGCGATCTCCGAGACAGTCTGCATTCCGCGCCCCCTTGGCCAGCGATTTGAACTCGCCGGCAAGGATTGTCAGGAATGGTTAATGCGTGGCTTAGCTACCGTCCGGTTCCTGGTAAACGCCCTGTTCCTTCAGCGCATCGACGACTTCCTTGGGCATGTATTCCTCGTCATGCTTGGCCAGGATCTCGGTCGCGGTGAAAACCCCGTCCTCGTAGCGGCCCAGGCCCACCATGCCCTCGTTCTCGCCAAACAGATCCGGCAGAACGCCGGTATAGCGCACCGGCACCGACGCCCCGCCATCAGTCACGCTGAAACTCACGGTCTCGCCCTCGCCACGCACCAGAGTGCCTTCTTCGACCAGCCCGCCGATCCGGAAGGTTTCCGAGGGCGCGGGCGGTTCGGCCATTACTTGACTTGGCGAGCGGAAGAAGTTGATGCCGTCGCGCATGGCATAGCCGATCAGGCCCGTGGCCAGGATCAGCGCAATCGCCGTCACGGCAATGACCTGCACGCGCCTCTTTTTCTTCAGTGATTTCATCGCGCTACCCCGTCCTCCTCAGGGAAACTACGGAAACACCGGCGCCAGCATCAGCCCCGTCGTCTCGTCCAGATTTAACATCAGGTTGGCGTTCTGCAAGGCTTGCCCGCTCGACCCCTTGCACAGGTTATCGAGCGCGGCGACCACGATGGCCCGCCCCTCGATGCGGTCCGCGACCACGCCGATATGGCAGAAGTTGCTCCCCCGCACATGCCGGGTGCTGGGCCCCTCGCCAAAGGGCAACACCTCGATGAACGGCTCATCCGCGTAAGCGTTGTAAAGCGTCTCGTAAACCGCCTTCGCCTCGCCCTTCACATACCCCGTCGCCAGAATCCCCCGGTTCGCCGGCACCAGGTGCGGCGTGAACTGGATGTGCACGTCGCGCCCCGCGATGGCCGAGAACTCCTGGTCAAACTCGCCCAGATGCCGGTGCGTCCCCCCCAGAGCATAGGCGTGATACCCCTCCGACAACTCCGCATGCAGCAGGTTTTCCTTCAGGCTCCGCCCGGCCCCCGACACCCCGCATTTCAGGTCCAGGATGATGTCGTCGAGGTCGATCACCCCGGCTTCGATCAGCGGGCGCAGTACGTATTGCCCGGTCGCGGCGTTGCACCCTGTTCCGGCCACCAGCCGCGCCTCGCGGATGGCATCGCGGTAAAACTCGGTCAGGCCATAGACGGCCTCTTTCTGCATCTCCACCGCCGCATGGGGGTTGCCGTACCATTTCTCATAGGCGGCCGGATCGCGCAGCCGGAAATCCGCGCTCAGATCCACGATCTTCAGATCCTTGGGCAGCGCCGAGATGACCTCCTGGCTGGTCTTGTGCGGCAGGGCGCAAAAACACAGGTCGATCCCGGTAAAGTCGATCTCGTCGATCGTCACCAGCGTGGGCAGGTCGAGGTGCCGCAGGTGCGGAAACGCCTGCGCCATGGTCTGCCCGGCCTTGGAATTGGCCGACAGCGCGGCAATCTCCAGCCCGGGATGCGTCGCGATCAGCCGGACAAGTTCGGCGCCGGTATAGCCCGAGGCGCCCAGAATGGCGATTTTATGGGTCATGTCAGACCTCTTTCGTCAGTTAACAGTCATGTAAGGAAGAATGCGCGGCCCCGCAATGCGACGCGCTGGCCTCAGGCGGCCTGGAACGTGATCCCTCGTCGCAGGAACTGCGTCGCCCGGTCCGAGGTGCGCTTGGGGTCGCCCGTGGTCAGGAACCGCACGCCGGTCCCGCCATCCGCCATGTCCGGATGCCGCGACAGGTAATCGGCCAGGCTCGCCGCCACCAGGTTGGGCTGCGAGAACACCTGCACCTCCGGCCCCAAGGCCGCCTGGAACACGTCCTCGACCAGCGGGTAATGCGTGCACCCCAAAACGGCGGCCTGCGGATTGGGCATCTTGCGCTTGAGCGCGTCCACATGGCTGCGCACCAGCGCTTCGGCCAATATCATGTCGCCATCCTCGATGGCGTCCACCACGCCGCCGCAGGCCTGCGCCTCCACGTCCACGCCGATGGCGCGAAAGGCCAGTTCCCGCTGAAACGCCCGGCTGCTGACAGTCGTGGGCGTTGCAAAAAGCGCGGCATGCTTCACCGCCACCTCGCGCGGGGCGGAATTGTCGCCCCACTGCCGCTCGGTCAGCGCCTCGATCAGCGGCACGAAGACGCCCAGCACCCGCTTGCCCGGCGGCACGCCTTCCTCCTGCATCCGGCGCAGGGCGGCGGCGGACGCCGTGTTGCACGCAAGGATCACCAGGTTGCACCCCTCGTCATGCCACAGCCGATGCACATGCGCCTTGGTGCGGGCAAAGATATCCTCGGGATCGCGCACACCGTAAGGCGCGTTGGCATTGTCGCCCAGATACACCAGTGCCACCTCCGGCAACCGTGCCTCCACGGCGCTCAGAACCGTCAGGCCACCAAGCCCGCTGTCGAAAATTCCAACTGCCATATGTCCCGCGCTGCCCGCGCCCCTAGTCGTATTCGAAGCCAATCTCGTCCGGGTTCACCGGACGCGTGCTAAGCTCATACGTCTTGTGCCGCAGAAACGCCATCATGGATTTTGTGTCCTTGGCCCGTGCGCGCAATTCGTCCTGCGAGATCGGCTGGCCCACCACGACCTGCACGCGTGTGTCCACCCGCTTGCAGAATTCCTTGATCAGCAGCCCCATGCGCAGCGTGTAATGCAAGTGACTGGCCAGCTGGAACAACCGGCTGGTGTGCCCCTCGAAGAAGATCGGCACCACGGTCGCATCCGATTTCGCCACCATCCGCGCCGTGAAGCCCCGCCAGCCGGGGTCGAGCGGCTGGGCAAAGGGTTTCGCCGCCGTGCTGACCGTGCCGCCGGGGAAAATGCCGATGGCCCCGCCGTCACGCAGATAATTCAGCGCTGTCTTGCGGGTCTCGATATTCAGCGCGACCGCCTCTTTCGTCTCGTCAAAGCTGATCGGCAGGATGATCCGGTTCAGGTCTTCGGCCTTGCGGAACACCTTGTGCGCGAGGATACGGAAATCGCCCCGCGTCTGGCTCAGGATATGCCCCATCATCATCCCATCCAGAATGCCGTAGGGATGGTTCGCAATCAGGATCAGCGGCCCGGTGCGCGGAATGTTGTCCAGGCGCCCGCCCACAACGTCCAGCGTCAGGCCATACCGCTCCACCATCACCTGCCAGAAATCGCGGCCCGCTGCGACTTCCTGCTCATAGCCCGCCGCCCGCTTGATCAGCCGAATGCGGCCCGTCAGGTTTTCCATCGTGCGGATCATGGCGCGGCCCCCGCGGGTCTGCGCCGAATAGGCATAGCTGATGTCACGGGCCACGTGGCGTTCCTGGCGCATCTCACCTTCCGTCTCGATTCGCGTGCATCCAACTACATCGCCCCGCCACGTAACAGGGCGATGAATTCTAGGTAACAAACACGGGAGTGCCCTACTGTGCCGCCCGCGCCACGTCCTGCCCCCCGTCGCGGATCACCTGCAAAAGATGCTCGCGCTGCTTGGCCGCCTTTTGCGCGTTCGCCATCTTCACCGGGCCGAAGCCGCGGATCTGCAATGGCAATTCCGCCAGCGCCACGATGGCGTCCTGGGTCTTGCCCTCCAGCTTGGGCAGCACCTCGGCCATGTCCGCCTCGTACTCGCGGATCAGGGCACGTTCCATGCGCCTCTCCTCGCTATAGCCGAAGATGTCCAGCGGCGTGCCGCGCAAGCCCTTGAAGTTGGCCATCAAGCGCATCGGCTTTTCCATCCACGCCCCGAACTGCCGCTTCTTCGGCCGCCCGTCCGGGCCGGTCTTGCTCAGGATCGGCGGGGCCAGGTGAAAGGTCATGTCGAAATCGCCCGCGAACTCTTCCTCGGCCTTTTTCCGGCTCTGGATCAGCAGCCGCGCGACCTCGTATTCGTCCTTGTAACTCAATAGCTTGTGATAGCCCAAGGCCACCGCCTCGCGCACGGTCCCGTTCTCTATTCCGTCGACCAGCTTGCGATACCGTTTCGCCAGCCGCTTGCCCTGGTAGCCGACAAGGTGATCGGCGCGGAACGCGATCTTCTCCTCCAGCGACTTCGGCTTTTCCACAACGGTCGGCGTCACCATCCGGTCCGCCTCTTGCGGGTGCTCCGCGGCCCACCGCCCGATATCGAAGGCCCGCAGGTTGCGCTCCACCGCCGCGCCGTTCAGTTCAATGGCGGCGTCGATGGACGCCTTGCTGAGTGGCACAAGCTCCCGCTGCCATGCCGCGCCAAAGATGATCATGTTGGAAAAAATGGCGTCGCCCATCGCCACCCGAGCAAGCTCGCTGGCGTCGAACAGCACCACGTCGTCCTGCATCCGCGCCTTCAGCGACAGCGCCAGCTGGTCGGTCGGCAGCGTGAACTCGGTGTCGCGAGTGAAATCGCCGGTCATGATCTCGTGGCTGTTGACCACGCCGCCCGTGCGCCCCTTCCGCGTCAGTCCCAGCGTCTTGGCTCCGGCGCTGACAACCAGGTCGCCGCCGATCAGCGCATCCGCCTCGCCCGTGGCAACCCGGATGGCACTGATATCGCTTGGCTTCTCGGCAATCCGGCAGTGGATATGAACTGCGCCACCCTTCTGCGCCAGCCCGGCCATCTCCATCATGCCCGCGCCCTTGCCGTCGATCTGCGCCGCCTGCGCCATGACGGCGCCAATGGTCACCACGCCGGTGCCGCCGACGCCGGTGATCACCACGTTATAGGTGCCGTCGATCCTGGGCAGCGCGGGCTCCGGCAGATCCGGCAGGTCCAGATCGGCCGACGCCTCCTTGCGGATCCTCGCCCCTTCCAGCGTCACGAAGGACGGGCAGAACCCCTTGAGGCACGAAAAATCCTTGTTACAGCTCGACTGGTCGATGGCACGCTTCCGGCCAAGTTCGGTTTCCTTGGGCACGATGGCGACGCAGTTCGACTGCACCCCGCAATCCCCGCAGCCCTCGCAGATATCGGTGTTGATGAAGACCCGCTTGTCGGGGTCCGGAAAGGTGCCGCGCTTGCGGCGGCGGCGCTTCTCGGCAGCGCAGGTCTGCACGTAAATAATGGCCGATACGCCTTTGATTTCCTGAAACTTCTGCTGCACCTGCATCATCTCGGCCCGCTCGTGCCAGCCGATGCCCGAGGGGAAATGCGCCTTCTCCGGCTCTTCCTTCTCGTCATAGACCACCGCGATGTGCTCCACGCCCATCGCCTGCAACTCTCGCGCAATCCGGTCCGGCCCCAGACCGCCCTCGTTGGTCTGCCCGCCGGTCATGGCGACCGCGTCGTTGTAAAGGATCTTGTACGTGATGTTCACACCCGCAGCCAACGCCGCGCGAATGGCCAGAACGCCCGAGTGGTTATACGTTCCGTCGCCAAGGTTCTGGAACACATGCTCGCGGTTGGAAAACGGCGCCTCGCCGATCCAGTTCGCGCCTTCCGCGCCCATATGCGTGAACCCGCTGGTCTCGCGGTCCATCCACAGCGCCATGATGTGACATCCGATCCCGGCATAGGCACGCCCGCCCTCCGGCACCTTGGTCGAGGTGTTGTGCGGACACCCCGCGCAGAAATACGGCAACCGCGCCGCCAGCTCTTCGGCGTTGTCCGATTTCTTCGCTTCGTCAATTAGTTGCAACCCGGCCTTCACGCGGTCCGTGCCGCGGCCTTCCTCCACCAGGATGGTGCCGATCTTCTCGGCCACCATCACCGGGTCCAGCGCCATGCGCGTCGGGAACAGTTCCTCGGAATGCAGGCCGCCCGCGCCGCCCTTGTACCAGCCATAGACGCGCCGCCCCTGCCGGTCGTCGAAAATCGCCTCCTTGATCTGGATCTCGATCAGCTTGCGTTTTTCCTCGACCACCACGATCAGGTCCAGCTCCTCGGCCCAGTCGTGAAAGCCCTTCATGTCCATCGGAAAGGTCTGGCCCACCTTGTAGGTCGTCAACCCCAGACGCTCGGCCTCGGCGGCGTCGATCCCCAGCATGTCCAGCGCATGCGTCAGGTCCAGCCAGTTCTTGCCCGCAGCGACGAAGCCGATCTTTGCGCCGGGTTTACCCCACACCCGCTTGTCGATTTTGTTCGCGTGGGCAAAGGCTTCGGCGGCGTACCTCTTGTGGTCGATCATCCGCGCTTCCTGCGCGATCCAGTGATCCCCAAGCCGAATGCTCAGGCCCCCATCCGGCATGTCGAACTCCGGCAGGACGAAATTCATCCGGTCGAGACTGCCATCGACCACGCTGGTCACCTCCACCGTGTCCTTCATGGTTTTCAGCCCCGCCCAGACGCCCGCAAAGCGCGACAGCGCAAAGCCGTAAAGCCCGAAGTCCAGGATCTCCTGTACCCCGGCAGGTGACAGCACCGGCATATAGGCATCCACCAGCGCCCAATCCGACTGGTGACAAACCGTGGAGCTCTCCCCGGTATGGTCATCCCCCATCGCCATCAGCACGCCGCCCAGCGGCGCGGTCCCGGCCATGTTGGCATGGCGCATCACGTCGCCCGAGCGGTCCACCCCCGGCCCCTTGCCGTACCACAGACCGAAGACGCCGTCGTGCTTGCCCTCGCCGCGCAGCTGCGCCTGTTGTGTGCCCCACAGGGCCGTGGCTGCCAGGTCCTCGTTCAGGCCCGGCTGAAAGGTCACGTTCGCCTCGGCCAGCACCTTTTCCGCACGCGCCATCTGCATGTCCACCGCACCCAGGGGCGAGCCGCGATAGCCCGTCACGTAGCCCGCGGTATTGTGCCCCTCGGCCCGGTCCCGTGCGGCCTGCATCAGCATCAGCCGTACTAGCGCCTGCGTGCCGTTCAGCAGAATCTGCGATTTGGTCAAATCCAGCCGGTCGTTCAGGGAAATCTTCTGATCGCTCATGTCGTCCTCCCGAGGCGCTTGCGCGATCCCGCGCAATTGCTAGGTATATAGGCGTATTTTAGGTCATAATACGTGACCTAACACAAAGTTTCACGTTTTTTCCACGCTATCGGCTGTGAACCGCAGATGTTTTTCTGCTATTGCGCCTGCGGGATTGGATTGCATTGAAAGTTGCGAAATGGATTGGGACAAACTGAGAATATTTCACGCTGTGGCCGATGCCGGCAGCCTCACACATGCCGGCGACCAGCTTCACCTGTCGCAATCGGCCGTCTCGAGGCAGATTCGCGCGCTCGAAGAATCACTCAACGCCACACTTTTCCATCGCCACGCCCGCGGCCTGATCCTGACCGAGCAGGGCGAGCTTCTGTTCGATGCCACCCGCGCCATGGTCAAGCGCCTGGACGCCGCCACCGCCCGCATCCGCGACAGCGAGGAGGAGGTATTCGGCGAGTTGCGCGTGACCACCACCATCGGCTTCGGCACGCTCTGGCTGGCCCCGCGCCTGCCCAAGCTCTTCGCCACCTATCCCGACCTCAACATCGACCTGATGCTCGAGGAACGCGTGCTCGACCTGCCCATGCGCGAGGCTGACGTGGCGATCCGCATGAAGGAACCTAGCCAGGCCGACCTCATTCGCAAGCGCCTGATGATGATCAACATGTGCCTGTTCGCGACCCAGAAGTACCTCGACGAGCGCGGCACGCCGGAACGGATGGAAGACCTCAGCCAGCACCGCATCATCTGCCAGAACCCCCGCTCGGCGCAGGTCGGCGCGGGCGCGACGCTCGTCAGCGAGCTGATGACCTACGACATCCCCTCGCTGCTGACGGTGAACAACTATTACGGCGTGTTGCAGGGCGTGCTCAACAATTTGGGAATCGGCGTGCTGCCCGACTACCTCGGCCAGGATTTCGACCAGATCGTGCGCGTCCTGCCGGAGGTCCAGTCATCGGACGTGCCGGTCTTCCTCGCCTACCCCGAGGAATTGCGCCAGTCGCAACGCATCAAGGCATTCCGCGACTTCGTCCAGGAAGAGATCGTGGCCTATCGCAAAAACGTCGCAAAATAAGGCATTACGCCCATTTCTCGGACAACCGCCGATGCAGCTATGCGGCAACAGCATAGCAGGTTTTCGCCTCCTGCGACCTGATTACCCTTGAACGCTCGGAAAACGGGTACTAATTCGCGGTCATGACGGTGATCAACCCGATCACTTCATACCTCCCTGTTGGACTTTGGCCGAGCTTATTGCTCGGCCTTTTTTTTGGCCTGTCGGGATGGCTGACGCATGATGAAATCAGGTTGCAGCAGCTGCTGACCCTTCGCTCGCTGGCGCGGGATCAAGGCGCAGCCAGCTGCTCCGCCGCGCCATCGACGGGCCGTCCCCACGGCACATCGAGTCGTTGAAGTGAGTGCACCCCTCGTTCCTTTTGCGGCAACTTGGGAATAAAGCGCACCTGCTCCGGCCCTGGATCGACGCACCACGGCCCGTCGATGGCGCGGCTCAGCACCCGGTTGTGGAGCGTCTACGACGGATCCCCACGATCCCGGTCCCTTCCTCCCCTAAATCACCGCAATATCACCCCCTGCCAGAGGCGACAGCGCCTTCGGCCCGCCATCGGTGATGACGATCACCTCCTCATGCACCATGCACAGCCCGCCGGGCCGGTCGATCCCGGGCTCCAGCGTGATCACCATGCCGGGTTCCAGCACGGTTTGGTCCTGCGCCGTCAGCGACAGCCCCTCGGTCAGCTGCATCCCCAGGCCGTGCCCCAGCCGTCCCGCCGTCTCGCCCGCCCCGACGATACCCGACATGACCCGCCACAGATCGCTGGCGCGCGCGCCGGGCCGGGCCATCTCCATCGCCGCTGCCGTGGCCGCGACAAGCCGCCCCTGCGCCTCTGCCACGCCTTCACCCACATGTCCCACGGCGAAATTGCGGTCGAAATCGCAGAAATACCCGTCCCATACCGCGCCCGTGTCCAGCATCAGCACGTCGCCTGCACAGAGCGGCGTCTCGGGCGCGGGCGAGATCACGTCCGCGTACCCGCCCTGCGCGGCGCCCCCGGCAAGGTAAGGCACCCAGTCCGCGCCTTCCTCCAACAAGAGGCGCTGAAAATCGCGAAAGACCTGCGCCAGCGGGCGGCCTTCCCCCGCGATCTCGGGCACCCGGGCAAAGGTCCGACCGGCAATGGAACAGGCGGTTTCAATCTTGGCGATCTCGGAGGGGGATTTCACAGCCCGCAGTCGCGCCACGAGTCCCGCATCTTTGGTGAACGCCAGACCGGCCAAGTCTTTCACCCGCTCGAAGTCGTGCAAAGGCATCCTCAAATGCGTCTCGTACCCCATTGGCACGCCCACCGGGCCGCCCACCTCGCGCAGCGTTGCGGCCAGCAGGCTCACACCGTCATCGTCGGGGTTGGGGGCCGACCACGTGCGGATATCCTCGACCCACGTGCGCCCCATCAGCGCCGCCCCGATCGACGGGATCACCGCCACCGGCGGACCTTCGCGCGGCACCACCAGGAACCACGGGCGGCTCGGGCTTTCCCAGAACCGCGTCAGAAAGCCGGTGAAATAACGCACATCCGCCTCGGTCGTCAGCAAGAGCGCGCCCAGCCCCGCACGGTCCATCAGCACCTGCGCCCGCGCGGTCCGGGTCTCGTACTCCGCCCGCTCGAACCCCCGGATCATCCGACGGCTTGCTCACTCAGGATGCACAGCACCCGCTCGTCGGGTCCAAGGCCCATCAACCGCGCGGCGGCCAGCCCCGCCGCCCCCGATTCCGTGCTCTCCAGCCCCATAAGCTTCAATTCCGGCAGCACCTCCGCCGCCTCGTCCTCACTGAGGGTCACGAAGGCATCGGCATCCCGCGACAAACCACGCAGCGCGATCAGCGATGGCTCCTTGCAATCCAGACGCCCCATGGCCGAGACCGGACCTTCGGTCGCCACCGGACGACCCGCTTCGATACTCGCCTGCAACGCCGGGGCGGCCTCGGGCTCCACCACCACAATGCGCGGCTCCGCACCCCAATGCGCCCGGAAAAGCGCCGCGCAGGCCCCCGCCAGCCCGCCGACGCCCGCTTGCAGGAAAATATACGTGGGCACCTCCGGCATCTGCCGCACCGCCTCCTCGGCCATCACCAGGTAACCTTCCATCAGCCGCCAGGGCAGGTCCACGTACCCGGGCCAGGAGCTATCGGACAACAGCGTCCAGCCGTTGTCCGTTGCTGCTTGCTCGGCGGCCTTCATGCTGGATTCGTAGTCTGACCCGGCCCGCACCACCTCGGCGCCCCTGTCGCGCAGGCGTCCGGCAAAGCTTTCAGGCACCGTCTCGGCGATATAGACCACGGCCTTCGCGCCAAAGACCTTCGCCCCCGCCGCCACCGACATCCCGTGATTGCCCGCGCTCGCGGTGACATAGGTCCGCTCCGCCAGCGCCCTCGCCATGTCCTCCGCCCCCGTCGCGGCGGCCTCGTGCGCAATCACATAAGCCGCCCCAAGTGCCTTGAAGCTGCCCAGCCCCATGCGCCCGCGCTCGTCCTTGACGAAAAGCGTCGTGCCGAACGCCTCGCGCCGCTCCAGCGGCGTCTCGCCATGCGCCGGGCACTCGGACAACAGCCGCAAGGGCGCGGCGGCGTCCACGCTGGGGCCGGGGATCTCGGCCAGTACCCCGTCCACCAGCCCCTGTCCGCGCCACGGGTTCTCGATCGTCTTCATGGCAACTCCTTTCCGCACAACCCGACGGCATCGCGCGGCATCCGTCAAGGCCCATGGCACGCACCGCGCCGCACCCCCTTCCCCCCGCTGCGTTCATGGCCTAATAGGGGCGCCATCTGCACCGCACCTTGGGGGACATGTTTCACATGCAGGAACCGGCCATCACGTCCGAACTGATCGCGGCCCACGGGCTCAAGCCCGACGAGTACGACCGCATCCTCGATATCATCGGCCGCGAACCGAGCTTCACCGAACTCGGCATCTTCTCGGCCATGTGGAACGAGCATTGCTCCTACAAGTCCTCCAAGAAATGGCTGCGCACCCTGCCCACCGACGGCCCGCAAGTGATCTGCGGCCCGGGCGAGAATGCGGGCGTCGTGGATATCGGCGACGGCCAGGCCGTGGTCTTCAAGATGGAGAGCCACAACCACCCCTCCTATATCGAGCCCTACCAGGGCGCGGCCACCGGCGTGGGCGGCATCCTGCGCGACGTCTTCACCATGGGCGCGCGTCCCATCGCCTCGATGAACTCGCTTTCCTTCGGCGAGGTCGCCCACCCCAAGACCCGCCAGCTGGTGCATGGCGTGGTCGAGGGCATCGGCGGCTACGGCAACTGCTTCGGCGTGCCCTGCGCGGGCGGCGAGGTGCGGTTCGATCCGGCCTATAACGGCAACTGCCTCGTCAACGCCTTCGCGGCGGGCCTCGCGGATGCCGACAAGATCTTCTACTCCGCCGCCTCCGGCATCGGCATGCCCGTCGTGTACCTCGGCGCCAAGACCGGCCGCGACGGCGTCGGCGGCGCCACCATGGCCTCCGCCGAATTCGACGAGACCATCGAGGAAAAGCGCCCCACCGTTCAGGTCGGCGACCCCTTCACCGAGAAACGCCTGATGGAGGCCACGCTGGAACTGATGGCCACCGGCGCCGTCATCTCGATTCAGGACATGGGCGCGGCCGGCCTCACCTGTTCCGCCGTGGAAATGGGTGACAAGGGCGGCCTCGGCGTGAAACTCAACCTCGACGCCGTGCCGCAGCGCGAGGCGAACATGACCGCCTACGAGATGATGCTGTCCGAATCCCAGGAACGCATGCTCATGGTCCTGCGCCCGGAAAAAGAGGCGGAAGCCCGCGCCGTGTTCGAGAAATGGGACCTCGACTTCGCCATCGTCGGCGAGACCATTGCAGAGGACCGCTTCCTCATCATGCATAAAGGCGAGGTCATGGCCGACCTGCCGCTCGCCACCCTGTCGGGCAGCGCGCCGGAATACGAGCGCCCTTGGGAAGAGCCTGAAACGCCCGAGGCACTCGACGATGCGAACGTGCCCAATGTCGATCCCATCGACGGGCTGAAGGCCCTCATCGGCTCGGTCAACTACTGCGGTCGGCAGTGGGTGTACGAGCAATACGACACAATGGTCATGGCCGACAGCGCCCGCACACCCGGTCAGGGCGCCGGCCTCATCCGCGTGCACGGCACCGACAAGCACCTCGCCTTCACCTCCGACGTCACCCCCCGCTACGTCAAGGCGAACCCCTTCGAGGGCGGCAAACAGGCGGTGGCCGAGGCCTATCGCAACCTAACCGCCCTTGGCGCCGTGCCGCTTGCCACGACCGACAACCTCAACTTCGGCAACCCGGAAAAGCCCGCGATCATGGGCCAGTTCGTCATGGCCATCAAGGGCATCGGCGCGGCCGTCGCGGCGCTCGACATGCCGATCGTGTCGGGCAACGTCTCGCTCTACAACGAGACCGATGGCAGCGCCATCCTGCCCACTCCCACCATCGGCGCCGTGGGCCTGATCAAGGACCCCGAAACCGCCATCACCGGGCATGCCCGCGACGGCCACGTGGCCCTTCTGGTGGGCGAAACCACCGGCCACCTGGGCCAGTCGGCGCTTCTGGCCGAGGTCTATAACCGCGTTGAAGGCGATGCACCGCCCGTCGATCTCGATGCCGAGAAGCGCAACGGCGACTTCATCCGCGCCAATGCCGAATACATCAAGGCCTGCACCGACCTTTCCGACGGCGGCCTCGCGCTCGCCGCCTTCGAGATGGCCGAGGCCGCCGGCGTCGGAATCTGCCTCGACAGCGAAGAGACCGCGACGCTCTTCGGCGAAGACCAGGCCCGCTACCTCGTGGCCTGCAACTTCGACCAAGCCGAGGCGCTGATGATTGCCGCAGGCCAGGCCGGCGTGCCGATCCAGTCCGTAGGCCGCTTCACCGGCAGCGACGTGCAAATGGGCCGCTCCAGCGCCCCGCTGGACGAGCTGGCCGCGATCTATCGTGGCACCTTCGGCGACACCTTCGCCTGACACCCCGCAGGGCGGGGTTTCACCCCGCCTTGTCGCGCCAATGCCGGGACGAAATCCCGGCCTGCCCCGCCACGGACGACATCGCCCGAAACCTCGCCTGTCGCTTGCACTCGGCCCCCACCGTCTCTACATCAGGGACAGACACCAAGGAGACGCGCACATGCCCATGCAAGTCCAGGAAATCGAGGACCTGATCCGCGAGACCTTCCCAGACGCAAAGATCACCATCACCGATCTGGCCGGCGACGGGAACCACTACGCGGCCGAGGTCATCGACGAAAGCTTCCGGGGCAAGAACCGTGTCCAGCAGCAGCGGGCCGTCTATGCCGCGCTCAAGGGCAAGATGGACGGCCCCTCGGGCGACCTGCACGCCCTGGCCCTGACCACCAAGGCCCCGGACTAGGCCCATGAGCTGGACGCTGATCATCCTGCTGGCCCTGGTTTTCGCCGCCATCGCCGCGGTCGCCATCGTGGGCCAGCGCAAATCCCCCGGCAAGCGTGGCAGCGAACCGGGGACCGGAATGCACGTCCTGGAATCCGACTATCAATCCGGAATGGGCGGCGGCAACGTCCGGCGCTGGGAAATCCCCCGCGATCCACAAGCCTACGCCAAAATCTTTGCACCGAAGGACACCAAGAAATGAGCGATCCCAAGACGCAAATCGAAGAAACGAACAAAGCCAACGACGTGGTGCTTTACATGAAGGGCACCAAGACCATGCCGCAATGCGGGTTCTCGTCCCGCGTGGCCGGCGTTCTGAACTACATGGGCGTCGAGTTCATGGATGTGAACGTGCTGTCGGATGATGGCATCCGTCAGGGCATCAAGGACTATTCCGACTGGCCCACCATCCCGCAACTCTACGTGAAGGGCGAATTCGTCGGCGGCTGCGACATCATTACCGAGATGACGCTCTCTGGCGAACTCGACACGCTGTTCGAGCAAAACGGCGTCACCTATGACAAGGACGCCGCCGAGAAGATCCGCGAAGCCAACGCCTGAGCGGGTCTTTCGATCCAGTTAATCCAAGGCGCGGTCCCCGCTCGGGGGTCGCGTTTTTCTTTGCGAATGCTTAACGGCGCACGGTCTGTTCATTCCGGCCCTTCGGACAACGGCACCGTCGCGATACCACCCGGATACCGACGCGATACCGACGTGGATTTTCGCCCCCGATTCGCCGTTAAGACATCGGCCACAGGATCAAAAACAACCCTGCTGCAAACGCCGCCCCCCGCAACGGCCAGCCTTTCCTCAGAACCAGCGACAGGCTGACCAGCGCCAGCCCCACGCCCACCTTGACCATCGCCAGAACCGCCCATCCGGGCGTCTCGGCCAGCGCCGTGATATCGGGATTTGCCACCATCCCCAACGGGATCAGGTACAGCCCCACGCCCAGCGTCATCGCCGTGAGCGCGACCCGCAGCCAGTTCTCGCCGATCATGCCCGCCGCGATGAAAACCGCGCCGCAAACAGGCGGCGTGATGGTCGACAGAAGGGCGTACCAGAAAACGAAAAGATGCGCCTGAAGTGGCTCCATCCCCAGTTCGATCAGCGCCGGCCCCGCGACCGAGACGCAGATCACGTAGGCCGCCGTTGTCGGCACCTCCATGCCCAGGATCAAGCAGGCAAAGGCGGTCAGCAGCAGTGACGGCCACAGCATCCCGCCCGAGGCCGACAGGATCAGCGACGTGATCTTGACCCCCAGCCCCGTGACGCCCAGCACGCCTATGACCAATGAGGCGCAAAAGATGATCGATCCGATCAGCGCCACCTGCCGCGCCGCCGTCATCACCGCCGTCTCGGCCCGCGCCAGGGCCCGCGACAGGTCCACCCGCAGGTCCGACCCCAAGAGCAGCAGCGCCGCCCCGGCAAAGATCGATAGGCACGCGGCATATTGCGGCGTGACCCCTATCACGAACATACCCCACAGCAGGATCAGGAACGGCACCAGGAAAAATCCCGATGTTACAAGCACATCGCGCCGCGCGGGCCGGTCCGCATCCGAAAGTCCCCGCAAGTCGAACCGCGCCGCATAGCCGTCGATCCCGACCCAGACGGCCCAGAAATACAAGAGCGCCGGAAGCGCCGCAGCAGCCATGATGCCGGTATAGGGCACCCCCGTCAGCTCGACCATGACGAAGGCCCCCGCCCCCATCAGCGGCGGCATGATCTGCCCGCCGGACGAGGCCACCGCCTCCACCGCGCCTGCGATCCGCTTGGGGTATCCCAGCTTCTCCATCGCCGGCAACGTCACCGCCCCGGTCGAGGCCACGTTGGCCGAAGCCGAGCCCGAGATCGACCCGAAGAGCGCCGAGCTCAGCACCGACACCTTCGCCGCGCCCCCTCTCAGACGTCCGGCAGCGGCAGCGGCCACGTTCATGAAGCCCTGCCCCGCCTCGCCCGCGTTCAGCACCGCGCCGAAGATGACAAAGATCGCCACCACGTTCACCGACACCTGCGTCAGCGATCCCCAAAGCGCGCCTTCGGCAATAGTCAGCGTGCCAAGAAAGCTTTCGACCGGCGTGCCGGAATGGCCAAAACGGCCCGGGATATATTGCCCGAACAGCCCGTATAGAAGCGCGATGGCCGCCACCAATGGCAGAGGCCAGCCAATCGCCCGCCGCGCCGCTTCCAGCACCACGAGGATCAGCACGGCGGCGATGGCCACCTGCCCCCGTCCTTCGAGAAATCCGTACTGGTCCCCCAGGATGTCACGGTTGACCACGACCCAAAGCGCCGCGCCCACGCCAAGCGCCGCCAGCACGTACCCGCTCTGGCGTGTCAGCCCCACCTGCCCCCAGATCAGCACCCAGGGCAGCACGAAGACCAGGTGCATCGGCCGGCTCACAAGGTTCGGGACCAGCCCCCAGAACACCAGCCCGATGTGAAACACCACCGACGCCAGCGCCAGGCCAAGCCAGAAAAACCGCGCAGGACCGGCCTGCGCGGCGGGATCGGGGGTCGTCAGGCTCACGTGGTCACTTCTGCGCGTCGGTCAGGGTCATGCCTGCCTCTTCGTAATACCGCACGGCTCCGGGGTGGATCTGGCCGGTGATGTTCTCCATCAGGCCTTCGTCCACGCCGTTCCACCATGCCGAGGATTCCGCAAGCCTGGCCTTGTTCTCCCAATAGGTCTTGGTCAGCTGATAGGCGGTCTCGTCATCCATCTGGGTGGTCGTGTAGGCCGCCACCGGCAGCGAGGTCGTCACGATCTCCTCATCCTGCCCCGCATAGGTGCCCGCGGGGATGACCAGCCTTGTGCGCTTGGTCTCGGCGATCTGTTCATCGCTCAGCGACAGCACCGTCACGCCGGTCGAGGCCGCGGCCTCCACCACGTTCGGCGCGGGCCACGAGCCTGCGGTCACGAATCCGTCGATCTGGCCGTTCTGCATCGCCGGCACCGCGTTCGACAACTCCACGTCCGCGATCTCGACCTTGTCGGCCAGCCCGAAGAGATCGAGATACTTCTCGCCCTCCGTCGCGCCAAAGCTGCCCTTGCCCAACAGGATCGTCTTGCCTTCCAGATCGTCCAGCGTCGTGGCCCCGCTCTCCTCGGACATGACGAAATGCATGGTCAGCGACGGAATCGGAAACAGCGCGCGGATCTCGTCAAAGGCCGGGTCGCCCTTGCCCTCGAACATCGCCTTGCCACCCTGTGCCAGGCTGACCAGTACCGGGGGTGTGGTAAAGACGTAGTCAGCCCCCCGCGCCCGCACTTCCATCACGTTCTGAACCGACCCCTGGCTTTCCTCGACCGTCACGCTGATTTCGCCGTCCGAGGCCTCTTGCATGGCTTCGGCGATCTGCACCCCCATCTGGTAATAGGACGAGGCCGTCTTGGCGGATTTATAGGTCACGCGCGTCTCGGCGGCCGCCGGAAACGCGAGCATCGATCCCGCCAGAACGGCGGCGGTCATACGGTGGAATTTCATGGTATCCTCCCAAGTGTTCGAGGCGCATCAAGACATGCGCCCCGGGCAGGGTCAATGGTCAGATATCCAGCGTATGGTCCTTTTCCCATTGGCTGAAATGCGCCATGTAGGAATCCCATTCCTGCCGCTTCATCTTCAGGAAGGCGGACGAAAACGCGTCACCCAACATCGCCTTCAACTCCTTGTCCTTGCCGTAAAGACGCAAGGCATCCAGCATGTTCAGCGGCAGTTTCGGCGCACCCCGCACCTTGTGGCCTTCGGCATACATGTCGATGTCATACCGCTTGCCCGGATCGGCCTTGGATCGGATCCCGCTGAGACCCGCCGCGATGACCACGGCCTGCAACAGGTACGGGTTCGCCGCCCCGTCCGCCAGCCGCAGTTCGAACCGCCCCGGCCCCGGCACGCGCACCATGTGCGTGCGGTTGTTGCCGGTCCACGTCACCGTGTTGGGCGCCCATGTCGCCCCAGAGGTGGTGCGCGGCGCGTTGATCCGCTTGTAGCTGTTGACCGTCGGATTGGTGATCGCCGCCATGCCGCTGGCGTGCTTCATGATCCCGCCCAGGAAGTTTGCGCCCCGGTCCGACAGGCCCAGCTCTGCCGTCTGGCTGCCCTCGGCGGTGTCGGTGGCAAAGACATTGGTCTTGGCCTTGTCCCCCGGCGCGTCCCAGACCGAGATATGCACATGCGCGCCGTTGCCTGTCAGCCCCTCGACGGGCTTGGGCATGAAGGTGGCGCGAAAGCCGTGTTTCTCGGCCACCGACTTGGTCATGAACTTGAAGAACGAATGCCGGTCGGCGGTCACCAGCGCGTCGTCGAACTCCCAGTTCATCTCGAACTGGCCGTTCGCGTCCTCGTGGTCGTTCTGGTACGGGCCCCAGCCCAGATCCAGCATGTAGTCGCAGATCTCGCGCACCACGTCATAGCGGCGCATCACCGCCTGCTGGTCATAGCACGGCTTCTCGGCGGTATCGAACTCGTCCGACAGCGCATTGCCATCCGGCGTCAGCAGGAAATACTCCGCCTCCACGCCGGTCTTGACGTGCAGGCCTTCCTCGGCAGCCTCGTCGATCAGGCGACGCAGCACATTCCGGGGCGCTTGCGCCACGTCCTCGCCTTCCATCACCGGGTTGGCGGCGACCCAGGCGACCTCGGGCTTCCACGGCAGTTGAATGACCGACTCCGGGTCCGGCACGGCCAGCATGTCGGGATGGGCCGGCGTCATGTCCAGCCACGTGGCAAAGCCCGCGAACCCCGCGCCATCCTCCTGCATGTCGGCAATCGCCTGCGCCGGAACCAACTTGGCGCGTTGCCCGCCAAAGAGGTCCGTGAAGGATATCATGAAGTATTTGACGCCGTTCTTGTCGGCAAATTTCGCCAGGTCCGTGGCCATTGTCGTCTCCCCGTTTCTTGTCGTTCTGATTTTTGTTGTCGATTACATACCGCCCTGTCCGGGAATCCAAGAGGTTCCCGCCAAAGGCACCCGCGCCATGGCGGCGGCCTCCACGGTAAGGGCTTGTAAATCTTCTGGCTCCAGATTGTGCACGTGGTTCTTGCCGCAGGCCCGGGCCAGCGTCTGTGCCTCCAGCGTCAGAACCTGAAGGTAATTGTTCAGCCGCCGCCCGGCCTCGACCGGATCAAGGCGTTTGGACAATTCCGGGTCCTGCGTGGAAATGCCCGCCGGGTCGCGGCCCTCGTGCCAGTCGTCATAGGCCCCGGCGGTAGAGCCGAGCGCGTTGTACTCGGCCTCCCACTTGGGGTCATTGTCGCCGATGGCCACCATGGCCGCCGTGCCGATGCTGACCGCGTCGGCGCCAAGCGCCAGCGCCTTGGCCACGTCGGCACCCGTGCGGATGCCGCCCGAGACGATCAGCTGCACCTTGCGGTGCATGCCCAGTTCCTGAAGCGCGGCAACGGCCTCGCGGATACACGCCAGCGTCGGGATGCCGACATGCTCGATAAACACGTCCTGCGTGGCCGCCGTGCCGCCTTGCATGCCGTCGATCACCACCACGTCCGCGCCGGCCTTCACCGCCAGCGTCGTGTCGAAGAACGGGCGCGCCGCGCCGACCTTGACGTAAATAGGCTTTTCCCAGCCGGTGATCTCGCGCAACTCCAAGATCTTGATCTCAAGGTCATCCGGCCCCGTCCAGTCCGGGTGCCGACACGCCGAGCGCTGGTCGATCCCCTTGGGCAGCGTGCGCATCTCGGCCACGCGGTCCGATATCTTCTGACCCAGCAGCATCCCGCCGCCGCCGGGCTTGGCGCCTTGCCCCACGACAACCTCAATGGCATCGGCCTTGCGCAGGTCGTCGGGGTTCATGCCATACCGGCTCGGAAGGTATTGATAAACCAGAGTTTTTGACTGCCCGCGCTCTTCGGGCGTCATGCCGCCATCGCCAGTGGTGGTCGAGGTGCCCGCCATCGACGCCCCGCGCCCGAGCGCCTCTTTCGCTTGCGCCGACAGCGCGCCAAAGCTCATGCCGGCGATGGTGATCGGGATCTTCAGCTCGATCGGCTTCTTGGCATAGCGCGACCCCAGCACCACGTTCGTATCGCACCGCTCGCGATAGCCTTCCAGCGGGTAACGCGACATGGACGCGCCCAGGAACACAAGGTCGTCGAAATGCGGCACCTTCCGCTTGGCCCCGCCGCCGCGGATATCGTAGATACCGGTGGCCGCGGCCCGCCGGATTTCCGCGTTAACGTCAGGTGTGAAGGTATTGGAATACTTCGGCAAAGTCCGCGGAGCGGATTTTTGATTGTCGCTCATGGTCCGTCTCCTCAATAGGCGTTGTCGACTTTGAAATTATAGAGCTTGCGGGCCGAGCCATAGCGCTTGAACTCCGACGGGTCGGCGTCGATCCCGGCCTTCTCCAGAAGTTCGGTCAGTTTCTCGACATGCTCGGTCCGCATCTCCTTTTCGATACAGTCGGCGCCCAGGCTTTTCACGCTGCCGCGCACGAACAGCTTCGCCTCGTAGATCGAGTCGCCAAGCGCATCGCCCGCATCCCCGCAGACCACCAGGTGCCCCGCCTGCCCCATGAAGGCCGACATATGCCCCACATTGCCGCCCACCACGATGTCTATCCCCTTCATCGAGATCCCGCAGCGGGACGAGGCGTTGCCCTTGATCACCAAGAGCCCCCCATGCCCGGTCGCCCCGGCATATTGGCTGGCGTCACCCTCGACGATCACCGTACCGCTCATCATGTTCTCGGCCACGCCGGGGCCGACATTGCCCGCGACGCGCACCGTCGCCTGTTGGTTCATGCCCGCGCAGTAGTACCCGGTCGAGCCCTTCACGGTCACATCCAGCGGCGCATCCAGCCCCACGGCAATCGCATGGCTGCCGCGCGGGTTGACCACTTCCCAGCCGGTCTCGTTGCCGCTGGCCGCTTGCAGCGTGGCATTCAGCCCGCGCAGCCCATCCGCTTCCAAGTCGTAAGTCTGCATCTCAATGGCTCCAGAAATAAACAGTGGCGGGTTCGGGTTCCCACACGCGGGCATCCTCGATCCCCGGCAGGTTCACCAGCGCACGATACTCGCTGCCGAAGGCCACGTATTGATCGGTTTCGGCCATCACGGCCGGCTTGCAGGCGATGGGATCACGCAGCACGCCGAACCCGTCCTTGGTGCCGACGACAAAGGTGTAAAAACCGTCCAGATCCGCGAGTCCTGCCTCCAGCGCCTCGCCAAGGCTATGACCTTGCTGCATTTTCCACGTCAGGTAGGCCGCCGCCACCTCGGTGTCGTTCTGCGTTTCCACCTCGATCCCTTCGCGGGCCAGTTGTCGCCGCAGCGCGTTGTGATTGCTGAGAGAACCGTTATGGACAAGGCACTGATCCGCGCCGGTGGAAAACGGGTGCGCCCCCAGTGTGGTGACCGCACTTTCGGTGGCCATACGGGTGTGCCCGATGCCATGACTGCCGGTCAGCTTGGGAATGTCGAACCGCTTCGCCACGTCCCCTGGCAGGCCGACCTCCTTGTAGATCTCGATGATGTCGCCGGCACTCATTACCCGGATATCCGGGCGCAGCCGCTTGATCGCCTGCCGCGCCGCCGACAGCTTGTCCTTCGGCAGGCTCAGCACGGCATGCGTGTCGATCACACGTTGCTCGACGCGCGCGCCGACTTCCTTGCCGATCTCCTCGGCGAGCCCCTCGAACTGGCTCGGCTCGGCGGCTTGCAGCGTCAGTTTCGCCTGCCCGTCCCGATCCGTGCCGTAGACCGCGATGCCCGCGCTGTCGGGCCCGCGGTCGGACATGGTGATCAGCATATCGGTCAGCATTTCGCCCAAGCGCGGCTCAAGCGTTTTGTCCTTCAGGAACAGTCCAACGATTCCACACATGACAGTGTCTCCTATGTTGCGGAGACGCTAATACGACCATAAGAAAGATGCAATACGGGGAATTAAATATTCTTCTGGGGAATATTCACCGGTCGCCTTGCGGATACGAGATCACCGATAGGTAACGGATCGGCAGCCGCAGCAGCTCGTCCGGGCCGTGCGGCGCGTCGGCGTCGAAAAACAGGCTGTCGCCAGGGCGCAGGTGAAAGCTCTGGTCGCCGTGGCGATAGCCCACCTCACCCTCGAGGATATAAAGCATCTCGATCCCTTCGTGTTGAAAGGTGGGAAAGATGTCGGATTCCTCGTTCAGCGTGATCAAATAAGGCTCGACCACGACTCCGCTATTATTGGCGCCGATATGACCCAGCAGGTTATATTGGTGCCCGGCCCGTGTGCCGGCGCGCTCCATTTCCACGGCCTCGCCCGACTTGACATGCACCACCTCGCGCCGCTCCTCGAACCGGCGGAAGAAGGCCGTGATCGGAACGCTCAGCGCCGTGGACAGCGCCTGCAGCGTGGTCAGGGACGACGACGTGACCCCGTTCTCGATCTTCGACAGCATCCCGACGGACAGGCCCGTGACGTCCGACAGGTCCGACACCGTCATGCTGCGGGCCTTGCGAAACTCTCGCACTGCCCGCCCGATGGCGGTTTCGAGGTTCATGTCCTGATGTTCACGAACCTTGTGGGGGTCCTGATTCAGCTTTCCGGGGGCCATTTTCTTCGTACTTTTCTCGTTTCGGAACTTACCCTTGCACGGTCCCGGCCGGAATTACGATATAAAATTCGCACGGCTCGCCACAATCCGGCCACATTTAGGCCCAATTCCTGACAGTCTTTTCCGAAACACTGCTCTGATAACCAGGCGCCGGTCGGCGCTGTTCGGCCGGTCTGACCTATAATAAGGAGCAGGCAAATGGCAACGACCCCCGACCTCCCCCAGAAGTCGCAGAAACCCGCGCCGACACCGCGCAGCACCGTGACGCAAGGCGCAAAGGTGATCGTGTCCAGGCAGGTCTTCACCGACTTCGCCGCGATCTGACGCGCCAAGCGCAAACAAAAACGGCGCGATCCTAAGACCACGCCGTTTGTGAATTCGTGTCTCGGTTGCGTCAGCCGACCAGTTCGAGACCCGAGAAGAAATAGGCGATCTCCACCGCCGCCGTCTCCGGAGCGTCAGAACCGTGGACCGAGTTTTCGCCGACCGATTCCGCGAATTCCGCGCGGATCGTGCCCGGGGCCGCATCGGCAGGGTTCGTGGCGCCCATCACTTCGCGGTTCTTGGCAATCGCGCCTTCGCCTTCCAGCACCTGCACGACAACCGGCTCGGACGCCATGAATTCGCACAGTTCGTCATAGAACGGACGCTCCGCGTGCACGGCGTAGAACACACCGGCCTGCGCCTTGGACAGGTGGATCCGCTTCTGCGCGATGATGCGCAGGCCGGCATCCTCGAACTTGGCGTTGATCTTGCCGGTCAGGTTACGTTTGGTGGCATCGGGTTTGATGATGCTGAGCGTGCGTTCGACAGCCATTGTAGCCTCTTTTCGTGTAAGTCATGGCGCAAACCCCATGTCTGCGCCGTCATTCGGCGCCCCGATAGCATGGGGGTGCATGATTGAAAAGCTGCGATTGACGGCGCGGGCCCGATACGGCATGCGGTGCGCATGTTGCGTCTTGAAGACATAAGTTTCTCGGTCGCCGGCCGCCCCCTGATCGAGGGCGCCTCGGCTGTCATTCCCGCAGGCCACAAGGTGGGTCTGGTGGGCCGCAACGGCACCGGCAAGACTACACTTTTCCGCATGATCCGGGGCGAGCTGCCGCTGGACACCGGCACGATCTCCCTGCCCGAACGCGCCCGCATCGGCGGCGTCGACCAGGAGGTGCCGGGCAACGAGGTGTCGCTGATCGACACGGTGCTGGCCGCCGACACCGAACGCAGCGCGCTGATGGCAGAGACCGAAACCTCGACGGACGGCACCCGGATCGCAGAGATCCAAACGCGGCTGGCCGATATCGACGCCTGGAGCGCCGAGGCCCGTGCCGCGACCATCCTAAAGGGCCTTGGCTTCACCGACGAGGAACAGGCCCAGCCCTGTTCGGCCTTCTCGGGCGGCTGGCGGATGCGCGTGGCGCTGGCCGCCGTGCTCTTCACCGCGCCCGATCTGCTGCTGCTCGACGAGCCGACGAACTATCTCGACCTCGAAGGCGCGCTCTGGCTGGAAAGCTACCTCGCCCGCTATCCCCATACCGTTCTGGTCATCAGCCACGACCGCGGGCTCCTCAATCGCGCCGTCGGCGCGATCCTGCATCTGGAGGACCGGAACCTGACGCTCTACCAGGGCGGCTACGACACCTTTGCAGAAACCCGGGCCGCACGGCTTGCAAATGCCGAGGCCGAGGCAAAAAAGCAGGAGGCGCGCCGCGCCCATCTGCAATCCTATGTCGACCGCTTCCGTTACAAGGCGGACAAGGCGAAACAGGCCCAATCCCGCATCAAGGCGCTGGAAAAGATGAAGCCGATCTCGCGCCCGCAAGAGGCCGCGCTGCGCCGCTTCACCTTCCCCGAGCCCGACCAGCTGTCGCCGCCCATCCTGAGGCTGGACAATGTGGCCACGGGCTATGACGGCGTGCCGGTTTTGCGGCGCCTGTCGCTTCGCATTGACCAGGACGACCGGATCGCGCTTCTGGGGCGCAACGGTGAAGGAAAATCCACGCTTTCCAAGATGTTATCCGGAAAACTCGAGGTTCTCGAAGGCAAGAAACATGCCGCCTCGAAGCTCCGCGTCGGCTATTTCGCGCAGCACCAGGTCGACGAGTTGCATCTCGACGAAAGCCCGCTCGATCACATCCGCCGCCTCTATCCCGATGACGGCCAGGCCAAGCTGCGCGCGCGGCTGGGCGGCTTTGGCATCGGCGCGGAACAGGCCGACACCAAGGTGGCGAAACTGTCGGGCGGGCAAAAAGCGCGGCTGTCGCTTATGCTGGCCACCACCGACGCGCCGCACATGCTGATCCTCGACGAGCCCACCAACCACCTCGATATCGAAAGCCGCGAAGCGCTGGTCGAGGCGCTGACCGATTACACCGGCGCGATCATCCTTGTCAGCCACGACATGCACCTGCTGCAATTGGTGGCCGACCGGCTGTGGCTGGTCAAGGACGGCACGGTCAAGCCCTACGAGGGGGACCTGCAGACCTATCGCGCCGCCCTGCTGGACCAGAAGCCGCCGAAAAAAGACGCGGCAACGCTGCCCGCGGAAAAGCCCGCGCCGAAATCCAAGCGTCCCTCTCGCGATGCCGTTCTCGAACTGCGGCAAGACGTGAAGGCCTGTGAGCAGCGCGTGGAAAAGCTGAACGTGATGCGCGACAAGATCGCGGCCAAGCTGGCCGATCCCACGATTTACGCCGATGCCAAAGCCAACGACATGGAAGCCTGGCAGCGCAAGTATGCCGAGGTGATGGATGGTCTCGACCGGGCCGAGGCGCTGTGGATGGCTGCGCTGGAACGGCTGGACGCGGCGGAAAACTGACGCTGGGCGGTTTACAACGCCCGCATCCCGTCGCAAACCATGGCGCATGGACCCGAGCTTTCTCATCACCGCGTGGGTGGCGCTTTTCGTCATCATCGACCCTATCGGCATGACCCCGCTTTTCGTGGCGCTGACTCAAGGCGACGGCCCGTCGCGCCGCCGCGCCATTGCGCTGCGGTCCTGCATCGCCGGGGCCCTGATCCTGATCGTCTTCGCAAGTTTTGGCGAATCCGTGCTGGACTTCGTCGGCATCTCGATGCCCGCCTTCCGCATCGCGGGCGGCCTGCTGTTGTTCCTGACCGCGCTCGACATGCTGTTCGAACGGCGCACCAAGCGGCGCAAGGATCAGGCGGACGAGGAAGACGACCGCGAGGATCCGTCGATCTATCCCCTCGCGATTCCACTGATTGGCGGCCCGGGCGCTATCACCACCGTGATCCTGCTGGCCGGACAGCAACCCGGAGTCGAAGGGCTGGCCTGGGTCATCGGCGTGATGCTCAGCGTGGTCCTCCTCGTGTTCCTCCTGTTCCTGACCGCCGGCCTGCTGGAGCGTGCCTTGGGGCGAACCGGCATCAACGTAATCACCCGCCTGCTGGGGATGCTCCTGGCCGCGCTGGCCGTTCAATTCGTGCTGGACGGGCTCAAGGGATTTGGACTGGCGGGCTGACGCGCCGCTCCTTATATCTTGACCATGACCGGAGATGACACCGCCCGCCTGCTCTATCTCGTGCTGCTCGGCGCCGCCGTCGTGGCGTGGTTCTTTGCGCAGAACCGGACCTCGCTGGGCAAGAACATGCAGTACATGGTGGTCTGGGGGCTGATCTTCGTGGGCGCCATCGCCGCCGTCGGACTTTGGGGCGACATCCGCAACACCGCACGCCCCGCATCCTACACGAGCTTGGGCGAAGACCAGATCGAGTTGCGCCGGGCGCTGGACGGTCATTACTACGTCACGGCCCAGGTGAACGGGGCGCCCGTGGACTTCGTGGTGGATACAGGCGCCACGCTGATCGTGCTGACCCGCGCCGATGCCGAACGCGCAGGCCTGAATACGGATGATCTCGCTTTCATCGGGCGCGCTGGCACCGCCAACGGTACGGTCAGTACGGCGCAGGTGCGGCTCGACAGCCTGACCATCGGCCCGCTTGAGGATCGTGGCATCGCGGCCTCCGTCAATGGCGGCGAATTGGACAAGTCTCTCTTGGGCATGAGCTATCTCGAGCGATTCTCGAGCGTTCAGATTTCCGATGGGCGGATGATTCTGACCCGCTAGACGGCGCGCCGCCCCTACGCCTCGGCCTTTTTCTCCCAGCGGCCGGAGTCCTCGGACCAGTATTGCGCCGAACAGCCCGCGCCGGTCAGCGCCTTCCACTGGCCACGCGCATGGTTCAGGGCGTGATCGTCGTTGCCGTCAAAAAGGATACAGGCCCGTTCAAGCGCCTGCACTTCGTCGGGTGAGACCTCGGCGCCGTCTACGCTCATGATGCAGGAGGCCCCGTTGGTGGCCTCCCCCGTGCCCAGCAGGATCGGCTGGCGGGCGTCATGCGGCGCGCCCGAGCGGCCATGCGCCAGAAACGCCTCCTCGGGTCCCAGCCACAGTTTCTCGTCCAGCCAGTCCAGCCGCGCCTCCTGCGTGCCGCGCACCAGCACGCGCCAGCCCGCGCCGCGGGCCTTGTCCAGCAACATCGGCAGCGTCGCCTCCAAGGGGCGGCGGGTCAGGTGGTAGAAAAAGACCGCGCCCATCACTCCCCTTCGTATTGATCGGCCACCAGCCGGTCGAGGGTCATCACGCCCCAGCCGGTCGAGCCCTTGGGGGCGAAATCGGTGTCCTTGGTCACCCGCGCCACGCCCGCGATATCAAGGTGAATCCACGGCGTGCCCTCCTCGACGAAGCGTTGCAGGAATTGCGCCGCGGTGATCGACCCCGCGGGGCGTCCGCCCACGTTCTTCATGTCGGCGATGTCGGACTTGAGCTGCTTGTCATAGGCCTCGCTCAGCGGCAAACGCCATGCGCCCTCGCCCTCGTTCTTGGCCGCGCGCAGGAACTTGTCCGCGAAATTGTCGTCGTTGGAAAACACGCCCGCGTTTTCATGCCCAAGCGCGATGATCATTGCCCCCGTCAGCGTCGCAAGGTCGATGATCGCCGCGGGCTTGTAGGTCTGCTGCGCGTACCACAGCACATCGGCCAACAACAAACGGCCCTCGGCGTCGGTGTTGATGATCTCGACCGTGTCGCCCTTCATCGAGGTGAACACGTCACCGGGACGATAGGCCTCACCCGACGGCATGTTCTCGACCAGCCCGACAAGGCCCACGACATTGGCCTTGGCCTGCCGCAGCGCGAGCGCGCGCATCGTGCCCGTCACAACGCCTGCGCCGCCCATGTCCATGGTCATGTCTTCCATGCCCGTGGGCACCTTCAGCGAGATCCCCCCGGTGTCAAAGACCACGCCCTTGCCAACAAGCGCCAATGGCGCATCGCCATCTCGCCCGCCGGACCATTCCATGACCGCGACCTTCGTGGGTGACGCCGAGCCCTGCCCCACGGCGAGCAAAAGCCCCATGCCATGTTTTTCAAGGTCCTTTTCCTCAAGGATGGTGATCTTGAGGCCGAGGCTCTCCATCTCCTTGATCCGCTTGGCGAATTCCGTCGTGGTCAGGTGGTTGGCCGGTTCAGACACCAGGTCGCGGGTCATAAGCACGCCCTCGGCAACGGCAAGCGCTGATTTCGCCGTCTCGGTCGCCTCGTCCGGCTTGCCGACCATGATCGAAACCGGACCCTGCTCCTCGGGCTGCTCGGACTTGCGTGCGTCGAACGAATAGGCCCGCAGCACGATACCCTGCGCCAGTTCGCCCAGCCGCCGCGCAGTGCCTGCCAGCACCAGAAGCGGCGCCTCGCCTTTCAGCTTGCCCAGGGCGGCACCGGCCTTGCGCGTCTCGACCGGGTCGGCCCCGCGTTCCAGGCACAGCACGTCCAGCGCCTTGGCGGCAAGGCCCGTGGGCCACGCCATCGTGACGACCTGCCCGGGTTTGGTCTTTTCCCAGGCCTCGCTTTCCAACAGGCGCTTGACCGCGCCCTTGGTGAGCCGGTTCACGCGCCGCGCACCGGGGCCCATCTTGCCGTTCGGGGTGACCACCACCGCCACGCGGCCTTCTGCTTCGGCAATGGCGTCAAGGTCCAGCTCGGTGAAGGTGACGGAAACGGGGGTGCTCATATGATGCTCCTTGCGCGCAAATTTTCTGTCTGTCGTCCCCAGACGTAGCGTCTTGCGGGCGGGAAGGCCAGTGCCGGCTGCAAACCGCCGGTCCGCGTCGCTTTAACGGTTTTCCCCCGCAGTCAAATCGCATAACTTGCCGTGAAATGCTGCTAAATTCCGGGGGGGATGCGTGACCAGATTCGACAGGTACATGCTGTCGCAATTCATGGTGCTGTTCGGGTTCTTCGCACTCGTGCTGGTGTCGATCTTCTGGATCAACAAGGCGGTGCGGATGTTCGACCGGTTGATCGGCGATGGCCAGCCTGCCTGGATATTCCTTGAGTTCACCGCCCTCACCCTGCCCGGCGTGATCGGCGTCGTGCTTCCTATCGCGACCTTTGCGGGCGCGGTCTACGTGACCAACCGGATGACTACGGAATCCGAACTGACGGTGATGCAGGCGACCGGCTACTCGCCCTGGCGTCTGATCCGGCCGGTTCTGATCTTCGGCATCATAATTGCCTTGATGATGTCGGTGCTGAGCCACTACCTGATCCCCAAGAGCCTCAGCCAGCTGCGCCTGCGCCAGGCCGAGGTCAGCCAGAACATCACGGCCAAGCTGTTGACGGAGGGAGAGTTCCTGCACCCTGCCCCCGGCATCACCTTCTACATCCGCGACATCACGCCAGAGGGCGAGCTGCGCGATGTCTTCCTGTCGGACAGGCGCAATTCCGAGATTCCGGTGACCTACACCTCGACCCAGGCCTACCTGGTGCAAGAGGGCGGAGGCACCAAGCTGGTGATGGTGGAGGGGCTGGCGCAGAACCTGCGGGCCGAGGGAAACCGCCTCTTCACGACGCATTTCGACGATTTTTCGTATGATATCAGCAGTCTGATTTCCCGCGATCCGACCAACCTGAACCGGGTCGATTTCGCCCTGACGGGCGATCTTCTGTTCCGTCCCGTTGAGATGGCCGAGTCCACCGGCAGCACGGTGCCCGAAGTGCTCTACGAGGCGCATGGCAGGTTCGCGCAGGCGCTGATGTGTATCGTCGCTGCATTGATCGGGTTTGCAACACTCCTGGTCGGCACCTACAGCCGCTTCGGTGTCTGGTGGCAGATCATCGGCGCCTTTACCCTTTTGGTGCTTATCAAGATGGTCGAAGGTGGTGTGTCGGGCGCCGTTCTGGCCAGCGCCAGCGCCTGGCCACTGATGTACGTGCCGACCGGCGTGGGAGCGCTGGTCACGATTATCCTGCTGTACATTGCGGCTTATCCCGGCATTTGGCGCCGTTTGTGGCCGTTCGGCGCTCGCAGCGATTCCTCCGGCCCGGCGGAGGGTGCGGCGTGATCCTTCACTACTACTTTGCCCGCAAGTTCCTGTGGACCTTTGTCGCAATCGCCTCGGTCTTCGTGATCCTTCTGGCGCTTATCGACCTTGTCGACGAGTTGCAGGATTTTCCGAACCTGCCGTTCATGGACGTGCTTGGCGTGGTCCTGCTGAATGTCCCGCACGCGAATTACGAGATCCTGCCACTGGTCGTGATCCTGTCCGCCGTGGCGTTGTTCCTGCGGCTTGCGCGGTCCTCTGAACTGGTGGTCGTGCGTGCCGCCGGGCGGTCGGCCCTGCGCAGCCTGGCGGCGCCGCTGACCGTTGCCGCGCTGATCGGAATCATTTCGATCACCATGTTGAACCCGCTCGTGGCGGCCGCCTCGAAACGCTACAACAACGTGGTCAACACCTATATGGGCGGTGGCACCAGCGTGCTGGCCATCGCCTCCGAGGGCCTGTGGCTGCGCCAGGGCAGTGCCGAGGGCCAGACGGTAATTCACGCCGCAAGGGCGAGTTCGGATGTAACCACTCTGTACGAAGCGACGTTCATCAAATTTTCGCCCGAGGGACAGCCGGAACGCCGGATCGTGGCTGAAACCGCCAGTCTTGCCGCCGGTCAGTGGGAGCTGAAAAACGCCAAGATATGGGAGCTGACGCTGGGTCAGAACCCCGAAGCGACGGCACGGGAAGTGGCGCAGCTGGAACTGCCCTCCGCCCTGACGCAGGACCGCATCATCGACAGCTTCGGCAAGCCCGAATATATCTCGCTGTGGGATCTGCCCGGGTTCATCAACCAGCTTGAGGAGGCCGGATTTTCCGCACGCCGTTATGCAGTGTGGTTCCAGATGGAGTTGTCGCGCCCGCTTTTCCTGGTGGCACTGGTCATGGTCGCGGCGGCGTTCACCATGCGGCACGCGCGGTTGAGCAATACCGGCATTTCGGTGCTGATCGCCGTGATGCTGGGCTTCACGCTGCACTACATCCGCAATTTCGCGCAGATCCTTGGGGAAAACGGGCAGATCCCGGTTTACCTGGCGGCGTGGGCGCCGCCGGTTGCGTCTTTCATGCTGGCGGTAGGCATCCTGCTGCACATGGAGGACGGATGAGGCCGTGGGCGTGCATATGCGCCTTGCTCGCGGGGCTTGCGACCTGGATCATCTGGGCGGGGGACGCCGTTGCACAGGGCGGCGTCGATCCGTCGCCGGCACCTGCAACCGGCGCCACGATGCCAGCTGTCCTTGTGGCAGATGACGTTTTCCTGTCCGGGAACGAACAACTGGTCGCAAGCGGGAATGTCGAGGCGCTTTACGACGGGCGCAGGCTCAAGGCCTCGCAGATCGTCTACGACCGGACCACCGAAACCCTTCGGGTGACGGGGCCGATTTCGCTGGAAGAGGCCGATGGCACGATGCTGGTGCTGGCCGACAGTGCCGAGCTGGACCGCGAGATGCGTAACGGGCTGCTCCGAGGCGCGCGGATCGTGATGGACGATCAGGTCCAACTGGCGGCAAACGAACTGGCCCGGGTGAACGGACGCTACAATCAGCTTTACAAGGCCGCCGTCACCTCCTGCCGGGTGTGCAACTCGAAGAATCCGCCGCTCTGGCAACTGCGCGCGCGCCGGGTCGTTCACGACCAGAAGGAAAGGCAGCTCTATTTCGACGGTGCGCAATTCCGCATTCTGGACACGCCGGTTTTCTACCTGCCCCGCCTGCGCTTGCCCGATCCGACGCTAGAGAGGGCCACCGGCTTTCTCGTGCCTTCGCTGCACAATTCCTCGCTCCTCGGATTTGGCGCCCGTGTGCCGTATTTCATCCGTATCGGCGATCACAAGGATCTGACCGTCACACCGTACCTGTCGACCGAAAGCCGGACGCTGGAACTTCGCTACAGGCAGGCCTTCCGCACAGGCGAGATCGAGGTCACCGGGGCTTTGAGCGACGACGATATCGGCGGACGCAATTTCAAATCCTATGTCTTTGCAGAGGGCACCTTTGCCCTGCCCCGGGATTTCACTCTGCGCTTTGATATAGAGGCGGTGAACGACGACACCTACTTGCTGGATTACGGCTACTCCGACAAGGACCGTCTGGACAGCGAGATTTCGGTCGAACGTGCCCGGCGGGATGAATATGTCCGGGTGGCATTCACCCATTTTCACTCGCTGCGGGCGGGCGAAAGCAACACGACGCTGCCCACGTTGGTCTCGAATGGCGAATACGAAAAACGTATCCAGCTTGCCTATGCGCCGGGCGGAGAACTTCGTCTCGGGGTCCTCAGCCACGCGCATTACAGAACCTCCGGCCTTGCCGTTGACGGGCCGGATTTCGATCCTTTCGCCGATGGCCGCGACGTTGCCCGCTTCACTCTCAGCGCAGACTGGCACCGGTCGTGGACGTTGGGCCCGGGCGTGCTGACCAAAGCGCAGCTTGGGCTGGCGGTCGACAGCTTCCACATCAGGCAAGCCGGCGTCACAAGCCAGTCCGACGCGGTCGAGGTGACGCCATCAGCCTCGGTCGAACTGCGATGGCCGCTTGTCAAAACGACGACGTCGGGGGCCACCCACGTGGTCGAACCGGTCATGCAGCTGTCATGGGTCGGAGGCAGCAATCCACTGGTACCCAACGACGAAAGCACCCGGATCGAGTTCGACGAGGGCAATCTTTTCGCCACCTCCCGCTTTACCGCACCGGACAGGCGGGAACGCGGCTTCAACTCGGCCTACGGCCTGAGCTGGACGCGCTATGGCAACAAGGGCTGGCAAAGCTCTTTCGCCGTGGGACAGGTCGTGCGTGAAGAAACCCAGATCGACCCGGCGGGCGGCTTTGCCTTCACCAATTCCTCGGGCCTGCAGGATCGCTATTCGGACCTGCTGGTCGCCGGACAGTTCAAGACCGATGACGGGCTCGCGATTACAGCGCGGGGACTTTTCGACGACGATTTCGTCACCACCAAGGCCGAGGCCCGTGCCAGCTGGCGCAACGACCGTGCCGCCGTGGGCGGTACCTATATCTGGCTGCGAAACGACGTGGCCGAGGCCCGGCCCAACAACATCTCGGAATGGGCCTTTGACGCCTCCTATCGGCTGTCGCGGCACTGGACCGGCAACGCCGATTGGCGCTACGACGTGGCCAGCGACGAATCCGTCCGCGCCGGGGTCGGGGTCACATACACGAACGAGTGCGTGGACGTTACGCTTTCGGCCTCGCGTCGGTTCACCTCTTCCACTATCCTCGAGCCATCGACCGATATCAGTTTCACGGTGGGCCTGCGCGGTTTCACCACAAAGACACGCGACAAAAGCTACGTCCGGACATGCGAGCAATGATGCCAAGACTTACCTTTCTATCTTCCGCGCTTCTGGCGCTTTCCATATTCACGACCACTTCCGTGACCGGTACGGTCCCGGCACAGGCGCAGCAAAGCCCGTTCGACGCCGTCATAAAGGTCAACGACCAGGCCATTACGCGCTACGAGATCTCTCAACGTGCCAGGATGCTTCAATTGTTCCGCGCGCCGGGCGATCCCGAGAAACTGGCCCGTGAGCAGCTGATCGAGGATCGACTGAAGCTCGACGCCGCCAATGCGGTGGGCTTCGCACTGGACGACGAACAACTCATGGCCGGGATGGAAGAATTCGCCGGACGGGCCAACATGGATGCAGAGCAGATGCTCGGCTCATTGCAGCAGGCCGGTGTCGACCCGTCGACCTTTCGCGAGTTTGTCCGGGCCGGTATGACCTGGCGTGAATATTCTCGTGGTCGCTTCGGCCCGCAGATCAACATCGACGAGGATGACATCGACCGCGCCCGCCTTTCGGTCGGTAATGAAACCAGCGTGCGCGTGCTTCTGTCAGAGATCATCATGCCACTGGCGAGCGGCGATCCGCAGACCATACAGGAACGCGCGAACCGCATAAGCCAGTATACGTCCGAGGCGGAATTTGCCGCCGCCGCGCGGCGTTACTCGGCCACCGAGAGCGCCGCCCGCGGAGGACGGATGGAATGGGTCGCCGTAAACGACCTTCCCGAAGGCCTGCGCCCGGTGGTGCTGGGGCTTGGCCCCGGGGAAGTCAGCGACCCGTTGCCGCTGCAAGGCGCCATCGCCCTGTTCCAGTTGCGTGACATCGAAGAGATCGAGCAGCCCGAGCGGGAATACGAAGAGATCGAGTACGCCGCCTATTACATCGAAGGCGGGCGCACCGAGCAGACGCTGGCCCGCGCCGCGCAGATCGACGCCGATACCGATACATGCAACGATCTTTACGGCATCGCCCAAGGCCAGCCGGAGCGCGTGCTGGAGCGCGGCAGCAAGCCTCCCGCCGAGATCCCTGACGACATCCGGTTCGAGTTGGCGAAACTCGATCCCGGCGAAATTTCCACAGGTGTCACCCGCGCCGGTGGTCAGACGCTGGTTGTTCTGATGCTGTGCAGCAGAACCCCCAAGACCGAGGGCGAGGCGCCGACCGCCGAACAGATCACGAATTTCATCCAGAGCCGTCGCCTGGACAGCTACGCCAATGCCTATCTCGAGGAGCTGCGGGCAGCGGCGCGGATCGTCGAGCTGGAATGACCTCACCTTCTGCGTTGACCGTCGCCATTAGCTGCGGCGAACCCGCGGGGATCGGGCCGGAAATTGCGGCCCGCGCGTGGGCTGCGCTGAAGGACGAGGTCCCGATACTGTACCTGGGCGACCCCGACCACTTGCCCGGCGACGTGCCGGTGGCCTGTATCGAAGATATCCGTGACGTGGCCGAGGCCGCTGAGAGCGCCCTGCCCGTATTGGCGCATCGTTTCAAAGGGCCGTTGACGCACGGCAAGCCCAACCCCGACCACGCCCAATCGGTGATCGACATGGTCACCACGGCTGTCACGCTCCTGAACGACGGCGCCGTGGGCGCGCTATGCACCGCGCCCATTCACAAGAAGGCCTTGCAGGACGGGGCGGGTTTCTCCTTTCCCGGACACACCGAATTCCTCGCCGATCTTGCCGGTAAAGAGCGCGTCGTCATGATGCTCGCCTCGGAGAATTTGCGCGTCGTGCCGGCCACCATCCATATGCCTTTGTCACAGGTGCCCTCCGCCCTGACCGCTGATGTTTTGGAACAGACAATCCGCATCACCCATGCCGGCCTTATCCGCGACTTCGGGATTGCTGTCCCGCGCCTTGCCGTGGCCGGGTTGAACCCGCACGCGGGCGAAGGCGGCAAGATGGGCCGGGAGGAGATCGAACTCCTCGGTCCGGTGCTCGAAAAGTTGCGCGGCGAAGGTATGGACCTGCGCGGCCCGCTCAGCGCCGACACCATGTTTCATGCCGCGGCCCGTGCCACGTATGACGCCGCCATCTGCATGTATCACGACCAGGCGCTTATCCCGATCAAGACACTGGATTTCGACCGTGGTGTGAACGTGACCCTGGGTCTGCCTTTCGTGCGCACCTCGCCGGATCATGGCACCGCGCTGGACATCGCGGGCCAGGGGATTGCCAATGCCTCGTCCATGATCGAGGCCGTGCGCCTTGCCGCACGCCTTGGTCGGGCGCGCGGATGAGCGGCATCGACGCCCTGCCCCCCCTGCGCGAGGTCATCGCGTCGCATGGTCTGAGCGCCCGAAAGTCCCTGGGGCAGAATTTCCTGCTGGACCTGAACCTGACGGCCAAGATCGCCCGCATGGCCGGCGACATCGGCAATTCCGATGTGCTCGAGATCGGCCCCGGCCCCGGCGGGCTGACGCGCGGTCTGCTGGCCGAGGGCGCCCGGCGCGTCCTGGCCGTGGAGAAAGATGCGCGCTGCCTGCCCGCGCTGGAAGAGATCGCCGCCGTGTATCCCGGGCGGCTGGAGATCATCCACGGCGACGCGTTGGACATCGATCCGGCCGCGCGTTTGTCACCGCCGATCAAGATCGCCGCGAACCTGCCCTACAACGTCGGCACCGAACTTTTGGTGCGGTGGCTTACGCCCGAAGACTGGCCGCCGTTCTGGGACAGTCTTACCCTGATGTTCCAACGCGAGGTGGCCGAACGGATCGTGGCGCGGCCCGGCTCCAAGGCCTATGGCAGGCTGGCGGTGCTGGCCCAATGGCGCAGTTCGGCGCAGATCGTTCTGAACTTGCCGCCAGGTGCGTTCACGCCGCCCCCGAAGGTCTCGAGCGCGGTGGTGCATCTCAAGTCGCTGGACGCGCCGCGCTTTGCGGCAGAACCGAAGGCGTTGGAACGGGTTGTTGCCCGCGCCTTCAACCAAAGACGCAAGATGATGCGCGCGGCATTGAAGGGGCTTGCTCCGGATATCGAGGACAGGTTGATCGCATCGGGAATCAAGCCCACGGATCGCGCTGAAACCGTCGGGCTTGAGCAGTTCTGCGCCCTCGCCCGCAACCTCGGTTAATCCTGGAAGATGCCCTCCGCCAACGAAGGGCACCGGTTACTCCGCAGCCGTCGAAGCGTCCGAGTTTCCGCCATCGCCCTGATCGCCGCCATCATTGTTGCCATCGTCGGCCTTCTTGCGCGGCTTGCGACTGCGCTTGGGCTTCTGCGGCTTCTCGTTGGATTGATCTTCGGGCGTTTCCACGAGGCCGCTGTCGCCGCCATTGTCGTTTTGTGCCAAGTCAGAACCGGACCCGGAGTTGTCACCCTGGTCGCCGCCACCATTGGAGTCGCGCTCCTGACGCTGGGCGCGCTCACGGTCACGCTCGGCCTGGCGCTCGCGGTTCTGGCGTTCCTGCTCCTCGCGGCGCTGGTCCTGTTCCTTCTGGGCAGACCCCAGCAGGCGCAGGTAATGCTCGGCGAATTGCTGGTAATTCTCGGTCAGTACCCGGTCGCCGGACAATTGAGCGTCGCGGGCAAGCTGGTTGTACTTGTCAATGATTTGCTGCGGCGTGCCGCGCACCTTGCCCTCGGGACCGGAACTGTCGAAAACCCGGTTCACGACATTGCCCTGAGGCGAGCGGTTGCGGTTGGACTTGTTCCGCGAACGTGACTTCGATGATCTCATGAGTGGTTGTCAGCCCTATTGCTTGAAGCGCTGTTTGTTCCGGGTGACGCCCCTCGCGTCCATGATGACCGGATCAATGTGCTGGCTTGAATTCACGTACGGGTGTCTCGAGGACCCTCTACGCCGTGATGGTCACCAGTAAACATGCCCAAGCGGTTTTAACAAGGGCTTGGCGCGATTTTTTGCCAAAAAACGCGCTGAAACACCCAGTTTTAGCATATTTCAGCCGGGCCAAACGCCCCCGACCACTCGGTCGCGCCCCTCGATATCCTGCCTGACGAAGGTCTCGCGGAACCCGGCCTGTTCGAAAAGGCGCGTCACCTCGGCGGCCTGTGTCCAGCCGATTTCCACCAGAAGCCGTCCCCCGGGGCGCAGGTGCGCGGGCGCTCCGGGGACGATGACACGATAGGCCGACAGCCCGTCTGCCTCGTCGGTCAGCGCGACGCGCGGCTCGTGCGACAGTTCGGGCGACAGGCCGTCCATCTCGGTCGTCGCGATATAGGGCGGGTTCGACACGATAAGATCGAACCGGCCCTCGACCGCCTCGTACCAATCCGAGCGCAGCAACATGCAACGCTCCGCCACCTCCAGCCGGCGGGCGTTGCGGTCGGCCACGGCCAGCGCCTCGGGCGAAATGTCCGTACCCACACCCGCGGCTCCGTCACGTGCCGCCAGCAGTGACAACAGGATACACCCCGATCCGGTCCCCAGATCCAGCACGTGGCCGAACGTTTGCTCCAGAACTGTCTCGACAAGCGTCTCGGTATCCGACCGCGGGTCCAGAACCGCTGCGCTGACCTCGAACCGGTGATGATAGAAGTCGCGCCAGCCCGTCAGGTGCGACAGCGGAACGCGCGCGACCGTGCGACGCTCCAGCAAGCGTTCCAGCCGTTGCGCGGCTGCGGCCGGCGCGGGGTCGCGGGCGATCAGCGTGATCCGGTCGGCACGGGTCTCCAACGCCAGAGCCACAAGGCTGCGCGCCTCGCGCGGCGCGTCCTCGATGCCCGCGGCCGTCAGAACGACCCCGGCGTGGCGCACGAGGTCGGCAACCGTCTGGCTCACCCTTCCATCTCCGCCAGGAGCGCGGCCTGCGCATCGGTGATCAGCGCGTCGATCACCTCGTCCAGGTCGCCCTGCATCACCTGGTCCAGCTTGTAGAGCGTCAAGTTGATCCGGTGATCGGTCATGCGCCCCTGCGGGAAATTGTAGGTCCGGATGCGCTCCGACCTGTCGCCCGACCCCACCTGTGCGGCGCGGCTGGCCGAGCGTTCGTCATGCATCTTCTGGCGCTCCATGTCGAACAGGCGCGTTTTCAGCACCTGCATCGCGATCTCGCGGTTGCGGTGCTGCGACTTCTCGGAACTGGTGACGACGATGCCTGTGGGGATATGCGTGATTCGCACGGCGGAGTCTGTGGTGTTCACGTGCTGACCGCCCGCGCCGGAACTGCGCATCGTGTCGATCCGCAGGTCGTTCGGGTCGATCTGGATATCCACGTCCTCGGCCTCGGGCAGCACGGCCACCGTCGCGGCAGAGGTATGGATCCGCCCGCCCGATTCCGTTTCCGGCACGCGCTGCACCCGGTGCACGCCGGATTCGAACTTCAGCCGGGCAAAGACGCCCTCGCCCTTGATGTTGGCCACGACCTCCTTCACCCCGCCCAGCTCGGTCTCGCTGAACTCGATGATCTCAAGCTTCCAGCCCCGCGCCTCGGCATAGCGTTGGTACATGCGCAGCAGATCGCCAGCGAAGAGCGCCGCCTCCTCGCCGCCCGTACCGGGCCGGATCTCGATGATGGCAGGCCGCGCATCGGCCTTGTCGCGCGGTAGCAGCGCCAGTTGCAGCCGCTCCTCAAGCGCCGGGCGTTGCTCTTCCAGCGCGTCCAGTTCCTCGGCGGCCAGATCCTTCATCTCGGGGTCGTCCAGCATCGCGCGGGCATTCCCGATCCCGTCCAACACCTCGTTATAGGCGCGGATTTCCTCGACCACCGGGCGCAGTTCGGCGTATTCCCGGCCCAGCTGCGCGATATCGCCCGTCCCGGCCGACATCTGCGCCTCGATATACTCGAACCGCTGCGTGATCTCGCGAAGTTTGTCCAAAGGCACCATCCGCGCGGTGTTGCCTATTCCTCGCGCTTGGTCAAGTCGCCAAGCCGTGCTAGCATAATCTCATGAAACGGATTTTCATCCTTCTCTTTGCCCTCGCCCCCGTGCTGGCCTCGGCACAGGGAAAAACCGTCGAGTGCTACTGCACCGACAAGTCCGGCGCCCGGGTCGAGATGGGCGAGACGATCTGCATGCAGGTCGACGGCCGCAGCTTCATGGCGCAATGCCAGATGTCGTTGAACGTGCCGATGTGGCGCAAGGTATCCGACGGCTGCCTCAGCTCATAACTGCGCCAGCCACTTGTCCAGCCGCTTGGCGTTGACGCCCATATCCGACTTGCCGAACCGCAACCGCCCGAAAAGCACGATCTGGTCGCCCTGCCGCGCAATCGTCGTGTAGTCTGGAAACCCCCACAGGGCCGAACGGGTGATGTATGTGATCATACCCTCCTCGACCGATCCTGCCAGAACGCGCGTCCGCGGCGTGTCGCGAATGATCGCATCGAGCCGACCGAGCGTGTCCCCCTCGGCCGGCACCACGCGCACCGCCCGGCCTTCACCGTCGCCAGGCTCCAGACCACTTGGCAGATCGTGCCAGTCTTCTGGATGAGACGGCGCAAGCCGCACGTAGACCCCAAGCGCGAACAGCGCCAGCACCAGAACGACAATGATCCGCGTGACGATATACATGTCTGCCCCCTCTATCGCCGCGTCCAGCCCCAGAGGCACAGCATCTCCATCACCACATGCGCGCCGGCGATGGCCGTGGCCCCGGTCGTGTCGAACGGCGGCGAGACCTCGACCATGTCCCCGCCCACAAGGTTGATCCCCGCGATATCGCGCAGGATCGCGGCGGCCTGCCAACTGGCCAGCCCGCCCCAGACCGGCGTGCCCGTCCCCGGCGCAAACGCCGGGTCGAGACAGTCGATATCGAAGGTCATGTAGGTCGACGCGTCGCCCAGCACATCCTTGATCCGCGCGGCCACGGCGGCGGGCCCCATCTCGTGCACCTCCCGCGCCGTCAGGGTCGGCACGCCCAGGTTATCCTCGTTCACCGTGCGGATCCCCACCTGGATAGAACGTGCAGGGTCCACCAGCCCTTCCTTCACCGCCTTGTAGAACATGGTGCCGTGGTCGATCCGCTCCATGTCGTCATCCGCCCAGGTGTCGGAATGCGCATCGAAATGCAGCAGGGACAGGGCCCCGTATTTCTCGGCATAGGCGCGAAGGATCGGGAACGAGATATAATGATCGCCGCCGATCGCGATGCTGGCCGCGCCGCCTTTCAGGATGCCACGGATATGCGCGGTCAGGGCGGCGGGAAACTCCGACACCTTGGCATAATCGAACGCCATATCGCCGTAATCCACGATCGCCAGCGCCTCCAGCGGGCTGTAGCCGTCCCAGTAGATGGGCGGATCGTAGGGCTGCAGGCTCGACGCCTCACGCACCGCCCGTGGCCCCAGCCGCGTGCCGGTGCGATTGGTCACGGCCTGGTCGAACGGGATGCCGGTGATGGCCACGTCCACGCCCTCCAGGTACTTGCTGTATTTCCGCCGCAGAAAGGACGGCGCGCCGCCAAAGGCGTTCTCGAACGAAAGGCCGCGCAGGTCGTCCCGCGTGAACGCCTGGTCCACCTGTTTCTTCGCATCCTCAAGCGCCATCTTCGTTGCCTCCTTATTATCCGTTCAGCGGCTGCGCCCGCTCCACCAGCCGGGCAAAGAACGACGCGCCAACAGGCGCCACTCTGTCGTTGAAATCAAAGCCGGGATGATGCAGCGCCGGCCCCTCGCCCTGCCCCAGGAACAGGTAGGCCCCGGGCCGCGCGTTCAGCATGAAGGCGAAATCCTCTGCCCCCATCTCGCGCTGGCGGTCGGTCTTCACCATGCCCGCGCCCGACACCTCGCCCGCGACTTCGGCGGCAAAGGCCGTCTGGTCAACATGGTTCACCGTCGCCGGATAGCCTGTCTCGATCCGCAAGGCCGCCTCGACCCCGTAAGAGGCCGCCTGCCCCGCGATGATCTCTTCCAGCCGCGTGTGCACCATCTGTTGCACCTCCGGCGCAAAGGTGCGGATCGTGCCGTTCACATAGGCCGTCTCGGGCACGATATTCTCGGCGCTGCCGGTGTGGATCTGGGTCACCGACACGACCAGGTCCTGCAACGCGTGGTGGTTACGGCTGACGATGGTCTGGATCGCCTGCACCATCCCCGCCGCCGCCACGACCGGGTCGCGTGTGTGATGCGGAAAGGCGCCGTGCCCGCCCTGCCCGGTGATATCGATGTGGAACGTGTCCACCGCCGCCATGATCGGCCCCGGCGTGGTGCTGAACCGCCCTTCGGCATCCCCCGGCATGGTGTGCAGGGCATAGACCTGTTCGATCCCGAATCGCTCCATGATGCCTTCCTCGACCATGATCCGCCCACCGCCCGGCCCCGCCTCCTCGCTGGGCTGAAAGATCAGCGCAACGCGACCTTTGAAATTGCGCGTCTCGGCCAGGTACCGCGCCGCGCCCAACAGCATCGTGGTGTGCCCGTCATGCCCGCATGCATGCATCGCGCCTGGCGTCTGCGAGGCATGGGGCACGCCGGTCGTTTCCTCTATTGGCAGCGCGTCCATGTCGGCGCGCAGCCCGATGGTCGGCCCCTGCCCCTGCCCCTCGATCACCGCCACCACGCCGGTCCGGGCAATCCCGGTCTCGATCTCGCTGACCCCGAACTCCCGCAACCGCTCCACAACGAAGGCCGCGGTCTCGAAGCAGTCAAACCCAAGTTCGGGCCGCTGGTGCAGATGCCTGCGCCATGCCGTCATGTCGTCTGCGAACCCCGCGATCCGGTTGATGATGGCCAAGCGTCTGGACTCCTCTTTGCTCTGCGGTCAGGGTCCACTCAACGCCAGAACCAAGGAGGGTGCAATGCCCGATGACCTGATCCATGATCCCAAGGGCGGGATGCCCCGGCTGCGCGCGATCATGCGGTCGCTGCGCGATCCCGACACCGGCTGCCCGTGGGACATCGAACAGGATTTCGGCACCATCGCCCCCTACACCATCGAGGAAGCTTACGAGGTCGCCGACGCCATCGAGCGCGGCCAGTGGAACGAGCTGCGCGACGAGCTTGGCGACCTGCTGTTGCAGGCCGTGTTCCACGCCCAGATCGCCGACGACAAGGGATTGTTCGATTTCGATGACGTGGCCAACGGCATCGCCGACAAGATGGTGGCCCGCCACCCGCATGTCTTTGGCGATGAAAGCCGCGACAAGTCCGCCGAAGAGCAGACCCGCGACTGGGAAACCGTCAAGGCGGCCGAACGGGCGGCCAAGGCCCAGACCGGTGTTCTGGATGGCGTCGCGGTCGGCCTGCCGGCGCTCATGCGCGCGGTAAAACTGCAGAAACGCGCGGCGCGGGTGGGCTTCGACTGGCCCGACGCCTCGCACGTGCTCGACAAGATCACCGAGGAAGCGCACGAGTTGCAAGAAGCCGCCGACACGCTCGGCCCGGACGAGGTCGAGGAGGAATTCGGCGATCTTCTCTTCGTCATGGCCAACCTCGCGCGGCATATGAAGGTCGACCCCGAACAGGCCCTGCGCCGCGCCAACGCCAAGTTCACCCGCCGGTTCGAACGGATCGAGGCGTTGCTGTCCGAACAGGGCAAAACGCCGCAAGAGTCCGGTCTGGCCGAGATGGACACGCTCTGGGACCAGGCCAAGCGCGAGGAGAAAGCCTGAGATCAGGTTGCCGTGGCACCATCCTGTTGCCGGTCAAAGCCGGCGTTTTCCTCCCGCGTTCCAGCGGCGACGATTTGGCGATAAAGGTGCCAGGTTCCATGCCCCAGAAGCGGCAGAACCACGAAAAGCCCCAGGAACGCCGGCAAAAGAGCGACAAACGTCAAAACTGCCACGATCACGGCCCAGCCCAGCATCGGGCCGGGGTTGCCGGCCACGGTCTGTATGCTGGTGATCATCGCCGTCACGAAATCAACCTCTCGGTCCAGTAGAAGCGGCAACGCGATAACCGTCATCGAATAGAGCAGCATCGCGAAGGCCGCGCCCACGGCGCCCCCGACGGCCAGCATCGTCAGGCCTTCGCGCGTCAGGTAGATATCGTAGGTCGAGGACACGTTGGTCATGGTCGAAAAGCCCAGGAACAACGCGAAGATCATGTGCGCCAGGAAGAACCAGAACAGGAACACCACGATCACCACGGCGCAGATCGACGGCAATTGCCGGTGCCGCTGGTCAAAGATCACGCCCAGGATGTCCCGTGCCACGAGCGGCGTGCCGTTCTCCAGCCGGTGACTGACCTCGTAGAGGCCGACCGCAGCGAAGGGCCCCACCAGCGGAAAGCCCACGGCGGCGAAGATCAGCCAGTATGTCTGCCCCGTCACCCACGTGACCCAGATCATGAACCAGCCGATGGCGACGTAAACGCCCGCGAACAGGATCGCGTAGCCGGGCGCGCGGCGCATATCCTGCCAGCTTCGGGCAAGGGCGCGGCTCAGCATGCCCCAGGTGACGGCTCCCATCGGCGGAACGCCCAAGGGTTGTTCGGGCTTCTCCCTCTTTGCCATGTCATCCTCCCTTGGACCGAAAGCTTACCGCCACCACTGATCCTGACAAAGCTCAATTTGACCGTCCGACGATCAAAGCGCCGGAGGGCAGGTTTGTGGCCAGAGCGTTTCCCGATGGTAGGCCTCGGCCAGCTCCAGCAGGCGCGCATCGTCGCCGTGCCGCCCGATCAGTTGCAGCCCCATCGGCAGGCCCTGCGGCCCGAACCCGGCTGGCACTGCGACCGCTGGCAGACCCAGCAGGCTCGCCGGCACAACCACCTCCATCCAACGATGATAGGTGTCCATCCCCTGCCCGGCGACCGTCTTCGGCCAGTCCAGCGTCTTGTCGAATGGCCAGACCTGTGCTGTCGGCAGCGCGATCACATCAAACCGCTCGAAAAAAGCGTCGGCGGCGCGCAGCCAGTCGGACCGCAGCACACTCGCCGCGTGCACGTCCAGCGCCGACAGCGCGCGGCCCTGCTCGATCTCCCAGATCGCCTCGGGCTTGAGATGCCCGCGCAGCGTGTCGTCTTCGTACATTGGCGACTTGTCCGACGCGATGGCCCAGCTGCGCAACGTGGTCCAGGACTGCCACAGCGCCTCGTGGGAAAACGGCGCCGCGGGGCTGTCCACGGTGCAGCCCACCCGCCCCAGCACATCCAGCGCCGCCTCGCACAGGGACAGGATACCGCCTTCGAACGGCAATGCGCCGTTCCAATCCGCCAGCCACGCCACGCGCAAGCCTGCCGCTTCGCCACGCAGCGCGCCTACCGGCGCAAACTCCGGCCCGGGCACGACGCCCGCCTGCGGCACCGACATCACGTCCAGCAATAACGCAAGGTCGCCGGGGCAGCGGGCCATCGGCCCATTGGTCGATAGCCGATGCAGGAAGAGATCACCCTCCGCCCCGCCCGGCACCCTACCCCAGCTGGGGCGCATCCCGTAGACGTTGTTCCACCCCGCCGGGTTGCGCAGGCTGCCCATCATGTCAGAGCCATCCGCAACCGACAGCATCCCCGCCGCCAGCGCCACGGCGGCACCACCGGACGACCCGCCACAACTGTGCGAAAGCTCATAGGGGTTCGCGGTGACCCCGTGAACGGGGTTGTACGTGTGGCTGCCCAACCCGAATTCCGGCGTATTGGTCTTGCCGATCACGACCGCGCCCGCCGCCCTCAGCGGTGCGATATGCGGACTGTCCCCGGTGGCGATCTGCCCGGCAAACGCAGGCGAGCCATGGCTGGTCGGCAATCCCGCGGCATCGGCCAGATCCTTTACCGCGAGTGGCAAACCGTGCAGCGGGCCTTTGGCCTCGGCCTTGTCCGCCGCCCGGGCCTCGTTCAACAGCGTCTCCCGGTCGCGCATCGACACGATGGCATTGAGCGGGCCATTCACGGCATCGATCCGGTCCAGTGTCGCCGCCATCAGATCGGTCGCGCGCAACCGTCCCGCGCGGATCGCATCCACCTGATCCGCCGCGCTCAATGTCAGCGGATCACTCGTCATAGGAACAGATCGGCGGACGCGGGGTGCCGCGCTCGGTTGCGCTGATCCCCTCGACCCAGCCTGCGCCGATCGCCAGCATCAGCATGTCCATCATCGTCCAGGCGTTGACCGCCTCACCGTTCGTGAGATCCGTCAGCGTCTGCCCCACCTCGACGGTGACCGGCGCGCCGTTCGCCTCGCAGGTCACGCGGCTCGCATTATCGCGCACCAGCGTGTCGAAATGCTCCAGCATCAGCGCCTGGCTGCGCCGGATGTCGTCGATCCTTGGCACATCCGCACACTCGCCCGTCAGAACTTGAAACCCCATCGGCGTGCGCAGCGGATCGTCGGAGAAAAAGCTGACCTGGCCCGAGCGGACGCCCTCGGCAAGAACCTCGAGATACACGACCGCCGCCGCGTCGCGGGTCAAGCCGTCCTGCTCCATCAGATCCTGCTGCATCTCCTCGCTCGCGACAAAACAGCCGTATTCCTCGAACTCCGCATAGGCATCGACGGCGCTGATACTCCGCGCAACGACGGGCGCGGTGATGTCGTAAGCGCTGTCGATTTCCGGCGGACGGATGGTGCACAGCTCCGGTCCCAGCACGATCCACTCGCCCTGCCGCTTCGCCTGTCCGGCGTCCAATGCCGTTTCGGCATAGGCTATCAATTCGTCGCGCAATTCCCGTGGTAAACCGTCATCGGCCGTGACTTCCGACGGTCCAACCACGCAGCCATGGTCTGCCAATACCTCACCCAGAGTGTCTTCCTGCGCGCGCAAGCCGCCCGCGGCCAGCGTCAGTACGACGCTCGCTGCGGCCAGAGCGCTAGACATCCTCGCCCTGCGCCTCGGCGCGGGACTTGCCCGACACGTCCAGCGCCAGCGTGGCGGCCATGAATGGGTCCAGGTCCCCGTCCAGCACGCCCTTGGTGTCGCTGGTCTCGTGCCCGGTGCGCAGGTCCTTCACCATCTGGTAGGGTTGCAGCACGTAAGACCGGATCTGGTTGCCCCAGCCGGCATCGCCCTTGGCCTCGTGCGCGGCGTTGATATCGGCATTCCGCTTGTCCAGCTCCAGCTGGTACAGCCGCGATTTCAGCGCCTTCATGGCGATATCGCGGTTCTGGTGCTGCGATTTTTCCGAACTGGTCACGACAATCCCCGTGGGATGGTGCGTGATCCGCACCGCCGAGTCGGTCTTGTTCACGTGCTGACCGCCCGCGCCGGAACTGCGATAGGTGTCGATGCGGATATCGCTGGGATTGACCTCGATCTCGATATTGTCGTCGACCACCGGGTACACCCAGACAGAGCTGAAAGACGTGTGCCGCTTGGCTGCCGAATCGTAGGGCGAAATACGCACCAACCGGTGCACGCCCGATTCGGATTTCAGCCAGCCATAAGCGTTGTGCCCGCTGATCTTGTAGGCCGCAGACTTGATCCCGGCCTCGTCGCCCGGCGTCTCGGACTGCAGCTCGACGCTGTAGCCATGCTGCTCGGCCCAGCGGACATACATCCGCGCCAGCATGTTGGCCCAGTCGCAGCTTTCCGTGCCGCCCGCGCCCGCGTTGATTTCCAGGAAGGTGTCGTTGCTGTCGGCCTCGCCGTTCAGCAGCGCCTCCAGCTCCTTCGCCGCCGCCCTCTTGGCCAGACGCCGCAGCGCCTCCTCGGCCTCGGACACGACCTCGTCGTCCTCTTCCATCTCGCCCAGCTCGATCAGGCCGGTCTGGTCTTCCAGCTCCGCCTTGATGGAATCATGCGTTTCGATGGCATCGACCAGCGCCTGCCGCTCACGCATCAACGCCTGCGCCTTTGTCGGGTCGTCCCACAGGTTGGGGTCCTCGACGCGGGCGTTGAACTCTTCCAGCCGGTGCTGCGCGGTCTCCCACGCCATCCGCTGACGCAACAGCTCCAGCGAAGTTTCGATCTCGGAAACAAGTGTCTGTATCTCGGCGCGCATTTGGGCGGTGTCCTTGGTCTGCTCAGGGCTTGGTGATATCAAGGCCCTTCGCCGCGGACAAGATCACGCGCACCTGTGCGAAGCAGCCGGCCGGCCCGTCAGTACAGGCCGCCCGAGCTCATGTTGCCAAAGCTGGATTTCTGCCCGACCTGCGCCTTGTCGCCGGTCGACGTGGTAACCTCGCGCACCTGCTCGGTCTCTCCCGCCTGGAACAGGTCGAAATCGCCGCCCATCGCGTAACCGCCATCGAAGGTGATCCCGAAAAGCGGGTCTTCGCCCTCGCGGAAACATTCTGACACCACGTTCGCGCCGGATGCGCCCTCGGGCAGACGCGAGCCGGAATACCGGTCGATGTTGATAAAGTCACAGCCCTCGGGCACCTTGAAGTTGGAGCCACCGTATTTCTCGATCGCCTTCTCCATGAACGCCTGGAAGACCGGACCGCACATCGACGACCCGTAAGCGCCCCGCCCCATGCCGCGCGGCTGGTCATAACCGATGTAACAGCCCGCCGCGATGGTGGATGAAAAGCCCACGAACCACACGTCGCGCGCATCGTTGGTGGTGCCGGTCTTGCCGGCGATCGGCACCGGCAGGTTGATCGCACCGCGGGCCGTGCCCCGGTCAACCACACCCTTCATCATCGAGGTCAGCTGATAGGCCGTCACCGGATCCATCACGCGTTCACGATCGGACACGATCCGCGGGCCGCGCGACCGCGGGATACCCGGATCGTTGCAATCGGTGCAATCGCGCGTGTCGTGACGGTAAACAGTGCGGCCATAGCGGTCCTGCACCCGGTCCACCAGCGTCGGCTGGACCCGCTCACCGCCATTGGCGAACATCGAATAGGCCGCCACCATTTTATATAGCGTGGTCTCCTCCGACCCCAACGCGTTTGCCAGGAACGGTTTCATGTTGTCATAGACACCGAATTTCTCGGCATAGCGCGCCACCGTCTCCATGCCGACCTCTTCGGCCAGGCGGACCGTCATCAGGTTCCGCGACTGCTCGATCCCCGTCCTCAGCGGTGTCGGTCCGTAGAACTTGTTCGACGAGTTTTTGGGCCGCCACAGACCCTGCGGCGTGTTGATCTCGATCGGGGCGTCCACGACGATCGTCGCGGGCGTATAGCCGCTATCCAGCGCGGAGGCGTAGACGAAGGGCTTGAAGCTCGATCCGGGCTGGCGCTTGGCCTGCGTGGCGCGGTTGAAGACCGAGTGCTGATAGGAAAACCCGCCCTGCATCGCCAGCACGCGGCCGGTGTTGACGTCCATCGCAACGAACCCGCCTTGCACCTGCGGCACCTGCCGCAGCGTCCAGCGTATAAAGCTGCCATCGCTGTCGGCTGTCATGCGCCGCACATGGACGATCTCGCCCCGCTCGAAGGTTTGCTGGAAGTTGCCGGGCAACCAGGCGATATCGTCGCGCGGAACCACGTGGGGCTCGGCCTCGGTCTCCTCGACCCCTTCGATGCCCAGACGCATCTGCTGGTCCCCGATCTCCAGGATCACGGCGGGGTACCATGTCCCGTCAAGTTCGATGTCGCGCGCGACCCGCGTGTCGGCCAGCGCCGCGCGCCATGCCTCTTCGCTTTCCAGCGCCTCGGCGGGCAGGGTCTTGCCCGTCCCGCGCCACCGGCCCGTGCCGCGGTCATAGGTTTCCAGCTGTTCGCGCAGGGCCTCCGCCGCGATGTTCTGCAATTCGCGGTCGATCGTGGCCCGCACGGCCAGCCCGCCGGAAAAGAACTCGCCTTCGCCGAAATCCTGGCTCAGTTGGCGGCGGATCTCGTCGGTGAAATAATCGCGCGGCGGCAGCTGGGCGGAAAACGGTTCGAAATCGCCGTTCTGAACCGACTTGAGCGGCATCGCCACCTCGGTCTCGTAACTCGCCTCGTCGATGTACCCGTTCTCGTACATCTCCTTCAGAACGAAGTTGCGCCGCGACATCAGCCGCTCTGCTTCGCGCACCGGATGATAATCCGACGGCGCCTTTGGCATCGACGCCAGGAACGCCGCCTCGTGCGGGGCCAGTTCCCGCAGGGGCTTGTTGAAATAGGTCTGCGCCGCCGCCGTCACGCCATAGGAATTCTGACCGAGGAAGATCTCGTTCATGTAAAGCTCGAGGATGTCTTCCTTGCTCAGCGTCTCCTCGATCCGCGTGGCCAGGATGATCTCCTTGATCTTGCGCTCGATGCGCCGGTCGCCGGACAACAGGAAGTTCTTCATCACCTGCTGGGTGATGGTGGACGCGCCGCGTACGTTCTGCCCGCGCGACCGCACCGCCTCGACCACCGCCGCGGCGATCCCGCGCGCGTCATAGCCACCATGGTTGTAGAAATTCTTGTCCTCGGCCGAGATGAACGCCTGCTTCACGAGGTCGGGAATATCCTCCGCCGGGGTGAACAGCCGCCGCTCGCGGCTGAACTCGTCGATGATGCGCCCCTCGCCCGAATAGATCCGGCTGATCGTCGGGGGGGTGTAATTGGCCAGGCTTTCGTGGCTGGGAAGATCCTTGCCATAGATATGAAACACCGCGCCGATCGACAGCGCGATCACCACGACAACAAGCGTCACGAGGCTGAAGATGGTGCCAAGGAAAGTGGTGATGGGTCTCAACAAGACAAAGGTCCTTTCAAAGTCGCCCTCATATAGTCGTCGCCGCAAAGCGCGTCAAAACACATTCCCGCGTGGGACGACCATAAGCGCCTCATTGCCGCACCAGTTCGGCATTGGCGGCGTCGGCCATTCTCCAGGCGACGACCGCGTCGCTGACCGCCTGTGCCATCCGGTCCCGCCAGGCCTTGTCGGCGATATTCGCCCGGTCACGGTCGGAACTGAGAAAACCCACCTCCAGCAGCACCGACGGGATATCCGGCGACTTCAGCACCGAAAATCCCGCCATCCTCATGGGCCGCGAATTCAAGGGCAGGCCGTTCTCGCGAATGCCCAGTTGGATCGCCTTGGCAAGCTGGCCTGCACGGGGCTGTGTTTCCAACCGGGCCAGGTCCATCAGCACGTCGGCGACCGTGTCATCCGAGCCGGTCAGGTCGATCCCGGCCAGCAGGTCGGCCCGGTCATGCCGTTCGGCCAGCGCCTCGGAGGCCTTGTCGGACGCGCTGTCGGACAGGGTATAGACGGTCGCACCATGCGCCCGCCCCTCGCTCAGCGCATCGGCATGAAGCGACAGGAACAAATCCGCGCGGACCTGGTGCGCGATGGCCACGCGCCGTTCCAGCGAGACGAAGCTGTCATCCTCGCGCGTCAGAACCACCCGGATGTCGGCGTCGCGCACCAGCACATCTTTCATTTCCCGCGCCAGCGCCAACATCAGATCCTTTTCCGCCAGACCATCCTTTTCGGCCCCCGGATCGATCCCGCCATGGCCCGGGTCGATCACCACGGTAAAGGGTTTGTCCGCATCCTTTTCCATGCGATCCAGACCAGAGGCCTTGCGCAAATCCCAACCCGGCAGGTCTGGCGCTCCAGCGGCTGCGGCGAACGTCTCTGGTGACGTCTCCTCCAGTTCGATCACAAGCTGCGCCGTGCCGGCTTCCGCATCCAACGCCATATCCGCGGCCTCGATGCCAAACGGCCCCGTCAGCGCGACCACCATGCGGGACCAGCCGGGCTGAAACGACCCCACGCGCACCTCGCGCGCACGCTCCGCCATGTCCAAAAGCGTACCGTCCACGCCGCGCCAGTCCACTTCGCGGAAGTCGACCACCAGCCGTTCCGGCGCGTCCAGCGTGAACACGCGCCACGGCACGCCCTGGCTCAGCGCCAGTTCCAGAACCAGCCCCTGCCGCGTGTCCGACAGGCGCGATCCCTCCATGTCGACACGCGCCAGCCCGCCAAAGGACTGCGCGTTCGCACCCATTGCCCAAAGGCACATCATCAAAGCCAGAAACACCCGGATCATACTGCTCAGCCGCTTTCATCGGTCTTGTTGAACCACACCTTACACCAGCCCCGGCGATTCCCACAGCCCGCTTTTTCGCTGCTCTGACGGTACGTCCGGTCCCAAACGGCATCCACGCCATTCATCACGATCAGGGGATCGGACCTATAACGCCTTGACCTTATCGCTCTGAAACCCGACACATGCCACGTCTTACGTACAGGAGAGCCCCGGATGATCCGCCGCCTTGTCTCAGCGACCGCCCTGACCTTGAGTTGCGCCCTGCCCGTCAGCGCGCTCGACCTCGAGTCCATGTCCGACGCCGAACGCGAAGCCTTTCGCGAGGAAATTCGCGCCTACCTTCTGGAAAATCCGGAAGTGATCATGGAGGCCGTCTCGGTCCTGGAACAGCGCGAGGCCGAGGCGCAGGCGCAAAACGATCAGGACCTTGTCGCGGAAAACGCGGACGCGCTCTTCAACGACGACAGTTCCTGGGTCGGCGGCAATCCCGAGGGCGACATCACCCTGGTCGAGTTCATCGACTACCGTTGCGGCTACTGCAAACGCGCCCACCCCGAGGTGACCAACCTGCTGGAAGAAGACGGCAACATCCGCTTCGTGCTGAAGGAGTTTCCCATTCTTGGCGAACAGTCGGTGACCGCCTCGCGCTTTGCCATCGCAACCCGGCAGGTGGCCGGGGATGAGGCCTATCATTCCGTCAGCGAGGCACTGATTGCCTATTCCGGTGATATCACCGAACCGGCACTGCGCCGGATCGCCGAACCGCTCGGCCTTCCGTTCGACGAAATCATCGCGGAAATGGGAAGCGACGCCGTCTCCGAGGTGATCGAGACCAACCACGCGCTTGGCCGCGCCCTTCAGATTTCCGGCACGCCGTCCTTCGTGATGGAAAACCAGATGCTGCGCGGCTATGTCCCGCAAGCCGAGATGGAATTGATCGCAGAGGATATCCGCAACGGCGGGTGACCGCGCGAAGAACCATCTGCAAGCCGCTGCAATATATACTTATTCCGCAGCTTGCGGCTCTTCCGCTCCCTCGGCCTCCAACGCGGCGGCCTTCTTTTCGACCTCTTCGACGATATGCTCGATCATCTGGTCATTCGACATCTTGTGGCTGGCCTTGCCGGCCAGGTAGACCATGCCGCTGCCCGCGCCGCCGCCGGTAAAGCCGACATCGGTCATCAGCGCCTCGCCCGGCCCGTTGACCACGCATCCGATGATACTCAGGCTCATCGGCGTCTTGATGTGCTCCAGCCGTTGTTCCAGCGTTTCGACCGTCTTGATCACGTCAAAGCCCTGCCGCGCGCAGCTGGGGCAGGAAATGATGTTGACCCCGCGATGCCGCAGGCCCAGCGACTTCAGGATCTCGTAGCCGACCTTGACCTCTTCGACCGGATCGGCCGATAGGCTGACCCGGATCGTGTCGCCGATGCCCATCCACAGCAGGTTGCCAAGACCGATCGCGCTCTTGATCGTGCCCGAGGTCAGCCCCCCCGCCTCGGTGATCCCGAGGTGGATCGGCGCGTCGGTCGCCTCCGCCAGCGCCTGGTAGGCGGCGGCAGCCATGAACACGTCCGACGCCTTGCAGCTGATCTTGAACTCGTGAAAATCGTTGTCTTCCAGAACCTTGATATGGTCCAGCCCCGATTCCACCATCGCCTCGGGCGTGGGCTCGCCATACTTGTCCAACAGGTGCTTTTCCAGCGACCCGGCATTCACGCCGATGCGCATGGAACAGCCGTGGTCGCGCGCCGCCTTGATCACTTCGCGCACACGGTCCTGACTGCCGATATTGCCGGGGTTGATCCGCAGGCAGGCCGCACCCGCCTCGGCCGCCTCGATGCCGCGGCGATAGTGAAAGTGGATGTCCGCCACGATCGGCACCGGGCTTTCGCGGACGATTTCCTTCAAAGCCCTCGAGCTGTCCTCATCCGGCACCGAGATACGCACGATGTCGGCACCGGCATCCGCGGCGGCCTGAACCTGCGCGATGGTGCCCGGGATGTCCGTCGTGGCGGTATTGGTCATCGTCTGCACGCTGATCGGCGCATCGCCCCCGACGGGGACATCGCCCACCATGATCCGGCGGCTTGTGCGACGGTAAATGTTACGCCATGGACGAATGTGGTTCAGGGACATCTTTGCGCCTTCAGCCAAGTGTGCTTGTCACGCCAAACGTAAGCAGGCCGATCGTGGATGACAATGCGGTCGCCAAGATTTGCCGCCCCTGCGCGATCAATCCTGGATCGGCGTCTCGGCGCGGGCCTCAAGCTCGGCGACGTAACGCGACAGGTCCTGGTCCGCCTCCAGGTTTGCAACAGGCAAGGCATCTGCAAGCATCTGGGAATCGAGCGGAAGACCGGATGTCACCTGCCCGCGTTGCCCGGCCGGGCCGTGATGCACGCCGTTGACCGCGAAATATATGGCACCGCTTTCGCCGATCCGGATCGTCGGCGCGTCTTCCATCACAGGCACATCCCACGTGTCGCCCGCATTCATGATCGTTTCGTAGATCACGCTGCCGTCCGGGGCCTGCACGCGCACCCAGGCGGGGCGCACGGCAACCATCTTCACGCCCGCCGGTTGTTCGGCCAGGACCTGCGGGCTTTGACGCGGCTGGTTCTGAGGCTGAGGCTCCTGAACTTCGGTGACCTGGGTCGCGCCCGCCGTTGCCGAGGCATAGTCGGGCGATGTCCGGTCCGCTTCCGGCAGGTCGCCGCTGAACGCGCCCATTTCGGCCGGGTTGAGAGTCGAGATCGGCGCATCCCGCGCGATCATGACCGGAACCTCAAGCGCCTCGGGACGGTACAGCCGATCCAGCCGCTCGTCCCGCGGGGCGTTGAACACCGATGCGGTCGTTGCAGGGTCATTCTCCTGCGTCTCGCCACTGTTGTCCGCAGCCGCGACACCGGCCCCGTCGAGCGGGTCAAGGTCGCTCAGAACCGCGGGCGTATTTTCCACCGGCGCGAACTGGACGCGCTGCACTTCGTTCAGAATGCTCCATCCGCCATATCCCAGCCCACCGATCAGCAGGGCCAGAACCATGACCGAACCGATCGCACCGGGCTCGATCCGCGCCAGAAACGATTCCGTGGCCGGCACGAAGGGTGTCTTGGGCAGGGCGATGGGGTCTTCCTTGCGCGGCTGCCGGCGCAGCGGCCCTGCATCCGGGCGGCGGATACTGCTGGCCTCGGCAGACATGCCGTGCGCAATGGAAAAGCCGCTTTCCGCGCAGAAGCCCGCAAAGGCCCTGTCGGGATCCATGTTCAGGTAACGAGCGTAGGACCGGACGTACCCGGGGATGAACCCCGGCGTGTCGAAAGCGTCCGGATCACAATTCTCGATCGCCGCGATATACGAGGCCTTGATGCGAAGCTCGCGCTCCACGTCGAGAAGGGATTTACCGATGGTCGCGCGTTCGCCGCGCATGAGGTCGCCAAGACGAAGCTCGAAGGCGTCGAAGCCGCGCGGCTCACCCCCGGTCTCGTCCGTACTCCGCTTGGATCGGAACCCTATCATCAGGTTCTGCCCTCTAACTTCGTGCCTGTGTTTGTCCCGCCGCGCGAAAACCCTATTCCGGGTCTGTCCGATTCGCACGATGCCCTTCTTGTTTACGCTGTATTATCACAGCACAAGAAACAATGCACCTGTGACGACATTATGCTGACATTTCGGCACGATTCAGCGCGCAATGGCTCCAAAGCTCATCCATCGCGTTAACGAGGTGGTCCATCTCGTTCGGACCATGCACGGGCGACGGCGTGAACCGCAAACGTTCCGTGCCACGCGGCACGGTCGGGAAGTTGATTGGCTGGACATAAATGCCGTAACCGTCCAACAGCATGTCCGACAGTTGCTTGGTGTGGACCGGATCCCCGACGATCACCGGAACGATATGGGTGCCGTGGTCGATGATCGGCATCCCCAGCCCTTTCAGGCGCAGCTTCAGGATCTTCGCCTGCGTCTGGTGTTGCTCGCGCAGATCCTGGTCACGCTTCAGATGCGCGACGGACGCCGCTGCTCCTGCGGCCACGGCCGGCGGAAGCGATGTCGTGAAGATGAAGCCCGGCGCATAAGACCTTATGGCGTCACACATTTTGTCACTTGCGGCAATGTAGCCGCCCATCACGCCAAAGGCCTTGGCCAGCGTGCCGTTGATGATGTCGATCCGGTGCATCAGCCAGTCACGCTCGGCCACGCCGCCGCCACGCGGGCCATACATACCAACCGCGTGTACCTCGTCGAGGTAGGTCAGCGCACCGAACTCGTCGGCGATGTCGCAGATCTCGGCGATGGGGCCGAAATCGCCGTCCATCGAATAGATCGACTCGAAGGCGATCATCTTCGGCACATCGGGGTCGTCCGCCGCCATCATCTCGCGCAGGTGGTTCAGGTCGTTATGCCGGAAGATCCGCTTGTCGCCGCCATTGCGGCGGATGCCCTCGATCATCGAGGCGTGGTTCAGCGAATCCGAATAGATGATCAGCCCGGGGAACAGCTTGGGCAGCGTCGACAGCGTCGCGTCATTCGCGATATATGCCGACGTAAAAAGCAGCGCTGCCTCTTTTCCGTGCAGATCTGCAAGCTCCGCTTCCAGCCGCTTGTGATAGACCGTCGTGCCCGAGATGTTGCGCGTGCCGCCCGATCCCGCGCCGGTGGCGTCCAGCGCTTCGTGCATCGCCTCCAGCACGACAGGATGCTGACCCATGCCGAGATAATCGTTGCCGCACCACACGGTAATGGGCTGCTCGACCCCGTCGGGCCGCTTCCACACCGCGTGCGGGAACTGGCCGTTCGTCCGTTCGATATCGATGAAGGTGCGGTAACGCCCTTCCTCGTGAAGACGGCTCAATGCGGCGTCGAGCTTGGCAGTGTAATCCACGCGGATCCCCTCCTGGCAGTCTGACGAGAGCGCGGCGCGGAGGCGTCCAGCTTCGCCTTTGGTGCGCCGGATATAAGTTTAAGCCATCCCGCGCAACAGGTTACAAATTGCCACGCCCCTGCCCGACTGGCAACAGCGGCCCGGCCCCTCCTTTGGTCGCAATGGCACGGCCCCGCCCCGATCCCACTGGACAGTGCGGCGCGCGGTGGTAGGGTCCGCGCAACAACCCCTTCAGACCGGAGCCCGCGCATGTCCCTCGACGCCATTCTCACCCGTATCGACGCTCAAATGCCCGACGCGATGGACCGCCTGAAGGAACTTCTGCGCATCCCCTCCATTTCCACCGACCCGGCCTTCAAGCAACCCACCGAAGACGCTGCCGACTGGCTGGTTGCCGACCTGCAAAGCCTTGGCGTCAAGGCCGAGAAGCGCCCCACCACCGGCCACCCGATGGTCGTGGGCCACGTCGACGGGCCTTCGGACGGCACCGGCCCGCACCTCTTGTTCTACGGCCATTACGACGTCCAGCCCGTCGACCCGCTCGACTTGTGGAAGACCGATCCCTTCGATCCACAAATTCAGGACACCGATGCAGGCCAGGTCATCCGCGGCCGCGGCGCCTCCGACGACAAGGGCCAGCTCATGACCTTTGTCGAGGCCTGCCGCGCCTACAAGCACGTCACCGGCGAACTGCCCTGCCGCATCACTTTCTTCTTCGAGGGCGAAGAGGAATCGGGCTCGCCGTCCCTCATCCCCTTCATGAAAGAGAACGCCCAAGAGCTTCAGGCAGACCTCGCCCTGATCTGCGACACCTCGATGGTCGCGCCCGGCGTGCCCTCCATCGCCTCGCAGCTGCGCGGCATGATGAAGGACGAGTTCACCATCCACGGCCCCCGCATCGACCTGCATTCGGGCCATTACGGCGGCCCGGCCCTGAACCCGCTCAAGGAAATCTCGCACATCATCGCCTCCTTCCACGACGACACCGGCCGCGTCGCCGTCGACGGCTTCTATGACGGCGTGCGCGAGGTCCCGGCAGAGCTTTTGCGCCAATGGGAAGGCTGCGGCTTCGATGAAGAGGAATACCTGTCCTCGGTCGGCTTCACCCGCCCCCACGGCGAGAATGGCTACAGCACCCTCGTCCAGCAATGGGCGCGGCCGACACTGGAAATCAACGGCCTCTGGGGTGGCTACCAGGGTGCGGGCACCAAGACCGTCATCCCCGCCGAGGCGCATTGCAAGCTGACCTGCCGGCTGGTCGACGACATGGACCCCGACGCGCTGCGCGTGAACATCCGCAAACATGTCGAGGACCGCCTGTCACCCGACGCCCGCGTCACCTGGAACGACGACCTCGACGGCTCGCCTGCGGCGGTGATGAACATCGACCGCCCCGAATTCGAGGCCGCCCGCCAGGCGCTGTCCGATGAATGGGACCGCGAGGCCGTGTTCGTCGGCATGGGCGGCTCGATCCCCATCGCAGGCTTTTTCAAGGACATCCTGTCGCTCGATTCCATGCTGATCGGTTTCGCCCAGGAAGACGACGCCATCCATTCGCCCAACGAGAAATACAACGTCGAAAGCTTTCACAAGGGCATCCGCAGTTGGGCGCGCGTGCTCGACCGGCTGTCGCGCTAGACCATGCCCATCCCCGGCTTTCGCCACGCGACCGCGCAGGTCAACGGCATAGACATCGCCTACAGCATCGGCGGCTCCGGCCCGCCGCTGCTGCTGTTGCACGGCTTCCCGCAGACCCGCGCGCTCTGGGCCCGCGTGGCCCCGGCGCTGGCGGAAACCCACACCGTGGTCTGCCCCGACCTGCGCGGCTACGGCGACAGCGCGAAGCCGCAGGATGTCGCCGCCTGCAGCTTTCGCGAGATGGCGCGCGATCAGGTTGCGCTGATGTCCAGCCTCGGACATGCGCAGTTCGCGGTGGCCGGGCATGACCGGGGCGGCCGCGTGACGCACCGGCTGGCTCTCGATGCGCCCCAGGCCGTCACCGCTGCCTGCCTGATGGATATCGTCCCCACCCACACGCTCTTGACGGAATTGCGGATGGACGTGGCGCAGGCCTATTACCACTGGTTCTTCCTGGCCCAGCCCGGTGCCCTTATAGAGGACATGATTGCCGCCGACCCGGACGCCTATTTCCACTCCTGCCTCACTGGCTGGGGTGCTGCCGACCTGTCGGATTTCGATCCCGATCAGCTGACCGCCTATCGCGACAGCTGGCGCAGGCGCGACACGATCCGGGGCATGTGCAACGATTACCGCGCCGCCATTGCCCATAACGTGCATGACGATGCCGATGATCTGGGGGCCCGCGTCAGCTGCCCCACGCTGATTCTCTATGGTGCGAGCGGCGCCATGGCCCGCGCCTATGACGTGCCGGCCACCTGGGCCTCGAAATGCACCGACATGCGGGCGGACACCATACCGGGCGGGCACTTTTTCATCGACACCGCGCCCGACGCGACCATTGCGGCGCTGCGCAATTTCTTTCTTTGAATTCAAGGGGGATACGTGGCGCGGTTGACGGGGCTCGAACCCGCGACCTCCGGCGTGACAGGCCGGCACTCTAACCAACTGAGCTACAACCGCGCAAAGGTCGTATTATTCTGCAGCAGTGGCGCGGTTGACGGGGCTCGAACCCGCGACCTCCGGCGTGACAGGCCGGCACTCTAACCAACTGAGCTACAACCGCCCGCTGCAAGCCCGGAACCGTGCCCGAGCGTGAGGTGCTGTTTAGGCGGCACGCCGCGCCTCGTCAAGCGGTCACCGCGCCAAAGCTACAGGTTTTTCCGGGGCGCTGCCGGCATGGCTTTCATCCGGTTATGTGACGCTGCGTCAGTTCCGGGAAACAGTGTTTTTCCCCGATTCCCGCACAGGTAGAGCGGTGAAAGGGTCTAAGATCCTTTACTGGTGCAAGGTCAATCGCTATTTGACGAGAATGCGAGCGACCTCTTATATGTGACTACTGATCCGTAAAACAGGATTTTGACCCCGTGCTGGATTTTCATGACCGACTGAAAACATACATCAAAGGTTCGTCTTACGATTACAAAGGCCTGTCGCTCGAGATCGGTCAGGGTGAACGCTACATATCCAACCTCCTGTCATCGAAAAGTGACCCGGGTTACTCCAGCGTCGTCAAAATCTGCTCGGCCCTCGGGATCACGCCGAACCAGATCGCAGGCCTCAACGACCAGATCACTCTGGCCGGCGGCGAGATCGACAACCGTATCGTCACCGCTCAGGCCGAACGCATCCTGACCTCCGTCACCCGCGAGGCGCACCGCAAGCTGTCCCAGCGTGGCGCGCGGCCCTTGCTTGACGATGTCCTGACCTGGTGGCACCAGCAAGGCGGCGTCCTGACCAATTTCGACACGCTCAGCGAACATGTCGATCTCTACCTTGCGCCCGACGAACACTCCCGCCTGCCCGAGCCCTACAAGATCGGCCACCAGAGCCTTGCCGCCCAGAGCTTCGGCATCCAGACGGCCGAGCACCTGCGCTATCTCTTCACCACCTTCGACGACAATCTCTGCGAAAGCGTCCGGCTGGCCCATGTCGAGGCGACGCGCGGCGAACCCAAGCTGACGATCGAGGAGATCGACGTGATGCTGCCCGGCCACAGCTTTCCGCCGCGGTTCACTTACAAGCGCCTGCTGCTGCCGGTGCGTGACGGACAGGGCAACAAGTTCGTGCTGAACTATTCACAAGCTCTCGAGTGAGCCGGCGTAATACGACATCATGTGGGCAAGATGCTCGGAGGACAGCGCCACGAGCCATTCGCTGTCGGCCCGTCCCGGCGGCGCCGGGTCGGCCCATTTCGCAACGCCGGGAAGCTGCACGGTAAAACCGTATGTCGTGGCGAACCCTGCCATGACGTCCCGGTCCCGCATCATCGCGTAGGTCCAGTCGATCGGCCACTTGGTGGCGATGCAGCAATGCAAAAGCAACATCATCTGCCGCAGCCGCTGCCGTGATCCGCGCTGCCCCGGCGCCACGAACAGCTCACCGATATAGGCCATGCGTCCGTGAAACCCCGGCGGCAGCGCCGTGGTGAACTGAAGCAACGTGTCGCCGGAGGGATGGGGATAATGCCGGCGCATGGTGCGGCGCATGTAGTCTCCCATGCTTTCGCGACCGACATCGTCGTACCGCGTGGCGACCGCTGCGACGAATGTCTCGCCTTCCCAAAGCACCAGCCAGAAGCCCGAGTTTTCGGTGAAGTCGTTGTAATGGGACGACAGCTTCGCGGTCACGCTGGTTTTTCCGTGCGTGCGCACCAGCTGCTCCATCTCTTCGAAGTCGGAAACCGTCTCAATGCGATAGCCGTTGCGGCCAAGCCCGGCGACACAGGCGCCACCGACTTTGATGACATCAAGTGAATTCAGCATCTGGCTTTGTTTCCCCGCGCCAACCTACATCCCCGCGTCGGGTTCGTTCCCGGCTGCCAGACATGGTTAGCAGCCCGGAATGCAGGTTAAAATGACTCCGATCCTCAAAAACGGTATGTTTCTGTCAAAGAAACAGTTGTCCCGGATCAAGAAAAAGCGCGAAAGCAAGGAGGAATGGTGGGCGGTGAGGGACTCGAACCCCCGGCATCTTCGGTGTAAACGAAGCGCTCTACCAACTGAGCTAACCGCCCCTCGCCGGCATCCTCTAGCAACACCTTCAACGCCTTGCAAGACGCATCAGCGCCCGCGACACGGCATTCTGCAGCAGGTCCCGACCTGCCGCGACCTCAAACATAACTTTTACGCAACATCTCTGGTCAATCGCGTCGTGTTTGCCTGAAAAGGTATCCGGATCGCGACAATCAGGAATAGTGTCTCGAACAGACGAAAGACAACCGGCCCCCAAGCATGGCAACACCCCTTCTGGCCGCCGCCGTTCCCGCGGCATTGTTCCTTTCCCTGGCCTTGCTTCCCTATGGACGCAAGGCGCTGACGGCCGCGCTGTTGTCGGCCGGCGTCTTGGTATGTCTTTGGCTTGTGCATTACCTTGACCTTCTGGGGTACCGCGCGCGCGGCGAGGACACGGCCCAGATCAGGGCCTTCCTCATGCTCCTGGCGCTCAGCCTCGCGTGGTTCCTCGCAACGTCGCTACAGGTCTTGCGCCGCAGCTTCCCCCCGCACTGGCCGGGATGGAGCTGGCCAGCCGTGGTGCTTGTGACGCTACTGGTTATCGGCTTCGGCGTCTGGCGTATGGTAACGCTCTGACGCTGCGGTTTTCCGGGCGGAAGATGGTGGGCGATAGAAGATTCGAACTTCTGACATCTTCGATGTGAACGAAGCGCTCTACCACTGAGCTAATCGCCCGCCGGAGCCGCTGTTTAGCGCCCCTTTCGCAACGGTGCAATAGCAAAGCTGCACGGAAATCCGATCGGCGATCGACTTCTCGCCACGTCGGCTTACGCCTCCCGTAGCGTCAGGTTCCGTCAGCCGGGCTGTCCGATTTGGCCTGACGGATCTTGGCGACCGTGACGCGCGCGTTGCCAACATCTTTCTGCCGGTTGATCTTGACCTTGCCGAATGGCTTGAGGTTCAGTTCCCGCCCCTCAGCGAGCGCCTCGCCCAGAACCTCGAGCATGGCCTCGACCACCGGCTTGACCTTGTTCCTGTTCAGATCGGCCCGCTCTGCCACCAATTGGAAGAGTTCCTGCTTCTTGAGTTCGGTCGACAGGATATCGGCACCGGAGGTTTCGGTGACCAGTTCCAGCTCCGGTTTGGCCGCGGGGTCCGTTTCCTTCGTGGACGCTCCGGATTTAGTGCTGGCTGTACTGCGCGATGCCATTTTTGGGCCTCTTTCAGTGAAGTTTTGCAACACGATACCTGAAAATGCGGCGATTGCTACCGCCGAGTTGACCTTTGTTCGGCTTCGACGCATAAGATTCGGTCATCTCAAATTCGGGGATTGCAAAGTGAAAAAAATCATTGCCGCAGCCGCCTTCGCATCGCTTGTCCTGATCGAACCCGCCGTCGCCGGAAACCTCTCGGACCCCGTTCTCGATCAGCAGATCGTCATGGACGCCGCTGTCGAGGATTCCACGGCCAAAATCGATATCCTGATGATAACGCTGATCTACGTGTTCACCATGGCGATCGCCGGCGGCGCTTTCTAAGCCGCACCTCAGCGAACGAAAACAACCGGATTGACGGCGCGCGGCTTGCAGCCCGCGCCCCCCCATGTCGGCGACCGCATCGCGCGCGCCATCACTCGGGTTTGGATACCGGCCCGTCTATCCAGTCGCGCGTCCATCCTCATCCCAATCCGGCCAGTCAGGAAAGCGAAGTCGCTCTGCGTCGTCCAACCTCGACAAGTGTAACGCCCAGTTCCCGAGGTTGTCGCTCAATCTCTCTTCGAGCGTTTCCCGATCTTCGTAGCTGTAGCCATGCCCCTGCACGCCATACGAGATGAAGGGCGGCAGGACCGCGAAACCCATGTAGTGCATCGAGTATTGAACGGGCCATAACATGGTCTCGAAATCGCCGCCCCGGCTTTTCGGGCCAAAAGCTGCGCGGGGCGCGCCTGTGGTCACCGAAACGAGAGCGCGCCGCCCTTTGAAATATCCCGCGCCATAGCGCATCCGGCTGGTATAGAGACCGCCATTCATGAAGACCCGGTCCATCCAGCCCTTAAGGATTGCCGGCGGACCGTGCCACCATAGCGGAAACTGAAGGATCACGAGGTCCGCGCGTTCAAGGTTGGCGATCTCCGTGCGTATATCCTCGGGCACGGTATCGCTGCGCCAGGCGTGGCGCTGCTCCGCGAGGGGAACAAAGCGCTCCGGCTCGGCGCGGTTCGAATAATGCCGGCCCGCCTCGACCGGATCAAACTCCGCGCCGTAGAGATCGCTCGTCGTGACGGTACCGCCCTGCTTTTTCATCTGGGTTTCGGCGGCGCGCGTGAGGGCGCCATTGTAGGATAACGGCTCGGGATGGGCATGAACGATATGGGTATGCATGTGCGCTGCTCTCCGTGCTTATTTCCGGTCGTGTCTGAGAATAGGTTTTCATTTTTGATACTTCATCAGACATTAATGAAAATGAATCTTGCACAGATGAACAGCACGCTTGACTGGAACAAGTGCCAGACAGTTCCGCAGATCGCCTGGGCGGACTCGCTATCGACCTTTGGTCGCCGATGCATCCCGAGTTCCCCCAAACCGCCCGTTTGCGCGCTGTTCTCGATTGGTGCGGGAGCAGCCAAAGCGCGTTGATGCAGACCGCGAGGGGCACAGTCTAGTCGTCATTTGCAGCGGCCCGGCGATCGTCAGCCCCGCCTTCGGGCTGGCGTTTGCCGCCGTCGGGAACGGCAGCAAAGTCCCGCAATGCCGACCTCCGGAACCTGAAAATGCCCCGCAGGTCTCTGCGGGGCATTCGCATTTTCAGTGCCGTGGTGCGCCCAAGATCGCGCTTGCGTCCTCAACACGTCCGGTAAGGGACTAGCGTCACTCTGGGCGCCCTTTGTTCGACGGGTGCGGCAGGCTCAGTGGGTCACGGCCCCTGCCCCGTCTTCGCCGGACTTCCGCGCAGCTTCCGCGGCGGCAGCCTCTTCGGCTGCCTCGTCCCATTCCACCGGCTCGGGCGTGTCCACCAGCGCCAGTTTCAGAACATCGCTCACGTGTTCGACGGGGATGATCTCCAGCCCCTCTTTCACGTTGTCGGGGATCTCGGCCAGGTCCTTTTCGTTCTCCTGCGGGATCAGCACCGTCTTGATGCCACCACGCAAGGCCGCCAGCAGCTTCTCCTTCAGCCCGCCGATGGCCAGCGCATTACCACGGAGCGTGACCTCGCCGGTCATGGCGATGTCCTTACGCACCGGAATACCGGTGAGAACGGACACGATGGACGTCACCATCGCCAGACCCGCACTCGGCCCGTCCTTGGGCGTCGCGCCTTCGGGCACGTGCACGTGGATGTCCCACTTCTCGAACCGCGGCGGTTTCACCCCGATCTGAGGACTGATCGACCGCACATAGGAAGACGCGGCATCGATCGACTCCTTCATCACGTCGCCCAGCGTGCCGGTGGTCTTCATCCGGCCCTTGCCCGGCAGGCGCAGCGCCTCGATGTTCAAAAGCTCGCCACCGACCGAGGTATAGGCCAGCCCGGTTACGACACCGACCTGGTCCTTCTCTTCAGCAAGGCCATAGCGGAACTTCTTCACGCCAAGGAAATCGTCGATATTCTCCGATGTCACGTCGACGCGCTCGGCCTCTTTCTTGATGATCTTGGTCAGCGCCTTGCGGCACACCTTGCTGATCTCGCGCTCGAGGTTCCGCACGCCCGCCTCGCGGGTGTAATGCCGGATGATCGCCGTCAGCGCGCTGTCGTCCAGGCTGAACTCCTTCTGCTTCAGACCGTGGTTCTTGATCTGCTTGGCCAGAAGGTGCTGCTTGGCGATCTCGCGCTTTTCATCCTCGGTGTAACCGGCCAGCGGAATGATCTCCATCCGGTCCAACAGCGGCCCCGGCATGTTGTAGGAGTTCGCCGTGGTCAGGAACATCACGTTCGACAGGTCGTACTCGACCTCGAGGTAGTGGTCCACGAAGGTCCCGTTCTGCTCGGGGTCCAGCACCTCCAGCATGGCCGACGCGGGGTCGCCACGGAAATCCTGGCCCATCTTGTCGATCTCGTCGAGCAGGATCAGCGGGTTGGTCGTCTTCGCCTTTTTCAGCGACTGGATGATCTTGCCCGGCATGGAGCCGATGTACGTCCGGCGGTGCCCGCGGATCTCGGACTCGTCGCGCACGCCACCCAGGCTGATGCGGATGAACTCGCGGCCCGTCGCCCGCGCCACGGATTTGCCAAGGCTCGTCTTGCCCACGCCCGGCGGGCCGACAAGGCACATGATTGGGCCCTTCAGCTTTTTCGAGCGTTGCTGCACGGCCAGGTACTCGACGATCCGCTCCTTGACCTTCTCAAGGCCATAGTGATCCTTGTCCAGCACGTCTTGCGCCCGGCCCAGATCCTTTTTCACGCGGGATTTCTTGCCCCACGGGATCGACAGCATCCAGTCCAGGTAGTTGCGCACCACCGTGGCCTCGGCGCTCATCGGGCTCATGTTCTTGAGCTTCTTCAGCTCGCCCTCGGCCTTCTCGCGCGCCTCTTTCGACAGCTTGGTGTTCTCGATGCGCTCTTCCAGCTCGGCAATCTCGCCTTCGCCGTCCTCGCCATCGCCCAGCTCCTTCTGAATGGCCTTCATCTGCTCATTCAGGTAATATTCGCGCTGCGTACGCTCCATCTGGCTCTTCACGCGCGTCTTGATCTTCTTCTCGACCTGCAGAACGCTCATCTCGCCCTGCATCAGGCCATAGACCTTCTCGAGCCGCTCGCTGACGCTCAGCGTCTCCAGCAGTTCCTGCTTCTGCGCCACTTCGATGCCCAGATGCCCCGACACCAGGTCGGCCAGCTTGGCGGCATCGTCGGCCTCTGTCACGGCGGCCAGCGCCTCTTCGGGGATGTTCTTCTTGACCTTGGCATAGCGTGCGAATTCGTCCGACACGGTGCGCAACAGCGCCTCGATCGTCGCGGCGTCGCCCGGCATTTCCGACAGGTACTCGGCCCGCGCCTCGAAGAAATTCTCGTTCTCGAGGTACTCGGTGATCTTGACCCGCGCCACACCTTCGACCAGCACCTTCACGGTGCCGTCGGGCAGCTTCAGCAGTTGGAGCACGTTCGCCAGAACGCCGGAATTGTAGATACCGTCGGCATTGGGATCGTCCTCGCCCGGGTCGATCTGGCTCGACAGCAGGATCTGTTTGTCGTCCTGCATCACCTCTTCAAGCGCACGCACGGATTTGTCGCGCCCGACGAAAAGCGGCACGATCATGTGCGGGAACACGACGATGTCGCGTAGCGGCAAGACCGGGTAAGAGGCGTTAAGGGGTTCTAACATGCTCGTTATCCTGTATTGGCAAGAAGGCTCCGGTCCCGACATTGCGGCAACCACCGTCCTTCTCCGTTTCGATACTGTTAATCTGGGCGCTCGCGGCCCGGATTCAACCTCGCCCCCGGCCAGGTCGCGTGCAGAATGCCTTGCGCCACGCAAGGGTACAAGCATCAAATATGCGCAGTCTTACCGCTGGCGCCGCGAAGAAGGCCTTCTAGAACGCTTCGATTTGACAAGGTGGCGGCCCCGGCCTGCACGTCCCCACCCTGAAGAGACGGGCTGGAAAAGGCTGGGCGGCCAAGGTCGAAGTCCGAGGTTCGCCCCCCCCCCACGACCTGGCCCTGAAATCGACAGCGCTTCAGGCCAGAAAAATCGCGGCCAGAACAGCCACCGAGGCCCAGCTGAAGGTGAATGCGGCATAGGTCATTTCATTGCTCCCAGTCTGTCACAGTGTCGTGATGCCTCTGGGTCGCGCTCTACCGCCGCCGGGTTCAAAAAAGATGTACCGGCCCCTGCTACGGGACCGGTACATTTCATGGCACACAACATGCCTGACGCGTGATTCAAGTCAGGCGAGCAACATTGCCGCGAAAAGTGCGACAAACATCCAGCTAAAAGTAAAGGCAGCGTAAGTCATTGTAATATATATCACTTCCCAAAATGATAGAACCAGTATAAGCGAAAATCCGCCCACCGCCTAACGAATTTAGATCACGTTTTGGAAACAATCTGGGTCCGAAAACCGGCGCCCTGGCTAAACATCAGAGATCTTTATCAAATCGGCGCGATATCCCCTTCAGCCCGCCGGGCATGAAACTCCGCCTCCCACGCGTCGAACGCTCCGGCGGCGATCGCCTCGCGCATCCCCGCCATGATCTCCTGGTAGTAATGCAGGTTGTGCCAGGTCAGCAGCATGGAACTGATGATCTCCTGGCTGCGGAACACGTGATGCAGGTAGGCACGGGAATAGTTTCTGCATGCCGGACAGGTGCAGGCCTCGTCCAGGGGCCTCGGGTCGTCCTGGTGCCGGGCGTTCTTGATGTTCAGCACGCCGTGCCGGGTGAACACCTGCCCCGTCCGCCCCGACCGCGACGGCAGAACGCAATCCATCATGTCCACGCCACGCTTCACGGCGCCCACGATGTCATCAGGCTTGCCCACCCCCATCAGGTAGCGCGGCTTGTCCTGCGGCAGGTACCCGGTGGCATAATCCAGCACGCCGAACATGGCCTCCTGCCCCTCGCCCACCGCAAGCCCGCCGATGGCGTAGCCGTCGAACCCGATCTCGACCAACGCCTTGGCGCTTTCCTCGCGCAACTCCTGCGTCACGCCGCCCTGCATGATCCCGAACAGCGCATGCCCCGGCCGGTCGCCGAACGCGTCCTTCGACCGCGCCGCCCACCGCATCGACAGGCGCATCGCCCGCGCCACCTCGTCGTCGCTCGCCGGCAGCGCGGGACATTCGTCGAAACACATCACGATATCGCTGCCCAAGAGGCGCTGGATCTCCATCGACCGCTCCGGCGTCAGCTCGTGCTTCGACCCGTCGATGTGACTCTTGAACGTGACACCCTCCTCGGTCAGCTTGCGCAACCCCGCAAGGCTCATCACCTGGAACCCGCCGCTGTCTGTCAGGATCGGCCGCTCCCAGTTCATGAACCGATGCAAGCCGCCCAGGGCGTCGATCCGCTCTGCCGTGGGGCGCAGCATCAGGTGATAGGTATTGCCCAGCAGGATATCCGCGCCGGTCTCGCGCACCGATCCGGGCATCATCGCCTTGACCGTGGCGGCGGTCCCCACCGGCATGAAGGCCGGCGTGCGCACCTCGCCCCGCGGCGTGCGGATCACCCCCGTCCGCGCCTGCCCGTCCGTTCCGCCCAACTCGAATGCGACCCCGTTCGTCATGTCATCACCCTTTGACCTCGATGCGCCCTCCATAACGCCTTTGACGAAAGCTTCAATCATCCCGCATATGGGCCCGACGCCACGGCACGCAGAAGAAAATGAACCAAACCGAGACAGGCTGGGTTATGGTGAAACAAAAACGACGGGACACGTGAAGATACACATGCACAACATCGCCGCCTCGTTGCGCAGCCTCTTGGCGGCGCTTCTTGTCATACTGTCCGGCGCATCCGCGGCCTTGGCGCAAGAGCCCTATTTCGAGATCGACCTGCTGAACCCCGGTCTGCCCGAGCCTCCCGCGGCGCTCGACCGCGACACGCCCCGCTCGGCGATGGAATCGCTTCTGTCTTTCTTCGACGACGACCAGTACGGCGCCGCGGCCCACCTGCTGGACCTCGGGGACCTGCCACTCGACGCGCAGGCCAACCGCGGCGCGAACCTCGCGCGGCAATTGAAGATGATCATCGACCGGCAGGTGCTGATCCCGTGGACTGACCTCTCGGACCGGCCCGACGGCTGGCTTGACGGCGCCCAGGAAGACCCCGGTGCCGGCCGCGTGCGCCGCTCGATCCTGCTCAACATGCTGGAGCTGGAAAAGCGGCCCGTGCCCCTGCGCCTGAACCGCGTGAAACCCGCGAACGGCGATCCCGTCTGGGTCATCTCGCGCCAAAGCGTGCGCGATATCCCGGCGCTCTACGAACGGTTCAAGCCGACCAGGCTGGAAATGGCGATGCCCCCCTGGGCGCGTGAACGCGGACCCTTCGGGATGTATGTCTGGGAATGGCTGGTGCTGCCCGTCATCACCGTCATTGCCTTCCTATTGGGCTATCTCGCGTATCACCTCGTCGGCTGGCTCGGGAAGTTCTCCAGCCGCAGGATCGTTCAGGCCTGCGTGCGCGCCTTCCGCCTGCCCGCCACCATCATCGTGATCTCCGCCATCATCGGCTTTGCCACCAACCGCCTTCTGGTGGTCACCGGCCCGATCAGCGTCATCGTCGGGCCGCTGGTGCTGCTGGGCTACGTCGTGGGCTTGTCCCTGGCCGCCGTGCGCGTCGCCGACGAGATTTTCGACCGTGTCAGCCTCAACAGCCCGGAGGAACTGGCCATCCCCGGCAACTCGCACTATCGCAACATGGCCACCATGCTGTCGGGCTTCCGCAAGTTCGTCATCATCTTGGCGGTGATCACAGGCGCCGCCACGCTGCTCAGCTCTGTGCAGGTCTTCAATTCGCTGGGTTACACGCTTCTGGCCGGCGCGGGTGCGATCACCATCGTGCTGGGTTTCGCCGCCCGCGAAGTGCTCGGCAACCTGCTCGCCGCCGTGCAGATCGCGCTGAACCGCTCGGCCCGCATCGGCGACCAGATCATCTTCGAGGACCGCTTCTGCACCGTCGAGCGCATCCACTTCACCTATGTCCAGCTGGCAATCTGGACCGGCAACCGCTTCATCGTGCCGGTCAGCCACTTCGTCAAACACCCTTTCGAGAACCTCTCCGCCGGCGACCGCGAGATGACCCGCCCCATCCGCATGACCTTTGCCCAGACCGCCGATGTCGAGGCCCTGCGCAAGGCGTTCTTCGAGATCATGGACGAGATCGACGACGGCACGCTGGGGTCCAAGGAGGACGCGGGCGTCTGGGTCGCCGACCAGGACGTCTTCGGCAAGAAGGTCCTCTTCGGCCTGCCCACGCCCGACCAGTCCACCTTCTGGGATCTCGAAACCGCCTGCCGCGAACGCCTGCTGGCCCGCGCGGCCGAGCTGGAAAAGGAAACCGGCAAGCCGTTCCTGCCGCAAGGCCCCGCGCAGGATTACCCCGACGGCTGATCCCGCGCGCCCGACACCGCCACCAAAGCCTTGCATTGGCGCGCGCGCTGGCCCTATTAAACCGGGACCTTTTCAACGGGGATCCCGATGACCGAAGACCAGATTATCGACCTGCTCTCTTCCAACCTGTCCTACATCCTGCTCGCGCTGCTGCTGTTCATCGTGATCTTCCAGGGCGTGAAGATCGTTCCGCAATCCGAACAGCATGTCGTCGAACGCTTCGGTCGCCTGCGCTCGGTGCTGGGGCCGGGGATCAATTTCATCGTGCCCTTCCTCGACAAGATCCGGCACCGCGTCTCGATCCTCGAACGCCAGTTGCCCAATGCCAGCCAGGACGCCATCACCCGCGACAACGTGCTGGTCGAGGTTGAAACCTCCGTTTTCTACCGCATCACCAATCCCGAAAAGACCGTCTACCGCATACGCGACGTGGACGCCGCCATCGCCACCACGGTCGCCGGGATCGTGCGCGCCGAGATCGGCAAGATGGATCTGGACGACGTGCAGGCCAACCGCTCGCAACTGATCGACACGATCAAGCAGCATGTCGAGGACGCCGTCGACAACTGGGGGATCGAGGTCACCCGGGCCGAGATCCTCGACGTCAACCTCGACCAGGCCACGCGCGAAGCCATGCTGCAACAGCTCAACGCCGAGCGCGCCCGCCGCGCGCAGGTGACCGAGGCCGAGGGCCAGAAACGCGCCGTCGAACTGGCCGCCGACGCCGATCTCTACGCCGCCGAGAAGACCGCCGAGGCCCGCCGCATCCAGGCCGACGCCGAGGCCTACGCCACCGGCGTCGTGGCCCGCGCCATCGCCGATAACGGGCTGGAAGCCGCGCAATACCAGGTCGCCCTGAAGCAGGTCGAGGCGCTCAACGCCCTGGGCCAGGGACCGTCATCTCAAACCGTCATCGTGCCCGCCCACGCGGTCGAGGCCTTCGCCAACGCTTTTACCATGCTCAAGGGCAAGCCATGATCGACCTGCTGTCGCACTGGTGGGTCTGGCTCTGCGCCGCGCTTGCCATCGCCATTCTCGAACTGCTGATGCCGGGCTACATCTTCCTCGGCATCGCGGTCGGGGCCGCGGTCATGGCCCCGCTGGTTGCCCTGTTCGGCCCCTTCGCGCCGCCGACGCTCCTCGCCCTCTTCGCGGGGATCTCGCTGGTGGCATGGCTGATACTGCGCCGCGTCTTCCGGGCGTCTGACGACCAGACCCGCTATTTCGACGAAGACATCAACAAGTAGCTCCACGCGCCGCCCCCGCGACCGTCACCTTACCGTAACCTTGTGCCGACATGCATTACGTGGTGAAACTTACAGTTCCACCGCCGACCGATCCACAACCAGAAGGCCGTTCCATGACAGACTCCGCCGACAGCCCCGAGATCCTGAACTTTGGCTGGGAAGAATGGATTTCCCTGCCCGGACTGGGCGTGCCGGCGTTGCGGGCCAAGGTGGATACCGGCGCGCGCACCTCCGCGCTGCACGCCTTTGACATCGAAACCTTCGGGCCGTCCTCGAAACCCAAGGTTCGCTTCACCGTCCACCCGATCCCGGGCCGCGACGACCTGGTGATCCCCTGCTCCGCCCCCATCGTGGACCGGCGCGAGGTGGCGTCCTCGAACGGCGAGAAGGAACTGCGCTACGTCATCGAAAGCAAGCTCGAGGTCGCGGGCCAGTCCTGGCCCATCGAGATCACGCTGACCAACCGCTCGACCATGAACAGCCGGATGCTGCTGGGCCGCACGGCGCTCAAGGATCACATCTCGATCGTCGCCACCGACCGCTTCCTTCAGCCCGAACTGAACTACGAGGTCTATCACACCAAGAAGATGCGCGAGGCCCAGCCCAACCGCTCCCTGCGCATCGCGGTGCTGTCGCGGGAAAACAACTATTCCACCCGCCGCCTCGTCGAGGAGGGCGAGAAGCGCGGCCATTCCGTCGAGGTCATCGACACCACGCGCTGCTACATGGCGATCAACACGCTGGCACCCGAAGTGCATTACGACGGCAAGCGCCTGCCCCGCTACGACGCCGTCATCCCGCGCATCGGCGCCTCGATCACGTCCTACGGCGCCGCCGTCGTGCGCCAGTTCGAGACCATCGGCACCTATTGCGTGAACCCTTCGGCCGGCATCTCCTCCAGCCGCGACAAGCTCTATGCGCATCAGCTGATGGCCCGCGCCAAGGTCGGGATGCCCAACACCGCCTTCGCGGCCTCGCCGCAGGACACCGGCAACCTCATCGGCCTCGTGGGCACCGCGCCCCTGATCGTCAAGCTGCTGGAGTCGACGCAAGGAAAGGGCGTTGTCCTCGCCGAAACCAAGAAGGCCGCCGAGAGCGTGATCGACGCCTTCCGCGGCCTCAAGGCCAACTTCCTCGTGCAGGATTTCGTCAAGGAGGCCGCGGGCGAGGATATCCGCTGCCTCGTGATCGGCGGCAAGGTCGTCGCCTCTATGAAACGCACCGGGGCCGAGGGCGATTTCCGCTCCAACCTGCATCGTGGCGGCTCGGCCAAGTCGGTGCGCATCACCAAGACCGAGCGCGAGACCGCCCTGCGCGCCGCCCGCGCTTTCGGCCTGGGGCTGGCGGGCGTCGACCTTCTGCGGGCCGAGGCCGGGCCCAAGGTGCTCGAAGTCAACTCCTCGCCCGGCATGGAAGGCATCGAGACCTCCACCGGCAAGAACATCGTCGGCATGCTCTACGACGACATCGAAAGCCGCGTGCGCCCCGCCCCGATCCGCCGCCGCCGCTCCGGCAAATAGGGCCGGCCACGCAACGTCATCCGCCGCGCGTTAAGCAATGCGCGCCGTCTGGTGGCGCGCCGGGGCGGTGCACGCCCGGTGCACGGGGGGTGCACGCGTGTCACCCCCGCCCTTCCGGCCGAAATCGAGGTGTTAATCCACCGCGCGCCCTCTGGACGCGCCGCTCTCGTATCCTTATATATTCAGTCGGATAACCGCACAGGATGTGACATGACCCAGCAGCCAGAACCCCTCGAAGGCGCGCCGCTGATCGCGCCCTCCAGCACGGATCACCCGCTTTACGATCAGATCGTCGAGGCGTGCCGCTCGGTCTATGACCCTGAAATCCCTGTGAATATCTACGATCTGGGCCTGATCTACACGATCGACATCACCGCCGAGAACGAGGTCAGCGTCATCATGACCCTGACCGCCCCGGGCTGCCCCGTTGCCGGCGAGATGCCGGGCTGGGTTGCCGAGGCGATCGAGCCGTTAGCAGGTGTGAAACAAGTTGATGTTGATCTGACGTGGGAGCCGCCCTGGGGCATGGACATGATGAGCGACGAGGCCCGCCTCGAACTCGGATTCATGTAAGGCAAGCAAAAGCGCTTGCATTTTGCAAAAGCAAGTAATATTACTTGCACATGATCTGGACCGTCTTCACCGGCGATATCGTCGATTCCACTGCCCTTTCGGCAAAGCGTCTCGACGATGTCATGGCCTGCCTCGATCGGCTGTCAGATGACATTTCCGCTTGGAGCCAAGACGCTAGTGCGGCCTTCGGACGGCGCGGAGGTGACGGTTGGCAACTGGCGGTCAACGCATCCGAATATGACCTCAGATCAACGCTTTACCTGCAATCCAGCCTGATGGCGTTGGACCCGGCCGTGCAATCCCGCATCGCCGTGGCGATCGGCGAAGGCACCCTGCCCGACGGGCCTGACGCCAACCCCAACAGCGCCCACGGCCCCGCGTTCAGCGCCTCGGGCCGCCTGCTGGAGTCGCTCACGGGCAACACGCTTCTCGCGCACGCCGCCGGTGGCCCGCTCGATGCCACCTACCGCCTTGCCGACCACATCGCGCAGGGCTGGACACAGGCCCAGGCCCGCGCCGTGGCCGCGATGCTGCCCCCCGGGACCGGGCCGCGCCGCGTCGCCGCCGACCGCCTCGGCATCTCCCGCCAAGCCATTGACCAGGCCCTGCACGCCGCCGGCTACCCGGCCCTGCATGATGCCCTGACACTCCTGGAGGCGTCGGAATGATCGAGACCTTCACCGCCCTCCTCTTCGCCCATGTCCTGTCCGATTTCGTCCTGCAAACGGACTGGATTCACCGCAACAAGCGTCACTTCGGCGTCATGCTCCTCCACGGGGCGCTGGTACTGGTGGCCTCCTTGGCCGCGCTGGGCCAGGTCGCCGCGCTGCCCGTGCTGGCCCTCGCCGCCGCGCACGTGGCCATCGACTGCGCGAAAACCTACGGCAATTTCAAGGGGCTGACCGCGTTTCTCGCCGATCAGGCCCTGCATCTTCTGGTGATCATCGCCGTCGCGTTCCACGCCCCCACCCTTTGGGCCACCGGCGCATGGGCCGACACGCCGACCCTGCTGCCGCTCATGGCGCTTCTGGCCGGGCTGGTCACCACCCTGGTCGCCGGTCAGTACGCCGTCGGCCTGCTGATGCGCTCGCACGGTGTGCTGATCCAGCAACGCGGACTGCGCAACGGCGGCCGCCAGATCGGGCTGATCGAGCGTGGGCTGATCTTCTTTTTCGTCATGGCAAATCAACCGCTTGGCGTGGGCTTCCTGATCACCGCGAAATCCATCCTGCGCTTCGGCACCGCCGCGCGTGACCAGAAAACGGCGGAATACGTGATCATCGGCACGCTGGCCTCCTTTGCATGGGCGTTCCTGGTGTCCGAGGCCACGCGCGCCTGGATGGATTTGCTGCCCCCGCTTGAGATTGCCGTTTGGCTTGCATAGATTGGGGACATCGCAGCGAGAAAGGCAGCACCATGTTCGGAATTCCAGGCAAACAGGCGGTCAGCATGACCCCGAAAGCGGCGTCGATGATTGCCCGCCTGATGGACAAGGATGGCCACCAGGGCCTGCGCATCGGCGTCAAGAAAGGCGGCTGCGCGGGCATGGAATACACCATGGATTACGTGACCGAGGTCGACCCCAATGACGAGGTGGTCGAGCAGGACGGTGCGCGCGTGATGATCGCCCCCATGGCGCAGATGTTCCTGTTCGGAACGGAAATCGACTATCAGACCTCGCTTCTGGAATCGGGTTTCGTGTTCAACAATCCCAACGTGACCGAGGCCTGCGGCTGCGGCGAGTCGATCAAGTTCGAAGGCATGTAAACGTTGCCCCGCCCTGCGCGAGCCGCTACCACTCCGGTCAATTAACCCGGAGGTAACGAATGGCGCGCAAACTGGCGGCAGGTAACTGGAAGATGAACGGCACACGTGCTGCCTTGGAAGAACTGTCTGCGCTCGCACAGGCGCATCCCGACCCCAGCGTTGATATCCTGATCTGTCCGCCCGCAACACTGGTTCAGACAGCGGCGGCAACCGTTGCCAATGGGCCCATCCAGATCGGTGGACAGGATTGTCACGCTCAGGCCAGTGGCGCCCATACCGGCGACATCTCTGCCGAGATGCTGCTCGACGCCGGCGCCACCAGCGTCATTCTCGGCCATTCCGAACGGCGCGAGGACCACGGCGAGAGCAGCGACGACGTCAACGCCAAGACCCGCGCGGCCCACGCCGCAGGGCTTGTCGCCATCGTTTGCGTGGGCGAGTCGCTGTCTCAGCGCGAGGCGGCCAATACGCTCGATATCATCGGTGAACAGCTGGCCACCTCCCTGCCCGATGGGTGCACCGCTGCCAACACGGTCGTCGCCTACGAGCCGATCTGGGCCATCGGCACCGGCAAGGTCCCCACGACCGAGCAGATCGACGAGGTGCACGACTTCATCCGCGCCCGCATGATCCGTCGCTTCGGAGAAAACGAGGGGCGCGCCATCCCGCTGCTCTACGGCGGATCGGTCAAACCCGACAACGCGGCCGAGATTTTCGCCACCGACAATGTCGACGGTGCGCTGGTCGGAGGCGCCAGCCTCAAGGCCACGGATTTTTCCCCCATTATCAAGGCGCTGGAGGGCAAAGCGTAGGCGCCTAGACTGGCAGCATCGTGGTTGACTTGATCTCTTCCATCGACAACAGCGCCGTCACGTTGTGCACTTTCACCTCTGAAATCAGTGCCTGGTAAAAGATGTCATAGGCGCGCGCGTTGCTGACCACGACTTTAAGAATGTAGTCGATATCGCCCGCCAGCCGGTGCGCCTCCATCACTTCCGGCCGTGTTCTCAGCGCATCGAGAAACCTGTCCTGCCATTCCTTGTCATGTTCAGACGTTCGGATCAGGACGAAGAAGCACGCCTCCAGTCCAAGGGCTTCGGGATCCAGCAGAAAGGTCTGCTGCCGGATCACGCCGCCCTCGCGCATTTTTCGAATCCGGTTCCACACCGGGGTCTTGGAACTGCCGACTGTTTTCGCGATATCGTCCAGCGATTGCCCCCCGTCCTTCTGAAGCTCCGAGAGGATTTTCCGGTCCAGTTCGTCAAGGCGAACACTCATTCTCTATTTTTCCTTTTCCCGGGACATTCCCAACTCAGCGAAAGCAAATTGGAACAAGCGTCCTTATTCACGCCGTCAGGTGGCGCAATACCGGGAATATTTTCTATATTATTACACAAGTCAATCGCAGCCGGAGGCAAGCCGCCGTGAAACATTTTCCCATCTTCGTCGCACTGGAAGGGCGCCGCGTGGTGCTTTCGGGCGGTGGCGACGCCGCACTCGCCAAGCTGCGCCTGCTTCTGAAAACCGAAGCGCAACTGACGGTCTTCGCACCAGCGCCGGCGAAAGAGATCGAGGACTGGCATACCGCCGGCAAGCTGCGCCTCGTGCGCCGCGCGATGGAACCGGGCGATACGACCTGTGCCGTGCTGTTCTATGCCGCGGACGAGGACGAGGCCGAGGACGCGCGCACCTCCGCCATCGCTCGCGCGGACGGCGCTCTGGTGAACATCGTCGACAACCTTCAGGACAGTGCCTTCATCACGCCGGCCATCGTCGATCGTGACCCGGTGACTGTCGCGATTGGTACCGAGGGCGCGGCCCCTGTTCTGGCCCGCGCGATCAAGGCCGATCTGGAAGAACGCCTGCCCGCCACGCTGGGCACCCTCGCCCGCATTGGCAAAGCGTTCCGCAAGGCGGTCGAGGTGCTGCCCATGGGCCGCAAGCGCCGTGATTTCTGGTCGGAGTACTATTTCGGAGCCGGCCCGCGCGCGATGGATGAAGGCGGCGAAGAGGCCGTCAACGAGATTCTTCCCGAGCTTCTGGACAGCCATGTGAACGCCGAAGAACGCCAAGGCCACGTGGCCTTCGTCGGCGCGGGCCCCGGCGACCCCGAACTGTTGACACTCAAGGCCCGCAAGGCGCTCGACGCCGCCGATGTGGTCATCCACGATCGCCTGGTTACGCCCGAGATACTTGAGCTGGCCCGCCGCGAGGCGACACTGATCGACGCGGGCAAGACCGGTTTCGGTCCCGCGATGTCGCAGGAGGTTATCAACGCGCTGATCGTCGAACACGCCGCCACCGGTGCGCAGGTCGTGCGCCTGAAAGGTGGCGATCCGACCGTCTTTGGCCGGCTTGACGAAGAGGTGGACGCGGTCAACGCCGCCGGGGTCGGTTGGCACATCGTGCCAGGGATCACCGCCGCATCTGCCGGAGTGGCCGCCATCGGTCAAAGCCTGACCAAGCGCGAGCGCAACGCCGCTGTCCGCTTTGTCACTGGCCACGACATGAAAGGTTATGCCGAGCAGGACTGGACCGCCCTCGCCCAACCTGGCGAGGTCGCCGCGATCTACATGGGCAAAAAATCCAGCCGGTTCATCCAGGGCCGCCTGCTGATGCACGGCGCGGACCGCGCCACCCCCGTCAGCATCGTCGAGAATGCGTCGCGCCCAGAACAGCGCATCGTCGCCACCACCGTAGCCCGCATGGCGCAGGACCTGGAAGCGTCTGATCTTTCCGGCCCTGCCCTGACCTTCATCGGCCTCGCGCCCCGTGCCGCAGAGGCAAATCTGACCCTTACGTCGCAGGAGTTCGCCTGATGCCCAAAGAATTCACCCCCAAGGTCGTCACCGCCAACGCCCTGCTGGAAGGCGACGTCGTCTACCAGACTGTCGATGACCGCTGGTCGCGGCATCTTTCCGAGGCTGAACTGATCAGCGACGAGGCGCTCGCCAAGCTGCGGCTGGCGCAGGCCGAAGGGCAGCCTGAACTGGTCGTCGGGCCGTACCTGGCCGATGCGAAACCCTCTGATGACGGCCCCCAGCCGACGCATTTCCGCGAGGAATTCCGCCGCACTGGCCCGTCCAACTATCACCATGGCAAACAAGCCGAGGTAAACTGATGTATTCCTATTCCGAATTTGACGCCGCCTTCGTGGCCGAGCGCAACCACCAGTTCCGCGCCCAGGTCGAGCGCCGCATCGCCGGCAACCTCACCGAGGACGAGTTCAAGCCGCTGCGCCTGTTGAATGGCCTCTACCTGCAACTGCACGCCTACATGCTGCGCGTGGCGATCCCGTATGGCACGCTCAACGCGGCCCAGATGCGCCAGCTCGCCCATATCGCCGAGACGTGGGACAAGGGCTATGGCCATTTCACCACCCGCCAGAACATCCAGTTCAACTGGCCGGAACTGCGCGATGTGCCGGAAATCCTCGATGCGCTGGCCGAGGTCGAGATGCACGCCATCCAGACGAGCGGAAACACCATCCGCAACGTGACGGCCGATCATTTCGCGGGCGCCGCCGAGGACGAGATTGCCGATCCGCGCCCGGTGGCGGAACTGCTGCGGCAATGGACCACCGATCACCCGGAATTCCAGTTCCTGCCGCGCAAGTTCAAGATTGCCGTCACCGGCAGCCCGAACGACCGCGCTGTGATCAAGGCGCACGACATCGGCCTGCAGATCGTCGAGCGTGATGGCGAGATCGGCTATCGCGTTCTCGTCGGCGGTGGCCTTGGCCGGACGCCGATGATCGGCAAGGTACTGTCGGATTTCGTCAGCCAGGAAGACCTGCTGCCCTATGTCGAGGCCACGGTCAGCGTCTGGAACCTGCTCGGACGGCGCGACAACAAGTACAAGTCGCGCATCAAGATCACGGTGCATGAACACGGCATCGACGACATCCGCGCCCGGGTGCAGGAGCGGTTCGAGGTTATCCGCCCCGCGTTCAGCGGCATCGACGTTGCCCTCTTCGAAGACATCAAGACCGCTTTCGCACCGCCTGCCTTTCGGCAGGACGGCACCGAGGTGTTCGAGACCACGTACAAGACCGACCCGATCTTCCGGTCCTGGGCCGACACCAACCTCATCGCCCACAAGGCGCCGGGATACGCCATCGTGCAGATCAGCCTCAAGGCCCACGGCGCCACGCCGGGCGACGCCACGGCGGACCAGATGCGGGTGATGGCCGACCTTGCCGAATTCTACGGCCATGACGAACTGCGCATCAGCCACGAGCAGAACGTGATCCTGCCGCATGTGCACAAGTCCAACCTGCCCGCGCTGCACGCCATTTTGAAAAAGCACGGTCTGGCCACGGCGAATATCGGCCTGATCTCGGACATCATCGCATGCCCGGGCATGGACTATTGCGCGCTGGCCACGGCGCGGTCCATCCCGATCGCCCAGCAGATCGCAACCCGCTTCGACGAGTTGAAGCTGGAGCATGATATCGGCGAACTGAAGATCAAGATTTCGGGCTGCATCAATGCCTGCGGTCACCATCACGTAGGCCATATCGGCATCCTTGGCCTCGACCGTGCCGGCGTCGAGAACTACCAGATCACACTGGGCGGCGACCATACCGAGAACGCAACCATCGGCGACCGTACCGGACCGGGCTTTTCGGCAGACGAGATCATTCCGGCCATCGAGCGGATCGTCGAGGCCTATCTCGATCAAAGGCAGGACCGGGACGAGACGTTCCTGGAATTCTACCGCCGCGTCGGCATGGCGCCGTTCAAAACCGCACTCTACGAGCAGGAGAAATCCTATGCTGCAGAGTAAGATAGACACCAGCCTGCCGACCCGCGTCTCGGGCCTCAACGAGTGGTATCGCCTGAATTCGGCGACCGCCGTTCTGAGCCATGCACTAGCAAGCCCGGACGCCGGAAAACTGGCCCTCGTGTCAAGTTTCGGCGCGGAATCCGTGGTGCTTCTGCACATGATCTCTGTGCTGAAGCGCGACACGCCGGTGATCTTTCTCGACACCGAAATGCTCTTTGCCGAAACCCTGGTCTACCAACAGGATCTGGCCGAGCGACTGGGCCTGAAGGACCTGCGGATCATTCGCCCCAACGCCGACGCGGTAGCCGAACAGGACCCCAACAGAGACCTGCACCAGTCCGACACCGATGCTTGCTGCACACTGCGCAAAACCGTGCCGCTTCAACGCGCGTTACAAGGTTTTGATGGCTGGATCACGGGCCGCAAACGCTATCACGGCGGCGACCGGGCTGCGCTTGACTTTTTCGAGACCGAAGAGGCCACAGGCCGGATGAAGGTCAACCCGCTGGCGCATTGGACGCGTCAGGACGTGCAGACCTACATGGAAGAAAACCGCCTGCCCCGTCACCCGCTGGTGGCACAGGGCTACCCCTCGATCGGCTGCCAGCCCTGCACCAGCCGCGTGGCGGCCGGTGAAGATTCCCGCGCGGGCCGCTGGCGCGGAACCGACAAGTCCGAATGCGGCATTCATTTCGTCAACGGAAAACCCGTCAGAACAGGAGAAACGGCATGAGCGTTATCGTGACCGATCAAGGCTTTGCAAACGACGATTGGGACGGCCCCATCGCCGCGCTGAACGACGCGCATCCGGGCTGCGCCATCGATCTTGCGTCCAGCAACGACCCGAACGAGCTGGCCGGGCGGATTTCGGACATCCCGATGATCCGTGTCGATTTTCCCAGCTTTTCCGACGGGCGCGGCTTTACCATCGCGCGCCAGTTGCGACTGATGGGCTTCAAGGGACGCCTGCGGGCCCGCGGCCACGTCATTGCCGATCAATATGCGATGGCACGCAGGTCCGGCTTCGACGAGGTGGAAATCTCCGACGATCTGGCGGAACGGCAGCCCGAGGACCAGTGGCTGTTCCGGGCGAATTGGCAGGCGCATGACTACCAGGCCCGTCTGCGCGGCACCGGGCGCGGCAAGATTCCCGCCGAATGACCCCTGTAATCTGACCTGAATCAAAGTATACGAGGAGACGCCCGGATTAAGACCCCGGACGATGATTTCTGATGAACGAGACCGTAAGCGTGACCGAAGCGAAACCCGTCAAAGTCCCCACCCTGCCCGACGCCCAGACAGTGACGGCGGTCAAACACTGGACCGACCGGCTGTTTTCCTTCCGCACCACCCGCCCTGCCAGCCTGCGCTTCCGCTCGGGCGAGTTCGTGATGATCGGGCTGATGCAGAAAGACGAGAAGACCGGCAAGGAAAAGCCGCTCCTGCGGGCTTATTCCATCGCCTCGCCGTCATGGGACGACGAACTGGAATTCTATTCGATCAAGGTGCAGGACGGGCCCCTGACCAGCCGCCTGCAGCATATCGAACCGGGAGACGAGATTATCCTTCGCCCCAAACCCGTGGGCACGCTGGTGCATGACGCGCTGCTGCCGGGCAAGCGGCTGTGGCTTTTTGCAACGGGCACCGGCTTTGCGCCCTTCGCCTCGCTGCTGCGCGACCCGCAGACCTATACCGACTACGACGAGGTCATCATCACCCACACCTGCCGCGAGGTGGGCGAACTGACCTATGGCAAGGAGATGATCGACGGCATCCGCAAAGACGAGTTGCTGGAAGAGTTGATCGGCGAAGGCTTTCACGAGAAACTGCGCTACTATCCCACGACGACCCGCGAAGAGAGCGCCAAGATGGGCCGGATCACCGACCTGATGCGCAAGGGCGAAGTGTTCGAGGACCTGGACGTCGAGCCCCTTACTCCCGAGATCGACCGCGCGATGGTCTGCGGCAACCTGGCCTTCAACCTCGAGATCAAGGAGATGCTCGAGGAATACGGCCTGCGCGAGGGGGCCAATTCCGATCCCAAGGAATACGTGGTCGAAAAAGCGTTTCTCGACTGACCCTCTTTCGAGCCTCAAATAAGAAACCCGCGCTGATCGCAGCGCGGGTTTTGTCTTTGCAGCAAGTCCGATCCGATCAGAGGTTCAGCGCCTCGCGTACGGCATCCAGCGCGCTTTCCAGCATATCGGGATTGTCCCGTGCGGCTTGCAGGCTCGACTTCAGACCCGTTTTTTGCACCGTCCCGAGGTCCGAGTTGTCGATGTACTCGGTAACCTTGTCGTAATCGAACCCCTCGGGTGTCAGCAGCTCGGTGATGGGGGTCTCGGAAGCCTCGGATGCCGCCGCTTCAGTCGAATTGACGGCCTCGTCCGTTGCCTCCGCTGCTTCAGTCGCAGCCTCTTCCGCTGTGGCTTCGGTGCCGTCGGCTGCGGCGTCGGCGGTATCGGCAGCGTCGTCTGCCACCTCTTCGGTCGCGCGTGCCGCATCTTCGGCCGCATCTTCAGTTGCGGTCGCGGCATCGCCCGCGGCATCCGCGGTCTCCTCAACCGCGTCCTCGGCGGCAGCCTCGGTTGTATCCGCCGCATCGCTGGCCGTATCGGCAGCCGCGTCCGCCGCGTCAGAAGCGGCTTGCGTGGTTTCCTCGGCCACTTCCTCGGCTGTCTCTGCGGTCGCATCTGCTGCGTCCGCCGCGGCTTCGGCAGCAGCACCTGCGGCGTCACTGGCCGTGTCGGCTGCATCCGCAGCGGTCTCTTCGGCGAAATTGGCCGCATCGTCGGCCGCCTCCACGGCCTCCTGCGCTGCTTCGTCGGCGGCTTGCCCGGTCGCTTCAACGGCATCTTCCGCGGCCTCACCGGCATCCTCGGCGGCCTCGGCCGTTGCGTCGCCAGCAGCCTCCAGGGCCTCGCCGGTTTCCTGAACGGCATTCTCGGTTGCCTCGCCGGCGGCATCCGCGGCGCTTTCCAGTTCCTCGGGCGAGGAAACAGTTTCGGACACCTCGTCCACGACTTCCTGCGGTGACTTGCCGGTGAAGAGCATGTAGCCCCCGGCAAGGATGACAAGGGCCACGATCAGCCACAAAATGTTTCTCATTGGTATTCCTCTCAACTGGCAGGTTTCTGAAGACTTTCACAGCCTGCCTCACAGTTGCTTCGAGATGAAGCGTAAAAACGGTGCATGCAAGGGGAAATTACCGCCGGTCAAGGCTCTGACCCCCGATTTTGCCGCTTGAAACACCCCCTACGCGCGGTTACCTTGCGACCTCAAACTCGCTGAACGATCGAAGGACAAAAACCATAGCTCGCAGACCACACAACGCGCCCCCGACGCGCGACACCGGCCCCCGCATCAACGACAAGATCCGCGTTCCGGAAATCCGCCTGATCGGCGCGGAAGGTGAAAACGTCGGCGTCGTGACGCCCGAACGCGCCATGGGCATGGCAGAAGAGGCCGGTCTGGACCTGGTGGAAATCTCGCCGAACGCCAACCCGCCGGTCTGCAAGATCATGGACTATGGCAAATACAAGTACGAACAGCAAAAGCGGGAATCCGAGGCGCGCAAGAAGCAAAAGGTCATCGAGGTGAAGGAGGTGAAGTTCCGCCCCAACACCGACACGCATGACTACGACGTCAAGATGCGCAACGTGTTCCGCTTTCTGGAGAATGGCGACAAGGTGAAGATTACCCTGCGGTTTCGCGGTCGCGAAATGGCGCACCAGGATCTGGGCCGCGAACTGTTGCAGCGGGTGGCCGAGGACATCAAGGAAATCGGCAAGGTCGAGAACATGCCGAAGATGGAAGGCCGCCAGATGATCATGATCATCGCCCCGGGAGCCAAGTAGACCGTCAGAATTCGTGCCGCCGGGGTCAGCCGCTTGCGCGGTCTGACCGGGCCAGTCTGATCGCTTGATTTTCTGGCGGTCAGATGGTCTGATGACATTTGGATCACCCGCCCGGAACCCGTCACTCACAAAAATCAAGGGTTCACGATACGCCATAGTAGCCGACGTCGTGCGTGGTGATACGGATCAAAAGGGGACTTGGGGATGCAGTGTGGACGGCTTGTGGTCGCAGGGTTTCTTGCCTGTACTGTCGCACAGGGCGCCTTTGCCGAACGGGCGAGCGACGGCCAGGTCAACCTGATTTTCTGGCAAGCACCGTCGATCCTGAACCCCTATCTTTCCGGCGGCATCAAGGATATCGAGTCAGCCAGCCTCGTTCTTGAACCACTGGCTCGATACGACGAGACCGGCGATATGGTGCCATGGCTGGTGGACGAGATCCCAACGGTCGAAAACGGCGGTGTGAGCGACGACTTCAAGTCGATCACCTGGCGTCTTTCCGACGACCTCACATGGTCCGATGGCACGCCCGTGACTGCGGCAGACGTCAAGTTCACATGGTCCTATTGCACCGCCGAGGGCGGCGGCTGTGCGCATGTCGACAAGTTCGCGGGCATTACCGATATCGAAACGCCCGACAACCGCACCGTCGTTGTCCGATTTGACGAGCCAAAGCCGTTTCCCTACGACGCATTCGTCGGCGCCTCCTCCCCCATCCTGCAGGCCGACCAATTCGCTGACTGCCTGGGCGAGCGGGCCCCGACCTGTACCGATGCCAACTTCTATCCCATCGGCACCGGTCCCTTCGTGGTGGACGAGTTCCGCACCGGCGATACGGTCAAGATGTCGGCCAATCCAAATTATCGCGACCCCGCCAAGCCCGCCTTTGCCAGCCTCCTGATCAAAGGCGGCGGCACGGCAGAAAATGCTGCTCGCGCCGTGCTCGAAACCGCGGATTACGATTATGCCTGGAACCTGCAATTGCCCCCCGAAGTGCTGGACGGCATGCAGGCGGCCGGCAATGGGGAGGTGGTATCGGCCTTCGGAACGCTGGTCGAACGGATCGTGATCAACATGACAAATCCCGATGCGGATCTTGGCGAAGAACGCTCGACCCTCGCACATCCGCATCCGTTCCTGGACGACATCGCGGTGCGTCAGGCGCTGAGCATGGCCATCGACAGGTCAATCCTGGTACAGATCGGCTATGGCGAGGCCGGGCGCGTTACCTGCAACATCCTGCCCGCCCCCGAGGTCTATGCCTCCGACGCCAACGAGGCCTGCAAGGTGCAGGATATCGAAGGCGCCAAGGCACTTCTGGACAGTGCCGGGTGGACCGACAGCGATGGCGACGGTGTCCGCGACAAGGACGGCGTGCCGCTGCGCATGATCTTCCAGACCTCCACCAACGCCGTGAGACAGACCTTCCAGGCCGCGATCAAAAGCTGGTGGTCCCAGTTGGGCGTGGAAACCGAGTTGCGCAATATCGACGGCAACATCTTTTTCGGTAGCGACGCGAACAGCCCGTACACCTATCAGAAATTCTATGCCGACGTTCAAATGTACGCCCAGATGTTCGATGGAACAGATCCCGAGGCGTACATGGCCAGTTGGACCTGTGAGCGCATCCCAACACCAGAGAACCAGTGGCAGGGCACCAACATGCCCCGTTACTGCAACGAGGCTTTCGACGCGCTGTCGGTCGAGCTGCGAGAGACCGGCGGTCGTGACGAGCGCGCGAAGTTGGCCCGCGCCATGAACGACATGCTGGTGCAGGACTTCGTTATCTTGCCGCTTGTTCATCGCGGTCGCGTATCAGCGCATGTCAATTCGCTTGGTGGCGTCGTTCTTAACACATGGGACAGCGAGCTTTGGAACGTGGCAGACTGGCACCGCCTATCGGCCGAATGATCCGGCAACCGGGATAGGCGTGGCGTAAATGGACCGGGTGGAATGCTGACATTCGCGCTGCGCCGACTGCTGGTTTCGATCCCGCTGCTGATCGTGATAGCGCTGATCATTTTCCTTTTGCTGGACCTCGCGCCCGGCGATCCGATGGGAAACCTGCCGCAGACGATTTCGCCCGAGGTGAAGGCCCAGATGCGCGAGGCGCTCGGCCTTGGAGAGCCGTTGCATGTGCGGTTCTGGCGTTGGATGGTGCAGATTTTCTGGGTCGAGCCGCAGGTGCTGATCGACAACATCTTCGGCACCTCCATGGCTGTCGACAAGCCGCGCGTTCTGAGTTGGCAAAGCCGTGCGCCAGTGATGTTCGAGATCGCGCAGGCCCTGCCCCAAACGCTTTGGGTGGTCGGGACGGCCTATGTCGTGGGGATACTGATGGCTCTGCCCATCGGCATATACTCGGCTTACCGCCAGTATTCGGTGTTCGACAACGCAGGAACCCTGGTGACAATGCTGGGCTACTCCCTGCCACCGTTCCTGACCGGGCCATTGGTGATATACGTGTTCTCCGTTCAACTGGACGTCTTTCCATTCATCTACGAGACCACGCATCGTGTCACCGACTGGGAAAGCTTCACATATCAGGTCCGTCAGATGGTCCTGCCGGTGATGGTACTGTCGGTCCAAACCACGGCGCAGATAAGCCGCTACATGCGATCGGCGGTGCTGGACAACCTGGGGCAGGATTACGTACGGACGGCGCGGGCCAAGGGCATGAGCGAATGGGTCGTCTTGATGGTGCATGTCCTGCGCAACTCGATGATCCCTGTGGTGACCGTGATTGCACTGGGAGCACCGGCTATTTTCGGCGGGGCGATCATCACCGAACAGGTCTTTGCGATCAACGGGATCGGGGCGCAGCTGATCAGCGCGATCAAGGCGAATGACGTACCGCTTGTGCATACGCTCACTTTCCTGTTCGCGGTGCTGATCGTGCTGGCCAATCTGCTGGCAGACCTGCTTTACGGCCTGCTCGACCCGAGGATCCGCTATGGCTGAGCGGCGCGTCGTTTCCTCCGGTCCCTGGCGCGACATGTGGCGCCAGTTCATGCGGCACAAGGGCGCGGTGTTCGGCGCCGGCCTGTTCGCAGTCATCATTTTTGCCGTGCTTGCTGGCCCGCTTCTGTGGCGCGTTCCGCCGGATACGCCAGACTTTTCGTCGCTCAACGCAGGACCGAGCATGGCGCATCCCTTCGGCACCGATCAACTGGGCCGAGACCTGCTTGCCCAGTACTGGCGGGCGGGCGCATTTCTCTTGCCGTGGGACTGACGGCGATGGTGCTGTCGGTCCTTCTTGGTACTCTTGTCGGCGTGGCGGCCGGGGTCTTCAGACGGCTCGACGGGCCGCTCATGCGGCTGACGGACCTGTTCCTGTCCCTGCCCCTGTTACCACTACTGCTGGTCATCATGATGCTGTTCCGCGAGGCGCTGAGCAGTGCCGTCGGCACCAACACGGGCATCTTCCTGCTGATCGTGACGGCCATTGGCGTCACAAGCTGGATGCCGGTCGCCAGGATCGTGCGCGGCGATGTCCTGAGCGTGCGGGAGCGCGAGTTCGTGTTGGCCGCGCGCGCCTCGGGCACCACGCAACTGCGCCAGATCACGCGGCATATCCTGCCCAACATCCTGTCGCCGATCGTCGTTTCAGCCACGCTGGGCATCGCCAACGCCATCATCACCGAAAGCGCGCTCAGCTTTCTAGGGCTTGGCTTCCCGTCCGATTTTCCCACCTGGGGTCGTTTGCTGAGCGACGGGGTTGTCTATCTGTCCGAGTTTCCCTGGCGGGTGTTCTGGCCCGGCGTGATGATCTCGCTCACGGTGCTGAGCGTGAATTTCATGGGCGACGGCCTCCGCGATGCGCTTGATCCCAAGTTGCGCGGACGCGCGGCGCCGCTTTGATCCCGATCAAGGAACGCCCTGCCCGGCCTGATAGGCTGACGGCGCAGCAACAGGAGGCCGACATGAATTTCGCTCACCAGAAGACCGCCCTGATCGAAAGGCGCAAGGCATTGACCACGCATATGACCCAAGTCGAGCATACGCTGGATGAGGCGCCGTCCAAGGACTGGGAAGACCGCGCGTCGGAACGGCAGGGCGACGAGGTGCTCGAAGCGCTCGGCCTGACGGAGCTGGCCGAAGTTCGGCGCATCGACGCCGCGCTGGCGCGGATCGAAGCAGGCACCTACGGAACCTGCACCATTTGCGGCGACCCTATCACGGAGGCCCGGCTGGAATTTCTTCCGGACACCCCGTTCTGCACGTCCTGCGCGGACTGACCGCGTCAGACCGGCATGCGCTGTTCCACGATCCCGGCCCACCAACTGCACCCCGCCGGGATGACCTCGTCGTTGAAGTTGTACTCGGGGTGGTGCACCGGGGCCGAGGCGCCGTTGCCGACGAGGATATAGGCGCCGGGGCGTTCCTCGAGCATGAAGGCAAAGTCCTCTCCGCCCATCACCAGGGGTGCTGTATCACATTGACCTGACACGGATTTCGCCACTTCAGCGGCAAAGTCCGTCTGTTCATCATGGTTGGCCATCACCGGATAATTGTATTCGTAGTCCAGCGAGATCTCGGCCCCGAACGCCGCGCCGATATGGTCGCAGATGCCCTTCATCCGGGTCGCGGCCAGCTCTCGCGTTTCATTGCTGAGCGTTCTGACTGTGCCCATCAGCGTGACGCGCGACGGAATGACGTTGAAGGTGTGCGACGAGGTTTCCATCGAGGTCACCGACACGACGATCTGCTGGATCGGGTCGGCGTTGCGGCTGACGATGGTTTGCAGCGCAGTCACCAGATGGCCGGTGACGACCGTGGGATCGATGGTTTCATGGGGTTTGGCGGCGTGGCCGCCCTTGCCTTCGACGACGATGTCGAACTTGTCGGTCGCGGCGAAGAACGGGCCGGGACGGATGGCGAACTGACCCGACTCCACCCCCGGCCAGTTGTGCATGCCGTAGACCTCCTGGATGCCGAACCGCTCCATCAACCCGTCGTCGCACATTTCCTTGCCACCGCCGCCGCCTTCTTCGGCGGGCTGGAAGATGATCACGGCTGTGCCGTTGAAATTGCGCGTCTCCGCAAGGTACTTGGCGGCGCCGAGCAGCATGGCGGTGTGCCCGTCATGACCGCAGGCATGCATGGCGCCCGGAGTCTTCGAGGCATAGTCGAGACCCGTCGCCTCGTGAATGGGCAGCGCGTCCATGTCGGCGCGCAGGCCGATCGTACGGCCAGACGTTGCCTCGTGCCCCTTGATGACCGCCACAACGCCGGTGCGGCCCAGCCCTGTGACCACGTCGTCGCAGCCGAAGCTTTGCAGTTTTTCGGCGACCAGGGCGCTGGTGCGGTGGGTATCGAACAGAATCTCGGGGTTTTCGTGGATGTCACGGCGCCACTCGGTGATCTCATCCTGCATTTCTGCAAAGCGATTCTTGATGGGCATGGGCGGTCCTTTCAGTATCCACAATCCGAGGTCAGAACGACGTGATCCGGCGCGACGGTGCGATAGAGCGACGGACCGGGCGCGTGACCCTTGGGGTGTATAGGGGACGGGATCGGTTTGAAACTCAAATCACTTATTCGGTGCCTATGGGCAGGGTCGGCGACCGGCACCGCACGCAAGAGGGCGCGGGTATACGGGTGCTGGGGGTTTTCCAGCACCGCGGCGCGGGGGCCGCGTTCGACGATGCGCCCGGCAAACATGACCGCGACGTGATGACTGACCCGTTCGACCACCGCCATATCATGGCTGATGAACAGGTACGAAAGCCCCAAGTCGGCCTGTAATTCCATCAACAGGTTCAGAACCTGCGCCTGGACGCTGACATCCAGCGCCGAAACAGCTTCATCGGCGACGATTAATTTCGGGTTAAGCGCAAGCGCGCGGGCGATGGCGACCCGTTGACGCTGTCCGCCCGAGAGTTCGTGCGGGTAGCGGTCGAGATAGCTGCGCGGCAGGTCGACACGGTCAAAGAGCGCCGCCACGCGTTCGGTGCGTTGCGCTTTGTTTTCATTGGTGAAGTTTCGCAAGGGCTCGGCGACCTGCTCGGCCAGGCGCAGCATGGGGTTTAGGCTGCCGTAAGGATCCTGAAAGATCATCTGCATCTGCGCCCGGATGCGACGGAGTTGAGCCGATTGAAAAGCCGTGATGTCTTGGCCGTCCAGCATGATGCGCCCGCTGTCCGGCTCCACCAGCCGCAAAATCGAGCGGCCTACGGTGGACTTGCCACAACCGGATTCACCAACAAGTGCAAGAGTTTGACCCGCATTGATCGCAAAGGACACGTCCTCGACCGCGTGAACATGTCCGATGGTACGGCGCAGCAGGCCGCCTCTGACAGGAAAGCGGGTGCTCAGGTGCTCGACCCGAAGAAGCTCGGTGCCCTGCCCCGGGATCGGTTTCGATGGGCTATCGGGGTCGAGCGGGAATGGCTCGGGATCAGGCTTGCCACGCATGTCGCCAAGACGCGGAACAGCGGCAAGGAGGTGCCGCGTGTACGGATGGGACGGCGCGGAAAACACTTTTGAAACAGTACCTTCCTCGATCTTCTCGCCATCCTTGAGCACCACGACGCGATCGGCCACCTGGGCCACGACGCCCATGTCGTGGGTGATGAACAGAACGGCGGTGCCGAAGTCGTGGCGCAGGCGGTCGATCAGGGCGAGGATTTCAGCCTGGGTGGTGACGTCGAGCGCGGTGGTGGGCTCGTCGGCGATCAGCAGGCGCGGCTCGCAAGCCAGCGCCATGGCGATCATGACCCTTTGTCGCATGCCGCCCGAGAGTTCATGGGGGTATTGGGTGAGACGGCGGGCGGGTTCGGACAGCCGGACTTCGTGCAGCAATTCCAATGCCTTCGACCGCGCGGCGGCGCGCGAAAGACGGCGGTGCTTGCGCAGGCCCTCGGCCAGCTGGAAACCGATGGTGAAAACCGGGTTGAGGGCCGTGGAGGGTTCCTGGAAGATCATGCCGATCCGGGCACCACGCAGGTCACGCATTTGATTTTGCGTGAGTTTTCCAAGGTCGACCGGACCCTGCCCTGCGTCGAAGAGCATTTGCCCGTCGGTGATCTGTCCGCCGTCGAAGCCGACGAGGCGCATCAGGGCCAGCGAGGTGACGGACTTGCCGGAGCCGGATTCTCCAACGATTGCAAGGGTTTCTCCAGGTGCGATTTCAAAGGAGACGTCGCGCACGGCGTCGATATCGCCCGCGTCGGTGCGGAACGAGACGCGCAGGTTTTCGATCCGGGCCAAGGGCATATCGCGCATGAAACCGAGTTAACCCGCCGCGTCCGGCGAGGTCAAATGGCAAAGGTTAACGGCGAATCGGTGGCTGAAAACCGCGTCGGTATCGCGTCGGTATGTGCTACGGTATCGCGACGGTGTTCCTGTCAGGCGTCCCGAATGAACGGACCGGACGGTGGTGGCCAGAGTTTGTTAAAATTCTGGAGCCGGAAAATGCCGCCCCCGGTTCAGGGCGCGGCGGGGGTCAGGCGGGTGATTCCGACCGAGGCGGCGCGCGCCAAATCGGCGTCGAGCGACATGGGGATGTATTCGCCCCGGCGCCAGAGCTGGGCCATGTCGTCATAGTGCCGGCTGAGGAAGTGGCCCGATTGCCCGGTGGCGGTGATGAAGACGCTGCTGTCGGGGTCGGCGAAATCATAGACCCCGCGATAGCCCGCGCCATGGACGTTCTGAAACGGGTCGGGTCCCTGCCCCTTGGTGCGCCCGCGCAGGAGCGTGTTGTCGCCGCCCGAGGTCGACTGGCGGATGTTGACGAAGTAGCGCAGCAACGGCACCTCTCCCAGGGTCTGGTGATCGTGGGTCGCCTGGTGCGCGTCGCCCCAGCGCAGGCTTTCCAGCGCGCTGCCATAGCGTTCGTCGATCCAGATGAGCGCCGCATCGAGCGCGATGCGGGCGATGTCCGAGCAGGTTTCCTGGGCCGTGGATTGGCGGATATCGCACCACGCGGACGCGCCGTCGATGTCGCGGTAGACGCGCTCGATGAAAACCGGGTCGGGATGGGTGAAGTCGTCGGCCAGCGGGCCGAGTTCGTCGACAATCAGGCGGCGTTGCAACTCGCGGAGCCAGGCGGCGTAGATCAGCGGTTCGGGCAGATGCTCGTTCATCTCGCCGTTCCATTCCGACAGCAGCGTGAGCGCGCGCTGGCGCTGGCGTTCGGGCGTGCCCTCGGGCGCGGCCTCGCCGGTGAACCACAGGTCCTTGCCGATGAGCGGCAGCAGCGAGCGGGCGGTGAAGCTGACGGTGTCGAGCTGCGCCTCGATGAAACTGTCGCGGGTGTGAACCTCGCGGTTCTGCATCAGGCGGCGCCAGCGGAAGACGCGCTGCGTGTCGCCCCATTTGTAGCTGACATGGTTGGGGAAAGGACGGTCCACCGCCTTGTTGTTGGTATTGCCCAGAACGCCGCCGGCCGGGGCCGTGAACTCGGGGTTGGCGGAATAGGCCAGCGTGCCTTGCCAGCGATTGGTGTCTTCCCACCCGCGCGAAGGGTAGCGACCGCGCGTTTCATGCTCGGCGTCGCGGCGGGGCATGGCGCCGATGGTCTTCATGGCGATGGTGGACTGATCGACAAGCGTGAGGTTCTGCGACGGCGCGATGTAGCTTTCGCCCGCCGCGATGGCCTCGTCCACCGAGGCCGCGCGCATCAGGGCCATGGCCGAGGACAGCGTCGTGTCGCTGTCCGACAGCGCCGTCCAGCTGAGCGAGGCCACATGGCCAGGTGGCGTGACATCGGCGAGGTTGTAATGCGAGCCGGGCAGCACCGGGCCATTGTCGGTCCAGCGCAGGGTGAGCGTGATGGGCGCGTTGTCCGCGATGCGGATGATCGTGCTTTCGGTGCGGAACGGTTTGTATCCGTCGGGCGTGAGGTATTCCTGCGGGTTGTCTGGGTTGAGGCGCTCGATGAACAGGTCCTGATCGTCGAGGTAGGAGGAAGTGACCCCCCAGCCCAGGTCGGCGCTGCGCCCGGCCATGACGATGGGCACGCCGGGGATGGTGGCGCCGATCACGCCGCCGGTCTGAAGCTCCAGCCGGGCGAGGTACCAGATTGCGGGCGCGGTCAGGCCGAGATGCGGATCGTTGGCCAGCAGCGTGCCCCCCGAGGCCGAGCGTTTGGGCGCGGCGGCCCAGGCGTTGGAGGCGCCGGCGAAGGCGCGCTTCTTGAAAGGCGAAAGCGGGTGGTCGGGGATGCCTGCGCCTGTGCTGTGGGCGAATTGCGTACCCTCGGGGAAGAGGCTGGCGTAATCGGGCAGCGCGGCGATGCCGGTGCCGGGGGCGAGCGGCATGATGTCTTCCATCCGGTCGGAATCGTCGAGCTCGAGCGCTGCGTGGGCGTAAAGCACTTCCTCTTCCAGGTGGGCCGACAGCTGCACCGCCATCAGCTTGACGATGGCAATGGAGTCGGCGGGCGTCCAGGGCGAGACGGGATTGTTGAACAGGAACATCTCGGGCGCGCCGCGGCCCAGGGCGGATTCGTTGATTTCCTGCAGACGTGCGTTCACCCCGGCGGAATAGGCGCGCAGGGCGGCGAGTGTCTGGGTGTCCTGCGCCTCGACCGACCGCTGGGCCAGCGTGTAGAGGTCGAAGCGGCGCAGGATCTTGTCGATCTCGACGGTGCGGGTGCCGAACACCTCGGAGAGGCGCCCCTGCACGGTGCGGCGCATCATCACCATCTGCCACAGCCGGTCCTGCGCGTGGGCATAGCCCAGGCCATAAAACGTGTCGGGGTCGTTGGTGCCGAAGATGTGCGGCACGTTGGCGTTGTCGCGCACGATCTCGACCGGTTCGAGGATGCCGATGACCTCGAGATCCTTGGAATAGTCGGGCAGCGAGCGCGACAGCAGGAAATAGACGCCCAGCAGCGCGACCAGACCGAGCAGGATCATCCCGCCCGCGATCCGCACCAGCCATTTGAACACTTGCGCCATGCCCCACCCACGTTAGGTTGCCATTCCGGTGGGGATAGTCACAAATCCCGGTATAGACAATGGGCCGATCTTCACAATGCGGCCCGAAGGCACGAGGGAGATCACGATGACGAAGCTGGCATTTCTGGGACTGGGCGTGATGGGGTATCCGATGGCCGGGCACCTGGCATCGGCGGGCCATGACGTCTGCGTCTACAACCGGACGGGGGTCAAGGCCGAGGCCTGGGTTAAGGAGCATGGCGGGCGCCACGCGCCCACCCCGCGGGAGGCCTCGGAAGGCGCGGCGTTCGTGATGTCCTGCGTTGGCAATGACGACGATTTGCGGTCGGTCTGTCTGGGCGAGGACGGGGCGTTCGCGGGTATGGCGAAGGGCGCGACCTTTGTCGACCACACGACGGTGTCGGCGCAGGTGACCGAAGACCTTTATGCCGCCGCCAAGGAGGCCGGGATCGGCTATGTCGATGCGCCGATCTCGGGCGGTCAGGCGGGGGCCGAGAACGGGCAATTGTCGATCATGTGCGGCGGCGACGCGGAGGTTTATGCCAAGGCCGAGCCGGTGATGGAAATCTACGCCAAGCTGTGCCGCCGGATCGGCGAGAGCGGCGCGGGCCAGATGACCAAGATGTGCAACCAGATCGCCATTGCCGGGCTGGTGCAGGGCCTGTCCGAGGCGCTGCATTTCGCCGAGAAGGCGGGGCTGGACGGCCGCGCGGTGGTCGAGGTGATCAGCCAGGGGGCGGCCGGAAGCTGGCAGATGGCCAACCGCTACGAGACGATGCTGGACGACCAGTTCGAGCATGGCTTTGCCGTGGACTGGATGCGCAAGGACCTCGGGATCTGCCTGAAGACCGGGGACGAGAACGGTGCGTCCCTGCCGGTGACGGCGCTGGTGGATCAGTATTACAAGGACGTGCAGAATATGGGCGGCGGACGTTGGGACACGTCGAGCCTGATCAAGCGGCTGCGCAAGCTGGGGTGATTTCGAGGCGGGGCCGGGATGCGTGGCCCCGCCTCTTGCTTTCCGTCGGGCTTGCAGCGCCGCGCCGCCATGCGCAACTTGGTGGCGGAACCGGCCGCGAGCCCGGCAGGGAGTGACCCCGAGGCTAGGCGGGGTCTGGTGCGGTGTCGGTGACAAAGTCACGCAAGAGGCGAATAGATGAGCGCGGACGGGGCGACACGGATCGAGGACTGGACCGAGCGGTTCCAAGGGACACGCGCCCTGCCCCGCGCCGTGCGCGACCGGCTGATCCGGGCGGCGCGGATCGTGCGGATCGGGAAAGGCACACAGGTCTTCGGGCCGGACAACGTGCCGGACCGGCTGTTTTTCCTGTACGACGGGCGCATCCGGGTCTCGCAGACGTCGGAAGGCGGGCGCGAGATCGTGCTTTACCGCGTGGAGGCCGGGGACAGCTGTGTGCTGACCACCGCCTGCATGCTGGCCGAGGAAGCCTATAACGCCGAAGGGATCGCCGAGACGGACGTGACCGCCGTGGTCCTGCCCAAGCCCGATTTCGACCGGCTGGTTGCCGAGGAAGAGCCGTTTCGCAAATTCGTCTTCGATGCCTATTCGCGGCGGCTGATCGACATGCTGCGGGTGGTGGACGACGTGGCCTTTGGCCGGATCGACGTGCGGCTGGCCGAGCGGCTGCTGGCACTGGCGGGCGACATGAAGGAGGTCGCGGCCACGCACCAGGACCTGGCGAGCGAGCTGGGGACAGCACGCGAGGTGATCTCGCGCGTGCTGGCGGATTTCCAGAAACGCGGGCTGGTGCAGCAATCGCGGGGACGGATCACGTTGGCAGACAAAGCCGGGCTGCGGGCGCTGGCGGAGAGCGCGTGAGGTGCAAGTCGCACGCCGTCCCGATGCCAAGTTTTATGATATAGACGCCGGAACGCGCGCGTTTTTATGAAAGGATGCTGGCATGGCGGCATCGCATGATGACCCCCGTCTCGTCCGGCTTGCCGGGGCGCTGTATCTCGTAATCATCCTTTGTGGGCTGACCGCGGAGCTGATGCTGCGTGGTCCGTTGCTTGCGGGATCGCCCGAAGAGGTCGTCCGGGCGCTCGGCGCCGGTATTTCGCAACTGCGGCTCAGTTTGTTGGCCGATACCGTGATGTTGCTGGCGGATGTGGCGCTTGCGCTGGTGTTCTTTGGCCTGCTGCGTCATATTTCGGCCTCGCTGGCTCTGGCCGCGATGGTATTCCGCCTGGGACAGGCGGTGCTGATCGGCGCGAGCCTGATGGCGCTTGGCAGCGTGCCGATGGTGCTGGCCGATGCGCCGCGCCTCGCGGTGCATATGACCGACCTGCACGCGATCGGGTATGATGTCGGGTTGATCCTGTTCGCGGTGAACAGCGCGATCATGTCCGTCCTGTTGTGGCGGTCGGCGGTGCCGAACGTGATCGCGGGTGGTATTGCGGTGTCCGGCGTTGTCTACGGAGCAGGCAGCCTTGCGCGGCTTGTGGCGCCTGAGTGGATGGCCGTGATTGAGCCCGCCTACGTGGTGCCGATGGTCGCCGAGAGTGCGCTGTGCCTGTGGTTGCTGATCCGGGCGCGGGTCTGAATCCAGTGGACCGGGCTGGACCGGAACGTGCGGCGTTCCGCCAATTGGCAGCCAAGCACCTGAAAGCGCACGACAATATCGGCGATACGATGTGCCACCGCGATGCAGTCCAAGGTCCGGCCGAGTAGAGCGATGGAACGGGGCGCTTGATTCCGGCGTTGGACAGCGAAACAAGAGGTGCATGACATGACCAATTTCTTCATCGGCGGCGCATTGGCGCTTGCGCTTTCCTCGACATCCCTGACCGCCGCTCCGATACACGGGGCAGGTACGGCCACGGGCCTTGGTACCGCGCCCGACGCACAGGTCTGGCTGGCGCAGGGCAACAGCGGCAAGGGCAACGGCAAGGCCAAGGGCGGCGGCAACGCACAGAAAAAGGCCAAGGGCAATGCCGGCAAAGGCAATGCCGGCAACGCGAATGCCAACGCCGGCAAAGGCAATGCAAAGGCTAAGCCCGACAAGGGGAATAAGCAGGCTGGTAATGGCAATCCCGGCAAGGGCAACGGGAACGCCAAAAAGGCCGGCAACAGCCAACCGAAGGGCAATTCCAACGGCAACGGTGCGGAACGCGCGGCGAAGGCCAACGGTAAGCCCGACAAGGCTCGCAAGGTCTTTACCACGGCAGAGCGCGAAAACGTCGTGGAGCGCATTTTCCAGGCCCCTGCCCCGGACGGACGTGACATGACGCGGATCCTGACCGGCGCGGGCCTTGCGCTGTTGACGCCGGACATGGCGGTGTCGAACATCCCCGGTAACGAGCTGGTGACCTATGCCAACTGCCCGCCGGGGCTGGCCAAGAAAAACCCGCCCTGCGTGCCGCCGGGCCTGGCGCGGGACGGCATCGGGTACGACGAATGGGTGTCTTATGACCGGGACCGTTATGACCGTATCTGGATCGACCGCCGCGACGATTGGCTGGGCCGCGGGTACGACGTGGAGCCCGACCCCGGCTACCTGCTGCTGCGATCGGACGAGATTGCACGCCTCTACGGCCTTGACCCCGCGCCGCGCGGCCAGCGCTATGCGCTGATCGACGGGATGCCGGTTCTGCTGGGCGATGACGATTACCGCTCGTTCATGCTGGTGAACCAGTTGGCGCAGGTGACCGACGTGACCGGGGGCGTGCCGGTTTCACCGACGGCGGCGTTGACGCAGCGCGAACTGATCGACCTGTACCGCCTGCCACAGCTTGGGAACGACCGGAACTATGCCGTGGTAAACGGTCAAGTGGTGCAGATGAACAACGAGAATTACGAGTTGCTGCAACTGCTGCGCGTCGCACGCGCCGTTCTTTGAGGCCAAGTGGCGATATCCATGATTGAAGACGCAGCCGCCGGGGAACCGGCGGCTGTTTTGCTGTGTGGCCCGGAGGCGTGCGCGTGTCCGGTTTGATCATGAAAGTCGCCCTGTCTTCGGACCGAATTGTGCAGGCTGGGTGACAATGTCACTGACATGAGCAAGGTCCGAGGTGCAGGATCGGGGCATACTTTCCATGGAGGACACCATGACTGTCAATGTCGGCACCATCGACCGTATCCTGCGCGCCGCCCTGGGCGTCGTGCTGCTGTATCTTGCGTTTTTCAGCGGGTTGCCCGCGTTCGAAGCCCCGGTTTGGAGGTATCTTGCCGCGTTCGTGGGCGTCGTGATGCTGATCGTCGCGGCGGTGCGGGTCTGCCCCGTTTATTCCATCCTCGGCGTCCGGACCTGCGCGCGGTAAATCATGGAGACGGCGTTTACACCATTCGCGTCGCTGGGCGGCGGGGCACTCATTGGGCTGGCGGCGGTACTGCTGATGCTGGGACTGGGGCGCATTTTCGGCGCGACCGGCATCCTGTCGGGGGTCGTCTTTGCCGAAGGGCGCGAAGAGCTGTCGTGGCGCGCGGCGCTGATCCTGGGCATGGTGCTGGTGCCCGGGCTGATGTTTCTGACGACCGGGCGCTGGCCGCAGATCGACGTGCCAGTCAGTCCGGCAATGATCGTGATCGGAGGAATCGTCGTGGGATTCGGCGCGAGCCTCGGGTCGGGCTGTACTTCGGGGCATGGCGTCTGCGGGCTGTCGCGGTTGTCGCGGCGCTCGATCGTGGCGGTGCCGGTCTTCATGGGCACGGCGGCGATCACGGTGTTCATCATCCGTCATGTGGTGGGAGGCTGAGCGATGAAGCTTTTGTTCGCGGTGCTGACGGGCATGGTGTTCGGCGCAGGGATCACGCTGTCGGGGATGATCAACCCGGCGAAGGTCCTGAATTTTCTGGACATCGCAGGGACTTGGGATGCGAGCCTGATCTTCGTGATGGGGGGCGCCGTCATGGTGACCTTTGTCGGGTATCGGCTGGTCTGGCGGCGGTCCGCGCCGCTTTTCGCCGGGGGGTTCCAGGTGCCCGGCTCGACGGTGATCGACAGCAGACTAGTGGGAGGATCGGCCCTGTTCGGGATCGGCTGGGGGATCGCGGGGTTCTGCCCTGGTGCGGCCATTCCGGCGCTTGGCACGGGCCGCTGGGAGGTTATCCTGTTTCTGGCCGCGGTGGGTGTCGGGCTGGCGCTGGCGCGACTGGCCAAGGGGCTGCCGCTGTTCCCACGAAAGGCCGAGGCGTAAAGGAGGCATGACATGACCGATTATCCCGTGAATATGAGTGTTCACCCGCAGGTGCAGGGGTTCTTCGATGAGGCCACCAACACGATCAGCTATATCGTGAAGGACCCCGCCAGTAACGCCTGTGCCATCGTCGACAGCGTGATGGATATCGACTATGCCGCCGGGCGGATCACCTATGACCATGCCGACGAACTGATCCGGCAGGTCGAGGAGCAGGGCCTGCGGCTGGAATGGATCATCGAGACGCATGTCCATGCCGACCACCTGTCCGCCGCGCCCTATATCCAGGAGAAGCTGGGTGGCAAGATCGGGATCGGGTCGAAGATCATGGTCGTGCAGGACACGTTCGGCAAGGTGTTTAACGAAGGCACGGAGTTTCAGCGCGACGGGTCGCAGTTCGACGCGCTGTTCGAGGACGGCGATACCTACCGCGTGGGCGAGATGGAATGTTTCGCCATGTACACGCCGGGCCACACGCCGGCCTGCATGGTGCATGTGATGGGCGACGCGGCGTTCGTGGGGGATACTCTGTTCATGCCCGACGGTGGCTCGGCCCGGGCGGATTTTCCGGGCGGGGATGCGGGGCAGCTTTACGACAGCATCCAGAAGGTGCTGGCCCTGCCCGACGCCATGCGCCTGTTCATGTGTCACGACTACGGACCGAATGGCCGGGATATCGCGTGGGAGACCAGTGTCGGCGACGAGAAAGCGCACAACATCCACGTCGGCGGCGGCAAGAGCCGCGAGGAGTTCGTCAAGTTCCGCACCGAGCGGGACGCGACCCTGGCGATGCCCAAGCTGATCATCCCGTCGCTGCAGGTGAACATGCGGGCCGGCAAGGTGCCGACGGACAAGGACGGGAACCCGGTGCTGAAGGTGCCGGTTAACGGGCTGTAAGGCACCGCACATTCAAAAGCATTCGGAGGGATCGCATGCGCGACGACATCCTGAGCAAAACTTCGGCCTCGACCGGCGCGGGAAGCCCCGAGGTGATCGGGTTTTATGACGAAGATACAGGCAGTTGCCAGTATATCTGCATCTGCCCCGAGACCCGGAAAGCGGCGCTGATCGACGTGGTGCAGACGCTGGACCCCAAATCCTTCGCCACCGGGTTCGCGCCCGCGCAATGGGCGCTGGACGTCATCGCGGAGCGCGGGCTGGAACTGGAGTGGATCCTCGATACGCATCCGCATGCGGATCACCTGATGGCGGGGGCGTGGCTGAAGGAGCAGACCGGCACGCCCACGGGCATCGGTGAAAAGGTTCACGAGATCGCGGAGCTTTGGCGCGGCTATTACAACGCGCCGCACGCCTTTCCGGTCGATCCGCATTTCGACCGGCTGTTCGCGGAGGGCGACACGTTCAAGATCGGCAATCTGGAGGTGGAGGTTATGTTGTCGCCGGGCCATACGCTGGGGTCCGTGACCTACGTGGTGGGCGACGCGATCTTTGCCCATGACACGCTGATGATGCCGGATGCCGGTACGTCGCGCGCGGATTTCCCCGGCGGGACGGCGGCGGAGCTTTATGACAGCATCATGCGCATACTGGAGCATCCGGACGACACGCGTGTCTTCATCGGACACGATTACGGCACCGATACGCGAGAAGAGCCCGCGTGGGAGAGCACGGTGGGCCAGCAGAAACGCGAGAATATCCACCTGAAGGACGGCGCAAGCAAGGCCGAGTACGTGGCGCGACGCGAGAAGCGGGATGCGACGCTGGCCCTGCCCGACCGGATGCTGGCGGCGTTGCAGGTGAACCTGCGCGGTGGGCGCTTGCCCGAGCCGGAGGAAGACGGAAAGAGCTACTTCAAGATCCCGGCGAACAAGTTCTAGCGATCCGGGCGCGTGGGCTTTCGCCCACCCTACGCGGCGCGGATGCCCGCGGCATACCGGTCGATGGCGGCGCGGATGTCCTGCATCTCGGGCCATTGCGCGGCGTCTTTGCCGTAGCGGTCGAGAAGCGCGGAATACTCCGCTTCGAGCGTGTCGAGGCGGGATTTGTGGGTATCGAGATCGGGAGCCTTGCGCCAGCTTGCGTCGACGCGGCCACGCAGAAACCACAGGCGCGGCGTGCGATAGATGTGGCGGTTGGCATAGACGCCCGGCAGGTGCGCATCCTCACCGATCTCGGCGATGAGGGCTTCGGCTGTGGCCTCGGCCTCGGGGTCGCGGTTCAGCGCCCAGAGGGTTTCGGCAAGGCGGGCACGGTTGAAGACCGTGTTGATGGCGTTGGCGATGCAGAACTCAATGACGGGCAGCATGGCGGCGTGGTGCATCACGCGGTTCACCTCGGCGTCGACCTGTCCCTTGACGAGGAAGGCGTCGAGCAGCGTGGCGAGCTGTTCACGAACGGCAGCGTCGGGTTCGGCGGTGAAGCGGTTCTGCACCGCGTGCAGAATTACCTTGAAGAAAAGCGCGGTCTTGCTGGTCGACAGAAGCGCGCCGTGCAGGGTGCTGGTGACGTCGATACGGTCGCGTATATCCGGCGCATCGAGCCAGCCATCGGCGACGATCAGGCGCGCGACGGCAAGGTTGGTGGTGGAGCCGAAGTGATAATGCGCGGGACGGTAGTGCAGCGAAGACATGAGGTCGCGCGGCAGGTCGGCGAGGTGTTGCAGGGCATCTTCGGTCAGGTCGCGATAATCACGCGCGAGGCAGAGCGTGAAATGCGCCAGCGTGCGGGCCGCATCGGTATGGCCTGCCTGCCAAAGTCGGGCGATCAGGGCGTGAAAAGCCGCGCTATGCGCCGTGATCAGCTGCGTTTGGGCGTCGGTGCTGCGCGGAAGCATCGTGCCGAGCGGCGGATAGGGCAGCAGGGCGGCGGGGCGCCCGGTGGTGTGCGCCCAGAGGTGACAGCCCAGCGTGTACCACGCGGTCGCGGGCTGGCTGAGCGTGGTGCCGTCCGCGAAATCGAGCGCGATCTGGCCCTCGGTGGTGAGCCTCGCGGTGAAATCCGGCAGGTCCGGCGCCGGGGGTGTGTTTTCCTGCATGTGCGAGAGCGCCTTGCCGACCCGGCTGACAAGAGGCGGGTAATGCGCAAAGAGCGTGGCCATGGTGGTGAAGAGATCGCGCAGGATCTGCGTGAGGTCGGCGCGTTCGGTCGCGGAGCGTGCGGTGGCGAGCGTGCGGGTCATGTCCGCCTCGGCGTGAAAAGCGACGCGGTCGCCGTGATGTAGAAGGACACCGTCAGAACCGGCGTCTTCGCGCAGATGATATCGGTCGATATAGGCGAGGCCGGTGGCAGGCGCGTCCAACAGCCGGGCGCCGACCCAGGCACGGGTGCCATCGGTCAGCATCGGGGCGCCGCAGACCCGGACCGCATCGGGGGACGCATCGGGCAGCCGCAAGCCCCGGTACCAGACGCGTGACACATCGCGGAAATAGGGCGCGCACCAGGGCAGCGTCACGTCCTCGCCCAGGGGTGCCAGCGTGTCGAAATCCGCGCCGTCGAGGCGGACCCAACGATCAGGGCCGGTCGTCAGCGACATCCAGACCCCTGCCCCGTCGGTCAGCGCGACATGGGGCATGTTCACCTCGTTCTCGTCGAACCAGCGCAGGCGCAGGCCTGGCCCGGACAAGTCAATGCCGTCGGGGGGCGGCACCTTTTGGGTGGTGAAATAAAGCTGCGTGCCGTCGGTGGCGTAGACATGGCCCAGTGGGCGCAGGTCCGCAGGCCCCCTGCCCTTTGCCAGTCGCATCCGCTTGTCGCGGAAATAGCCGGTGGTGGCGTCCCGGCCATGAGAAGTGCCAAGGGCGGCAAAGCTGTCGGCGTCGGCGGACTTGATGGGCTTTAGCTTGCGAGCCATGACGAGGTAGATCGTGTCGGCGTCGCGCACGTAGCCTTGGGACAGGATATCAAATTTCGTGGTGTCGATTTCCATGCACTGACCGCAATCGCGCCTCAAAATGGGTCGGCCCGCCTGGCGTCCGTGACGGGCTTGAGACCACGGGGAAAGGTATGGAGCCTATCGTTAACCTTATGTTCCTGCTGGCGACAGGGGGATCATTGGCTGGGTAGGGACGCACCCGCAGTATTGCCGCGGCATTTCGCCGTGCCGGTGGCGCATCATACCGGGCCGGGCCTCGGCATGTGGGCGGCGAACGCATGCCCGGTGAAGTGACCGGGGGGCGCGTGGGTTTTCACCCACCCTACGCGGGAATTGGCGGAACCACCTTTGGTTCAAAGGCTAAGCTTGTCGCGCAGGAAGGCGAGCGCGACGGACAAGCCGTCGGGAGCGATGCCGTGGGCGGTGCCTTTCATCACGTGTGCATAGACCTCTTTCCAGCCGGCCGATTGCAGCGCCTCGGCGGCTTCGGGAAGCGACTGCGGCGGGACGACGTCATCGGCGTCGCCGTGAACCAGCAGTACCGGCGGACGGCTAACGACCTCGTCGGCGAGGAGTTCGGGCTGTAGCAGGCGGCCCGAGAAGCCGACGATGCCGGCGATCTCGTCCTCGCGGCGCGGGGCCACGTGAAGGGCCATCATGGTGCCTTGCGAGAAGCCGAAGAGCACGACCTGTTCGGGCAGCACGTCCTCGTCCACCATCAGCGCGTCGAGAAAGGCGTTGAGGTCCTCGGCGGCCGCGACGAGCCCGCGGTGGGCCTCTTCCTCGCTCGAGCCGTCGATCCAGGGGATCGGGAACCACTGGTAGCCGGTGGGCATCATCGGAATCGTCTCGGGCGCGTCGGGAGCCACGAAGAGTGTATCCGGCAAGTGCTCGGCCAACGGGTCGGCGAGGCCCAGAAGGTCGGCTCCGTTGGCGCCGTAGCCGTGCAGGAAGACGACGACGGAGCGGGTCGTGCCCGACATGGGTTCCTTGCGGCCGGCCTGAAGTACGCGGGTCATCTGATGCCTTCCCTTTGTTTCGCAACACGGTAGTAGGCCCAGAGCTGGCGGGCTGCAACCGATCTCCACGGGCTCCAGGCCGTGGCCATCTCGCGCAGGGCGCGGTCGCGAGGGCGTTCCGGCAGGTCATAGAGGAGGCGCGCGGCCTCTTGCAGGGCGAGGTCGCCGGGGGCGAAGACGTCCGCGCGGCCGAGCGAGAACATGGCATAGATCTCGGCCGTCCAGGTGCCGATGCCGGGCACCTGCGTGAGGGTGGCGATGACCTCGTCTGTGGGCGCGCCGCGGAGGGCCGTGAAGTTTATCCCGGCGTCCGAGAGTGCGCGGGCGTATCGGATCTTCTGCCGGCTGAGGCCCACGGCGCGGAGGTCGTCATCCGAGGCCCACTTGATCTTGCGCGGGCCGGTGAGGCCTGCGGTTTTCATACGGCCCCAGATGGCGGCGGCGGAGGCGGTGGAGACCTGTTGGCTGACGATGGCCGACAGGAGCTCGGCAAATCCGTCCGGCTTGCGGCGCAGGGGAAGCGGGCCGGTCTGGGCGTGGGCATGGGCCATGCGCGGGCAGAGGGCGGTAAGATGCGCCACGCCTTCTGCCACGTCGTCTTGGGTTTCGATGATACGCCCGGTCACAGGGCGCGGACCCATGCAAGGGCGTGGTCCACGGTTTCGACGCGGGGGGCGTCCGGCTGGGGCGGACGGTTGATGAGCGCCACGCGGACGCCGAGGCGGCGCGCGGCGTCGAGCTTGGTGCGGGGCGTGGGGCCGCCGGCGTTCTTGGCAATGAGCCAGTCGACGCCGAGCGATTTGAAAAGGTCGTATTCCTGGCGTTCAGAGAACGGCGGGTTGCCGGGCAGAAAGCGGCCGTTCGAGAAGGGAAAGGGCGTGTCGGGGACATTGATCTGGCGGCTGATCACCGTGCAGTCCGAGAGGTTGGCGAAACGGTCGAGCGTCTGGCGGCCGGTGGCGAGAAAGACCGTGGAGCCGGGGGCGATGTGGGCGGCGGCCTCCTCCTCGCGGTCGATCAGGGTCCAGTTATCGCCCGGCCCCGGTGTCCATGGCGGGCGCAGAAGCTGGCAATAGGGAACGCCAAGGTCGGCGCAGACCCGGGCGGTGCGCTGTGAAATACTGTCGGCAAAGGGATGCGTGGCGTCGAGCACGGCAGTGATCGCGTGTTCGGCAAGGTAGGTGCGGAACGCGGGCTCGCCCCCGAAGCCGCCGGTGCGGGTGGGAAGTGCCAGCGGCGAAGGCGCGCGGGACGCGCCGGCGAGCGACGCGGTGGCCGAGATGCCCTCTTCATGCAGTTGGGTGGCGATGGCCTTGGCCTCGCCCGTTCCGGCAAGAAGAAGGATGGTCACGGGGCGGGCCTTGGAGACAGGAGGAAAGGTCGTCTGGACATGGTCGGGCGGACTATAGGCGGGCAAGCCCTTCGCGCCAATCGGCAATTTCGCATTGCGCCTTGCGCCATACGACCGATGCGAAGGGCGCCGCCCCTCGCGCACCCCGGGATATTTATGGCCAGAGGAAAAGCATGCCGTGGTGGCGATTTGGGGTCTTGTGGGCCTCTCAAGAGGGGTCTAGCAAGGCGGCATGAGTGAGACCGCCCTGCCCTATGACAACGACCGCCGCGCGAAACGGAACGTGACCGTGCTGGTGCTGGCGCAAGCGGTGCTGGGCGCGCAGATGGCAATGATCTTCGTGGTGGGCGGGCTGGCTGGGCAGAGCCTTGCCAGCAACGTGTGTTTCGCCACCTTGCCGATTTCGCTGATCGTGCTAGGGTCGATGATCTCGGCCAATCCCCTCTCGATGGTGATGCAGCGGTTCGGGCGCAAGGCCGGGTTCCTGATCGGGGCGATGGGCGGCGCCGCCGGGGCGGCGATTGCGGGCTATGGCCTCTATCTTGCGTCCTTTCCTGTGTACCTGGCGGGCAGTTTCCTGACGGGGATCTACATGTCGGCGCAGGGATTCTATCGCTTCGCCGCCGCGGACACGGCCAGCGATGATTTCCGACCCAAGGCAATTTCCTATGTGCTGGCGGGCGGGCTGGCGAGCGCGATCATCGGCCCGCAACTGGTGAAGGTCACGAGCCAGGCGATGGTGGTCCCGTTCCTGGGCACGTACCTGGCGGTTATCGCGATCAATTTGCTCGGTGCGCTGCTGTTCTTTTTCCTGGACATCCCCAGGCCGCCGCCGCCGGCACCCGACAGCCCCAGGGGACGCACGCGGTGGGAACTGCTGACCACGCCGCGGATCGCCGTGGCCGTCATCTGCGCGATGGTGTCCTATGCGCTGATGAACCTGGTGATGACCTCGACCCCGCTGGCGGTGGTCGGCTGCGGGTTTACCGAAGGCAACGCCGCGGACATCGTCACCGGGCACGTGCTGGCCATGTTCGCGCCGTCCTTCTTTACCGGGCACCTGATCGCGCGGTTCGGGGTGGAGAAGATCGTGGGCACGGGGCTTGTGATCCTAGCCGCCGCGGGGGTCGTGGCGCTGCAGGGGGTCGAGATCGAGAATTTCTTCATCGCGCTGATCCTGTTGGGGCTGGGGTGGAATTTCGGATTCATCGGGGCGACCACGATGCTGGCCGGTGCGCATGATGTGCATGAACGCGGCCGGATGCAGGGGATGAACGACCTTCTGGTCTTTGGCGGCGTGACGCTGGCGTCGCTGGCCTCGGGCGGGTTGATGAACTGCTCGGGCGGCACGGCGGAGGCCGGGTGGACGGCGGTGAACCTGGCCATGGTGCCGCTTCTGACGCTGGCGGGCGGAGCGCTGATCTGGCTGGTGATGCGGCCGAAGGAGGCTTGAGGTTTTTTCGGCCGGGTATATTCCGGGGAGTTCAAGGGGCATTGCCCCTAGCTGACGGCGGAAGCTTGAACGCCCGCCGAACGAGCTGGTCTGACGGCGGCTTTTTCTTGCCGGAAATACTCTCGGGGGTTTGGGGGTGAAACCCCCAACGCGCTTGAAGAGCGCGCCGCAGGCGCTCCGCTTACCAGCGTCCGGTTATTGCCCGGCGCATCAGCCCGAGGCGGGAGCGGAAAGGCGGAAGCGCAAGGCGATTTTCCGAGACGGCCGCAGGGTCTCGGCTTGCCTTTTTCAGGATCGCCTCGGTCTGCCAGAGGGCGAGCATCGCGGGGCGGGTATTGGGTGCAAGGCGCGTGCGGCGGGCCTCGGTCAGCGCCGTCAGAGCGTCGTCGGTCAGCGCGCGGATCGCGGCATGCGTGCCTTCGACCAGCGGGATGCGGCCCTGGCGTTCCAGTTCCGGCACGGCGCGGAGCCAGTTGGCCACGCCCTGGGCGTAGCCTGCCTTGAGGATCGGTGCTTCGGGCGCGTCGCCGAGGGTACGTGTGGCGGCGAGCAACAACAGACCGGAGGTGTTGGTGAGGTGGGTGCGGAAGGCGCTCATGTCCTCGAACGGGTCGCGGTAGATGTCCCAACGGCGCGCCTCGACCAGCGCGTCGAGCCGTTCTGCCATCTCTGCGTCCAGCACCAAAGCGAGCGGCGTGGCAACCTCGTGGCGGCGCACGTCGGTGCCCGTGCGGATCTCCTCCAGCACGTCGCGCCACCATTGCAGGCGCATCTCGGCGATCATGGATTCCTGTGTCACCCACGGGGCGCGGGAAACCTCGACGTTGAACGCGTAAAGTGGAAAGAGCTTTTCGCGCACGGGCACCGGGGCGGCCATGGTAGCGGCGAAACGCTCGGGGTCGCCGCGCTGCACGAGGCCCGCGCAGGCCATGATGTCGGGGTCGAGCGCCATGCCGGTCAGGTAGGCCCAAAACCGGGGCGCGCAAGGATGAGCGCGTAGGCGATATCACCCGGGGCTTGCCGCCAGAGGGCGATTTCCCGGGCGGCGTCGTCGAGCACTTGGGCCAGGGCGTCGTCCGCGCCGGGGCGCAGGTTGGCGATGCGGCCGCCGAGTTCGGCATAATAATCCGCCCAGGCCATGCCGGTGATGAGGCGGTGATCCTGCACGACGTAGCCGGCCGCCTCGACCCGCGCGGTGATGCCGTCGAGGTCGGAAATCGCCGGGTAATCGGCCCAGAAATCGCCGGCGGCCTGCGGGGCGTCGGGGGGCAGCACGGGTTCGGAAAAGGCGACCGCGCCATCGGTCGTGAGGGCGCGTTTCCAGAGCGTCAGCCCTTCGGTCACGCCAAGGAAATAGAGCGCACCGGCGCACCAGATGAGGTCGTAAAAGCCACTGATCTGCGCCATGTCGCCGGTGGAGACGGTGACATTGGTAAAGTGGGCGGTGGCCGTGCGGGCTTCCTCGACGAGGTGGGGCAACTGGTCGATGCCTTCGATCCGCGCCCGGGGCAGGCACTCGGCCAACGTCACAAGGTCGGCGCCCGGCCCACAGGCGGCGTCGATCACATGGGGCGCGTCGGGCATGTCAAGCTGGCTGAGGGCCCAGCGGACATCCTCGGATGTGCCGGGGCCCTGCCGGGTCATCTCGCGGTGGAGCGTCAGGAAAGCCTCGTCCACCGCTCAGACCTCTCCGCCGTCGCACAAAAGCTTCCAGTTTATGGCGTCGAGCAGCGCCTCGAACGACGCGTCGACTATGTTGGCCGACACGCCCACCGTGGACCAGCGCCGCCCCTGCCCGTCCTCGCTATCGATGATGACGCGGGTGACGGCCTCGGTGCCGCCTTGCGTGATGCGCACCTTGAAGTCCACCAGCCGCATGTCGGCGATGGCATCCTGATAGCGGCCGAGGTCCTTGGCCAGCGCCTGGGCCAGGGCGTTCACGGGGCCACGGTCGGTGCCGGTCTCGTCCATCGACTCGCTGACCGACAGTTTCTTCTCGCCGTCGACCTTGACCACCACGACGGCCTCGGACAGGGAGACCATCTTGTTGTACTTGTTCTTGCGGCGCTCGACCGTGACCTTGTAACGCTTGACCTCGAAGAACTCGGGCAGAAGGCCCAGTTCGCGGCGGGCGACCAGTTCGAAACTGGCCTGCGCCATGTCATAGGTGTAGCCGCGGTTTTCGCGGGTCTTGACCTCTTCGAGGATGCGGGGCAGCGCCGGGTTGTCCTTTTCGATCTCCAGCCCGGCCTCGGCAAGGCGGTTGCGCAGGTTGGACTGGCCCGCCTGGTTTGACATGGGGATGATGCGGGCGTTGCCGACCTTGGCGGGGTCGATATGCTCGTAGGTCGTCGGGTCCTTGACGATCGCGCTGGCGTGCAGACCGGCCTTGTGGGCAAAGGCGGAGGCGCCGACATAGGCGGATTGCTTCATCGGGACACGGTTGAGGATTTCGTCCAGCTGGCGCGACGCCATGGTGATGCCTTCCAGCGCCTGCGCCGTGACGCCGGTGGCGTAGCGGCTGGCGTAAGGCTCCTTGAGCAGCAGCGTGGGGATGAGAGACGTAAGATTGGCGTTGCCGCAGCGTTCGCCGAGGCCGTTGAGGGTGCCCTGGATCTGGCGCGCACCTGCATCCACGGCGGCGAGGCTGCCCGCGACAGCGTTCTCGGTGTCGTTATGGGTGTGGATGCCGAGGCGCTCACCGGGAATGCCCGCGGCGATGACGTCCGAAATAACTTCGGCGATGCGATGGGGAAGCGTGCCGCCATTTGTGTCACACAGCACGATCCATCGGGCGCCGGCGTCATGCGCCGCCTTCAGGCAGTCGAGCGTATAGGCGGGGTCGCGGGCGTAGCCGTCGAAGAAATGCTCGGCGTCGAAAAGCGCCTCGCGGCCCTGTTTGACAATATGGGCGATGGAGGCGGAGATGTTTTCGAGGTTTTCCTGCGCCGTAATGCCCAGCGCGGTTTCGACATGGAAGATGTTGGTCTTGCCGACGAGGCAAATCGAGGAAGTGCCGGCGTTCATCACCGCCGCCAGAACGTCGTCGTTTTCCGCGCTTCGCCCGGCCCGCTTGGTCATGCCGAAGGCGGTGAGGCGGGCGCGGGTTTCGGGGGCGGCGTCGAAAAAGGCGCTGTCAGTGGGGTTGGCGCCGGGCCAACCGCCCTCGATGTAATCGATGCCGAGTTGGTCGAGCGTGGTGGCGATGGCCTGTTTCTCGGCGGTGGAGAATTGGACGCCCTGGGTTTGCTGGCCGTCGCGCAGCGTGGTGTCGTAGAGGCTGAGGCGGGTCTTGGTCATTGGTTCTTTCCCTTGGAGGGAAGGGCCGCGCCGGACCCTGGGAGGGCATGTGCCTGGCTCGAGCGGTGCGAGGCGGCGCAATCAAGTCGCACACGGGTTCGGCGCGTGACGTCGGCAAAGCGCCCTCCCGGGGGGAGGGTCGGGCGCGGCCCGGCCTGAGGCCGGGCGAAACAGAAGGAGAGGAGGATCATTTGAGAGCCTCCAGTTTGGAAGGATCGAAGTCGACGGTCGGCACGAGTTCCACAGCCGTCTTGCTCATGCGAACCTCCACCCCGGCATCGCTCAGGTGCGATTTCATGCGGTCAACTTCAGAGAAGTCTTTTGTCTGCATCGCGGTTTCACGCGCTGACATCAATTTCTCTTCGATGCCGGAGAGGTCCACCTGTGAGGATGAAACCCAATCCGGGACGGTGTCTTTCATCAAGCCCAGAAATTGAAGCGTGTACCGCAGTTTGGCGATGTCGTCGGCAAGCGACAACTGGTGGCATTCGGAAATTGCGCGTGCCGTGTTCAAGTCGTCCGCAAGCGCGGTTACGACAGCCTCATAAGGCTTTCCGGTTCCGGTGCCTTGCGCCGCCTGTGCGTACCACTTGCGCAGGGTTTTCTCTGCCTCCCGCGCCTTTTCCGCCGTCCAGTCCATCGGCTTGCGGTAATGCGTGCTGAGGAACACGAAGCGGATCACCTCGCCGGGAATGCCCTGATCGAGCAGATCCTTCACCGTGAAGAAATTGCCGAGCGACTTGGACATCTTCTTGCCCTCGACCTGGAGCATCTCGTTGTGCATCCAGACCTGCGCAAAGTTTCCCTCGGGATGGGCGCAGCAGCTTTGGGCGATCTCGTTCTCGTGGTGCGGGAACATCAGGTCGTTCCCGCCGCCGTGGATGTCGAAGCTGTCGCCCAGTAGTTCATAGCTCATGGCCGAGCATTCGATGTGCCAGCCGGGCCGGCCCCGGCCCCACGGGCTGTCCCAGCCCGGTTGCGTCTCGTCCGACGGCTTCCAGAGGACGAAGTCCATCGGGTCTTCCTTGTAGGGCGCGACCTCGACACGGGCACCGGCGACCATGTCGTCGACGGAGCGACCGGAAAGCTTGCCGTAGTCCTGGTAGGAGCGGACGCGGAAGAGGACGTGGCCCTCGACCGCGTAGGCGTGACCATCGGCGATGAGCTTTTCGATCATCGTCACCATTTGCGGGATGAATTGCGTGGCGCGGGGCATCTGATCGGGTTCCAGTGCGCCGAGGCTGCCCATGTCGTCGAGAAACCACTGGGTGGTTTCGGCGGTGATGTCCGAGATATCGCGCCCGGTCTCGGCGGCGCGGGTGTTGATCTTGTCATCGACGTCGGTGAAGTTGCGGACGTAGGTGACGTGGTCGGGCCCATACACATACTGCAAGAGCCGGTAAAGCACGTCGAAGACCACCACGGGACGCGCGTTGCCCAGGTGGGCGCGGTCATAGACGGTGGGGCCGCAGACATACATGCGCACATCGTCTTTTTTCAGAGGCTCGAAATCCTCCTTCTTCCGGGTACGGGTGTTGTGCAGTTTTATAGTCGTCATGGCGTCCTCGCGCGCGTGGTCCCGCGGCGGGCTTAGCAACTAACATTCAAGGATGGAATAGAAGACCGGCCCGCCTGAAGATGTCAGCGGGTAATGCAGCAAATGATGGTGCAGGTCGTCGTCATGCCGCTGAGCATTACCCACGGCCCCCGGCATGGTCAAGCGCGATGGGATAAGCCGGCGAACCATTGCGGACGGAGCAAAACGTGGCTTTTGCCGAAACATCGGATGCACTGCGCACTGATACCCATGCGCCACAGTGCTGCCTGTTGACGTACCGGAAGTTAGGTAGATCGAGAAAATTCATCATTTTTCTGGTAATACTTCGTCTCGACGGGCCGAAAGCGCCGAAGAGCGCGAATAATAAACGGTCCAAGAGGCAGCGAGCGAAACCTTATTATGCGGGTAACGTCTTCTATTTTAGCGGGCTTTTTTTTGACCGCCTGCTCGGTCGGACCTGACTATCGACCTCCTTCGACCGATCTTCCAGATCGCTATTCCCTTCTTGCGCCGGTTACGAAGGCCGGCACCAGCGACCTTGAGTGGTGGCGTGACTTCAACGATCCGGTTCTGGATCGGCTGATCGCGCGCGCGATGGTCGACAACATCAGCATTGCCGAGGCCCGTGAACGGGTGGCGGAAGCACAGGCGGAGGCGCGACGCGCCGGTGTCCCTCTGTCGGGGGACGCCACGGCGACAATCCGCGACAACAGCCGTGGATCAGACACGGCTTCTGCCGGACTGTCGGCGGAATATAACCTGGCCGGCAGAGCTGGTTGGGCGGGTCGCGCTGCAAGCCAGCGTCTCAACGCGGCCGAAATCGGCGTGGAAGAGGCCCGGCGCCTGCTTTTGGCGGAGCTGGGATCAGCATATATCGAGCTACGGTTCCTGCAGGAAAGCCTGACATACCGGAACCAGGACATGGCATCTCGCCGAAGAACGCTGCGCGATCTCAACACCAAGTTGGAAGTTGGCGAGGGAACACGTTTGGATACGTTGCGCGCAGAAGCACTGATTCTAGAGACACAGGCCGATATCCCGCAGGTCGGCGCGCGTATCGTGCAGCAGCGCAACAGGATCTCGACCTTGCTGGGCGTACCGGTCGGCAGCCTGGGAATTGATTTAAGCCATACAGGCTCGCAACCGCGCCCTATCGGAGCAACGCAACCCGGTGTGCCTGCGGATTTGCTGCGAGCGCGGCCGGATATCCGCATCGCCGAACGTCGATATGCCGCCGCCGTCTCCGACCTGGGTGTGGCCGAGGCCTCGCGCTATCCCAGCCTGTCGCTGTCGGGTGCCATCACGGCTCCATTGAGTGGTGGGTCCTCGACCGAAAGCCTGGCCGCCGGGCTGGTCCTGCCCGTCTTTGACCAGCCGGGGCTGGCCGCTGCGGCCGATTCCGCGGAATCGCGGGCACGGCAAGCCTATCTGCAATGGCTCCGCACGGTGTTGGAGGCCGTGGAGCAGGTGGAAAATGAGCTTGCCGCGCTGCGGGCCGCCCGCCAGGCGGTGGCCGCCTCGCGTCAACTGGTTGCGCTGAACCAGGAAGCATTGTCCGTCTCGCGGGAACTTCTCACTCAGGGGGGAAACGCTACTGTTCTGGACGTTATCGACCGGGAACGCTCGCTCTCCGCTGCGCGGGCGACGCTTGCGGCGGATTTGCGCGACCTTGCGCTTGCCCATATCAACCTGCGCACGGCCCTCGGGATCGGGCATTCGGACCCGATCGTGATCAACACAAATGCAGCGCGCCCCACGAGCAACGACGCGGGCTGACCTACGACGCATAGAAGTTTTCTCTTTCTCGTGTCACAGCGTGCGCGTGTTCTGACGCCGGTCCGCTTGACAGTCCCCTGCCCTCTCGGCCAAGTGGCCCAGACTGGTAATGGGAGCAGGCATGGCATTGTCGAAGCGGATCACGGGGCTGACGGGCGGCGGGTCGGACGGCTGGGACGTCTATTACAAGGCCAAGGACATGATCGAGGCGGGCGAGGATGTCGCCATGCTGACGATCGGCGAGCATGATGTCGGCACCGATGACAGCATCCTCGATGCGATGCACGCCGCCACGAAGGCGGGGCACGTGGGCTATTCCATGTTCAACGGCAACCTGAACCTGCGCGAGACGGTCGCCGAGCGGGTGACGGCGCGAACAGGTATCACGACGACGCCGGACAACGTGCTGGTGGTGCCGGGCGGACAGGCGGGGCTTTTTGCGGCGCATCATGCCGCCTGTGACGAGGGCGACCGGGCGCTTTATATCGACCCGTTCTATGCCACCTACCCCGGCACGATCCGGGCCGTGGGCGCGCGGGACGTGGCGGTGGCCGCGCGGCCCGAACGGATGTTCCAGCCCGACCCCGCGGATATCGCGGCGGCGGCGACGCAGGGCGCGAAAAGCCTGCTGATCAACACGCCGAACAACCCGACCGGCGCGGTCTATGGCCGTGAGACGCTGGAGGGGATCGCGCGGGTCTGCCGGGATCACGATATGTGGCTGATCTCGGACGAGGTTTATGACACGCAGCTTTGGGAGGGCGACCATGTCAGCCCCCGGATGCTGGACAGTATGGCCGAGCGCACGATGGTGATCGGTTCGCTGTCCAAGAGCCACGCGATGACCGGCAGCCGGATCGGCTGGGTCGTGGGGCCGGAAGAGGCGATTCTGCACATGGGCAACCTGTCGACCCATACGACCTATGGCGTGGCGGGCTTCGTGCAGGAGGCGGCCTGTTACGCGCTTGGGAAAGGCGCGGATTTCGAGGAAGAGGTCGCGGCCCCTTTCCGGCGGCGACGTGACCTGGTGCTGGGGCTTCTGGACGGCCAGGACGTTGTGCGCCCGATCCCGGCGCAGGGGGCGATGTTCGTGATGCTGGACGTGCGGGCGACGGGGCTGTCGGGCGAAGAGTTTGCCCTGCGCCTGCTGGACCGGCACAAGGTGGCGGTGATGCCGGGCGAGAGTTTCGGGAAAGCCGCGGCGGGGCATGTGCGCGTCGCGTTGACCGTGCCGGACGACCGGCTGAGCGAGGCGCTGGCGCGGCTGGTGGAGATGGCCGCGGAGCTGGCGGGCGTGGCGGCCTGACGGAGGGGTGAGAGGTTCCGGGTCAGGCCCGGGACGGGTGGCTATTGAACTGCCGCGCGGTCGGGCCGGACGGCGCGCGTCGCTCTGACCAACGCGCCTCTGCGACCGCCGGTCGCGTCGAAGCCCTTACAATGCAACACATTTCCTGCCTGCAACAAAAGCAAACAGGAGGAAAGAGATGTTCAAGGGACTGGGACTGTCCATGGCGCTTATCCTTGGAGGCATGGTCGGTCTGCCGGCCACGATCCTGGCGGCGCTGTAAGAGACCAGACACACGATATAAAGGCCCGCGACACGCACGCGGGCCTTTTTACGTTCGCTGCCCTGCGGCGTAAGATTTTGTCGTTTCTGGACAATGCGTCGCTTTCGGGACAGATCGGACGCCGGCGCGCGGCCTTAAATCGACCATTGGGCCCAGCGATGCGGTCAAGCGCATGCGGGCTGGCGATGGAGGGCCGCGCATGGCGCAGCGCTGCAAGATAACACGGGTGGTCCGCACGATCGGGGCTGACCGAGGGCGGGCCGCGCGGGGGCGGCCGGGACGGGGCTGAGACACCGCTCCCCCCTGCCCTTTCCCTTTATCCAAGGACCCCGACATGAACAATCTTTCCCCTCGCCGTACCGGAGGCCGCGCCGCGCGTCGCGCCAACCGGGCGGCCCCGCTCGATGCCACGATCCGCCCGGTCCGCGCCGGTATGGAGGGCGGCACGCTGAAGGTGCTGACGGACGCGCAGATCGGGCGCATCCACGACGCGGCGCTCGATGCGCTGGAACGCATCGGGTTGTCGGGCGCGCCGCCGAGCGGGATCGCTTACTTGACCGACGCGGGGGCCGAGCTCGGCGAAGACGGGCGCCTGCGCTTTCCCCGTGCGCTGGTGGAGGAGACCATCGCGCGGGCCAACCGGGAGATCACCCTGTATAGCCGCGACGGGGTCAACGACCTGCGTCTTGGCGGCGCCCGGGTGCATTACGGCACGGCCGGAGCCGCCGTGAACATGGTGGATGTGAACGGGCGGAATTACCGCGAAAGCACGCTGCAGGATTTGCATGATGCCGCCCGCATTGTCGACGTCCTGGACAACGTGCATTTCTGTCAGCGGCCCATGGTGGCGCGGGACATTCCCGACAACATGGAGATGGAGCTGAACACCGTCTATGCTTGCTGCACCGGCACGACGAAGCATGTGGGCACATCCTTTACCGAGCCGCATCATGTCGGTCCGGCGCTGGAGATGCTCTACATGATCGCGGGCGGCGAGGATAAATTCCGCACGCGGCCGTTCGTCAGCAACTCAAACTGCTTCGTGGTGCCGCCGATGCGGTTCGCGACCGAGTCCTGCGAGGTAATGGAGCGGTGCATCGAAGGCGGGATGCCCGTGCTGCTGCTGTCGGCCGGAATGGCCGGGGCCACCGCGCCGTCGACCATCGCGGGGGCGATCATGCAGGCCACGGCGGAATGCCTGGCGGGACTGGTTTACGTGAACGCGGTGAAGCCCGGGCATCCGGCGATCTTTGGCACCTGGCCCTTCGGGCTGGATCTGCGGACCGGCGCGATGTCGATCGGGTCGGGCGAGCAGGCATTGCTAAGCGCGGGCTGCGCGCAGATGCACCAGTTCTATGGGTTGCCCGGCGGGGCGGCGGGCGGTGCGTCGGATGCCAAGCTGCCAGATATGCAGGCCGGGTGGGAGCAGATGTGCTCGAACGTAATGGCCGGGCTTGCGGGCGTGAACATGATCTACGAGGCAGCGGGGATGCACGCCTCGCTCTTGGGGTTCTGTCACGAGAGCCTGATCCTGAGCGATGACCTCATTGGTCAGGCGCTGCGCTGCGTGCGCGGGATCGAGGTGGATGACGAGACGCTGGCGCTGGACCAGATGGAAGCGGTCTGTATCGGCGGGCCGGGGCATTACCTGGGGACCGAAGCGACGCTGGCGCGGATGCAGCGGGATCATTGTTACCCCACGCTGGGGGACAGGTCGTCGCCCAAGGAATGGGTGGAGTTGGGCAAGCCGGACCTTGTGGAGAAGGCCGTGGCGCGGAAAGAAGAAATTTTGGCTCAGGCGTCGGCGGCCCGGTTGAACCCGATGCTGGATGCGGAGATACGGCGGAAGTTCGCGATTCATCTGAAGGCGTAGAGGTCGCGGGTCAGGCCCGGGACGGGCGGCATGCTGGGCCGCGCGACGTTCTATAACCGCGACAGGATCGCGTCGGTGTCGACAGCGCCGATGGCACCGGTGGTGCGGCCCCGTTCGCCCGCCAGTCGCGTGGCCACGTAGGCTTCGGCCACATCAGGCGGCGCGTGACGGATGAGCACCGAGGCGGTCAGCAGCGTGGCGAGGCTTTCGACATACCAGCGGGCCTGCGCCTCGTCCGGCAGGCGCGGAAAACGGGTGATGTGGGCATTGAGCGCCGCGTCGTAGTGCCGGTATTGCCCGGCCACGGCGCCCAACTCGCGGCTGAGCACCTCGCCCGACAGAGGCACTTTCCGCAGGGTGCGCAGGATGTCGAGGCAGATCACGTTCCCCGAGCCTTCCCAGATCGAATTGAGCGGCGCCTCGCGGTAGAGGAGCGGCAGGGGCGTGTCCTCGACATAGCCCATGCCGCCCATCGCCTCCATCGCCTCGTAGACCACGTTCGGGCAAAGCTTGTTGCCGATGTACTTGGCCAGCGCGACGGCGACGCGGGAAAAGGCGCGGGCCTCGTCTGTGTCGCGGTCGAACTGCCCGGCGACGAACATCCCCAGCGCCAGCGTGCCTTCCCAGTCGAGTGCCAGGTCCGAGAGCACCGACCGCATCAATGGCTGGTCGATCAGTGTCTTCTGAAAGGCCGTGCGACGGCGGGCCCAATGGGCGGCGTGGCCCAGGGCGGCGCGCATCAGGCCCGCGGGGGCCATGGCGGTGTCGAGGCGCGTGTGGTGCACCATCTCGACGATGGTCTTCACGCCCTCGCCTTCGTCGCCCAGCCGATAGGCCACCGCGTCGGCATATTCGATTTCCGCGGACGCGTTGGCGCGGTTGCCCAACTTGTCCTTGAGGCGCTGGATGTGGATCGTGTTGCGCCATCCCTCCAGCCACCGGGGCACGAGGAAACAGGTCAGGCCTCCGGGCGCTTGCGCCAGCGTCAGGAAGCCGTCGGACATGGGCGCCGAGCAGAACCACTTGTGACCGCGCAGCACATAGGTGTCGCCATCGGGCGCGGCACGGGTGGTATTGGCGCGCACATCCGAGCCGCCCTGTTTCTCGGTCATGGCCATGCCAAGCGTCGCGCCGGGCTTGCGCGCCAGCGGTTTCGGCGACGGGTCGTAGGCGCGGCTGAGCAGTTTGGGCGCCCACGTGTCGAAGAGCGCGGTGTCGGCCTGTAGCGCGGGGACAGCGGCGTAGGTCATGGTCATGGGGCAGCATACGCCCGGCTCGACCTGCGATGTCAGATAGACCATCGCGGCGTGGGTGGCGTGGCCGCCCGCCGCCCCTTCCCACGCGATGGCGGCATAGCCCGCGCCGATGCCGCTGCGCATGAGGTCGTGATAGGCGGGGTGAAAGCGCAGCTCGTCGAGCCTGCGGCCACCGGCATCGAAGAGCAGCAATTCAGGCGGGTTGCGGTTGGCCGCGCGGCCCGCCTCGGCCATGGCGGCGGTGCCAATGGTTTCGCCGTAGGCCGCAAGATGCGCGGTGTCCGCACCCGCCGCGCCGGCATGGTCGGCCAGCGCCGGATCGGTGGCATAAAGGTCCACATCGCCACGGGCGTCGGGCTGATTGGTCACGTCATGGGTGAGCAGCGCGGCGTCGGGGGGCAGTTGTGGCATGAATGACTCTCCTTGAGGACGAGTAGTAGCCTTTAAGAGGTTTGATGTGAAAGGGGATTCACAAAGCGAATCGCCTGTGTCATTGTGAGCGGGCACCGCCCGAAAAGAGGCGGGCGGCAGAGGCAGAAAGAGCAGTCATGAAATCGCGCAAGCGCCCCGCATTCGGTGTGTTGATCTATTTCGCCATAGCCTTTGGGCTGGGGGCGTATTTCACCTTTGCCGCGGTGCAGGGCGACTATGGCCTGTTCCGCCGCGCCGAGATCGAATCGGGCGAGGCCGAACTTCGCAAGCAACTGGCGGTGCTGGACGGACAGGTGGACCGGATGGAGAACCTGACCCGGCGTCTGTCGGACACCTACCTGGACCTCGACCTGTTGGACCAGCAGGCGCGCGAGGTTCTGGGGATGCTGCGCGCCGATGAGATCGTCATCCGCTGAGCCCCCCTCCCCCGGGTCCGGGCAATCTTGGCGAGGGCTTCACGCGAGCGGCAGATCATGGATGATCGAGGCGGGCACGAGCGCAAGGGTTTCCCGGCTGGCGCCCTCGATTTCCAGCACGCCCATTGGCGGCGCCGCTCCGGGCTCGGCACGACTGACGCCCATGCGGTAGGTCACACCTGCATGCCAAAGCGAGAGGGACGCCGACGCGGTGCCATCGCTCCGCACCCAGTCGAAATCGCCGGTAACCTGCATTGCGTCAACGCTGAACGCGACACGCGGCACTTGATCCGGCGCGCCGAGGTGAAAGCCGTAGAAGAGACCCGGTTGCAGGGAGACGCAGAGCGTTTCCCCGGTTTCGGCAAGCCGGCCAAGGAAAACGACATGTTCGTCCGGACCGCAGGGCGCCTCTGCGCCGTCGGGGCTTGCGGAGGATGGGCACATGATGTCACCTTCGGTGTGGCTTGAGCGGTGTGCGGACCCGGCCGATTGTTGGACGTGCCGCAAACCTAGGCTAGGTGTTTTGGTACGAGCAAGAGCGCATGTCGGGCCGGTCCGACCGGCCCGTGCGCAAGAACGGCAAGGAGAGGAGTGCAATCATGAGTGCGCAACTGGTGGCAGCCCTTATCGTGTCGCCCTTCGCGCTGGCCTTCGTCTATGCGGGATATCACGAGTATTCGCGCTACAAGTCCGAGGGCCGGGCGACCTATGGATTGGCCTATGACGAGGAGAGCGGCACGACCCACGTGACCGGCATCGGCGAAGACGAAACAGCCTATGATCCCGAAGAGTTCGATCCCAGCAACTACAACGATCCGGATATCAAGGAGGACGACCGCGCCTAGCGGTTCCCCCGAACAGCAGCGTTGACCTGGTCAGCCGGCGTGATCTGACGCTGCGTCAAAATCCCCCTCGAAAAATCCGGGCGAGTCCTGTATAAGATAGTTTAAGGCTAAACTACCTTTTTCAGCACAGGAGCCCGCCCGCATGGCTGCCAGAAAAACCACAAAGAAACCAAACGTTTCCGCCGATGAATTGAAAAAGTACTACCGCGACATGTTGCTGGTGCGTCGATTCGAGGAGAAGGCCGGCCAGCTGTACGGGATGGGCCTGATCGGCGGGTTCTGTCACCTCTACATCGGACAGGAAGCGGTTGTCGTGGGGCTGGAAGCCACTGCCGAAGAGGGTGACAAGCGCATCACCACCTATCGCGACCACGGGCACATGCTGGCCTGTGGCATGGACCCCGACGGCGTGATGGCCGAGTTGACGGGCCGCGAGGGCGGTTATTCCAAGGGCAAGGGCGGCTCGATGCACATGTTCAGCCGCGAGAAGGATTTCTATGGCGGGCACGGGATCGTGGGCGCGAACGTGCCGCTGGGTGCGGGGCTGGCGCTGGCCGATCAGTACAAGGGCAATGACCGCGTGACCTTCACCTACTTCGGGGACGGCGCGGCGAACCAGGGCCAGGTCTACGAGACGTTCAACATGGCCGCTTTGTGGAAACTGCCGGTCGTGTTCGTCATCGAGAACAACCAGTACGCCATGGGCACCTCGCAAAAACGCTCGACCTCGACCCCCGACATCTACACCCGCGGCGAGGCTTTCGGCATCCCCGGCGAGGCCGTCGACGGGATGGACGTGCTGGCCGTGAAGGAGGCCGGTGCGAAGGCGGTGGCGCACTGCCGCAAGGGCGACGGGCCGTATATCCTGGAAGTGAAGACCTATCGGTATCGCGGGCACTCGATGTCCGACCCGGCCAAGTACCGCACGCGCGAGGAAGTGCAGAAGATGCGCGACGAGAAGGACTGTATCGAGCACGTGCGCGAGCTGCTTCTGGAGGGCAAGCACGCCAGCGAAGAGGACCTCAAGGCGATCGACAAGGAAATCAAGGACGTGGTGAACAAGTCCGCCGATTTCGCCAAGGAAAGCGCAGAGCCGGACGTGTCCGAGCTTTGGACAGACATTTACGTCGAAGACACGCGTGAGGACGCCTGATGCGCAAGCGACCGATGCTGATTGGCGCGTTTTTGGCCGCCCTCGGTGCGCCGTCCGTGGCCGCGACGGATTTCACCGATCAGGCGGCGGCGCTGCGCGCGCTCGTGCGCTATGACGGTCCGCCGACCGCGGCTGGGCTGACGCAAACAAGCCTTGATATCCGCCCCGACTGTACCTTTGCCCAGAATGCTGAGGGCACGATGCAGGGCGTCAATGCACGCGTTGTCATGTCTGGCGACCTTCGCAGCGTGGCGCCAGGGGATATCTCGCTGGAGACGCAAAGCGAGGCCGTCGCGATACGGTTCGACCTGACGCCGCCTGTGCCGAACTGGCAGGCCACGACCCGGATCGCGGCGGGCAATGCGCTTTACGACCAACTGGTGTCCAACCCGGAAACCTTCGGCCCGCTGATGCCTGCCACGTGCACCGCGCAGGGCTGCGAAATGACACGACTGGTCCGCGATGACGAGGACCAACCTTTTTTTCGACTTTTAGTCACAGACATCATGACCGCGTCCGAGGCCAAACAGGCCACTGACGCGTTCCGCAACCTGGCGGCACTGTGCCAGGGCACGAGCCAGTAGGGAGAAAGCCGACAATGCCAACTGAAATTCTGATGCCTGCCCTGTCGCCAACGATGGAAGAAGGCACTTTGGCCAAGTGGCTGGTCAAGGAAGGGGACACCGTCAACTCGGGCGACATCATGGCCGAGATCGAGACCGACAAGGCCACGATGGAATTCGAAGCCGTCGACGAGGGCACGATCGGCAAGATCCTGATCGAGGAAGGCACCGAGGGGGTGAAGGTGAACACGCCCATCGCGGTGCTGCTGGAAGAGGGCGAAAGCGCGGACGATATCGGCGAAAGCTCGTCGGGCGGCGGTGCCACTTCTGCCAAGGAAGACGATGATAACAGCGATGGGGACGAGAGCCGCGGCAAGGCCGAGCCGGTTGCCGCCTCGCCCGCCGCGCCCGTGCCGCAGCCCGACGCCAGCCCCGACTGGCCCGAGGGCACCGAGATGCAGAATATGACCGTGCGCGAGGCGATCAACATCGCCATGATCGAAGAGATGCGCAACGACGAGAACGTGTTCATCATGGGCGAGGAGGTGGCCGAGTACCAAGGCGCCTACAAGATAACGCAAAACATGCTGGACGAGTTCGGCGCCAAGCGGGTGATCGACACGCCCATCACCGAGCACGGCTTTGCCGGGATCGGCGTGGGCGCGGCCTGGGGCGGGTTGAAGCCGATCGTGGAGTTCATGACCTGGAACTTCGCGATGCAGGCGATCGACCAGATCATCAACTCGGCCGCCAAGACGAATTACATGTCCGGCGGACAGCTGGGCTGTTCCATCGTGTTCCGCGGCCCGAACGGCGCCGCCGCGCGGGTGGCCGCGCAGCACAGCCAGGATTACGCGGCGTGGTATTCCCACGTGCCCGGGTTGAAAGTGGTGCAGCCCTATTCGGCGGCCGATGCCAAGGGCCTGCTCAAGAGCGCGATCCGCGACCCGAACCCGGTGATTTTCCTCGAAAACGAGATCCTTTACGGGCGCAGCTTCGAGGTGCCGGTGCTGGATGATTTCACCATTCCCTTTGGCAAGGCGCGGATTGCCCGGCCCGGCGACGACGTGACCATCGTCAGCTTCGGAATCGGCATGACCTATGCTTTGGAGGCCGCCGACAAGCTGGCCGAAGAGGGCGTCAGCGCCGAGGTGATCGACCTGCGCACGCTGAGGCCGCTGGATTATGACACGGTGCTCGCGAGCGTCATGAAGACCAACCGCTGCGTCACGGTCGAGGAAGGCTTCCCCGTGGCGAGCATGGGCAACCATCTCAGCGCGGTGATCATGGAGCGGGCATTCGACTATCTCGATGCGCCGGTGATCAACTGCACGGGCAAGGATGTGCCGATGCCCTATGCCGCGAACCTTGAAAAACTGGCGCTGACCTCGACCAAGGAAGTGATCGAGGCCGTCAACAAAGTGACCTACCGGTAAGGAGAGAGCGCGATGCCCACGGAAATACTCATGCCCGCCCTTTCCCCGACAATGGAGGAAGGCACCCTGGCGAAATGGCTGGTCAAGGAAGGCGACACGGTGAATTCCGGCGACCTTCTGGCCGAGATCGAGACCGACAAGGCGACGATGGAGTTCGAGGCGGTCGACGAAGGCACGATCGGCAAGATCCTGATCGAGGAAGGCACCGAAGGCGTGAAGGTGAACACCGCGATTGCCGTCCTTCTGGAGGAAGGCGAGAGCGCCGACGATATCGGTGACGTGAGCGCGTCCGGCGGCTCCGGCGGTGGAGGCGACAAGGCCGAAGCCAAGGAAGACAAGCAGGATGCGGCCCCGAAGAAAGAGGCCGAAGCCAGCAAGCCCGAGAGCGGCGACGTGCCCCCTGCCCCGGCGGCGCCTGTGAAGGACGGCGAGCGCATCTTCGCCTCGCCGCTGGCGCGGCGGATCGCCAAGCAGAAGGGCATCGACCTGACCGAGCTGAAGGGCTCGGGCCCGCATGGGCGGATCGTGAAGGCGGACGTGGAGAGTGCCAAGGCCGGAGCGGCGAAGCCTGCCGAGGAGACCGCGGCGGGAGGTCCCGCATCGAGTGCGGGACAGGCGGCCCCTGCCCCGGCGGGCCCCAGCACCGACGCGGTCGTGGCGATGTACCAGAACCGCGAGTTCGAGGAAGTGAAGCTCGACGGGATGCGCAAGACCATCGCCGCCCGCCTGACCGAGGCCAAGCAGACCATTCCGCATTTCTACCTGCGGCGGGATATCCAGCTGGACTCGTTGCTGAAATTCCGCGGACAGCTGAACAAGCAACTTGAAGGGCGCGGCGTGAAGCTGTCGGTGAACGACTTCATCATCAAGGCCTGCGCGCTGGCCTTGCAGGCGGTGCCCGATTGCAACGCGGTCTGGGCCGGGGACCGGGTGCTGAAGCTGAAACCGTCGGACGTGGCGGTGGCCGTGGCGATCGAAGGCGGGCTGTTCACGCCTGTTTTGAAGGATGCCGAAATGAAGTCGCTGTCGGCCCTGTCGGCGGAGATGAAGGACCTTGCCACCCGCGCACGGGAGCGCAAGCTGTCGCCCGAGGAATACCAGGGCGGGACATTCGCCATTTCCAACCTCGGGATGTTCGGGATCGACAATTTCGACGCGGTTATCAACCCGCCGCATGGCGCGATCCTGGCCGTGGGCGCGGGCGTGAAGAAGCCTGTCGTGGGTGACGATGGCGAGTTGACCGTGGCCACTGTGATGTCGGTGACGCTGAGCGTGGATCACCGGGTGATCGACGGGGCGCTTGGGGCGGAGCTGTTGGACAAGATCCGGGAAAACCTGGAGAACCCGATGGTGATGCTGGCCTGAGGGTTTTGGCGTTGCGATAGTTAGGGCCGGGGATTTCCCCGGCCTTTTTCGTTGCGAGGGGTGGGTTGTCACCCACCCTACGGGTCCGTTCGAACGTCTCGTCGCGCAGCGCCCCGCACTTACGACAGCGCGTATATCCCCAGCCCCACGGCCAACCAGCCATAGGCCAGGAGCGCCAGCCAGAAGAGCACCCGGTCGAGCCAGCCGCCGTGATCGTGGTCATGCCCCTCGTGCCCGCCCGAGCCGCGCCAGGCGAGCCAGCCGAAGGCAGCCGTCAGGGCCAGGAAGCCCATGTTGAACCAGAAAGTGTAGTCGATCTTGAAGCGCTCGGACGGCTCCATCATACCCTTGGCAGCACTTTGAGGTTCAAGCCCCAGCAGGGCGAAGCCGTAATGAATCGCCAGGGCCGTCAGGATCAGCGCGCCAAGGAACAGCCCGGCGATGTAGAGCGCCATCTTCCAGCCGTAGAACTGGGCGTTCACGCGGATCACGGGAAACACGACGAGGTCGGAGAAGATGAAGGCCATGATTCCCGCCACGCTAACCCCGTTGGCAAAAAGCAGGCCCGCGAGGGGGATATTGCCCATCGAGCCGATGAAGGTGAAGAAGGCCGCGATGGGGCCGATGACGGTGTGCGACAGCACCTCGAAGAAACTGCGCGCGCCTTCCTCGCCGGTGCCGGGGAAAAGCCAGGTGAAGAATTCGGCCGGCACGAAGGCGGCGATGATTCCGGCGATGGTGAAGCCGACGGTGACGTCTTTCCACACCATCTGCCATTCCATCAGGTATGCCTTGGCCATCTTGGACCAGAGCGCGGGCGATTGGGTGAGGTCGGCGGGGTCCTCGGGATCGTCCTCTTCTCCCGCTTCGAGCGATTGGCGCACGTTCTCGATCAGCCTCTGCGGCCGCCAGAGAGCCACGAGGCCCCACATCACCACGATCAGGATGAGGCCGCCCACGTATTCCGCGACCACGAACTGCCAGCTGAGAAAGACCGAGATGACGATGCCGAGCTCGATGACAAGGTTGGTGGAGGCCAGGAGGAACGCCATCGACGGAACGAAGCCCGCGCCCTTGGCGAAGAGCGCCCGCGTCGTGGCGAGGGCCGCGAAACTGCAGGAAGACGAGATGAAACCGAAGAACCCGGCCAGCGACATGGATCCGAGGTCCTCATCCCCCATCGCATGCCGCATCCGGTCGCGGCTGACAAAAAGCTGGATGACCGCACTGACGAGATAACCCAGTCCGAAGGCCCAGAAGGCCACCCAGAAATATCCGAGTGTGGTCAGGGCCGCGTCGGCCCAGGTTTGAAAGAAATTCATCGCGTCGGTTCCCACTTGCGTGGTCAACGCGACGGGTTTGCCGCCTGTTCCGGCGCGCGATCAGATCAGAACGATGGCGTGCCGGTCTGCTTGGCCTTCTGCGCCTTTTTCCACGCGAAAACCTTGCTGCGTTCGGTCCAGTCGTAGCGGCCGTCCTCGCGCACGAGGCTCCAGTAGAGGTCGCCGGCGTCGCGCCACGGGTCCAAGACGAGGCTGTCTTCCATCGAGTCACCCCGGCGGCCGAGAATGGTTGTGCTGTGTTCCAGCCGGATACTGTCATAATTGGCGATGGCGCGGTGAATTTGCAGCGTCTTGAAGTTCTCGCGTTGCAGGCGGGCGTCCATGTCATGCGCCCAGTGCCAGCACAGGCCACGCGGCTTGTTGCCAAAGTTGACGGCGGTGTTATGCGCCAGCGGGCCGCTGTCGATCTCGTACTCTACAACCAGTTGCGCGACGTAGGTATAGGCGACGTAGGCGGCGCGTCCAGCTTCCTCGGGGTCGACGCCGGGGCCGAGGTCGAGGAAAGCCTGTTTCAGCGCGGCGATGTTGGCCGCCTCGCGTTGTGCCGCGGCCTGGTAGAACGCCTTGTCGAAGCGGTGGCCATAGCGGGCCAGCTGCGCCGAGCGTTGCCAGACGGCGTCGGGCATGGAAATGGCCTCGGCCAGGGCACCGGGCGGCAGGCTGATGTTGGCGGTTGCGTTCCGCGAAGACGCGAAGGACTGCGAGCTGCCGTCATCGGAAACCTCCGTGCAACCTGTGAGGGCGGCAAGAGCAAGGCACGGAAGAAGTTTCAGCAGTTGTGATCGCATGGAGCGTGGCCCCCCGGGCAGACAGTCGCGAATTGTTCTAACTTGTCAGGCGTATCTAGACCTGCCCTTTCGGGTTGTCGACCTGAACAAGCGGAGTAACGCGCGGCTATGGCTGTCGGTTGCAGCATTTTTGCACCAATCCGGGCAAAGAAAAGCCCGGACCGACGTGCGGACCGGGCGAATCCAGGGTTCGACTGCCGAGGCGGGGACGTTCAGCGAACGCCCAGAAGCTGATCCATCGCGACGGAGGGCTGATCACAGCCCGCCTCTCCGACGATCTTGGCCGGCACGCCCGCGACCGTCTTGCAGGGCGGCACCTCCTGCAGCACCACCGAACCGGCGGCGATGCGGCTGCAATGGCCGACCTTGATGTTGCCAAGGACCTTGGCACCAGCGCCAATCAGGACGCCGTCGCCGATCTTGGGGTGGCGGTCTTCCTCTTCCTTGCCGGTGCCGCCGAGGGTCACGGAGTGCAGCATCGAAACGTTGTCGCCCACCACGGCGGTTTCGCCGATCACGATGGAGTGGGCGTGGTCGATCATGATGCCCTTGCCGATGCGGGCGGCGGGGTGGATATCGACGCCGAACACCTCGGAGCAGCGCATCTGGAAGAAACGCGCCATGTCGCGGCGATCGGTGCGCCACAGCCAGTTCGCCACGCGGTAGGCCTGGACCGCCTGGAAGCCCTTGAAGAACAGCATCGGCAGGATAAAGCGGTCGCAGGCCGGGTCACGGTCATAGACGGCGACGATATCGGCGCGCGCGGCCTGCCCCAGTTCGGGGTCGTCGGCATAGGCCATGTCGCAGATTTCGCGCAGAAGCTGCTCGGGCATCTCGTGCGAGCCCAGTTTCATCGACGTGCGGTAGGCCAACGCGGATTCGATGGTCTTGTGGTGCAGGATCGACGAATGGATGAGCCCGCCAAGCAGCGGCTCGTCCTTTATCGCGGTCTCCGCCTCGGTGTTGATCCGGGCCCAGACCGGGTCAAGCTCGGCCAGCTTTGCATGTGTGTTCGCCATGTGCATGCTCCTTGGTGCGAGTATCGCTTATACCAGATAAGCTCGATCCGTAAAATGCAAAGGCGTCATGGGTGGGTTCACGAAAATGAATGAAGCAGATATCAGGGATTTTCGCGCACTGATCGAGACGCGTCTGGCGGAACTCGACGACGAAGACGTCCGTGGCGCGGCGGGCAAGGCCACGGTGGAGCTGGACCAGCAATCGGTCGGTCGTCTGAGCCGGATGGACGCGTTGCAGAACCAGGCGATGGCCAGGGCCACGGATGCGCGCCGCGCCGGGGAGCGGGCGCGGCTGACCTCCGCCCTTGCCCGGATGGACGAGGGCGAGTTCGGCTATTGCGAGGATTGCGGCGAGGAGATTGTCCTTGGCCGCCTGAAACTGGACCCGGCCGCGACGCGCTGCGTGGAGTGCGCGCGCGGCTGAGGCTTCGCGTTCAGGCGGGACGGATCATGCGGTCACCTCGATCCGCGCAAAGCGGCCCGGCCCGAAGCGCGCGGAAACCTGCGCGACCTGAATCTCGTAAAGACCTGACAGTGCGTCGGCGGCCTGATCCGCCGCGCTGTAGGTCCAGACCGGCGACGTCGTGCTGGTCTGGCGGATCACCGCGTCCTGCTGCACCACGCGCACGAGGTATTCCTCGCGGTCCTCGCCCAGCGGCACATCGGCGGTGTCCCAGCGGTCACCGTCAATCCGGGTGCGCCGGATCCAGCTGATCGACAGGGCGCCGCCCGCGCCCGCCGAAAGCCTCAGATGCACCGGCGACAGCGGCCTCAGGCCCAGCCCGTCGAAAGCCAGCCGCACCGCGCTGAAGCTGGGGTCGTCCACCGGGCGCCCGGCGGGGCCGATCCGGTAGTAGCGCGCCAGCCCGCGCTTGGCCTTGGACAGCTCAATCTGCTTGGCGGTGCCATTGAGGCGCACCAGATAGCTGCCTTGTGGCCAGGCCTCGGCACGCTCGGTGCCGACCTGTCCGCGCAGGCGGTGGCTGAGCAGGTACGTGTCGATGTCGACGAGGTCTGCATCACGGAACTGGATGAGCTCCCACGCGTCGGGGGTGCCGTCGCCGATGGCGCAAAGGTTGCCGCCATTAAAGAGCGCCAGGTCGCTGATGCTTTCCAAACTGCCGCCCAGCATCCGCACCTGCACGGCGGGTCCGCGGTCGATGCGGCCCGCGTGGGCCGGAAAGAGCGGCGTTTCCAGCACACCCACGGGGGTGCGGGCCGTCACAAGGCTGTTGAGGGCATAGTTCGAATCCTCGTCCGAGGCATACAGTGCGACAGAGCCGGGCCAGGGGTTGGCGGTGACCGCGAGATATGGTGCGTGAGGCACCTCGTCGCCGGTCAAAAGCGGCAGGTCGAGAAAGAACGGTGCCACCGGCGACGGCGCCACGAAGGGACGCAGGGTCACGGCCTCGTCCTCGAATTCGGCCGGGCGATAGCTTTCGGGTTCAGTCCGCACCGCTTCGAGCTTTTGCGCCCCGGCCATCTGGTCGGCCCGGTCGATGCGGAAAAGTCCCCTGCCCTGTCCTTCGGGAATCGCGATGACATCACCCGCGCCGGTCTCGAGTTGCGAGGGCGGCAGGGTCAGGCGCAGGGTGTCCGTGGCGAGGCGCGCCTCGGACAGCCAGCGTTCAACGGTCTGGCGGCCCTCGGCGCGGGTCATGGCCAGCGGAAATTCCGAAATCGAAACACCATTGGTGGCGTTGTCGGGCAGGATCGCCTCTTCGGCGATGACCTCGAAATCCCCGTCAGCCTCGATAAAGCGCAGGCGGACGCGGCCCGCCAGTTCCACGGTGCTGCCGCGCGTCTCCTCCAGGACGCTGTCCATCTCGGGGTCACGCACCAGCGTATCAAGGTCGATCACGCGATCGGTCCCGCCGTCGCGCATGATGAAACGCAGACGCCCGTCCCGTTCCACCGCGTCGACGCCATAGCGCAGCATCAGCGGTTGCAGGGCGCTGCGGGCTTCGGATACCTGGTCGACCGTGTAGCCGCGCACCAACCCGTGGGCCCCGGACGTGTCACAGGCGTTCAGGCCTGACCTCAGGCAAATTTCCTCGATGACCGAGGCCAGCGTGCGGGACGAGATGCGCCCGTTGAGCCAGTGACCTCGTGTGTAATTGGCGCCATCGCTCCATAAGTCGCGATTGTTTGGGAAATTCGGATAGGGCCGCATGTCCCAGGCCCAGGCATATGCGTGATCCATGTCCAGCATCGCGCCGTCGTAGACGTCCGATTGCGGGTTGTTGGCGGGATCGTTCCAATAGCCAAGAAAAGCGCGCAGGTATTGCTGTTGTATCAGCTCGTCGCGGCGCCCGTCCGAGAAATGCGGCAGGGTGGATTCCGAGGATTTCGGATCGAGGAACTTGTTGGGCTGGTTGGTGCCCTTGTCCACGGCTGCGCAGCCATACTCGTCCACCCAGGCGCCGTCGAATTGCGGCCCGCGCAGGCTCTCCGGGTCATGTGCCGAGAAAACCTGCGCGACTGCGCCGTTGGGCCATTGAAGCCGCTTGCGCGTCGCCTGCCAGACAGGGCGACGATCGGGCGGCGAGCAGGCCATGATACCGCTTTCACCGAAGATCATCACGTCGCGCACCTGGTCGATGGTCTCGCCCACCAGGGCCAGGCGATGACACCGGCCCGCGTCAAGCGGCCTGGCCCCCTCGACCTGGCCGCGCACCCATTCGGCCCCTGCGCGTGTCTTGCCCGCGCCCCGCCCGCCCAGGATGACCCATGTGCGCCAGTCGCCTTCGGGCGGGCGCTGGTGCTCCATCGCCCAGAAATCGAACAGGTACGGCAGCGACAGGATTTCGCCGTCACTCAGGCTGTCCAGAAACTCTTTCTGCGTCTCGGGCCCTGCGGAGACGAGCCAGTCGACATCCGATACTTTCCCGGGCTTCTTCGAGGTCGAGGGCGTATCCATCCGCGACGCCAAGCTCTTTTTCTCTTCTTTTTGCAAGTTGTGTCTCCGCATCTATCGCGATCTTCAGCCATTGCCGTATTTCCGACGTGGCGCGCCTGGCGTCTTTCAGGTCACCGAATTGCCCACGCCTGATCTGGGCGTAGACCGCCTCCAGATCGGCGCGCATGGCCGACAGCTGCTTCTCGAGCGCGTCTATCGACAGCGTGACCTGGGAAGGGGTCCGATCTTGCGTGATCAATGGCATGCGGGCCAACACCTCGAAGTTCTTGCATCGCGGAAGATTCATCTCAGAAAGCAAACAGGCGACCGGTGGTCATCCCACGGGTCGCCTGCAGTTTCAGAGATCTCGGTTAAGCATTCGTCGCGGCATCGTGCGGTGCCGTGGCAGCTTGCCTCGTGCGCCTACTGGTTGGCGCGTTCGGCCTCCAGCGCGCGGTAGGCCGCGACGTTGCGGTTATGCTCTTCGAGCGTTTCAGCGAAGAGGTGCCCGTCGCGCGGGTCCAGCGTGCGAGCCACGAAGAACACATAGTCAGTATCCTCGGGGTTTACCGCCGCCTCGATGCTGGCGCGGCCGGGATTGGCGATGGGCGTCGGCGGCAACCCGTCGATGACGTAGGTATTGTAGGGCGTCTCGGCACGCAGCTCGCTCTGGCGCAGGCCGCGGCCCAGCACGCCCTCGCCATTCGTGATGCCATAGATCACGGTGGGGTCGGTCTGCAGCCGCATCCCTTCTTGCAGCCGGTTGGTAAAGACGCTCGCAACCTGCCCGCGTTCGGTGGGCACGCCGGTTTCCTTCTCGATGATCGAGGCGAGGATCAGCGCCTCTTCGGGCGTCTCGACGGCAATGTCCGACGCGCGGTTCTGCCAGGCCTCGGTCAGGATCAATTCCTGCGCCTCGCGCATCCGGGTCAGAATGCTTTCGCGGGTGTCGCCCACGCTGAACTCGTAACTGTTCGGCGCAAGGCTGCCCTCGGGCGGCACCGCCGCCACCTCACCATCCAGCGCGTCGAACGCACCAAGCGCGTTCACCACCTGCCAGCTGGTCACGCCTTCGGCGACGGCCACGCGGTAGCGGGTGTCGGCCTGATCACGCACCTCGGTGAATTCGGCGGGAGGAGTGACCTCCTCGGCCTGCGGATCGAAGGCCGCAACCTCGACAAAGCGATTGGTGGCCGGGTCCAGTTCGCGCACCTCGACCTCGCTCGCATTGACGCCGATGCGGTACACCACCTCGGTGCCACAGGTGCTGGCCCCGCCTCGGGTCACGATATCGGTGATCTCGCCCATGGTGGAGCCTTCGGGGATCAGCCAGCTACCAGCCTTTAGAAGCTGCGTCTTGTCGGTGTAGTCCGCACCGATGCGGAAGATCCGCTCGCTGGTGATCGCGCCCTGCTCGGCCAGATCGGCCGAGATACCGCGCATCGAACTGCCGCGCGGTACCTGAAGGCAGATCGGCTCTTCCAGCGGACCCGTGGCCTGGTATTCGTTCTGGCCCCAAAGGATTACCCCGCCCAACAGGAAGACCACGACAACAAGAAACGTCAGGAAATTCGACGCGATGTGCCGCCACATCAGCGTACGGCCCCGATGCAGAGACAGGCATTGGTGCCGCCGAAACCGAAGCTGTTGGACAGTGCCACCTTGATCTCGCGTTCATGCTTGGCGTTGGCGGCCAGGTTCATCGGCGTTTCCACTGCCGGATTGTCCAGATTGATCGTCGGCGGCGCCACCTGGTCACGAATGGCCAGGATCGAGAAGATGCCCTCGATCGCCCCGGCCGCACCCAACAGGTGCCCGGTCGAGGATTTGGTCGAACTCATGGTCGCTTTCGAGGCCGCATCACCCAGCAGTTTCTCAACCGCCTTCAGTTCGATAGTGTCGGCCATGGTGCTGGTGCCGTGGGCGTTGATGTAATCCACGTCGGCAGGCTCGATCCCGGCATTGCGCAGCGCACCCTGCATGGCGCGGAACCCGCCATCGCCATCCTCTGCGGGTGCGGTGATGTGATAGGCGTCACCCGACAGGCCATAGCCAAGGACTTCGGCATAGATCTTGGCACCGCGCGCCTTGGCGTGCTCGTACTCCTCCAGCACGACCATGCCAGCCCCCTCGCCCATCACGAAGCCGTCGCGGTCGGCGTCGTAGGGGCGGCTGGCGCCTTGCGGGTCGTCGGCGCGTTTTGTGGACAGTGCCTTGCAGGCGTTGAAGCCGGCAATACCGATCTCGCAGATCGCCGCTTCGGCACCACCCGCGATCATCACGTCCGCGTCCCCGTGCTGGATCAACCGCGCCGCATCGCCTATGGCATGCGCCCCCGTCGAACAGGCGGTCACAACCGCGTGGTTCGGCCCCTTGAAGCCGTAGCGAATGCTGACCTGCCCGCTGATCAGGTTGATAAGCGCGCCGGGAATAAAGAAGGGTGACACCCGCCGCACGCCACGGTCGCGAATAAGCAGCGTCGTCTCCTCGATCGAGCGCAGCCCGCCGATGCCGGACCCGATCATAACACCAGTGCGCAGGCGGCTTTCCTCGTCCTCGGGCAGCCAATCGGCGTCCCGCACGGCCTGTTCGGCCGCCGCAACGCCATAGAGGATGAAATCATCCACTTTCCGGCGCTCCTTGGGCTCCATGTAATCTTCGGAGTTGAAGGTGCCGTCGCTGCCGTCGCCCAAGGGCACTTCGCAGGCGTATTTCGTGGCCACGTTCGTGGGATCGAACCGCGTGATGGTGCCCGCTCCTGACTTCCCTTCCAGAATGCGGCTCCAGCTCTCCTCCACGCCAGATGCCAGCGGGGTCACAAGACCCAGACCCGTCACAACCACTCGACGCATGATGTTGCCCTCTTGTCCTACCTTCGTCGGCTTCCATACCGCGCCTTGCCTATCGGGGGCAAGGCCAACGGCAAAGGGGCGCGGTCTTCCGCGCCCCTTTTTTCAAGCCTGTCATTCAGCTTATTGGAACTCGGCGATCGGTTCGCGGTCGCCCTGTGCCACTTCCAGCGCCTCTTGCAGCGACACGTCGCGGGACAACAGCGCCCGGCCGATAATCGTGCCGGAAATGTTGGGTACGTATTTCAGACGCGACACGTCATCGACGCTGCGCACGGTACCGCGTGCGATGACCGGATGCCGGGTCAGACCGGCCAGCCCGCTGATCACGCCCAGCGTCCCGTCGCTGTCTTCGATATCGGCGTCGATATCGGTCAGGATGATGCCAGCCAGCGGCGCATCATCGAAAGCGGCGATATAGCTTTCAGGCGAGAACGCGCTTTTCGTGCGCCAGCCCTCGGTCATCACCGAACCCTGGAAGATATCGACGGCCAGCACGATCTGGTCGGGATAGAACTTGGCCAGTTCGCGCAGGGTATCGGGGTCGTAGGCGGCCATGGTGCCAACCACGATCCGGCCCGCGCCCTTGTCGATCCATTTTGCAACGCTGTCACGCGACCGGAAACCGCCGCCCAGCTGGACCGGGATCCCGACAGTGCGAATGATCTCTTCCATCAGGCTACTGTTGTCGCCGTCACCGGCCAGCGCGTCGATGTCGGTCAGATGCATCCACGATGCGCCGGCGGCGGCAAAGGATTTCGCTGTCTCGACAGGGTCGACATGCCAGATGACGGGCTCTTCGAGCCGACCGCGCGTCAGGGACACGCATTTGCCGTTACGCAGTTCGAGAGTGGGGTAGATGATCATGCGACAGTCACCTTCTGATTCGGGCTGGTTCCGCCTTGTTTGCGGGGTCTGCCCTTCTTAGACCCCTGCTTCGTTGACGATGGTCTCAAATCGGCATGATACAGTCTGTTCCCGAAATTTTCGACCGCGCAAATGAAAAGACCCCGCCGCGCCGGCAGGGTCTTTCGAAAATCTCTTGTGCGTCGTCGTGGTTACGACGCTTCCTTGATGAACTTCACCGCGTCGCCGAAGGTCTGGATGTTCTCGGCGGCGTCATCGGGGATCTCGATGCCGAATTCTTCTTCGAACGCCATGACCAGTTCGACCGTGTCCAGGCTGTCCGCGCCCAGGTCGTCAATGAAAGAGGCGTTCTCGGTTACTTTGTCTTCCTCGACGCCCAGGTGTTCCACCACGATCTTTTTTACGCGGTCTGCGATATCGCTCATGTTTCGTTCCTCATCTTCAGCCGGGTCATTCGCCCGTTTTCTGTGCCCTCGCCCGTTTGGACTAGCGGCTAAATGTGCCCCTTGACCGGGCGGCTTGCATGACCCGTATAACGGGCATTTACGGGGTAATACAGTATCACCCCCGCGTAAACTGCGCCGCCTATAGCATATGCGACGCGATTGGCAAATGGATTCCCCTGCCCTTGTTTCTTCAACGCGGCGCGATGCCTCAAAGCATCGCCATGCCGCCGTTGACATGAAGCGTCGCCCCCGTGACATAGCCCGCCTCGGGGCTTGCGAGGTATAGGACCGCTGCCGCGATTTCCTCCGGCGTGCCCATGCGGGCTGCGGGAATCTGCGCGTTGATCTTGTCCTTCTGGTCGTCCGTCAGCTTGTCGGTCATCGCCGTGGCGATGAAGCCGGGTGCCACAGCATTGGCGGTGATCCCGCGGCTGGCGACCTCATAGGCGATCGACTTGGTCATGCCCACCATCCCGGCCTTGGAGGCGGCATAGTTCACCTGTCCGGGGTTGCCCGTCGCGCCCACGATCGAGCTGATGTTGATGATCCGCCCCCAGCGCGCCTTCATCATCGGGCGCATCACGCCCCGGCACAAGCGCATGGTGGCAGTCAGGTTCACGTCAATCACGCTCTGCCATTCCTCGTCGGACATACGCATGAAGATCTGGTCGCGGGTGATCCCGGCGTTGTTGACAAGGATATCGACCCCGCCCATCGCCTCGGCGGCCTGTTTCGGCAGTGCGTCGACGGCCTCCGGATCGCTCAGGTTGCAGGGCAGTACATGCGCCCGCTCGCCCAGCTCCCCGGCCAGCGCCTCCAGCGGCTCGACCCGTGTGCCCGACAGGCCCACCGTCGCGCCCGCGCCATGCAACGCCTTGGCAATCTCTCCGCCGATGCCTCCGGATGCGCCGGTCACCAGCGCCATCTTTCCCGTCAGGTCGAACATGTATCTTGATCCTTCTCGTCTGGCGCCAAATTTCTTTGCGAAGAAATTTGACAAGAAAATCCCATTTTCCTGGCCCCGTCTCAGCCGGCCATCGACTCGGCGGCCGCTTTCACATCCTCGGGCGTGCCGATTGCGCGGGTGGCGATGTCGCGGTTGATGCGGCGAACCATGCCGATCAGCGCCTTGCCTGCGCCGATTTCCCACACGTCGTCCACGCCCTGCGCGCCCATGTATTCCACCGACTCGCGCCAGCGCACGGACCCGGTCACCTGCTTGACCAACAACGCGCGGATCTCCGCCGGGTCCTGCACCCCGCTGGCGGTCACGTTGGCGACCACCGGCACGCGCGGCGCCGTGATCGTAACCTCCGACAATGCGGACGCCATCACATCGGCGGCGGGCGCCATCAAGGCAGAATGAAACGGCGCACTGACCGGCAGCAGCATCGCGCGCTTGGCCCCCTTCTCCTTGGCCAGTTCCACCGCCTTTTCCACGGCGGCGGCATTGCCCGAGACCACCACCTGCGCCGGGTCGTTGTCATTGGCGGCCTGCACCACGCCGCCATCCGCTGCGGCGGCCAGGGCTACCTCGGTCACAGTGGCAAAATCAAGTCCCAGGATCGCAGCCATTGCGCCTTCGCCCACCGGCACGGCAGCCTGCATCGCCTGACCCCTCGTGCGCAACAGGCGCGCACAGTCACTGACGCTCAGAGCCCCGGCCGCGGCCAGCGCGGAGTATTCGCCCAGCGAATGCCCGGCCACCAGCGACGCCGCCTCGATGCTCACGCCTTCGGCCTCCAGAGCCCGCATCGTGGCGAGTGACGTGGCCATCAGCGCGGGCTGCGCATTCTGCGTCAGCGTCAGTGTTTCCTGATCGCCCTCCCAGATCAGGTCGCTCAACTTCTCGCCCAGCGACTCGTCGACCTCGTCGAAGACCGCCTTCGCTGCCGGATAGGCATCGGCCAACGCCTTGCCCATCCCGATCGTCTGGGCCCCTTGCCCGGGAAATACGAATGCCTTGCTCATGGTGCCTTGCCCCTCCCATTCAATGCCCTCGGATAGCGTGACGCGACGGGCGGTGCAATGTCGGGGGCCGAAAAACCGCCCTTGCCGCACGCCCCCTGTGCGCAGGCGGATATTGCCCCGGCCACGCGCTCGGCTAAATTGCAGCGCAAGTTTTCGCCACATCAGAGCCTGCACAATGCCCCTCGCCAACGCCCACGACCGTTACGGCACCGTCACCAAAAGCTTTCACTGGCTGACCGCGCTGCTGATTCTCTCAGCCATTCCGCTCGGTCTCTTCGCCAATGACATCGCCCACGCGGTCCGCAACCCGGACATCGTCACGACCGAGGCCGACGTCTCGCGTGCGGCCTTCCTGTTCTCCCTGCACAAGACCATCGGCGTGACCGTGTTCTTCGTGGCACTGCTGCGCATTCTGTGGGCCATGGGCCAGTCCAAGCCGGGCTTGTTGAACGGCGACAAGCCGCTCGAGGCGCGGGCCGCCGAAACCGTGCACTGGCTTCTCTACGGCTCACTGCTGTTGGTGCCCCTGACCGGCTGGATCCATCATGCCGCCACCACCGGCTTTGCCCCGATCTGGTGGCCGTTCGGCCAATCCCTGCCCTTCGTTCCCAAGGATGAGGGGCTCGCGCACACCTTCGCCTCTCTACACTACATTCTGAACTGGGTGTTGTGGCTCAGCCTTGCGGCACATGTCGCCGGGGCGCTCAAGCATCACGTCATCGACCGCGACGCCACCCTGCGGCGTATGCTGCCCGGCCGAACGTCAGCGGAACCCTCGGCGCGTCAGCCCGGACATGTCCTCCCCGCCGTTGCGGCGCTGGTGATCTGGGCCGCGGCCCTCGGCACCGGAAGCGCATTGGGCTATTTCTCGCACGAAACCCAAGGCGCGCCGACAGCAGATGCCGAAATCGCCGAACCGGCCACGGAAACGGCCGCCGCGGAAACCACCGCCCCGACCGAGAACGCCTGGACCGTCACGGACGGGACGCTTGGCCTGACCGTTATCCAGATGGGGTCGGAGGTCGAAGGCCAGTTCGAGGACTGGACCGCAGATATCATCTATGACGAAGCCGCCGACAGCGCCGGCAAACACGGCAGCGTCGACGTGACCGTCACCATCGCCTCGCTGACGCTGGGATCGGTCACCAAGGACGCCAAGGGATCGGACTATCTCGCCGCCGAGACCCACCCCACGGCCACCTTCTCCGCCGACATCGTGTCGCGCGACGGCGGCCATGTCGCCACCGGCACGCTGACGATCAAGGACAACTCGGTCCCTGTCGAGATGCCTTTTGACCTGAACATCGACGGCGACACCGCCACCGCATCGGGCGGGCTGACGGTGGACCGGCGCGATTTCGGTGTGGGCGGACAAAGCGAAGGCAATGTCGGCGCCTCGGTAGATATCCGCTTCGACCTGACGGCAGAGCGCTAGGGCCGGACGGGTCGGTTCACTCGTCCCGGGCTTGACCCGGGACCTCCGACCGTCAAAAGCGCCACGCACAAATAAGGCCCGCATCTCGGAATGCGGGCCTTTGAATTCGACGAACGTCGCTCAGGCTTATTCGGCCTTCTCAGCCTCGATCGAGATCATCACCTGAAGCTCATCGCTTACCGCCGGCGCGGCGTAGTCCAGACCGTAATCCGAGCGCAGCAGTGTCGTCGTCGCGTCGAAGCCAACCCACTGCTTTTCCTGCATCGGGTGCGCGTCCGCCTTGTTCAGTTCGGCATCCAGAACCACCGACTTGGTCGTGCCGTTGATCGTCAGATCGCCGGTTATCTCGGCGGTCGTATCGCCGGTAACTTCGATGCCGGTCGAGGTGAAGGTGATCATGTCGCCCTCTGCCGCGCCGAACATGTCCTCGCTCATGAAGTGCTCGAACCGCTTTTCCCAGCCCGTGTACATCGACATGACCGGGATAGACACCGACACGCTGGAGTTCGCCGGCTCTTCCTGGTCGAACATGATTTCACCTTCGAACCCGGTAAAGACGTTGTAGGTGGTTGAGAAGCCCAGGTGCTCATAGGTGAATACGACCTGGCTGTGGCTGGGGTCGAGGTTGTACTGCTCCGGCGCGGCCAGTGCGGCGGTCGACAAGCCGGCAAGGGCCATCGAGGTGGCGAATGCGATGGTTTTCATGAATGTAATCCTTCCGTGGTGCGTTAATCGCTCCCGACGGAAGATGATGCATTTCTCGCATCGAGCAAGTTGCAAGAATTGAACAGATCGTGTTGAGCGATGAACAGCCCACCCTGCGCGGGCTGACACCGGCTTAGCTGGTCCGGGGCATCGCGCTGCGGATGGCACTGGCCTCTTCGTCCGACCCCAGCGGCATTTCCAGCACCAGCACGCCGGACGCATCCTTGGCGCGCAGCTGGCGTTTGTTCACCGAAAGCTCCTGCAACGCGTCGATGTCATGGCAGGCTTTCAAGGTCGAGCGGCCCTTCGTGTCATATTCGTAGACCCGCAGTTGGCGCTTTACCGGGTCGATCTGCACTTCTGGCGCGGGCGCGTCGCGGTTCAGTCCGTTGAACAGGATCAGCCCGCCCAGCAGCAGAACGACCGACGCGAAGAGCTTGATCAACTGCATTGCCGCATCCTCGGACGGCACCAGCCACAGCCCGCCCGCCGACATGCAAAGCGCCGCCCCGGCGCAGGCGATCAGCGCCCGGCGGGGCGCGCTTTGAGGGGCATCAACCGCCACGGTGTCGTCGGTCAGCTTGGTGTTCTGAAAACGCCCATCGAATGCATGTGCCATTGCTAGTTCCTCGCCCGATTTCGGTTGTGCCCAGACTGCGCAGCGATCGAGACCAAAATGCGGCGGACCGGGGACTGCACCGGGGCGGCGCGCGGGCAATTTCACGGCCCCCGACACCCCTTGCCAAACATGGGGATGCGTCGTATACGCCCACTTCCTTTCGCACGTATATCGAACCGCGCAGTCTCTCGTGGACGGGCCGCGAAAGGATCCAAGGCCCGCCTTTGAAATGCGCCCAGACAGAAGTGGAACTCACATGCCGCTCTACGAGCATGTTTTTATCTCGCGTCAGGACTTGTCCAACACGCAAGCCGAAGGCCTTGTCGAACATTTCAGCACCGTGATCACGGATAACGGCGGCACGATCGTCGAATCCGAGTACTGGGGTGTCAAGACGATGGCCTACAAGATCAACAAGAACCGCAAGGGCCACTATGCCTTCCTGCGCACCGACGCCCCGTCGGAAGCCGTGCAGGAAATGGAACGCCTGATGCGCCTGCACGAGGACGTGATGCGCGTTCTGACCGTCCGGGTCGACGAGCACGCGGAAGGCCCCTCGGTCCAGATGCAGAAACGTGACGAGCGTGGCGACCGCCGCGAACGTCGCCCCTGATCGCTTGAAGAAAGGACACTAAACCATGGCTGCGAAACCGTTTTTCCGTCGTCGCAAGGTCTGCCCCTTCTCGGGCGACGATGCACCCAAGATCGACTACAAGGACACCAAGCTCCTGCAACGCTACATTTCCGAGCGTGGCAAGATCGTGCCTTCCCGTATCACCGCCGTTTCGGCCAAGAAGCAGCGTGAACTGGCCCGCGCCATCAAGCGCGCCCGCTTCCTCGCCCTGCTGCCCTACGCCGTCAAATAAGGAGAAAGACCCATGCAAGTCATCCTTCTCGAACGCGTGGCCAAGCTGGGCCAGATGGGCGATGTGGTCGAGGTGAAGCCCGGCTTCGCCCGCAACTACCTGCTGCTGCAAGGCAAGGCGCTGACCGCCTCGAAAGAGAATATCGCCTCTTTCGAAGACCAGAAGGCCCAGCTCGAAGCGCGCAATCTCGAATCCAAGAAAGAAGCCGAATCCCTAGCGGCCCGTCTCGACGGACAGAAGTTCATCGTGATTCGCCAAGCCTCCGATGGCGGCAACCTCTACGGCTCGGTCTCGACCCGTGACGCCGCCGCCGTCGCCACCGAGGAAGGCTACTCGGTCGACCGCAAACAGGTCCTGATCCGTCAGCCGATCAAGACGCTGGGCCTGCATGACGTCGAGGTGCACCTGCACCCCGAGGTCGAGGCGCATATCGTCCTCAACGTCGCCCGCTCGCCCGAAGAGGCCGAGCTTCAGGCGTCGGGCCGCACCATCCAGGACGTGGCCGCCGAGGAAGAAGAAGCCGCCGATTTCGAGATCGCCGAGCTTTTCGACGACATCGGCGCCGCCGCTTCGGAAGACGACGATCTCGCCGAGGCCGTCGAGGAAGAGACCGCGTCGGACGACGCCGGTTCGAACGACGAGAGCGAAGACAAGTAATCGCAGGCACATCGCCGCGACCCAGGGCCGCCCACCGCGTGTGGGCGGCCTTTTGCGTCGATGGTCGGGTTCTGCGCGGACCCTGAGGCGAAAGCCGGGCGTCATCCCGGATCAGGTCCGGGACGGGTCGGCAGTGAGGGAAGAAGTTGATGGTGGTTCGTTGAATCGCCGCGCATCGACGGGCCGTGGCGCGGCGATTCAACGACGGTTCCACAGCACTTTATTCCCGCCAACTCCGCAAAACCTCCGAGCGGCGCTCCCGGCCTCACCAAATCGACGTGCCGGTGGGGCGGCCCGTCGATGCGCGGCGGTGCAGCAAGCTGCACCTTGGTTCCGCGCGGGTGCTTCGTTCGCAAGGTCGGCTCGGCGGGACGAAGTTGCCGTTCGCTGCCTTCCATCGGCCCCTCGGCGTTTGAAGAAACCGAGCGCTGCGTATGAGAAAATCCGATCTGGTCTTATCATTCTCAAGTTTCAAACGTCGTGAAGTGTTGTATTGCATCGCATCACGCAATGTATCGCGTCGTTCTTCGTCTTGGCTTGGTCCAAGGTGAACCGTTTTAGATACGAGGTCTTTGTGTCGACAAGGTCGGGGTAAGGATATGATCGCAGAAAAGGTCGTTCGAAGAGCGGTCGTCGGGATATTCCTGATACTGCTCGTTCACATGCTGATCGCAGCTAACGACTTTCTAATTCCCGTCGTCGCTTCACTCCTTTCCTATCTCACTCTTCGACCGCCGCAAAAGTGGCTCGCCCGTCGCGGCGTGGGCGGAGGAATATTTGCTGCCTTCGTAATCGTCGGCGTCTCAGTCCTTCTTTTTGTGGGGGCCGCGTGGCTGTCGAGGCCTGTGTCTGAAAGCGTGCGACTTCTTCCGACGGCCATCCGCGATGCGCAGTCGGTCATGCGCAGCGGATCGCCCGGCATCTTTTCTGAGATTGCTGAGGCGGCCGAGGAAACACGTGAAGCGGTCGAGGAAGGCAACGCAGATGAAACGGAGGAAAGTAAGGCTTTAAAGGTGGAAGTCGTTGAAAAGGATAGGACGGTCGAGCAGTTGGTAAGCATTGGACCGTCCCTGCTTGGGCAGGTAGTGCTTTCGCTGGCCCTGCTTTTCTTTCTGCTCGCGTCCGGCGACCTTTTCTCGCGAAAGATCGTCGAGAGTTTCGACCGCTTCGAGGACAAAAAACGCTCGCTTAAGCTCTTGAATGAAGCCCAAGACGATCTTGGCAACTACTTAGGCGCAATCACACTAATTAACATTTGCCTCGGTGCCACTATCGCGGTCTTGATGTACTTATGGGGTATCCCGGAATATCTCGTGCTCGGTTTCCTCGGCTTCGCGCTGAACTTCATCCCCTATCTCGGTGCAATCGCAGGGGCAGCGATTGCCGGACTTCATGGCTACGGCACCTTCTACGACATCTGGCCCGCTCTCGGGGTAGCTGCGACGTACTACGGAGCCACCGCTCTCGAAGGGCAATTCATAACCCCCTATGTGATTGCAAGCCGCCTTCGGCTGAATGCGCCTGTCGTCTTCATCGCGGTCGCGTTCTTTGCTTGGATCTGGTCATTCATTGGCATGATCGTCGCCATCCCGATACTTATTGTCGTCAAGCGGTTGCTGGACGCCAATCCTGGAACCGCAAATATCGGCAGGTTCCTCGAAGGGCATCGGAAAATAGAGAGTTCTGACGAAACTGGCTCAGAAAATGAAACAACATAGGAAGACGGTAAAGGTCTTGTTCTAAAGAGAAGGTCTTGCAGATTACCGAGTTTGCTTCGTTTCAAAGCTTGGGTTCGCGATGTTGTGACGGCAGCTAGCGGCCGACATGCGGAGCCCAAACATCAAAACCTTTGGTCAAGATTGTCCGCCCAGAAGAGAGAAGAATACCAGCCCGAAAGAAAAACGCGGCGCCTGACACGGCGCCGCATCTTTCAGTCTCTTTGAGTCGTATGCACGGGTCTAATATTATGCGTTCAGCCACGGCTGGCGGGTGTCTGGACCCGCATTATCACCGGGGTCGCGCTCGGTTGTCAGCCACGGCTGGGGGTTGTCGGGACCCGCATTATCGCCGGGGTCGCGTTCGGTTGTCATCCAAGGCTGAGGGTTGTCGGGACCCGCATTATCGCCGGGGTCGCGTTCGGTTGTCATCCAAGGCTGAGGGTTTTCGGGGCCCGCATTATCGCCGGGGTCGCGTTCGGTTGTCATCCAAGGCTGAGGGTTTTCGGGGCCCGCATTATCGCCGGGGTCGCGCTCCGCATTAAGCCTCGGAAAATTTTGGACGTTATCACAGAGGTCCCCTTTATCGCGCTCGGTCTTTGTTTTCAGCGGCGGACGCTTGATGTCTACGTCACAGATTTCGCCTTTGTGATGTCCGGCGGTTGACCCCGAGCGCAGGGCTTCCACTCCAGAATCGCGCTCGGCCAGCAACTGGGTGGGGCCAAAGAAAACGAAAGCGGCAATGAAAGTTGTTCCGATGAATCTTAAAATACTTAACGTGTGCATTGTACGTCTCCTCCTAGAATTGAGTTTTGAAAAAATTGTCTTAAACGGGCGTACGATAGAGAGTCTTCACGCCAAACTGGGAAAACAGTACGCGTGAACGATGGTCATTATTGCCTATTTGGTTTGGTTCGAGGCCGCCATAAATCTTAGAGCCCAAACAAGAGAACCAAGAGAAAGACACCATCGTTCTATTTTCTAGTATTAATGAAAAACAGGTGACTCGCTGTGATGGCGTTCACAATTCTTAGGTTTTTTCGGTTTCTTACTCCACCGAACCTGTGCGCCGCAGCACTTCGGCCATGGGCTCAGTCCGGACCTTCGCCGCAAGATGCACGAAGGTCCGCAAGGCAGGACAAAGCGGTCGCGCAGAAGATTTATTCAAATGGTGCAAGCAACCAGAAACCCTCCATTACTCAAAAACCTAAATCTGTCCGGTATGTGCTGACGTTAGACAGCTTATTGCGTCACGTCGGGCTTTTTCTTCAGCGCTTTGATGCGCCGCTGACAACACGTCCGCCGCGCTGTTACCTCGTTTGCAAGCCAGAAGGATGACATCGCCGGGGAGACTCAGTTATTTAAACCGATCACTCACGACCTCATAACGCCGCGTTCAAACGCCGTATTTCGTCAACTTTAGTCGCGCCTGTCGGCGGGGGTGTTATAAGAAGCTCGCCTCGAGATCAGCGCCAGCCCCGGTCTCAGCAAGCAATATCTCGGCAAGGTCCTGCGGAACGATAGGTCCCGTACCACTGGCAAGGCTTTCAGAAAAACTTAAGCCAGAACTCACTACGGAGCCGTCCGCCGTCGGCGCCGCGGCCATTTCGATAGACCAGATGTACTCGTCGAGGTTAGCGGAAAACGGCTGACGGCTGATCTCGATCGTCTCCACGTCCACCGGGTCCAAGCCTCCATGAATGCTCGGATGAAAGGCCAGCGTGTCTAGATCAATCAGAGCGTCGAGCGCGACAAGGTGCGATAGCGGTATGCCAGCACCGTCTACCTCGTCGTAGTCCATAACAACCTTTGTGCCGCCATCGGTCTCAGCCGTCAGATCCACGTCAAAGCCGCCCGGCGTACTGCCACTGGTGGCGCCCCAACTCCAGCTGAGTATCTCGATTTCTGGCCCAGTGGACGGGGTTTTGTCCGTGGTGCCATCGTCTGAACCGTCGGGCTCGTTGGCTATGTCTGCGAGCAGCGCGTCAAGTTGGTCTAAAGCTGCGGCAAAGCCCGATGCACCGGCTTCGTCGACGTCGTAATCGCCGACCGGAACAATATCGAACCCGTAGTTTACATTTATTCCAACGGTGGTGTCGCCTTCGGTGCTGCCGCCGCTGGTATCATAAGACGCGATAATTACCTGCTCCAACTCGAAGGTCATGTAGTCGCCGTTTTCGTCGACCTCGATGGAAAATCCATCGGTGTAGCCGGATATCACCAGTTCAAACATAACGCGCAGAAAACCCGGCGGCAGGACGCCATCAGGGTCCTCGATTAAAAATTCAGTTCCGTCAGGCGCTATTGCAGTCAAGCTGCTTTCACCGCCACCAAAATCCTGTTTTAAACTCCAATCTATAGTGTAGGTCATTTCTGGTCCTCCCAGCGGGATGTGTTTCGATACAGGTATTTTCTCCGAGGTTGAGTTAGATGGACCGCATCATGCAGACGCGAACGCCTCTCGGCAATGTTTTTTGGGGATTGTGCAGCCGACGCATACTCGAAGGACCGCGCGATATGCGGGCGCGTTGGTCTATTCAACAGGCTTAGAAAACTGGAGCCGCTGTTGAAAAATTACTCATAAATTCAAGGCGCAACCTAAGTTTGAACATTGGCGTCAAGCCGATGAATTGACGTCATCTTCGGTCGAAAGACTGGGGTTCATCTACTTGCACCCCATTGCAAGTCATCAAGCAAGTCAGCCCACCTTTGGGCCATCTCCACCCGTTCATCTCAGAACGCGCCACGCGCATAGGCTTGGCGCACCTCGTTGCGCGCCAGGATGAAGGAGCTTGCGTCCGAACGGCGACGGTTCGGGTATCCATGCCAACCCCACTCAGAAAGGAAAGTGAGGCAGTCCCATATTCGGTTTTTGCTTACACCGCGTAGGCCACGCTTCCCTTCCTCCCAATCGAACTGGGTTCAAACTATGGTTTGATCGAGTTGAATGACGGCTTCCACAGAAGTCACCCTGTGATTCCGCACGTGCAGAGAATATCAGATTCCCGCCCTTCGCGACGGATGCTGCAACCTGAAGCAACGACCGAGTTGGGCTCGAAGCGGCCATCGCTATCAGACCCGTCGCCTGCCCCAGAAAAAAGGGCCGCCCCACCGGACGGCCCCTTCCCTAAAGCGAAAACCGGCAGACATCAGTCTTCCAGCTTCTCGACCTCTTTCTCAAGCTCGTCCTTGGACACCTCTTTCTCGGTGATCTCGGCCTGATCGGCGATATGGTCGATGACCTTGTCCTCGAAAATCGGCGCGCGCAGTTGCTGGCGCATCTGCGGGTTCTTCTGCACGAACTCGAAGAATTCACGCTCCTGCCCCGGGTATTGCCGCGCCTGCTCCATGACGGCTTGCGTCATTTCCTGGTCGGTCACCTCGACCTCGGCCTTCTGGCCCAGGTCGGCCAGCAGCAGGCCAAGACGCACGCGGCGCTCGGCCAGCGTCTTGTGCTCGTCGGTCGGCTCGATCTCGGGGTGGTCGTGGCCCTCGACGTCGGGGTTTTCCTCGTGCCACAGCTGGTGCGCGATCTGGCCCGCTTCGGCCTCGACCATGCTCGGCGGCAGCTCGAAACTGACCAGCCCGTCCAGTTGGTCGAGGATGCCGCGCTTCATCACCGCGCGGGCCGCACCGGCGTACTCGGCTTCCAGACGCTCGGCGATCTGTTCCTTCAGCGCGTCAAGGCTTTCGGCCCCGAACTTCTCGGCCAGCGCATCGTCGACCTCGGCCGCCACGGGCTCCTTCACCGCCTTCACGGTGCAGGTGAACTCGGCGTCCTTGCCCGCCAGGTGCGGCGCCTGGTATTCCTCGGGGAAGCTGACCTTGACCACCTTCTCCTCGTCCACCTTCACGCCGACCAGCTGTTCCTCGAACCCGGGGATGAAGCTGTTCGAACCGAGCGTCAGCGGATAATCCTCCGCGCTGCCGCCCTCGAACGCCTCGCCGTCGACACGGCCCACGAAATCGATCGTGACCTGATCGCCATCCTTGGCCTTGGTGCCTTTCTTGCGGTCCTTGAAGTCCTGCGCGCTGGACGCCAGGTTCTGCAGCGCCTCGTCGACTTCCGCGTCACCGGCCTTCACGACCAGTTTCTCGGCCTTCACCTTGGACAGGTCCACATCAGGGATGTCCGGCAGCGCCTCGTAGGTCATCTCGACCTCGACATCGTCGCCCGGTTTCCAGTCCTCGTTGACCATCTTCACGGCGGGCTCTGCGGCAGGGCGCTCGCCCTTGTCTTCAAAGTGCTGGCTCATGGCGCCGTCGACGGCTTCCTGCATGGCCTCGCCCATGACACGCTCGCCGAACTGCTTTTTCAGCAGCGGCAGCGGCACCTTGCCCTTGCGGAACCCCTTCATCTCGACATCGGGTTGCGCTTCCTTCAGCTTGTCCATGACCTTGTCGTCCAGCTCCTGGGCCGACAGTTTCATCGTGTAGCCGCGTTTCAGCCCTTCATTGAGCGTCTCTGTGACCTGCATGTTCGTCCTTCCATTGCAAAAAGGCCGCGGAGGCGTCCGCGGCGGTCAAAATCACTCCGGCTATCTATTGATGGAGGCTGGGGCGTGCAAGCGGAGTCTTGGCGCATCCGCGCCAAGACTCCGTCCCGGGCTTGACCCGGGACCTCCTGGCAACCCAGCACCATCCGTTCCGGACTCGATCCCGGGACCTCCCCGCCACCTTGCACCACCCGTCCCGGGCTCGATCCGGGACCTCCTAGCCCCCCACGTATTTCCGCACGATCGCACTCACCTGCCCGGGCGGCAGGACGGGCGGCACCTGCGTCAGCACCTCGCCCTCCGGGTCCAGCACGTAGATGAAGCTGCCATGGCTGTAGATCGGCCCGTGTTCGGGGTCGTCGAACAGGTGCTCGAACTCCACCTGGAACGCGTCATAGGCCACGTCCAGCGCCTCGGGCGTGCCGGTCAGCCCCAAGAGATCATCCGACACCTCTGCCAGCGACGGCCCCATCGTCTCGACAGTGTCCAGCTTGGGGTCGATCGTCACCACCAGCGCCGACATCTCCACGCCGTCCGCCTCCAACTGCGCCACAGCATCGGCCATCAGCGGCAACGCCGCGCTGCAAATGCCGGGACAGTTGGCATAGCCGAAAAAGAGCAACTGATGCCGGCCCTGCGGGTCCGCCTGCGTCCGCGTTCGGCCCATGTGATCGGTCAATTCGAACGGCCCGCCAACCTCCCACGGCAGAGCGGTCGGCGCGTCTTTCAGCGCGGCCGCAAGTCTGTCATCGGAAACAGGCTTCGCGTCCTGCCCATGATCCTCTCCGTCATGGGCCAGCGCCGCTCCGGCCAGCAGGCACACCGCGGCTGCCAGCTTTCCCCGCATCAGAACCACTCCTCGATAAAGGCCGCGTCCGCCTCGAGCCCGAGGCCCAGGTACCCGCTCTCCTCGATCATGCCGTTCACCCGCGGATCGCGTCGGAACCAAGGGCCCTTGCCATCCGCATTCGGGTTAGCTTCAGCCCATTTCTTGGTCCAGCTGTTGGCCGTAACCCACTCGCTCTCGCCCACCTCGCGGATCTTCTGCACAAGGTAGATATTCGTGGCGCCCAGCTCCAGGTCCTCGATCATCAGCCCGTCCACTTCGACCTCTGCCCCGCAATAGGGCGCCAGTTCCAGCGCCGCGCCGGTAAAGGCGGGCTGGCTGTTCTTGTTGGGATAGACCAGCACGCCGTCAGCCGCGCGCAAGAGCCCCAGCTGCCGCTTGCCCCCGCCGCAATCCTCGGCGCAGTCGCCGGTCAACTCGCACAGCATGTCCACCACCGTCGCCTCGAACCGCGCCGGTTTCTCGGCGGCCAGGTTCCAGCTTTTGGCCTCGGAGCCTTCCGAGAAGTCCTGCGCCGCCGCCGGCAGGCAGAGGCAGAGTGCGGCCGTTGTCATGGCAATCCGTTTCATGGTCACATTCCTCATTCCGCAGGTTCGGGGATGGCAAAGCCCGGCACCGGGCCATAGATGTCGTGGCTCAGGTTGGTGATCCCGTGATCCGTCACCACCTCCTCGACCACCAGGTAATTCAGCCCGTCGCGCCGATACAGCATTCCGTCCGCCGTCACCTCGTGGCTGGCCAACCGCAGCTGCGTGTCCCCGCTGGCCGACTGGTCGTCACCTTCGATCTTCAGCACCATGTAGACCTCGCCATCCTCGCCCAACAGGCCCACCGGGATGCCCCCCGCCGAACACCATAACGCACAGGTGTGGTGTGCAGTGCCCACCACCGCGTCGGGCCCGCCCATGACACCCGAGTAATAGCACCAGGTGTCGATGATCTCGCCCCTGACCTCGATCCGTTCGCCCTCGGCCGCCAGCCCGACGCCCGGCAACAGGCCGGCCAGCGCCGCAAGTCGTGAAATTCGTCCCATCCCTTGATCCTTTGCAAAATGACTTTCTTATCCGATGCCGCGATTAAGCCCCGAGCGCCGATCACAGGTCCAATCACGTTTTTTTGGGACAGCGTGAAATGCGGCGGCGGCCGGGCCTGCCACACGCATGCTTCGAGACTCTTGCCGAGAATTGCCAATGCAGAACGTTGCAGGTGGAAGTATCAAATTCGTGCCAAACCGGCCTGAAATCGCCGAGAACGAAAGGCCCGTCGAAAATGGTGCCCCCACACGGACTCGAACCGCGGACCTACTGATTACAAATCAGTTGCTCTACCAGCTGAGCTATAGGGGCACTGACCGCTTGATTACGCATCCCCGGCACGATCCGCAAGATGAAATCTGGACTCGACCCTGCGTAACCGAAAGCGGTTTAACTGCCGGAGAAAGCCTCTATATTGCGCCCGCGAACGCAACAAGGGGAGTGTTCAGGATGCAGGTCGTTATCCACGCCGGCGCGCACATGACGGACGAGGATCGTCTGATAAATACCCTGCTGGCGAACCACGATCTGCTGTCCGAAATCGGCACCGACGTGCCCGAACCGAAATCCTATCGCAAGCTGTTGCGCGACATCCTAAACGACGTGACCGAAAGCGGGATCAGCCCGGAAACCCGCGATGACGTGCTCTCGGCCATCAACCATGAGGCGGGCAACGACCGGCTGGTCCTGTCCAACCAGGCCTTTTTCGGCACGCCCAAGATGGCCGTGGGTCAGGGTATGTTCTATCCTGCGGCCGAAATGCGGATCGAGGCGTTCCGCCAGATCTTTGCCAATGACGGGCTGGAACTGTTCCTTGGCCTGCGCGACCCGGCCACGCACCTGCCTGCGCTCTTTGCAAAGACACCGCACGACACGATGGCCGACTTCCTGAATGGCGTCGACCCGGCACAGTTCCGCTGGTCCGAGACGATCGCCCGCTTCCGCCGGAACTTTCCCGACATGCCGATCACTGTCTGGTGCAACGAGGACAGCCCTCTGGTCTGGGCGCAGGTCCTGCGCGAGATGGCCGGGCTTGACCCGCATGCCGGGTTCGAAGGTGAATTCGCACTGTTGCAGGAGATCATGACGACCGCCGGCATGAAACGCTTCGAGGCCTATCTTGCCTCGCATCCCGGCATGACGGAAACCCAGAAGCGCCGCGTGATCTCGGCCTTCCTCGACAAATTCGTCAAGGACGAGGAAATCGAGGAGGAACTGGACCTTCCCGGCTGGACCGAGGAACTGGTCGATACCTTGTCCGAGGCCTATGACGAAGACGCCTACGAGATCGAACGCATCCAGGGCGTGAACTTCATCGCGCCCTGAGGCCGTCTCGCGTGTCGCTATCGTAGGATGGGTGGAAACCCACCCGCCGACACGCCGGCCCGAACACTCACATCCCCAGCGCTTCCTTGTACATCTCCAGAACCGCCTCTTCCTCGGCGATGTCGTCCTTGTCCCGTTTGCGCAGCGCGACCACCTTGCGCATGACCTTGGTGTCGTATCCGCGCGCCTTGGCCTCGGCCATCACCTCTTTCTGCTGCTCGGCAATGTCCTTCTTTTCCTGCTCCAGACGCTCGAACCGTTCGATGAACTGGCGCAGCTCGTCGGCGGTTACACGGTAGCTGCTGTCGGGGCCGGGTTGGGGGTTCTGGTCGTCCATGAAGGCTCTCCAAGGTCTGGGCTGGGCCTCTTGACTACAAGCGCGTCAGTCGTCCCGCAAGCCCGTTTTCGCGCTCTGTCGCTTGCGATGCCACGCCCGATGCGCTACCCGCGGTCGCACCCATGAAGGTCTATCGCGGAGGCACCTGATGGAAATGCTTATCTGGCTCGGGGCGGCGGTCACGCTGGCCGGTCTGGCCCTGCTTGTCTGGTGCATCCTGCGCGTGATCCGCGCCCGTCGCGCCGGGTTGTCCGACGACGATTTGCGCGCCACGCTGCAAAAGATCCTGCCCGTCAATACCGGGGCGCTCTTCCTGTCCGTGATCGGGCTGATGCTGGTGGTGCTCGGGATCGTGCTCAGCTGACTGCGCCGCCGAAAAAGCGCCGGCCGAACTTGACCATGTCTTCCAGCATCGCGGGCGGCGTCCACAGCTCCGGCCCCAGCGGTGCCAGCGCCTTCATCGTCCGCACAAGGCCCAGCGGCCCGCCCGTTTCCGGCCCGATATCGGCCCAGAGCAGCGGCCCGCCCCGCGCGATGTCAAAGCCATAACCCTTGACCATGCACAGGTCCACGTCCGAGGCCCGCGCCACGGTGCCGTCGGCGATCATCCGTGCGGCTTCGGCCACCAACGCCGCGTGCAGCGCCCGATCCAAGGCAACATCCGGCAGCTCGGGCAGGTCGCGTTGGCCCTCGCGCCAGGCCTCCAGCCACCTCGCCAGCCCCGGATCAGGGGCCAGCGCCTGGCCTTGGGCGGCATGGAACCCCTGTCCAGGTGTCTTGCCAGCAGCCACCGCGTCGGCGCGCGCGTCCAGCAGGGCCAACTCCGGCACGCTGCCGAAAACCCGACGCAGACGCGCAACCGTCACACCGATCCCATCCGTCTCGATCAGCTCCAGCGGCCCGCGGGCAAAGCCCAACTGCCGCGCCGCTTCCTCGACCGCATGCGGATCGGCCCCGGCCCGCATCAACGCCAACGCCGCCCGCTGCACCGCCCCCATCAGGCGGTGCCCAATCATGCCGGGACGGTCCGCGCTGCGCAGCACGACGCGCCCGGACCCCGCGAAATACCGCATGACGGTCATGACCGCATCCGGCGCCGCGCCGTCGGGCACCGCCAGTTCGACCAGCGGCAGCGCATAGGCCGGGCGATAGGCCCGCAGCGCCAGCACCTCGACCGCCGCGCCCAGTTGCGCGCGTCGCTTCGACGCGCCGTCGCGCCCCGATATCAGGCACCATACCGCTCCCTTGCGCACGGCCGCCGCGCCGGGATCGCCGCCACCATCGTCCAGCACAAGGTCGGCGGCCATCAACACGACCGGATTGCTTCCATGACTCAGCCGGGCCAGCCGCGCATCGCGCTCGTCCGGCGCCATCCGCTTTCGCGCCACCGCGCCTTCGTAAACGGCCCGCACACGCGCCGCGACCGCCGCGCTCGCCGGGCCGGGTGCCAGCACCGCCACGCGCTGACCGCGATCAAGGCAATGCACCGCCAGTTCGGCCAGCACCGGGTCCGATCCGGCCAGCACAACGGTGCCGATTTCACTTGCCCTGCCCTCCTGCGCCTCGGGCCAGGCTCGGGCGCGCCGCTCGGCAGTGTATAGATGCCGGGACGCGCGCGCATCCGGACGCGCCAGACACGCTTCAAAGGCCGCGGTCTCGAACTGCAATCCTTGTTCATAGGGCAAAAGCTGCGCCGCCTCGACACAGCGCAGGATGTCGGCCTCGGCGGTGTCACCCTTCCGCAGTCGGGCAGAGACGTCCGCGACCGCGCCGCGATAAGCGGCCGGGTCGGAAAATCCCCGGTCGATCTGGCTGGCCCGGGCAAAATCCGGCGCCTGCGCAAAACGCCGCGCCGTGGCCAGCGCGGCTGCCATCGGCGCCTCCTGCGTCACTTCGGCGAACAGTTTGGCCAGGCGCGGCTCCCCCGCTTCGATTGACCGTCCCGACAACAGGAACTCCAGCGCCACTTGCGCTCCCAGCAACCGCGGCAGGCGCTGCGTGCTGCCGCCGCTCGGCATGAGGCCCAGGCTGGCCTCGGGCAGGGCCAGTCGGCACGTGTTGCGCGCGACCCGCGCATGTGCCGCCAGCGCCAGCTCGAATCCCGCGCCAAGGGCCATTCCCTCCAGCGCCGCGACAACAGGCTTGGGGTGGGTTTCGATTTTGCGCGTCAACGCATCGATCCAGGGGGTGGCCAGCGGGCCATCGTATTCCGAGAGGTCGACGCCGGAACAGAACGTGTCTCCGGCCCCGGTCAAAACCACCGCGCGCGCACCGGAGTCTTCGGCGGCGCGGTCCAGGGCCGCGGCCAGGTCGCGCCGCATGCCAGGTGACAAAGCGTTCGCCTCGCCCCGCGACAAGCGCAGGACGGCCACCCCATCGGCCAGCTCGTAAATGACTTCGGACACTGCTCTTTTGCGCCCCGGTGCGCCTCAAACCATGCGCGGATTAGACCCTCTCGGCGGGGGGCTGCGCAATTGTTTTGATCCGAAGCGGCAGCGTTCAGACCGGCATATTCTCGAACTGTGCCTCAATCGCCTCATCCAGAAGCGTCTCGTTCAAACGCCGCATCTCCGAAGGCACCTGCTCACCGGCCTCGCGCATCTGGCCCAGAAGCCCCGCCAGCCGCGGCTGAAGCCGATAGCGCTCGCACTCGCTCAGGTCCAGGATTTGTCGGTGCAACTGCTTGATTTCCTGTGTCAAACTGGTCATGGCGTCTCCTCCCAAGTGCAGCCCGCCGCATCCGGTCCATGTAACCGCAGGCCTTGCTCCACAACCATAACATGAAGCGGGCTCGCAATAGAAGCATCGCGGACCCGATATCGACGGTATTTGCAGCTTTCCGCGCGTCTTGGGCAGTATTTGGGCAAATGCGCCGGAACGGGTGTCAGATTGTGGACGTCAGAGCAGCGCCGCAACGGCAGGTTTTCCCCCTGCCCGTTCGCGAAGGTAACGCCTGCGATTGGTCACGAGACAACGTCGACGCCGCGGCCGAGCGATGGCTAAACGGGTCCCACGGCGCGGGCGCCCAATGGGTTCATCCAAGGCTCGGGCCGCCGGGCATCGGCAAGTCTTCATCCCCGCCGTCAGCCTCGAACCGGGCGGCGGCGCGGGCAAGCTCCTCCTCCACCAACGTATCGAGACCAACATTATCGTCGCCGTCCGGCGAGGGCAGATCAGGCAGACCACCCATTTCCGGCAGGTGGGGAAGACCGCTCATATGGTCCGGTCCCTCGATGCCGGGCAGATCCGGCAAGTCCATCCCCCCACCCGGCAAATCGGGCAGTGCCCCGTCCGAACCATCAAACCCCGTCATACCACCCTCCAAGGGCGCGGACAGCGTGGCCGGGCCGCCTGTCTCGGGCGCAGAGCCTCGCGCGCCATTGATCGCGCCTTCCTCCGCATCGCTTTTCAGCACCAGTCGCACCGCGCGAAACCCGTTGAGCTGGCCCAGCTTGGCCGCGGCCACCTTGTGACCTTTCGCGCCGATCACGCGCGCGCCGGTCACCGTATCAGGTGAGAGTTTCAGCACCGTGCCCGGAGTCCAGCGGCAGATGTCACTCAGCGGCAGGCGGATCGGCGCAAGCACCGCATCCAGCATAACCGGTGCGTTCATCGCGTTTTCTTCCAACTTTCGCGCCAACGTGTTGCCACCCGGCTCCTCGACCTCCGGCACGGGTGGGGGTTCAGGCAGGATCAGTTCCATCATCCCGGTCTTTGCACCAGGTCCGAAATCCACGCTGAGGCGGTACAGGTCATAGTCCGGGGCCCACAGCGCCAACGCCAGCGCGCGCCCGTTCTCCACCCGGTCGCCAAACCGGAAGCGGGCCGCATCCGGCATCCTGTCACAGGCATTCACCTGCTCGGCATAGCTGTCCAGCACCGCATCCATCAGCGGTTGCACGATGGCCGCGTCGGTGGGGGTGAAGGAGCGGGGTTTCGCCTCACCCTGCCGGACCTCCCCCATCAGCTGTACCTCGATCAGGGCCATGACGAACTGCAGGTTCAATTTGATCGCGCCGGGCGGTCCCTCCAGCCCGTCCAGCAGGATCAGCAGTCCGTCGTCGCCCGCCAGTGCCTCGATCCCCGTCAGGGCCACGCTTTCATGTTCGACCATGCGCACGACCAGCGGCAGTTCGAACTGCGCCGCCGCTTCCTTGGCGAGTGCCAGGCGCAGCGCCTTCGTCGGCGACATCTCGCGCGCGTCGAATTCGTCACGGGCCACCTTGGCCTTGCGATGAATGACCGATGCGCTGCTGGCGGGCTCTGCGCTCATGACCTGTTTTTGCCCCCTTCTCTTGCGCCCGGCACCCACGCGGGAAACGCGGCCGCGCGCCATGTTTCGCCCCGGCCAGGTCCGGACGATTTGCGGCAGTTAACTGCAAGAAGGTTACGATTGGATTTATGGCCGCGCTACTGCGCCGCCTCCGCCGCGCCCGCTTCGGCCACCGGAAGGTAAACGCGGAATGCCCCGCCCGTCTGCCCCGGCAGGTACTCCACTCCGCCGCCCAACCGGGCCATGATTTCGCGGCAGATCGCCAGCCCCAGCCCGGCCCCACCGGCCTTGTTCTCGCTCACGCGCGAGAATTTCTCGAAGATCGTCCCCTGCTGACCCGCCGGGATACCGCTGCCATTGTCGATGAAGTCCACCAGCAGCATACCGTCACGCTCGGCCACGCGGATATCCAGCCGCGGCGCGTCGGCATCGCAGTATTTCCGTGCATTCGACATCAGGTTGATGAACACCTGCGCCAACCGGTTGGTGTCGGTGTACAGCCTCACCTGGTCCGCGCCCGCGTCGCGGCCGACCGTCATGCTGTTGTCCGAAAGCCCGGCAGCCGTCTCGGCCCGGTCCAGCAGTGCACCGAGGTTCCCCTCCTCGAGGTTCAGCACGATCTGTGCGTTCTCCAGCACACTCAGGTCCAGCAGGTCGTCCAGGAGCCGCGTCAACCGGATGGCCTCGTCGTGAATGATCGAGGCATAGCGGCGCTGTCCTTCGGGCGGCATCTCGCCCCCGTCGCGCAGGATCTCGGAAAACGCCCGGATCGACGTCATGGGCGTGCGCAACTCGTGGCTGATCTGGCTGAGAAACGCGTCCTTCTGCACCGAGATCTGGGTCAGCTTCTCGTTGACCTGCCGCAGTTGCCGGGCGGTGCGGGCCTGTTCTTCGGTCTTCATCTCCAGCTGGCTGGAATATTCCATGATCTGCGCGGTCTCGTCGGCCACCGCCATCAGGTCCTGCACCGACACGCTGGCGCCGCCCACGATCTGGCTGATCATCGCGTGGGCCGTCGCGGCGCCCACCGAGCCGGCCAGCGACCGCTCCAGCCGGCTCAGGAAATCGGGCGTGGGTTCCGGCAGGTAGCCACTCATGCCCTGTTCGCGCGCCACCTCGCCGAACAGCGCCTGCGCCTCCTGGGCGCCCATGATCCGCTGCGCCATGATCATCAGGTCCTCGCTCTGGACCAGGCCCCCGGTCCAGCCACCCGACGGCGCCGAATGGTCGAACACGTTGACGAACTGCGCGCCCTGCAACCGCTCCACCGGCTGCGGGAAACTGATCAGCGAGACAAAGACGAACACCACGATGTTCAATGACAGGCTCCACATGAAGGCATGCACCACCGGATCCATCCCCGCGGCACCGAACAGAGCTTGCGGGCGCAGCCACGCCAGGCCCAACAACCCGTTCTCGAGCACCCCCTGCGGCATCACCGCCGAGGCGCCGAAGCTGGGCAGAAACAGGCTGTACATCCAGACCGCAAAGCCGACCGCCAGCCCTGCCAGCGCCCCGCGCCGGTTGGCCCCGCGCCAGAACAGGCCGCCCAGAAGCGCCGGCAGGAACTGCGCCACGCCGACAAAGGAAATCAGCCCGATCGCCGCCAGCGCTGCGCCGCCGCCCGACACCCGGAAATAGAGATACCCCAGGAAGAGGATCACCATGATCGAAAGCCGGCGCGCCCGGATCGCCACCGCCCGCACGTCGCCCGAGACGACGGCGCTGCCCCCCGTCATATGCAGCCACACGGGCATGACCACGTGGTTCGACACCATCGTCGACAGGGCGATGGCCGCCACGATCACCATCGAGGTCGCGCTGCTGAACCCGCCCAGAAACGACAAAACCGCCAGACCCTCCTGCCCGTTCTCCAGCGGCAGCGTCAGCACGAAAAGGTCCGGGTTCGCGCCCGCCGGGCTGAGGTCGAGGCCCACCGCCGCGATCGGCACGACGAACAGGCTCATCAGCATCACGTAGGTCGGGAAAGCCCATGAGGCGGTGCGCAGATGCCCCTCCTCTTCGTTCTCCACCACCATCACCTGGAACATCCGCGGCAAGCACATGAAGGCCGCCGCCGACAACAGCGTCAGGCCCACCCAGCGGCTACCTGGAACCTCCCACCGTGCGATGGCGCTCTGGTCGATCCGGGCCAGCGTCTGCTCGACACCGCCCGCGAGCCCCCAGACCACGAAGATACCGACCGCCAGAAGGGCACACAGCTTCACCACCGCCTCGAGCGCGATGGCCATGACCAAGCCGTGATGCCGCTCGTTGGCGTCAAGGTTCCGGGTGCCGAACAGGATCGTGAACACCATCAGGCCGATGGCCACCCACAGGGCCACGCCGGTTTCGCTGATCTCCCCGGTATGGGTCGGATCAACAGCGGCAAAGGCGGCAAAGGATATCGTCACCGACTGCAATTGCAGGGCGATATAGGGCGTCGACGCGATGACGGCGAGCACGGTCACGAACACCGCCAGCGCGTTGGACTTGCCGAAGCGGCTGGAAATCAGGTCGGCAATCGAGGTGATCCGCTGACTGCGGCCGACCCGCACCATCTTGCGCAGGGTCCACCACCAGCCCACCATCACCAACGTCGGGCCAAGATAGATCGTCAGGTATTCAAGCCCCGACCGCGCCGCAAAGCCCACCGCGCCATAGAATGTCCAGGCGGTGCAGTAGATTGATAGCGAAAGCGTGTAAACGATGGGAGAGCGCAGCCAGGTGCCTCGCCCCCGTGCCGCCGCCCGGTCCGCGGCGAACGCCACGCAGAATAACATCGCCACATATACAAGGCTGACAAGGACAATGACGTTCAGAGCACCCATTCATCCCTCCCGGGACACATGCACCTGCTCGTTCGCGTCGCCGGCGGGATCTCGATTTACGTCCGCATCGGGCCCCGACAACCGCCGCGACACGATCCAGCCCAGCCCGATCAGCGCTGTCCAGCACAGGAATATGTAGAACATCACCATCACCGTGCGCGCGCCGTCGCCCGATTTCCACAGAAGCGGCAACACGAAGATTCCCGCGCCCAGCACGGGCAACAGCCGGGCGGCATCCATGGCACGGCGTTGAAAGTAGGCCCGCCGCGCTAGGAAAACCGATCCGCGCTTGGGGCTCATGTCGGCACCAGCGCACGCACGGCGTCCAGCACCTCGGCATTGGAAAACGGCTTGGTCATGTACCGGTTGGCTCCGGCCCGCTCGGCCATCTCGAGGTCCTTGGCCTGGCCCCGCGCCGACAGCATCAGCACAGGCAGGCTTGCAAACTGCGCCTCGGCCCGGATCTCGGACAGGATGTCGAAACCGCTCTTGCCCGGCAGCATCACGTCCAGGATCACCACGTCCGGCTCGCGCGCGCGGACAGCCTCCATCGCGTTCTGCCCGTTGGCGTGGGTCTTCACCTCCCATCCGTCACGGGACAGGATAAAGCTCACGGCCTCGATGATATTCTGTTCGTCCTCGATCAGAAGCACGGTCTTGCCCATCCAACCGGCCTCCCCTCCGATCAATATCCTCTCCCGTCCGCCGACTATTGCGAAACTCTTTGGCTCTGTCAAAAGAACATATCCTAGAACGCGTTCTTCAGAACCGATCGCTCTCGCCGCGCCAGGCAGCCTTCGATCGGACAGATCCGGCAGGTCACCCCCACGGGCCGTGCCTCAGCCCGATCAGGCCCGCGCCGCTCGGGCAGCAAAAGCATGTAGGCCCGCGTCAGCGGCGGGTTATCGAACCCTGCCGGCACCGTCTCTTCGGCCACCGCCAAGGCCCTCACCCGCAAATCGCCCTGCAACAGCACCGCCTGCACCGGGCGGGCGGGCTGACCCAGTACCTCGTAAAGCGGCCACATGGCACACCCCGCCCCGCTGCGCGGCGTGGCGAACCCCATGACCGTCTTACGCAGAATTAGCGCCCCCGCGCCATCCACCACGATCAATCCCACCGGCCCCACCATTTCTTCGGGCAGCAAGGCCAGGCGCCGGAACACCTGCGCCAGCGACCTGCCGGTGGCGCGCGCGATAGCGTCGGGCGCCGGGCCATGGGCCGCCAGCTGCGCCTCCATCTCGTCACGCGGCAGCGCGCGGGCATCCTCAAGCACTTGCGTCAGCGCCACCCGGGCCAGCGCCCGCGCCGCTTCGTTCTCGACCTCCGAAACAATCGCCTCGATCCGCGCTTCCGCGCCCCAGCCCTCCAGCTGGGGAAAGTGAAAGTCGTGGCGTTCCAGGAACGCGTGCATTTCGTCCTGCGGCGATGTCACCTCCGCGCCGGCCTCGGGTGCGGCCTCCAGGTAACGCATCAGCGCCTCGGCCCCCTCGGCCAGCCGCGCGCCGTCTTCATTGATATTGCGGTGAAACCGCATCTGCCATTCGGGCTCCAGTTCCCGCGTCTCGGCCAGGATCGAGGCGGTCGACCGGATCGACGTCACCGTGGAAATCACCTCGTGCAGCGTTGCCGACAGTTCCGGGTCATGCGCCAGACGCTCGCTCAACGCCTTGACTGTCCGTTCAAGCGCGTCGCGCTGCTGGCCAAGATCCGCCAGCCGCCCCGCCCAGCCGGGAAAGCGTCCGACGAACTCCTCGACCCTGTCCAGTTCAGGCGCAGTCACGGAGAAATCGCCGCCGGTCTTGGCCTCGCCCGCCGCCTCCTGCAAAGCCGCCAGAAGGTGCGATTGCACGCCTTCGGTCAGTGTTGCGGGCTCGACATTCAGGGCTTCGGCGATCTGCAACAGCGTGCGCCCGCCGATTCGACGCCGGTTATGCTCGATAAGGTTGAGGTAGCTGGCCGAGATTCCCGCCGCCTCGGCCAGTTCGGCCTGCTTCAACCCGGCCACCAGCCGCCGTTGGCGGATGCGCGTGCCTGCCATACCGGTCTCTGCCATTGGCACTTGCCCTTTGAATCAATCGTCTTCGTTTCTGCCTGAAAACTAATTTACAGATTTCTGCACTGCGTTGAAGATTTTATTTACAAAAAAAGCGTTTGCCCCAAGGCGCTTGTTGAACGGTTTTCGACCCCCTCCAATAATGCCGATAGCACACATGTGCATCCGGCCGGGCTTGAGGAGGCCCGTCCAGGAAGAAACTCTAGGGAGGGATTCAATGTCCAAAACTGACCTCACGCGTCGTGGCCTGCTCAAGACCAGCGCCATCGCCGGCGCCGGCGTCGCGCTGCCGACCATCTTCACGGCAAGCTCCGCCGCCGCCTTCACCAACGAACCCACGGGCGACACCGTCACGCTGGGCTTCAACGTACCGCAGTCCGGCCCTTATGCCGACGAAGGCGCGGACGAACTGCGCGCCTATGAGCTGGCGGTCGAGCACCTGAACGGTGGCGGCGACGGCGGCATGATGAACACCTTCTCGTCCAAGGTGCTCGAAGGTGCGGGCATCCTCGGCAAGAAGGTCGAATACGTCACCGGCGACACCCAGACCAAGGCGGACGCCGCCCGCGCATCGGCCAAGTCGATGATCGAGAAAGACGGCGCGGTGATGATCACCGGCGGTTCGTCCTCGGGCGTGGCCGTGGCCGTGCAGGCGCTCTGCCAGGAGGCCGGCGTCATCTTCATGGCCGGTCTCACGCACTCCAACGACACCACCGGCAAGGACCGCAAGGCCAACGGGTTCCGTCACTTCTTCAACTCGTACATGTCGGGTGCCGCGCTTGCGCCGGTGCTGGCCAACGCCTACGGCACAGACCGCAAGGCCTATCACCTGACCGCCGACTACAACTGGGGCTACACCACCGAGGAAGCCGTGCGCGCCTCGACCGAGGCCATGGGTTGGGAAACCGTCGCCGCCGTGAAAACGCCGCTGACGCAGACCGACTTCTCGTCCTACATCGCGCCGGTGCTGCAATCGGGTGCCGATACGCTGATCCTGAACCACTACGGCGGGAACATGGTCAACTCGCTGACCAACGCCGTGCAGTTCGGCCTGCGTGACAAGCAGGTGAACGGCAAGGACTTCCAGATCGTGGTTCCGCTCTACAGCCGCCTGATGGCCAAGGGTGCCGGCGCCAACGTGAAGGGCATCTTCGGCTCCACCAACTGGCACTGGTCGCTGCAGGACGAAGGCTCCAAGGCATTCGTCAAGTCGTTCGGCACCAAGTACGGCTTCCCGCCGAGCCAGGCCGCACACACCTGCTACGTCCAGGCGATGCTCTACGCCGATGCCGTGCAGCGTGCCGGTTCGTTTGCCCCCTGCGCGGTCGCCGAGGCCCTGGAAGGCTTCGAATTCGACGGCATGGGCAACGGCAAGACGCTCTATCGCGCCGACGACCACCAGTGCTTCAAGGACGTGCTGGTCGTGAAAGGGAAAGAGAACCCCGAAAGCGAATTCGACCTGCTCGAAATCGTCGAGGTGACCCCGGTCGACCAGGTGACCTACGCCCCCGATCACCCGCAGATGGGTGGCGCGGAGGCGAGCCTGGGCGAGTGCAACGACGGCGCCTGATCGCACAGGTCTGACCTGACAAGATCCGACGCGGGCGCCCTTGTCGCGCCCGCGTCCACCACCAAGCCGGACCACGCGCCCCGCGCGCGTCCGTGATCAAAACCGGTATATCTGCAAACCCGAGGGGCACCCCGATGGAAGCCATCATCCTGCAAGTTCTCAATGGGCTGGACAAGGGCTCGGCCTATGCGCTGATCGCGCTCGGCCTGACGCTCATCTTCGGCACATTGGGCGTCGTGAACTTTGCGCACGGCGCGTTGTTCATGATCGGTGCGTTCTGCGCCGTCACGCTGAGCCGCATACTCACGCTCTCCCGCACCGTCGTCGACGAAACGCAAACCGACTTCCTCGGAAACCCGCTCGAAGTCCAGGTACCGTATGTCTACGATTGGTTCGGTCAGGCCACGGGCGATGCCATCATCGACTGGGCCGTTCCGCTGTCGATCCTCTTCGCCATTCCGGTGATGATGCTGATCGGCGTGATCATGGAACGCGGGCTGATCAAGCATTTCTACAACCGCCCCCATGCCGACCAGATCCTCGTGACCTTCGGCCTCGCCATCGTGCTGCAGGAAATCATCAAGTTCTACTACGGCGCCAACCCGATCCCCACGCCGGCCCCCGATGCCTTCCGCGGGTCGCTCGATTTCGGCGCCATGATGGGTCTTGACCCCAACGTGGTGATCTACCCCTACTGGCGGATCATCTACTTCGCCTTCGCCGCCGTGATCATCGGCGCGGTCTTCGCCTTCCTGCAATTCACCACCTTCGGGATGGTGGTCCGCGCCGGCATGGCCGACCGCGAGACCGTGCAGCTGCTGGGCATCAACATCGACCGCCGCTTTACCATCATGTTCGGCCTTGCCGCCGCGGTGGCGGGCCTTGCAGGCGTCATGTACACCCCGATCAACTCGCCGAACTACCACATGGGGATGGATTTCCTCGTGCTCAGCTTCGTGGTCGTCGTGGTCGGCGGCATGGGCTCGCTTCCGGGCGCCGTTCTGGCCGGGTTCCTCCTGGGCATCCTGGAAAGCTTTGCCTCCATGCGAGAAGTGCTCGAGATCCTGCCCGGCATCAACCAGATCATCATCTACCTGGTTGCCATCATCATTCTACTGACACGTCCGCGTGGCCTCATGGGCCGCAAGGGCGTCATGGAGGACTAAGCCATGCTCGGTCTCGACAAGAAAGACTTCCGCCTGCTTCTGATCGTGCTGATCATCACCATGCTGGCGCCCTTCATCCTGAACCCCTTTCCCGAAGGCTCCGGCCTGGCGCAGTTCAACGCGGGCTATCCCGACCTGATGCAGCGCTTCGTGATCTTCGGGATCTTCGCCATCGGGTTCAACATCCTCTTCGGCCTCACGGGCTACCTCTCCTTCGGCCACGCGGCCTTTCTGGGGGTCGGTTCCTACGCGGCGATCTGGATGATGAAGCTGGTCACGCTGAACGTCATCCCGGCGATCATCCTCGGCGTGATCATCGCGGGCCTCTTCGCGCTGGCGGTGGGGTTCATCTCGCTGCGCCGTTCCGGGATCTACTTCTCGATCCTGACACTGGCCTTCGCGCAGATGTCCTATGCCCTGGCCTACTCGGTCCTGACGCCGATCACCGGCGGCGAGACGGGCCTTCAGATCAAGTCCACCGACAGCCCGCTGCTGTCGAATCTCGCCGACGGCGAGATCGGCCGCGCCAACCTGTTCGGCATGGACATGCGGGCGGGCTTCGACATCTCCATGGGTGACTGGCTCTTTACGATCAACGCCGGATACTACATCGCGGCGGTCTTCATGATCATCGCATTCTACCTCTCGATCCGCATCTTCCGCTCGCCCTTCGGCACCATGCTGCGCGCGGTGAAGTCGAACCAGACCCGGATGTACTACACCGGCCTCAACGCGCGGCCCTACACGCTGGCGGCCTTCGTGATCTCGGGCATGTATGCCGGTCTCGCGGGTGGCCTTCTGGTGGCGATGGACACGCAGGCCGGCCCCGAACGCATGTTCTGGACGGCCTCGGGCGAGGTCGTCCTGATGACGATCCTCGGCGGCGCGGGCACGCTTATCGGCCCGGTGCTGGGCTCGGGCGCGATCAAGTACATGGAAAACATCCTCAGCAAGATCAACAAGGACATCCTGCACGAATGGTTCGCCTTCATGCCCGATGGGCTCGAGGATTTCGTCATCACCCTCGTCTATCCCTTCATCGGCAAGGGCTGGCACCTGACCCTGGGCCTCATCTTCATGGCCGTGGTGATCTTCCTTCCCGGCGGCCTCGTCGAGGGCGGACAACGCATCGGGCGTCTGCTTCGCGGCAAGAAAGCGAACCCGGACGACGAAAAAGCCACCCAATCCACACCGGCCGAATAAGGAGCGACGACAATGGGTATTCTTGAAGTCAAGAACGTCAACAAGCGCTTCGGTGGCCTGCAGGCCCTGGGTGACGTGAACCTCAGCGTGGCGGAAAACACCTGCCACGCCATCATCGGCCCCAATGGGGCGGGCAAGTCGACCCTGCTCAACTGCCTGATCGGCAAGCTCATCCCGGATACCGGCTCGGTCATGTTCGACGGCCAGTCGGTACTGGGCCGCAAGCCCTACCAGATCAACCAGATGGGCATTTCCCGCGTGTTCCAGACGCCCGAGATCTTCGGCGACCTGAGCGTGCTGGAAAACATGATGATCCCGATCTTCGCCAAGCGCGACGGCGCCTTCCGCATGCACGCGCTGGCGCAGGCCACGAAGGAAAAGGACATCGTCGAGCAGGCCGAGCACATGCTCGAAAGCCTGAACCTCGCCGACGCCCGCCACGACCATGCGGCCGCCATGTCGCGCGGCAACAAGCGGCGGCTGGAAATCGGCATGTGCCTGGCACAGAACCCGCGCCTGCTCTTGCTGGACGAACCCACCGCCGGGATGGCGCGGGCCGATACCAACAATACCATCGACCTGCTGAAGCAGATCAAGGACGAGCGCGACATCACCATCTGCATCATCGAACACGACATGCACGTGGTGTTCTCCTTGGCCGAGCGCATCACCGTCCTGGCCCAGGGCACGCCGCTGGTCGAGGATACACCGGACAAGATCAAGGGCCACCCCAAGGTCCGCGAAGCTTACCTGGGCGAAAGCGCCTGACCGCCATGCCACGAACGCCCCGGACTTGATCCGGGAGCCTGCCCCGGACCTGATCCGGGGCCTCGCCCCCACTGCAAGAGGTCCCGGATCAGGTCCGGGACGGGAGGACACGAAAAATGAACGTCAAACCCGACTTTTCCAAGCACCGCAACCACGCCGAAACGGCGCCCGCTTTCCTGTCGGTCTGGGGCATGCAGGCCTATTACGGCGAAAGCTACATCGTTCAGGACATCTCCTTCAACGTCCACGAGGGCGAGATCCTGGCCCTTCTGGGCCGCAACGGCGCGGGCAAGACCACCACGCTGCGTGCCATCGCCCGCATGGACACGCCGCAGGTCAACCACGGCGAAATCTGGCTGGACCACCAGCCCCTTCACAATATGAAAAGTCACGAAGCCTCGGCCGCCGGCATCGGCCTCGTCCCCGAGGATCGCTGCATCATCCCCGGCCTGACCGTCGAGGAAAACCTGCAACTGGCCCAGATCGCCCCGCCCATCGGCTGGTCCCTCGACCGGCTCTACGAGCTTTTCCCGCGCCTCAAGGAACGCCGCCGCCAGGAAGGCGTGACGCTCTCGGGCGGTGAACAACAGATGCTCGCCGTCGCCCGCGCCCTGGCCCGGGACATCAAGGTCCTGCTGCTCGATGAGCCCTACGAGGGCCTCGCACCCGTCATCGTGGACGAGATCGAAAAGACCCTGCGCATCATCAAGGAACAGGGCATCACCACGATCCTCGTCGAACAGAACGCGGTACGTGCCCTTGAACTCGCCGATCGCTGCATCATCCTCGATACGGGTGGCATCGCCTTCGACGGGACCGCGTCAGAGGTGCTGGAAAACGAAAGTCTCCGCGCCGAGTATCTGGCCATCTGACGCCAACCTCCCTAGGCTGCCGCCAGGAGAACGCCCGCCCCGCCGCCGTCTCAAAGGCGGAGCGGGCCTGCAAGACATTCAAGACCACCGAGGGAGGAACCATGTCCGATAAAACCTATGCGCCCAGTGCCGATTTCGCGGCGAATGCCCATGTCGACGCGGCGAAGTACGACGAGATGTACGCCGCCTCGATCAAGGACCCCGAGGCGTTCTGGGGCAAGGAGGGCAAGCGCGTCGACTGGATCAAGCCTTACTCGAAAGTGAAGGATGTCGATTACACCTACGGGAACGTCTCCATCA
>NZ_PPFE01000007.1 GCF_002917925.1 Roseovarius confluentis | reverse complement strand
CGCCGATGTTGCACGCAAGATCGCCGAGGGCGACCCGGCGGCAGCGGGCGAGGCGTCGGACAAGCTGATCGACTATATCTCCGAGTTCACCCGCGCGACCCTTTGAGGCGCTGCGCGCCGAGCTGGCGGCGGTATTTCCCAACAAAGAGGTCGCGGCCCTTGGCAAGGCGTGTCAGCCTGTCGCCGGGGCCGCGCATGGTGCCGGCCAGCGCCAACGGGCCCGGCAGGGGCAGGTGGCTGGCGCCGAGGCGTGGGCCGACAGGCACGAGCATGGGGGCGTCGCGCCAGGGCCGGTAAGGGGTCAGCACATCGACACGTTTGCCCCCGGCCGCCGCGCGCAGGATCTTCGAAAGGTACGGGCCTTGCCGCAGGATGCCGACGATGGTCATCGCGTCGCCGGTTGCGGCCATGTCACCCCCCGTGAACAGCCCCGGCAGTGCGCCCGGCGCGGGCCGCAGGTATGGGTCGGTCATCACCCGGCCCGCGCTGTCGAGGCGCACCGAGGGCAGGGCGGAGAGAAGATCGGTGCAGGGCATCGCGCCGAGCGCGGGGAGCACGAGGTCTGCCGCGACGTCCTGCCCGTCCGAAAGACCCAGAGGGCCGTCCTGCGCATCCATGCCGGCAGCAATGCCGGGCGCGGAGCGATGCGTGATGACTTTGACTCCCAGCCTGTGCAGCCGGTTCATGAGTGCGCGACCCAGCCTGGCCGGCTGGTCGGGCATCGGAAGCGGGGCGGCGGCGATCAGGGTGACGTGCGCGTCGGGCCGGGCCGTCGCGATTTCGCCCGCGAGTTCGGTGCCGACCGGACCCGCACCGACAATGGCGATATGTCGGGCCTGTGCGATGCGCTCCGCGAGCGTTCTGTGCGCATCGAGGAAAACTTCGAGGTCTTCCGCTGAGGATTTGAAGGGCAGGTTGTAGGAGGAGCCAGTGGCGACAAGGGTGAAGTCGCTCGATATCTCCGTGCCATCTTCGAGGGTTGCGCCTTCGGAATGAAGGGCGGCGACGCGGCCCCGAACAACCCGCCCTTCGCGCAGCAGGCCGTCATATGGGATCGTCGCGGCCGCCAGAAGGTCGGGTTCGACCAATGCGCGGATCATGGCGGGAGCGTGGAGGAAGGCCGGTTTCGGCTCGACCAGGGTGACGTCCATCACCCGGTCGAGCCGGCGGGCCACGTCGCAGCCGACGTAACCGCCGCCGACGACAAGGAGCTTTTGTCTAGAAGCCAAGGACTTTCTCCGGCAGCCAGAGCACCATCTGCGGGAAGGCCATCACCAGCGCCAGCGTGAAGAGCTGAAGGATGATGAAGGGCACGACCCCCTTGAACATGTCGGGCATGGTGATCTCCGGCGGTGCGATGCCGCGCAGGTAGAAGATGGCCGGGGCCATCGGCGGCGACAGGTAGCTGGTTTGTATCACGATCAGGAAGAGGATGCAGAACCAGACCGGGTCGAAGCCGAGCTGCGTGACGATCGGAATGAAGACCGGAAGGAAAATCAAAAGGATCGAGATCCATTCCAGTGCGAAGCCGGCGATGAAGACGATGATCAGGAACACCGCCAGCGTGGCCCAGGGGCTGAGATCGGACGCGGCGATCAGTTCGGTCGTGACGCGTGTGCCGCCGGCCCCGACGAAGACGCCCGAGAACATCGAGCCCGCCAGCAGGATCATCAGGATCATCGACGTGACCTTGACCGTGTTCAGCAGGGCAAGGCGCAGTGTTTTCCAGTTGAGCGTGCGGTAGACCGCCGCCAGGATCACGGCCCCGAAAGCGCCCATCGCCGCCGCCTCGGTTGGGGAGGCGAGGCCGAGCATGATCGAGCCCAGCACCGCGAAGATCATCAGCGCCGCCGGCAGGAAGGCCGTCAGCGTGATCCAGAGGCGCTCGCCCAGCGTCGGCAGGTACTCGTCATCCGAAACCAGCGAGCCGTCCTGCGGACGCAGGTAGCAGCGGCCCATGATGTAGACGACGTAGAGCGTCGCCATGGTCAGGCCGGGGATGATCATGCCGATGAACAGGTCGCCGACCGAGACGTCCGCGATCGGCCCCATGATGATGACCACAACGGAGGGCGGGATGATGGTGCCCAGCGAGCCGCCGGCGCAGATCGTGCCCGAGATGAGCCCCTTGTTATAGCTGTGTTTCATCATGACCGGGATGGCCAGAAGTCCCACCACGGTTTCAGTCGCGCCAATCACGCCGGTTGAGGCGGCGAAGATCACGCACATGAAGATCGTGCCGACCCCCAGCCCGCCGGGCAGGCGGCGGGTCCAGATGTGGACCGCATCGAACAGGCGTTCGGCGATGCCGGATTTTTCCAGCATGGTGCCCATGAAGACGAAGAGCGGCACGGCGGCGAGCACGAAGTTTCCCGCGACCTCGTCGATCTTGTCGATGAACTGGTAAATGACGGTGTCGCCGAAGGTGATGTAGCCGAAAATGGTGGCCACGCCCATCAGCGAAAAGGCGATCGGAAACCCGGTCAGCAGGATCAGCAGCAGAACCGGAAACATCCAGAGTGCGAGATATTCCATGGCTCAGACCTCCTTCGCGTCGGGAGCAAACAGGACCTGGAGGCAGCCGAGCACCTCGGAGATGGCCTGTAGGACCATCGCCACAAAGGCCGTGAAGAACACCAGGTGATAGGGCCAGACGACAGGGTTCCAGGCGCTTTCGCCGGAGCGTTCACCCCATTCGTAGGCCTCGATCGTGTAGTGGTAGAGAGCGAAGCTCAGCCAGATGCCGATCGGCAGGAACAAAAGCAGGTATCCCGCGAGATCGAGAATGGCCTTGAGACGCGGCGAGAAGCGGCAGGCGAGGACGTCGATGCGCACATGCTGGCCGTCGCGCAGAGCGTAGGCAGAGCCCAGCAGGAAGGATGCGCCCATTGCCATGTAGCCGATCTCGTAGGCCCAGATGGTTGGCTGGTTGAAGACGTAGCGCGAGACGACCTCGTAGACCGAGGCGAGGATCAGGGGGACGAGGATGAGGGCCGAGAAATAGCCCAGGACACCACTGATCGCTCCGATGAAGCGGCGAATGGATGTAATCATGTCAGAGTTTCCTGTGGACGGCGTGGCAGCCCCAGACCTCGGCGGGTCGGGGCTGCGGCTGTCCGGTCGGGCGTTCAGTTGGATGAGCCGTCTTGCGGCGGCAGGGCCATCTTGCGATAGCTGTCGGCCTCCGACCAGGTGGACTCGAACTCGCGTTGGGAGGCAAGTACGCGCTCGAACCATTCATTGCCCTCGGCCTGGCGGTCGGCCCATTCCATGCCAAGACGCTTGGCGGCTTCCTTGACTTCATCTTCCAGGACGATGATCTCGTTGCCGTTGTCGCGGTAGAATTCCAACGCCTTGGCGTCCTCGTTTCCAAGGCGCATCCAGCTTTCGAACGTCACCAGTTCCGCGGCCAACCGGACCATTTCCTGGTCCTGTTCCGAGAGCGCTTCCCAAGCGGCGTCGTTGATCACCAGCTCATAAGGCGCGACGGGCTGGTGCACGCCGGGAACCACCACGTACTTGGCGATCTGGTAGAAGCCGGGCGATACGTTTTCATAGAGCGACCCCCACTCGGTGGCGTCGATGGTGCCGCGTTCAAGCGAAGTATAGACCTCGCCACCGGCCATGGTGACGGGCGAGGCACCGAGCTCGCTGGAAATCTCCAGCCACGCCCCGGCGGTGCGCATCTTGAGGCCTTGCAGGTCCTCGAGCGTCGAGACGGGTTTCTTGGAATGCAGGAAAACCTCGGCGGGACGCATGAAGAGCGGCATGGAGACGATGCCAAAGCGATCCTGGCGGAATTCGGTCCAGAGTTCCTGGCCGCCGCCCTGATAGAGCCAGTGCAGCATGCGCTCGCTGTCCATCGACCCGGCAAAACCGCCGAAGAGCACGGTGGTCTTGTCCTTGCCCCAGTCGTACCCCATCCATGTGTGGCCGACCTCGGCCACGCCCCGTTTCACGGTGGTGGACACATCGAGCGCCTTGCCCAGCGTGCCGGCGGGGAACACCTCGATCTCTACGCGGCCTTCGGTCATTTGAGACACGCGCTCGGCGAAGGCTTCGGCGCCCAGTTCCATCAGCGGACCGCCGGTGACAGTGGTGGCCATTTTCCATTCGTGTTCGGCGGCGAGCGCGGCGCTGCTCATCAGAGCGCCGGTCATGCTGGCGGCCAGCGCAACGGTCGCGATGCCTTTCTTTAACGGTGACATTTGATCTCCTCCCTAGCTGGTTTGTTGCAGGCTCTTCCCTTCCAAACCGTCATCCTCCTTAGGAATAGTTGACGGAGATGGACGCTTGTCTGCGCCGGGGAGCTGCATCGAAGACTCGTAAACGACTTTTGATCGACGGTCAATATTCATGTAATAGGCGACTAATATGTCAGTTTAGGAATGACGTTGAAAGCGTCGCAAACTTGGCGAGGATCAAGCTATTGTCAGTGTTGGCTCAAAACGCCAAGCGAAGCGACGGTTTTCGCTGCCAATGTGACTGGGCATTGCGATTCCAACGTGAGGCCTTGCTTCCGATCGGTAATCAAGCCGTGACTGGACTTGTCGCCGAGATCGTATGCTTTGTTTGTCAGCTGAAGAGAGGAGTTCGAAGCGCCTTCGAGACAATTGGAGAAAGAGTAGCTCAGTGCTTCTGAGTTACCTGTAACGGGTCGTTGTTTGCACAACGCAAATCGACGCGTTGACCGCCGTCAATGAAGCTGTGTCCGGCTGTGTTGAACTGGGTGTCCATAGGAGGATTGGACATGACAAAGACATCTAAAACACCCGGCGCGAACGAGGCGCTAGAACGTATGGCCGAAATGGAAATGACTTTCATCAGGCCACTGGGCGCATTTGGGGCGGCGATGGCCGACGCGTGGCTGGATCTTTGCGATGAATGGACAGGGTTCGTGACCGGCCGCCTGCGGCAGGATCTGCGCACGGCGAACGATATGCTTCAATGCCGGAACCCGGCGGATTTGCCCAAGATCCAGTCCGCCTTTTTCCAGAAGGCGCTGGACGAATACCAGGAAGAGGCGAACCGCATGAATACCGTGATTCAGAAAGCCAGCCGCGACATTGCCAGCGGGAACGCGCAAGACGCGGCATGAAACCCGAACAGTTGCCTCAGCTGCATCGCGGCGCGCATGACGTGACGCCCGTCGATGCGCTGGACCGTGCGATGAGTGTCTCTATCGGACGTTTGACCATGGGGGTGTCGCCCATTGCACTCTGGTTGGCGTGGTTCGATTGGGTGGCTCACCTGGCGGCCTCTCCCGGTCGGCAGGTCGAATTGTGGGGAAAGGGCTTACGCAAGGCGCTGCGCCTTCAGTCTTTTCTTATGAACTGCGCCCGGTCGGAGGAGACCGAAGGCTGTATCGACCCGCTGCCGCAGGACCGACGTTTTGTCGGTGAGGCGTGGAAGCAATGGCCGTTCAACCTGTGGTCCCAATCATTTCTGCTGAGCCAGCAATGGTGGCATGCCGCCACGACCGGACCGCTGGGCGTGACGCCTGAAAACGAACGGCAGGTGCAATTCTTCGGTCGGCAGATCCTCGATATGATGGCGCCGACGAATTTCGCGTGGACCAACCCCGAAGTGCTGGAGCGCACCTGGGCGGAGGGGGGCGCGAACCTGTTGCGCGGGGCGACATACCTGGCCGACGATCTGCTTCGGAGCGCAACCGATGCCCCGCCTGCGGGCACCGAAGCCTTTCGACCGGGCCACGAGGTCGCGATCACCGAGGGGGATGTGGTCTATCGCAATCACCTGATCGAATTGATCCGCTATCGCCCCAGTACCGGCGAGGTTCGGCCCGAACCCGTGCTGGTCGTGCCGGCCTGGATCATGAAATACTATATTCTGGACCTGTCGCCAAAAAACTCGTTGATCCGGTGGCTGGTGGCGCAGGGATTCTCGGTGTTCGTCATTTCCTGGCGCAACCCGACGGAGCGGGACCGAGACCTGGCGCTTGACGACTACCGGACGCAGGGCGTGATGGCGGCGATGGATGTGGTCGCGCGGTGGTCCGGGCAGAAGGTGCACGCGACCGGCTATTGCCTTGGCGGGACGCTGCTGGCCATCGCGGCGGCGGCGATGGCGCGGGACGGGGATGACCGGCTGGCGACGCTGTCCTTTTTTGCCGCGCAGACCGATTTCACCGAAGCCGGCGAGATCCAGTTGTACCTGTCGGAGGCGCAGGTGGCCTTTCTGGAGGAAATCATGGCGGAGCGTGGCGTTCTGGAGGCCCGCCAGATGGCGGGGGCGTTCCGGATGTTGCGGTCGAACGACCTGTTGTGGTCGCGAATGGTGACGCATTACTTGCTGGGTCAGCCCGACCCGGTGACCGACTTGATGGCGTGGAATGCCGATGCGACGCGACTTCCCGCGCGGATGCATTCGGAGTATCTTCGCAAGCTCTACCTGAACAACGATCTTTCGGAGGGGCGCCTTAAGGTGGAGGGGCATCCGGTCGTTCTGTCGGACATCCGGGTTCCGATCTGCCTGGTGGGCACAGAGAGGGATCACGTCGCGCCCTGGCGCTCGGTCTACAAGGCGACGCTGGCGGCAGACAGCGAGACGACGTTTATCCTGACGAATGGCGGGCATAATGCCGGGATCATTTCCGAGCCGAACCACCCGAACCGGCATTACCGCTGTGCCACGCGTCCTTCGATGGCCCGGTGGCGCGACCCCGAGAGGTGGTTCGAGGAAACACCGGTCGAGGACGGATCGTGGTGGCCGGCCTGGGCAAGATGGCTGGCAGCCCGTTCAGGCGCGCCCGTCGCCGTGTCGGCGGCGTCACGGGATCTGCCGGTGCTGGCGCCTGCGCCCGGTCGTTATGTTCTGGAAAGGTAAAGTCGCGGACGATTGATTGCCGTCATTGTGAGAAACTGGCTCCGGGCGAGACTGCACCAAGGCGCACGTTCATTCGGGAGGATCGACAAATGCCTGTGCTCTTGAGACCGATCTTTTCGATAGTTCTTGGCGGCGCGTTGTGCGCGGCGTCTCCGGTGATGCCGGAGGTTAGGTTGAGCGCCGACGAGATGGCTGTGACGCCATCGCTGGCGCCAATCGTCGAGAGCGTCGCGCCCGGGGTGGTTTCCATATCCGTGTCATCGCAGGAGAGTCTGGAGAGTCCTGTCTTTACCGATCCTTTCTTCCGGCAGTTCTTCGACTTTCTGCCGCACGACGTGCCGCTGGAACGCTTCGTCGAGGCCAGCGGCTCGGGTGTGATCGTGGACGCCGAGGCGGGACTGGTGCTGACAAATGCGCATGTGCTGGAATACGCCAAGAGTATCACGGTTCACCTGTCCGATGGGCGCGACCTGCGTGCCGAGATCCGCGGGATAGATGAAGAGACGGATATCGCCGCGCTGAGCATCGACGCAGAGAACTTGGAGGGCCTGGTGATAGGGCGGTCGAGGGGTCTGCGCGTGGGCGATTATGTCCTGGCGGTGGGAAACCCGTTTGGTCTGGAAGGGACCGTTACGCTGGGGATCGTGAGCGCATTGGGTCGCACGGGACTTGGAATAGAGGGATACGAGGATTTCATCCAGGTCGATGCAGCAATCAACCCGGGCAATTCGGGCGGTGCGCTGGTGAACCTGCGTGGCGAGCTGGTGGGGATCAACACTGCCATCGCGGGGCCGACCGGGGGGAATGTCGGAATCGGATTTGCCATTCCCATCGACATGGCGATGCAGGTTGCGCTGCAACTGGTGGAGAACGGCCGCGTCGAGCGAGGCCAGATCGGGATCATGATACAGGATCTGGACCCTGACCTGGCGGAGGCCTTCGGGGTTGCGGACACGGGCGGCGTTCTGATCGCCGATATCGTTCCCGGATCACCGGCAGAGGTTGCCGGGCTGAAACCCGGGGACATCGTCGTGGCTGTCGATAATGATCAAGTTGCCGATGCGGCGGAGTTGCGGCTGGCGGTGAGCTTCAAACAACCGGGCGCTACAGTGCGGCTTGGACTGATCCGCGAGGGTAGGCCGCAGAGCATGCGTGTTACGCTTGGGCGCGCGGGCGGTTCCCAAGTCGAAGCGAACAGGGGCGGGCCTTCCGTGCCGGCGACCGGGCGTCTTGATGGCGCGACCCTGAGGTCCGTGCCAGTGGACGAGGGGTCGGGCGGCAGGCGGAGTGGCGTGCTGGTCGAGGATCTCGATGCCGCCAGCCCACTGAGCGCGGCGGGGGTGCGGCCCGGGGATGTCATTGTTGAGGCCGGGGGCAAACCGGTTCACAGCCCGCAAGAGCTGGACAGGCGGGCGCGTCAATCGGACGGGCCGCTGATCTTGCGGATCTATCGCGCGGGGCGCGCGTATTTCACCACTATTGGTTAGGGTTGTCCCGTCGAGCCGTGATTGGTGAGCATTGGACCGGCTTTGCGGGAGACGCTCGTACCGGTGGCGAGGCCTTCGTCGCCGTTGCCGGGCGCAGGGGCGGATGCCGACGTTCGGGAGATCGCCGGAAAATCCTGTGGCGTGATCGTCTCTTTCTCGCAGAGCAGGTCAGCGCCGGACAAGAGGTCTGCGCGGGCTTTTTCAAGCGCGGCGGTCGCCTTTTGGAACGCCGCATCGAGGGCCGCGCGAACGTCGAGGTCCACCTCCCGTGCCGTGGCCTGGGAAAAGTCGCGCGGGCCGGTATCGGCGTCCGGTAACCATCGCAGGCGTTTCTCTTCGAGCGTCACGGGGCCGATCGTCTGTCCCATGCCGAACCGCATGACCATCGAGCGCGCGATGTCGGTGGCCTTGGCCAGGTCGTCTTCCGCGCCGCTGGAAACCTGCCCGAGCACCAGCGCCTCGGCCGCGCGCCCGGCCAGCAGCACTGCCATCCGGTCGCGCAGTTCCCTTTCGGTGATCAGGAACCTGTCTTCTGTCGGGCGCTGCATGGTGTAGCCCAAAGCGCCGATGCTGCGGGGAATGATCGAAACCTTGTGCACCGGGTCGGCCCCCGGCAGGGCCGCGGCGACCAGCGCGTGACCCATTTCGTGAATCGCGACGCGCCATCGCTCGTCGGGGGTGAGCAGCCGGGAATGGCGTTCCGCCCCGGCCACGACCCTTTCAACGGCCTCGGTCATGTCCTGAAGGGTCACGGCCTGCCCGCCGCGCCGGGTGGCGACAATGGCGGCCTCGTTGACGAGGTTTGCGAGATCGGCACCGGTGAAGCCGGGCGTGAGGGCCGCGACGTCATCGAGGCTCAGAGCTGGGTCGACTGTGATCTTGCGAATATGCACCGCGAGGATGTCGCGCCGTCCCTTGCGCTCGGGGCGGTCGACGATGATCTGCCGGTCGAAGCGCCCGGCCCGGGTGAGGGCCGGATCGAGAATTTCCGGTCGGTTGGTCGCCGCCAGCAGGACGATGCCCACGGTCGGATCGAAACCATCCAGTTCGGACAGTAGCTGGTTTAACGTCTGTTCCTTTTCGTCGGCGCCGCCGAAGCCCGAGATCGCGCCGCGCGCCCGGCCAAGCGCGTCGAGCTCGTCTATGAAGATGATGCAGGGAGCGGCCTTGCGGGCCTGTTCGAACAGGTCGCGCACCCGGGCGGCGCCGACGCCGACGAACATTTCCACGAACTCGGAGCCAGAGATCGAGAAGAAAGGCACGCCTGCCTCTCCGGCCACGGCGCGGGCCAGCAGGGTCTTGCCCGTACCAGGCGGCCCGGTCAGCAGGATGCCGCGGGGCACGCGGGCGCCGAGGCGCGCGAAGCGGTCGCGATCGGTCAGGAACGAAACGATCTCCTGTAGCTCGGTTCTGGCCTCGTCAACGCCCGCCACGTCGGCGAAGGTCACGCCGGTGTTGCGCTCGACCCAGACCTTGGCCTTGGACTTACCAACATTGACCAGTCCACCCATGCCCTGCCGTTCGGCAAAACGGCGGAATACGAAGGCCCAGAAGAATACGAGGATCACGGCCGGAGCGATCCAGGACGCAAGCGTCGTCAGCCAATTGGAATCGGATGCGCCGGCGATCTCTACCCCGTATGAGGCGAGCATTGAGGCGAAATCCGGATCGACGCGTGTTGTCACGAAGAGCGTCTTGCCACCCATGCTCTCGGTGAATGCGCCTTCGATCCGGGTTTCGGTCACGGTCACGCGGGCGATGCGGCCCTCTTCGAGGTAGGAAATGAATTGCGAGTAATCCAGTACAATTGTCTGGCTGACGGCGATCCAGGCCTGGAACGCGAAGACCGCGAAGAAGGCGAACAGGATGTAGCCAAGGTTCAGGGCGCGTTCAGACTTCACGGCTTCGTTCCTCCTGTCTTGTTCGCTCGAGGCCGTCGCGCAGGTCTGTCACGCGACTGTATGGGGATGCTGGATACTGTGCGGACGGTCATTTTCGAAGCCTAAGGTGCTTGCCACACAGACGGCGTGTCGTGGACGAAGCGCCGGGCCGCCGAGAGGCATTGCCTGGCTTGTCGGGGCCATTTCTCGGGGGTACGGATATGGCGGTCGAGCAGATGATCGATTGCGAGACGGGCGCGGGTGAGCAGACGGTTCAGGCTGTAGGCATTCATCAGCGCCGGGCTGGGACGGTCGAGCCCCGAGTCCGCGAGCCGGTGCAGCAGTGCGTTACGGATCCAGTGCGTTCCCAGCAGGGAGCAGCCGAGTCCAAGATAGTTGAGTTCCTCGTAGGGATCCGCAAGCCGAAGCCCTCGGTCGAATTCAAGTCGGTCGAAAACGATCGGCGGGTCGCCGAGGTTCACGTGTTCTGGCCGAAGGTCGCCGTGCCCTTCGACGATCAACCCGAGCGCCCCGCGTTTCATGATCTCGGCTCTGCAATTCTCGAGTGCCGAGATTGCCATCTCTGGTAGCGCGGGGTCGTAGGCCTCTCCAATCACGCTCTTTTGGTCAGCGAGGTGGCAGGCGTTGATGGAAGCCTCCCACAGCCATCGAGCCATATATTCTGTTCCGAATTCCGAGGATGGGCTGCTACGCAGGTAGAAGGCAGCCATGACATCGCAGACGCGATGAATCTCTTTCCTGGTTGGAGCCGGGCCGTGCAAAAGGCGATAGTCGAGCATCTGAGCCGCGGGAAGGCGGCGCATTTCCAACAGCCAGTCGACGATAGTGCCGCGTCCATCCAGGGCGAGCTTGCCGTCGACATGACGGGTGATTGGCCGCGTCCGGCGATACATGTCCCCGGCAAGTTCCTGGTTCAAGCGAAACTCCTCTTCGCACGAATGGTGGCGTGACGCGACAGACCGCAGATCGAGAGCGCCTATCCGGATCGATTTCTTCAGCTTCAGGACCGTGTCGCCGCCCATGAACACGAGCGAGGCGTGGGTTTCGATGCACTCTGGAACCGTGCCGGTCGGCCAGTTGGCAGGATCCTGAAGGAAGGCGCTCAAGTCGTTGATCCGCGAACGCACAGAACTGCGACGTGATGGGTGATGGGGCCGGGCAAAGGGCATGGCGTTCTGCATGAGAGCGTGATCAACCCCGAAAGACATGCGGGTCACCAGAGCGATGACCGGCCATTCGAGAATGTGAAACCAGGCAGGTGGTGGCATTGATGACGGTCAATGCTTTGCGATTGCGCATGGGAACCCTTGCGTCATGTTATTTTTCGCTCTCAACGGATCGCAAACCTTGGGCGCGCGGGTGGCCGCCGCCGGTGGCTATGCGGTTGCGGCGCACGAAGAACGCGACTTTCAGGGCGGCGAGCATAAGTCGAGGCCCCTTGTCAGTGTCCGGGGACGGGATGTGTTCGTGCTGCACTCGCTTCACGGCGATGGCGTCGCATCGGCGAACGACAAGCTGGTCCGCTTGTTGTTCTTCCTCGCAACCTGCCGGGAGCATGGGGCGGCGCGCATTACTGCAATCGTGCCGTACCTTGCCTATTCGCGGAAGGACCGGCAGACAAAGCCGCAGGACCCGGTAAGCAGCCGCTATGTTGCGCAGCTTCTGGAAGCGGTGGGTGTCGAACTGGTGATGAAGTTTGAGGTTCACAACCTCGCGGCGTTCCAGAACGCTTTTCGTTGCCGGACGGTTCACCTGGCCACGCAGGATTTCTTTGCGGCGCATATCGCAGCGCAGAATTCGGAGGCGCGCCTGGCGGTCGTGTCACCCGATGCCGGTGGGGTAAAGCGTGCCCAGCTTTTGCGTGAGGCGCTCGAGGCGCGCATCGGCGGGGAGGTATCGTTCGGACTCATGGAAAAGCGCCGCTCGGCCGGAATTGTGTCGGGATCGCTCTTTGCCGGAGAGGTCAAAGACCGCGTCGTACACATTGTCGACGACATGATTTGCGGCGGCGGAACCGTTTTGCGCGCCGCAAGGGCCGTGCGGGATCACGGCGGCCGCAGTATTCATGTCCTTGCCCCTCACGGGCTGCTGGAGGCGCAGACATTTCAGGATTTCTGCGCCTCGGGCGTGATCGACAGCGTGACGGTGACTGACAGCTTGGCGCCGCTTGCCCATCTTCCTGCAGAGCCGCCGGACTGGTTCAGGATTCTGGGCTGCGCGCCCCTGATCGCCGATGCCATTGATGCCGTGCACCGGGGGCAAGAGATCTCTCTGTCCGTCGCCTGCGCGCCGGAGCTTGTTGATAACCGTCAATGACCGGAAAACCGCAAGATGCGAAACAGGAAAGCGCACGAGAAACGTAGTCATTTGGAGGTTCAACGCATGGAGCGCAATTTGAAGACGCTTTTGTTCCTCGCGGGATTTGCGCTGCTGATCGGATGCGAAAACCTGACGGAGCAACAACGGACCGTTGTCGGCGTGACCGCCGGGGCTGCGGCAGGTCTGATCACGGCGGACGCGCTTGGAGCCGATGACGACTGGCGGCTCATCTCGGCGCTGGCCGGAGCTGCGGCGGGCACTCTGGTGGCGCAGAACACGGAAACCGGTAACTGCGCCTACGCACATGGAGATGGCACCTATTACAGGGCGCCCTGCCCATAGGGAGGTCGAAGAGCCAGAAGGTCAGAGGTCTATGCAGATTGACCCGATCATCAGTTATCGCAATCTCGATCCATCGCCGGCTGTGTCCGAGTTGGTGGGTCGCCGTATCACGGTGCTGGAGCGGATCAGCGACCGGGTCACCGGATGCGAGGTCACGCTGGATGCGCCGCAAAAGCGCAAGCCGCACGGGCGGGTGGTCAGGGTCCGTCTGAACCTGCACCTGCCCGGGCTCGATTTCGCGGTGTCGCGGCAAGTTGCGCAGGGCAGCGCGCGCGATGATCTTCTGCTGGCCGTGAACCGGGCTTTCTCGGCAGCCGAAAAGCACCTCAAGCGTCAGAAGAAAAAAATGGGTGGTGTCGACGTCAAGCATCATGCGCCGGTCTTGCACGGCGAGATCACGTCGATAGAGCCGAAGCTGGGCTATGGCTATCTGCGCGCCGATGACGGGCGCGAGGTCTATTTTCAACGTGATGGTTTCACGTCGGATGTTTGGGATGACCTTGGGACAGGCGACCGCCTGCGGTTTCGTGAAGAGCAGGGTGACAAGGGTCTCTTCGCGGTCTCCCTCACAAGGTTGGAAGGAGCGTACAATGACGCATCGGGACTATTATTCCGAACAGATACGCCACGGTGGTATACTGTTATGGGGCAGGGTCAATGACGTGGAACGGGAAACTCTTGCCCGCAAAATCCTGGAGGCACATTCGGGACGGGACGTGCATGTTCACGACTGGAGCACGTGATTCTGGGCCCTCGCGCGGAGTGCGGCTATCGGCATTGCAACGAGCGGGAGGAAACTGGTCCCCAATGCCAGCACCAAGCCCGCACCGCCTGGCGAGGGCAATTCAAGAACGTCCGAGAAGACTGGCACCCAAAGGGCCGTTGCCACGAGACCGAGACAGAGCGTGATCGCGCCCCAGACGAACGGGTTTCGCATCGCGCCACTGTCTACCGGTCCGCGCCTTGGGTCGCCCGCATTGATGACATTCCACAGCTGCGCCAAGGACAGGGTCAGAAATGCGACTGTGGTGGCCTGCGCCGGAGCGAGTGCCAACCAGAAAAGCGCAAGGCCGAACGCGCCTAGCGTCGCCACAGTGATGAGTGTCCCCAGCCATGCCACGCGGCGCCATTGGTGCCGGCCCATGATCGATTCTTTGGCGTGGCGGGGGGGACGTTTCAGAATGTCGGGATCGCCGGGGCCGAGCCCGAGTGCGAAGGCTGGGAATACGTCCGTTACGAGGTTCAGGAAGAGGATCTGCAAAGGCGTCAGTGGGGCGGGCAAGCCTGCAGCCACGGCGATGCCGACGACGAGCACTTCGGAAAGGTTGCACGACATCAGGTAGACGACGAATTTCCGGATGTTGTCGAAGATCGCGCGGCCTTCGCGGACCGCGGTCACGATTGTGGCGAAAGAATCGTCGCGCAGGACCATCTCGGCGGCTTCACGGGCGACCTGGGTACCGCGATGGCCCATGGCGATGCCGATATCGGCCTTGCGCAGGGCCGGTGCATCGTTGACGCCATCCCCGGTCATAGCGACGATCTGGCCCGATTTCTGGAGGAACGTGGCGAGCGCCAGCTTGCCGGACGGTGAAACGCGGGCGAAGACGTTGGTCTGTAACAGACGTTGGGCAGTGGTCGGATCGACACGCGCAGGGTCGAGCGTGGCGAGGTCGAGGTCATCCGGCATCGCGGCACGGCCCGGATCGATCCCGGCGTCGCGCGCAATGCGCAGGGCCGTGGCGGCGTGGTCGCCGGTGACCATGACGACGCGGATACCGGCCGTTTTGCAGGCCGCGATGGCGGCGGGCACCTCATGCCGCATCGGATCGGCAAACGCCACAATCGCGATCAGCATTAGATCGGCATAGGGGTGTTCGTTCGATGCGTCGCGGCTTTTCATGGCCAGGGCGAGGCAGCGCAGACCTTCGGCGGCGGCGGCGCTGCTCTTGTTCTGCCAGGCATGTCGCGCGGCGGCGTCCAGTGGAAGTGTCACAGAGTCTGACAGAACATGTGTGCATCTGGCGAGTACGGCTTCTGGGGCACCCTTGACCGAGAAAAGAAATCGCCCTTCGAATTCGTGAATCTGCGCCATCATGCGATGGTCAGGATCGAACGCGTGCTCCGCGACGACGCGATAACCTGCGAGGTCCAAATTGGCCCGGGCCGCAACGTCGAGAAGAGCTAGTTCCATCGGGTCTCCGGTGCCTTCGCTTTGCAGCGGGCCGCCGCGATCCGCGCTATTGCACAAGGCGCCAATCCGCAGGGCCCATAGAAGAGCTGGCGACTGGCCGGTGTCGAGCGGACCTTCGGCTGTGACTTCCTGCGTTTCGCCCGAGAGCAGGTAGCGGGTGACGCTCATGCGATTTTCGGTCAGTGTGCCGGTCTTGTCGGTCAGGATCACCGTTGTCGCGCCAAGGGTTTCCACGGACGACAGGCGCCGGATCAGGGCGTTGTGGGTCGCCATCCGCCACATGCCGCGCGCAAGGCAGAGGGTCGCGACAACAGGCAAGCCCTCGGGTATCGCGGCGACCGCGAGCGCGATGCCGGTCTGGATGAGTTCTGTTACCGGATATCCGCGTACGTAGCCGGCCCCGACGGTGACACCGCAGAGCGCGATCATCAGCCCGACAAGTTTCTGCCCGAGGCGGTTGAGCTGGCTTTCAAGCGGCGTAGATTCCGGTTCGGCCGCTTGAACCAAGGCGCTGATATGCCCTACCTCGGTCTGCATGCCGGTGCCGGTGACCACGGCCTCGGCCAGGCCGCGGGTGACGGCACTGCCCTTGAAGAGCATACCGATGCGCTCGCCGAGAATGCTGTCGATTTCGACAGCCTCGGTGGATTTGGCGACTGCGATCGATTCACCCGTCAGGACGGATTCATCGCATTCCAGCCCAGTGGCTTTGATCACGCGCAGATCGGCAGTGATGACGTCGCCCGCCTCGATGATGACGATGTCGCCGGGGACGAGATCGCGGGCATCGGCCATGAAGACGTGGCCGTCGCGGCGGATGCGGGTGTGGGTGTCGGCGATATGTCTAAGCGCTTCCATCGATCGGGCGGCGCGCCGCTCGGTGAAGACGCCGATGAGGACGTTCAGAACCAGTACGATGAGGATCGCGGTAGCCTCGGCGGTGTCGCCGATCGAAAATGCGAAGGCGCTTGCGGCCACCAAAAGCCAGAAGATGAATCCGCGGACCTGGTGAAACAGGATGGAGAGCGTGCTGCGCGGTTTAATCTGGCGCAGGTGGTTAGGGCCGTGGCGAGCAAGCCGCTTTTGCGCCTCGTGGCAGCTTAGTCCCAGTTCGGCGTCGGTATCGAGCATTTGCAGGACTTCGGCGACCGAATGCGCATGCGGCACGTCGATGAACTCAGGCTTCAATTCCGGTCTCCTTCAGCAGCGGTCGGGAGCAGGTTAGGGGATTGGACTGGGCTGGTCTTGTTGACCGTCAATAGTGTGCCACGATGCCTGCCGCCCGTTGTCGGCGGTCAATGTGGCGGCATGGCGTGGACGTCATTCTTCTTCCATTGACACGGAATCAGTGTCGCATTCAGGAGAAAAGAAAATGAAGGACAAGGATCTCAGACAGGATGTCGTCGACGAACTGGAATTCGAGCCAAGCATTGACGCGGCCGACATCGGTGTTGCGGTGGAGGATGGAACGGTCACGCTGACCGGTCACGTGCCAAGCTATGCTCAAAAACGCATGGCGGAGAACATCGTGAAACGGGTCAAGGGCGTACGGGCCATCGCGCAAGAAATCGAGGTACGGCCAGTTGGGTCGCATATCACGGCCGACGACGAGATCGCGCATCGCGCGGCAAATTCGCTTCGCTGGAACAGTTCTGTCCCCAAGGATGCTGTGCAGGTGAAGGTCGAGAAAGGCCTCGTGACCCTGAGCGGCAAGGTGAAGTGGTATTTTGAAAAGCTTGCTGCGGAAAAGGCCGTTCGGGACCTGACCGGCGTCAAGAGCGTATCGAACCTGATACAGATTGCCCCGAGCGTCAGCCCGACCGACGTTCGTCAACGCATCGAGAACGCGTTGCGGCGAGATGCCGAGCTGGAGGCCAAGGGAATCAACGTGAAAGTCGATGACCGCAAGGTCACGCTGGACGGCAAGGTGCGCACTTGGTCGGAACGCGATGCGGCAGAAAGGGCGGCCTGGGCCGCACCGGGCGTGACCAGCGTTGTCGATCACATTTCAATCGGCGCCTGACAAGACCACATGCCGGGCCGACGTTTCGGCCCGGTTCGCCAACCTTTTCTGAAAGGAGAACGAGATGCCGGAAGATATTCCGAAAACACAGAAAGCGACGGGCCTATCCTCCGAGGATCTGAGCGCTGATCTTCATGAATTTCGCGCCGCGGTACAGGATCTCGGGAAGTTGCTGAAGAAAGTCGGCAAGAAGCGGATGGGCGAGGTCGGTGAGGAGTTCGAACAGCAATCCGAGGAACTGATCCGCCAAGGACGGCAGGCGATACAGGTGCTGGAGCACCGTGTGGAGCAGCTGGAAAAAAGCGTCGAGCGCAGCGTGCGGGATCATCCGGGAGCGTGGGCCGGGGGTATCCTTGGCGTGATCGGTTTCGGTCTCATTCTCGGATTGCTGGCGCGTCGGCATAGTTGAGCGGCGCGTCGAATGCTGCCTCGCGACCGCATAGCAGCCGGCGCGCGTAGGGCCGCTCTGGCCGTTGTCATCGGTATTCTGGGCCTGACTTGCTGGGCCTGTCTGATCGCGGGCATCGTGATAATGGCAAGCCCCGCCCTTGGCTTGGGCGGGGCTTTCCTGGTGATGTCGGGGGCGCTGGCTGCGACGGCGCTGTTGATCGGCCTTGTTCTTCGTCTTGCGGTAGCCTCTGAAAAACAGCGGTCGAAGTCTTCCGATCCCTTGGCCGGGATCGCACTGGGCGTTCTCAAGGGCGGGGTGGCCGGGCTGTCGGAGCGGCAGACCTTGCGGCTCGCGCTACTGGCGGCGGCCGCAATATCGGCGGGCATCGCGTTGCTGTTGCCGCGCCGGAAATCCGAGGATCAGGAGTGAGGTCTATCGCGACAGGAGAACCGGAAGATTTGCCTTCTCAAGAAGGTGCCCCGTAACGGCGCCGATCATGAAATCGTAGAATTGCGAGTGCCCGAAGGCGCCCGCGACGAGAAGCGTGGCCTCGCAATCGTGCGCGGCGTTCAGCAGTTCCTGACCGCGATGATCGACCGTCGCCATCCTGTCGGTCGTCGTCGCCTTGAATCCACGGCGGTCGAGCGCAATTGCAAACTCATCCCGGCTGTCGAAGCCTGGTTTTTCATCGCTTGCGCGGGCGACCAGTGCGATTAGGTCTATCTGCGCGCCGGGCTTGGCAAGGTCGAGCGCATCATGCGCGGCGCGGGTGGCTTCGCGGGTTTCGCTCCAGCCGATGGCAATGGTGTCGAAGGGGGCTTTCACGTCTGCTTCGGGCGACAGAACCAGCACCGGACGACCGAGGTTCCGGATCAGCCGTTCTGCCGTGACCCGATCATCAGGCGCGCGTGTGCCTGAACCATTGCTTCCCATGACCACCAGATCGGCGGCGCGGGCGCCCGCCAGGAAAAATCTTTCGCTGCCGAAGAGCGCGTCCTGCCGGCGAAATTCAGTCCTCAGGTCGTTTTTGCGCGACGCCTCGTCGAACAGGTCGCGAATCTTGTCGGATTCCTTGATCTGCCAGTCCTGAAAGGTTGCATACACCATCGGTGCGGAACTCAGCCCATCGAAGAAGACGACCTGAGAGAAAGAATGCAGGCCAATCACGTGCGCATCGAGCGATAGGGCAAGTGTGAAGCATTTGTTGATAAGCCATTCTGCTTCGGCGGAGTCGAAAATGACCAATGCGATGGTTTTGACGGGCATTGGAATTATTCCTTTGAAATTCGTGAACTTAAAAATGGCCGTCCCGAAGGTTTCGGGGCGGCCTTTGCATTACTTGGACCCGGCCTGTTGTTGGGGCGCGGGTTTTGCCGGTTTCGCGGTCGACGGAGCAGGCTTGCTGCTCTGCTTTGCCGGTTTCGGCTTCGACTTCGGATCTGCCATTGGTACCTCCATGGTTGCGGGTTATTACCCGCGATCAGGAATCCATAGCTTTGGCTGATCATCATTGACGGCTGTCATCAGCCTGACTTTTCCGTGGCGTCTTTCCATTTCGGACCGGCTGGACTGCGCTGGTATCGGTTGTGTGCGAGCGGGTGTCTGCTGTCGGGCAATACAGAAGGGCTTTTGACTGTCCATTCTGGTGTCCGGAGCGTTCAGAACCTCGTGCACGCGGTCTTCACCACACCGCCCGAATAGCCGGAGCTTGGTCATGTCGACCACATCTATCTCTTCCGGGGTCAGCAAGCATATGGCGTTTCGATCGGCAAGCTGGTGCAGGCCTCGACATAGGGTTTCTACGGTCATGTCCAGCAGCGAAGCCAGGTCGCGTCGGGTCAGCGGTATCCGGACGGTTGCCTTGGCGCCGTCGCGCGCGTCAGGCAATTGTTGCACGATCCAGAACGCTATGCGCTGAAGGGTATTGCGGCCACGCATGGAAGCAGCCCACAGCCGATGCTCTTCCAGTTGTTGTGCGGTGATAGCAAGGTATGCCCGGTAAATTTGCGGCTCATCCCGGATCAAAGCGTTCAGCGTCGCGCGGTTGACCCAGCAGATACGGGCCGATGTCGCGGCTTCCCAGGAAAACGCGTTCTCAGCCTTGCATGGATCCCCGACGATATGGCCGGGCTTGAGGAGCTGAAGGATGTGATGTTCGCCGTCCGCGGTCATCAGGACGACCTTCACCAGACCCGATGAGATGATCCCGATCCGGTCTGTAAGTTCTCCTTGTAAAGCCAGTTCGTCGCCTCTTTTGTATCGGGTCTGATGGCATCGTGGTGACAGCAAGCTTGAGCATGCGTCGCCCAGCATGCCACAAAGGCCGAAGTCGTGTGCCGCGCAAGATGCACAGATTTGGGCCGGCGCAATTTGCGCCGTCGTCGTCGAAGTATGCATTGGTCCCCCCAGTGTCCGGGCCATGACAGACGGCCGCATTGGTCCTTGCAACTTTCACATGGGGTCTTTCTATCGAATTGCAGCGGCGACGTGTGGGCGAGAATTGTGTAGAATTGTACGCGCAGGTTCCGCCTTTATTGCTTTAAGTATATGAAAATAGACCATGACAGACACGCCAAAGAGTGTTGAACAGACGGGGCCGGATGGGCTCGACACCCGTCTTGCAATGTTCGTGGAAGATGCCCCGGCGGCCGTGGCGATGTTTGATCGCAACATGCGATACGTCGCGTGGTCGCGGTTTTGGGCTGAGCGTTACGGACTTGTGGACAAAGACCTCAGGCGCGTGTGCCACTACGACATTTTTCCCAATCTGCCCGATCACATAAAACAGGCCCATCAGCGCGGTTTGGCCGGAGAAGGCCTGACGTCGCATGAGGATCGCCTGGTGCTGAATGACGGATGCGTCCGTTGGGAGCGCTGGCGCACAAAGCCGGTCCGCGATGCCCAGGACGTTGTTGTCGGGATCGCGGTTTTTACCGAGGACATCACCAAGCAGAAAGAAGCGGAGTTTCAGCTGCAAGAAAGCGAAACAAGGTTGCGGCTGTTGGTCGATGCGCTGGGGATCGGGACGATCGATTTGGACATCAGTACAGGAAAAATCGAAGTCAGCGACGCCTTTCTCGAGATGACAGATCTTGAAGACAAGGATCTGCCGGCCGATTTCGACGGCTGGATCGTGGCATTGAACCCGTTGGACGAAGAGGCGTTTCGCGAGTCGCGGGGACGCGCGTTTGATCCGGAGGGTGATGGGCTGTTTCGGGCCGAAGTCAGGCCCGGCGCACCGAAGAAAGGTCGCGAGTTGCAGCTTGTCGGGCGTGTCTTGTTCGAAGGCACCGACAACAAAAAGAAGGCGGCGCGGTTCGTCGGGATACTGATTGATCAGACCGAGAGGAACGAGTTGCAGATGTCGGCGGCCAGATCGCAACGCCTGGAGGCGATCGGACGAATAGCCGGGATCATCGCGCATGATTCCAACAACCTGCTTTCCGTCATACTCGCGAATCTTGAGCTTGCTGCAATGCGTGTCTCCGACCCCGCGACTTACGAATACCTCCAGGTCGCAATGGACGCCGCTGAAATGGGGGGCGGATTCAACAAGAAGCTGCTGTCACTTTCCGGGGCGCGGAATTCGCAACCCACACTGATCCGTCTGGACGAACACATCCTGAGAACCTGGGCCATGTTGGAACGCCTGCTGAATGAGCACATTTCCTTGCGTTTCTCGGCTGGAGCGGATGACTATTGCGTCCGTATCGACCCAGCCGAACTGGACGGTGCAATCCTGAACCTTGTTGTGAATGCGCGAGATGCGCAGCCAAATAGTGGAGAGATCATTATCACCACGAAGGATGTCGAAATCGACGCGCAAGCCGCCAAGTCCTATGACAACGGCAAGCCCGGGCACTACCTGGAACTCAGCGTGTCGGACGATGGCGTCGGCATGACCCCAATAGAGGTCAAGCGCGCGAAAGAACCGTTTATCACCAGCAAATCGCCGGAGATGGGTACGGGTCTTGGACTGACCAGTGTGTTTGCTTCGGTCGAACGGGTGAACGGGTTCGTTTCGATCGTGTCCGAAAAAGGAGAAGGAACGACGGTGTCGATCTTTCTTCCGGTCGCGGATGGCATTGCTCATCGAGAGGAGCGGGAGGCTGAGATACCTATGGGCAATGGCGAGATGATCCTCGTCGTGGAGGACGATGCGCTGGTGCGGGAGGCGACCCTGAAGCGTCTTGAAGCATTAGGATATGCCGTGATCGAAGCGGCGGATGGAGAGACCGCCTTGCAGCTTTTGAGCGAGGGGGAAGTGGTCGACCTGGTTTTTTCCGATGTCATCTTGCCGGGTACGATCTCGGGATATGACATTGCGGAAACGGTTCGGGAGCAATACTCGCAAGTTGCCGTTCTTTTGACCTCGGGACACGTGTCCGGCCGGCGACTGCCACGCCATCCGCGCGGCCGTCTGCCGGAACTCCTCAAGAAACCATATCCGCTGACGGTGCTGGCGCAGGCGGTTGAAAGGGCGCTCAGTCCTCGCGGGAAGGCTTGACGTCCCCGCTAAATACGTAGCCAACACCGCGAACCGATCGGATCAAAAGAGGAGACTCTCCCGGCGTTTCGATCTTTCTTCGAAGGCGCGCGACGTGACCATCGATGCTGCGGTCATAGGGCGACCATCCCCGTCCGTGCAGGGCGTGCGAAATCTCGTCTCGGCTGAGCACGCGGCCGGGGTGCCGCACGAACAGCTCCAGCAGTTTCAGTTCCATTTCCGTAAGATCAAGCGGCGACCCGTCGAGGTGCCGGGCAATATGGTGTTTCAGATCGAGTTCGCTGTGATCGAACAGAAGCTTGCCCGAAGGTTGAACGGTGTCTTGATATCTCTCCAATGTCTTTTGGACCCGCATTACGACTTCCTTGATATGGAAGGGTTTGACGATGTAATCGTCCGCGCCGCACTCCAGCCCCCGGACGCGGTCGTAGGGGTCGGATCGGCCAGATATCATCACGACGGGGATATTGCGCTTTGACCTCAGTTCCCGCGCAAGGTCCAGGCCGTCGTCGCCGCCGAGATTGAGATCCAGGGTGATGAGGGATACGTGGTTTTCACGCAAGTTGCTGAGCATCGTTGCCCGGTCGCTGGCTTCGTGCACGTTGTAGCCTTCGGACGAAAGGCCGTGGTTCAAGGCTTTTCTGATCTCGGGGTCGTCATCGACGACAAGGACGGTTGCTTTCGTCATGGCTGTCACGGCGGAAATTTCTTCGATTATAGCGGGTGCTGCAGAAAGCGCCAAACCATGCTTCGTCCAAAGGCGGAAATTGTCATCGCTTTCAGGCCTGTTCGCGGCGGAGACAGGAAAGCATGTCTGTAACCTGCTGGTCGGTGACCTGAGGGAAATCCCGGTATGCGCAACTGATCGAGTAGAGCCTGTTGGATCGGTGAGGGCAAATGACCCGGACGCCACTCATGGACAGGCGGTCAAGCGCGCCTTGCAGAGCGACGGGAACGGCCACGGCGATGGCGCGTGCGCCCTGACGCCGGACCATTGTCAGCGCCGCTTCAAGCGTTGTACCCGTCGCGGCGCCATCGTCCACGATCAGCACGTCGCGATCAATGAAAGGCAGGGGGCTCCTGCCTTCCAGCCACATGCGTCGCCGTTTTTCCACCTCGCGGATCGGCTCTACGGCCAATGCCTGGATATCAAGCTCCGACAAGTCGAGCATGTCCTGAAGGGTTCGGTTGATCGCAAGCTGGTCAGGGCCGGGCCCGGTGACGGCGGCGACGGCCAGTTCCGGATTATTCGGCAGACCCACCTTGCGCACGATCAATATATCGAAAGCGCCACCCAAGTGGCGTGCGATGTCCGCGGCAATGGGGACGCCGCCGCGCGGCAGTCCCAGAACCAGCCAGCGGCGGTCGATATCGGGCGGAAGTGCTGCGATCAGCTGGCGCGCCGCGTCCGCCCGATCCTTGAAAAAAGGGCCAGACACCCGGCTATGCCGCCTTGACAGCGATCGTCTTCTCGGACGCCAGGGCCGCCTTGGATTTCGGCAGTTGGATGGTCAGCACGCCCTTGGAGAACTCTGCCTCGATCTTGTCGTGCTCGATGTTTTCGGGCATCCGGATCGTGCGCTGAAAACTGCCCCAGCGACGTTCACTGAGATGATGGCTTTCATCCCCTTCTTTCTTCTCGTCGGATTTCTCGCCGCTTATTGTCAGCGTTCCGTTACTGATCTTCACGTGGATTCCGTCGGGGTCCAGTCCCGGCAACTCGGCGGTGACGGCATACCCTTTTTCGGTCTCGGTCAGGTCGACTGCCGGACAGAGGGGAAACCCGCGTGACGTCTCTGGAAGCGCGCGGTCGAACCACAGGCGCGGTTCAAAACTGTCGAACAGGCGCTCCATCTCGTCGCGCAAACTGCCAAAGCCGGTCCATGGGTTGATCGGCCGGTTGGTTGCGCGTGCTTCGCGTGTGACAGGGATATCGGTAGACTTATCAGCCATGTATCGCTCCTTTTGAGTTAATGCCGTTGGCCGAACTCACGGGATGCATCGCCCAGCCAACGGCAATTTCCGCGATTTCCGGGGACAGGCGGAAGTTCCACGCCTGCTTGGACAAAGGCGTAGTCGCGAATTTCTCCAAGATGTCCGAGTCGTTCCCCACTCTCATTGATGGTCATCAATACCACGTGCGCGGTGCAAACCCGGGCGTTGACGGTCGTCAATGATATCGAGCCGAACAGGCGCGACGCTCGGGCAGCAACTGGAGGATCAAGATATGAAAAAGTTCTTTTTGATGATGCCTTTCATTCTCGGGAGCGCGGCAATGGCCCAAGAGCATGATTGGGGCGCTCGTTTCTATGCAGAGAATTGCGCGGGGTGCCACGGTGAAACCGCCAAGGGCGACGGGGTCCTGGCTGACTACCTGACGGTCGATGTGCCGGACCTGACCTCGCTCAGCGCGGCAAACGATGGTGTTTTTCCGATGCTGCGCGTCATCCAGATCATTGACGGACGTAGCGGGTTGCGCACACATGAAAAACCCATGCCGCTCTACGGCGCTATCTTTCGCGAAGATCTTCAACCACCCATGGGAATGCCAGGTGCGTCGGAGCCGTTGGTTCGCGGACGCGTCCTCAGCATCGCGGAATACCTGCAATCAATCCAGGAATAGCGCGACTTGTGAACGCTGCGGGCAGGTCTTTTGTCCTAAGTCGGAAGGGCCTGGCCAAAGCCTACGCGTGACTTTGTAGCCGCACTCAAGCATTCGCCTGACCGGGCCAAGCATTGCGGTGCCTATTCGTGTGAGACGAGGGCGCGAATGGCGGCGACGAGTTCGCGACCGGAAAACCGCACCAGGTTCTTGACGATCTCGCGACGCACGCAGTTCGCCAGACCTTCGGGTGCCTGAGCCCGCCATAGGCCGATGGTTTCGGCTGGAGCAATCAGAACCAGTTCCTCGAACGCCCCGATTTGCGCCTCTTTTTCGAGGAAAGCTTGAACATCGCGCATGAAGTTGCGTGCGTCTTCTTCTAGAGGGTCCGAACCGGGCGCGACCGCGGATCGCCGGCGCCCGCCCGCCGAAGCGAAGCTGCGGGTCGGGCGGTCACGTTTGACCTCGCCCACGGAGCGTCTGCGGCCCTGCATCGTGATTTCGGTTGGCAATGGATCACGTATGCCGGGCAATTCGCGCAGGATACGCGCCCGGTGCGCGTTCATGACGATGTACCATATCCGCGGGCGTTTCATCGCCACGGACCTATTTGTGATGATCGGCCACGGCGCGTGTCAGTTCGCCTGCCAACTGAAGTCCCGCTGCATGGGCGACATCACCGAGGCTGAGCATGCCTACCATTCTTTTGCCATCATCGAGCACGGGCAGCCGACGGATCTTCTTCTGATCCATGAGGTGGATGGCGTCTTCGACCGTTTCCTCGGTGCGGCAGTAAACGATGCCCTTGGTCATGACCTCTTCGGCGGTAGTTTTATGCGCATCGAGCCCTTTGGCTATGACTCGGATCGCCAGATCACGGTCCGTGATCATGCCGATCAGTTTGTCGTCCTTGCCGATGGGAACGGCACCGATGTCGTCCTTTGCCATGCGCGACGCGATTTCGCTGACAGGGGTGTCGGCTGTAACCCATTCGGCCGGTGCATGCATTGCCTCACTGACTTTCATGATGTCCTCCGTGGAATAACATTGATCGACAGTCGTGCTTTCCTGCAAGCCGGTCATTGACCACCGTCAAGCCCCCGCTGTGACGGTGATCAATGCGATTTGACCCGGACCCTTCAGAGTTCTGGACGGCAAGAACGGAGGATGGACATGAAACCCACCGGACATACCGCGATCGACCAGGCGCCACAGGTCGTCGCCGAATGGATCAACCTGCTATGCGACGATCTGGAGTGGCACGAGAAGGGGCGGGCATACCTGCTGTTGTCCGAGACGTTGCAGGCCATCCGCGATTACCTGGGCGTAGACGAGGCCGCTGACTTGGCGGCGCAACTGCCGCTGATCGTGCGGGGTATCTATTACACCGGATGGAACCCGTCCAAGACACCGGTGCAGCCGCGCGGCAAGTCGGAGTTCCTGGGCAGGGTGGCCGGGAAGTTCAGCAAGCAGCCGCTGGAGAACCCCGAACGCGCTGTTGCCGCGGTGTTCGATCTGTTGCGGCGCAAGATTTCGATGGGCGAGATCGACCAGGTCAGCAATGCCATGCCCGGTCCGCTGCGGGAGCTTTGGCAATGACGGAGGTTCGGCGAAGCGGTCGTTTTGATGACGCTGGGGCCCAGGCTGGAACGCCGGAGCGCAAGCGCAAGCCGGGTGCTGCCCCGGCTGCGCCCTACGACCCGGTTCTGGAAGCGGGGCTGGAGTCCTTTCCCTGTTCGGACCCGCCTGCGTGGGCCGGTTTCAATGAACCTGCATCGAAAAAGGCGACGCGATCCGGATCGCGCCGCAAGATACGCGGGCTCGATCCAGAGAGCCCGAACGGTGAAGACCTGCAGGTCCCGGTGCGCACCGTTTGCTATATTGCCGAGCGGGCCCATGACCTGATGGGAAAATCGGCGAGCACGGAGGCGGAGGACGCGCCGGACGAGGAGGACGCGGTGGCCGATATCCTGGAGGATCGTGGCCATGATGCCGTGGAAGAGGAACTGCGGTCGGTGATCGACGATCTGGATGAAATCGCCCAACGCGACCTGGTCGCACTTTTGTGGCTGGGCCGGGGCGACGATGAATGGAATGTATTGCGGGACCTTGCCTGGCAGGAGCGCACGTCTTCGCCTGCGAGCTACCTGCTGGGGACGCCGTTGTTGGCGGATTATCTTTTTGCGGGGCTTGAAAAGCTGGGGCTGGAGTGCCCGACTTCGTGAAAAGCCCCGCTTCATTGACGGGCATCAATGGCCGCCAGAGGGGAATCGCGTAGTTTGAATTTATCGACGGGAGGAGTGGAACCGGAGCAAAATCTTGGCACGACGTCGCGAGACGCGAACCGAAAGATGGTGCAATGGCGAAGCATTGAGACCTGTTGATCGGGGGGCTGCCGGATGATGGCGATAGCGCCAGAGGCGACTTTGGAACCTAAGTCAGATCCCGGCGGCCCTTTGAATACTTGAAGTGATTTCGATATGTCCAAGCCCGGGCGGAGATAATCCGTCCGGGACATTAAGTCTTAGAGGGCCTTTTTCCGCGTGCCGACTGGCCGGCACCGACGCCATTGATCGCGATCAATGGCGAAGTGACGAGAGCCGGGCATGCTGTTTTCATCGACGGGAGGAGCGGAACCGGAGAGGGCTCGTTGGAAAACGTTGCAAGGCGCGGACAGCGAGACATTATACCGGGAAAGCCATGAGACCTGTCGATCCTGGATCGTCGGGCAAGGGTTAGCGCACCTGGGGTGACCTTGGATGTGGAAGCCGGGCCTGACGGTCCCGCGGCGGACCGCCGGCCGCTTTGGAGCGGGATGCGAACCGGGGCGAAAGCGTTCGTCCCGGTTTCTTTTTTGCAGGTTACTTGTTCAGAAGATGTCTTTCATCCGCGGCTGGAGCAGTGCTGCAAGGGCCATCACGGCGATGACCGCACCGCACAGTATCGCCAGCCAGGTCAGAACGAGTATCTCTTTGAAGCCCAAGACCCAGGGTGAAACCACCATCCAGAGACCGAGCACCAGCGTGAGCCATTCTTCCCATGCCTGGTGGTCATAGAGGGCTGCCGTCGCTATCGCGACGACGGCGATGCCTACGACCACGAAATTCAGCGTTACGGGGCGAAAGTTCATGCCCTCGGGTGGCGTGATTTTCAGGACAAAGAGGGCCGCGACGAGCACGAGGCCCGTCAGGAGCGTCACTGTGTCCTGCCAGTGTATCCGTTTCATGTTTTCCTCCATTGGCAAAAGGCGCGGTTTCGCGCCACGGACAGCCACAGGATGCCAATGTCGGACCGTGATGCATTGATGGCTATCAAGCACGTTTTCTGGAGCGCTTGGCGGGGCGCTTCTCAAGCGCGTGTTCGAGAACATCATCGACCGTTTCCAGCCAGATGAATTCAAGCCTTGAGCGGGCGGCTTCGGGGATGTCTTCGAAATCGTGCCGGTTGCGTGCGGGCAACATAACGCGCTTGAGGCCCGCGGTGGCCGCCGCGACGACCTTTTCGCGAATTCCGCCGACCGGCAGCACGAGTCCGCGCAGGGATATTTCGCCGGTCATGGCGGTATCGCTGCGCAGCTTGCGATCCAGCAGAAGCGAGGCGAGGGCTGCGAAGATCGCAGTGCCGGCGCTGGGCCCGTCCTTGGGCGTGGCGCCTGCGGGCACGTGAATGTGGATGTCGGTGCTTTCAAATGTCTTGGGGTCGATGGACAGCGCCTTGGCGCGCGCCTTGACCAGGGTCAGGGCGGCCTGCGCGCTTTCGCGCATGACGTCACCCAGTTGGCCGGTCAGGGTGAGGCTCCCCTTGCCGGGGGTGCGACTGGCCTCGATGAAGAGGATATCACCTCCGACCGCCGTCCAGGCGAGGCCTGTGGCCACGCCGGGCAGGCTGGTGCGCATGGCGACCTCGTTCTCGTAGCGCGGCGGGCCGAGGATTTCGGACAAGTCGGTTGCCTTGACCTGGAAGGTTTTCGTCTTTCCCTCTACGATATCCACGGCTGCGTGCCGCAGGACCGCGCCGATCTTGCGTTCGAGGCTTCGGACGCCTGCCTCCCTGGTGTAGTTGCGGATGATGGCATGCAGGGCGTCGTCGTCGATACTGACCTGCTCCGGCTTGAGGCCCGTCGCTTGCATCTGGGATTTCACCAAGTGGCGCTTGGCGATCTCCAGCTTTTCGTCCTCGACGTAGCCGGGCAGGGTGATGATCTCCATCCGGTCGAGCAGCGGAAACGGAATGGTGTCGAGCACGTTCGCCGTGGTCAGGAACACCACGTGGCCGAGATCGAAATCAACGCCAAGGTAGTTATCGCGGAAGGCGGTGTTCTGCGCAGGATCGAGGACCTCGAGCAGGGCCGAGGACGGATCGCCGCCGATCCCGCGCCCCAACTTGTCGATCTCGTCGAGCATGAGCACGCAGTTGCGGGTGCCGGCGCGGCGAATGGACTGGATCACTGTGCCGGGCATGGCGCCGATATAGGTGCGGCGGTGGCCGCGGATCTCCGCTTCGTCATGCACGCCGCCCAAGCTGAGCCGTGCGAACTTGCGTTGCATGGCGCGGGCGATCGACTGGCCGAGGGAGGTCTTGCCAACACCGGGTGGCCCAACGAAACACAGGATCGGCGCCTTGCCGGTGGGGGCAAGCTGACGGACAGCCAGATGCTCGATGATCCGGGTCTTTATCTTGTCCAGGCCATAGTGATCGGCGTCGAGCACGCGGCGCGCTTCGGCGAGGTCGATCGGGGCCTCCTCGGGGAGTTGCCAGGGTAGGTCGACCATCCAGTCCAGCCAGGTACGCAACATTCCCGCCTCACCGGAGCTGTCGGACATGCGCGCGTAACGCCCCAGTTCCTTCAGGACGTATTTCCTGGTTTCTTCGGGCATTCCGGCCTCTGATATGGCCCTGGTCAGCTCGGCCACTTCCTCGGCGGTGCTGTCCGCGCCTTCGCCGAGTTCGCGTTGGATCGTTTCCAGCTGTTCGCGCAGCACGGCCTTTCGGTGCCTTTCATCGAAGGCCTCTCGGGTCTGTTCGCCGATTTCGCGGGTGATGCGCAGCACCTCGAGCCGGCGCGCCAGCAGGGTTGTCACCTTGGCGATGCGGGCGCCGATATCCAGCGTTTCCAGCAGTTCCTGGCGATCCTGCAATGGAAAATCGGAATAGGCGGTGGCGAGATCGGCAAGCAGGCCTGGCTCTGTCATCTGACCGACGGATTCGGCAAGGCCGACCGGCGCATCGGGTAGGGTTTCCAGGAGTTCGACCGCCAGTTCGCGTAGGTAAAGAAAGCGGGCCTCGGTTTCTGGCCGCTTGTCGGGGGCATCGGTCAACTGTGTGACACGTGCGATCGGGAAGGGCGTGTTTTTCAGCAACTCGGTCACGCGGAACCTCCCGGTGCCCCGGCATATGAGGTGGTTGCCGCTGTCGGGGGACGAGACGTAGCGCAGAATGGTGGCCGTGCACCCGATCTTGTGCAGGTCTTCGGCATCCGGTTCGTCCTGCGAGGGATCGCGTTGCAGGATGACGCCGATCGGGCGCTCGCCGCGGACCGCCTGTTCGACAGCCATGACGGAGCGGGGTCGACCGACGGCAAGGGGAAACACGGTGCCGGGGAAACCCACGAAGTTGCGAACCGGCAGGAGGATCAACCCGTCGTCGGGAATGGGTACGAGGTCTTGCGGCTGCTCGGGCGCCCGCATGGTGTTCTGCTTTGTCATCCCTGGGCCTCCGACGCGGGTTTCTTGAGGTGGATCACGAGATATCCGTGGAATGACTGCCGCTTGACCAGCTGGCACCCGGCGGGGATGCGCACCCGGCGCTGAAACGGACCCCAGGGCAGTTCGACGCGAAGCAGCCCAGCCTCGCGCCATTCCGGCGGCCGTTGCCGTTCGCCGCACAGGATCAGCATGTCGTCCTGGGCGGTGACGGTGACATCGGCCGCCTCGACCCCGGGCAGTGCGACATAGGCCACGATCTCTGTGCGCGTCTCGATCAGGTCGAGCGGCGGTTCCCATTGGGCAGCCGTGCCGATGTCGAAGCTCAGTCGTCTGAGATCATCGACCTGCGCCAGAAGGCGCAGTGCCTGGGACAACATGAGGTTTTCTGCGGTGTTGGATGGCATCGGGAACCTCCGGAAATGTTCTATCCATCGATGCGATGTGTAGGGCGGGGGCGCATTGACCGCGGGCAATGCGCGTTTGTTCCATGAGGTCATGCTGGTTCCAGCACACCGTTTCAGAGCCGCTGACATGGCAAATTCAGAGCGCACCCGTACCCCCGCCCGCGCGCACCTGCGCGAGAACGCGCAGATCGCCGCACGATTGCGGAGCTATGCGGACCTATTGCAAAAACAGGGCGACGACGGGTTTCGCGTGCGCGCCTATCATGCGGCGGCAGACCGGATCGAGGACATGAACCTGGCGTTGCGAGGAATCTACAATTCCGGCGGCATCAAGGCGCTCGTTGCCCTGCCGACGATTGGGGATGGCATTGCGGCCGCGATCGTGGAGATCCTGACGACGGGCCGGTGGGCCCAGCTTGAAAGGCTGCGGGGAGAGACCACGCCGGAGCGGGTGTTTCAGACTGTTCCCGGCATCGGGCCGGTCCTTGCCGAAAGGTTTGCAACGCATCTGGATGCGCAGACGCTGGAAGAACTGGAAGCCTTGTTGCACGATCCGAAAATGTCCGTGCCCGGGCTTGGCCGGCGGCGGCGCCGGGCCATCCTTGCGGCGCTGGCGGACCGTTTGGACCCGATCCGCCTGGCGCGGCGCGGAACGCAGGCGCAGGACAATGCGCCGTCGGTATCGCTGCTGCTGGACGCCGATGCGCTGTTTCGAAAACAGGCGGCTGCGGGCAGTTTGCGCAAGATCGCTCCGCGCCGTTTCAATCCAGAGGGCAAGGCCTGGCTGCCGATCCTGCACCTGAGGCGAGGCGACTGGCACCTGACGCTGCTATATTCCAACACCGCCCGGGCACATGATCTTGGTATGACGAAGGACTGGGTCGTAGCATTCTATCACCAAAAGGACGCGCCGGAAGCGCAGTGCACAATTGTCACCCAGAAACGAGGGCCGCTGGACGGCAAGCGCGTGGTGCGGGGACGCGAGAATGAGTGCATGAGCCACTACGCCAATGCGGGTGCAGCAGCGGATGCATCGGCGTAAAGTTTTTTTATCAAGGGCAGGTAGAGGGTCAGACGCCGGAGATTCGAATTCGGCGCTCCGTACGGCTTCGCGGCATTCTGGTTTCTACGGCGAAGACGGTCCGTGCGGCATGAAGTCCGAACGGGCCGTCGTTTGAGCGCAGGGCTCATTCAGGTTTTGCAAGCGTTCCGGCATCCATAGCCACGGTCATTTCATCCTCGTCCAGGCTGCCATCCGCATTGGTGTCCATGGCCGTGAACTGTTCCTCGGTCACGTCGGTGTAGACTGCGGTAAGTTCTTCGTAGCTTGCCATGCCGTCTTCGTCCGTATCGACTTCCATCATTTGTGCGAAGGCGGTTGAGGACAGAAAAACGCTTGCGACGAGCACGGGGGCAAAGTGTTTCATTTCAAAACTCCATCTAAAGGTCGGCGCGCCAACAGGGCGCGTCGATGGCGCCACGAAAACACGGGCCGGGCATACGGTCATTGTCGAAGATCAATGGCTGGTGCGTGACATGACAAGGCGGGGGAACATTGGCGGAGTCTTGCTTGGCCAGGACAGCCATTCCCCACTATTGACGTCCGTCAATGTAATACCGTCCGCGTCCGAGCATCTTGCCGCAATGCTGCAACGGAGGGAGAACAAATCATGCCGGCAGATCACCAAATCGAACACTCGCATCGTGATGAGTTTGTGCTGGCCCCCGAGAGTATCCCGTCGACCGTCTTCTGTGATCCAGGAAGCCTGCAGCAAAGCAATGCCGCGCATACCCCTGACCCGCTGGGACCTGACCCCAAGGCTTCGGTGGAAGTCTTTGCGGATCTCGGCTTGAGTTCGTCGGAGATCGCGCAGTATTTCGGTGTTCCGGAAGGTCGGATAACTCGATTGCGGAAAGTGTTGGGGCGCAAGGCAATGCCATGTTGACGAAGACTTTGCCTGGCCATTGCGCACAGACGACCGACCAGGAACAGTGAACAGAGCCGAATGTGCGAATTTGCAGTTTAAGGCACGTAGCGGGACGGCGGCGGTGACTGTATGCGTTCGAGATATTCGGCCACGGCGAGGAGCCGGGCGGGCGTGGGTTTGACGAGGCCGTTGCCGCTGTCGAAATCCACCATCGGTCCCTCGGTCAGTTCCGCGATGACCGGCATGTCCTCGCGCGGTTCTGTTCGCTTGGTATAGCCGTCGATGATCGACATCACCTCAAGCACTGGCCACACGCCGCCCCGGCGGCTGGCGATTTTCGTGAGGTCGGCCGGGCGCGTTGACAGACGCGCGGCCATCGGCCCGGTGCCGGTGCCGTCCACTCCGTGGCAGACAGCGCAGTTCCGGGCGAAAATCGCCTGTCCGTCCTCGCGGGACACTTCCGGTTCGGGTCCCGGCATGCAGCCCGCAAGGAGCAACCCCATGGGGATCATTACGTGTTTCATCATGACTCCTTTGATTGAAGCGGTCCGGGCTGGCCGGGCATTTCATACGCCATGGCCGTCGAGCGGCCCTGACAGCAGCAGGATCACCCGCCGGCGCTTTTCCATGCGTTCCTTGGCGCGCAGGAATTTCTGCCGGGCGGCCGCGAGCTGCACCAGTGCGCGTTGGCGCCGTTCGTAGATCTGGCGCAAGCGCGATTGCGGGCTGCCCATCGTCCAGCGATAGGGCTGGCTTTCCTCGGGGAACCATGCGCGTGCGGCGCGGCGTGCCCGGACCCAGCCGAGGTCGGCCTCGATGTAGCGCCGGTAGGTCATGGCGAGGAGCCGGCGGCTCTGGTCAAGATCCCTGTCCATGCGATCGTCCTTTCTTCCTGGCTCGTATCCTGTCCGTTCGGTCGTGGCGCTACTCCGGGTCTTCGTGAAGTGCGGCGTAGCGGGCAATGATCTGCTGCTGCACGGTGTCCGGCTGTCCTTCGAGGGCGCGCTGGAGGCATTGAAGCTCGCGGCGGGTCTGGTTCAGCCGGTCGATCAGCGACAAAACCAGCGGCAGGGCGTCGGCCGATATGGACATGTCGGTCTTGAGATCACGCAGAAGGCAGATGCGGGCGACATCGACCTCGTCGAAGAGTGGGCCTGCCATGCCTTCCATCGGTTTGACCCAGCCCTTGCGCACCCAGAGGCGCAGGTCCCGGAGCGTCAGCCGCTCGACACGCGTGACAACGGTGCGTTCGTCGTAGCTCATGTCGTCGTCCTACGTAGTTTCTGGCGCGGGTCGGTCTTGACGTGTTTGCGCCACTCCTTCGCGAGATCTTCCATCCGTGCGTCGATCTTGTCGGGCAGCACGATCCTGAGGCGCACGATCTGGTCGCCCTTGCCGCCCTTTGTGATCGGCAGGCCGCGTCCTTTAAGCCGTAGCCTGTCACCGGACGACGTGCCTTTGGGCACGGTCATCGCGACGGTGCCAGAGATCGTGGGCACATCGACCTTCGTGCCCAGCACGGCCTCGTCGAACGTGATCGGCAGTTCGATTTCCACGTTGTCGCCTGCGCGGGTGAACAGCGGATGGGGCAGGATGGTGACGGTCACCAGCGCGTCGCCGGGCGGGCCGTCTCCGAAGCCAGGCCCACCCTTGCCGCGCAGGCGCAACGTTTGGCCGTCGCGGATACCCGCAGGGATGGTCACCTCCATCCGGTTGCCGTCGGGCATGGTGACGCGGCGCCCCGCGCCCTTGGCGGCGTCAAGGAAATCCACGTCGAGGTGATAGTGCGCATCGGACCCCCGGGCGTGGAATTCCTGCCGAAAGCCGCCTTGGCCGCCACGCGCCCTTTGGCCGAAAAGATCCGAGAACAGGTCGGAAAAGTCCTCGGCGCCACCCGTCCCCGCCCCGGGATCGTAGCGGCGAGCGCGCTGTTGGCCGGCATATTGGTGGTAGAAGTCGCGCTCGGGGCGCTCGTGACCCTTGGCGTCGATCTCCCCGGTGTCGAAGCGGCTGCGTTTCTCGGCGTTGCCAAGTATCTCGTAGGCCGCCGACACGGCCTGGAATTCGGCCTTCTTGTCGGCATCGCCCGGGTGCAGGTCCGGGTGCAGCTTTTTCGCGAGCTTGCGATAGGCCTTCTTGATCTCGTCCTGCGATGCCTTTTTGGCGACGCCAAGAACCTTATAGGGGTCGTCACTCATTTTGCGGTTTCACACTCATGCTAATCCAGTTCATCCCACGTTGCTTTTCCCGGCGATGCGCTTGACCCATTCCGTTATCTTCCCGGCGGGCATTGCGCCGGCCTGGCGTCCAGCCTCGCCACCGGCGCGAAAGGCGATCAGCAGGGGGATGCCGCGTATGCCGTAGGTGCCGCTCGCTTGCGGGTTGGCCTCGGTGTCCAGCTTGGCGAAACGGGCCTGCCCGGAAAGCGTGGCGGCGGCGCTGGCAAATTCTGGCGCCATGGATCGGCACGGGCTGCACCACGCCGCCCAGAAATCGACGATCAACGGCAGTTCATCCACGCGGGCGGCTTTGCGCAGCACTTCGAAAGAAATGTCTTTCGGTGCCTTGTCGATCAGCCTTGCGCCGCAGGTGCCGCATTTCGGTCCGGCGGAAAGCCGGTCTTCGGGAACGCGGTTGGTTTGCCCGCAGGCGAGACAGGCCAGTTTCACAGCCACTGTGCCACTCCTTTCGTTTTGACCGATTCTATGCTGCCTGTCGGGCCTTGTGATTGACACGCATCAATTGGCGGTACGCCTTCGCGGCGAGCGGTTGGAGCGCTTTGTGTCATTCGGCCTGCCGCGGGATGATCGAGACGCCGTCGCGGATGCTGTCGTTGGGGTGCAGGATCACGGTGTCGCCCGCCTGGAGCCCGGAGAGGACTTGTGCCTGGTCCGGGTTCATCTTTCCGGTTTCGATCATCCGCAGGCTGGCCGCGTCATTCACGGCCACGAATACCGCCCAGTCCGCGCCGCGCCGGAAGAGTGCGCTGAGTGGGACTTGCAGGATATCCTGACCTTCCCATTCCACAACGCGCAGGTAGACGGAAAAGCCGTGGCCAAGCGCCTGGCGGTCCTCTGCAGGGGTTGCGAGATCGAACACCACGTCGACGCGCTGTTCCTCGATCCCGAGGGCGGAGACCTTGGTGTAGGCGGAGGGCTCGATCCGGGAGATGGTGGCCTCGAGCGTCTTGTCTCCGCCCCAGCGCAGAACCTCGGCCCGGTCGCCGACCTTCAGCCGGACGGCGTCGGTCGACAAGACGTCGGCCACGATTTCGAGATCTTGCGGCTGCCCGATAGTCAGCAGGCGGGTTCCGGCGGCGACGGGGCGGGCGCTGATCGTGTCGATTTCCAGCACCTGTCCGTCCACGGGTGCCGTCAGGCTCATGCAGCAAGTCTCGGCGCTGGTGGCGTCTGCGGTTGCGTCGATGAGGGCGGCGCGGGCGCGGTCGAGCGCGCTTTGTGCGCGTTCGAGGTTCGACTCGGCTGCGCGCCGGGCGGCCTGACGCGCGGCGAGGGTTTGCTCGGCCGATTCCAGCCGGGCCAGCGAGGCGACGCCACGATCCACCAGTTCGCGCGTGCGGTTGTGTTCACTGGTGGCGAGCTGCAGCTCTTCCTCGGCCTGGCGCAGCGTGCTTTGGGCCATGTGCAGACCGGCCTCTGCCTCGCGCGTGGCAGCTTCGGCCTGGACGCGACTGCGGGCATCGAGCGGATCGGATGCGGCCGGGTCGAGAATGGCAACCACGGTTTGGCCTGCAATGACCGGGTCGCCCACGCGCACCGGCGCGCGTCGCGCATTGCCGCGGATCGGCGCGGCAACTTCGTAAAGCTCGGCGATGCGGGTTTCTCCTTCGACATCCACGGTCACCTGCATCGGGCCGCGCCGCACCTCCGCCAAGTCGACCGGTACCGGGTCCGTCCGGAAGGCCAGCACGGCGAGGGCGCCAAGGGCCAGGGTGCCGACGGAAATTGCGATCGCGGTACTGGGTTTCATCGCTGTCCTCATTCACGTGTTTTCATGACCTGCACGAGGTCGAGAGTATCCAGGCGGCGGCGCACGACGAGTGCGGCCGCCAGCGCCGCGGCCAGCACCACGAGGCTGGCCTGCGCAAAACCTGCTGTCTCCAGCACCAGCGGGATTTCGTAGAGATCGCTCGAGGAGCCCCTTGCCAGCGCACCGGCAATCGCCGCCCCGAAGAGCCAGCCCAACGGCTGCGCCAGCGTGGCGATCAGCATGGTTTCCCCGATCAGGATGTAGGCGACCTCGCCCCGGCTGAAGCCGAGAATGCGCAGGCTGGCGAGTTCGCGGGCCCGTTCGGAAAGCTGGATGCGGGCCGAGTTGTAGCTGACGCCTGCGGTGATCAGCACGGCGACTGTCATGTAGATCGTGGTCATGATCATCAGGTTTTCGCGGATCGTCGCCTCGAAGCCGCGTTTCGCCTTGTCGAGCAGGACCAGCGCGGAGAGTTCCGGCGTTGCCTTGAGTACCTTGTGCAGGTCCGGCAGTGCGGCCGTGTCCAGTTGCAGGTTGGCGGCGGTGATACGGGGCGCTTGCCGCAAAAGCGTGTTGAGCGCGCCGAGATCCATGTAGGCGTTGAGGCCGATATACTGCGTGACGATCCCGGCGATGCGGATCTTGTGGGTCTCGTTGCGTCCACCGAGGAATTCCGCCTCGAGCACGTCTCCGGGCGCGGCCTCCAACTGCCGGGCCAGACGCTCCGACAGCAGGAGGCCCTGGCTCGGGGGTTCGATCACGCCGCCGTCCTGGGCGATGATGCGGGCAAGATCGGTTCCCGGGCGGCGGGATTCGATTGCGGTTTCCTTTTCGAGATGTCCGTGGCGCAGGACGACCGACTGGTAGTGCTGCCCCTCCGCGCGCAGCACTCCGGGAAGCCGGACCACGGCGGTCAGCGCGGTTTCGGGCACGTCCGGGTCGAACAGGAGCATGGCGTTCTGCCGGTTGGCGCGGTCGAACGTGGTGTCCATCAACGCGTCGAGCGCGGCGGAAAAGAAACCGGAGGCTACCAGCACGGCCACCGCGCAGGACATGCCCAAGAGCGTGATGCCTGAGCGCAGAGGCCAGCGCAGCAGGCTGCGGGCGATCATCATCGTGGGCTGCGACAGGCGCAGCGCGGCAATGGCGTGGTCCAGCAGGCCCTGTTTGAAGCGCGGCGGGGCGGGCGGCGCCATGGCGACCGCCGGTGGCAGGCGTGCCGCGCGCAGGGCGCTGCGGGCGGCGCCGAGCGCCGCGCTTGCAATCGCGAGCAGGCCCGACAACGCATAAGCGTCCAGACTGACGTGGTAGATCAGGAAGGGGAAGTCGAAGAACCCGGCATAGAGCCGCGCGAGGCCGCGCGCCAGCCAAGTGCCCGCGCCCCAGCCGATCAGCGTGCCGCCAAGGGCGATGAGCCCTGCCAGCATGAGGTAATGCAGGCAGATGCGCACGTTCGAGTAGCCAATGGCTTTGAGAAGACCGATCTCGCTGCGTTCCAGCGCGATGATCCGACTGATGACGGCACCAACGAGAAAGGCCGATATGGCGTAGAAAATCGGCGGCAGGATCATCGCGGCGACGCGCTGTTGCTGAAGCTCGCTGTCGATGAAGCTGTTGGAGAGGTGCCGGTCGCGCCCGTAAGCACCCAGACCGCCATAGGGCTCCAGCAGGTCGTCCAGCCGGTCGATCACAGGGGCCTCCGGCGTGCCAGGACCAAGCTTGAGAGTGACGTCGTTGAAGGCGCCGTCCATGTCGAACGCCGCCGCGACAGTGCGCTCGGGCATCCAGAGGATCGCGAAAGTCTCGTTGTCGGGCATCAGGGCGCCCGGGCCAATGGTGTAGATGAATTCGGGTGACAGCAATGTGCCGGTGACGGTGATTTCTCGTTTCTGGCCGTTCAGATTGGCATGAAACCTGTCGCCGGGTTCCAGCCCGTTGGCTGCCGCGAAAGGCGCGTTGACGGCGGCCTCGTCCGTCCTTTCGGGGCGGGGCAAACGGCCCGTGCGCAGGATCGGCATGTTGAGCTGCGCCTGAGTGCCGTCGGGGGGCAATGACAAAAGATAGGCGGATACGGTTTCCTGCCGTCCCGGCACGTCGAGTATGACATAATTGGACACGCGTGCCTCGGCGGAACGAACGCCGTCTATGGCCCGGATGTCCTGCATCAGAGCCCGCGGCGCACGCACCGCATGCGCAAAGACATCGGCAAAGCGGTTGCGCTCGTAATAGGCCCGGCGGGTCTCGTCCAGTGCGCCATAGGTGCCGAAGGTTGCCAGGAGGATGGCCACGCCGCAGGCCAGGACCAGCGCGATCGCCAGCGCCTGTTCCCAGAGCCGGACGAAATCGCGTAGGAGCTTGCGGTCGAGTGCGTTCATGCCGGCCTCACCACGAGATCTCTGCCGGCGCGACGCGGGTGGCGTTTTCTTCGACGCGGTCGATGCGGCCATCGAGGAACCAGATCACCCGGTGCGCCATTTTCCGTATCCCCACGTTGTGGGTGATGACCACCGTGGAGGTGCCGAGATCCTCGTTCACTTCGCGCAGGGCCTCCAGCACCTGCACCCCGGTCTGGCTGTCCAGTGCACCGGTGGGTTCGTCGCAAAGCAGCACCTCGGGGCGCTTCGCGATGGCGCGGGCGATGGCGACGCGCTGTTGCTCGCCGCCTGACATCTCGGCCGGGAAGTGATGCAGGCGGTGCGAGAGCCCGACGCGCTCCAGCGCCTCTTCGGCGCGCATGGGCGTGCGGGCGACGTCGGTGACAAGCTGGACATTCTCGCAGGCGGTCAGGCTGGCGACGAGGTTGTAGAACTGGAAAACGAATCCGACATGGGCGCGCCGGTAGAGCGTGAGCTGTTTGTCGTTCATGCCCGTAAGCTCGGTATCGCGGAACCAGACGCGGCCATCGGTGGCGTGGTCAAGCCCGCCCAGGATGTTCAGAAGCGTTGATTTGCCACTGCCCGACGGCCCCAGCAGAACGGCGAGCTGCCCGCGATAGAGTTCGAGGTCCACAACATCGAGGGCACGCACTTGCAGCGTGCCAGTGTCGTAGACCTTCGTCAGGCCTTCGGTCCGAAAAACGCTGTCCATCGCCATCCTTTCCGCGCCGCTTCCCAAACGGGCACTTGGGTTCTCAATGAAATGGACGAGGGCGAGTGATATGCATTGATCCTGATCAAGGCTCGTTCGAAGTAGCGCGGCAAATTTCCGGGTTGGCGAAGTCGAAGAGCGGCCGCGCTGTCGTCAAATACCAATCGAGTACTTCGTAGCCGCAATATTGGTCGTCTCACACGCTCAACATCATCGTTGAATACAGCCGAGAATGTCTGGCCATCCGCATAGATAGGAAGCTGAACTCAGGCAATGTCATCGATGCCCGGGTCCGCGATGAGTTCTTGAATGGTGAAGTCTTCTACAGCCTGCGAGAAGCCCAAATCCTGATCGAAGAATGGAGGAAACACTACAACACAAAACGCCCTCGCAGTGCTCTGGGCTAACGCCCACCGGCCCCGGAAACCATCGTCCAGATGGACCCAAGGCCAGTCATGCACTAACAATCAAATTGGATCACTCAAGTGAGGCTGATCAGTAAGGCATCACCATTGTTATCCGGAAACGACAGCTGATCCATGGTGCTGGCCAAAGCTCGCACCGGCTGTGTTTCTCCCCTTTCACAATTGATCCAGGCCGCGCGCCTCGAGACTGCGGGCCATATCGTCGGAAAGACGGATCGCTCTCACCCCGAGGGGCATCATGATGCGTCCGGGCGCATGAACGAAGTGGCGCGGTCGGACGTCGCGCAGGCGGGCGGGCCAAGTGCCGCTTAACCGGGCGACGAGGAGGATGTCCCTCATGTCACGCAATAGCAGTGGCCAAATCCGAAGGGCAAAAAGGAGGATGAGCCGAAGCCTGAACGGCAGTACGCGCTCAAACAGCGTCAAGAGGTGGGTCGGGGCCGTCAGCCGATGCAGCCAGAAGATCGGCATGGCCGTCAGCATGAACCGGACCGAGATTTCCAGCGCCAAGGCCCAGTCGACCCTGCCGTTCACGATCAGCATGCCGAGCAGCAGAACAGGCGCATGCCACGCCAACGGCCGCGCGTCGCGAAGCGTGGCCCTTGGCCCCGCGGTTGCGATGAATAGTCCGGTTGCGAGCAAACTCAGCAGGGGCAGCCAGGTCGCCGGTGCCAGAACGCCGAACAGTGCGATGGCAAGCGCGACCATCCAGAGAAACAGTGTGCGAGTCCAGACAGTGGCAGGCCCGCGCGTATCAGACATCGATGAGTTTCCCGTTCGACATGCGAAGGTGTCGATCGGCAAAGTCCGGAACAGGACCTTGCGGATCGTGAGTAACCGCAATGACCGTCAACCCTGTACGGTGCACGATCCGTCGAAGAGCAGAGAGTATTGATGCCATAGCGCTGGCATCCAGCCCGCAAAAGGCCTCGTCCAGCAAAAGAAGGCGGGGCATCGATGCAACCGCGCAGGCCAGAACCAGCGCCTGTTTCTGGCCGTGTGACAGGTTAAGGGCAGCCTGCTCGGCGAACTGCGAGAGACCGAAGATGCGAAGGCACGTCTCGGCGCCCGGTTTCGGAATGGCGCTGGCCACTTCGATCTCGCCGCGCACGGTGCGGCCGGTCAGGTGCAGTTCAGGATCTTGCAGAACAAGCGCGGTTTCCCGGGGCAGATTGCCCGCGCCTGCCATGTCGTGCCCCAGGATGCGCCGCGTGCCCGAGAGTGCCGGCATGTCGCCGGCGACCGCGCGCAGAAGTGTGGACTTGCCGCAGCCATTTGCACCGCTGACCACGGATATCGAGCCCGGCGGCAAGACAAGATCGATGTCGCGCAAAACCGCCGACGTATCTTCGTAGCCTGCCGTGAAGGACAGTAGCTCAACTGCAGACCCTGTTGGGGTGTCGGGGGCGTGATCGGGCCACTTTTCGCAAAAGCCGGCCACAAGATCCGGCTCGGGTCGAAGGCCTGTCTCGGCATGGAGCAGGCGGGTCCGGCCAGAAGGCAACCCGCCCACCGTTTCCAGGGCCTCTGCCGCGCTGACGACGACCGCACGGCCTTGGCCCAGCCATTCGGTGATCGCAGCGTCGAGCCGCCTCCGCCCGGTGTCGTCCAACTGTGCGTAAGGCTCGTCGAGAAAAAGCGCATCGGGTTCCAGCGCGTGCAGCGCGCCGAGAAGTGTCCGGCATTTCCAGCCCATAGAAAGAGCGTCGGTTCGGGCTTTGGCGCGGTCGTCCAGCCCGAAAGTCGCGAGAGCGCGGGCCGTGCGACGGGCGATTTCCGCATCCGGCATCTGGGCTGCGACCAATGCGAAGGCGACCTCTTCCTCTACGGTCTCGCCCACGAGCTGTGTCGCGGGATTCTGCCCAAGCAGAACAGCACCGGGCCAGCGTGCCGGGTGCGCCGCGCGCCAGTCGCGCAACGCTCTGGAAAGAAGCGTCGTCTTTCCGGTCCCGGTCGGTCCCGCGACCAAGGTCAACTCGCCCGGGACCGTCAGTTCGGCCGTCAATGGTTGCGCTTCGGCCAGGGCTTTGTCTCCCATCGTCCCGGCGCGGCCTCGTGGACCATCAGAACCGGGACGCCGCCGATCAGCACGGGGCGGAACTGATCCGGCACGATCACCCGGTCTTCATCCAGCGGCGGCGGCGCATCGCGCTCCATCACGGCCAGTCGCACGCCGCACTCGGCAAGGTCTGCGACCGAGTTGTCGAGCGGCCGCTCTTCCAGCGCCGTTACCTCGATGAAGCGTCCGCACCAGCCGTGCGCGGTAAGCCCGACCGCACCAAGCGCACCGATTATGCCACCATTGTCGCCGCCCAGGCCCTCGAGGATCAGGCCTTTGCCGGTGCGGATCGCGTCGGCCTGCGTCAGCACGCGGCGCCGGCAATCGACGCCATGTTCAATTACCCGGGGTGCAACGTCCCGCACGAGGCCAAGGCAGATGCCCGGATCGCTTCCGTTGGAGGCCAGGGCGCGGACATGGTCGCGGGTCGCCTTTGCGACCTCGGGCACGAGTGACGGATCGGACACGCGCACGATGGCGCAGGCCGGGCTGTTCCAGGAGGTGTAGGGAATCTCGGGAACCATCAGGAACTGATGCCGGACCACGCCGACCATCTCGGCGCCGGTCGGAAGGACGTCCTTCAGCCGCCGCGTGATCTTGCCGGTGCCAAGTTCGGCCCCTTCGACATCCGTATCCTCGACTCCGATCAGCAAAAGGCTCGGATCGAGAGGTGAGACGTGTTTCATGATACCCCCGGTGATAGTCCGCCACGTTCAAGCCGCCGTGCCACGAGAAAGGCCAGAACCCCGCCAAGCAAACCGAACATTGCCGCGGGGATCAGTTTCAGCCCCGCCGTGGTCAGTGCCAGATTCCAATCCATGCCAATCAGAAGGTTCTGTGCCAGTTGCGCAGGTCCGCGTCCCAGACCGGCGGCAAGCCCAAGCAGGGCCGCGCCCCAGAACTGCCTTGTCAACCCGAGGGCTGCCAGCGCGTCGACCATCAGTCCTGCCATGCCGGTCTGAAGCAGGACCAGCGGCCCGGTCTTGCCCAGCCCGAGTGCCATCATGGCCAGGCCACCCAAAACGCCCACGAACGTCGCCGAAAGCCCGCGCGGCACCAGCGTGCGTCCGAGGACAAGGCAGAACGCGAGAAAGATCGCGCTGTGTCCCGGAATGCCCAGTTTCAGACGGAAAAAGATCTTCGTGCTTACCAGCAAAACCGTACATAGCGTGAGGAACATCGCCTCGCGCAGTCGAAAGCCGCCGATGTATCCCTTGTCCGAATGCCCTGTCATGGCCGTCACTTTCTCAGAAGCGGATGCGCCCGCCGACCTGAAAGGTCCGCCCGGCCTGCACGAACCCGTAGCTGTCTTGGTAATCCTCGTCGAAGAGGTTGCGGACACGTCCATAGATTTCGGCGTTCTGTCCTTCGAACGCGTGCGTGACTCCGAGGTCGACCAGATGGAAGTCCCCCACGTTTCGAGATTGCGTTCCATTGCGGTTGAGCGTCAGGTTGTCCAGAACCGCGAGATATTGTGCATCAATGCGGGTCCCGCCGTTGAAGCGATAGCTGCCCGACAGCACGAACTTGTGCCGCGGCCGGTTCTGCAGATCTCTGGAAGGCGCGGCAACACTGCGGTTTTCGGCATCGAGAAATGTGTAGCCGAGACCCACCGTCAGGGGTTCAATCGGCGAGGCGCGATAGTCGATTTCCAGCCCGCGCATCCGTAGCTTCTCGACGTTCTCGGACAGACCGCTCGGGCCGCGCTCGATATAGTCCTTGGCGTCGGTCTGAAAGAGGCTTGCGGACAGTGTCGCGTTCCAAAAGGCGAAGCTTCGGTCGATGCCGACCTCGTAATGCAGTGTCCGCTCCGGATCGAGGTTCGGGTTTCCGCGATCCGCGGCGAAAAGGTCCCGCAAAGTCGGGAATCGGATTTCTCGGGCATGCTGGGCGCGAAGCGTGGTTTGGCTGTCGAGATCGTAGGTCGCAGCGATGCGGTAATACGTGTCCCCATCTGTTTGGCCGTTCCTAGTTTGCTGAGCATAGCCGAGCCCGACAACCAGGCCGAGCGGATCGACGGGGCGAAATTCGTATTCGATACCGGCGCTCAGTATTTCGGCAGAAGCGTTTGTGTTAATGGGCTGCTGCGTTACACCGCCTCCGCCGCCTCCACCGCCGCCGCCGGAGACTCGTTCAATCCCGCTGGCGGACCAATCCTGATGCTCATAGCCAAGCATGCCCGAAAGTTGACCTGCGCCGTTGAGGTCGGAGGTCACGAGCAACTGGCTTCCCCAGATCGTGCTGGTCGCGTCTTCGGTGAAAGACCCCGCGGCAGTTTGCGTGTCGAAGCCGGCGTCGTCGTAGCTCTTCGTGAATTCCTGCTCTTCTGAATAATAGAGGCGCGGCGTGAAGGTGAGAGTTCCGACCTGGTGCGTTCCGACGATCTGAAAGCCGCGTACCGAGTAATTCTCGACACGCTCGAACCGCGTACGACTTGCGAAATCGTCGACCGCACGGTCATAGATCGAAGGCGGCTTGCCGTATTCACCTTCGGAATAGGTCGCACTGAACCCGATTGATGTGTCACTGTTGAGCCGGTAGACGCCACTTGCCAAAAGCTTGGTCTCTTCTCGGTCACTGTTGATCCGGTCGCCATTCGGTTGAACCGGTGTCGCGGTGAAATCGTCCGAAAGCGGGTAGTCGTCGCGCCCGCTCCACGTTCCGCTGAAGCGAAGGTTGCCACGATCCGAGCCGTAAGCGATGGAGCCTTCAACCTGGTTTGTGCCCCCGGTGCCCGTCGCGACGCCGAAACTGCCGGAAAGGCCTTTGCCACCGTCCTTGGTGATCAGGTTCACGACGCCTGCGGATGCGCCTGGACCATACAGCACGGACGATGCCCCGCGGGTGATTTCGATCCTGTCCACGCCGCCGAGGGCGAAACGGTCAGGATCGAATTGCCCATCGATACTGGAACGTACCGGCACACCATCGACGAGAAGCAGGACCTGGCGGGTGCGAAGACCGCGAATATCGATGCGGCGCGTCCCGTCGCCGCCAAACCGCACGTTGATGCCGTTGGCAAGATCGAGCGCCTCGCCGAGCGTACGTGCGCCCTGCCGCTCGAACTCTTCGGAAGTTATGACCTGCTTCGTCGATGCAGCCTCGCTGATCGGGCCGGCCCCACCCGCAGGTGGCAAAACGATCTCGGGAAGCTCGAACGGCTCCTCTTGGGCCGATGCAAATGTCCCGACAGCGGCGCCCGCCAGTGAGATCACCCAAGCTGATGTTTTCCTGATCCCGTTCCCCATTTACGCATTCCCCCGTCCCGAGATTTTGCAATTTTTACATTTAACTGCAATATTTCCGAATCTCTTGTGATAGAAAACAGCATGAATGTCGAGCAAGTGAACAGCGCATCGATGTTCCGAACCGAGGTTGTCAGGCGCTGAATTGGAAACCGCTGCGTCTGAGACCCCCATTTCCGACGGTCTCAATGCTCAGATCCTATTCGCCACTACGGTTCCTGAAGCATCGGCTGACTCCTGCGAGTGCGGGAAAGGGAGAGCCGGCTGCGCGTTCACGCGAGATTTGCTTGAGCAAATTTGTAGAGCTAACTTGGGTCGTATGAGACATTACTGTCCCCTCTCTTGCTGAACATCGAGGATCTGGTGTCGTTCCGATCTGGTCGGAAACCGGCCGAGTAGGGTAAGTTGAGACGGTTCCGAAATCGGCCAGACAGTTCGTACCTGGTGGGGCTCTGGTTCGGACGTGACGCGGGCGGCGTATGTTGCTACGCGGTAGCAAGCGATCTTGGAATATCCAGGGAAACGGAGGAAAACCTCCGGGAATCACTTGAAAACCCTGCGAGTGGCTGCAAATTGAGGTATTAGCCAAGGATATGAAATCAAAGGTAAAATACGCATCCCGGCTTGCCGTGGCACCCATGATGGACTGGACCGATCGGCACTGCCGGTTCCTGCATCGGCAACTGTCGCGGAACGCCCTGCTTTATACCGAGATGGTGACCGCGCCGGCATTGGTGCGCGGTGGGGCGTTGCATCTTTTGGACCATGCGCCCGAGGAACATCCCGTGGCTTTGCAGTTGGGCGGATCGGCGCCCGGCGAATTGGCCGAGGCGGCGCGGCTGGGGGCCGTGGCGGGATATGACGAAATAAACCTCAACGTGGGCTGCCCCAGCGACCGGGTGCAGTCGGGGACCTTCGGTGCGGTGCTGATGAAGCAGCCTGACCTGGTAGCCGATTGCTGCGCCGCGATGATCGGCGCGGTGGACACCGAGGTAACGGTAAAATGCCGGATCGGCGTGGATGACCAGGTGGCCGAGACCGTTTTGCCTGACTTTCTGACGCGGGTCAGCGCAGCGGGGGTGCGGTGCTTTACAATCCATGCGCGCAAGGCTTGGTTGCAAGGGCTAAGCCCCAAGGAAAACAGGGATATTCCGCCCTTGGACTATCCGCTTGTGGCGCGGATGAAAGAACAATTTCCGGACCTGCACATCTCGCTCAACGGCGGGGTGGAGACGCTGGACGAAGCGGTGGGCCACCTAGAGGCCGGGTTCGACGGCGTGATGCTGGGGCGCGCGGCGTATCACCGGCCCGTGGAGGTTTTGGGGGCGGCGGATCGGCGGGTCTTTGGCGACCAAGGCCCGGATCGAACGGGGGAGGATGCGGTGCATGCCATGCTGCCCTACATCGAAGACCATTTAATTTCAGGGGGTAAGCTGCACCAGATCACGCGGCACATGCTCGGGCTCTTCGCCGGTCAGCCGGGGGCGCGGGCGTGGCGGCGGGTGCTGTCGGAAAACGCCACCAAACCGGGGGCCGGAACGGCGCTGGTGGAGGAGGCGCTGGCGCAGGTGACGGGGATCGCGGCGTGACGGATTTCCTTGAGAAAGGATGGGCGCGGTACGCGTTTGATCCTTCCGTGGCGGCCTGGGCCGAGGCGGCGTTTTCCGTTGCGAAAGAGAGGGTTAAAGCGCCCGAGGAACAGCGCTGGTTGTATTGCGACGGCACGTGGTTCGTAGGGGTCGATACGCTGCCGAACGCGCCCGACGGGACCGTGGGCGAGGCCGGCCCGCTGACGGGGGACGCATGGGAGGCTGTATCGGAGCTTTATGGCCGCCTGCCGCTGCATCGGGGGCAGGTGTCGGTCATGTATCCGGGCTATCCCAGGCCAAAGGACGGCGAGGGGGACGCGGCCTTTGGCTACAGGCTGCGGCGGGACGCGGCGCATGTGGACGGGTTGCTCTTGGAAGGGCCGGACAGGCGGCGGTTTCTGAAGGAGCGGCACGCCTATATCCTGGGGTTGCCGTTGACGGAATGCGGGGCCGGGGCCAGCCCTCTAAGTGTCTGGGAAGGCAGTCATAAAGTGATGCGCACGGCCTTTGCCGAGGCCTTGCAAGGCGTGCCGCCCGAGGCGTGGGACAGGGTCGACCTGACGGATATCTACAAGGCCGCGCGTCGCGAGGTTTTCGACACCTGCGAGAGGGTTCTGCTGCCGGCGAAACCGGGGGAGGCCTATGTCGTTCACCGGCTGGCCTTGCATGGCGTGGCACCGTGGGAGGATGGCGCCGAGGCACCGGACGAGGGGCGGATGATCGTCTATTTCAGGCCCGAATGGCCGATCCTGGGGGATCAGTGGCTGACCGCGCCCTGAGAACTGGGCGACTCGAAGGTTAACACAGGGAAAACTGCAAAAAGCGTGTCGGTATCGCGTCGGTATCTCAGTGGTATCGCGACGGTGGCATGGGCCGAAAGGTGAAATGAACAGAGCGTTCGGTGCGTTTGCCGGGGCGCAATCGTTGCGGCGGTATCCTGACGGGTTGCTTTGGGTGTGACGCCGGAGCGGGGCGCGGAATTTTGCAAAATTCCGGACCGAAAAATTGCAATTTTTCGGTGCGCTGAGGGGGACCATCCGTGTGGCCCTTTCAGCCGCGCTTCAGCCGGGCGGCGCGGCCGCCACGGCGCTTGGTCAGGGTGGCGGCGCGGTCGGGCAGGTCGGCCATGACTTCGCGGCGTTCGTCGGGCGTCATCTTGGACCAGCGGCCGATCTCGTCGATGGTGCGATAACACCCCGTGCAGATCCGCGCCTCGGGATGAACGACGCAGATGCGCACGCAGGGGCTCTCGATCTCGTTGCGGTTCCAGACGGGGTTGTCGTTCATGTCTCGGCTTTCAGGTGGCGGATTCGGTCCAGCGCTCCTTGCAGGATATACGCGGCGGCGACGGCGTCGATCACCTCTGCGCGACGCTTTCGGGTCAAATCGGCCTCGATCAGTGCTCTTTCTGCCGCAACGGTGGACAGGCGCTCGTCCCAGAAGCCGATGGGCAGATCGGTGCGCGCCGCGAGGTTTCGGGCGAAAGCGCGGGTGGATTGGCAGCGCGGACCCTCGGAGCCGTCCATGTTGCGGGGCAGGCCGAGGATTACCCCGGCGGCGTTGCGGTCGGTGGCGATGGCCAGCAAACGGTCGGCATCGGCGGTGAACTTGGTGCGCTTGATGGTCTCGACCGGGTTGGCGGATGAGAGGAGCGCGTCGGAGGCGGCGACGCCGATTGTCTTTGTGCCGAGGTCGAGGCCGAGAAGGGCGCGAAAGCCGGGCAGGGCGGCGGCGAAGGCGGCGAAATCCTCGACGATCATTCGGAGAAGCCGGCCTGCTTGGCGGCGTTGGTGATGGTGTCGATCACAGTGGGGTCGTCGAAGCGGTCCTGGGCGCGGGCGATGAGGTCGCGCACCGCATCGAAATCGCCCAAGACGGCGTAGGCGTTCGAGAGGCGCACCCATTCGTCGGCGGTGCCGCCGGTCTCGTCAATGCGGGTGGCGAGGCGGTCGACCATGCCGCGGATCATGGCGGCGCGGTCCTGCGCGCTCATGTCGCCGGCAGCGTCGATGTCGCCCTGCGAGGGGCCGGGGGCGGCACCTTCGGCGGGCGGCTCGTAGCGGTTGATCCCGGCGCGCCAAGCCAGTTCCTCGATCCGGGGGCGGATCAGGGCGGTCCAGGGCGCGTCCGGCGTGCTTTCGCGCAAGAGCTTGTCCCAGGTGCGGAAGGCGATGTCGGGGCGATCGACCTGGATCATGTAGAGGCCCATGTAGTAACGCGCGCGCGGCTCCTTGGGATCGCGGGCAAGGGCCGCGCGAATGGCCTCGGCGGCCTGGGCCGAGACGTAGCCGCCGGCGGCGGACACCATCATGTCGGCCAGTTCGGCATAGTCGTCGGCGGTGGCGGCTTCGCCCTTGAGCTCGATCACGCGCGTCTTGGCCTCGGCGGCGGCGGAGAGATTGCCGAGCGCGGCCTCGTTCCGGGCCAGAAGAATGTAGCCCTGGATCTCGTCCGGGCGGCTTTCGACGGCCTCGCGCAGGCGGTTCATGAGTTCGAGATATTGCGGATCGACCTCGCCCATGTCGGGGGTGACGGGCTGGGACGCCTCGAAACGGGCCTCGGCCTCGTCCTGGGGCAGGCGATTGGCGCGGGCCGCTTCCGAGGCGGCGAGGCGGGCCGTGCGGGGCAGGTCGGTCTGACCGGGTGCGCCCATTTGCGCGTAGAGCCAGCCGGCGCCGCCGACGAGGCCGAGAAGGGCCAGCGAGGCGAACAGTTTACCCGGAAGCGCAGGTTGCGCGCCGGCCTGGCCGGTGGCCTGAAGCTGGGCATCGGCGGCGAGGATGCGGCGGGAGACCTCGGCGCGGGTGCGCTCGGCGTCCTCGGGGGTGATGACGCCGCGGGCGAGGTCGCGGTCGACCTCTTTCAACTGGTCGCGGTAGACTTGGAGGTCATAGGCGGCGGGCGGCGCGTCGCCCACGCGGCCACGCATCAGCACCTGCCCCAGGATGGCGGCGCAGATCAGGCCCAAGGCGATGGCGAGCACCCAGAATGTCATGTGATCTCCCTGTCTTCGGAGGTGATTTAACGATTGGGCGGGCAAACCGAAAGGGGCAAGTGGTCGCCCTTGGTGTCGCAGGGGCGGATCGGCGGCGGCATGTCGCAAATCAGGCCATTCGTGCCGCATGAGGTGTCGGCGTCAACGCCACATTGTTTCATACCGGGGCAATGACGCGGCGCGGGGGCGAATCCCCCGGGCCGGACCCTATCCATGCCATGAGCGAGACCCGCCTGATGAAACGTTATTCCGCCTTTGCCGTCGCGAAAGAAGCGCTGAAATATCACATGGGATGGGAGCGGGCCTGGGCCTCGCCGGAGCCCAAGAAGAAATACGACGCGATCATCATCGGCGCGGGCGGGCACGGCCTGGCGACGGCCTATTACCTGGGCAAGAACCATGGGATCCGGAACGTGGCGATCCTTGAGAAAGGCTGGCTGGGCGGGGGCAACACGGGCCGGAACACGACGATCATCCGCTCGAACTATCTGCAGGATGCGTCGGCCGCGATGTACGAGAAATCGCGCAGCCTCTATGAGACGCTGAGCCAGGATTTGAACTACAACATCATGTTCAGCCCGCGCGGCGTGATCATGCTGGCGCAGACCCAGCACGAGGTGCGGGGCTACGAGCGGACGGCGCACGCCAACGCATTGCAGGGGGTGAAGACCGAGTTCATCAGCCCCAGCCGCGTGAAAGAGCTGTGCCCGATCATCAACCTGGAGGGCCCGCGGTACCCTGTGCTGGGCGGGCTGTGGCAGGCGCGCGGCGGCACGGCGCGGCACGACGCGGTGGCCTGGGGCTATGCGCGGGCGTGTTCGGCCATGGGCATGGATGTGATCCAGAAATGCGAAGTCAACGGCATCCGCACCGAGGGCGGCAAGGTCACGGGGGTGAGCACCAACAAGGGTGACATCGCCTGCGACAAGCTGGGCATCGTGGTGGCGGGGCATTCGGGGCACCTGGCCGACATGGCCGGGTTCCGCCTGCCGATCGAATCCGTGGCGCTGCAGGCGCTGGTCAGCGAGCCGATCAAGCCCTGCATGGACGTGGTGGTGATGGCCAACACGGTGCACGGCTACATGAGCCAGTCGGACAAGGGCGAGATGGTGATCGGCGGCGGCGCGGACAATTACAACAACTACACGCAGCGGGGCAGTTTCCACCATATCGAGGAAACAGTGCGCGCGCTGATCGAGACTTTCCCGATGATTTCGCGGCTGAAGATGCTGCGGCAGTGGGGCGGGATCGTGGACATGACCGGGGATCGGTCGCCCATCCTGTCGAAGACGCCGGTGGACAACGTGTTCATCAACTGCGGCTGGGGCACCGGCGGGTTCAAGGCAATCCCGGGCTCGGGCTGGGGTTTTGCCGAGCTTATGGCGAAGGGATATTCGCCGCTGACCGACGAGTTCGGGCTGGACCGGTTCTACGAGGGTCGCTTCATCGACGAGAGCGTCGCCGCCGGGGTTGCGCACTGATGGGGAACCGCCTTGGCATATCGGGCGTTGGGGTGTCGGAATCCAAAAGGAACGGAGAACCGACATGTCCGATCATAACAACAACCATACCCCGCCGCCGCAGCAATCGGGCGGTGGAGGCGGCGGCGCAACCATGGCTTTCATCGTGGGCGGTCTTGTCGTGGCCGTGGGTCTCATCGCTTGGGTCATGTTCGGTGACAGCGGTGGCGGGGACACGGTCGGGGGCGGAGAATCGTCCGACGTCAACGTGTCGGTCGAGACCTCGGACGGGGCGGCCGATGATGTCGCTGACGCCGCGGAAGACACAGCTGACGCTGTCGAAGGCGCTGCGGACGACGTCGAAGGCGCTGCCCAAGACGTGGAAGACGCTGCCGAAAACGTCGAAGGCGAAACCCAGCAATAACGGTCGCGGGGCCGTAACCGGCGGCCTGTCTACGACCTGTTTGGATGCAGGGGCGTGTGACGCCCCTGTGTCGCTGCGTCCGCAGGTGGCGGAAAGCGGCCCATGCAATCGCGCAGAAGTTGCGGGAACCGGCCCAAACCCTGCGCGGGGTTTTGCCGGTCCTTCCGCGCAAGCTCGGACGGGCGCATGCTTGAACTCCTACCATGAGGAGTTCGAGAGATGTCTGACTACGAACGATGGCAGCAACGGCGCGGCTACGGCATGCCCGTCCATGACGCGGGCAGCGCGGGTCTCTTCTGGGTTCTCGTCGTCGTCGTCGCGCTGGGCGCGCTGGTCTTTGCCGGCTCGCTGGGCAACGGCACAGTGCCGGACCTGTCCGATGTGCCGCAAGGCTTCATCGTGCCGGACGAGCCGGCCGACGACGTGGCAAGCACGGCAGCTGTCGCAGAATAACGCGGTCCGCGCAGGCGGACGTGATCGCAACCTTATGGGCGGGTGCCACGCGGCGCCCGCCCTTGTCGTGCGTGATGCACGCGGAGTCAAAGTCGTGCGTGATGCACGCGGAATCGACGTCGTGCGGGATGCACGCAACATGGAAAGGTGGATGGCATGCTGATCCTGGAATGTCCCTATTGCGGGGTGAAGGGCGAGGAAACCGAGTTCGCGGGGGGCGGTGAAGCGCATTTGAAGCGGTTTGGGCCGGAATCCAGCGATGACGATTTTCACGCGTACCTCTTCAAGCGCGAAAACCCCAAGGGCGTGCACCTTGAGCGCTGGCGCCACACCAACGGCTGCGGCAAGTGGTTTCACGCCGCGCGCAACACGGTGACGCTGGAGGTGTACGGGACCTATTCCGCGCAGACCACCGAGCCGCCGAAGGACATCAAGGACAAGATCTCGGCCAAGGTGCCGGGCTGGAGCTGGAGAGAGTTTTCATGAGCACGCGTCTGGCGAATGGCGGGCGTCTTGTTAACAAGGCGAACGCGATGGAATTCACCTTCAACGGCAAGCGGTTGAAGGGGTACGAGGGCGACACGCTGGCGTCGGCGCTGCTGGCCAATGACCAGATGCTGGTGGGCCGGTCGTTCAAGTATCACCGGCCACGCGGGATCGTGGCGTCGGGCGGCGAAGAGCCCAATGGCCTGGTCAACATGGGCCGGGGCGAGACGTTCGAGCCGAACCAGCGGGTCACGACGACCGAGCTGTTCGACGGGCTGGAGGCGACGAGCCAGAACCACTGGCCGAGCCTTGAGTTCGACGTGGGCGCGATCAACACCAAGTTCTCGCGGTTTTTGCCGGCGGGCTTTTACTACAAGATGTTCATCCATCCGCGCCCCTTGTGGAAGCACGTCTATGAGCCGTTCATCCGCCAGTCGGCAGGTCTGGGCAAGGCGCCCAAGGACAAGGACGGCGACAAGTACGAGCATCTTTACGCGTTCTATGACGTGGTGGTGATCGGCGGCGGTGTTGCCGGGCTGATGGCGGCCCGCGCGGCGGGCGCTGCGGGCGCCAAGGTGCTGCTGATGGAGCAGACCGCCGCCTGGGGCGGACGGACGCCTGTGGATGGTCCGCTTTACAATGCGACTGTCAATGACGGGCCTGTGGATAAGTTCGTGGATGAATTGGTCGCCGAGCTGGGCGATATGCCCAATGTCGAGATGCGCCTGCGTATGATGGGCGCGGGCGTTTACGATCACGGCTACATCCTGGGGTACGAGCGGGTGAACGATCACAACCCTGGGGCACAAGGCCCGCGGCACCGTTTGTGGCGTATTCGCGCAGGCCAGATCGTGACCGCGACAGGCGCGATCGAACGCCCGCTGAGCTTTGCCGGGAACGATGTGCCCGGCGTGATGCTGGCCTCGGCGGTGCGCGATTACGTCGTAAATTATGGGGTTTCCGTCGGGGACCGTACGGTTGTCGTGACCAATAACGACGACGCCTACCTGACCGCGCTGGCGATGAAGGCGGCCGGTCTGGACGTGCCGGCGATCATCGATGCGCGGGCAGCGGGCGCGGGTGTGCTGGCCGAAAAGGCCAAGGCGGCGGGCATTCGCGTGGAAACCGGCAAGGGCATCGCAAAGGTCAAGGGCGGCAAGCGCGTGACCGGTGTGGGTATCTGTGCACAAGCCGGCGAAGGCTCGGTCCTGGAAGAGATCGCGTGCGACGCGGTTGCCATGTCCGGTGGCTGGTCGCCGGTGGTGCATTTGTGGTCGCATTGCGGTGGCAAGCTGATCTGGGACGAGCAGCAGGCGATGTTCCGGCCTGACCCGGACAAAGCCCCTACAGGGGCGGCGGGCGAGGCCTATGTCTCGACCGCCGGGACGGCCAGCGGCGAGCTGGAGTTGGGCGCGGTTCTGGCCGATGCCGAGGAGGCCGGTCGCGCGGCGGCCAAGGCCGTGGGTAAGACACCGAAGAAGGCGGAGAAACCGAAGGCGGAGGGCGTGCAGAGAAACCTCATTCAGCCGATCTGGATGATGCCGCAGGGCGCGAACGTAAAGCTGCGGATGAAGTCGTGGCTGGATTACCAGAACGACGTGAAGGTCAGCGACGTGCAACTGGCGGCGCGCGAAGGCTATGAAAGCGTCGAGCATGCCAAGCGTTATACCACGCTGGGCATGGCGACGGATCAGGGCAAGCTGAGCAATATCAACGGTCTGGCGATTCTGTCGGATGCTTTGAACCAGCCGATTCCGCAGACCGGGACGACCACGTTCCGCCCGCCCTATACGCCGATTTCCATGGCCTCGATCGCGGGCGAGGCGCGGGGCGAGATATTCCAGCCGCTGCGCAAGACGCCGATGCATGACTGGCACGAGGCGAACGGTGCCTATTGGGAGCCGGTGGGCCATTGGCGGCGTCCCTACACGTTCCGCCAGAGCCCGGGCGAGGAGATCGGTGCCGCGGTGAAGCGCGAGATCAACCAGACGCGCGGGAGCCTTGGGCTGCTGGATGCGTCCACGCTGGGCAAGCTGATCGTGAAGGGGCCGGATGCGGGGAAATTCCTCGATATGCTGTATACCAACATGATGAGCACGCTGAAGCCGGGGCGCTGCCGCTATGGCCTGATGTGCAACGAGAACGGATTCCTGATGGATGACGGCGTGGTCGCGCGGCTGGATGAGGACACGTTCCTGTGCCACACCACCACGGGCGGCGCGGACAGCATCCATGCGCATATGGAAGAGTGGTTGCAGACCGAGTGGTGGGACTGGAAAGTCTATGTCGCCAACGTGACCGAGCAATATGCGCAGATCGGCGTCGTCGGCCCGAAAGCCCGCAAGACGCTGGAGAAGCTGACCGATGTGGACCTGAGCGCCGAGGCGCTGCCGTTCATGGCGTGGCAGGACGTCGACTTTGGTGATGCGAAGGCGCGGGTGTTCCGCATCTCGTTCTCGGGCGAGCTGTCCTACGAGATCGCCGTGCCCGCCAGCCAGGGCCGGGCGTTCTGGGATCAGCTGCTGGAGGCCGGCAAGGAGTTCGGCGTGATGCCTTATGGCACCGAAGGGCTGCACGTGATGCGGGCCGAGAAGGGGTTCATCATGATCGGGGACGAGACGGATGGCACGGTGATTCCGCAGGACCTTGGCATGCAGTGGGCCATCTCGAAGAAGAAGGACGACTATATCGGCAAGCGGGCGCAACAGCGCAGTCATATGGCCGACCCCGAGCGATGGCAGTTGGTGGGCTTGCAGACGGTGGACGGATCGGTCCTGCCCGATGGCGCCTATTGCGTGGCCGAGGGCGACAACGCCAACGGGCAGCGCAACGTGCAGGGGCGGGTGACCTCGACCTATTATTCGCCGACGCTGGATCGTGGCATTGCCATGGGCCTGGTGAAACACGGGACCGAGCGGATGGACGAGGTGATCGAGTTCGCCAAGGTCGACGGCACCACGGTGCCCACCCGGATCGTCAGCGCGGTCTTTTACGACCCTGAAGGGGAGAAGCAGAATGTCTAATGCTATCAGTGCTTTGCAAGGCGCAGTTTATCAAGGCTACGTCGAGGTCCGCGAGATGGGCCTGGTGGGCATGATCACGCTGCGCGGGGATCTGTCCTCGGCCAAGATGAAGAAGGCCGTCAAGGAGGCCTGCGGCGTGGACCTGCCGGGGCAGCGCGAGATCGCGGTGTCGGGCGACAAGGGCGCGGCGTGGATGTCGCCGGACGAGTTGCTGCTGATGGTGCCCTATGAGGGCGTCGCGGACGCGCTGGCGGTAGTCGAGAAGGCGCTGAGCGGCGAGCACTTCCTGGCCGTGAACGTGTCGGACGCGCGGGCCGTGTTCCAGCTGAAGGGCAAAGCGGCGCGCGAGATCATCGCCAAGCTGTGCCCGGTGGACATGACACCCGGCGCGTTCGAGCCGGGTATGATCCGGCGGACGCGCATGGCGCAGATCGCGGCGGCGTTCTGGATGCAGGATGCCGATACGATCCGGGTGGTCTGCTTCCGGTCGGTGGCGGAGTATGCGTTCAACCTGCTCAAGGATGCGGCGGAGCCGGGCGGCGAGACGGGGCTTTTCGCGTAAGCGGTCACGCGTCCCGGGTGACGGGGCGCGTGGGGTTTCCGAGGTTCGGTTTCGTGGGTTTAAAACCCACCCTACGCAGACTGCGCGTTCGCCATTCTGCGGTCTGGCACGTGCGCGGCGTGTGCATTTCTGCGCCGACGCACAGCCCATCCGCAGGGCAGGAACAAAACAACAGCCTTGACGTTGATCCCCTAACGCTACCATGTAGTCGCGAAATATCACCTCAAAGAAAAGGGGGCCCGAAATGGCTTTTGAACTTCCCGACCTTCCTTACGCACATGACGCGCTTGCCGGCAAAGGCATGTCGAAGGAGACGCTGGAATACCACCACGACATTCACCACAACGCCTATGTCAACAACGGCAACAAGGCGATCGAGGGAACCGAGTGGGACGGCAAGTCCATGGAAGAGATCATCAAGGGCACCTATGATCCCAAGGCCGTGGCGCAGTCGGGCATCTTCAACAACATCAGCCAGCTGTGGAATCACAACCAGTTCTGGGAAATGATGACCCCGAACGACAGCAAGATGCCGGGTGAGCTTGAGAAGGCGATCAACGACAGCTTTGGCTCGGTCGACAAGTTCAAGGACGAGTTCAAGGCCGCCGGTGGCGGTCAGTTCGGCTCGGGCTGGGCGTGGCTGGTCAAGGACACCGACGGCAGCCTGAAGGTCACCAAGACCGAGAACGGCGTGAACCCCGTGTGCTTCAATCAGACCGCGCTGCTGGGCTGTGATGTGTGGGAGCATTCCTACTACATCGACTTCCGCAACAAGCGCCCCGATTACCTGGCGAACTTCCTCGACAACCTCGTCAATTGGGAAAACGTCGCAAGCCGCATGTAAAGCGCGGGCGACAAATGAAGTATCCTGATTTTAGCCCCCGGCCAGACGGCCGGGGGTTTTCTCGTCGGAGCCATCCCGCATGACCGAAACCGCCAAGGGCGTCGCCGCCATCATCCTGGCCTGCATGATCTGGGGGCTGTCGGGCTTGTTCTACAAGTTGCTGGCCGGGTTGCCGGTGCTGGACGTGCTGGCGCATCGCACGATCTGGGGCGCGGTTTTCTTCTTGTTGATCCTGAGCGCGCAGGGCCGGGTGGCGGTGCCGTTTCGGGCGTTGCGTTCGGGGCGCACTCTGCGTGTGCTGGCGGCGGCGTCGCTGCTGATCGGGTTCAACTGGATGCTGTTCGTCTGGGCCATCAAATCGGACCAGGCGCTGGAGGCCTCGCTGGGTTATTACATCTTCCCGCTGGTCGTGGTGCTGTTCGGGCTGATGTTCTTTGGCGAACGGCTGGGCCGGGGCGAGACGCTGGCGGTGCTTCTGGCGGCGCTGGCGGTGATCGTGCTGACGGCCGGGCTTGGCGTGGCGCCGTGGATCTCGTTGGGCATCGCGCTGAGCTTCGGGGCCTATGGCGCGGTGAAGAAGCGGCTGGACATGGGGCCGGTGGTGTCAGTCACGGCGGAGTCGCTGTTGCTGGTGGCCCCGGCGCTGGCATGGCTGGCGTGGTCGGCAGCACAGAGCGGGGCGGTGATGGGCGGGTCATTGCCGCTGGCGCTGACACTGATGCTGGCGGGGCCGATGACGGCGACGCCGCTGATCCTGTTCAGCTATGGCGCGCGGCGCATCGACCTGGCGAGCGTGGGCGTGCTGTCCTACCTCAATCCCAGCCTGCAATTCGCCGTGGCGGTCGTGATATTCGCCGAGCCTTTCACAGGCTGGCACATGATTGCCTTTGCCATGATCTGGGCCGCACTGGCGCTTTACAGCCTGGCGCGCTGGCGTTACCGGCCCGTCGCGCCGAGGCCGTTCATCAGGTCCTGAACCGTGTCGACGACGTTCGTGTAGTCGCGCAGGGAGGCGTCGGCGAAACCCTCGTCGATGACATGGTCGATAAGTTGGATGAGCTTTGTCCAGTAGCTTTCTGTATTCAGTAGAAAAACCGGCTTTTCATGCAGGCCGATCTGGCGCCAGGTGAGAACCTCGAAATACTCGTCCAATGACCCTGCGCCGCCCGGCAGGACCACCACCGCGTCGCAGTTCATGAACATGACTTTCTTGCGCTCGTGCATGGTCTCGGTGACGATATAGCGGGTGAGGTCGGTCTTGCCGACTTCCCATTTCACCAAGTGATCGGGGATGACGCCGAAGGTTTCGCCCCCCGCCGCCTGGGCCGCGCGCGCCACGGCGCCCATCAGGCCCACGTCGCCCGCGCCGTAGACCAGCCGCATATCATGGTTCGCAAGTGCGGTGCCGAGGTCCGTGGCGGCGGCCTCGTAGGCCGAGCTGCGTCCCTTGCGTGAGCCACAAAAGACACAGACGGAACGCTTGGACATGAAATCACCAAAGGCTGAAGGGGCTTGTTTTGACCGTTCTAGCCCGTGTTGCTAAACTCTCGCAACCGCAGAGCTGTCGCGCGGTTGGGGGAAATGTACATGAGCAAGCTGTCTGGCATGACAGGGGGGCAAGGGATCTGGATCGCCGGGGCGGTCGGAGCGGCGGTCGTCGTGGGTGGGTTGATCGCGGCCGGGATGTTCGGCCCGGACGAGGATGCGCCGCAGCCGGCGGGCCTGAGCGCGCCCGAGGCGCAGCCCGACGGCCAGAGCGGCGAGACCGCAGAGGCCGCGCCGGAGACTGAGGCGGAACAGGTGACGACCGACGCTGGCGACGCAGAAAGCGAAGCGGTCACGGAAAAGGCCGAGACCCAACCCACTGAACCCGCACCCGAGATGCCGGGGCCGCCGAAGGTCAACACCTTTCGGCTGGACCCGGATGGCCAGATGCTGGTGGCCGGGCGGGCCGAGCCGGGCTGGGAGACCTCGATCCGGCTGGACCGCGATGTGCTGCGCAGTTTCGTGCCCGAGGGCAACGGCGAGTTCGTGGAGTTCGTGACGGTTGATCCGAGCGAGGAGCCGCGTGTTCTGTCGCTGAGCATGCGTTCGCCCGAGACCGGCGAAGACGTTGAAAGCGAAGGGCAAATCATCATCGCACCGCTGCGCGCGGCAAAGCAGCCGGACGCGGCGGCGCCCGAGCCGACGTCGGGGGACACGGTCGCGGCGCTGGAGGCGCCGGCGTCGGGTGGTGCGGAAGACGTGAGCCTCGACGAAGAGGGGCAGCCCGCCGGTCCGACCGATACCGCGACGACGCAGGCAACGGAGTCGGACGAGACCGTTCAGCCGGCAGCGACAGTGGCGGAGGCCGCGTCGGAGGAGACGGCGCCCGGACTCGAGACGGCGATGTTGTCGGATCCGGCAGCACCCGAAGGTGACGGTGGGACGCCGGAGGCGGCACCGGAGAGCGAGGCCGGGGACGGCACCGATGCGGTGCAGTCCGGGACGGTGCCCGAGACGGCGGCGGACAGTGCAGCTGGGGCAGGAACCAGGTCTGCCACCGCGACCGAAGGCGATGAGACGGCGACGACGGGCGAGACTGGAGCTGAGCGAGCGGGGGCCACCGGGAGCGAAGGCGATGACACGGCGACGACCGCGACGGCGGGCGAGGCCGGGACCGGGCAGGACGGAACCGGGCAGGGCGACGACACCGCCAACGGCGCGCAGTCCGTCAACAGCCCTGTCCGCGCCGGCACTGACGCGGACGAAAGCCGCGATCCCGCCCCGGGGGCGGCGGTGCTGATGTCCGACGCGGACGGCGTGCGGGTGATCCAGCCCGCGCCGGGAGACGCCAGCCCGGAGGTGATGTCTATCGTGGCGCTGGACGCGATCAGCTATTCGGACAGCGGCAAAGTGGAATTGTCGGGCCGGGGCACCAGCGACGGGTTCGTGCGCGTCTACCTGGACAACAAGCCGGTCACGACCTCGCGGATCGAGGCGGATGGAAGCTGGGGCACGGACCTGCCGGAGGTGGATACCGGCGTCTATACCCTGCGGATCGACGAGGTGGATGCGGAGGGCAATGTCACCAGCCGGGTCGAGACGCCCTTCAAGCGCGAGGACGAGACGCTGCTGGCCGAGGCCACCCAGGCGGGCAAGCTGGTGCAGGCGGTGACGGTGCAGCCGGGCTATACGCTGTGGGGGATTTCGCGGCGCAATTACGGCGAGGGGATCGAGTATGTGCGCATTTTCGAGGCCAATCGCGACCGGATCCGCGACCCCGACCTGATTTACCCGGGGCAGGTGTTTTCCATCCCCGACCAGGTGGTGGCGGAATAGCCCGGGCAAAGGAAAACCCCGACGCGGGATGCGCCGGGGCCTTGTAACTTTCCTTGGCAAGCGCCGTGATCAATGTTGGATCGGGGGATCACGCCGCCGCTCGAAAGAGGGCTCAATCGTTTTCTTCGGCCTCTTCCTCGATATCGTTACCGAGGTTGGACAGGTCGCGCCCGAACCCTTCGGTCGTCTCGCATGCGGCGAGGGCGAAAAGGGCGGTAAGTGCTGCGATGAAACGCATGTCTTTCTCCTGTTAGTCAGGCCCGTTGCCTGCTCTTACGCGGGTAACTCTGGCAGGGCGGGATTGGTTCCAAAGCAAACCCGGAAAACTGCGACACAACTGTGCGGTGGTGCGTCTGGCCTTGGCGGCGGGCTTGGCCTATGTCACCGGAGGGATGAAGGAGATCAGATGCGGCGCAGACCCACGACAGCGACGGAAATGCCGGAAAACGGCCTGCAAGTGATCCGGCGGGTGGCGCCATACCTGTGGCCGGAGGGACAGACCTGGGCCAAGCGCAAGGTGGTGCTGGCGATGATCGCGCTGGTGCTGGCCAAGGTCGTGGCCGTGGGGACGCCGTTTTTCTACAAGGCGGCGGTGGATCAGCTGGCCGGGGAAGGCCAGGAGGCGGCGTGGATGCTGGGCGCGGGCGCGATCGGGCTGACAGTGGCCTATGGCATGGCGCGGCTGATGAACGTCGGCTTCCAGCAGTTGCGCGACGCGATCTTTGCGCCCGTGGCGCAGCGGGGTCTGCGACGGCTGGCGCTGGAGACGTTTCAGCACATTCACCACATGTCGATGCGCTTTCACATGACGCGCAAGACCGGGGGGCTGAGTCGGATCATCGAGCGGGGCGTGAAAAGCGTGGAGTTCCTGCTGCGCTTTCTGCTCTTTTCCGTCGGGCCGCTGATCCTGGAACTTCTGATGATCGGCGTGGTGCTGTGGACGCTGTTCGATTTCTCGTACCTTGCCGTGGTGGTGGGGGTGATCGCGGCCTACACGGTGTTCACGTTCAAGGTGACGGAATGGCGGGTGAAGCTGCGCCGCCGGATGAACGAGCAGGACACCGACGCCAACCAGAAGGCGATCGACAGCCTGCTGAATTTCGAGACGGTGAAATATTTCGGCGCCGAAGGGCGCGAGGCGGCGCGGTATGACCGGGCGATGGAAGGCTACGAGACGGCGGCGCTGCAGACATCGTATTCGCTGGCCTTTCTGAATGTCGGGCAAAGCTTTTTGATCACCGGCGGGCTGGTGGCGGTGATGGTGATGGCAGCAATGGGCGTGCAGAGCGGCGCGTTGACGGTGGGCGATTTCGTGATGGTCAACGCCTACATGATACAGATCACCATGCCGCTGAACTTTCTGGGCACCGTGTACCGCGAGATTCGCCAGAGCCTGGTCGATATGGCGGAAATGTTCGATTTGCTAGAGAAAAACCCGGATGTGACCGACGATAAGGATGCAAAAGGTCTGGAAATTGAAGGTGGGTCGGTGCGGTTTCGGGACGTTTCCTTTGGGTATGACCCCGAGCGACCGATCCTGCACGGTATTTCGCTGACCGTGGCGGCGGGCGAGACCGTGGCGCTGGTGGGCCCGTCGGGGTCGGGCAAGTCCACCATCGGGCGGCTGCTGTTCCGGTTCTACGACGTGAGCGGCGGGGCGCTGGAAATCGACGGGCAGGACGTGCGCGGTGTGACGCAGGAGAGCCTGCACGCGGCCATCGGCGTGGTGCCGCAGGACACGGTGCTTTTCAACGACACGATCGGGTACAACATCGGCTATGGCCGCGACGGAGCCACTCAAGGCGAGATCGAGGCGGCGGCGAAGGCGGCGCAGATCCACGAGTTTATCGAGGGCTTGCACAAGGGGTATGACACGCAGGTGGGGGAGCGCGGGCTGAAACTGTCGGGTGGCGAGAAGCAGCGCGTGGGTATCGCGCGTACGCTGTTGAAGGACCCGCCGATCCTGCTGCTGGACGAGGCCACGTCTGCGCTGGACACCGAGACCGAGCGCGAGATCCAGGATGCGCTGCGCCGGGCGGGCGAGGGCCGCACGGTGATCACCATCGCGCACCGTTTGTCGACGGTGGCCGATGCGGACCGGATCGTGGTTCTTGAAGACGGGCGGATCGTCGAGGAAGGCACCCATGCCGATCTGCTGGCGCGGGAGGGGCGCTATGCTGGCCTGTGGGCGCGGCAGGCCAGCGAGCGGGAGCGGGCGGCCTGAGGCCGGTTATGACCCCTTGGAGTTGATAAACCATGGTTCGGGGGGATTGGCCCGGCGTTGCTACCGGGCCGGTGAGACACGGCGCTAACGCTGAAACGGCCGGTCCAAGGTTTCAAAACCTTGGGGCGCACCTGCGCTATCTTGGAAATTTTTCCATTTTTCTCAAAGCGTTGACTTTGTCTTATTGATACGTCGCTTCACGCGGCTAATTTGCTCTTCACGTGGTTGGGGGACTGCGTTAGAGCGAGGCTTCTTGGCTCCTGTTTACAAGTTTCTTCTGGTTTTGGTGCGAAAGACCGACGCCAACGACGCGCAAAGCAAGAGGCGACATGTACCACGGGACAATTCTGTATTTTTCAGACGATGGAAGTGTCGCGCATATCTGGTGCGCGAAGGCCGGCAATCCCCTGGTCCGGGCGCGTGAGGCCGATTTTCCCGAGCTTTGGCCGGGGCTGCAGGTTGGCACGAATGTGGTCTTTCACGGCAAGACCGGGGACAGACAATGGGTCGTGACACTCGACCTGGCGCCGGACGGCGACGCGTGAGCGCCGGGCACGAGGGACGCGGGGCGCGTGGGGTATCACCGACCCTACGCGGGCCTACTCGGCGGCGCGGAGGGATTTTTCTGTGGGCGGGGTGTCGTCATCCTCGTGGGCGCTGTCGGGGATGGTTTCGGTCCAGATGATCTCGGGCGCGCGGACGCGGCCGGCCTGACGCGACAGTGCCCAGTCGTGGGCGGCGCGGCTGGTGCGGCCGAAGGACAGCTTGGCCAGAAGCTGCGCCCCCCAGAGGACATAGGTCGTGGCCCAGATGCGCAGCGCCAGCATGGAGGGCGTAAAGACGAGCGTCAGAACGGTGGCGATGCCGAGGCCGAAGACGACCGCGGTGGCGAGTTGCTTCCACCACAGCGCGGTGGGACTGTTGAAGGTGTAGCCGCCGCCGAAGAAATCGAGGCTGAGGCCGAACATCATCGGTGCAAGGCCCGCCATCGTGGTGATGGTGGTCAGCAGGACGGGGCGGATGCGCGCCTCGGCCGTGCGCGTGATTGCCTCGATCCGCGGCATGTAGCGGGAATATTCCTGGTAGGTGTCGATCAGCACGATGTTGTTGTTCACCACGATGCCCGCGAGCGCCACGATGCCGGTGCCGGTCATGATGATCGAAAACGGCTGGTTCATTACCAGCATCCCGATGAGGACGCCGGTGGTGGACAGGATCACCGCCAGCAGCACGAGGACGGCGTTGTAGACCGAGTTGAACTGCGCCAGCAGGATGATGAACATCAGCCCGAGCGCCCCGAGAAAGGCCTGTTGCAGGAAGGCGCCGGATTCTTCCTGGTCCTCGGCGTCGCCAGTCCATTCATACGATATGCTGCGCGGAATGTCCGATGAGTCCAGCCATTCGGTCAGGGTTGCAATCCGCTCGTTGGCGGTGAGGGGGACTTGCGTTTCCTCGCCGTTCTCGCCGGTCGTCGTCACGGTCAGGCCGTCCACCACGGCGGCCTTGACGTCGAAATAGCGGGTCTGGTCGACGCGGTCGATCTGGGCCAGTTTCGGCACAGGCCGGCGGGTGATGAAGTTCGACAGCGGCACGAGACCGTCATTGGTGCGGACCTTGAGCGTGTCGAGGGTGGACAGCACGCGGTCCTCGGCGGGCAGGCGGACGCGGATGTCGATTTCCTCGTCCGAGGAGGGCACGCGCATGGTGTCGAGCAGGATGCCGCGCGTCACCAGCTGGACCATCGCGCCCACGGTGGCGACGTCCGCGCCGAAGCGGCCGGCCTTTTCCACGTCGACGTCGATCTGCCAGTCGATGCCGGGCAGGGGGAGCGTATCCTCGATCAGTTCGAGCCCGCGGGTCTCTTCGAATTTTTCGCGGGCACGGGCGGTGAAAGCCTGAAGCTCTTCCCAGTTGTCGCCCTTGAGGCGCAGGTGCACGGGCTTGGCCGAGGCGGGGCCCTGTTCCAGCGACAGGATCTCGACCTTCATGCCGGGGATCTGTTCCAGCTGCGCGGTCAGCTGGTCGATGGTGCGTTCGCCGCCGGCCGTGGGGTCGTTGACGCGGCGCTGCACATCGTAGTCGAGGAAAGGGATGGTGAACCACGTCTCGTAAGTGGTCGGGCGGTCCTCCCACTTGACCAGCTCGAACTGGACCTGGCCGATCGTGTCGAGTGGGGGCTGCGCGCCACCGGTGTTGTTGTTGAGCCCGCCATCGCCGGCAAAGGAGAAGGCGCTGAGCACGTTGGGATGTTGCAACACGACCTCTTCGGCCTCGCGGACCAGGGCGTCTTTCTGCCCGATCGAGAGGTTGCCGCGGGCGCGGACATAGACGATGGCGTTCTCGGGCTCTGATTCCACGAAGAACTCGGTGCCGTTGTTGTTGTTGACGTAATACATCAGCACCGAGCCGACGAAGACGAAGATGGCGCAGAAGGCCACAAGCGGCATGATCGGGTTGGCGGCGATGGAATGGATGATCCACCCGAAGGGCGAGCGGCGATAGCCTGCGTCGATCCGCTGGGCGCGGTGCAGGCGGGTGTATTGCCGGATCGCGATGGCGGCGAAGACGATGAGCGCGAGGACGATGGCGGCGGCCCAGTCCAGCCCCAAGCCCCATGCGACGCCGATGGCCGCAGCCGCGAAGATCAGGCCACGGGCCACCGGGAAGGGCAGCTTGCGCGCCTGCCAGGTGTCGAGGCTGTCCCACAGGAGCGACAGGCGGCGGAAGAGCGCCAGCACGCACAGAAGCGCGGTCAGCGCGCCGGCGAGGGCCACGCCGCCCGCGATGACCATGCCGAGCCCGAGGCCGAAGGCGGTGAGCAGCGACGGGATGACCGAGCCGAGGATATCGCCGCCGTCCATGCCCGCAAACCGCGCGCCGGCCTGGACGGCCAGCGGCGGTATGGCCTGCCCGGCCAGCAGCAGACCGCCGACCGCCAGCACGGCCAGTGCGATATGCAGGTACCAGCGGGTGGTGGCGATGGATTCGATCCGCTGGGTGAACCAGCGCTCGATGCGGCCCGTGACGCCGCCCATGACGGGCAGGTAGACGAGCGCCACCAGCAGCGAGGCCGACAGCACGAAGATGAGCGTGACGGGCAGCATCATCATGAACTGTCCCGGCACGCCGGGCCAGAAGAGCATCGGCAGGAAGGCGCAGAGCGTGGTGGCGGTGGAACTGACCACCGGCCAGAACATGCGCTTGGCGGCGGCCACGTAGGCGTGCATCGGGCCTTCGCCCTCGGCGATCTGCTTGTCGGCGTATTCGACCACCACGATGGCGCCGTCCACCAGCATCCCCACGGCGAGGATCAGGCCGAACATGACGATGTTCGAGACCGGCACGCCCATCACGGCCAAGAGCGCGAAGCACAGCAGGAACGAGGTGGGGATGGCGAAGCCCACCAGCAGGGCGGGGCGGATGCCCAAGGCCGCCAGCGTGACGATCATCACCAGCGCGATGGCGGTCAGCACCGAGCCTTCGAGTTGCGAGACCATCGAGGCGATGATGCGGGATTGGTCGTTGGAGCTGTCGACCTGTACCGCGACCTGAAGTTCGGACGGCCAGTTGTTCTCGGCCTCGGCCACGACCTCGCGCACCAGCGCGGCCGTGTCGATGATGTTGAAGCCCTTGCGCTTGACCACCTGCAGGGCGATCGCCGTCTCGCCGTTGAAGCGCGCGGTGCCGACGCGGTCCTCGAAGGTGAGGTTGATGCGGGCCAGATCCCCCAGCGTGACCACGCGGTCCCCATTGGTCTTGATCGGCAGGTCGTAGATGTCGCCGGTGTCGTCGAAGGACGAGGGGATCTTGACCGAGAAGGCGCCCTGCGCGCTGTCGACCTCGCCCGCCGCGATCAGCTGGTTGTTGTTCTGGACGACGGTCAGCAGCTCGTTGGCGGTGACGTTGTAGGCCTCGAGCCGCAGAGGGTCGATGACCACCTCGACCATCTCGTCGCGGTTGCCGGCGATGCCGGCCTCGAGCACGGGTTCCAGCCCTTCGAGCCGGTCCTGCAGGTCCTTGGCGATGCGGGCCAGAGTGCGTTCGGGCACGGGGCCGGAAAGCGACACGATGATGATGGGAAACTCGGAGAAGTTGATCTCGTTGATCGTGTACTGCTCGGCGCCTTCGGGAAAGTCGGCCTCGGCGGCGTTCATGGCGTCGCGCACGTCGGCCATGATCTGGGACTTGTCCCAGCCGAACTCGAACTCCAGCGCCACGCCGGCATAGTTTTCGCCCGCCGTGCCGGTCATTTCCTTCAAGCCATCAAGATCGGAAAGCTCTGTTTCCATGGGCTTGACGAGCAGTTTCTCGGAATCCTCGGCCGAGATGCCGGGGAAGTTCACCGACACGAAGAGCGCCGGGATCTCGATATCCGGCTCGCCTTCCTTGGGCAGGGAGATATAGGCGGTGGTGCCTGCGACGATCGACAGGATGATGAAGGCGATCACCATCCGGGCGCGTTGCGAGGCCCAGTCGACGATGCCCGTCATTGGATCGTCTCCCTGTAGGTGGGTTCGACGGGCACGCCGTCGGCCACGAATTCCTGACCGATGATGATGACGTTCTCGGTGTCGGCGAGGCCGGTGACGAAAACGCCCGTGGGGCTGTCGCGCAGCAGGGTCACGGGCTTGAACTGTGCCGTCTTGTCGGGGGTCACGATGCGGACCCCGAGCGCGCCGTCATCGTCGAGCGTGAGGGCGGATTGCGGCAGAAGATGCGCTTGCAGCCCTTCGGAGTCGATGTTGATCTCGGCGGTCTGGCCGTCGCGCAGGGCGAGATCCTCGTTCGGGACGCGGATGTCGACGCGGAAGGTGCGGGTGGTGGGATCGGCGGCGCGGGAGATGAAGGTGACCTCGCCTTCGACGGTGCCGCCAGAGGCGAGCCGCGCGGTGGCGGGCGCGCCGAGGGAGACCTTGGCGATCTCGGTTTCGGGGATGAAGCCCACCAGCATGATCGGATCGAGCTGGATTACCGTGGCGCAGAGCGTGCCGGCCTGAAGGAAGCTGCCAAGCTCGGCTGTATCCGATTCCAGCAGGCCCGAGAAGGGCGCCTTGATGGTCAGCCGGTCGATATCCTTGCGGGCCGAGGCCACGGCGGCCTCGGCGCTTTGTACGCCCGAGCGTGCCGCCTCGATGCCCGCGGCGGCGGTTTCCTCGCCCGATTGGGCGGCCTTGAGCGCGGCCTCGGCGCTGGTGATCTGGGCCTTGGCGCCTTCGACGGCGGCGCGGGTTTGCGCGACGCGGGTCTGCGAGGCGAAGCCGTCGGTCGAGAGTGTTTCAGCGGCGTTGGCATTGATCTCGGCCTCGTTGAGCACGGCGCGGGCCTCGACCAGGCGGGCGCGGCTCTCCTGGATGCGGGCCTCGGCCTCGGGCACGGCGGCCTCGGCCTCGGGGATCCGTGACTTGGCCTCGGCCAGGCGGGCCAGCGCCTCGGCCAGGTTGGCCTCGCGCGTGCCGGGGTCCAATTGGCAGAGGGTTTGGCCCTGTTCGACGAAGGCGCCCTTGCGGATCGGGTCCGAGACGATCTGTCCGGCGGTTTCGGCGCGCAGCTCGACCTGGCGGTCGGCCTCGGTCTGGCCCCTTACTGTGACGGCGCTGTCGATGGTGCGGGCGGTGGATTTCAGGGCCACGACGCCGACGGTGCCGTCGCGTTCTTGCCCGGTTTCGGTCAGACGGTCGCCCGCTTCGGTCTCTTGCGCGACCGCCGGAGCCGGCTGGGAGTCCTCGACCGGGGCGAGCAGGGCGGACATGCGGTCACGCTCCATCACGAGGGCATAGATTGCCGCGCTGACGAGGATGGCGGCGAGGATGGGGAAAAGTCGCATGAAAAGGCTTTCCGGACGTTGTCTAATTTAGTTTACAGGGACGTGACCTGGGAGGCCATGCATCTTTGTGGTGTAATACGCTGAACTATCCGGTTCAGATTAGTCCTTTTGCGCGAACTGTTCAACCCGCCGTGATGCGCCGGGTGGCGCACGGCCGAGGGATGTGGCGGGGATGTATCCGCGCGCCCCTTGGCAGCGCCGGGACGACGCGGTAAGAGGGGCGAACTTTTGGAGAAGGGCAGTGCGCAGTGAGCCAGTCTGACAGTTTCATCGACGAGGTGACCGAGGAAGTCCGCCGCGACCGTCTGTACCGCAATTTCAGGCGCTATGGCTGGATCGGCATCCTGGCGGTGCTGCTGTTGGTGGGGGGCGCGGCCTATAACGAGTGGCGCAAGGCGCAGGAGCGCGCCGAGGCGCAGGCGCTGGGCGATGCGATCATCGCCGCGCTGGGCGAGGAAGAGCGTGCGGCCCGCAATGCGGCGCTTGACGCGATCCAGACAGAGACCGGCGGCGCGCGGGCGATTGTCGGCCTGCTGGCGGCGGGCGAGGGCGGTGCGGAGATGGCGCCCGAGACGGCCGAACAGCTGTTGAGCCTGGCCGATTCCGCCGAGGTCCCGCTGGTTTACCGCCAGATTGCGACCCTGAAGGCGGTGGCGCTGCCGGGCTCCGGCCTGAGCGCCGAGGATAAGCGCAGCCGGCTGGAGGGCATGGCCGCGAGCAGCGGAATCGTGCGCTTGCTGGCCGAGGAGCAGCTGGCGCTGGTCGACCTGGAAACGGGCGACCGGGACGCCGCGCTGGAGCGTTTGCGGGGTATTTACGAAAGCGCGGAAGCCACAGCGGGCTTGCGTCGGCGCGCCGAGCAGTTGATTGTTGCGCTGGACGGTGACATTGAAGAAGAGCCGGGCGGCACGACCGACGGCAACTAAGGTTTGCGGCACCCCTGAGGGGGCGACGCCTGAGGACAGTACGGGGGCGACAGCGGTGAAGACGTTAGCGGGAGTGATTGGCCTGAGTGCGCTGTGCCTTGTTGCGGCCTGTGCCAAGAAGGAAAACATCCTGACCGGCGAACGGCTGGAGGTCAGCGAGATCCTGCAGACCGAGCAGGGCGAACCGGACCTGGCCCCGCAGACAGTGTCGGGCAGCGTGCCGCGGCTTGCCCTTCCGGCGGCGCGCAGCAACGCCAGCTGGACCCAGAGCATTTCCAACGCCCGCACCCGCGTGGCGCACCCGGCCCTGCGCGGCACGCCCCAGCTGGCCTGGACGGCGAATATCGGCCAGGGTGACGGGCGCAAGTCGCGCATTACCGCCGATCCGGTCGTGGGCGGCGGCATGGTTTACACGCTGGATGCACGAGCGCAGGTGTCGGCCTTTACCACGGCGGGTCAGCAGGTCTGGACCCGTGACCTGGTGCCCGAGAACGACAACAGCATCGACGGCAGCGGCGGCGGTCTGGCCTATGATAACGGGCAGCTTTTCGTCTCGTCGGGCTTTGGCCTTCTGACCGCGCTGGACGCCTCGACCGGCGCCGAGCAGTGGCAACAGAACCTGCGCGCCACCGGATCAGGCAGCCCCACCGTGGCGGGGGACCTGGTCTATGTGGTGGCGGGCGACGAACTGGCCTGGGCGCTGGACCGCACCGACGGGCGCATCGCTTGGCAGTTGGAGGCGCGACCCGACATCCAGAACGTGCTGGGCGCGCCGTCGCCGGCGATCTCGGACAAGTACGTGGTCTTCGGCTTTGGTTCGGGCGAGGTTCAGGGCGCGTTCCTGAAAGGCGGGCTGCGGCGCTGGACCACCCAGATCGCGGGTAGGCGGCAGGGCTATTCCAGTGGCCAGATCGCGGACACGACCGGCGAGCCGGTGATCGACGGCAACACGATATTCGCGGGCAATCACACCGGGCGCACCGTGGCGCTGAACCTTGGCAATGGCGAGCGTCTGTGGACCGCCGCCGACGGGCCGCTGAACCGGGTGTGGCCCGCGGGTGATTCCATCTTCATGGTGTCTGATCGGAACGAACTGCTGCGGCTGGCCAAGTCCGACGGGCGCCGCCTGTGGGACGTGAAGTTGCCGTTCTTCACCAAGTCGAAGCCTAGGAAACAGGCGCGGATCTTTGCCCATTACGGGCCGATCATTGCCGGGGGCCGCCTGATCATCGCGTCAAGCGACGGTTTGATGCGGTTCTATGACCCCACGAATGGCGCATCGCTGGGACAGGTGCAGATGCCGGGCGGGGCGACGACCAACCCGGTGGTGGCCGGAGGCACGCTTTATGTCGTGTCGTCCAAGGGCCAGTTGATGGCTTTCCGTTAAGCCGGACATGGTGTAACAGGGCGCTTTCGTGGCGGCCCTGATACGCAGGGTCCGCGCGGTTCATCCGATCCGGAGCCTGACAAGATGAGTTTCACACTGGCAATCGTGGGCCGCCCCAACGTGGGCAAATCCACGCTGTTCAACCGGCTTGTGGGCAAGCGGCTGGCGCTGGTCGACGACCAGCCGGGCGTGACGCGCGACCTGCGGGAAGGCGATGCGCGGCTGGCCGACCTGCGCTTCACGGTGATCGACACCGCGGGGCTGGAGGATGCAACCGACGACAGCCTCGAGGGCCGGATGCGCAAGCTGACCGAGCGGGCAGTGGACATGGCCGATGTGTGCCTGTTCCTGATCGATGCGCGGGCCGGGGTGACGGCGCTTGACGAGATGTTCGCCGAGATCCTGCGCAAGCGGGCGGATCACGTCTTTGTCGCCGCCAACAAGTCCGAGGGCAGTGCTGCTGATGCCGGGGTGCTGGAGGCCTATTCGCTGGGGCTCGGCGAGCCGATCCGCATGTCGGCCGAACATGGCGAGGGGATGCACGACCTTTACACGGCGCTGTTGCCGCTGGCCGACGGCTATGCCGAGCGGGCCGAGGCGGAGGCGCCGGAGGTGGACGTGACCGTTGACGAGGACGGCGAGGCGGACCCCGAGGGCGTGCGCAAGCCCACCAAGGCGCGGCCCCTGCAGGTGGCCGTGGTGGGGCGGCCCAATGCGGGCAAGTCCACGCTGATCAACAAGATCCTGGGCGAGGACCGGCTGTTGACCGGACCCGAGGCGGGGATCACGCGCGATGCCATTTCGGTCCAGATGGACTGGGACGGGCTGCCCGTGCGGATCTTCGACACGGCGGGGATGCGCAAGAAGGCCAAGGTGCAGGCGAAGCTGGAAAAACTGTCGGTGAGCGACGGCCTGCGGGCGGTGAAGTTTGCCGAGGTCGTGGTGGTGCTGCTGGACGCGGCGATTCCGTTCGAGCAGCAGGACCTGCGCATCGCGGACCTGGCCGAGCGCGAGGGGCGCGCGGTTGTGGTCGCGGTGAACAAGTGGGACATCGAGGGCGACAAGCAGGGCAAGCTGCGCGACCTGCGCGAGGCGTTCGAGCGGCTGTTGCCGCAGCTGCGCGGCGCGCCGCTGGTCACGGTTTCGGCCAAGACGGGCAAGGGGCTGGACCGGCTGCACGGCGCCGTCGAGAAAGCCTATGACGTGTGGAACCGGCGGGTCAGCACCGCGCGGCTCAACCGCTGGCTGACAGGGGTGCTGGAGGCGCATCCGCCCCCCGCGCCGGGCGGGCGGCGGATCAAGCTGCGCTACATGACGCAGGCAAAGACGCGGCCGCCGGGTTTCGTGGTGATGTGCAGCCATCCCGACAAGATGCCGGCGAGCTATTCGCGTTATCTTGTCAACGGGTTGCGGGACGATTTCGACATGCCGGGCACGCCCATTCGCCTGACCCTGCGTTCGCAATCGGACAAGAACCCGTACAAGGCGAAGAAGAAAGCCGGTCCGTCGAAGCTGCGCAAGCACATCAAGGGGCGCGGGTCTAGCTGAGGCGGTCGGGCCGCTTGCGCAGGGCGAGGATCGCGAGGGCCACGACCCCCGCGCCGCAGAGGACCAGCACCGGCGAGTTGACGGGATCGGCATTGGCGAAAGCGATGCCGACCAGTGCCCAGATGACAGCGGCGGCGTATTCCGGTGTGTCGGGGCGCAGCGTCAGCAGGGCGGCCGCGAGGATGAGAGCCAGCACGATCATGGCGATGGCCGCGGTCTGTTCCGAGACATAGCCGTAGCCTGCCAGCAGCAGGCCGAGCGCCACGCAGGACGCCGCCGTCAGCCAGCCGGTATAGAGTGCGATCGGCGTGCGCAGCCAGATCCGGTCGCGTCGCCCCATGCGCAGGAAAGCCAGAGCGGCGCTGGCCCACATGATCCAGATGAGAACGGTTGCCCAGGCGGGATTGATATTGGCCACCGGAATCCACGCGGCCCCTATGACGAGGCTGGTGATATAGGGCCAGCGCATCGCGTCCCAGGCTGGGTCGTCGTAGCGGTTGAGAAGCCCGAACAGCGCTCCGGCCAGAAGCCAGATATAGATCAGTCCCCAGATCGAGAACGCAAAGCCCGCCGGCTGTACCGGGGGATTGTCCTGCGGGATCGGGAATTGCCCGGCGCTGAACCCGTTGAAGCCGGAACTGTAGACCGGGGACAGCGCGAAGAGGATGGCGGCAACGAGTGCGAAGACGGCCTTGACCTTGTGCATGAGGGGCCCTTTCGGCGATTTCGGGAACACGATGTGTCGGCTGTCATGTTGTTCTTGCAAACGACTGAAATAGTTCCAAATTAGAGACGTCAATGGTAGCATTGCGTGCGTTCGTTCAAGATGTTTTCGGCCTGTGGGGGCGCTGGACCATGACCATCCGCAATTATCTGAAAGACTATACCGGCAAGTCCGACGCCATGGGCGCGCTGAGCCTTGGCGCCACATTCGCGGTTTACTTCGCGGCACTTGGGCTGGGGGCCTGGGCCTGGCCCGCGTGGTGGGCGGTGCTGCCTTGCGTGGTCGTGCTCGCCTTCGCATCTGTGCGGCTCTACGTGCTGCAGCATGATTGCGGGCATTATTCGCTGTTTGCCACCCGGCGGTGGAATGACGTGGCGGGGCATGTCCTGTCGGTGTTTTCGCTGACGCCTTACCGGGTGATGCAGTTCAATCACAACCAGCATCATGCCTATCTCGGCAACCTGGAGCATCGCGAGACCACCGAGGTTTACACCATGACCTTGCAGGAGTGGAACGCGGCAGGACGGGCGACGCGGACCTGGTACCGGATCTATCGCAACCCGGTCGTGATGCTGAGCCTGGGCGGGATCTATGCTTATTTCATTGCCTATCGCTGGCCGGCGAACACGCGGCGGGTCGGTCCGTGGGGCGTGGTGGCGCATAACTTCGCCGTCGCGGCCTATGTCGCCATTGTCTGGGCGCTTTTGGGCGTGCCGGGATTGGTGGTGCTGGGCGCAAGTGCGGTGCTGGCGGGTGTGATCGGCGTGTTCCTGGTCTATTTGCAGCACAATTTCGAGGACACCTACTGGGACCGCAAGCCGGACCTGGATTTCCGCAAGGCGACGCTGGAAGGCTCGTCGAGCCTGGATTTGGGGCATTGGTGGGATATCGGGACGGGCAACATCGCCTACCACGATCTGCATCACTACAACCCGCAGATCCCGTCCTATAACCTGCGCCGGGCGCAGAAGAACCTGCCCGACGGGTTGCGGGTGCATGACGAGATCCGCTGGCCCGAGGCGCTGGCCAGTTTCCGGCTGAAGCTGTGGGATGAAGAGAGCGGCAAGCTTGTGCCGTTTCCGCGCCGGCGCAGCCTGCGTCGTACAGCGGCGGGGGCCTGAAATTCTTCCTACGAAGAATTTCAGGTGAGATTATTCGTACGAATAATCTGGCGCGTCAGACCTTTTCGACGGTGACGTCGTCGGAGGAATAGAAGGCGAGGTGGTCCTTGATGCGGGCCACGTCGGACTTGGGGTCTTCATAGCTCCAGGCCGCGTTTTCCAGGGTCTTGCTCTTGGTGACGATCGAGAAGTAGCTGGCCTCGCCCTTGTGCGGGCAGGTGGTGCGGTGATCGCTTTCGTCGAGGAACGCCATGGCGATGTCTTCGCGCGGGAAATAGATCACGTCGTTCAGGCCTTCCTCGGCCAGAACCAGCGCGTTCCTGCTTTCGACCAGTACCGCGCCGCCTGCGCGGACCGTCCATGTGCCGTCTGCCTTGTGGATCGTGATCTTTGCCATTTTTCTTGTCCTTCCCTCGTGCAATGTCATAGGCACCGGGACGCCGCCCGGTGTCAACCCGTTGACATGCCCTTCTGTGACCCGTCCGTGTGACAGGATCGTGTCAGAGCGGTGCGGTCGTCGTGTCCAGCCAGTCGCGCGTCGCATCGTCGAGCCGCGGGCCGATCCGGTCGCGGCAGGTGGCGTGGTAGTCGTTCAGCCAGTCGCGTTCGTCGCCGGTGAGCGCGGTCGCGTCGATCAGGCGGCGGTCGATGGGCACGTAATTGAGTGTCGTGAAATGCAGCATTTTGCGGTCGTCGCCGTCGGGCAGGGCGGGGGCGGGGGTGACCACCACGAGGTTCTCGATGCGGATACCGAAGGCGCCCTCGCGGTAGTATCCCGGCTCGTTCGAGAGGATCATGCCGGGTTGCAAAGGCTCGGTCGAGGCGCGCGACAGGCGCTGCGGGCCCTCGTGGACGCACAGATGCACGCCGACGCCGTGGCCGGTGCCGTGATCGTAATCCTGCCCGGCGCGCCAGAGGGGCATGCGCGCGATGGCGTCGAGGTCGCGCCCCGCAAGACCCTTGGGCCAGCGGGCGCGGCTCATGGCGATCATGCCTTGCAGGACCCGGGTGAAGGCGGCGCGTTCCGTGTCGCCCGGTTGGCCCACGGGCAGGGTACGGGTGATGTCGGTGGTGCCGTCCTGGTACTGTCCGCCGCTGTCGAGGACGAGCAAGTCGCCGTCCTGAAGCGTGCGGTTGGTCGAGTCCGAGACGCGGTAATGCGGCAGGGCGCCGTGCGGGCCGGACCCGGCGATGGTGTCGAAGGAGATATCGAGCAGCGCGCCGGTGTCGCGGCGGCAGGCCTCTAGCTTTTTCACCACGTCGATCTCGGTGATCGTGCCGGGGGCTTGGGCGTCGAACCACGCAAGGAAGGCGCACATGGCGGCGGCATCGCGCAGATGCGCCTCGGTGCTGGCGGCGATCTCGGCATCGGTCTTGCAGGCCTTGGGCAGGATGCAGGGGTCGCCGGCATAGGCGATGTCGGTGCCGGCCTCTTCGAGCAGGGACACGATGCGCAGGGGCACCGAGCCTCGGTCGAGCCGGACCGGCCCGGCAAGGGCGCTGATGGCCGGGGTGAAATCCTGCGGCATTGCGAGGGTGACATCGTCGCCCAGATGGGTGCGCACGGCGTCATCGAGCTTGGCGGGGTCGATGTAGAGGTCGACTTTCGCGTCGTCGTGCAGGATGGCGAACGCGTGCGGGATCGGGTTGCGGGGGATGTCGCCGCCGCGGATGTTCAGAAGCCACGCGATGGAATCGGGCAGGGTGAGGATGGCGGCGCGATGGCCGTCCTCGCGCAGGGTTGCGGCAAGCTCGCGGCGCTTGTCGGCGTGGGATTTGCCCGCCAGATCGTCGGGATAGACGCGCACGGCGCCCGTGGGCGGGGCGGGACGGTCGGGCCAGGTGCGGTCGACGAGGTTGTCGGTGGCCTTCAGCGTGATCCGCGTGTCCTTGAGGCCGTCCTCGATCGCCGCGATCTGCTCGGGCGTGTAGAGCCACGGGTCATAGGCCACGGTGCCGCCCGTAGGCAGGTGGGTTTTCAGCCAGCCTGCGGGGCGCGTGGCTGGCCAGTCGACGGGGGTGAAGTGGTCAGTGTCGACCTGGGCGCGGACCTGGCCGCGGTAGCGGCCGTCGACGAAGACGCCGGCGATCTCCCGCAGCACGATGCAGAAGCCCGCAGAGCCGGTGAAGCCGGTGAGCCAGGCCAGCCGCTCGTCGCCGGGGGCGACGTATTCGCCCTGGTGCGCGTCGGCGCGGGGGATCATGAAGCCATCGACGCCGTCACGCTCCAGCTCCGCGCGCAGGAGTTTCAGGCGCGGCGGGCCTTGTTCGGGAGAGGCGGATTCGGAAAAGGACTGGAAGACGGTGTCGGGCAAATCTGTCATGGGCAAAGTGCTAGGGCCGCGCGAGGCGAAGTGCAAGTGTGGGCGCGGGCAGGGGCCGATTTCTTGCAAGAAATCGGGTTGGAAAATTGGAATTTTCCAGCGCGGAATTTTGCAAAATTCCGCCTGCGCGGCGTAGGGAAGCCGTAGCTGTTTCAGGTGCTTAGCTGGCGCGCTTCATGCCCATGACGCGGGCGCGGGCGCGCGGGTCGCTGTCGAAAAGGGCGGCCAGCTGTTCGGTCATCACCCCGGCCAGCTGGTCGGCGTCGGTGATGGTGACGGCGCGGTTGTAGTAGCGTGTCACATCATGGCCGATGCCGATGGCCAGGAGTTCCACCTGTTTGCGGCGCTCGACCATGGCGATCACGTCGCGCAGGTGCTTTTCGAGGTAGTTGGCCGGGTTCACCGACAAGGTGGAATCGTCGACCGGGGCTCCGTCGGAGATGACCATCAGGATCTTGCGCGCCTCTCGGCGGCCCGCGAGGCGGCGATGCGCCCATTCCAGCGCCTCGCCGTCGATGTTTTCCTTCAGGAGACCTTCTTTCATCATCAGGCCCAGGTTGGCGCGGGTGCGGCGCATGGGGGCGTCGGCGGACTTGTAGACGATGTGGCGCAGGTCGTTGAGCCGCCCGGGCAGTTGCGGGCGGCCTTCGTTCAGCCAGGTCTCGCGGCTTTGGCCGCCTTTCCAGGCGCGGGTGGTGAAGCCGAGGATCTCGACCTTGACGTTGCAGCGTTCCAGCGTGCGGGCCAGCACGTCTGCGCAGATGGCGGCGATGGAAATAGGCCGCCCTCGCATGGAACCGGAGTTGTCCAGCAGCAGCGTCACCACGGTGTCGCGGAACTCGGTGTCCTTTTCAACCTTGAAGCTGAGCGGAGTGGTGGGGTTGGCCACGACGCGGGCGAGGCGGCCGGCATCGAGAATGCCTTCTTCGCGGTCGAATTCCCACGAGCGGTTCTGTTGGGCCTGCAGGCGGCGCTGCAGCTTGTTGGCAAGACGGCTGACCGCGCCCTTGAGCGGTTCGAGCTGTTGGTCGAGGAAGGCGCGGAGGCGTTCGAGCTCGATGGGCTCGGCGAGATCTTCGGCGTGGATTTCCTCGTCGAAGGCGGAATTGTAGACGGCATAGTTCGGGTCGGCGTCCGAGATGGGTTGCGGCGCGGGGGGATCGAGCGGCGCCTCGCCTTCGGGCATTTCGGTCTCGTCGCCCTGCTCCTGGTCGGCCATGTCGTCCATGCTGACCTGAGCCTGCGCCTCGTCCTGCTGTTGTTCCTGGGATTGCTCGGGATCGGCGTCGGCCTCGGCCTCGTCGCTGTCATCCTCGCCGGTGCTGTCGGGCTGTTCCTCTTCCTCCTGGTCTGTTTCGGCCTCCTGCTCCTGCTCGTCGTCGTCGAGGGCGTCGGGGTCGTCGCCAAGCTGGTCGCCATAGCCCAGATCGTCGATGATCTGGCGCGCGAAACGGGCGAATTCGGACTGGTCGGAGAGCTTGGCCTGAAGGTCCTCGAGCGTGCCGCCGGCCTGTTCCTCGATGAAGCCTTTCCACAGGTCCATGACATTGCGCGCGCCGTCCGGCAACTCGCGCCCGGTGGCGAGGTGGCGGATGAGGTAGCCCGCGGCATTGGCCAGCGGCGCCTCGGCGGGGTCGGTGATCTGGTCATAGCCGCGGCGGCGGGCCTCGGCGCCGATCTTGGCGTCGATATTGCCGGCGGTGCCGGGCATGTGGCGCGCGCCCATCGCTTCGCAGCGGGCAGTTTCCATCGCCTCGTACAGGTCGCGGGCCATGTCTCCGGGCGGGCAGTAGCGGCTGTGTGTGCCCGCGTCGTGATATTTGTGACGCAGGGCCAGCGCGTCGGCGGTGCCGCGGGCCTGCAGCACCTCGTCCTTGGTCATGCGGCGGCTGATCTGGGGCAGGCGCATGGAATCGCCCGAGACCCCGGCGGGGTCGACCGAGTAGGAGACGTTCAGCTCCGGGTCGTCGGCCAGCACCTTGGTGGCCTCGGCCAGCGCCTTTTTGAAGGGATCGGCGGGGTTGTCGGATTGCGCCATTCTGCGGGGCCCTGTCACGCTGCGGTTTCAGGGATGCAACCTAGGCTGACCAGCGCAGAATGACCAGTGGGCGCGGCGCGGAAAATGCCGCGTCAGAGGATGAGTTGGCGGCAGGTGGAGAGGCGGCGATGCATGTCGCGGGTGGCGCGGTCGGCATGGGTGGCGTCGGCGCTGCGCTGTTGCAGGCGCATGAGCTGGGCCATTTCGGACCAGCCCGAGGCCTGCCAGCTGCGGGCGCGGCGCGGGTCGATGCCAGCCTCGGCGGCATGGGGCAAGGTGGCTTCCAAAAGGGATTCGAAGCTGGTCTGCATCGCGCGGGTGGCGTCGCTTTCGGGGTTGTGGGTCGCGCTTTGACGCGTGGCCATGGCGGAGTAGCGCCCGGCGCAGGTGGCGAAGGCCTCTGCCTGCTCTGCAAGGCTGAGGGCGCTCAAAGGGGCGGCCAGCGTGCTCGTTATCAGAAAAGCCGCCGCCGCCAGGGTGTGCTTTTCATTTTTCATGTAACGAATTTATGACGCGCGTATATTCCGCGTCAATACAGCGTATATACAAAAAATGTTTCATGGCGGTAAGGATGCCGCGCAATGATTAAGGATTGGTCAATGCCGGGGGCGCGGGTAGCCAAAGAGGTCACGGGTCAAGCCCGGGACGGCGGTATTGTATCGCATCGCGCGGAATCAAGGCGCGGCAGGGCCGCGCCGCCGCGTGATCGCCAGACCGCCCCCCCGGGCTGGCGATCGGGGGAGGTTAGCACTTCGATTCGAGGTCTTGCGGATGTTGCTGAAATAAAGTACACAGTAGGCCCGTGGGTCGCCATCCCGCGGTCTGGCAATCGCGCGACAGAGCCGCACCTTGGTTCCGCGCGAAGTGTCCTATCCCAGCGAGCCGTCCGCCAGAAGCCGGGTTTTGCCGCGCAGATAGGGGTGCAGCGCCTCGGGCAGGTCGACCGAGCCGTCGGCCTGCTGGCCGTTTTCCAGCACCGCGATGAGGCAGCGACCGACGGCGAGGCCCGAACCGTTGAGCGTGTGCACGAATTGCGGCTTGCCGCCATCGGCGGGCTTGAAGCGGCCATTCATGCGTCTTGCCTGGAAATCGCCGCAGACGGAGACCGAGCTGATCTCGCGATAGGTGTTCTGACCGGGCAGCCAGACCTCGATGTCATGGGTCTTGCGCGCGCCGAAGCCCATGTCGCCGGTGCAAAGGACGATGGTGCGGTAGGGCAGGCCGAGACGTTCGAGGATGCCTTCGGCGCAGCCGGTCATGCGGTCGTGCTCTTCGAGGGATTTCTCGGGATGCGTGACAGAGACCATCTCGACCTTCTCGAACTGGTGCTGGCGCAGCATGCCGGCGGTGTCCTTGCCCGCGCTGCCCGCCTCGGAGCGGAAGCACTGGGTGTGCGCGACATAGCGGCGGGGCAGGTAATCCTGGTCCACCACGAGACCATTGACGATATTGGTCAGCGTCACCTCGGCGGTGGGCACCAGCCACCAGCCATTGGTGGTCTCATAGCTGTCGTCGCCGAACTTGGGCAGTTGTCCCGTGCCGTACATCATCTCGGGGCGGACCAGCACGGGGGTCCAGGTCTCGGACAGGCCGTTTTCCTCGACGTGGGTGTCGATCATGAGCTGCGCCAGTGCCCGGTGGATGCGGGCGACTGCGCCCGACAGCACGACGAAGCGGGAGCCAGAGAGTTTCGCGGCCAGTTCGAAATCCATGCCGGGTTTGACGCCGGCGAGGTCGTAATGCTCGACCGGGGTGAAATCGAATTCGCGGGGGGTGCCCCAGCGTTTCAACTCGACATTGTCGTCTTCGTCCTCGCCCTCGGGCACGTCATCGAGCGCGAGGTTGGGCAGGGTCATCAGCAGGTCGGTCAGCTTCTGGTCGAGTGCCTTTGCCTCGGATTGCATGGCGGCGACCTCGGCCTTCTTCTCGGATACGAGTGCGCGCAGGCGTCCGAACTCGGCCTCGTCGCCCTTGGCCTTGGCAGCACCAACCTCCTTGGAGGCCTTGTTCTGATCGGCCTGCGCGGTCTCGGCGGCCTGGATCTTGGCGCGGCGGTCCTCGTCCAGCGCGAGGATCTCGGACGACGCGTTCGACACCCCGCGACGGGCCATGGCAGCGTCGAACTGGGCAGGGTTTTCGCGGATGGCGCGGATGTCGTGCATCGTCTTGGTCCTCGGGTCAGGTTGAGTCGTGGGGTGGGTTGTAGCAAGTAACCTGCGACGGATGACAGCCGATTTATGCCTTATCGGGGCGTTTGACGCGCCCCTGCGACATTGCCGCAGGCGGTCCGGTTCGCGCCTTGCAAAACGCCAAAGCCGGACTTAGGTTCGCGCAAACGCGGCCCCGGGGGCTGCAAAGCCCGAAAAGGAAACAGATTCGCATGGAAGCCATTGGCCAGTTCATCCCGCTCATCCTGATCTTCGTGATCATGTGGTTCCTGCTCATTCGTCCGCAGCAAAAGAAGCTGAAAGAGCACCAGGCGATGGTCGCGGCGCTGCGCAAGGGTGACCAGATCGTCACGCAGGGCGGCATCGTGGGCAAGGTGACCCGCGTCAAGGAAGGCGAGGAGATCGAGGTGGAAATCGCCGAGGGTGTTAAAGTGCGCGTCGTGCGCAACACCGTGGCGCAGGTTCTGTCGAAGACCGAGCCCGCCGCCTGATATCCGGGGCGCGATGCCCTTCCGATAAAATCAATAGAGACATAAAAGGCACTTCGAATGCTTCAGATCGACCTTTGGAAACGCGTGGTGATTTGGGGCTGTGTGGCCTTGGGCCTGCTGTTGGCGATGCCCAACGGGTTCTACACCCGCGTCGAGACCCATAACGACGCCACCATGGCGCTGGAAATGGGTGGAGAGGCCGAAGGGTTGCAGGAACAGGCCGAGATGTGGCCCGATTGGCTGCCGTCCGGTTTGGTGAACCTTGGGCTCGACCTGCGGGGCGGGGCGCACCTGCTGGCAGAGGTGCAGGTCGAGGATGTCTATGACGCGCGGATCGAGGCGATGTGGCCGGAGATCCGCGACCTCTTGCGGGAAGAGCGTGAACGGGTCGGGCCGATCCGGTTGCAGGACACCGACGCGCCGGAATTGCGCGTGCGGCTGGTCGAGAATGCCAGCGAGGCTGAATATGCGGCGAGCCTTGTGCGCGGGCTGGCGCGGCCGGTGGCCAGTGTCGCGGGAGCGGGACAGAACGATATCGCGGTGACTGTGGATGGCGACGAGGTCGTGGTCACGCTGAGCGAGGCGGAGCGGCAGGCCAGCGACGAGCAGACCGTGCGTACCGCGCGAGAGATCATCGAGCGCCGGATCAACGAAATGGGCACGCGCGAGCCGACGATCCAGCGGCAGGGGGCCGACCGCATCCTGATCCAGGTGCCGGGCGTGGGCAGTGCCGCGGAGCTGAAGGACATCATCGGCACCACGGCGCAGCTGACCTTTCAGCCCGTGGTGAGTCGCACGACGAACGGCAACGAGACTCCGGGTGGCGGCAACGAGATCCTGCCATCGGTGGATGAAGAGGGTGTGTTCTACATCCTGGAGCGCGCGCCGGTGGTGACGGGCGAGCAACTGGTGGATGCGCAGCCCGATTTCGACCAGAACGGGCAGCCGGCGGTGTCGTTCCGGTTCAACCCGACGGGGGCGAGGCAGTTCGGGGATTACACGGCCGAGAACGTGGGGAATCCCTTTGCCATCGTGCTGGACAACGAGGTGATCAGCGCGCCGGTGATCCAGGCGCATATCCCCGGTGGCACGGGAATCATCACAGGGCAGTTCACTGTCGAGGACAGCACGAATCTTGCCGTATTGCTGCGGGCGGGCGCGCTGCCGGCCGAGCTTGAATTCCTCGAAGAGCGTACCATCGGGCCGGAACTGGGCGCGGACAGCATCGCGGCGGGGCAGATCGCCTGTATCGTGGCCTTCGTGCTGGTGCTGGCCTTCATGTGGGCGAGTTACGGCGTGTTCGGTCTGTTTGCCAATATCGCCCTCATCATTAACGTCGGTCTGATATTCGGACTGCTGAGCATGATCGGGGCGACGCTGACATTGCCGGGGATCGCGGGGATCGTGCTGACGATCGGTATGGCGGTGGACGCCAATGTGCTGGTCTTCGAGCGCATCCGCGAAGAGATGAAGACGGCCAAGGGCGCGTCGCGAGCGATCCAGTTGGGCTACGAGAAGGCGCTGAGCGCCATTACGGACGCCAACATCACCACCTTCATCACGGCGCTGATCCTTTATGCCATGGGTTCGGGCCCGGTGCGGGGCTTTGCCATCACACTGGGGCTGGGGATCATCACGTCGGTCTTCACGGCGATATTCGTCACCCGCCTGATCGTGGTGATGTGGTTCGAGCGCAAGCGGCCGAAGGCGGTCTTGCAAGGGCGGTCGCTGAAGCTGGTGCCGTCGGTTACGAACCTTGATTTCTTCAAGCGCTGGAAGCTGTCGCTGGGCTTGTCGGGCTTCCTGATCGTGATCGCGCTGGGGTCGTTCCTGTTGCAGGGGCTGAATTACGGCATCGACTTCCGCGGCGGCACGACGATCCGGACGGAAAGCGCGCAGACGGTGGACGTGGGGCAGTACCGTGACGCCATCACGCCGCTGGAGTTGGGCGACGTGAGCATCACCGAAGTCTTTGACCCGACCTTCGGCCCGGACGAGAACGTGACCATGATCCGCATCCAGGCGCAGGATGGGCAGGAAAGCGTGTCGCAGGATACCATCGCGGAGGTCGAGGCGGCGTTGCAGGAAGTGGTGCCAGAGCTGACCTTTACCTCGGTCGAGAGCGTGGGGCCGAAAGTGTCGGGCGAGTTGATCCAGACCGCCGTGATCGCGGTGCTTTTGGCGATCGGAGCGGTGCTTGTATACATCTGGCTGAGGTTCGAGTGGCAGTTCGCACTGGGCGCGGTCATAGCATTGGTGCATGACGTGGTGCTGACCATCGGCATATTCTCGGAAGTGCAGATCCAGTTCGACCTTGCGATCATCGCGGCGCTTCTGACCATCGTGGGCTATTCGCTGAACGATACCGTGGTCGTCTTTGACCGGGTGCGCGAGAACCTGCGGAAATACAAGAAGAAGCCGCTGAAGGAAGTTCTGAACATTTCGATCAATGAGACGCTGAGCCGGACGATGATGACCTCTGTCACCACGCTCTTGGCGCTGCTTGCGCTGTTCGTGCTGGGCGGCGACGTCATTCGCGGGTTCGTCTTTGCCATGATCTGGGGCGTGATCGTGGGCACCTACAGCTCGGTCTTCGTGGCCAGCACGGTTCTGCTGTGGCTGGGGGTCAAGCGCGACTGGACCAAGCCTGACGCCAATGCCGGGACGCAATTCGCGAACATAGATGCCTGATATCCTGAGCGGGGTGCTGGCCACCCCGGGTCTGGTCTGGCTGTGTTTCGCCATCGGGGTCGCGGGCCTGGTGCGCGGGTTCACCGGGTTCGGCACGGCGCTGATCGTGGTGCCGGTGGCCAATATTTTCCTGTCGCCCAAGGAAGTGATCGTGGTGATCATGCTGACGGGCATCGCCAGCAACGCGGCGATCCTGCGCGGGGCCTGGCGGCAGGGGGAGCCGAAAGAGGTCGGTGTCCTGGTGCTGGCGGCCCTGGTGACGGTGCCGGTCGGCCTGATGCTGCTGGACCTTCTAGACAACGACACGGTGCGCTGGATCATCACCGGCGTTGCGGCGGCCATGCTGGCGGCGCTGATCGCCGGGTGGCGTTATACACAGACCATCACCCGGCCGGGGCTCTTGGCCATCGGGGCGGCGGCGGGGGTTGTCGGCGGGCTGACCGGCCTGACAGGCCCGGTGGTGATCCTGTTCTACCTGTCCGGGCAGGCGGCGGTGCAGTCGGTGCGGGGCAATACCATCCTGTTCCTGGCTGCTCTCGACGTGGTGCTGATCGCCAACCTGCTGTGGCAGGGGGCGGTGACGGCGGAGCTTGCCATGCTGGCCGTCGTGATGTCGGTGCCCTACCTGATCACCACGCTGATCGGGCAGGCCCTGTTTGACCCCACGCTCGAGCGGCTGTATCGCTGGGCCGCCTACGGGGTGATCGCGCTGGCGGTCGTTTCGGGCTTGCCGCTGTGGGACTGAGGAGGACGCGATGCGCCTGAACGAGGTAACATTTTCCGATGTGAAACCGATCGACGGTTATGGGCCGGGATTTTTCCGCGTCGGCGGAGAGGCGATCGAGGGCGCGGTCTGCGTGGGGCCGGACGGGGTAAAGGCCTGGGGCGGGTACGAGGACAGCGCGTCGCTGATGGACCTGATGGACAAGGTTGACGTGCTGTTTATCGGCACGGGCGCCGAGACCGCGCATGTGCCGGGCGATTTCCGCACCGCGCTGGAGGAGGCGGGCATCGGGGTGGAGGCGATGAATTCGCCGGCGGCGGCGCGGACCTATAATGTGCTGATCTCGGAAGGGCGGCGCGTGGCCGCGGCCCTGTTGCCGGTCTGAGAGCGGTGGGCCGGCGATGCGCCTGACGGTCCGGGACCTTTGCGTGGCACGCGGCGGCGTGCGGGTGCTGGACGGTCTGAGTTTCGCCGTCGCGGCGGGCGAGGCGCTGGTGCTGCGCGGGCCGAACGGGGCGGGCAAGACGACCCTTTTGCGCACGTTGGCGGGGTTGCAGCCGCCGGTCTCGGGCACGGTGGACTATCCCGCCGACAGCGTGGTTTACGCGGGACACGCGGACGGGATCAAGCCCGCGCTGAGCGTGGTCGAGAACCTGAGCTTCTGGGCGCAGGTCTTTGGCCGCAAAGAGATTTCTCACGCCTTGGCAGCTTATGAACTGGAAAGTTTGGCGGATCGGCCGGCAGGGTTTCTGTCTGCCGGGCAGAAGCGGCGGCTGGGGCTGGCGCGGCTGTTGGTGACGGGCCGCGCGATCTGGATCCTGGACGAGCCGACCGTGTCGCTGGACGCCCGTGCGGTTGCGATGTTCGCCGCCGTTGTGCGGGCGCATCTGGCCGAAGGTGGGATCGCGGTGCTGGCCACGCATATCGACCTTGGCCTTGACGAAGCGACCGTGCTGGACGTGGCGCCCTTTCGCGCGGTGCGGCAGGAACTGGATGATTTCGACGAGGCCTTCCTGTGAAGGCGCTTCTGCTGCGGGACATACGGCTGGCCGTGCGGGCCGGGGGTGGGTTCGGCCTTGGGCTGGCGTTCTTCCTGATCGTCGTGGTGCTGGTTCCGTTCGGCGTGGGGCCGCAATCAGAACTGTTGTCGCGGATCGCGGCGGGGATCCTGTGGATCGGCGCGCTGCTGGCCTGTCTTGTGTCGCTCGACCGGATCTTCGCGCTGGACTGGGAAGACGGCAGCCTTGATTTGCTGGCCACGGCCCCGCTGCCGATGGAGGCGGTGGCCGCCATCAAGGGGCTGGCGCACTGGGTCACGACGGGATTGCCGCTGGTGCTGGCCGCCCCTGTGCTGGGCGTGCTGTTGAGCCTGCCGGCGCAGGGCTATGGGCCATTGGTGCTGTCGCTGCTCCTGGGCACGCCTGGCTTAAGCATGATCGGGGCGTTCGGGGCGGCGCTGACAGTGGGGCTGCGCCGGGGCGGGCTGCTGCTGAGCCTGCTTGTGCTGCCACTTTACGTGCCAACATTGATCTTTGGCGCCGAGATGGCGCGGCGGGGCGTGGACGGGCAGGACTACACGACGCCGATGCTGATGCTGGCGGGGATCACCTGCGGCACCATCGCGCTTTTGCCTTTCGCGTCGGCTGCGGTATTGAGGGTCAACCTGCGTTAACGGAGGAGTCACACGCGTGGCATCATTGTGGGAATACGCCAACCCGAAGAAGTTCATCGACACGACGGACAAGGTTCTGCCGTGGGTGTCGGTGCTGGCCGTGCTTTGCCTGGCGACCGGGCTCATCTGGGGCTTTTTCTTCACGCCGGACGATTTCCGGCAAGGCTCGACCGTCAAGATCATATATCTGCACGTGCCGAGCGCGCTGATGGCGATCAACGCGTGGATCATGATGCTGCTGGCGTCCTTGATATGGGTGGTGCGGCGACACCACGTCAGCGCGCTGGCGGCCCGCGCGGCCGCACCCGTGGGCGTGGTGATGACGGTGATAGCGCTGGCGACCGGGGCGATCTGGGGCCAGCCGATGTGGGGGACATGGTGGGCGTGGGATCCGCGGCTGACGTCGTTCCTGATCCTGTTCCTGTTCTACCTCGGCTACATCGCGCTATGGGAAGCCATCGAGAATGATGACACGGCGGCCGATCTCACTTCGATCCTGTGCATCGTGGGATCGGTCTTTGCCCTGCTGAGCCGATATGCGGTGCTGTTCTGGAACCAGGGGCTGCACCAGGGGGCGTCGCTGAGCCTCGACAAGGAGGAGAACGTGGCGGACGTGTTCTATTTCCCGCTGTTGGTGTGTATCGCGGGATTCGTGTTCCTGTTCATCGCGCTGGTCTTCCTGCGCACGCAAACCGAGATCCGGGCGCGGCGCATGCGGGCGCTCCTGGCACGTGACAGGATGGAGGCGTGATGCCGGAGCTTGGAAAATACGCCGAGGCGGTGCTGTCGTCCTATGCGGTGTCGCTGGTGCTGTTGATCGCGCTGGCCCTGTTCAGCTGGCGGCGGTCGGTGCGCGTGAAGAACGCGCTGAAAGATATTGAAGGAAAGCGGAAATCGGATGCCTAAGACCTCGTTCCTCATGGTGCTGCCGCCGTTGATCTTCGCCGCACTGGCCGCGGTGTTCTATATCGGGATGCAGCGCGAGGACCCCGATGCGTTGCCGTCGGCCATCGAGGGCAAACCGGCGCCCGCCGTGGCGCTGACTCCGCTGGAGGGCAAGACGCCGTTCACCGACGCGGAGTTGCGCAGTGGCGGCGTGAAGCTGGTGAACTACTGGGCCAGCTGGTGCGCACCGTGCCGGGTGGAGCATCCGCACCTGGAGGCGCTGGCCGAGGAAGGCGTCACCATCTACGGCGTGAATTACAAGGATCAGCCGGGCAATGCGCTGGGTTTCCTGGAGGAACTGGGTGATCCCTATACGGCCATCGGGGCCGATCCGAACGGGCGCATGGCGCTGGACTGGGGGCTTTACGGCGTACCGGAGACCTATGTCATCGACGGCGAAGGGCGGGTCGTGCTGCGATTTCCGGGGCCGATCACCGAGCGCGTATTGGAAGGCCAGATCCGCCCCGCGATCGAGAAAGCGCGGGGCGGCTGAGACCTGTTATTTCTTGCAGGTTTCGACCTGGGCGGCCTCGCCCAGCGGGCATGCGGGGGGTGTGTCGGGGCTTGCCAGGGCGCCGGTGATGGCCAGAAGGGCGATCAGGGCGACCTGTATGGAGATCAGGTATTTTCGCATCGGTAGGTTCCGTCGTTTTTTTGGTTTTGCTGCTCGTTCGTACGATTCAGATAGGCACAACCGTCGCATCGCGATAGTCGGAAAATTCTGACCTCGGCGCACATTTGCGTGTTTCCCATGCGAGCGGCGGCATCTTGCGCGGGGCGGGCGGGATTGCTATCTGCGACGGCAAGCCCGACATATTCGATCGGAAAAGCGAAGAGGCTGACGTGCAGGACACCACCCCGCGCCTTGAGACACGCAATCTCGTGCGCCGTTACGACGGGCGCATCGTGGTGGATGACGTGTCGCTGTCGGTGCTGCCCGGGCAGGTGACGTGCCTTCTGGGGCCGTCGGGCTGTGGCAAGTCGACGACGCTGCGGATGATCGCGGGCGTCGAGATGCAGGACGCGGGCGAGATCTGGGTCGATGGCAAGCTGGTCTGCGATACGGTGTTTCGCGTGCCGCCCGAACGGCGGCATATCGGCCTTATGTTCCAGGATTTCGCCCTGTTCCCGCATCTGCGCGTGGGCGAAAACGTGGCCTTCGGGCTGGGTGGAACGGCCGATGAGAAGGCCGCACGCGTTGGCGAATTGCTGGAACGCGTGGGGCTGGAGGGCTATGACCGCAACTTTCCGCACGAGTTGTCGGGGGGCGAGCAGCAGCGGGTGGCGCTGGCCCGCGCCTTGGCTCCCCGGCCTTCGATCATGCTGATGGACGAGCCGTTTTCGGGGCTCGACAACCGGCTGCGCGACGGTATCCGGGACGAGACGCTGGAGATCCTGCGCGAGCAGGACACCGCGGTGCTGCTGGTCACGCACGAGCCCGAGGAGGCGATGCGCATGGCCGACACGATCGCGCTGATGCGCGACGGGCGGATCGTGCAGCAGGGCGCGCCGTATAACATCTACAACGCGCCCGCCGACCGCGCGGCGGTGTCCTTCTTCAGCGACGTGAACGTGGTGAAGGGAGAGGTGCATGGCGCGCTGGCGCAGACGCCTTTCGGCCAGTTCCTGGCGCCGGGGGTGCCGGACGGGCAGGCGGTGGAGATCGTGGTGCGCCCGCAGCACGTGAAGCTGGATTTCGACCGCGCGGGCAAGGGCCCGGCGCCGACGATCAGCGACGGCACGGCGGTGCGCGGCGAAGTGCGTCGGGCGCGATTCATGGGGGGCGAAAGCCTGGTCGAGTTCGAAATGGCGTTTGGCGGGCCACGCTTCAAGGTGACGGTGCCGGCGGTGTTCCTGCCCAGGAACGGCACGCCGATGTGGCTGACCATCCGGCGCGACAAGTGCTTCATCTTTCCGGTAAGCTGAGCCTCAGGCGTTTTCCTCTTCATCGTCGTCCGGCACGATAAGCTGCAATTCGCCGCTGGCCTCCAGCGTGCGGATGACATTGATCACGTCGGTCATGGCAGCCTCGCCGTCCTTGGGTTTGAACTTGCCCAATGCCTCGACTTCCTCTCGCAGGGCGTCGGACATGCGTTTCGACATGTTTTCCAATATGAAATCGGCGGATTCCTTGGTGTCTTCGCTGGTTTGGGCATGGGCCAGCGCCTGCACCAGAGCGGCCTGTTCGACATCGCGGGTGATCTTGGGCACATCGATGGGATTGAGGCGTTCGGAAATGTTGACGAAGGTGAAGATGGCCTTGCGGACTTTGGCCGCAAAGCCTTGGTCGCTTTCGTCGAGGCCCATGAGAACGTCGTCGCGGGTGGCGGCGGGGGAATAGTTGAGGATGGCGCCGACACGTTCGACCGGGCCATCGGCAAAGGCCGTTTCGGGCACGCTGTGCAGTTGTGCGGCAAGCGACAGGCCAATCCGGTCGACGGCATCGGGGGTGACCGCGCCGGTCTGGGACATGGCGACGGCGATGCGTCGCGCGGCGTCGCCCGGCATTTTTCCCAAGAGTTCGGCGGCGCGGGTCACGTCGAGCTTGGACAGCAGGACAGCCGCGACCTCGGTGCTTTCGGATTGCAGGATATCGAGCAGGTCGTCGGTTTGGGCGGTATGCACCTGTTCCCACGGTTCGCCGAACTGGCGCACGCCGGCCTCCTTGCGCAGGCGCGAGGCGGTTTGCGGGCTGATGCGCCCGTCGAGCGCGGTGAGCGCGCCGGCGACGCCGCGCGGGAAGGTCAGGCCCATCGCCTCGACCTCGGAGGCGAATTCGGCCACGACATCGGCCAGGGTCGCGCGGTCGACATAGCGCATCGTACCCATTTGCTGGGTCAGGCGGCGCTGCAATTCGTCGGGCAGGTCCTGCAAGGGAACATCCGCGCCTTCGTTGATGAGAAAACGGACGATGATCGCGGCCTTTTGCCGGCGAGTCAGCTGGGCCGCCGCGTTTGCGGACGGCCCTGAAAGCGCCAGTTGCCCAAAATTGCTGCTGCTCATTCCAGTCCCCGGATGACGTTCCGGCAAACTAGGGCGGGAGTGGTGAAGAAACCGCTAAAGGTAAGATTAAAGCGTTTCGCGATAAACCTGACTCACCGCTTACCCGCGAAACGCAGCAAAACATACAATCGTTGCACGCGTTTCGCCTTTCGCTGATGGCTCAGGTAAAAGACGAAACGCTTTGAAAACGGCGCTGCCCGGACCCGGGAGCGCCGCTTCTTTTCGGGATATGGCCCGCCGGTCAGCTCATGGTCTGTTCGACGCAGGTGCCGGTATTCTTGTCCCACACCATGCCTTCGGCGCAGGAAGCGGCCTGTTGCGATTTGCCGGGGCACATCGCGGCGGCCGAAACGGTGGTGCCCAGAACGAGGGCGAACGACGTCAGAATGGTCTTGGTCTTGGACTTCATGGATTGAACTCCTTTGCACTAAGACCCCGATGGTAACACGAAATTGGTCTCTGACCAGTGTTTCAGCCCGAACTTGCGCGGCTCGTGGCCCGATCTGCCCGGAAATTCAGCTTTCCCCGAAGACGCGGGTGAAGATCGTGTCGACATGCTTGGTGTGGTAATCCATGTCGAATTTCTCTTCGATCTGATCCGTGCCGAGGGCGGCGACGACATCGGCATCGGCCAGCAATTCCTCTTTGAAATCCGTGCGCTGTTCCCAGACTTTGAGCGCGTTGCGCTGGACCATGGCGTAGGCGTCCTCGCGGCTGACGCCCGCTTGCGTCAGGGCCAGAAGGACGCGTTGGGACATCACGAGGCCCGGGAACTTGTTCATGTTTTCCAGCATGTTCTCGGGGAAGATTATCATCTTGTCGACCACGCCGGTCAGGCGGGCGAGGGCGAAATCGAGCGTCACGGTGGCGTCGGGGCCGATCATCCGCTCGACCGAGCTGTGCGAGATGTCGCGTTCGTGCCAGAGGGCCACGTTTTCCATCGCCGGGATCACCGACATGCGCACGAGGCGCGCGAGGCCGGTGAGGTTCTCGGTCAGGACCGGGTTTTTCTTGTGCGGCATGGCACTGGAGCCCTTCTGGCCCATCGAGAAGAACTCGGCGCCTTCCAGAACCTCGGTGCGCTGCATGTGGCGGATTTCGATCGCGACGTTCTCGATGGACGAGGCAATAACGCCAAGCGTTGCGAAGAAGGCGGCGTGGCGGTCGCGGGGGATGACTTGCGTGCTGATGGGCTCGGGTTCGAGGCCCAGTTGCTTGCAGACATGTTCTTCGACGCGGGGGTCGATATTGGCGAAGGTGCCGACGGCGCCGGAAATGGCGCCGGTGGCGACCTCGGCGCGGGCGGTGCGCAGGCGGGTAAGGTTGCGGTCCATCTCGGCATAGAAGCGCGCGAAGGTGAGGCCCATGGTGGTGGGTTCGGCGTGGATGCCGTGGGAGCGACCAACGCGCAGGGTCATCTTGTGCTCGAACGCGCGGCGCTTGAGGGCGGCGAGAAGGTCTTCCATGTCTGCGATCAGCAGGTCGGCGGCGCGGACGAGCTGCACGTTGAGGCAGGTATCCAGCACGTCCGAGGAGGTCATGCCCTGGTGGACGAAACGCGCTTCCTCGGAGCCCACATGCTCGGCCAGGTGGGTGAGGAAGGCGATGACATCATGCTTGGTCACGGCCTCGATCTCGTCGATCCGGGCGACGTCGAATTCGACATCCTTGGCTTTCCAGACGGCCTCGGCATTTTCGCGCGGGATCACGCCAAGGTCGGCCATCGCGTCGCAGGCATGGGCCTCGATCTCGTACCAGATGCGGAATTTGGTGGCGGGTTCCCAGATGGCGACCATGTCGGGGCGGGAATAGCGAGGGATCATGCGAACGGACCTTTGGATTGAATGGCTGTCGGGCGCGGTTTAGACGGAGGAACGGGTGGCGGCAAGACGGGCGTGGCGATTGGTACCGGAACTGGCAGAATTCGAGGGAACGTGGCGGCTGGAGCGCGACGTGGTGCACGAGGGCGCGCCGCCCGCGCGGTTCGAGGGTGAGGCGCGGCTTAATCCCGGGCAGGGCGGGTTGGTCTATCGCGAGGCGGGCGTGCTGACCGTGGCCGGGCAGGCGCCGATGCGGGCCGAACGGGCGTATCTGTGGCGGGCCGGAAAGAGCGGCGGGATCGATGTGATGTTCGAGGATGGCCGGTTCTTTCACAGCATTACCGAGGACGGTGAGGCGCAGCACTGGTGCGATCCGGATATGTATGATGTGCAGTACGATTTTGCGGGCTGGCCTCAGTGGCGCGCGATCTGGGCCGTGTCGGGGCCGCGCAAGGCCTACCGAATGGTCAGCCGTTATGCCCCCTCGGTGGGAGAGGTGAACAGCCTGCCTTAATTCGGTCAAATTGTTTCGTTATAAGAGACAATAGCAAAAGGAAAGCCGCGCGGGTGCGATCCCTGAGCCAGGCGCAGAAACAGAAAAGCCGAACAAAAACAGGCTTCATACAGGCAGGGCGGCACCCAGAGGTGTCGCCCGTTTCACCTTTGCAAGGATCAGGTGGGGTTGATCAATTATCGCCCGTGATGTCGCGCAGCATCGAATACGTGAAGAGAAACGCACCGAGCGGGGCAGTGTACAACATGATCGACAGCGCCATCGTGTGCACTGTCAGGCGCAGCGGCTTCGTAGGCACGGCGCGTTTTTCAAGCCAGCTTGGCACGGCCGTGACGGTATCGGGCACCTCTTCGGACAGGATTACGTCGAAATACTCTTCGGTAGTTAAGACAGTGGTGGTCCGGCGTTGGCGTGCGGCGGGCTGTGCGTCGAGATTGGCCGGAGCGGAGGGGCCGGACGCGGGGGGCGACTTGCGCAAAAGATCGTAGAGCGACAGGATCAGGTCGTGGTCAACCATTTCGGGCGTTTCGCCGCGCATGATCGTGTCATAGGGCATGTCGTCCTTGATGCGATAGATCAATCGGTCGGCAAGATGCGCGAAGGAGACATCCAGAAGGTCGTCGCCGTTCGGTTCGTCGGGACTGCGCCCGATGGCAAGCACGAGATGCGTGTAACGATCCTCATGGCTGGGAGGCAAAAGAGCGACGGCGATTCGCACGCCGATCCGGTCTATCATCGCGATGGAGTCGCTGACCCAGTGAATCCGGCGCGGCTGGGCGTCGGAGTTTTGCAGCATCTCGTCGATCGCGTGAACGATATCGCCGGCCTGCGCCACTGGCGCGCGGCGATAGCCGAAAGTCGCGATGGAGGTCTGTAGGGAGTCGTACATACTCTGCCTTCGAAGGGTCTAGGAAATTCCAGACCTATGCTGCAACTGGGACGGGCGTTGGAAAAGATTGTGGCAAGTTCAAGAAGGCGCTCCCGGATAGCGGACCGAGCGCCTTGATTTGAGGGGGCGTGCCGCGCTTTTTGAAGGTGCGGCACGCCAGAGGTGTCAGGTCAGGTCAAGGGCAACGTGCGGCTGTCCGTCAGAGGTTTTCTCGACCGTGCGCCCGGTGGCGCCGACCGTGCAGGTCACCCGTTTCCGCATTGCGCTGAAGCGGGTTGAGGCAACCACGTCGACGGGCGTGTCGAAGTCGATGCCCAGTTCCACGTGGTTCGGTCCGCGACGGCGAGCCGAGCGGATGGTGCCGGTGAACGCATGGCCGAGATAGTGCCCAGACACCCGTTGACCCAGCGCCCAGACGCGGGGAGCCGGAGCCGCGATGGCGTCGGACAGGGTGTTCCAGTCACGGTAGCCCCATTGATGAGCAACATGTTCGAGTGCCGTGGAGTGGCTGATGGGCGTTCCGGCGTGGCTGAGGGTCTGGCGAAGATTGCGCGCGTGACCTTTCAGCACGTCGCGCGGGGGAAGCGTGGTCTGTGTCATTGCAGTGATCCCATAAGGGGCAGATAGATCGGCAGGGCCCGCGTTGCTGCCCGGCCTGTGCCCCGGGGCGATGCAATGTCACTGTCAGGGCTTCACCATGGCCGAGCGGCTTGCGGGCGGCGGGGGCCTGACGCCCCGTAAGCCCGGCAGATAGGCAGCCGGCGGTTCTGCGTCAAGCCCCGCGCCGTCAGCCGTCGATCTTGGCGCCCATGATGGCGATGGCCTGTTGATAGACTGTGGCTGCGTTCCATTGCTTGATGACGCGGAAATTGGGCTGGCCCTGCTGGTAACCTGCGCCCGGCTGCCACCCCTTGCGGCGCAGGAAATTCGCCGTCGACACAAGAGCATCGGCCTGGTTGTAGAAATCCACGCGGCCGTCGCCGTTGCCGTCAACGCCGTAGGTCAGCGCGTTGCCCGGCAGGAACTGGGTATGGCCGAGTTCGCCATGCTTGGCGCCGCGCGTGTTGATGGTGATCGAGCCGCGATCCACCAGTTTCAGCGCGCCGATGGCGTGCGGACGGAAGAAGTCCGAGCGACGGCAGTCATAGGTCAGGGTCACGATGGCCGAGACGACCGAGCTGTCGCCCATGAAGCCGCCAAAGCCGGTTTCCATGCCGTGAATGGCGATGATGACCCCGGCGGGCACGCCGTAGTTCTGTTCGATCCAGTTGTAGAAGCCAGGGTTCTGCGCCTTGCGCTTGCGGCCCTGGGCGATGATCGTGTTGGCGCCGCGCACCTGCATGAACTTGTCGAGCGAGTAACGAAAGCTCTTCTGGTTGCGGTCGGCGGCGATGGTGCTGGAGGCGTAGCGGGTCTGGGCCAGTGCCTGAAGACCACGTTGACCGACACCGGAAGCCTGGGCCTGCTGGGCGAAGCCGGCCTTCCATTGTTCGAATCCGTTGGCGTTATTGCCACATTGCGCGAGCGCGGCCGTTCCGGTTGTGGCGGAGGCGGCAAGGGCAAGGGCGAGCGTGAAAATGCGGGATTTCGGTTTCGGGTACATTGGCAACTCCAGGTCAGACCGTCCAAGCTTAGCCGAGGGGGAACGGGGAACAAAGTCAATTCTCGGGGCCGGAGAAGACGCCGACCCGATGACTGCCGGAGTGCCGGGCGGAGCTCAAAGCAACACGCTCTGGACGACCTCCACAGCGGTGGCGGTGGCGCCGTTGGCCTGCAACGAGACGAAGAGCCCCGACAGGGCCGCCGCCTGTGAGACGAGGCGCAGGTTTTCACCTTTGATCAGGTTGATGATCACCAGCGCCAGCCCGACCGGCAGCGCGATGCAGGCCACCGCCAAGGACAAAAGCCAGGCCGCCAGGCGCAGGCGGTCGGTCTCCTCGGCAATGTTCTCGATGGCTGGAGCGAGCGTGTCCGGCGTGTCTTCGATGATGCCTTCGGACACGCCGAAGAACGCCTTCGAGGGCAGGATCGGCAAGACCGGCGGAGGCGTGTTTTCCAACCGCTCGTCCAGCTTGGTGTGCAGTTCGTCGATCTCGGTCAGGGCGGCGCGGGCGCGCACGGTCTGGTCCGGCAACCTGTCGGTTTCGGGCGTTTCATGCTCGGCAGGCTTGCGCGCCATCATGACGTCTTCAGCTGACAGGATCGCCTTTGGCTCGACCCATTGCAGGTGCTCTGGACGTAGCTGATCGCTGAGGGCAATTGCCACGCGGGCCAGCACGGCATCCATCGCGGTGGCGGGTTCGCCCGCCGCTTGGTCCCGTCGGGAGACGTCGATCTGCAGCAGGGTGCCGACCTTCAGCTCCAGACCCGGCAGCACGACATTGTCGCTGAGTGTCAGGCCGATCCGGTAATGTTCGGTCTCTACCCCGGCGTCCAGGTCGGACAGGAAGCCGAGCGACCGGCCGTCCTCGCAGAGACCGGTCAAGGCCTCGGCGGTGTGCGTGACCGCATCCAGAAGGTCGATTGTTTTTTCTTCCATGAAGATCAGACCTGCCGTGACGCGTTTATCGGTATGAGCCATTTTTCAAGTCCTGGTTGTTCGCGATCGAATTTAGATCATCCAAAAAGTTAGTGAACACAGTGCGTTTCAAATATGAAAACAATTGGGCACTGTTCGCGGACGAGCGGGAATCCGCCATTTTCCAGCAACTGCCTCGCGTGTTTTTTGAAGGACAGGATGAAAAAAACGGGCGCCTTCCGGAAAAGGCGCCCGCGTCGTTTCAGATTGGCTGAGAGATCAGCAGCTGTAGTACAGGCCGAACTCCACCGGGTGCGGCGTGTGTTCGTAAGTCTCGATCTCTTCCATCTTGAGTTCGATATAGCCTTCGATCTGGTCCTTTGTGAACACGTCACCGGCCAGAAGGTACTCGTGATCGGCCTGAAGCTCCTGCATGGCTTCGCGCAGGCTGCCGCAGACGGTCGGGATGCCTTCGAGCTCTTCGGCCGGCAGGTCGTAGAGGTTCTTGTCCATCGCCTCGCCCGGGTCGATCTTGTTCTTGATGCCGTCGAGACCGGCCATCAGAAGCGCAGCAAAGCACAGGTAAGGGTTTGCCGACGGATCGGGGAAGCGGGCCTCGACGCGCTTGGCTTTCGGCGACTCGGTCCACGGGATCCGGACGCAGCCCGAGCGGTTGCGGGCCGAGTAGGCGCGCAGCACGGGAGCTTCAAAGCCCGGGATCAGGCGCTTGTAGCTGTTGGTCGACGGGTTGGTGAAGGCATTGAGCGACTTGGCGTGCTTCAGGATGCCGCCGATGTACCACAGGGCCTCGTCCGAAAGGTCGGCATACTTGTCACCGGCGAAAAGCGGCTTGCCGTCTTTCCAGATCGACATGTTGACGTGCATGCCCGTGCCGTTGTCGCCCGCGATGGGCTTGGGCATGAACGTGGCCGACTTGCCGTAGGCGGCGGCGACGTTGTGGATGACGTACTTGTACTTCTGCAGCTCGTCCGCCTGCTTGGTCACGGTGCCGAAGATCAGGCCAAGCTCGTGCTGGCACGAGGCCACCTCGTGGTGGTGCTTGTCGACCTTCATGCCCAGGCGCTTCATGGTCGAGAGCATCTCGGAGCGGATGTCCTGGGATTCGTCCGTGGGGTTGACCGGGAAATACCCGCCCTTGACGCCCGGACGGTGGCCCATGTTGCCCATCTCGTACTCGGTGTCGGTATTCCAGGACGCGTCGATCGCGTCGACCTCGTAGGAGACCTTGTTGATCGAGTTGGAGAAGCGTACGTCGTCGAAGAGGAAGAATTCCGCTTCGGGGCCCATGAAGGCGCTGTCACCGATGCCGCTGGACTTCAGGTAGGCCTCGGCCTTTTCCGCGGTGCCGCGCGGGTCACGCTCGTAGGCTTCGCCGGTGTCCGGCTCGACGATCGAGCAGTGCACGCAGATGGTTTTCTCGGCATAGAAGGGGTCGATGTAGCCGCTGGCGGTGTCGGGCATCAGTTTCATGTCCGAGGCTTCGATCGATTTCCAGCCGGCGATCGACGAGCCGTCGAACATGAAGCCTTCCTCCAGGAAGTCCTCGTCGACCTCGTCGGCGATGACCGTCACGTGCTGCAGCTTGCCGCGGGGGTCGGTGAAACGGATGTCGACATACTCGACTTCCTCGTCCTTGATCGTCTTGAGCAGATCTTTTGCGCTCATGTCCATTGATCCCTTCGTTGTGGTTCCAGGTGTAGTTTACAGCGCGTCCGAACCGGACTCGCCGGTGCGGATGCGGATGGCTTGTTCGACGGGGCTGACGAAGATCTTGCCGTCACCGATCTTGTCGGTCTTGGCGGCATCGACGATGGCCTCGATGGCGGCGTCGACCTGATCGTCGTCCAGCACGACGTCGATTTTCACTTTGGGCAGGAAATCGACGACATATTCCGCACCGCGATAGAGCTCGGTGTGGCCCTTCTGGCGGCCGAAGCCCTTGACTTCGATCACCGAGAGGCCTTGTACACCCACCTCTTGAAGCGCTTCTTTCACTTCATCGAGCTTGAAAGGCTTGATGATCGCCTCGATTTTTTTCATGGGTCGACTCCTCCGACTGACTTGCGGACTTTGCAGATCATTTCTGTTAACGCGGCACAATCGGATAGGAGGCTCGGGCGGAGTTGTGGCAGGGCGAACCTTTTGGGTGATTAAAATTTAGGCGTGTTGGCTTATTTTTGCGCGGAAATGAATCGAAAAGGAGCGGGAATGACCGAATTGCTTACCGCGGCCCAGATGCGCGCCATCGAAGAAGCCGCGATTGCGTCGGGCGAGGCGACCGGGCTGGACCTGATGGAACGCGCCGGGCGCGGCGTGGTCGCCGCAGTATTCGAAGAGTGGCCAGATTTGGCCGCGGCACCGCACCGGGCGGTGGTACTGTGCGGACCGGGGAACAATGGCGGCGACGGGTTCGTCGTGGCGCGGTTGTTGAAGGAGTGGGGCTGGGACGTGGAGGTGTTTCTCTATGGTGACCCCGCCAAGCTGCCTCCGGACGCACGTGTGAATTACCAGCGGTGGTCGGCGATGGGGAAGGTTGGCGACATGAGTCGCGACATTGAGCATCGGGAAAAATCCGACCTTTTCGTGGATGCCGTGTTCGGAACAGGACTCTCCCGGCCCGTGGAAGGGGGACTTGCGCAGGTTTTGGTGGCGTTCGATGGATTTCGAGAGTCGAGACATGTTCGCACCGTGGCTGTGGACATACCCTCAGGGCTTTGCGCCGACAGCGGTCGCGCAATGGGTACCTTTGCGAACGCAGATCTGACGGTAAGTTTCCATGAGGCCAAGCTGGGGCATTATCTGTCACGCGGGGCACAACAGGCGGGCAAGCTGGTGGTCAAGAGCATCGGGCTCTCCCAAGATGCCGCGCCGGACGGGGTTGTGCGGTTGGTGGACCGGGTGCCCGGTGGGCGACTGCGCAAGGCGGCGACGTCGCACAAATATGGCCACGGACATGCGCTGGTTCTGTCAGGAGGCGCGGGGCGCACCGGGGCCGCACGGCTGGCGGCGCGCGGGGCGCTGAGGATCGGGGCGGGGCTGGTAACACTGGGCGTACCGCCGAATGCGCAACAGGAGGTGGCGTGTCACGTGACGTCGATCATGCTGCGTCGGGCCGAGGGTGGCGACGGGCTGGCAGCGGTGCTGGAGGACGGGCGGTTGAATGCGGTCTGCCTGGGGCCGGGGCTGGGCGTCGAGCGGGCGCGCGAGTTGGTGCCGGCGGCGCTTGCGGGGGGTGGGTTGGAAACCCACCCTACACGGTCGGTGGTGCTGGATGCGGATGCGCTGACGGCGTTTGCAGAGCAGCCGGAAACGCTGTTCGGCATGTTGCATGAGCAAAGTGTTCTGACCCCGCATGCCGGAGAGTTCGCGCGGCTGTTCCCGGATGTTGCCGAGAAGCTGAACGCGGCGCCCACCAGTGGCCCGGCCTATTCCAAGGTGGATGCGACGCGCGCGGCGGCGAACAGGGCAGGATGTGTCGTGTTGTTCAAAGGGCCGGATACGGTGATCGCCGATCCCGATGGTCGCTGTTCGATCACCTCTGCCCAGTATGAACGGTCTGCACCCTGGCTGGCGACGGCGGGGGCAGGGGACGTGCTGGCCGGGTTCATTGCCGGGCTGTTGGCGCGAGGCTTTGCGCCGATGCAGGCCGCGGAGACAGGGGCATGGTTACATGTGGAATGCGCCCGCTCTTTCGGTCCGGGCCTGATCGCCGAGGATCTGCCGGAAGAGTTGCCGAAGGTGTTGCGCGCATTGGGCGTGTGAGGTCCCGGTTCAGGCCCGGGACAGGGTCACGCGGCTTTGGACAGCGCTTCGATATCGGTGGTGCTGGCCACTTCGAGCCCGTCGACATAGACGATGTGGGGCGTGTCGAAATCGAGAGTATAGAGTGTCAGGTCCGCCTCGCCCTCGTCGGTGATGAATTCGCCGTCGACAAGCTGCGAGATCTGTACCACGGCGCGCTTGGAGCCGAACATCGCCTCTGCCCGCCAATCGCGGATCAGCAGGGATTGGCCTGCGGGAAGCAGGACGTCGCGCACGGGGCGGGTGTGACCGAGCGATCCAGCCTGAACGCGGATCGCCCGGGTGCGCAGGGTTTGAACCGGGATGTCCTTCAGGATGGCCATGCCGGTGTCGCGCGTGATCACGCGGTCCCCGGGGCGGAGATCTTCCACCGTTTTCTCGCCGTCCAATGTCATGATAACTGCACCGGCGGCAAAGCCGCTGGCCTGCGCTTTGGCCCCGGACGGATTTATCCCGCCTGTGCCCCCGACCGTTTTCGGTTCCATGGGCTATCTCGCTCTGTTTTCTGCCTCAGATTTTTTATCACCATACGTCAAGATTTCGTTAATGTCGCGCGTTTTGTTCAAGGGCTGGGCATATTTGGTGGATGTGTTGCGGGGGAAATTGTCCTCGCATCCATCCGAAGGCTTTGCTAAGACGCGGCTCGATGCGGGTGTGGCGGAATTGGTAGACGCACCAGATTTAGGTTCTGGCGCCGCAAGGCGTGGGGGTTCAAGTCCCTTCACCCGCACCATGTTCCCTTATGCGGAAGCGCGGAGCGCTGAAACCGGGGTAGTTCAGCGCCAGGCATTTTCCTTTACCGACTGGCCTCAGAGTGGCGGGGTTCGAATGGTGGGGGGTAACCCCACCCTACGATTGCGGCTCTCCCATCACCCAGACCTGCGCGATTGCACGGTCGTCGCCCATCATGATCGTGGGGAAGACAGCTTGCCAGATGTCGTTCGCCGTGTTCGCGCGTTGGGTGATTGCCGGCGTCGAGGCGAGGTCGATGGCGATGAGGTCAGCCTCCATCCCCGGGGCGATGGTGCCGATGCAGTCGGACACGTGCAGGGCGTCGGCGCTGCCTGCCGTCGCCAGCCACCAGAGCTGGGCAGGATGCAGGGCGGTGCCGGTGAGTTGGCCGATCTCGTAGGCCGCCGCCATGGTGCGCAGCATCGAGAAGGACGAGCCGCCGCCGGTGTCGGTGGCAAGGCCGATGCGGTGGCCGTCATTGAAGCGCGCGGCGATATCGAAAAGGCCGGAGCCGATGAAAGTGTTGGAGGTGGGGCAGTGGATGAGCGCCGCGCCGACCTCGGACAGGCGGGCGCGTTCCAAGGGGGTGAGGTGGATGGCGTGGCCGTAGAGTCCGCGCGCGCCGAGGAGGCCGTGGGTCTCGTAGGTGTCGAGATAATCGCGCGCCGTGGGAAAGAGGGATTTGACCCAGTCGATTTCCTCGATCTGCTCGGAAAGATGCGTTTGCATCAGGCAGGTGGGGTGTTCGGCCCAGAGCGCACCGAGGGCGGAGAGCTGATCTGGCGTCGAGGTGGGCGAGAAGCGCGGGCTGATGGCGTAGGTCAGCCGGTCGGTGCCGTGCCACCGGGCAATGAGTGCGGCGCTGTCGTCATAGGCGGATCGGGCTGTGTCCAGCAACGCGGCGGGGGCGTTGCGATCCATGCAGGTTTTGCCGGCGACAGCGCGGAGGTTGCGGATATGCGCGGCCTGAAAGAAGGCGTCGGCGCTGTGGGCGTGGGAGGTGCAGAACGTGGCGACGGTGGTGGTGCCATTGGCCAGCGTCAGGTCGAGGTAGCGGTTTGCTGTCTCGCGTGCATAGGCTGGATCGGAAAGGCGCATTTCCTCGGGGAAGGTGTAGGTTTCCAGCCAATCGCGCAGGCGTTTGCCCCAGCTGGCGATGATGGCGGTCTGGGGATAATGCGCGTGGGCGTCGATGAAGCCGGGCGAGATGAGGTGGTCGTCGTAGCGCTCGATACGGGCGTCCGGAGCGGCGGCGCGCAGGTCTGCCAAAGGCCCTGTACGGGAGATGAGGCCGTTTTCGATCAGGACAGCCTCGTCGAGGCAGGCGGCGCCGGCGGGATCGCCTTCGAACGGTGAGCGGGTGAAGCAGAGGACTTGCCCGGTCAGGATGCGCTGGGTGGTCATGCGGGATGGTTTCCTCGGGGCTGGTCGTGAGAAGGATAGAAGTCGTGAACGGCGGCGTAAATGCTGCATATCGCGTTGTGATTTCCCCGCGCTTCGTCCTACATGTGCCGCAGAACCTGGGAGCGCGCGATGACCGAAAACCAGCAGGACGACGTGACCGAAGAACGCGAGCCCGCGCAGGTGCCCGAACCCGAGCGGGAGCCTGAGCGCGAGGACAGCGCCTATGTGCTGGATCAGAAGGCCGTGGGCCGGATCATGTATGCCGTGGATATCGGGGACCAGGCGATGCTGTGGCAGGAGCTGGAGCCGTTCCACCCCGCCGACATCGCCGACCTTCTGGAGCAGATCAATTCCTTCGACCGCCGCCGGCTGATCGAGCTTTACGGACACGAGTTCGACGGCGACGTGCTGACGGAACTGGACGAGACGATCCGCGAGGAGGTGATCTCGATCCTGTCGCCGGAGGTTCTGACCAACGCGGTGCGTGACCTTGAGTCGGACGATGTGGTCGACCTGGTCGAGGACATGGAGGAAAGCCGCGCTGCGGAGATCCTGGGGGTTCTGGAGGACAGTGACCGGACGCTGGTGCAGCAGTCACTGAGTTACCCTGAATATTCCGCCGGGCGCCTGATGCAGCGCGAGGTGGTGATGGCGCCGGAGCACTGGAATGTGGGCGAGGCGATCGATTACCTGCGCGACCAGGATGATCTGCCGGACCAGTTCTATCATATCGTGCTGGTGGACCCGCGGCTGAAGCCGGTGGGCAACGTGACGCTGGGCAAGCTGATGGCGTCGCGGCGGGAGGTGATGCTGAGTTCGCTGGTGGAAGAGACGTTTCATGTCATTCCCGCCGAGCAATACGAGGGCGACGTGGCCTATGCGTTCAACCAGTATCACCTGATTTCCGCCCCGGTGGTGGACGAGGACGAGCGGCTGGTGGGGGTGATCACCATCGACGACGCCATGGCCGTTCTGGACGAGGAACACGAGGAGGACATCCTGAGGCTGGCCGGTGTGAGCGAGGAAGGATCGTTGAGCGACCGGGTCATCAGCACCACCAAGCGGCGGTTTCCCTGGTTGGCGGTGAACCTTGTGACGGCGATCATGGCGTCCCTTGTGATCGCGCAGTTCGAGGCGGCGATTGCGCAGATCGTGGCGCTGGCGGTCTTGATGCCGATCGTGGCGTCGATGGGCGGCAACGCGGGCACGCAGAGCCTGACCGTGGCGGTGCGGGCGATTGCGACGAAGGACCTTACAGGATCGAACGTGTGGCGGTTCATCCGGCGCGAGGTGCTGGTGGGGCTGGTCAATGGCCTGATCTTTGCCGTGGTGATGGGGATCGTGGGCGTGCTGTGGTTCGGCGGGCCGGAGCTGGGCTACGTCATAGGCGCTGCGATGGTGATCAACCTGGTGATGGCCGGGCTGGCGGGCACGGTCATTCCGGTGGTGCTGGACCGGGTGGGCGTTGATCCGGCGCTGGCCTCGGGCGCGTTCGTGACGACGGTGACGGACGTGGTGGGCTTTTTCGCCTTCCTGGGCCTTGCGGCGGTGGTGCTGCTGTGAGCGACCTGGCGGAGGTGAAGGCGGCGGCGCGAAAGGCGGCGTTCGCGCGGCGCAAGGCTGCGTTTGACGCGGCAGAAGGCGCCGGGGCGGGCCTGTTGTCTGGCGTTCTTGCCGGGTATCGCGGCGTGCCGCTGGCCGGATACATGCCCATTCGCACCGAGATCGACCCGTTGCCGGCGATGAGCGAGGCGACGGCGCATGGCGCCGTTGGCGTGCCGGTGATCGAAGGCGAGGGGTTGCCGTTGAAGTTCTCGCGCTGGGAGCCGGGCGGGGCGCTACGCGATGGGCCGTTCGGGGCAAAGGTGCCTGAGGTCGACGATTTCTTCGAGCCGGAGATCCTGATCGTGCCTTTGGTGGCGTTCGACCGGAAAGGCGGTCGGCTGGGTTATGGCGGGGGGTTCTACGACCGGACGCTGGAGCTGTTGAGGGGCAAGCGGGCGACGCTGGCCATCGGCTTTGCCTTTGCGGCGCAGGAGGCCGAGGGGCTGCCGCTGGAGCCCACGGACCAGCCGCTGGACATGGTGGTGACGGAGAAAGAAGTTATTTCGTTCTGATGGGGGCGGCTTTTTGCACCACGGCGGTCGATGTTGTTAAACGCGCGGAAGCAAGGCGCAGCTTGCTGCGTCGCCGCGCGATCGTCCGCTGACCGAAAGGCGATTGCACGCAATCGCCGAAAGGGGGACCGCCCGTCACGCCGAAGGCGTGCCGACTATATACGGCGCACCTTTGGTGCGACGGGCTGGCGATTGGGGGACGCTGGCGATTTGATTTGAGGTTTTGCGGAAGTTGTTGAGATAAAGTGCCCTGACCAACTGTTGGGTCGCCATCCCGCGGTCTGGCGCTCGCGCGGCAAACCTCTCGCGCCTGCCGGAAGGAGATGAACATGGACACCCATGACTACACCGCCAAGGTGGTCTGGACCGGCAACCGGGGCGAGGGCACCCGGACTTACAAGGGCTATGACAGAACGTGGAACATCGAGACACCGGGCAAGCCGGTGGTGGCGTGTTCGAATGATCCGATGCTGGGCGGAGACCCAAACCTGCACAATCCCGAAGACCTGTTGCTGGCGACGGTGAGTGCGTGCCACATGCTGTGGTACCTGCACTTCGCCAGCGACGCGGGGATCGCGGTGCAGGGATATGTTGAAGATCCGCTGGGAGAGGCGGAAGTCGAGCGCTCGGGCAAGGGGCGGTTCACGCGGGCCGTGCTGCGCCCGGTGATCACGGTGCCGGAGGGCACCGACCTTGAGGCGGCGGATGCGATCCATGGGCGCATTCACGAGGTCTGTTTCGTGGCGCGGTCGGTGGCGTTTCCTATTGTCTTTGAGACGCGCTACGAGGTTGTGTCGGGCTGAGGTCGGGCGGCGCGAGGAGGTGCGAGGTCCCGGGTCAAGCCCGGGACGGCGGTCGGGCATCGCTGGCCCTTGCCCTTTGGAAGCGGTGTCTCTACCAGTTTTGCCATGAAGATTTTGTATCTTGGAGACGTGATGGGCCGGGCCGGGCGGCAGGCCGTCGCGGAGCGTTTGCCGGGCCTGCGCGAGGCGTGGAAGGTGGATTTCGTCGTGGTCAACGGCGAGAACGCCACCGGCGGGATGGGGCTGAGCGGGGCACATGCCAAGGCCTTGCTGGAGGCGGGCGCGGATTGCCTGACGCTGGGCGATCACGCGTTCGACCAGAAGGACATGCTGCAATATATTGAGGGCGAGCCGCGGATCGTGCGGCCCCTGAACTTTGCCAAGGGCGCGCCGGGGCGCGGTTCGGCCGTCTTTTCCGATGCGCGGGGGCGCAAGGTGCTGGTGGCGCAGGTGCTGGGGCAAGTATTCATGAAACGGGCCTTTGACGACCCGTTCAGCGCCGTGGACACGGTGATGCGGACGCATGTGCCGGGCGGCGCGGTGCAGGCCAGCCTGATCGACATCCATTGCGAGGCCACCAGCGAGAAGATGGGCATGGGGCATTACTGCGATGGGCGCGCAAGCATCGTCGTGGGCAGCCACACCCATGTGCCCACCGCCGATGCGCAGATCCTGCCGGGCGGCACGGCCTTTCAGTCGGATGCGGGCATGTGCGGCGATTACCTGAGCGTGATCGGCATGGACAAGACCGAGCCGATGCGGCGCTTCGTGACCGGGATGGGCAAGGAGCGATTCACGCCGGCCATGGGCGAGGTGACCTTGTGCGGGCTGTACGTGGAGACGGACGACGCCACCGGAAAAGCGGTCCGGGTTGAGATGGTCCGCGAGGGCGGGCGGCTGGCGGCCAGCGGTCCATGAGGCGGACCCTCGGGCTTTATGCCGCTCTGGTTGCCATGGGGCTGGGGTGGGGCCTGTCGATTCCGCTGAGCAAGATTGCGGTGAGCACCGGGCACCAGCCCTTCGGCCTGATCTTCTGGCAGCTGATCATCGTGGTGGTTTGCCTGGGCGCGGTGACGCTTTTGCGGGGGCGCAGGCCTGTCTTCGCACGGGCCTACCTGCGGCTGTTCCTGATGGTGGCGCTGTGCGGGGCGGTCTTGCCGGATATCTTCTTTTACACAGCGGCGGCCCAGCTGTCGGGCGGGGTGATGTCGATCGTGATCGCCTCGGTCGCCATGTTCTCGTTGCCGATCGCTGTGCTGATGGGCAACGAGACCTTCGAGTGGCAGCGGCTTTGGGGCGTGATGCTGGGGCTGGGGGGCATCGTCCTGTTGGTGGGGCCGGAGGCGAGCCTGCCCACGGGCACATCGGCGCTGTTCGTTCTGGTGGCGCTGTGTGCGCCGGCACTTTACGCGACCGAAGGCAACCTGGTGGCGAAATGGGGCACGCAGGGCCTGGACCCGATGCAGGTGATCATCGGTGCATCAATGATCGGGGCGGTCGTGGCGCTGCCCGTCGCGGTGGGTACGGGGCAGTGGATCAACCCGCTGGAGGGTGTGGGTATGCCGGAGCTGGCGCTGCTGGGGGCGGCGGGGCTGCACGCGCTGGTCTATGCCTCTTACGTGTGGATGGTGGGCCATGCCGGGTCGGTCTTCTCGGCGCAGACATCGTACATGGTGACGGCGGCGGGCGTGCTGTGGTCGATGACGCTCTTGGGCGAGAGCTATTCGATCTGGGTCTGGCTGGCGCTGGGTGTGATGATGCTTGGGATGTTCCTGGTGCAGCCCCGGGCCGCACGGGTTCTTGTGCCGGGGCGCGTGATAGATGAGAATGCCGAAGCTGGGATGACATCGGACCGGGACGGGCAGAGCTGATGCAATTCATTGAACTTTCGCAGGGCGCCCAGCCGCTGGTCGCGCTGGGTGTGGTCGCGGTGATGTTCGTGCTGTTCATACGCGAGGTCTATCCTACAGAGGTGGTCGCGCTGAGCGGGGCGGCGGTGCTGCTGGCGCTGGGGGTGCTGCCTTATGATGCGGGCCTCGACGTGCTGTCCAATCCCGCGCCCTGGACCATCGCCGGGATGTTCGTGGTGATGGGGGCGCTGGTGCGCACGGGCGCGCTGGACGCGTTCACGACGGTGGCGGACCGGCAGGCCAAGGTGAACCCCAAGCTGGCGATCGGGTTGCTGATGGTCTTCGTGGTCTTCGGCTCGGCCTTCATGAACAATACGCCGGTGGTCGTGGTTATGATCCCGATCTTCGTGCAACTGGCGCGGACGTTGGGGGTGACGGCCTCGAAGATGCTGATCCCGTTGAGTTACGCGGCCATTCTGGGCGGGACGCTGACGCTGATCGGGACCTCGACAAATCTGCTGGTCGACGGCGTGGCGCGGTCGCAGGGGATGGAGCCTTTCGGGATTTTCGAGGTGACGCCGCTGGCGCTGTGCCTGGTGGCCTGGGGCGCGGTGTACCTGTATTTGATCGCGCCGCGCCTGTTGCCGGAGCGCGAGAGCATGGCGGACATGCTGTCGGACCGCTCGAAGATGAAGTTCTTCACCGAGGCGGTGATCCCGCCGGAGAGCAACCTGATTGGCCGGGAAGTGACCGGCGTGCAGCTGTTCAAGCGCGAGGGCGTGCGGCTGGTGGATGTGGTGCGGGGCGATATCTCGCTGAGGCGGAACTTGCAGGGAGTGGAGTTGCAGGTGGGCGACCGGGTGGTGCTGCGCACGCAGATGACCGAGCTGCTGAGCCTGCAGCGCAACAAGGAGCTGAAGCGCGTCGACCAGGTGTCGCAGGTGGAGACGACAACGGTAGAGGTCCTGATCACGCCGGGGTGCAAGATGGTGGCGCGCAGCCTGGGATCGCTACGCTTGAGGCGGCGGTTCGGGGTCTATCCGCTTGCGGTGCACCGGCGGAACCAGAATATCGGGCGGCAACTGGACGACCTGATCGTGCGGGTGGGCGACACGCTGCTGCTGGAAGGCGCGCCGGAGGACATCAAGCGGCTGGCGGGCGAAATGGACTTGGTTGACGTCAGCCATCCGTCGGCCAAGGCGTTCCGGCGGGGGCACGCGCCGGTGGCGCTGGCGGCCCTGGCGGGGATCGTGATCCTGGCCGCCCTGGGCGTGGCGCCGATCCTGGCGCTGACGGTGATCGCGCTGGCTGTGGTGCTGTTGTCGCGCTGCATCGATGCGGAGGAGGCGTTTTCCTTTGTCGAGGGGCGGCTGCTGGCGCTGATCTTTTCGATGCTGGCCATCGGGGCGGCGCTGGATGCGTCGGGGGCGGTGCAGCTGATCGTGAATGCGGTGGCGCCGGCGCTGTCGTCATTACCGCCCTTCCTGATCGTCTGGGCGATCTACCTTCTGACCTCGATCCTGACGGAACTGGTGAGCAACAACGCGGTAGCGGTGGTGGTGACGCCCATTGCCATCGGGCTGGCGGATGCGATGGGGATCGACGCGCGGGCGCTTGTGGTGGCGGTGATGGTCGCGGCCTCGGCCAGTTTCGCCACGCCCATCGGGTACCAGACCAACACGCTGGTCTATGGGCCAGGAGGCTACAAGTTTACCGATTTCCTGAAGGTGGGCGTGCCGTTGAACCTGAGCGTGGGGGTGTTGGCCAGTGCGCTGATCCCGTTCATCTGGCCGCTGTGAGGCGGTTGCCGGACCTTCGGGTGTTCCTGGAACAGTGAAAGGTCAGGGGCGCCGTCGCTGACGGGCGCTGTCCCTAAATAGTGATCACCTGCACGCCTTGGTTGTGGTAGGATGACCAGACAGGCGGGTGTTCCGCCAAGTGACGAGACCCGCCGAACCTAATCCGACCGGGATGCCCGGCCGAATGGAGGAAGGGAGTGTCTCATGGTCAAGACTATCGGAAATCCACTTTCATGGTTCTTTCAGGGCGTGTCCGGCGTGAGCCGGTCGGTGGGCGATGCCACCGTCGCGCTGAGCGGCGAGGCAGGCGCCACGCCGAAGGCCAGGTCGCTGTCACACGGAGATCTGAGCGAGGCGCTGCGCAAGGGCTATGCCGATTTCAGCCGCTTTCGAAGTGACGTGATGTTCCTGGTGATGATCTATCCGGCGATCGGGCTGTGCCTGTCGTTCTTCGCCTTTCACCGGGCGATGTTACCGATGCTGTTTCCGCTGGCGGCGGGGTTCCTGCTGTTGGGGCCGATCGTGGCGATCGGCCTATACGAGATGAGCCGACAGGCGGAGCAGCGCGACGACGTGGGATGGAGCGCCGCGCTGTCGGTGATCCGGGCGGAGAATATCGGGCCGGTGCTGGTGATGGCGGTGTACCTGCTGGGGGTGTTCATCATCTGGATGCTGGCGGCGATGAAGATCTATGACTGGACGCTGGGGCCACAGCCCCCGCAGAGCCTGTCGGGTTTCGTGACGGATGTGCTGACGACCGGGACGGGCTGGACGATGATCGCGGTCGGCATGGCGGTTGGCGCGGTCTTTGCGGTGATGGTGCTGGCGGTCAGCCTGACGACATTTCCGATGCTGATCGACCGCCGGGTCGGGCTGGCTGTGGCGGTCGCCACCTCGTTGCGGGTGATGCAGAAGAACCCGGCAACAGTGGCCAGGTGGGGTGCCATCGTGGCTGTCCTGATGCTGATCGGGACGGTGCCGCTATTCCTGGGGCTGATCGTCGTGCTGCCGGTCCTGGGTCATGCGACCTGGCATCTCTATCGCGCCGCCGTGGGGTGGGCGTGAGGCCACCGCGGTCTGCGCAAACCGGGGCCGGGTGAGGCCGGCCCCGGGATGCCAGGCTTAGCTGCCGCCGTCGGTGCCTTCGGGCAGCGCGGTGGCCAGGCGCGTGACGGCGTTAAGCTTTGTCATGCCGTCTTCGCCGGCGGTGTCGTACTCGAAGAGAACGCGATCGCCGCGACCGAGGTCCTCGGGCAGGGTGATCTCGGTGGGCACTTCCCAGACGGTCTTGTCGGTGAGAACGATGATGCCGTCGATGCGGTCGAAGGCGAGGACGTGGCCCTCGGTTTCATCTGCGAAGGCGGGGAGGGTTGCGACGGCGATCGCGACTGCAGCGGTTATGATGCGCATGGGGTTGGTCCAAGGGGAGGAAAGCACTCTCGGCGCGACTCCGCGCTTTCGTAGCCGCCGGGCGGAGCCTCGCACCCGGATGGCGGTGAAATGGGATGGGCCGCGTGGTTTGCAAGAGGACGGCCCAAATATAAATGGCGGATTCTCGCCCGTCGGAATTCTGCAAGCTTGCCAGAGACCGGGGCTTGGGGAAAAAGACCGAAAAACCGGGGGATTCTCTGATGCGGCGTTTGATGGCCTTGATGCTGGTGTGCGTGGTTGCGGGATGCAGCGCTAAAGAGGCGTCGGAGCCGCCAGCGCGGCACAACCCGCCGCTTTATCCCAACGAGACGCCGCAGATCCGGGCGCTGATCAACCAGTATGCCGACAATTACGAGGTGCCGCGGTCTCTGGTGCACCGGGTGGTGCAGCGCGAGAGTGATTACCGCCCCAAGGCGCGCAATGGTCCGTATTGGGGGATGATGCAGATCCTGCCCGCCACGGCACGGGGCATGGGGTTCCAGGGTCAGGCGAGCGACCTGCTGAATCCTGAGACCAACCTGAAATACGCGGTGAAATACCTGCGCGGCGCGTGGCTGGTATCAGATGGCAGCGAGCCCGATGCGGTAATGTGGTACGCGCGGGGCTATTACTATGCTGCGCGGGACAAGTGCCTGCTGGTCGAGACGGGCCTGCGCGAGCGCGAGATCGCGCGGCACTGCCGCTGAAGCCGGGCGTCTAAAGCGGCCAGAACACCAGGATCGCCGGCAAGGACACGGCAACCACGATGATTTCGAGCGGCAGGCCCATGCGCCAGTAATCCCCGAAGGCGTAGCCGCCGGGGCCGAGGATCAGCGTGTTGTTCTTGTGCCCGATCGGCGTGAGATAGGCCGAGGACGCGGCCACCGCGACGGCCATCAGGAACGGGTCGGGCGAGACGTCGAGCGTGCTGGCCATCTGGATGCCGACGGGGGCGGCGACGATGGTGGTCGCGGTGTTGTTGAGCACGTCGGAGAGCGTCATCGTGACCACCATCAGCACGGTCAGGATCGCCCAGGCGGGGAAGCCTGCCGTCAGGTCGACGAGGCCGCCCGCGAGCAGGGCGGTGCCGCCCGCCTCTTCGAATGCGGCACCCAGGGGGATCATCGAGCCGAGCAGCACCACCACGGGCCACTCGATATGGGTGTAGAGCTCCGACGGTGGGACGATGCGCGTCAGCACATAGGCCATGACCACCAGCCCGAGCGCGATAGGCAGGTAGAGCAGGCCAAAGCTGGCCGCGGCGACGGCGGCACCGAAGATGCCGATGGCAGCCCAAGTCTTGCGGTCCTGCGTCACTTTCAGCCCGCGTTCGGCCAGCGGCAGGCAGCCCAGCCACTCGGTCACGTCCGAGCCGGTTTCGTGCGGGACCAGCAGAAGGAGGATATCGCCCGGTTGAATCGTTGTCTTGCGCACTTGCTCGCGGATCTGGCGGCCGCGGCGGGAGATGCCCATCAATACCGAGCGCTGACGCCAATTCAGGCCCACGGACTGCGCCGTACGGCCGGCGATGCGCGCGTCGCGGGGGACCACGACCTCGATCATGTCGAGCCCGTCGCCGGCGGCGCGGACCTTGTCCTCGCGCTTGGAGTCCGAAAAGGCGAGAGACAGCGCGGAGCGGAACTCATCCAGCGCGTCGGGCGTGGCCTCGATCACCAGCGCGTCGCCGGCTTGCAGAATGGTGTTGCGGGCACGGCCATAGCGGCGTTTGCCGTCGCGCACCACGCCGAGAAGCGCGACGTCGTTGCTGTCGGCATCCTCCTGCAACTCTGCGAGGCGCTTGCCGATCTGGGCGCTGTCCTCGGGGATGGTGAGTTCGGCCAGGTAATCGGCCAGTTCGGCGGCGTGCAGACCGCTGTCGTCGCGGGCCGGAATGAGCCGCCAGCCGATGAGGGCGACGAAGACAAGACCGGCAAGCGCGGTGACGGCGCCGACGGGGGCAAAGTCGAACATGGAGTAGGATTGCCCCAAGGCGTCCTCGCGGATGCCGGCGATGATGATGTTGGGGGGCGTGCCGATAAGTGTGACCATGCCGCCAAGGATCGTGGCAAAGGAAAGCGGCATGAGGCTGAGCCCCGGAGATCGCTTGGCCTTGCGCGCGGTCTGGACATCGACGGGCATCAGCAGGGCCAGTGCCGCGACGTTGTTCATGAAGGCCGAGAGCACGCCGCCGATGCCGCCCATGATGGTGATATGCGCGCCGAGGCTGCGCGAGCTGTCGACCAGCGTCCGGGTAATGAGAAAGACCGCGCCCGAGCGTACCAGACCGGCGGAGACAACGAGGACGAGGGCCACGATGATCGTTGCCGGGTGACCGAAGCCGGTAAAGGCCTGCTCGGTGGGCACGACACCCAGCACCACGCCGAGCATCAGCGCGCCGAACGCGACGATATCGTAGCGGTAGCGGCCCCAGAGCAGTAGCGCGAACACGCCGCCGAAAAGCGCGAAGAGTATGATCTGGTCCTGGGTCATCTGGGCGAGGTCTTTCCGGAGCGGTCTGACGGGCGCGGCCCGTCCGGCCAGCCTAGAGGCAACGGGCGGCGGCGCAACAGTCGATTGCCGGGATTGCACAGCGGCCCGCGCCTGATTTATAGAGGCGTGAACTTTACACATGTCATCGGAGGCGCGTCATGGCCGGCCACTCAAAATGGGCGAATATTCAGCACCGCAAGGGGCGTCAGGATGCCCAGCGGGCAAAGCTTTTCTCCAAATTTTCCAAGGAGATAACGATTGCCGCCAAAATGGGCGATCCGGACCCCGACAAGAACCCGCGCCTGCGCCTTGCGATCAAGCAGGCCAAGTCGCAGTCGATGCCGAACGACAATATCGACCGGGCGATCAAGAAATCGGTCGCGGGCGACGGCGAGGATTACGAGGAAATTCGCTATGAGGGCTATGGTCCCAACGGCGTGGCGGTGATTGTCGAGGCGATGACCGACAACCGCAACCGTACCGCCAGCACGGTCCGCTCGACCTTCACCAAGCATGGCGGGAACCTGGGCGAGACTGGTTCTGTCGGGTTCATGTTCGAACGCAAGGGGCAGGTCACCTACCCGGCGGGCGCGGGCGACGCCGATACGGTGATGATGGCCGCGATAGAGGCCGGGGCCGAGGACGTGGAATCGGGCGAGGACGGGCATACCGTGTGGTGTGCGGATACCGATCTGAACGACGTCAGCACCGCGCTGGAGGCGGAGCTGGGCGAGAGTGACGAAACCAAGCTGGTCTGGCGGCCCACGACCACGACTGAGCTGGACCTGGAAGCGATGCAGAAGCTGATGAAGCTGATCGACGCGCTGGAGGATGACGATGACGTGCAGAACGTCACGACGAATTTCGAGGCCAGCGATGAGGTGATGGAGCAGTTGGCGGCGGAGTGATCCTGCCGGCCCGGACCATGGAGCGGCGTCCCCTCGGGGCGCCGTTTTGCGTTTGGTCCGGCGTCGTGCATACGGCACGCGATGTACAGTGTGATGGACCTTTCGTCGGCGGTGCGGCATCCTGCGCTCGGTCACGGGAGACAGACATGCAGATCGAACACGAGGACGGCGAGAGCAAGGGGCGCTATGTCACCCGCATCGGTGACGGACCGGAGGCCGAGCTGACCTATTCCAAGTTGGGAAGCTCGGGAATGATTATCGACCATACCGGCGTGCCGGACGAATATCGTGGCGATGGTGTGGGCTTGGCGCTAGTCACGCGCGCGGTGGAGGATGCCCGGGCGGCGGGCCGCAAGATCACGCCGCTTTGCCCCTTTGCCGCGGCGCAGTTTCGACGGCATCCCGAATGGGCCGACGTTCTGGCCTGAGGGCTGGTTTGACGCATGTGTCGTCGGGAGGCCCTTCAAGGTCGCAATCGCGTGTTGCGCCAGAGGTCGGTTGGCGGCAAGATGAGGGTCCCGAAGGTGCCACGAAAGCCGTGGAGAATTGGGAAGCCGGTGAAAGTCCGGCGCTGCCCCCGCAACGGTAAGGATGGGGGATACCGCAGAGGGCCACTGGGGCAAGATGCCCCGGGAAGGCGCGCGTATCCGCACCCCCGCCAAGCCCGGAAACCAGCCCTTGGGGTGAACGTCGAACCGCGGGGGGCGGTACGGGCGGTGGACCGAAAAGCGGTTCTCGCGCGGCTTTCCTTCGCCCCAGTCCGGCCCGGGGTGTGGCCGGAGGAAGAGCAGAAGACATGAACCTGACACCGATCATGGATGGACTGGAGCGCAGCGGCGCCACCGGCGCGGAGGCCGAGGCCGTGGCGCGACTGGGATTCCTGGAATGGGTTTTCGCCTATCCGGGGACCGTCACGGCGCGCGTGTTGCGCGAGGCGCTGGCCGAGCCAATTGTGCAGAACCCGGGCAGTGCTGCGGCGTGTGCCTTCGTCGATTTCCTGGAAGAGGCGCGGCATGCGGCAGCGATGGCCCGCGGACGGCGCGGGCGCGCGGCTCGGGTCATGCACTGAGCTTACGGAATTTGACCCCGTTGTCACGTGCGGCGGGGCGCATCCGGTTCAGGTGTCCGGAAGATGAAAGGATGGTGTCGCGCAAAAAAAAACGGCGACGCCAGGGAGGAGGAGAGGCGCCGCCGTTCTTTACGTCGGGTCCCAGGGAGGAGGAAGGGACCGTTCGTTACAGTTGGGCTCGTTCTGAGCCCAGGTCTTGCCGGGACCGCACAAGGGAGGAGAGGCGGTATCCCGAACAGGTGCCAAACGGGAGGAGAAGCACCTGATTGTTTTAGCGAGCGTTTGGCGCGGTGGCCGTTTCGTTCGCTGTTGAGTTAAAGATAGCGATATGCTGCGCGTGCACAATAGATTTTGCTGCAACGCGGCTATGCAGGAAGCGCATAGAAGAATAGTTCATTTTTTGCGTGCAATATCATCTATTTGCCGGTTTTTTGTGCGGGATTGAAACGGGGGTTGTGCCTGCTTTCAGAAATGCGACTTTTGGCGGCGCAGATGCATGGAGGCAGGGCATGACGGAAATACTCGACAAAGTGCGCCAGGAGCTGGAACGGCTTGAATTGCCGGACGGTGGTACCGTGATTTCACGCGACATGGTGCGTGCGATGCGACTCGAAGGCAGCGAAGTGCGATTCGTGCTGGAGGCGCCCACTGCCGAGATGGCCCGCCACATGGAGCCCCTGAGAGCAGCCGCCGAGCGCGCGGCGCTGTCGGTCGAGGGAGTGTCTTCGGCGCAGGTGGCGTTGACCGCACAGGCGCCCGAGGCCCCGACCCCGTCACTGAAGGTGGGCCGGCACCCCGAGGGCGGAAGCGCGTCGATCCGCCCAGGCGGGGTGAAGTCGATTCTGGCGGTGGCGTCCGGGAAGGGCGGCGTGGGCAAGTCGACCGTGGCGTCGAACCTTGCAGTGGCACTGGCCCGGGCGGGACGGCGCGTGGGCTTGCTGGACGCCGATATACACGGGCCGAGCCTGCCGCGCATGATGGGCGTGACCGATCGGGCGAGCAGCCCGGACGGCAAGATCCTGACTCCGCTGGAGGCACATGGCGTCAAGATGATGTCCATCGGACTGATGATCGAAGAGGACCGCGCCGTTGTCTGGCGAGGGCCGATGCTGATGGGGGCTTTGCAGCAGATGATAAGCCAAGTGGACTGGGGCGAGCTGGACGTGCTGCTGGTGGACCTGCCGCCGGGAACGGGGGATGTGCAGTTGACCCTGTGCCAAAGGGCGGCGCCCACCGGTGCACTGGTGGTCTCGACGCCGCAGGATGTGGCGCTTCTGGATGCGCGCAAGGCGATCGACATGTTCAACACGCTGAAGACGCCGGTACTGGGGCTGATCGAGAACATGTCGATGTTCCATTGCCCGCAATGCGGATACGAGGCGGCGATTTTCGGCCATGGCGGCGTGGCGCAAGAGGCCGAGAGGCTGGAGTTGCCGCTGTTGGGGGCCTTGCCGATCGACCTCGACACACGGCTGGGTGGCGATGCCGGGCGGCCCGTTGCGCTGGAGGACGGTCCGGTGTCGGAGGCTTATGCGCGGTTGGCGAACCGGCTGGTGCAGGGCGGCATGGCTTAGGCCCAATTCGGCCTATGAGAATGCCTGATATAGTGGGTTTTTACCCACTTTAGGTACAATTCACACCGCCATTGGCATAGGCCGCCAAAGGTCGGGCACCGTCACGGTGTCCTGAGGTCTCGTTAACTCCCCGTTGATATTTCCCGAAGCCCGGGTGCGCTCCGGTTCGCGCCTATGGCTGGCAAACATGTGACGCCTTGGGGACGGCCCCCTGGCGCGGAAAGGGAAATTCATGAACAAGGCAATTACCGATGGCATCACCTTCATGCCGCCGGCCTATGCGAACGGGCTGGACGTCTGGTCGAGCGGGAACGGCACGCCGGGGTCCGACACGTATGACGGGGCGGCCAACGCCGCCTTCGTGCCTGCCGATCAGGATTTCGGCGGGGCGCTGGAGATCCAGAAAACCCAAGCCGTTCAGAAACTGCGGTACATGGGCGAGACGCCGATCCTGCCGGGCTGTTACCTGCAGATCACCGCTCGGGTTAAGGCAATTGCCGGGAACCTGCCGAACGTGCGCATCGCGGCCTGGGCCGGCGGTGCGGGCGGCGCCCATGTCAACGGCCTGGTCGAGACCGGCCCGAGCGTGGCGCTGACCAACTATGGCGAGGTGGTCGAGGTCACGGCTATTGTCGGCAGCGGCGACCGCGGCGGTGTCGACATGGTCTGGGGCACAGAGCCCCTGTATGGCCATTTCGGCATCGACCTGACGGGGCCGAATGGCGGCGTGGTGCGGATCGACGACATTAGGATTGAGGATGTAACCAGCATCTTCCTGCGCGATCTGGTCGGACTGGTGGACGTGCGCGATTACGGCGCGAAAGGGGATGGCAGCACCAATGACCTGCCTGCGTTCGAGGCGGCGGATGCCGCGGCGCATGGCCGGACCGTGCTGGTGCCCGCCGGTACGTATTTTCTGGGCGACAGCCTGACCATGCAAAGCAAGGTCGAGTTCGAGGGCGAGGTCACCATGCCGGTCGACAAGATTTTCGAGCTGGTCAACGATTTCGACTTTTCCAAATACGTGGACGCTTTCGGCGGTGAAACCGAGATGGCGTTCAAGAAGGCCTACCAGGCGCTGCTGAACAACCCCGGCCACGTGGAGCTGGACATGAAAGGCCGCAAGGTGGCGCTGCGCGAACCTGTGGACATGCAGGCCGCCGTGCCGAACCGGACCACCTACAAGACGCGACACGTGATCAAGAACGCGCAATTCTCGGTTTTTCCGGGGGCGAACTGGGACACCGATACCGTCACCTCGCAGGCAACGTACAACGCCAACGACAACAAGCGACTGACCAACGTGGCGAACGTGGCCAATATCCAGGTCGGTTCGCTGGTCACGGGCAACGGGGTTGGCCGAGAGGTCTATGTGCGTTCCAAAAACGTCGGTGCCCAGACCGTTACCCTCAGTCAGCCGCTCTTTGATGCGGAAGGCACGCAGAACTACACGTTCAAACGGTTCAAATATATGTGGGATTTCAGCGGCTTCTCGCAGATCTCGAAATTCGCGGTATCGAATGTCGAGTTCCAGTGCGGCGGCGATTGCAGTGCCGTGCTGCTGCCCCCCGCGGGATCGGCCATACATTTCCGGGATTGTTTCTTCACACAGCCGCGCGACCGGGGGATCACCAGCCACGGCGAGGGCGACCAGGGCATGATGATCGACCGCTGCCAGTTTTTGTCGCGGGAAAGTCCTTTGCTGGTGCCCGACCGGACAACGATCGGGATGAACTGCAACGGCAACGACATCAAGATCCGCAATTGCCGGTGCAATTTCTTCAAGCATTTCGCGATTTTGGCGGGATCGTCCAGCATCATCATGGGCAACCACTGTTTCCAGGGCGACAGTGCTGATCCGGGGCCGCGCAGCGCAATTTTCGTTATGGCGCGGACCAACAACCGGGGCACCTTCACCTGCAATTATATCTGCGACGGTTCGATCGAGTGGACCAACGAGTATGACGAGGCGCCCGATTTCTCGAGCGAATTTTCGTTCAGCGCTTTGTCCATCACCAGTAACGTTTTCCTCAGCCAGAGCACTGCGCCCTCTTTCAATTTCCTGTCCGTGAAACCGTATGGGCCGGGGCACTTCATCAACGGGCTGACGGTCACGGGCAACACGGTGCGCCTGATCGACGGGCCGATTGACCGCTTCGAGGGCATCGACACCAGCTTTGCGACCATGAACTTCGAGCGGTTCCGCAACATCCGCTTCGAGGACAACGCCTATTTCAACGTCAATATCCAGGTGGAAAACCCGTTGGTCATGCAACATACCGAGGCCAGCGCGCAGAAGACATGGGTCGTGTCGCCTCATCCCAAGCTGCCCTTCGAGGCCTGGGCGCAGACGGTCGAGTCGATCGTGGCAGAGGGGGCGATCCGCGAAGCCGATGGAACGGCCTATTTCGGGGTGCCTTACTACGACGGAAAGGAAGGACCGAACAAGGACAGCGTCAACCTGCGCTGGGAAAAGGCGGTCAGCGGGACGGTCACGATGCGCATCAGGATCGACGATCTGATCTGATGCAAGGAAGGTGTCGCACAACGCATCAGAACTGTTGCCAGAGGCCGAATTTCAGCTTGAAATCATCGGCCTCTGCCACGCCGGCGACAAGCCCGAGTTCGACGTGGCGGCCCGGTGCGATGCGGCGTATGTAGGATGGAGCCAGCTTGGCGTAAGGATCACTTTGCGTCGGGATGCCGGTCTGTAATTGCAGGATGAACTTGGCATCGGGGCGGGGGCTGAGGCCGAAGGTGATATCGGTTTCCAGAATGCCATCGAAACTGCCGATGATCACCGCCCGGCTGTGGATACTCAGCCAGCCGGGTGTATCCCCAAGCTCAAACCCGCGTCCGACGCTGAGACCCGGCCGAAGCGCGAAAGTTTCCCGAGCCATCCCAAGGCCGAATTCGGGGACGATGCGCGTGCTGCGGTCGGTGGCGCCGATGGGCCAGCGCAGGAACGCGATGGCCTTAGACATGTCGTCCTCGTGGCCGCCCGCATCGAGGCCGAGGGTCAAGCCGCGCGTCAGCCCATGCTCGGCATAAAGCGAGCCGTAGAAACCGCTGCCATCGGAAATGCCGTTCTCGAAGTCGGTCTCGATTGAATAGCTCAAGAAGGTTTCACCCTCGGCCCGCATCCAGGGACCGGCCAGCGCCGGCGCGACGCTGGCGATCAGCAAAACGGGAATGATAACGCGCTTGAGCAGCATTGCACCTCACGCGTTCAGATTGGTTAAATTTGGTAAACCGTTGGTTAACGAAAGCCGATTATTCCGGGTTGTCCGGCGTGTCGCGGGCGACCGCGATCAATCCAAGCTGGCGCGCGCCGGCAATGGACAGGATATCGGAATCAAATCCCTGCGGCTTTTGAAAGCTGCGGATGGCGGCGCGGGTGCCGCGATCCAACTGGCCGTTGATCGGCCCACGATAGAGCCCGCGGGCCTTGAGGGCGCGCTGTACCGAGGCGTTGAATTCCGGCGTCAGTTCAGCGCGGCAGGGGACCTGGAACCGGGTCACGCGCCGTTCCTGCACGATCTTCTGCGCGGTTTCGGTCCGGTAGCTGGCAGGACGCGTGACAGTGCCGTCATCGGCCACCTCGGCGGGGCTGACGAGGATCTGCTCGGTCACGGTTTCCACCACGGCGGGCGAGGTGTCTTGTGCCCAGCAGGTGCCGGGGGCCGCGCCGGGTGGGGGGGTGTCCAGCCGCTGCACGGCGTCGGTACCCGCGCCGGACACGTCTCCACAGGCGGCCAGCGCCAGAAGGGCGCAGGGGGCTATCAGGGTCGGTCGGATCATCCGCTCGTGCCTTTTTAGGCGTGTTTTGCAGTATCTTACCCGGTTTGATCCGCTTGGGGAAGTGTGCTGTCGCCCGCGTCCTCCAGCAGGCGATCCAGCAAGTGCGAGATATCTTCGACGTCTTCGGCGATGACGTGCACGACGCCTGATTGCCGCTGGATACGGCCGGTGACGCGCAGCAGCCGCCCGGCAATGACCGCGCGGCGGTATTTCTCGTAAAGTGCGCGCCAGACCACGATGTTGACCACGCCGGTTTCGTCCTCGAGCGTGATGAAGATCACGCCCTTGGCCGTGCCGGGGCGCTGGCGCAGGATGACGAGGCCCGCGACGGTGATGCGCGCCCCGTCCGGCGGGTCGTCCATGCGCGCGGCCACCAGCGCGGAAGGCGGGCGTGGCCAGTCATGGGCCGTGCTCTCGGAGAAAACTCTCATAAGAACATAGGTAGAACATCGCGGATTTTGCGCAACTCTTTTCCGCGTGATGTCGCAAATGGGACTGGCATCGGCTAAATGGCGCGTCTAGGAACCCTTGTAAGACGAAGCGACGGGAGCCCGAATACATGGCGAAGATCACCTACATCGAACATAACGGCACCAAGCACGAGGTCGAGGTCGCCAACGGCCTGACCGTGATGGAAGGCGCGCGCGACAACAACATCCCCGGCATCGAGGCCGATTGCGGCGGCGCCTGCGCCTGTTCGACCTGCCATGTCTATGTGGATCCGGCCTGGGTCGAGAAGCTGCCGGCGAAAGACGACATGGAAGAGGACATGCTGGACTTCGCGTTCGAGCCCGATCCCGAGCGCTCGCGCCTGACGTGTCAGTTGAAGGTCAGCGACGCGCTGGACGGCCTTGTCGTACAAATGCCAGAGAAACAGATCTGATCCGCCTCTTCTTCTGGCCATAAATTTCCCGGGGGTGCGGGAGCTGGTCCCCGCTTGAACCTGCGTGCGGGGGCTGGTCCCCGCATCTATCGGATCGCGCGCAGCGCGGTCCGGAACTCAGTCCAGAGCCCGCCACCCGATATCGCGCCGACAAAACCCGTCGGGCCAGTCGATTCGATCAATCATGTCATAGGCGCGGTCGGCGGCCTCGCGCAGGGTATCGGCCCGAGCCGTGACGTTGAGCACCCGGCCGCCCGTGGCGGTGATCTTTCCGTCCTTTTCGCCGGTGCCGGCATGGAACACCATTTGAAAGCTGTCTTCAGGACAGTCGTCCAACCCGCTGATGATGCTGCCTTTCTGATAGGCGCCGGGATAACCCGAGGCTGCCATCACCACCGTCAGGGCATGATCGTCGGCCCAGCTGGCCTCGACCTGGTGCAGGCGTTCCTCGGCGGCGGCCTGCATCAGGTCCAACGCCTGTGCACCCAGCCGCAGCATCAGGACCTGGCATTCGGGGTCGCCGAAACGCACGTTGTATTCCACCAGGCGCGGCTGGCCATCCTTGATCATCAGCCCGGCGTAAAGCACGCCCTGGTAGGGCATCTCGCGCTCGGCCATGACGCGCAGGGTGGGTCGGATGATCTGATCCAGCGCCTTTTCGGCGACCGCATCGGTCAGGATGGGGGCGGGGGAATAGGCGCCCATGCCGCCGGTATTGGGGCCGGTGTCGCCTTCGCCCACGCGCTTGTGATCCTGAGCGGTGCCCATGGGAAGGGCCGTCTGGCCATCGCACAGCACGAAGAACGACGCTTCTTCGCCGTCCATGAACTCCTCGATCACCACCTCGGCGCCGGCGCTGCCGAAGCTGCCGCCGAACATGTCGTCGATGGCGGCGTGCGCCTCTTCGACGGTCTGGGCGATGATCACGCCCTTTCCCGCGGCCAGGCCATCGGCCTTGACCACGATGGGCGCGCCTTGGCTGGTCACGTAATCCTTGGCGGCCGCGGCGTCGGTGAAGTGGCCGTAGGCGGCCGTGGGGGCGTTCGCGGCGTCGCAGATTTCCTTGGTAAAGCTTTTGGAGGCCTCGAGCTGGGCCGCGGCCTGCGAGGGGCCGAAGACGAGAAAGCCCGCGTCGCGCAGCCTGTCGCCGACGCCTGCGGCCAGTGGCGCTTCGGGACCGATGATGATGAAGTCAATGGCGTTGGCCTCGCAGAAATTCACCACCGCCGCGCCGTTCTCGATGTCGAGCGACGCGCATTCGGCGATCTGCGCGATCCCGGCATTGCCCGGCGCCACGATCAGCTTGTCGCATTTGGGGTTCTGCATCACCGCCCAGGCCAGTGCGTGTTCGCGCCCGCCGCCGCCGAGAATGAGAATGTTCATGGCACCGCTCCGTTGGATTTCGCCGTTTGCTTAAGCGTTGCGTGGCCGGGTGGCAAGCGACCGCCTGTCGCGGGAACGGATCGGGGGTCGTGGCGTTGGGAAAGCGTAAGGTAATCGAGTAATGCAGGAGTAATGAAATGACCAAACTGTCGAATCGAAAAGTCGCGATACTGGCCACCGACGGCTACGAACAATCAGAGTTGGAGAAGCCGCGCGATGCGTTGCTGAGCGAAGGTGCCGAGGTCCACATCGTCTCGCTGAAGGCGGGCCAGATCCGCGGCTGGAATGAGAACGACTGGGGCCGGTCCGTCGACGTTGACAAGACCGTCGACGCTGTCAGCCCTAGCGACTACGATGCGCTGGTTCTTCCCGGCGGCCAGATCAACCCGGACATCCTGCGTACCGACAAGGATGCCATTAGGTTCATCAAGACGATCTTTGAGGCCAAGAAACCCATCGCCGCCATCTGTCATGCGCCGTGGCTGTTGGCCGAGGCGGGCATCGCCAAAGGTTTGCACCTGACGTCGTACCATTCGATTCGCACCGACATGGAAAATGCCGGTGCAAGATGGGAAGACAGCCCGGTGGTGGTCGACCAAGGCGTGGTCACCAGCCGCAATCCCGATGATCTGCCGAACTTCTGTGGCAAGGTGATCGAGGAAATTTGCGAAGGCCGTCACGAAAGCCGTGCCGCCTGACCTTTCCAACCGGGGCGGGATGCGTCAAAGATGGGGTCATGTCCGACCTCATTGATGATCCCGCCCCGGGCGAAAATGCCCCCGAATTTTCGGTCTCCGATCTGTCGGGGGTAATCAAGCGCATGATCGAGGGGGAGTTTTCCCACGTGCGCGTCAAGGGTGAGGTGGGCCGTGTAAGCCGGCCTCGCTCTGGTCATCTCTACATGGACCTGAAAGACGATCGCTCGGTGCTGGCCGGGGTGATCTGGAAAGGTGTGGGCGGGCGTCTGGCTGTGCAGCCCGAAGAGGGCATGGAGGTTGTCGCAACTGGCCGGCTGACAACGTTCCCGGGGCAATCGCGGTACCAGATCGTCATCGAGGATCTCAAGCCTGCCGGAATGGGCGCGCTCATGGCGATGCTGGAGGCGCGGCGCAAGGCGCTGGCGGGCGAGGGGCTGTTCGCGCCCGAGCGCAAGAAGCAATTGCCTTACCTGCCGGAGGTGATCGGGGTCGTGACCTCTCCGTCCGGTGCCGTCATCCGCGATATTCTGCATCGTCTGCGCGACAGGTTCCCTCGCAAGGTGTTGATCTGGCCCGTGGCAGTTCAGGGCGAAAAATGTGCGCCGGAAGTGACGAACGCCATCCAGGGTTTCAACGCGCTGACGCCCGGAGGGGCCTTGCCTCGCCCGGATCTCCTGATCGTCGCGCGCGGCGGCGGCAGTATCGAGGACCTGTGGGGGTTCAACGAGGAATCGGTCGTGCGGGCCGCCGCGGCATCGGAGATTCCGCTGATTTCGGCCGTTGGGCACGAGACAGATACGACGCTGATCGATTTTGCCTCGGACAAGCGGGCGCCGACGCCCACGGCGGCGGCGGAACTGGCGGTTCCGGTGCGGCTGGACCTCCTGGCCTGGCTTGATGGTCAGGAGGGGAGGTTGTTGCAAGCCCTGCAGGGACAAGTGACGGCGCGGCGGCAAAGACTGCGCGACCTGAGCCGCGCCTTGCCCCGGGGCGAGGCCTTGCTGGACGGGCCGCGCCAGAGGCTGGACGGGATGGGGGACAAGCTGCCCGGCGCGCTGCGGGCGTCTATCCAGGTGCGGCAGGTCGCGCTTTCGCAGAAGGCAGGTGCGTTGCGGCCCGGGATGCTGCGGGAAAGGGTGCGAAACCGCCGTGAGGGGTTCGTCTCGCTTGCCGCGCGGATGAATACGCGCACATTGCAGCGCGATATCAGCCAGAAACGGGCGGACTTCGAACGCGTCACCAAGCGGCTGTCCGATGTCAGCCGGCAGCAGGTGCGGGACTGGCGCGACCGGCTGGCCGCGCAGGAGCGGCTGCGCGAGACGCTGGGCTACAAGGCGACGCTGAGCCGCGGCTATGCCGTGGTTCGAGGCGATGCAGAGGTGGTGACGACGAAAGCCGCGGCGCAGGCGGCGACACTGTTGGAGATCGAGTTCAGCGACGGCACGCTTGCCGTCGGGGGAAGCTCAGGTGCCGAAGCACCGCAAACGGTGGAGCAGACATCGAAGGCGAGGACGAGTCCGAAGCCGAAGAAACCGCCGCCCGAACAGGGCAGCCTGTTCTGACGCCGGCTCAGACGCCGATTTCGGGGCCGAGGCAGTGCAGCGGCTCGCCGGTCTGTTCCATTTCGTAAAGCTGGGTCTGGGCGGGGTCGTTCTGGAATTGCGCCACAAGGCCGCTGCCCGAGCGCTGGAAACTCCAGCATTGCGGCTCGGGCTTGTTCTCGTAGACGAAGCAGATCAGGCCATCGTCCTCGTACCATTCACCTTCCTGGCAGCGGCCGTCGAGGAAAGACCAGCGCACGCGACGGTTTTCAAGATATTCCTCGCCGCCATAGGGGGCACCCTGCGCACCGTAATAGAAGGTCTTGCCGCGAGTGTAAGAGTCGAACTCTGCCGCGGTCATTTGGTCTTGAGTGACGGCGGCGCAGGGGGTGACAAGCAAGGAAAGGACAAGCAACAGGCGCATGGTTCGATCCTGACAGATGTGCGCCGGGCGCGCCACCGCGTTATTCGCAGGCCATCGGCCGAGATGCGTGCCGCTCGGCACGATCGCGCCACTTTGCACAACGGCGGTCCATCATCCGGCGCCAGAGCGTCGGGAAGAGTGCGACCGTAGCCATGAATGGCAACGGCATCGGCAACATCGGCATGGTTTCGGGATCAAGTTGCAGCGCCGGGTAACCGCGCGCCGGGGTGACATGGTGGTCGGAATGACGCGGCGCGTTGAGCATGAGCGCCGAGGAGAACCAGTGCGGCGTATTCCAGGAGTGCTGCGGTCCCACCGGTTCCATGCGGCCGTCGGGCAGGGCGGCGCGGCGCAGGCCGTAGTGCTGCACATAGTCGGAGAGCAGGATTTGCATCTGCGCGTAAAGCGACAGGGCCAGCACCGCCAAAAGCGCATCGGGGCCGCCGAAAACGAGCGCGCCGATGCTCAGCGCCGCCGCCCCGCCGAGATAGAGCGCATAAGGGTGGGTCCAAAACGGTTTGCGGCCCGCGCGCAAGCGGTTCTCGGCCGCGAGACCGGCGCGAAATGATCCGGCGCTGGCCCGCATTGCGTAGCGATAGAAGCCTTCACCGGGTCTTGCGCTGTTGGGGTCCGCATCGCTGCCCACGTGGACATGGTGCACGCGGAGATGGGCGCTGGCGTGATGGCCGACCAGCAGGGACGTGTAGATCAGGCGGCCGAGAAAGCGTCTTGCGCGGCTCGGGCGGTGGATCAGCTCATGTGCGACGGGGTGCGACACATGGCCGAAGAATAGCCCGGTTGCGAATCCGGTGAGAAACCGCTCCAGGCAGCCAAGGCCGGAGGGGCCGGCGATGGCCCATAGCGCCACGCCGTAAAGGGCGAAATGCGACACGCCAAGTACGGTCAGAAGTTTGTCTGCTGCGGGGAACTCCGCATCAGGGTCGGTATTGGCCGCCTCTGCCGCGATAAGGCGATCCAGCAGGAAGGTGAGCACGGTAAGATAGCCCAAGGCGATCCACGCCCAGGCACCGCCGAGGGCGGCGGCGAGCAGGATAAAGGCGACCGGAAGGCAGGTCGCGATTGTGAAGAGGCGCAGCCCCTGCATGAAGTTCCTTTTTCTAGTGCTTGCACGGCACTTTACCATGGGCAGGATTTCGATTCGCTCAAGCTTCGCGGCTGGATTTATCGTCGAAACATCTTGTTTCCGCGCAAAGGTCGCAAGCGGAAGGGCGCATAGGATGTATTGAGTGCGGGGTGCGCAGCTTAAAGCTTCAATTTGAACCACTCGATGTTTGTGTTCGAGTTTGCTGGCCTCGCGCGCCTATTGTATTCAGTTGTTGCTGTAGACCGCGCAGATACAGCCGGCTTTCTTGAATTTCGCGCAGTCGCGCCAAGCGGCGTCGCGACTGTCGCGCCCGAGACGGGCCATGAAATAGCCGCCCTTCGGGCTTGCACGGCTTTTCTGAAAGACCACATCCGGCTCTTGCTTGCCGATCAGCCCGGTGCAGGCACGGGTCTGCGCCGCGAATTTGGCGAGCGATGCCTTCTTCGTGATCCCGAACGCCATCTGAATGCCCCATGGCTTGAGTTTCGGAAGATAGGATTTCAGGGCGGTCATGCGGCGGTTGCGGGCAAGGTCGAAGCAGGCCTTGTCGAACGGCAGTTCATGCGACAGGCGCAGATCTGGTGTCGGCGTCGGCTCTTCGGTCCAGTTGGAGTAGGGGACGCCGGTGATGATGCGGACGTAGTCGATGGTTTCCCGTGCCAGCCCGCCGGTGCCCGCGATCAGGCCTTCCGCGCGACGCTCGCCGCCGTTGTAACCAATGGCGGCCAGCCCGAGATTGCCATAGCGGCGGGCCATTTCGGCCAGGTACTGGGCGGAATGCTCCAGAGCTTCGGCGGGGTTGTAGGGGTCCTTGAGGCCGCGCAGCTTGGCGGTTGAGGGGATGAACTGGGCGATTCCGCGGGCATTGGCGTGGCTGAGCGCGTTGGGGTCAAAGCGGCTTTCCTGCCAGATGAGACGGGTGAAGAAATGAGCGTCGATCCCGTGACGGGTGGCGAAGGTCTGGAGCGCGTTGCAGGTGTCGTAGACGAAATGCGCCTTGCGGATGCAGACCGGCGGCCCCCATTTGTCGGTGGAGCAGATCGTGTCCGGCGGCGTCGCGAATGCGCGACCGGGGACAAGTATCAACAGGATCAGGGCGAGGCGCAGAAGCATGTTGGCATGGTTGCCTGTCGCCCACGCTTGTCAATGGTGGGTTTTCATCTCGGGCGGGGCGGTTTAACTGGATAGACAAGAAAGCAAGGGTGTCTCAATGGCGTTTTTCCGCAAGCTGAAGGATCGGTTGTTCAAGTCTTCCTCGAAACTGGAGGAGGGGCTGGACGCGATTGTCGAGGACGGTGGCGAAGCCGAGGAGGTGACCGAGGCAGCGGAGCCCGATCCGGCGCAAGACGCGTCTCCGGAGCCCACGGTAGAGCCCGAACTCACACCGGCACCCGACCCACGGCCAGAACGGGAACCAGAGCCCGAGCCGGAACCGGTAGAGGAGCCGGAGCCGCGCCCCACGCCGGAGCCAGAACCCGAGCCGACACCGGAGCCCGAACCCGAGCCGGAGCCTGAACCAGAGCCGGAGCCTGAACCCGAACCAGAGCCCGAGCCGAAACCCCAGCCGCGTCCGACCCCGCCGCCGGAGCCGCGACCGGAGCCGTCGCCGCAGGAAATTCCCGCGCCGCCGTCCGAGCAACCGCCCGCCGCGCCACAGGAGGTGCCGCAGACGCCGCCCCTGGAAGATCCGGTGCGATCCCCTGATCCGCAACCCATGCCGACGCCGATCGAGATCCCGCCCGATACACCGAAGAGCGAGGCCGCCCCGCAAGCGCGGTCGGGCCTTCTGGGCCGTCTGTTGGGGCGTGGCGAGGCGAAAACGGTCGTGCGCCGCGTACTCGATGACGACATGTTGGAACAGCTGGAGGAGCTGCTGATCACCGCCGACATGGGCGTGGATACGGCCCTGCGTGTCACCGCCAACATGGCCGAAGGGCGCATGGGGCGGAAGCTGTCAAGTCAGGAGATCAAGGAGCTTCTGGCACGCGAGATCACCCGGATCATGGAGCCTGTGGCCAAGCCCATGCCGCTCTACCCCAAACGCCCGCAGGTCGTGCTGGTGGTTGGTGTCAACGGGTCGGGCAAGACCACGACGATCGGCAAGCTGGCGAGCCAGTTCAAGGCAGCCGGCAAGTCGGTGGTGATCGCGGCGGGCGACACGTTCCGCGCCGCGGCGGTGGAGCAGTTGCAGGTCTGGGGCGATCGCGCGGGCGTGCCGGTTCTGACGGCGCCCGAGGGCAGCGACCCGGCGAGCCTTGCCTTCGATGCCATGGATAAAGCCGAGAAGGACGGTGCGGACCTGTTGATGATCGATACGGCGGGCCGTTTGCAGAACCGCGCCGACCTGATGGAAGAACTGGCCAAGATCGTGCGCGTCATTCGCAAGAAGGATCCGGATGCGCCGCACAACACGCTTTTGGTGCTGGACGCCACGACGGGGCAGAACGCGCTGAGCCAGGTCAAGACGTTCCAGCAGTTGGCCGATGTCTCGGGTCTGGTGATGACCAAGCTGGACGGTACCGCGAAGGGCGGCGTGCTGGTGGCGTTGGCGGACAAGTTCGGGCTGCCCATTCACGCCATCGGCGTCGGCGAGCAGATAGACGATCTTGCACCGTTCGATCCTGAGGATTTCGCCGCGGCGCTGACCGGTCTGGAGCAGGGCGCGCCGGCATGATCGAAGAGATCCTTGCGCGGTTCAGCACGCTCGAGCTGGCCTTCGACACGACACTTTTCATTGCGGTGGCGAGCGCGGTCTGGACCGTGGTCAATCGCTTGGTCCAGGCGGCCTATTTTCAGTTGTCGCTTCGCACGCGGGAATTCGAGTTCATTCTGGAGCCGCACAGCGGCGTGCCGCAGAATATCACCAGCCTGAACCTTTTGCTGATCCGCTATGGGAACGACACCTATCTGAGTTCGCTTGCGAGCGATCAGGAAAGGCATCACGGACGTCTGCGTAACAAAGTGATTCAACTTGCCGAGGCGCTGCCGTCAAAGTCGGCACCGATCAGCGTAAAGCTGCGGTTGCACAAACGGCTGGGAACGCAGTTCAAGCTGTTTGTCGAAGTCACCGGCGACCCCAAGCCTGTCATAGACTATCTGAACGGGCATGAGACGATCACCGGCGTGACATCGAAAGAGCGGCCCAAGCTGGCGCCGCAGGACCCGCAGCGGCATCGCATCTTCTTCCTGCTGGATCGACTGGACAAGGAAAAGACTGTCGACGGGCACGTGAACAATTTCATCTATCCCGTCTGAGGCAGCCGTATGCCGCGCGGCTTCAATGCGTGCCAATCAGTTTTTCGATCTGGCGCAGTACGAATAGCACGATAACGACAATTGCGGCGGCCATTGCCGCGAGCGGGATCTGCCCGGCACCGCAGCCGAGGCCCACGGCGCCCGCCAGCCAGAGCGAAGCACCCGTGGTGACGTTGCGCACCTTGTCGCCTGCGGTGAAGATCAGCCCGGCGGCGAGGAAGGCGACCCCGGCGGTGACCGCCTCGATCATGCGTATGGGATCATTGCGCTGTTCGCTGTTGCCGCCGCCGAAATCGAGAGCGGCAAGTTCGCGGCCGATGATGACGAAAAGGCATGCGGCCACGGCCACGAGGATATGCGTGCGCAGTCCGGCCGGCTTGTCTCGCATTTCACGTTCGAAGCCGATGAACGCGCCTAGAACCACGGCAACACTGAGACGCGCGAATGCGACCGAGGCAGGCACTACTGAAAAGGTGCCCTGCACCTCGTTCACGATCTGATCCATGAAAGCGGCGAGCATGGGTTGCATGAGGGATCAACGGCGTGTTGCTGCGTGGGTTCCGTTGCGTTGCGGATTGTTTGTCGAGTTTGCCTGTCGGTCGCTGGGCCCGAGGGGGTTGGGTTTGCGGTCTTCGTGACTAGGTACTCCGGATCCCGGTGCCGCTGACGACGGCATCCGCCCCCTAGAAAGGAGCTTTCCCATGCCCAACGCCCTGCAATCCGCTACCGCATTTCCCGTGACCGAGATCGAGTGCCTCGACGGCGGGTCGATCCGCCTTGGCAAGCCCGAAGAAAAGCCGTGGCAGTTGATCTTCGTGTATCGCGGCATCCACTGCCCGATCTGCCGCCAGTACCTGCAGGACCTTGAGCCGAAGCTCGAAGAATTCTCGGATATGGGGATCGAAGTGGTGGCCGTGTCCGCCGATACAGAGGCCAAGGCGCGGAAATTGCGGGCGGACCTTTCCCTTTCGGTACCGCTGGGGTACGGGATGGACGTGGCGCAGATGCAGGCGCTGGGGCTTTATGTCTCGGACCCGCGCTCGCCCGAGGAAACCGACCGGCCCTTCGCGGAACCCGGCCTGTTCCTGGTCAACCCGGAGGGCAACTTGCACATGGTGGATATCTCTAACGCGCCGTTCCTGCGCCCGGAGCTGGAGAAGCTGCCGTCGCGGATCAAGTACGTGCTTGAGAACGATTATCCGATACGCGGCACGCATGAAAGCTGACGAGTGGACCGGGCCGTGCCGGGGGTGTGACACCGGCGCATGAGCGAATGGATCGTTTCCTTGGAGGGGACCGAGGCCGGTCACCAGCTTGCCCTGGGGCTGGCCTTGCTGGCCGCTGTTCTGCACGCGTTGTTCGGAGCGTTGCAGAAAGGGCGGCACGATCCGTGGCTGACGCGGGGCGCGATCGACGGGGCTTATGCGCTGATGGCGGCGCCCTTTGCGCTGTTCGTCGTGCCGTGGCCCGAGCCGCATATGTGGGTGATCTTCGCGACCGCGTGGCTGATCCACACGCTTTACAAGATCTTGCAGGCGATGGCCTATATGCGCGGCGCCTACACTGTGGTTTACCCGGTGGTGCGCGGCACGGGGCCGCTTTTCACAGTGATTGGGGCCTATCTGCTGTTCGGCGAGACGTTCAACCTCGTGCAATGGACGGGCGTAGGCGTTCTGTTGGCCGGCATTTACGGGTTGGCTATCTATAATCTGCGCACGATCAAGCTGGATCGTGAGACCATGCCCGCGGCCTTGGGGCTGGCTGTTCTTACGGGACTGTTCGTAGCGCTTTACACCACGTATGACGCCTATGGCATTCGCGCCACCGCCGACCCGTTCACGTTTCTTGCGTGGTTCTTCATGATCGACGGGCTGATCTTTCCGGTGATCGCCTACCGCCGGTGGCGCGGGATGGAGGATGCGCCCGAACCCGGTCCGCTGCTGGTGCGCGGGGTCGCGGGCGGGTTCATCGCATTTTTCTCGTTCGGCTCGATCATGATGGCCACACGGCTGGACAAGGTGGGCGAGGCGGCGGTACTGCGCGAAACCTCGACGGTGTTTGCCGCCCTCATAGGTTGGTTGATCCTGAAAGAAACGGTGGGGCCTCGGCGGATCGCGCTGATGGCATTGATTGCAGCCGGTGCGGTCATAGTTGAGAGTGGCGGTTGAAGCGAAGAGGCGAGACGATGGACGACAAGAACACGAATGGCAAACTGAAGGCGGTGTTGGAATTTGGCCCGGTGCTTGGATTCTTCGTGGCGTATCTGCTGCTGAAGGACCGCTTGTTCACCATCGGCGGCACGGAATACGAAGGGTTCATCGTCATCACGGCGGTCTTCATCCCCGTGCTGCTGATCTGTACCGCGCTGATGTGGAGGCTGACGGGGCACCTGTCGAAGATGCAAATCCTGACGGCGGTGCTGGTCGTCGTGTTCGGCGGGCTGACCGTGTGGCTGAACGATCCGAAGTTCTTCCAGATGAAACCGACGATCATCTACCTGTTTTTCGGCACGGTTCTGGGCATCGGGCTTCTGCGCGGGCGGTCCTATCTACAATACGTGATGGACGGGCTGATGCCGCTGACGGGCACGGGCTGGATGATCCTGACCAAGCGGATCACGATCTTCTTTTTCGCGATGGCGGCACTGAACGAACTGGTCTGGCGCACGCAGAGCGAGGAAACCTGGGTTTATTTCAAGACCTTCGGCCTGATGGCGGCGATGTTCGTGTTTTTCATGATGCAGGGCAAGCTGATCGCCGAGCATGGAACGGACGACAGCGGTAAGCCCTGACCGATTATGTTGCCTATGGGACTGTGCCGCGTGCGATCCGCGGCACGGGTCAAACTTTCGCCCCAATGGTGCGTCACGCAAGGCGCATGACATATGCCGTGATTTCCCGCGTCCGGGACGCTTTCGCCTCTATTCCGCCGATGCGGGCAGAAACGCTTCTTCCACTCGTGATCATGCTGATACTCTGGATCGGGCTCAACGCGACGGGGATGCCGGAGGACCGGGTTTTCGTTCTGGTTCTCGTGTTGGCGCAAGCCCATGCGGTCTGGCGCAGCCTGCCAAACGCCGCCTGTCACCTGAACGATGGGAACCGCGCCAAGATGGTCTGGCCTGTGCTGATTGTCACCGCGTTGTCGGCGCTGCAACTGGGTATCAACGATCCGCTGTTCAGCCAGCGCCTGTTGTCCGGTGCTTGCGTTTTCGTGCTTCTGGTGATGCTGATGGGCGTCCGGCGCGAGCGGGAGGTCATGGCGCGGATGATGCACAGCGTGACCGAGGGGCGGCCTGTTTCGCTCTTGCGGGTCAATGCCTGTTTCGCACTGGTTTTCCTGTGTGTGAACGAAGCCTTGATCGCGACCGGGTCACTGGTGGTGTGGATGTCGGCGATGATGATCGCGGCGTTTCTCGTCCACGCGGCTTACTGGTTCATCGTGCTGCTTGTGATTCCGCCCGAAGACAGCCTCGCCTGAGGCTGGCGGGACAAAAACGGGATAATTGCCATCCCCGGTCTGGGCCAGGGCAGGACGCGCGACCAGCGCGGATCTTGAATATCGGGAAGCAACGTGCGCAAGCGGGCCAAGCTATGATGTTCGGGCTGGCGCAGCAGGGCGCGGTAGAAGTCGAACAGCCCGTCGCGCAGATAGGTTGACCAGTGACAGTAAAAGCGCGCCCGTCCCGGCGCGACATGGAACCCGGCCTGCTCCAGCGACGGCAGCGTGTCGGGATGATCGAGTTGTACGGTGAGCGTGTTGGGCCGCTGCGGCAGGGACTGCGCCAGCATGCGGTCGCCGTTTTCGGGGGCCGAGATCAGTCTTTCCAGCAGGAAATCGAACAGGTCGTTCTCGCGGGTCGTGACATTGATGATCTCGGCGGCACAGCCTGCGGCGCTTTCGATTGCGGCCCGTGCGGCGGCGCCGTATTCGGCACCGTTCAGCAAAAGAACGCGGGCGACCGCGCGCGCTGGGACGTGGGGCAGGGCACCAAGGACCACGCGCGCGCCCAGAGAATGCGCGACAAGGTGAACCTGACGGTCGGGAGCGACCTGCCGTATCATCGACACAAGGTCTGCAAGGCAAAGGCCAGCCTCTTCGGCCTGCTTGTAGGCGTTCCAGATGGTGCCGCGCCCGGACCAGCCGAATCCTATCGCGAGTCCTTCGTCACGCTCGCCTGCGCCGTATCCCAGACCGCGCGGCCAACTTTTGGCTTTCCATGTGCGGTGTTTCGGATCGAGCGACAGGATATGGTTGTGCGGACAGGCGTTGGGATGGCCTGGTTCAAATTTGAACCCGTGTGTCATGATGATGACCGGGCCGGGACGGACGAGCGCGCGGCGCAGGGTGGGCAGAAGCGGCTGCGAGGCACCATGAAGGCAAGGACCAAATGGCGTGGCGTCGATCTGCAAGAGCGGCATCTTCGACCCTTTTAACTACATCTTGTAGGCAGGCAGTACTCCAGCCATATGACGCTTGCTTGAAGTTTGAGTTACAGCACCGTGACGGTACCCAGAGGGCACACCGCAGCGTTAGAGCTAGCTGTTGACGCGAGTCGCCGGTGGGCGTACATCATTGTTTGTGGCGATTTGTTACCGGATTGCGGGCCACGTTAAACATCTCCGCTAAAGAGGTCAGGATGAAAGTCCCCTTTCGCTTGACCGGCTTGGGGACTTTATTTTTTGGGGCGGATCGCCCGGAGGTCGATGATGAAAAACGATTGGAACAGACGCACCAAGCTGGTGCATGGCGGTACGCGGCGCAGCCAGTACGGCGAGGTGAGCGAGGCGATATTCCTGACGCAGGGCTTCGTCTATGACAGCGCGGAGGCCGCGGAGGCGCGGTTCGTGCAGGCCGGTGATGACGAGTTCATCTATGCCCGCTACGGGAACCCGACCGTGGCGATGTTCGAGGACCGAATCGCGGCGCTAGAAGGCGCAGAGGCCGCCTTTGCCACAGCGAGTGGCATGGCTGCGGTGAGCGGCGCGCTGATTTCGATGCTGAAAGCCGGGGATCATGTTGTTTCGGCGCAGGCGCTTTTTGGCTCGTGCCTCTATGTGCTGGAAGAGATCCTGACGCGCTATGGTGTCGAAGTGACTTTCGTCGATGGCACGGACCTTGACGCGTGGCGGGCCGCAGTGCGTGAGGACACCAAGGTGGTGTTCTTCGAGACCATCGCAAACCCGACGCTGGAGGTGGTGGACGTGTCGGCAGTGGCCGAGATCGCCCATGCCGTCGGCGCCAAGGTGGTAGCCGACAACGTCTTTGCCACGCCGGTTTTTTCGAGGGCACTGGAACAGGGTGCCGACGTGTTGGTCTATTCCGCGACCAAGCATATCGACGGGCAGGGCCGTGCGCTGGGCGGTGTGATCCTCGGGACCGAGGAGTATATCCGCAAGACGATCGAGCCTTACATGAAGCATACCGGCGGGTCGATGTCGCCGTTTACCGCGTGGCTGATGCTGAAAGGGTTGGAGACGATCGACCTGCGAGTGCGAGCACAGGCCGACAACGCATTGGCCATCGCCGATGCGCTGCAGGGACATGCGAGGCTTGAGCGCGTGCTCTATCCCGGGCACGCCAGCCACGCGCAGCATGAGCTGGTCGAGCGCCAGATGGGCAAGGGCGGCACGGTTCTCGCGCTGGAGATCAAGGGCGGACAGGCGGCGGCGTTCCAATTTCTGAACGCGCTGGAGATCGTCGTGATCTCGAACAACCTCGGCGACGCGAAATCCATTGCCACCCATCCGGCAACGACGACGCACCAGCGCCTGTCGGACGCGCAGAAGGACGCACTGGGCATTGCGCCGGGCCTGATCCGGCTGAGCGTCGGGTTGGAGGACGCTGAGGACCTGATTGCCGACGTGATGCAGGCACTGGAGGCAGTGACGCAACAGTGATCCAAGGCAGCGCTTCTGACGTATCTTATGTGCTAGTGGTAATTTACCGTGTTTACGCATAAGTATGATGCCGCCCGATGCGAGCGAGGACCCGACGATGAATGTGCACCCTTCTGACATGAAGAAGGTCAAGGACCGCACCGAGGCGAAGGCCGCGCTGGATACATTGCGTGCGTGGGCGGAAACGGCCACGCCGGAGGAGGTTGCCGACCTCGACCCGACGATTGCCCGGCTTCTGCCGCAGGGCGAGGTGTCGAACTATCCGACGTTGCGCCGTGACTATCCGGAAGAATTCAAACCCGACGCCGCCTACAAGGCCAGCATGCCGGATTTGCAGAACGGCCCGTCCTCGCTGATCAAGGGGGCGCGGCAGCAATTGCAGCATGTCGGAATTTCGAATTTCCGTTTGCCGATCCGCTTCCACACCCGTGACGACGGCGACCTTACGCTCGAAACCTCGGTGACCGGCTCGGTCAGCCTGGAGGCCGAGAAGAAGGGCATCAACATGTCCCGCATCATGCGCAGCTTTTACAAGCATGCCGAGCGGACTTTCAGTTTCGAGGTGATCGAGACGGCGCTCGACGATTACATTTCGGACTTGGACAGCATCGATGCGCGCATCCAGATGCGGTTTTCCTTCCCGATGAAGATCACGTCGCTGCGGTCGGGGCTGGAAGGTTACCAGTATTACGACATCGCGATGGAGCTGGTGGAGCATGACGGTGTGCGTCGCAAGTTCATGCATCTGGATTATGTCTATTCATCCACCTGCCCCTGCTCACTGGAACTGAGCGAGCACGCGCGACAGGCGCGGGGGCAACTGGCCACGCCGCATTCCCAGCGGTCGGTGGCGCGAATTTCGGTCGAGGTGGTCGGCGAGGATTGCCTGTGGTTCGAAGACCTGATCGAGCTGGCCCGCAAGGCGGTGGCGACGGAGACGCAGGTGATGGTCAAGCGTGAGGACGAGCAGGCCTTTGCCGAGTTGAACGCGGCCAACCCGATTTTCGTGGAGGATGCGGCGCGGCTGTTTTCCGAGCAGTTTCTGAATGACGCGCGGATTGGCGATTTTCGCGTGATCGCCAGCCACCAGGAAAGCCTGCACAGCCACGACGCGGTCAGCATCACGACGCAAGGCGACACGTTCGCGTCCGAAAGCCTTGATCCTAAGCTGTTCACCACGCTGTTTCACGTCGGATAACCCGCGCGGCGCCGATCCGGCGCAATTTGTGCTGAAACCTTTGGCAATAGCCCGCCGGAATCGGCCGCGACGCTGGCTGCGGTGCGGCATATCTTTTTCTGCACGTGCAAAGCTGGTATGGTTCTTATGCAATCTTGCCCGCAGGGGGCGATCCAAAACGGGATAGAGCAATGGATATGTATTCGGCACCGCTGAAGGCGTCGTTGATGGGCCTGCAGCTGAGCGGCATTTTCGTGGAAAAGCAGCTGAGAGTGATGCAGGTGCTGGGACGCGCCGCCTATGAAAAGCAGCTTCAGTTCCTGGGTCTGGCCTTTGATCTGCCGGCTCTGGGCCCGGTGCGAGAGCAACCGGCCGCCAAGTCGCGGCCCGCGGCGAAACCCAAGGCGAAGCCGGCACCCAGGAAGACCGCATCGAAACCGGCGGCCAAGACGACGGCCAAGTCCGCGCCCAAGGCGGAGGCCAAACCGGCTGCGAGGACCGCGGCAAAACCGACTGCCAAAGCCGCCGCCAAGCCGGCAGGGAAACCGGCCGCGAAGACGGCTGCCAAACCCGCTGCCAAGGCGGCAAAACCGGCAGTGGCCGGGTCGTCCTCGAAGCCGGCGACCAAACCGGCCCCAGCAAAGCCGGTCGACACGCTAGCAAAATCTGAGCCGACGCCGGCCGCGACACCAGACTCGCAAACAGCAAGCCAAGCCCCGGCAAAGCCCGAAGCGAGCAACGTGACAACCTTTCCGAAGCCCGAGACTGGCACAGAAAATAACAGCGGCGCCAAGCGCCCGCGCAAGCCCTCGGCCCCGCCGGCGATGCCCGAACGCTCCGCTAATCCCGACAAGGCGGCGGATTCATAGGACGCGGCTTCAGCCGGATCGAATGACGCGAAGACAGAAGAGGCGCGGCTACTGCTGAAGCGGTGGCCGCGCTTTCTTGTTTCGGTGTTCCCTTGGTCGCCGAAAATGCGCCCGGATCGCGGAGCATTGCACAGGATGCAAATCGGGGCTTCCACTTTTAAAGTGGTTGCCTCTGGTCTGCAGGTATACCTGTTGACCAGGGAGGAAACTGAAAGATTAACACACGAGGTTTCCAAAATGGCTACCAGCACAACCAACCTTAACTATCAACATGGTCTCAATCGCCTGTTCCGCAAAGTTCGCGAGACACTGAGAAAACTGACCCAGGCCATGACGCGCAAGACCCAGATCGAATGGGCGGCCTGAGCGCCAAAAGCTCCCGAACCGGGATGTCTGACCAGCACCTGTCAGCGCCTTTCAAAGCGAACTGACCCATCGCGAACGTAAGGGCCTTAACCCAGGCCGACGACGAAGCCGCCCTCCGGGACGCCTGCAAGGGCATCTGTTCCCGAGGGCGGTTTGAGTCGGAACCAAGCTCTTGCGGCAACGGACCATCGATGCAAGGGGCGTCAACGTTGCCCAAACGTGTCGACTGCCGTCCGTCGAGACACTATTCCAGTGAAATTCCTACATAGCAGTAAGGACTTGGCTTGAGCCAGCGGGATTCAACGATGGCCGATATTGTCCTGCCGGTTGGGTCGAAACCTGCGGGGTTGCATCAGTTGCAAGCCAGGGTTTCGGGTATGGCAGTGGTGCTGACCGATAGTTTGGCCTACCTTGGTGTCAGGGAGGAAACCGAAGCAACATTCTTGAGGTTTCCAAATGGCGACTAGCACAACCAATCTTGATCACGGCGGCGTTTTCACCCGCTTGTTCCACGGCATCGTGGAGCGGTTTGAGCAGCACGCGCGCATCATGTCGCGCCGCGGCCTGATCGAGGAACTGACTGCAAAAAGCGACGAAGAACTGGCCGAGATGGGCATCAAGCGCGAAGATATCGTGCGCCACGTCTTCCAGGATCTGTTCTACGCTTGACGACCTTTCCAGCCCCGCGAGGGCCCTTCCTTACAGGGTCCTCGCGGAGCGGCTTGACATAGGCCAGAACCGCAGCCAAGGCTTCGATCCATGGTGGATTTTCGCCCGGTTGGATATGTGATTGGCCTGACGGTCATGGCGCTGGGCCTGGCGATGGTCCTGCCCATGATGGTGGATATCGCTGAAGGGCGCGGCCACTGGCAGGTTTTCGCGGAAAGCGCAATCCTGACTGTCCTGACCGGTGGCCTTGTGGCGCTGTCGTGCAAGAACGGCGTGCGCGAAGGCCTGACCATCCAGCAAACGTTCCTTCTGACGACCGGGGTCTGGGTGATCCTGCCAATCTTCGGCGCGATACCGTTCATGTTCGGGGCCACCAATTCGAGCCTGGTGGATGCATTTTTTGAGGCGATGTCGGGCCTTACGACGACTGGCTCGACGGTTTTGTCTGGACTGGATACGCTGCCCAAGGGACTGAACCTGTGGCGCGGTATCCTGCAATGGTTGGGCGGGATCGGTATCGTCATCGTCGCGATGGTTTTCCTGCCCGAATTGCGGGTCGGTGGGATGCAGATCTTCCGCTCGGAAGCGTTCGACACGATGGGAAAAATCCTGCCGCGCGCGACCGAGATCGCCTCGCGCATCTCCGTGATCTACCTCGGGCTGACGCTGGCCTGTACGGCCTGCTACATGATGACGGGCATGAACGCGTTCGACGCCACCATGCACGCGCTGACGACGGTGTCGACAGGCGGCTTCTCGTCCTACGACGCGTCCTTCGGCACCTTTCAGGGGCCGGCGGAGTGGGTGGCGACGGCGTTCATGATCCTCGCGGCGCTGCCCTTCGTACGTTACGTGCAATTGCTGAGCGGCAGCAACGCGCTGTTGAAGGACAGCCAGATTAGGGCTTTCCTGATGACCATCGGTGTCCTGATCGTGGGCACCGCCGTCATCCTGATGTCGATCTTTCCGCATAATCCCGAACAGGCACTGCGCGAGGCGGCGTTCAACATCACCTCGATCATCAGCGGCACGGGCTATTCCAGCGTGGATTACATGGAGTGGGGGACCTTCCTGATCGCGTTGTTCTTTTTCATTGGCCTGATTGGAGGCTGCGCCGGGTCGACGAGCTGTTCGATCAAGATCTTCCGCTATCAGCTGCTGTTCGCCTCGGTAAGGGCGCAGTTGCAGCGGATCTATTCGCCGCATGGCGTGTTCACGCCGCGCTATGACGGTCGGCCGATTTCCGATGACGTTCTGACGTCGGTCATGTCCTTCTTCGTGTTCTTCGTGGTCACGCTGGGGCTGGTGGCCGTGGCGCTTGGGATGACGGGGCTGGATTTCACCACGTCGGTGTCGGGGGCCGCGACGGCGGTGGCCAATATCGGCCCTGGGCTGGGGGACGTGATCGGGCCTTCGGGGAACTTCCAGCCGCTCAACGACACCGCGAAGTGGATCCTTATCGCGGCGATGCTCGTCGGACGGCTGGAGCTTCTGGCCGTCTTTGCAATTTTTACACTGTCTTTCTGGAGGGCCTGATGACTCAGCGACCGCTTGGCGCACAAATCTCGCACATGCTGAAGGCCCGTGGGGTCGACGTGATCTTCGGCATTCCGGGGGTGCATAACGTCGAGATGTATCGTGGCATCGAGGAAGCAGGCATCCGTCATGTGCTGGCCCGGCATGAACAGGGCGCAGGGTTCATGGCCGATGGTTATGCTCGTGCGTCGGGCAAGCCGGGTGTGGCCTACGTCATTACCGGCCCGGGCCTGACCAATGCGATGACGCCGATGGGGCAGGCCTATTCGGACAGCGTGCCGATGCTGGTGATCTCAAGCTGCCTGGACGAGACGGCGGCGCGGCGCGGGCAGTTGCACCAGATGATCGACCAGGAAGGCGCGGCGCGCTGCATCTGCGACTGGAGTCATGAGACGAAGTCGGCCGGTGCTACATACGCCCTGGTCGAGCGGGCGTTCAACGAGTTCGCCACCGCGCGGCCCCGCACCAAGCACCTGCAAGTGCCGATCGCCTTGGGCGGCAGCCTGGCCGACCCGGCGCCGGCCCCTGTTGAGACGCGCGCCAAGCGACCCGTGGCCCGGAAAGAGGACGTGGCGGCGGCGGCCGAGGCTTTGCAAGAGGCGAAACGCCCGATGGTCTTGTTTGGTGGTGGCAGCGTCGGGGCTGGCGCGGCGGCTCGGGCGGTAGTCGAGCGCAGTGGCGCAGCGGCGATGACAACCTATGCGGGACGCGGTGTCGTCGGGGCCGACCTGCCGCTCGATTTCGGGGCTTACCTGGCGCGGCCGGACAGCGCGGAGGTATTGGCACGGGCAGATCTGGTGCTTGTCGTGGGGTCCGAGCTGTCCGAGATCGACCTGTGGCGTGACGAGTTGGGCCATACCGGACGGATGATCCGAGTGGATATCGATCCGGTGGAGCTGGAGCATCCACGGGCCGAGCTGTGCATCCTGTCCGACGCAGATGCGTTCCTGGTGGCGTTGGCAGAGAGCTTGCCTGACCGTGCCGAGCCGAAATGGGATGCGGCGGTCGTGGCGGCCACAAAGTCGCGCTGGAGGGTCGAGGTGGAAGCCGAACGCCCCGGCATCGTGCCGGTGGTCGACGCGCTGCACGCTGCCTGCCCGGCAGAGACGATGATCTATTCCGACATGACGCAATTCGCCTATGCCGCCAAGGAAGTCTGGCCGATGGACCGGCCGGGCCATTGGCATCACCCGTTCGGATACGGCACGCTGGGATACGGGATGCCCGCCGCGATCGGTGGAGCCATCGCGCGGGACGGAAAGCCGACGCTCGCGATCTGCGGAGACAGCGGCTTTCAGTATACCGTGCAGGAGCTGGGAACGGCCGTCGAGCATGGCTTGCCGTTGCCGATAATCCTGTGGGACAATGGCAAGCTGAAAGAGATCGAGGATGCGATGATCCGGTCGCAGATCGCGCCCAACGCGGTGGTCGCGCGAAACCCGGACTTCTGTGCGCTGGCGAAAGCCTATGGCGCCCATGCTGTCCAGCCCGGTAGCCTTGACGACATGGGTGCGGCGGTGCGCGCGGCATTTGATGCGGACCGACCGACGCTCATTCACGTTCAAGCCGGGATTGGTGGCTGAGGGCAGGACACGAGTCTTTCGCGAACGATGAAAGCGACGCGCGGCTGCTGGCTTGCATCATTCTGCAAATGCTCGAAGCACCCTGGCTGCCTTACTCAATTGACATCGTTGCAGGGGCTGTAGCTGACGATGTATTTGGGGCAGCCGGGCCGGGCGGTATTACCTCGGTTATTCCCAGCAGCTGACCAGAACGGTCATTCCTGAAGCACGCTCGGAGAGGCTTTCGGGCGGCATCTGGCCGTTACCGTTGGTGGCCGAAGGGGTGATGCCAGCCTGTTCCAGCACCCGACGGATCGTCTCGGCATTGGCGGCAAAGCTGACGCCTTCGGGCAATTGCCGACTGTTGTCGCGGGCAGGCAGCAACATCCCGACAACGGCACCGCCCGCGTCCACGACTGGCCCGCCGGCATCTCCATCCAGCGCGTTCAGCGCAAGGCGCTTCATCTCTTGTTCGCCGTTCAGGCCCCGCACATCGGCCAGCTGTCCGAAGGTGACAGACGGCGCGCCGAGAACGCCTCCATAGGAATAGCCAGCGACGGCCACGTCCGATTGCAGGCGGGGAATGTTCTGCTGGAAGGCCGCAACGCCCAAGGGAGCCAGCGGCGTGCTCGGGCGCAGGACTGCGATGCCGGTTTCGTCGTTCGCTGTCTGAACTTCGGCTTCGATGGTTTCGTCAAGGGTGATGCGCCCGCAGGATGCGACCACTTCGGTCGTGGTGACGACCGTTCCGGAACGATCGACGTAGAACCCCGAACGAGAGATCTTGGGCTTGCGGATTTCCAGTCCCGCGACAAGGTCGATGCTTTGCACGTCGTTGGTGCCGGCGGTTGGATCGAGCACGGTGTCGAGGCGCGAGAAGCTTTCCTGCATTTCGCCAAGCATCCGGGTGCGGCGCTCTTCGTCGCCCGCGGGCCAGACCACGGTGAAGCCCTTGATATGCCCGTCACGCAACCAGGCTTGAGTGTGTGAAATGGTATAGGCGTTCTCGCCGATCAGGGTGAAGGAGTCGCCGTCCAGATTGCGCGGGCCGTCCTGCGGCACGATTTCCAGCGTCTGCATGATATCGTAAAGCCCGGCAAGCGTGGCGCGGTCGCCGGCCTGGCTGATAAGCAGGACCTTTGCGTCGATGTCGCCGGTGGCTTCGTAATGAGCGAAGGGCGGCTCGTATTTCGAGAATTCCACGACGCCGGTTGGCAGTTTCATCGATATGCCAGCCCCGGTGTCGCGCACGACCCGCAGGTCCAGCCCTTCGAGGACCGCGTTATACTGCCGGAAGAGCTCCGCGCGCTGGCGGGTGGTCAGAACGCCGGTGGCTTCGAAATTGTTTGCTTCCTGCCAGCGGGCCATCGAGCCGCGTGTGCCGCGACCGAATGCGGCGTCGATCGCGCCGCCGTAAAACCCGGCCCATTTCAGGGCTTCTTGCAAGGCAGCGCGTTCTTCGCGGGTCAAGAGCGCCTCACTGGCGCGCGCCTCGCGCACGGTTTCGTCGGACGGCTCCGGCTCCGGCTCTGGCTGGGGCAGGGGGTCGACGGTTGTGGTTTGCTGCTCGGCCCCCTCTGTGGCGCTGTTTGTGCCGGTGCCTTCGGTGATATCCTGTGTCGGGCGGTTCAGGACGCTAGCCCCCACTGGCCAGAACTGGCGACCGAACTCGGCCCCTTCGGCAATGTAGCTGTCGCGCGGGATCAGGCGGGACGATCGAAGGTTGCGCAGGATCGTGTTGGCATCTTCTTCGGTGTAGGGTCCGAGCGCGATACCATACCATCCGCCGCCCAGGGCAAAGCCGTTAACATCCTGCATCTGACCCGCGTACCGGCGCGCACTGTCCTCGGCGCGCGAGAGGCTGGGTTGCGCCTCGATCTGGATGAAAACCTGCGCCTTGGCGGCGATCGGCGCCACAAGGGTGACGGCCAGAAATGCGAGGGTAAGAAAGATGCGCGACATGTACGTCCCTTGCCGAATTCGGTGTTGTTTCTGCTCTTCCCCGCTTTTAAGCAAATCTTTGGGCGCATGCATCCAAAATATGGCCTTTCAGGGCAATTGACCCTTGGGTGAGAGCGCCGTAGGGAAGAGCCGAAGATCACGAGGGGCGACCCGGAGGACATTCCATGAGCGACAGCACCGGCAAACCGCGGTCATTCCAGGAAATCATCCTGCGTTTGCAGGCCTACTGGGCTGCGCAAGGCTGTGCCGTGATGCAGCCCTATGACATGGAAGTGGGGGCAGGGACCTTCCACCCGGCCACGACGCTGCGGTCTCTGGGCTCGCGTGCCTGGGCAGCCGCCTATGTGCAGCCGTCACGTCGGCCCACCGACGGGCGCTACGGCGAAAGCCCCAACAGGTTGCAGCACTATTATCAGTATCAAGTGCTGATCAAACCCAGCCCGCCGGACCTGCAGGCGCTGTACCTTGGCAGTCTTGAAGCCATTGGCATCGACATGGAGATGCACGATATCCGCTTCGTCGAAGATGACTGGGAAAGCCCGACACTGGGCGCGTGGGGCCTTGGCTGGGAAGTCTGGTGCGACGGGATGGAAGTGAGCCAGTTCACCTATTTCCAGCAGGTGGGCGGGCATGATTGTCACCCGGTCTCGGGCGAGCTGACCTACGGGCTGGAACGTCTGGCAATGTACGTTCTGGGCGTCGACCATGTGATGGACATGCCCTTCAACGACCCCGACGCCTCCATCGCGCTAAGCTATGGTGACGTGTTCCTGGAGGCCGAAGCGCAGTTCGCGCGGTGGAATTTCGACGTGGCGGACACGGATGTGCTGTTGCGCCACTTCGTCGAGGCAGAGGCCGAGTGCGACCGCATCCTGGGTGAGCCGGAGCAAGACCCCAAGACCGGCCGTCGGATCGTCATGGCGCTGCCTGCCTATGATCAATGCATCAAGGCGAGCCACATCTTCAACCTGCTGGACGCGCGCGGGGTGATCAGCGTCACCGAGCGTCAAGCATATATCGGGCGTGTCCGGGCGCTGGCCAAGAAATGTGCCGATGCCTACGTGCTGACCGCCGATGGCGGTTTTGCTGCGTGAGAACGGGCGCGGAGGGAGGCTGATGGGCAAGGTTATCGGGATCGGGATCGTCATGATTGCACTCTTGGCCGGGGCGGCCATGTATTACCTGCAGGTCTACCATTTCTACGAGCCGGTCGAGGCGACCGGTATCGATGACGTGCGCATGGTGAACCTGGCAACTGGGGAGCCCGAGCCGGTTCTGTACGACAATTTCGAGGCGATCGACGCCAGCAGCAGCCCGATCCGCTATCGCGCCTGTTTTACCACCGAGATGAGCCAGGCAATGCTGACCGAGACCTACCAGATGTACCAAGGCGCCGAGCCCCTGACAGCGCCGGGTTGGTTCGACTGTTTCGATGCGGAAGTCATTGCCGATGAACTTGAAGCAGGCACCGCGCTGGCTTTTCTCGGAGAGAAGAATATCGGTTACGGGATAGACCGCATCGTGGTCGTCACCGAGGACGGGCGCGGCTATGTCTGGCACGAGCTGAACGAATGCGGTGACAAGGCCTATGACGGCACTGTCGTAGGCGAGGAATGCCCGCCGCGTGGAGATAATCCAGATAATTAAGGAACTATAGACCGGCCTCGCACGCTGTCCTAGCAACGCCCAAAAGCAGCGGAGGACGCGTCATGGCCGATCAAAGAGCACCCGACTGGGTCATTCCGATGATGCGGGCGGGCTATTCCGCACGGGGGCTGGTCTATCTCATTCTCGGCGGATTGACGATGTCGGCTGCCTTCTGGGGCGGCAACACCGAGGGCACCAAGGGTGCACTTCAAACCTTGCGCGATGCGCCGTTCGGCCAGATCCTGCTTTGGCTCGTAGCCTTCGGGTTCGTCTGTTACGGTATCTGGCGCTTTATTGCGGCCTATTTCGATCTGGAAAATCGTGGCGACGAGGAAAAAGGCATGTTTCAGCGGCTTGCGCTGGTCGTGACGGGGTTGATCCACGTTGGTCTCGGTGTGGCGATGGCATCGCTGGCGCTGGGGGTCGGTGGCAGCTCGGACGGCGGTGGCGCGTCGGACTGGACCGCACAGGTTTTGCAGATGCCCGGTGGCAAGTGGATCGTGGGAATCGCCGCGCTCGGCATTCTGGGCGCGGGTGTCCATTACGTGATCAAGGGTTGGAAGAAGAAGTACAAGCGGTACATCCAGAACAACGAAATGACGCAAAAGCTTGAACCGCTGTTGCGCTGGGGCTTCGTCAGTTACGGGATCGTTCTGGCCATCGTGGGCGTTTTCCTGGGTTTTGCGGCGATGAATTCCGATCCGTCCTCGGCCATGGGTGTCGGCGGCGCGCTGGAATACATCCGTGGGCTGACCGGTGGTCAGGTCCTGCTGGGTGTGACCGCGCTGGGGATCATCGGCTTCGGCATCGAGAATTTCGTGGAGGCGCGGTACCGGATCGTGCCAGGCGTCGGCCACAGCAGCGACATACGGAGCATGGCGCAAGCCGCCAAGGCAAAAGCCAAGACGGAGGCGCGAAGCGTCAGCGCCGGCTAATTGCTCTCTATCGGCTTGCCGCGCCGCGGCAGGCCCGTTAAGCACCGGGACGTTGACCCAAGACGTTCCGGTGACATCATGCCCGACCTTCTGATCGAACTTTTCTCCGAGGAAATCCCGGCCCGGATGCAGGCCCGGGCTTGTGAGGACTTGAAAAAGCGGATGACCGACGGGCTGGTCGAGGCGGGCCTGACCTACGCGGGGGCCGCGGCCTTCGCCACCCCGCGGCGGCTGACATTGGCGCTGGAAGGATCGCTGTCGGAGAGCCCGACCTTACGCGAAGAGCGCAAGGGGCCGCGCGTGGATGCGCCCGAGAAAGCCATTGAAGGTTTCCTGCGCGGCGCGGGCGTGGCGCGCGACGATCTTGAGGTGCGCGACGAGAAGAAGGGTCAGGTCTACTTCGCGACCATCACCAAGCCGGGCCGCCCGGCAGCAGAGATCGTCGCCGAAGTGCTGGAGGACACGATCCGCAACTTCCCGTGGCCCAAGTCGATGCGCTGGGGCGCGGGCAGCTTGCGCTGGGTTCGGCCCTTGCATTCGATCCTGTGCATCCTGACCGACGACGCGGGCGAGGCGCAGGTCGTGCCGCTGGACGTGGACGGCATCAAGGCGGGTGCCAGCACCGAAGGGCACAGGTTCATGGCGCCGGGGCGATTTTCCGTCACGTCTTACGAGGATTACGCGGCGAAGCTGAAGCGTGCCAAGGTCGTTCTGAACTCCGAGGAACGGGCGGGCCACATCTGGCAGGAGGCCACGAACCTGGCCTTTGCCCGCGGCCTTGAGGTGGTCGAGGACAAGGGGCTTTTGGCGGAGGTCGCGGGGTTGGTGGAATGGCCCGTGCCGCTGATGGGCGAGATCGGGGCCGAGTTCCTGGACCTGCCGCCCGAGGTGCTGCAATCGTCGATGAAGGAGCATCAGAAGTTCTTTTCGGTGCGCAACCCCAAGACGGGCCGCATCGAGCAGTTCGTGACCGTGGCCAACCGCGAGACTGCGGATCATGGCGCAACGATCCTTGCCGGCAACCAAAAGGTTCTGGCCGCGCGGTTGGCGGATGCCAAGTTCTTTTGGGAGAACGATCTGCGTATCGCGAAAGAGGGCATGGGACCATGGTTGGAAAGCCTGGCGAACGTGACCTTCCACAACAAGCTGGGCAGCCAGGCCGAGCGGATCGCGCGGATCGCGGCCTTGGCGCGGGAAATCGCGCCGGCGGTGGGAGCCGATCCTGATCTGGCGGAACAGGCGGCGAAGGTGGCGAAGGCGGATTTGTCATCCGAGATGGTTTACGAGTTCCCGGAATTGCAGGGGATCATGGGGCGGTATTACGCGGCCGAGGCCGGGTTGCCCGAGGATGTCGCGGCGGCCTGCGAAGAGCATTACGCACCGCTCGGCCCCTCTGACGCGGTGCCGTCGCGCGCCGTTTCGGTCACGGTCGCGCTTGCGGACAAGCTGGATACGCTGACCGGGTTCTGGGCGATCGATGAAAAGCCGACAGGCTCGAAGGATCCTTTCGCGCTGCGGCGGGCGGCTTTGGGGGTGATCCGGTTGGTGCTGGACAACAACCTGCGCATCCGGCTGGACCGGTTCATTGATGCGCAGCTTCTGCGTCACAAGATCAAGCTGAATGCCGGAAACGCCAGCGCCGACGAGATCGACACGCTGGAGGAGGTGCTGGACGAGATCGCCGATCACGGCGTCTTAGTCGCGGCCTTTCACGCGGTGATCGACCGGGTCAAGGCGAAAGACCACAAGGACCTGCCGGAGGACGGTGTTCTGCGCACCGTGGGGGCGCTGGTGCCGGACCTGAGCACCGACCTTCTTGCGTTTTTCCATGATCGGCTGAAGGTCTACCTGCGCGATCAGGGGCTGCGGCATGATGTGATCGATGCCTGCCTGACGCTGGCCGGCGGGGACGACTTCACGCTGATCGTGGCCCGTGCGCGCGCGCTGCAAGATGTGCTCCGAACCGAGGACGGCGAGAACCTTGTGCAGGGCTTCAAACGGGCGAACAACATCCTGACTCAGGCCGAGGAGAAGGACGGGGTCGAGTATTCATTCGGCGCCGATCCCAAGTTTGCCGAGGACAACACCGAAAAAGCCCTGTTCGCGGCCTTGCAGGATGCGGAAAAAACGATCGCCGAGGCGGAGAAGGACGAGGATTTCGCCCGCGCCATGGGCGCCATGGCCGGGCTGCGCGCCCCGATCGACGCATTCTTCGAGGCGGTGCAGATCAATTCCGACAACGAGATCCTGCGCCGAAACCGTCTGAACATGCTGCACTCTATCCGCCAGATTTGTCTCCAGGCGGCGGATTTACGACGGCTGGAAGGATAATAGGGCAAACCGTAGCGGGGCACCCGACAGGTCTTGCCTAATAAATCGGCTTGCGTATTCTGCGGGCCAGAAAAGGATTGCCGCAGTGCAGCAGGGCCCTGAACATATCACGCCGATCACACCCGATGCGCCGATTGCCATAGCAACGCATGGCGGGCGGGCGAAATGCCTTCAGCGGCTGGTGCGGCTGGACCTGCCCGTGCCCCGTACCGTTGCCTTGTCTTTTGACGCGGTCAGGTGTGTCGCGGATGGCGAAGTGCCGGACATGGCGTCCTTGCTGGACCCGTTCGGCGAGTTGCCTGTGCTGTGCGTGCGGCCCTCGTCCGAAGACCCCGACTGGGGCGGGCCAGGGGCAGTACTGAATATCGGAATGAACGACGCGCGGTTCGTCGACTTGTCCGAGAGGATCGGTAAACCGGCTGCGGCGCGGCTGTACCTGCGCTTCGTGCAGGCCTACGCGGTTCACGTGGCGCGCGCCGATCCGGACATGTTCGACTCGCTGGACGACGATCCGGTCAAGGCGGTGGGCCAAGCATTGGTTGCCTACGAGGAAGAAGTCGAGGAAGAATTCCCACAGGATGCCAAGGTGCAACTGTTGGGCGTGCTGCGTTCGATGGCGCGGGCGTGGCAGGGTACCACGGCGCGGCTCTTGCGGCAGGCCAAGGGGGCGCCTGCAGATGCCGGGCTGGGCCTCGTGGTGCAGGAAATGGCGCTGGGACTGGGCGAGGGTGAATGCGGCTCTGGCGTCATGCAGCTGGTGGACAGCGTCACCGGTGATCGGCGCTGCACCGGGCGCTACCTGAGCCAGAGTCAGGGGCGCGAGGCGCTGAAGGCCAGCAAGGAGGCGCTGTACCTGCAGAAGGACCCACGCGGTCCGTCGTTGGAAGAGTTGGCACCTGAGGCCTTTGAGCGGCTCAAGCAGTGCACCAAGCTGATGCGCGAGAAGCTGTGCGAGGAAATGCAGGCCGAGTTCACCATTGAGAATGGCGAAGTCTACCTGCTGGACGGGGTGCGCGTGGCGCGCAATGCCCGCGCTGCGGTTGCCATCGCGGTGTCACTGGCCGAGGACGGCATCATCAGCCGCGAGGAGGCGTTGATGCGGATCGAGCCGCGGGCATTGAATGAACTCCTGCACCGGCAGATCGATCCAGAGGTTCAACGGGATGTCTATGCGCGCGGAATCGCCGCCAGCCCAGGCGCAGCCACCGGCAAGATCGTGTTCAGTGCCGAGGACGCGCAGGCGGCGGATTCTCGGGGCGAGGCCGCGATCCTTGTGCGGCGCGAGACCAGCCCCGAGGACATTCGCGGGATGCACGCCGCCGCAGGCGTTCTGACCGAGCGGGGCGGGATCACCAGCCATGCCGCCGTGATCGGGCGTGGCATCGGCAAGCCCTGCGTTGTGGGCGCCTCTGCCATCACCTTTCAAATCAAGCGTAAGCGGCTGGTCTTTCCGGACGGGCGCAGCCTGCAGGCCGGGGACCAGATTACCATCGACGGCACCAGCGGCGAGGTGTTGGCCGGCGAACCGCGCCTGCTGGAAGCTGCGCGAGACGAGTCGTTCAAGACGCTGATGAGTTGGGCCGACAACGTGCGCGATATAGAGGTCCGTGCCAATGCCGACACGCAGGCCGATGCCGAACTGGCGCTGACCTTCAAGGCGCAGGGGATCGGGCTGTGCCGGACCGAGCACATGTTCGTCGAACCCAGCCGCCTTGTGGCGATGCGCGAGATGATCTTTGCCGATACCAGCGAGGACCGCGCCTCGGCCCTGGAAGTCTTGCTGCCGATGCAACGAGCGGATTTCATAGATCTTTTCCGTATCATGTCCGGCATGCCGGTTTGCATTCGCCTGTTCGACCCGCCGCTTCACGAATACCTGCCGGCGGACCGCGAGGGCATACGCGAGCTTGCGGACGCGCTGGACTTGCCGGTCGCGGATGTGACCGAGCGGGTCGAGTCGATGGGGGAATACAACCCGATGCTGGGCATGCGGGGCGTGCGGCTCGGCATCGCGGTGCCCGAGATCTACGAGATGCAGGCCCGTGCGATCTTCGAGGCGACTGTGGCCGCCAGCCACGAGAGCGACCCGGTTGTACCCGAAATCATGATTCCGCTGGTTTCGGCGATGCGCGAGGTCGAACTTGTGCGCGAGAATGTCGACAATGTCGCCGATGCCGTGCGCCGCGAGACCGGACGCGACTTCACTTACAGGTTGGGTGTAATGGTCGAGACCCCGCGCGCCGCGCTGCGGGCGGCCGAGATTGCGCCACATGTGTCGTTCCTCAGCTTCGGGACAAACGACCTGACGCAGATGACCTATGGTCTCAGCCGTGACGACGCGGGGCGGTTCATGTCGCATTACGTGCAGCAGGGCGTTTATCCCGAGGACCCGTTCCACGTGCTGGATGTGGATGGGGTGGGCGAGTTGCTGGAGATCGGCGCACGGCGTGGCCGTGAGGTTGCCCCAGATCTGACCTTGTCGATCTGCGGCGAACACGGGGGCAATCCCGAATCGATAGCCTTCTGCCGGACGGCGGGATTCGACTATGTGTCCTGTTCGCCGTTCCGGGTTCCGGTGGCGCGACTAGCTGCCGCACAATTGGCCGTTAAGGACAAAATCGGGTAGCGGCCCGGCAAATTTTCGCCACATTTGCCGCGGAACCGCTCACCCATGACCCGCAGGTGGCGCCTGCATAGCCGTGTTGCATGGGGCTGGGCTGGACTCGCGTTGGCCTTTTATGTACCTCCCGCGACTTGACGGGCCCGTAGGGTCTTTTTTTGAAGGAGGCGATCCTTGAGAAACCTCGCAATAGCTTTGACGATAATGCTTGGAACCGCTGCTGCGGCGGAGCAGGACATCAACCGTTTGTACGCGCACGAGAACCGCGTGTTGAGCTCGATCCCCGAAGATATGGTGGCGCGATACATGGAGCGCCCGGGCGTCGACGTCACCTATTCACGCGACTGGCTGGCGGCGCAATCCGCCCAGACCGGCGGCAAGCAGTGGCGTTGCCTTGCCGAGGCGCTTTACCACGAGGCGCGCGGCGAAAGCGTGAAGGGCCAGTTCGCAGTGGCCGAGGTCATTCTGAACCGCGTCGACAGCGCCCGTTTCCCCGACTCGATCTGCGGCGTTGTGCACCAGGGGACGGGACGGAAGTACCAATGCCAGTTCACTTACACCTGCGACGGCTACAGCGACCGGATCAATGAGAAGCGCGCCTTCGAACGGGCGGGCAAGGTGGCCTACCTGATGGTCAAAGGCGCCAAGCGCCAACTGACCGATGGAGCGACGCATTACCACACCAAGGCGGTGCGTCCGAAATGGTCGCGCACCTTCGCCCGGACCACGACGATCGGGGTGCATCATTTCTACCGCATGCCGACGCGCATCAGCTCGAACTGAGGCGCGGAGAATCCGGTTGACATGCAGGCCTGCCCGTATAAAAGGCGGGCTTCATGACGAATTTCGCGGGGTGGCTGACACCTCGCCGCAGGAGAGATACCCATGGCGAAGCCGACCACTATCAAGATCCGCCTGAACTCGACCGCCGGCACGGGCCACTTCTATGTGACGAAGAAGAACGCCCGCACCATGACCGAGAAGATGTCGGTGCGCAAATACGACCCCGTCGCGCGCAAGCATGTCGAATACAAAGAAGGTAAGATCAAGTAAGATCCGCCCGACCGTAATGCTGAAAGGGCCGTGCCGTCTGGCGCGGCCTTTTGCTTTAGTAGAACGTGGCTGCGGCGCGTTATCAGCTTGCGGGAACTGATCCCGACCGTGAGGTCCCGGGGCAAGCCCGGGACGGGAAATCTCCAGCGACATTCCCACCAGGGCAAAAGAAAAGGGCCGGTCAATACAACCGGCCCCGTGGCAATCGAATGTGGCGAAGATTACTCGCGCTGGCCCAGGAGGTTGAGCAGCATCATGAACATGTTGATGAAGTCCAGATAGAGCCGCAGAGCGCCCATGATGGCGGCCTTGCCCAACCACTCACTGTCGCCGTGATGCGCATGCGCCAGGTACTCATTCTTGATCGACTGCGTGTCATACGCCGTCAGGCCCGCAAAGATCAGCACACCTATGGCCGAAATCGCGAACATGATCGCGGGCGACCCGATGAAGATGTTGATGATCGACGCCACGATAAGGCCGATCACACCCATGATCAGGAAGCTGCCCCAGCCGGAGATGTCCTTCTTGGTGGTGTAGCCCCAGAGCGACAGGCCAGCGAAAGCGATCGACGTCACAAGAAAGATCTGCGCGATGGAGAAGTCCGTGAACACCACGAAGATGTACGAGATCGACACGCCCATCACGACCGAGAAGGCGTAGAAGAAAAACTGTGCCGCGGCGGCAGAGAGCTTGTTGATCACTGCGCCGAAGGCAAAGACCATGATCAGCGGAGCGAACATGACGATGTATCGGGTAAAGCCGGTGAACAGCGTCTCCATCATCGCCGCATTGTTGCCCACGGCCCAAGCGGCCGCAAAGGTCAGCAACATGCCGATCGACATGGTCGCATAGACCTTGTTCATGTGGGCGCGCAAGCCTTCGTCGATCGCAGCGGTACGCGCACCAGTTCCCGTCCGGATCGTTTCGAATTCAGCCATTCAAGCCTCCGATAAGTGTCCCTATTAAACCCCGACGAGGGGTTTGGCAGTAATATCGGTGGCGCGCCGCCTCTTTTCAAGCAAATCCGCACGGAAATCGTACGAAAACAGTCAGTTCACATTTCAACGACTGGAAACATCCCAGATCGGGCGGCGCGCCTCGGCCCGGGCCTCCTCTCGGGTCAGGCCGATATCCTGCAACGCGTGGTCATCAAGACGGTCGAGTGCGCGGCGTTGACGATAGATATCTATGACGTCGAGGAGCGACACGCGGCGGGAGCGGCGGAAAGGTGCGTAGCGGCTGTGCGAGAGAATAGGCATGAGGCGTTCCTTTCATTTTCGTGATCAAACAAGTCGAGGCATTCTTTCTGTTGATGTAAGTGCCACGTCATGTATGATAATTAAAAAGAATGTTTGAGCCCGTAGCCATCAAGGAGTGTGATGAATGCGAAATCTGGACATGACCACGCTGCGGTCGTTCCTTGAAGTAGCCGAGCAGGGCGGCGTCACGCGGGCAGCGCAGGTGCTGAACCTGACGCAATCCGCCGTATCGATGCAACTCAAGCGACTGGAGGAAATGTTGGGCATCGACCTTCTGGATCGCAGCAACCGGCGGATCGCACTGACGGCATCGGGCGAGCAGCTTCTGACCTATGCGCGGCGTATCGTGGACCTGAACGACGAAGCGGTGGGGCGCCTGTCGGACGAGGTTTACGAAGGGCAAATAGTATTGGGGGTTCCGCATGACATCGTCTATCCCGTGGTGCCGCGTGTACTGAAGACTTTCAACAGTTTCTTTCCACGCGTGAACATCGCCTTGAAATCCTCCAGCACGATACGTCTGCACGAGGCGCTCAAGAAGGGTGAGGTGGACTTGATCCTGACCACCGAAAGGGCACTGACGCCGGGGGGCGAGACACTGACGAAGATGCCGCTCAAATGGGTCGGCGCGTTGGGTGGGCAGGCGTGGCGCAAACGACCATTGCGCCTTGGATTCTGCAACTTCTGCATTTTCCGGACCACGGTGCTGCGCAGCTTGGATACGGCGGGCATAGACTGGGAACTGGCGATCGAGTCGGACGAGGATCGCTCGGTCGAGGCGCTGATCAGCGCGGACTTGGCCGTGGGCGCATTGCTGGAAACGAGCATCCCGCCGCACCAGGAGGCCATCAATGCGCAAGGCGCGCTGCCGGACCTGGGGTTTCAGCAGATCAATATGTATGGCGTCGCCAATCGCGACGACATCACGCGGCAATTGGCGGACCTGTTGCGGCAGGGATTTCGAACGGCGACGCCGACGCTGCTGCGGCAAGCATGATCCGAAGCACTCAGTCGATCTTGATGACGACCTTGCCGGTGGATTTCCTCGCGCGCATCAGGTCTAGCCCGTCCTGCGCCTGCTCGAGGTTCAGGACATGGCTGACATGCGGTTTCAGTTTGCCGTCCGTGTACCAGCCGATCAGACGTTCAAGACTGTCCGTGACGACCTTTGGTTTGAAGCCGAGATAGCCGCCCCAGTAGAGCCCGAGCACCGAGATGTTCTTGACCAACAGGTGATTGGCGGGAATTTTCGGCACGTCGCCGCTGGCGAACCCGATCGTAAGGATGCGCGCTTCGGGGCGGCAGGCCCGCATCGCGGCCTTGAACTGATCCCCGCCGACCGGGTCGTAAACCACGTCGACGCCGCCAAGGGCCCGGCAAGCCTCGCGGATATCGTCATTTTCGGCATCTATCAGATGATCGGCCCCGGCCTTGCGCGCCACATCAAGCTTGTCCGCTCCCCGGGCGCAGGCGATGACAGTCGCTCCCATGAGCTTGCCGATTTCCACCGCCGTCAGGCCGACACCTCCGGCTGCGCCGAGCACAAGTAGCGTCTCGCCTGGCTGGAGGCGCGCCTTGTGATCCAGAGCGACGTGGCTGGTGCCATAGGCAATCTGGAATGCGGCGGCATCGGTAAAGCTCATCTCGTCGGGCAGGACAACCGAGCGGTCTGCCGGAAAACAGCCGAACTCGGCCAGCCCGCCATGACCGCCGAAGACGGCGACGCGGCTTCCGACCGCCGGCCGCGCGACACCCTCGCCAAGCGTCTCGACAGTGCCTGCTACCTCCATCCCCAAGGTAAAGGGCGGCTCGGGCGTGTCCTGATAGTCGCCCTTCAGCATCAGAAGGTCGGCGAAGTTCAGGCCGCAGGCTTTGATGCGAACGCCGATTTCACCCGGAGCCGGGGCCGGAGCTGCAATCTCCTGCAGGCTTGCGGTTGTATCGTGCGAATCGATCCGGAACGCGCGCATCTCCAGTCTCCTCCATCCAAAAATCCGGCATGTCCGGCGTTTCGACCGAATAAACGATTACATGAAAAGAAGTCAAACTGCCCCCTTGGGTTGTGGCATACTATGCTAAAGAAGTATTTGCTCGTTTAGATTGTAGGTATAAGGGACCGATCCCTTATTCGGGGTGCAATACTTCTTGATATACCGATTCCTGACGCTTATTTTTTCGTCAGTGTCGCTGGGATGCGCGGCCGAATTTTATTGAACGCCTGCTCGGGATGTCTGTTTAAAGCCCGGCACAGTACATACAGAAAGGATCACCCATGCCGCACCCCGTAGACGTGCATGTCGGGAAACGTATTCGCCACCGTCGCTGGCTCGTCGGAATGACACAGCAACAGCTGGCCGAAAGCGTGGGCATCAAATTTCAACAGATTCAGAAATATGAAACCGGCGCCAATCGCGTCAGCGCATCGCGGCTTTGGGACATTGCGGATGCGCTGGATGTGGAAGTCAGCTTTTTCTTCGAAGGACTCGATCAGGAGAGCGGTGACAAGAACTGCGCCGACATGATCCCGTCGGATCTTCTGGGGGACAAGGAAGCGCTTGATCTCATTCGGTCCTACTATGCCATACCCGAAAATCAACGCCGCCGCCTTTTCGACCTTGCCAGGGTTCTGAGCGACGTCGCTTGAGCCTGTCTGACATGCCGTCTATCCATGCCATGTAAGACGTGGCGAGGGCAGGATGGTTTGTAAAAGTTCCGAAATCGTTGACACCGCGCACGCGCTGGCAGATGCCGCGCGGCGTGCGGTCCTGCCGTTGTTCCGGACCGAAGGAATCGGGGTCGAAAACAAGGCGCAGACCCTTGCGGGTTTTGACCCTGTTACCGCCGCCGACAAGGCGGCGGAGCAGGCGATGCGCGCGATCCTTGCCGAACGCCGGCCAGACGACGCGATACTGGGAGAGGAGTTCGGAACCCGTCCCGGCAGCAGTGGTCTGACTTGGGTGATGGACCCGATTGACGGAACGCGCGCCTTCGTGGCGGGAGCGCCGACCTGGGGCGTTTTGATCGCGGTGTCCGACGAGAGCGGCCCGATTTACGGCCTGATCGACCAGCCATACATCGGCGAACGGTTCGAGGGTGGGTTTGGTCGCGCGATGATGCGCGGGCCGCAGGGTGAACGCGTTCTGAAGACGCGAAGCGACCGTGCATTGTCGGCCTGCACGCTGTTCACGACCTTTCCCGAAGTCGGCACAGAGGCCGAGGGAGCCGCGTTTCGTGCGGTGTCCAGTCAGGTCCGGCTGACCCGGTACGGGCTGGATTGCTATGCCTATGCGCTCGTCGCCAGCGGGCAGGTGGACCTCGTCATCGAAGCGGGCCTGAACGCCTACGACATACAAGCCCCCATCGCCGTGATCGAGGCTGCGGGTGGGATCGTCACTGATTGGTCCGGTGGCGTGGCGCATGCGGGCGGCCGCGTGGTGGCCGCTGCCGGGCGGGAACAGCACAGGGCGGCGCTGGACATTCTCGAAGGGTTTGTCTGACCGCTCTGGCCCTGTCAGGCGCGGTCCGCTAGGATCCAGCCATGGATACGCGCGCGTTCATAATTGCATGCCTTGTCGCCCTGAGTGCACCTGCGGCGGTGGCGCAGGACGTGGTCGACCGGGGTCATGCCGCACTGGGGTGGATCAACGCGTTCCGCGCCAACGAGGGGCGTGCACCGCTTGAGGTGTCGGGTACGTTGACGCGTGCCGCCGCATCGCATGCGGCGGACATGGCGCGAAAAGGGTATTTCAGCCACGCTGGAGCGGATGGCAGCAGCATCGCAGATCGCGCCCGCCGCGCCGGCTACGGCTTTTGTTTCATTGCGGAAAACATCGCCAAGGGTCAATCAGGTCTCGATAGCGTTCTGACCGGTTGGGCAAGGTCGCCGGGGCATCGAAAGAATATGCTGGCCTCTGAGGCGGAAAGCGTCGCGCTGGTCGAGGCGCCGGGGCGTATCTGGGTGATGATGTTGGGTCGCGATGGGTGTTAGCGTGGGCGTCACCGGGAACCTCATGACCGGCCGGACACGCAACAAGGTAAAATCAGGGGGTCACTCGGTCGCCCTGATCCACCAGATATGTGCCGGATGTGTGCGCATTTGACGGACGAGGCTGGACCATGACGGGGCGGCGTGGCATCACGGCGATGCAGCCGCGACCGGGGAGGGACCGCCATGAATTTCGAGATCCGACCGCATATTGCCGACTTGCTTGACCGGGTGCGCACCATGGTCCGCGATGTCATCATGCCGATGGAGGCCCCATATCACGACGAGATCGGGAAGGGCGATCGCTGGACGTATACCGAGCGTCAGGCCGAGATCCTCGAAGGGTTGAAGCAGCAGGCCAAGGCGGCGAGGCTGTGGAATTTCTGGCTGACCGATGGCGAGGACGGCGCGGGACTGAGCACGGTGGAATACGCTTATTTTGCAGAGGAAATTGGCAAAACTCCGATGGCGGCGGAGGTGTTCAATTGCAACGCGCCCGACACCGGCAACATGGAGGTGTTCCAGAAATACGGCACCGACGAGATGAAGACCCGCTGGCTTCAACCGCTCCTGGAGGGGGACATTCGGTCGGCCTACCTGATGACGGAACCCGACGTGGCGAGTTCGGATGCGACGAACATCTCGCTGAGCTGTTTGCGGGACGGGGACGACTATGTCCTGAACGGCGAGAAATGGTGGGCGACGGGGGCGGGTGACCCGCGCTGCGCGGTCTATATCGTGATGGCCAAGACCGGCGATGACGACATGCCAAAGCACCAGCGGCATTCGATGATCGTGGTGCCTGCCGACACGCAAGGCATTGAAAAACTTAGACCAATGACGGTTTACGGTGCGGATGATGCGCCGCATGGGCACATGCATTTCCGCTTTTCCGATGTGCGGGTTCCGGCCGAGAACATGCTGCTTGGCGAAGGGCGCGGCTTCGAGATCGCGCAGGGACGGCTTGGGCCGGGTCGCATCCACCATTGCATGCGCGCCATCGGGCAGGCCGAGGCGGCGCTGGAGCTGATGTGCCGCCGCGCCTTGCAGCGTGAGGCCTTTGGCAAGCCGCTGGCGCAGCTGGGGGCGAATTTCGATTATATTGCCGAGGCCCGGATGGAGATCGAGCAGGCGCGGCTCTTGTGCCTGAAGGCGGCATGGATGATGGACCAGGGCGACGCGCGGGCGGCGGCGCCGTGGATCAGCCAGATCAAGGTCGTGGCGCCCAAGGTGGCGCTGAAGGTCGTGGACGAGGCCGTCCAGATGTTCGGCGCGCAGGGCATCAGCCAGGACACGCCGCTGGCGGCGATGTGGACGCACCTGCGCACCCTGCGTCTGGCGGACGGGCCGGACGCGGTGCATCGGCGGCAGGTTGCGCGGGCGGAACTGCGCAAGTACACGCAAGAGAAGATCTGAGCGCCTGCCGCGCCGACGGGCGCAAAATTTTTTCGAAAAATTTTGCCACCGCGACAAGGCTTGCCTTGGCGCAATCATGGCAGGACGAGGTTAACGGCCTCTGAAAAACCCGTGCTTTTGCGCTCGACATCCCGGAGCGGCGGAGGCTTTATGCGGCCATGAGTTCAGAGTTGAATGCACGGCCCGGCTGGGGTGTTTTCTGGATGGTCGTGACCGGTGTGCTGTTCGTCGGCGTGACCGCCATGGTCAAGCTTTTGGGCACCCGCATCCCCGCGCCCGAGGCGGCGTTCCTGCGCTATGTGCTGGGGCTGATCTTCCTGTTGCCAATGCTGGGCACGCTGAGCCGGTTGCGACTGGATCGCGGCACCTGGGGCCTGATCGCGGCGCGGGGCATCGCGCATTCGGCCGGGGTGGGTTTGTGGTTCTTTGCCATGGCGCGCATTCCCATCGCGGATGTGACCGCGATGAACTACCTTTCGCCGATCTACGTGACGCTGGGGGCGGCCTTGTTCCTGGGCGAAAAGCTGGCCTTGCGGCGGGTGGTGGCGATCCTTGTCGCGCTGTGCGGGGCGCTGATCATCCTGCGCCCGGGCTTTCGCGAGTTGCAATCAGGGCATTTCGCCATGCTGTTCACGGCGGTTGCCTTTGGCGGGTCGTACCTGCTGGCCAAGATGCTGTCCGATCGCTGCAGTCCGGGGCTGGTCGTGGCGATGCTGTCGACCACCGTGACGATCGGGCTGGCGCCTGTCGCGTTGAGCAACTGGGTGACGCCAACCCTTTGGGAACTGGTGATTTTGATGGGGGTCGCGGCCTTTGCCACGGGCGGGCATTACACCATGACACTGGCGTTTCGTGCGGCCCCGCTGGCGGTGACGCAGCCGGTGACATTCCTGCAGCTTGTCTGGGCGGTTCTGTTGGGCGTGACGTTCTTTGCCGAACCCTTTGATCCGTGGGTGATTTTGGGCGGTCTGGTGATCGTGGGCTCGGTCAGCTTCATCAGTTGGCGCGAGGCGGTGCTGAAGCGGCGCGCGGTGACGCCCGCTGCGCATCAGACCAAGTATTGAATCACTTGGTTAATTTCGACAGGAACCTCAAAAATAGCACGTCGGTATCGCGTCGGTATCTGGGTGGTAACGCGACGGTGCGATTTTTCGCACGCGGCGGCCTTACCGCACCGGGCGGTGCGGTAAGGGGCGGTCGACCCGGATGTGTCAGGCGCTGAGAATCGCGTAGAGCTCGTCCTTCAGCCGGGCGCGCTCCTTGCGCATGTCCGTCTCGGCGGCGGGCGCGACCGGGGTCACGTTGGTTTCCGCCGCGTGAACCTGCCGGTTGACCGCGTGGTAGTCGTCCATCAGCCGGGCGAAATGCGCGTCCGAGGTTTTCAGCGCCGTGATGCGGTCGGCCATGTCGGGGAATTCTTCGTGCAGCTCGTGCGGGGTGTGTGACATCCGGGGTCCTCCTTGGTGTTCGCGTGTCGAAGGAGAGGTTAGGCGCGCGCCGGGGCGCGCACCTTGATGCGGATCAAACCGGCGCGGGGATCAGCGTTGCGCGGTCTGCCAGTCGGGGTGAATCCAGGCCTGGGCGTTGTCTGCGGGAAGCGCGCGGTCGAGGACGAGATCGGCCATCTTCTCGCCTACCATGATCGAGGGCGCGTTGAGGTTGCCGTTGGGAATGCGCGGAAAGACCGAGCTGTCGGCGACGCGCAGGCCCGAAACGCCGATCACGCGGCCCTCGGGGTCCACGACGCTGCGCGGATCGTCCGCCCGGCCCATGCGGCAGGTGCCGCAGGGGTGATAGGCGCTTTCGGCGTGTTCGCGGATGAAATCGTCGATCTGGTCGTCGGACTGCACGTCCGCGCCGGGCTGAATCTCGTGTTTTGAGAACGGAGCAAAGGCGTCCTGGGCGAAGACCTCGCGCGTGAGACGGATGGCGCGGCGGAAATCCTGCCAGTCGCTGTCGCAGCTCATGTAGTTGAAGAAGATCTTCGGCGGCGCGGCGGGGTCGGCGGAATTGAGGGTGACGTGCCCGCGGCTCTCGGAACGCATGGGGCCGACATGGGCCTGGTATCCGTGGCCTTCGGCCGCCGCCTGTCCGTCATAGCGCACGGCGATGGGCAGGAAGTGGAATTGCAGGTCGGGGTAATCCACGCCCGCCGCCGAGCGGATGAATCCGCAGGATTCGAACTGGTTCGTGGCACCGGGGCCGGTCTTGCCCAGCAGCCAGGTGAGGCCGACGAGCGCCTTGCCGGGCAGGTTCCAGTACTTGTAGAGGCTGACCGGTTGGGAGGCGGCCATCTGGACGTAGACCTCCAGATGGTCCTGAAGATTCGCTCCGACGCCGGGGCGGTCGGCGATCACGTCGATACCGTGTTCGGCGAGATGTGCGCCCGGGCCGATGCCGGAGAGCATCAGAAGCTTGGGCGAGTTGAAGGCGGAGGCCGAGAGGATCACCTCGGCGTTTGCGCGGATGATCTCCTGGCGTCCCTTGCGGGTGACCTCAACGCCAACCGCGCGGCCGTCCTCGAACACGACGCGGGCGGCGAGGCCGCGGACGACGTCACATTTGCCGGTCTTCAGGGCAGGCTTGAGGTAGGCGTTGGCGGCAGACCAGCGCTGGCCCTTGTGGACGGTCATCTCGAAGGGCGCAAAGCCTTCCTGCTGTTCGCCGTTATAGTCGGGGGTGACGGGATAGCCGGCCTGTTCGCCGGCCTCGATGAAGGCGCGGGTGAGGGGGTTGGCCATCTGGCCGCGGGTGACGTGCAGCGGGCCGTCGGAACCGCGCCAGTCGGGGTCGCCGCCATGGCCGGCATCGGTCCAGTTTTCCAGGCGCTTGTAGTAGGGCAGGACGTCGGCATAGCCCCAGCCGGTGGCGCCTTCGTCGCGCCAGTGGTCGAAGTCGCGGGCGTGGCCGCGCACGTAGACCATGCCGTTGATCGAGGAGGACCCGCCGATGACCTTGCCGCGCGGGGCGGCGAGGCGGCGACCCCCAAGATGCGGTTCGGGTTCGGTACGGTAGCCCCAATCGTACATCTTCATGTTCATCGGGTAGCTGAGCGCGCCGGGCATCTGGATGAAGGGGCCGGCATCGGTGCCGCCATGTTCGATCACGAGCACGGAATGGCCCGCCTCGGACAGGCGGTAGGCCATGGCGCACCCGGCGCTGCCGGCCCCGACGATGACGTAATCGGCTTGCATCAGGAACCTCGCTTGGATGGTGGGCTCGGATTGGGGGCCAGCCCCCAACCCCCGCGGATATTTATGGCCAGAGGAAGACGCATCAGGCGCCCTCCACCCGCAGCGCGTCGTAGGGGACCATGACGTGGGTCTGGTAGGCGGGGCGCTGGGTGAGGCGGTTGTAATAGGCCTCGACCGTCGGGTTGGCGGCGCGGGGGACGTCGATAGTGAACCAGCGGAAAAGCAGGTGACCCGCGACGATGTCGGCGGCGGTGAAGTGGTCGCCGCAGATGTAGGGCTGTGCGTCGAGCTGGTCGGCGAGGCGCGCGAGGTGGCCGTCGAAAGCGGTGATGGCGGCGGCGAGGCGGGCCTCGTCGCGGTCGGCGGCGGGTGTGCGGACGCGGGGCCAGAATATGGGGTGGGTGAAGCCTGCGACCAGCGTGCTCTTGGCCCATTCGGCCCACATGTCGACGGGCGCGCGCAAGGCAGGATCGGCGGGCCAGAAGGCGCCGCCGTCGCCGTAGCGCGACGCGAGGTAGCGCAGGATGGCGGTGCTTTCCCAGACCACGAGGTCGCCGTCGCGCAAGACGGGGACCTTGCGGTGCGGGTTCATCGACCCGAATTCGGGCGTGTCGAGGCCGCCATGGGCGTGGCCATAGTCGAGCCGCTCGCAGTCGAGGCCAAGCTCGGCGAGGGTCCACATGACCAGTTGCACGTTGGAGGAGGTGGCGCGGCCATAGACGGTGAGCATCATTCGCCCCTCGGGTAGCGGGCGTTTTCCTCGACCACGTTGAGGTCCATGTGGTTGCGCATGTAGCGCTCAGAGGCCTTTTGCAGCGGCTGGTAGTCCCACGGGAAGTAGCCGCCCTGGCGCAGCGCCTCGTAGACGACCCAGCGGCGGGCCTGGCTTTCGCGGACCTGGGCATCGAACGCCTCTAGGTCCCAGCGGGCGGCGGCCTCGACGCGGAAGCGTTCGAGGGTGGCCTTGTGCGCGGGGTCTTCGGCCAGGTTGGTGAGCTCGTACGGGTCGGCGTCAAGGTCGAAGAGCTGTTCGGGGTCGAGCGCGCAGTTGGTGTATTTCCAGCGTCCGTGCCGCAGGGCGACGAGCGGCGAATAGGAGGCCTCGGCGGCGTATTCCATGGCGACGGGGCTTTTGCGGGCTGAGCCCTGTCCCGTCGGCACGAGGCTTTCGCCGGCGACCCAGGGCATGACCTCGGACATGTCCACGCCGGCGAGGTCGCACAGGGTGGGGCAGACGTCGATGTTGCTGACCGGCTCGGTGACGAGGCCGGGTTTCATCGACGGGGCGGAGATCATGAGTGGCACCCGCGACGAGCCCTCGAAGAAGGACATCTTGAACCACAGGCCGCGCTCGCCCAGCATGTCGCCGTGGTCGGAAACGAAGAGGATGATGGTGTCCTCCTCTTGGCGCGTGCCGCGCAGGGCCTCCATCACCTCGCCGATCTTGTCGTCGAGATAGGAGATGTTGGCGAAATAGGCGCGGCGGGAGCGGCGGATGTCCTCTTCGGTGATATCGAAGCTGCGCCAGTCGTTGGCGTCGAAGATGCGCTGGGAGTGGGGGTCGTGATCCTCGTAATCCATCGCGGGCACTTCGGGCAGGAGGTGCTCGCAGTCTTCGTAGAGGTCCCAGTATTTCTTGCGCGCGACGTAAGGATCGTGCGGGTGGGTGAAGCTGACCGTCAGGCACCACGGGCGGTCGTCCTTGCCGCGCCCGTAGTCATAGACCTTGCGGGTGGCGTTATAAGCGACCTCGTCGTCATATTCCATCTGGTTGGAAATTTCGGCCACGCCGGAGCCGGTGACCGAGCCCATGTTGTGGTACCACCAGTCGATCCGCTCGCCCGGTTTGCGGTAGTCGGGCGTCCAGCCGAAATCGGCGGGGTAGATGTCGGTGGTCAGGCGTTCCTCGAAGCCGTGAAGCTGGTCGGGGCCGACGAAGTGCATCTTGCCCGACAGGCAGGTCTGGTAGCCCGCGCGGCGCAGGTGGTGCGCGTAGGTGGGAATGTCGGCGGAGAATTCGGCGGCGTTGTCATAGACGCGGCTGCGCGACGGCAGGAGGCCGGACATGTAACTGGCGCGGCCGGGCGCGCAGAGCGGCGAGGCGGTGTAGGCGTTCTTGAACCGGGTCGAGCGGGCGGCGAGCGCCTTGAGGTTGGGCGCGTGCAGCCAGTCGGCGGGGCCGTCGGGAAAGAATTTTCCGTTCAGCTGGTCGACCATGAAGATGAGGATATTGGGACGTGTCATGTAGGGGCGCCTTCCGGGAGTGAGGTGTCGATGTAGTGCAGCAGCACACCGATGGCGGTTTCGCCCGAGAGCGGTGCGCTGTGCAGCGCCTGCCGGATATAAAGACCGTCGATCATCGCGGCCAGACCGCGCGTGAGGGTGCGGGCCTCTTCCGCCGGGGCAAGCTGGCGGAAGGCGTGGTGCAGATTGGAGCGCAGGCGGCGGTGGTAGACATGCAGAAGGCGGCGCGCCTCGTCGGATTTCTGGGCCTGGACGTAGAAGTTGAGCCAGGCGGCGATCATCTCGTCGCGGAACTGGCCGGGGGCGAAGCTGGCGCGGACGATCGCCTCGAGCCGCTGGCGGGGCGTCCTGGCCATGATGAGCGCGCCGCGCACCTCGGCCCCGTAGAGGGTGAGGATGTGGCGCATGGCGGCGGCGAAGATCTGTTCCTTGGAGCCGAAATAGTGATGCGCCAGCGCCGAGGACATGCCGGCGCGGCGGGCGATCTGGCTGACGGTCACGTCGAGCGAGCCGCGCGCGCCGATCTCGTGGATCGTGGCCTCGACCAGCGCCGAGCGCCGAAGCGGTTCCATTCCGATCTTGGGCAATTCGTCCTCCGAAGGTGATAACGGGAGTCGGTATTGAGTTTTGATTGACTCGTCAATCAATAAACGTATTGTCGGCACCAACAGAAGGCTGGGGAGTAAGGATGGGATGTCCGTAGCTTTCGCGTTGCACGTGGTCGTGCGTGGCGTCTAAGGTTGCCGCAATGTCGTTTCCGGACATTCCGGACCGACGCGAGGCGCTGCGTGTACGACAAGCCCGCGCCGGGACGCATCGGACCATCCGAGACATATGCGCGTCATGCGCAGAGCATAAAACAGTATCGTGTCAACAAGGGAGAACATGACATGTCATTGATCAAAGGCGGACTTCTGGACCGTCGCGGATTTCTGAAAACCACGGTCGCGGCGGGTGCCGCGGCGGCCCTGCCGATGGGCGCCTTCGCCCAGAGCACGCCGAAACGCGGCGGTGACCTGCGCGTGGCCAAGGGTCACGGCCAGACGACGGACACGCTGGACCCGGGCCAGTGGGAGAACGGTTACATGCTGGCGCTGGGCTTTGGCGTTCACGGGCGTCTGACCGAAGTTGCCCCCGACGGCTCGCTGGTGCCGGAACTGGCCGAAAGCTGGGAAGCGTCGGAGGATGCCAGCGAGTGGCGCTTCAAGATCCGCCAGGGCGTGACGTTCCATGACGGCAAGTCGCTGACCGTGGAGGACGTGGTGGCGTCGATCAACCATCACCGGGGCGAGAATTCGACCTCGGCCGCGGGGCCGATCGTGGCGCCGATCGCCGACATCACCACCGAGGGCGACGACACGGTCGTCTTCACGCTGGATGGCGGCAACGCCGACTTCCCGTTCATCCTGTCGGATTATCACCTGGTGGTCTGCCCGGCGACGGAAGACGGTATCGACTGGCAGTCCGGCAATGGCTGCGGCAGCTACATCCTGAAGAATTTCGACGCCGGGGTGAGCAGCCAGTTCGAGCGCAACCCGAACCACTGGCGCGACGACGTGGCGTGGTTCGACACGATCGAGATGCTGTGCGTGGTGGACCAGAACGCGCGGACCACGGCGCTGGTCTCGGGCGACGTGCATGCGATCGACCGGGTCGACCTGAAGGCCGCGAACCTGCTGGGCCGCAACCCCGGCGTGAGCATCGAGTCGGTCGCGGGCACGCAGCATTACACCTTCGCGATGTCCACCAACACCGATCCTTACACGGACAACAACATCCGTCAGGCCCTGAAATGGGGGATCAACCGCGAGGAAATGGTCGAGAAGATCCTGTTCGGTTATGGCTCGGTCGGGAATGACCATCCCATCGGCGAGGGTCAGCGCTATCATAACTCCGAGATGGAGCAGAAGACGTACGACCCCGACAAGGCGAAGTTCCACCTCAAGGAAGCCGGTCTGGACAGCATCGACATCAACCTGTCGTCGTCGGATGCGGCGTTCAGCGGCGCGGTGGATGCGGCAATTTTGTACCAGGCCTCGGCCAAGGAAGCGGGCATCAACATCAACGTGGTGCGCGAACCCAAGGACGGCTACTGGTCGGACGTGTGGATGAAGAAGCCGTTCACCGCCGTCTACTGGGGCGGCCGTCCGGTCGAGGACCAGATGTTCGCCACCGCCTACCAGTGCGGGGCGGCGTGGAATGACAGCTTCTGGTGCAATGACCGGTTCGAGGAGCTGCTGGTCAAGGCCCGCGCCGAGCTGGACGAGGACAAGCGCCGGGAGATGTATTACGAGATGCAGGACCTGGTGGCCAACCAGGGCGGCGTCGTGATCCCGATGTTTGCCAACTATGTCTTCGCGGTCGGCGACAAGGTCGCGCACGGCGAAATGGCGTCGAACTGGGAAATGGACGGCGAGCGCTGGATGGAGCGCTGGTGGATGGCCTGATTTCAGGCTTTATCCGTGAGCATTGGAGGACCCCCGGTTTGGCCGGGGGTTTTCTTTTTTGGGGGTGGTGGGTTGGAAACCCACCCTACGCAAGAGGTCCCGGATCAAGTCCGGGACGGGTGGGTTCAAGGGCTGCCGCGCGGCTATCCTACCTTGTAGGGCAGAACGCCGCGTTCGTCGGGGGTGACTTGCAGACGGCGTTCCAGGGGCGGGACCGAGCGCTGGTGACAGTGCGTGCGCTCGCAGATGCGGCAGGAGATGCCGATGGGCTCGTAGGCTTGTGAGAGCGTCAGGTCGAGGTCGTCGGCGTAGACCAGGGCGTCGGCGTGTTTCACCTCGCAGCCGAGGGCGATGGCGAAGCGGCGGACGGGGGCGCCAAAGTGCCCGCCGCGCTTGGAGACGTCGCGGGCAAGGCTGATGTAGCGCACGCCGTCGGGGGTTTCGGCCAGCTGGCGCAGGAAGCGGCCGGGGGTCTCGAACGCGCGGTGGACGTTCCAGAGCGGGCAGGCGCCGCCGAAGCGGGCGAATTGCAGCCGCGTGGCGGAGTGGCGTTTGGTGATCGTACCGGCCTGGTCGACCCGGACGAAGAAGAAGGGCACACCCTTGGCGCCGGGGCGTTGCAGGGTCGAGAGGCGATGGCAGACTTGTTCGATGGACGCGCCGAAGCGGGTGGCGAGGCGTTCGAGGTCGTGCCGGTGGTCTTGCGCCGCCTGAAGGAACGCCGTGTAGGGCATCAGCGCCGCCCCGGCGAAGTAGTTCGCAAGGCCGATCTTGGCGATGTCGCGCGCCGCGTCGGACTGGAACCGGGCGAAGTCGAGCGTGGCCTCGATCAGCTTTTCCTGTGTCAGCAGAGCCACTTGCAGGAGGAGCTGAAAGCGGCGGGTCTCGGGCTCGGCGTGGTTCGAGAGGTACAGGATGCGCGCGTCGCGGTCGTAGTGGCGCATCCTCGGGTCGTCGCTGTCCACGACCTTGATGCCGAGCGCATCCAGCCGCGCCTCGGCCAGGTCGGTGATGCGGCGGGGACCGGAGGCGGGGCCGGCGAAATGTTCCGCTGCGCGGTCGACGGCGTCGATGTAGTTGTCGCAGTAATGGAAGAAGTCGCGCACCTCATCCCAGGGAGAGGTCTGGGGGCGGGCATCCTCGCGCCCCAGCGCCTCGTCGAGGGAGGCGAGGCGTTCGTGGGTGTCGCGGTAGGCGCGGTGCAGTTCGAGAAAGGCGCGGGCCATGGCGGGGGCGTTGGAGGCGGTCAGGCGCAGGTCGCTGAGGCTGGGCGTGTCGTCGGCGAAGACGGCATCGGCCATCGCCTCGCGCATGTCCGTCACCAGCCGTTCTGCGTCGCCGGTGGCCAGTTCCGTGACGTCGAAGCCGAATTCCTGCGCCAGGGCGAGGATGACCGTGGTGGAGACCGGGCGATTGTTGTTCTCCATCTGGTTCAGGTAGGGCAGGGAGACGCCGAGCTTGGCGGCGAAATCCTTTTGCGTCAGGGCGAGGCGCTGGCGCGTCTCGCGCAGCTTGGCGCCGGCATAGAGTTTCTGGGTGGCCATGGGTGGCTCGCTTTGCAGGTTTGCGTAAGCGAAGGTTTAGATTTGCAAAGCCGTGTGCGCAAGGGCAGGGTTCAGATAGAGGGCGCGCCCAACTGCCGTTCGCGCAGGATGACGAGTGTAATGGCGAGGATGCCGCCAATGGCCGTCAGCAGCATCAGCCACACCAGCGGGAAGGCCCCGGTGCCGGGGCCCAGCAGGGCACCGGCCAGAGCCGAAAGCCCGGCGCCGCCGCCGATCATCAGGAAGCCGGCAAGGCCGCTGGCGGTGCCCGCGAGGCTGGGGCGGACGGACAGCGCGCCGGCGGTGGCGTTGGGGATGGTCATGCCGTTGCCGAGGCCCATCAATGTCATCAGGCCGAAGAAGGTGACCGGCGTGCTGATCCCGGCATAGAGTGTGGCGAGGTTGATGCCGTGGCCGATGGCGTTGGCGAGCGCGCCGTAGAAGACCATGCGGTTGATGCCGATCCGGGTGGAGAAGCGGCCCGACAGGAAGTTGCCGGTGAAATAGCCAACGGCGGGGGCGCCGAAGAAGAGGCCGAGTTCCGACGGGCTGAGTCCGAAAACCTCTGTGCCCACGAAGGGCGCGCCGCCCAGGTAGGCGAAGAAGGCGCCGGAGGAGAGCGCGGCGGCCAGCGCGTAGCCCCAGAAGCGGTAGGAAGTGAAAAGTTCGGGGTATTCGACGAACTGGTCGCGGAAGGTGCGGCCTTCGAGCGGGGCGGTTTCGCCGAGGTCGTTCCAGACCAGCCAGAGGACGGCCGCGGCCATGGCGAAAAGCGCCCAGAAGCTGCCGTGCCAGCCGAAGGCGGCATCCAGCGCACCGCCGATGGCCGGGCCGATCATGGGCACGACCGACATGCCCATGGTGACATAGCCGATCATCGAAGCGGCCCGGTCGGCCGGGACCATGTCGCGCACCACGGCGCGCGACAGGACCATCGCGGCGACGATGCCGCCCTGGAACATGCGGAAGATCAGGAAGATCCAGATGTTGGTCGACAGCAGGCAGCCAAGCGTTGCGAGCAGAAAGATCACCAGCCCGCCAAGGATCACCGGGCGGCGCCCGACCCGGTCGGAGATCGGGCCGATCAGCAGTTGCAGGATGGCGTTGATCCCGAGATAGCCCGCGACGGCAAGTTGCATCACGCCGTAATCGGTCTCGAAATAGGCGGTCATGCCGGGCAGGGACGGCAGGAAGATGTTGAGCGCCAGCGTCGAGATCCCTGCCAGCACGATCAGGGTGAAGATATGCGGCGGTGTGCTGCGGTCGAGGAAGCGGACGGTGGGCATGGCGAAGGCGCTATCCCGGAGTGCGGGGGATGTCCAGACGGGGCGGTGAGCGGAATGCTGTCCGCGTTTTGCCCCTTGCTGTCGCCTCGGGCCTCAGGCGAATGGTTTCAGTTCCCGGACGAAGCCAGCATGTCTCCGGCGTAGGCATCCATCAATTCTGCCCCGAATTCTTCCGCGCCTTCGCTGCGAAGTGCCGATATGCGTGCGAAGGTTTGATCGCGCACCTCGCGGGAGGGGTAGACCGTCACAATGGCGAACCGGTCCAGGTCGGTATCGACGAGCATCGAATGTTCGGCGCCCAGGGCAAGAAGCCCCGGAAAGTATTTTCGCTCCATTAGATCCTTCACGTGCGCGAGGGTCTCGGTCTCCCCCACCATTCTCCATGTCGTGATTGAAACAAAACTCATCGGTACGTCCTCCGCTAATCCAAGGTATAGCACAGTTCTGTACGCCGGTCTTTGCGTGATACGGGTCGTGTCCGGCGTCGGTGCGCCCTGCAGTTGGGGAGTGGCGTTCCTTTTTCTGTTGGCTGGTGATTGTTCCGAGGGCTGCGTGTCATCCGAGAGCGGCGCCAAGAGGGTCAATTTGCAGATTTGCAAGTTAGCAAGCACCGCTTCGCCAGATTTGGCAAATTTGCGGAAATTTTCTTGGATGGCCCGCGCGCAACCAGTAGGGTCGCGCCAGTCAACGAGGGGGACAGCATGAAAGATATCCTGCAGGAACTGGACACGCGCCGCGGCAACGCGCGGCTGGGCGGCGGGCAGAAACGTATCGACGGCCAGCACGAGAAGGGCAAGCTGACCGCGCGGGAGCGGATCGACCTTCTGCTGGACGAGGACAGTTTCGAAGAGTTCGACATGTTCGTCGCCCATCGCTGTACCGATTTCGGGATGGAGAAGAACCGGCCCTACGGCGATGGCGTGGTGACCGGCTGGGGCACGATCAACGGGCGTCAGGTGTACGTCTTCAGCCAGGATTTCACCGTGCTGGGCGGATCGGTGTCGCATACGCACGCAATGAAGATCTGCAAGATCATGGACATGGCGATGCAGAATGGCGCGCCGGTCATCGGCATCAACGACTCGGGCGGTGCGCGGATCCAGGAAGGCGTGGACAGCCTTGCGGGCTATGGCGAGGTGTTCCAGCGCAATATCGAGGCGTCGGGCGTGGTGCCGCAGATCAGCGTGATCACCGGGCCCTGCGCGGGTGGGGCGGTGTATAGCCCCGCGATGACCGACTTCATCTTCATGGTGCGCGACAGTTCCTACATGTTCGTGACCGGCCCCGACGTGGTGAAGACCGTCACCAACGAGCAGGTCACGGCCGAGGAACTGGGCGGGGCCTCGACCCATACGAAAAAGTCCTCGGTCGCCGATGCGGCCTTCGAGAACGACGTGGAGGCGATGGCCGAGGTGCGGCGGCTGGTGGACTTCCTGCCGCTGAACAACCGCGAGCCTGTGCCGGTGCGCCCGTTCTTCGACGATGTGAACCGCGCCGAGACCAGCCTGGATACGCTGATCCCCGACAACCCCAACATGCCCTACGACATGAAGGAGTTGATCGTGAAGATCGCCGACGAGGGCGATTTCTACGAGATCCAGGAGGATTTCGCGAAGAACATGGTCACCGGGTTCATTCGTCTGGAAGGGCGCACGGTGGGCGTCGTGGCGAACCAGCCGATGGTGCTGGCCGGGTGTCTGGACATCGACAGCAGCCGCAAGGCGGCGCGGTTCGTGCGGTTCTGCGATTGTTTCGAGATCCCGATCCTGACTTTCGTGGACGTGCCGGGCTTTTTGCCCGGCACCAGCCAGGAGCATAACGGGGTGATCAAGCACGGCGCGAAGCTGCTCTTTGCCTATGGCGAGGCGACGGTGCCGAAGGTGACGGTGATCACGCGCAAGGCCTATGGCGGGGCTTACGTGGTGATGTCTTCCAAGCACCTGCGGGGGGACATCAACTATGCCTGGCCCACGTCCGAGATCGCGGTGATGGGCGCCAAGGGCGCGACGGAGATCATCCACCGCGCTGACCTGGGCGATGACGAGAAGATCGCCAAGCACACGGCGGATTACGAGGCGCGTTTCGCCAACCCCTTCGTGGCCGCCGAGCGGGGGTTCATCGACGAGGTGATCCAGCCGCGCAGCACGCGCAAGCGGGTGAGCCGGGCCTTTGCCGCGCTGCGCCACAAGAAGCGCAAGCTGCCGTGGAAGAAGCACGACAATATTCCGCTTTGAGGGCGGTGTAGGGTGGGCGAAAGCCCACGCGGCGCGGATGGTGGGTTTTCACCCACCCTACGAGGACGGTCGAGGGTGCGAGCAAGAATGAGCAAGGGGTTTCATATCCTGCGTGAAGAGGGCGTGGTGACCGTTGCGCGGTGCGTGCCGGTGCGGTTCGACGTGAGCGCCGAGGCGCGCTTTGGCCCTGTGCGCAAGCTGGCGCTGGCGCAGCAGGTGCGGCAGGACCTGTGGCGCGCCTTGCGGCAGGTGCGGGGGTTTGCGCCGGTGGTGCGGGTTGCCGAGGCCGGCGGTGGCGTCACCGTGACCGCGGGCGGGCAGGTCGAGGGGCGGCACGACCGCGCCCGGCTGGAGGAGAGCATCGCGGTGCTTTTGGCCGATCCGCGCCATGTGGCGCGCTGGACGAGGTGGGCGCGATGAAGGGGATATGTGCAGGGACGCTGGCCGCGCTGATCGCGCTGGCCGCCCCAGAGCAGGGCGAGGCGCAAGAGGAGGAGCGCCTTGTCCTGCCGTCGGGGTTGGAGGCGGAATTGCAGGAGGTCATCACCGGCGAGGCGGCGATGGGGCTGACGGTGCGCTTTCGCTTCATAGCCGAGGGCTTTACCGGCACGGAGGATTTCGAGACCCAGGCCGCCGACCTGGAATACCTGTGCAACGGGTATGCGCTGGAGCGGATCGACATGAGCGAAACGACCCCGGATCGCATCGTGATCTCGCTGGCCGACAGGCCCTCGCAATTCGGGCAATTCGACCCCGATGTGGCGCAGATTTTCGAGAGCTTCTCGGTCGCGGACGCCGCCTGTATCTTGGAGCTGTTCTGATGGAAGCACTATATCTTGCGGGTCAAAGCGCAGGCCCTCGCCGGTTTGAGGCTTTCCAGACACAGGCGGGCGGGATTGCGCCGGCCACGTATGAAAATCGGATGGATTCCGCTATGTTCACACTCGGTTACAAACCCGTGACCCATCCCTTGAACGAGGGGCAGGTGGGGCGTTATGCGCGTCACCTGTTGGAGTACAGAGACAGGAGACAAAAATGTCGAACAGCATCAAGAGCGTCCTCGCGGTTGGTCTGGTTGCCCTCGTGGCGGCCTGCGCCCAGCAGCAGCAAGAAGAAGAATTCGTCGTGGTCGATCCCGAGCCGATCTCGACCGAGCCGACCTACACCGGCAAGCTCAAGTAAGCACGCGGACACACGACAGGGGCAGGCCCTTGGGCCTGTCCTGACCCAAGACGAGATCCGGCGGTCCCTTCGCATTGACGGAGGCGGGTCATGATAAAGCACCGCGGTTTTCCCGGGCGTCTGCCCGGCTCCGACTTTCAGTTCACCATTCGCCGCGCCAATCCGAAGGGCGCCACCGCCATCGTGCGGCGCGAACGCTATCGCGACCGCCGGCCTGCGGACAAGCGGGCGGATGCGGCTTTTGTCCGCGCGCTGTGGGAGAATTTCGGGGATCAGCCCTTCGAGCGGGGCAACCTGGATGCCGGGCGGCTGAGTTGGCTCTTTGGGCGCGAGGTGCTGCCGGCGGAAGATCCGTTCGATTCGGAGAGTTACGAGGCGTTGCTGATTCTGGATGTTCCGGCGGCGCAGCGCGCCTTTCCCGACGCCTTCGACGGAGGGGGCTGGGAATGATTGGCTCAATTCCGGTCCCTTATTTAGGCACGTTTTTGCCGACGCCCTGGAAATACACGCGAATTACAGCCGATCATCCGCAAGCTGAGATTTCCAGCTTGGCGCAACGAGCGATTGCGTGCAGGTTCGAGCCTGTAGTGGCGGCCTTTCCCCAATGGGCCGAGACATACCGTCTAAACCGTTACCCTTCCCCTGATGGGCGGCCTTTTGCAGTATTGCAAAGGCCGCCCTTTTTTGCTGCACGGTCAGAGGTTTGCAAAGGTAGGCGGGAGGTCGCCCAAATCCGGCGGCGGGGCAAGGACCGCTTTGACGCGGGGCCCGCCATGGCATTGACTGCGCGCAGTCATAATCATAGCGCGCGAGGCGATATACGATGCAGTTGGTCAAACCTTTCCTTGTTCTGGGGCTTCTGGGCCCGCTTGCGGCCTGCGGCAACACCGTGCCGGAACAGGCGCTTTTCGGCGGGGCCGCGGGCACCGGCGCAGCGGCCGTCGTGGGGGGATCGCTGCTTACCGGGGCGGCCGTCGGCGCCGCGGGCAACGTGGCGTTCTGCCAGGTCTACCCGGAAAAATGCCTGTAGCCTGAATAGCGCGCCCGGTTTCCGGGCGATTCAACCTGTATCAGACCACCCCTCGCGGCAGCGGGGCGGTGGTCTTTTTCGTATCATTTCCGACCGGCGCGCGTGCCGGGGCGGGCAAGACTGAAGGGGACGTGAGATGTTCAAGAAAATCCTGATCGCCAACCGGGGCGAGATCGCCTGCCGGGTGATCAAGACGGCGCGCAAGATGGGTATTCAGACGGTGGCGATCTATTCGGACGCCGACCGCCACGCGCTGCATGTGGAGATGGCCGACGAGGCGGTGCATATCGGCCCGCCACCGGCGTCGGAGAGCTATATCGTCATCGACAAGGTGATGGAGGCGATCAAACTGACGGGCGCCGAGGCGGTGCATCCCGGCTATGGTTTCCTGTCGGAGAACCCCAAGTTCGCCGAGGCGCTGGAGGCCGCGGGCGTGGCCTTTATCGGCCCGCCCAAGGGGGCCATCGAGGCGATGGGTGACAAGATTACCAGCAAGAAGATCGCCGCAGAGGCGGATGTGAACACCGTGCCCGGCCATATGGGCCTGATCGAGGATGCCGAGGAGGCGCTGAAGATCTCGGAAGAGATCGGCTTTCCGGTGATGCTGAAGGCCAGTGCGGGCGGCGGCGGCAAGGGTATGCGGATCGCGTGGAATGCCGAGGAGGTGCGCGAGGGCTTCCAGGCGTCGAAGAACGAGGCGGCCAGCAGTTTCGGCGACGACCGGATGTTCATCGAGAAGTTCGTGACGCAACCGCGCCATATCGAGATCCAGGTGCTGTGCGACAGCCACGGCAACGGGATTTACCTGGGCGAACGGGAATGCTCGATCCAGCGGCGGAACCAGAAGGTGATCGAGGAAGCGCCGAGCCCGTTCCTGGACGCCGAAACCCGCAAGGCGATGGGCGAGCAGGCCGTGGCGCTGGCCCATGCGGTGGGCTATTCCAGCGCGGGCACGGTGGAGTTCATCGTCGATGGCGACAAGAACTTCTATTTCCTCGAGATGAACACGCGCCTGCAGGTGGAACACCCGGTGACCGAGCTGATCACCGGCGTGGACCTGGTGGAGCAGATGATCCGCGTCGCGGCGGGCGAAAAGCTGTCGCTGAACCAGGACGACGTCACGCTGACGGGCTGGGCGATGGAAAGCCGGCTTTATGCCGAGGATCCGTATCGGAACTTCCTGCCCTCCATTGGGCGGCTGGTGCGCTATCGCCCGCCGGTGGAGGTGGCGGCTGGGCCGCTGCTGGACAAGGGCAAGTGGCAGGACGAGGCCGAGGCCGGAGAGACGGCGGTGCGCAATGATACCGGCGTTTATGAGGGCGGCGAGATCAGCATGTATTATGACCCGATGATTGCCAAGCTGTGCACTTGGGCGCCCGACCGGGGCGCGGCGATCGAGGCGATGCGCGTGGCGCTGGACAGCTTCGAGCTGGAAGGGATCGGGCACAACCTGCCGTTCCTCAGCGCGGTGATGGATCATCCCAAGTTCGTGTCGGGCGACATGACCACGGCGTTCATTGCCGAAGAGTACCCGGACGGGTTCGAGGGCGTGGAACTGGAAGAGGCGGCGCTGCGGCGCATCGCGGCCAGTTGTGCTGCGATGCACCGGGTGGCGGAAATCCGGCGCACGCGGGTGTCGGGCCGGATGGACAACCACGAGCGCCGCGTGGGCGAGGATTGGGTCGTCAGCCTGCAAGGCATCAGTTTCGAGGTCAGCATCGACGCGGATCGCGATGGCGCGACGGTGACCTTTGCGGATGGCGGCAGCCACCGGGTCTCCAGCGGCTGGACGCCGGGCGACGCGCTGGCGGTGCTGAACGTGGATGACGAGACGCTGGTGCTGAAGGTCGGCAAGGTTTCGGGCGGGTTCCGCATCCGCAACCGGGGCGCGGATCTGAAGGTGCATGTGCGCACGCCCCGGCAGGCGGAACTGGCGCTGTTAATGCCCGAGAAACTTGCCGCTGATACATCGAAGATGCTGCTGTGCCCGATGCCGGGCCTGATCGTCAGCGTGAACGTCGCGGAGGGCGACGAGGTGCAGGAAGGCCAGGCGCTGTGCACCGTGGAGGCGATGAAGATGGAAAACATCCTGCGGGCCGAGAAAAAGGCCCTGGTGACCAAGATCAACGCCGGTCCGGGTGACAGCCTGGCGGTGGATGACGTGATCATGGAGTTCGAATGACGCGGTGAGCCTTAGCGGTCATCATATCCTGCCGGTGGCGATGGCGGGCGCGGTCCTGCTGGGCGCCTGCACGCGCGACGACGAGGTGTCGATGCGGGCGCGGCTGGCGCCGTGGTTCAGCCTGGGGGAAACGCTGGCGTTTTCGTCCAAGGCGCGGTGTTCCGCGGCGGCGTTTCGGCTGGTAAGCTCGGATATCGGCGCCGGGGTGCCGGTGGAGCGCAATGTGCCCGACATGCTGCGCGCATTGCCGCGCCGGGGCGTTGCGGCGCTGGACGACCCGGAGATGACGCCGGATGCGGCGATGGTCGACGCGGTCAACATGCAGCGCACCGTTGGCATGGGGATGCGCCGCGCAGGGCTGGAGGCGCGGCTCTGCATGGAGGGCAAGGTGGGGGTGGAATTCCGCCGCCTTCTGATGCGGCCTGAGACCGTGCTGGCTTATGAGACGACCGAGGGCACGCTGATGCTGATGGACCGCGCCAACCGGGTTCTGGTGGTCGCGGCGGGAGAGCGGGCATGAATGGCGCGGGGGATCAGTTGCCGCTCAGCCGGTCGCGGATTTCCTGTTGCCGGATGGGCATCTTGTCGATCGCGCGCGAAAGCTCGCGCACGCTCCACGGCGCGGGTTTGCGCAGCTCGACCTTGCCGTCCTTGCCGATGAGCGCCAGCATGAAGCCGCGCGGGCGCAGCGTACGACGCAGGTCACTGTCGGCGGACGGGTCGGTGTCTGTCAGGACCACGACGTCGCGTCGGTCCAGATCATCCAGCCGGTCGGTGATGAAGTTCATCTGTTCGATGTATCGCGGGTCCGAGGCGTTGTCCGCAAAGACGACGATGGGGCGCTTTATCCAGAGAAATTCTTTCAAATCGACGCTTTCGCCGGGAAGTATGATCCCGTCATTCAGCGATACATCGGTCGCGCGGGCGCTGTTCGCGACGAATGAAAACGAAGTAAGCGCCAGAAAAGAAAGAACGATCAGCTTGCGCATTTGGCCTCCTGCTCGACCAGATATAAGGCCCGGGGCGCCGAAAGCGAAGGCCGTTTGGCCGCAGGGCCGCGAAAATTTTACCGTTAATCCCGTGGTCAGGTCCCGCGGTGCAGGGTTGCGCGACGCAAGGTCGACCGCCCGTGTATCGCGGGCCGCACGGGAAAGGCGCGTGATCATGGATGTTGTTCTGCATATCGGGGCCCACCGCACGGCTACCACGACATTTCAGGCTTATCTGGCGGAAAACCGCGCCGCGTTGTCGCGGATGGGCGTCACCGCCTGGGGCCCGAAACAGACGCGCGATGGCCTGCTGACCGGGGTGATGCCAATGGACAGCCCGCGCCCGCCGCAGGACCAGTTGGACCGCGCGCGTGCCCGCATTGCGATCAATATAGCCAAGGAGCGTCGCGCGGGGACGCGGGTGCTGGTGATCAGCGACGAGAACATGATCGGCGCGCCGCGTCGCTGCCTGCGGCAGGGGCGGCTTTATCCCGATATCGGCCAGCGGCTGGCACGGTTCGCCCACGCCTTTGACGGCCAGGTGACGCGGGCCTGCCTGTCGATCCGCAGCCACGAGAGTTTCTGGGCGTCGGTCGTGTCCTACGGCGTGGCGCGGGGGCATCGCGTGCCCCACCGCGCGCCGCTGGACAGGCTGGCGGCCTCGCCGCGGCTGTGGCGCGACGTGGTGCTGGACGTGGCCTGCGCGCTGCCCAAGGTCGAGCTGACCGTGCTGCCCTACGAGATTTTCGGCGGCCTGCCCGAGCGGGTGCTGGAACACATGACAGGGCTTGGCCCGATGCCGCGCGCCCATGCGCGGGAGTGGATGAACCAGGGCCCCGGCCTGGGCCAGTTGCGCCGGATCGTGAAGGATCGCGGCGGCGACCCCGCGCGCCTGCCCGAGGGGCCTGGCAAGTGGCAACCGTTCGACGACACCGCCTTGCGTGACATGCGCGAGGCCTATGCCGATGACCTGTTCTGGCTGCGTGCCGGGGCGGAAGGATTGGCGCAACTGACAGAGGAAACCGGACCGGCCAAGACGGGGACAACCCCGCGCCCGGACCAGAAGCGAAGAGGACAAGACGATGGGATCGAAAACCGACGATTGGCGTAAGATCGCGGAAGGCGAGCTGAAGGGCCGCCCGCTGGACGACCTGACGTGGAAGACCCTTGAGGGGATCGACGTCAAACCGCTTTACACCGAGGAAGATGTCGAGGGAATGGACCACCTTGGCACCATCCCCGGGCAGGCGCCGTTCACGCGCGGCGTGAAGGCCACGATGTATGCCGGGCGGCCCTGGACGATCCGGCAATATGCGGGTTTCTCGACGGCCGAGGAATCGAACGCGTTCTACCGCCGCAACCTTGCGGCAGGGCAGCAGGGCGTCAGCGTCGCCTTCGACCTGGCAACGCACCGTGGTTACGACAGCGATCACCCGCGCGTGGTGGGCGACGTGGGCAAGGCGGGCGTGGCCATCGACAGCGTCGAGGACATGAAGGTGCTGTTCGACGGCATCCCGCTGGACCAGGTGAGCGTCAGCATGACGATGAACGGCGCGGTGATCCCCGTGCTGGCCAGCTTCATCGTCGCGGGCGAGGAACAGGGGCATGACCGCAGCGCCCTGTCGGGCACCATCCAGAACGACATCCTGAAAGAGTTCATGGTGCGCAACACCTATATCTATCCGCCCGAGCCCAGCATGCGGATCGTCAGCGACATCATCGAGTTCACGGCGAACGAGATGCCGCGCTTCAACTCGATCAGCATCTCGGGCTATCACATGCAGGAGGCGGGCGCGAACCTGGTGCAGGAGCTGGCCTATACGCTGGCGGACGGGCGCGAATACGTGAAGGCCGCGATCGAGGCGGGGATGGACGTGGACCGCTTTGCCGGGCGGCTGTCGTTCTTTTTCGCCATCGGCATGAATTTCTTCATGGAGGCGGCGAAGCTGCGCGCGGCGCGCCTGCTGTGGCACAGGATCATGACGGAGTTCGGGGCGAAGAACGACCGCTCGAAGATGCTGCGGACCCATTGTCAGACCAGCGGGGTCAGCCTGCAGGAACAGGACCCCTACAACAACGTGGTGCGCACCGCCTACGAGGCGATGAGCGCGGTTCTTGGGGGCACGCAGAGCCTGCACACCAACGCGCTGGACGAGGCCATCGCGCTGCCCACGGATTTCAGCGCGCGGATCGCGCGGAATACGCAGCTGATCCTGCAGGAAGAGACCGGCGTGACGGCGGTGGTCGACCCGCTGGCGGGCTCTTACTACGTCGAAAGCCTGACAGCCGAGCTGGCCGAAAAGGCCTGGGAGCTGATGGAAGAGGTCGAGGAAATGGGCGGCATGACCAAGGCCGTCGCCAGCGGGATGCCCAAGCTGCGGATCGAGGAAAGTGCCGCGACCCGTCAGGCGATGATCGACCGGGGCGACGAGGTGATCGTCGGCGTCAACAAGTACCGCAAGGACAAGGAAGATCCGATCGACATCCTGGACGTGGACAACGTCAAGGTGCGCAAAGGGCAGGTCGAGGCGCTGGAGCGCATCCGCGCCGAGCGTGACGAGGACGCCTGCACGAAAGCACTGGATGAACTGACGCGCCGCGCCAAGGACGGCGGCAACCTGCTGGAGGCCGCGGTCGAGGCGGCACGGGCACGGGCTACTGTGGGGGAAATCAGCATGGCCATGGAAAAGGAATTCGGACGGCACCGCGCCGAGGTGAAAACGCTGGCCGGGGTCTACGGCAAGGCCTACGAGGGTGACGAGGGGTTTGCCGCGATCCAGAAATCGGTCGAGGCCTTTGCCGAGGACGAGGGGCGTCGGCCCCGGATGCTGGTCGTCAAGATGGGGCAGGACGGGCATGACCGGGGCGCCAAGGTGATCGCCACGGCCTTTGCCGACATTGGCTTCGACGTGGATGTCGGCCCGCTGTTCCAGACGCCGGACGAGGCGGCGCAGGATGCCATCGACAACGACGTGCACGTGATCGGCATTTCCAGCCAGGCGGCAGGGCACAAGACGCTGGCGCCGCAGCTGATCGATGCGCTGAAAGACAAGGATGCGGGCGATATCATCGTGATCTGCGGCGGGGTCATTCCGCAACAGGATTACGAGTTCCTGACCAAGGCGGGTGTGAAGGCCATTTTCGGCCCCGGCACCAACATCCCCGAGGCGGCGCAGGATATCCTGCGGCTGATCCGCGAGGCGCGGGCAGCCTGATGCAAAAGCGGCCCACGATCCTGGTCGGCATGGCAGCGGGGCTTGTCTGGGCCGTGGCCGTGTTGTGGATCGGGCGCCAGATTCCGGTGCCGATGGCGATGATGCAGCCGACGCTGATGGGGGCTGCGTTCGGCCCCGGCGTGGTGCTTGTGCTGATGATCGGACGGCTGGCGCAGCGGCGGTTTTTCGACGATGACACGATCGACGGGCAGCCGCTGACGGGCGGTGCTGCGATCGACGCCAGGGTGTTGCAGAACACGGTCGAGCAGGTGGTGCTGGCCTTGTGCATCTGGCCGCTGGTTGGCTTTTTCCTGGGCGCGGGCACGGTGCTGGCGCTGGGGATCGGCTTTGCCGTGGCGCGGGTGGCGTTCTGGGTGGGGTACCACGTGGCGCCGCCCTTGCGGGCCTTCGGGTTCGCGGCGACGTTCTATCCGACAGTGCTGGCGGCGCTCTGGGTGCTGTGGCGGCTTACGGTGGGGTAACATGCTGAAACTGGATCATTTCGCGGTGGCGGCCGAGACGCTGGACGAGGGCCGTGCCTATGCAGAGGAGAGCTTGGGCATCGCGTTGCGGCCCGGGGGGCAGCACGCGCATTTCGGCACGCATAACATGCTGCTTGGGTTGGAGGACGGGCTTTACCTGGAAGTTATCGCGATCGACCCCGAGGCACCCGCGCCGGGCTATGCGCGGTGGTTCGATCTGGACCGGTTCGAGGGGCGGCCGAGGCCGACGAACTGGATCTGCAATACGCCCGATCTTGGCGCGGTGGTGGCGCGGTTTCCGCAGGCGGGTGTGCCGGTGCCGCTGGCGCGGGGCGACTTGCGCTGGCAGATGGCGGTGCCCGAGAATGGGCGGCTGCCGTGGGACAACCTGTTTCCGGCCGTGATCGAATGGCAATGCGCGCAGCACCCCGCGCAGATGTTGCCGGCGTCGGGCTGTCGGCTGGACCGGCTGGTGGTGACGCACCCGGAGGCAAAGGCGCTGGAGGCGGCGCTTGGGCCAGTGTTGAGCGACGGACGTGTCGTCTATGAGACCGGCCCGGTGGCGTTGCGGGCGGAGTTGACCACGCCGCGCGGGGCGTGCGTGCTGGCATGAAGGTCCGGGCGGCGGAGGCCAGCGACGCGGCGGCGCTGGCGGGGATCGTCAATCACTATATCCGCGAGACCACGGTCAGTTTCACCGAAGACGAGAAGACCATGCTGGAAATGGCGCTGGCCATAAAGACGCGGGACGAGGCGGGCCACGGGTTTCTGGTAGCCGAGGACGCGGGCGAGTTGCTGGGCTATGCCACCTACGGGCCGTACCGCAACGGCTCGGGCTATCGCGAGACGCTGGAGCATACGGTGCTGCTGCGCCCCGGCGCAGAGGGCAACGGGGTGGGCCGGGCCCTGATGGCGGCGCTGGAGGAACATGCCCGCGCGGGCGGCGTGCATTCCCTGATCGGCGGGATCAGTGCCGAGAACGACGGCGGCATTGCCTTTCACCGCAGGATCGGCTTCGTCGAGGTGGGGCACGTTCCGCAGGCCGGGCTCAAATTCGGGCGGCGGATCGATCTTGTTCTGATGCAGAAACTCCTGTCCCCCGGGGGCCACGCCCTTTAGGTTGGCCGCCATGTCGATCTGGAGTCGCATATCCGAGGCGCTGTCGGCGCTGGCCAGTGGCGAGCCGCTGACAAGCGTGTTCGACCGGTTGCGCACGCCGCCCGAGCGGACGGTGGCCTTTGCCATTGCCGTGATCGCTCTGGGCGCGAAGATGGCCAAGGCGGACGGGCAGGTGACGCGCGACGAGGTGACGGCGTTCCGCGAGGTGTTCCAGATCGCCCGCGACGACGAGGCGGGTGCGGCGAGGGTGTTCAACCTTGCGCGGCAGGACGTGGCGGGGTTCGAGGAATATGCCAAGCGGATCAAGGCGATGTTCGGCGAAGATGCAGCGACGCTGAACGACTTGCTGGAAGGGCTTTTTCACATCGCGGTGGCGGACGGGGTGTACCATCCGAACGAGGATATCTTCCTGTCGGAGGTGGCCACGATCTTTGGCCTGCCCGAGCGGGAGTTCAACACGCTGAAAAGCCGCTTCGTGCCGGATGCGCGGCCCGATCCCTATGCGGTGCTGGGGGTCACGCCCCACACGCCGCTGGCCGAGATCCGCAAGGTCTGGCGCGACAAGGTGCGCGAGATGCATCCCGACCGGATGGTGGCGCGCGGCGTGCCGCAGGAGGCGATCAAGCTGGCCGAAAAGCGCCTGACCGACGTCAACGACGCGTGGGAGCAGATCCAGCGCGAGGCGGCCTGAGCGATGCGGTTCGCCACTTATAACATCGAGTGGTTCAACGCGCTTTTCGATGACCATGATGCGGTGCTGGACGACAATGGACCTTCGGCGCGGTACGGTGTGACGCGGGGCGATCAGCTTGCCGCTCTGGGAATGGTGTTCACGGCGATGGATGCCGACGCGGTGATGGTGATCGAGGCGCCGGACAGCAATGGCAAGCGCGATACGGTCAAGGCGCTGGAGGCGTTCGCGAGGCTGATGGACCTGCGCGCGCGCAAGGCGTTGATGGGGTTCGTGAATGATACGCAGCAGGAGATCGCGCTGCTTTACGACCCGGACGTGATGACCTGTCGGCATGATCCCAAGGGCGAGGAAACCGGCAAGAAAGGGTCGAGTGGGGCGCCGCGCTTCGACGGCGTGTTCCGGATCGACCTGGATATCGACGCGACGGAGGATCTGGTGACGTTCTCCAAGCCGCCGCTGGAAGTGGCGGTGGAGGTGAAGGGTGGGTTCGGGTTTCGCATGATCGGCGCGCATCTGAAGTCGAAGGCGCCGCACGGGGCCACCACGCGGGACGAGGTGATGCGGCTGTCCATTGCCAACCGGCGCAAGCAGCAGGCGCAGGCTGTGTGGCTGCGCAAGCGCGTCCGGGCGCATCTGGAGGCAGGTGAGCACCTGATGCTGCTGGGAGACCTGAATGACGGTCCGGGTCTGGATGAATACGAGAACCTGTTTGGCCGCTCGTCGATCGAGGTGATCATGGACGGGGCCGAGGCGGGCGGCTTGCGGCTTTATGATCCGCACGCGCGACGGGCGCTGACCCAGCGGATCGGCGCCCAGAACAGCACCGCGCGGTTCTACCTGAAGGACGAGGGACGGTACCTTCAGGCGCTGTTGGATTACATCATGATTTCCAGTGGGTTGCGGGCGAAGGGGCCGAAATGGCGCATCTGGCACCCGTTCGAGGACCCCGATTGCTGGAAGGTTCCGGACCTGCGCGATGCGCTGCTGGCGGCGTCGGATCACTTCCCGGTCACGCTGGATATCGACCTGACATCTTAAAATCGCCACGCAGACGCGCTATATTGGGCGTATGAAACGCATCGTACCCATCGCCGCCCTGTCGTTGTGCCTTGCCGCCGCGCCCGCCCTGGCGCAGGAGGAAGAGGACGAAGGCTTTTCCCTGATGGAGCGCGGGGCGCAGATGTTCATGGAAGGCATCATGCGCGAGATGGAGCCGGCGATGCGCGATCTTGAAGGGATGGCGAAGGACATGCAGCCGGCGCTGCGGAATTTCGTCGAGGAGATGGGCCCGGCCTTTGCCGACCTGATGGGCCAGATCGATGATCTGAGCAATTATCACGCGCCCGAGATGATGCCGAACGGCGATATCATCATCCGCCGCAAGACGCCGCTAGAGCAAGAGATCGACCCCGACGAGGAAATCGAGATCTGAGGCGGGTCGCCTTTGATCTCTTGATTGGTCCTAGGACTTGCCCGGCACGGCCTTAGCGCGGCGCGGGCGCAGCAGCTTGACGTCAAATTCGGCCTGAAGCGTGTCGGCGAGCGAGGCGAGGCGCGTCTGCGCCACCTCGCCGTAGAGCGGCACGGCTTCTTCCGTCAGACGCAGGACAAGCTGCTTCTTCTTGGGGTGCCATGTCAGCTCGCCCAGCTGCGTGTCCTTGCGCAGCCAGAACATGGCGGCAAAGCGCATGGCCTTGCCCAGAACTTCGGCCTGGTGCTGGTCACGCTCGTCCAGAAGTTCGGCGAGTTTCTCGAACTGGGTGCCATCACGCTTGTTGGAATAGCGGTGCATCAGGGCAAGGCCGAGAAAAACCCGCTCGGAATGCTTGAGCCCGCCCAGGTTGGCGCGGGTGGCGTTGTCGAAACAGTCCTGCGCCCGGTAGTCGGGATGCGAGCGCCAGCTGACATCGTGCAAGAGGCAGGCGGCGCGGATGATGCGCAGTTTGTCGTGCTTGGCACTACGAAAGAGCGGTTCCACGAAGTGATAGATGGCGCGGCCATAGCCGGGCAGGCGGGCGTCCTTGGCCTCGGCAAAGCGGCAGGCCTCGATCAGGGGGTCGCGGTCGCGCAACTGTTGGGGCATCTGTTCGTACAAGAGCCCCTCGCGGATGCCGTAGCTGGACACGGCGATGTCGCGGGGGCCGAAGGTCTTGACCAGGCGGCGCAGCACCTCGGCGGCGTCGGGGACGAGGGCCATCCGCTGAGAGGAAACGCCGGCGCGGTTGCGGAGCTCTTCGGAGTCGTTGTCGGCGATGTAGTCGGCGGTCTTGCGCACGTCCTTGGGGGTCATGCGGTATTCGTGCAGCACGTGCAGGGGATAGCCGCGGCGTTCCATGTCGATCTTGGCGATGGCGCGCCACGAGCCGCCGACGAGAAAGAGGCGGTTCTTCTGCTCGCCCAGCTGGTCGTGCATGCGCTCCAGCGTGTCCTTGATATAGGCCTTGCGGGCCTTCTTGCCGCCCTTGACCTCCTGCAGGGAGAAGGGGCCAAGGCGGGAGGTCAGGCGCTTGCCGACCTGTCCGCCGTTGATCTCGGCCAGTTCCATGGACGAGCCGCCGATGTCGCAGACAAGGCCATACGAGCCGGGCCAGCCCAGAAGCACGCCCTGGGCCGACAGGCGCGCCTCTTCGGGGCCGTCGACGACCCAGAGGTGGACGCCTGTTTCGCGCTTGATCTCGTCGCGGAAATCGTCGCCGTCGGTGGCCTCGCGCACGGCGGCGGTGGCCACGGCGGTCAGCGGGCCGGTGTCCATGTTCTCGGCCAGCCGGGCGAAGCGTTTCATGGCGGCCAGCGCGCGTTCGCGGCCCTCGGGGTTCAGGCGGCCGGTTTCCGACAGGCCCTGGCCGAGGCCGCACATGATTTTCTCGTTGTAGAAATAGGCCGGGCTGCGGGCGGCGCCGTCGAACACGACCATGCGGACGGAGTTGGAGCCAACGTCGACCACGCCCACGCGGCTGAGCGCCTTGGCCGCGTCCTTGTCGAAAAGCGGGCGCCCGAAGGGGCCCCATTCGCTGTGTTCAGGATCGGTCGTGCCGTCCATGACATCCCCGGCTTGGTAACGGCCCCCTATATGCGACAGGGGGCCGGAAGGGTCAATCGTCGGTATGGGTGAGTTTCGGCACGTCCGCCGCCCCGGCGGAGCCGCGGCCCGACAGCGACGGGTTTTCCATGAAGAAGCGGTGGCAGTTGAAGGCGAAGGTGCCTTCCTCGGTCAATTCGCGGTGGAAGCTGCCGTCTGGGGACATCACCCAAGTCTGCGCCACGTCGGCGAGGTTGGCGGCCATGACCTGGCCCACGATCTGGGCCTTGACGGTGGGGTTTGTGATCTCGACGAGGGTTTCGACGCGGCGGTTGAGGTTGCGGCCCATCCAGTCGGCGGAGGACATGTAGACCTTGGCTTTTTTCGAGGGCAGGCCCGCGCCGTTGCCGAAACAGACGATGCGGGAATGCTCGAGGAAGCGCCCGACGATGGACTTGACGCGGATGTTTTCCGAAAGCCCCTTTATCCCCGGGCGGATGCCGCAGATGCCGCGCACGACAAGGCAGATCTTCACGCCGGCCTGTGAGGCGGCATAGAGCGCGTCGATCACGTCGGGTTCGATGATGGAATTCATCTTGGCCCAGATCTCGGCCGGTTTGCCGGATTTGGCATGCTCGATCTCGGCGGCGATCATTTCCAGCAGGCGCGGCTTCAGCGTGGTGGGCGAGATCGCGAGGTTTTCCAGCTTTTCGGGCTGGGCGTAGCCGGAGAGGTAGTTGAAGACCTTGGTGGCGTCGCGGCCCAGCGAGGAATCGCATGTGAAGAGGCTGAGGTCGGTGTAGATCTTGGCCGTGATGGGGTGATAGTTGCCGGTGCCGTAATGGGTGTAGGTCACCAGCTTGTCGCCCTCGCGCCGGACCACGGTCGAGATCTTGGCGTGGGTCTTGAGGTCTATGAAGCCATAGACCACGTGGGCACCCGCACGTTCCAGTCGCCGCGACTGGCGGATATTGGCGGCCTCGTCGAAGCGGGCCTTGAGTTCCACGAGCGCGGTGACGGACTTGCCGTCTTCGGCGGCCTCGCAGAGCGCCTCGACGATGGGGCTGTCCTTTGAGGTGCGGTAGAGAGTCTGCTTGATCGCCACCACGTCGGGATCGCGGGCCGCCTGCGTCAGGAAGCGGATGACCATGTCGAAGGTCTCGTACGGGTGGTGCAGCAGCATGTCCTTTTGCCGGATGGCGGCGAACATGTCGCCGTCATGGTCCTGCACGCGCTCGGGCACGCGGGGCGTGAAGCTGGGCCACAGAAGATCGGGGCGGCTGTCGAGCACCATTTCCTTGAGATCCGCCAGCCCGATCATGCCGTCGACCTCGACCACCTCCTCGGGGCGGACTTCGAGCTTCTGCATGATGGTGCGGCGCAATTCCTCGGGCGCACCGGAAGAGATTTTCAGGCGCACGACTTCGCCGCGGCGGCGGCGTTTAAGGGCGACCTCGAACTCGCGCACGAGGTCCTCGGCCTCTTCCTCGACTTCGAGGTCGCTGTCGCGCAGGACGCGGAAATTGCAGTGTGCCTTGTAGGTATAGCCCGGGAAAAGGTGATCGAGGTTCAGCAGCAACAGGTCTTCGAGCGGCAGGGCGCGGAACTGGCCCGGCTCGGACGGGACGGTGATGAAGCGGTCGATCTGGTTGGGGATGGGCAGGAGCGCCTGAAGAGGGCGCTTGTCGGACTTGCGCTGCATCTGGAGCGCCAGCGAATAGCCGAGGTTCGGGATGAAGGGGAAAGGGTGCGCGGGATCGACGGCCAGCGGCGACAGGACCGGGAAAACCTGTTCGAGGAAGATGTCGCTGAGATGCGCGCGGTCATCCTTGGTCAGGCTGTCGATGTCGAGGATGATGATGCCCTCGGCCTCCATTTCCTGCCGCAGGTCTTCGAGGGTGCCCTGTTGCTGGGCCAGAAGCTTGCGGGCGTCTTCGTCGATCAGGACAAGCTGTTCGGCGGGGGTGAGGCCATCGGCGGCAGGCGTGGTGTTGCCGGCATGGGCCAGCTCGCGCAGGCCCGCGACGCGGACATTGTAGAACTCGTCGAGGTTGTTGGCCGAGATCGACAGGAAGCGCAGGCGTTCCAGAAGGGGGACGCGCGGGTTCTGCGCCTCTTCGAGAACGCGCCAGTTGAAGCCCAGCCAGCTGAGCTCTCGGTTGAAGAAGCGCCCGGGGCCGGTGATGTCGAGGCCGTCGATCGTCACGGGGGCCGGGGCGGTGGACTTGAGGAAATCGGCGTTTGTCATGTGGCCCTTATGGGATTGCGACGTAACGATAAGGTGACGACTGTGCCGTTACATCCCTGCCTTGTCCAGCACGTCGCGGGCAAAGGGACGGGTGAGCGCGCGTTTGCGCGAAAGTGCGGCGGAATCGAGCAGGGCGACGACCTGGCGGGCGGCCTCGAACGAGCGGTCGATGCGGCGCAGAAGGTAGGGAATGACGTCCGGCGTGGGCGTCAACTGGCGGTCGTCGAAGAGCTTGGCGAGGATCGCCGTCAGCAACATGTCGTCGGGCAGGTCGAGTTCCACGGCGGGCGTGCCCTGCACGCGGCTGGCAAGGTCGGGCAACGCGAGGTTCCAGTACTTGGGCGCTGTGCTGGCCGTCAGCAGCAGGGAATGGCCCTCGGCCAGCGTCAGGTTGTGCAGGTGGAAAAGGGCGGTCTCTGAGGCGTCCTGTCCGGCGATGGTCTCGCAATCCTCGACCGCCACGTGGCTGCGGGCGAGGGCGGGAATGTCGGCGCCGGGCAGGTCAGAGGCGGGCAGGATCGTGGCGCCGCTTTGCGCCGCCCAGACATGGGCGAGGTGGGTCTTGCCCGCGCCGGGCGGGCCGTGCAGCACCAGCTTGCGGGCGGGCCAAGATTCCCACGTATCTATAAGGGCGACGGCCTGCGCATTGGCGGCGGAAACGAAAAAATCCTCCCGCCCGTGTGCCGGTTTGGCGGGCAGGTCGAAGCTGAGCTGCTGTGCCATTATTCGGTGTCCCGGTCGCCTTGCCCGGTATAGAGGGCACTGTCCATGTATTGCTGTACGCCGAAGCGGGCAAGAACGCCGATGGCCGCTGCCACCGGCACCGCGACCAGCATGCCCACAAAGCCGAAGAGCGCGCCGAAGACCGACAGCGCGAAGATCAGCCAGACCGGGTGGAGGCCGACGGATTCACCGACCAGCTTGGGCGTGAGGATGTTACCCTCGACCACCTGTCCCAGCACGAAGATGCCGGCGACGAGGCCGATGGACAGCCAGTCGCCCCAGAACTGGAAAAGCGCGAGGCCGATGGCGAGCGCGCCGCCGAGGATGGCGCCCACGTAGGGGATGAATGTCACGAGCCCGGCAAAGGCGCCGACGACCAGTCCGAATTGCAGGCCCACCAGCATCAGCGCCACGGCATAGTACGTGCCGAGGATCAGGCAGACCGTGCCCATGCCGCGGATGAAGCTGGCGAGCGTCTGGTCGATCTCGCGCGCCAGACGGCGGATCACCGGGGCATGGTCGCGCGGCAGAAGGCGGTCGATCTCGGCAATCATGCGGTCCCAGTCGTAGAGCAGGTAGAAGGCCACGACCGGCACGATCACCAGGAGGACCACCACGTTGACGAGCGAGCCGACCGACGTCAGCACGGTTTCGACCACCTGCCCGCCGCGTTCCTGGATGGTGGTGCCGAGCGTGGCCAGCGACTGGCGCAGGGTGGAATCCTGGTCGACGAGATCGGGAAAGCGGGTGGTGAGGAAGTTTTGCAGGTCGTTGAAGAGCTGCGGCGCGATGTCGATCAGGTTGGCGGTCTGATTGACCAATGTGGGAATGACCAGCAGCGCCATGATGACGAAGATGCAGATCGCCACCAGCGTGATAAGCGCGACCGCCACGGCGCGCGAGGCGCCCAGGCGTTCGATCCGGTCCGCCACCGGGTCGAGGAAATAGGCCACGGCGCCGCCCAGCACGAAGGGCAGGATCACGTCGCCAAGGAACCACATGACAACGAGGAACAGCGCGATGGCGATGCCCCAGAATTGAAATTGTGTCCGGACGGGAAGGGCCATGCCACCTCGGAAGAACGAAATGCGTCTCCTTGCTTTTCGCGCAAGGGGGGCAGCGTTGCAAGCGCCTTCCGGCTTGTCTGGCGGGCCTTGAGGTCATAAACGGGGCCTAAGCACGCAATGACCAGAGGTTCCCCATGCGCCTGTCCAAGTATTTCCTGCCGGTTCTGAAGGAGACGCCCTCGGAGGCGCAGATCGCGAGCCACCGCCTGATGCTGCGGGCGGGGATGATCAAGCAGGCCAGCGCGGGTATCTATTCGTGGCTGCCGTTGGGCTTCAAGGTGTTGCGCAAGCTGGAGAATATCGTGCACGAGGAGCAGGTGCGGGCGGGGCATATCCCGATGCTGATGCCGACGCTGCAATCGGCGGACCTGTGGCGCGAAAGCGGGCGGTACGATGCCTATGGCCCGGAAATGCTGCGCATTCGCGACCGGCAGGATCGGGATATGCTCTATGGTCCGACGAACGAGGAACTGATCACCGATATCTTCCGCGCCCATGTGGGCAGTTACCGGGATCTGCCGCTGACGCTGTATCATATCCAGTGGAAATTCCGCGATGAGATCCGGCCGCGTTTCGGCGTGATGCGGGGGCGCGAATTCTTCATGAAGGACGGCTATAACTTCGACCTGACGAAGGAAGACGCGCTGCACGCGTATAACCGCCACCTGGTCAGCTACCTGCGCACCTATGAGCGGATGGGCTTGCAGGCCATTCCGATGCGGGCGGATTCCGGCCCGATCGGGGGGGACGACACGCATGAATTCCTGGTGCTGGCCGAGACCGGCGAGTCCGAGGTGTTCTATGATAGCCAGATCACCGACCTGAAATTCGGCGAGCGCGAGATCGATTACAGCGACAAGGCGCAATGCCAGGCGGTGCTGGAAGAGTTCACATCGCGTTACGCGCGGACGGACGAAACGCACGATGAAGAGGTGTTCAACAAGATCCCCGAGGACCGCCGCCGCGTGGCGCGGGGCATTGAAGTGGGCCAGATCTTTTATTTCGGGACGAAGTATTCCGAGCCGATGGGCGCCACGGTGCAGGGCCCCGACGGCAAGCCGGTGCCGGTGCATATGGGCAGCCACGGGATCGGCGTCAGCCGCCTTGTGGGTGCGATCATCGAGGCCAGCCATGACGACAAGGGCATCATCTGGCCCGAGGGCGTGACGCCGTTCCACGCCGGGATCGTGAACCTGAAACAGGGGGACGGCGAGGCGGATGCGGCTTGCGAGAAGCTGTATTCGGCGCTGAAGGCCAAGGGGCTGGATCCGCTCTATGATGACCGCGACGAGCGGGCAGGCGGCAAGTTCGCGACGATGGACCTGATCGGCCTGCCGTGGCGGATCACCGTGGGGCCGCGTGGGCTGAAGAACGGCGTGGTGGAACTGACCAGCCGCCGGACGGGCGAGAGCGAGGAGATGGCGCCCGAGGGCGCAGTCGAGAAGATCGCCGAGATCTACGCGCCGCATCGCGGTGAGGCCGGCACGGTAGAGCCGATGGAGGATCGGTCGTTTCACACCTGGATGTAACGGGCTTGCGGCGCCGGGACTGAGCCGGTGCCACAACCGTTCACGGCAATCTTTATTTCTGGATTCGCGCGAAACGCGCTATACTTGCCTCAAAACAATAAAAGACAAAAAGAGGCAGAGCGATGATTACCAAGGGACTGGCCCTGGCGGGCGGGCTGTGCTGTGCGCTGGCCGCGTCGCAATTTCCCGAGTTTTCGCAACAGTATAAGCAGCGTTTGTCGGGCGCCGTGGATGAATTGGCATGGGTGGTCGAACGGTTCGACTCCGATGCCGCGGCGCTTGGCCTGAGCCGCGACGCGGCGCTGAGTGACCTTGCGCGCGGCACCGCCATGGCGCAGGCGCGAAGCGAGAGCATGGGGCAGGTCCTGATCCGGCATGAGCGGTTGTCTGCCCATCTGGAGCATCTGCAGACGACCAATTCCGTCAGCGCGGCGCTGATCGGGTGGCAGTACCTGGACCCGGAGCTGGCGCGGAAGACATGGGGTGATTTCGAGCCTGCCGTGCCGGCGACGGTGGCGGGGGCGGGCTTTGGCCTTGGTGGGTTCCTGGCGGGGTACACGCTGATCGCGATGCTGCTGGGTGGATTGGGCCGAATGGTGCGGCGCAGGCCGGAGGCGACACCGGCGGAGTAGGCCTGTCAAACAAGCCCGCGCAGGGCGAAGGCCGCGAGCGCAAGCGCGAGGAGGCCGACGATCAAGAAGACCGCGCGACGGATGCGGTTGCGTGTTGTTTTCGCGGAAGATCGATCATTCATAGACGAACTGCTCGGACAGGATGTTGCGGGGTGGAATCCCGAGGGCGATGAGGCTGTCTTCGACCACGCGCAGCATCACCGGCGGGCCACAGAGGACATAGAGCCAGTCACGCTGGTCCGGCGTGCCGAATTCCCGGCGCAGCAGGTCGGGGGTGACATAGCCGGTTTCGCCGGTCCAGTCGGCGGGCGGCTCGGACAGGACATGGATGACCTTGGTGCCGTGGTCGCGTTCCAGCGCCTTCAGGTCCTTGGCGAAGGCGATCTGGCCGGCGTGGCGGTTGCCGTAAATCAGCGTGGTGGGCCGGGTGTCGCCGGTGGCGCGCAACTGGCGCAGAATGCCGATGATCGGGGCCAGGCCGACGCCGCCAGCGATCAGCGCGATGCCTGTGGCCTTTTCCCGACCGTCGAGCGTGAGGTGACCGTGGGGCGCCTCAAGCCAGGCGCGGGTGCCGAGGCGGAGGCGGTCGAGGGTGCCGGTGAAATCCCCAAGCTCCTTTATCAGGAACTGCACGTCGCCCCCGGCCGCGGGCGCGGAGCAGATCGAAAACGGGTTCTCGTTCAGCGAAAAGGCCGAATGCCCGACATTGAGCCAGGCGAACTGACCGGCGCGGTAGGGCAACGTGCCGTCGAAGTCGGGGGTGAGGGCGAGAACCCAGGTGCGATCGGCCTCATGCCGGATATCCGTGATGCGGAAGGGGCGGCGCAGGCGCAAAAGCGGCGCGATCAGGTAGACATAGAGGAGCGCCGCGACGGCCACGGTCAGCAGGCCGAGCCAGACCCAGGCCAGGAACGGCTCGGCGCTGTAGCGCCCGGCGCGCAGGGCGTGCAGCACGCCGAAGCCCGCAACGACCAGAGCGGCAAGCCCATGCAGAAGACGCCAGTGCTGGTAGCGCAGGCCGGTGGCGTCACGTCCGATTGCCATGCCGACCAGACCGCCAAGCAGGAGCCAGGCCGCGATGCCGGGCCAGAGCGCATGCCAGGAGGTCTCGGCCACTGTTTGTCGGGTGACGTCCCAGACCGGCGCCTGTGCCCGGGGCGAGATGTACAGGAACGGGTGGAGCAGGGCGAAGACCAGCGCCGCGCGCGCCAGAAGCTGGTGACTGCGCATGACCACGTCGCTTCCGACCCGCGCGGTGACGGATCGGAAGCGTCCGAGCAGCAGGAATTCCAGCAGGATCATCGCGAGGGCGACGAGGCCAAGTCCGGTCGCCAGTTCGTCCAAGGCGGTGCGCGGCTCCAGCCCCTGCGCCCAGGCGAGCCCGAGGGGCAGGAGGCCCAGCAGAAGGTAGAAGCCGATCAGGGCACCGGCAGGCATGGTACGTTTCCCCCCTGTGTCTCTGCTGCATATATCGGCATGATTTGAAACCGATGTGAAGACGGGGTTGACCTTGACCGGGGCCACGATACACCGCAGGGACAACTGAATTACCCGGGGGTTCCATCGTGGCAGCACAGCCCAAGCCGTTTTCCGCCTTCGAGACGATGATCGCGTGGCGCTACCTGCGGGCCAAGCGGGCCGAGGGCGGGGTCAGCGTCATGACGTGGATCAGCCTCATTGGCATCACGCTGGCGGTGTTCGCGCTGATTGCGACGCTGGCGGTGCGCGCAGGGTTTCGGGCCGAGTTCGTGGATACGATCCTGGGGTCGAACGCGCATGTGACGGTTTACAGTGCCGGCACGGTGGACCAGCAGACGGGGCGGATCGACCGGCAGATCACCGATTACGAGGCGATGGCGGAGCGGTTGCGGCAGGTCGAGGGCGTCACGCGGGCGGCTCCGTTGATCAAGAACCAGGTTCTGGCCACCGTGGGCGACCGCAATGCGGGGGTCGAGGTGCGGGGGATCACGCTGGAGGATCTGAAGGGGCTGCCGCGGATCGCAGACCCCGAGACCTCCCAGGGGAGTATTGAGGATTTCGCGCAGGACGCGGCCGAGACAGGGGTCTTTCCCATCGCCATCGGCTCCGGCGTGGCGAGTACGCTGGGGATCGGCGTGGGCGACAAGATCAGGGTGATCAACCCCACCGGCAACCGCACGGCGCTGGGCACCAGCCCTCGGGTGAATGCCTATGACGTGGTCTATGTGTTCAGCGCAGGGCGGTATGATATCGACCGCGTCCGTGTCTATCTGCCGTTCGAGGAGGCGCAGAGTTTTTTCAACAGCGAGGGGAAGGCGGACGAGATCGAGGTGATGATCGAGGAACCCGAGCGTGTGAACGACATGTCGCTGGCCCTGCTGCGCGCCGCCGGGGAGAACACGCAGATCTGGACCTGGCGGGATTCCAGCAGCGGGTTCCTGCGGGCGCTGGAGGTGGAGGACAACGTGATGTTCATCATCCTGTCGATCCTCGTGCTGATCGCGGCGATGAACATCACCAGCGGCTTGATCATGCTGGTCAAGAACAAGGGGCGGGATATCGGCATCCTGCGCACCATGGGGCTGACCGAGGGGTCGGTGCTGCGCGTGTTCTTCATGTGCGGTGCTTTCATCGGGATCATCGGCACGGTGATGGGGACGGTGCTGGGGTGTCTCTTTGCCATCTATATCGACCAGATTTTCGCGGTGATCGACAGTTTCAGCGAGCAGCCGATCTGGACACCCGACACGCGGGGGATCTATTTCCTGCCCGCCAAGCTGGAGTTCTGGGACGTGATGAGTGCCGTGGGCCTTTCGCTGTTCCTGAGCTTCGTGGTGACGATTTTCCCCGCCCGGCGGGCGGCACGGATGAACCCGGTGGAGGCGCTGCGTTATGAGTGAGGCGATGCTGAATCTGGCGGGGGTCGAGAAGGCCTATAACAAGGGCAAGGCCAACGAGGTGAGTGTACTGTCGGGCATCGACCTGACGATCGGCGCGGGGGAAATGGTGGCGCTGGTGGCGCCCTCGGGGGCGGGCAAGTCGACGCTGTTGCATATCGCGGGGTTGCTGGACACGGCCGATGCCGGCACGGTCGAGATCGGCGGCGAGGACATGGTGGGCCGGTCGGACCGGCGGCGCACGATCATGCGGCGGCAGGAGGTGGGTTTCGTCTATCAGTTTCACCACCTTTTGCCCGAGTTCACGGCGGAAGAGAACATCGTGCTGCCGCAGCTGGCCGATGGCATCAGCCGCAAGGTGGCCGACGCGCGGGCGACCGAGTTGCTAAGCCAAGTGGGTATTGCCGACCGGGCGAAGCACCGGCCCAGTGCCATGTCGGGCGGCGAGCAGCAGCGGGTGGCGTTCTGCCGGGCGCTGGCCAATTCGCCGCGCCTGTTGCTGGCGGACGAGCCGACGGGGAACCTGGACCCCGGCACGTCGGACCAGGTGTTCGCGGCGCTGGTTGAACTGGTGCGGGGCACCGGGCTGGCCGCGCTGATCGCGACGCATAATCTGGAGCTTGCGGCGCGGATGGACCGGGTGGTGAAGCTGGAGAACGGACGGATCGTGGTGGGGTGAAACCCCACCCTACGCAAGCGAAAACGGGGGATGCCATGCAGGTGACGTTGGGCGAGATCGAGACGACGGCGAAGGCGGCGCTGATGAAACATGGGGCCGAGCAGTGGATCGCGGGCGAGGTCGCCGCGGCGGTGCGCGAGGCGGAAGGCCTCGGTAACCGGATCTGCGGGCTTTATTACCTCGAAAGCTATTGCCAGCAGTTGCGGACGGGGCGCGTCAAGGGCGACGCGGTGCCGGAGGTGCGCAAGCCGCGGCCCGGCGTGGTCGAGGTGGATGCGAAATTCGGGTTTGCCCAGGCGGCGTTCTCGAAGGCGCTGCCGGAAGCGGTGAAGGCGGCGAAGGAGATGGGCACGATCAGCCTTGCGGTCTGTCATGCGCATACCTGCACCAGCCTGGGCTATTTCACGGCGCAGATCGCCCGGGCCGGGTTCATCGTGCTGGGCATGACCAACGCGACGCCGGTGGTGGCGCCGCCGGGAGGAAAATCCCGCGTGATCGGCACGAACCCGATTTCCTTTGCCGTGCCGGATGGCGAGGGCGGGGTGGCGATGCTGTTCGACCAATCCACGACCACGGTTGCGCTGGGCAAGATCACCATGGCCAAGGCGGCGGGCGAGACGATCCCCGAAGGCTGGGCCGTCGATGCGGACGGCAAGCCCACCACCGACCCGGAGGCGGCGCTGAAAGGCTCGCTGGTCAGCATGGGGGGCTACAAGGGTTGGGGGTTCGGCCTGATGGCGGAACTGTTGGCGGCGGGCATGACCGGCAGCCGGGCGGGCGTGGACCTTGGCCCGCTGAAAGCGCCCGAGGGCGACCCGCACGATATCGGAGATTTCTACCTGATCGTGGACCCCGATGTTTCGGGTGGCGCGTTCTTTGACCGGCTGACGCAGGTGTCGGGCGCAGTGCAGCGGGACGAGCGCGCGCGGATGCCGGGGCAGGCGCGCGCCGTGCAGGACCCGGTCAATGTCGACCCGGATGCGTGGGCGCTGGCGCAGCGGCTGGCGGGCGCGGATTAACCCGCGCAGGTGGCGCGCAGCATGTCCATTGCAGGCGCGCGCCGATCGTAGGAAGCCTCGAAAATCGCGCGGCTTTGCGACGGCGTGCAATCGGCCAGCCGGATGTTGCGGCCACGCTTGAGCGCCAGTGTCACGTCGTAGAGATCGTACTGGTCGAGGGCCGCGAAACTGGCGGCGCTGAAATGCGCGGGCACCAGGTCGGCCGGGTCGGGCTCGTCGAAATCCTGTGCGAAGGCGGTGCCGGCAAGGCTGGCGCAGAGGGCTGTCATGGTGAGGACGCGGTGCATCAAAAGGCTCCTGTTGTCTGACACCAGAGATATAGGGCGCGGGCACCAAAAACAGAAGAGCGGTTTCAGTTTGCCGGGTGGCAAGGCTCGTTCGGAGCGGCGCGGGCGCCGGGTGGCGGCAGCCGGTCCAGGGCCGGGTCGCAAGGCAGGGCGGCGCTGTGGGCGTCGGGCGCGGTGAGGGCCATCACGATCAGGCCGGTGCCGAGGCGCAGGGCGGGTTTCCAGGGGAAGGCGAAGGGTGGTGGCATGGGTGGCGTGTCCTTTGCTCTGTGACGGATGCAGATGGGTCGCCAGGGGGAACGGATCCGTTCAATCGAGATGCGCGGCGACTTGTGCTTCACGCATAGGTGACTGGCCCGTGTGGGCGGGGCGTCTAACTGCAAGGCAGACAACAGGGAGGTTATGATCATGCGTTTCGTTCTGCCGGTGGCCTTGGCCGCTATGACATCTTTTTCGGTATCCGATGCCCATGCCGCGCCGGTATCGTTTGATGGAAGCTGGAAGCATCAAAGGTTCTCGCTGTTCTCGGGCAACGACTATGCCCGCAGGGGCGGGGCGTTGGACGTGACCTCGGACGCCGCAGTGTCTCTGCTTTACCGCGAATTGCCCAAGAGCGCGTGGCAGGCCAGCGGGGCATCGTGGAACTGGCAGGTGTCGCAAAGCGTGCCGCCCACCAACCTGGCGCGCAAGGGTGGGGACGACCGCAACCTGGCGCTTTACTTCGTGTTCCTGCCGGAAGGCGCGGCCGAGCGTGCGCAGGGCAGCCGGGTGACGCGGCTGTTGTCGAACGAGGACGTGCGGGTGCTGGTCTATGTCTGGGGCGGTGACCACGCGCGCGGCGAGGTTCTGAACAGCCCCTATCTCGGTGCGCGGGGCAAGACGGTGGTACTGCGCGGTGCGGGGACGGGCGAGGCGCGCGAGAGCGTGGACCTCAACGCCGATTTCCGCCGCGCCTTTGGCGGGCCGGCGACATCGCTGGTGGGACTGGCCGTGTCCGGCGACAGTGACGACACCGATAGTATGATCCGCGCGCGGATTTCGGGGTTGCAGGTGCGGTAGAGCCCTGCGCGCCAATACATCGCGCATCTGATCCAGATCAAGGCGCGGCGCGCGACCGGGGTGCAGAATGATTCCTGCGATGCCGTTCGAACCGCGCCGGAGCACAGATGCCGGTGGCCGGGGCGCGGCATCCCTGCACGCCCGGAGGAGCATATGAGAGCATTCAGCACGCATGAAGGATGGGCCGGACGCCCGCGGCTGATCGGGGCGGTTGCATGTCTGGCCTTGGGCGCGGGGCCGGTCCTGGCGGAAGGGGACGCCGGAGCCGGTGCCGCGCTTTATGCACAGCATTGCGTTAGCTGTCACGGACCCCGTGCCGATGGTCACGGGCCGATGCGCGAGGTGCTGCTGGTGCAGCCCTCGGACCTGACAACGCTGACCGCCCGCCATGGCGGCACTTTCCCGGTGGAGCGCGTGGCGCAGAGGATCGACGGGCGCGACCCGCTGGTGTCGCACGGGTCCAGCATGCCGGTCTACGGCGATTTCTTTGACACGACGCGCCAGATCGCGGTGCGCACGGGGGCTGGACAGCCGGTGATGGTGTCGCAACCGGTTGCGGATCTGGTGGTGTTTTTGCAGTCGCTGCAGGAGCAGTAGCCGGCACGGCATTGATGCGCGGGCAGGACGGGCTATCATCCCTCTCAGAGGAGTGTATTGATGACCCGTTTTCTTTCTTTTCTTGTAGTGATCTTCCTTTTGGCCATGCCGGCGCGTGCCGACGACGCTGCGCGTCAGGTTATCTCGGACCAGCTTGACGCGTTTCAGCAGGACGATTTCGACAGCGCCTTCACCCATGCCAGCCCGATGATCCAGGGCATCTTCGGCTCGCCCGAGCGGTTCGGGCAGATGGTGCGCAACGGCTATCCGATGGTCTGGCGCCCGGCCGAAGTGGAATTCCTGGGTGAGCGGGACAAGGGCGATGCACTGGTTCAGGACGTGCTGATCCGCGGTGCGGACGGCGTGTATTACGAGCTGGAATACGAGATGATCCAGGGGCCAGGCGGCTGGAAGATCAACGGTGTGCAATTGAAGCGCACCGGCGACGGCGTGGCCTGACGCCGCGGCTTGCCGGACGGCAGGCCGGACTGACCTGACGCGCGGTATTTGCCGCAAGAAACGGGTCGTCCGGACAAGGGTGTCATGCGACCAACGGGCATGAGCGACAGCCCGTCCATATCCCCATCCTCCGCCCTGATGCTGCTGGCGCTGGCCGCCGTCTGGGGCGGGTCGTTCTTTTTCGCGGAAATTGCGCTGACCGAGGTTCCGCCGCTGACCATCACGCTGCATCGGGTCGTCTGGGCGGTGCCGATTCTGCTGGTGGTCGTGCGAATGCTGGGGCTGCAGCTGCCAAGGGAGCCAAGGATCTGGGGCGCCTATCTCGTGATGGGGGCGCTGAACAACGCGCTCCCGTTCTCATTGATCTTCTGGGCGCAGGTGGAGATCCAGAGCGGGCTGGCCTCGATCCTGAATGGGACGACGGCGGTGTTCGGTGCGGTGGTGGCGGGGCTGCTGTTGCGCGACGAGCCGATGGTGCCGCGCAAGATCGTGGGCGCCTTGCTGGGCCTGGCGGGCGTGGCGGCGATCATGGGGCCGGACCTGCTGCGCGGTGTGGACCTTCGCAACCTTGCACAGCTTGCGGTGTTGGGCGCGGCGCTGAGCTATGCGCTGGCCAGTGTCTGGGCCAAGCGGGCGCTGGCGGGGCAGGCGCCCCAGATGAACGCGCTGGGGATGCTGATCGGATCGAGCCTGCTGATGCTGCCCGTGGCGCTGTGGGTGGACGGGGTGCCGCGGTTCGACCTTTCGATGCATGTCTGGGCGGCGCTGGTGTCGCTGGCGGCGCTGTCGACGGCGCTGGCCTACCTGCTTTACTTCGCCATCCTGCGGCGCGCGGGCGCGGCGAACCTGATGCTGGTGACGCTGATGATCCCGCCCTTTGCGGCGGGGCTTGGCGCGGTGTTCCTGGGCGAGCGACTAAGCGCGGAGGCGTGGGTCGGGTTCGGCCTGATCGCGCTGGGGCTGCTGGTGACGGACGGGCGCGTGTTGCGCCGGGGGTGATCCATGTCAAGGTGGGCGGGGGCGCGGCTGTGGGACAATGGCGTGTCCAAAGAGGAGGAGACCGTCATGTATACCCATATCCTTGTGCCTGTGTCCTTTGACGAAGATCGCGATGCGGCAGGCGCGATGCACGTGGCCGAAGTGCTGGCCGAGCACAGCGCGAAGATCACGCTGTTTCACGTCATCGAGCAGATCCCGAGCTATGCCGCGACCTATCTGCCCGGCGGTTACGTGAAAGAACGCAAGATCGCGATTCAGGCGGAGCTGGACAGCGCAGCCTCGGGCCTGGAGCACGCCGCCGGCGTGGTGGTGGATGGCCATTCGGGGCGCACCATCGTGGACTATGCCGACAGCCACAAGGTCGATTGCATCGTGATCGCGGGGCACCGCCCGGGGATGCAGGACCTGCTGCTGGGATCGACCGCGCAATACGTTGTGCGGCATGCCGCCTGCGCGGTGCATGTCCTGCGCTGAGGCTTGAGAAACCGGCGGGCGATGCCCATCTGGAATGCAATGAACAGGATTACAGGAGGACTGCCCGATGAAATGTCCGGTTGACGGAGAAACGCTGGTGATCACCGACCGCGCCGGTGTCGAGATCGACTATTGCCCGCAATGCCGTGGGGTGTGGCTTGACCGTGGCGAGCTGGACAAGCTCATCGAGCGGACCACGCCCGAGGCGCCGGATGCCCGCGTCTGGCAGGCCGACAGCCGCCCGCAGAAGAAGAAAAAGCGCGGCGGGTTCCTGGAAGAGCTGTTCGACTTCTGAGGCTGCCCCGGGATCTGTCGTTTTGACCGACGGTTCTTTCTTGGGCTGCTGGCGCCAGGAATGTGCTATGCTGGGCTTGCCCGCGGTTCGGCGGGCAGGCCCATTTCTTTAAACAAGCGAGTTTTCATTAGTTATCGGGGCCTTTGACTGAACAGCTACAGTTCAAGGGAGACCACTGATGAACGCGAGAGCATTTTTCCTGACAATGGCGATTGCTTGTGGGGCGCCTGCCGCTTTGGTGGCGCAGGATGACACGCGGACGGAAACGGTCCGCTTCGACGCGGGCACCAGCGGCACGACGATCACCGACAGCATCACCGGCTATGAAAGCGTGCTTTACACGTTGGGTGCAGAGGCCGGGCAGCGGATGCAGGTCAGATTGGAGCCGACGAACCTGGCCACCTATTTCAACGTCTACGCCCCCGGAAAGGGGCCGGGCGACGAGGCAATTGCCAATGCCGGGACGATGGGCGAGATGGTGCCCGATCTGAACCGGTTCGACGGGGTGCTGCCTGCATCCGGGACCTACACGATCTCGGTCTACATGATGCGCAGCGCGGCACGGCGCGAGGAAGTGTCTGACTACGAGCTTTCCATCAGCATCGAGGGCGCGACCGGTGATACGGTACAGAACGACTATGCCGACGGGCTGCAGGGCGGGCCGGATTTTTACCGCGTGGCGACGTCGGGCGGCGGTGTGCTGAATCTGCGCGAAGCTCCGTCGGGCGGCGCGGCCGTGGTGACGACGCTGAACAACGGGCAGAACGTCCGCAACCTGGGCTGCCGGATGGAAGAAGCGCGGCGCTGGTGCCGGGTGGCGACACTGGCCGATCCGGGTTTTGAGGGCTGGGCCGCAGGAGACTACCTTGTGGAAGGCAGCAACGACCCGTCGGCAGGGCCGACCGGGACGGCGAGCGGCTCGGACGCAGCGGCCTCCGATATGCCAAGCGCCGCCGAGCAGGCCTGTCTGCAGGCTGTGACCGAGGAGACCAACAATCCTGACGTGGTCCTGCTGAGTTCGAGTTTTTCCGAGGCGGGCACGGAGGTGATCGTGGGCGTGGGGCCGGGGCAGGCGCCGTGGCAGTGCATTGCCTATCGCGACGGGTCCACCACGCGGCCCAAGTCACTGACCGACGAGGGGTCGCTCTGAGCGGGGGAGCCGGCGGGTGAAAGGCCTAGAAACTCTGGCGCGCGCTTTGTAGGGTCCGTCGCAGGAGGGCCGTTGCATGCACAAGATCATCGCGCTTTGGGCGCATCCGCGGTCGATGTCCACGGCGACGGAACGGATCATGCGCGAACGCGGCGACCTGGACGTGCTGCACGAGCCGTTCATGTACGACTATTACGTGGGCCAGGGCCGGGATTTTCCGGGGTTCGAGCCGGTGCCGGGGCATCCGACCACTTATGAGGGTATCTGCGACATGTTGCAGGAGCGGGCCGAGGATGGCCCGGTGTTTTTCAAGGACATGGCGTTTTACGTGGTGCCGCGGATGCTGGAGGACGCGCGGATGCTGCGCCGGATCACCCATGTTTTCCTGGTCCGTCCGCCGGTGGCGTCGCTGCTGAGTTATCACAAGCTGGATCCGGACTTCACGCTGGAGAACGTCGGGCTGGAGGCGCAATGGCGGCTGTACCAGGCGGCCGAGGCCGATGGGCTGTCGCCCGTGGTGATCGAGGCAGAGGCGGTGCGGGCCGACCCCAAGGGCATCATGCGCGCGCTTTGGGCGCGGATCGGGCTGGAGTGGACCGAGGCCGCGTTCGACTGGCAGGCCCCGCCCGAGGATTGGGAGCATGTCAGCGCGTGGCACGAAGAAGCGCGCACGTCCTCGGGCATCCGCACGGCGGACCCGGAGGAAATGCTGCGCAAGGAGATTGAATTCGACGCGCTGGTCGAGAAGGCGCCGCATCTGCTGGACTACCTGCGGCACCACGCGCCCTTTTTCCAGAAATTGTCGGAACGCGCGCTGCGCGTCTGAACGAAATCGCCCGCCCCGGCGAAGCGGGACGGGCGAAGACCGTTAGGGATTTGGTCGCTTACTGCATCTTCTCGGCGATGTTGTTGGCGAAGGCGCCGACCATCGCGTTGTAGAACTCCATGCTGCCGGGGGCGAGCAGCATGATGTCGGCGTCCGCCGGAAGCAGAACCGCGGCCTGCTCGGCGTTGACGGTCAGGCTGTAGGCTTCGTCATACTGGTCGCCGGGCCGTTCGATGACCACGTCGCCGGAAATCTTCGAGTCGGCCAGGTCGGCGACGTTCTCGAAGGACGAGGCCAGCTCGACCGAGGTGATGTCGATCATGATCTGGGCGCCGTCTTCGCCCTCGGCGGCGATCTGGTCGGCCAGCTGCACTGCCAGAGTACTTTTCAGGTCGGCGGGCAGGTTGGCCCAGACATTGGCGGCGGTGGCGTTCTGGATGGAGCTCAGGTCGGCCTCGACGGAAATGTCCGAGACAGCGGTTTCAGCTGCGGTCGCGGCGAGCGGCAGGGAAAGCAGGGCTGCCAGCGCGGTGGTTCTGAGAAACGATTTCATCATTCTACTCCTTTTCTGCGAACGCCGGATGGCCCCGTGGCGCATCCCTCGTGGCGTTCGGCGATACAACCGCGTCGTGGGCATGGTGGTTCCCGGCAGGTTTTGGAAATCGGCGGAATCGTGCCATGATGACCCGGCGCGACGCTTGAAAAGAAGGGGTTTGGATGCAGCGGCTTGGGGCGATTTTCATGGCCTTGGCAGGCCTTTCTGGCTGTGCGGAGGTGGATTTCGAGAGCGCCCGGGCGGGGGAATTCGACGGCGCGGTGTCGGTCTATTGGCTGGAACAGAGCACTGCGGGCTCGGGCAGCGGCGGGCGGTTCGTCTATGTGCCGGTGCCGGGATTCGAGTTGCGTTTCATCCGTCCTGAGGGGAGCGTGCCGGCCGTCATCGCGCCCGGCGTGATGTATACCGATGGCGGGTCGATTCCGCGCGTGGCGCAGGCGTTCCGGGGGTTTTCGCCCTGGAGTTACGGACCGGTCTATATCGTGCATGACTGGCTTTTCGCCGCGCGACGCTGCGTGCAGGACCCGGAGGCGACGCCGGAACAGCTGAAGACTCGCGACATGGCGTTCCAGGAAACGGTCGATATTTTCGTCGAGACGTTGAAGACGCTGGAGCGTGACCGGCGGATCGTGGCGCGGGATTTCAGCCAGGACACGGTGGCGAGCGCCATCGCCGGGCCGATCTCGCGCAACCTGTGGGCCCGAACGGACGCCTGTGACGAGAACCGGCTGTCGCCGCGGGACCAGGCGGTGGTGGACCGGATCCTGCAGCAGCAGAAGACGCTGCGGACTGCACGCGTACCGGGGCAGGAACAGGTGATCGAGGGCGTGCGGGTGCGACTGGTGGATACGATCTCGTTTTGAGGCGGTGCTGTGCTAGGCTCGAGCAGAGGAGGAATCGCCCATGTTGAAGATCGAGGCCGGGGCCACGTGCCAGACTGTCGTCACAACGTTCGAATGCTCGCCGGGCACCTGCGCGGATTTGCTGGAGGCGCTGGAGGCGGCTTATGCGGAGTTTATCTCGAAACAGACCGGGTTCATCGCCGCCGCGCTGCATGTGAACGACGCGCAGACGCGGATCGCCAATTACTCGCAATGGGAGCGGCGGGAGGATTTCCAGGCGATGCTGCGGTCCGAGGAGATGCGGCGGCGGAACCGGGAGTTCGCGGGTATGTGCTCGCGGTTCGAGCCGGTGATGTACGAGGTGGCGGGGGTGTTTTAACTGTTCAAAGGTATTCCAACAGTAAGGGGGAGGCTTACTCTTTTAGGTCGCGTCATTCAATGCTGATCTGACCCTGTTCTTTAGACCTTGTGCGGTTGCAATAAAATCGAAAGCTTCACCAGCTAGAAGTTTAAAATCAGTCGTGTGAGCAGCCTCATTTCTCAAATGTCGTAGGTTGTGAAGCAAAGACACTGTGTCTGCGTCAAGGATGTTATTTTTGTCTAGGACTCTTAATCTCGCCATAAAAGATACAGGCCGCTTGTTGGGAGAAACATTGAGCTTTTTTTCGTAGTTTGCCCAATTACTGGCAAACCATGAGCGGAGAATTTCTTCAATTTCGGCGAATTCTTTTAAGATAATCAGTTGTGCGTCTTCAGGCCTAAGTTCGCGAACATTGACGATTGAAGGTTCCACTCCCGCTTCTTTAGCGTCGTCCAGAAATTCATCCACCTCGCGACTGAAATCAAATTCGTTTCCTGCAAGCTTGGCTTTTCGCAGTTTACTTACAAGCAACGAAATCTGTTTTCGGAATAGTAGTGCGATCACTAGCACCGTAATAGGCCAAGCAAAACTCGCGGAAACGTCTTTTAAGAAGTTAAGCCATTGGCTGAAATAAAGGTAATCTGAAAACTTTTCCATTTGCGGAACTTAATTGAAGCATTTCAAGAAAGGCAATTACTTCTTCCTCCGCTTCACATTCCCACCCCGTTGCCCCGGTCGGCCCGCCGTCGACCGGCCCTGTGACTTCGTCGCCGCATCCGACGCGGCCTCGACCGCCGATTGACGCGCGAGAGGGTCGTCGTGGACGGCGAGGTCGACGGCCTCGAGGCGTTTGACCTCGTCGCGCAGGCGGGCGGCTTCTTCGAATTCGAGGTTCTCGGCAGCCTTGCGCATCTCGGTGCGCAACCCGTCCAGATGGGCTTGAAGGTTGGCGCCGACGAGGGGCTTGTCGACCTTGGCGGTCACGCGGTTCATGTCGACGTCTCCCTGGTAGAGACCAGCAAGGATGTCCTCGACATTTTTCCTGATTGTTTCAGGGGTTATGCCGTGTTCTTCATTATAGGCGATCTGCTTTTCGCGGCGGCGGTTGGTCTCGCCGATGGCGCGCTCCATGCTGCCGGTCATGCGATCGGCATACATGATCACGCGGCCCTCGGCGTTGCGCGCGGCGCGGCCGATGGTCTGGATCAGCGAGGTCTCGGAGCGCAGGAAGCCTTCCTTGTCCGCGTCCAGAATGGCGACGAGGCCGCATTCGGGAATATCCAGCCCCTCGCGCAAGAGGTTGATGCCGATCAGAACGTCGAAGGCGCCAAGGCGGAGGTCACGAAGAATCTCAATCCTTTCAATGGTATCGATGTCGGAGTGCATGTAGCGCACGCGGATGCCCTGCTCGTGCAGGTACTCGGTCAGGTCCTCGGCCATGCGCTTGGTGAGGGTGGTCACCAGCGTGCGGTAGCCGGCCTCGGACACGCGGCGCACCTCGTCCAGCAGGTCGTCGACCTGCATCTCGACCGGGCGGATCTCGACCTGAGGGTCCAGGAGGCCGGTGGGGCGGATCACCTGTTCGGTGAAGACGCCGCCCGTTTGCTCGATCTCCCACTTGGCCGGCGTGGCGGAGACAAAGACGGATTGCGGGCGCATGGCGTCCCATTCTTCGAACTTCAGGGGGCGGTTGTCCATGCAGCTGGGCAGGCGGAAGCCGTGTTCGGCCAGGGTGAACTTGCGACGGTAGTCACCCTTGTACATGCCGCCGATCTGGGGGACGGAGACGTGGGATTCGTCCGCGAAAACAATGGCATTGTCGGGAATGAACTCGAACAGCGTGGGGGGCGGCTCGCCCGGGGCGCGGCCCGTCAGGTAGCGCGAGTAGTTCTCGATCCCGTTGCAGACGCCGGTCGCCTCGAGCATTTCGAGGTCGAAATTGGTGCGTTGTTCCAGCCGCTGTGCCTCGAGCAGTTTGCCTTCGCCGACCAGCTGGTCGAGGCGGGTGCGCAGCTCTTTCTTGATGCCGATGATGGCTTGTTGCATCGTCGGTTTGGGCGTCACGTAGTGCGAGTTGGCATAGACGCGGATCTGGTCGAAGCTGTCGGTTTTCTCGCCCGTCAGGGGATCGAATTCAGTAATGGATTCAAGTTCTTCCCCGAAGAAGCTCAACTTCCAGGCGCGGTCCTCCAGGTGGGCGGGGAAGATCTCGAGGCTGTCACCGCGTACGCGGAATGAACCACGCTGGAAGGCCTGGTCGTTGCGGCGGTATTGCTGGGCGACAAGGTCGGCCATGACGGCGCGCTGGTCGTAGTCGGAGCCCACTTTCAGATCTTGTGTCATGGCGCCGTAGGTCTCGACCGACCCGATGCCGTAGATGCAGGAGACCGAGGCCACGATGATCACGTCGTCGCGTTCCAGAAGCGCGCGGGTGGCGGAGTGGCGCATCCGGTCGATCTGTTCGTTGATCTGGGATTCCTTCTCGATATAGGTGTCCGAGCGCGGCACGTAGGCCTCGGGCTGGTAGTAGTCGTAGTAGCTGACGAAATACTCGACCGCGTTGTTGGGAAAGAAATTCTTGAACTCGCCGTAAAGCTGGGCCGCCAGCGTCTTGTTGGGCGCGAGGATGATGGCGGGACGCTGGGTTTCCTCGATCACCGATGCCATGGTGTAGGTCTTGCCGGTGCCGGTGGCGCCGAGCAGGACCTGGTCCCGCTCGCCGTCGTTGACGCCCGAGGACAGCTCGGCGATGGCGGTGGGCTGGTCGCCGGCGGGCGAGAACTCGGTCACCATCTCGAACCGCTTGCCGCCCTCGAGCTTTTCGCGCGCCTTCACGTCGGGTGCGGGCGCGTGCATCAGGGCGGTGGACTTGTCGGAATGGGCGTAGGGCATGGGGGCGATTCCTTGAAACTTGCCCCAGACTTGATGCCTGCGAGCCCAAGTTCAAGGCGGGCGGGCGATGGTGCCTGGAATGGTGACGGGATTTGTCAGGAGGTGCGCGTGGGGATTTGAGTATTTTTGGCAAGAAAAAGCCGCGGGGCGCGCGCAAATGGCCTCTTGTGACAGTGGGGCCGCTTGGGGTAATCGGGAGGACAAGACCAGATCGGAGACGTATCATGCCAGCACGTATCTACCAGCCCGCGCGGACAGCCACCCAATCGGGGCAGGCCAAAACCAACACCTGGGTGCTGGAGCATGTCAACGAGACCGGGCGCGACGTGGATCCATTGATGGGCTGGACCAGTTCGTCGGACACGCAGGCGCAGGTGCGGTTGCGTTTTTCCAGCAAGGAGGCGGCGCTGGACTATGCCAAGGAGCACGGCATCGACGTGGTCGTGGCAGAGCCGCACAAGCGCAAGCCCAACATCCGGAGGGGCGGCTATGGCGAGAATTTCGCCACCAACCGCCGGGGCGCCTGGACCCACTGAGCCCATTGCATCGGGCGCGCGGGATGGCGGGCCGGTGCCGTGGGTGCAGAGCTTTGCCTCTGCCGCGGGGCAGTTCGATGCGGCGCTCTTGCCCGCGCGAGCTTGACAGGGATCAAGGTGCCGGATGGCAGAGGGCGGTATACTTCGCTTGATTTGATTGAGCGAAGGAGATGCGCGATGGCTGTCGTGGAACAGATGAACGCCAAGGCCCGTGGTAACGGGACGGCGGAGAGCGGGCAGGACAGCGTGACCGCGTTTCGCCGCGCCTTCGAGGCGGGCGAGTATCCCTACGAGGAGAAGATGAGCCGCGACGCCTACGAGGCGGAGAAGGCACCGTTGCAGGCCGAGTTGTTGAAAGTGCAGCACTGGGCGCAGGAGGCCGAGCAGAAATTCGTGCTGCTGTTCGAGGGGCGCGATGCGGCGGGCAAGGGGGGCACGATCAAGCGGTTCACCGAGCATCTGAACCCGCGGCAGGCCCGCGTGGTGGCGTTGAACAAACCCACCTGGGAAGAGCAGGGGCAGTGGTATTTCCAGAGGTATATCAACGAATTGCCGACTGTGGGCGAAATGGTGTTCTATGACCGGTCGTGGTACAACCGGGCCGGCGTGGAGCGGGTGATGGGCTTTTGCCAGCCGCATGAATACCTGGAGTTCATGCGCCAGACGCCCGAGTTGGAGCGGATGCTGACGCGGTCGGGCATTCGGCTGTACAAGTACTGGTTCTCGGTCACGCAGGAGGAGCAGAAGCGGCGGTTCGACAGCCGCGCCACGGACCCGCTGAAGCAGTGGAAGCTGAGCCCGATCGACAAGCAGAGCCTTGGCAAGTGGGATGACTACACCGAGGCGAAGGAGGCGATGTTCTTCTACACCGACACTGCCGATGCGCCTTGGACCGTCGTCAAGTCGAACGACAAGAAGCGTGCGCGGTTGAATTGCATGCGGCATTTCCTGGCCTCGCTGGACTATCCGGGCAAGGACGAGGAGATCGTGCAAAGGCCTGACCCGCTGATCGTGTCGACGGCGCAGCATGTGTTGCACGGCACGGATCATATTCTGGGCAAGTCGCTGCATCCCGACACGCGCAAGGGGTCTTGAGGCGCGCGACGGCCGCGGCCATTTCCTGCGCAGGAAATGGGCCGGAAAATGCGCATTTTCCGGTGGCGCGCGATGGCCGGTGCAGGGGCTCTTGCCGTGGGGGCGGCGAGGGCCTAGACCTTGCGGCATGTGGCGTTGCCTGACCTTTCTCTGTGGCCTGATTGCCGCGCCGATGGCGCAGGCGCATCCGCATGTCTTTGTGGATGTGACGCTTGCCCTGGAGACCGATGCGGAGGGGCGCGTTGACGGGGTCGAGGTGACGTGGGTCTATGATCCACTATTCACCATGCTGGTGTTGAGTGACCGGGGGCTGGATGCGGATGCGGATCTGAGCCTGACGGAGGAGGAAAAGGCCCTGTTGCTGGGCTTTGACCTGCAGGACTGGCCCGAGGGCTTTGACGGCGCGTTGTTTGCCTATGACGAGGACGGAGCGGTGGCGCTGGGTCCGGCGGAGGCGCTGTCGGTGGGGATGCAGGATGGGGCGCTGGTGACGCGGCATCGCAGGCCGGTTGCGGCGCGGGAGATCGGTGCGGGCGAGATGCTGCGGATGAAGCCTTATGATCCCTATTACTATGCCGCGCTGAGCCTGGTGGGCATAGACGGCCTGCCAGACGGCTGCACGGCGCGGATCGTGCCGCCGGACACGGATGCCGCCGATGCGCGGGTGGCCGAAATGGGCAACAGCAACGACGAGCTGTTCTTTGAAGAGGCGAAGGTGGGTGTCCACTATGCCTTTACCGCCGAGGTGACATGCGCGGGATCGTGACGGCGCTTGGTCTTGTCGTGGTGGCGCTGGCGGTCTGGCTGTGGGGCTTTGGCGGGGCAGGTGCCGTGCAGGCCTGGGCGCTGGAGGGTCAGCGCGAGGTGCAGCAGGCGATGGCGGGCTATTTGCAGAAGTTGCGGGCCGGGGAGGCCGGGGCGTTGATGGGCCTGTGGGGGATCTGCTTTGCCTACGGGTTTTTTCACGCGGCGGGGCCGGGGCATGGGAAGCTGTTGATCGGCGGGTACGGCGTGGGTCGCGCGGTGCCGGTCAAGCGGCTGGTGGGCCTGGCGCTGGCGTCGAGCCTGGCGCAGGCGGCGGCGGCGGTGCTGCTGGTCTATGCGGGACTTTACGCGCTGGGGCTGGGGCGCGAGGCCGTGACGGGGCTGGCCGATCGGACACTGGCGGCGGTGAGCTATGGCGCGATTGCGCTGGTGGGCGTGTGGCTGGTGCTGCGCGGGGCGATGAAGCTGTGGCGGGCGAGGGGCCACGGCCACGGGCATCACCACGACCATTCCCACGATCACGGTGACGGCGTCTGTTCGACCTGCGGGCATCGACACGGGCCGAGCGTGGAGGAAGCGGCCAATGTGCATGGCTGGCGGGAGGCGGCTGCGTTGGTGGGCGCGGTGGCGATCCGGCCCTGTACCGGGGCGCTGTTCCTGCTGATCCTGACATGGCGCTTCGGGATCGACCTGGCGGGCATTGCCGGCGCCTTCATCATGGGGCTGGGCACGGCGAGCGTGACCATGGTTGTGGCCGTGGCTGCCGTCAGCTTGCGGACAGGCGTGTTGGCGCGGCTGGCCACGGGAGGAGCGGGCGCAAGGGCGCTGCCGGTGATCGAGATGGCCGCCGGGGCGCTGATCGCCGTGGTGTCGCTGCAACTGGTGGCGGCGGTGCTGTAGGCGCCGCTGCGCCATGAGTATTTCTGGCAAGAAAAAGCGAGGCTGTGTACGAGGTTGTGCGGGCCAGTCGAAAGGGGTTTTGCGGACGCGGGAAAGCCTCTATGGGCTGGGGTATGACCGATGTGACGACATATCGTGCACACGCCCGGGCGGCGCTGAATCTGGGGCTGCCGCTCGTGGGCAGCCACCTTGCGCAATTGGCGATCACGCTGACGGACGCGCTGATGCTCGGCTGGTACTCGGTCGAGGCGCTGGCGGCGGAGGTGCTGGGGGGCACGCTCTTTTTCGTTCTGTTCATTTTCGGGTCGGGCTTTGCCTGGGCCGTGATGCCGCTGGTGGCGGCAGCGCAGGGCGCGGGGGATGAAACGCAAGTGCGGCGGGTGACGCGGATGGGCGGCTGGGCCTCGGTGCTGTTTGCCGCCTGTGCGTTGCCGGTGATGATCTGGTCGGGGCCGCTGTTCGTGTGGGCGGGGCAGGAGGCGGATACGTCGGCGCTGGCCGGGGAGTATGCGCGGATCGTGGGCTTCGCGTTGTTCCCGGCGCTGCTGGTTATGGTGCTGAAGTCGCACCTGGCGGCCCTGGAACGCACGCAAGTGGTTCTTTGGGTCACTGTGGCGGCGGTTGGGCTGAACGTGGTGGTGAACTACGCACTGATCTTCGGAAACTGGGGCGCGCCGGAGATGGGGGTGCGCGGGGCCGCCGTGGCGTCGCTGGTGGTGACGAGCGCGAGCTTCGTGGCGCTGGCGGTTTATGCGGCCAAGGTGACGCCCGAGCACGCATTGTTCCGCCGCGTCTGGCGGCCGGATTGGGAGGCGTTCGGGCAGGTGTTCCGGCTGGGCTGGCCCATCGGGATGACCAGCCTTGCGGAGGTGAGCCTGTTCGCCGCCTCGACGGTGATGATGGGCTGGCTGGGGACGATCGCACTGGCCGCGCACGGGATCGCGCTGCAGGTCAGTTCGGTCACGTTCATGGTGCATCTGGGGCTGAGCAACGCGGCGACGATCCGGGCGGGCAACGCGTTCGGGCGCGGTGACGGGCCGGGACTGCGGGACGGGGCGAAGGTGGTCTTGGCGCTGTCGGGCGTCTTTGCGGCGGTGACGGTGGTGCTGTTCCTGACGCTGCCGGAGCCGATGATCGCGGCGTTCCTGAACCCTGATGAGCCGGAGCGCGACGCAGTGGTCGCCGTGGGCGTGGGCCTGTTGGCGGCGGCGGCCCTGTTTCAGCTGGTGGACGCGGCGCAGGTGATGGCCTTGGGCCTGTTGCGCGGCGTGCAGGACACGCGGGTGCCGATGCTGATCGCCGTCGTCAGCTATTGGATCGTGGGCGTGCCGGTAAGTTACGCGATGGGGTTCTGGCTGGATTGGGGCGGTGTGGGCATCTGGCTGGGGCTGGCCGTGGGGCTGGCGCTGGCGGGGGTGTTCCTGCTGTGGCGCTTCTGGTGGTGGTCGGGCCGGAACGTGGCGGCGCGGGTCTTGCAAGAGAGCCGCGAAACCGCTAGGTGAACGCCCTGCGGTCGCAGCCTACCCGCGTTAAAAAACAAGGACCAAATCAATGGATACGATCGTGATCTGCTCTGGCGGGCTTGATTCCGTGTCGCTTGCCCACAAGGTGGCGGGCGAGGGGACGCTGCGGGGGCTGTTGTCTTTCGACTATGGCCAGCGGCATGTGAAGGAAGTGGCATATGCCGCGGCCTGTGCCAAGCGGCTGGGCGTGCCGCACAAGGTGGTGGACATCTCGGGCGTGGGCGCGGCGCTGGGTGGCTCGGCCCTGACCGATGACGTGGACGTGCCGGACGGGCATTACGCGGAAGAGACGATGAAGATCACCATCGTGCCGAACCGCAACGCGATCATGCTGGCCATCGCCTTTGGCATGGCCGCCGCCGAGAAGGCCGAGGCGGTGGCGGCCGCCGTGCATGGCGGAGATCATTTCATCTACCCTGACTGCCGGCCCGGGTTCGTCGAGGCGTTCCAGGCGATGCAGGATCAGGCGCTGGAGGGCGTGGCCGAGGTGCAGCTGTACACGCCGTTCCTGACGGGGTCGAAGGCGGATATCGTTGCCGAGGGCGCGCGCTGGAACACGCCCTTTGCCGAGACATGGTCGTGCTACAAGGGCGGCGACGTGCATTGCGGGCGCTGCGGCACCTGCGTGGAGCGGCGCGAGGCGTTTCACTTGGCGGGTGTCCCGGACCCGACCGCCTACGCGGATGAGACGTTCTGGAAAGCGGCGACGGGGGTGGCGTGATGTATACGATCACCAAGGAGTTTCATTTCTCGGCCAGTCACCAGTTGCACGGGTTGCCCGAGGACCATCAATGCGCGCGGCTGCACGGGCATAACTATGTGGTCGTTATCGAGCTTCGCGCCGCCGAGTTGAACGGGCATGGGTTCGTGCGGGATTACCTCGATCTGGCGGAGTTCAAGCGGTACGTTGATGAGACGCTGGATCATCGGCACCTGAATGATGTGCTGGGAGATGATTGTGTGACCGCCGAGCGGTTGGCGAAGCATTTCCATGACTGGTGCCATGCGCGGTGGCCCGAGGTGGCGGCGGCAAAGGTCAGCGAGACGCCGAAGACATGGGCGGAGTATCGGCCGTGAGCGAGAAGCACCTCATCCGTGTCTCCGAGATTTTCGGGCCGACGATCCAGGGCGAGGGGGCTTTGATCGGCCAGCCGACGGTGTTCGTGCGCACGGGTGGCTGCGATTTCCGCTGTTCGTGGTGCGACAGCATGCACGCGGTGGACAATGACTATCGCGATACGTGGAAGGCAATGACGCCCGAGGCGATCATGGAAGAAGTGGCGCGCCTGGCAGGGGGCAAGCCGATCCTGATCACGCTCTCGGGGGGCAACCCGGCGATTCAGCCGATGGCGGACCTGATCCGGCTTGGCCAGGAACAGGGCTGTTATTTCGCCATGGAAACCCAAGGGTCGGTCGTGCGCGGTTGGTTCGAGGCGCTGGACATGCTGGTGCTGTCGCCCAAGCCGCCGTCGAGCGGGATGCCGACCGACTGGGGGCTGGTGGCGGAATGCGTCGAGGCGGGCCAGGGCACGCAGACCATCCTGAAGCTCGTAGTGTTCGACGAGGCGGATTTTGCCTATGCGCGCGAGGCCGCGGCGATGTTTCCGCAACTGCCCGTCTACCTGCAGCCGGGCAACCATACGCCGCCGCCGCCCGATGACGACACGGCCCAAGTCGACCGCGACGGGCTGGAAGCGCGGATGCGCTGGCTGGTGGACAGGGTGACCGAAGAAAAGTGGTATGACGCGCGGGTGCTGCCGCAATTGCACGTGACCCTGTGGGGCAACATGCGCGGGGTCTGACGGAGGACGGAATGGCGGACAATATCTACAAGGATCTCAAGCAGCTGGGCGGCGAAACGAAAGTGCCGCAAAGCCCCGAAGAGGCCGAACTGGAGCGGGTCGAGAACCCGCAGACGGATGTGGCCTATAACGTGCGGTTCACCGCACCGGAATTCACATCGCTATGCCCGATGACCGGCCAGCCGGATTTCGCGCATCTGGTGATCGACTATGTTCCGGGCAAGTGGCTGGTGGAAAGCAAGTCGCTTAAGCTTTTCCTCACAAGTTTCCGTAATCACGGGGCTTTTCACGAGGACTGCACCATTTCGATCGCGCGACGTCTGGTGGATTATCTGGAACCGCAATGGCTGCGGATCGGGGGATACTGGTATCCGCGTGGGGGTATCCCGATCGACGTCTTTTGGCAGACCGGTGAGATACCGGCCGGTGTCTGGGTGCCGGATCAGGGCGTGCCACCGTATCGCGGGCGGGGCTGAAACGCAAAGCCCCAGAGTCTTCGTGCGAAGACTCTGGGGCTCGAAAATTCGAAAAATTTTCCGATGCTTAGCAGGGGCGCGTCACATAACCGCCACGGCCGTCCGCATAGGCGCATTGGTCGGTGCGCTGGTTCCGCGCGATAAGCGCGCCTGCAGCGGCGCCGCCAGCTGCGGTCACAACGGTCCAGCCGAGATTTGCGTCAAAGGCCTGGGCGGCAACGGCGCCTGCGCCTGCGCCGATCAGGGCGCCCTGTTCCTCCTCGGTCAGTGTGTCACATGCAGTGACGGTCAGGGCGGCGGCGGTAGCAAGTGCTGTGATGTGTTTTTTCATGAGTCCTCTTCCTTTTGCTGTACCTCCAACGACTTTAGAGCCCAAGAGTTCCACGTCAGGTCACATGATTTTTCATCCGCGTAAATCTGCGTAAGTGGCAGGGCTGTCGGCGGAAATACGCTTCCCTACATCAGGGTGGTGTAATCAGGATACCTTTTGGTCTGAAGCTCTCGGCAGCCATGGCGCAGAGGGCGGACCGGAACCCGCACACAGACTTGCGGGCAAAAAGGGCTGTTGCTCGGGGCGCCGTCGGCCCATAACAGCGACGGATCAGCCGAAGGACCTGCGCCCTTTCATGTCATCAGACCGCCCCGTCTGGCTACGGCTTGCACCGTTCATCTTTCTCTTGCTGTGGTCGGGAGGCTATGGCGTGGCGAAGGTCGGGCTGGTCTATGCCGCGCCGATGACGATCCTGGCGCTGCGTTTTGGGTTGGTGGTGGTGGCGATGGCGGTACTTTGGGCCGTGCTGCGTCCGCCTTTGCCGCAAAGCCGCGCGGAATGGGGACATCTGGCCATTGTCGGCCTACTGATCCAATCGGTTTATTTCGGTATGTCGTACTGCGCGCTGGAAGCGGGTGTCGCGGTGGGGACGTTGGCGCTTTTGATGACGCTGCAGCCGATCCTGGTGGCGCTGATCGCGCCGCGCTGGACAGGCGAGCGCGCGGGGTTGAAGCAGTGGTCCGGCTTGATCCTGGGGCTTGTCGGGGCTGGCATGGTGATCGGAGCACGCTCGGCGGTGGAGCCGCCCAGCCTCATGGGGTTCGTCTTTGCGATGATCGGACTTGGGGGCATCGTCACCGCGTCGCTTTGGGAAAAGCGGTACGGGCTGCGACACCACCCGGTGACCTCGAACCTTGTCGGTTATGCCGCCGGGCTATTGGGGATCCTGCCGTTGCTGGCGCTGCAGGAGGATCTGTCGATCAACTGGAGCTGGCCGTTCGTCGGCGTGCTGTTCTACCTGGTGGTGGGCAATTCGCTGCTGGCGGTGGGGCTGCTCCTGGCGATGATCCGGGTGGGTGACGTCGCCAAGGTATCGGCGCTTTTCTTCCTGGTGCCGCCGCTGGCCGCGGTGATCGCGTGGGTCATGCTGGGCGAGGTGATGCCTCCCCTGGCCTGGGGCGGCATGGCGCTGGCCGGTGTCGGCGTGGTGCTGGCGACGCGCAAGGCGGCATAGCGGCGGCAATGCGCGGGGTGGGAGGCGCGTGCGACCCTGTTGCGTCACGTCACTCTACGATGAAAACGCCACGGGCCTCTTTTGGCGGGGCGGAATGATCCTTGACCAGAAACGGGTATTCGCCCTTGCGCATGGGGTGAAAGCTGAACCGGGCACCGCCCTTGCCGTCGCACTGGATCGCGCGGAAGCTGAGACCCTGGGCGTAGAACTCCATTTCGCTTTCGAGGACCGACAGAACGCGGATATGTGCGTTTTCCATCAGCTGCGGGGACTCGAAATGAAAGCCGGTCTCGGGCGTGACCGCCTGCGGGCAGACCACGTTGAGCCGGTAGTAGCCGCCATGGGCCAGCCGGAATTCGGATTGCGAAATCGCGACGCCGCCGTCGGCATCGCGGGTCATCTCCAGGTGGATGTCGTTGGGCTTGCCTTCGCCAAGCTGGCCCGACACCGGCTGTTCGGCCAGCGCGGGTGTCGCGGCAAGGACGGCGGCAGAGATGAGGGCGCGGATGGGATGTGCGATGAGGGATCCTCCGGTGGATATTTCGAGAAAGAGAAATAGTTCCGCTGCGGCGATTTTCCAGTTGCGCATTTCGAGAGGGCGTCCTCTGACGGAGGCAAAGACGGCAGGGCAGGAAAAAGGGCCGGCACCTGCGGCACCGGCCCCGTGGCGTGGTGAGGTGGGCAGGATGCCCACCCTACGAGGTCAGCTCTTGTTCATTCTGTTGTCGATGAGGTCGTCGACGACGGAGGGGTCTGCGAGTGTGGAGGTGTCGCCGAGCGCGCCGTAGTCGTCCTCGGCGATCTTGCGCAGGATGCGGCGCATGATCTTGCCGGAGCGGGTTTTCGGCAGGCCGGGGGCCCATTGGATCAGGTCGGGCTTGGCGATGGGGCCGATCTCGGAGCGGA
>NZ_PPFE01000006.1:187500-225356 GCF_002917925.1 Roseovarius confluentis | reverse complement strand
AGACGGGGCCGTCAAGCTCTCCCGCCGCCGTCTTCGCCTCTTCCGCGCGCAAAACGACACGCCCGTCCGATACAGGCGCCCCGTAAGAGCGCAGCAAGGCCTTCGCCTGGTATTCATGGATGTTCATGCGGATGTCCCATCTGTCTGTGCGTTTGCCTCTGGTATAGCCACAGGATGAAGCGGGACTTAACCCCTTTCGTTACCTGCCCCACGATTTGCGGCGAATTTCCGCCTTTTGTGATCACACGATTTTATGCTGTGATCACAAATGAGCGCATTGATATGCAAGACGAATCGGGTGGCTTGCAGTGTCGGGGGCTGCGTGCTGAAACGAAAAACGCGCGGGCCGATCCGGTCCGCGCGTTCAAAGCACAGGCTATGGGCCGGGGTTCAACCGAGCGGACTGTGCAAGAACGATGGTAAATTCGGTATTTTGGTTCCATAGGAATTTTCAAGCTCGGTATCTTAGCAAGTAGCCAGACACGATCGAGAGAATGCTACCGATCAAGAATGGCGAGGACACCAAGAGTGCACTGAACCCCAGTGAAACAAAGGTTGGGTTTCCGCCACTGATTGCGAAGCCGAAAAAAGACGTGACAAGGATGATAAGCCACACTAGCGCGAGCAGACTTGCTATTCCGAAGAGGGTTGATCCGAAACTTGTCCGAGCTTTATCGGGACCGAAGAATAAAAAGGTCAATCCGATTACTGCCGGCAAACTCAAAGCAAGGGTTAGAGATATCAAGAAAGTCATATAAGAATAAAAAATGCGCGCCCGAAGGCGCGCATTCAACACGTGGGTAAGGAAAACCTGACCTTATCCGAGCGAGCTGTCGATGCCCTTGCACGCTTCGACCAGGCCTTTCACGGCCTTGACGGAGGTGTCGAACATTTCCTGTTCGTCCTTGTTGAGCTTGATGTTCACGATCCGCTCGATGCCGCCGGCGCCGATCACGGTGGGGACGCCCACATACATGCCCTTCAGGCCGAATTCGCCGTCGCAATGGGCGGCGCAGGGCAGGACGCGCTTTTGATCCTTGAGGTAGGCTTCGGCCATCTCGATGGCCGAGGTGGCGGGCGCGTAGAAGGCGGAGCCGGTTTTCAGCAGGCCGACGATCTCGGCGCCGCCGTCGCGGGTGCGCTGCACGATCGCGTCGAGTTTTTCCTGCGTGGTCCAGCCCATGTCGACAAGGTCGGGCAGGGGGATGCCGGCGACGGTGGAGTAGCGCACGCAGGGCACCATGGTGTCGCCGTGGCCGCCCAGGACGAAGGCGCTGACGTCCTTCATCGAGACATTGAATTCCAGGCTAAGGAAGTGGCGGAAGCGGGCGCTGTCCAGCACACCGGCCATGCCGCAGACTTTCTCGGCGGGCAGGCCGGAGAATTTCTGCAGGGCCCAGACCATCGCGTCGAGCGGGTTGGTGATGCAGATGACGAAAGCGTCGGGCGCGTTGGCGGCGATGCCTTCGCCCACGGATTTCATGACCTTGAGGTTGATGCCCAGAAGGTCGTCACGGCTCATGCCCGGCTTGCGCGGGACCCCGGCGGTGACGATGCAGACGTCGGCGCCGGCGATGTCGGCGTAGTCCTGCGTGCCCTTGAGCGCGGCGTCGAAGCCTTCGGCAGGGCCGGACTCGGCGATGTCGAGCGCCTTGCCCTCGGGGGTGCCTTCGGCGATGTCGAAGAGGACGACGTCGCCCAGTTCCTTGATGGCGGCGAGGTGGGCGAGCGTGCCGCCGATTTGTCCGGCGCCGATGAGGGCGATCTTGGGTCTGGCCATGGAAATTGATCTCCGGTGGGTTTGTTTTCGCGCTACGGGGTAGTCGCAAACCGGGGTCAATTCAAGGGCGCTGCGCCGCGGCGCAGCGGTGACGGACGGATGCGGCGCGGCGTGGACGCCGAAAGCCGTTGGAATTTCAGGTATTTAGGGCGCGCGGCGCGGGTGCATTGAATTGCATGCGCCCTAAAAGGCCAATGGCGAATCTTGGGGGGCGGTGCGCCGTGTCAGGCGTCGTCGCCGTCGACCGGAAGCACCTCGTCCAATGCCTCGAACGACTGGCCGCTGGCGACAAGGCAGGTCACGCCATGGACCGAGGTCACGGTGATCGTCCAGGTGCCGGTCTCGGAGGAGGCGAACACCTCGACCACCGCATTGTTGGCGCCGAGGCCCATTGACTGCCGCGACTCGCCGTACTTGGACGCGAGCCGGTCGACGACCGCATCGCGCGGCGCGCAGTTCGCGGCGAAGGCGGGACCGGACAGACCCGTGGCCACGAGCGTGGCGATCATCATCAGTGTGGTCTTCATCGTCTTACCCTTTCAGCTATGGGTCCCTGCCGTTTTTCTGGTGCAGACAGCGTGGAGGCGACCGTACCAAGCCAAGGTTAATGGACCGTTCGCAGCGCCCGGGAGGTGCGCGAAACAGGGCCATTTCTGCATCGCGGCGAGAAAGGCCTTGAACTTTCGTTCCAAAAATGGCGAATTCCCGCGCAAGAAAATTTCGACCAGACAGCGGGGCACGCCATGGACCTGACCACCCATCCTTACCGATCCGTTCTTTATATTCCCGGCTCGAAGGAACGGGCGCTGGACAAGGCGCGCACCCTGCCCACCGACGCGATCATCTTTGACCTGGAGGATGCCGTGTCGCCCGATGCCAAGGCCGAGGCGCGTCAGACGCTGGCGCAGGCGTTGAGCGACGGGGGCTATGGCAACCGCGTGAAGGTCGTGCGGATCAACGCGCTGACCACCGAGTGGGGGTTCGAGGATGCGCGCGTGCTGGGCGATGCGGGGGCGGACGTGATCCTGCAGCCCAAGGTCAACACCTATGCGGATGTCGACAACCTGTCGGACCTGATCGGCACCGAGATCCCGATCTGGACGATGATGGAAACCCCCGCCAGCGTGTTCAACGCCCGCGAGATTGCCGCGCACCGGCAGGTGACGGGGCTGGTGGCCGGGACGAACGACCTGACAAAGGAACTGGGCTGTCGGTTCCGCGCCGACCGGATGCCATTGCTGGCGTCTCTGCAGATGATCGTGATGGCGGCGCGCGCGGCGCGGGGCGTGGTGGCGCTGGATGGTGTCTATAACCGCTTCCGGGATGGCGACGGTCTGAAGTCGGAGTGCGAGCATGGCCGCGACCTGGGGTTCGATGGCAAGACACTGATCCACCCCGACCAGATCGAGATTGCCAACACGGCGTTTGCGCCCACGCAGTTCGAGATCGACATGGCCATGCGCCAGATCGAGGCGTTCGAGGAGAGCAAGAAGCAGGGGCAGGGTATTGCCGTGGTGGACGGGCAGATCGTGGAAAACCTGCATGTCGTCGCGGCGCAGCGGACGCTGGCGAAGGCCGAGGCGATTGCACAGATGGCAGCGGAGTAGATCATGGGATTGCTGATCGCAGGCGTGCTGCTGTGGACCGGCGCGCATTTGTTCAAACGTATCGCTCCCGGGCCGAGGGCGGCGATTGGCAACGCGGGCAAGGCGGTGATCGCCGTGGTGCTGCTGGTCAGCATCTGGATGATGACCAAGGGCTACCAGGCGGCGGATGGCGCGGTCTTCTGGGGGCGGCACCCGATGACGGTGGGGATCAACAACCTGTTGATGCTGCTGTCGGTCTACATGTTCGCGGCGTCGGGCATGAAAACCACGCTGGCGCGCAAGATGCGCCACCCGATGCTGGGTGCGGTCAAGGTCTGGGCGCTGGCGCACCTGTTGGTGAATGGCGACGTGCCGTCGTTCATCCTGTTCGGCGGGCTGCTGGCCTGGGCGGTGATCGAGATGATCGTGATCAACAAGGCGCAGCCGGAGTGGGTGCGCCCCGACCCGGCGCCGAAATCCAAGGAAATCGCCGCGGCGGCGGGCAGTGTCGTGGTCTACGGCCTGATCGTGGCCGTGCATTACTGGCTGGGCTATCCGGCCTTTGGGTGAGCAGATGAAACTTTATCGATTCCTCTCGGCCGATGACACCTCGGCCTTTTGCCACAAGGTGACCGAGGCGCTGAACAAGGGGTGGGAACTGCATGGCAGCCCGACCTATGCGTTCGACGCGGCCAACGGCGTGATGCGCTGTGGGCAGGCCGTGGTGAAAGAGGCCGACGGCGACTACAGCCCCGACATCAAGCTGGGAGAGCAGTGAGCATGGCCAAGACCAACGCGGGGCGGTTCTTCGAGGATTACACCGTCGGTGACGTGATCCCGCACGCGGTGCCACGCACAGTATCCGGGGGCGAGCGGGCGCTGTACCACGCGCTCTACCCGGCGCGTCACGCGCTTTATTCCTCGGACGAGTTTGCGCGGGCCTGCGGCTTGCCCGCCAGCCCGATCGACGATCTGGCGGCATTTCACATCGTTTTTGGCAAGAGCGTGCCGGATATCTCACTGAACGCTGTGGCGAATTTGGGCTATGCCGAGGCACGGTGGCTGCGGCCGGTCTATGCGGGCGATACGCTGCGCTCGGAATCCGAGGTGATCGGGGTCAAGCAGACCTCCAGCGGCAAGACCGGTATCGTCTGGGTCCGGACCACGGGTCTGAACCAGCGGGACGAGCCGGTGCTGCAGTTGGTCCGCTGGGTGATGGTGCGGAAAAAGGATGTGGACGCGCCTGCGCCCGAGCCGGTGGTGCCCGAGACTGCGCCGCATGTGGCCGCAAGTGACCTGGTGATCCCGGCGGGGCTGGATTTTTCGAACTACGACCTGACGCTGGCGGGTGAGCCGCATCGCTGGGGCGATTACGAGGTGGGCGAGACGATCGACCACGTCGACGGTGTGACCATCGAGGAAGCCGAGCACATGATGGCCACGCGCCTGTGGCAGAACACGTCGAAGACGCATTTCGACGCGACCCAGCGCGAGGATGGCAAGCGGCTGATCTATGGCGGGCACGTAATTTCCATGGCGCGCGCGCTGAGCTTCAACGGGCTGGCCAACGCGCAAATGATCGCGGCGATCAACGCGGGCAGCCACGTGAACCCGTGCTTTGCCGGAGATACCGTCAGGGCATGGTCCGAGGTGCTGGACCGCGCCGAGACCGACGCGCCGGGTGTGGGCGCGCTGCGGTTGCGGCTGGTGGCCACCAAGGGCGGCGACACGTTCAGCCTGCGCGGCGAGGACGGCAAGTACCTGCCCCATGTCCTGCTGGACCTGGATTACTGGGCGCTGATGCCGATCTGAGGCACGGGGCGGCGTTTTCAGTTTGTTAACACGTGGCCTGTAGCCTTCTTTCCAGTGCGAAAGGAGGTCGCCATGCCTGATCCAACGCCCCGTGAAGGCCCGCAGCTGCGGTGCCTCGTCCTTGAAGACAGTGCCCATGACCAGGAGATGATCCGCCGCGCCATGCGCGGGGCACGGGTGGAGGCGGAACTGGATTTCGTCTCGACCATCGAAACCGCGCGCAAGGCGCTGTCGCAATCCCGCTATTCCGCCATCCTGTGCGACAACAGCGTGCCCGATGGCTCGGGCAGCGAGTTTGCCGGTGAACTGGCCGGTGAGCCGGAGCTGTCGGACGTGCCGATCGTGATCGTGTCGGGCTGGCCGTCGCCCTTCATGTGGGACAAAGCCCGCGCGGCGGGCCTGTGCGTGATCGACAAGACCGACGACCCGATGCGCAAGCTGCGTGATTTCTTCCGCGAAAGCGTGGGCGACCTGATTACCCGGCGCGTGGCGGGGCCGATGCGACGCAGCGCCTGAAGGCGGGGCAACGCGAATGTGAGCCGCGCCCAGAGCGGTTTTTCTGGGCAGCGGCACCGGATCGGCGCATGCTGTCGGCATGCTACGCGCGCTCCTGTGTCTTTGGCTGACGGCTGTCGGGGCTGGCGGCGCGGGGGTGTCCGTCGCCGCCTGCGAGGTTGCGCTTGTTCTGGCGGTGGACGTGTCCGGGTCGGTCGACGAAGGGGAATACCGCATCCAGATGCAGGGTCTGGCCGAAGCGCTGCGCGATGGCGCGGTCAGCGAGGCACTGGTCGTGGGCGAGGCGGCGGTGCTGGTGCTGCAATGGACCGGCACCTCGCGCCAGCGCGTGATGGTGCCGTGGCAGCGGATGACCGATTTCGACGCGGTCGAGGCGTTGGCGGCGCGGATCGAGAGCACGCCGCGGGTCTGGCGCAACTTCTCCACTGCCATTGGCGAGGCGCTGGAGGTCGGCGCGGCGCAGTTCGCGGATGTGCCCGACTGCAAAAAACGGGTGATCGACGTGTCGGGCGACGGGTCGTCCAACGAAGGACCGGAGCCGCGCGCGATCCATGGCCTGCTGACCGAGCAGGGGATCACCGTCAACGCGCTGGTCATCGAGGGGGCGGAGCCGATGATGACCGAGTATTTCTGGGAAAACGTCATCCATGGGCCCGGCGCGTTTGTGATCACAGCCAACGATTATGCCGAGTACCCGGCCCGAATGCGCCGCAAACTGCTGCGCGAAGTCACCAAACCCATCTCGAAAGCGCGGGGTGATTCCTTTGCGCCGCATTTGTGATCACGCACTAGAGTATGTGATCACGAAAACTACTTTTGCGACGAAATGCCTGCACTATTTGAAAAATACGGGTTTGCAGACGCCCCGGATGATTGGATAAAACGAACTCAAATCGCGGGGCAGGCTGGCTCACCCGGGTCGGCGCCACATCGCGACGAGAAAGGGAATGCCAATGGCAGACGTCAATCGCGGCAACCGGCCGCTTTCGCCCCACCTCACAATCTATCGCCCGCAGCTGACGTCGATGACGTCGATCCTGACCCGGATCACCGGCAACGCGCTGCTTGTCGCCGCGCTGTTGACGGTCTGGTGGCTGCTGGCCGCCGCGACCTCGGCCGATTATTTCGCGACCGCCGACGCGGTGGTGACCAGTTGGTTCGGTGACCTGGTGATGTTCCTGTCGCTCTGGGCGCTGTGGTATCATACGCTGGCCGGTGTGCGGCACCTGATCTGGGACAACGCGATGATGCTGGAAGTCGATAAAGCCGAGATGCTGGGCTGGATCGCGATCGGCGGATCGGTCGTGCTGACCATCCTGACCGTGCTGTTCATCTGAAGGAGGCCCCGGACATGCGTTACCTGACAGACCGCAAGCGCGCCGTGGGCCTTGGCTCGGCCAAGACCGGCGTGCATCACTTCTGGGCGATGAAGGTGCAGAGCGTCGCGCTGTTGATCCTGATCCCGCTTTTCGTGTTCACCTTCGGCGGAATCCTGGGCAGTTCCTTCGAGGAGGTCACAGCCTATTACGCGCGGCCCTTCCCGGCCATCGTCGCGGCGCTGACGCTGGTCGTCGGCTTCAAGCATTTCGCCGACGGGTGCCAGGTGCTGATCGAGGACTATGTGCATGGCACGGCGCAGAAGGTCACGATCATACTTGTGACGTGCCTGAGCTATGGCGCCATGGCGACGGGGCTGTTCGCGATCGCGCGACTGGCGCTCTGAGAGATATTCAAGGGCAGGGCGCGCGCCGCCTTTGCCCGTATGAGACCATATAGCCGGGGCCGGCATGGCCCGAGCAGACGAACCGGAAAAGGCACGAAGCATGGCGGCTTACGAATACGAGACACATGATTACGACGTTGTTGTGGTGGGCGCGGGCGGCGCGGGGCTGCGCGCGACGCTGGGCATGGCCGAACAGGGCCTGCGCACGGCGTGCGTGACCAAGGTTTTCCCGACGCGGTCGCATACCGTGGCGGCGCAGGGCGGCATCGCAGCCAGCCTTGGCAACATGGGCCCGGACAGCTGGCAGTGGCACATGTACGACACCGTGAAGGGGTCGGACTGGCTGGGTGACACGGACGCGATGGAATACCTGGCGCGCGAGGCGCCCAAGGCGGTCTACGAGCTGGAGCATTATGGCGTGCCGTTTTCGCGCACCGAGGAAGGGCGGATTTACCAGCGCCCCTTCGGCGGCCACACGACCGAGTTCGGCGAAGGCCCCCCGGTGCAGCGGACCTGTGCCGCGGCTGACCGGACCGGTCACGCGATCCTGCACACGCTGTACGGTCAAAGCCTGAAGAACAATGCCGAGTTCTACATCGAGTATTTCGCCATCGACCTGATGATGAGCGAGGACGGGCAGTGTACCGGCGTCGTCTGCTGGAAGCTGGATGACGGCACGATCCATGTGTTCAACTCCAAGATGGTCGTGCTGGCCACGGGCGGATATGGCCGCGCCTATTTCAGCGCGACGTCCGCCCATACCTGCACCGGCGATGGCGGTGGCATGGTGGCCCGCGCGGGGCTGCCGCTTCAGGATATGGAGTTCGTGCAGTTCCACCCCACCGGTATCTACGGTTCGGGCTGCCTGATCACCGAGGGCGCGCGGGGCGAGGGTGGCTACCTGACCAACAGCGAAGGCGAGCGGTTCATGGAGCGCTATGCGCCCAATTACAAGGACCTGGCGCCGCGTGACTATGTCAGCCGCTCGATGACGATGGAGATCCGCGAAGGGCGCGGCGTGGGCGAGCACGGCGATCACATTCACCTCAACCTCAGCCACCTGCCCGCCGAGGCGTTGAACCTGCGCCTGCCGGGGATCTCGGAATCGGCGAAGATCTTTGCGGGGGTCGACGTCACGAAAGAGCCGATCCCGGTGCTGCCCACGGTGCATTACAACATGGGCGGCATTCCGACGAACTATTGGGGCGAGGTTCTGAACCCCACCAAGGACGACCCGCATGCCGTGGTGCCGGGCCTGATGGCCGTGGGCGAGGCGGGCTGTGCGAGCGTGCATGGTGCGAACCGGCTGGGGTCCAACTCGCTGATTGACCTCGTGGTGTTCGGCCGGGCCTCGGCCATCCGCGCGGGCAAGGTGGTGAACCCCGACAGCGCGGTGCCGGCGACGGACACGGGACAGGTGGACAAGGCGCTGGAGCGCTTCGACAGCGTCCGTCACGCCGATGGCGGCACGCCGACGGCCGAGCTGCGGCTGGAGATGCAGCGAACGATGCAGGAGGACGCGGCCGTCTTCCGCACGTCCAAGACCTTGTCCGAGGGCGTCAAGAAGATGGACGCGATCGCGGCCAAGATGGGCGACCTGAAAGTGACCGACCGCAGCCTGGTGTGGAACAGCGACCTGATGGAGACGCTGGAGCTGACCAACCTGATGCCCAACGCGCTGGCCACCATCGCCGGGGCCGAGGCACGCAAGGAAAGCCGTGGTGCCCACGCGCACGAGGATTTCTCGAAGCGCGACGACGAGAACTGGCGCGTGCACACTGTTGCGCGGGTGGATGGCAAGTCGGTCGAACTGAGCTATCGTCCTATTATTGAGGACCCGCTCACGACCGAATCCGAGGGTGGGATCAATTTGAAGAAGATTGCACCCAAGGAAAGGACATTCTGATGACATCCGCAAAGTTATTCGCGGCCGCGCTGTTGGGGCTGTTGCCCTCGGCGGAACTGGCGCAAGCCGGCACTTTGGACGCGGCAACGACCAAATGCATTTTCGACACGCCGGGCGGGGAAAACCTGCACGTCACGGTAAAATATGACGCGAGCAACCGCGCGACGATGCTGATCCGCAAGAAGCCGGGTGCGACGGATGCGACGGTGCAGGCGTACCGCGCCTGTGTGACGGCGAACACAACGGCCACCGCTGCGCGCGGCAAGCTGGTGGCGCCTTCGGACCCGGTCGTCGTGCCGGCGGGGAGTGTCAAGCCGGTGCGCGTCCTTCGCCAGAAGAGCGTGAACGCGCTTTGCCCGCCTCATGCGCCAGTCCTCTATCGCGGGACCATCTATTGCATCGGCAACCCCTACTGATGCCCAAGGCCGCCACGCATATCACGGCAGCGCCCGCCCGTCCGGCGGGCTGGCCGCGTGCGCGGGGGCGGCATTACCTGGATGTGCTGGAGGTACTGCACCTGACGCGTGCGCCAGAGTGGTATCTGGAGATTGGCGCGGGGCGGGGGCATTCGCTCGAGCGGTGTCCGGGCAAGGCGATTGCCGTCGACCCGGCCTTTCGGCTGGGTGGCGACGTGACCGGCGACAAGCCCGCGCTGCATTTGATCCAGAAAACCAGCGGCGATTTCTTTGCCAGCGGACGGGCGCGAGAACTTGCGCCGCGAATCGACATGGCGTTCATCGATGGGATGCACCTGTTCGAGTACGTTCTGGACGATTTCATCGCGACGGAAAAGCTGTGCCACAAGGATGCGACGATCCTGCTGCATGACCTTGTGCCGTTCTCGCCCGCCGCCGCCGAGCGGGAGTGGGACCCCGAGCGCACCAAGGGCTGGTCGGGTGACGTGTGGAAGATGACGCTGATCCTGCGCGAATACCGCCCCGAACTGGCATTTGACGTGCTGAACCCGCGGCCCTGCGGGCTGGGGATCGTGACCGGGCTGGACCCCGAGAACCGGGTTCTGGAGGACGCGCGGGACGAAATCGTGGAGAAATTCATGGACCTGACGATCGAGGGTTTCGGGCCGAAGAACCTGAGCCAAATCATGCAGATGCGCAAGGTCGAGGACGTGCTGCCGGACCTGAAGGAAATGGAGGTGGCGGAATGAGGTTGCTTGCCATTCTTGCGCTGCCACTGCTGCTGGCGGGGTGCGATGCGGCCAACGACGCCGCCGACGCGATCGCGCGGGAGCGGGCGAAAACCGTGGTCAACGGGATCGTCGCGCGGCGCTTTCCGGGCGTCACGGTGGCGCCCGTCACCGACTGCATCATCGACGCGGCCTCGGCCGGGGAAATCATCTCCATCGCGCGCGATTCCGTCGGCGGGGTTCAACCCGCGACGGTCGAGCTGGTGGTGGACATCGCAAGCCGGCCCGAGTCGGTTCAATGTATTGCTGAAAACGGTCTGGTCCTGCTGGGCCGCTGAACGGAGAGGAAACGTAAATGGTACAACTGACGCTTCCGAAGAATTCCCGGATCACCAAGGGAAAGACGTGGCCCAAGCCCGAGGGCGCCAAGAACGTGCGTAAGTTCCAGATCTATCGCTGGAACCCCGATGACGGGAAGAACCCGCAGGTCGATACGTACTTTCTGGACATGGACAAGTGCGGGCCGATGGTTCTGGACGCGCTGATCAAGATCAAGAACGAGGTCGATCCAACGCTGACCTTCCGCCGGTCCTGCCGCGAGGGGATTTGTGGGTCTTGCGCGATGAATATCGACGGGATCAACACGCTGGCCTGCATCTATGGTCTGGACGAGGTGAAGGGCGACGTGAAGATCTATCCGCTGCCGCACATGCCGGTGGTCAAGGATCTGATTCCCGACCTGACGCATTTCTACGCCCAGCACGCCAGCATAATGCCATGGCTGGAAACCAAGACGAACCGCCCCGCGAAGGAGTGGAAGCAGTCCATCGAGGACCGCGAAAAGCTGGATGGCCTTTATGAATGCGTGATGTGCGCGTCCTGTTCGACCGCCTGCCCCAGCTATTGGTGGAACGGCGACAAGTATCTTGGACCGGCGGCGCTGTTGCACGCCTATCGCTGGATCATCGACAGCCGGGACGAGGCGACGGGCGAGCGGCTGGACGATCTGGAAGATCCGTTCAAGCTCTATCGCTGTCACACGATCATGAACTGCGCCAAGACCTGTCCCAAGGGGCTGAACCCGGCCAAGGCGATTGCCGAGATCAAGAAGATGATGCTGGAGCGTGCGGTGTAATGAGCAAGCCGCGTCCCGAGTTCGATTTCAAGTCGAAGGAAGAGTTTCGGGACGTGTGCCGCCACCTGTCGGGGCGACTGCACTATCTGAACCGGACGGCGATCGGGGAGAGCAAGTTCGTCAGTGAACTGGCGGGACTTGTCGAACGCGCGGGCAAGGTCTTTGACGACCATTGCGACGACAAGGAGGTCTTCGCGGCTTTCGGCTATGGCTGGGAGCCAGGCACCTTGTCGCGCGACGAGCGGCCGCTGGCGCTGTTCGGGTTGCTTTATCCCGAGGTGGGCTCTGACGCGTCCTGATCGAGCAGGGACAGCAGATCGGTGATGCGGTCCAACTGCCCCGGCTTGGCCCGGGGCACAAGGAATGCGTCGAGCGCGGCATCGCGCGTCTGCACCATGGCGATAAGCGTGGCACGGCCCGCCTCGGTCAGGTGCACATGCTTGAGCCGTTTGTCCGTGGCATCCGCGACGCGGCGGATCAGCCCGTCTTTTTCCACCCGGTCCAGCAGGCGTGACACGCCGTATTGCGGCAGCATCAGGCTGTGTTCCAGTGATTTCGCGGTCTGGCCATCCTGGCCCGCGTCAAGTGCGGCCAGCGCATCCAGCACGTCGAGTGGCGGCAGGCCTTCGGCCTTGAGTGCGGACTCCAGGTGGCTCTGAAGGCGGCGGTGGGTGCGCGACAGGACCTGCCACGCGGAAAGGTTCTGGGGTGTTCTGCTCATGGCCGGACCATAAATGCAGGTGCATTTGGGGGGCAAGGGGCGTTTGCCGGCCTGCACGAAATCTGCGCAACGGGGGCGGGGGCGTCTGCACGGGGGCCTGCGCAAAAGGGAGCATCGGAATATGAAATGAGAGGACATTCCAATGCTGCGTTCCCCCGGATTGCGGTTCATCATCGTGGGCCTGCTGGTGCTGCTGATGACCATCCCCGTGTTTTTCGTCGGTGCGATCATCGACAGCCGCGCCGATTACAACCGCCAGGCCATCGCGTCGGTCGGGCAGGAGTGGGGCGGGCGGCAGCTCTTGTCCGGCCCTGTCCTGATCATCCCGGTGCAGGAGACCGTGATGTTGCGCGAACGTGAAGAGGTGATCGACCCGGCGACCGGCGCACAGAGGCTGGATGGCGACGACCAGCCGGTGTTCCGCTTCAGGCAGGTGGAACGGACGCTGCGCCGGGATCCGGTTTATGTCTATCCCGACACTCTGGACCTCGGTGTGGAGAAGACCACGCAGGAGCGCAGCCGGGGCATCTTCTCGGTGCCGGTCTACACGGCCAAGGCCGCGGGCGCGTTCGATTTCAACGCCGAAGAGGCTGAGGCGGCGTTGCGCGGCGAGGAGGTTCTGCTGTGGGACGAGGCGGAGGTGCGGGTTTACGTGAGCAGTAACCGCGCGCTGCGGGGCGAGACGCGGCTGATGGCCGATGGCCGGGCGCTGGAGATGGAGCCGGTGGCGGGTGAAAACCGCTATATTGGCGGGCTGCGGGCGCCGACGGGGGACCCGCGAGAGATCGGGGCGTTCGATCTGAAGATGGGGCTGAACGGGGCCGAGGCGCTGTCCTTCACGCCGGTGGGACGCGAGACGCGGGTGACGCTGACCTCGGATTGGCCGCATCCGGAATTCCAGGGCGCGTTCCTGCCAGACAGCCACGAGGTGCGCGAGGACGGGTTCGAGGCCAATTGGGTGATCCCGCACCTGGCGCGCCCCTTGCCGCAGGTCAGCCGCGAGAACCAGAACGAGGTCGCGCGAAGCCAGTCGAGCTTTGGCGTCGGGCTCTACCAGCCGAATGACTTCTACCAGAAGGCCTATCGCGCGGCGCGGTACGGCATCCTGTTCATTGGCCTCACCTTCCTGACGATTTTCCTGGTGGAAGGGCAGACCAAGCGGCCGACGCACCCGGTGCAGTATATCCTGATCGGGCTGGCGCAATCGGCGTTCTTCCTGCTGATGCTGGCGCTGTCCGAGCAGGTGGGATTCGCGATGGCCTACCTTGTGTCAGGGGCAGCGACCGTGGGGTTGGTCACCGCCTTTGCGGCAACGGCGCTGAAGCTGGGCCGTCGGACGCTGGTTGTGGGCGCGATGCTGGCCGTGCTTTATGGCGTGCTCTACCTCATTCTGCGCAGCGCGGACTATGCGTTGCTGGCCGGGTCGATCCTGCTGTTCGCAGCCATCGCGGGCACGATGTTCGCCACGCGGAACGAGAACTGGTACGGCGAGCCGCGCACCGGCCCGCGCCGGGGGTGGTTCCGTAAGGCGGAGCCGCAGCCTGAGGCGCCACAGCCCACAAGCTGACGCGACGTTTCCTTCCATGAGGCGGGGCGGCCGGGTTAGGCTGCCCCGCAAATGTGGGAGGGATCATGGTGAAGACCGATATCGCGATCGTGGGCGGCGGGTTGGCCGGCCTCGTGGCCGCGTATGAGGCGGTGAAGCGCGGGCGCAAGGTGGTGCTGCTGGACCAGGAAGGGCCGCAATCCCTGGGCGGGCAGGCGTTCTGGTCGCTGGGCGGGCTGATGATGATCGACACGCCGGAACAGCGGCGCATGGGCATTCGGGATAGCCGGGACCTGGCGGCGCAGGACTGGATGGGCAGCGCGCAATTCGACCGACCCGAGGATGCGAACCCGCGCCGCGTGGCCGAGGCGTATCTGGATTTCGCCGCGGGGGCGATGCGGGGGTATCTGCACGATCTCGGAATGCGCTGGTTTCCCGTCGTCGGCTGGGCCGAGCGGGGCGGGGCCAAGGCCGACGGGCACGGCAATTCGGTGCCGCGCTTTCACGTGACCTGGGGGACGGGGACGGGCGTTGTTGCCCCGTTCGTGCGGCTGGCGAAAGAGGCGGAGCAGGCGGGCAAACTGCGGTTTGCGTTTCGGCATCATGTGACAGGGCTGGACGTGACCGATGGGCGGGTGACTGGGCTGCGTGGGGATGTGCTGGCCGAGGATGACGCGGTGCGCGGGGCCTCGACCAGCCGTAAGGTGACCGGGCAGTTCGAGATGCAGGCCGAGAGCGTGATCGTCGCGTCGGGCGGGATCGGCGGGGACCACGAAAAGGTGCGCAAGTTGTGGCCCGTGGACCGGCTGGGCCCCGCGCCCAAGGTAATGGTGGCGGGCGTGCCGGATTACGTCGATGGCCAGATGCAGGACGTGGCCAAGGCCGCCGGGGCCGGGGCGATCAACGAGGACCGGATGTGGCATTATTGCGAGGGGCTGAAGAACTGGGACCCGATCTGGCCCAACCACGGGATACGGATTTTGCCCGGGCCGTCCTCGATGTGGTTCGACGCCAACGGTGTGCGGATGGAGGCGCCGTGCCTGCCGGGGTTCGACACGCTGAGCACCTTGAGACGCATCCTGTCCACGGGTCATGAACATTCGTGGTTCATCCTGACGCAGAAGATCATCGAGAAGGAGTTTGCCTTGTCGGGGAGCGAGCAGAACCCCGACCTGACCTCGGGCAAGTGGCGCGAGGTCTTGAAGGAACGGCTGGGCAAGGGGGCGACGGGCGCGGTGGAAGCGTTCAAGGCGCATGGTGAGGATTTCGTCGTGGCACGGGATTTCGAGACGCTCGTCGAGGGCATGAACCGGATCACGCCCAACGCACCTCTGGACGCCGCTTACTTGCGGGCGCAGGTGGCGGCGCGGGATGCGCAGCTGAGCAATCCGTTTGCCAAGGACTCGCAGGTGACCGCCATAAGGCAGGCGCGGGCCTATCGCGGCGACAGGCTGATCCGCACGGCAAAGCCTCATGCGATTCTCGACCCCGCCAATGGCCCGCTGATTGCCGTGCGGCTGAACATCCTGACGCGCAAATCGCTGGGCGGGTTGCACACCGATCCGGAAGCAAAAGTGCTGCGCCCGGATGGCAGCGTGCTGGACGGGCTTTACGCCGCCGGCGAGGTCGCGGGGTTCGGCGGCGGGGGGTATCACGGGTACAACGCGCTGGAGGGGACCTTCCTTGGCGGGTGCATTTTCTCGGGGCGCGCGGCGGGGCGAAGTGCCTGAAACTGATGTAGCGAAAACACAGTTCAAACTGTGTGGAAAAATTCATCGGTCGGCATGCAAAAACTCTTGCGCGACTCACGGTTTGGCCCCATGTGCGCATTCAGACGCCAACGCACGCGCCTCTGTCCCGAAGGCCTTATACCCCAGCGGTTACGTAGCGACGGTAACGTCTCTGAACTGAACCTCGCGGCCCTCGCCGCCTCGTGACCTTTGGAGATGTCCATGACCGCTTTCGTCACCGACCTGTCGGGTGATTTCCGCCATGCTTGCGCCGCCCGTATCGAGGGCTTCCTGCGTACCACCACGTTCGATCGCCCGACGCTGGTGATCGACACCGAAGTCGTGCTGCAGAACTATCACGCGCTGGCGCAGGGGCTGGGCGATGCGCATATCCACTACGCCGTCAAAGCCAACCCCGAGCCGCAGGTGATCGAGGCGCTGGTGAACGCCGGCAGCCATTTCGACGCGGCCAGCCGCGGCGAAATCGAGCTGTGCCTGTCGCAGGGCGCGCGGCCCGAGGAGATCTCGTTCGGCAACACCGTGAAGAAACCGGGCGATATCGCGTTCGCGCACCACGTGGGCGTAACCCTGTTCGCGGCGGATGCCGAAGAAGAGCTGGACAAGATCGCCGAGCACGCGCCGGGCGCAGAGGTCTATATCCGCCTGATCGTCGAGGCGTCGGGCGCGGACTGGCCGCTGACCCGCAAGTTCGGCTGCGCGCCGGATCACGCCGTGGCGCTGATGGACCATGCCGCTGCGCTGGGCCTGCGCCCGGTGGGCGTGTCGTTCCACGTCGGCAGCCAGACCCGCCAGACCGCCATGTGGGCGCCGGTGCTGGACCGGATCGCCGATGTGTGGCGCGCCGCGCACGAGGCCGGCCACGCGCTGGACCTGCTGAACATCGGTGGCGGCTTTCCGGCCTTCTATGGCGAGGAAATCGCGGCGCCGGCGATCTATGCAGCCCAAGTGCGCGAGATGGTGGCCGAGCGTTTCGGCGACGTGCCGCGCGTGATGGCCGAGCCGGGCCGGGGCCTGGTGGCCGAGGCCGGCATGATCGCCGCCGAGGTGGTGCTGGTGTCGCGCAAGTCGCCCGACGACCTGCACCGCTGGGTGTACCTGGATATCGGCATGTTCTCGGGCCTTGCCGAGACCATGGACGAAGCGATCCGCTATCAGTTCGTGACCGCCCGTGACGGCGAGCGCACGGGCCCCTGCATCCTGGCCGGGCCGTCCTGCGACTCGGCGGATGTGCTCTATGAAAAACGCATGATCGACCTGCCGCTGGGCCTGAAGTCGGGCGACCGGGTGTTCATCCGCAGCTGCGGTGCCTACACCTCGTCCTACTCCAGCGTGGGTTTCAACGGCTTCCCGCCGCTGGACGTGGTCGTGCTGTAACTGCCCCCCGATCCGGGGCGGGCCGGTTGGCCTTGCCCCGCGGGACAGTGTAAGACCCACGGCATGTTCATTGTCGTGGGTCTTGTCATTGCGTTCATACTGGTGGCGATTTACGCGCGCCCCAAGATGCGCAATTGCCGCTGGCGCGAAGACCGTGGCGCGTCGAAGCCGGGGCAGACGGCATTTCGCTGTGCGTTCTGCGGAGCGCGGGCCTTTACATCGGATGGCAAACCGCCTTTGGATTGCTTGAGGAACACGCCGCAATCCTGAGGACCCCATGCCGGAACCCACCGATGCCGATGTGCGCCGGGCCGTGAAGCCCGTCGTCTGTTATCCCAACGAGACCCTGCCCGTGCCGGATATGGACCTGTACCGCACCGCGCGGGACGGCGCGGAAAAGGTCGGTGAGGTGATCGCCCCGCCGCGGGAGGCTGCCTGCTTTCGCGTGGCGGCGGGGCAGTTCTTTCGCATCACCAGCGTGGATGGTCCGCAGGTGGGGGACCTGAACCTGTGGAACGCCAATGACCTGGGCGAGCGATTCTACTCCGGCAAGTCGCGTGCGCTGCACGGCACACACCTGACGACCGGTGAGCGGATGTGGTCGAGTTTTCCGTATCTGAGGCCCATGGCGACGATCGTGGAGGATACGCTGGACTGGTACGGGATCGACCAGTACGGCGGGTCGGTGCATGACGTGATCGGCACGCGCTGCGATCCCTATACCGGCAATCTGCTGGCCGGGTCGCAATATCACCATTGCTGTCATTCCAACCTGACCCGGGCGGTGGCGGACGAACTGGAGATGTCGCTGGAGGAGGCCGAGCCGCTGGTGCATGACGTGTTGAACGTGTTCATGTGCACCGGGTTCACGCGGGACACGGGCCAGTATTTCATGAAGGCCAGCCCGGTGCGGCCCGGCGACTACCTGGAATTGTTTGCAGAGGTCGACCTGCTGGGGGCGTTGAGCGCCTGTCCGGGCGGGGATTGCTCGGCCGAGCATTCCAGCGACGCGGCGGCGTGCTATCCGCTGAAGGTCGAGGTTTTCGCGCCGGCGGAGGGGGCCTTGGGCGATTGGGCCAGCCCGCCGGTGAACGGGTATGACCGGACCCACGGGAGATAGCGGCATGGACCGGGTCGAGGGTGGGTGCCTCTGTGGGGCGGTGCGGATCACGGCGGAAGGCGCGCCGGACCGGGTGGGGTTGTGCCATTGCCTAGACTGCCGCAAGCATCATGGCGCGGTGTTCTTTGCCGCCGCGATCTTTCCCGAGGCGGCGGTTGCGATTCGGGGTGAGACGCGCGACTGGGACGGGCGGCATTTCTGTCCGCGCTGCGGCGGGTCGGTGTTTTCCGTCAGCGACGGCGAGGTGGAGGTCCATCTTGGGGCGCTGGATGCGCCGAACGTGTTCCAGCCGACCTACGAGTTGTGGACCGTGCGGCGGGAAGAGTGGTTGCCGGCAGTGCCGGGTCTGGCGCGGTTCGAGCGGGATGAGACGTAGTGTCCCGCGAAATTCCTAACGACGTGTGAAGAGTGCGGACCGCGCGGAATCGAGGCGCGCTTGCGCGCCGCCGCGCGATCGCCAGACCGCCCGGACGGGCTGGCGATTGGGGGACGTAAGCGCTTCAATTTGATGTTTTGCGGAGGTGGCAGGGATAAAGTGCCTTGAACGACCGTTGGATCGCCACCCCGCGGTCTGGCAATCGCGCGGCACCGTAACCGCTTGCCCCGGCGAAACGAAAAAACCCCGCCGAGGCGGGGTTCGTTCAGCAGAACCAGATCGGGATCTCAGCCTTGACGGGCCTTGAAACGCTTCTGGGTCTTGTTGATCACGTAGACGCGGCCTTTGCGGCGCACGACGCGGCAATCGCGATGGCGGTTCTTGAGCGAACGCAGCGAGTTCCGGACTTTCATCACTCGTCTCCAATGTCGTGGCGCGGGGCGCCGGGTTGCGGGTGCACCGGCCAGGCCGGGCAGTGAATATGGTGGGCGATACTAGGATCGAACTAGTGACCCCTTCGATGTCAACGAAGTGCTCTACCGCTGAGCTAATCGCCCTGATACCGGAGTGGCATGGCCCCCAACGAATAGGGGCGCGGAGAACCGCGCCGGTGAGGCGTGTCTATAAAAGGAGTCGGGAAGGGGATCAAGGGCTTTTAGAACCTGATTTTCAGACTATTATGTTCCGGCAGGAGAGAGAATGCCCAAAGCCGCGTTTACCCTTACACATCCTGAGCGTCGCACGACCTCGGTGGTGTTCGCATCGCCCCATAGCGGGCGGGATTATCCGTGGTCTTTCGTGCGGCGCACGAACCTCAATGAACTGAGCGTGCGCAGTTCCGAGGATGCGTTCGTGGACGATCTGTTCGAGGCCGCGCCGCGCAACGGGGCGCCGTTTATCAAGGCGGGGGCGCCACGGGCCTTCGTGGATCTGAACCGCTCGACCGAGGAGCTGGACCCGGCGCTGATCGAAGGGGCGCGGCGCACGGGGCACAACCCGCGCGTGGCCTCTGGCCTGGGAGTGATCCCGCGCGTGGTGGCCAATGGCAAGGCGATCTATTCCGGCAAGATCACGATGGACGAAGCGCAAAGGCGCATCGACACCTATTGGCGGCCCTATCATGCGGCGCTGAAAACCCAGCTGGATCAGGCGCTCGGGCTTTTCGGACAGTCGATCCTGATCGATTGCCACTCGATGCCGCACGAGGCGATGGATGCCGTCGCCCGCAGTGGGGCGCGGCGCCCCGAGGTGGTCCTGGGCGATAGGTTCGGCGCGGCGGCGAGCGACGACGTGGTGGACCGGATCGAGGCGGCGTTCAGTGCCGCCGGGCTGAATGTGGCGCGCAACGCGCCCTTTGCCGGGGCCTTCATCACCCAGCATTACGGCCGCCCGCAGGAGAACCGGCACGCGGTGCAGGTCGAGATCGACCGGGCGCTTTACATGAACGAGAGGCTGATCCGGCCCAATGGCAATTTCGAGGCGTTCAAAGCCGTTCTGGAGGGCGTGATCGCCCAGATCGCCGAGGTCGGACGGCCCAAACCGCAGCAGCTGGCCGCCGAGTGAGGCGAATCGAAGCTTAACGGCGCAGGGTTCCCGAAATCCGCATCGGTATCGCGTCGGTATGTCCGACTGTATCGCGACGGTGCGGCGTGCCGACGGCCCGAGTTAAGACATCGTGCGTCGGATGCGCCCAGAAGAGCGGTCAGTACCGGCGCGTGTAGGTGAAGTGGACTTCCTCGTCGGTCTTGGTGTCGGTGACGGCGAAGGTCACGTCGGAGCGATCCTGAAAATCGTATCGGGCGGCGAGCCCGTAGGCCGAAGTCGTGCTGCTGCGCGTGACCTCGCCGAACCCCGAAAGCGTCAGGTCGCGCCAGGCATTGTAATTCACGTCAAAGGCCACGGCATCGGGGCGCTGGTTGGCGTCGGGGTGCAGGAAGGCGGCGCCGATGTCGAAACGCCCCTGCTGCCAGCGGGCGCCGAGCTTGGCGTTGATGCCGTCGAAATCGTCCTTGGGGTCCCAGACGCCCTCGACCGCGGCGGCGAGGGTGACGGCCTGCGCCTGCCATTCGGCGGAAGCGGAGGCGGAGCGGAAGTTGCCGTCGCTGGCATCGAGCAGCGAAGCGGCCCAGGTCGTGTCGCCTGTGGTGTCGCCATAGGAGACGCCGACCGGCACGGAGTTGAAGCGCAGCGCCTCGGTCGTGGCGCGGGCGCGGGTGTATTCTGCGCGGGTCTCGGCGATGGAAGCGGCGGTGAAGTCGAAGGGCGAGATCAGCACTTGGTCATAGGCGGGTTTGACCACGCCCAGGCGGAACCGGTCGTCATAGACGAAAGCGGCGTAGGTTTCGTGCGGGCGGTCGCCCTTGTAGTAGTACCCGAAGGTGCCGAACTCGAACGCGACGGGGCTGTCGCCGATGTCGAACAGCGTGAAGGTCAGCATCGCGTCGATCCGAGACATGAAGGCGTTGTCCTGGATGCTGTTGGCGCCCACCGAGATGTCGCCGGAAAAGTCCACCCAGTCGGCGGCGGCGGCGGGGCGCAGACCGGCGGCGCAGAGCGCAACCGCGGCAAGACGGGGAATGGGACGGGTCAGTGTGTGTTTCATGGCGATAGCAACGTGGCACGGGTTGGAAAGTTGCACGAGCAATTATCGGCGGCGTCGATGTGATTTTTCGGCAACAGGGGAGTGCCGGTAACACTCTGCTTTAACGGGAAAAACCCGGTTCAGCGCAGGGAGCGGCCCTTGAGGATGGCGTCGGCACCGAAGCGGGCGCGGATCTCGTCGGTGGCGCGTTCGGCGCGGCCGCGCTGGCGGGCTCGCGGGTCCAGAAGGTCGCCCGAGGCCTCGGCGGCGGTCTCGGGCACGAGGTCCGACAGGCCCACGCCCAGCAGGCGGTAGGGCTTGGTATGGTCGACCTGGTCAAAGAGCGCGCGGGCGGTGCGATAGAGCGTGTCGGCCAGCTGCGCGGGGTCGCGCAGCGAGATGCGGCGTGTCAGGAGCGAGTGGTCGGACCGCTTGAGTTTCAGCGTGACGACGCGGCCCGCCAGATGCTTGGCCTTGGCGCGGTCGGCGACCTTTTCGGCCATGCGCCAGAGGTGGCCGTCGAGAATGTCGGCGCTGGCGGTGTCTTCGCGAAAGGTGGTCTCGTTCGAGATCGACTTCATCGGGGAATGGGCCGAGACGCGGCGATGGTCCTGTCCGCGGGCAAGGTGCCAGAGCCGCTCGCCCATGGAGCCGAAGCGCGCCACCAGATCGGTTTTCTCCCAGCGCAGGAGGTCGGCGAAGGTGCGGATGCCGGCGGCATCCAGCGAGGTGCGCGCGGCCTGTCCCACGCCCCAGATCAGGCTGACGGGTTGATCGCGCAGGAAATCCGCCGTCTCGGCCTTGCCGATGATGGAAAAGCCGCGCGGCTTGTCGAGGTCCGACGCGATCTTGGCCAGGAACTTGTTGTGCGACAGGCCGATGGAGCCGGTCAGGCCCAGTTCGGTGCGCATGCGTTTGGTCAGGCGGGCCAGCATCACGGCGGGGGACGCGCCATGCAGGCGGGCCGTGCCGGTGAGATCGAGAAACGCCTCGTCCAGTGACAGGGGTTCGATATCGGGGGTGAGATCCTCCATCATGCGGCGGATCTGGCGCGAGACCTCGGCGTAGAGTTCCATCCGGGGCTTGATGATGACGGCCTCGGGGCAGAGTTTCAGCGCCTGAAACATGGGCATGGCCGAGCGGACGCCGCGAATGCGGGCGACGTAGCACGCGGTGGAGACGACACCGCGCCGGCCGCCGCCGATGATCACGGGCTTGTGCGCCAGATCGGGATTGTCGCGTTTCTCGACCGAGGCGTAGAACGCGTCGCAATCCATGTGCGCGATGCTGAGGTCGTGAAGTTCGGGATGCGCCAGCACGCGCGGGCTGCGGCAGGCGGGGCAGCGCGCGCCGGTGTCGAATTCTGTCAGGCAGTCGCGGCAGAGGGCGGGCATGTGAGGGGCTGCGTTCGGGGTTGCGATGCAGGTATTGTAAGGGCGCGACGCGTGAGGGAAAAGACGGTATGAGTGAAGAGAGGTTCGAGGGCACGAAGCTGGCGTTGTTTCTGGGCAAGCGGCTGGCGGTGATCCAACGGGATCATGCGGTGGATATTCCCTGGCCCGGGTTCCTGGACCTTCCGGGTGGCGGGCGTGAGGGGAGCGAGAGCGCCGAAGCCTGCGTGCTGCGCGAAACACGCGAGGAGTTGGGGCTGGTGCTGGACCCCGGCGTGTTGGGCTGGCGGCGATTTTATGCGGGGCCGACGCGGATGTGGTTCTTTGCGGCGCATTGCCCGGCGGCGCTGGCCGACGACGTGGTTTTTGGCGACGAGGGGCTGGGCTGGTGCCTGATGCCGCCCGAGGAGTACGTGGCGCACGACAAGGCCGTGCCGCATTTCGCCGAGCGAGTGGCGGCGTACATGAATAGGTAGGGAGCGGCTTGGGGCGCGCGATGGTGGGGTTCACCCACCCTGCGTCAGGCGATGTCGTTCAGGATGGCTTGCGTGGCGGCGCGCGGGTCGTCGGCGGCCCAGATGGGGCGGCCGACGACGATGTGATCGGCGCCGTCCGACAGGGCCTGTGCCGGGGTGGCGACACGTTTCTGGTCGCCTAGTGCGGCGCCCGAGGGGCGCACGCCGGGGGTGACGATCAGCTTGCCCGCGGCCTCGGGCAGGGCGCGGATCATCGCGGCCTCCTGCGGCGAGGCGATGACGCCGTCGGCCCCGGCCTCGAGCGCGCGTGCGGCGCGGGTGGCGACGATGTCTGGGATCTCGCCGGGGGCGATAAGCGACGCGTCGAGATCGGCGCGGTCGAGCGAGGTCAGCACGGTGACGGCGAGGATCTTCATCGGCTTGCCCGCCGCGCCCTCGCGGGCGGCGCGGACCACGTGGGGGTCGCCATGCACGGTGAGGAAGTCGAGGTCGAACTGCGCCAGCCCGCGCACGGCGTTTTCCACCGTGGCGCCGATATCGAAGAGCTTCATGTCGAGGAAGATACGCTTGCCGTGATCCTGCTTGAGCTCATTGGCGAGGGCAAGGCCGCCGCCCGTCAGCATCCCGAGCCCGATCTTGTAGAACGACACCGAGTCGCCCAGCCGCTCGGCCAAATTCAGGCCGTCGAGCGCGTTGGGCAGATCAACAGCGACGATCAGGCGGTCATCTGCGGGCAAAGGGCTGTCTGTCATCGGCGCGGCCTTTCGGATCGGGTCGCGCCCTTGTTGCGGGCCGTGGGATCGGCGTCAAGCCTGTTCGGCGGAGATGGGCCATGCCGTGTCGGCGACAACGACCGTCTGCGGTGCGTTGCGGAATTCGGGCATGTGCCGCACCTGGCGGAGGGCATCCTCCACCAGCGCGCGGGTCACAATTGAACTTTCGGTCAGACTGGTGAGCCTGCTTGCCAGCATGGCTGAAGCGCGCATCGTGAACGATGCCGTGTCGCTGTGCAGCAAGACCGTGGCGACATGCGCACCCGAATGCGGTGAAACCGACACGTTCTCCAGGGAAATTCGCTCGATTTTCATGACACACCCTTACTTTGCACCTGCAGAAAGTGTGTCTCAATTGTCCGCCATTTGCGAGGGGAAAATGGTTAACGTGCGTCCCCTCGCGGCTTTTTGCCTATTTATCAGGCGGCGGCGGCGCCTTGCGCGGGCTCGGGAAGCGTGGAACGCAGGTCATGCGCCTTTTGGGTATGACGCAGGCTGGCTTTCTGCGTGAGGCCGCGGGCAACGAGCGCGTATTCCGCGTTGAGCGGGGCCTTGAGGTGAACCGGGTAGCGAAAAATGTGACCGGACTCGTGGATACGAACGGCCGCCTCGAACGCTTCAAGCTCGGGATTGTAGCGGATTGCGTCGAATTCAAGTTTCTCGATCTGCATGGGTCTGCTCCTGTTTTACGAGTCAACCAGACGACTTAGCCTGTGGATAAGTGTGTGGATAACGTTGGGTCGGCCGAAAAAGTTGCAAGGTTCACAAAAAAATTGAGCGGGTTTCCGCACATGTGGTGGCTTGGCTTTAAGATTAATCAACATCTGGTTGCGGTTTTCGCGGTGCGAACAATTTGCAGGTCCTCTTGAAGCTCACGGTCGTGTTAACCATTTAAAGGTCTGAGGTTCCCGAAGCCGCATGCCTAATGCTGGGTGCGCCACCGGGATAACGCTTGCAAAAAGGAGAGACGGGATGGACTTGTCGAAGTTCACCGAGCGGTCGCGTGGTTTCATTCAAGCCGCGCAAACGATCGCGATCCGGGAAAGCCACCAGAAACTGGCGCCCGAACATATACTGAAAGCACTGATGGACGACCCCGAGGGTATGGCCAGCAACCTGATCAAGCGAGCGGGCGGTGAGCCGGCGCGCGTGGTGCAGGCTTTGGACCTTTCCCTGGGCAAGATCCCGAAGGTCAGTGGCGATGCGGGCCAGACCTATATGGATGGTCAGACCGTGAAGTTGCTGGACGAGGCCGGGAAGCTGGCCAAGAAGGCCGGCGACAGTTTCGTGCCGGTGGAGCGCCTGCTGACCGCGCTGGCGATGGTGAAAAGCCCCGCCAAGGACGCGCTGGAGCAGGGCGGGTTGAGTGCGCAGGCCCTGAACGAGGCGATCAACGATATTCGCAAGGGGCGGACGGCGGATTCGGCCAGTGCCGAGGACAGCTATGAAGCGCTGGAGAAATACGCCACGGACCTGACGCAGCGGGCCGAGGACGGCAAGATCGACCCGATCATTGGCCGCGACGACGAGATCCGCCGCGCCATGCAGGTCCTGAGCCGCCGGACCAAGAATAACCCGGTCCTGATCGGTGAGCCGGGCGTCGGTAAGACTGCGATTGCCGAAGGGCTGGCCCTGCGGATCGTCAATGGCGACGTGCCCGAAAGCCTGCAGAACAAGAAGCTTCTGGCGCTGGACATGGGTGCGCTGATCGCCGGGGCGAAATATCGCGGCGAGTTCGAGGAGCGGCTGAAGGCCGTGCTGAACGAGGTCACGGATGCGGCTGGCGAGATCATCCTGTTCATCGACGAGATGCACACGCTGGTCGGCGCGGGCAAGGCGGATGGCGCGATGGACGCGGCCAACCTGATCAAGCCGGCGCTGGCGCGGGGTGAATTGCACTGTGTCGGGGCCACGACGCTGGACGAGTACCGCAAGCACGTGGAAAAGGACGCGGCGCTTGCACGCCGGTTCCAGCCGCTGATGGTGGCCGAGCCCACGGTCGAGGACACGATCAGCATTCTGCGCGGCATCAAGGAGAAGTACGAGTTGCACCATGGCGTGCGGATCTCGGACTCTGCCCTCGTGTCGGCGGCGACGCTGAGCCATCGGTATATCACCGACCGCTTCCTGCCGGACAAGGCGATCGACCTTGTGGACGAGGCCGCAAGCCGGTTGCGCATGGAAGTGGACAGCAAGCCCGAGGAACTGGACGCGCTGGACCGCGAGATCCTGCAAAAGCAGATCGAGGCGGAGGCCCTGAAGAAAGAGGACGACGCCGCCAGCAAAGACCGGCTGGAGAAGCTGGAAAAAGAGCTGGCCGACATGCAGGAGAAATCCAGCCAGATGACCGCGAAATGGCAGGCCGAGCGCGACAAGCTGGCCGGCGCCCGCGACATCAAGGAACAGCTGGACCGCGCGCGGATCGAGCTGGACCATGCCAAGCGCGAAGGCAACCTCGCGAAGGCCGGGGAACTGAGCTATGGCGTCATCCCTCAGCTGGAAAAGCAGCTGGCCGAGGCCGAGAAGGCCGAGGAAGATGGCGATGTCATGGTCGAGGAAGCCGTGCGGCCCGAGCAGATCGCCCAGGTGGTCGAACGCTGGACGGGCATTCCGACCGCGAAGATGCTGGAAGGCGAGCGCGAGAAGCTGCTCGGGATGGAGGGCAACCTGCACCGTCGGGTGATCGGCCAGGATGCCGCCGTGAAGGCGGTGGCCAATGCCGTGCGCCGGGCGCGCGCCGGGCTTAACGACGAGAACCGTCCGTTGGGCAGCTTCCTGTTCCTGGGGCCGACCGGCGTGGGCAAGACCGAGCTCACGAAGGCCGTGGCGGAGTTCCTGTTCGACGATGACAGCGCGATGGTGCGGATCGACATGAGCGAGTTCATGGAGAAGCACAGTGTCGCCCGTCTGATCGGCGCGCCTCCGGGCTATGTCGGGTATGACGAGGGTGGCGTGCTGACCGAAGCCGTGCGGCGGCGGCCCTACCAGGTTGTCTTGTTCGACGAGGTTGAGAAGGCACATCCGGAAGTCTTCAACGTGCTGTTGCAGGTTTTGGACGACGGTGTGCTGACCGACGGGCAGGGCCGGACGGTGGATTTCAAGCAGACGCTGATTATCCTGACGTCGAACCTCGGGTCCCAGGCGCTGAGCCAGTTGCCGGAAGGCGCGGATGCGGCGGCGGCCAAGCGCGACGTGATGGACGCGGTGCGGTCGCATTTCCGGCCCGAGTTCCTGAACCGGCTGGACGAGATCGTGGTCTTCGACCGTCTGAACCGCGACCAGATGGACGGCATCGTGGATATCCAGATGGCGCGTCTGCTGAAGCGGCTGGCCAGCCGGAAGATCACGCTGGAGTTGGACGATGACGCGCGCAAGTGGCTGGCCGACGAGGGGTATGACCCTGTCTATGGCGCACGGCCGCTGAAGCGGGTGATCCAGAAGGCGTTGCAGGATCCGCTGGCCGAGGGGCTCTTGGCCGGGGATATCCTGGACGGCTCGACCGTTCCGGTGAGTGCCGGGGCCGATGGGCTGATCATCGGCGAGCGCGTCGGGTCGACCAACCGCGAGCGACCGGACGATGCCGTGGTGCATTGAGCCTTGATGGCTGACAGATATGGCCCCCGCCGAAGAAATTCGGCGGGGGTTTTTCGTATTTGGGGGGCGTGGGGTGTCGGCTATCGAAGGTGGGTTGGAAACCCACCCTACGAGGTCCCGGATCAGGTCCGGGACGGGCTGGAAGCGTGTCCTTGGTCGGTCTGGCCCCCAAACACAGGTTTAATTGGGGGCCAGCCCCCAAACCCCCGAAATATTTATGGCCAGAGGAGGGCGGGGCGGTGTGTTGCGCAAATGGCTGTCGCGTCGACAATTTGACACGAGTGTTGCGCGGATTCGCGAGGCGGGCGTATAGTGGCGCCAAAAGCGGAACGGCGCGGATTTACCGCGCGGCAACCACACCGGATATAAGATCGGGCCATGGCCGAGCAGGACAGTTCAGCAGACGACACGCCAGCGGTGCCCCGCTGGTTCGACGAGCTTCGCCCCGGGGGCGAAGGCGAAGGATTCATGGAGCGGCATCTGCGGCATTCGCTGATGTACGTGCGCCGGCCGGTGAACCGTTTGCTGGTGACCTTCGACAACCTTTCCAACGTTAACGACACCTCGGTGGAGCGCGAGCCCTGGGCGTTCAAGTTTGCGCAGGACGTGAACATATCGCACCTGGGCGTGATGGCGCATGTGGCGGATTGGTACCGCGACGGTGACCTGATCGCCCGGTTCGAGAAGCTGCGCGACGAAGGGTTTTTCGAGGGCTACGACCGGGTGATCTTTGCCGGCGTGTCGATGGGGGGCTTTGCCGCCATCGCCTTTGGCTCTCTGGTGCCGGGGGCGCATGTGGTTTCCGTCAATCCGCAAAGCACGCTGGATATCGGGCTGGTCCCGTGGGAAACGCGCTATGAAGGCGGGCGGCGGCAGGACTGGACGCTGCCTTTGTCGGATGCAGCGGCGCTGACCGCGGGCCTGGGCCGGGTGAATATATTCTATGACCCTTATCACGCGCTGGACAAGCAGCATGTGGGGCGGTTCTCGGGCGAGAACATCGAGATATTTCATTGCCGGCATTCCGATCACAAGACGGCCGTTTTCATGCGCAAGATCGGTGCGCTGAAGCCTGTGATGCAGGCGGCGATCTTTGGAGATCTGGATCAGGCCGAGTTCTACAGGCTTTATCGCGCGCGGCGTGACCTGCGCTGGTACAAGAACGCCGTCACCACCTATTTCAACGACAAGGGCCGTGAAGAGACGGCAAATGCCTTCGGCCTGGCGTTCCGCAAGCGGTTGCGGCGCAAGCAGCGCGAGGAAGAGCGCGCGGCGCAACAGAAGGCCGATGGGGCCGATCAGTTCGACCTGGAAGACGATGACGGGTTCGACGAGGCGGACATGGACGGTCCGGAGGACGTGACCGAGGATGCGCCGGCGCCGAAGAAGCAGGCCGCCGCGCCGTCGGCGGTTAAGCCTGTGCAAGGCGACAAACAACCGGCCAAGGCCAAGAAACCCGATCCCGACCGCCCCTCGCGCCCGATGGGCGAGCGGGGCAACGAACGCTGCCTGATCGTGACCACGATGAAGAACGAAGGGCCGTTCATGCTGGAATGGGTGGCCTTCAACAAGGCCATCGGGTTTACCGATTTCCTGATTTACACCAACGATTGCGACGACGGCACGGACCGCATCGCCATGCGGCTGGAGGAGATGGGTGTCGCGGTGCATGTGGACAACCGTTTCAAGAAAGGCGCGAGCCCGCAGCGGGTGGCGCTACGCCGGGCATTTTCGCACGACCTTTACCGCCAGGCGGACTGGGCGATTTGCGCCGATTGCGACGAGTTCCTGAATATCCGCGCGGGCGACGGACGCCTGCCCGACCTGTTCGAGGCGGTGGGCGAGGCGGATGCGATTTCGCTGTGCTGGAAGCTGTTCGGGTGCGGCGACCAGGTGGCCTATGAGGACCGTTTCATTCACAAACATTTCACGTGGGGCGCACCGGAGGATTTCCGCGAGAAATACCGCGGGCTGGGGCTGAAGACATTGTTTCGGCCGTCCGACGCGATCAAGAAGTTCGGCGTGCACCGGCCCAAGTTCGAGGGCCGGCCCGAGGGGTTCATCTGGACCGACGCTGGCGGGCAGCCGATGCCGGAGAAATATTTCGACACGGGCTGGTCGGCCTGGGGCGGGTTCCGCCACGACCATGCACGGCTGCATCACTATGCCGTGCGCTCGGTCGACAGTTTCCTGGTCAAGCGCGACCGGGGCCGCACCAACCATATCGACCGTGACCAGGGCGTGGCCTATTGGGCGGACATGAACCTGAACATGGCCCGGGATGCGAGCCTTGTGCCGATGGCCGAGGCCACCCGGGTGGAGTTCGAAAGGCTGATGGAGGACAAGGAGATCCGTCGTTTGCATGCCGAGGCGTGTGCGTGGCACCGGGCCAAGATCTCCGCGCTGAAGGCGAACGAGGAATGGTCGGCGCTGCATGACCTGTTGCAGATGATCAACCGCCCTGGCGAGGCGCCGGTAAATCGCGACCAGCTGTTGCAGGACCTAGCCGCCGAATGAGCAAGCGCCCGCAGATCGTGTTGCACGGCGGGTTCCACAAGACCGCCACCAGCCACATCCAGTCGATGCTGGCGCGGAATTCAAAGATGCTCGAGCGCGAGGGCGTGCATTACGTGCACCACCGCGACACCCGCAAGCAGCTGACCGTGCCGGTGCAGTGCAACGTCTATAACAAGATCGGCATGGACTGGGACCCGAAGATTTCCGACGAGGAGCTGGCCGGGATGAGCCGGGCCTTCCTGAAGGAGATTTCCAAGGGCAACCCGAAACGGATCATCCTGTCGGACGAGAACATGGCCGGCCATTGCGGCCATTGCGTGAAGCGGGGCGTGCTCTATCGCTGGCGGCGCAAGCTGCTGGAGGTGTTCGCCGAGCAGTTTCCCGAGGGCGTGAGCGAGGTGCATCTGGGCCTGCGCAATTACGCAGACTTTTTCGCGTCTGCTTACGTGGAATACCTGCGGTCGGTCACCGGGCAGTGGTTCGTGGACGAGCGCACGATGCGCCGGCAGGTGATGGAGAACATGCCGAACTGGCACAACATACTGAAATCCGTGGTGACTCTGTTTCCGGGCGCCAAGGTGACGGTCTGGCGCTACGAGGATTTTCGCAGGATGGACCGGCAGGTTCTGGGGGGGCTGTGCGGGCCGGGGATCGACACCGGCGCGATGAAGGAACCGAAAGACCGCAACAAGCGGCCCACGGCCAGCGGGCGCGCGGTGGCGGAACTGTTGCAGTTGATTCACAAGGACGGGGCGGACAAGGCGCTGGAGCAGCGGGTCGCGTTGCAGGAGAAATTTCCGCGCGGGCCGGAATACGGCACCTATGACCCCTGGACGCCGAACGAGCGCGCGCACCTGACCCGGATGTACGATCAGGACATCGCCGACATCCGCGCCAATCCCGACATCACGCTGCTGGAGCTGGACCATGTGGCGAGCCATTAGAATACAAGGCGCGCAAGACGCCGAAGGACGAGGTCGCGGATGAAACGGGATGTCGAGATCGGGATGCTCTGGGTCGAGGGGCCTTTGAGCTATGTCGAGGTGCTGTGCGCGCAGTCCTTCCTGGATGCGGGTCACCATGTGAAGCTGTACCATTACAAGGACGTTCAGAACGTGCCCGAGGGCGTGGAACTGATCCACGGTGACAGCGTGCTGAAGATCGACCGGTTCATCCAGCATGGACGCACGGGCAGCTTCGCGCTTTTCTCCGACGTGTTCCGGTATCACCTGCTGCAACAGAACGACCGGATGATCTGGGCCGACCTGGATGCCTATTGTGCGAAGCCGTTCGAAACCGAGACGGGCCATTTCTTTGGCTGGGAATCGGACACGCATATCAATGGCGGCGTGCTGGGCCTGCCGCCGGACAGTGAGGCGCTGGGCCAATTGCTGGAGATGAGCGAAGACGAGTATGGCATCCCGGAATGGTATTCGGACCGCGAGAAGGCGAAGTTCCAAGAAAAGAAGGACGCGGGCGATCCGGTGCATGTCAGCGACATGAAATGGGGCGTCTGGGGGCCTCAGGCGGTGACCCACTACCTGCACAAGACGGGTGAGGCGAAATACGCCCTGCCGATCGAGGGGCTGTACCCGGTGGGCTTTCGCGACCGCCGTCTTCTGGGGCGGACGCGGGCCCGTGAAAAGGTCGGGGCGATGCTGACCGAGAACACCTATTCGGTGCATTTCTATGGTCGGCGCATCCGCGAGTTCCTGTCGGATATCGGCGGGATGCCGGAGCCGGACAGCTGGATGGATGACCGGCTTAAAAAGCACAGGATCGATTGTGATGCCGCACCCGTGCTGTCACGCGAGGAAAAGGCGGCGATGAAAGAGGCCGAGGCGATGGGCAACGTGACCACCGCGCCGCGCCTGCCCACCGGCAAGGGTGGCGAAAACCTGACCGATCTTGCCGATCGCTATGGGTCGGACAAGGGGTCTAAGAAGCATCGGTATACCGAGCTTTACCACATGCTTTTCCATCCGTACCGGCAACGCAAGATCACCTTCCTGGAGATGGGCCTGCTGATCGGCGGGCCAGAGCATGGCCACGCCGCGGACCGCGAGACGACGGACTGCCCGTCAATCCGCATGTGGCTGGACTATTTTCCCAAGGCCGAGATCCATGGGCTGGACGTGTCGGATTTCTCGTGGGTCGAGCACGAGCGGTTCACCTTTCACCGTTGCGACATGGACGAGCGCGACAATATTGCGGCGGCGATCGAGGAGATCGAGACAGCGCCCACCATCGTGATCGACGACGCGAGCCATGCCAGCCATCACCAGCAGAACGCGTTCCTGGAGATCTTCCCGCGGCTGGACTCGGGCGGGCTTTATATCATCGAGGATCTGCGCTGGCAGCCTGACACCTACGAGCAGGAGGGCATCACCAAGACCGCCGCCCTGTTCCGGGACTGGGTGGAGACGCGCACGTTCACCCATAGCGACCCGAAAGTGGCCGCGGAGTTCAACAAGCTGGCCGAGGATATCTCGGGCGTACATCTGGCGCCGGCACGGATGGTGCCCGGCAAGCGGTTGCAGGTCGCTGTGATCCACAAGAAGTAGACCAACCCCGGAGGTCCATAACCATAATAATGCCCCCGGACCCAACGAGCAGAGCAAGCCGCGCAACGATGTGGCGGAGAGCGAGGCAGAATGAAACGCACGATTTGCGCCGCGCAAGCGGTGTGTGAGGCCAACGGTTGGGACTTTGACGAGACCTTTCCGTTTCAGTTCAGGTTGTCGAAGTCGCGTACAGGCCCGTCTGAGAATTGGATGCATTTCCGCCTGGGCGATTGGAATCTGCATCATTGTCCAAGGCTTCCGCGACACGAGCTTGTCTTTGGCAGTGGTCGGACCGTGGGCGTAGTTCTTGGCGTCGCAGTCGACCAGGAGGGCGCTTGCCTGAATGGGCGCGTTGTTCTGGAAGGCAAGGGAACAATCGACGCGCTTGAAACCTATATCGAAGGGTTGGCCGGTCGGTTCATCGCCGTGGTGGCGGCATTCGGTACGAAACGGGTCTATTTCGACCCATCCGGAGGGCTGAGCGCAGTCTACTCGAACAAGGACAAGGCTGTTGCGTCCAGCGTTCATCTGGCGGTGAACCGGGACATCGAACCGCTGACGACTGTTTCAGCCAAGGACGTGCAGGCCCGAAAGGCGCAGTTTGCCCTGGGGGAGACGTGCGACATCCACTGCAGGCGCATCTATGCCAATCACTATCTGGATCTTGCCGATTTCGAGCTGAAACGGCACTGGCTTGGCGCGGAGGATGATTTTGAAACCGCAGGTGAGGACCGGAACGGCCTGGCCGAAAGGATAACCGGGCGACTTGGGCAGGTGATGGCTGCACTGGCGGGCGGGTACTCGACGACGCTGCCAATATCGGGTGGAACGGATTCGCGGCTGTTGCTTGCCGCGGCAACGCCTGTTCTCGATCGCATCGAACGGTTCTTCATGCATGACATAAGGTGGATCACTCAGTTCGATCGGCAGGTCGCGGTCGCACTGGCGCAAGAAGTCGGCGTAAAGCTTGAAGTCGTTGACCGTGACGATCCCGAGTTTGAACGGTGCCTGACCGACGATCAGGTGGCGACCTTGCGAGATGTCATGGCTCTGAGGACAAGTCTTGCGTTCAACGGTATCAACAAGGCCACGGTGCGTGCCGTGGAAATGGCCCCGGCGACAGAGCTTGTTCTGCGCGGAAACGGCGCCGAGATGACGCGGGCGAACAAGTGGACGAGAGAGACAGCCGTGACCGGGTGTTCCATCGACGACGGTCTTGCAGCATTGCTCAATATGCGGGCCAAAGACTTGTCGGATCGTCTTGCACCGGATCGGCTTGAAAGCTTGCGGGAGCGTTATGGCGCGTGGTGCGACGGTTTGCCGGAACCCGCCCGGGCAAGATTGCCGGACATGGCGCATTCCGAAGTCTTCATGCCGTCTGCGCCGAACAACGTCTATTATGCGTTTGCACCAAGTTTTTACGTCAACCCGTTCAACGACCGCCGGATGTTCTTCGACACTGCCGCCTTTCATCCCCGTGCGCGTCGTCGCCGCAGATTGGTCGGCAAGATGATAGAGTTGTCCAAGCCGTGTCTGAACCAGATACCGTACAAGGACGATGCGTTGCAGCAGTTTCGACAGTCGGCCTGAGGCAGGGTGAGAAAATTGGCGCCGCTGTGCGGGCGGAACAAAGCTACGCCAAAGAGGAAGTGAGCCGGGTCGTAACCGGCTCGCCCCAGAAACATTACTCGGGCATGATCACGCCGTCGATCACGTGGATGACGCCGTTCGACGCCTCGATATCGGCGGTCACGACATTCGCGTCGTTGACGGTCACGCCGCCTTCGGTGCCGATGGTCACCTCGGAGCCCTGCACGGTTTCGGCGGTCATGCCGTCGCTCAGGTCGCCGGACATGACCTTGCCGGGCACGACATGGTAGGTGAGGATGCTGGTCAGCTGATCCTTGTTTTCCGGCATCAACAGCGTGTCTACGGTGCCTTCGGGCAAGGCCGCGAAGGCTTCGTCGGTGGGGGCAAAGACGGTGAAGGGGCCGTCGCCTTTCAGCGTTTCGACCAGACCGGCCGCCTCGGCCGCGGCGAGCAGGGTGGAAAAGTCGCCGGCTTCGGTGGCGGTGTCGACGATGTCCTTGCCGCTTTCGGCAAAGGCGGTTGTGGCACCACCAAGGATCGTGGCGGCGGTCAGGGCAAGATAAGTTCTGCGAAGCATTGTTCGTCTCCCTTGTAAGGTGTCTTTGGTACGAGTGTTAAACGACGCTCGTGTTGCGCATCGTGTCCCTGCTACGCGGGTCGAGTCTGTTCGGTTCAGCGGGGATTTCCGCCGGTGCCATTTGACGAAAAAGATCCGCCGCCTAAGCCGGGGCGTTTTGCGAATTCCACTGAAAACTTCGTGAAACGGCGTGAGGACCAGGGGCGCGCCAGGGCGGCTTTAACGCTTGAGGCAGGCAAGGTCTGTGGCATAAGGGAGCCACGCAGTTTCCGAAGGGGCGGTGATGGACCTGGTTTTCGAGATCCTCGGCTTTCTGGCGCTGGCCCTGGTGTTGGCGATCGGCGTGGTCATCGCGCTGGCGCTGCTCTTTTTCGTCATCGACAAGACCCAGACCGGCGACGCGATCCGCCGCAATTACCCGGTGATCGGGCGGTTTCGCGGGCTGTTCACCACGCTGGGCGAGTTTTTCCGCCAGTACTTCTTTGCCATGGACCGCGAAGAGATGCCGTTCAACCGCGCACAGCGCGACTGGGTCGGGCACGCCTCGAAAGGCAAGGGCAACACCATCGCCTTCGGCTCGACCCGCAACCTGAACGTGGCGGGCACGCCGATCTTCGTGCCGGCGGCGTTTCCGCCACTGGATGACCAGTTCGCGGCGACCGAACCGTTGCAGATCGGGCCCTATTGCCGGACGCCTTACATGGCACGGTCGATCTTCAACGTCTCTGGCATGAGTTACGGCGCGATTTCGCGCCCCGCGGTCGAGGCGCTGAGCCGGGGCGCCGCCGAGGCGGGGATCTGGCTGAACACCGGGGAGGGGGGATTGAGCCCCTATCACCTGACCGGCGGGTGCGACGTGGTCTACCAGATCGGGACGGCGAAATACGGGGTGCGCACCGCCGATGGCGGCCTGGACGATGACAAGCTGCGAAAGATGGCCGCGTACGAGCAGGTTCGCATGTTCGAGCTGAAGCTGGCGCAGGGGGCGAAACCGGGCAAGGGGGGTATCCTGCCCGGCGAAAAGGTCGGGCCGGAGATTGCAGAGATCCGGGGAATCGCGGTGGGTCAGGACAGCATCTCGCCCAACCGGCACCGGGAGGTGAACAATTACGGCGAACTGCTGGATTTCATCGGCCATATCCGCGAGGTCACGGGCAAGCCCGTGGGGTTCAAGACCGTGGTGGGGTCGAGCGAGGCGTGGGACGAGATGTTCGAACTGATCGTCGAGCGCGGCGCGGAATGCGCGCCGGATTTCATCACCATCGACGGCGGCGAGGGCGGCACGGGGGCCGCGCCGATGCCGCTGATGGACCTGGTGGGGATGCCCATCCGCGAGGCGCTGACCCGGATGGTGGACCTGCGCGACCGGCACGGGTTGAAGAGCCGCATCCGGATCATCGCGGCAGGCAAGCTGGTCAATCCCGGCGACGTGGCCTGGGCGATTTGCGCGGGGGCCGATTTCGTGACCTCGGCACGGGGGTTCATGTTCTCGCTCGGCTGCATCCAGGCGCTGAAGTGCAACCGCAACACCTGTCCCACCGGGATCACCACCCATGACAAGCACCTGCAAAAGGGGCTGGTGGTCGAGGACAAGTACCTCAAGGTCGCCAATTACGCGCGGCAGGTCATCAAGGAAGTCGAGACCATCGCGCATTCCGTGGGCGTGGCCGAACCGCGGCTGATGCGGCGGCGACATGTGCGGATCGTGCAGGCGGACGGCACCTCGATCCCGCTGACCAAGATCCGGCCCAGCGTGGACGCGGCGCAGTATCCCTAGAGTGGGAGGTCCCGGATCAGGTCCGGGACGGGCGCGCCATAGCCCCGCGCGGAATGAAGGGCCGCCAGGCCCGCCGCGCGATCGCCCGCTGACCGAAAGGCGATTGCACGCAATCGCCGAAAGGGGGCCGCCCGAACGGGCTGGCGATTGGTCGACGTAGGAGCCTCGATTGCGGGTTTTGCGGAAATTGCAGGAATTAAGTGCGCAGAACCGCGGTCGGGTCGCCATCCCGCGGTCTGGCGATCGCGCGGCTTGGTGCCTCGCGCGCGCACGCGCGCGAAGTAGATGTCGCCGCCATTGTTACCGCGCTCCAACGTCTTCGTGAGACGGCTTGTTTTGCCGGGCCAATGCGCTTTCCTTATGTCACGACTGACAGACATGCCCGCGAGAACAGGAGAGCCCGCATGGCCCATCGTTGGAAGAACACGCTGCGCGACAAGGATGTGACCGACGAGGCCGCGTTCCTCAATCGGCGGCAGTTGATGGCCGGGGCCGCGGCGGGCATGGGGCTGGCCGGTGTCGGCGCGGCCCAGGCACGGGCGCAGGAGTTAGAGCCGACCTCCTACGAGGACGTCACCACCTACAACAACTACTACGAGTTCGGCACCGGCAAGGGCGACCCGGTGGACCATGCCCATATGCTGACGACCCAGCCCTGGACCGTGAAGATCGACGGGCTGGTGGACCGGCCCGGCGATTATGCCTTCGAGGATATCATGGCCAGGATGACGGTGGAGGAGCGGATCTATCGCTTCCGCTGTGTCGAGGCCTGGTCGATGGTGGTGCCGTGGAACGGGTTCGAGCTGGCCGATCTGCTGGACATGGCGGGCGTGCAGTCGAATGCCAAGTATGTCGCCTTCGAGACGGCGCTGCGCCCGGACGAGATGCCGGGGGTGAAATACCCCGTGCTGGACTGGCCCTATGTCGAGGGGCTGCGGCTGGACGAGGCGACGCATCCGCTGACCCTGATGGCGACTGGGATTTACGGGAAAGAGGTCCCGAACCAGAACGGCGCGCCGCTGCGGCTGGTGGTGCCGTGGAAGTATGGCTTCAAGTCGATCAAGTCGATCGTGCGGATCACTCTGACCGAGGCCGAGCCGCCGACCAGCTGGAACAAGGCCAACGCGCGGGAATACGGATTCTACAGCAATGTGAACCCCGAGGTGGACCACCCGCGCTGGAGCCAGGCGAGCGAGCGGGTCATCGGCTCGGGGCTGTTTGCCCGCCGGCAGGACACGTTGATGTTCAATGGTTACGCCGACGAGGTGGCCAGCCTGTATGAAGGGATGGACCTGACCAAGTTCTTCTGATGGCGATGGTCGAGCATATCAATCAAGGGCTGCGCCGGGTGCCGGCGTGGCCGATCTACGTGGCGAGCCTTGGCTATGCGGCGTGGATGCTGTGGCTGGGGATTCAGAACCGGCTGGGCGCGGACCCCGTGAAAGTGCTGGAGCACGAAATGGGGGAGATGGCGCTGTACCTGCTGGTGGCGGGGCTGGTGGTGACGCCGCTGCGCAAGCTGGCCG
>NZ_PPFE01000006.1:0-182500 GCF_002917925.1 Roseovarius confluentis | reverse complement strand
TTTAGGTAGAGCGTCATCCGAATACCCTCGGGGGTAGAGCACTGGATGGGTAATGGGGCCCCACAGGCTTACTGATCCTAACCAAACTCCGAATACCGAGGAGTACTAGATGGCAGACACACTGCGGGTGCTAACGCCCGTAGTGGAGAGGGAAACAACCCTGACCTCCGGCTAAGGCCCCCAATTCATGGCTAAGTGGGAAAGCAGGTGAGACGACCAAAACAACCAGGAGGTTGGCTTAGAAGCAGCCATCCTTTAAAGATAGCGTAACAGCTCACTGGTCTAAATAAGTTGTCTTGCGGCGAAGATGTAACGGGGCTCAAGCCATGAGCCGAAGCCGAGGAGTGCGTATGCACTGGTAGCAGAGCGTAGTGTGACATAGTTCCACTCCTCTTCAGCACCTTTCGAGGTGCTTTGGAGGATAGGAGCTTTCGATGAAGCGGGCGCGTGAGCGATCCCGTGGAGAGATCACTAGTGAGAATGATGACATGAGTAGCGATAAAGAGTGTGAGAGACACTCTCGCCGAAAGTCCAAGGGTTCCTGCTTAAAGCTAATCTGAGCAGGGTAAGCCGACCCCTAAGGCGAGGCCGAAAGGCGTAGTCGATGGGAATCAGGTTAATATTCCTGAGCCAGATGGAAGTGACGGATTGCGAAGGTTGTTCATCCTTATCGGATTGAATGGGCAGCTTAGCAGTCCCTGGAAATAGCTCCATCATAAGATCGTACCCTAAACCAACACAGGTGGACTGGTAGAGAATACCAAGGCGCTTGAGAGAACGATGTTGAAGGAACTCGGCAAAATACCTCCGTAAGTTCGCGAGAAGGAGGCCCGGGTTTCAGGCAACTGAAGTCCGGGGGCACAAACCAGGGGGTGGCGACTGTTTACTAAAAACACAGGGCTCTGCGAAGTCGCAAGACGACGTATAGGGTCTGACGCCTGCCCGGTGCCTGAAGGTTAAAAGGAGATGTGAGAGCGTCGAATTGAAGCCCAGGTAAACGGCGGCCGTAACTATAACGGTCCTAAGGTAGCGAAATTCCTTGTCGGGTAAGTTCCGACCTGCACGAATGGCGTAACGACTTCCCCGCTGTCTCCAACATCGACTCAGCGAAATTGAATTGCCTGTCAAGATGCAGGCTTCCCGCGGTTAGACGGAAAGACCCCGTGCACCTTTACTACAGCTTCGCACTGGCATCAGGACTGCATTGTGCAGGATAGGTGGTAGGCTTTGAAACCGTGACGCTAGTCGCGGTGGAGCCATCCTTGAGATACCACCCTATGCATTCTTGATGTCTAACCGCGGCCCGTTATCCGGGTCCGGGACCCTGCGTGGCGGGTAGTTTGACTGGGGCGGTCGCCTCCTAAAGCGTAACGGAGGCGCGCGAAGGTTGGCTCAGAGCGGTCGGAAATCGCTCGTTGAGTGCAATGGCATAAGCCAGCCTGACTGCGAGACTGACAAGTCGAGCAGAGTCGAAAGACGGCCATAGTGATCCGGTGGTCCCAAGTGGGAGGGCCATCGCTCAACGGATAAAAGGTACGCCGGGGATAACAGGCTGATACTGCCCAAGAGTCCATATCGACGGCAGTGTTTGGCACCTCGATGTCGGCTCATCTCATCCTGGGGCTGGAGCAGGTCCCAAGGGTACGGCTGTTCGCCGTTTAAAGAGGTACGTGAGCTGGGTTTAGAACGTCGTGAGACAGTTCGGTCCCTATCTGCCGTGGGTGTAGGATACTTGAGAGGAGTTGCCCCTAGTACGAGAGGACCGGGGTGAACGTTCCACTGGTGGACCAGTTGTCGTGCCAACGGCAGTGCTGGGTAGCTATGAACGGACAGGATAACCGCTGAAGGCATCTAAGCGGGAAGCCCCCCTCAAAACAAGGTATCCCTGAGGACCGTGGTAGACCACCACGTCGATAGGCCGGAGATGTAAGCGCAGCAATGCGTTCAGTTGACCGGTACTAATTGTCCGATAGGCTTGATTTGATCCAGTAAAAGCCAGATTGGCTTATGCGGATCCAGAAGCCGTACACTTAAACAAGTGTGCTGACTTGGAATCCAAGGATCTTTCTCGGTTTGGTGGTCATAGCACGAGCAAAACACCCGGTCCCATCCCGAACCCGGCCGTTAAGTGCCGTAGCGCCAATGGTACTGCGTCTCAAGACGTGGGAGAGTAGGTCACCGCCAAACCTAGTAAGATCCTTGGAATTGTATCTCTCTTTCGATTTTCTCCTAAACTTTACCGATTGATCTGCAAGTTGCGGCGCCTGTTCTAGGCATGCGCGCGATCTTCCTGCCCCGGGGAACTTTCGTTCCAACCGTTCCGTTGGCTTTTGAAGGCGAAAGGAACGCGATGTCCAAGACGAACTCCGGAAAATCCAAGACCGTGAAGGCCCCCGATCCTCCCGAGAAGTCTATCGAGGACCGCTATGAGCGGCGGTCGAAGGCCTTTGCCCGGCTAAGCGCGGGCATTGCCGCGGGCAAGTATCTTGTCCCGCCCAAGTTTCTGGAAGGCCAGGCGCGTCGGCTGCACGTGCGGACGACGATCCGTGAGGATCATTCCGCGCGGATCTCGGAGAGCTCGAAGGAAGCGCAGGACAAGTTCGACAAGCTGTCGGACGGCCTGTTTCATTTTTTCCGCGGTACTGCGCTTCTGTTCTATCGCGATATGGCTGGCGAGGATGGCCACATGCCCACGGTGATGGCGCTGGGGGACGTGCATCCGGAGAATTTCGGCGTCATGCCCGACCGGAACGGGGCGCCGATTTTCGGCGTGAACGATTTTGACGAGACGACCTATGCGCCGTTCAGCTGGGACATAAAGCGAGGCGCCGTGGGTTTCAGGATCGCGGCGTTGGAGGAAGGCGATCTCAAGCCGAAAAAAGCGCGCAAGATCGTCCGCAAATTCGTCCAGGGCTACGCTCTGGCCATGCAGCGCTACGCCAACAGATCGACCGAAAGCAACGACGCCTACCGGATCGACAATTCGCCAAAGGTCATCCAGCGGCTGTTCGAGCAGGCGTGGGAAGAGCGCAAGGATTGGTTGTGGGAAGACTACCTGACGCCGAACGGCCGCGGCTTTCGGTCGGATGACGAGTTGCAGCCGCTGTCGACCGAGGTCGACAAGTTCCAGACGGCGATCAACGACCTGGCCAAGTCCAACGGCATCGACGCGCCGGACCGGGCCGGGGAGTTGAAGGTCAAGGACGTCTGCGTGCGGCACGGTCAGGGCACGGCCTCGCTGGGTTTGCCACGGTACTACGTATTGATCGAAGGGCCGTCGCAGGATGCAACCGACGACCTTATCATCGAGTTCAAGGCCGCGCGCCGGTCCGCACTGGACGGGTTGACGCCGCCGAACGCGTTTTATGCCGGAAAGCAGGCCGAGCGGATCAAGCATGGGCAGCGTGTGCAACTCGCGCATGGCGATATCTTTTACGGCGCTGTAGAGATTGACGGCAAAAGCTTCATGAGCCGCGAGCGGGCGCCGTTTCGCGATGACATCGACCTGGATGACCTGAGCTTCAAGTCGTGGAAGCGTTACGCGAAGGTCTGTGGCGCCGCGCTGGCGCAGGCGCATGCGTTGTCGGACGACTTGGGGCGAATCGATTACGACGTCGAGCCGTCGATCATGGAGGCTATCTCTCCCTTGGAATTGTTCGTCGATGACATCGTCCGTTTCACCGAAGAAGCGGTCCAGCGGCTGGAGCGCGACCACGGGTTTTTCCGCGAGGACCACAAGCATGGGGCATTTGACAGTCTCGATGTCGTGTTCCGGTGAACCATGCCGTCGGTCTTGTTAAAAAAATGTAATAAATGCCGACGCGGCCCCTTGCGAAGGTCTTGGCGCAGGAGTAGATACCCGGCATTGGCGCGGGGTGGAGCAGCCCGGTAGCTCGTCAGGCTCATAACCTGAAGGTCGTAGGTTCAAATCCTACCCCCGCAACCATTGAAATCTGACTAAGAACAGAAAAAGCGCCCTTTGGGGCGCTTTTTCTGTTTGGGCTATCAGCAGTGACAATCCTGGCAAGGTCACCAAGGATTGTCACCGCGAGCCCGTCACGGGCGTTCTCGTCCGGACGGACACGAATCTCGGAGATAAGTTGGCGGAGCAATTCCTTCGCGATGACAACCTCCTTTGGCCCGACTAAGAGGTTATCCAGCTGGCCCACCACTGTTCCGTAGACCATGTCGAGGTCTACCGCCTCCAGCGAAGAAGGGGTCTTAGGCCACGAATCGCGCGCCGTGATCGCCGCTTCGATCTGCCGAGCCTCTTTTTCCTTCTGTTGAAGGCGCTGGACGAGGGCATCGCCGGCCACGTCGCTCTCGAGAATATTGAGCAGACGGGCGATCGCTTGCTGAACCTTTGCATGGTCTGCTTCCAAGGAGAGAGTCTTCCGATTGGCCTTGGCGGCCTCGACGGGAGTGGCAGACGTTTCCGCACCAGCATAACCTCGAACCCAGCGACCCGCGACGCCGCCAGGCAGGACGTGTTCGAATACATTGAGCTGTTCTACAACCCGAAGCGCAAACATACGAACAAGGGCATGCCGTCGCCCGTTGACTATGAGATCAGACAGCAGAACCTGAACAAGGCAGCTGTCCAGGAAACTAGGGGCACCTCAAAGGTCGGCAATCCGCCCAGACTGTCGGATCGTCGAAAGCGACCCAAATCTGACCGTATGTAAATTTAGTTTGCCGCAAAGCAGCTACTTCAGGGCGGACATTGATGCGCACGCAGCATTTGGACGAAACCCGCTGTTGCTCAAAATTTCAACGCAAGTACCTTAACGACACTTCAAAGCGAACTGGGTCGCCGGAAAAGGAACTTGTTCTCTTGAGTGCTGCGCTACGCAGTTGCAGTAAAGACCTATGCAGGCCCGTCTCACCATCGTGGTAGTGGAAGAAGATCGCGACCGGGCGACCGGGATCGTCGATGCGCTTGAGCAAACCGGCGATTGCGATGTCTACGTGATCGGAAACTACTCGAGCCTTGCACGCAAGATTGCCGAGCATTCGCCGGATATGGTCCTGATCGACATCGACAACCCGACTCGCGACATGATGGAAGAACTGACTTTGGCCTCGGGTCCGCTGGATCGGCCGGTGGCGATGTTCGTCTCGGGAGCGGCAGGTGGGTTGGCGCGGGAGGCGATCGAGGCTGGCGTGTCGGCCTATGTCGTCGACGGGTTGGCGCCTGAACGTATCAAGCCCGTGATCGACACCGCAATTGCCCGTTTCAGCATTGTGCGCCAGATGCGCAATGAGCTGGCGGAAACTCGACGGGCGCTGGAAGAGCGCAAGGTGATTGATCGCGCCAAGGGCCTTTTGATGAAGGCCAAGGGGATTGACGAGGACGCAGCCTATGCATTGCTGCGCAAAACCGCGATGGATCAGGGGCGCAAGGTGGCCGACGTCGCAGAGGCGCTTGTCACCGCTGCGGGATTGCTGGGATGAGGCGCGTTACCATTCCAGTCGCTTACATGCCGCTGGTGGACGCGGCGCCGCTGATCATCGCCCATGAGCTTGGCTTTGCAGAGGCCGAGGCGATCGGGCTGGACCTGGTTCCCGCGCCGTCATGGTCGTCATTGCGCGACATGCTGGGGTTTGGCCGGGTCGACGCGGCGCACATGCTGTCTGCGGTGCCTGTGGCCATGAGAATGGGACTTGGCGGTATGGGGGCGGCGCTTTCGGCGGTTTGCGTCCTGTCGGTCAACGGCAACGTGATCGGCGTGGGGCGTCCGCTCGAAGCCAAGCTGCGCGCCACCGGCTTCGCCTTCGACTTCACGGATGCGCGGGCAGCGGCCTCTGCTTTGAAAGCGGTACATGCCGACAATCTGGTCTTCGGCGTGCCCTTTCCCTTTTCCATGCATGTGGAACTGTTGCGTTACTGGGCGGAACGGACAGAGTTGGGGCTCGACAGTATCGAGATCCGCACCGTACCGCCGCCGCTGATGGCCGAGGCGTTGGAAGCGGGAGACATTGATGCCTTCTGCGTCGGGGAGCCCTGGGGGTCGGTCGCTGTGGACAGGGGGGTGGGCGCGCTGTTGCTGCCCGGGCGCGCGATCTGGCAGGGGGCGCCGGAAAAGGTGCTGGCCACGCGCACCGACTGGGCCGAGACCGAGCCGGACCTGCTTGGCCGTCTGATACGCGCCGTGTGGCAGGCGAGCCGCTGGCTGGCCAAGCCGGACAGCCGGATCACCGCCGCCCAGATCCTGTCTCGGGAGGAATACCTCGACCTGCCGCTGGAGCTGATTGACCGAGCCCTGTCGGGCCGGATGATCCTGTCGCGCAGGGGCGAACAACGCGACTGCGACGGTTTCCTGCGCTTTCAGGGGGCCGCCGCGACGTTTCCCTGGCGCAGCCAGTCGAAATGGCTGGCCCATCGCCTTGCCGCCGCGCATGGAACGGAATCGGACCTGGAGTCGGCGGCGGCGGTCTTTCGCTCCGATCTCTATCGTCAGCACATGGCGCAGACCGATGCGGATCTGCCCGGCGCGTCGGCCAAGGTGGAGGGGGCGATTCTGCATCCGACGGCGGTGGCGTCCTCTCGCGGGCAGTTGAATCTGCTCCCGGACCGTTTTTTTGATGGCGCGGTTTTCGACCCGGACGATCCGTGGTGATCACTTTTTAATCAACCGTCCACGTGTTGCGCCCTTTTAAGTCGGATTGCCGGGATTTTTCTGGCTTGCAGCTCTCGGACGCGCCAAAAAGAGGTCGTCGATCCGCAACGGGGTGGATCGGACAGAATTCTTCCCAATGACAGGGACAGTCTGAGCAAGGTCGCTCGCTTTCCACCGACGCATGTCGGGGGATGGTGAACGGCCTTTTTTGCGTTTCCAGCCCGGCCACATCTCAAGCCAGCCCGGGCGCATCGACAGGACGAATGATGAAAAAGCTTCTCTGCGGCCTCGCCGCCACGACCGCACTCGCCAGCCCGGCCATGGCCGAACTTCTGGACCTGGAAAAGGACGAACTGACCTTCGGCTTCATCAAGCTGACAGACATGGCCCCGCTGGCCGTGGCCTATGAACAGGGATATTTCCTGGACGAAGGGCTCTTTGTCACGCTCGAGGCGCAGGCGAACTGGAAGGTCCTGCTGGACGGCGTGATCGACGGGCAGCTTGACGGCGCGCACATGCTGGCCGGTCAGCCGCTGGCGGCCACGATCGGTTTCGGCACCGAGGCGCATATCATCACGCCGTTCTCGATGGATCTGAACGGCAACGCGATCACGGTTTCGAACGAGGTCTGGGACCAGATGCTGCCGCATATTCCGAAGATGGAGGACGGCCGCCCGCAGCATCCGATCTCGGCCGAGGCGCTGGCGCCGGTGGTCGAGGATTACAAGGCGCAGGGCAAGCCCTTCAACATGGGCATGGTCTTTCCGGTCTCGACCCACAATTACGAGCTGCGCTACTGGTTGGCCGCCGGCGGGCTGCATCCGGGCTATTACAGCCAGGAGAACATCTCCGGGCAGATCAACGCCGATGTCCTGTTGTCGGTGACCCCGCCGCCGCAGATGCCCGCCACGCTGGAGGCCGGTACGATCTATGGCTACTGCGTGGGCGAGCCGTGGAACCAGCAGGCGGTGTTCAAAGGCATCGGCGTACCGGTGATCACCGACTACCAGCTTTGGAAGAACAATCCCGAGAAGGTCTTCGGCATCACCGCCGAGTTCGCAGAGGAAAACCCCAACACGACTTTGGCGGTGACCAAGGCGCTGATCCGCGCCGCGATCTGGCTGGATGAAAACGACAACGCCAATCGCCCCGAAGCGGTCGAGATCCTGAGCCGTCCAGAGTACGTGGGCGCGGATGCCGAAGTGATTGCCAACTCGATGACCGGCTTTTTCGAGTTCGAGAAGGGCGACAAGCGCGACATCCCCGATTTCAACGTCTTCTTCCGGTATAACGCCACTTACCCGTTCTACTCGGACGCCGTGTGGTACCTGACACAGATGCGCCGCTGGGGCCAGATCGCCGAGCCCAAGCCCGACAGCTGGTACGACGAGGTCGCCAAGTCGGTCTACAAGCCCGAGATCTATCTCGAAGCCGCCCGCCTGCTGGTCGACGAAGGCCTCGCCGATGAGGCGGACTTTCCCTGGGACAGCGACGGCTACAAGGCGCCGACCCCGTCCGAGGATATCATCGACGGCATCACCTATGACGGCAAATCGCCCAACGCCTATCTCGACAGCCTGCCCATCGGCCTGAAGGGCGAGCAGATCGTCGTTGGCACCGAGGTCGAAGGCTGACGCCGCGCGCCGGAGGCCCCGGGTCCAGGTCCGGGGCAGGGCGCACCCAGACATCGCGCCCCGGACGAGGATCCGGGGCCTCCTCCCGACACGAAGGACGCGAGACAGATGACCACCGTCGATCCGAATTTCACCGAAAGCGCAGACCGCGAAGCGCGCCGAGCGCGGCTCTTCACCCGCATCAACACCGCGGACAAATGGTTTCAGGTCTTTGGCCTGAGCTGGGCCACGCCGATCCTCAAGGCCGCGGCCGGCGACAACCCGAGGGCGCAGGCCAAGGAAATCTGGCGGCTTCTTGCCGTGCCGCTGTTGGCCATCGCTGCGTTCCTGTTCCTTTGGGCCGCGCTTGCGCCGAAGGTCGAAACCTCGCTCGGTGCCGTGCCCGGCCCGGCTCAGGTTTGGGACGAGGCGGTCAACCTGCATGACGATGCGGTGGCCAAGGCCGAGAAGCGGGCCGAGTTCCAGGTCAAGGTCGATCAGCTCAACGAGCGTCTGATCGCCAGCGGGCGGGAACCCAAGGAACGTGCCTATACCGGTGCACCGAGCTACTACCAGCAGATCTGGACCTCGATCCAGACGGTATTCTTCGGCTTCCTTCTGGCGACGCTTGTGGCCGTGCCGCTGGGCATCCTTGCGGGGTTGTCACCGACCGCCAACGCGGGCCTAAACCCGTTGATACAGATCTTCAAGCCGGTCTCGCCACTGGCGTGGCTGCCTATCGTCACGATGATCGTTTCCGCGCTGGCGGCGACCGACGAGGGGCTTTTTCCCAAGAGCTTCATCATTTCCGCGGTCACCGTGACGCTCTGTTCGCTCTGGCCCACGCTGATCAACACGGCGCTTGGCGTGGCCTCGATCGACAAGGACCTGGTGAACGTCTCGAAAGTGCTGAAGATGAACACCTGGACCAAGATCACCAAACTGGTTCTGCCTTCGGCCTTGCCGCTGATCTTCACTGGTCTGCGTCTGTCGCTGGGCGTGGGCTGGATGGTTCTGATCGCCGCCGAGATGCTGGCGCAGAACCCCGGCCTGGGCAAATTCGTCTGGGACGAATTCCAGAATGGGTCTTCGTCGAGCCTCGCCCGGATCATGGTCGCTGTTCTGACCATCGGCATCATCGGCTTCCTGCTGGATCGTGTGATGTACGCGCTTCAGTCCCTCTTCACCTTCACGAACAACCGGTGACCCGCGCTCGAGCAGCGAAGCGGTAGCGCAAAAGGAAAATGTCATGAGCATTCTCAAACTCGACCACGTCAGCCAAAGTTTCGGCACCGGTCTGCACGCTTCCCACGTGCTGAAGAATATCGACCTGGAGGTGCAGGAGGGCGAATTCCTCGTGCTGCTGGGCTTTTCCGGCACGGGCAAGACGACGCTGATCAACCTTATGGCGGGGCTGGAGCACCCGACGAAGGGCAGCGTCAGCTTCAAGGGCGCGCCCGTCACAGGGCCCGGCCCCGAGCGGGGCGTGATCTTCCAGAGCTATTCGCTGATGCCGTGGTTGACCGTGAACGGCAATGTGGGACTTGCGGTGGACACGGTGTTTCCCGGTTTGTCCCGCGCGGAGAAGGCGGAGAAGGTGGCGCATTACGTCGAGATGGTCGGCCTCGGCCATGCCGCGACGCGCCGCCCGGCGGAATTGTCGGGTGGGATGCGCCAGCGGGTCAATGTCGCCCGCGCGCTGGCGATGAACCCCGAGATGCTGCTTCTGGACGAGCCGTTGTCGGCGCTGGACGCGCTGACACGCGCCAATCTTGCCGACGAGATCGAGCGGATCTGGCAGACGGACCAAAAGACCTGCGTGCTGATCACGAATGACGTGGACGAGGCGATCATCCTCGCCGACCGGATCATCGCGCTCAATCCCGACGGCACGCTGGGCGAGGAGTTCACGGTGAACATCCCGCGCCCGCGCGACCGGATGGAGATGAACACGGACGACGCGTTCAAGCGCCTGCGCGCCGAGGTGACCAAGTACCTGATGGATGTCGGGATCGAGGCCAAGGTCGAAGGCACGCGCAACCTGCCTGACGTGACCCCGATCCATGGTCTTCCCTCTGTCGTGAAGGACGCCCAGAAAGGTCTGATCGACGAGCGCTTCCTCGACTTCAGCCAGTTGCACAAGGTCTATCCCACGCCCAAGGGGCCGCTGACCGTGGTCGAGGATTTCGACCTGAAGATCGACCGGGGCGAGTTCATCTCTCTGATCGGACATTCGGGCTGTGGCAAGTCGACGGTTTTGACCATGGCGGCGGGTCTCAACGCCATCTCGAAGGGCGCAATCAAGCTTGACGGGCGCCACGTCGAGGGGGCCGATCCCGAGCGTGCGGTGGTCTTTCAGTCGCCGAACCTCTTCCCGTGGCTCTCGGCACGGGAGAACTGCGCCATCGGTGTCGACAAGGTCTATCCCCGGGCCAGCCAGTCGGAACGTCAGGACGTTGTGGAATACTACCTCGAACGCGTCGGGCTGGCCGATGCGATGGACAAGCCCGCAAACGAAATGTCGAACGGGATGCAGCAGCGGGTCGGCATCGCCCGCGCCTTTGCGCTGTCGCCCAAGCTCCTGCTGCTCGATGAACCCTTCGGGATGCTCGACAGCCTGACACGCTGGGAATTGCAGGAAGTGCTGATGGAGGTCTGGTCGCGCACCAAGGTCACGGCGATCTGCGTCACCCATGACGTGGACGAGGCGATCCTGCTGGCCGACCGCGTGGTGATGATGACCAACGGTCCGCAGGCCACCATCGGTCGGATCACATCGGTCGATCTGCCACGCCCGCGCAGCCGCAAGGCGCTGCTCGCGCACCCGGATTACTACCGCTACCGCCAGCAGGTGCTCGACTTCCTCGAGGAATACGAGCACGGCGCAAAACCCAAAACCGGCACATCGCGCAAGGCCGCGGCATGACCGCGCCCGTCACGGAGACACCCGCCATGGATACCGTAGCGCAAGCTGCCACCGATACTTTCATCCAGGTCTGCGAAGTCTGGGTGCCCGAGGGCGACCGCCTCGTGCTGGCAGGCGGCAATTACAACGGGCTCGCCGCGTTCGAGGAAACCTCGCGCAAGACCAGCTTTGCCAAGAGCGAGGGCCTGCCCGGCAAGGCCTGGGACGAGGCGCGGCCGGTTGTGCTCAAGGGATTCGACGGGTCGTATTTCCAGCGTATCGAGGCGGCGAAGGAGGCCGGCCTGACCAGCGCAGTCGCCGTGCCCGTCTTCGCCGGCGCCACGCTGAAGGCCGTACTGGTCGTTCTGTGCGGTGACGACGAGGCGCGCGTCGGCGTGATCGAGGTCTGGACCGATGACCGCAACGGGATGCTGATGCTCGATGACGGGTACTTCGGGGCTGCCGAAGAATTCGAGTTTGTCTCGCAGCACACGCATTTTCCCAAGGGCCAAGGCCTGCCGGGTGCGGTCTGGGCGGCACAGGCGCCGATCCTGATGCGCGACCTTGGTTCTGGCTACAAGTTCATCCGCGCCTCGGCCGCGGGAAAGGCGGGGCTGACCACGGGGCTTGGGCTTCCGGTGGCGACTCCGGGAAAGCATCCCTGCGTGCTGACGCTTCTTTCCGCGCGCGGCACGCCGATCGCGCGCCGTTTCGAGATCTGGAATGTGCGCGCCGCGCGGGATCCGCGCGCCTTCCTGGGTGACGGTATCTGCGAACGCGAAGGGCCGCTCTGGCGTGATGACGGCGACGGCACGCGAGACGAGGCGCCAACCGCCACCGCGTGGAAAGGCGTTGTGGGCCAAGTGCTCGGCTCGGGGCTGCCGGTCGTGGCGCAAGGCGGCTCCGGCCTCCCGGCGGATTACACCAGTTTCGTCGGCCTGCCGGTCTATCGCGGCGAGGCGCTCACCCACATCGTCGCCTGGTACAACTGAGAGGAACCAAGCCATGACACGCAAGAAACTCGTGGTGATCGGCGCAGGGATGGCCTCGGGCCGCGCGCTCGAACACCTCTTCGACGCCGATCCCGACGGCTGGGACGTGACGCTTTTCAACGCCGAGCCACGCGGCAACTACAACCGCATCATGCTGTCACCGGTCCTGTCGGGTGAGAAATCCTACGAGGAGATCGTTACCCACGATGAGACCTGGTACGCCGATCATGGCGTGACATACCGCTTCGGCGAAAAGGTGACCGAAGTCGACCGGATCGCCAGGACCGTGACCGGTGAGAACGGCACGGTGGACTATGACAAGCTGTTGATCGCCACCGGGTCGAACCCGTTCATGATCCCGCTGCCGGGGCATGACCTTGACGGGGTCATCGCCTATCGCGACCTCGAAGACACCAACCGGATGATCGATGCCTCCGCAACTCAGGGTGCCCGCGCGGTGGTGATCGGTGGCGGCCTTCTGGGGCTGGAGGCCGCGGCGGGGCTGCGGATGCGCGGGATGGAGGTCACGGTGGTGCACCTGATGGGCCACCTGATGGACCGCCAGCTGGACCCGGCGGCGGGCTACCTGCTGCGCAAGGATCTTGAGCGGCGCGGCATCGACGTGCGCGTCTCGTCCAATTCGAAGGAGATTGTAGGCGAAGATGGCAAGGTGAAGGCGCTTGTGCTTGAGGATGGCACAGAACTGCCCTGCGACCTGCTGGTCATGGCCGTCGGCATTCGCCCCAACACCGCGCTGGCCGCCGAGGCCGGGTTGGCCGTGGGGCGCGGCATCCACGTGGATGATCAGATGATCACGTCGGATGAAAACATCCTGTCGGTCGGCGAATGCATCGAACATGATGGCGCGGTCTTCGGCCTCGTCGCGCCGCTCTACGACCAGGCCAAGGTCGTCGCCGCGACGCTGACCGGTCGCGATGCCGCTTTCACGCCCAAGGAATTGTCGACCAAGCTCAAGGTCACGGGTTGCGACCTTTTCAGCGCCGGGGATTTTGCCGAGGGCGAGGGACGCGAGGACATCGTCTATCGCGACCCGGCGCGCGGTATCTACAAGCGGCTGGTCATCGAAAACGATCGGCTGATCGGTGCGGTGATGTACGGCGACACCGCCGACAGCAACTGGTTCTTCGGCCTCATCCAGTCGGGCGAGGACATTTCGGAGATGCGCGAGACGCTGATTTTCGGGCCCGCCTATCAGGGAGGTGCCGCATCGGACCCTCTCTCAGCCGTTGCAGCATTGCCGCGTGACGCGGAAATCTGTGGCTGCAACGGCATTTGCAAGGGCACCATCACCGACGCCATCGCGGGCGGCGCGACCGATCTGGGTGCGGTCCGCGCGCAGACCAAGGCCAGCGCCTCCTGCGGCACCTGCACCGGGCTGGTCGAACAGGTGTTGCAAGTCACGCTGGGCGACGACTTCCAAGCGCCCGCGGCGCAGCCCATCTGCGGCTGCTGCGATCTGACACACGAGGATGTGCGCCGGCTGATCAAGGGCCGGGAACTGAAAAGCCAGGACGCCGTCTGGCAGGAACTGGGTTGGAAGACGCGCAACGGCTGCCACGTCTGCCGTCCGGCGGTCAATTTCTACCTGCTGGCGGACTGGCCGCTGGAATACCGTGACGATCCGCAAAGCCGCTTCGTCAACGAGCGCAAGCACGCCAATATCCAGAAGGATGGCACCTTCAGCGTCGTGCCGCGCATGTGGGGCGGCATCACCAACGCCGCCGAACTGCGCGCCATCGCCGACGCCGCCGACAAGTACGATGTGCCCACCGTCAAGGTCACGGGCGGCCAGCGGATCGACCTTTTGGGCGTAAAGGGCGAGGATCTGCCCTTCATCTGGGCCGATCTCAACGAGGCGGGGCTGGTTTCGGGTCATGCCTATTCAAAGGGGCTGCGCACGGTGAAAACCTGTGTCGGCACCGATCACTGCCGGTTCGGCACGCAGGACAGCACCGGCCTTGGCATCAAGCTGGAACAAATCCTCTGGGGGGCGTGGACCCCGCACAAGGTCAAGCTGGCAGTGTCGGGCTGTCCGCGCAACTGCGCCGAGGCCACCTGCAAAGATGTCGGCATTATCTGCGTCGACAGCGGCTACCAGGTCGGCGTCGGGGGCGCGGCCGGCATGGACGTGAAGGAAACCGAACGGCTGGTCGATGTCGCGTCCGAGGCTGAGGCGATCGAGTGGACCACCGCCTTCATCCAGCTCTACCGGGAGAACGCCAAGTACCTCGACCGGCCCTACAAGTGGGTCGCAAAAGTCGGGCTGGACTGGGTCAAAGAGACGCTGGCCAGCGCCGACGATCGCGCCCGGCTGGTCGCAGCTTTCGAACTGAGCCAGTCGATTTACCGCAAGGATCCTTGGGCGGACCATGCCAAGCAGGCCGAGCGCTTTCAGCCGTTGGCCGACCTCACGCTGGAGGCCGCGGAATGAGCTGGATCGACATTTGCGCCATCGACGAAATCCCTTTGCGCGGAGCGCGGAAGCTGAAGACGTCGCACGGCTGTATCGCCGTGTTCCGCACCGCGGACAACGAGGTGTTCGCCACGTCCAACACCTGTCCGCACAAGGGCGGGCCGCTGTCCGAGGGGATCGTCCACGGCCAGTCTGTCACCTGCCCGCTGCACAACTGGGTCTTCGATCTTGAGACCGGGCAAGCACGAGGAGAGACCGGAAAAATCGCCACCTATCCTCTGAAGGTCGAGGATGGCCGCGTGTTGATCGACGGTTCCGGCCTGACCGCTCGGGACGCCGCGTGATGGATGGCGCCGACCAGCCCTGGACCCGGTCCACCTGTCCCTACTGCGGCGTTGGCTGCGGCGTTCTGCTGCGGCGTGACGGCGATGGCGGTCTGGAGGTCAAGGGCGATAGCGCGCACCCGGCCAACCTTGGGCGGCTGTGTTCGAAAGGCACGGCTCTGGCCGAGACCGTGGGGCTGGATCACCGGCTGCTGCGCCCCCGTGTGAATGGGCAGGACGCGGGCTGGGACGACGCGCTGCAACTGGTCGCGGACCGATTCAGCGACACCATCGCGCGTCATGGGCCGGACAGCGTGGCCTTTTACGTCTCGGGACAGTTGCTGACCGAGGATTACTATGTCGCCAACAAGCTGATGAAGGGCTTTATAGGCTCGGCCAATATCGACACGAACTCCCGGCTTTGCATGGCCTCTTCGGTGGCCGGGCACAAGCGCGCCTTCGGCACCGATACCGTGCCCGGCACCTACGAGGATATCGACGAGGCCGACCTTGTCGTGCTGGTCGGCTCGAACCTCGCCTGGTGCCACCCCGTTCTCTATCAGCGCCTGCTGGCCGCCCGCAAAGCGCGGGGCACGAAGATCGTCGTCATCGACCCCCGCCGCACGGCCAGTTGCGATGGTGCGGACATGCACCTGGCGCTTCAGCCCGGTTCTGACGTCGCTCTGTTCAACCAGCTATTCACGGCGCTCTACGAGGGCGGCGCGCTCGACAAGGGTTATCTTGCGAGGACCGAAGGTTTCGACGCGACGCTCGAAGCTGCGCGCACCTCCGATCTCTCGGTCACCGGGCTGGACGCAGAGCAGGTCGCGGCGTTCTGCGATCTGTGGATGCGTACCGAGCGCGTGGTCACGATCTATTCGCAGGGCGTGAACCAGTCGACGTCCGGTTCCGACAAGGTCAATGCGATCCTCAACTGCCACCTGGCCACCGGGCGGATCGGCAAGGCGGGCTGCGGTCCGTTCTCGGTCACAGGTCAACCCAACGCGATGGGCGGACGGGAGGTTGGCGGGTTGGCCAACATGCTGGCCTGTCACCTCGATATCGAGAACGCAGATCACCGCGGCGCCGTGCGCTGTTTCTGGGACGCGCCCCGGATGCCGGTGGCGCCGGGCCTCAAGGCCGTCGATATGTTCCGCGCGGTGAGCGAGGGACGGATCAAGGCGCTCTGGGTCATTCACACCAATCCTGTGGTCTCCATGCCAGAGGCCGATGCGGTGCGCGACGCCATCGCCGGCTGTGATTTTACCGTGGTCAGCGATATCACCGAGCAAACGGATACCGCGCGCCTGGCGCATGTGATCCTGCCTGCGTCCGCCTGGGCCGAGAAGGATGGCACCGTCACCAACTCGGACCGCACCATCAGCCGCCAGCGCCGTGTCCTGCCCGCGCCGGGCGAGGCCCGCCCGGACTGGCAGATCATCGCGCAGGTTGGCCAGCGGATGGGGTTCAGCCGCGCCTTCGACTACGCCAGCCCGGCAGAGATTTTCCGCGAATATGCCACGCTTTCGGGTATCGCCGGTCGGTTTGGCCGTGATTTCGACATCTCGGGCCTGTCCGACATGAGCGACCGTGCCTATGACCGGCTGGAGCCGCAGCGTTGGCCGATTGCGGCCACGCGGCAGGGTGGGAGGTTTTTCAGCGACGGCGCGTTCTATCACCCGAATGGCAAAGCCCGCCTTCTTCCCGTGTCGTGGCGCCCGCCAGCGGCCAAAACCGGACCGCGCTTTCCCTTTCGCCTCAATACGGGCCGTGTGCGGGACCAGTGGCACACCATGACCCGCACCGCGCTCAGCCCGCGTCTGTCGGCCCATCTTGCCGAGCCGTTCCTGGAAATTCACCCCTCCGATGCCGCGCGCCTTGGCATCTCGGCCGCTGATCTTGCTACGGTCACGAGTCCCACGGGGAATGCCATCCTGCGGGCGCGGATCACCGATGCCGTCTTACCAGGTCAGGTTTTCGCGCCGATGCACTGGACGGGCGAAACCGCACCTTGCGCCCGGATCGATGCCCTTGTCGCTGCCGCCACGGACCCTGTCTCCGGGCAACCGGAAAGCAAGGCGAGCGTCGTCGCCGTCTCGCGCCTCAACGCGGCTTGGTACGGGTTCGCCGTTTCCGCGGCGCCCATGGTGCTTCAGTGTGAGTACTGGGCACAAAGCCGCGCCCAAGCGGGATATCGCGCGGAACTGGCCGGATCGCATCCCGTGCAAGACTGGGAGGCCGAGGCGCGCCGCCTCTTCGCGGCACGCGAGGCGGTCGCATCCACCATGACCGATGCGGCCCGCGGGATTGCCCGAGTCGTGCTGCACGAAGATTCCAGGATCATCGGAGCACTTTTTGTCGCGTCCACGCCTGTTGCGGTGATGCGCGATTATCTCGCGACGCTACCGGGGACCGAAGCGCATGAGGCCCTGACCGGTCGCCCGCCCGCCGATGTTCCCAATCCGGGGCCGGTGATCTGTTCGTGCTTCGGTGTCGGCGTCAACACGATCCTGGACGCTGTCGAAACCCAGGGCGCGCTCAGTGTCGAGGCCATCGGCGAAGTTCTTCGCGCCGGGACGAACTGTGGCTCCTGCCGCCCCGAGATCGCAGAGCTTTTGCAAGGTCTGACCGCAAGGGAGGCCGCCGAGTGACGCTCAAGGATCATGTCCGCATACTGGGGCGCGGCCCGGGCCGCGCACGCAGCCTGACAAAGGACGAGGCGCGTGAGGCCATGACGCTCATGCTGTCTGGTGATGCTGCGCCGGAAGCAGTGGGTGCCCTGCTTATGCTCTTGCGCATGAAAGGGGAGACCGCGGAGGAAATCGCAGGCTTTGCCGAGGCGGCGGCCAGCTCTGCGCTTGCATTGCCGCCTGTCGATCTCGACTGGCCAAGCTATGCCGCCGGACGGACACGGGGCCAGCCTTGGTTCCTGCTGTCTGCGCGCCTTGTGGCGGATGCGGGGCATCGGATCTTGCTGCATGGCTGGAACGGGCCGGACAGAAAGGTGCGTGACGGACTGGCAGAGGCGGGTATCGGTCTCGCAAAGGACCCGGAGGAGGCCGCCCGCCTGCTGGACCGTGATCGCATTGCCTACATGCCGCTGGACTCCCTTCATCCGGGCCTGTTTCGCCTTCTGAACCTCCGGGACGTTCTAGGTCTGCGCTCCTGCGTCAATACGGTTTGCCGGATGCTCAACCCCGCCCGCGCCGCGGCCAGCGTTCAGGGCGTTTTTCACCCCTCCTACCGCCAGCTTCAGGCGGACGCCGCGATACATCTCGGCTGGCAGGCATTGAGCATCATCAAGGGGGCCGGTGGAGAATTCGAGAGCAATCCGGCCAAGGACATTGCCGCTTTCGGGCTTCGGCAAGGGCGCCCCTGGCAGGAAACGCGGCCTGCGTTGCGCGATGAAACCCGCAAGCTCAATGCCGAAGGCGACCTTGCGTTGTGCGACCTCTGGCAGGGCCGCCGCCGCCCGCCTTTTGAGACCGACCTCGTTGTCACCACCACCGCCCTCGCCCTCGATACGCTTGGCCATGCCAATCCGGTGCGGCAGGCAGACTTGCTCTGGCAGAACCGCGCCCGACTTTGCGCCGCCTGAAAGGAGACCCCGATGAAGGCATTTCCCATGTTCATACGTACCACCGGGCGCCGGATCGTCGTCGTCGGTGGCGGCGAGCAGGCGGCGCAAAAGGCGCGTCTGATGCTGAAGACAGATGCCAGCCTGGTTCTCGTCGCTGACAGCCTGGAAGATGAACTGCGCATGCTGGTCGACGACGGCCGCGCCACGCATGAGACGCAGCTCTCGGCCTCTGTCTTCGAGGGGGCGGCCATGGCGCTGATCGGTACCGGTTGCCCGGGGCTTGATGCGGCCGCCCATGCGCTGGCGAACGCCGTGCGCTGTCCGGTCAATGTGGTCGACCAGCCCGACCTCTGCGACTTGACCACGCCGGCGATCGTTGATCGTGATCCAATCGTCGTGGCCATCGGCAGCGAAGGCACGGCGCCGGTCCTGACCCGCGACATCAAGACCCGCCTGGAACAGATGCTGCCGCAAACGCTCGGCGGCTTGGCGGCGCTGGCAGGGCGCTTGCGCCCGGCGGTTGAACGGCAGGTGCCCCGTGCAAAAAGACGTGTGCTCTGGGCCTGGGTTTTCAAAGGGGCGCCCCGCGGCGCCTGGACCCGTGGCGAGGAACGCGACGTCGCGCGTGTGATCAAAACCGCCATCGAGGCAGGCGGCGCGCCAGAGGGGGCCGGTTCCGGGCAGATCAGCCTCGTCGGGGCTGGCCCCGGGGCGCGCGACCTGCTTACGCTTCGCGCAGTAGAACGCCTCCAAGAGGCCGATATCATCTTCTACGACCGTCTCGTGGATGCGGAGGTGCTCGAACTGGCCCGCCGCGACGCGGAACGCGTCTTCGTTGGCAAACATGTGGGTGCCCATGCCTGGCCCCAGGAGCGGATCAACCAAGTGATCGTGGCGGCCGCGGCCAAGGGGCAACGCGTCGTTCGCCTGAAATCCGGTGATCCCGGCATATTCGGCCGCGCAACAGAGGAAATCGAGGCCGCTCGCGCCGCCGGGATCCCCGTTGAGCTTGTGCCGGGCGTGACGGCGGCCTCTGCGGCCGGCGCGATGTTGTGCCAGAGCCTGACGGAAAGAAACGTCGCCGACACCCTTGTCCTGACAACGGGGTCCGGCTGTGCCGACGATCCTGTGCCCGATAGCACGCGTCACTCAGGCCCGGGGACGACGACGGCTTTCTACATGGCGGTGCGTCATGCCGGACGCCTCGCCGACGACCTAATGAAAAAGGGGTTGCCAGCAGACGCTCCAGTCGACATCGCCTGCGACGTTTCCAAGCCGGATCAGCGACACATCACAACCACCATCGGGGCGATCGAAAGAACCTTGGACAGCAACAAAGTGCATGGTTGCGCCGTGCTGCTGGTAACCTGGCCAAAGCGATGTGCTGAACAGTCGGCCAACGGCCCGGTTCTGGCCAGACTTGCACCAATGGCGGAAAGGACTGTGATTTCCCTGCAGGACTCGAAGGTCGGATAGTCTTTTATAGACATTCGGAAAACCAACGGATGCTGCTCGTGCAAGACAAATTGTCCGGTTATGAGGAAATACGCGAAACTCGGCGGACAAACCGATGGGGCAAATGATCCATATCGACGAAGCGCGCATTCGCGATCAATAATGATGTAAGAGCGAGCATACGCGCTTTGCCTAGATAGAGCGCCGGTTCGCCACTTCGGCGAACAATGCTTTCTGTCTGTTAAGCTTGTGCAGCAGTTCAACCTGATTGGAGGTTCCCGTCTTGGAAAAGACAGAACTGAGATGCGTGCGGACCGTAGCTGGCGCAATCGACAAGGACTCAGCAATTGCGCAAACCGTCATTCCTTCTTTCAACAGGGTGCAGACACGGAATTCGGACCTACTCAAATGTGCCGGGTTCTCGCAGTCCAGCAAGGGAACATCGCTGTCGTATGGCGCCTCGACGCAACTCAGTTTCCGTCCCCGCACCAGCGTTTTTGCAATTACGCCGGAGACCCTGCTGCCCCAGCACGACGAGAGTGTTCCGATCAGAGTCACGACCAGATCAAGATCGTGCTGCGCCGGACTATGCAGGTACTGCAGCTCGAGAACATCGACACTGGCATGCCCCTTCCACAAGGGGATCGCGATGATTTCCGCGAACTTGCCCGCCTGCGGTTCCCGGTGGCCATGCAGGCTTGCGCCTTCGCGGCCTTCAGCCTCCGACAGCTTCCAGATTGATCCGGTCCTGGCCATACGCAAGCAGTCGCCCAAAAGGTCGACGGTAAAAGCGCGTGGTTGAGTCGGCCAGACCTCGCCCTTGCGAAGAGTGCAGCGTGCGATGTACCTGCTTTTCGAATCTTTCAGGCAAATGCGGGTGATCAGCGCGGCATCGGCCCGGACCAGCCGCATCAATTGCTCAAGACATTCGGCAAGATCGCCATTGCCGTTCAGAGCATTCGCCCACCCTGCCACCAATCCGAAACTTTCAGACGAGCGATCACGACCATAAAAATTGGTCCCCATTACTCCAACCCCTTTCCAACCCCAAAATGCAGGCCGGAAAAAATATCCCCAAAACGTCGTTAATATTCTGGGGATAAGGTTCAAATGGCAAGAAATATGGCGGGATTACGGCAACTTCTGTTCCGAGATCGCCATCGAGACAAGCGCAACATACTGAATTATAACTACTTTTGTTGACCGGCGCAGTTCTTGAAAATTCGCTTCAGAATTTGTCTTGGTTTTTCCGGATGTGGATAAAACCTTAAAATCGCCGTGATTGGAGACAATTTATGTCCCAAAGCAAAATGGCCACGCACCCGATTTGAACGCCAACCGATTCGTGCTCAAGAATCCGCCAGGTCCCACGGCGTATAAACTTATCGCGCGGAACAAGAAGCTAGCCAAAAAATCACTACCTTAAGCGGAATTTACACGCCGTTTGATGGAAGCGTAGCCAATACTCATTCCTATACGCTGGATTTCGAGCTGAGGCAGAGCCTTGCCAAGCTTGCGCCCCGGCATGTCGCCAGGGGTTAATTTCAAAAAATCCTTATGGGGGATAACATGATCAAACTCTTCAAGAAATTCGCCAAAGACGAAAGCGGCGCAGCCATGGTGGAATACGGCGTCGCGCTTATGGTGATCGCGGCCATTGGCACCACGGCGATGACAGCTTTGGGTGACGGTGTCGAAGCCAACGTTTCAACTGCCTGCTCAGCAATTGGCACGACGTGCTGAAGCTAGAAGCTTTCTAAGAAACAAAAAATCTGCGCCACGCTCAAATGCGTTGGCGCAGACATAACAGCCGCCGGAAAATCTGACGATGTCCCGGCCTTCGTTCAAAGAAACATATTTTTGGAGACGACCATGCGTGCCAAGCCGATACTAACGACGCTATTTGGAATTGCGATCGCGGGCGGGTCCGTTTTCGTGGCCAAGGATCAGCTTCTGAATGGAGCTCGTAACACGACCACATCACCGAACACCGAACTGGTCGAGATCTATGTCGCACGCTCGGAAATAGCGTTCGGCCAGGAAATCGAAAGCCATCTCGTCACCCTGCACAAATGGCCACGCGAAGCCCTGCCATCAGGGGCGTTCTTCGATCTTGTCAATCTTGTGCCCAACGACCGCGTGCAGCTGCGCCGCGCGAAGGGCCGGTTCTTTCCGGGCGAAGTGATGCTGGCCTCAAAGGTGTCTGCCTTCGGCGAAAGGGTGACACTGGTCCAGAAGCTGGGTGAAAACACCCGCGCAATGGCGATCAAGGTCGACGCGGTGACTGCCGTCGGCGGTTTCGTCACGCCCGGCGACTTTGTCGATATCGTTTTGACGCAAGGTGCCCAGATGGAATTGCGGGCCGTAACCATTCTGCAAAACATCCGTGTGATCGGCGTCGACCAGCAATCCGAGGAGCTCAATGACACGCCCGAGGTTGCGCGCACGATCACGGTCGAGGTCACGGCCGAACAAGGCCAACGCCTCGCACTGGCCCAAAAGGCCGGAACGCTCAACCTGACGCTTCGAACCCTGGACGGGGTCGAGGACAAACCGATGGAAATGGTGCGCCTGCGCGACCTGCTGCAAGAGGAGGGTCCGGCGGAAAAGGTCGAGAAGCAACCGACGATACGGGTGCGTCGCGGGACTGTATCCGAGGTTGTCACCATTCCACGCAGCAGTCTGGAGTTGGTACCAGCGGCAGAACCTTCGGTGACGCTGGATCCGGTGCAGCCCATCGCACCGGCCGTGGAATCCGAGACCCCGGCAACCCGCGATACCGATGATATCGAACGTTCGCCCGTGACGACCGAAAACGGCAACGTCGATGTCACGCAAGTGATCGGGCAATAGGATCCATCCCATGCGGCCCCATCGCATCATAGCAAGGTTTTCCCAAGACCAGGACGGCACGGTCGCCGTTTTATGGGGCACGTCGCTGATCGCCTTCCTGGGGTTTCTTGCGATCACGCTCGATATTGGCCGGCTGGGCTCCACCCAGGCAGAGATGCAGGCCTTCGCCGACCACGTCGCCTTGGCAGCGGCCGGCGAACTCGATGGCCGCAGCGATGCTATCACCCGCTCGACGAACGCGGCGGCGAATATGATCAGCGACAGCCAGACATTCACCACCGGGTCAGGCACGTTGTCCGGCGCTGCCGACTACACGCTGACCTTTCACTCTTCCCTCCCTGCATCGGACCTTACACCGCTTGGCGCGGATGCCACGACAGATCCCAACAAGGCCAAGTTCGTCCAGGTGGTCCTGACGCCGAAATCCCTCAGTATGACCCTCGCTTCAGCACTCGACAAACTGCTGGGCGGAAACGGTTTTGCCACGACGGACCTGTCGGCCGAGGCTGTGGCCGGCTTCACGCAGGCGGCCTGTGATATCTCACCCCTGATGTTCTGCCTGCCTTCCGACTGGGAGACGTCCCTCGATATCGGAGACCAGATCCTGCTGCGCAGCGGCGGAAACGGCTCGGCCTGGGGCCCCGGCAATTTCGGTTTCATCGACCTCGCCGCTTTCGAAGACAGCTCGGGGGTCTGTGCCGACGAAGGCGGCAACAAGCTGGCCTGTCTGATCGCCGCGCAAAAGCAGATCACCCAGTGCATTCTGACCAACGGCATAGATACCGAGCCCGGCCAGAAGGTCGGCATCACAAACGCGGCGTTCAATGTGCGGTTCGACATCTACCGCTCCGTACTGAACGGAGAAAAGAGCAACGAGGATTTTGCCCCGGCGCCGAACGTCATCAAGGGGATCAAGAAGAACGGCGGTGGTGCTTGCATCCAGGGCAATGAAGAGCCGACCGGCGACACGACGGCCTTGGGGCGCGACCTGTGCATGACCACGGGAAGCTGTGGCGGAAACAACAGGTTCGGGGACGGCACGTGGGACCGTGCCGGATATCTTAACAAGAACCACGACCTCGCCGACGGCATCGCGGACGGCATCGGTAGCGACACCCACCTGCCTGCCCTTACCGGGACGAACACGCAATATGCCGGCACACGCTTTGGCATGTACCTGCGCGAGATCGCGTATGGAAATGAGAATCCGCACGGTCCCGGCTCGAACGCCATACTTGATCCTTCCCTGTCCGAAACCGGGCGCCCGATATGCTCGACCGCGTCGCCGGGCGGCCCCGAGCGGCGGGTCATCACGGCCGCCGGCGTCGATTGCGGTAAGACTGCCATCTCGGGCGCCACGAGCGGCGTGCCTGTGTCGAAATTCGTTAGCGTTTTCCTGACCGAACCGGTTGGGGATGACGGCGGTTCACCGCCCAGTTTCGACATTCACGGCGAGATTGTGAGCTTTCCCGATACCGTTGGCGCCGGTGCAGGCACCGATGGTTTCGGCGGCATCTTCCGCGACGTCGTTCAGTTGTATCGATAGCGAGGATTGGACCAGTGAACTTTCGGCCAACCCTTTGGATAAAGCGCTTCACGTCGGGCGAACACGGCGCCGTGCTCGTGGAATTCGCGATTGTCCTGCCGATCATGCTTCTGTTTTTTGCGCTGACCACCGAAGCGGCCCGCATGATGTGGTCCTACCAGACCGTAATCGCAGGCGTCAGGGATGCCGGGCGGTACATGGCCCGGGTGGTCCCCGCGGATATTTGCGACGCGGGTGGCAGCGTCACTGCCCTGTCTACAACACTCAAGGACATCGTCGAGAAGGATATCGGCGGCGCATCCCTCTTCCCGTCAAAGGTCACCGTCAACTCGGTGACCCCAAGCTTTTCGTGCGTCTCGGGAACCTACCGCGTCAGCCCGGCACCGGTCGGCCGTGTCACTGCCAACGTGACGATCCAATTTCCGATGGGCGGGGTCCTCGATCTTTTCGGCAGCGCGCTCTCTTCCGTGACAACCGACGTCGCGGACAACGCCCGGATATTCGGCCAATGACGCGGCGGTGGCATACGGCCCGGGCCGCGGCCCGACGCGCGATCGGGTTCTCGCAGGACCAGTCGGGTGGCGTTCTTGTCGAGTTCGCAGTCGTGATTGCGCTCTTCCTGTTTATCTTCATGGGCCTGCTAGATTTCGGACGGCTTTCCTATAGCGGCGTGACCGCGCAAAGCGCGTCTCAGATCGCGGCACGGATCGCCATCGTTCGCCCTCCGGCCTGCGCGGGTGTTCCACAAGTCCATGTCCGCGGTAGCGCCTCGCCCCCACCCCGCTTCGGAACCTCGTGCAGCGCAGCCAGCGGGGTGTGCGCCTCCGTCGCGACGGTCACGTGCCAGGGCTCCGCTTCGAACGCGACCGCATCGGAAATCTGGGCGCGTATCAGTCCACTTCTGCCGCCGGGCACAAATATCGACGCGCTTCGGTTTTCCTACGCGTTTGATTCTAAACTGGGATTCCTCGGGGGCCCCTACACGCCCATGCTGACCGTCGAGTTGGCCCTCGACGATTTTCAATTCGTCTCGCCGCTGGCCAGCCTTGCCAACGCAGCGGGTTCAGGCGGCAGCGGCATCGGATCTTCTGCGACGTATTCCAGTTTCAGCGTCTCGCTGCCCGCAGAGGATCTTGCATCAGGAGAGTCAGGATGAAGACACAATCGCACTCCAGATCACTGTTGGTCGTGTCGGCCAGGGAAGCCTTTGTCGAGGTTATCAGCGAAGTGTTCCCCGCATCGGAGAACCACAAGGTCACGAGTTCCAGCGAAACATTCGCGGCCATGAACGGACGTGCCGTGAACCTGGTATTCAACCACGACGTGGTCATCATCGAGGCGGATCCCGATGATGAGACCGAAGTGAACGCCATCAAGGAACTGATGTCGGATCGTGAAAGCGACACCGTGTTCCTGGCGATAACGCACTCTGACGTGTCGATCTCCAAGGCGCGCAAGCTCCGCGATATCGGCATGGACGAGGTGCTGCCGATTTCGATCGACAGCGAAAGCCTGAAGGCCGTCGTGGACGAACAGTTGAGCCGGCGCCAGGTCCCCGCGCAATCTGTGCATGACGGGCCTGCAGCCCTCGGCAAAATAATCCCCGTTACCCAGGCCCACGGCGGCGCCGGTGCGACGACCGTTGCAGTCAATCTGGCCTGTGCGCTCGCGTCCGACCGGTCCACCTTCTTCAGAAAGGCCGAAAGCAACCGCGTCGTGCTGCTCGATTTCGACCTGCAATTCGGCAATGCCAACGTACTCGTCGACCTTGAGGATAACGGGGGCTTTCTCCAGTTAATCGGGTCGGCGGAGGAGCCCGACGACCATTTGCTGATTTCAACGCTGCAAAGGCATGCGCAAGGGTTCGATGTACTGTGCGCGCCGACACCCATCGTTCCGCTTCACTCGCTTCGCGCCGAAATTGTCGAGACCATGATCGCCCTGCTCAAAAGGCGCTATGATTACATCGTCATCGATCTACCCCGCGCGGTCGTCGAGTGGGTAGAACCGATATTGAAGCAGGCGACCCAACTCGTCCTTGTTGCCGATACAAGCGTGCCGAGCATCCGCCAGGCGCGTCGTCTGATCGACCTTTACCGCGAAGAAAATGTCGGGTTGCCGGTCGAGATCGTGATCAATCGCGACCAGAAACCGCTCATCAAGTCCGAACACATGCGAGAGGCCGAAAAGGTCCTCGAAACGCGGCTTCTGCACTGGTTGCCGTACAATCCAAAGGTGGCACGAAGCGCCGTGAATCTAGGGCGCCCTGTTGTCGAGATGAAACCGCGCTCCGACCTGGGCAAGGCCCTTGCAAGGGTGTCGGCCGAGATCTCAGCCAAAGAACAAGTCAAAAGAAAAAACAGCCGATAAGGGGAATTGCCGTGTTCAAGGAATATCGCTCGCGGCGTGCGGAGGCACAGCCAAACGTGCTCAAGCTCGAACGCAAAAACGAGGCTCCGAAAGATGCAGACGCTCCCTCGGAGGATCTGGAGCTTAAAGCGCATCTCGATCTGAAAAACCGCCTGCATGGCGAACTGCTGGACCGGCTGAATCTGACCATGATCGACAAGGTCGAGCGGTCGGAACTCAAGCGCCAGATTGCGTCGCTCGTCACCAGCCTGATCGAGGCCGAAGGTGTCTATATGCGTTCCGAAGCTTTTTCGTCGTTGGTCGAGGAACTGATCCACGAGGTAATGGGCCTCGGCCCACTGGAACCTCTGCTCGAAGACCCCACCATCAACGACATTCTCGTGAACTCCTTCGACAAGGTCTATGTCGAACGCCACGGCCTTCTGGAAAAGTCGAAGGTTCGCTTCCGCGACGAACGGCACCTGCTGCGTGTCATTGACAAGATCGTCAGCAAGGTTGGACGGCGGATCGACGAGTCGCAGCCCTGGGTCGACGCCCGCCTCGAGGATGGCAGTCGCGTAAATGCGATCATCCGCCCCTGCTCGGTGGATGGCCCAGCGCTTTCGATCCGCAAGTTCTCACGCGTGCCGCTGACGCTGCAACGGCTAGTCGAACAGGGCGCGCTGAACCAGCAGGCGGCAGGCCTGCTCAAGGCGCTGGTCGACGCGCGCCTCAATATCCTTATCTCCGGCGGAACCGGCTCGGGTAAGACGACTCTGCTGAATGCCGTCTCGTCCTTCATTGATACCCGACATCGCATCGTCACGATCGAGGACGCGGCCGAGCTACAACTGCAACAGGAACACGTGGTCCGGCTGGAAACGCGCCCCCCCAACGCCGAAGGAGAAGGCACTATCTCTCAGCGCGACCTAGTGCGCAACGCTCTTCGCATGCGCCCCGACCGCATCATCGTTGGCGAGGTTCGTGGCGCCGAATGTTTCGACATGCTGCAATCGATGAACACAGGCCACGACGGTTCGATGACGACGGTGCACGCTAACTCCGCGCGAGATGCCTTGGGTCGGATCGAACAGATGGTAACGATGATGGGCGCCGAACTCCCGCTAAAGACGATCCGATCGCAGATCGCCTCGGCCATTCATATCGTCGTGCAACTCAGTCGGATGAGCGACGGAAGCCGCCGCATCCTCAGCATCTCGGAGATCACGGGGATGGAGAATGACACGATCACCATGCAGGACATCTTCGTCTACAAGCGCCGCGGCAGGGCCGAAACGGGCGCCGTCATGGGCGATTTCGTGCCGACCGGCATCCGTCCCCACTGCTTTGATCAACTCGTGGCAGCCGGCGTCGATGTGAATGCCGACTTGTTCAAGCGCCTGGAGGTGTAACGATGTTCGAGCTTCAACCCCATACCATCGATATCATACTCTATGTCTGCATCTTCCTCGGTGTTCTGGTGGCTTACGATGGCGTGCAACAACTCCTGTTCCGCCGCGAGACGCAATCGGAGGCGCGTAACCGGCGGATGCGTGTCATCCAGCAAGGTGGCTCGACAGAGGACACCCTGAAACTGCTGCGCGACTCGGCCCTGCTCGGCCCCGATAAGAAGGGCGGCGTGTACGTGCGATTACGCAGGTTGCTGGTCCAGGCCGGCGTTTCCGTCAGGCCCTTCTGGGTGTTCCTTTGCATGGCGCTGATCGGAATGGTCGCTTATGCCGCGACCACGCGCTTCGTGCCACCGGGTATGGCGGCCGGATCGAGTGCCGGCATTGCGATCGGCCTCCCTCTTCTGGTCCTGATGCAGATGAAACGCGACCGGGTCAAGAAGCTGAACGCGCAATTGCCGGATGCCCTCGATCTCATGTCGCGGGGGCTGAAGGTTGGCCATCCTGTCGCCGTCACTGTCGGCAAAGTTGCGACCGACATGCCCGATCCGATCGGTTCGGAGTTCGGCATCATCGCAGACCAGATCAACTTCGGCGATGATCTGGGCACCGCTTTCCACGACTTTGCCAAGCGCGCGGCGACCGAGGACGCCAGGTATCTGGCCGTGGCCATAAGCATCCAGCACGGCACGGGCGGCAATCTCTCGCGGATCCTCAATGTTCTGTCCCAGGTCATCCGTGACCGGCACATGATGCAAAAGAAGATCAGGGCGGTTTCCGCCGAAGGACGCCTCAGTGCGGTCATCCTTACCTGCCTGCCGGTGCTCATTTATCTCTCGATCGAGTTTACGACGCCGACATTCTACGGTGACGTGCGCGGCGACCCGAGGTTTCAGTATTTCGCCATCGCCATCATTAGCCTTGTTGTATTGCAGGGTCTTATCCTGAACCGGCTTGTGAAGTTCAAATTTTGAACGGGAGTGATTTCCATGGACATCCTGAACAACATCCTGAGCGACCTGGCCACCTCGCCGGACTACCTTGTCCTTGCGGGGATCGGTCTCAGCGCCTTCGCGATCGTCTACGGCCTTATCGGGATGTTTGCCGCAGAGGCGCCCGAGACGCTGCGCATGCGCGCGGGCTCGCTAAGCCGTGCCCGTGGCGAGGATTTCGACCTAATCCAGGGCGACGACAGCGATCCGCACGGATTACTGCAAGCCTTCGTGCCCTCCTCCAAGGAGGAGCGGTCGAAAATCGGACGTCAACTGAAGCGCGCAGGTATCAAGCGGCCGAACGCGGTCAAAAGCTTTTATGCGTTCCGCGCGATCGTCGGGATAACACTGCCTGCCCTTTTTATCGCGATCATGGCGCTTTCGCCTGAAAATCAGGCGAGATTGCATGTCGACCGGATCATGATGAATCTGACTTGGCTGCATGCGGTGCAAATCGTGACCGCTCTTTTGGTCGTCGGGTTTTACGGCCCGATTCTGTGGCTGCGGGCCCGGATCAGGAAACGAACCAAGGCGATCGAACACAGCCTGCCAAATGCGCTGGACCTTTTGCAGGTCGCCATTGAAGCGGGCCTCGGGTTCGATGCCGCGATGGTGCGGGTCTCGCATGAACTTGCCTATGCCGCACCGGAAATTTCACAGGAATTCATGATCCTTCAGCTGGAGCTTCAGGCGGGCAAGGAGCGGCAGGCGGCCCTTCTCGACATGGCCGAACGCGCAGGCGTGAGCGAACTTGCCTCATTTGCCAATGTCCTGCTTCAGTCGAACCAATTCGGGACAAGCGTGTCGACCGCATTGGAGCGGTTTTCCAAGGACATGCGTGTAGACCGCGAGTTGCGTGCGCAGGAAAAAGCCAATCGACTTCCTGTACAAATGTCTGCAATCATGGCTCTTTTTATGATGCCGGTGCTCTTGATGATTTGTCTTTCACCAGTGCTTATCCGATGGATGGACATGTTCGGATAAGATTGGCTCCGCTATGAAAAGGCAGCCAATGGGCATCATATTGGCTCACGGCGATTTGGTGAGGCTGGGTGCGCCGCTCGGAGGTTTTGCGGAGTTCGCGGGGATAAAGTGCAGCAGAACCATCGTTGGAACGCCGCGCCGCGGCCCGTCGATGCGCGGCAACAACGAACACCCGTCTACTCTGTCCGCAGTTCGGTCATAGTCCCGTTTTTCGTCAAGGTCTGCTTGCTCGGTCGAAGCCGCCGTTGGCAAATCTCGTTCAGGCTATCGGCCGTGACAATTCTGGCAAGGTCACCATGGATTGTCACGGCGATTCCGTCTCGGGCGTTGCCCGGCTCAGTCGTCATCGCCAAGCCAGTCGCGAAATCGGCGTTGGCGCAGGTCCTCGGTATTCGCGTACCAGCCGCTGTCGCGCACGAGCGCCCGGCCCACGTGTTGCGGAGCGTTCGGCAGATGGGCGCGCATCGGCACGCCCAGGTCCCGGTTGATCCCGATCCTGTCGAAGGCCGAGCGACGGGTCGGGCCATATGGGATTTGCGTCGCAAGGCGTGCCATCGTGGCCGGGTCCGCCGCGTGCTGCACAAAGGCCCTTGCGGCGTCAGGCGCGTCGGTATCGGCGGCGATGGCCCAGACCTCGATCCCGATGACGCGACCGTCCCAGACGATGTCGATCGGCGCGCGCTCACGCTGCGCCATGTCGAAGAACCGGCCGTTGAACCCCGCCGCCATCACGGCGCGGCCGTCTGCAAGCATCTCGGCCGGTGTCGCCGGGTCCTGCCACCAGACAATGTCGTCGCGGATGGTGTCGAGCTTTCTGAAGGCCAGGCGCAGGCCGCGGTCGGTGCTGAGCAGGCCATAGACCTGTTCCGGGGGGACGCCTTCGGCCAGCAAGGCCCATTCCAGGATCCCGTCCGGGCTGCGCTGAACGGCGCGTGGGCCGGGAAAGCGGTCGGTGTCGAAGAAATCCTCGATCCGGGTCGGTTTCACCCCCGAAAACGCGCGGTCGTCAAAGGCCATGACGCGGGCGTAGGCGTTTTGCGGCACAGCGCACCCATCCGGCGCGAAGGGTGTGAAATCTGCCAAGGCCTCGGGCGCAAACAGCGCGCCCGGGTCGGTCTTCAGCAGCAGGCCCTGCGCGCAAGCGACACGGGCCTGATCGGCCAGCATGTCGATCACGTCCCAGCCCTCGGGCACGCCGCGCTCGGCCAGGGCCGTCCAACTTCCATCGTAGACGACCACCTCGACATCGAGGCCGGTCTCCGCGGCGAAAGGCGCGATGACGGCCTGGTTTTGCGCGGTTTCGTAAGCACCACCCCAGGACACGATCGTCAGATCGTCGGCGCGGGCCGGGGCCGCGATCATCGCGACCATCAGAAGGACGAGATCAGATCGACGCATTTTCTTCCTTTCGCAGCCGCGCGCCTTCGTCCAGCCAGGCCGAGACCAGATCCGCTTCCGACACCGCGCCGAGGTAGCGCCCCGTTTCGCCGCAGACAACCGGCACCGCGTCGCCGACGAAACCGCGCAGCCGCTCCATCGCGTCGGCGAGGTCGGTCTCGTCATCAAAGACCAGTCGGGCCGGGGCAAGGCCTTGCGCCAACCGGGGCGGATCCTCTTGGGCGCCGGGGCTGAACACACCCAGAAGCCGGCCCTCGGCGTCGAGCACGAACGCCTCGCGCCAGCCCTGCGCGCGCAGACGCTCGGCCACGTCCGCGGGCCTGTCATCGGCCGTGGCGGTCACCGCCTGCGGTTGCAGGAAATCGACGACCTTCAGCGCCGCGAAATGCGCCCGGTCCCGTCCGAGGGAAAAGTCGATGCCCCGGCGGGCGAGTTGCACGTCGAAGAGCGACCGGCCAAAGGTGCGATGGGACACGAGGTTGGAAAAGACCACGGCCACCATCGCGGCAATGGTGACGTCGTAATTGCGGGTCAGTTCAAACACGATCAGGATGCAGGTCAGCGGCGCGCCGATGACGGCGCTGGCAAAGGCCATCATACCCCCGATCGCGTAGATCGCCGCGCCCGAAGTCGGCACGCCCGCCAGGCCCGAAACGAGCGTCCAGAAGAGCACGCCGATCAGGCTCCCGATCAGGAGCGACGGGCTGAACGCGCCGCCCGAGAACCCTGCGCCAATGCACAGCGCGGTCAGGAATATCTTGGCGGCGATCAGCACGATCAGTTCGCCAAGCCCGAAGGCGCCGTCGATGGTGGCGAAGCGCAGGGTCGAGGTGCCGATCCCCAGCACGTCGGGCAGCACGAGCGCCGTCAGCCCGACCGCCAGGCCCGCCATTGCCGTGCGCGCCTCTGGCCACCGGATGCGCTGCGCGAGGGCCGGTCCGATGGCCAGCAGCAGGCTCATGAACACGATTGCCGCCAATGCTACGAAAAGGCCGAGAATGGCAACGAGGCCAAACTCGTAGCCATGGGCGACGCCCGGAAACTCGATCCTGAACAAGGCGGGCCGCTCTAAGATCACGTTGGCGATGACATAGCCCGCGACCGACGCGACCGTCACCGGCGCAAAGGCCCGGGTTGCGTAGTGGCGCAGGACGACCTCGTGCGCGAAGAGCACGCCGGCGATCGGCGCGTTGAACGCGGTCGAGATCGCGGCGGCCACGCCGCAGCTGACGGCGATGCTTGCCAGGTTCGGCACGCCCAGGCGCAGCCGATGCGCAAATCCGCCGAAGATCGCGCCGAGATAGACCATCGGCCCGTATTGGCCGACCGAGGCCCCGGTGCCCAGCGACAGCGCTGCGGTCAGGGTCGAGACCAGCCCGCTGCGCAGCTCGGGAAGCGGTTTGTGGAACTGCACAGCCTCGATCACGTCGGGCGGGCCAAGCGGCCGTCCGGCGGGCGACAGGTGCCGGTGGATGAGCCCGACGATCAGACCGCCGAGCGTGGGCACGAGGATCGTCATCACGGCCACCAGGCCCGGAACGCTTTCCCATTGCACCCGCGCCCTGGGTTCGACCAGCAGAACCGTATTCAAAAGTGCAACAAGGTCGACAAGCGCAATCGCCGCCATCGACGCCGCCCCGCCGACAGTCAGGGCGATGCCGGTGAGAATGAGCATTCGCAAGGGCGCAGGCGCCGTGTCGCTTTGCGGTCCGAGGGTCATTTCCGTGGATCATCGACCGGATCAGCGCATGACGCAACAGGGAGGGCAGGCGCGGCGGCGCCCGCTCATGGCGCGGTCACGCAGTTTGGCGTCGGCATTGCAAATAAGAAAGCCTGACGCGACATGCGCAAGGACTCGTCTGCCGCACGACCATTTCTGCGGGTTCTGGCGAAAACGTCCGTTTGAACAGGTGCCGGGTCAGACCGCACCTATTACCGAATGGAAGCTTTGAATGTGCGCCGACCGATTCGGCGTTTGCAAACAATCCGCCCTGTCAGCCTTGATTTGATCGCATTTCTGGAGCTCGCTTTTTGTTTGTATCGAGCAGCGATGGCTTCGCTGCCGGGACGGAGGGGCAAAGTCATGAAGTGGTCCGGCGTTGTCCATCGTCGATACGTGTGACCCATCCTCGGCCGGATCGAGGCTCAAGCGATAGGGATCGCGTATCATGACGGTATGAGCTTGATATCTCAGCCGGGCCTCGGCAAGGCGCGTCAGGGCGCCGATAAATGATTGCGGCTCCGGATGCGCATGAACGATGTGGGTATGCATCTGTAAAGCGTTCCTTGTTTCTACGTCGTGGGCCTAACGCTGAGTTTTCAAACCTGTTATTTCACGGGGCAATTCGGAAACTTGGAATTGCACGGATGAACAGCAAGCTTGACTGGAGCGACTACCAGACGGTCCTTCGGATCGCCGAGGCGGGCTCTCTTTCCGGGGCGGCGCATCGGGTCGGCGCGAGTCATCCGACCATGTTTCGCAGGATCAATGCCGTGGAGGAAAAGCTCGGTGTGCGGCTCTTCGAACGATTTCGCACCGGCTATCGGCTCACGGCCGCGGGGGAAGAGGTCGTGGCGACCGCGCGCGAGATGGAGGAACTCACGAACGAGACAGAAAGACGCGTGTCTGGGCGCGATCTGAAGCCTTCGGGTGTTGTGCGGGTCGCGACGACGGACACGCTGCTCTGTGGCTTGCTGGCCCCGGAGGTCGCCCGCTTCAGGCTCGCGGAACCCGGCATCACACTCGAGTTTGTCATTTCGAACGAGATATCTGACCTGGCCTTCCGCGAAGCGGACATCGCAATCCGCCCAGCGACGGCACCCGAAGAACACCTTGTCGGACGGCGGCTGGGCCGCATAGAGCAGGCTGCCTATGCGCTACGGGCACTCGATCTCGGCCGCGACGACCGACCGGAATGGGCGACGCTGCCGTGGATCGGCCCGAGCCCTTCGATGACCTATCCCCAGCTTCACGCGTGGTTGCGCGACGTTGGGTGCGAACGCGCCTGCGTCTGCACGATGAACAGTGTCCTGAGTATGCACGCCGCGGTTCTTGCCGGTATCGGCGTCGCAGTCCTGCCCTGCTACCTGGCCGAGTCCGATGGTGAATTGCAACGCCTTGGACCGGCAATCGAAGAGCTGGCCGTCGACCTATGGTTGCTCACGCATCCCGACCTGCGCCACACCGCCCGCGTGCGCGCAGTTCTGGAGTACTTTGGGAGCAAGCGGAAGATGTTGTTGCCGACAGCGAACGGCACCAAGTAGTCCCGTCCTGCTTGTTCCAATGGTCTTCAGACGTCTACTGAAACCTTGCCGATAGGGTGCGAACAGCAGGCAAGTATCTAGCCTTCCGCGATGTCGTCCTCGGAAATGCCACCGTTATGCACCATGTGCACCTCGCCAGCGCTCTTGCGCACCTTGCAGGTGCCGCACACGAAGGTGCAGCCCGACGGGATGTTCAGGACGTTGGCCCGCGCTGCCGACAGGATGGCGTCGGTTTCCGTGACATTCGCGCTGACGCCGGAAAGGGCGAACACGACCTCTGCCTGTGCGGCCTCATCGGGGACGACATCTTCGATATCGGGGATCTCGGCCTCGGTGGCCGCCGGCGCGTGAAAGCTTTCCTGGTGGTAATGCGCCATGTCAAAGCCGAGACCTTGAAGCGCTTCGCGCACCGCCTGCATGAAGGGCTCGGGGCCACAGCAGAACACCTCGCGTTCCAGGTAATCCTGGGCCATCAGTAGTCCCAGCATCAACTGGTTGAACGTGCCGCGGTAGCCGGTCCAGGGTGCATAGCGGTCAGGGGCTTCGACCACCCAGTGCAGGTCGATGCCCGGCACGCGGCTGGACATGTGTTCCAGCCGTTCGCGAAAGATGATCTCGCCGGGGCGACGGGCGCAGTTGATGAAGACGATATCGGGTTCCGTTCCGAGGTCGAACATCCATGTCGTCATCGACATCATCGGCGTGATGCCGGAGCCAGCCGAGATGAACAGGTACTTCTCGGCGGGGTGATCGAGATGGGTGAAGAGGCCCGAAGGCCCCAGGGTCTTGATCCGAACGCCGGGCACGAGGTTGTCGAGCATCCAGCGCGTGCCCGCCGTGTCGTCCCTGACCCGACCCAGCCATTTCGACACAGCCGGCTTGAGGTCCATGGTGAAGCTCTTGGCACCGGGCAGCAGCGGCATCCGCGCGAGGCGGTATTGCTTGTCGTCCGACATGCGGAACCGCGACGGGACGCCCTGTGCCTCCAGCCGGTCGAAATGCGCCTGAAGATGCGGCGGGGTGACGCCGTCCTCGATGCCGGTCACGGTGGGGTCGTCGGTGAACGACCAGCAGAGGCCGGGATGGTTGCCGCCGCAGTGATAGCACTTGCGGTTGTTCTCCGACACGAGTTTCCAGTTGCCGTTCTCGACGATGGAGGTCTCGAAGGCGACCTTGGCTTCGGTCAGGTCATGCACCTGCAGGTAGGGGGGGCAACTCGGCGAATGCGTCGAATTCGGGGGCGTCATCGGCCAGGCAGAAATAGACCAGCTCGCTGAGGATGCGGCAATTCACCGGTTTCAGCCCATGTTTGGTGGGGTCAAAGTCGGGGCCCATTTCGCGCGCCCACAGAAGCCGCCCGTCCAGTTCGTAGGAACGACACAAGGCATCTGTGCTTCCCCTGGTCTCGGTGCGCCGCGCGCCGTTCTGAATTGCAATTCTGACCGACATGTGAAATGGGTCAGAGATAGGCAGCCGATGATCCGCTACCCAGAAAAACCAAATCTACTGGGGAATGGATATGCGCACTGTCACGCCGTTTGCGTCGGCTATTTTCATTATCGGCACCGGAAGCGCGTTCGCGCAAGCTCCCGAGCCCTTCGTTCTGGGCACGATCTATATCGGGTCGGATGCCACCACCTCCATCGGGATCGACAACGAGGACCTGACGCGCACGACGCCGAAGGACCTGCAGGAAGTCTTCAAGTCCGAGCCGTCGGTGTCGGTGGGAAGCTCGCTGCCGATCTCGCAGAAGATATTTGTGAACGGCGTCGAGGAGAATAACCTGAACGTCACCATCGATGGCGCGCGGCAGAACAACCGGATCTTTCACCACAGCGCTACGACCTATATCGACCCCGAACTACTGAAGGCGGTACGGGTGGACCCCGGCGTGGCCCCGGCGGATGCGGGGCCGGGGGCGATGGCCGGTGCGATCGCGTTCGAGACGAAGGACGTGCAGGACCTCTTGGAGGAAGGACGCACGTTCGGCGGGCGCTTCATCACCGAGTACCAAAGCAATGGTGATGTCTTTACCAACAGCCTGGCGCTCTTCGGCGTGTCGGGGCGGTTCGAATACCTGGCCTTCGGGAAATACGCCGACGGGGGCCTCCGCGAGGACGGCTCCGGCATGGATATCACCGGATCGGGCACGGGGCTGACCAGTGGCCTGGCCAAGGTGGCATTCAACGCCGACAATGGCGGGCGGCTGGAATTGGGATACGAGATCGTGCGCGACGATGCGCAGCGGCCCCTGCGGGCGGATTTCGCGGGCTTGCGTGGTGTGTTGGCGACGCGGACCTATACGCTGGAGCGCCAGAACCTGGTACTGTCCTACGAGTTCGGAAATACCACCGCGATGTGGAACCCTTCTGTGCAGATCGCCTACAACTCGACCGATCTATATACCGGGCCAATGCCGGGCGCGACCGACGCCTATTCGGGCGAGACCACGAGTTTCACAGGCAAGATCCAGAACGAATTCCAGGTGGCGAACGGCACCGTCAACGCGGGTCTCGATTTCTACAGCGACGTGGCGGATATCAACGGCGAAGGCACGGCCGTGTTCTTTGCCGAGGAGAAGGCCACCAATATCGGCCTCTTCGTGCAGGCCGAGTTGGACCTGACGGAGCGGTTCCGCCTGTCCACGGGCGCGCGCTATGATTTCCAGGAGTTCGAGGGCGTCGACGGCACGACCTATGACAATGACGGGCTGTCGGCGAACATCGCCGGGGATTTCGACGTGACCGATGCGATCACGGTCAGCGCCGGGGCCTCGCGCGTGTGGGGCGGTATCGCGCTGGCGGAAAGCTTTCTGTTCGATCCGGCCTGGGCCTATCCGGCGTCGATCGAGCCGGTAACGTCCGAGAATTACTACCTCGGGGCCAATTACCGGGTCGGGAACTGGGATTTCAAAGCAAAGCTGTTCAAGACCGATATCGACAACGCGCGCACTTTGCTGGACCCGACCACGGGTCTTTTCAATGGCGGGCCGGGGCAGGTTTCGGATCTCGACACTGAAGGGTACGAGATCGGCGCGGCCTACACGTGGTCGAGCGGGTTCGCCCGGATCGCCTATGCCGATATAGATACCAAGATCAACGGCGGCCCCGCCGACAGCTACACCGGGCGCTACCTGACCACGCCTTTGGGCGACAATCTTGTGTTCGAGGTGGCCAACACCTGGGATCGGCTGGGCCTGACGCTGGGTGCGGATGCGCAGATCGTGTTCGACAAGTCGGCGGCGGGCGCGCCGGGTGGCGAGATCGACGGCTTCGAGGTGGTCAACGCCTTTGCCGAGTATACGCCGCGCCGGATGGAGAACCTGACCGTGCGGGCGGAGATCGACAACATCTTTGACGAGACCTACACCGAGCGGGCGACCTATGGTCAGGAATTCGCGACCGTGACGCCGCTGCGGGAACCGGGCCGGTCTTTCAACCTGCGGGCCACGCTGCGGTTCTGAACGTGGTTCTGCCCTTGTGGGCGGTGTCCGTGAAAGGCGTGTTGATGATCGCGACCGTAAGGGTCGCGGTCACCCAGGGGCGAAGGTCTGGTTTGAGCCCTTTGCGGACAAGTATGATCTATAGCTTCGAGCGCCATTGACGGGCCGCGGCGCGGCGATCCGACGGTCGTTCGGACGCATTTTATCCAAGCCAAATTCGAAACAGAATCGAGCGATGCACCGAACTTCACCCAATCGACGGGCCGTGGGGGCGGTCCGTCCATGGCGCGGGGCCTGCGGCCTGATTCCGCGCCGGGGCTTTGGATCAAACGTCTTTGATGTCCAACCGAGCGGACAGGCGGGTGAAATGCTGCACCGCAAATTTCTGCGTCGGCATTGGGATCAGGTCGTGGCCCATTCCATGCCTTCGATCTTTTCGCGGTGGGCGAAGGTCACGAGGTGGTTGTCGATGACGCTCTTGGCCGCGGGCACGTTTTCGTCCTTGTCCACGACAAAGCGGATCGTCAGGCCATTTGGATCGGCCTCCATTATCGCAGGGCCGAAGACAAAGTCGGCGCGGCCGTGGTTGCCCTCGCAGGTGGCGTCGATCTTGTGGGCGAAGTGCTTGCAAAGCTGGGTAAGGTATTTCGCGCCGTGCTCGGTTTCGATGCGTCCGATGAGGGTGGGCATGGCTGCCTCCTTTTCGCGATATGTTGGGCGTAGACTCTTCTTTTCCCTGCGGTTAAGCACAGCGGAGCAGCGCCTGCAAAGCCAGACTTCCCAGCCATGCAGGTTTTTCAAGACAGAGGGAAGACATGCTCCGAAAATTCGCTTTTGCGCTTTGCCTTGCGGCAGGGCCGGTCAGTGCGCAGGATGTGACCGTCGAGACGTTTCGCGGTGCTGTGACCGTTGCGCAGTCTCCGGAAACCGTCGCCGTATACGACATGGCCGCGCTCGACACGCTGGAGGCGCTGGGCGTCGAGGTGGATGGTACGATTTCCAACGTCTACCTGGACTACCTGGAAGACGCGGCGGACGGTGCGGCGCGGATCGGCACGCTGTTCGAGCCGGACATGGAGGCACTTTACGCGTTGCAGCCGGACCTGATTGTCGCAGGGGGGCGCAGCTATGACAAGGTCCCTGACCTTGCCGAGATTGCGCCGACGATCGACATGACGATCCATGTCGAGACGCTGGCGACGGGGCTGAAGCGGTTGGAGGCCTATGGCGCGATTTTCGGCAGGCAGGACGAGGCGGCAGCACTGGCCGACGCGTTGACGCGCAAGCAGGCCGAGGTGACAGAGGCCGCCGCAGGCGCGGGCCGGACACTGATCGTTATGACGAACGGGCCAAAGGTTTCGGCCTACGGCCCGTCAGGACGGTTTGGTTGGCTGCACACGGCCTTCGGGCTGGAGGTCGCTGCCGAAGAGGTGGCGGGCTCGGATCACGGCGAGGCGATCAGTTTCGAATTCATCCGGCAGGTCGATCCCGATGTGATCCTGGTGATCGACCGCAGCGCCGCGATCGGCGATGTCGAGACGGCGACATCGACGCTGGACAATGTGCTGGTGCGCGAGACGAAGGCGTGGCGCAACGGCAAGGTCATCACCCTCGACAGTGCGCCCATCTACATCGCGGCGGGCGGGGTTCAGGCCCTCAATGCCACCATGGACCAGTTGCTCGACGCGTTTTCCGGAAGCTGAACCGTGGGCAAGATTGTCCTCGGGATGGTGGCGCTGCTGGCGCTGTCGGGCGTGTCGCTGTTCATCGGCGTGATCGACCTGCGCCCGACTGCGCTGTTGCAGGACCCCGCAGCACTGCAACTGATCGCGGTGAGCCGGGCACCACGCTTGTTCGCGGTGCTGATCACAGGGGCGTCGCTGGCGGTGGCGGGGACGGTCCTGCAAATGCTGGTGCGCAACCGTTTCGTCGAGCCGATGACGGTGGGCAGCGGTGAAGGCGCGGCGCTGGGCATCCTGCTGGTCACGCTTTACGCGCCGGCGGCATCGCTGCTTGCAAAGATCGCCATGGCGTCGGCGACGGCGTTCGCCTCGACCGCTGGTTTCCTGGCCATTGCCCGGCGGCTGCCGCCGACGCAACCCTACATGGTCGCCCTCGTGGGGTTGGTCTATGGCGGGGTGATCGGGGCCGGCGTGACCTTCGTGGCCTACCAGAACGACCTGTTGCAGATGATCGGCGTCTGGGTGACCGGAGAGTTCTCTGGCGTGTTGCGGGGCCGGTACGAGACATTGTGGCTGGCCGCCCTGGCGGCGGTGCTGTGCTTCGTGGCCGCCGACCAGTTTTCGATCCTGGGGCTGGGACACGCGGCCAGCATCAACCTTGGGCTCAATTACCGGCAGGTGATGCTGTTCGGGCTTCTGGCCGTGTCGCTGGTCAGCGCGCTGACCGTGGTGAGCGTGGGGATCATCCCCTTTGTCGGGCTGATCGTGCCCAACATCGTGTCGCGCATGATGGGCGACAACCTGCGCCGCACGCTGCCGGTGATCGCGATGATGGGTGCGGGGCTGGTGCTGGTGGCGGATATCGTGGCCCGTGTGCTGCGGTATCCGTTCGAGATGCCCTCGGCCACGGTGTTGGGGGTGGTGGGTGCGATAGTGTTCATCTGGCTGCTCTACCGTCCGGCGCGTCATGCACCGTAGGCGGCTGATCGTTCTTGCGGTGCTGTTCGTGGCGTCGGCGGTGGCCTACATGACGATCGGCGCGCGCGGCAACTGGGGCTTCGTGCTGGAGTTTCGCGGCGCAAAGCTGGCGGCGCTGTGCCTTGTGGCGGTGGCGCTGTCGACCTCGACGGTTCTGTTTCAGACGATCACGCAGAACCGCATCCTGACGCCGTCGATCATGGGGTTCGACGAGCTTTTCGTGCTGATCGTGGCGATGGGCGTCTTCGTTTTCGGCATGACGGATTATCTTGTCGTCACATCGTGGATCCAGTTCGGCGTGTCGCTGGTGCTGATGACCGGCGCGTCGCTGCTGCTGTTCGGGACGCTGTTGTTGCAGGAGCGCCCCGACCTGATGCGGATGATCCTGACCGGGCTGGTACTGACCGTGCTGTTCCGGTCGCTGCGCACCCTGCTGGTGCGGATGCTGGACCCGAACGAGTTCAGCGTGGTGCAGGTGTCGTCCTATGCCCGGTTCCACCAGATCGAGACCGGCCTGCTGGCCATTGCGGCGGTGACCATCGGCGCGGCGTTGGTCGGCGCATGGGCCATGCGGCACCGGCTGGACGTGCTGTCGCTGGGGCGCGAGGCGGCGATAAACCTGGGCGAGGACGTGCGGCGCGGCACGTTGCAGGTTTTGGTCCTGATCGGCATTCTGGTGTCGGTGGCGACCGCGCTGGTCGGGCCGACGGCGTTCCTGGGGCTGCTGGTGGTCAGCATCGCCCATGCGGTGACACCAACCGGGCGGCACGCGGTATTGCTGGTCTCTGCCGCGTTGATTTCGGGCACGACGCTGGTCGGGGGGCAGGCCCTGCTGGAGCGCGTGTTCGGGCTGGTGACGCCACTGACCGTGGTGATCGACCTTGCGGGCGGCGTGCTGTTCCTGGTGCTTGTGATGAAAGGATTGAAGCGATGATTTCCGTGATGGGCGTGAGCCACGACCTTGGCGGCAGCACGGTGCTGCACGATATCGATCTGGAGATCCCGAAGGGCAAGGTCACTGCGTTGATCGGTCCGAATGGGGCGGGCAAGAGCACGCTACTGTCGCTGATCGCGCGGCTGGCGCGGCACCGCACGGGGCGGATCATGGTGGACGAGCTGGAGGTGGGCGTCTGCGCGTCGAACACGCTGGCGCGGCGGCTGGCGATCCTGCCGCAAAGTTCCGAAATCGCGCCGCGACTGACCATCGAAGAACTCGTGGCGTTCGGGCGCTACCCGCACCACCTGGGGCGGCCGGGCAAGCACGACCGAGAAAAGATCGCCGAGGCGATGACCCTGTTCGACCTGGATCCGCTGACGCAGCGCACGCTGGACACGGTTTCGGGCGGGCAGCGGCAGCGGGCACTGCTGGCGATGATCTTTGCGCAGGACACGGATTACATGCTGCTCGACGAGCCACTGAACAACCTCGACATTGCGGCTTCGCGGTCGCTGATGGCGCTTTTGCAAAGGTTGGCGCGGGAGCACGCGCGCACGGTGGTGATCGTGCTGCACGACATCAACTATGCCTGTGCCTATGCCGACCATATCGTGACCATGAAAGGCGGAAAAATTGGCCCGCAGGGCGATGCCGAAACGCTGGTGGACGGCAAGCTGATGCACGAGGTTTTCGAAACCGACGCGGTCGTGCACAGGATCGGCGGGCGGACCTTCGTGGCGGTCTGAGCCTTCGGCACGGCGGCAATTATGCAAAAATGCCAGCCGGCCCGTACTTTGCACGGGATGGTGCTTGCACATTGCGCGCAGGGGCTTAAACGTCTCCGGATGACCGCCAGGGAAGCATGACCGCACGTACCCAGCTTCGACACGATTGAAATGGGACACAGCCATGAACCTCTCTCGGCTCGGCATTCTGCTGATCACGACCGCTTTCCTTCCCGTACCTGCCGCCTTGGCGCAGGACGCCGAAGCCGCCACTTTCCTCGGGACGATCCGCATCGGCTCGCCGGAAGCGCAGGCGCTTCTGGGCAATGACGAGATCTCGGAAGAAGAGATCGAACAGCGCAATCCGCAATCCATCCGCGACGTGTTCGACGGGGAAACCTCGGTCACCACCAGCGGCGGGGCGGCGATTGCCAACAAGGTGTTCGTCAACGGTGTCGAGGAAAGCCTGCTGTCGGTCACCATCGACGGCGCGCGGCAGAACAAGTCGGCGTTTCACCATACCGGCAACGTGCTGATCGACCCTGCGCTGCTGAAATCTGTCGAGGTCAGCAAGGGACTGGCGCCGGCGGATGCGGGACCGAACGCGCTGGCCGGGTCGCTGGCCTACGAGACCAAGGACGCCGCCGACCTGCTGCAGGATGGCGACAATTTCGGCGGCATGACCACGCTGACCTTCGGCACGAACGAGGACCGGATCCGCGCCGGGCTGACGGTGTTCGGGCGCAGCGGCGGGTTCGAATACCTGCTGAGCGGCACGCGGTCGGACAGTGGCAGCTACGAGGATGGCAGCGGCGTGACCGTTCCCGGCTCGGAGGCGGATCTGACCAGCTACCTTGGCAAATTCGCCTATACTTCACCCACGGGTCACCGGCTGGAATTCGCGGCGTCCCAGACCGAGGACACGGGCCTGCGGGCCGGGCAGGCGGGGCCGGGCGGCATCATCTTCATCCGGCCGGACTTTGCCGGCGTCACCGGACGACCCAGCGTGCTGGTGCCGGCCCTGTCAAAGCGCACGTCCTACACACTGACCTACACCAAGGACAGCGCCACGGACTGGTTCGATCCGTTCTTCCAGCTGAGCTTTAACGAACAGGAGATCGACGCCTCGGGTGTCTTCGGCAAAAACGAAAGCTTCAGCGGGACGTTCAAGAACCGCTTTGCCATCGCCGGCGGGGACCTGTCGGTGGGTGTCGATTTCTTCGACGAGTCCGCCTCGGGATTCGGCCGTGGTCCGGGCCCGTTCGGCAGTTCCGGGCGCGAGGATCACTGGAACATCGGGATATTCGCGCAGGCGCGGCAGGATGTCGGCGAGCGCGTGTCGGTGTCGTATGGTGCGCGCTATGACTGGCAGGAGTTCAAGGCCGCCAGCGGCCAGACCTTCAAGGATGACGGGTTCAGCGCCAACGGGTCGGTCGATTACAAGATCACCGATTCGCTGACCCTGAACGCGGGCTACGCCCATAGCTGGGGCGGGTACGAGCTGGGCGAGGCGGCGCTGATCAATTTCGGGGCGCCGTGGACCTATGCCGGGTTCACCACCTCGCGGTCGGATGCGGGCCGGATCGGTCTGCGCTACGAGCGGGGTCCGTGGCAGCTGAGCGGTGCGTATTTCGAGACCTATGTGAACGACATCAACGCCGTGCTGCCCTCCGGCGGAGACCGGGGCGCGATTGCCGACCTGTCCTCGAAGGGGTGGGAAGCGTCGGTCGGGTACAGCCGGGCCAACGGGTTCATCCGGGTCAACTATACCGATGCGGATGTCGACCTGAACAGCACGACGATCGGCTCGACCGCCTATTACCTTGGCCGCCCGGTCGGCAAGGCGATCGCGCTGGAAGGCGCGGTCGATGTCACCGACGAGTGGACCTTCGGCGGCACGGCAGAGATTGCATTCAAGAACCGCGACACGCCGGTGCCGCTGTCGGGCTACGAGGTCGCCAACCTTTACGCGACCTACACGCCAAGCAAATTCGACCGGTTGCAGATGCGGCTGGACGTGCGCAATATCTTTGACGCGACCTACACGAGCCGCTCGTCCGACGGGGTCGGGCTGGGTAACGTGATCGCGTTGACGGAGCCGGGGCGCTCGGTCAGCCTGACGGCAAACCTGACCTTCTGAAGCGTCTCGAAAGGACCTGAATTTCCGTGTTTCGGAAAAGACGGTTTCGTGAGGCAGACAGCCCCGAGTTTCTGTAAAAGAAAGCCACCGCCGCGCGCGGTGGCTATCCCGGCGAGTATCAAGAACGCCAATTCTTCCCTAGGCACCGGCTTGAGTATTGCGCATCGGGCCGACGTTATTGTCAGTCCGCCAAAGGTTCAGGTCGCCGATGCGCCTCACGAGGCCCAGAATGCGGCTATGTGGAGCTTGGTGCCCGGAACACCCATGGTCTTTGCGGCACTGCGCAGACGGCGTGCATCCTTCTTTTCACCGGCGAACCAGATCGCCGACGTCGGATGTCCCGGCAAGGCTTCGAGAGCAGCGTCAGCGATACCCTCACCCGTCCGGCGCGAGAGCCAGCGGACCGAAACGCCCTCATGCGCCGGGATCGGATAGGCGGTTTCGGCCCCGTCTGCGGTTTCAAGGATCATCTCGGCGGTGGCCCCTGCGTGCAGTCCTTCGATCAGTCGTGCAACGGCAGGAAACCCTGTCTCGTCCGAGGCAATCAGAAGGCTCTGCGCATCGACCAACCCGCCGCCGCCAGGGCCCACAATGCCGACACGGCTGCGCCGCATGTCTCCGGCATGTAATTCCTCGCACCACTCTGTCACGCGCCCACCGTCATGACGGAACACGTCCATAAACAGAACATTCGACGCCCGATCCAGGCTGCGCACGGTGTAAACCGGAATATGTGGCGCGCCGGGACCTTTGGGCCATCGCGTCGAACCGTTGGGTGCCACCGCGGGCCAGTCCGGTGTCATGCCCCTTGGCGGCAGAACCAGCCTGAAATGGATCGACTCGTCGCCGAATATGGAGACGTCTTCCACCTTCAAGGTTACGCGCAGAAAGGCGTCACCCAGCCGCGCGACCCGCGTGACCTGTCCGAATTGAAAGTTCGGGGGAAAGCCACCGATTTCGGCACTGTCGGACCAGCGCATGGCCTCGGCCAAATCGGGCAAGACTGTACGCAGATGTTCGACCATGGCGTTTTTCATCACGAAAAGGTTCCGGGAGTCGGACGCGGCGACCATGCCAGCCACCGGCGTGTCGACGCCTTCGCGCAGCCCAATCAGGCCATAGCCCGTTTCCACCGTCACCTGCCCCGGTTCGTCTTCCTGCAGGGTCAGCCCGTGCTCATCGACTTCGAGCAAAAGCATCTTGCGGATCGAGTCGAAGGCCACGCCCGGCAAATCTGCGCGGGCTTCCTCTCTGTAGTGTTTGCTCGTCATGTCTGAACCTCCGCAGCATCGACCCTTCGTCCGGATGCGGCCCACAGGATCAGCGGAACCGTCGATACGGACACCACGCTGGCGATGCAGAAAAAGATGCCGTAGCCCAACCACTCCGCGATCACGCCCGCAACCAGTCCGGCCAGCATGCTCATGGCGGCGTCCATGCACTGCAAAAGCGTGAAGTCGACGCCGCCTTGCCGGGGGTCGGACCACCTCATGAATTGCGCGTATAGCGCCACGAAGCCAAGCGCCATAACGGCGCTACTGGCGACCATGGCAAAGGGCGCCACCTGCGCCGGCGCTACCAGCCCGGTGCCAGCGGCGACCGAGACGAGCGCCAGCAGCGAGGCCTGCGCCAGAACGGCCCCGACCAGCACGAGGCGGCTACCGAAGCGGCGGACCACGGCCCCGCCTGTCAGAGCGCCCAACAGTCCCAGCGATACGCTGCCAAGCCCGGACAGAAGGCCCAGTTCCCCGAGGCTGTAGCCCGCGTCGATAAAAAAGGGACCGAAAAGCCCCATCGCTGTCTTCTGGGCAACCACGTATAGTGCTGCAATCACCAACCCACGGCGAAGGTCGGGCCGGATCAGCGCGGACCGCAGGCTGGGCACATGCGCCCGTGTCACCGGCTTCGCCGCGCGGCGTGCCAGGAAAACGAAGGGCAGGCAGATCACCGCGATCACGCCCGCCATGCTCCAGGTTCCCACGGCCCAGCCGGCGCGATCCACCAGGATCAGGAAAGCCCCGCCGCCAATGGCCGAACCGATATACGCGCCGCCCACCTGCGCCGCGTTCCCCCAGCCGTAACGGGTCTGCGACAGGGCGGCCACGGCGTAGCCGTCCACCGCGATGTCGACCGTCGCCGTGGCGGTGGCGGCCACCAGCAGAACGCCCAGGACGGCCAGCACCGGCACCGGCCCGATCGCACCGACCAGCGCCAGCATGGCGACGACAACCGCGATACCGGCCACCACCAGCTCCGCCGAGCGGTCCCTGCCCACCGCGGGCAATCGCAGCCGCTCGAAGGCCGGCGCCCACAGGAACTTCAGCGCCCAGGGCAGCACGATCAGCGAGACGAGCCCGATATGGTCCAGCGGCAATCCCTGGTCCCGCAGCACGCCGGGCAGCCCGCTCCAGGTCAGCCCACCCAGCACGCTTTGCGCCACGTAGATCCCGCCGATCGCCCCGACGATCCTGCGTTGCCCTGCCGCCATTCCCTAGAACCGGCGCTGCACGGCGAAGGTCGCGGTCCGCCCCTGGTGACGATAGCAATTACCGGCGCTGCACGTCTGTCCGTCCTCGTCGAAGACGTTGCGAACATTGGCCTGCACTTCCAGGCCTTCATAGCCCTGCTTGGCGAAGTCATAGGTCATGGCCAGATCGACGAAGACCCGATCGCGGTTCTTGTAGGTGTTCTGGTCGTCGCCGTAGCTTTCGCCGACATAACGCAGGCCACCGCCAATACCGAAGCCTTCCATCATACCGTTTTGCGGCTGATAGAATGCCCAGAGCGCGGCCTGGTGCTTGGGAGTTCCCGACAACTGGTTGCCGACCGTGCCGGTGGTCCCGGCTTCGATCTCGACATCGAGATAGGTGTAGCTTCCGGTCATCCTCAGCCCGTTGCCCAGGTTGAACTTCCCTTCCAACTCGAGCCCCTGAGAACGCAGGTCATAGGGCACCTGGACCTGGTTCAACCCGCCGAAGACGGCGCTGTTGACCGGCTGAAAGACGACACCGTCCTCCTGCTGGATGTCGAAGATCGACGCGGTAACCAGGCTGTCGGTTCCGGGCAGTTCATACTTGAAGCCAAGCTCGGTCTGCACCGCCTCTGTCGGTGCGGCAGGCGCGTCGCTGGCAGGGTCGGTCGGGTCGGAATAGGTCACGCCCGTGTTGGGCACGAACGTGCTGGAGAAATTGGCAAAGGGCGTCATTCCGGTCGCCATGGCGTAAGAGATGCCGATGCGGCCGGTAAGGGCGTCATCCGTCGTTCTCGTGCCTGCCCGCGTGGCATCAAAGCTGGTCGTTTCGACAAAATCGTACCGGCCGCTGACGAAAACGTTAAGCGCGCCATTGGTGATCTGGTCGTGGACATAAATGCCTGTCTGCTCGATGTCCTGCCCTTGGCTGTAGGGAGCTGGAGTGGCTTCGACAGCGGCGGCCGACGCGAAACCGAATGTGGAGAACGCATCGAATTCGGACCTCGTGTAGTCCAGTCCTGCAACGAACTGATGCGTCAGGGCCCCGGTTTCCAACTCTGCCTCGATGGTGTTGTCGACGCTGAAATTCGACTGGTTCTCGAGGTACTTTCCCCAACCGCGCCCGATGGCGCCGCCACCGAAATCGTACAGCCCGCTATAGCGCAATTCGCTGTCCACCTCGGAATAGCGCATCTTCTGGCGCAGGGTCACTGTGTCGGTCAGTTCATGTGCGATTTCGTAACCGATGCGATACTGCTCGTTGTCGAACGTGTTGTAGGCCGGATCGCCGTTATAGGTCTCCGACGCCACACCCGGTGCCGGATTGAAATAGGCCGCGGTCGCCCCGACGGTCGAATCCGAGTATTCCGTCAAAAGCGTGATGCGCGTGCGCTCCGTCAGATCATAGGTCAGCGACGGCGCAATCAGAATCTTGTCGTCCTTGTACCCCGGCAGGGGCGTGTCGGCGTCCCGCACAAGACCGGTCAGCCGGTACAGGAGCCGCCCATCCTCGTCCACCGGACCGGTAAAGTCGAACGCCAGTTCCGCCCGGTTGTCGGTGCCCGTCGTGAAGCGCAACTCGTTGAACGGCTCCGCCTTCGGGCGCTTGGACACCACGTTCACCAGACCGCCCGGACCGCTGACACCATATAGCGAGGAGGACGGCCCCTTCAGGATGGCAATTCCTTCAAGCGTGTAGGGATCGTTGACGTACCATGCCGACGGCCCGTTGACCTGCCGCAGCCCGTCCCGGAAGAACCCGTTGTTGAACGCCGGGAAGCCGCGCAGGTAAAACGCGTCATACCGGCTGTCGAACCCGAAGGTGCTGGTGGTCGTCCCTGCCGAAAATTCCAGCGCCTCCAGAAGCTGGCGGGGCTTGCGATCCTCTATCTCGTCCTGCGTGACCGTTCCGATCGACTGCGGAATATTCGCGATCCGGCTCTCCAGCTTGGTCGCCTGCCGCCCGGATTGCGCGACATATCCATTCTGCTGCAGCGTTTCGTCGCTCTCGGATTCCAGTTCGATCGTTCCGAGCTGATACGGGGACCCGCCCTGCGCATAGGCCGAAAGGCTTGTTGTCAGTAAGGCGATTGCGGTCAGGCTGAGATACTTCATACCGTCCTTGATTTGTCTGAGGTTTTCGTGGTCGCACGCCACGTAGAGAGGACGCGGGCCGAAGAGTCAAACTATTTTTGTCAGGTATTTGGCCCGCTGCTTGCAATAGCCGATCCACGACCGAAAGCCGAGCCTTCAGCAGTTTGAAGCCCTCAGATCAGCGTGCAGAAAGCGTCTAAGTTTTCGTTGAAGCGGCGCGGAGAAAACCGATTGCCGACCCCACGACATATCGTTGCGGAACTCCGAGTTGTTTCCGTCCTTCGCTATTTCAACGCTTTCGCCTCGCTTGACGCGTCAAGGGCCGGGCCCGCGCCGATCGTATCCAGATACAGATCCAACATCTCGGTTGCCGCGTCGTTTGCCGGCGAGAAACCGTCGCGCGAACCGTCCGCGACACTCACCACAACAGCCCACTCGGACGCGTTTCGGCACGCCAGGAACCTTCGGGGCATGGTGCCTGCCGGTTGCACCGAAATGAGGCGGCAAAGTCCTTGTTGAGTCTCGTAGCTGCCAAGCGCCCGCGCCGGGCCAACTCCGCCAACATCCCGGGTCTGCCCTGTCGGCACGTCCGAAAGGGCCGCGGCTACATCTTCAAGTGGTGCCGCACCGGACTGAGCAAACCGTTCCTGCAAGGTCCACCCGACTCCGACACCGATAACCAGCGAGGCCGCAAGTGCCAGAGGCCACGCGCGGCGGTGGCGCAAGGGGACGACTGCGGACACGGGCCGATCCTGCGTCTGACCGTCGTCGGTAGGAGTCTCACGAACAGTTTCGACAAGGTGCTCGGGAACGGCCCCTTGGGCGAAGGCCGCGCGCAGGCTCGTGGCGGTCTCGGCAAACAAGGCGTAGCGCGCCGCGAGATCTGGATCCTGTTCGATCCTGTGGCTCAGATCTTCGGCCGTTGCGCCATCAAGTTCGCCGTCGGCAAGGGCCATCAGCATCTCGTCACTTACCTCTACCTTATCTGGCGTGCTCATCGCGCTTCTCCTTTCTTGGGTGCGGTTTCGGGCTGCATGCCCAAGTCCGAAGCAAGCGTGGCGCGGGCGCGTGCCAGCCGGCTCATGACCGTCCCGACGGGAATATCCAGCGCGTCCGCGGCCTCGCGGTAGCGCAGCCCTTCCACGCAGACCAACATCAACACCTCTCGTTGTTCCTGAGGCAGGGCGTCCATCGCCCCACGCACGCGCGCCAATTCCAGCCGCGCCTCGGTGACCCGGCGACCGTCTGTGCCCACCAATTGCCGTGCCCCGTCCGCCTGGTCGATCTCGACCACATCGCGCGTGGCGCGATACTGGTCGATCCAGGCGTTGCGCATGATCCGGAAAAGCCAGCTGTCCAGCCGGGTGCCTTTGGTGAAGCCCGAAAGATTGCGCAAACCTTTCTCGACCGTCACCTGCACGAGATCGTCCGCCTGATCCCAACTCGGCGCGAGGGACCGCGCGAAAGCCCGCAGCCTGGGAAGCAGGTCGATGATTTGCTGTCTGACATCGTCAGTCATGCGGCGGGGTCCTGTGGGCGTGTGCGGTTGCAGGCCGTATTACATTGGTAAAACGGACCATGGCGGGATTTATTCCGTCCCGGCGACCAAAAAAGCTATAGTCACGCTGGAATAAACAGTCTGTGCTGTACGTTATCCCTTTTGTGCTGCCACCGAGCCGTTGAACAGGAGCTTTTAGCCGATGACTGACGACGACCGCCCCGACCTGGCCCGCCGCCGCCTGCTGAAACGCATCGGGCTTGCCGGCGCCACGGCCTATACCGCACCTGCGTTGACGCATCTTGGCATGGCGCATGCCTCCGGCGGATCGGGCGGCGGGAGCGGCGCAGGCAGTGGTGGAAGCGGCGGCAGGGACTCCTGGCGACCGGCCCGACGCCAGACACGGCCAAGGCCAAACCGGCCGCGTGCGGCTCAACCCCGGCAGGCTCCGCCCCCGCCGCCGGAAATCCTGCTGCTCTTGCCGGCAGGCACGAGCGTCACGCCTGCGATCGACGCGGGCTACGAAGTGCGCGCCACGGCCTCGAATGATCTGCTCGATGGCAGGTTGTATCGGCTGGATCTACCGGCCGGACGTTCCATCGAAGACGGGCTGGCCGACCTGGCCGGCTTGCTTCCCGGGGCCCTAATGGACGAAAACCACTTCTACACGCCGGACGCCTTTCTGTGTGACTCCGAGGGGTGCGATGCGCATGAAATGATCGGCTGGTCCGGTTGGCCCAGCATCTATGCCCCCCGGCTGGGAATGATCGATACCGGCATCAACGAGGATCACCCGGCGCTCAGCGGCCAGAAGCTTACAATCCACCAAGCCGACCTGGGTGCACGGGCAGAGGCAGGGCGCAAGCATGGCACGGCGATTGCCGCCATGCTGATCGGCCGGTTGGACTATCGCGTGCCGGGGCTGCTGCCCAACGCCGAACTGGTTGCGGTCGAAGCATTCCACCGCGGGCATCTCGGCGAACAGGCTGATGCATTTTCCCTCGCATCAGCGATGGATCTTCTGATGGCGGCCGATGTCGATGTTATCAACATGAGCTTCTCCGGCCCGTACAACCCGATCCTCGAGGAAATGATCATTCGGGCAACCGAACGCGAAACAGCGGTGGTTGCCGCCGCCGGCAACGGCGGCCCGGGCGCCGAGCCCGCTTACCCGGCTGCCTTCGATGCAGTCATCGCCGTGACGGCGATCGACCGAGAAGAGGGCATTTACCGTCAGGCCAACCAAGGTCCCTATATCAATTTCGCGGCGCCGGGCGTGCGGGTCTGGGCGGCCGCGTCAGTATCAGGCGGGCGGCTCAAGTCCGGGACCTCCTATGCCGCGCCTTTCGTCACCGCCTCGCTTGCGGTGCAACGCGTACGCGCACCATCGGTCCCGCTGGATCAGACGGTCGCGGAAATGGTGCGGTGCGCCAAGGATCTTGGTGCTCCGGGCCGTGACAGCGTGTTCGGCGATGGGTTGGTCGCAGCCCCCGGGCAATGTTTCGCCGGTGACACCGAGTTTTTGCCGGTCTCCGGGGAATAAAACCCGGTGCCTTCCGTTTTCCTTGTATGGCCGCAGCGAGAGGCCGACGGAAAACGCAAAGGAGAGAAACTATGGCAGATCAAGAGAACGCCAATATTTCGCGCCGGCGGATGCTCACACGCCTTGGGCTGGCCACGGGTGCAGCCTACGTCGCCCCCGTGATGATGCATCTAAGCGCCGCGCATGCCTCCGGCGGCGGCAGTGGTGGTGCCGGTGGATCTGGTGGCGGCAGGGGCGGCTCCGGTGGGTCCGGTGGCGGCTTTGGCGGCGGATCTCGGGGCTCCGGTGGATTTGGTGGAAGCCGCGGCAGCCGGGGCAGCCGTGGATCGGGACCGTCCGGAGGGCGTCGTTCGGGCCGGGGCACAGGTTTCGGCCGGGCAGTACGCGGAGCTCTGCGCGATCTCGGTCTTTAGACCCCGATGGGCGGACGCTACGACAAGCAGGCAAGAACTGGGGCGCGTGGCGTGTGCGCCCCAGACTCATTCGTGTCACGCATACTGTTCCCCGCGGCGTCTCATGTCGTTGAGCTGCCGGAATGCCCATCCGTGCGCGATGACATCTGCAGTGTCATGCCGGATTGGGAGGTCGTCTCTGCAGCCGATACAAAAACAGCCACCACGGTCCTGCGCCGCGACGAAGACGGCACGTTCCAGTTCCAGTCATGGTGGTCCGACACCCCGTTGACAGAACTTGGTCGTGCCGGCGCGACCTGCGGCGCCGTTGCCGATATACTGCAAGGTTATCTTGACTCGCGGCCGGGTTTTTTCGGCTTTCACTGCGGGGCCGTTCAGGTCAACGGTCATCTTTTGGCCTTCACCGGCCCCTACCGGGCCGGAAAGACAACTCTTGTCTCCAGGCTCGGGACCGAGCCGGATTGCGCGCTTTTCTGCGACGACATCCTGCCGATCGATGGCGACGGCGTTGCGACGGCGCTTGGTGTGCAGCCGCGGCTTCGCCTGCCGTTGCCGAACGGGCTGAGCGGCGCTTTCAAAAGCTATGTCGCCGCCAACCTGACTGTCAGCGACACTCGCTACGGGTTCCTTGATCTTTCGAACCAGGCGTCTCTTGGCACCCGCGCACCATTGGCCGCAATGATCGTGCTGTGCCGACAAGAGGGCGCGCGTGCCCGATTTCACGAACTTTCGACCGAGGATGCAGCCGGGTTTCTGATCCGTCAGAACATTGCCGACCCCGGAGATGCCGGATCGCACTACGATCGCGTCGCTGCGATGGCGGAGGACCTTGTCTGTCTCACACTCGTTTATTCCGACCTGGAGGACGCTGTATCCCTGATCAGAGAGGCGTTCGGAGCAGCCGACATCCCGCGTTTGAAAGCGCCGTTGGGGCCGGCTTTGCCGCTGAGAGATCCTGATGCCGAGGCCCCTCCGGCAGACCTGTCGCTGCGCCTTGTACGAGCTTCTGATGTGGTGACCCGGCAGATCGGCGAGGATACGTTTCTGTGGCAGATGGCGGATCGAAACTTCTTCAGGCTCAATGCCATCGGGGGCGCGATCTGGACGCTTCTCGAACAGCAACAGACCGGCAATTGCATCGTACGCGCGCTCCACGATGCCTTTCCGGCAACATCGGAACAAAAGATAAGACGGGATGTCGCCATGCTGCTTGGCCAATTGATCCAGAGGGGTTTGGCGGCGATGTGCCCAGGCGCTTCTCCTGATGAGATGTGATTGCGGATGGAGAAGCAGCATGGCGCGACGACTACAATCACCACCGGCCGCATTCGAGCCTCGGCGGGCGCACAAAGCGGGAGTATCACCAACGGCCGGAAGAGGACCAAACCCTGATCAAAGCCAACTTTTAGACGCGGACACCAAGGGGATGTGGTCACACCCGCTGCACAAAAAAAGCCGCCCCGAGGGGCGGCTTTCGCGTTTCAAATTGGTGGCCGACCTTACATCTCGCACTCTTCGACGTAGACGTTGGAGTGATCCTCCAGCGCAGTGCCGATGATCTTGTTGGTGTAGACGTCGCCTTCCTTGATCACCTCGCGGACATAGATGTCCTGTACGGGGTGGTTGTTGGACGAAAACTCGAAATCGCCCCGGGTCGAGGCGAAATCGGCCTCTTTCAGCGCGGCACGGAAGGCGTCGGCGTCGGTCACGTCAGCTTTCGACATCGCGGACAAAAGCAGGTTCGCGGTGTCATAGCCTTGCGATGCGTAGAGCGAGGGCAGGCGGCCGTATTCTTCCTGGAAGGCGGCGACGAACTCTTGGTTCGCCTCGTTGTCGAGGTCCTTGTTCCACTGGCTGGTGTTCTTGACGCCAATCGCCGCGTCGCCCACGGCCTGCAGGATGCCCTGATCAAAGCTGAAGGCAGGACCAACCACGGGCAGGTCCACGCCGCTGTCGGCATATTGCTTGAGGAACGAGATACCCATCCCGCCCGGCAGGAAGAAGAACACGCTGTCGGCGCCCGAGGCGCGGATCTGGGCGATCTCGGCGGCATAGTCGGTCTGGCCCAGCTGGGTAAAGACCTCGCCGGCCAGCTCGCCCTCGTAGATGCGCTTGTAGCCGGTCAGCGCGTCCTGACCCGCGGGATAGTTGGGCGCGAGGATGAAGCTGTTCTGGAACCCGGCAGAGTTGGCATAGCCGCCCGCGGCCTCGTGCAGGTTGTCGTTCTGCCACGCGACGTTGAAATAGTTGGGGTTGCAACCCTTGCCGGCCAGCGCCGAGGGGCCCGCGTTCGGCGACAGGTAGAACTTGCCTTGCGCCACCGCGGCGGGCACCACGGCCATGGCGAGGTTCGACCAGATGATGCCGGTCAGAACGTCGACCTTTTCGGACTGAATCATCTTGTCGGCCAGTTGCACGGCGATATCGGGCTTGCGCTGGTCATCCTCGACCACGACCTCGATATCGGAATTGCCGGACATCTTGACCGCCAGCAGAAAGCCGTCGCGCACGTCGATGCCAAGGCCCGCACCGCCGCCCGAAAGCGTGGTGATCATGCCGACCTTCACGCCCTCGGCATGGGCCATCGCGCCAAGCGCGGTCATGGCCGTCGCGGCCAGGATGGATTTCAGTTTCATGGTTTCCTCTCCCTTGGAAGTGTCAGAACGCCTTGAACGTCAGCGTCGTCTCGGTGCGTTCGATATTGTCGATTGTCGCGAGGTTCTCGTTGATGAATTTGCCCACGTCTTCGCCGTCGGGGACATACAGCTTCAAGAGCAGGTCAAACGGCCCGGAGGTGGAATAAAGCTCGGAATGGATTTCGCGCAGGGCGATGTCCTCGGCCACCTGGTAGGAGGTGCCGGGGCGGCAGCGGATATTCACGAAAAGTGGGCGCATGTGATGGGTCTCCCGATCGGCTGGGGCCTATTTAGAGCGGTTTTCGGTGCGGATGAAAATGGCGAATTTCGTGCGCCGTTTCGGATCACTCCGGCACATGCCGCGCGCGCGCGCCGCGTTCGATGGCCGCCGCGTGCAGACGGTCAATGTTCAGCTGGTACCGGATCTCGCCCAGAAAGCGCAGTTCCGTCTCGTCCAGCAGGCCATCGGAGGCGGCCACGTCACAGGCAAGCGCATAGGCGGTCTCGAAGAGGCGCTCGGGCAGGTTGTCGGTGACGAGGCCGAAAAGCGCGTCCAGCCCGTCCTCTTCGGCAAAGAGGTCGAACACCATCTGCGACACGGTCTTCATCCGGTCGGCATCGTAGGTGGCAAAGATCGGCAGGTTGTCGATGGCGCTTTCGATCTTGACCAGTTCGGCGGTGCGGATCTCTTCATCCGAGGCCGACACGGCGATCATGACCGCCACGAGGCAGTCCTGCGGGGTGAGCGGGTGAGAATCCTGGTCGGTCATGCGCTGTCCTTAAAGGGGTTTGTTGCGGCGCAGATTATTGACTGTCCGGGGGCGGAGCAATAGGAACCGAGGCGGCCCGCCATTCGTGCGGGCCTTAACCTCTGGAGACCGACATGTCCGAACTGCGCGACGCCGCGATGAGTGCGAAAGCCTGGCCCTTTGAAGAAGCGCGCCGGCTGCTCAAACGGTATGAAAAGGCGCCGCCAGAGAAGGGATATGTTCTGTTCGAGACCGGCTATGGCCCCAGCGGCCTGCCGCATATCGGGACCTTCGGCGAGGTTCTGCGCACGACGATGATCCGCCATGCGTTTCAGCAGATCAGCGATATCCCCACGCGGCTGTTCTGTTTCTCGGACGACCTCGACGGGATGCGCAAGGTGCCGGGCAACGTGCCCAATCAGGAGATGCTGCAAGAGCACCTGCAAAAGCCGCTGACCAGCGTGCCGGACCCGTTTGGCGAGTTCGAGAGCTTCGGGCACCACAACAACGCCATGCTGCGCCGGTTCCTCGATACCTTCGGGTTCGAGTACGAGTTCTATTCTGCCACCGATTTCTACAAGTCGGGCCAGTTCGACACGACGCTGCTGCGCGCGGCCGAGCGGTATGACGACATCATGAAGGTCATGCTGAAATCCCTGCGCGAGGAGCGGCAGCAGACCTATTCGATCTTCCTGCCGCTGCACCCCGAGACGGGGCGTGTCCTGTACGTGCCGATGAAGAACGTGGATGCCGCCAAGGGCGAAATCACGTTCGACGACGAGGATGGCCGCGAGTGGACCCTGCCGGTGACCGGCGGCAACGTGAAGCTGCAGTGGAAGCCGGATTTCGGCGCGCGCTGGGCCGCGCTGGGCGTGGATTTCGAGATGTACGGCAAGGACCATTCCACCAACACGCCGATCTATGACAGGATCTGCGAGATCCTGGGCACGCCCGCGCCGGAGCATTTCACCTATGAGCTGTTCCTCGACGACAAGGGGCAGAAGATCTCCAAGTCGTCGGGCAACGGGATCAGCATCGACGAATGGCTGAGCTATGCCAGCAGCGAGAGCCTGTCCTATTTCATGTACCAGAAACCGAAGACCGCCAAGCGGCTGTTCTTTGACGTGATCCCGCGCGCGGTGGACGAGTATCACCAGCAATTGCGCGCCTATCCGGGGCAGGATGCGGCGGGCAAGCTGAACAATCCGGTGCATCACATCCACAATGGCGACGTGCCGGAAAGCCGGATGGTGGTGTCGTTTGCCATGCTGCTGAACCTCGCTTCGGTCGCTTCGGCGCAGGACAAGGAAACGCTCTGGGGCTTCATCAACCGCTACGCGCCCGATGCCAGCTCCGCCACGCATCCCGACCTCGATGCCGCGGCAGGCTCGGCGGTGAAGTACTACGAGGATTTCGTCGCACCGACGAAGACCTATCGCGCACCCACGGACCTGGAGAGCGAGGCGCTGACCGACCTGCGCGACCAGCTGGCCGCCTATGACGGCCCGGTCGAGGACGAGGCCCTGCAATCCATCGTCTATGCCGTGGGCCGTGACCGGTTCGATCCGCTGCGCGACTGGTTCAAGGCGATCTACGAGACGCTGCTGGGCGCAAGCCAGGGGCCGCGGTTCGGCGGGTTCATCGCACTCTACGGTGTTGACGAAACCGTGGCGTTAATCGACCGTGCGTTGGCGGGCGAGCTGGCTTGATCCACGTCAAGGCTGGCCGTTCGCGGCCCGCTAGACTGGGCAAAAGACAGGGAGCAGGACCATGATCAGATCAATCACCCTCGTTGCGTGCCTCTTGGCCGGGGCGGCGACCGCGCAGGAGTCGATGCCCGAACCCGAGGAGGGGCGCGCGATCTTCGAGGACAACTGCGCCGTCTGCCACGGCAGCCGCGGCATGGGCAACGGGCCGTGGGCGGGCTCTTACAACCCACCCCCTGCCGACCTGACGGCGCTGAAGGAAGACGGCGTGTTTTCCCGCACGCGGGTCCTGTCGGTGATCGACGGCTATGACCGCACCGGCCTGCCGGGGCACGAGATGCCGGAATTCGGCCTGCTGTTGCAGGGCGACACGGTGCCGGTGGACGTGGGCGACGGGGTGATGACGCCGACGCCGCGCCCGCTGGCGGCGCTCTTGATCTATATCGAGAGCATCCAGGACTAGACCCGGCAGATCCCGTTCAGCTCGACCCCGTCCCACGGCAAAACGACCTTGTCGGGGATGGTCAGTTGGCCCAGCGGGAACGCGCCTTCGAGCAATGATTCCAACCGCTTGGTGCGTGGCGCCCCGGGGTCCAGCGTGGCGCAGCAGACATATTCCTCGACGATCGAGGCCTGCTGTTCATAGCCGAAGTCGAGGAACCGCGTCTGCGTGTCGATGTCGAAAAGGTAGGGGTCGTCGCTGACCTGATGCTCGCGCACGGCCTTGAGCGGGCTATAGGCCGTCTGGCGGCGGTTCTGCCATTGCCAGACATGGGTCATCTCGTGGGCAAAGAGCATCGCCTCGACCAGGTAGAACCGCTCGTCAAAGTCGGGCAGGTAATCCTTCAGGTACCAGTCTTTCGAATAGAAAACCTTGCTGAACAGAACGAACGCGGCGGGGCTGACGGTGACTTCCTTGGTCTCCTCGGCCTGGGGCGGAAAGATGCGCTCGCGGCAGGCAAGGCGGGGGCGTTTCTTGCGGGTATAGGTGGTCTTGCCGATCAGGGCGCCCTCGACCAGCCGGATGCGGCCCGTGTCGATGGAGGACCCATGGATCTGCTTGGTGAAGGCTTTCTCGGTGTCCGTCAGGGGACGGCCACAGGAGATCAGGACGGCGAGAGAGAGCAGGAAAAGCCAGCGCATGTCCGGCAGGTTAACGGGGGATGAATGGACCGGATAGAGGGAATGTTAACCCCGGCCCGAATCGCGTCGAATCGTCTTGGTTAACAAGGGGATTGGGGGCAATTTGGAACGTCGGTATCGCGTCGGTATCCGGGTGGTATCGCGACGGTGCGGTTTTCGGGATTTGCCGGGTTAACGGGGCGTGCGGTGGTTTTGGTGGCGGGGAGGTCCCGGATCAAGTCCGGGACTGCGTTGTGTGGCTGAGGCCGCGCGAGGGCCAGACATGTGAGGTGGCACGCCTTTGGCGTGACGGGATGGCGTGTTGCGCGTCAGACGAGCCGTGGAGGCCGCGCGAGGGCCAGACCGCGGGGTGGCGATCCAGCGATAGTTCAGGGCACTTTATGGGTGCGGTGTCCGCATGACCTCTGATCGGGGGGCTTGTGTCAGCCAATCGCCAGCCCGTCGCACCGAAGGTGCGCCGCTTATAGGCGGCACGCCTCCGGCGTGACGGGCGGTCTCCCTCTCGGCGATTGCAGGCAATCGCCTGCCGGGCAGCGGGCGATCGCGCGGCGGCGCAGCGTGCTGCGCCTTGATTCCGCGCAAGGCGTGTCACTCAGAAGGATTCACGTGGCTTGCCACGTCTAACCACCGACATTATCCTTTGAATTGAGTTGCGTGGGGGATTGCACCTGAGCAAAAAAGAGCAGGTAACAGAGGTAGTAATTTGTCTAAACTTGAACACGGCGGTCATGAACTTGAGCAAATCCACTCGAAGAACAATGATATTAAATTATTCTGCCACTTCACGGGGTTTTTAGAAGGTATCGCCGCGAGTGGTTACATTGAACGCGGTGAGGTTGAGCCACTAATTGCTGAATGCGTGGAGTTTGTTGAGAAGTACGCAGATTGCGATGCATCAGACTTAGTCCAAGATTTTGAAGCTGATCTTATGGAGCACGATACGATTGTCGATGCCGCCAGATTTCGTATAGAACAAATAGATAGAAGCTGTAACAAAAGCGCTTTGAACCGTTTCCTGGGCTTTTGCAGAGGCATTGTGTGCGACGGAGTAATAACTGTCGAAGAGGCGAAAATGCTTCGCGACGCCATCGCTAGTCAACCCGAGCTTCGGGAGGTCGTGGGTGTCAACCAAATCGAGACAAGCGTGCAAGATGCTCTAGCGGACGGAATTGTAACAGCAGAGGAATCTTTGGAACTTTGCACTGTCATTGGAAGCGTTGTTGGCGATTCTTATGGCGATACGGGCCTTGCACAAACCAGTGGGGTCGCCAATTTTGACGAATTTCGGCTAGACGACATTTCGGTTGATTTAAACGAAAAGATGCTTGTTTTAACTGGCAACTTTAAGGCCACGCCTCGCAAGGACTTCGAGGATGAATTAGAAGCTCTTGGTGCTTTTGTTGCACGTTCAGTATCTGGCAGAACCGATTTTATTATTGTCGGTGGCGAAGCTTCACGCGATTGGATTGAAATGAATCGTGGTACGAAAATCCGAAAGGCACAGGAGCTTTATGCCAAGTCAAGCCGCCCGAACTTTGTTTCAGAAGGCCAGATTCTAAGGTTGATGGGTAAGACACAATAAACTTCAAACATCCAACTCCTCCACGAACCGCGCGTTCTCCTGGATGTACTGGAAGCGCAGTTCGGGCTTCTTGCCCATCAGGCGCTCCACCAGGTCGCCGGTCTCGCCGGGTTCGTCCTCGTCGATGGTCACGCGGATCAGCTTGCGCGTGGCGGGGTCCATCGTGGTTTCCTTCAGGTCCTTGGCGTCCATCTCGCCCAGGCCCTTGAAGCGGCTGACGTCGATCTTGCCCTTGCCGCCAAGGCCCTTTTCCAGCCACAGGTCGCGCTCGGCCTCGTCGAGGCAGTAGGTCCGCTTGGCGCCCTGGGTCAGGCGGTACAAAGGCGGGCAGGCGAGGTAGAGGTGGCCCGCGTCGATCATGGGGCGCATCTGGGTGAAGAAGAAGGTCATCAGCAGCGAGGCGATATGGGCGCCGTCCACGTCGGCGTCGGTCATGATGATGATCTTGTCATAGCGCAGGTCGTCGATGTTGAACCGGCTGCCCAAGCCGACGCCAAGCGCCTGCGTCAGGTCATTGATCTCGGCGTTCGAGCCCAGTTTCGAGCTGGCCGCGCCCAGCACGTTCAGGATCTTGCCGCGCAGGGGCAGCAGGGCCTGCGTCTTGCGGTCCCGGCCCATTTTCGCCGACCCGCCGGCGGAATCGCCCTCGACAATGAACAATTCGGTGCCGTCGCGGGTTGACGACGAGCAATCCACCAATTTGCCGGGGAGGCGAAGTTTTTTCGTGGCGGATTTGCGTTGTGTCTCCTTCTCGGCGCGCCTGCGCAGGCGTTCCTCGGCCCGCAGGACGAGGAAGTCGAGGATGGCCCCCGCCGACTTGGTGTCGGCCGCCAGCCAGTTGTCGAAATGGTCGCGGACGGCGTTTTCCACCAGACGCTGCGCCTCGGTCGTGGCGAGGCGGTCCTTGGTCTGGCCGACGAATTCCGGCTCGCGGATGAAGCACGAGACCAGCGCGCAGCCGCCGGTCATCAGGTCGTCGCGGGTGATGTTGGCGGCCTTCTTGTTGTTGACCAGCTCGCCATAGGCCTTGATGCCCTTGACGATCGCGGCCCAGAAGCCGGCGACGTGCGTGCCTCCCTCGGGCGTGGGGACGGTGTTACAGTAGCTTTGCAGGAAGCCGTCGCGGCTGGGCGTCCAGTTGATCGCCCATTCCACCTTGCCCGGGGTGCCGAAGCGTTCCTGGAAGTCGACGGTGCCGGCAAAGGGATTCTCGGCATAGGTCGAGGCGGTGCCCATCGTCTCGCGCAAGTAATCGGCCAGACCGCCGGGGAAGTGGAACGTGGCCTCCTGCGGGGTGTCGCCGTCGGCAATGGCGGATTTCCAGCGGATCTCGACCCCCGAAAAGAGATACGCCTTGGAGCGGATCGAGCTGAAGAGCCGGGCGGGCTTGAAGCGATGCGAGCCGAAGATCTCCTCGTCGGCGTGGAAGGTGACGGTGGTGCCGCGGCGGTTGGGGGCGGCGCCGACCTCCTGCACCGGGCCGAGCGGCTTGCCGCGGGAGAAGCGCTGTTCGTGGAGTTTGCGGTCGCGGGCCACCTGGACGACCATCGAATCCGACAGCGCGTTCACGACCGAGGCGCCCACGCCGTGCAGGCCGCCCGATGTCTGGTAGGCCTTGCCCGAGAACTTGCCGCCCGCGTGCAGGGTGCAGAGGATCACCTCGAGCGCGGATTTGCCGGGGAACTTTGGATGTTCGTCCACCGGCATGCCGCGGCCGTTGTCGCGGATGGTGATGGAATAATCCTCGTGGAGCTCGACCTCGATCCGGTTGGCATGGCCGGCCACGGCCTCGTCCATGGAGTTGTCGAGGATCTCGGCCACCAGGTGATGCAGCGCCCGTTCATCCGTGCCGCCGATATACATGCCGGGGCGTTTGCGGACAGGCTCCAGCCCCTCCAGCACCTCGATCGAGGAGGCGTCGTAATCGCCGGAGTCAGTCGGTGAGAGAAGGTCGTCGGCCATGTGCGCTGCTCTTTGTTTTATGAGTTGGGGCGCAGTATGGCAGAGGGCAGGCGGTGGGGGAAGTGGGATCGGGCCTTATTCCGAGGGGTATTGTGCGAGGTATCGGGCGCAGCCGCGCAGGGCGGCGTTGTCGTCGGCGATGAGGGTCACGGGAATGGCGCGCAGGATATCTGTGTAGGGTCCGCGCGGATGGAACGTGTCGGTGAATCCCAGCGGCACAAGATACGGCGCGACGGCCCGGGCGGTGCCGCCAATGAGGTAAAGCCCCCCGGTCGCCATGTGCGACAGGGACAGGTTCGATGCCGCGAGGCCCAGCAGCGAGACGAAGGCTTGCAGGGTTTTGCGGGGCTCCTGCGCGATGATCTCGATCGGGGTCAGTGTCTCGCCCGTATAGAAGGCGTGCAGGCGGCTGAGGCCGGGGCCGGAGAGGGCGGTCTCGATGGGCAGGTGTGCCGCATTGCCGCGCAGCGCATCGTAGAGCGCGCGAAAGCCCGGCGCGTCGGGCAGGGTGGTGTGGCCGGATTCGGACGGCGGCACGAAGAGGCCGTCGCCCACGCGGTGCGCGACCGCGATGTTGCAGCCGGTTCCCAGCCCAAGCACCATGCGCGGACCTTCGGGATCGGGCGTGCCGGGGATCAGCGGCGTGAGGCTGTCCGCGTCCAGATCGTCGAGCGCATAGGCCTGCGCCTGAAGGTCGTTCATCAGGTGCACTTGGTCGGCGCCGGTGGCGCGGGCCACCGCGTCGGCCTCGATGTGCCAGGCGTGATTGGTCAGCTGCGCCGCGCCGCCCCGCACCGGCCCGGCGACCCCCGCGCAAATCGCACTGACCGCGCCGGGGCGCATCGCATCCAGATAGGCGGCCAGCAGGTCGGCGAGGCTGGTATGATCGGCATTGGCAAAGTTGCGGGCGGTGTCGGGCAGCAGGCCCGCCCCAGTCGCCAGGCCGACGCGGCAGGAGGTGCCGCCCAGATCGACCAGAAGGCGCATTACGCCTGCCAATTGCGCGCCAGCGCGCGGGCGGCATTGGCAAAGAGCAGGACGTCGATGCCGACGCCCAGCATCTGCGCACCCCAGTCGCGGTAGGTGCGCGTCGTCTGCGCGTCGATCCCAAGGATGCCGGGCGCCTTGCCCGCCGCGCGAATGCGGGCCAGAGCGTCCTGCATGGCGGCGCGCACCTCGGGGTGGTTCGCGTCGCCGCGATACCCCATGTCGTTGGCCAGGTCCGACGGCCCGATAAAGGCCGCATCGACGCCGTCGACCGCGCAGATCGCATCGAGATTGTCCAGCGCGGCCACGCTTTCGATCTGGACCACGAGGCACATCTGGTCATTGGCCGTGGCGATATAGTCGGGCACCGCGCCAAAGCCCGAGGCCCGCCCCAGCGCCGCGCCGGAGCCGCGCACGCCCTCGGGCGGGTAGCGCATGGCGCGCACGATCCGCTCGGCGTCGGCCGCGGTGTCGACCATCGGCGCCAGAAGCGTCTGCGCGCCCGCGTCCAGCACCTGCTTGATGATCCAGTCCTCGGCCACGGGCACGCGCACGATGGCCTCGCTGCTGGAGGCTTGCAGGATGCCGATCTGGGCCGACAGGGTCTGGAGCGTGTTGGGCGCATGTTCGCCGTCGAGGATCAGCCAGTCGAACCCGGCCGTGCCAAGTATCTCGGTGGCATAGGCGTCGGCGAACCCGGCCCAGCAGCCGACAAGGGGCTGGCCGGCGGCAAGGGCGGTCTTGAAACGGTTGAGGGGAGCGGACATGGGCGGGCCTCGTGTGTCTTGGTGTCGAGGGCCAGTTAAACGCGGCGATAGACAGACGTCCAGCGACGCAGGGCGGGAACCGGCGGTGCGGGTTGCGCGTTGTCCGCGTGAAACCACCCCGAAGGTGACACACGCAATGACATTCACCGAAGCCATAGGCCGCAGCGCGCGGCACCGACAGACCGGGCGGACCGAACGCGAACCGGGCCGCATCGGGCTGACGATTCTCGGGATTGTCATGCTGGTGGGCGGGATGCTGGCGTTTTTCAACCCGTTTGCCGCATCGCTGACCGTCACCGCCGTCGCGGGTGCCGCGTTCCTGCTGGCCGGTCTGACGCAGCTTTGGCTGGCCTTCAGTGATCACGGCGACGCGCTGGGCGGCCGGGTGATCGGAGGGCTGATCGGGCTGGCCTTCGTGCTTTTCGCGGTATCGCTGTTGCTGAACCCGGTTGCCGGGCTGATCACGCTGACACTGGCGGTTGCGGGGCTGTTTGCCGTGCTGGGGCTGTTGCGTCTGGTCTATGCCGTCCGGATGCGCCCGCGGCACGGCTGGGGCTGGATCGCCGGGGCCGGGCTGATGTCGCTGGCGCTGGCCGGGATGATCGTGCTGGGCCTGCCGGGCGCCGCCGCCGACGTGCTTGGATTGTTCCTCGGCGTCGACCTGACGCTGTCGGGGATCGCGACGCTGGCGCTGGCGTGGCACAAGCCCAAGGCATCCGGCCAGGACGCTTCATAAACGGTAGACTTTCCCAACGTGCAGAGGGGCGCGTTCCATCCGAGGCGCGCCCGATTTCTGCGCGAATGGTCGATGCGCGCACTGATTTCCGGAACGCTTTGCGATGGACAGGATCGTGGCGCTGTGATTCCGTGGCCAGATGACGGACAGGCGCATTCCCATTCGCATTGCGGCCATGCTGGGCCTTGCCACGCTGGTGGTGCTGCTTCTGATGGGGCGCAATCCGACATGCCCCTGTGGCTGGGTGGACCTGTGGGGCACCGTGGGCACCAGCGAGGGCAGCCAGCAGGTGTTCGACTGGTACTGGCCCAGCCACCTGTTGCACGGGTTCCTGTTCTACGCGCTTTTGTGGCTGGTGGCGCGCCGGGTCGATCTGGGCTGGCGGCTGGTGATCGCGACGGCGGTGGAATGCGCGTGGGAGATCGTGGAGAACACCAACGCGGTGATCGAGCGCTACCGCGAGGTGACGATCTCGCTGGATTACTACGGCGACAGCGTGCTGAACTCGGCCTCGGATATCGTGGCGATGTGGCTTGGCTTCTGGCTGGCGCGGCGGTTGCCGGTCTGGGCCAGCGTGGCCGTGGTGGTGGGGTTCGAGCTGCTGACGCTGTGGGTCATCCGGGATAACCTGACGCTGAACGTGGTGATGCTGCTATACCCCGTCGAGGCGATTGCCGACTGGCAGGCGGGCGGCTGAGGCCGCTTAGTCGTCGTCGCGCCGGTCCTTGCCGCGCCGCGTGCCGCGGCCGATGCCGATGAAGGATATCACGACAATGGCGACAAGAAGGAGGACGACAAGGCCCATGCGGTGCGACTCCGGCGAATGTTTCCATTGTCAGGCCTACAATTTGCGGCGCGGGGTCACAAGGCGCACCCCGTCCCGGGCTTGACCCGGGACCTCCTGCGGCGGGAGATCCCGGGTCAAGTCCGGGATGGGAGCGAGAAAATACCGGCGAGCGGCGTCATCGTCACGGGGCGGGCGGGGTACGAAAAACGCCCCCGCAAATCTTGCGGAGGCGTTCGGAATGCAAGAGATAGCGAGGAGCGTCAGACAGCCAGGTTGGGAATGATCTGCTTCTTGCGGCTCATCACGCCGGGCAGGACCACGGTATCGCCCGACACGGACGCGCCAAAGCTTTTCTCGGCCACGCCTTTCACCAGGTCGTTGGGCACCAGCAGGGTCGCTTCCTCGTTCAGGATGTCCACGACGAAGAGCAGTACCTGGTCGACGTCGTCTTCCTTGGCTACATCGGCCATGGAGGCCATCAGGCTGTCCTTGCGCTCCAGCACCGAGGCGGGCGCGGTGGTTTCCAGAACCGAGACGCGGAACTTGGTGCCGCCGACCTCGTATTCCTTGCTGTCCATGCGGAGGAGTTCGGCGTCAGAGAATGCCGAGACGTCGGACTTGGCCGCGAACATCTCGGCGGCGTAATCCGAAATGCTGACGCCGAGGCCGCTGGCCAGTTTCTCGGCCGTGGCGCGATCATGGTCGGTGGTGGTGGGGCTGCGGAATTCCAGCGTGTCGGACAAGATGCAGGTCAGGGCCGCGCCCTTGGCCCAGTCGGGCATCTTTTCGGCGTCCTCGCCCATCAGGTCGATCATGATCGTGGCGGTGCAGGCCAGCGGGCGCACGGTGATGTCGATCGGACCGGCGGTTTCCAGCCCGCCCACCAGCTTGTGGTGATCGATGATGCCCTGCACGTCGGCGCCGTTGATGTTGGTCGGCAGCTCGGCGGGGTTGTTGGTGTCCACCACGATGCAGGGCTGGCCGTCATCCACGTTGGAGATGATGCGCGGCTTTGGCAGGTCCCACTTTTCCAGCATGAAGGCGGCCTCGGTGTTGGGCTCGCCCAGAAGGACGGCCTCGGCGTCGCCGCCTTTCACTTCGTTCAGGTACCAAGCCCAGAGGATGGGCGAGCCGGTGCTGTCGGTGTCGGGGGATTTATGGCCAAATACGAGCGTGGTCATCGGATATGTCGTCCTCGGGGCTGAAATGAGTTTGTTCGCGCGCCTTATAGGGCTGTGCGAAGGGCTTGTCACCCATGCAACCTGCGGCCAAATTGCCGGGATGCATGATGCCCGCGAAACCCTGTTATACGCCCCGGTCAAGACCTGGCTGGAGGCGCTGGGCTATGCCGTGAAATCCGAGGTCGGGCCGGCGGACGTGGTGGGCCTGCGCGCGGATGCCGAGCCGGTGGTGGTGGAGCTGAAGACCGGGTTTTCGTTGACCCTTCTGCAACAGGCGGTGGCGCGGCAGGCGGTGACCGAGCAGGTCTACGTGGCCGTGCCGCGCTGGAAGGGCAAGGCGGGGTGGCGCGCGTTCAAGGGCAACATCGGCCTTTGCAAGCGGCTGGGGCTGGGCGTGTTGAGCGTCACGCTGGACGAGGGCACGGTGCAGGTGCATTGCGATCCCGCGCCGTTCCAGCCGCGCCGGTCCAAGGTCAAGCGCGCGCGGCTGTTGAAGGAATTCAACGCCCGCCGGGGCGATCCGAACGAGGGCGGCACGCGGGGGCAGATCGAGACCGCCTACAAGCAGGATGTGCGGGCCTGCGTGGCCTACCTGTCCGAGCATGGGCCGTCCTCGGGCGCGGTGATCGCCAGGGCGACCGGCGTGGCGCGGGCGACGCGGATCATGGCGGATAATCATTCCGGCTGGTTCTACCGGGTCGAGCGCGGGGTCTATGCCCTGAGCGACACCGGCATGGCGTTCGGTGAAAGCGAGACCGATGCGTGATGCGCTCCGCGCGGCGCTGATGGCGCCGGTGCTGGTGCCACAGGTGGTTTGGGTCGTGCTGCGGGCGGCACACCTGCCCGAGGCGGCGGGCCCGCGCGACGGCGTGGCGGGCGCAGGCCCGGACCTGCGGTTGCTGATCGTCGGCGACAGTTCCGGCGCGGGCGTGGGCGTCGAGACGCAGGAGGACGCGCTGGCCGGGCGGCTGGTGGCGCATCTTGCGCCGCATTTCCGCGTGCACTGGCGGCTGGAGGCGCGGGGCGGCGCGACGACGACAACTGCCTTGGCCGATCTGGCGCAGATGCCGGAGCAGCCCTTCGACGTGGCGGTGATCGCGCTGGGCGTGAACGACGCCAAGAACGGGATGCGCCGGGTGCGGTGGCGGCGCAACTACCGCGACCTCGCGGCCCGTCTGCAAGAGCGGTTCGGCGTGACCCGGATCGTCGCCTCGGGCGTGCCGCCGCTGGGGGTGTTCCCGCTGCTGCCGCGCCCCTTGCGCGGGGTTCTCGGGCGGCGCGCGGCGGCCTTGGATGGCGAGCTACGCAACCTTGTGGCGCAAAACCCCGCGCTGCGCTACGTTTCGATGGAATTCCCGATGGACAGGGGCTTGATGGCCGCCGACGGGTTTCATCCTGCCGCCCCGCTTTATGACATGTGGGCGGGCCGGGTGGCGGAGCGGATCAGGGAGGGCTGAGCGCCATGTTGTGTCGGATCGGTGAGGTGGAGGTGTGGCGCATCCTGGAGATCGACGCGCCGTTTCTTGCACCCGAAGAGATGTTCCCGGGCGCTGGCCCGGATGTGGGCCGCATCATCGCCGAAAAGGTGCCGGGCGGGCTGTGCCGCCGGACAGGCCGCGTGATGCTGCCGATCCAGGGCTTTCTGCTGAAGACGCCCGATCACGTGATCCTCGTCGATACTTGTGTCGGCAACCACAAGACCGCGCCGAGCTTTCCGGACTGGCACCAGCGCGACACGCCGCGCTTTCTGAACGCGCTGGGGGCCGCAGGCGTGGGCGTGGAGGATATCGACTACGTGCTGTGCACCCATCTGCACGTGGATCACATCGGCTGGAACACGCGGCTGCTGGACGGGCGCTGGGTGCCGACGTTCCCCAACGCGCGCTACCTGCTGCCGAAGGCGGACGAGGCGTTCTATGCCGAGAAGGCGAAGGGCATGTATGACGAGAGCCTCCTGCCGGTGATCGAGGCCGGGCAGGCGGAACTGGTCGAGGGCGCGCACGGGATCGGTGATCATGTGACGCTGATGCCGACGCCGGGGCATACCGGGGGGCATGTGTCGGTCGTGGTGCGCTTTGGTGAAGCCGAGGCGATGATTACGGGGGATGCCATCCACAGCGCGGCGCAATGCTGGCACCCCGAGTGGCACTTTACCTTCGATCAGGACGCCGAGCAGGCCGTGCTGTCGCGCCGGGCGTTGTTGGAGCATGCGGTGGATCGGGATGCGCGGGTGCTGGGCACGCATTTCCGGCTGCCGTCGCTGGGCCGGGTGCGTGTCGAGGGGGATGCGTTCGCGTTTCTGGAGGACATGTAGGGTGCGCCATCGCCGCCCCCCTCGGTGGGGGTCGTCGATGGCGCGGCGGCCTACGGCCTTGATTCCGCGCGCAGAGGTGTCGCGGGTGAGACGTATGCGTTTCCGGAGATTGCGTAGGGTGCGTTTTCAACGCACCACGCGCCCATGCCAGGTGTCCAGCCCGGGAAAGGTGCGTTGAAAACGCACCCTACGCAAACGCGGCCTCCAGCGCGATGTCCACCATGTCGCCGAAGCTGGCCTCGCGGTCCTCGCTGGGCAGGGTCTCGCCGGTTTGCAGATGGTCGGACACGGTCAGCACCGACAGCGCCCGCGCGCCGTGCCGTGCGGCCAGCGTGTACATCTCGGCGGTCTCCATTTCGACGGCGAGGATGCCGTGGCGGGTCATCTGCTCGTTGAGGTCGGGCCGCTCGTCATAGAACGTGTCGGACGAATAGATCCCCCCCACATGATGCGGCACGCCCCGCGCCTCGGTCGCGGCAACGGCGGCCCGCAACAGGCCCCAATCGGCGCAGGGGGCATAATTCAGTTCGCGGAAGATGGTCGAGGAGGGCGTGCCGACGCTGCTGGCGGTCATGGCGATTATCACGTCGCGCAGGCCCACATGCGGCTGCATCGCGCCGGTGGAGCCGATGCGGATCAGCGTCCTTGCCCCAAAGTCGCGCAACAGCTCGTTGGCATAGATCGACAGGCTCGCCATGCCCATCCCGCTGCCGTGGATCGTCACCGGATGCCCGCGCCACGTGCCGGTAAAGCCCAGCATCCCGCGCACCGCGTTGACCTGGCGCGGCGCATCGAGGAACCGCTCGGCGGCCCACTTGGCGCGCATCGGGTCGCCGGGCATCAGGACGGTTTCGGCAATGTCGCCGGGTGCGGCGCCGATATGGATTGTCATGGGGCTCCCCTCTGTTGCTCGATCGCGTTACGGTAACGTCTGGACCCGCTGCTGCAAGAGAGGACACACGCCGATGCGGATCATTGCGCTACTGGCCCTGCTGGGGACGGCGCCCGCCGCCGCGCCCGCGCAGACCGCGGACGAGATCGGCGTCGCAAGGCATGTTCTGTCGCAGGCGCAGGCCCGGTCGGTGGCCGAGAACCGGGAATATTGCGGCTATATCGGCTATACCGCCTCGGGCCAGCTGGCCACGACGCGGCCCCGGCGCGGGTACCTGAACTATTGCCAGCCCAGTTGGCCCGAGAGGTTGCGCGTTGTGGCGTCCTGGCACACGCACGGGGCGTATGACGAGGACGCCTGGTCCGAGGTGCCCACCGTCAACGACCTCCGCGCTGACAAGGGCGAAGGCATCAACGGCTATGTCGGCACGCCCGCCGGGCGGCTGTGGTTTCTCGACACGCGCCGCATGGAGGTGCGTCAGGTCTGTGGCCCGGGTTGCATCCCCGCCGATCCGCGCCACGTGATGGGAGCGGAAGGGCCGATCGCGCGATCCTATACCCTGCGCGCGTTGATGCGGCGCGAGGCGGCGCAGTTTCCCTGAACGGAACGCCTCCTATCAGCGGGTATACTTGATGAACGGAGTCAGCTGGCCGATCCGGTCGTAAAGCTGCCGTGCCTGTGTGTTGAAATCCTGCGTCATCCAGTAGACCGAAGATGTGCCGTTGGCATCGGCGGCGGCATAGACCGCCTCGATCAGCTTTCGGCCCACGCCGGTGCCGCGCACCGATGGATCGGCGTAGAGGTCCTGTAGATAGCAGGTCTTGTCGACCCGCCAGTTATGCGGGTGAAAGATGTAGTGCACCAACCCCACCGGCGTCTCGCCGTCGAGCGCCAGCAGGCCGTTCTGGTCGGTCACCTCGGGGGCGCAGATCCGGGCGAAGGTGGTCTGGTAGACCTCCTCGCTGACGCTGCTTTCGTAGAACTCCAGGTAGGCGGTCCAGAGTCTGCGCCAGTCGGCTTCGTCCTGGGGGGCGATGGGGCGGATGGAAAGGGTCATGCGGCGTGTCCTTCTGGCGCATTCGGCAGTCTGTCGCGTCCGTCCTGCCGATTCCAGCGTTTTTTCGCCGAACGGATTGCAAGACGGCAGGGGACTGGCCATGTGTCACTCAACCGCAAACCAAGACAATCCCGTCGAGGAGACCATAATGATTTCACGTATCGCAATCGCCACCGCATCCGCACTGGCGCTGGGCACCGCCGGCTTCGCACAGGAAGCCACGCAAGACACCCAGACCGAAGGCGCGGCCACCGAGACGACCAAGCAGGAGCCGACCAAGTCGCTGGCAAAGATCGAGCCGGCCGAAGGCATCAGCAACGATACGCTGAGCGACGAGAAAGTCGCGTCCTTCGTGCAGGCGCTGGCGGCGGTCAACACCGTGGCCCAGCACTTCGTGCCCCGGATCGAGGCCGAGTCGGATGGCGAGAAGCGCGCCGAGCTGATGGCCTATGCCAACGACTCGATCGTCAACTCGATCGAAGTGATTGCAGACATCACCCCGGCAGAGTTCAAGGCGATCGACATCGCGGCGCAGGAAGATCAGGAACTCAACGACCGGATCATGGCCCAGCTCAAGACCGCCGCTGCTGAAGGCAAAGCGGCGCAGGAAAACGCGGACGATGCCGGTGCCGCGACCGAAGGCGCCGAGGGTGCTGCCGATACCGAAGAAGAGACCACCGAGTAAGCGCGCCGGTCATCCGGCACGCCGCATGCGTTCCGGGGTCGCGCTCAATCCCTCCGCGGACGACCCCGGGACGCGTCAGAACAGTCCGTTATCGTTGGCTGACTGGCCGGTGATGACCTGCAGGACATCCCAGTGTTCGACGATCTTGCCGTTCTCGTCGAAGCGGAAAATGTCCATCCCCGCGTAATCGTCGCTGCCCGGCCATGTCTGGTGGCAATGCAGCACCACCAGGTCGGCCTCCGCCACGGCGCGGACAAAGCGCACCTGCTTGCCCGGATAGTCCCGTGCCATGCGTTCGAAATAGTCGACAAAGGCGTCCTTGCCGTCGGCGACATGCGGATTGTGCTGTATATAGACGTCGCCCGCATAACGGGCGATGGCGTCGCGCGGGCGGCATTGATTGAACATCAGGTCGTAAAAGGCCATCGCGTTGGCCTTGTTGCGATCCGTCTGATCGGTCATTCCGCCGCGACAGCCTTGGGATCGGCCAGCGTGACGATATCCATCATGATCGTGTTCAGCTCGAAATCCTTGGGCGTATAGACCCGCGCCACGCCCATCTCCAGCAGGCGCTTGGCGTCCTCTTCGGGGATGATTCCGCCGACGATCAGCGGCACATGGCCCAGCCCCGCCTCTCGCATCCGGTTCAGCAGATCCTCGACCAGCGGCATGTGGCTGCCCGACAGGATCGACAGGCCGATCACGTGCGCCTCGTCGTCCAGCGCGGCGGTGACGATTTCCTCGGGCGTCAGGCGGATGCCTTCATACGCGATATCCATGCCGCAGTCGCGGGCGCGGAAGGCGATCTGCTCGGCGCCGTTGGAATGCCCGTCAAGGCCCGGCTTGCCCATCAGGAATTTCAGGCGGCGGCCCAGCTTGTCGCTGACCGCATCGACCGCGTCGCGGATGTCGTCAAGGCCCTCGGTGCGGTTCGACGGGCTGCCGGAGACGCCGGTAGGGCCGCGATACTGGCCATGGATCTGGCGCATCTGTTCGGCCCATTCGCCTGTCGTGACACCCGCCTTGGCCGCCGCGATGGAGGCGGGCATGATGTTCTCGTTCTTCGAGGCGGCCTCTCGCAGGGCCGCCAGCGCGGTTTTCACGGCGTCGTCATCGCGTTCCTCGCGCCAAGCGTTCAGGCGGTGGATCTGTTCGGCCTCGGTCGCCGGGTCGACGCGCATGATGCCGCCATCCTCGGACTGCAGCGGGCTCGGTTCGGAGGTGGTGAACTTGTTGACGCCCACCACGGTCGTCTCGCCCGCCTCGATCCGGCCAAGACGGTCGGCGTTGCTGTCGACCAGCCGCGCCTTCATGTGTTCGATCGCCCCGATGGCGCCGCCCATGCTGTCCAGCGTCTCAAGCTCTTGCCGGGCGCTTTCCTTCAACTGCTCGACGCGGGCGTCGACGGCGGGGTTGCCATCGAACAGGTCCTCGTATTCCAGAAGGTCCGTCTCATACGCCAGGATCTGCTGCATCCGCATCGACCATTGCTGATCCCACGGGCGGGGCAGGCCAAGCGCCTCGTTCCAAGCGGGCAGCTGCACCGCGCGGGCGCGGGCCTTTTTCGACAGCGTCACCGCCAGCATTTCGATCAGGATACGGTAGACGTTGTTTTCCGGCTGCTGCTCGGTCAGGCCCAGCGAGTTGACCTGAACGCCATAGCGGAAGCGGCGGAACTTGGGGTTCTCGACGCCATAGCGGGTTTGCAGGATCTCGTCCCACAGGTCGACGAAGGCACGCATCTTGCACATCTCGGTGACGAAGCGGATGCCCGCGTTGACGAAAAAGCTGATGCGCCCCGCCAGCGCCGGGAAATCCTCCTCGGGCACGCGCGGTTTCAACTCGTCCAGCACGGCACAGGCGGTGGCCAGCGCAAAGGCCAGCTCCTGCTGCGGTGTCGCGCCGGCCTCCTGCAGGTGATAGGAACACACGTTCATCGGGTTCCACTTGGGGATATGGGTGTAGCAGTATTCGGCCACGTCCCCGATCATCTTGAGGCTGGGCTTGGGCGGGCAGATATAGGTGCCGCGGCTGAGGTATTCCTTGATCAGGTCGTTCTGCACCGTGCCTTGCAGGGCGCTGACATCCGCGCCCTGTTCCTCGGCCACGGCGATATAGAGCGCCAGAAGCCACGGCGCGGTGGCGTTGATCGTCATCGAGGTGTTCATCTGATCCAGCGGGATCTGGTCGAAAAGCGTGCGCATGTCGCCCAGGTGACAGACCGGCACGCCAACCTTGCCGACCTCGCCCTTGCTGAGGACGTGATCGCTGTCATAGCCCGTCTGGGTGGGCAGGTCGAACGCCACGCTGAGGCCCGTCTGCCCCTTGGCGAGGTTGCCGCGATAGAGCGCGTTCGAGGCCTTGGCGGTGGAGTGGCCGGCATAGGTGCGGATCAACCACGGACGATCCTTGGGGGTGTCATTCTGCATCTGCGACATCAGGCGGCCTCTTGAATCGGTTTGCGCAACTTTCTTTCAACAGGGGCAAACTATTCGGAATTATGTGACGCTGTCAATTCGCTGCGTTGCGGCAATTCGGGGCGGGAAGGGTTTCCATGACCAAATCGCCGTACCTTTTCGAGTATTCAACGGTGTCGGTCATCTTATACCGCGCGGAATCAAGGCCGAAGGCCGCCGCGCGATCGGCCGCTGACCGAAAGGCGATTGCTGCAATCGCCGAAAGGGGGGCCGCCCGGACGGGCTGGCGATTGGGTGACGTTCGCGCTTCGGTCGGAGGTTAGTCGGACGCGGCAACCATAAAGTGCCATGAACCAACGATGGTTCGCCAGCCCGCGGTCTGGCGATCGCGCGGCTTGCGGCGTTTTCCTTTGTACCCCCTCACGCGGGCTGGCATGGTGCGCTGGATGACGCAAACGGTTGAACTTCCCATCTGGCTGCTGGTGCTGATCCTGCTGTTTGCGGCGGTCACCTTTGCCTCGCATTTCCTGTTCCCCTCGGTGCGCTGGTTTTTCCGCCGCCGGATGGAGCGGGTGGTGAACCGCCTGAACCAGCGGCTGGAACGCAAGATCGAGCCGTTCAAGCTGGCGCGCCGCTATGACATGATCCAGCGGCTGATCTACGACCCCGAGGTCAGCAAGGCCATCGCCGAACACGCGCACGAAAACGGCATCCCCGAGAACGTCGCCTTCGAGAAGGCCAAGAGGTATGCGCGGGAGATCGTGCCCAGCTTTTCCGCGACCGCCTATTTCGGCATTGCGATCCGGCTGGCCAAGTTCTTGAGCACGGCGCTTTACCGCGTGCGCATGGGCCGGTTCGACGAAGAGGGGATCGGCAAGATCAACCCCGACGCCACCGTGATCTTCGTGATGAACCATCGGTCGAACATGGATTACGTGCTGGTCACGTGGCTGGCCGCCGAGCAGTCGGCGCTCAGCTATGCCGTGGGCGAGTGGGCGCGGGTCTGGCCGCTCAGCCGGCTGATCCGGACGATGGGCGCCTATTTCATCCGGCGCCGGTCGCTCAATGCGCTCTATCGCCGGGTACTGGCGCGCTATGTCGGCATGGCGACGGATGGCGGGGTGACTCAGGCGGTCTTCCCCGAGGGCGGGCTGAGCCTTGACGGGGCGCTGGCCAGGCCCAAGCTGGGCATCCTGAAATACATCATCGAGGAACGCGAGCCGGACGGGCGCGACGTGGTCTTCGTGCCGGTCGCCGTGAATTATGACCGGGTGTTCGAGGACCGCATCCTGGTGGCCGCGAACAAGGCGGGCAAGCGCCGCTTCGGCGCGCGGATCAGCGTGGTGGGGGGCTTCGTTCTGAAGCAGTTCTGGCTGTGGATCACGCGGCGCTATCACCGCCACGGCTATGCCGCGGTCAGTTTCGGCGCGCCGGTGTCCCTGTCGGCGTTTCAGCGCGAACACCCCGATGCCCCGGTCGAAACCCTGGGCGAGCGCCTTATGGCGCGGATCGGGGAAGAGGTGCCGGTGCTGCCGGTGCCGATGGTCGCCCACGCCCTGCTGGAGGCCGGAACGCCGCTGCCCGAGGCGGAGCTGAAAGAGGTGCTGGCCAGGATGACCGACAGCCTGGGCCAGGCGCATATTCATATCCCGCGCGAGGATCTTGGCTATTCGCTCGAGGCGGGGCTGCGCATCCTGCGCAAGAGGGGGCTCGTCCGCGACACCGCGCAGGGTATCGAGATCGTCCCCGAAGAGTGCGACCTGCTGGTCTATTACGCCAATTCCATCCGACAGTTTTTCGCAGATGCGGCGCAAAAACTCTGATCTTTCTGCACCTGCTGGGTTATAAAATTTCAAAAATACACAAGTCGGCATTGCATTGTTGCGCGATGAAAGTTATTTCAGTGCGGACAGGCGCGATTCTGCATCGCGGCAAACGCATATGAAGGAGGCCCCGATGGCTCTGGACACCGAAACCGGAATTGCGCCCTACGACGCGCCCGAGAAAGACCTCTACGAGATCGGCGAACTGCCGCCCCTGGGGTACGTGCCCAAGCAGATGTACGCCTGGGCCATTCGGCGAGAGCGGCATGGCGAGCCCGACAAGTCCTTCCAGGTCGAGGTGGTGGACACGCCGACGCTGGACAGCAACGAGGTGCTGGTGCTGGTGATGGCCGCGGGCGTGAACTACAACGGCATCTGGGCCGGTCTGGGCGAGCCGATCAGCCCCTTTGACGGGCATGGCGCGGATTACCACATCGCGGGCTCCGACGCCTCGGGTGTCGTGTGGGCCGTGGGCGACAAGGTGAAGAACTGGAAAGTGGGCGACGAGGTCGTGATCCACTGCAACCAGGACGACGGCAACGACATCCACTGCAACGGCGGCGACCCGATGTTCTCGCCCACGCAGCGGATCTGGGGCTACGAGACGCCCGACGGCTCCTTCGCGCAGTTCACCAACGTGCAGGCGCAACAGCTGATGCCGCGCCCCAAGCACCTGAGTTGGGAGGAAAGCGCCTGCTACACGCTGACGCTGGCCACCGCCTACCGGATGCTTTTCGGCCACCACCCGCACGAGCTGAAGCCCGGTCAGAACGTGCTTGTATGGGGCGCTTCGGGGGGCCTGGGGTCCTTCGCGATCCAGTTGGCCAACACCGTGGGCGCCAACGCGATCGGCGTGATCTCGGATGAGGACAAGCGCGATTTCGTCATGTCGCTGGGGGCCAAGGGCGTCATCAACCGCAAGGATTTCAATTGCTGGGGCGAACTGCCCAAGGTGAACAGCCCCGAATACAAGGAATGGTTTACCGAGGCGCGCAAGTTCGGCAAGGCGATCTGGGACATCACCGGCAAGGGCAACAATGTCGACGTGGTGTTCGAGCACCCCGGCCAGGCGACCTTTCCGGTCTCGACCCTGGTCTGCAAGAAGGGCGGCATGGTCGTGATCTGCGCCGGCACGACCGGGTTCAACTGTACGTTCGACGTGCGGTACATGTGGATGCACCAGAAGCGCCTGCAGGGCAGCCACTTTGCCCACCTGCAACAGGCCTCGTCGGCCAACCAGCTGGTGGTCGAGCGCCGTATCGACCCCTGCATGTCCGAGGTCTTCCCCTGGGACGAGATCCCGGGCGCGCACATGAAGATGCTGCGCAACGAGCACAAGCCGGGCAACATGGCGGTGCTGGTGCAATCCCCGCGGACGGGTCTGCGCACGGTCGAGGACGTGCTGGACGCCGGCAAGAAAGGTTAACGATTTCTCCCTGACGGGCCGGTTCGGCCCGCATCTGGCCTGCGAATCGGTGCCCCGGTTCGCAGGCTTTTTTCTGCCCCGGAAGCGGAGTTAACGATTCCAGGCGCTTGAAGATCGTGACCTCGCTACATTCGGGGAGGGAAAAAGCGCGAATTCGGCGAAAAAGTTCAACATGCTAAGGTTGAGTTAACCTTTCGTTAACTACTCCCGAAGGAGGCTATTATGCAGAACGAGTGGATACTGGATGTCCTGGCGGATCTCAGAACCTTCGCTCGGCAAAATGGCCTTGGGGTTCTTGCCGAACAGATCGACGACACGAGACTCGTCGCGGCGGCGGAACTGACGTCGAAGGGGACGTCGCCGCGGGAGGGAATGACTGGGTATGAACGTGCAACCGCCACGGCGGCTCGAACCGATTCTCGAAGATCTTGAACATGCCCGCGAACCGGCGGACCTTCAGCAGGTCGCCATGCGCCTGCGCGATCACTTCCGGATCGATCATCTTGTCTATCACTGGGTCAGCGCCGCGGGCGACCAGTATGGGTGCGGCACTTATGATCCGGCCTGGGTCGAGCGCTATGTCGAAAAGGATTACCTGCGCGTCGATCCGGTCATAAAGGGCTGTTACCAGCGGTTTCACCCCGTCGAGTGGAAGCGGTTGGACTGGTCCGGCAAGCCCGCGCAAGCTTTCCTCAAGGAAGCGCAGGATCACGGCCTGGGCAACCAGGGCTACTCGATCCCGTTGCGGGGACCGAACGGGCAATTCGCGCTCTTCACCGTGAACCACCGATGTGACGACGACGCCTGGGCGGAATTCACCGAGGCGCATCGTCGGGAGTTGATCCTGTGCGCGCATACCTTCAACCAGAAGGCGCTGGAATTCGAGCCTGACCGCGCGCCCGCGCCCGCCCGCCAGCTTTCCCCGCGCGAGGTCGATGCGCTGACGCTGCTGGCGCTGGGCTATGGCCGGGCGCAGGTGGCCGACACGCTGTCGATTTCCGAACACACGCTGCGGGTCTATATCGAATCCGCGCGGTTCAAGCTGGGGGCGATCAACACGGTTCACGCGGTCGCCCGCGCCATCAGCCAGGGTTTGATCGTGATCTGACCTTGCCGGTGTGCGCAACGCGCGGTGCTCCTACAGGCGTTTAAAGATTTGGCGAGAATTTTCCTCTTGTCGTACTGACAGAGGGGAATTCGACCATGCTACGCTATGTTTACGCCGACCAACTTCACCGTTTCACCAAGCTGGCCGACGGTATGTTCCGCGACCGGGCCGACCAGTTCAAGACCCGGCTCGGCTGGGACGTGGCGGTCGATGACAAGGGGTTGGAGCGGGATCAATATGACGACCTCAACCCGCTCTACGTGATCTGGGAAGGGTCTGACGGGCGCCACAAGGGCTCGATGCGGTTCCTGCCCACCACCGGGCGGACGATGATCAACGAGCATTTCACCGATATCCTTGGCGGCAGTACGATCCAAAGCCCGCATATCTGGGAATGCACGCGGTTCTGCCTGGCGCGCGGCGCCGAAAGCCGGGTCGCCGCTGCGCTGATGCTGGGCGGCGGCGAGTTGATGCGCCACTTCGGGGTGCAGCATTTCGCCGGCGTGTTCGACGCGCGGATGGTGCGGATCTATCGCACGATCGGCTCGTCGCCCGAGGTGCTGGGCAGCATGGGCGCAGGCCGCGACCGGATCAGCGTGGGCCTGTGGGAGTTCACCGACGCCGCCCGCGCCCAAGTGGCCCGCCGCGCCGGTGTCACCCCGCAACTGAGCGAGCAATGGTTCCGCCGCAGCTTCGGTGACGAGCGCCAGCCTTTCGCACAATCGGCCTGAGCGGGGCGCACCGGAATTTTCGAAAATTCCGGGCCGGAAAATTGCAATTTTCCGATCCGATTTCTTGCAAGAAATCGGCCCCCGCGCTGGTGCAGGCCAAGGCGCGGCTGTAGGGTCGCGCCATGTCCCAGACCGCGCTTACATACTCTGACGACCAGGCCGAGGCCCATGACCGCATCGCCGCCGCGCTGCGCGAGGCTGGCGTGGACCTTGACGAGGGGATGCTGACCCCGCCGCGCGAAGGAAAGTCCGGCGTGATGGCCGTTGTCGGCAAGGCCGGATCGGGCAAGACCCTGCTGCTGGCCGCACTCTACCGCGCGCTGGAAGAGGCCGGCGTCGACGTGGTCTCGGGCGACTGGGAAGGCCGCCGCCGCAAGGATCGGCGCACGCTGGCCATCCTTGCCCCCACCAACAAGGCCGCCAGCGTATTGCGAATGCGCGGCGTGCCCGCCACCACCATTCACCGTATCCTTTATACCCCGGTTTACGATCCCGAATACGAGCGCATCGCCGAGTGGCTGGCCGGCAACGGCGAGAAGCCCGAGATCGAGGGCCTGACCGAGGAGGCGCTGGAACGTGCGCGGCTGTTCTATGGCACGCACAAGTCCATCCCCGGCGCGCTGGCCGCCGCGGGGCTGCGCGGCAGTGATTTCATCACCGGCTGGAAGCGCCGCGAGGAGCCTTTGGATATAGGCTTCATCGACGAGGCCTCGATGCTGGATGAAAAGCAGTACGAGGACCTGCAGGAGATCTTTCCGACGCTGCTGCTTTTCGGCGATCCCGCGCAGCTTGCCCCCGTGAACCAGTCCGGCTCGATGGTCTTCGACGGGCTGCCCGCGCCCGCCAAGCTGACGCTGAACCGCATCCACCGGCAGGACGCCGACAACCCGATCCTCGACCTGGCGCACGCCTTGGGCGACCCCGAGGTCGGGTTTCAGGATTTCGAGCGGCTGGTCGAACAGAAGGCGGCGCAGGACGACCGCGTGCAATGGGCGCAAAGGGTCGAGGTGGACCTGATGGCGCGCTCGCCCGTCCTTGTCTGGCGCAACGCCACCCGCATCCGCCTGATCAACGCCTTCCGCGCCGTGCATGGCGCGCCCGAGACCGAGTTGCTGGAAGGGGAACCGCTCATTTGCGACGGGCTGGAACTGCCGCTCAAGCACCGCAAGAAACGGCTGGACCTCGAGGCGCGGGGCCTGATCAAGGGAGCGCAGGTGATCTATCTGGGCGCGGGCCGCAAGCCGGGCTTTTCCCGGCTGCACGTCATGGGCGCCGAGGACCCGCGCGTCAGTGCCGCCAGCATCGTCAAGATCGAGAAGCCGGACGAGGAAGAGCCCTTCATCCCCTTCGCCGCCCGCATGGGCGCCACGTTTCTGCATGGCGCGGCGGTGACGATCCACAAGGCGCAGGGCAGCCAATGGCCCGACGTGCAGGTCTTTGCCCCCGACATCTACGCCGCCGCCCGCATGGGCCGCACCGAGGCGGGGCAGCCCTTGTGGAAACGGCTGGCCTACGTCGCCATCACCCGCGCGGAGGAGCGTCTGCACTGGGTGGTGCGCAACCGGCTGTCGAAACCCACCGGCGCCCTGCGCATCGACGACCTGCGGGCGGCGCCCGCGCCGCTGGAACTGGAAATGGAGGCAGAGACAGAGCTATGAAATCCATCCTGATCACCGGCGCCAGCTCCGGCATTGGCCGTGCGACGGCGGAGGCGTTCCTGGACGCCGGGTGGCGCGTGGGGCTGGTGGCCCGCCGCGCCGACCGGCTGAACGAACTGGCGCAGGGGCGCGAGGCGGTGGTTCTGCCAGCAGACGTGACCGATGCGCAGGCCATGGAACGCGCCTTCGAGGCATTTCTGGGAGAAGCCGGGCGTCTGGATGCGGTGTTCAACAACGCCGGCACGTTCGGCCCTTCGACAACGCCGGATGCGGTGACCGTCGAAGAGTTCGACGAGGTCATCGCCGTCAACCTGCGCGGCATGTTCATCACGGCAAGGCTGGCCTTTGCAGCGATGCGCGCGCAGGACCCGCAGGGCGGGCGGATCATCAACAACGGCTCGCTGTCGGCCTATGTGCCGCGACCCGGCTCGATCTGCTACACCACGTCGAAACACGCGATCACCGGCATGACCCGCTCACTGTCGCTGGATGGCCGGCCCTTCGACATCGCCTGCGGGCAGATCGACATCGGCAATGCCGAAAGCGAGCTTGTGGCCGGGCTGAAACAGGCCAACCCCGAAATGCACACGATGGACGTGGACAACGCGGCGCGGTCGGTGTTGCACATGGCCGAGATGCCGCCCGAGGCGAACGTGCAGTTCATGACGGTGATGGCGACGAAGATGCCCTACATCGGCCGGGGTTAGGGGGCCACCTTGTTGATCGAGGGCCTATCGCCCCGCGAGATCCCGGATCGGGTTCGGGATGACATGGTTCTTGCAGTTCGACGCCGCGCGTCCGGCCTTTCCCGTGCGCCGTTATCCTCGGGCCGGACCCGAGGATCTCTCGCCCCCCAAGACCCCGGCTCACCTCCGGGATGACAGCGGCACCGCACAGCCGTCACACCCCGCCCCGTCACAAATTCCTTGCCTCGCCACCCTTTTACCGCAACTCTGGTGGCATGACATTCCAACCCACCTCTCCGTTCCCGCCGCAAGGCAGCGCGCAACAGGTGGCCTTCCACCGCACCGAGCTTGCCGCGATCCTGTCGGTCTATGGCCGCATGGTGGCTGCGGGCGAATGGCGCGACTACGGGATTTCCAGCCTGCGCGACGTGGCGATCTTCTCGGTCTTTCGGCGCACCGCCGAAAACCCGCTCTACCGGATCGAGAAACGCCCCAAGCTGCGCGCACGGCAGGGGCAGTACGCGGTGATCGGCATGGACGGGCAGGTGCTGAAACGCGGCCATGATCTGCGCACGGTCTTGCGCGTGCTGGAGCGCAAGCTTATCCGCGCGGTGGATTGAGCTTACAGGACACCCCATGACGACCCTGCCCGATTTCCGGCTGGAAACCCATTTCGCCAAGTGGGAGTTCAAGGCCCGCCACCACATGACCGCCTCGGACGCCGAGAGCATGTCCCTTCCAGAGCTTCTGGCCATGGCCAGCCCCGAAGACCGGGACGGTTTCGAGCAGATGTGGCTGGGCTATACCGAGACCTTCGGCGCGCCCGACCTGCGCGCGGCCATCGCGGCGACCTACGCGGGGCGGTCCGCCGACGAAGTGCTCTGTTTTGCGGGGGCCAGCGAAGGCATTTTCGCGGCCAACAATGTGCTGCTGGATAAGGACAGTCACGCCATCGTGGTGACGCCCAACTACCAGTCGCACGAAAGCCTCGCCCTGGCGATCTGCGAAGCGACGGGCGTGCCGCTCGACCCCGACGACAACTGGTCGCTGGATATCGACCGGGTGCGCGATGCGATCCGCCCCAATACCCGCCTGCTGACGATCAACTTTCCGCACAATCCCACGGGCGCGATCCTGCCGCATGACCGGTACGAGGCGCTGATCGAGCTTTGCCGCCACCACGGCATCTGGATTTTGCATGACGAGATTTTCAACGGTCTTGGCCCCTCGGACGCCCAGCATCTGCCCTTCATCGCAGATGTCTACGAACGCGGGCTGTCGCTGGGCGTGATGTCGAAATCCTATGGCCTGCCGGGGCTGCGGGTGGGGTGGATCGCGTGCCAAGACCGCGACGTGCTTTCCAAGATGGAGCGGATGAAGCACTACCTGTCGATCTGCAATTCCGGCCCCAGCGAGCGGCTGGCGCTGATCGCCTTGAAGAACCGCGACGCCATCCTTACGCGCAACTGCGCCATCGTGGATGAAAACCTGCCGAAATGGGATGCCTTCTTTGCCCGCCATCCCGACCTCTTCGAGTGGCAGCGGCCCGATGGTGCCTGCATGGGCTTTCCGCGGTATCTGGGTGCCGACGGCGTCGAGGAATTCGCCCGCAAGCTGGTGGAAGAGGCGGGCGTTCTGCTGTTGCCCAGCACGATCTACCGCTCCGACCTTGGGTCGACGCCCACCGACCGCTTCCGGCTTGGGTTCGGGCGGCGCGGGCTGGACGCCGGGCTGGCGGCGATGGAGGCGCACCTGGCGCGCACCGGCTGATCGGCGCCCCACAAAGTTCGTACGAATTTTGTGGGGCCTACCGCAAATCGTACACCAGGCGTGGCAGCATCCGGTCCGGCATCGCCTCGGACGGGGCGTTGCCTGCCGCGCGGCAGCCCATGGCGGAAAAGAACGGCACCGCGCCGGGATCCGACTCGATGATCATTTCCGTGGCCCCCATGTCGCGGGCCTTTTGGACCGCCCATGTGAACAGCCGCCGCCCCGTGCCCTTACCCATATGCGCGGGGTCGACGAAGAGCTTTTGCAGGTAACAGCCTTCTCGCCTGTTCGAAACCTGTACCATGCCCAGAAGTGTTCCACCCTCGACCTCGGTGATCGTCGAAGTGCCCTGCAAATCCGCCGCGGTCAGCGTCAGGACGGGAACGCAGGCGGCCAGGAACTCCGAGTCATACCCCCAATAGGCCTTGGACCGCAGACAAAGCACCGTCAGGTCGTCGAGGTCTCGCGAGGAAGGGCGGCGCAATTCAGGCATGATGCAGTATATACCAAAAACGGGCGGGAACCATCCCGCCCGTTCATCAAAGTCATGCCCAACCGGCTCACTCGTATTGCGGACCCAGCGCCGTCAGGCCCTTGAGGATGTCGATGGCATAGGCCAGCTGGTAGTCTTCCTCGCGCAGCTTGGCGGCTTCCTCGGCCTTCTCGCGGTCTTCCTCGATCTGGCGGACCTCGTCCTCGCTCAGGCTGTCATTGTCCAGCCGCCCGCGCAAATCGGCCTCGGAGCGGTCGAAGCGGTTGGCCGCGCCATCCTCTTCTTCCTCTTCGGTCTCCTCGGCACGGCGGGGCTGTTCCACCACGATGTCCGGACTGACGCCGAGCGCTTGGATCGAGCGGCCCGACGGCGTGTAGTACCGCGCCGTGGTCAGGCGCATCGCGCCGTCGCCGCGCAGGGGCATCACGGTCTGAACCGAGCCCTTGCCGAAGCTCTTGGTGCCGACGACGATGGCGCGGCGATGGTCCTGCAGCGCGCCGGCAACGATTTCCGACGCCGAGGCCGAACCGCCGTTGATCAGCACCACGATGGGCTTGCCCTCGGCCAGATCGCCCGGTTTGGCATTGAACCGCTCGCCATCCTCGGGCGCGCGGCCACGGGTGCTGACGATCTCGCCCTTCTCCAGGAACGCGTCCGATACCTGGATCGCCTGGTTCAGCAGGCCGCCGGGGTTGTTGCGCAGGTCCAGAACGATGCCGCTGATATTGTCGATGCCGCCGGCTTCCTCGATCTGTTCGGCCAGCCCGCTTTCAAGGTTGCGGAAGGTCTGATCGTTGAAGGTGGTGACCCGCAGAACGACGCTCTGCTGCTCGGTCCGCACCCGCACGGCGGTCAGCTTGATCGTGTCGCGCACGATGGACACGTCGAACGGTTCCGCCTCGCCCTCGCGCACCACGGTAATCACGATCTCGCTGCCCACCGGGCCGCGCATCATTTCCACGGCTTCGTCCAGGGTCAGGCCCAGCACGCTTTCGCTGTCCACATGCGTGATGAAATCGCCGGCCTCGATACCGGCGGTTTCCGCCGGGGTGCCGTCGATGGGTGACACCACCTTCACGAATCCGTCTTCCTGGGTCACCTCGATGCCAAGCCCGCCGAACTCGCCGCGGGTCTGGACGCGCATGTCGGCGGCATCATCGGGGCTGAGGTAGCTGGAATGCGGGTCGAGCGAGGTCAGCATGCCGTTGATGGCCGCCTCGATCAGCTCGCTTTCGTCCACTTCCTCGACATATTGCGAGCGGATGCGCTCGAAAATATCGCCAAAGAGATCAAGCTGTTCGTAGACATTCGTGGTCTTGGCCGCTTCCTGCGCCAGCAGGGGTGCCGCGACTTGCGTCGTCACCACGGCGCCGGCCAGGCTGCCGACGAGGGCGGCGATCAGAAACTTCTTCATCGGGTTGCTCATCCTTCGCTTGTCTGGAACCAGGTCTCCGGATCGACGGGTTCGTTGTCTTCTCGCACTTCTATATAAAGTGTTTGGGTTCGGGACGCACCCGCATCTTTGCCATTCTCGATCAACAGCGCGTTAGTGTCACGCCCGTCGCCGCCCATCATCCCGACAGGGCTGTTTCCCGGTAGAACCTCGCCGATGTCACCGTAGACCACGTCGAGCCCCGCGATGACAAGCAAAAGGCCCGCCTGAGGCTCGAGGATCACCACGTTGCCGTAATCGAGAAGTTCCCCGCGATAGCGCAGCGTGGCGGGCACGGGCGTCGTCACCAGCGCGCGGGGCCGGGTGGCCATGACGATGCCGGGCCGGACGATCCCGGCGGCGTCGGCCTCTCCGGCGCGGCGCAGGATGCGGCCCTCGACCGGCAGGCGCAGGCTGCCCTTGCGCGCGTCGATCCCGGGCAGCGATCCGGCCACTTCGTCCACCGCGATCTGGCTCAGCCCGCTGGCAAACCCCTCCAGCGTTTCGGTCGAGGCCACCAGCAGCGCGGTCCTGACCGGATCCTCGGTAAAGCGGCGGGGCAGGTCGGTGCGGTCGGCAATCGCCTGGCTCAGCGCGGTGCGGGCGTCCTGTGCGCCCTTCAGCCCGTCGCGCAGGGTATCGAGCGCGCTTTCCTGCAGGGTGCGCAGAACGGTGACTTCCTCCAGTTCCGCCCGCAGCGCGGCGGCGCGGGTTTCCAGCGCCGGTGTCACGTCGGATATGATCATGCCGGACCGCGCCGTGCCGATCGGGCCGGAGGGATGCAACAGCAGAACCGGCCCCTCTGACTGCGCCATGCTCTGCAACACGCCCAGCAGGCTGGCGATCTCGTCCTCGCGCGATTGCAGGCGGCGCGTCAGGGTCTCCTCCTGGATGGCGGCGCGGCGCAGGCCCTCGCGCATCGCTTCGAGCCCGTCCTCGTAGGCGCCCACCACCTCGGTCAGCGCCTTCACGCGGTTGGCCGCGCCCTCGGCCGCTTCCATCAAGGCGGCGGCGCGGTTCAGGCGGTCCGACGCGGCCCGCGCCTCGGCGCCGGGGTCCTGTGCCGTGGCGGGCGCGGCGGCGACAAGTGCCAGTGAAAGAAGCGCCGCGCGGATCATTTCAGCAGGCTCTTGCCGGTCATCTCGTCCGGTTGCGGCAGCTCCATCAGCTCCAGCACCGTCGGCGCGAGATCGGCCAGCCGCCCGTCGCGCAGGCGCGCGCCCTCGGGCCCACCCTTGAGGATCACCGGCACCGGATTGGTGGTGTGCGCGGTATGCGGGCCGCCGGTCACCGGGTCCACCATGGTTTCGCAGTTGCCGTGATCGGCGGTGACGATGATGGCGCCGCCCGCATCGTCCAGCGCCTCCAGCACACGGCCCAGCCCCGCATCGACCGCTTCGCAGGCGCGGATCGCGGCGCCCAGATCGCCGGTGTGGCCGACCATGTCGGGATTGGCGTAGTTCACCACGATGAAATCATACCCTTCGGCAATGGCATCCACCAGGTGATCGGTCACCTCCTCCGCCGACATCTCGGGTTGCAGGTCATATGTGGCCACCTTGGGCGAGGCGGCCATGTACCGCGCCTCGCCGTCCTCGGGCGTCTCGCGCCCGCCGGCCAGGAAGAAGGTGACGTGCGGGTATTTCTCGGTCTCGGCGGTGTGGAACTGTCGCTTGCCATGCTGTGCCAGCCACGCGCTCAGCGTGTTGACCGGCTGCTCGTCGGGAAAGATGGAATCCATGTAGGCGCTGTGGCGGCGCGAATACTCGGTAAACCCGCTCACGGCCGAAAAGGCCGGGCGCTGGCCGGTCTCGAAATCGTCGAACTCCGGGTCGGCGAAGGCGGCCAGGATCTCGCGCGCCCGGTCGGCGCGGAAGTTCAGGCACAAAAGGCCGTCGCCGTCCTTCATGCCCTGGTAATCGCCCAGCACGCGCGGCTTGATGAACTCGTCGGTACGGCCCTTGGCATAGGCGTCGTCGATGCCGGTTGCGGCGGTCTCGGCGGTGTAGCCTTCGCCACGTGCCAGCGCCTCGTAGGCCAGTTGCACACGGTCCCAGCGATTGTCGCGGTCCATCGCGTAATACCGGCCCGAAACGGTGGCGATGACAGCGCCCATGGGCAGCGCCGCGCGCAGGGCTTCGAGATACACCTTGGCCGAGGTCGGTGCCACGTCGCGCCCGTCGGTAAAGGCGTGAATGGCGACCGGCACGCCGCGCGCGGTCAGCGCGTTGGCGGCGGCGATCATGTGCCCGATATGGCTGTGCACGCCGCCATCCGACAGCACGCCCAGCAGGTGCGCGGTACCGCCCGCGGCCTCGACCTTGTCGGCAAAACGAACGAAGCCGGGCAGCACACCGAAGGTGCCGGTCTCGATCGCACGGTCGATGCGCCGCAGATCCATTTCGATCACGCGACCGGCCCCGATATTCAGGTGCCCGACCTCGGAATTGCCCATCTGCCCCTCGGGCAGGCCGACATCATGGCCATGCGTGATCAGCGTGGCATTCGGACAGGTTTCCATCAGCCGGTCGAAATGCGGCGTCGCGGCCAGCGCGGGCGCGTTCGCCTCCCGCTCCTCGCTCAGCCCCCAACCGTCGAGAATACACAGAACTACCGGTCTTGGCGCGCTCAATCCTGCCTCCTGAATCCTTGGCCGCTTCTAACCCGTCTGAACCGGGTCGTGAACCGCTTTCTTGCCCGCTTCCTCTGCCCGGAAATATCCCGGGGAGTTTGAGGGGCAGCGCCCCTCATCGAACCAACACAGCGTGGCGCAGCCACTCCGTCGGATCACGCCCGATGATAGGGCGCGCCTGCCAGGATCGAGGCGGCGCGGTAAAGCTGTTCGGACAGCATCACGCGGGCCAGCATGTGTGGCCAGACCATCTTGCCGAAGGAAAGCCTGAACTCCGCCCGGTCCCGCAGCGCGGGCGCGATCCCGTCGGCGCCGCCGATCACGAAGGCCACGTCGCCGCGCCCCGTGTCGCGCCAGCCGGCCAGCTTGTCGGAAAAGTCGGGGGAAGAGAGCAGCTTGCCACGCTCGTCCAGTGCCACGATGACGGCCCCCTTGGGCAAGGCGCGGTCAAGCAATTGCGCCTCGGCGTCCATCCCGCCGCCCTTGCGGTCCTCGACCTCGTGCATCTGCGCCGGGCCAAGCCCAAGGGCGCGCCCGGTCCGGTCGAAGCGGGACATGTAATCGTCGAGCAAAGCACGTTCCGGGCCGGGTTTCATCCGGCCCACCGCGCAGATATGGACACGCATTCAGCTCTTGGCGGCCTGGGTAGCCTCGTGGCCTTGCAGCCACATCTTCTCAAGCTGGTAGAACTCGCGCACTTCGGGGCGGAACACATGGACGATCACGTCGCCCGTGTCGATCAGCACCCAGTCGCCCGCGTCCTTGCCCTCGACCTTGGTCAGCACGCCCATCTCGGATTTCAGCCGCTCCGAAAGCTTTTCGGCAATGGCCGTCACCTGGCGCGAGGACCGGCCCGAGCAGATGATCATGTAATCGCCGATCGCGGATTTGCCGCGAAGGTCGATCTGCACGATCTCTTCGGCCTTGTCTTCTTCGAGTGCGGAAAGGATGCGCGCAAGCTGTGCGTCACTGCTTGTCGCCATGTCGGACGCGCTCAAGGCTGCGCCCCGTTCAGCGGCAGGGGCCGCGTCGATTGTAAGAGACAGGACATTGTCCTCCTTCTACTACGCACCGATCCGCCCCGGTGCCGGGCATGGTTCCAAAATAGCAACCCGTCTGTCACAATTCAATGAAGGCTTTCGCCAATCGGCGGCTCTTGTCCGCTGCTGCCTCGAAAAGCGCCGCTATTCCGGCGCGGCCTGTGTCTGACCGCACCGGAAAGACCGCTTACCAGCCGTCCTCGGTATGAATGCGGTCGCCCGGAACGCCCAGTGCCTTCACCGCGTCGCGCATCGCGTCGACATAGCCTTGCGGCCCGCAGATATAGACCTGCCCGGACAGCTTCGCGTGGCGTTCGAGGAACGTCTTGTCGACCTTGCCGTAATGCAGGTCCGGCACGTCTTCCTCGGACAGGACATGATCGACCTTCAGGCCCTGCATCCGCGCCCATTCCTCGCGCAGGATGATGTCGCCCTCGGTCTCGTTGGAAAAGATCAACTGGCAGCCGTCCAGGTCGCCCTCTTTCGCCCGCTTGCGCAGGATCGCGATGAAGGGCGTGACCCCGGCGCCCGCGGCCAGGAACAGGCCCGCACCTTCGTCGGTGATCGCACCAAAGGGACCGTCCAGCGTGACCTCCTCGCCCGGCTTCAGCCCGGGCAACTGCTCGGTCACGCCGTCATGCGACGGATAGCTCTTGATCGTGAACTCCAGGTGTTTGTCCGCGGGCAGCGAGGTGAAGGTGAAAGGACGCCCCTCGTCCTTCCAGCCGTCGCGGCAAATCGCCAGTTCGGCGGCCTGCCCGGGCTTGAAATCAAAGCCTTCGGGACGGTCGAACACGTAGCGATGCGTGTCGTGGGTGACGCTCTCCTGTGATTGCAGGGTCAGTGTATGGGCCATGCGAATACTCCTTTTCGCCAGCCAACGCCGCGATCAGGGGCCGTGTTCCTCTGCCGCCCCGCCCTGCGGCGCTTTGCCCGGGTCGCCCCGGTCCAGCGTCCGCGTACCCAGCTCCGAGCCTTCCAGCACGGTGACCTCGCGCTGCGGGAAGGGAATGGAAATGCCGTGTTCCTGGAATGCGTCCCACAGCGCCAGGTAGACATTGCCGCGGATGTTCGTCAGGCCCGCGGTCGGGTCGCTGATCCAGAAGCGCAGGATGTAATCCACGCTGCTGTCGCCGAAGCCCACGATGTGGCAGACCGGCGCCTTGAAGGCCAGCACGCGCTCCACCGCCTTGGCGGCGTCGATGGCCACCTTGCGCACCAGGTGCGGGTCATCGCCATAGGCGGTGCCGAAATAGATATCCAGCCGCACGAATTCGTTGGAATGCGACCAGTTGACCACCTGGCCGGTGATCAGGTCCTCGTTCGGAATGAGGTACTCCTTGCCGTCCCGCGTGGTGATCGAGATATAGCGGGCGCCCAGCGAATTGATCCAGCCGAAGGTCTCGCCCAGGCTGATCACGTCACCCGGCTTGATCGACTTGTCCAGCAGGATGATCACCCCTGACACAAGGTTCGACACCACCTTCTGCAGGCCAAAACCAAGACCGACACCGATCGCACCCGACAGCACCGCGAGGCCGGTCAGGTCCACCCCGACGGCCCGCAGCCCGATGAAGAACGCCGCACCGTAGAGCAGGATCTGGATGACCTTCACCGCCAGCACCTGCATCGACGGCGAGATGTCCTTGTTCGACCGGATGCGCGAGGCCGAGGTGGTCGAGACGAACCGCGCCAGGAACATCAGGAGCGCGATCATCGCGATGGCCTGAAGCACCAGCCAGACCGACAGGCGCATCTCGCCCACGTTGACCGCCGCACTGTCCAGAACCTGGATCGTCTCGTCGGTCAGCCCGATGATCGACAGGGTGACCCATGTCCAGGCGGCATAGCGCACCATGCCGCGCAGAAAGGCGTTGCCGATCAGGCGCGTGATGATCGCAATGAACAGCCACGCCGTGGCAAGGCTCGCCATCACGCCGATCAGGTAGGACCGGCTGGGCCAGGTCATCTCCTGCATGACCCAGTAGACCGGCCAGATCAGCAGAACCATGAAGATCAGCCGCAGCCGCCTGTGCATCATCACCAGAAAGCGCATGCGCCACTTGGGCCAGCCTTCGCGCGTGCGCATCCAGTTGTGCAAATGCGGGCCGAAGACACGTGCCAGGATCGTCGCGGCAACCCACAGTCCCAGAATGATGCCGACCTGGTAAAGGCTCCAGGGCCTCAGCAGTCCGACGATGAACAGTTGCGCCTGTTCCCACAGCCCGATGGCGATGGTCTGCGCCTGCTCGATCGCGTCGTTGGCAACGTCCGGCGTCGCCTCGGCGGGCGAGCTCATCCCGGCCTCCTCGCCGGTCGGGGCGCTTGTGGCATCCTCTTCCATAAGCTCAAGTTTACACGCCCGCTGCTTGTGGACAAGTCGCGCTGGACAGTCGGCGCATGGTCTTTAAGTTGTGGCACCTGCGCGGTGGCGACCCTTCGCCGCCGTGACAAGGCATTGCACAGGAGGAGCCGCGCCCATGTCCACCCTACTAGTCACCCACGAGGATGGCCTGAACCACGTTACGCCCGACGGTCATCCTGAACGCGTGGCACGGCTGGAACACCTGTGGCCCGCGCTCGAGGGCAAGGACGTTGTGCGCGCCGAGGCGCCGCTGGCCGAGGACGCCGACCTGACGCTGTGTCATCCGCAGGATTACGTGACGATGATCCGCGAGGCGATCCCGGCGCAGGGGTTCAACCAGCTGGATGGCGACACCTGGCTGTCCCCCGGGTCGTATAACTGCGCGTCGCGGGCCGTGGGCGGCGCGATGCTGGCCGTGGACAAGGTGATGGCGGGCGAGGTCGGCAATGCCTTCGTCGCCATGCGCCCGCCGGGCCACCACGCCGAGACGGCGACGCCGATGGGTTTTTGCCTCTTTGGCACGGTGGCGATTGCCGCGAAACACGCGCTGGAACGGCACGGATTGTCCCGCGTCGCGGTGGTGGATTTCGACGTGCATCACGGCAACGGCTCGCAGGACCTTCTCCGCGGTGAGGCGCGCGCGCTTTTCATCTCATCCCACCAGATGCCGCTCTGGCCCGGCTCGGGCGGGGCGCACGAAACCGGCGATCACAACAACGTGCTGAACGTGCCGCTGGCACCGGGCACGGCCGGGCAGGGGTTCCGGCAGGAATACGAAGGCCAGGTCTTTCCCCGGCTGGAAGAGTTCAAGCCGGAACTGATCCTGATCTCGGCGGGGTTCGATGCCCATGCCGACGACCCGCTGGCCAACCTGAACCTGCGCGAGGACGATTTCGCCTGGGTCACCCGCCGCCTGTGCGAAATAGCGGCGGAGCAGTGCGACGGGCGCGTGGTCTCAAGCCTCGAAGGCGGCTATGATCTGCGCGCGCTGGCCGCCAGCGGGGCGGTGCATCTGGATGAGCTGATCCGCGCCGGTGGCTGAGCGGGACGGCGCCCTGCCGTAACGTAAGTTAACCGTTTCATCGAAAACTCATGGAAAATGCCGCGCTGCGGCATTATCTTGGCGTCAGGGAGGGCACCTCTGCGCGGAATGGCCCGCGCCAAGGAGTCCATGACCATGAATGCCGATATCAATCGTGACAAGATCCTGATAAGACCGGACATTCGCCGTCTCTGGCCGGCGGACAAGGCTGCTTTGCTGGCCCATTTTGCCCGGCTCGACCCGGAAATGCGGCGCCTGCGCTTCGGCGCCAGTGTGACCGAAGACTACGTCACCGACTACGCCGACTCCATCCTGAGCCTCGACAGTGTCGTTCACGGCGCCTTCGTCGATGGGGATCTGCACGGCGTGGGCGAGCTGCGGATGTTGCTGAACAGTTGGCCGGTGCGGGCCGAGATCGCGCTCAGCGTCGACCCCGACTGGCAGCACGAGGGCATTGGCGACGCGCTCTTCGTGCGAATGCTGGCCGCGGCGCAAAACCGGGGCGTGCGCTCACTTTACATGATGTGCCTGCCCGAGAACGAGCGGATGCAGCGCCTGGCCCGCCGGCACGAGGCCACGCTGACCTTCGATATCGGCGAGGTCGAGGCCACGCTCGACCCGCCCTGGCCCACGGCCCTGTCGCTGGCCGAAGAGATGATGGGCGAAACCCGCACCTACCTGCACGCGGTCCTGCGTCCGCCTTTCTGAGAAATGGGTACAGCCCCAGAAAATTCGTACGAATTTTCTGGGGCGCAGATTATTCGCAGAATAATCTGCAATACGCCCCGTGTTTCACTCCGCCGCGTATCTCTGGCGTGCGGCACTTTCCTGCAGCAGCCAATGCGCCACGATGGCGCTTTCGTTGCGCGGCTCGACCCCCTGCCGTCGCAACAGGTAATAGCCCGAGCGCGTGCGCACATGCTCGCCCCCCATGGGCCGGATCAGGTCGCCTGATTGCAGGTGGTGATCCACCAGATGCCCCCAGCCCAGCGCGACGCCCAGGCCATCCCGCGCCGCCTGGATCGCCAGCGGATAGGTATTGACCGACGCCGACGGGCGCACCGAGTCCGGGTCCGCGCCTTTCCGGTCCAGCCAGGTGCGCCAGTTCAGCCATTCGGTGTGGTTGTTGCTGACCTCGATCAGGTCGTGCTGGCGCAGCGCCTCGATACTGTCGATCCGCGCCTGCCCCTGCAGGTAGCCCGGCGCACAGACCGGAAACACCGTCTCGCCGAAAAGCTGCGTCGCCTCGAACCCGGGCCAGTCGCCCTCGCCGCGCAGGATCGCAAGGTCCATGCCCTCGGCCAGGCACTCTTCGTCCACGTCCGATGACGTGAGTGCGATGGTGATGTTGCAATTCGCCTCGTGAAAGGCCCGCAGCCGCGGCATCAGCCACAGCGACGAGACCGAGTTGGTCGCCGCCAGTCGCACCGTGCTTTTCTCGAGGTCCGCGCACATGTCCTCGGACACCCGCACCAGCGTCTTCAGCGCCGGCGTGATCCCCGAAAGCAGCTTGCGCCCCATATCCGTCAGCTGCACCGAGCGGTGCCCCCGCACGAAGAGCGCGCATTGGTAATGCTGCTCCAGCAGCCGGATCTTGCGGCTGATGGCGGTTTCCGAGACGTTCAGTTCCTTGCCCGCCGCGGCAAAGCTTTCCAGGTCCGCTGCCACCTCGAAGGCCAGCAGGTACTCAAGGCGCGGCAACACGGCGCGATTGCGCAGCATCCTTCTCACTCCTCAAACTCGGGACAATGACCCGAGCCTAGCCACGCCCACCTCTCATTGCCAAACATTTTTAGAGGCATGGCACAAAAAGTTTATAATCAGAATTTTGTCGCACCTGCGCGATACTTCCCACTCCAACAAAGGGCCGGCACTCAGAATCAGGCCCATGCAACCGACTGGGAGTTAACATGAAAATCCATTCAATGATGTCCGTGGCAGCCGTCGCGCTGGCCTCCGCATCGGCCGGTTTCGCCGCCGAGGACAGTTCCGAACCGATCGTCATCCCGATTCACAACTGGTCCAGCCAGATCGTGATGAGCCACGTCGTGGGCCAGATCTACGAGGAAATGGGCAACAACGTCGAATTCGTCACCACCGACAGCCAGGCCGTGTACGAATCGGTCCGCCTGGGCGACGTGACGCTGGAACTGGAAGTCTGGGAAGGTGCCTTCGGCGCGTCCTTCCGCGAGGCGCTGGAAAAGGGCGGCCTGCATGACGCGGGCGATCACGACGCCGTCACGCGCGAGGATTGGTGGTGCCCGATGTGGACCAAGGACGCCTGCCCGGGCCTGCCCGACTGGAAGGCGCTGAACGACTGTGCCGAGCTGTTCGCCACGCCCGAAACCGGCGACAAGGGCCTGTTCCTCGACGGTCCGGTCGACTGGCTCAAGCACGGCAAGGAACGGGCCGAGGCGCTGGACCTGAACTATGTCGTGAAAAACGCGGGCTCCGCCGCGGCGCTCTGGGCGCATATCGCCTCCGCCGAGGAAGACAAGACACCGATCCTGGTCTTCAACTGGACCCCCAACTTTGCCGAGGCCGTCTGGCCCGGTGAATTCGTCGAGTTCCCGGCCTGGGAAGACGGCTGCGACACCGATCCTGCGGTCGGCCCGAACCCCGACGCGCTCTACGATTGCGGCAACCCCGCCGACGGCTACCTGAAAAAGGCCGCTTGGGACGGCATGGAGGAAAAATGGCCAAATGCCTACGAGGTGCTCACCAAGATCTCCTTCACCAACGCGCAGATCGCCGAAATGGCCAAGCTGGTGGATGTCGAGGATTACGAGCCCGAGGAAGCCGCCGAGATCTGGCTGGAAGACAACGAGGACGTCTGGAAGGGCTGGCTGCCCGGCGGCGACACCTGATCTCTTCGCCTTTCCCTGTCCGGTGACGCACCGGGCAGGGCCTTGCCGGCGGCTCGTACCGCCGGCGTTTCATCAAGGACCTGCGCCCCTCATGACCTCGGACAGCCCCGTCATTTCCTGCCGCAACGCGTGGAAGCTTTTCGGCCCCAACCCGCGCCAATACCTCAAATCCATGCCCGCCGGGCACAGTTACGAGGATATCCGCGCCGATGGTTATATCGCCGGGGTCAAGGATGTGTCGGTCGAGGTCGCCAAGGGCGAGATGCTGGTCATCATGGGGCTTTCCGGCTCCGGCAAGTCCACGCTGGTGCGCTGTTTTTCGCGCCTGCACGACATCACCGGCGGCACGATCGAGGTCGAGGGCCAGGACATCATGGCCCTGCCCGAGAAAGAGCTGATCGAGTTGCGCCGCTCCAAGATGGGGATGGTGTTTCAGTCCTTCGGCCTGTTGCCGCACCGCACGGTTCTGGAAAACGTGGCGTTCCCGCTGGAAATGCGCGGGCAGGACCGGCACGCGCGCCGCGAACGCGCTTTGGAGGTTATCAAGCTGGTGGGGCTTGAAGGACGCGAGGAATATTTCCCGCGCGAATTGTCCGGCGGCCAGCAACAGCGCGTCGGCATCGCCCGCAGCCTCGCCATCGAGCCCGATATCTGGTTTCTCGACGAGCCGTTCTCGGCCCTCGACCCGCTGATCCGGCGCGAGATGCAGGACGAGTTCCTGCGCCTTCAGGCGATGCTGGGCAAGACCATCGTTTTCATTACCCACGATTTCGACGAGGCGCTGCGCCTGGCCGACCGTATCGCCATCATGAAGGACGGCGCGATCGAGCAATGCGACACGCCCGACCAGATCGTGCTGGACCCGCAGACCGAATATGTCCGCAAGTTCACCGAGGATATCGACAAGGCGCATGTCGTTCATGCCAGCGTTCTGGCCAAACCCGTCAACGGACACGCCGTCGAAGGTGACGCAATCGACGGCGACCGCACCATTCACCAGATCGCGCGCCAGCTTGTCAGCGACCCGCGCGAGCATCTGCCGGTGGCGGGCAAGGACGGCAAGGTGATGGGCGTGATGGCCCGGCAAGAGGCGCTGGAGGTGCTTCTGGGGGACAGCGCCAATGGCTGATGTCGCCACGAACGCCACCCGCACCTCCCTGTCGATGCGCCAGCCCGGGGCCACCCGCGACCCCGTGCGGGTGGCGCTTTTACTGGCCGCGATCTTGCTGTGCGCGGCCAAGCCCATCCTGCCGGATTTCCTCGTCCGCCTGCCCGAGGCATGGATCCCCCCGCTGGCGCAGTGGCTCGATGCGTTCTTCGACTTCATCACCGGCGACATGCAGGAAGGGCGCTTTGGCCTGATCTACATCACCCGCTGGTTCGCCGAAGGCCCGCTGGATTTCCTGCTGGGCGTCACCGCCAACCTGCTGGAAGGCAAGTACCGCTGGCCCTACATGGCCGACCCCATCCCGTGGGCCGCCGTGGCGGGCCTCGCGGCCGTCATCGGCTATTACCTGGGCGGCTGGAAACTGTCGCTGCTGGCGGGCGGCACCTTCGTCTGGACCGCGTTCATGGGCCAGTGGGAACTGACGATGCAGACCCTTTCGGTGCTGCTGGTCGCGGCCCCCCTGGGCTTTTTCGTGGGCCTGATCGTCGGCATCGCGGCTTGGAAATACAAGTGGTTCGACAACGCGATCAAGCCGCTGCTGGCCGTCATGCAGACGCTGCCCTTCTACACCTACCTTCTGCCTGCCGTGATCTTCTTCAAGGTCGGCCCCACCGCGGGGGCCATTGCCACCACGATCTATGCCACCCCGCCGATGATCCTGATGACGACCGTGGGTCTGAAAAAGGTCTCGCCCGAAATCGTCGAGGCCGGCAAGATGTCGGGCGCCTCGCGCTGGCAGATGCTGACCAAGGTGTTCATCCCCTCGGCCCGTACCGAAATCCTCGTCGGCGTGAACCAGGTCATCATGCTCTGCCTCGCCATGGTCGTTCTGACGGCCTTCATCGGGATGCCGGGGCTTGGCGGCAAGCTGCTGGCGATGATGAACAGCCTGAAACTGGGCCGCTCCTTCGAGATCGGGATCACCATCGTGCTCGTCGCGATCACCCTCGACCGCCTGTCAAAGGCGTGGGTGCGCAAGCTGCCCGAGCATCACCCCAAGGACACGCCGTTCTACATTCGCTACAAGTACACCGTCCTGTCCGTGGTGGTCTTCGCCGGGCTGTACCTTCTGGCGCAACCGATCGAGATCCTGAACGAGGTCGGCCGCCGCCAATCGCTGTCCATGGGGCGCGAGATCGACGGCGTGTTCGAGACCTTCCTCAACCTCGATTCCGTCGAGGCGATCACCGGCACCATCCGCTATGTGCTGAACGTCTGGGTCCTGATCCCCTTCCGCGACGCGCTTCTGTGGATTCCAACCTCGGCCTTCATCCTGCTGGTGGTGGCCTTCGCCTACGGCGTGGGCGGCAAGAAACCGGCGATCTACGCCGCGATCTTCTTCTCCATCGTCGCCTTCTCCGGCTGGTGGGACCGGTCGGTCATCACGCTCTACTCGGTGCTGTCGGCCATGGCGATCTCGATGATGATCGGCATTCCCATCGGCATCCTCGCCGCGCGGTCCGAAAAATGGTCAGAACGGATGCTGCTGGCCTGCGACACCGCGCAGACATTCCCAAGCTTCATCTACCTTTTGCCGGCGATCATGCTCTTCGGGATCACCGACACCACCGTGGTGCTGTCCATCGTGATCTTCACCATGGTCCCGCTCACCCGCTACACCATCGAGGGGCTGCGCAGCGTGCCCCCCGAACTGACCGAGGCCGCCGACATGGCCGGCTGCTCGCGCTGGCAGAAACTGACCTCGGTGCAATTGCCGCTGGCCATGCCCACCATGGCCGTCGGCTTCAACCAGGGCATCATGTTCGCCTTCTTCATGGTCATCATCGCGGCCTTCATCGGCACGCAGGACCTGGGCCAGGAGCTTCAGCGCACGCTGGCGGGCACGGACCTGGGGAAAAACTTCGTCCTCGGGATCAATGTCTCGCTCATGGCGTTGACCTTCGACATGGCGATCCTCAGCTGGGCCAACCGGCGCAAGAAGGCGCTGGGCCTCGATTGATGCCACAATTCGCGAGTGATAAAAGGCACATCCATGACCGTTAAGCCTGTCTTCGAGACCCCGTATGAACGCGCCGGCGTCATCACGCCCGGCCTGCCCATCCTGCCCCACGGAACGGAACGACACCCCATCCCCGGCGGCGGATCGCGCGCCGTGCCGATCTATCGCGGAGACGAGGTGTCGGTGCTGGATTTCCAGGGGCTGCAACCGGGCGAGATGGTCTTCTTTACCCCCGACGGCAAGTCCGACCCCGGCCGCCTCGGCGCTTCCAGCCACGGCCGCCCGGACGGCGTTCTGTCGGTCCTGGACAATGGCTCGGTCTCGGGCCGCCGCGTGGCCTCGGCGCTCGACCGCGCCGGGTTCAAGCTGGGCGACGCGCAGTGCATCAAGGTGTTCTCCGAAGGCTCCCGCGCCGGTGAGATGGCGACATTCCAGGCCGACAGCGACGGGTTACTGATCGTCGCCGCCCCCGGCGGCCCGATGGACCCGGGCACGCAGGCCCCGCCCACCGACCTTATCCTCTATATCCGCCGCGCCGATCCCGGCGTCGCCAAGGGCGGACACATGCCGCCCGACCCGCTGGCCGACCCGATCCACGACATCAACATCCAGCCGGGCGAGGCGAAATCCTATCACGTGCAGAAGGGCCAGTTCATCCAGGTCCTCGACGTGCAAGGCCGCGAATGCTCGGACTTCCAGGCGTTCTCGCTGCGCTCGCTCGACAAGGGCCTCGACCGCGAGATCGACCCGACCACGACCCGCACCCTGATGGGCTCGCTCTACCCCCAGCCGGGTATCTTCGCGAAATACTGGAACGTCGACCAGGAACCGCTGGTCGAGATCGTGCAGGACACCTGCGGGCGGCACGATACGTTCGGCCTCGCCTGCACCGCGCGGTATTACGAGGAACTGGGTTATCCCGGTCACGTCAACTGTTCCGAGAACATGAACAAGGATCTCGAACAATACGGCGTGCGCCCCCGCGCCGGCTGGCCCGCGATCAACTTCTTCTTCAACACCATGCTGGACGAGACCAACACGCTGGGCATGGACGACCCGTGGTCGCGCCCGGGCGATTACGTGCTTTTGCGCGCGCTGACCGATCTGGTCTGCATTTCCACCGCCTGTCCCTGCGACGTGGACGAGGCGAACGGCTGGAACCCCACCGATATCCAGGTCCGCACCTATGGTGAGACCAACAGCTTCAGCCGCTCCATCGGCTACAGAAAATCAGCGGAGGCGCCTTTGGAACACACCAAGGAAACCGGGTTCCACAACTGCTTTGCCAAGCACACGCGGGACTTTGTCGAGTATAACGGGTACTGGCTGCCGAACAGCTTCCCGTCGGTTGGCACGATCGGCGAATACTGGGCCTGCCGCGAGAAGGCGGCGATCATGGACCTGTCGCCCCTGCGCAAGTACGAGGTCACAGGCCCCGACGCCGAGGAACTGATGCAGTATTGCGTCACCCGCAACGTCAAGAAGCTGGCCGTGGGGCAACTGGTCTATACCGCCATCTGCTATGAACACGGCGGCATGATCGACGACGGCACGCTGTTTCGCATGGGCGAGAATGCCTTCCGCTGGATCGGCGGCAACGACACGTCGGGTCTGTGGATCCGTGAACAGGCCGAGAAACTGGGCCTGAACGCCTGGGTCCGCAATTCCACCGATCAGCTGCATAACGTGGCCGTGCAGGGGCCTCTGTCGCGGGATATCCTGAAACAGATCATCTGGACCGCGCCCGCGAATCCGACGCTGGAGGAATTGGGCATGTTCCGCTTCACCCCCGCGCGCCTGAACGATTTCGACGGCACGGCGATCGTGGTGGGCCGGGCGGGGTATTCCGGCGAGTTGGGCTACGAGATCTTTTGCCACCCCAAGGACGCCGAAGAGGTGTTCGACACGATCTGGACCGTCGGCGAGCCGATGGGACTGAAGCCGCTTGGCCTCGCCGCGCTCGACATGATCCGGATCGAGGCGGGGCTGATCTTTGCGGGCAGTGAGTTCGACGACCAGACCGACCCGTTCGAGGCCGGCATCGGTTTCGCGGTGCCGCTCAAGTCCAAGAACGACGATTTCATCGGGCGCGCCGCACTGGAAGAACGCAAGGCCCACCCGCATCGCAAGATGGTCGGGCTGGAACTGGAAGGCGGCCGTGTCGCCAGCCCCGGCGATTGCGTTCGCATCGGCAAGGCGCAGGTGGGCGAGGTGACCTCCGCCGTCAAATCCCCCATCCTCGGCAAGAACATCGCGCTGGCTCGCGTGGACGTCACCCATGCCGAGCCGGGCACCGATATCGAGGTGGGCCAGCTCGATGGCTTGCAGAAACGCCTGAAGGCCAAGGTGGTGCCCTACCCGCATTTCGACCCCACCAAGGAACGGGTGAAGGGCAACTACGGCTGAACCCGTTTCCGTCATCCTTGGGCCTGACCCGAGAGATCCCGGATCAAGTCCGGGATGACGGCTTGTCTCTCGTCTCGCGCGGAACAAAGGCGCGGCGCTGCCGCGCCGCCGCGCGATCGTCAGACCGCCCCCCGGTCTGGCGGTTGGCTGACGTCGGCTCTTCGATTTGAACACCAACGGACTTGGCTGCCATAAAGCGCCCTGAACATCCGTCAGTCCGCCAGCCCGCGGTCTGACGGTCGCCCGGCCATGCCAGGAAATATCCCGGCCTGCGCCCACCCCGTCCCGGGCTCGACCCGGGCCCTCCTCCCCATCCGCGATCCCGCGTAGGGTGGGTGAAAACCCACGCGCCCCGAACGCCCGGTTAATTCCGGCCCCCGGGACACCGCACCGTCGCGATACCACCCGGATACCGACGCGATACCGACATCGGATTTCCCACGATCCACCCCGTTAACCTTTTGATTCGCCTACGCAAACCGCCCCTGACAGAACCATCCCGATGACATCGTCCCACCATGGGCATAATACAGCCACAACCGTTCCCCCCGTCCGGTGACCACCTGCCAGTAATCCCGCACGCCAGACCGCCAGTTCGGATCGTCCAGCCACCATTCGGGCGCGATCCGTTCCGGCCCCTTCGCCTCGGCCAGGTCATGCGCCCGCCCGCGCCATCGGAAGGTGGCGGGCAGGTGTGGCACGTCCGGGGCGTTCACCGGCTCGGGGCCCCAGATCAGCAAGGGGCGCGGCGTGGCGGGCCGGGGCCACTCCGCTGCCGGCTCGGACCATGCGGCGGCCAGGATTTGTGACGTTTTTTCAGGGATATGGCTGCTTGCCGGATGCAGGCGGGTGATCGCCTCCAGCCCGATCCGCCCGCCGATCCGACCGATCAGATCCTCCACGCCCGTATCCCGCGCCAGCCGGTCTCGGGCGGCGGCGGTGGCATCCAGGTGACCCGCGGCGGTGCGGTGCTGTATGGGCTCGCTGACGGCCGCGATCAGGCGCAACGTGTCGATGCCAAAGCCTGCGTCGATCTCATCCAGCCGCATGGCCAGCAGGGGGCGGATGCGGTCGGGCTCGTCCGTCGCCCGCGCCAGCCCCGCCTCGATCCAGCCCATGGTGCCATCGGCCCGCCACGCCTCCAGCCGGACCTTGCGCACGCCTTCTCCCTGGTCCGCCAGAAGCTGGCACAGCCGCGGCACCAGCCGGTCCAGCCCGGCCTGCAAATCGTCAATCAAACCAATGGGTTCTGGCAGGGTCAGCCGTGTCGCCAGCCGCGGCTTCACCCGCGCGGGCGACACCGGCTCGGGCGCCGCGCCGATCGCCTGATCCATCCGCAAGAGCAGCCCCCGGCCAAAGCGCCGCGCCAGCGGCCCGCGCGGCTGATTCAGCAGGTCACCGATCTTGCGCAGGCCCAGCCGGTTCAGGGCGGCGACTTGCTCTTCTTCCAGCCGCAGGGCGGCGATGGGCAGGGGGGAGAGGAAGGTGCGCGCTTTTCCCGGTGGCGCGATGGAAAACGGCCTTTGATTCGAACGGCTTACGCCCGCCACCGGCGCTGCGCCGCCCCTTTCCCAATGCCGCCGCTTTGCCGCGCGGGAGCGGGTCGCGCGGGCCTCCTGGTCGATGGCGTCGCCGCTGCGATGCGCGCCCGGCACGGCCCCGGCATAGCGCGCCAGCGCCCAAGCCGCGCCCACGGTTCCGGCCAGCCCGCAGCGCGTGGTCAGCCCGAAAATCGCCGCCTCCTCAATGACTTGTCGGGCCATCGCCTCTTCCCCGCCAAAGAGGTGGGCACAGCCCGTGATGTCCAGCAGCAACGCGTCGGGTGGCTGCGTCGCCACCCACGGGCTCAGCCGTTCGGCCCACCGCCCGAGGCTGGCCAGGAACGCCGCCTCCTGATGCGGGTTTTGCAGTTTCGTGACCAGCGTGGCGCACATCGCATGGGCATCGCGCAAGGGCTGGCCCCCCCGCAGCCCCGCCGCCTCGGCCGCCTCGGACAGCGAGCACAGCACCTGCATCTGCCCGGTGTCGCGCACCACGGCAAAAGGCACGTCCGCATCCAGCCCGGTCCGCCGCAGCAGCCGTTCGGCCCCCAGCCGGGGGAACCAGACAGAAAGGATACGCCGTTCGGGCATGGCAGCGGGACCGGGGCAGCAGTGGGCAGATGTTCTTGATATGTTCCAAATTAGGGCGTGCCGCGACCGGAGTCGAGTCCGCAATGCCCGGGAAAGGGCCAAGAGAGTTGACGCGGCCAGCCCGGCAAGGCTTAAACGGTGCACCATGGCCCAATCGCTCGACACCGTATTTGCCGCACTGGCCGACCCGACCCGCCGCAGGATCCTGTCGATGCTGCTGGAGGATGACATGGCCGTCACGGACGTGGCCGAGCCGTTCGAGATGTCGCTGGCGGCCGTGTCGAAGCACCTTGGCATCCTGACGCGCGCGGGCCTGATCAGCCAGGAACGGCGGGGCCGGGTCGTGTGGTGCAAGCTGGAGCCCGACGCCCTGCGCGATGCCAGCATCTGGATGCAGAGTTTCGGCCAGTTCGAGGCGGTGCACCTGGATGCGTTCGAGCAGTTCCTGGCGAAAGAGTTTCGCGATGATGGATGACGCGGCGTCGGGTGCGGGGCTGGATCCGCGCATTTTGCCGGAGCCGCGTATCGAGACGGTGGAGCAGGCGCTGGTGGCGCCGATGCCGGAGGGGCGGGAGTTGGCCTGCGGGGTGTTTCGCACTGACCGGAGCTTCGTGGAGCAGTCGCGGACGCTTTATTCCTCCAATCGTTTTACCGCGCAGCCGGATTTTCCGGAGGCGGCGGAGAGCCTGCCGGGGCGGCACCTGTTCATCGGCATCGGGCGGCATCATTTCGGGCATTTCCTGTTGGAATGCATCTCGCGGCTGTGGCCGCTGTCGGATGGCGGCTATGACGGGCTGGTCCTGATCCCGATGCATGGCATTGATTTCGGGGCAGTGTTCCAGCGGCGACTGAAAGCGTTCGTGGACCTTCTGAGTGATGGCCTGCCGGTACATTTCGTGCAGTCACCTGTGCGGATCGAGGAACTGGACGTGCCGACGCAGGGCATGGGACACCGCGACTGGATTTCCGGCACACCGGAGTTTCGCCGGTTCATCCGCGGACGGCTTCAGGCCGTGGTGACACCGGAGGGGGATGAGAGGATCTACCTGTCGCGGTCGCTGCTGAAACGCGCGGGCCAGATGGTGGACCAGGAAGAGCGGATCGAGCGGCTGATGCTCAAGGCTGGTTACACGATCCTGCATCCGCAGCGCCACAGCCTGCCGGAGCAATGCGCCCGCTATGCCGCCGCGCGGCAGATTGTGGGACCCGATGGTTCGGCGTTTCACCTGGCGCCTTTCGTGATGCGGCCCGGCACAAAGGTGGGCCTGATCCAGCGGCGTTGGCGGCAGGGGGCGTTCGATGCGCTGGTCAACCAGATCGACGCGTTCTGTGACGTGGACCTTGTGAAAATGAACCCGTTGTTGCGCCCCGACGACGGACAGGTGTCTGAGGACGTGCCGCCGCCCATGGATTATCGCCGCCTTGTGCGGAAACTGGAGGCGGGCGGGTTTCTCTGACCAACCGGAGGAGTCGCGCCATGAAGACATCTGCCCTGACCTTGATACTGGCCATTTGGGCCGTCCCTGGCCTGGCCCAGAACGCTTGTGTCGCGCCGCCGCCTGTAGGCGACCCCTGCATGGTCGGACATTGGGTTGGTGAGAACACGGCGCCTGCGCGCATCCGGGACGCGTTGCAGGGGATGGTGCCTGACCGCGTGATCCGTGAAATCGCGGCGGGCGCGTCGCCCGCGTTGGGGATCTCGATCTACGAGGACGGGTTCTATCACACGCTGCCTTTTCACCATGCCACGGAGTTCACCGATACCTTTGTCGAGACCGGCGATGTCGTGGACGTGCGGCTTGACCTTGCCGCGCCGACACAGGTGGGGTTCATCAATGGCGAGGCCGGACGGATCACGTTCTGCGACGCAGGCTCCGCCCCCGCGCTGTTTTCGATGACGGCCAATGGGGATGGCATGACCGCACCGGTGATGGGCGGGGCTGGGTACGAGCCGACAATCACCTATGCTTGCGCCGGCAACACGATGACGATGGATGTGCAACTGCCGGCGCCGATCGGCACGGTGGAGTATTTCCTGCGCCGTGTTCCCGAGGATTCGTTCGGCGACGAGTTCCGGCGGCTTTACGAGGTGGCGCGGGGTCTGGCGGAGTAGCTACTCGTCCTTCAGCAGCAGGACCAGCGCTACGATGGTCAGCCCGACGCCCACAAGGATCAGGAGCGGGGGCAGGCCGTGACCCAATGCTGCCTGCCAGCAGATCACCCATGTGGGCGTGAGGTAGGTGTAGGCCATGACCTTGGCGCTGGGCAGGCGCAGCGAGGCGTATTGCAGCAGGACAAAGGTGATCGCCGTCGCCGCGACGGCGGTATAGATGATGGTGATCCATACGATGGCGGGCAGGCCGGGCCAGTCGGTGCTGCGCATGTCGGACCAGCCCGCCAGCGCGATCAGACCGGCGGCGGCGACCATGGTGCCGAAGGAAAAGACGATGGGCCGCTCGCCCCGGTTCAGCTTGCGCACCAGCGGGGTATAAAACGCGTGCGCGATGCAGCCGAAGAAGAAGATCACCTCGCCCCGGCCCATTTCGAACCGCAAGAGCGCCTGCAGGTCAGCGTCGAAGATCACCCAGAGCGCGCCCGCCGCGCCGATGGCCAGCGCCACGCCCATGCGCGGGGTCATCACCTGCCGCAGAAGGATATAGCCGAAAAGCCCGGACATGATGGGTGTCAGGGTAAAGACCGCCGCCGCGCTGACCGGGGCGGCGGTTTTCAGCGCCTCGAACATCATCACGAAGTAAAGCCCCATCGACCCGCCCAGCAGCAGATAGCGCCAGGGCGCCTGCCACGTGGTGCGCGGAATGCCGACGGTGGCCCAGGCCGCGCTGCCCAGAAGGACCGAGGCGAGGATGAACCGCACGGCGTTGAGCGCGGTGGGCGCGATATGCGGGGCCGCCATGGAGCCAAGGGCGAAGGACCCGGCGATCAGCCCGGAGAAGGCCAGCATCGCGGCATGGCCGCGCAGCCGGTCGGTCATTCGACCTCCCACGCCTTGGCGCGATCCTTGAGGAACCGCAGGAAGGCCTGAACCTTGGTCGTGCGGTGCAGGTCCATGTGTGTGACCAGCCAGATCGGCGCGGACCATTCGTCGCGCGCGGGCATGACCTCGGTCAGGTTACCGAGCTGGTTGGCGAGAACCTTGCTGAGAAACCCGATACCCGCGCCCTCGGTGATCGCGCGGCGTTGGGCGTGCACGTCCTGGCTGCGGAAGATGATGCGCTCGTCGGGCGCTGTCTGCCGCAGCCACTGGTTGAAGGGCGCGCGGTTCTTTGGATCGTCGGCGCTGACGAACCAGTGCTGGTCGAACTCGTCCTCGGAGGCGGGCAGGCCGTGCTTGTCGACATAGGATTGCGCGGCGTAGAGCGTGTGGGCCTGCTTGTAGAAGGGCTGCACCACGTTGTCCGGCTGATCGGGGGCGCGGCCCGCGCGGATGGCGACATGCGCCTCGCCGTATTCAAGACGAAACAGGCGGTCGCCAGTCAGGTAGCGCAGGATGATGTCGGGGTATTCCTTCCGGAATTCCGTCAGCACCGGTACCAAAAGGTGGCTGAACCCGCCCAGCGAGGTGATGACGAGCTCGCCGGACACATCGTTGCCGCGGCCCTTGATCCGGCCTGCAAGCTGGCTGAACTGGTCGTCGGTGGCCTGGGCCACGCGCAGCAGGTCCTCGCCGGCCTCGGTGGTGGAATAGCCGCGGGCGTGGCGCTGGAAGAGCTTGACGCCCAGCCGCTCCTCGAGCGCGTCGATATGGCGGATGACGGTGGCGTGGTGAACACCCAGCGCTTCGGCGGCGCCGCTGACCGTTCCCACGCGCGCCACGTGAAAGGCTGTGCGGACTTCATCCCAGCTGTCCATGAGGGGCCTCGCTTATCTGTGCGAAATCAAACATTACTAACAACGCAGTATCAACTGCGTTGAAATAAGCGCAAGACAAGAATTGCCCTCGGGCCGGGACGCCTGGGTGGGATCAGGCGTCAGGACGCGGCCTTAGCCGCACCAGAAGCGCACGATGTTGTCGCTGCTGTCCAGATCGACATTCAGTCGCTTGGGATTGTATTCCATCGTGACGATGCCGCCGGGCGGTATGATGCGCACGGGCTGGTCCAGCGCGGACTGGTCGAACGCCGCGATCGGCTGGCCGACAAGGTCGGCGTGGTTGGCGGCCTTGCAAATGTCGGGGCCTTCCTCTTCGGCGCGCGAGGGCACGCCGTTATCCGTCACGGCCGGCCCGCAGGCCGCCACAGTTGCCAGTGTCGCTATTGCCCACCACCGCATCATCAAGTCTCCTTCGCGCGTTCCAAGGCAGCATTGGCCAAAGCATGCCGGCTGTGCAACCCTTAACGCCGACAGATTTGAAAACCGTTGTGTTCTCTTGGGTTGACCGCATCGCACAGAAATCTGTGCAGGGCTGCACCTTGCATTGCCGGCGCTGTCGGTTAGCTGTTCTCATGAACAAAGGACAAAGCGAGAGCCGTACATGACCGACGATACCTACACCCCGCCCGAAGTCTGGACCTGGGACGCCGAAAGCGGCGGCACCTTCGCCTCGACCAACCGGCCGATCGCCGGGGCAACCCATGACAAGGAGCTGCCTGTGGGCGAGCATCCGTTCCAGCTTTACTCCATGGGCACGCCCAACGGGGTGAAGGTGACGGTGATGTTCGAGGAGCTTCTGGCGGCGGGCCATGACGCGGAATATGACGCCTGGCTGATCCGCATCGGCGATGGCGACCAGTTCGGGTCGGGTTTTGTCGAGGTGAACCCCAATTCCAAGATCCCCGCGATGGTGGACCGGTCGGGGCCCGAGCCGATCGACGTGTTCGAATCCGGGTCGATCCTGATCCACCTGGCGGAAAAGTTCGGGGCGTTTTTGCCCACGTCCGGCCCGCAGCGGACCGAGGTGATGAACTGGCTGATGTGGCAAATGGGCAGTGCGCCGTATCTCGGCGGCGGCTTCGGGCATTTCTATGCCTATGCGCCCGAGAAATACGAGTACCCGATCAATCGCTTCGCCATGGAGACCAAGCGGCAGCTGGACGTGCTGGACAAGCGGCTGGCAGACCGGCCCTTTATCGCAGGGCAAGAGTACAGCATCGCGGATATGGCGATCTGGCCCTGGTACGGCAACCTGGCGCTGGGGCGGCAGTACAATGCCGGCAAGTTCCTGAGCGTGCACGAATACAAGAACGTGGTGGCCTGGGCCGAAAAAGTTCTCGATCGGGATGCGGTGCAGCGCGGGCGCATGGTGAACCGCACCTTTGGCGAGCCGCACGAGCAGTTGCTTGAGCGGCACGACGCTTCGGATTTCGAGACCAAGACGCAGGACAAAATCGGCGACAAGGGCTGAGCGCCAAGTATCGGCTTTCGCCGCGTTGACGGATAGGGCAGGGTGCGTCCTGAGAAGGAGTTTCCATGCCCGACCGTTCCCACCTGCTTGCCGTGCTGATCGACGCCGACAACGTGCCCTCCAAATACGCCGAGGCCATCCTGAAGGAGGTCACCAGCTATGGCGAGCCGGGCCTGCGGCGGGTCTATGGCGACTGGTCCAGCCAGCAGCTGAGCGGGTGGACCAAGACGGCGCAGAACCTCGGGCTGGTCCAGCATCAGCAGACGGCGAATACCAAGGGCAAGAACGCGTCGGATATCGGGCTGGTGATCGACGCGATGGACATCCTGCACGCAGGTCATTTCGACGGGTTCGTGCTCGTCTCGTCGGACAGCGATTTCACCCGGCTGGCCAGCCGCATCCGCGAACAGGGCCTGACGGTGATCGGCATCGGCGAGGCCAAGGCGCCCGACGCGCTGAAGAATGCGTGCAACCGGTTCGTGGCGATCGAGAACATCTACCAGGAGGCCGGATCATCCGCGCGCACCAAGGCCAAGGCGGGGCTCGATTCGAAATCCGCCTCCAATGCCCGTAACCTGATTTTCGACGCGATGGAGAAGATCGATCAGGAGGGCGAGTGGTACCCGTTGGGGCGGATCGGGCAGCAGATCCAGGCGGACAAGCCGGATTTCGACACGCGGACCTATGGTGAGAAGAAGCTGAGCGACCTTGTGGGCAAGCTGAAGGTGTTCGAAACCAAGTCGGGCCCGGGCAACCAGATGCTGGTGCGCCGGGTCGACTAGACTAGAAGGCGCCCATTTCCAGCCCCGCCCCGAGCGCCTGACCCAGCTCGCGGCAGGGGGTAAGGTCCTCTTCCGACAGATGTTTATCGGCCAGGATCTGATCCTGCGTCTGGGCGTGGGTGCAGATGATGAACGGCTCCTGCACCGCTTTCAGCCGCCAGCCCTGGGCGATACGGGCGATCTGTTTCTGGGCATTGGTGCCGTCCGACCCGGCGCAGACCATCTGGGCATAGGGGCGCCCCTCGATCCGGCCCAGCACCGGGTAATAGCAGCGATCGAAGAAGTCCTTCATCACGCCGGCGATGGCGGCCAGGTTTTCGGGCGCGCAGAAGATATAGCCGTCGGCGCGCAGAAGGTCATCGGGGCCGGTGTCTTCGGCGGTCTGGAGCGTCGTGGTCGTCTCATCCCGCGCGGCCTCGGCGGCGGCCTGTGCCATCTGGCGGCTGCCGCCGGTCTTGGAATGATAGACGATCAGAAGCTCGGCCATGGGCCGTGCCCTAGTTCATCAGCCCGGCATGGCGCAAGCCGTCATCGACCATCGCCTTGGTCTCGTCGCTGAGGTCGGTCAGGGGGGAACGCACCTCGTCGCTACACAGACCCAGGCGCGACAGGGCGTATTTCGCGCCCACGAGGCCCGGTTCGGTGAAAATCGCCTTGTGCAGCGGCATCAGCCGGTCCTGGATTTCCAGCGCCTTGGCATAATCCCCCGCCAGAGTGGCGTTCTGTACTTCGGCCACCATGCGCGGCGCGACGTTGCCGGTGACCGTGATCACGCCAACGCCGCCCTGGGCGTTGAAGCCGTGCGCGGTCGCGTCCTCGCCGGAGATCTGGCAGAAGTCCTTGCCGCAGGTCATGCGTTGGTGGCTGACGCGGGCCAGGTCACCGGTGGCGTCCTTGACGCCGACGATACGCGGCAACTTGGCCAGTTCGCCCATCGTGTCGGGCATCATGTCCACCATGGAGCGGCCCGGAATGTTGTAGATGATGATCGGCAGGTTGCAGCAGTCGTGCAGCGCGGTGAAATGGGCGATCAGTCCGCGCTGGGTGGGCTTGTTGTAATAGGGCGTCACCACCAGAGCCGCATCGGCGCCGACCTCTTCGGCGTGCTGGATGAAGCGGATCGATTCGAGCGTGTTGTTGCTGCCCGCGCCCGCGATCACCGGAATGCGGCCGTTGACGGCGCGCACTACTTCGGACACCACGGTTTCATGCTCGGTATGGCTGAGCGTGGGGCTTTCGCCGGTGGTGCCAACGGGCACGAGGCCGTGGCTGCCTTCGGCGATATGCCACTCGACAAGTTTCTTGAGCGTATCGAGATCCAGCTCGCCGTCCTTGAACGGCGTGACCAGGGCAGGAAATGATCCTTTGAACATGATACGCTCCTCTCTATGTCGTAGCCCGTGGGGCTGGTGGATGACCGCGGTGGAACACGCAATCGTGCCGCGGCGTTGCCCAGCTTGTGAATGGACGATCCGTCCCCTTGAAACTAGGCTGGCTGTGTCTATCGTCGCTGGCCCGGGAAAATGCAAGAGATGTTCAGCGTTCAAAGAGTTGTCGTGGCCTTAATGGCCCTGCTGTGGCCGCTGCTCGCGGTGGCCCAGTCCGAGGATGGGGGGCAGGCGGAGCCCGCTGCCGTCTCCGAGGCCGAGGCCGAGGCGAGTGCGGAGGAAACCGTCATGGTCGCCCCCGCGCCGCGCATACCGCCGCGCCCGATGTCGAGCGCGTTCGATGCAATGCTGGCCGGGCGCTGGACTACGGCGGTGCAGATTGCTGAACGGGCTGGGCCTGCGGGCGTGACGCTGATCGAATGGCACCGGCTTCGGGCGGGCGAGGGCACGCCGGAGGAAATCCTGACCTTTCTCGAGGACCATGCCGATTGGCCAGGGCTGGATTATCTGCATACGCAGGCCGAGGTGGCGATGATCGACGCCTCCCCCGAGGAGATCATTACTTTCTACGAAGACCGGGTGCCGCAATCGGGCCTTGGCGCGCTGTCCTATGCGCGGGCGCTGCAGGAGGCCGGCCGGCCCGGCGATGCCGATGTCGCGATCGTGCTGGCGTGGCGGACGCTGGACTTGTCGACGGCGGAGCATGACGCCTTTATCCGGGCGCGACCGAACCTTTTGAAGCCGCATCATGCGGCGCGGCTGGACATGGCCTTGTGGCGGGGGTTGCGGGACGTGCAGCAGATGCTGCCGCTTGTGGACGAGGAGACGCGCGATATCGCCCAGACCCGGCTGGCGATCGAGGCCGATGCGGACGGTGCGGACAAGCGGCTGGAGCTGCTGCCTGATGCGGCAAAAAGCAACCCGCATATCGCCTATGCCCTGTACAACCGCCATATTCAAAAAAACCGGCCGGACGACGCGATCAAACTGATCCTTCGGCAAAGCCGGCTGGAAGGCAACGGGCTGGGCGATGCCGAACGGTGGGCCGGCTGGCGGCGGGAATTGGCACGCGACCGGATGCGCGACGGTGCGGCCCGCACGGCCTATGACCTGGCATCGGTGCACGGGCTTGTGGAAGGCTCGCATTTCGCCGACCTGGAATGGCTGGCGGGGTTCATCGCGCTCACGGACCTGAACGACCCCGAACTGGCGATTTTCCATTTCCAGCGGTTCATGGACGGGGTCGAGACGCCGATCTCGCTGGGTCGGGCCGGGTACTGGCTGGGCCGGGCGCAGGAGGCGGCGGGCAACGAGAGTGCCGCCGAGATAGCCTACGAGTTGGGGGCGCTGCACCAGACCAGCTTTTACGGGTTGCTGGCGGCCGAGCGGGGCGGGTTCCCGTTCGACCGCAAGCTGAGCGGGCGACAGAGCTTTGCGGACTGGCGCGAGGCGGACTTTGCGCAGGGCGAGGTGTTCCAGGCCGGTGTGCTGGCGCTGGCTAACGGGCGCGTGTCACTGGCTGAGCGGTTCTTCAAGCACCTCGCAGCCACGCTGGAGCCGCCCGAACTGGGCCAGTTGGGGCAAGCGATGCACGACCTTGGGTCGCCGCACCTGCAGGTGATGGTGGGCAAGGCGGCGGCGCAGCGCGGGATCACGCTGCCGGCGCCATACTATCCGCTGCACCCGATGCACGAGTTGGAGCTTCCGGTGCCGATGGAGCTGGCGCTGGCGATCGCGCGGCGCGAAAGCGAGTTCGACCAGGGCGTGGCCAGCGGCGCGGGCGCGATGGGCCTGATGCAGCTTATGCCCGGCACCGCCGCCGAGGTCGCCCGGCGGCTGGGCGAGCCCGGGCACACCCGGTCGCGCGTTTTCGACGATTGGGCCTATAACGCACGGCTTGGCTCGGCCTATCTGGCGCAGATGGCGTCGCAGTTCGACGGTAATGTGATCATGATGGCCGCAGGGTATAACGCGGGCCCTGCCCGGCCGCCGCGCTGGATGACGCGGTTCGGCGATCCGCGGCAGGAGGGCGGGGACATCATCGACTGGATCGAACATATCCCGTTCAACGAGACGCGAAACTACGTGATGCGCGTGGCCGAAAGCCTGCCGGTCTACCGGGCGCGGCTGGGAAAAGAGCCGCACCCGGTGCCGTTTTCGCAGGAGCTGGTCGGCAATACGCTTTCACCGACGGTGGATTGACCCGGTGATGCGGTGCCGGGGGCGGCATCCGCCTCGTCCCACGTTCCGCGCGGATCAGTGGTTGGAGTGGTCCATGCTTTCGCCGCCCTCGGGGCGCGCCTCGACGTTGAACGTGATCTCGACTTCGCCCGCCTTTTCGAAGACCAGCGTGGCCGGGATTTCCAGACCGTCCTCGAACGGTGCCTCCAGCCCCATGAACATCACGTGATAGCTGCCGGGGGCGAGCTCGACCGTTTCACCGGCGGCGATGGGCAGGTTTTCAACATGCATCATCTTGGCGACGCCGTCGGTTTCCTCGGTGGTGTGGACCTCGACCTTGGGAAAGTCGGCGCGCACCTCGAGCAGGACGTCGTCGGTGTCGCCATTGTTGGTAATGGTAAGAAAACCGGCGCCGGCCTTCGCCATTTTCGGCGTCTCGAATGCCATCGGGTGCATGATTTCAAGGTCGCCCACGGTGTAATCATGTGCGGTCGCGATGCCTGTCGAAAGGATGAGGGCAGATGCAAGTGTAGGAAGGGTTTTCATGTCAGTTTCCTGTGGTGTGGTGGCGCGGGCCATGTGCCGCGTGCCGGATGTGGTATGACAACGCTCCGGGCCGAAGCCCGCCTGCGTCTATTGTCTGGGGGAGTGTTGTGCGGGCGCTGTGCGCGCACCAAGTCAAGCCCGCAGCGGCGGAGCGCGTGCGGCGTTCTGAACCGGGGCGGTGGTCACCGGCTGTGACGTGCCCGTCTGGAATAGGGCGAGCGCGGCGGGCACCTGCAACGGCGTCGGCAGAGTCCGGTCCGCGCCGAGGTTGAAGGCCGTTACCCCGAAGAAGGGGCAGGAGTCGACCAGCAGGCCGGTTTCGTCGTCGTTTTCCACCGGCAAGCCGGTCTCCATCGAGACGTAGACGATCTGGCCGCCCGAGCAGAGCGCCATCAGCCCTGGGTCAGGCGCGGTTAGGATCGTGGGCTGGGCCACAACGCGGATCGCGATGAACAGCGCGACGAGTACCGTCAGTGCTGCCTTGCAGATCGCTGTCACGTTTCGCGCCTTGCGCATGGGGTGTTCCCTTGCCGTCCACGCGTTTTGATACATCGTCTGCCGTGCGCGGGAAAGCCCGGTAAAATGCCGCACTGAAGCGTTTCCGGGTCAGTCTGAAACATGCATCGCTTTTTGCGTCTCAAGAGGCAGTGAAAAGCGATTCACTGTGTCCCGGAAATGCTTTAGCCGCGCAGCCGCTGGCGCCAGAGGGTAAACAACCCGGCGGCCACGATGAGCCCCGCACCGAGCGCCACGTTGAGGCGGATCGTTTCGGAAAAGAACAGGATGCCGATGGTGCTGGCGAAGACCAGTTGCAGATAGGCGAAGGGCTGGACCGCGCTTGCCTCGGCGACCTCGTAGCACTTGATAAGCGTATAGTGTCCCGCCGCGCCGGTAACGCAGAGTGCGGCCATCCAGAGCCAGTTATAGGCCGACATCGGCTCCCAGAACCAGATGCCGACGGCGGTCATGGCGACCGAGCCCACCGTGCCGGTCCAGAAAAAGCTGGTTGCGGCGCTGTCGCGGCGGCCGACATAGCGCGTCAGTAGCCCGTAGAGCGCGAACATCAGGGCGGCGATCAGGGGCACGATAGCCTCGGGCTGGAAGACGCCGAAGCCAGGTTCGAGGATGATCGTGACGCCGACGAAACCCACGCCAATGGCCGCCCAGCGGCGCCAGCCGACGCTTTCGCCGAGGACCGGGCCGGAGAGCGCGGCGATGAGCAGGGGATAGCAGGCAAAGACGGCGTGGCTTTCGACGAGGCCCAGCAGGGTGAAGCCGAAGATCATCACGCAGATCTCGGCTACCAGCAGCACGGCGCGGAAGCCCTGTACCAGTGGCTGATCCGTGCGGGCGGCAGCGCGCAGACCCCCGGCGGTGCGGCTGGCCACGGTCATCACGAAGGCCGCAAAGAACCAATAGCGGATCATCACGATCATCAGCACGTTGTATTCCCGCGCGAGGTATTGCGAGATGCCGTCCTGCACCGCGAAGATGAAGGTGGTTGTCACCATCATCAGGATGCCGAGACGAGTGTTCTGCTCTGCCATGGTCAGATCTTTCTTGCGCGGGTCATGTGTCGCTTGCGCCCGTATCCCGGAACGCGCGTGACTTCAAATCCCGCCGCCTGTAATCCGCGCCGGACGAAGCCCGCGGCGGTGTAGGTGGCCGCGGTGCCGCCCGGCGCGGTGTGCCGGCCCACTTCGCGCATGAGGTCTTCTTGCCAAAGCTCGGGGTTCTTTGCCGGGGAAAAGCCGTCGAGAAACCAGGCGTCTGCCATGCCGTCCCAGCCCGGGAGGGTGGCACGTGCGTCGCCCTGGATGACGCGCAGGGTGAAATCGGGGCCGGTCAGAAGGTCGCCGAAGGGGCCGCAGCGTTCCAGTTCGAGCGCTTCGACCGGCAGATCGGGAAAGGCCGAAAGGGCGCGCGCGATCTGGGCCGGGTCCATCGGGAATGCCTCGAAGCTGGTGAAATGCAGGGTGCCCGGCGCGCCCGCCGTGCGCCACGCCTGAAGTGCGGTCAGGAAGTTGAGGCCCGTGCCGAAGCCCAGCTCGGCGATGTGAAAGCCGTTGCGAAACCGGGCGGGAAGGTCGTTTCCGTCCAGAAAGACGTGGCGCGTTTCGGCCAGGCCGTTTTCGAGGCTGAAATACGGGTCGTCGAACTGGGTGGAGACCGGCACATCGCCGTCACGCCATTCCAGTTCTGCCTGCTGGTCCTGCATCGCGCCTTCCGGTAGTCAGGGAAAATCCCGGCGACCATGCCGCCGGGCAGGGGAAATGACAATGGCAGACGTCACCATATTCGGCGCCGGGATCTTCGGCTTGTCCATCGCCTTTGCGTGCCAGTCGCGGGGGGCGTCGGTGCGGGTGATCGACCCCGGCGGCGTGGGTGCGGGGGCGTCGGGCGGCGTGGTGGGCGCGTTGGCGCCGCACGTGCCCGAGAACTGGAACGAGAAGAAGGCGTTCCAGTTGGAGAGCCTGCTGTTGGCCGAGGCGTTCTGGGCCGAGGTGGCCGAGGTATCGGGCCTGCCCTCGGGGTATGCGCGAACGGGCCGGGTGCAGCCGGTGGCGGACGAGGCCGCGCTGGCGCTGGCGCGGCAGCGGGAGGTCACGGCGCGCGAACTGTGGGGCGAGGCTGCGACGTGGCAGGTGGTGGCGGTGGATACGGTGGCCCATGCGCCGGTCACGCCCACGGGGTTGCTGATCCTCGACACGTTGTCGGCGCGGCTGCATCCGCGCGAAGGCGGCAAGGCGCTGGCGGCGGCGATCCTGCAACGTGGCGGAGAGATACTGGCGGAAGGCCATGCGACGGGGCGCGTGGTACATGCCACGGGTGTCGCGGGGCTGGCGGAGCTGTCCGACAAGCTGGGCGCGCCGGTGGGCAATGGCGTGAAGGGGCAGGGGGCGGTGCTGGATTTCGCCGCGCCGGACGCTCCGCAGGTGTTTGCCGACGCGCTGCACGTGATTTTTCATCGAAACGGGACGACCGCCGTTGGGTCGACCTCGGAGCGCGAGTATGCAAGCGCGACGGACACGGATACGCAATTGGACGAGGTGTTGGAACGCGCCCGCGCGGCGGTGCCGGCGTTGCGCGACGCAAAGGTGATCGAGCGTTGGGCCGGGGTGCGGCCCCGGGCGCGGTCGCGGGCGCCGATGCTGGGGGTGCATCCGCTTTACCCGGACCAGTTCATTGCCAATGGCGGCTTCAAGATCGGGTTCGGCATGGCGCCGAAGGTGGCGCAGGTGATGGCGGATCTTGTGCTGGACGGGCGGGACGAGATCCCGGCGCCGTTCAGGCCCGAGGCGTCTTTGCCGAAGTCGGGATGATCAGCCTGCCTTTGCGGCCATGCACTGTCGCCCGTCCGGGCCACGCACCCAACATGAGCCGTCCTCGCCCCAGCAGAGCTCTGCCGTCTCAAAGTGCATCAGGGGGCTGGTCGCGCGGAAGCCGAAGCGTTTCAGACCGCCCAGTTCGGCATCGGCCATCTGCATCAGGTGATGCGCCAGAAGGGGCCCGTGGACGACAAGGCCGTCATAGCCTTCGACCTTTCGGGCATAGTCTTCGTCGTAGTGGATGCGGTGGCCGTTGAAGGTGAGCGCCGAGTAGCGAAAGAGCAGCGTGCTGTCGAAGCTGACCGTGCAGGTTTTCACCGCGCCGTCGGGGGCGCGGGGCGGTTCGGGTTTTTTGCCCGTCTCATCCTCGCGATAGACGAGGTCCTGATGCTCGGTGATGCAGCAGATGTCGTCTTGCCAGATTTCGTGGCGCAGGGTGACGAAGGCCAGAGGGCCGCTGCGACCCTGCTTGTGTTCGGCCTTTTCGCGGGTGGTGCGGCGGGTGGCGGGCTGTCCGGCGCGGAAGGGCGCGTGAAACTGCAGTTGGCCGCCCGCCCACATGCGCCGGGGCAGGCCCATGTCGGGGATGACGCCGCCAAGTTTGGGATGCCCGTCGCGGCCAAGGTCGACGGGCACCTGCGGGTCCCAGAAATAGATCTGGTGGAAGAACGGCGGAAGGGCGTCTCCTTCCTGTATGGCTGGCGTGTCACCCAGCGTCGCCTGAAGCGCGCGAGCGCGGGCCGGGTCGATCGGATCGATAAGGGTTTGCGTGGCGTCTGTCATCGTGGCCTGCAGTCTGGTTTTGGCGTATGTCTATGCCCGGGTTTGCAAGGATGACAATCCCCCTGGCAAAGGAGACGCTGATGCCCCCCGCACTGACATCGCTGGATCATCTTGTGCTGACCGTGGCGGATATCGACGCGACACTGGCCTTTTATACCGATGCCCTGGGGATGAATGCGGAGGCGTTCACCCCTGCCGACGGCTCGCGGCGGTGGGCTCTGAAGTTCGGAGTGCAGAAGATCAACCTGCACAAGGCCGGGGCGGAGTTTGAGCCGAAGGCAGCGCATCCCGCGCCCGGCACGGCGGACCTGTGTTTCCTGAGCGACCTGCCCTTGGCCGATTGGCAGGCGCATCTGCATGTGCAGGGCGTGACGGTCGAGGAAGGGCCGGTACCGCGCACCGGGGCGACGGGGCCGCTGACCTCGATCTATGTGCGGGACCCGGATGGCAACCTGATCGAGATTTCCAACGCTGGTTGAGCGCCTAGTCCGGTTCGGCGAAGCTTTCGGCGCAGAAGCGGTGGATTTCAAGCGTGTCGCTCCAGTGATCCTTGGGCAGGCCTGCCTTGACCTTCAGGGCAGTCAGGAATTCGACGGGGTCGGGCAGGCTGTCCCAGACCATCGGCAGGAACACACCGCGCTTGGCCCCGTCGCGCAGGACCAGCCCGTCGCGGTACGGCGTCAGTTGTGGCAGCAGGTCGGACTCGCCTGAAAACGTCATTGGCGCGGAGGGCGACAGGACTGCGATCTTGAGGCGCAAGTCGGGGACCTCTTCGGCGGTCACAGGCTTGAAACGCGGATCGGCGGATGCGGCCTTGACCGTGTTGTCCGACACGTCGCGCACCAGCGGTTGATGCGCGGTGAGCGAGCCGATGCAACCGCGCAGGCGTCTGTCCTGTTGCAGCGTGATGAAACTGGTACCGTGGCCGCGCAGCGTCTGCGGAAAGCTGGTTTCATCGAGCTTGGGCGGCTTGCCGCGCTTGGTGAAGGAGTCGAGCGTCTGCCGCGCGGCCTTGAGCAGCATCTGGCGGTGGCGCGGGATGATGACCTCGTCGGTGGTGTCGAAAAGCGCCCATGCGCCGTAGCCCACGGTGCGAGAAGTGTCGCCGGTGACATCGGCGCTGGAGGCCATGGCGAGACGGGTGACGCGCAGGCCCGCGCCCGTCTTCGAGGCGAGGAACCCTGCTATACCGCTTGCGCCGCAGGCATGACGGGATGTGAGCATCTTGCCCTTGGAGGTTTCCAGCAGCTTGGCGGTCTCGGTGTCCTTGGCGTCCGCCGCCTCGCGGGGCAGGAAATGGCTGAGGTCGCTGGACAGGACGAAAAGCGGCTGGTCCAGCGCACTGAGGTGGTCGATGGCGGCGGACACCTGGTCTTGGGGGGCGTTGCCGATGACGAGCGGCACCACCTTGGCGCGGGGATGCAGGCGGTGCAGGAAAGCAAGCTGCGTCTCGATGCCGTGCTCGCGGTCATGGGCAGCGTCCTCGACATGGGCCAGCCCTGCCTGCACGAGGCTGTTGGCAGCTGCGCGGTCGATCATCACGTCGAAACCGGGCATGGCGTAGCCCTTTTGCGAGGGCAGGGCGATGCCCTCGAAGGCGTGCGCATGCGACGGCGACAGGATGACGATGGTCGAGGGGCGCCCGCGTGCGGTAGCCCGCCACGCCGCGCCGGCCAGCCAGCCGGAAAAGCGATAGCCGGCATGGGGCGAGATGATCGCGCGGGGCACCGAGCCTTCGGGCCGCCAGCCGCTGGTGCCACGGGTGATGCAGCTTTCGGCCTCGGACCAGAGCGCGTCGGGCTCGGCCGGGTAGAAGGTTCCGGCGACGGCTGGTTGGCGCATCATGGGGTCGGGTTCACTGTTCATTTCGGGATCGCATGCCTATTTGGTAGGCAGGATCATGGAGGAAAACGACCGGCGATGCACCCCGCGCGATTCTGGGAGACTGAAAGCGATGGAAGGCTGCGCTGCACCCTATGCCCGCGCTTTTGCACCTTGCGGGACGGGCAGCGCGGCATGTGTTTCGTGCGGATGCGGCAGGGCGACCGTATGGTGCTGGACACCTACGGGCGCTCGACCGGGTTCTGCATCGACCCGATCGAGAAGAAGCCGCTGAATCACTTCCTGCCGGGTACGCCGGTGCTGAGTTTCGGCACGGCGGGGTGCAACCTGGCGTGCAAGTTCTGCCAGAACCACGAGATATCTAAGAGCCGCGAGGTTGACAGCCTGGCGCATCAGGCGGCGCCGGAGAAGATTGCCCAAGTGGCGCGGACAGAGGGCTGTGCGTCTGTGGCGTTCACGTACAATGACCCGGTGATCTTTCACGAATATGCGTTGGACACCGCCACAGCCTGCCGTGAAGCTGGCGTGAAAAGTGTGGCGGTGACGGCGGGGTATATCTGTGATGCGCCACGGTCGGAATTCTTTGCCGCGATGGATGCGGCGAATATCGACCTGAAGGGGTTCACAGAAGGGTTCTATCGCAAGCTGACCGGTTCGGAGATCGCGCCGGTACTGGAGACAATCGATTATGCGGTGAACGAGACCGAATGCTGGGTCGAACTGACGACGCTGCTGATCCCCGGCGAGAATGACAGCGCGGCGGAGCTGGAGGCGCTGTCGGCCTGGGTGATGGAGATATGCGGTCCCGACGTGCCGCTGCATTTCACCGCTTTTCATCCCGATCACCGGATGCTGTCGCACGCGCGCACGCCGCTGGAGACGCTGCTGCGGGCGCGTAACGTGGCGCATCAGGCGGGGCTGCGGCATGTCTATATCGGTAACGCGCATCACCCCGACGCGCAGTCGAGCTATTGCGCCGGGTGCGGAGATCGCGTGATCGGGCGGGACTGGCACGCGCTGTCGGACTGGAAGCTGGACGATTTCGGCGGGTGCGTCAGCTGCGGCACGCGCTTTCCCGGCGTGATCGACGGCCCGCCGGGGGGCTGGGGGCGCAAGCGGCGGCCTGTGCGCATGGCCTGAGGATGCGAAAAAGCCCCGGGTGGCGCGCCGCCCGGGGTCAGGTTGCCTGGCAGGCGGAGGAAAATCTTACCAGTCCGTCGGGCCCTTCTCGGCGAAGGCGTGGACGAGGAAGTCGATAAAGGCGCGGACCTTGGGCTGTGTGAAGCGGCCCGGGGGATACACCGCGTAGATGCCTTGGGTTTCCATCGGCAGGTCGGGGATGACGTCGACCACGTGCCCCTCTTTCAGCGCGTTGGCGTAAAGAAAGCTGGGCAGGTAGGCGATGCCAAGGCCAGAGATCGCGGCGTTCAGGAGCGACTGGCCGTCATTGACCGACAGGCCACCCGCGGTGCGTACCTGGCGTTTTTCGCCCGAGGGCGCGGTCAGCTTCCAGACCGAGCCGTTGGACTGGCTGGAATAATGCAGGAGCTTGTGCTCGTTCAGATCGTCGATCTTGCCGGGCCGGCCGTGTTTCTCCAGGTAGCTCGGGCTGGCGATCATACGCTTCGTGGTCTCGGTCAGCTTGCGGGCGCGCAGGGTGCTGTCTTCCAGTTCGCCGATTCGGATCGCCATGTCGAAGCCCTCGGAGATCAGCTCGACGTAGCGGTTGTTGAGCACCATGTTCACGGTGATGTCGGGGAAATCGTCGAGGAACTGCCCAAGTATCGGACTGAGGTGATTCACACCGAAATCGGTGGCCACCGAGATGCGCAAGAGGCCCGAGGGGTCGGACTGCATGGAACTGACCAGCGCATCCGCCTCGCCCGCATCGTTGAGCACGCGCAGGGCACGGTCGTAATAGGCCAAACCGATTTCCGTCGGGCTGACCCGGCGGGTGGTCCGGTTCAGCAGGCGCGCACCCAGTCGGGCCTCGAGCGACGAGACGTGCTTGGATACGGCGGATTTGGAGATGCCCATCTTGCGCGCGGCGTCGGTGAACCCACCCTGGTCCACGACGGTCGCAAAGGCCTCCATTTCGGTAAGGCGATCCATTCTCGATACCCTCGTCATTTATTGTTGAATTGAAGGTATCGCGGGAAATTCAGGCACAACTGCGGCGCGGGCCAGACAATATCTTGGTTTTGTGGTGCATCGTTCGTGGCCCGGAAACATGTTTGCGCCTTGATCCGGAGCCTGCCACCTTGCCGTGTTGCCCGCGCGCCCCATGTCTAGCAATGTCGCAGGTTCGTTCAGGCAACGCGGCGCCTGCGGGATTCGAACAAGGGAGAGCTCGCATGAAACTTCTTGCCAAGACTGCCGCCGCTTTGGTGCTGACCGCCTCGATGGCCTTTGCCCAAGGCACACCAGTCCCCGACGGCGCAGAGGTGTATTTCGTCAATCTTGAAGACGGCGCGACCGTCTCGGCCCCTGTGAAAGTCGTGTTCGGCCTGAGCGGCATGGGCGTGGCGCCTGCCGGCACCGAAAAAGAGAATACCGGGCACCACCATATCCTGGTGGACCGCGCGCCTCTGGGCGAAGGCCCCGATGGCGAGGAGGAACTGCAATCCGCAATCCCGTCGGATGAGAACCACGTGCATTTCGGCGGTGGTCAGACGCAGGTGGAACTGGACCTGGAGCCGGGCGAGCACACGCTGCAACTGGTGCTGGGTGACATGAACCATGTGCCACACGACCCGCCGGTGACGTCGGACCAGATTACGATCACGGTCGAGTAGGCGCGGTCAGATCCACTTCAGCTTTCGCAAGATCCAGACTGCGCCGACGGTCAGGACCACCAGCACAAGACACAGGGCGGCGAAGGCCCAGGGGGTGTCCACACCGGGCATCCCCGCCACGTTCACGCCGAAAAGGCCGGTGATGAACCCGAGCGGCAGGAAGACCGCCGCGACGATCGACAGGATATAGCCGTTGCGGTTCTGCCGCTGGTCGGCCTGAGTGGCGTGATGGTCCTGCACGGCCTCCATCCGCCCGATCATCGATTCCAGTTCCTCGACCGCCAGCTTTGCCAGGTTGCCCAACTCGCGCAGCCGCGCGCGGGCGTCGGACGTGACAAGCTCGCTGTCGGTGCCGACGAGCGCGATCAGCGCGTCGCGCTGAGGGGCGAGGTAGCGGCGCAGGCGGATCGCCATGCGCTGATCCTCGGCCAGATCCTCGGGCGGATCTTCATCGTCGTCCTCGACGCTGTCTTCCATGTCGTCCACGCGGCGGCTGAGGTCGAAGACCGTGTCCTGCACCCGCGTCATGAGCCGCTGCGCGAGGTCATGCACGAAGGCGACCGGGCTGGCGGGCGCGTCGCCGTTGGCCGCGTCTTCCCGGATGGCGTCGATGGCGAAGACCCGGCGCTTGCGCACTGTCACGACCAGGCGCTCGGTCACCCACATGCGCACGGCCACCATCTGGTCGGCGGGGCCGTCTGCGTTGAGGTTCACGCCGCGCAGGTTCAGCATCAGCCCGTCGCCGTAGCGGTCACAGCGCGGCCGGGTTTCCGGGGCCAAAAGCGCGGTGGCCGGGATGGACGGAACGCGCGCCTCAAGCCACGCCGGTAGCTCCGGATCGGCAAGGTCGAAATGCCACCAGGCATAACCTTTGTCCGGACCGTTTTCCGAGGCCGGGCGGGCGGTGCCATCGGGGGCGATATCGAAGGCGCAGACGGGCATGGCGCGACCCTAGGGCCGGGCGTTGGCGGCGACAAGACCTAGAGCGTCGCCGCCAGCCGCGTGCCCTGGTCGATGGCGCGCTTGGCGTCGAGTTCCGCCGCCACATCCGCGCCGCCGATCACATGACAGGTCATGCCCTTGGCCTCGAGCGCGTCGGCAAGGCTGCGTTCGCTGACCTGACCGGCGCACAGGACGATAGTGTCGACTTCCAGCGTGCGCGGGTCTTCGTGCCCCTCGCCATTGGACACCACGAGGCCAGTGGGTTCGATGCGCTCATAATTGATGCCGCCGACCATCTCGACATCTTTCATCCTGAGCGATGCGCGGTGAATCCAGCCGGTGGTCTTGCCCAGCCGCTTGCCCACGCGTTCGGATTTGCGCTGCAAGAGCGTGACGGCGCGGGCGGGCGCATCCGGCTGCGGGCCTTCGGGGGCAAGGCCGCCGGGGGTTTGGGCGGGGTCGCCGACGCCCCATTCCTCTTTCCATTCCGCGAGGTTCTCGGTCGGGCTTTCGCCCTCGTGGACAAGGAACTCGGCCACGTCGAATCCGATTCCGCCCGCACCGATGATGGCGACGCGCTTGCCCGCCGGCTTCTTGTGCTTCAGCACGTCGATGTAGGAGAGCGTGTTGTCGCCCTCCTGGCCTTCGATCTCGGGGTCGCGGGGCAGGACGCCGGTGGCGATGACCACCTCGTCAAACCCGGCCAGGTCGTCGGCCTGCACGTCATGGCCCAGCTTTACGATCACGCCGGTCTCTTTCAGCATGGTATCGTACCAGTCGACGAGGCCGAAGAATTCCTCCTTGCCGGGGATCTGCTTGGCCATGTTGAGCTGTCCGCCGATCTTGTCGTCGCGGTCGAAAAGCGTCACGTCATGGCCGCGCTGCGCCGCCGTGATCACGGTGGAAAGGCCCGCGGGACCGGCGCCGACGACGGCGACGGTCTTGGGGGTGTCCGTGGGCGTGATCGGCAGCTCGGTTTCATAGCAGGCGCGCGGGTTCACGAGGCAGGTCGAGATTTTGCCCGAGAAGGTATGGTCAAGGCAGGCCTGGTTGCAGGCGATGCAGGGCGCAATGGTGTCGGCGCGGCCCTCGATGGCCTTTTTCACGAACTCCGCATCGGCCAGGAACGGACGGGCCATCGAAACCATGTCGGCGCAGCCGTCGGCCAGCACGTCCTCGGCCACCTGCGGCGTGTTGATCCGGTTCGAGGTGATGACCGGGATGCCCACGTGCCCCATCAGCTTCTTCGTGACCCAGGTAAAGGCCGCGCGGGGGACGGAGGTGACGATGGTGGGCACACGCGCCTCGTGCCAGCCGATGCCGGTGTTGATGATGCTGGCCCCGGCCTTTTCGACCGCTTTGGCCAGTTGCACCACCTCGTCGAAGGTCGAACCTTCGGGGACGAGATCGATCATCGACAGGCGGTAGATCAGGATGAAATCGGGGCCAACGGCCTCGCGCACCCGGCGTACGATCTCCAGTGGCAGACGCATCCGGTTCTCGTAGGATCCGCCCCAGCGGTCCTCGCGCTTGTTGGTGTGGCGCACGAGGAACTGGTTGATGAAGTACCCCTCGGAGCCCATGATCTCGACCCCGTCATAGCCCGCCTGGCGGGCGCGGGCCGCGGCGGTAACGATGTCGGCGATCTGTTTTTCGATTCCGTCCTCGTCCAGTTCCTTGGGCGGGAAGGGCGAGATGGGCGACTTGATGGGCGAGGGGGCGACGCATTCGGGGCCATAGGCGTAGCGGCCCGCGTGCAGGATCTGCATGGCGATCAGGCCGCCGGCGTCGTGCACCCGGTCGGTCACGACCTTGTGGTTGGCGATGTCCTGATCGTTGAAGAGGCCCGCCGCGCCGGGAAAAACGCCGCCTTCGCGGTTGGGGGCCATGCCGCCGGTGACCATCATGGACACACCGCCACGGGCGCGGGTGGCATAGAATTCGGCGACGCGGTTCCAGTCCTTGGTCTCTTCCAGCCCGGTGTGCATCGAGCCCATCAGCACGCGGTTCTTCAGCGTCACGTGGCCCAGGTCGAGCGGGGCGAGCAGGTGGGGATATTGGGTCATGTGCGGCCTCCCGGGAGACGTTCGGATCAAAACGTAGGTTGACGCGCACCATGGTCACGTCAGCCGCGATTGTCACGCCCGACGCTGCGTTAGGCGGCGGAACGGGTCACCCGGATGTGATGCCGGGTGCGGGGGCGAGTGGTTGACGACAGTGTGTGATCCTGTCCAAACTTCGCGCCAACCAAATATGCAAGGAGACCGCCTATGCTGACCCGACGCAACCTTCTCGCCGGTGCCGCCGGTCTGGTGGCCACGGCCCCGCTCGCTGGTCTGGCGCAATCCGGCCCGGCCATTCACGTGATGAAAGATCCCAACTGTGGCTGCTGCGGCGCGTGGATGGACATTCTGCAAGGCGACGGCTTTGCCGTGACCAGCGAGGATGTGTTCGGCACGATCCTGTCGCGCTACAAGATCGACAACGGCATTCCGCAGCAGATGATCTCGTGCCACACGGCCAAGGTCGATGGGTACATGATCGAAGGTCACGTGCCGCCCGCCGATATCCGCCGCCTGCTGGACGAGCGCCCCGACGCGGTGGGCCTTGCGGTGCCGGGGATGCCCTACGGCTCGCCGGGGATGGGACCGGAGGACCGGCGCGAGGCCTATGACGTGCACCTGATCCTGCGGGACGGCAGCACCGAGGTCTTTTCCAGCTACGACGCGGCGGCCTGAGCGAGCTCAGGCGCTGGCCGCCCAGTCCCAGTACATCTCGCGCACCCGGCGCGTGACCGGTCCGATCTGGTAGTTGGTGTCGTCAAACGCCGTGACCGGAATGACCTTCATCATGTTGCCGGACAGAAAGACCTCGTCGGCATCGTGGAAATCGTCAAAGGACATGACGCATTCATGCACGGTCACGCCGTCGGTGCGCAGGTTCTCGATATGCCGCGCGCGGGTGATCCCGGCCAGGAAGGTTCCGTTGGGCACGGGCGTGAAGACCTCGCCATCCTTGACGGCAAAGGCGTTGGCGGTGGCGGCTTCGGCCACGTTGCCAAGCGCGTCGGCCACCAGCGCGTTGGTGAAGCCCTTGGATTTCGCCTCGGCCAGCATCCGGGCGTTGTTGGGGTAAAGACAGGCGGCCTTGGCGTTGACCACCGCGTCCTCCAGCACCGGGCGGCGAAAGCGCGTGCGGGTGATGGTGGCCGAATGCTCGGGCGGGGCCATGGGGATTTCCTCAAGGCTGATGGCAAAGCCGGTGGCGCCGCCGTCCTTGGGCACGATGGCCGACATGCCGCCCTCGATCGCCCAGTACATCGGGCGGATATAGACGGCCGCATCAGGGGCGTAGGCTTTCAGCCCGTCCTGCACGATCTCGACCATGTCCTGCACCGACACGGTCGGCGTGACCATCAGCGCCTCGGCCGAAGCGTTCACGCGGGCGCAGTGCCGGTCGAGGTCCGGAGTCAGCCCGTGGGCGAACCGGGCCCCGTCGAAGACGTTCGAGCCCAGCCACATGCCGTGATCGGCGGCGCGCATCACCGGGATATCCCCGTCATGCCAGGTGCCGTTGAAATAGGTCCGGATGTTGCTGCCTGTGGCCATGGTCGCCTCCCTTTGGCGCGGACCCTAAGCCCGGTCGCCCAAAGGGTCCAGAGGTGTCAGCCGGCTTCGGCCAGCAAAGCCTCGATATCCAGCCGGCTGTTGGCCATCTTGAGATTGCCCTGCGCGTCGCGCGGCCAGTCTTCGGGGGCGCGGTCACGGTAAAGCTCGACGCCGTTGCCATCGGGGTCGGACAGGTAGACCGCCTCGCTGACGCCATGATCGGCGGCGCCTTCCAGCGCGATGCCCGCCTCCAGCACGCGTTTCAAAGCTTGCGCCAACGCGGTGCGATCGGGGTAGAGGAATGCCGTATGGTAAAGGCCCGTATGCCCGGACGGGGGCGGCGTGCCACCCTTGCTCTCCCAGGTGTTCAGGCCGATGTGATGGTGGTAGCCGCCCGCGGATAGAAATGCGGCCTCGGTGCCATAGCGCTGCTGAAGCTCGAAGCCCAGAACGCCGGAATAGAAGGCGATGGCCCGTTCCAGATCCGACACGCGCAGGTGCACGTGGCCGATACGGGTTTCAGGATGCGTTGTGAATGTCATGATATGACCCTTTCTTGCTTGCGCCATAGATGGGCCAGTTGAACGCACCGCGCAATTCCGCGCACTGACGCAGAGATCGTGCGAAAATGCAGAGGCTTTTCTTGCCGCAAATACTCCGGGGTGTTTGAGGCGCAGCGCCCCTCATGCCCTTCAATCGAGCGTGGCGAAGCCACTCAATCGGGTCAGGCGCCGACCATGCCGACGATGTCCTTGGTGCGTTTGAGGATCGGCGCGGCGATCTCGCGGGCCTTTCCGGCGCCGTCCGACAGGATGCGGTCGATCTCGGCGGCGTCCTGCATCAGGCGGGCCATCTCTTGGGAAATCGGCGCCAGCTTTTCCACCGCCAGCTCGGCCAGCGCGGGCTTGAACGTGCCGAACTGCTGCCCGCCCACGTCGCGCATCACGCCATCGACGCTCTGGTCGTTGAGCGCCGCGTAGATGTTCACCAGGTTGCGGGCCTCGGGGCGGTCCTCCAGCCCTTCGGCGTCCGAGGGCAGCGGCTCGGGATCGGTCTTGGCCTTGCGGATCTTCTTGGAAATCGTGTCGGCATCGTCCGTGAGGTTGATCCGGGACATATCGGACGGATCGGACTTCGACATTTTCTTGGACCCGTCCCGAAGGCTCATGACGCGGGTGGCTGCCCCCTCGATCACCGGCTCGGTGATGGGGAAAAAATCGACCTCGAAATCGTTGTTGAACTTGATCGCGATGTCGCGCGTCAGTTCCAGGTGCTGCTTCTGATCCTCGCCCACAGGCACATGCGTAGCGTGGTAGGCCAGGATGTCGGCGGCCATCAGCGCGGGGTAGGCGAAAAGGCCAAGCGAGGCGTTTTCCTGGTTCTTGCCGGCCTTGTCCTTCCACTGGGTCATCCGCTTCATCCAGCCCATGCGGGCGACGCAGTTGAAGATCCAGGCCAGTTCGGCATGGGCCGAGACCTGGCTTTGGTTGAAGAGGACCGACCGCGCCGGATCGACGCCAGAGGCGATGAAGCCCGCGGTCAGTTCGCGGGTGGCGCGGCGCAGGGCCTCGGGGTCCTGCCAGACGGTGATGGCGTGCATGTCGACCATGCAGAAGATCGACTCGACCCCGCTGTTCTGGCTGTCGGCAAAGCGTTTCAGCGCACCGAGGTAATTGCCCAGATGCAGGTTGCCGGACGGCTGGATGCCCGAGAAGACGCGGGGGGTGAAGCTGGCCTCGGCCATGGCGGACTCCGTCTGGAAATTCGTGTCCGCCTCGCTTACTGCTGCGGCCAACAGCCGTCAAGGAGGCCACACCGATGTCCGATCCCCGAGCCACAGGTCCCGGCGACAGCCCGGTCAACCCGATCCCGCCGCTGGTGCTGGTCATCGTGGCCGCCATGGCCGCCGCCGAGGCGGTGTTCCAGTTGGGCGCACGTGGCCTCGCCGGTGGGCCCGAGGCGATCGGCTGGCGAATCTCGACCATCCAGCAATTCGGGTTTTCCAACCGGGCGATGACCTGGATGCTGGAGACCGGTCAGTTAAGGATTGATTATCTTATCCGCTTCGTCACTTATCCGTTCGTTCACGCCAGCCTTCTTCAGGCGGTTTTCGCCATCGTGATGACGCTGGCCATCGGCAAATTCGTGGCCGAGCGCATGGCCGGGTGGGCGGTGGCGATTTTATTTTTCGCCTCATCCATCTTCGGCGCGCTGGTCTTTGGCCTGATCTATCCTGACGGGCCGGGGTTAATAGGGGGTTTCCCCGGCGTCTATGGCCTGATCGGGGGCTTTACCTGCCTTGTCTGGCTGCAATTGGGGGCGATCGGCGAAAACCAGATGCGGGCTTTCGTGATGATCGGCGTTCTGCTGGGGCTGCAACTGATCTTCGGGCTGCTCTATGGCAACAATTTCACATGGGTGGCCGATATCGGCGGCTTCGTCGGCGGGTTCTTTCTGTCCTTTGTGCTGGTCCCCGGCGGCATGGCGCGGCTGCGCGAGAAGTTGCAGCGGCGTTAGAGCGTGTCGCGTTCATTTGCATTCACGCGCCGCGCTCCAACCTTTTGATAACGCACGTCCGAGGAGCGCAAAACCGGTGCCCACTTTTGCGCGACGTGCGCTAGCGGCGCACCGCGGCGCGGAATTCTGACAGGCGAAACGCGCCCAGAAGCTGGCCGAGGCCGAAATAGCTGACACTGCCGAGCCCGATCAGCACCAGAAGTGCCAGCCAACGCCAGCCGCCCAGGCCGAAGAACGGTGTCATCAGCACTTGCAGGCCCCACAGGATCACGCCGAGGAGGACCGACGTCAGCAGGATGCGCCAGATGCGGCGGCGGAAGCGGTCGTCGAAGCGTGCCACTTCGCCATAGCCGCGTGCGCCGCGCAGCAGAAGCCAGACCATGGCCCAGCCCGCCGCCGTGGCGGCGATGGCGGCGGCCCACCAGCCGACGACTTGCGCCAGCCCCACGGCCAGCGCGGCGTTCACCACCATGGCTACAAGGGCGTAGTGGAACGGCTTTTTCGTGTCCGATCTAGCGAAAAACACGGGTTGCAGGACCTTTTGCAGCACGAAGGCGGGCAGGCCGAGACTGTAGATCATCACCGCGAGCGCCGTTGCGGCGGTGTCGTCGGCATCGAACTTGCCGCGCTCGAACAGGACCGACACCAGCGGCAGGGGGATCACCATCAGCGCCACGGCGCAGGGCACGGTCAGCGCCAATGAGATCTCGGCGGCGCGGGAATAGGCGTGGCGGGCGCCCTCGTGATCCTCGGCCTTGAGCCGGCGCGACAGGTCGGGCAGCAGGACGATGCCGACGGCAATGCCGACGACGCCAAGGGGCAGTTGATAGAGGCGGTCGGCGGCGTAGAGCCAGCTGACCGCGCTTTCGGTGTTGGAGGCGACAAGCTGACCCACCACGAGGTTGATCTGCACCACACCGCCGGCAAGGGCGGCCGGCACGGCGACGCGCACCAGCTTGGACATCTCGGGCGTCCAGCGGGGGCGGGTGGGGCGTATCGCCATCCCGGCACGGTCGGCTGCGATCCAGACAAGCGCCAGTTGCGCCACGCCAGCGAAGGGGATCGTCCAGATCAGCGCGTCGGCGACGGGGCCGCCCACGTACCACGTGATCATCATGGCGCCGACCAAGAGCACGTTCAGGATGACCGGCGCGGCGGCGGCGGCGGCGAAGCGCCCGGCGGCGTTGAGAACCCCGGAAAACAGGGCTGCGAGCGAGATGAAGAAGATGTAGGGAAAGGTGATGCGCGCGTAATCGACGGTGATGTCGAAGCGCGGATCGCCGTAGTAGCCCTCGGCCGTGGCATACACCAGCGCTGGCATGAAGATCATCGCCAGCGCGGTCAGGATCAGCAGGACGAAACTGAGGCCGGAGAGCGCCAGCCGGGCAAAGCCGATGGGGTCTTCGTCGGCCTCGAGCCGCTTGGAAAACATCGGCACGAAGGCGGCGTTGAACGCGCCCTCTGCAAAGAAGCGGCGGAACATGTTGGGCAGGCGGAAAGCGGCGACATAGGCATCCATCAGCACGCCGGGGCCGATGAGGTTGGCGATGATGACGTCGCGCACGAAGCCCAGGATCCGGCTGGCCAGGGTCCAGACGCCCACGGTCAGGACGCCGGAGAGAAGGCGGATGGGTTTCATGTGCGGTGCCTGCGTCTGCCTTGTTTTCAAGAGCATTAGCCGATTGCCGGGGGCGGGGGAAGTGTGGGAATGCGTGCCTGTCGGCCGAATCGGGTATTAACGGTCCTGTTTCCGCCGATTTCGGACGTCGGTATCGCGTCGGTATTCGGGTGGTTTTGCGACGGTGGAATTTTCGCGCGTCGTGCCACGCGACTTCCTGAGGCCACCGCGCGGTGCGTTTGTCGCATATTGAGGTCTGGCGCCCCGCGACGAGGGTGGTAGCGTCGGGCAACCCCACCCGGATCGGAAGGTGCCCCCGATGACGACCTCGCCCTATGACATCCTGTTCGAGCCCGTGCGGATCGGGCCCAAGACCACGCGCAACCGGTTCTACCAGGTGCCGCATTGCACTGGCATGGGCTTTCGCTATCCGCAGGCCGAGGCGGCGCATCGCGGCGTGAAGGCGGAAGGGGGCTGGGGCGTGGTCTCGACCCAGGAAACAGAGATCCATCCCAGTTCCGATCTGACGCCGGCCAACGAGGGGCGGCTGTGGGATGACGGGGACATTCCGGCGCTGCAGCTGATGGCCGAAGCCGTGCAGGCGCATGGCAGCCTTGCGGCGATCCAGCTGGCGCATAACGGGTTTCATGCCACCGGGCGCTATGCGCGGCAGCCGATTCTGGCGCCCTCGCCCACGCCCAGTGACTGGGGCGATCCATGGCAGGCACGCGCGATGGACAAGGCCGACATCAAGGCGTTTCGGGGCTGGCATGTGGACGCGGCGAAGCGGGCCAGGCGGGCGGGGTTCGACATCGTCTATGTCTATGCCGGGCATGACATGACCCTGTTGCAGCATTTCCTGCTGGCGCGGCACAATCACCGGACGGATGAATATGGCGGCAGTTTCGAGAACCGGCTGCGGCTGTTTCGCGAGGTGCTGGCCGATACGAAGGAGGCGGTGGGCGACAGTTGCGCCATCGCGGTGCGGCTGGCGGTGGACGAGTTGATGGGTGAGGACGGGCTGCGCCACGAGGTCGAGGGGCGCGACATCGTAGAGGCGCTGGCTGAGGAACCTGACCTGTGGGACGTGAACATCTCGGACTGGTCGAATGACAGCCAGACGTCGCGGTTTGCCAAGGAAGGGTACCAGGAGCCTTACACGGCCTTTGTGAAATCCGTGACGACGAAGCCGGTGGTGGGGGTGGGGCGGTATACCTCGCCCGACACGATGGTGCGGCTGGTCAAGTCGGGGCATCTGGACCTGATTGGCGCGGCGCGACCGTCGATTGCCGACCCGTTCCTGCCGAACAAGATCAAGGATGGGCGGCTGGAGGAAATCCGCGAGTGTATCGGGTGCAATATCTGCGTGTCGGGGGATCAGTTGCTGATGCCGATGCGCTGCACCCAGAACCCGACGGTGGGCGAGGAGTGGCGGCGCGGCTGGCATCCGGAGGTGATGACCGGGGACAAGACTGCGTCGGAGCGGTTCCTGATCGTGGGTGGCGGGCCTGCGGGCATGGAGGCGGCGCGCGGGCTGGTCGCGGCGGGGCACGAGGTTGTGCTGGCGGAAGCCAGTGACGCCTGGGGCGGGCGCGTGGCCATCGAAAGCGCGTTGCCGGGGCTGGCGGAATGGGGCCGGGTGCGCGACTGGCGGCTGTGGCAGTTGCAGCAGAAGGATGCAGCCGATCTCTACCTGCAAAGCCGGCTGAGCGCGTCGGATATCCTGGACTACGGGATCGGGCAGGTGGTGCTGGCCACCGGGGCCAGTTGGCGGCTGGACGGGGTGGGGCGCACGCACCGCCTGCCGGTCGCGGCATTCGGGGCATTGCCGGTGCTGTCGCCCGAAAGCGCGATGCAGGGCGGCCTGGAGCAGGATGATGGATCGGGGCCGATCGTGATCTATGACGATGACGGGTATTACCTTGGAAACGTGCTGGCCGAGCTGGCCGTGCAGACCGGGCGCGAGGTGGTGTTCGTGACGCCCGAAGCGGTGGTAGCGCCGTGGACGACGAACACTCTGGAGCAAGAGCGCATCCAGGCGCGGTTGATCGGGCTGGGGGTCACGATCATTCCGCTGCACAAGGTGGCGGAGGGAGATAGCAGCACGCTGGAACTGGCTTGTGTCTATTCCGACGCCCGGCGGCAGATCCCCTGCGCGACGCTGGTGCCGGTGACGTCGCGGGTGCCGAATGATGCGCTTTGGACCAATCTGAAGGAGCACGAGGCCGACTGGGATGCGGCGGGGATCAGGGCGGTGACACGGATCGGGGATTGTTATTGCCCGGGCACCATCGCGGCGGCGGTGCATGCGGGCCACGAGTATGCACGGACGGTCACCGGGGCGCAGATCGCCCCGCCACGGCGGGGCGAGCGGGTGGATTTGTCGCCGGAGAGGTGATGCGGGCGCGTGCCGGAATTTTCGGAAATTCCGGGCGTGAAAATACGTATTCTCACGGCCATTTCCTGCGCAGGAAATGGGGCCTGCAGGAACCTGCGGTGGAGTTGAAGCGCGATGACCGCTGCGAGCCCTTTGCGAGACATTAGTATCGAGTCACCAGCCGGTTAACAGCCGCGAAGCGGCCCGGCCATCGTCAGCCCCTCCCTTGGGCTGGCGATTTGGCTGAGGCTGGGCGCAACGATCATTCCGAGGATGTATTTGGCAGGCATAAAGTGCTTCAGAATTGCCGTCGGATCGCCACCCCAGGGGCTGACGCTCGCCTCCGTCATGAACGGCAGCTCCATCCGCATTGGCGACCTTCATGCCGCTTGTGACGAAGGACCGGACCGAGCCCTCGCCGCTCAGTCGCCGCGGCCTCAGGTCTCGGTCGGTTCGGTGACGTCCCTGTCACGCTCCCACCCTTCATGTTGCAGGGTTATGCGTTCGATCGCGGCCATGGCCTCGCCTTGGCTGTCCAACTCGGGGAGTGCCTCGTAGTCCGATACCCAAGCGCGGAATACGTTGTAGCGAATAACGAGCTGTCCGGAGAGATTGTAGAGCTCGACCTGGATGTCCTTGCGCATGTCCTTGAGCGAGACCGCCGCATCACCTTGCAGGCTGAAGACCTGATTGGCCCAATCCTCGAACGCGGTGTCGTGCGTGATGCCGCGTTCCATGGTGATGGGTTCATAAGCGGTTTTGCCAGGAGAGCGGAGGGGGCGGCTGAGGGCGCCGCCTTCGCGGAGACTGAGAACCTCGGTCGAGCGTTTGAGCGCACTGACCTTGCTGATGCCCGCAACGAAACGGCCGTCCCACTTCACACGAAACTTGAAGTTCTTGTAGGGGTCGAGGCGATGGGTGTTGACGGAAAACTGGGCCATGAAATGTCTCCTGAGAATAGGCGCAGGATATGAATAAAAACGCCGAATTGCCAGAAATGAAGTCGAGGGCTCAACAAGTCGGCCGGCGCTCACCATTCAGGCGCTTTCGGGAAGATGGCAACCCGAAGCGAACGTTGGCGCCGTCGCAACGAAAGCCCGCTTCGTCCCGCACAACCGCCATTCGTCGCAACCTATTCAATGCCGGGGGCTACACTTTCACGCCCGTTTTCAGCGGATCGCCTGTTCGACGCCGTCCGAAATCGCCTCGCGCAGCTTGCGTTCCAGCGCCCGCTGCTTGGCGGGGGAATAGAATTTCAGGCCGAACATGTCCTTGACGTAGAACGTGTCGACCACCTGTTCGCCATAGGTCGCGATCACCGCCGAGTTGATGTAGACGTTGCCATTGGAAAGTGTGCGCGTCAGGTCGAACAGCAGGCCGGGGCGGTCGCGGGTGTCGACCTCGATGATCGTGTAGATTTCCGAGCCTTCGTTGTCGAAGGTGATGTGGGTGGGCACGCGGAAGGCGCGTTCGCGTTTCTTGATCTTGTCGCGCGATTGCATCGCGTCGCCGGTGATGACCTCGCCCCCGAGGGTTTTGCGGATCATCTGGGTCAGGCGCGGCAGTCGGTCGGCCTCGTAGGGGCTGCCGTCGGCGTCCTGAATCCAGAAGGCGGCGGTGGCATAGCCGTCCTTGGTGGTATAGGTGCGCGCGTCCACCACGTTGGCGCCCACCAGCGCCAGCGCGCCGCACATGCGGCTGAAGATGCCGGGGTGGTCGGCCAGCGCAAAGCAGACGCGCGTGGCGTCGCGGTCCTCGTCGGGGGTGAGCTGAATGCGCATCTCGTTCTCGGAAATGTCGCGCAGCAGGAGGGCGAAATCTTCGTGCGCGGTGACGTGCAGGCCCTGCCAGTAGGGCGGGTAGTGGCGCTCCAGCTCGGTCTTGAGGTCCTTTGCGTCCCAGTCGGTGAGGGCCTCGCGCAGATTGCGCTTGGCGTCGGTGCCGCGCTGTTCGCGGTTGAGCGCCTCGAGCCCGCCTTCCATGGCGCGGCGCGTCTGGCGGTAGAGCGCGCGGATGAGCGAGGCCTTCCAGTTGTTCCACGTGTTCGGCCCGACGCCGCGAATGTCGCAGACGGTCAGCACGCAAAGAAGATCGAGCCGTTCGCGGGTCTGCACAGCCTTGGCGAAGTCGCGCACGGTGCGCGGGTCGGCGATGTCGCGCTTCTGGGCCATGTCGGACATCAGCAGGTGATAGCGCACCAGCCATTCGACCGTGTCGACCTCCTTGGGTTTCAACCCCAGCCGGGGGGCGACGCGGCGGGCGATGCGGGCGCCGAGGATCGAGTGATCCTCGTCCCGGCCCTTGCCGATGTCGTGCAAGAGCATGGCGACGTAAAGCACCTTGCGGTTCACGCCGGCATCGAGGATCGAGGACGCGATCGGCAGGTCCTCGGTCAACTCCTTGCGCTCGATCTTGGAGAGCTGGCTGACGCACTGGATGGTGTGCTCGTCCACCGTGTAGCTGTGATACATGTTGAACTGCATCATGGCCCTGATCGGCTCGAATTCGGGGATGATGGCCGACAGCACGCCAAGCTCGTTCATCCGGCGCAGCGCCCGTTCGGGGTTGCCGTGCTTCAGCAGCAGCCCGAGGAACAGTTTGCGGGCCTCGGGGCTTTCGCGGAAGCTTTCGGTGATGAGGTCGAGATTGGCGGTGACAAGCCGCATCGCGTCGGGGTGGATCAGCAGCCCGGTGCGCAGGCCTTCCTCGAACACGCGCAAGAGGTTGAGCGGGTCCGACAGGAAGTCTTTCTCGTCTACAATGGCCAGCCTCCCGTGGACTTCCTTGTAGCCGTCCTTGAGCTTGCGCTTGCGGGTGAAAAGGCGTTGCAGCAGAGGCTCGGATTTCACATGCGCCGCTTCCAGCTTGGTCAGGAAGATGCGGGTGAGGTCGCCAACGGCGGTGGCGTGGCGGAAATACTCCTGCATGAACACCTCGACCGCGCGGCGCCCGGCGCGGTCCTTGTAGCCCATGCGCTCGGCCACTTCGACCTGAAGGTCGAAGGTCAGTTGTTCGGTCGCGCGGTTGGTGACGAGGTGAAGGTGGCATCGGGTGGCCCAGAGAAAGGTCTCGGCCTTCAGAAAGGTTTCGAACTCGTCTTCCATGAAAAGGCCGTGGTCCACGAGGTCGGACACCTTGTCGACGTGGTAGAGGTACTTGGAAATCCAGAACAGCGATTGCAGGTCGCGCAGACCGCCCTTGCCCTCCTTGACGTTGGGCTCGACCATGTAGCGTTCGCCCTGCTTTTCGTGACGGGCGTCACGTTCTTCCAGCTTGGCTTCGACGAATTCGCGTTCGGTGCCCTTGAAGAGATCGTTGCGCAGGCGGTGGTCGAGATCGCCCGCCAGCCTGTCGTCGCCGTAAAGCAGGCGCTTTTCCAGAAGCGTGGTGCGGATCGTGAAATCGTCCGTCCCGAGGCGGATGCATTCGCGGATCGTGCGGCTGGCGTGCCCGACTTTCAGCTTGAGGTCCCACAGCATGTAGAGCGTGCTTTCGATCACGCTCTCGGCCCAGGCGGTCATCTTGTAGGGCGTGAGAAACAGCAGGTCGACATCCGAGAAAGGCGCCATTTCCCCCCGGCCATAGCCGCCAACGGCAAAGACCGTCAGGCGCTCGGATTCGGTGGGGTTGGGCAGGGGGTGCAGGTAGCGGCTGGCCACTTGCAGGGCGGTCATCACGGCGCAGTCGGTGAGCCAGGTGTAGGCGCGCGTCGCCTCGCGTGCGGCGAAGGGCGTCTGCAGAAGCGCCTCGGCAATGGCGGCGTAGCCCGCCGTCATGGCCTCGCGCGTCGCGGTCATCGTCTCGCGGCGCAGGGCGACGGTATCCGACGGGTCGGCCTCGCGCACGGCGTCGATGCGCGCCTGCACGGCGTCCTGGTCGAAAATGACCTCGGCCGGACAGATCAGCGCGTCCGGCGGCGTCAGCGTGTCCTTCATGGCATGGGTCGGCGGCGCGGGATCAGAGACCCGCGCGACCGAAGCTGGCGGGGGCGGGCGACAGCACCACGACCTGCTGGTTGCGGATGGTGGCCACCGCAAGGCCGCGCTGGGTCGTGCCGTTGGGCAGGAAGCGGAAGATGCCGTTGACGCCCTGGAAGCCGGAAGATTGCGTCAGGCGGGAGCGCGACAGGGCATCGGCCCGGCCGGAGCTGGTCAGCGCCCCGATGGCGGCGATGGCGTCGTAGCTGAGACCGGCAAGATCATGCGGCGGGTTGCCGTTGGCCGCCTGGAAGCGCGATTTGAACTGGTTGGCGCGCTGCGGGTCGGGAATGGCGAACCAGCCGCCCTGAACGCCCGGCAGCGTGCGGGTCTGCGCCGGTTCGTCCCAGCGGGCAAGGCCGATATACTGCATCTCGGCCGGGGACAGGCCCGCCTCGGGCAGCATCTGAGAAAAGAGCGGCAGCGCGCCGGCGGAATTGGCCGTCAGGAAGATCGCGTCGGCGCTGTTGGTCTGGGCGTTATCCTTGATCGCCGGGATGGCGCCGACGACACCGCCTTGCGAGAATTCGTAGTTCACCACGCCGGCCGATGTCGCGCCGTTGGCGCGAATGGCCTGGGCGATGGCGTCGCGGCCCAGTTCCCCGGCGAGGTTGCGCGAATGCACAGTCAAGATGCGGCGCTTGCCCTGGCTGACGGCATAGCCGGTCAGGCGATTGGCGGTATCCTGGAAAGTCTGGCCGAGGACCAGCAGATTGCCGCCCGCGATGGTGGGGTTGTTGGAGAAGGCCAGCACGTTGATGTTCTTGGGCGCCATTGCGACGGCGACGGCGTTGGCGGATTCGGCGTGCAGGGGGCCCACGATGATCTTGGCACCGTCGGCGGCGGCATTGAGCGCCGCCTGCTGGGCCTTGCCCGCATTGCCGGCAGTGCCGTAGACGCGCAGGTCGATATTGACGCCGGAAAGGTCCGCCACGGCCATGCGGGCGGCGTTTTCCAGGTCGCGCGCAAGGCGCTGTTCGTTCGGGTTTGCCGCGCCGTGCGGCACCAGCAGGGCGACCGGCACGGCGGCGCCCGGGTCGATCCGCTGGCCGCTATTGCCACCGACCACCGGTATGCCGGCGTCGCAGGCGGCGAGCAGCAGGAACGTGGCCAAGAGGGCAAGTCGGTGGAACGGCTTGCGGACGGCATCGAAAACGGCAAACATCAGGGTACGAACTCCTTCTTTCGCGCGGTCCGGGTGGACGGCGCAGTTGGTCACGATAATAGACGTCCAGAGAGGCGGGTCCAGTGATGAATCCCGACAAGCAGAGCCTTGCGCCCGGGCTGTACCTGGTGGCGACCCCGATCGGGGCGGCGCGGGACATCACGCTGCGCACGCTCGACATCCTTGCAGATGCCGATGTGCTGGCGGCGGAGGACACGCGCAGCCTGCGGCGACTGATGGAAATTCACGGTCTCAAGCTGAACGACAGACCGCTCGTGTCCTATCACGACCACAATGGCGACCGCGCCCGCCCGCGCCTGATGGCGGCGCTGGAGAGCGGCAAATCAGTGGTTTACGCGTCCGAGGCGGGCACGCCGATGGTGGCCGATCCGGGCTATGACCTGGCCCGCGCGGCGGTGGCGGAGGGGCATGCGCTGATCTCGGCGCCGGGGCCGTCGGCGGTCGTGACGGCGCTGACCGTGGCGGGATTGCCGACCGACAGGTTCTTTTTCGCGGGCTTCCTGCCGTCGGGCGGATCCAAGCGGAAATCCGCACTTCGGGAGGTGGCGGGCGTGCCCGGCACGCTGGTGTTTTACGAATCGCCCAAGCGGGTGGCGGCGATGCTGCGCGACGCGGCCGAGGTGCTGGGCGAGGAACGGCAGGCGGCGGTGTGCCGGGAACTTACGAAGAAATTCGAAGAGGTGCTGCGTGGCACGCTGAAGGAGCTGGCCGAACGCCTGCAAGCACAACCGGTCAAGGGCGAGATCGTCGTGGTGATCGAACGCGGAGCGGCAGAGGTAGGCAGTGCGGAGGATCTGGATGTGGCCCTGAGCGCGGCGCTGGAAACGCTGAGCGTGCGGGATGCGGCCGATACGGTGGCGGCGCGGCTGGGGCTGAAACGGCGGGTCGTGTATCAGCGGGCGCTGGAATTGAGCGGTTAGGAAAAAATTAGATGTTTTGGTGTGAGATGCCGGGGTGAGATGAAGTAAGGAAGACCGGAATGACATGCGACACCATCCTGCGCAGGCGCAGGGAACGCGGGCAACGCGCCTATCAGAAGGGGGCGTCCGCCGAGAAATCGGTCGCGCTGGACTATGACCGTCGTGGCGCCGACCTGTTGGAAACCCGTTGGCGCGGACAGGGGGGTGAGATCGACCTGATTTTTCTCGAAAACGGCGTTTACGTGTTCTGCGAGGTGAAGGCGTCGGATACGGTCGAAGGCGCGATGGCGCTGCTGCGCCCGGCCCAGATGCAGCGCATTCACGTGGCGGCGTCCGAATATCTTGGGCAGACGCCTGATGGGCAGCTTAGCGAGGTGCGCTTTGACCTCGCGGTCATGGACGGGCAAGGTATCGTGACGGTTATGGAAAACGCGTTCGGGCATTTCTGAATTGATCCCTGTCGGTGCTTGGCCCATGTAGAGGGCAGCACAAGACGGGGATGGCCCATGAAAATCGCCTTTCAGATGGATCCGATCGACGGGATCGACATTGACGGGGACAGCAGCTTTCGCCTGGCCGAAGAAGCGCAGGCGCGGGGCCACGAGCTGTTCTATTACACGCCCGACAAGCTGGCCTATGACCGGGGGCGGATCACCGCGCGGGGCTGGCCGCTGACGGTGCAGCGGGTGAAGGGCGATCATTTCAGCCTGGGCGAGGAGCGGGTTGCGGACCTGTCGGAGTTCGACGTTGTCTGGCTGCGCCAGGATCCGCCGTTCGACATGTTCTACATCACCACCACGCATCTGTTAGAGCGGGTGAAGGACACGACGCTGGTGGTGAACGACCCGTTCTGGGTGCGGAACTTTCCCGAGAAGCTGTTGATCCTAGACTTCCCGGAGTTGATGCCGCCCACGGCGATTGCCCGCGACCTGGGCACGATCCGCGCTTTCAAGGCCGAGCATGGCGACGTGATCCTGAAGCCGCTTTACGGCAATGGCGGCGCGGGGGTGTTTCACCTGCCCGAGAGCGACCGGAACCTTTCAAGCCTGCACGAGATGTTCACCGGGTTCAGCCGCGAGCCGCTGATCGTTCAGAAATACCTGCCCGAGATCAAGGACGGCGACAAGCGCGTGATCCTGGTGGATGGAGAGCCCGTGGGCGCGATCAACCGTCTGCCCGGCAAGGGCGAGGTGCGGTCGAACATGCATGTGGGCGGCCGACCCGAGAAGGTCAGCTTGAGCGATCGCGACCGGGAGATTTGTTCGATCATAGGCCCGCGGCTGCGCGAAGCTGGGCAGATTTTCGTGGGTATCGACGTGATCGGGCAGTACCTGACCGAGATCAACGTGACCTCGCCCACCGGTATCCAGGAGTTGGAGCGGTTCGACGGGACCAACGTGGCCGGGACGATCTGGGACGCGATCGAGGCGAAACGCGCATGAGCGTGATGCGGCCACTGCTGAACCAGTGGCTGCGGCTGACCGAGAAGCCGCACCTTCGCAAGGCCACGGTCGCCAAGGCGCGCAGTTCCTTCGAGACCAAGGCGAAGGTCCTGTTCCATGCGCCGCGCGGCACCTCGGTGGCCGAGGACGAGTTGGGCGAGGTGCCGGTGCTGTGGACATGGGCGCTGGGCACGGGGCGCGAGGACGGGCCATTGATCCTCTACTTCCATGGTGGTGGCTTCGTGTTCGGCAGTCCTTGGGTCTATCGCAAGATGCTGGCGGTGTTGTCGCGCGAGGCGCGGGCGCCGGCAGCTTTGGTGCAGTACAGGCTGGCGCCGGAGACGCCCTTTCCCGGTGCGTTCGACGATTGCATGGCGGCGTACCGCGCGGTGATGGACCGGCCCGGCGGCGTGGTGCTGGCGGGCGACAGCGCGGGGGGATGCCTGGCGCTGGCGGTGCTGGCGGAGATCACGCGGGAGGGCCTGACGCAGCCCAGGGGCTGCATCGCCCTGTCGCCGGTGACGGATTTGACGTTTTCGGGTGACAGCATCCGCGAGAATGCCGAAAGCGAAGCGGTGCTGCCGATCGAGCGGGCCGAGGAAATGTGCGAATGGTATCTTGGGGACACGGACCCGAAAGACGTGCGCGTATCGCCGCTTTTCGCCGCTTTCGAGGGCGCGGCGCCGGTCTGGATCGGGGTGGGGGATACCGAGGTGCTGCGCGACGACACGCTTCGAATGGCGGCGCATTTGCGGGCGGCAGGCGTGGACGTGACGGAGGTGGTGGAGCACGACCTGCCGCATGTCTGGCCGCTGTTTCACAACCTGCTGCCCGAGGGGCGCGAGACCCTGGCGGATCTGGGAGACTGGATCAGGTCTCTTTCATCGACATAAGGCGGTAGCTGACGGCCTCGGCCACGTGGGGGCGAAGGACGTCGGTTGAGCCGTCGAGATCGGCGATGGTGCGGGCGACGCGCAGGACGCGGTGATAGCCGCGCGCCGAGAGCCCCATGCGTTCTGCCACGGTGTTCAGAAGGTCGCGGCCTTCGGTGTCGGGGGTCGCGATCTCTTCCAGGGCCTCGCCTTCGGCATCGGCATTGAGGCGCATGTCGGCGTGGTCGGCAAAGCGGGATTGTTGTACCGCCCGCGCCGTGGCGACCCGCTCGGCCATCTGGTCTGAGCTGTCGCCGGAGGGGGGCAGGTCAAGGTCGGTGAAGCTGACCGGGGGAACCTCGATGCGCAGGTCGAAGCGGTCCATCAGGGGGCCGGAAATGCGGGACATGTAATCCTCGCCGCATTGGGGCACGCGGGCGCAGGCGCGGGCCGGGTCGGGGAGGTAGCCGCATTTGCAGGGGTTGGCGGCAGCCACCAGCAGGAAGCGGCAGGGGTAGCGGACATGGGCGTTGGCGCGGGCGACGACGACCTCGCCCGTCTCGATGGGCTGGCGCAGGGTCTCAAGGACCGCGCGGGGGTATTCCGGAAACTCGTCCATGAAGAGCACGCCGTTATGGGCAAGGCTGATCTCGCCCGGACCCGCCCGCCGACCGCCGCCGACGATGGCGGCCATGGAGGCTGTGTGGTGCGGCTCGCGGAAGGGGCGCGTGCGGTTGATGCCGCCCTCGGTCAGCAGCCCGGCGAGGGAATGGATCATGGAGGTTTCCAGCGCCTCGGGCGCGGTGAGGGGCGGCAGGATGCCGGGCAGGCGGGCCGCCAGCATGGATTTGCCGGAGCCGGGCGTGCCGACCATCATCAGGTGATGTCGCCCGGCGGCGGCTATTTCGAGTGCGCGCTTGGCGCGTTCCTGCCCCTTGACGTCGCGCAGGTCGCGGCCGGAGGCGTCTGCCGTGACCTCGCCCGGTTCCGCCGGGGGCAGGGGAGACTGGCCGGTGTAATGGCGGACCACGTCGGCGAGGGTGGCGGCACCGATGACCTGCGTGGCGCCGACCCAAGCGGCCTCGGCCCCCGAGCCCTTTGGGCAGAGAAGCGTGCGGTCTTCCTCGGCCGCGGCCATGGCTGCGGGGAGAGCGCCGATGACGGGGATGAGGGAGCCGTCGAGAGAGAGTTCCCCGAGGCTGCAGGTGCCCTCGACGGCGTCGGGGGGGATGATTTCCAGCGCGGCGAGCAGGGCGAGGGCGATGGGCAGGTCGAAATGGCTGCCTTCCTTGGGCATGTCGGCGGGCGACAGGTTGATGGTGATGCGCTTGGAGGGCAGGGCGATGGCCATCGACGAGAGCGCCGTACGCACGCGGTCGCGCGCCTCGGACACGGCCTTGTCGGGCAGGCCCACGAGCGAGAAGGCCGGGACGCCGGGGGTGACGGCGCATTGCACCTCGACCTGGCGGGCCTCGACGCCCTCGAAGGCGACGGTGTAGGCGCGGGCGACCATGGGGGACTCCGTTCCGTGAGAATGATTAACGGATAGCGCGCAAGTGGTTTAGGAATGGTTAACGCAGCCCCGACGGCGTGCGTGAGGCACGGTCGGGATTTGAGTATTTTTGGCAAGAAAAAGAGGGTGCTTTCAGGCGGTTCCGTCGCGCATTGCGGTGAAGGCGGGCCAGGCGTCGGGGTCGGCGACGGTCTTGTCGCGGCAGGTGGCGTTGCAGAAGCCGAAAATGCGGCCGCCGGTTTCCATGAGGTGCGTGGGGGCCTTGCCGGAATAGGGGCAGGCGGTGTTTTCGGGCGTGCCATCGGCGACGGGACGGGCCGGGGCGGTACGGGGGCCGGGCCATGTGGTGTGGTCGAGCGGCTGGTCATAGGGGACAGGGTCGTAGGACTTGGTGAGCCCGAGCGCGCGCCATTGGCGGAAGGATGTGTCGGCGAGGGTGGTGTCGACATAGGCTTGCGCGGTCTTGCCCACAGACAGGGCGTAGCCCGCGATGCGGGCGGCGACGGGGGCGTAGAAGGCATCGGCGAGGCTGTAGCGCCCGAAGAGCCAAGGGCCGTCTGCGCCGTGGCGGCTGTGGGCGAGGGACCACAGGGTTTCGATGCGGGCGAGGTCGGCCTTGACGGCGTCGGACGGCGTGAAGCCTTGCCATTGATGCCGAAGCTGCATCGAGCAGTCGGCGCGCAGGGCGGAAAAGCCGGAATGCATTTCCGCGGTGATCGAGCGGGCGAGGGCGCGGGCGGCGGGATCCTTGGGCCAGAGACCGGCTTCGGGGTGTCGTTCGGCCAGGGTTTCGGCCATGGCGAGGCTGTCGAAGATGACGATGCCGCCCTCGTCGCGCATTACCGGGACGAGGCGGGCCGGGGCGAGATCCTTGAGGTCCTCGGCCATGGTGCCGTCGTAGAGCCCGACCATATGGGTGCGGTGCGGCAGGTCGAACTTTTCGAGCATGAGCCAGCCGCGCAGGGACCAGCTTGAAAAGGTGCGGTCGCCGATAAAGAGATCGTATGTCATGCCGCGACGTTAGGCCGGGCCGGGAATGTGTCAAAGCGATCATTTGTGCGCATGTGCATCACGGGGCGTGATCGATGCCTTCGACGTGCCAGCCGGAGGGGACGTGGTGCAATTCGGTCACCGAAAGGGGGGCGATGTTGTGGGAGAACGCCTCGGTCGTGGTGAGGTCAAGGGCGCGCTGAAGCTGGGTGAGAATGACGCCAAGATGGGCGACGATCACCAGGTCGGCACCGGGATGCGCGGAGATGAGCGCGTCGGTGGCGGCGTCCACGCGGGCGACAAGCTCGGGCCAGGTTTCGCCGGAGGGTGGACGCACCTCGCCGGGTTGATCCCAGAACGCCCGGTAGCGGGCCTGGTCCTCGATGTCGTCGGGGGATTGCAGGTCCCAGTCGCCGAAGTGAAGTTCCCGTAGGGCGGGATCGTGCGGCAGGCGCGTGCGGTGCCCGGCCAGCGTGTCGGCAGTGGCGGCGGCGCGGCTGAGGTCGGAGGAGACCAGCATGGCCGGTTTCGGCAGGTGGGCGTCAAGGCGGGCGATGCGCGCGGTGTCGGAGAGGTCGGCGGGCAGATCGGCCCAGCCGACGAGGCCTTTCGCGTGGGTGGGGCCATGGCGAACCCAGAAAAGCCGGGTTTTCACGGCAGGTCGCCTTTCAGCACCTGTGGCAGGCCGGCGATGACGTTGACCACGAGGCCGGCCTTGGCGGCCAGCTTGAGGTTCAGGCGGGAGAGCGCGGCGCAAAGGCCGGGCGGGTCGGACGGGGCTGGCTCGCAACTCAGCACGATCACGGGCGCGGCGCAGAGGGCGAGGCCGGCCATCAGTTCCGCCTCGGCCTCGGCCGGGTCCTTGCCGTCGGCGATGAGGGTGTCGAGCCACGGCGGCAGCGCGTCCAGCAGGACGGCGGAGTCGCCGCTGATCCCGGCGAGCGTGCGGCCGATATCGCGCGGTGCGCGCAGGATGGTCCAGTCGGTTTCGCGGCCTGCAAGGCTGGATTGAGCTGCGGGATCGTCGGCGGGTGCGGTGAGGATGCAGACGGGACCGCGGCCCGTGCCCGTAACGAGGGTTTTCGCGAACCCGGCCTTGCCCGAGCCGGCGGTACCTAAAACAAAAGTGAGTCCCGGCAACATTTTTTTTGCATCCTTTTCGTGATCCGCGCGTTGAGATGATGCGTACCACCACCAAAGACGGCGAAAAAGCTGCTTTCAAATCGCGACCGGGAGTACTTCACCATGGCCTTGGATGGCAATTTCAGCACCAACATGTCACGCGCGGCGATGAAGGCCGAACTGCTTGACGCCGAAACCGAACTGACGCTGGCCTATGCCTGGCGCGACCAGCGGGACGAGGCGGCGCTGCACCGCCTGATCACCGCGTATATGCGCCTGGCGATTTCGATGGCGTCGAAATATCGCCGCTATGGTGCGCCGATGAACGATCTGATCCAGGAAGCGGGTCTTGGGCTGATGAAGGCTGCGGACAAGTTCGATCCGGACCGCGGCGTGCGGTTCTCGACATACGCAGTGTGGTGGATCAAGGCCAGTATCCAGGATTACGTGATGCGCAACTGGTCGATGGTGCGGACCGGCTCGACCAGCAGTCAGAAATCGCTGTTTTTCAACATGCGCCGGGTGCAGGCGCGGCTGGAGCGGGAATCCATGGCCAAGGGCGAGACGTTGGACCGGCACCAGATGCGCGAGATGATCGCCATCGAGGTCGGTGTCCCGCTGCGCGACGTGGAGATGATGGAAGGCCGGCTGTCCGGCTCGGATTTTTCGCTGAACGCGACGCAATCGACCGAGGATGAGGGCCGCGAGTGGATCGACACCATCGAGGATGACGGCAAGCGCGGTGATGAGCTGGTCGAGGAAGACCATGACCGGGGCGCGCTGCGTAATTGGCTGGGCGGTGCGATGTCCAAGCTGAACGAGCGCGAGCGGTTCATCGTGGTGCAGCGCAAGTTGCAGGACGAGGCGCGGACGCTGGAGAGCCTTGGCGAAGAGCTGAGCCTGTCGAAGGAGCGCGTGCGCCAGATCGAGGCGGCGGCGTTCCAGAAGATGCGCCGCTACCTGGAAAAACAGGGTGGCGAAGTGCAGAGCCTGCTGGTCTGATACCCGTCCGTTCCTGACGTATGAAATAACGCTGTCGCGGCCTGCGGCGGCGTTTTTTCATGTCGTGGGACCGGGCCTTGTACCGTGTCGGGTCCGGGCATAGTGTTTGGCCGAAGATTCAGGGAGCCGTCGCATGCTGGCCGGAAAACGTGTTTTGCTGATCATCGGCGGCGGGATCGCGGCCTACAAGGCGCTGGACCTGATCCGGCGGCTGCGCGAACGGGGCGCGGCGGTGACGCCTGTTCTGACGCGGGCGGGCGCGGAGTTCGTGACGCCGCTGTCGGTGTCGGCCCTGGCGGGGATGAAGGTGTTTCACGACCTCTTTGACCTCACGGACGAGGCCGAGATGGGGCATATCGAGTTGAGCCGCAGCGCGGACCTGATCGTGGTGGCGCCCGCGACGGCGGATCTGATGGCGAAGATGGCAGGAGGCCAGGCGGATGATCTTGCCTCGACGCTACTGCTGGCGACGGACACGGAGGTGCTGCTGGCGCCGGCGATGAACGTGCGGATGTGGGAGCATGCGGCGACGCAGCGCAATACCGCGACGCTGAAGGACGATGGGATCGGGTTTGTCGGGCCAAACGCGGGCGACATGGCCTGTGGCGAGCATGGGCCGGGCCGCATGTCCGAGCCGCTGGAGATCGTGGCGGCGGTGGAGGCGCGGCTGGCGCAGGGGCCGCTGGCGGGCAGGCGCGTGATCGTCACCTCGGGGCCGACGCATGAGCCGATCGACCCGGTGCGGTACATCGCCAACCGCTCGTCCGGCGCGCAGGGCACGGCGATTGCCAGGGCGCTGGCGGGCGCGGGGGCGGAGGTGGTTTTCGTCACGGGGCCGGCAGATGTGCCGCCGCCCGACGGTGTGGAGGTCGTGGCCGTCGAGACCGCACAGGAGATGCTGGAGGCGGTGGAGGCCGCGCTGCCGGCTGATGCGGCGGTTTTTGCCGCCGCCGTTGCGGATTGGCGCGTGGCGAGCGCGGGAGCGCGCAAGATCAAGAAGGAAGGTGGCAAGCTGCCGGTGCTGGAGTTTGCCGAGAACCCCGATATCCTGGCCACCATCAGCCGGATGGAGGCCGGGCGACCGCCGCTGGTGGTGGGCTTTGCGGCCGAGACCGATGACGTGGTGGATCATGCCACGGCCAAGCGGGCGCGCAAGGGGTGCGACTGGATCGTGGCCAATGACGTGAGCCCGGCGACGGGCATCATGGGCGGTGCCGAGAATGCCGTGACGCTGATCACGGCCGACGGGGCCGAGGCTTGGCCGCGCATGTCGAAGGCGGACGTGGCGCAACGGCTGGTGGCGCGGATCGCGGAGGCGTTGGGCTGAGGCGACGGTGGTTGCGCCCGAAGAGTATCTTGCCTTCGGCGAGGATATTTATGGCCAGAGGAAAAGCAGGAAGAACCGGCGCATGGTGAGCATTTCGGTGATGTGGGACGACGGCGCGGACCGTGAGTTGGGTCTGCCGCGCTATGAGACGGCGGGGGCGGCGGGGGCGGACCTGCGCGCGAACTTGGCCGACCGGGGCGCTGTGGTGATCGCGCCGGGAGCGCGGGCGCTGGTGTCGACGGGGCTGCGGCTGGCGATACCCGAGGGGTACGAGGTGCAGGTGCGGCCGCGCTCGGGGCTGGCGTTGAAGCACGGGATCACGCTGCCCAACAGCCCTGGGACGATCGACAGCGATTATCGCGGACCCTTGGGGGTGATCGTGATGAATGCCGGGGCCGAGCCGTTCACGGTGGAGCACGGGATGCGGATCGCGCAGATGGTGGTGGCGCCGGTGGTTCAGGCGGAATTCGACGTGGTGGAGCGCCTTGAGGACACCGCGCGCGGGACGGGCGGTTTCGGGTCGACGGGGGCAGGCTGATGCTGTTGGTGCTTGTGCTGGCCGGTGCGATCTGGGGGCTTGGGGCGTGGATGGGCGCGCCGCGGCGGCAACGCTGGATGATGATCGCGATCCTTTGGGCGTTCGTGGTGCTGACGCAACTGGTGCTGCCCGATGGGAACGGGTTGCGCGAGGCGACGGGCGGCACGGCGGCGCCTTGGCTGTTGCTGGCCGGAGCGGTGGCGCTGCTCCTGGCCTACCGGCAGGTGCTGCGGCGACTGCGGGGCCGGGTGGCGGCGCCGGAGCCGGAGAAACCGAAGGGGCTGTTCGCGCCGACGGAGCTGGAACGCTATGCGCGGCATATCGTGCTGCGCGAGATCGGCGGGCCGGGGCAGAAAGCCTTGAAACAGGCGAAGGTGCTGGTGATCGGGGCCGGGGGGCTGGGCTCGCCCGCGATCCTCTACCTGGCGGCGGCAGGCGTGGGGCGGATCGGTGTGATCGACGATGACGTGGTGGATGCCACCAACTTGCAACGGCAGGTGATCCATACGGATGCGCGGATCGACATGCCCAAGGTGCAGTCGGCGGCGCAGGCGGCGCGGGACGTGAACCCCTATGTGGAGATGCGCCCCTACGAGCGGCGGTTGAGCGAGGCGTTCGCGGCGGATTTGTTCGCCGAGTATGACCTGATCCTAGACGGGACGGACAATTTCGACACGCGCTACCTAGCCAACCGGGTGGCGGTGACGCAGGGCAAGCCCTTGATTTCAGGGGCGTTGTCGCAATGGGAAGGGCAGGTGAGCGTGTTTGATCCGGCGAAGGGCGCGCCCTGCTACCAGTGCATTTTCCCCGAGGCCCCTGCGGCGGGGCTGGCGCCGAGCTGTGCCGAGGCGGGGGTGCTGGGGCCGTTGCCGGGCGTGGTGGGATCGATGATGGCGGTGGAGGCCGTGAAGGTGATCACGCAGGCGGGTGCGGCGCTGCGGGGTGAAATGCTGATCTATGACGCCCTATATGGGGAAAGCCGGAAGATATCACTGAGCCGCCGGGCGGACTGCCCCGTGTGCGGCCAAAGAGGAGAGCAAGATGACCAATCCGCTGTTGAGTGAGTGGGAGACGCCGTTCGAGATGGCGCCGTTCGACACCGTGTCGGACGAGGATTTCGCACCTGCGTTCGAGGCCGCCCTGGAAGAGGCGCGGGGCGAGATCGCGGCGATTGCGGACAATCCCGCGCCGCCGACATTTGCCAACACGGTGGAGGCGCTGGAAGTGGCGGGCGACAGGCTGGACAAGGTGCTGTCGGTGTTCTTTACCGTGGCAGGGGCCGACAGCAACGACAGACGGCAGGAATTGCAGCGGGAGTTCAGCCCGAAGCTGGCCGCGTATTCGTCGGAGATCTACGGCAACAAGGCGCTGTTTCAGCGGATCGCGACGTTGTGGGACGCGCGCGAGAGCCTGGGGCTGACCGAGGAGCAGGAGCGGGTGCTGATGCTGACGCATCGCGGGTTTCGCCGCGCCGGGGCCGGGCTGGAAGGCGCGGCGGACAAGCGGATGCGCGAGATTCGCGCGCGGCTTGCGGAACTGGGCACGGCCTTCACGCAGAACCTGCTGAAAGACGAGGCGGGGTGGTTCATGGAATTGAACGAGGCGGACCTGGACGGGCTGCCGGAGTTCGTGGTGCGCTCGGCCCGGGCGGCGGGCGAGGAGAAAGGCGCGGAGGGGCCGGTGATCACGCTGTCGCGGTCGTTGATCGTGCCGTTCCTGCAGTTCTCGCCGCGGAGGGATTTGCGGGAGAAAGCCTATGAGGCGTGGACCTCGCGCGGGGCCAATGGGGGCGAGACGGACAACCGCGAGATTGCCGCAGAGGTGCTGAAGCTGCGCGAGGAGCGGGCGAAGCTGTTGGGCTACGAGAGTTTCGCGGCGTTCAAGCTGGAGACCGAGATGGCCAAGACGCCAGAGGCGGTGCGGGGGCTGTTGATGGATGTCTGGGGCCCGGCCCGCGCGCAGGCGGAGGCGGATGCGGACGTGCTGACCGAGATGATGCGGGAAGATGGTGTGAACGGGCCTTTGGAGCCTTGGGACTGGCGGTACTATTCCGAGAAGCGGCGCAAGATCGAGCATAATCTGGATGAGACGGCGTTGAAGCCGTATTTGCAGCTGGATCGGATGATCGAGGCGGCGTTCGCCTGTGCGCATCGGCTGTTCGGGCTGGAGTTCGAGCGGCTGGATGTGCCGCTTTACCACTCCGATTGCCGGGCGTGGGAGGTGACGCGGGAGGGGCGCCATGTGGCTGTCTTTATCGGGGATTACTTTGCGCGCGGATCGAAGCGGTCGGGCGCGTGGTGTTCGGCCATGCGGGGCCAGCGGAAGTTTCCCGATGTGAAGGGGCCGGTGGTGATCAACGTGTGCAATTTCGCCAAGGGCGATCCGGCGCTGTTGAGCTATGACGATGCGCGGACGCTCTTTCACGAGTTCGGGCACGCGCTGCACCAGATGCTGTCGGACGTGACTTATGAGAGCATTTCGGGCACGTCCGTGGCGCGGGATTTCGTGGAATTGCCGAGCCAGCTCTATGAGCACTGGTTGGAGGTGCCGGAGGTGCTGTCGGAGTTCGCGACGCACGCCGAGACGGGCGAGCCGATGCCGCAGGAGATGCTGGACAAGGTGCTGGGCGCCGCCACCTATGACATGGGGTTCCAGACGGTCGAATACGTGGCCTCGGCCATGGTCGATCTGGCCTTCCACGAGGGGGAGGCTCCCGACGATCCGATGGCGAAACAGGCCGCGGTGTTGGCGGAGATGGGGATGCCCCGCGCGATAAGGATGCGCCACGCGACGCCGCATTTCGCGCATGTGTTCAGTGGCGACGGGTATTCGAGCGGCTATTACAGCTACATGTGGTCGGAGGTGATGGATGCCGATGCCTTTGCCGCGTTCGAGGAAGCGGGCGGGGCGTTTGACGCCGAGAAGGCGAAGGCGCTGGAGGAGAATATCCTGTCGACCGGCGGATCGCGCGAGGCGGAGGAGTTGTACCTGGCCTTCCGCGGGCGGATGCCCGGCGTTGAGGCGCTCTTGAAAGGACGGGGATTGGCGGCATGACACCGGAAGAGATCGAAAAGCTGCCGTATCGGCCCTGCGCGGGGGTGATGCTGGTGAACGAGGATGGCAAGGTCTTTGTCGGCCAGCGGATCGACAGCGAGTATGACGCCTGGCAGATGCCGCAAGGCGGGATCGACGAGGGCGAGGCTCCGCGGGACGCGGCCCTGCGCGAGCTGTGGGAAGAAACCGGGGTGAAGGCCGACCTCGTGACGGTGGAGGCGGAGACGCCGGAGTGGATACCTTACGACCTGCCGCATGAGCTGGTGCCGAAGCTGTGGAAGGCGCAATACCGGGGGCAGATGCAGAAGTGGTTTCTGCTGCGGTTTCATGGGGTCGATGCGGATGTGGACATCACCCTGCCGCCGGCGGAGTTTTCCAGATGGAAGTGGATATCGCCGGACGAGGTGGTGGACGCCATCGTGCCGTTCAAGCGCGGGGTTTATGCCAATGTGATGAACGCGTTTGGAGACAGGCTATGAAGACGTTTTTGACGAGTATGGCCTTGGTACTGGCGGCTGGACCGGCGCTGGCACTGTCGTGCCTGCGGCCGGACGTGGCGCGGACCTACAGCCAGGCGTCGGAGGCGGAGCAGGCCTATGTGGTGGTGGCGGGCGCGTTGCGGTTCGACGAGGGCCGGCTGCCCGAGAATGACGGCACCAACCAGGACCGGCGGACCGTGGCGATCCCGGCGCGGCTGGAGGGGAAATCGCTGTCGCGGGCCGGGTTCACGACGCCGTTTGCGCGGGACATCACGCTGGAAGTCAGCTGTTTCGGGCCGTGGTGTGGCGGGGCGCAGTCGGGGGCGGAGTACCTCGTTTTTTTGGAAAAGCACGGGCGGAAGCTGGTGATGGTGGCCGACCCTTGCGGCAGCTGGGCCTTTCCCGAGCCGTCGGCGGAGCAGGTCAAGCAGGTGGAGACCTGCATGGGCGGGTTGGAGTGTGTGCCGCTGAAGTGAGGGGGGGACGCGTGGGTTTTCACCCGCCCTACGAGGTCCCGGATCGGGTCCGGGACGGGGTGAGTGGGCCCCGCGCGGCTTTCACCAACCCCACGATTCGGACTCGAAATGAGAACAAAAGGTGAATATGATGCGGGTCTGCCATGTTCACCGAATTGTCGATCACCTCCAATTTCACCTTCCTGACCGGGGCGTCCCATGCCGAGGAATACGTGGCGCGGGCGGCAGAGCTGGGTCTGGCGGGGCTGGCCATTGCCGACGAGAACTCGGTCGCGGGCGTGGTGCGCGCCCATGCGGCGGTGCGCGAGATCGCCCGCGTGGTGGCCGAGCGGGAGCGCATCGAGGCGCGTGACGGCGCCATAGGCCCGCCCGCGCCGCAGCCGCGCGCGCCCGAGTGGGCCCATGTGCCGCGCTTCTACCCCGCCGCGCGGCTGGTGCTGCGCGAGGGACTGGTGCTGACCGCCCTGCCCGAGACGCGGCAAGGGTGGGGGCGGCTGAGCCGGTTGATCAGTGCCGGGCGGCTGCGGGTCGAGAAGGGGGAATGCGACCTGCGGCTGGACGACCTGCTGGAGAGGATGGAGGAGATCGTGCTGTTGCTGCATCCGCCCGAGGGGGCGTTGCGCGAGTGGCAGCGTCACGCGGGGCGGTTGGTGAAGGGTGTTGGTGGGCAGTGTTACCTGCTGATGGCGCCGCGCTATGACGGGCAGGATGCGAAGCGGCTCAAACGGCTGGCGGCGCTGGCGGGGGAGCTGGGGCTGGAAACGGTCGCCTCGGCCCTGCCCGCGATGCACCACGCGCGGCGGCGGCGGCTGGCGGATGTGCTGACCGCGATCCGGCAGGGGCGGCGGGTGGACGAGTTGGGCCGGGATGCGTTGGCCAACGGCGAGCAGCGGTTGCGGTCCGAGGCGGAGATGTTGCGGCTGTTCGCGGGGCACGAGGACGCGGTGCGGCGCACGGGGGAGGTGGCGGCGCGGCTGCGGTTCTCGCTGGACGAGTTGCGGTACGAGTATCCCAGCGAGGTGTCGCAGGGGGAAACGGCGGCGCAAAGACTGCGGCGGCTGGCGATGGAGGGGTTGCGCTGGCGCTATCCCGACGGCGCGCCGGAGCGGGTGCGCGGCATGATCGAGCACGAGTTGAGCCTGATCGCCAAGCTGAATTACGAGCCGTATTTCCTGACGGTGCGTGACGTGGTCGCCTTTGCCCGATCACGCGGGATCCTGTGCCAGGGGCGCGGATCGGCGGCCAATTCGGTGGTGTGCTATTGCCTGGGCGTGACCTCGGTCAGCCCGGAAACCGGCACGATGGTGTTCGAACGCTTCGTCAGCGAGGCGCGCAACGAGCCGCCTGACATTGACGTGGATTTCGAGCATGAGCGGCGCGAGGAGGTGATACAGCATATATACGAGCGCTATGGCCGGCACCGCGCGGGACTGTGCGCGACGGTCATTCATTACCGGGGCAAGCGGGCCATCCGCGAGGTCGGTGCGGCGATGGGCCTGAGCCAGGACACGGTGGGGGCGCTGTCCTCGCAGCTATGGGGGTTCTTTGCGACCTCGGGCGCGGTGGAGCGGGAGCGGATGCGCGAGATCGGGCTTGACCCCGACGACCGGCGGCTGCGCCAGACGATGGAGCTGGTGCGCGAGATCGAGGGGTTTCCGCGGCACCTGAGCCAGCATGTGGGCGGGTTCGTCATCACCGAGGGGCGGCTGGACGAGCTGGTGCCCATTGAGAACGCCACGATGGAAGGCCGCACGGTCATCTGCTGGGACAAGGACGATATCGACGCGCTGGGCATCCTGAAGGTGGATGTGCTGGCGCTGGGGATGCTGAGCTGTCTGCGCAAGGCGTTCGACCTGATCGATCAGCATCACGGGCAGACGCATACGCTGGCCTCGCTGCCGCCGGAAGACCCGCGCGTCTATGACATGCTGTGCAAGGCGGACACGATCGGGGTGTTCCAGGTGGAGTCGCGCGCGCAGATGAATTTCCTGCCCCGGATGCGGCCGCGGACGTTTTATGACCTGGTGATCGAGGTGGCGATCATCCGGCCCGGGCCGATCCAGGGCGACATGGTGCACCCCTATATCCGGCGGCGGAATGGCGAGGAAAAGGTCGAGTTTCCGTCCGACGAGCTGGGCCGGGTGCTGGGCAAGACGCTGGGGGTGCCGCTGTTCCAGGAACAGGCCATGCAGATCGCCATCATCGGGGCCGGGTTCACGCCGGACGAGGCGGACCGGCTGCGCCGGTCGCTGGCGACGTTCAAGAAACACGGCAATATCAGCGCGTTCCGCACGCGGTTCCTGCGCGGTATGCGGGCCAATGGCTATGACATGGAGTTCGCCGAACGGTGTTTCAGCCAGATCGAGGGGTTCGGCAGCTACGGTTTCCCCGAAAGCCATGCGGCGAGCTTTGCGCTGCTGGTCTATGCGAGTGCATGGGTCAAGCGGCACCATCCGGGGATCTTTGCCTGTGCACTGCTGAACGCGCAGCCTATGGGGTTCTACGCGCCGGCGCAGATCGTGCGGGACGCGCGGGAGCACGGCGTGGAGGTGCGCCCGGTCTGCATAAACGCCAGTTTCTGGGACAACGTGATGGAGCCCGACGAAGCCGGCGGGCTGGCCCTGCGGCTGGGGTTCCGGCAGGTCAAGGGGATGGTGGAGGAAGACGCCCACTGGATCACCGCGGCGCGGGGCAACGGGTACCGCGAGGTGAGCGACGTGTGGCGTCGCGCGGGCGTGGCGCCCGAGGTGATGACGCGGCTGGCGGAGGCGGATGCCTTTGCCAGCATCGACGTGGCGCGGCGCGGGGCGCTGTGGGAAACGCATGCGATGGTGGGCAAGAGCGCGCTGCCGCTGTTCGCCGGGGACATGGAGGGCGAGGCGGTGTTCGAGCCCGACGTGGACCTGCCCGCCATGACCACGGGCGAGGAGGTGGTGGAGGATTACGTTTCGATGCGGTTGTCGCTGAAGGCGCACCCGCTTGCGCTGCTGCGCGATGTGTTGACGCCTGCCGCTTCGACACGGCGCCCGCCCGCCCACCCCGCCGTGTCGAAGCGGCAGGGGTAAGAAACGCAGACCTCATCGCGCGCGGCAGGTGGTGGAGCCTCCGGCGGGAGTATTGTCAGGCGATGAGATGATTTTCTGTCAGCTGGTTAATGCAGGTGACCGTGGAAAAACCATCCATTGCGCAAGTTGGCCCAAGCTCGGGACCAGGCGCGGGGTCGGAGGGTAATGTCGTGGCCATCCAGACAGGGCTGTTTGCGACACCGCAGTTTCAGCTACGGCAAGGTGTTCACGCCCTGGCACACCCGCATGACGGTTCGGCAGCAGAACGGCCCGCCGGGAGGAGGCGGGCCGTTGCGCTTGCGGGGTCTTGCCGACCGGGAGGATGGGAGGAAGACACGGCCCCGCGATGACGGATCAGGTGTCACGCGCCATGCGCGATCCAGATCGATTTCGGTTCGGTGAAGTTTTCCAGCGCGATCTCGCCGTGCTCGCGGCCAAAGCCGGAGTCCCGAGTGCCGCCCCATGGCAACCGCACGTCGGTCGGCCCAAAAGTGTTGGCCCAGACGGTGCCTGCCTTCAGGTCGCGAAGGAAACGGTGCATCCGGCGCATGTCATTGGTCCAGATACCCGCCGCGAGACTGAAGCTGGTACCGTTGGCGATGGCGAGCGCCTCGTCCTCGTCATCGAAGCCGATCACCGAGGCGACAGGGCCGAAAATCTCCTCCTGCGAGATGCGCATCTCGGGGCGGACATCGTCGAACACGGTCGGGGCGACAAAATATCCGCGCTCCATTGCGCGGGCGCCGCCTGTCACGAGCCGTGCGCCCTCTTCCTCGCCGATACGGATATAGTCGAGAATCCGGCCCATCTGTTTCTCGGAAACGACCGGCCCCATCTGCGTGTCGCCATCGGACGGATCGCCGGTTCGGATCTTCTCGGCCCGCGCCACGAGCCGTTCCACGACTTGCTCGCGGATCGAGTTGTGGACGACGATCCGAGAGCCGGCCGAGCAGACCTGTCCGCTGTTGAAGAAAATACCGGACGCGGCGGCCTTGGCCGCGGTTTCAATGTCGGCATCGGGAAAGATGACGTTGGCCGATTTGCCGCCAAGTTCCAGAGTGACGCGCTTGAGGTTGCCCGCGGAGCCTTGCAGGATCTGCCGGCCGACCCCCGGGGAGCCGGTGAAGGTCACCTTGTCCACGTCCGGGTGATCGACCAGTGCCTGCCCCGCGACGGCGCCGAAGCCCGGCACGACGTTCAGCACGCCGGCGGGAATGCCGGCCTCGAGCGCAAGTTCGCCCAGTTTCAGCGCGGTCAGCGGTGTGAGTTCCGCCGGTTTCAGGACCACGGTGCAGCCGCAGGCCAGGGCCGGGGCAATCTTCCACATGCCGATCATCATCGGGAAGTTCCAGGGTACGATGGCCCCGACCACGCCGACCGGCTCTCGTACGGTGTAGGTCAGTGCGTCCTGCCGGGCGGGAATGACCTGTCCGTTGATCTTGTCGGCGAAGCCTGCGTAGTAGGTCAGCGTGTCCAGCACCGCCGGCATGTCCTGCCGCCGGATGGTCGAGACCGGTTTGCCGGAATCGAGGCTTTCCAGTTCGATCAGTTCGTCCTGATCGCGGCGGATGAGGTCGGCGAAGCGCAGCAGGATCTGGCCGCGATCGGCTGCGCGCATCCGGCCCCAATCGCCGGTCAGCGCCTCCCGGGCGGAGGCGACCGCGTCGTTCACATCCTCCACGCCCGCCTCGGCGACCTGTGCGAGCGGTTGCTCGGTGGCCGGGTTGAGCGTTTCAAAGCTGCGACCGGAACGCGCCGGCATCCGTTCACCATGAATGATCAGATCCGCGCGGGTGGTCGAGATATCGTAGGGCATGGCGTCCTCACTATATGCATTTAAGTTCATATTTAGCCTTCGGCTCCGTGCTTTGGAAGCCGCATGCCCTCAACTTAGGAATGGTTTTCATTTGATAAAATATGATATTTACTGCATATAAGCCGAAATGACTGCTTAAAGTTATGCACTGATGTGCATATTAAGGAGACCACATGCAGATCGAGATTGTCCCCGTCTGGCGCTTTCGTAAGTCTGAAGACGAGCCGCCGATGATGGTCATGCTGGATTTTCTCAACGAGATCCGCGCCACCGGCAAGATCACGCGCGCTGCCGAGCAGGCGCAGATTTCCTACCGGCACGCGTGGAACCTGATCGAGAAATGGTCGGACTTCTTCGAGACACCGCTGGTGGAGCGCAAACGCGGCAAGGGCACCAGCCTGACGCCGTTCGGCGAACGGCTGGTCTGGGCGGGGCAGCGGCTGCAAGCCCGGCTGATGCCGCAGCTCGCCAACCTGGTGCACGAGCTGGAGGCGGAACTGGTGGAATTTCTTCCGCAGGCCACCACGGAGATTCGTGCTCATGCCAGCCACGGGTTCGCCGTGGAACAGTTGCAGCACATCCTGGACAGTCAGGGCGACATGGTCTTTGACCTGCGGTACGTCAGCAACGAAACCTCACTGATGGCATTGAAGCGAGGCGAATGCGATCTTGCCGGGCTGCATCTGCCACAGGGGCCGTTGCGTCAGCAGGCGATCGAGGCGAACCGGGAGTTCCTGACCGGAGAGCGCTACAGCGTGATCAGCTTCGTCACCCGCGAAATGGGCTTGATGCTCGGGGCCAACAATCCGTTGGGCATTCGGGGCGTCGAGGACCTGAAGACCCCCGATATCCGTTTTGTCGCGCGCGACCCGGTCTCGGGGACGGCGCATCTCTTCAAGCAGATCCTTGCGCAACTTGGCATGACGCCGGAGGACATTGGCGGCGGGCATCCGCCCTTCGAGTTCACCCATGCCGCCGTTGCCGCCTATGTCGCGAGCGGAATGGCCGATGCGAGCTTCGGCGTGGAGGCCGCCGCGCGTCGGTTCAACCTGGAGTTTCTGCCCCTGGTGACAGAGGACTACGTGTTCGTCTGTCGCGACGCGCTGCTGGCGTCGGAAGCCATGAAGCGGGTCATCGCCGCCATGCAGAGCCGGGAGTTCGCGAGCGCAATCAAGATCCTTCCGGGATATCGTGCAGCCAATCCCGGCGCAGTGCGGCCAGTGGCCGAGATTTTCGGAGAATGAATGCCGTTTATCGCAAGCTGCGCCAGAACGGCATACCGCGATCAGATTGACATTGCCTGGTTATGCTCGCAGCATATGTTCAGCCACGCGTGCAGACCTTGCCCGAAGCCAGACACTCACCTGATCCCGGAGTCTGCATGCGTTTTCCATCTTTGGTTATTGCCGCCCTTTTCCTGTCTGTCGGCGGCGCCGTGGCCTGTGACGGTGTCGCGGTCGAAGACCCGGCGATCTATGGCGGGAACCTGTGCCTCGACGCGGCCCCGGAGCGGGTCGTGGTGCTGGACCCGAGTTTCGGACTGGGCGTGGCGATGGATACAGGGTTGCAGGTCGTCGGCGCGCCACTGGACCTGATGAGTGACGAGACATTGAAGGCGCGCGCCGAGAGGGCGGGTGTGACCAGCATAGGCGCCGTGACCGAGCCGAGCATGGAGGCGATCGTGGCTTTGCAGCCGGATCTGATCCTGGGCTTTGCAGGGTCCGAGAGCATGGCGTCGGGCATTCATCCGATGGCCAGCCAGCTTGCGCCGACCCTGCTCTATACCGATCTTGACTGGCGGGGTTTCTATCGCCTGCTTGCGCCGTTGGGGAACGAGGTTTCAGAGGCCGCCGTCGAGGCCGGGCTTGCCGCCTTCGAGGCGCGAATGGCGGACCTGCGGGCGCGGGTGCCCCACGACCGGACCCTGTCGGTGGTGCGGATCACGTCCTGGGATTTCCAGGTCTACATGGATGCGCCGGTGACCTACGCGCCCTTTGCGCTTTTGCGCGAACTCGGTGTGCAGCGTAGTGCGTACGAGACCACCGATGACCCCAGCCTGTCGATGAAGCGTCCCGACCTCGAGGAACTGGCTGCGCTGGACGGCGACGTGCTGTTCTACATTGTCGGTGGCACCAATGATTCCGACACCGATGGCCGGTTCGAGGAAGTGACGGGCAACCCGCTGTGGCGGATGCTGCCGGCGGTGGACACGGAGCGTGCCTATCGCGTGGATCACGCCCACTGGATGGAGTTCAGCGGGCTCGATGCCGCCAACGCGGTTCTGGATGATGTCGAGCGATACCTGATCGGCACGCCTTGAAGTTTCCTCTTTGGTCGATACTGCTGCCCGGCGCGCTGGCGTTGTTGGCTTTGTCGCTCTGGGCGTTGACCGTGGGCGCATCGGATATGGGGTGGTCGGAGGCGTTGAAGGCCTTGACTGCCGACGGGTCCGACCGGGCGGGCCTGGTGATGCAGGAAGTGCGCCTGCCGCGTTTGCTGGCCGGGCTGCTGACCGGCGCGGCGCTGGCCGTTGCCGGTGCGATTATCCAGGCGATGACGGGCAATCCGCTGGCCGATCCGGGACTCCTGGGCGTGAATGCGGGGGCGGCTTTTGCCGTGGTCTGCGGCATCGCCTTTCTGGGTGTCGACGCGATGGCGGCGCTGGTCTGGCTGGCCTTTCTCGGTGCGGCGCTGGCGGCGGCGCTGGTGCTGGCGCTGGGGTCGGCGGGCCGGTCGGGGGCGGGCCCGGTGCGCCTGATCCTCGCCGGCGTGATCGTGGCAAGTTTCATCGGCGCGCTCACCGCCGCGATCCTCGTGCTGGACGCGCAGACACAGGACGTGGTGCGGCAGTGGACGATTGGCAGTCTGCGTGGCCGGACGCTCGATGTGGTTCTGCCTCTGGTGCCCTACGTGGCCTTTCCGATGGGGCTGGCGCTGGTGCTGTCGGGGCAGGTGACGGCGCTGAGCCTCGGGGCCGAGGTGGCGCGGAGCATCGGGCAGGCGCAGACCGTTTGGCGTCTGGTATCCGCGGCACTGGTGGTAGCCCTGGCAGGGGTGGCCGTGGCGCTGGCGGGGCCGCTGGGATTCGTCGGACTGGTGGTGCCGCACATGGTGCGTCTTTCGGTGGGAGCGGATTACCGGCGGATCCTGCCGGTCGCGGCGGTGGCGGGTGCCGCGCTGGTCGTGGTGGCGGACGCGTTGCCGCGCGCGATCTGGGCGCGGGACGTGCCGGTGGGCGTCTCGATGGCGCTGGTCGGCGCACCGGTCTTCATCTGGCTGGCGCGGCGTCGCACGGGTGGCTTGGCATGACCGGCGCGGTGCTCTGTGCCCTACTGCTGCTGGCTATGCTGCTGGCGCTGGCCGCAGGCGACCAGCCGGTGTCGCCGGTGGACGTGCTGCGCGCGCTGGCCGGGGTGGAGGTGTCGCAAGTCTCGGAGACGATCGTGATGACCCTGCGCCTGCCGCGCGTGGCGCTGGCGGCCGCGGTGGGGGCGGCGCTGGCGGTGGCGGGCACGGCGACACAGGCGGTTCTGCGCAACCCGCTGGCCGAGCCCGGCCTGCTTGGGATCAATGCGGGTGCGGCCCTGGCCGCGATGATCGTGATCGTCGAGGTTGCCAGCCTGCCCGAAAGCCTTCTGCCCGCCGTCAGTTTCGCCGGTGCGCTGATCACCGCGCTGGCGATCCAGATGTTTGCCTGGCGGGCGGGAACGTCGTCCCTGCGGTTGATCCTCGTGGGAGTGGGGGTCGGCGCACTGGCCGGGGCCGGGGCGAGTTTCATCGCCGCATTCGGTCCGGCCGCTGAGGTGCAGCGTGCGATCACCTGGTCGGCAGGATCGTTGCAGGATGCGCGCTGGGTCAAGCTGGAATGGCTCGTGCTGTGGGGCCTGCCGGGTGCGCTGGCGCTGTGGCTGGCGGCCCGTGAGCTGGACCTGATCGCGCTGGGTGACAGGGTGGCGGGCGGTGTCGGACAACGGGTGCAGCTGGTGCGGGGGCTGGTGATCGTGGCCGTCGCCTTGCTGGCGGGCGCGGCCGTGGCCGCTTCGGGGCCGATCGCCTTTGTCGGACTGGCCGCGCCGCATGTGGCGCGGGCGTTGACCGGGCGCAATCACGCACGGCTGATCCCGGTCGCCGCGGTCTGCGGTGCGATACTGCTGGTGGTGGCCGACCTGGCCGCTCGCCGACTGCTTGCGCCGGTGCAGGTGCCTGTCGGGCTGGCCACCGCGCTGATCGGGGCGCCATTCTTTGGATACCTTCTCTGGAGCCGCCGCAATGAGCTTTGATCCCTCCGAAGCGCAGGCCGGTCTTGTCGCCGAAGCCCTGACCCTTGGCTATGGTGCGTTACCGATCGTGGACAGCTTGTCGGTCACGCTGCCCAAGGGCCGGTTCATTGCGATCCTGGGGCCGAATGGCTGTGGGAAATCGACCCTGCTGAAAGCGCTGTCGCGGCAATTGGCGCCGCTTCAGGGGCAGGTCCTGCTGGACGGGCGTGCGATTGCCGATCTCGGGTCCAAGCAGGCCGCGCGGGCGCTGGGCCTGCTGGCGCAGGGGGCGGAGCCGCCCGAGGGCCTGAGCGTCGAGGCGCTTGTGCGGCAGGGCCGCTATCCGCATCGCGGCCCGTTCAGCCCGTGGCAGGCCCGTGATCAGCGGGCGGTGGACCGGGCCTTGCATCAGACCGGCCTGACGGAGCTGCGTGACCGGCCGGTCGAGGTGCTTTCGGGCGGGCAGCGACAGCGGGCCTGGATCGCCATGGTGCTGGCACAGGACGCGCCTGTCCTGTTGCTGGACGAGCCGACGACCTGGTTGGACCTGCGCCACCAGCTGGAAGTACTGGGCCTGATGCGGCGACTGGTGGATGAAGGCGGCCTGACCGTGATCGCGGTGCTGCACGACCTGGACCAGGCGGCGCGGCACGCTGATCACGTGGTCATGATGAAGGCCGGCCGAATCGTTGCCGAAGGCGCGGTGCGCGTAGCCCTGACCAAAGACCGCCTGGCCGAAGTCTTCGGTGTGGATGTCGACGTGCTGGAGGACCCCGCGACCGGGCGGCCAATGTGTGTTCCCCGCTCCATACTGCCGGAATAAGTTGCTAATTTGATACAAGAACGTCGTCGAGCGATGATATCGCCTTGCTTGCGCGGCCTACCTGAGTAATTTGGTCAACAAAGCGAGCGTTACGCCAGCCATTTCCTTTTCAAATGCTTCCGGAAGGACATCTGGCCGTGCTTATTTTCCCGCTCAAGAAGCTGGTTTTCACCAGCAGTATATCGATCCTTGCCGTCACGGCTGCACAGGCGCAGGACGGCCAGATTCCGTTCGACCTCGGCACACTGGAAATCTACGGCGACAGGACTTCGACAGATGCCGAGGACAGTACCGCGCCTCTGAGCGTCGTGCGGGGCGAGCAGTTGGACGATGCCACAATCGCGTCGATCGAGGACACGTTCGGCCTGATCCCCAACGTTCAGGGCGGGGACAGCGCGCTGACCGGCTTTGTCATCCGCGGCGTCAATTCCGAAGGCCAGACGCCGGGGCTGGGTGCGCCGCTGGCATCCTTCTATATCGACGGTGTCCAGCAAACGGTCGAGGGCACGCGCCGTGGCGCACGCTCGACCTTCGATGTCGAGCAGGTGGAGGTCTATCGCGGGCCGCAATCCACGCTCAGCGGCCGCGCCGCGCTGGCCGGTGCCGTCTACGTCAAGACCAAGGACCCGGAGTTCGAACCCGGCGGCGCGATGCGTCTGACCTATGGCAGCGATAACCGTAGAACCGTGGGCATTGCGGGAACCGGCCCGGTTTCGGATACCGTGGCGATCCGGCTGAGCGGTGAGTGGTACCATAAGGACAGTTCGATCGACTATCCCTCCTACCAGGGGTTCAGCGGGTATGACGACATCAGCGAGGACAAGTACCACACGCTGCGCGGCAAACTCTTGTGGACGCCGACCGACCGTACGCGCGTGCTGCTCAGCTATTCCCACTCCTATGACAATACCAGCCCCAACATCGTGGCCAGCGGGACCAACCGCGGTGATGTCAACGGGGCGCTGAGTCCGAACTTTCCGGTCCTGCAGGCGAACTCGGCGGCCTTGAGCCTGTTCTTCGGCATTCCGCCGGAAAACCAGCTGGGCCTGCTGACGGTACTGGAAGAGGTGCGCAATACCACCACGAACAATTTCGGGCTGGAGATCACGCACGAAATCAATGCCAACCTCAAGTTTACCTCGATGACGAGCGTGTCGATGTCGGAAACCGACGTGCGGTCCCTGAACTTCGGCAACCCGGGTGAGTTTACATCGGCCGATGCGGGGCAGCAGCAGGACCTCTTCACGCAGGAATTCCGCCTGAACTACGAGAGCGAGGGTCTGCGCTGGGTGCTGGGCGCCTATGCCGGCCGCGAGGTGCGGGATACCTATCGCCGCGGCACCTACTTCAACACCGGAATCCTGGCCGATCCGACGCAGCCGCTGACCATCGGCATCAACCAGATGACCGATATCGAAACCAACAACACCGCGATTTTCGGCGAGGCGACCTATGAATTCGCGCCCGGCTGGTCGGTGATCGCGGGCGGACGGCTGGATCATATCGACCAGGAAACGACGCAGGTGGTTTCCGGCGCCACGACCAGCTTTTCCTATGACGACGTGGTCGCCCTGGGCAAGCTGGGCCTGACGCGCGAACTGGCCAACGAGGACAGGATATCGCTTGTGGTGCAGCAGGGCTACCGCCCCGGCGGCGCCGGGAGCAACCTGGCTGGCGCGTACCGTTTCGATCCGGAAACCTCCACGGTCGTCGAACTGGGTTACCAGGGGCGGTTCGTGCAGGACCAGCTGGGTTTCTCGGCGACGGCGTTCTGGCAGACATGGGATGACCAGCAGGTCGAGATCGGCCTGTTTCCGAACAACAGCATCGTCAACGCGGGAGAGTCCGAATCTTACGGCGCCGAGTTCGAGCTGGACTACGCGGCGACCGGCAAGCTGGATCTTTTCGCCTCGGTCGGTCTGCTGCATACCGAGTTCAAGGATTTCAACACCGGCGGCGTGAACTACACAGGTCTCGGCTTTCCCAATGCGCCGGAATTCACGGCCGCGGTCGGGTATCGCTGGGGCGCTCCGACCGGATGGTTCTCTTCCGGGGTGGTCAAGCATACCGGGCGGCAGAAATCGCGCTTTGACAACGCGACGCCGGACACGCTCAGCGCCTTCACCACGGTCGATCTGAACGTGGGCTATGCGTGGGATCAGGCCAGGATCACGGCCTATGCGACGAACCTCTTCGACGAGGATTACCTGGTCTACGAGAACAGCAGCGCGAGCCTTCAGGGGCTGGGCAACCGGCAAGAGATCGGCCTGCAGCTCGACTACACGTTTTGAGGCGAGGTTGACGTTTGCGAAAGCGATACTGGCGGTTGACGGCACACGCGCCGTCGCCGCCTTCAGGGTCTTTGCCGAGGACGCCGAGCGACCGGTCGAGCCGCACGGCGACGGGATTCGCATCGGCCTGATGACGGGCGGTCTTGTCGTAGAGCCGCGGGGAAAGGACACTGCGATCACCATCGATGCCACCGATGCGGTCGGCTTGCAGTTGATCCGCGACACACTTGTCGAACGGCTGACCGGTATGGGGCTTGTCCCCGACTGGCAGGAAGATCTGGCCGGAAAAAAGCCCGGCAATCAGACGCTTGCGCGGGTCGCCGGGGTGACGCGGATATCGCCCTCCTACAGCAGGGTGGTGATCGAGGGCGATGAGCTTGGGCGTTTCGCCGCTGAGCCGCTGCATTTTCGTCTGTTGATGGGACCGGCGGGCGCGCCCTGGCCGGTGACGGACGAAACGGGTGCCACGGATTGGCCCGGCGGGATCGGCCAGTGGCATCGGCCGGTCTACACCACGCGGGAGGCCGAACCCACGCGGCAAGGCACGCGCCTGAGCTTTGACGTGTTTCGACATGATGGCGGGCGTGTGACCACGTGGTGCGACCGGGTGGGCCCGGGGGACGAGATCGCCCTGACCGGCCCGGGCGGGAGTGGCTATCCTGCGCCGGTTGGCTGGCTTGGGCTTGTCGGAGATGAAACCGGGATGCCGGTCATGGCGCGGATCCTGTCCGCCTTGCCGCGCGACGCGCGGGGTGCGGCCGCGATCGTCGTGCCGCATTCGGAAGACATTCAGAAGATACCGCATCCCGACGGTGTCACCCTGCGCTGGTGCATCCGGAGCAAGGGGGAAACGCCGATGTCGGCCCTGGCCGGTCTGCCGTTCCCCGAAAGCGACCGGTACATCTTTTTCGCCGCTGAAAGATCCGAGGCAGAGCAGGCGCGCAAGTGGTTGGCCGAAAGAGGATTCCGGAAAGGTGAGTCGCGGACGGCAGCCTACTGGGCGGCAGCGTAATGCTCTTTTAAACGGTGGATCAAGAACATGAGCGGTGCTGTCAGACCAATTCGAACTCGCCTCCTCTTGGACAGTGAAGGTGTCTTTTATGCTGCGCCGAGACTTTGGCACTCGGCGAGAGCGGCGGTTCTGTTCAGCTTGAAGATATCGCGGCTGGAGAGTGTTCGGCCCTGATTGAAGTGGTTGAAAATGGAAGAATGAACGGCAGCGAATTTCTGAAGACTTCGCATTCGGCGGAGGCGCTGCATGGCTCGGTCCCTTCGTCGGAATGGCAGGTGTGAATTCTCAATACGGTTGTTGAGCCAGCGCCCACATGCCTGGAGATCATCACATCCGAGGTCGCGCAGGGCGGCTTTATACGAAGGGAGCCGGTCGGTAACCAGCACCTCTGGACGACCGTAGCGCCGCATCATTTTCCTCAGCATTTTCAATGCGGCTTGCTTGTTTCGTCGCTTTGCAACAACGCTTTCCGGTACGTCGCCTTCGTGATCTACGGCCCGCCAGAGATAGTGGCGCTCGCCTTCAATCTTCACGAAAACTTCGTCCACGTGCCGCTGCCATTTCGAGACGGCACGCAGCTTTTGAACCCGTTTTCTTCTTAGCTCTGAGGCAAACATTGAGCCGAACCTGTTCCACCAATACCGTACCGTCTCGTCGCTGACGTCGATGCCGCGCTCGTGGAGAAGGTTTTGGCATTTCGCAGCGAGAGCGGGAGCCGGACGTAGAGCATCGCCGTCAGACGCATGATCTCGGGACCGGATTTGAAGTACTTGAATGGGGCGCGTTCTGCCATTCGGGCTGGGTAGGCGGAGGTTCAACCCGCCTCAAGCCAAGTTCCTCTGACATGGCCCCGGCACCACCCAGCCAACAATTCAGCGTCTAAGATATTAGAGCAAAATTACACCTGTGGCACGGATACGCCCTCGGGATGGCTGCCTGACGATTAGGCTTCAGGTTGATCGCGGCCGCCATAAGAAAACTTGGCACTGTTCCCACAACGTCTTCCCACTCCCGTTTACATGAAACTCGCTCAGACGAAATATTTCTGTATTATGAAATTAATTTCTGTGTTACGGAACATAAGTGACAGGCGAGATCGCCTTTTTCAACTGTTCGTATCGCGCCTGAGGAGGAGATGGGGTGAACGACTACACGATACCGCGCAAATCGCTGGCGACCCTATTCCAGCCGGATTCCGTGGCCGTCATCGGCGCGTCCGAGGATCAGGCGAAATTCGGCGGTCGGCTGTTCCACCTGTTGGTACGCCATGGGTTTGATGGCCGGATCATCCCGATCAATCCCAAACGCGAAATGATCCTGGGTCTGCCGGCATTCGCGACGGTGACGGATGCGCCGGGCCCGGTGGATATGGCCGCGATCGTGGTTCCGCGCGAGATGGTGCCGGCGGCACTTCGCGACTGTGCGGCAGCCGGTGTCCAAAGCGCCGTCATCATCACCAACGGGTTTTCCGAGGCGGACGAGGCAGGTGCCGCTCTGGAGGCCGAGGTGCTGGCAATCGCCCGCCAGAACGGCATCCGACTGATCGGCCCCAACTGCCTCGGCTTCGTGAGTCCCGGCGCAAGGCTCTGTGTCTCGTCCTCTCCCGCCTTCTTCATCGACGACCTGAAGTCGGGAAGCATCGCCTTCACGAGCCAGTCGGGCGCGATGATGGCAACCCTGTTCGACAAGGCGAATGAAATGGGTATCGGGTTCTCGCACCTGTTCTCGATTGGGAACCAGGCTGACCTAGAGCTTTGCGATTTCGTCGATTTCGCCATCGACGATCCGGCGACGCGGGTCATCACCAGCTACATCGAGGGACTGAAGGCTCCCCCCCGCTTCGTCGAGACGGCGCGCCGGGCCCGGGCCGCGGGCAAGCCGTGGTTGGTGGTCCGGGCCGGACGCACCGCCTCCGGCGCGGCGGCCGCCTTTTCCCATACCGCGTCGCTGTCCGGCAATTACAAGGTGTTCGACACGATCTGTCGCGAGAACGGCGTGTTGCCGATGGATGACCTCGACGCCATGATCACGTTGGCGGCGGTTCTAGGCGCTTCCGGTGCGCCGAAGCCTGGCGCGGTTGGCGGGCTCAGCTTCTCGGGCGGCGGCACCACGGTGCTGGCCGACCGGCTGACCGAAGCGGGCTTGCCGTTGGCGGAATGGTCCGACGGCACGCGGGCCACGCTTGCCGAGTACCTGCCCGAGGCCGCGCGTCTCAACCCCATCGACGCCACCGCCGGCGGCGCCCGCAATGCCGACACGGTCCGCGCCAGCGCCACTGCCCTGTGCCGCGACCCCGGTGTCGCTTTCGGCATGACGGCGGTGACGACCGTGCCCGCGCTCGCAGATGTCTGCGAGGCCTATGCCGACGGAATCGATGCCGCCCGGAAGGAAGGGCAGGAGATGCCGAACATCATGATCATGTTCCCCGGCGCTGCTGCCGACGAGGCACGCGACCGCCTGAAGGCGCGTGGGCAGGTCATCGTCGATACGCTGGACACCGGTATCCGCGCCCTGCAGGGCTGGATGGCGCTACGCGAAATGCGCGTGCGTCCCTTGCCGAGCCAGCCAGAGGGCATGGAACTGCCGAAAAACCTCTTCGGCGCGTTGAGTGAAGACCGCTCCAAGGAGGTGCTGAAAGGGATCGGGGTGCCGGTGAACGCCGGGGGTATCGCCCTCGACGCGGAGGAGGCACGGCGCATTGCCGGAGGGTTCGACGGCCCGGCGGTGGTCAAGATCGTCTCGCCGCAGATCGTGCACAAGTCCGACGCGGGCGGTGTGAGGCTGAACCTGAATGGTCCTGACGCGGTCGCGGCAGCGGTGACGGAGATGGGCGCACGGATAAGCCGCGAGCGGCCCGACGCCCGGATCGAGGGCTATTCGGTCCAGGCCATGCAGGAGGGCGAGTTGGAATTGCTCGTCGGGGCCCGCAACGATGACGACTTCGGGCCGGTCGTGATGATCGGTGCCGGGGGCATCCTCGTGGAACTGCTGGCCGACGTCTCGCTCGCCTCGGCGCCGGTGGATGCCGGAACGGCGGAGGCGATGATCGACCGCCTGGCCATCGCGCCGATGGTGGCTGGCTTCCGCGGAAGTGGCCCGCTGGACCGTGCGGCCCTGGTCGATGCGATCGTCCGAGTCTCGCATTTTGCGGCGCTGGCGGGGCCGGGGTTCCGCGAACTGGATATCAACCCGCTACTGCTGCGCAAGGCGGGGGAAGGGTGCGTAGCGGTCGATGCGCGCATCCTCATGGCAGACAACAACGACTGAAAGGAAAGAGGATAAGATGAGTGTCGTAACGGTACGCAAAGAAGGCAAGGTTTCGATCATCGCGATCAACCGGCCGGAGAAGATGAACGCGATCAACACGCCGGTCGCCCTTGCGCTGCAGGAAGCCTTCGAGGAGTTCGATGCCTCGGATCAGCGTGTCGCCATCCTGACCAGCGAAGGCGACCGGGCCTTCTGCGCCGGGGCTGATCTCCATGATATTCCCGATTTCTGGCGCTGCGCACCGGGGCTGGGCATCCGCACGAAGAAACCGATCATTGCGGCCGTCACCGGTTGGTGCGTCGGCGGCGGGCTGGTCATGGCCGCGATGAGCGACCTTTGCGTCGCGACCGAGAGTACGCGGTTCTCATATCCCGAGGCGAAGCTGGGCTTTACTGGCGGGATCGTGGCCACGCTGGCCTCGCGCATTCCCACCAAGCTCGCGATGGAGATCATGCTGATGGCCGAACCGGTGCCCGGCCGTCGCGCCTATGAGATGGGGCTGGTAAACCGCATCGTCGAGGACGGCCAGCACATCGAGGTGGCGCTGGAAATGGCTCAATCCATGGCAGCCATGGCGCCCATGGTGCTGGCCACGCTGAAGACCCACGTCCTCGACGGGACGATCACGACCTGCCCCGCGGAGCGGATGTGGCAGGCCAGGGTGGAATTCGACCGGATCAACGCGAGCGACGACAAGAACGAAGGCCTGGCCGCTTCGCGGGAGAAGAGAATGCCCGAGTTCACCGGGCAGTAGGGAAGGTCGCGGCAGGGCGGAGGACCCAGTCGCGGGCATTCATTCAAAGGGAGGAAGACAATGTTAAGATTTGTAGGGAGATTGGTGGCCGCCGCCACGGCCGGGCTGCTGGTTGCGGGAACGCTCGCCGTTGGTGAGGCGCGGGCGGAATGGCCGACGGGAGATCTGCGGGTGATGGTTCCGTACAATCCCGGTGGCACCACCGACAACGCTGCCCGGGCGATCGTGCCTGCACTGGAGGAAATTCTTGGCGTGTCGATCACGGTCGAGAACATCGGCGGCGCCGGCGGCACCATCGGGATGACGCGCCTGGCCGCGGCCCCGGCGGACGGCAGCGTCTTCGGTATTACGCCCAATGCTACCTTGACCATCGCGCCGAACATGCGCCCGGTCTCCTACGACCCGCTCGAGGACATTCAGGCCGTCGCCAAGATGAATGTTGCCATCGGCTCGCTTGCGCTGCGACCCAACTTCCCGGTCGACACGATGGAGGAATTCGTCGCTTACATGAACGAACATCCCGGCGAGGTGACTTTCGGATCCGCCGGTGTCGGCTCCACCACGCATCTCTACATCGAGCTGCTCAAGGACATGACCGGCTCGCAGGCCACCCACGTGCCCTTCAAAGGATCGAATGAGGCGGTCAACAGCCTGGTGGGCGGACATATCGATGCAGCCTTCGACTACAGCCCGCTGCTGGCGCAGGGCCAGGCCGGCGCGGTCAAGACGATGGCCGTCCTGAAGGAAGAACGCTGGGACGGCCTGCCGGACGTGCCGACGCTGGCCGAGGCCGGCTTTGCAGACCTGCAGTCGATCATCTGGTACGGTGTCGTCGCACCGGCGGGAATGTCGCAGGAAGCGCTCGACGGGATGCAGGCCGCGGTCGAGGAGGCCGTGCAGCGCCAGGACGTTCTGGAACGGTTCGAGAAGCTGGGGCTCGTCGCGGACTATAGGGACGCGGAGACCTTCGGGCAGGAACTGCGGGACAACCACGCGTTCTTCGCCGAAACGCTAAAGCGGTTGAATCTGGCACAGCAATAGACGTTTCCGAGGAAAGACAGCGACATGCTATCGAGACTCTTTCCCGGACTGGTCCTGCTCTGCCTCGGTCTGTTCCTTGTGTTCGTCCTGATCCCCATGGGGATCAGGGCACCCGGCTATGTGCAGCCGAATTCGCTCAGTCCACAGGACCTGCCACGCCTGCTGGCTTGGGTGGTGGTCGCGGTCAGCCTGTGCATCATTTTCGCCGGCATCTTCGTCGGCGGACAGGAGGGCTTATCGCTGGGGGCGATGTCGCCGCTGCGCGGCATCGTCTTCATCGCGGCTTTCGCCGGCCTGCTCCTGCTTCTGCCTGTGCTGGGCACTGCGTTGACGGTGTTCTTGTTCGTCTTCGGCCTGCTGCTGTTCAAGTCGCGGCTGGGACCGTTACGCAGCCTCGTGCTGTCGATCCTGTTCAGTTCCACCGTGCACGTTTTGTTCATCGAGATCGCCCGCATCCCGTTGCCGAACCGGCTGCCTGACCTCTTCTGAGGAGATCATAATGGAAAATCTGGGGGCGTCTCTGGACCTCTTGCTGAACTGGCAGATATTCGTCTATCTGCCGCTCGGAGTCATCTTGGGCGCGATCATTGGTGCGATACCGGGGCTGACGATCACCATGGCCATCGGCATCCTGCTGCCGTTCACGCTGTTCTTCGACCCGCTGGCGGGCATCGTCCTGCTCCTGGGTATCACCAAGGGGGGGCTTTTCGGCGGGTCGATCTCGGCCATATTGCTGAACGTGCCCGGATCGCCCGCCGCCGCCTGTACCATGCTCGAGGGCTATCCACTGGCCCGCAAGGGCCGCGCCGGAGAGGCGCTGGACACTGCGCTTTGGGCCTCCTTCATCGGCGACTTGATCTCGGTTCTGGCGCTAATTCTGCTGGCCGGTATGCTGGCCCGCTTCGGTCTGCGCTTCGGCCCGGTCGAGCTGCTGGCGCTGGTCATCTTCTCGCTGACGATCATTGCGGCGGTGTCGAACGCGGGCCTGCTGAAGGGCGTGATTGGCGGGGCGCTGGGGCTCTTCGCGGGCACCGTAGGGCTGGACCTGATCTACGGAACCGAACGGTTCACCTTCGGCCAGCCGAACCTCTACGACGGGATCGCCTTCCTGCCGCTGCTGGTGGGGCTCTTCGCGCTGCCGGATATCCTGCTATACTATTTCCGTCCGGCGAAGGAGGCCGAGATCGAAATCTCCGGAAAACCGGAGCAGCGGGGACGCCTGTCGCGGGCGAACTTCCGCATGGTGCTACCGACAATCCTGCGTGGCAGCGCTGTCGGCATTGTGCTGGGCGCGATCCCCGGGGTCGGGGCTACGCCTTCAACCTTCGCCTCCTACGCTATCGCGCGCAAGACGGCGCCGGACCGCAAGGAATTCGGCCAAGGCGCCCTGTCGGGCGTGGCCGCGGCGGAAAGCGCCAATTCGGGCACCGGGGCCTCGACCCTGATACCATTGCTGGCGCTCGGCATTCCCGGCGACGTGATCACCGCAATGCTGATGGGGGCTTTCTTCTTCCACGGCCTCGCGCCGGGGCCGAACCTTTTCCAGGACAACATCAGCTTCGTCTACGCGCTTTATGTCGCGCTGCTGGTGTCCTCCGGTGTGATCCTCGTGGTCGGGCGCTTCGGCGTGCCGCTGATCCGCCGGATCGTCGAGGTGCCCCGCGCGATCCTTTTCCCGATGGTCATCGTGCTGACCGTGGTCGGATCCTACGCCATCTCCAACTCCATGTTCGACGTCTGGGTCATGTTTTTCGCCGGCTTCGTCGGGCTTGCCTTCCGGGCGCTTCGGGTGTCGGAGGCGGCTTTCTTAATTGGCTTCGTGCTCTCGCCGCTGCTGGAGGACAACCTGCAGCGCGTGCTGATCATATCCCGCGGCGACCTGACCGTTTTCTTCTCCAGTGGCATCGCGATCTTCTTCTACGGGGTGACGACGCTGGTGGTGCTGTTCCAGCTCGCGTTGTCGTTGTCGCAGATTTTCCGACCCGCGGGCCGGCATGACAGCGCAATCTCGGAATCAGCAAGCAGGGCGGAAACCGATGGACGGCGGAGTACGAGTTAGTCCTGTCCCTGCCACCCCAGCGCCCGAGACATGGTCAGTGCCCCCGAGATGACCGCCGGGGCAAGGCCCTGGAGCCGTTCCGCGTTCAGCCGGATCGCCGGACCGGAGATCCCCAGCGCCGCGATGACGGACCCACGGGCGTCCCGGATCGGTGAGGCGGCGCCACAGACGTCCGGGCGCCATTCCCCGTTGTTGAAGGCGATGCCGGTCTCGCGAATGCGCGCGAATTCGGCCCGCAGACTGTCCTTGGTCACCAGCGTCTTGGGCGAGAACCTTTTTCGACGGGCGGAGGCAATCAGCGCCTCCTCGGCCGCGGGAATATGGGCCAGCATCGCCTTGCCTGTGGCCACCGCCCAAGCGGGCGCGCGCGCGCCAATATTGGTATAGGCGCGGACCGCCTGCGTGGCCTCGATCTTGTCAATGTAAATCACCTCGAGCCCATCGAGAACCGACAGGTGAATGGTTTCGCCCACCTTGTCGGACAATTCCTGCATCGGAGTGCGCGCTATTCCCATCAGGTCAAGATCGGCCACGATGCGCGATCCCATTTCCCACAAGCGCAGCGTCGCGGAATAAAGTCCCTTTTCGCCGTCCTGCTTGACGAACCCCTCTTCGATCAAAGTGTGCAGCAGGCGATGCGTATTGCTTTTCGTCAGACCCAGCTGATCAGCGAGACTGGTCAGCGTTCTCGGTCCGCCGCTCTCGGAAAGCGCAGAAAGGAGTTTCAATCCTTTAACGAAAGCCTTGTCCGCCAAATGTATATTCCTTTCCGACTGAAGTGTGAGAATAGCATTTCTTCTCCACGGATGGAAAGCGTGTCACACTGTCGCCTTGCGAGTGACCCGGGCGCGCTCGCTGTAGCGTCGGATCCTTTCCTTGAGCCCGGACACGGCGGCACTTCGCACAAGGGCATCGATGTCCCTTCCATAGCCCTCGTAGCCGATCCGCCGGGCCTCGATGCAACTCATGTGCGTGCCGAGCGCACTCTCCCGGTTGGCCAGATTGGCGATCCGGTCGCAGACCCACACTTCAAAGCGGTATCGAGATCGACGGGATCGGGACGGTCAGACAGGTTACGCGTCATTGCCGGCCCGACAAATCGCGCGAGCCGGCCGGGCCCGATGATTGCCGTCAAGGTCCCCGCCCACCCGGACTGCAACAGCCATCTCTCGAGTCATCCAGTCCTCCATTGACACCACAACGAAATTCCATTTTATAGAAATGTATTCTGTATTGTGAAAGTAAAGGCTGGTATGGCGAACGTGTTGGGCATTGCAGACAGAATTGATGGTCTCCTGTCCGAGATCGATCTGCAAGGCGGTAGCCGGACCCGCACTTTTGGTCCGCCGATGAAAACCATCGTGCGTCCAAGGGCTGCGCTGCGCCGCCCGCCCGGCCTTGACGAACATGGCCCGGCGATCCGGGCCGAGAACTCTAATGGGAGGCCAAAGAATGACGGCGCTGCTCAGGACATTCATACGCAAGGCGACCGAGACACTGGATGGAGGCGCCGCCGAGTCCGAGATACTGGAGACCCTGCAGGCGCCCTTCGCCACGCTCATCTCCTCGGATGACTGGCTGCCCCAAGCCTGTGCCCGCCCGCACCCCGAATTCTACCAGCAGTACCTGCTGCACTGCGATCCCTTCGAGCGGTTCTCGGTGGTCAGCTTTGTCTGGGGCCCGGGACAGGAGACACCGATCCACAATCACACCGTCTGGGGCATGATCGGGATGCTGCGCGGCGCGGAAGTCGCGCAGAGCTATGAGCCGCCCGCAGAAGGGGCACCGATGGTCTGCACCGGCGAGGAGCGGCTCGATCCCGGCATGATCGACATGGTATCGCCCGACATCGGCGACGTCCACAAGGTTCGCAACGCCTACGATGACCGGGTGTCGATCAGCATCCATATCTATGGCGCGAATATCGGTAAGGTGCCGAGGTCGGTCTTCGATCTCGAGACCGGCACGGCCAAACAGTTCATTTCGGGCTTTTCTGGCGACAGCATCCCCAACATCTGGGCCTGACGGTCACGGCAGGGCGCGTCTGCTCTAGCGCGTAGTCTCGCCCCCGGCCCGCTGCCGGACGTCCGCCGTGTCGGCCCCGAGGTCGGGCACCGGGCGCGTGATCGCCGGCTCGAACCGCGACATGCGGACCGGCGGCGCCAGCTTGCCTTCCTCCAGCACCAGCCCACGGGCCTGCACCTGCGCCGAGGCGAGGGCCTCCTCCGTGGTGAGAACGGCGTTTACGCAGCAGTCGTGATTCGCGAAATGTTTGGCCCAGTCGGCCTGCGTGCGCCCGCGGAAGATCGCCTCGAGCTCGGACCGGGCATGGCGTTGCTGTTCGGGCGTGCCCAGTCCGCAGGATTCGAGGTCCGGGCGGGACAGCGCGTTGACCAGCACCTTCCAGAACTTTGCCTCAAGCGCGCCCACAGCCATGTAGCGCCCGTCGGACGTCTCGTAATAGCCGTAGCCCGGGAAAGCACCGGATAGCCGGCCCCGGCCCCGTTCCGGCGGCCGCCCGTGCTGGACCGTGTCGGCCACAGGCATGACCGTGTGAGTAAAGGCCGCGTCGGTCATCGAAACGTCGACGTGCCGCCCCCGACCGGTCCGCGCGGCGTCGTAGAGGGCAATCATCATCCCCATGCCGGCGGCCAGTGTGCCCCCTGCGAGGTCCGCTATCTGGAAGTTCGACAACGCCGGGGGGCCGCCCGCCGCGCCGGTCTGATCCGACACGCCGGAGGCGGCGAGGTAGTTGATGTCATGACCGGCCTGCAGCCGGTTCGGCCCGGTCTGGCCATAACCCGAGATGCTGCACATCACGATGGCCGGGTTCCGCGCGGCAAGCGCGTCATAGCCCAGCCCGAGGCGGTCCATGACGCCGGGCCGGAAGCCCTCGACCACCAGATTGGCGGTCTCGCAGAGTGTCAGAAACAGGGCGCGGTCCGCCTCGGACTTCAGGTCGAGTGCTACTGACCGCTTGTTGCGATTCAAGGCGTTGAAAATGGCAGAGTGCTTGCCCGCGCTATCGGTCCGGCGGGCGTAGTCGCCCAGCTTCGGCTCCTCGATCTTGATCACCTCCGCGCCGTAATCGGCAAGGTGCTGTGTCGCGAGCGGACCCGGTAGCAGTCGGGACAGGTCGAGTACCGTTATTCCGGCCAGAGGGGGAGAGTTGGTCACATGCGTCTCCTTCACAGGGGCATTGTCCGGCGAAGAGCCGATCAGGCGGTCGCGGGCGCCATCAGCGCCCGGGCATCCACCGCAACGGCCCCTTTGCCCGCCTCGGCAACGAACAGGGGGTTGATGTCCAGCTCGCACAGGCGGCCGCCCAGGTCGTGCGCCAGCCAGCTTGTCCGGGAAATCGCGTCGGCGACGGCGTCCATGTCCAGTGGAGGCTGCCCCCGGACGCCTTCGAGGATACGCGCGATCTTCAGGGTTCCCAGCATCCGCTTGGCGTCTTCCGGGGACACCGGGACGCTCGCCGTGGCCACGTCGGCCAGCAGTTCCACCAGCCCACCGCCTGCGCCCACCATGATCATCGCGCCGAAGAGGTCGTCGTGCTGTACCCCGATCATTACCTCGGCGAGGCCGGTGGCCTGTTCCTGCACGAGGAAGCCGTGGATCTCGGCATCCGGTGCGGTCTGTTCCAGCCGGGCACGCATCGCGCGGACAGCATCGGCCATCGCCTCGGGGCCGTCGATGTCCAGCATCACGCCGCCGACATCCGCTTTGTGCACGACGTCCGGCGACACGACCTTGAGCACAAGCGGCGCGGTCAACCCGGCGGCGATGCCCCGCGCGCTCTCGGCGTCGGTAGCCAGCCTGCCGGTGTTGGTGCGGATGCCGTAGCTTTCCAGCAGGGCCTTGGCCGCCTTCTCGTCCAACGGTCCGGAAGGCAGGTCCGCGGGCAGGGCGCAGCCCTCCGGACGGATGGCGGCCGTGCGGGCCGTCCTTGTGCCCGCAGCGCGCAGGGCGCGGATGGCGCGGGCCGCGCCGTGCAGGCTGTCAGTATAGGGGATGGCATTCTCGCGCAGGTAGGCACGCGCCTCGTCCGCCATCGCAGCGGGCTGGATCACCAGCAGATGTGGCGTATCACCCGCGCCATCGGCCACCAGTTGGGAGACCAGCCGGACGTCGGGACAGGTGCTGATCACACCCAGCAGCAGGCTGACCGCCGGGTCCTGCACGATAGCCTGCGTCACGGGACCGTTGGCACCCACGATCGGATCCTTGACGGCCGCGCCGGTATCCACCGGGTTCGTCATGTCGTCGGGAAAGTACGCCGGCAGGGCCGCGCGGGTCGCGGGGCCGAACTCGGCCATTGGCAGGTCCATGTCGCTGAACAGGTCGGCGGTCATGACGCAGCTTCCCCCCGAAGGAGAGACCACACCGATCCGGTCGATCCGCGCCGCTGGGCTGTGCGAGACAAGCAGGGTCGCGGTGACAAACGATTCGAAGTCGTCGAACAGCACGATCCCGTTGTCGCGGCAGATGTTGGTGAAGGCGTCGTGGCTGCTAGCAAGACTCGCGGTATGGGAAAAGGCGGCCTCCATCCCGGCCTCGGTCCGGCCTGATTTCATCATCAGCCAAGTCTTGCCCGATGCGCGCACGCGCCGCGCCGTCTCGATGAAGCGGGAGGGAGAGCTAAGGCCCTCAACATAGGTGCAAATCACCTGCGTCATCGGATCGTCGACCAGCCCGCCGACGAGGTCGCAGAAATCGACGTCCGCCTGATTGCCGGTCGGAAAGGCGTGCGAGATGCCGAACCCGTGCTGCTCCACGAAGTCCATCAGGGCGCTGAGGACACCGCCGCTCTGGCTGACGATGCCGATGTTGCCGGTGCGCAGCCTGTCGACCTTCAAGACGTGCGAGGACATCATCGCCAGGTTGTTGACCGGGCTGGCAAAGCCCATGACGTTCGGCCCGATCAAGCGCATCCCGTGCGACTTCGCCAGCGCTGCAAGCGCCGCTTCGCCTTCCTTATCGCCCGCGTCCGCGAAACCGCTGGAGATGACGACCACCACCTTGGCCCCGCGCTGCCCGGCCTTGTCGATCATGCCCGCGATCGTCGGCTTCGGCGTGCCGATTAGCACCACGTCGGGTGTGGCCGGGAGGTCGTCGAGCGAGGGATAGGCGCGTCGCCCGAACAGGGTCTCGCGTGAGGGGTTGATCAGGTAGACATCGCCTGCATAGCTGTGCTTCAGCAGGTAATGCGTGATCCTTCCACTGAACTTGGCCTGATCCTCGGATGCGCCGACGATGGCGACGGAGCGCGGGTTCAGCAGCGCGCGAATGCCGTCGTCATCTGCCGTGGTGGTTTCTATGCTGTTCATGTGTCCTCGAGATTTTCTGCATGCGCCCTGCCGCGTTTCGCCGGTCGGGGGATCCGCTGTGCGCGTCGCGATCAGGCGGTGACGTTCAGCCGGATCGTCTGGATGTCGTTGTTGCCATAGCCTAGCCGGTTGGCCGCGCTCTGCGTCTGCTGGACCCGACCCGAGACGTCGGTACAGCGGGCCGACAGGAAGTTGTAGCCGGGCGGTCCGTCGAGCGTAACCTCGGCGCGCCAGGTCCGCCAAACGAAGGGACCCTCGTCCGCGCCCAACTCGGCCGCGGTCCAGGTCTTGCCGCCGTCGAGGCTCAACTCGACCTTTTCCACCGGTTGATCCCCGGCCCAGGCGATGCCCGAAACGGAAACACTGCCGCCCTTCGTGGCCTTGTCGCCATCCTCGGGGGACTGGATGATCGCGCGCGGCAGGCCCGGGCCAACCACGCCGGTGATGCTGCCAGACGTATCCTGATAGGTGTAGCGTTCCTTCTGCCAGAAGCCACCGTAGGTCCGGTCGGTCGAAAATTCGAGCTTGCACGGCCATTTTACCCACCAGACACCGAACCAGCCGGGCACCACCAGCCGCACCGGCCCGCCGTGAAGCCAGGGCAGTTGCGCGCCGTTCATCTCGGTGGCGAGGATGGTGGAGCCGTCCAGCGCCTTCTCTTTCGGCAGGCCCTTGGAGAAATCGGAATGCATGTTCTCGGGCTGGGTCACGCCTTCGTCGCCGCCCCGCAGGATCACGCATTCGAACCCGTCGCGCACCCCCAAGTGATTAAGCACGTCCGACAGTCGCGGGCCGCGCCACGTTGCCGTGCCGACCATGCCGTGCCCGAATTGCGTGCCAGGGGTCTTGTCGGCCAGGAAGCCGCGGCTCATCCCGGCGCACTCCAGCAGCGCCGTGACTTCGCGCTTTGGCAGCGCCTCGATATCCGCCAGCACGAGTTTCGCGGTCGACCCGTCCGGCTTCGTCACCTCGAGCGACCAGTCCTCGCTGCCGACCTTGTGGGGGGCGTAGTGGTGAACGATGAAAAAATCGTCGGTCTGGGTGATCCCGCCGCCCTCCGGCAGGCGGCCCTCGGCCATCTGGGGATTGCCCTCGGCATCGCGGGCGCGAACCGTCAGGCCGTCTTCATTGATCTGATCCTTCATCGTCTCTTCCTCGTGCTGCTTTGGCTCTGCGTCCGGCCGGAACTGATCTGTGCGAAGATAGCAGGTCATTCCGACAGGTCTTTGAGTTACGTATGGTAGAACATGTTTTTGTTATTTGGAACATGTGATCATTGTCAAGCGGGAATGGCGTCCGCTCACTTCGGCCATCAACTGCCGAGAGCGTCGCGGTCAAGGTTGAAGGAACCGCTTGACGCCGGTCGCGTCTGTAGCATAGCGTGTTCCAAAATATGATATATAATTCTGAAATATAGAAAAGCGGGGCCCAGTGACGATCAGTTTTAGTGATCCGGCCCTGTTTGCGGACGGTGCATGGCTGCGGCAGCCGCCCGTTACCATCGAGGTGACGAACCCTGTGACTCGCAGCGTTGCAACCGCTTTGCCGGGGGCGAGGATGCCTACGCGGCGTCCAATGGCACCGGCTTTGTGCTTGGTCGCTACGTCTTCAACGGCTCGAAAGATCGCGCCCGGTCAGCCGCCACGCGGATCGACGCCGGGATGGTCGACAACAACACCTTTGGATTCGTCTATTTCGGTTCGCCGATCGGCGGTCGCCGGGACAGCGGCTTGGGGCAGCGCCGGTGGGTCGGAGGGGATGGAAGCCTTCCGCATCAACAAGTTCGACAGCCAGTTCTGAGGTTTACAGGAGAGGAGACAGAAGATGGAATGCCAATGCGTCGTCAAATTCGGGGCGGATATGGAGCTTATGCAGCGCCCGGATCTCGAGGCCGCGGGGGACGAGATCGTCCTGCGTATCACCGCGTGCGGGGTCTGCCACAGCGACGTCCACATGAAGGCTGGGGGCTATGACGTGGGCAACGGCGAGATCGTCGACCGCGGCAGGCCGCTGCCCCGCATCCTCGGCCACGAGATCGCAGGCGAGGTGATCGGCATGGGTGACAGCGCGACCGGGGTAAGCCTGGGTGACAAGGTCGTTGTCTACCCTTGGCAGGGCTGCGGCATGTGCGACACCTGCAAGACCGGTGACGAGCATCTCTGTACCCAGCCGCATTTCATCGGCGTGCAACTCGAGGGCGGCTTTGCCTCGCATATCAAGGTGCGCCATTCCCGCTACCTGGTCGACATCGGTACCCGCGATCCGCTCTACCTCGCGCCACTTTCCTGCTCGGGGCTGACTGCCTTCGGCGCGATCAACAAGATACGTCCGCAGGTCGCGGAGGAAACGGTCGTCATCATCGGCGCCGGCGGGCTTGGACTTATGGCGATCGAAATTCTCAAGGCGCTCGGGGCCCGGTCGCCGGTCGTCGTGGATGTAGATCCGGCCAAGCGCGAGGCAGCAATTGCCGCCGGCGCCGGTGCTGCCATCGACGGCGCCGCCACGGATGCCGTCGCGCAAGTGCAGCGCGCCTGCGGCGGATCGGTCAAATGCGTGATCGACTTCGTGGGGAACCCCAAGACCACCGAACTGGGCTTCGAAGCCCTGAGCAAGGCGGGCACGCTTGTGCTCGTTGGGCTCTACGGCGGAGCAACGCCTTGGCGCATCCCCTACATCACTTGGAAGTCGGCGCGGATCGTCGGCAGCTGCGTCGGATCGTTGACCGAGTTTCGCGATCTGATGAGCATGGCCATGGATGACAAGCTGGGGCGGATCCCCACCCGCGCACATGATCTGCACGACGCCAATACCGTGATCACAGACCTGGAGAAGGGCAAGGTCATCGGCCGCGCCGTGCTGACCCCCTGACCGTCGCCGACAGGCGTTTCGACCCCGGCGGCGAGCCGCCGGGTGCTCACGCGACCCCCGCGCGGGCAATGGGATCGACAAGGCCAAGCGTGCGCAGGCGTTCTTCAACAGTCCGCTGCCCGGCACCATTCCTATCGGCTCGCAGTACTAGATGGTCGCCATCTGCTTTTTGCCCCTCGTCCTGGCCGAAAAGCCGGAACGCCCATATCGCGGTGGACGTGGTGACGCGGCCGCTGCCGGAGACGATCCATAAGGTGCTGCATTTCCTCGCCGCACTGCTCTTTGCCGTCTTCACCTAGCGCGCGCTGATCCCCCCTCGATCCTCTGCATCCTCCAGGGCATTATCGCCCGGGTGCCGATCAGCCAGCTTTTCGTGGCCGGGGCCGTGGGCGCGTCCATGACCATCCTGATCACGCCGGTGAAGCGCACCATGTGCTTCGAACTGATGAAACAGGGCGGCCTCGAGACGCTCCAGATATGCAGTGCGATCTTTGTGATGGCCATAGGCGCCAACATGCTGAGCCGGTTCATGGCCTTTTCGGCCTGACTCTGTTTGGTCCCGGTCTCTTGTCTCATCTCCACTCGCTGGTGATTGCGATGAGGTACTTGTCGGTCAAGTCGAAGCGCGCGTGGATGCGCCGGCAATTCCGGGGCGTCTCATTTGAATGTCAATTAGTGCCTTCCAGGAGCGTCAATCTCAGGGTTTACAGTCAAAAACCATTAATGTATGTGAAAAGGCGTTCACGCTTGAAGAACAACGGAATCCCTCGTGATCGAGTCTAGCCACCCAGAAACAGCGAAAACCTCGATACACATCCTTTGCGGCCTGCGGCCTGATTTCCACTTTCCTGGGCAAGTTGCGGGGCTGGATCCGTGCCATGCCGGAATATCCGGGCGTTCCCGGAGAGGGCCCGTTTGCAGTTCTCGAACACTTCGCACCTATTCAGCTATGATGGACTGCACCACCCCAGTCTGGATGGCTGAAAAAAGGAACGAGAGATGATGAAAGACAGAAAGACAGCTGCGTCAGCAGAAGCGGACTCCGCGGCATCGAAGCCGAAAGCAGCGCCGCGCCGGGATACCACGCTGCGCAAAGGGCTGCGCCTTATCGAGATATTGTCGGCGCGCGGCGCAATGAGCCTAGGCGATATTTCCCGCGTGGCCGAGCTTAGCAAGACAAACGCTCACCACCTGCTGCACACTCTGATCGAGGAAGGGTACGTCGAGCAGGACCCGGAAACGGTTCGCTATGGCGCAACACTGCGTCTTTGGGAGGTCGCGATGATGCGGTCGGAGCAGCCCGACTGGATCAATCCGTGCCTTCCGGCAATGCAGCGGCTGCGCCACGATAGCCGCGAGACGGTGATCCTTGGCCTGATCGACGGCGACGAAGTCCTGTACCTGCATCGGCTGGACAGCCCGGAAGCGGTGCGCACCTTCACCCGCGTGGGGGAGCGTGCGCCGGGCTATTGCGTGGCGACGGGCAAGGCGATCCTGGCCTTCGATCCAGATGGGGAAACCCGATGGCGCGCGCTGGAGCCGGTCGCGCAGAGCGATGAGACGATCACCGATCTCGATGCACTGGTGGAGGATATGAAAGCCACCCGCGACCGGGGCTATTCGATCAATCGCGGCGAATGGCGCGGCGGGGTCTGTGCGATCGGCGCACCGATCTATGGCCTGAACGGACGTGTCCGGATGGCGCTGTCCATCGCAGGTCCCGCGGATAGGGTGACCGAGACCCGCATTCCGGAACTTGCGAAGATGGTGACGACGGCGGCGGAAGAGGCGTCTGCCGCGCTGCAAACACGAAAGGAAACCTGATGAACGAACCGCAATCCCTTCCGCTGGCCGGCGTTCGCGTGGTCGAGATTTGCCAGATCGCGGCTGGGCCGTTTTGCGGGATGCTTCTGGCGGATATGGGGGCGGAGGTCATCAAGATCGAACCCCCCGCCGGCGATGCCATGC
>NZ_PPFE01000005.1 GCF_002917925.1 Roseovarius confluentis | reverse complement strand
GGCCCAGATCGTCATCAATGGCTGGCTCAAACAGTACAATCATACCCGCCCACACCAGGCCCTAAATATGCGACCGCCGGTGCCCGAGACTCTACGAAGAAATGGCCCAGTCATTCGGGGCTAGACACGTTACCCTGTGGTGGGCGGTGATTGATCGCCGAAATCTATTTTTCGTTTTCTGAGCCATAGGACAGCAGCTTACTCATGTTAGCCCTCCGCTGGTTGGTTCAACGTCTCGAACGATTTCCATTTAAAGCGTATTGTAATTGTTTAGTTTCATGAACCCTGCCTGTCGGAACGTTCCCACAAACCTCGTCGAGGCATAGACCGTTGGCAGCAAGTTGATCTCGCGGGGGAACCTGTTTCGCTTGAATGGATTGCTACTTGCCATCGTTCATTCCACAGTTTGAACCAGTGATCTGTCGGAGATCTCGACGATTATTGCAACGGAACCCTTGGGATCGTAAGGTGCCTATGCAATAGCCTTGCGCGTTTTGCTAATCAAATAGATCAAATCTAGAAACCGGCTGCCAGCCCGTCCTTGCGCGGGTCAGACCCTCCGACATAGTCACCGGAATCCGTCCGATGTATCAACTGGGCCCCTCCGAAACCGAAGGCGTTGTCGGGGTCTTCCACCGTTATCCGATGACCCAAATCGCGCAAGCCTGCCAAGGTCGCTTTCGCCATCGTTGGTTCACAAGCCACGTCAAGACCCGAGATGAACCGCCAGCGCGGTGCGTCTGCGGCGACTTGAACATTCTGGTCCCACAGCTGCGTTCTCAACAACAATTGCACATGACCCTGCGCCTGGATCGGGCCGCCCATCATTCCAAAGGACATCAAAGGTGCGCCATTTTTCATGGCGAAGCCGGGAATGATCGTATGGAATGGGCGCTTGCCCCCGGCGACCTGGTTCTGGTGACCAGCCTGAGTGGTGAAACCGGCCCCACGATTCTGCAACGAAACACCGGTGCCGGGCACGACAACACCGGAACCGAACCCGGCATAATTCGACTGGATGAAGCTGACCATCATGCCGGATGAATCCGCAGTGCTCATCAAAACGGTTCCTCCTCGTTTCGGTGCCCCCGCTCCGAAATTCTGCGCCTTCGCCGGATCAATGAGCGCCGCGCGGGATTTCAGGTAATCCTCATCCAGCAAGGCCGTTTCATCCACCTCCGTCATGTGGACGCGATCGGCGACGTAGGCATCCAAATCGGCATAGGCCAGCTTGAGCGCTTCGAGTTGCAGGTGAACCGCCGCGACATCGTCGGCCCCGTGCTCGCGGATCGGTGTGTTTTGCAACATGCCCAGGGCCATCAAGGCTGCAATCCCCTGCCCATTGGGCGGGATCTCGTGCAATTCGCAATCCTCAAAGCCTTGCGAGATCGTACCGCACCAGTCGGACGTGTGACCAGCCAAGTCCTCGGCTGTCATCGCGCCTCCGTGTGCCTTGGCGAAGGCGATGATTTCCTCCGCGATTTCACCCTCGTAAAAGGCGCGGCCCTTGGTCTCCGCGATCAGGCGCAGCGTGCGTGCGGCGCCGGGATTGCGAAACCTTTCGCCCGCGTGTGGAGCACGGCCATCGGGCATGAAGGTTTCAGCAAATCCGGGCTGTTTGCCCAAAAGTTGCGAGCCCTTTTCCCACAAGAAAGCGATGACAGGCGAAACCGGGAATCCTTCATCTGCATAGCGGATCGCCGGCAACAGGACAGACGCCAGCCCCAGTCTGCCGAACCGTTCCGAGAGTGTGACCCAGGCGTCAATCGCACCCGGTACTGTCACCGAATCCCATCCCTGTTGAGGCATGCCATCGGGAAATCGTTCGGGCGACCATGCGGCGGGCGCACGTCCCGAAGCGTTAAGCCCATGCAGCTGCTTGCCGTCCCACAAGATGCAGAAAGCATCGGAGCCGAGGCCATTGCCCGTAGGTTCCACAACAGACAGAACGGCTGCCGTGGCGATGGCAGCATCCACCGCATTGCCGCCCTGTTGCAGGATGGTCAGCCCGGCCTGCGTGGCTAGCGGCTGCGACGTGGCAACCATGTTGTTCGCCAGGACAGGCGAGCGACGGGACGGATAGACGGGATCATGACGCAACTGCATCGAAGGACCTCTTTCTTTAATTTCGTTGTTTGGGAAGGTTGCCGATGATCCAGACAACCTTCAGAGTTGCAGCGATCCGTAGCAGCAGGCTGGCTTTATACGATAGGAACATTCTCGGGTCGCCTTAAGTCGTCAGCACCCGGCGCTGATTGGCTTGTACAAGAGACATACGGATCATGCCCAGGACAAACGAATGCAGCACATGAGTGATCGCGCGCGGTGTGAAGTCGGCCCTTCCCCTGCGACTTCGCTGCCCGGCAGGCTCGTTGAACGAAAGTTTAGCAAGAAGGAGCCGATGGTGCAGCGGGTTGTGACCACCGGTCCGATCAGGTTTCTCGGCATGTCGGCCAGGCCACGGAGCAGACGCAACCGCTTTTCGGATACGTCGTCGGGCGGCAATGGGGCCGGTGTCGTGAAGGGCGAGAAGCGAGTTGTCAAACTCATCCGGTGTATTCCTGTTGTGCCCCGAAAGCAGGGCATTTCCCTTGCTTACCGAAATAGCACAAGTAATACCTGCGCAAAGCGCGAAGTTTTTGCCTTTAAGAGCGATTTTTCTTAACTTAGCCATCATGGATACTCGACAATTCGAAACCTTGCTGGCCATCGTAAAACATGGGGGGTTTGCCGCCGCCGCGCGTGCAGTCCATCTGACAGCCTCTGCGGTCAGCCAGCAGGTCGCCGGGTTGGAGGAGGAAATTGGCGCGCCAATCTTCGACCGTTCGCGCCGCCCTCCCAAACTAACGGCCAAGGGCGCCGAAGTGGTCCGTACCGCCCGCGCAGTGCTACAGCTTGTGCACGATGCCCGAACCCCGGCCGGTGGCGCGGTGCGTGGCACACTGGCCATCGGGTCCTTGCGTACCGGGGCGCAGTCGATCCTGCCGCGCGCGCTTGCAGCCTTGCGCCCGATCTACCCCGACCTGACCTACCGACTGCGCATCGGCATGTCGGAAGAACTGATGAACGAGGTCGCATCCGGCCAGCTCGACGCGGCGCTCGTGGCCGAGCATGTGGCGGTGCCGCCCAGCCTCTATTGGACAGAGGTCGTTAGCGAGATGCTGGTGGTCATTACTCCGCCGGGCACGCACAGCCGGTCGCTAGAAGAGGTCGTAAGCAACATTCCCTACATCCGATACCGCACCCAGGTCCCGCTGGCCCGTCAGGTCGACACGGAAATTGCCCGCCTCGGCGTCGAGCCCGAGCAGATCGTGTCGGTCAACACAATGACCTCCGTCATTGGCTGCGTGCAGGCGGGGCTAGGCTTTGCGGTGGTTCCTCACGCGGTAATGCACAACGCGGTCACCGCCTCTCTGGGCTGGTTCCCGTTCGGCCATCCACCCATCCACCGACGGTTGGGCATCGTGCAAAGTCCTCATTCGACCCGCGGTGGAGTACTGTCGCGCCTCTCCGAGACCCTGCGCGAAGTCGGCAGACCCGACGACGATTGCGACTGACCCACCATACGCCCGCAACCGTTGCCGACACCCGGCCACGCCGCAGACATGTCGAAGGCGTTAGGTCTTGCGCGCCTGAACCACCATGCGTCCCAGCAGGAAGACAGACAACGCCAGCATCACCAGAGCGATTGGGGATTTCAGCAGGAAAAACGGGTCGCCCCCCGACGCGGTGAAGGCGCCGCGCACCAGCACCTCCAGCGTCGGCGCCAGCAAGAACCCGATCACGAAGGGCAGGATCGACACGTCCAGCCGCCGCAGCACGTAGCCGATCAGCGCAAAGACCGATGCCGTCAGCAGCCCTAGATACCCGCCATCCTGCGTGTAGGCGGCGGTAAGCGACACCATAAGGATAACCGGCAGCATCACCGACTTGGGGATCTTCGCAAGATGGCCCAGTACACCCATCAGCATCGCGCCGAAGGTCCAGTTCCAGAAATTGGCAATCATCATCATCGTGAAGATGCCGAATGCCGTGACCAGGCCGGCGTTCAGGATCGTGTCGAATCCCTCGATCTCGCGGATTGGCGTGAACTGGAAGACCTGCGGACCGAATGCGAAATCGCCAATCGTCTCCACCGCCAGGATGATGAAGACCGCCGCCGAGTTGCCCGGGATACCCAGACTCATGACCGGGATGAGATTCGCCCCCGACACGGCCGAGTTGGCCGATTCCGTGGCCACCACGCCGGCCGGCACGCCGGTACCGAAGGCTTCTGGCGTTTTCGATGCACGTTTGGCGCTGTCATAGCTGAGGGTTGCAGCGGTGGTCGTGCCAATACCGGGCAGTGAGCCGATCAGCGTCCCGATGGATGCCCCACGCAGGATGCCCGGCAGCATCGCAGTCCGCTCCACCCATGTCAGGCGCGGCCCCATCTCAGGGCGCTTACCGTCGCTTGAAGACGCGTCGTCGCAGTTGTTACGAATGTCCTCCATTGACACCAGCACCTCCGAGATCACCAGCACCCCCAGCACCGCGGAGGTCAGCGGCAGGCCGTTGCCCAACTCCGGCATTCCCATGGTCAGGCGCGGTCCGTTGCCCGACATTGCGGACCCGATCAGTGAAACGAACATGCCCAGCAATCCGCCCAGCAGCCCCTTCAACGGGGCCTTTCCCACTACGGCGGCCATGAAACACAGCGACAGAATTATCAGCGCAGATTTTTCCGGCAGACCGAGAATGCGTTCGACCGTCAGCGCGATGGCCGGCGCAGCAATGAACAGCGCGAGGTCGGAAAAGTTGTCGCCCAGAACAGACGAGAAATGTGCGGTCTGGATCGCCTTTCGCGCATGCCCCTTGGCCGCCATCGGATAGCCATCCAGCGTGGTCAGGAAGGCATCGGGTGTCCCCGGCGTGCGGAACAGTATCGCCGGCACCGCCCCACCAACGGTCGCGCCTTTCATGATACCCAACAGGCAGCCCAGAACAGGGTATAGCGCATCATTCCCGTAACCGAAAATGGACACCAGGATCGGCAACGCAATCGCCATGGCGAAAGGACCTGACATGCCTGGAATTGCCCCGATCAGAACGCCGGTCAGCACCCCGATCAACACCATGAACACTGGCAGCAGGGTCAGCCCACCTTCCGGCCCTTCGAAAACCGAGGTGATACCCAGCTGTATGTACTGAAAAACGAGATCCATTCTGTAGACGCCCTATAGATCGGCATTCGGCGGCAGGTGGACGTTTTCCAGAAGAATGTCGAACACCAGGACAAGCATAAGCACGACCCCAAGGGCCACCAGCACATGGAGCAAGCTCAGCCGACGACAGGTCAGCCGGATGAAGCCGCAGATTAGAAGGAAACCACCAGCGACGAACCCTGATACATTGAAGGGAAACGTAGCCGATGCGGCCCGGTATCCGCTGAAGGCTGTCAGTCCTGCCTTGTTGGTCAACCAGACGACCGCGGGCCCGGTAAGGTTCATCAACACGATCGACATGCCTGTCAGCAGGATGACCTGTATCAGGAAAACCAGATTGCCGGCACCAACGTGTCCGACAGGTTCACCGCTCGCGCCCGGACGCGGGCGCAGTTGAGAAAAAACAAGTAGAATTGCCAGTGGGACCATGAGCCCCACCAGCAGAACCGGAAAGAATGCATCGCCTGGAACGGTGCGCCCGGTCAGGTTTTTTTGCATGAAACCGCTACCGATATCCTGAGGAAACCAGACCGTCAGGCACAGGGCGACAAAGCCCAGTACTCCAAGCCCAAGCCAGAGATTCCAGCTCCCGCCCTGCCCTTCTCGAGCCTCGTTTTCCACAGGAGTCCCGGTCACTCGGCGAGCGCTTCCATCATGTTGACGTTGGCTTCGTAGGTGGTCATCACCTGCGAGCGCAGTTCGTCACCGCTGGTCAGGATCGGTGCCGGCGGATACTGCTTTTCGATGAACTGGCGGGTTTCGCTGTCCGGGTTGTTGAGAATCTCGGCGACCACGGCGGCGATCTCATCCCGGATTTCATCCGGCATGCCGGCCGGCCCTGTGATGATGTACTGGTAGCCGAGGTTCAGATCGATGCCCACATCCTGCAGGGTGGGTTTTTCCGGGGCCAGCGCAACCGGCGAAGTCTCGGCTGAAGCCAGAATATTCAGCTCGCCGGCTTCGACCAGAGGCTTCTGCACGCCACCGCCCCAGCCGACATTTGCATCCATGGAAACCAGTGCGTTAAGCGCACCGCGACCACCCTTTGTGCGAAGATGATTCACATCGATATCCAACGCACGCGCGACGATTTCGGCGCCTGCTTCTACCTGCGTACCCCAGTTGGCCCATACAAGTTCTTCGCCTGCATCTGCCGCAGCCTTTAGATCGTCCAGGGTTTCCCAGCCACTCTCTGCACGCGCCAGCACAGCCATCTGCGACCCTGCAGTCGTCGTGACGTAGGTGAAATCTTCAGGCGACAGGTTGTCACTGTTCATCGGCGCGAAGTCGTAGGTCGTGGTTATTGCAAAACCCAGCGTCTGGCCGTCAGGCTCTTCGCCCTTGAGCTGAGCAGACATCACGGTGCCATCCTCACCTGCCTTGTTCTCCGGCAGGACTTTCCATCCCCGCAGAGCCTCAATCTCCTTGGCAAGGGTACGGCCCTGTACATCTGTACCGCCACCCGCACCATAACCGATCCACAGACGGATCGGGCCATCGGGATTCCATTCCGCCAAGGCGGGGGCTGCAAGCAACGACAACGCAGCGCCCATAGTCAGTATCTTTCTCATTATTCAACCTCCACTGTTGTGATACATTCATCTGGTCACAGGACCGACTTGCGTTCTGCCAATTCCATGGGCCTGTGCCCGCGCGGCAGTTCAAACCGCTGGACAATCTGCAATCGATTGTCGCGGTTGAATTCGTGTGCGTCCCAAAGCATTCCGACGTGAGGCGCGGCAAGGTCGAGATGCTCGCAGGCCATTCCCGAAAGCAGCTCGGCAGAGGCCGCGTGGCGCACATGTGCGATGCGGACGCCGTAGGTTTCCCACAAGATTCGGTGGTAGGATGCTCCGTGCAGAGTTTCGGTTTTCTCGTCGGGCATGCCCTTGTGATACTCTACAGGCAGGTAAAATGCGCTGAAGGCTGGCCGCTCGCCCTCTACCCAGACCAGCCGGTCAATTCGGATAACTTCTTCGGCGTCGAACTCCGCCAGCAACTTACCGTAGGTTTCGGTCTGCACCCGCGACACGCGCAGCACGCGCGTATAAGGCATCATCTCTTCACCCGTCGCCGGATCCCGGAAGCGATAGATATGGACCTCTGGCACCTGGTTGCTGGCTTCAGCGATAAAGCTGCCCAACTTGCGGCGACGTACCACCAGCCCCTCTTCTACCATTTGCGCCAGGGCCTTCTGGACAGTCGACAGGCCTACCGGCAACGCCGCGCAAATTTCCGTCTCGTTTGGAAGACGCCCCCCCGGGCGATAATCCCCAGCGCGAATGCAAGCTGCGAATGCCTCTGTCAGACGCTGGTACTTGACCAATGTCGCCTCGGACGCCTTCCAGTGGCCAAGCAAGGGCCCAAGGGGCAGGTTGTCTGGTTTCGCGCTCATATTACAACGCTAATATTATCGTCGAGGGCTAGTCAACTACGTAGTTAAAGGGTTAGGGTGAGTTAATTATTAAAATTACGAGTCCAGGAAAAGATGATGAATGATTGGGCAGTCGCCACCGGACACCCTTTGGGGACCAAGGCAGCGGTGCGGGTCTTACGTGCCGGCGGCAACGCAGTGGATGCCGGCGTGGCCGCCGGACTGACCCTCGGCGTGGTACAGCCAGACCTCGTATCGGTTGCGGGTGTAGCACCGATCATCATGTACGACGCGGCAACCGGAGAGGTGACAGCGCAAGATGGGGTCGGTGGCTGGCCTGCCGCAGCGGATGTTCACCAGATGCACCGCGATCACGGCGAGCACGTGCCCGAAGGTATTCTTCGCACGGTCATCCCCGCCGCCCCGGCAAGCTGGATCAAGGCACTGTCGGAAAAGGGGACCCTGCGCCTGGCCGACGTCGCGGCAGAGGCACTTACGGCAGCTGAAGAAGGCTTCAAGGTCTATCCTCTTCTGGCCGATTTCATCGCCACGCGCCGGGAAAAATATGCGCGTTTTCCTTCCACCGCCGAGATATTCTTGCCGGACGGAAGGCCGCCCTTGGCCGGGGATACATTTTTCCAGCGTGATCTCGCCTGGACCCTGCAACAGATGCTGGACGCCGAAGCCGCCTGCCCCGGGGACCGTCGCGCAGGCCTCGCCGCCGCGCGCGCTGCTTTTTACCAGGGGCCTGTGGCAGAGCGAATCGTCGCGTTTCACGCGGCAAACGGCGGCCTGCTGACCGCGGCCGACCTGGCCGGCTACGAAGTGCGGAATGAAGTGTCCATACCGGTTCTTTTCCGAGGCGCGGAAATCCATTGCTGTGGAGCCTGGTGCCAGGGCATTTCTATGGCTGAAACTCTCGCCATGATCGAGGCGGCAGGGCTGGATGCAGCGCGTCGTGATGGCATGTTGAATGTGCATTTCCTGCTGGAAGTGCTCAAGCGGGTCTTTGCGGACAGAGAAGCCTATGTCACCGACCCCGACCATATGACGATCCGGCCCGAGGCCCTCCTCGATCCTGACTTTCTGGCCGAACGGCTGGGCGGCATCTCCGATCAGTCGGATCCGTTACCGGCGCCCGGCCGCCTGCCGCTTCGAAACGGCGACGCCGACGACGCTCCCTTCCGTGTTGGCTGTGCCGATACGACGCATATCAGCGTGATCGACGGTTCCGGAAACATCTTCTCGGCCACTCCCAGCGATCCAAGCTACGATACGGTGGTCGTCCCCGGGACCGGCCTTTCGGTGTCGTCCCGAGGATCGCAATCGCGAAGTATCCCCGGCCATCTCAATGCCCTTGCCCCAGGCAAGAGACCGCGCCTGACCCCCAACCCAATCCTTGCGCTGAAGGAGGGCACGCCGTGGCTGGCGCTCGGCACGCCCGGCGGCGATGTGCAGGTTCAGGCGACGGCACAGGTCCTGCTACATCTCCTGGACGGCGGGCTATCCCCGGCAGACGCGGTCCGTGCGCCACGTGTCGCCACCTATTCCTTTCCCGGCAGCTTTGCTCCGCATGATGTGCATCCTAACAAAGTGCTCTACGAATCCGATATTCACCCTGATCAGGTCTCCGATTTGAAGGCACGTGGCCACGACCTCGAGGCATGGCCGGCCGCCACATGGATCGCCGGCGGCATCTGCCTTGCGCTGCGCGACGACAACGGCGTTCAAGCCGTAGCCGACCCGCGCCGCGCAGGTAGCGCGGCCACGAGCAAAACCGTATCCGGCTAGATCCTCTCAAGGGATTATGAAATGACTGACTTTTCGCACCTCTCCTCGCCCGCCCTGACGCTTGAAGAAGCTCTCGCGCATTGCGACGCGGCAATTCCAAACGCCTTGTTCACCGCGATGCGTTTTCACCGGGAAACGATGGAGGTCGAACGTGTCTATTCCACCATGCCCAACGCCTATCCGATCAGCGGGCGCAAACCCAAGCGACAAAGCGCATGGGGCCAAAAGGTTCTGATCGAGAAGCAAACAAACTGCGGTTTCGGCGCCGATGACATCGCGTGGGCATTTGACGACCACGCAAAGATCCTCGGCCTCGGTCTCAACGCCGTTCTGAACGTACCTGTAATTGCCGGAAACCAGGTAATCGGCACGATTAACTTTCTGCGCAAGGCCCCACCTTTTTCTGCGGTGGAGATTGCGTTCGGCAAGGCCTGCGCAGAAGCCCTCGCCGAACGCCGAAAAATCTAAAGAAACTAAATCGCCTTACCTGCAAGCAGAGGTGCTGGCATTGCCAACTTGTTTGCCCACCGGCTTTCGCATAGGCAACCGGGATGAAAATACCGTGCACGATGCCTGGCCTGACAGGCTACCGTTTTCCACGCGAGATCGTCGCCTATGCAGTATGGGCGTATCATCGTTTTGCGCTCAGCACGGCGGATGTCGAGGATCTGCTGGCCGAACGCGGCGTGATGGTCAGCCGGGAAACCGTGCGGAACTGGGTGAACCGGTTTGGCCGCCATTTCGCTGATTGTATCAAGCGCGACAGGCCGAGCACCAGTGACAAATGGCACTTGGATGAAGTCGTTGTTCCGATCAATGGCGTGAAATTCTGGCTCTGGCGGGCAGTCGACGCGAATGGGAACGTGCTCGACATTCTCGTACAAAAGCAACGTAATGCGAAGGCCGCCAGCCGGTTCCTGAAGCGGCTGATCGACCGGCATGGCGCGCCGCGAGTCGTGATCACCGACAAGCTGCGCAGTTACATCAGGCCGATCTGCAACCTTGCGGCGAACGCTGATCATCGGGCGCACAAGGGCTTGAACAACCGGATCGAAGGATCCCATCGGCCGACCTGAAAGCGAGAGAAACTTATGGGGCGTTTCAAGTCGCCGGGACAGGCGCAGAGATTTCTGGCCGCACATGACCAGATCAACACGATCTTCCGTCCCCGCCGCTATCGTCTCACCGCCAAATCCTATCGCCAGGCCAGAGATGATGCCCTCGATCTTTGGAGCGCCTACACACTCGAAATGACCGCCTGACGGGCGCAGGTCAGACCGCATTCGGGCGGATGCAAATAAGTTGGCAATGCCGGACAAAGCCCTTGGCAATCCACCCGCGGAAACTGCGCCTCTGGCAGGGGTCTAGCAGACAAGTTGTAACAAACCCCAAATGAATGACCATCGTCTTCCGTTTGAGCAGGTTTAAAAAAATTAAATACGCAAAACATATTTTAATCAACAACCTGCACTTTTTTATTTCGCATGTTGAAAAGAAAATTTCATATATCGATCAAATTTGACTCGACAGCGAGGTGTGACATCACGAAATTCCCAGCAGATTCCCTGTCTCACGACGGGATCTTCTGGGAGGGAGACACAATTGACTGGAACGGGCCAGGATACCGAACAAGACACGGGCCAAACTGCGGGTCACAAGCCGGACCGCGTCGCGGAGACCTCGCTTGCCAAGGCGATCCGCCTGTTGCCCATCGTAGCGGAACGCAACGAGAGCGGCGTCACCCTGTCGGCGGTGGCACGGAAGGCGAACCTGACGACGGCGACGGCGCGCAGGCTTCTGCAAGGGCTCGTGGACGGCGGACTTCTGAGCTTCGACCCCTACTCCAAGATTTACACGCTGGGCATCGGCATCTTCAATCTCGCCGGCGCCCCCGGCTCCCCGCGCCAGTTTGACCCCGTTCGCATGGAGTTACGTCCGGCATTGAACGAGATCGCGACCGTTACGGGCGAGACCACCTTTCTCTCCGTACCCTTCAACGACGAGGCGCTCTGCATCGACGCGTCGGGTGATACCTATGCGCTCTGTGCCAACACCTTGCGCGTCGGGGCCCGGCGTCCGCTTGGCGTGGGTGCCGGCAGCGCCGCGATCCTCGCCGCCCTGCCAGAAAAACAGTGCGACCGGCTGATCGCCGCCAGCAGCGACACCTTCAGCCGCTATGGCGAGCTCAACGCGGCCGAAGTGAGGCGCATGGTGCAGCACTGGCGCGAACACCGCTGGCTGATCAACGGATCAATTATCATCCCAGATGTCGGGGCCATCGCGGTGGCAGTCTTCGACCAGACGGGACAGCTCAGGGCAGCGATATCGGTCGCGGCACTGAAGTCCCATCTCGGCCCCAAGCATCGCAAGGAAATCGTAGCTGTAATGAAGCGTGCCATCGAGCGCGTGGGTTTCAAGACTTAAGGCAGACCAAGCATGTATCCCATCCACTTCTTCAACCGCGCAGCCAAGCTCTGGCCCGATCACATCGCCATCGAACACGGCAACGAGCAGCTCAGCTATCGGAATCTGCACGCCCGCGTGCAGGCGCTGGCAACCGGGTTGCAAAAGCTCGATCCCGAGTTCGGCAGCCGTGTCGGCATTTGCAGCTACAACACGATCGACCACCTCGTCTGCTGGTTGGCCGTTCTGGCCGCGGGCAAGATCTGGGTGCCGTTGCAACCGATGAACGCCGCAGCCGAACTGGTCCGCGCCGTTTCCTTCACTCGCACAAGCATCGTCATCGTCCAGAAGGACACGGCAGCGAAACTCGCCGGTGCCGAGGCCATGTTCCTATATTCCGATCCCGAGGGCGGCGATGGCACCACGGGTGCGCTCTGCCGCGACCATGCCGGCCAGACCCCGGCAGAGGCCGACCTGCCTCTCTCGGCAACGCAGGCGATCAAGTTCACCGGTGGCACCACCGGCCTGCCCAAGGGCGTGATGCAGCCCTACCGCGCCTGGAACACCAACATCGCCACGCAGGTCGCCGCCTGGTCGCTGGACGAGGGCCAGCGCTACCTCGCCGCCGCGCCCATCACCCACGGCACCTCGACCTATATCCTGCCGACGCTGGCCACCGGCGGCACGCTCGTGCTGCTCGACCGGCCCCGCCCCGAGCAGACGCTGGACTTCCTGCAGAACGCCCGGATCACCACGACCTTCGTGCCGCCCACCGTGCTTTACATGCTGATGGAGCTCGAAAACGTCCGCGACGCCGATTACGCGCACCTCAAGAACCTGATCTACGGCGCAGGCCCAATGCGCCCCGACGCGATCGGCCGCGCGCAGGAAATATTCGGCCCCTGCCTTGCCTCGACCTATGGCCAGACGGAGGCGCCCCAGATCGCCACGATGATCTCGGCCGAGGAACTCAAGGACCCGGCCAAGCGCGCCTCGGTAGGCCGCGAGACCTTTCTCAGCCGGGTTGAGATCATGAACGACGCGGGCAAGATCTTGCCCGTGGGCGAAACCGGCGAGATCGTCATTCGCGGCGACCTTCTGATGACCGGCTACTGGGACCAGCCGGAGGTCACCGCGAAGACGCTGGCCGATGGCTGGCTCCACACCGGCGACCTCGGCCAGAAGGACGAGGACGGCTATCTCTTCATCCGGGGCCGCGCCAAGGAGATGATCATCACCGGCGGCTTCAATGTCTACCCGGCGGATGTGGAAACCGTCATGGGCGAACACCCCGAGATCATTGATTGCGCCGTCTACGGCGTGCCTGACGACAAGTGGGGCGAGGCGGTTCATGCGGCCGTTCAGGTGCGGGATGCCAAGGCCGTCACCGGAGACGAGATCATCGCCTTCATCCGCGAGCGTCTCGGCCCCGTCCAGACGCCCAAATCCGTCAATCTCCGTGACAGCCTGCCGCGCAACGCAATCGGCAAGCTTCAGAAAAACCAACTTGCGGAAGAGCACGCCACCGCGCACGCCGACGCATTTCAGAAAGGCTGACCCATGTCCAAACCAGCGCCCACGACATCCCTGTGCCGTTACACCGACACCGAGATTTTCTATCGCAACAGCAACTTGGTGGACGAACTGCTGACCGATGACAGCGATTTCGTCACCGTGATGATGCAGCACATCCTGAACCGCCCCGTCAGCCCCAGCCAGAAACGCGTGATGAACGCGATCCTGATCGTGATGATGGAACACGGGCTGACCCCCAGCGCCATCACCACCCGGTCGATCTACATGTCCGCGCCCGAAAATTTGCAGGGCGCCGTCGCGGCCGGGCTTCTGGCCGTCGGCAGCCAGTTTGTCGGCACAATCGAGAACAACGCCCGCCTGCTCTCGGAACTGGTCGATCTCGACGCCGACGCACAGGCCACCCGCGCGTCCGAAATTGTGCGCGAACACCGCGCCCGCAAGGCTCACCTGCCCGGCTTCGGTCACCATCTTCACCGCCCGGATGATCCCCGCGCGTTGAAGCTGCTGGAGATCGGCGAGACCGCATCCGAAAACCCGCGCTACCTGCGCGCGCTGAAAACCCTGTCCGCCGCCGTCGACGCCGAGTTCGACCGCCACATCACCATCAACGCCACCGGCGCCACCGCCGCGCTTCTGGGCGACATGGACATCCCCGTGGAACTGATGCGCGGTTTCGCCATCATCTCCCGCGCCGCGGGCCTCGTGGCGCATATCGCCGAAGAGCAGCAGAAACCCTCCGGTCGCTTCATCTGGGAAACAATCGACAAGGCCATGCCGTTCGAGGACGACGCATGAGCGACTTCGCCATCGTCACCGGCGGCGCGCGCGGCATCGGCGCGGCGATTGCAGAGCGGCTCAAGGCCGACGGGCTGCGCATCGCCGTCGTGGACCGCATCGCGCCTGAGCATGACCACTCCGACGAGGTGCTCGAACTCGACCTGTCGGATGTCGAGGCCACCCGCACCGCGCTGGAGAAATTCTGCGACGGGCGGCGCGTGACGCGGTTGGTGAACAATGCCGGCATCGTAGAACCTGCGGATGTCGCCTCGACCGATCCCTATTCCCTCGACAAGGTGGCTGCGGTCAACTTGCGCGCGCCTCTCGTGTGCCTGCAAGCCGCCCTGCCATCGATGAAGGAGGCACGGCTGGGCCGGGTCGTCAACATCTCGAGCCGCGTTGCGCTGGGCAAGGAGCTGCGCACTGCCTATTCGGCCACCAAGGCCGGTCTGCACGGCATGACCAAGACATGGGCGCTCGAACTGGGCCAGCACGGCATCACCGTCAACGCGCTCGGCCCCGGCCCCATCGCCACCGAGCTGTTCAACAAGGTGAACCCGCCGGGCGACCCGCGCACCGAAAAGATCATCGCGACGGTGCCCATGAAACGCACCGGAACCCCCGAGGACGTGGCCGACGCCGTGTCGTTCTTCTGTTCGGAGAGGGCGGGGTTCGTGACCGGACAGGTCCTTTACGTCTGCGGAGGCATGACCATCGGATCCGTCTGAAGAAGAATCCGGACCAGACTGAAAGAAAAGGCATTTCATCAAAGGAGGAGACCAAGATGAAACTTAACCGTAGAACCATGATCGGCGCCGTCAGCGCCACTGCCATGCTGGCCTTCGGCGGCTCTGCCATGGCGCAGGACTACCCGACCAAGCGCATCACGCTGATCGTGCCCTACAGCGCCGGCGGCGCAACCGATGTTCTGGCCCGCCAGGTCGCCGACGGCCTCAGCCAAGTGCTGGACGAGACGGTGACGGTCGAAAACCGCCCCGGTGCCGGCGCCACTCTGGGCACCACCCAGGCGGCCAACGCCCGACCCGATGGCTACACGCTCTTCATGGGGCAGGTGTCGTCGCACGGCATCGCGCCCGCTGTCTACAAGAACCTGCAATATGATCCGGTCGAGGATTTCGCACCGATCAAGTTGATCATGTCGATCCCCAACGTCATGGTGGTCAACGAGGACAGCCCCTACCAGTCGGCCGAAGAATTCCTCGAAGCCGCGAAATCCGAGAACATGACCTTCGGGTCCTCGGGCGTGGGCAGCTCGATCCACCTCTCGGGCGAGATGTTCAAGGCCAGCACCGGCGCCGACATGACTCACGTGCCGTTCCGCGGCAGTGGCGAGGCCGTGCTGGCTCTGCTGTCAGGCGACGTGGACGTGATGTTCGACAACCTGCCCTCGGCCATGCCGCATATCGAGTCGGGCGCCCTGCGCGCGCTGGCAGTCACTACGCCGGAGCGTTCCGAGCACCTCGAGGATGTGCCGACCCTGGACGAGCTGGGCATTGAAGAGCTTGAAGGGTTCGCCGCGCGTTCATGGTTCGGCCTGATGGCCCCTGCGGGCACCGATGACGCGGTCGTCGCCACCTTGAACGACGCGATGGGCGAAGTCCTTGCAAGCGACAGCTTCAAGAAATTCGCCGACACCCGCGGCGGCCAGATCGAGGGCGGCAGCCCCGACGATTTCGCCGCCTACATCGAGGGCGAGCTTTCCAGCTGGAAGGCGGTCGTCGACGAGGCCGGCGTAACAGTCGAGTAATCTTTCGACAATTACCAGGTGGCGGCCCGCCGGGGCCGCCACCCGTCAAGGGCGGCATGGAGGAGGGCCAGCCATGAGCGAAACAGATACCGACACCGACGCCCGCAGGGGCCGCCGCCGCGAAATCATCTTCGCGGTGCTCACGATCCTGGCCGCCTTGGTTTTCGCCTTCGTCGTCATCCCGAACGGCGTCACCAGACCGGCGTCGGTCAAACACCTGCCGCTGTCACCCGTCTTCCTGCCTTACGTTCTGACGATCAGCGTGGGCCTCTTCGCCCTGATCCACTTTCTGGAAGCGATCTTTGCCGCGCATATCCCCGGCGAGGACGACGCCTCGCTCGGGACACATCCGCGCTGGAAATCCCGCTTGCTGCTGCTTGTCGGCCTGCTGGCGCTCTACCTTCTGATGCCCGAGCGGCTGGGAATGCCGCTCACCGCCATCATTGTGACCATCGCATTGATGGCCATCGGCGGCGAGCGCCGCCCGCTTATCCTCTTAGGCGTCGGCATCGCCGTGCCGGTGCTGGTCTATCTGTTTTTCGCCCACATCGCGCAGGTGCCCCTGCCCATGGGCCTTTTCGAAGACTGGATGTGATCCATGATAGAGAATATTGCCACCGGCTTCGAGATGTTCTTCACGCTGGCCAACCTGCTGGCGATCACCGCCGGCGTGTGCCTCGGTGTAACCGTGGGCGCAATCCCCGGCCTGACCGCGACCATGGCCGTGGCGCTCGCCCTGCCCTTCACCTTCAATCTCGATCCCGTCACCGGCATCCTGCTGCTGGTCGGAGTCTACAAGGGCGGCGTCTTCGGCGGCTCGATCACCGCGATCCTCATTCGCGCGCCCGGCACGCCCGCGGCCGCCTGCACCCTGCTGGATGGCTATCCGCTAGCCCAGCAGGGCCAGGCGGGCAAGGCGCTCAACATGGCGCTCTACGCTTCGTGCATCGCCGACTTCCTGTCCAATCTGTCGCTTATCTTCTTCGCCAGCCTGATCGCCGGCCTTGCCCTTGCCTTCGGCCCGCCTGAATATTTCTGGCTGATCTGCTTCTCGCTGACCGTAGTGATCTCGATCTCGGGGTCGTCCCTGACCAAGGGGCTGATTTCCGGCCTGCTGGGCCTTCTCACATCCACCATCGGGCTGGACCTCGTCTATGGCACGCAACGCTTCACCTTCGACAACTTCAACCTGATGGGCGGGGTCAGCTACATCCCCCTGCTGATCGGCCTCTTCGCCCTGCCCGAGGTGATCGACTTCTACATGCGCAAGGTCGCGCCTTTCACGGTCAAGACCGCCGACAAGAGCCGCGTCAGCCTGGCCGAGCTGAAATCCAGCCTCGTCACCATCGTGCGAGGCAGCTTCATCGGCGTCATCATCGGCACCATCCCCGGTGCCGGGGCCACCGCCGCCGCTTTCCTCTCCTACGGCGAGGCACGCCGCACCTCGAAGTCTCCCGAAACCTTCGGCAAGGGCAATATCGAAGGCGTCGCCGCATCGGAGGCGGGCAATAACGGTGTCGCTGGCGCCACGCTCATTCCCCTGCTTGCGCTCGGCATTCCCGGTGACGTGGTGACGGCGGTGATCCTCGGCGCCTTCATGCTTCAGGGCCTCACCCCGGGGCCCCTGATGTTCCAGGACAACATCAGCATCATCTATGCCATCTTCATCGGCATCATGCTCAGCTCGGTCGTCCTTCTGGGATCGGGCAAACTCGCGATCCGCTATTTCTCGCGCATCGCCGACATTCCCCGCCACATCCTTCTGCCCATCGTGCTCATGTTCTGCGTGTTCGGCAGCTATGCCGTGCAAAGCCAGATGTTCGACGTGGGCGTGATGCTGGCCTTCGGCGTGCTGGGCTATATCATGATGAAGATCGACATGGCCGCGGCGCCCTTCCTCATGGGCTTTATCCTCGGCCCGCTCTTCGAGGACAACCTGCGCCGGTCGTTCCTCATTTCCGAGGACGTGACGATCTTCTTCCGCAGTCCGATCTGCTGGATCTTCATCGTCATCACCGTCCTGTCGGCCTATGTCGGCGTCCGTCGCGAGCTGCGCGCCACCCGCGCCAAGCGCAGCGCGCTGCGCACATCGGGTGCGGCATGAGCGAGGGCGCAGACAACGGTCTTGAGGGCCGCATCGCGCTGGTGATCGGCGCGGGGTCCATCGCGTCGGGCATCGGCATCGGCCGGGCCATCGCGATCAGCCTCGCCCGCGAGGGCGCCAATGTCATCGCCGCCGACAACGATCTTGCGTCGGCCGAGGAAACCGTGGGCCTGATCGCCGACGAGAGCGGTCGCGCCGAGGCGGCCCGCGTCGATGTCCTTGACGACGACAGCGTCACCGGCTTGATATCTGGCATCGAGGCCAAACATGGCCGTCTGGACATCCTGAACTGCAACGTGGGCCTGGGCAAAAGCGGCCCGTCCGAGGCCACCACCCCCGCAGACTGGCGCCGCATCAGCGACGCCAATCTGACCTCGCTGCACGTGGCCGCACAGGCGGCGATCCCGATGATGCGCGCGCAGGGCGGCGGGGTCATAACGGTCACGTCCTCCATCGCCTCGATCCGGCACGTGGGCTATCCCCACCTTGCCTATTCCGCCACCAAGGCCGGCGCGAACCAGTTCGTGCGGTCCCTCGCGGTCGAGCTTGCGCCCAATGGCATCCGCGTCAATTCCATCATCGCGGGGCTGATCGACACGCCCCGCATCGGCGTGACACTGGCCAACAGCTATGGGGACCGGACCGAAGCTCAGATGCGCGCTACCCGCGCCGCGCAATGCCCCATGGGCCGCATGGGCAGCGCCTGGGACATCGCCGAGGCCGCAACTTTCCTCGCCTCCGACAAGGCGGGCTACATCACCGGCACCCAGCTGGTGGTCGACGGCGGCCTGTCGGCCAGCATCCGGCAGGCGATGGATGCCTGACCGCCCACCCCCGTCGGGCCGGTCGCGGTTCGTCCTCAATGCGGGGCTGGCCCTGTACCTGTTGGGCACGGGGACTGCGGCCATCTTCGCACCGGTGCCTGAAATCCCAGCAGTGGCGGCGCTCATGGCGCTGGCCCTGCTCAATCGGCAGGCCCTCAACCGGCCAGCATGGATCATCGGCAGCCTCGTCGTCATGCTGGTCATCTGGGGCCTTGTCGCGGGCTGGCTGGACGAGGCCGGGGCACTATCGCGCGTCACCTTCCTGTCGGCCTTCCTGGTCGCGCTCGGCATGCTCAGCCGCGCCGCCTCGCGCGCGCCCGATATCCGCAGTGCCGCCGTCGTGGTCGCCAGCCGTCCGCGCGGCGCGCGCTATCTCTTCGTTTCACTGGGCACGCATATCTTCGCGATCTTTCTGAATTTCGGCGCGGCCAGCCTGATGGCCACGCTGCTGGCCCAGACCCGTGACAAGCTGGAACGCCAGAACGCGGTCGAGGATGTGACCCTGTCGATGCTGCGCGGCTTCGGCGCCATGCCGATGTGGTCGCCGCTCGCGCTCTCGACCATCGTCACTCTGTCGATCCTGCCCGAGATCAACTATTTCGAGGTCCTGCCCTACGGTCTGGCCGCCGCCGCGCTTTACCTTGCCGCCGGCTACATGGCGCGCAAAGGTCCCGTTCCCGCGTCCGGGCCGGCGACGGCCACGCCGGTCATGCCCACGCGCTCCGAACAGCTGATTCTTCTGCGGGTGGTGGCACGTGTCGCCCTTCTCGTGGCGGTGGCCTTCGCCCTGAACCGGTTCGCGGATCTGTCAATGCCCGCGTCCGTTCTGCTGGCCGTGTTGATCTTTTCGCTGGCCTGGTGGATGATCCAGGTCACTTCAGGCAGCGCTCCCGGCCTGTACGATGAACTTGCCGCCACCGCGTCAAGCGGTGCCAACGAGATCGTCATCGTGTCCTGCGCGGGCTTTCTCGGCGCCGTTATCGCGTGGTTCGTCTCCAGCTTCGACGGCGACCTGCCCGTTCCGCCCGATGCTCTAGCGCCGGTCCTCATCGCGCTCGTGCCCATGGGTATGGTGCTGGGCGGCGTATCGGCGCTGAACCCGATCGTCTCGGCAAGCATCCTCCTTGGCCTTCTGCACCCGCTGGTGCCCGAAGCGGCCCTGCTGTGGCTGGCGCTGGCGGCGATCATCGGTTGGGGCATCACCGCCGCCTCCACGCCGTTCACTGCCAACGTGCTCATCACCACCCGCATTATGCAGGTGGCTCCCGGCCCGCTTCTGCGCCGGCACAACATCCGGCTGACGGTCCTGTCACTGGCGGTGCTGGGCCTGTTCTGCGCCGCCGGTTCCTACATATCCCTGCAAGGTTAGGACGTACATATGACCCAGAACATGCAAGCCGTCTTCGCAACCCGCCCGGGGGGTCCGGACGTACTCGAGCCCCGCGAGGTCCCCATACCGGCGCCGGGGCCGGGCGAAGTGCTGATCCGTGTCGAGGCCGCGGGCGTCAACCGCCCCGACCTGCGCCAGCGCCAGGGCGGCTATCCCCCGCCCCCCGGCGTGACCGAGGTGCTGGGGCTCGAAGTGGCGGGCGAAGTCGTGTCCTGCGGCGACGACGTGCTGTCCTTTGCCGAGGGCGACAAGGTCGTCGCGCTGGTCGCAGGCGGCGGCTATGCCGAATACTGCGTCGCGCCCGCCCCCCAGGTCCTGCCGTGGCCTGCCGGTCTTTCGGCGGTCGAGGCTGCAGCCCTGCCCGAAACCTATTTCACCGTCTGGACCAATCTCTTCCGCATCGGGCGCCTCGCCGAGGGCGAGACTGTCCTGATCCACGGCGGCGCCAGCGGTATCGGCACCACGGCGATCCAGATCGCGCGCGCCATAGGCGCCACCGTCTATACCACCGCCGGCACGGACGAGAAATGCCAGGCCTGCCGCGACCTCGGCGCTACAGAAGCCATCAACTATCGTTCCGCACGGTTCGAGGAAGAGATCGCCCATCTCACCGACGGGCGCGGCGTCGATGTCATCCTCGACATGATTTGCGCCGATTACCTCGACCGCAATCTCGCCTCGCTCGCCGTGGCAGGGCGACTGGTCATCATCGCCTTCCTTGGCGGCGGCAAGACCCAGATCGACATCGAAGGCATGATCCGCAAGCGCCAGACCCTGTGCGGCAGCACACTGCGCCCACAATCCCCACAGGAAAAGGGCCTGATCGCCGCCGACCTTCTGGCCCGGGTCTGGCCCCTCCTGGAACAGGGCAAGATCAAACCGGTCATCAACTCCGTCCATCCTCTGGCCCGCGCCGCCGACGCCCATGCCGAACTCGAGGACGGCGGTCATGTGGGCAAGATCGTCCTGTCGGTGCGCTGACGGTCAGGCACCGTCCTGCGGCGGGCCGCTGGTGCGGCGGATCATCAGGTCGGGCGGGATCAGGGCCGCGGGCATTACCAACTTGTTTGCTCGTTGGCTTTCGCAAAAGCATCAGGTAGGAAAACTCCTTGCACAATGCCCGGGCTGAAAGGCCACCGTTTTCCACGCGAGATCTTCGCCTATAAGGTCTGGACGTACCATCGTTTTGCGCTCAGCACGGCGGATGACAAGGATCTTCTTGCCGAACGCGGCGTGATGGTCAGCCGGGAAACCGTCCGGAACTGGATGAACCGGTTTGGCCCTCATTTTGCCGATTGTATCAAGCGCGACAGGCCTGGCATTTGCGACAAATGGCACTTGGATGAAGTCGTTGTTCCGATCAATGACGTGAAGTTCTGGCTCTGGCGGGCAGTTGACGCGAATGGGAACATACTCGATCTTGCGTCCGCGCCGCTGTCGTCTCACCGCCAAATCCTATCGCCACAGCAGAGCTGATGCCCTCGATCTTTGGAGCGCCTACACACTTGAAATGACCACCTGACGGGCGTGGGTCAGGCCGCATTCGGGCAGATCCAAATAAGTTGGCAAGGCCGCTCATACCAATCACTGTGTTCTGGCAGAGAGCATTGCCAACCATCTGATGATTTCGCGACCGGTCTTCAAACACTTGAATGAATCCAGGCAGCGGCGTCTTCACTTTTCTAGCATCCATTCACCACTTGCATCGCTCGCGACCCGCGGCACCAATGCACGGACGAGGTCGCGCATGTGGAGTACGCCCACTTGGCGTCCATTGCGCATGACGCGGTAGTTCTTCGTCGTGTCGCCCCGCGAGGTCGCGATGACCGACTCCAGCGTGTCATTTGCATCGACCTCTCCCGCGATCTCTTGCGGCGTATCACTGGTCGTCTTCATCACGGAACGTACCCGCAGCACACGCGCGCGGTTGATGTCACTGACAAAGGCTTCGATGTAAGGATCGTTCGGGTTCAGCAGGATATCCTGCGGTTCCCCCTGCTGCACCACGAAGCCATCCTTGAGGATCACCAGGTGATCGGCCAGCTTGAGCGCCTCGTCGAGGTCGTGGGTGATGAATACGACCGTCTTGGACAGCTCGTCCTGCAATTCGATCAACAAGTCCTGCATGTCGGTACGGATCAGCGGATCGAGGGCCGAGAACGCCTCGTCCATCAGCATAATGTCCGAGTTCGAGGTCAGCGCCCGGGCAATCCCGACCCGCTGCTGCATGCCGCCGGAAAGCTGTGCGGGATATTGCCCGCCCTGGCCTTCGAGGCCGACGCGGTTGAGCCACCGGGTCGCCTCTTCCGCGTATTGCTTTCGGTTTTTGCCTTCGATTGCCCACGACATGCCGGCGTTCTCCAGCACCGTACGGTGCGGGAGAAGCGCGAATTTCTGAAACACCATCGACATTTCCGCCTGCCGCAGACGGCGCAGACGGTGCTCGTTGTAGTCCAGAATATTCTCGCCGTTGACATACACCTCGCCCGCCGTGGGTTCGATCAGCCGGTTAAGGTGGCGTATCAGGGTGGACTTGCCGGAACCAGACAGGCCCATGATGACCGTGGTCTTGCCCGTCGGCATGTCGACATTGATGTTGTTCAGACCAAGCACATGGCCCGTCTCGCTTTGCAATTCGGCCTTGCCCATGCCGGCGCGCACCTTTTCAAGTGCGCCCTGCGGGTTCTCACCGAATATCTTGTACAGATTGCATACCGAGATCTTGCTTTCATCGCTCATGATTTCTGCTCCGCGTTGATCCGTGCGAGCGCGGCTTTGGTGACCCGGTCAAGAATGATCGCCAGCAGCACGATGCCGAGGCCGGACAAGAGGCCGACGCCCAACTCGAGGCTGCGGATGCCGCGCAGCACCAGCACGCCGAGGCCCGGCGCCGAGACCAGCGAGGCGATGACCACCATCGCGAGGCTCATCATGATCGTTTGGTTCACGCCGGCCATGATGTTGGGCAGGGCCAGCGGGATCTGTACCCCGAATAGCTTCTGCCGCCTGGTCATCCCGAACGCATCGGCGGCCTCGATCACGTCCTTGTCCACCAACCGGATTCCGAGGTCTGTCAAACGCACCACCGGAACGATGGCATAAAGGATAATGGCAATGCCGTAGAGCTTGGGCTCCGTCACCGAGAAGAGGAAGATCAGCGGGATAAGATAAACGAAGGGGGGTAACGTCTGCAGCATGTCCAGCACAGGTATGAGCGCTTTCTGCACCCTGTCATTGCGTGACATGGCGATCCCGATGGGCACACCGAAGAGCACGCATATGAAGGCGCAGACGAAAATTATCGCGAGCGTTTGCATGGTATGATCGTAGAAATCGATGAAGGCGAGAAACCCGAAGCAGGCCGCGACCAGCGCCACCAGCTTGCCCGACCGGCCCACGCCCCAGGTGATCAGCATCAGCAGCGGTATCATGATCCACCACGGAACCGACTGCATGATCCAGAGCGCGTTTTCCAGGGCCCAGCTCAGCGGTTGGGTCAGTGGGTCGACCACGACTTTCAGGCTGTCCTTGATGTCGAGAAAGCCGCGCTCCAGTCCGCGCGTAAGGTCACGCGATTGCGGGACGCTGCTGCAGGCATCGTTCAGGGCGTCGAGCGATGGAAAGGGAAGCTCCCAGAGCGAGGTGTCACTTTCGCCTCCGGCCTGCCCCATGAGGTCCGCCATCGAGCTCAGGCCGCCGCCCTGCTCTTCGCCGCACCAGCCTCGAAGGCCCAGTTTGTCGAATAAAAAATCGTATGTCGCCATGTATCACTTCCCCGGATCCCGAGCGGACCGTCCGATTGTCTTTGGGCTGGGGCGAACCTTGAAGACGCCCGGCCTTTAGCAACCTTCGCATGTTATTGTGGCACAACTGCCCCGGACGCTCAGGGCGGTGCAGCTATGTTGGAAAAGACAAATTCCGGCGGGAAGCTGTGCCCTTCCCGCCGGAACCATCACGCGTCCGCGCTTACTGCTCGAGCAGTTCGGACAGGTTCCCGCGTGCCTCTTCGTTCAGCCACTCGCTCCAAGTGTCCTGGTTGTTTTGCAGGTAGTAGACCGCAGCCTCTTCGGTTGAGGCGTTGTTCTCGTCCTGCCAGGCAAGGAGTTGGCTCATCTCGGATGTCTCGAACGACACCTTGCTGAAGAACTCCGCCAGCTCGGGGTTGTTGTCGTTAAAGTCCTTGGTGACGACCGTCAGGATCGGCGCCGTCGGAAACTCCGAGGGCTGCGGATCCGGATTATCCGGGTTCTGGTTGGCGGAATGCGCTTCCTCGTCATACTCGCCCAGCTCCACGCGGGTCATGTCGAACTTGCCCAGCGGCGTTGTCGGACCCCAGTAGTAGCCGAACCACGGTTCTTCGCTTTCATAGGCCGAGGCCATCGAGGTCGCGAGGGTTTCGCCCGAACCGTGGTTGAACACCTCGATGCCGTTGCCTTCGAGATCGAAAGCACGGGCCAGGTTATCGCTGACCGTGCGGCACCCCCAACCATCGGGGCAGTTGTTGAACATGCCGCCAACGAGGTCGGGGTTTTCGAGCACACCCTCAATGGTGGTCAGTTCAGGATGCTCTTCGGCAAGGTAGGTCGGGATCCACCAACCTTCGACGCCGCCGGGGTTCAGGACGCTGGTCAGCTCGACAATGCGCCCGTTTTCCTTGAGTTTGTCATAGGCGTCGCCGGCCGAGTTCGGCCACATCTCGGGCACGACATCGGGTTCGTTATTCTCCGAAAGCGAGGTGACGGCCGGTGTGGTGTCCGACGGAACAACGGTTACGTCGCAGGAATAGCCCTGTGTCAGCAGGAAGTCCGAGACCGCGACGACGATCTGCGCCGAGGCCCAGTTCATTTCAGCGATCGAGACCTCCCCGCAATCCTGTGCGGCTGCAGCCACGGGCGTGGCTACGGCGAACGCGGTTCCCAGCAAAAATCGTTTCATTCTGACATCTCCTTAGTTTTTCTTCGCGAGCTTCGCCGTCAGGGCGTTGACCGCCAACGGGACGCCACCACGCAAAAAGGTCGGGCCTGCGGAAACCGATTGGTGGCCGCATTCCAGATGGCGCGTGTGGCAAGCGATGGCCGGAACGAAACAGGTTTGCGTATGGAGTGCAACCCGATCACCAAACCTCTGCGAATTGGGTCACGCGTGACGTTAGGGAAAGCTTACAGACCAAGCTTTAACCCGTAGCGCAAACATACGAACAACGGCATGCTGTCGCCCGTTGACGATGAGATCAGACCGCAGAAACTGAACAAGGCAGCTGTCCAGGAAACTAGGGGCATCTCAAACAGACCTTGGAATAATAGCTTAAAGCTTTTGCTCGTGGCAGGGTGTTAAGCCACTTCTGGTGGCAATTCACAGACTGTTTTGTGGTGATCCTTACCATTTACGCGCAGGCAGCTTGAACTCCCCTTCCGGGGAGTTGTCGATGACGCCAGCGACAGATTATTAGCCAGCGTTGAGGTCATCAAGGCTGGCGCACAGCGCATTACAATCGATGTAACGGCAGAGGCGCAGCAAGTTTAAGCCTCTTCCAACGGTTGGATGTTGGAGACGTCTATTTCACTACGAGCTCTAATCAGTTCATAGTTCTTTTGCATATTCACCCAATACTCTGGGGTCGTACCAAAGAACTTCGCCAGGCGAAAAGCCGTATCAACGCTGAGAGCAACTTCACCCTTGCATACGCGTTCAATACGAGTGCGAGGCACTCCAAGTTTCTTGGCGAGGGCAGGAGCGCTCATATTCAGCGGCTCCAGATAAAGCTCATTAAGCACGTCGCCGGGATGGACCGGCACTTGCAGCATGGTCATAGTCGGCTCCTTTCAGTGGTAATCAACTATCTCAACGTCAGCAGGACCAAGCTCGGTCCAGGTGAAACAGATGCGCCACTGGTCGTTTATGCGAACGGAGTACTGACCAGCGCGGTCACCCTTTAGCTCTTCGAGGTGATTACCCGGTGGGAACCGGAGATCCTCAAGAACCGAAGCAGCATCCATCGCGGCGAGCATAGCAATCGTTCGCTTTACAAGGTTGGCAGGGCATCCTTTGCCGTATTTCCCGGCAACGGCCCTATCCGCCAATTTGCCCTTGGTGCTCTGAATCATTGCGTAGTATGTATCATGACATGATACAGTGTCAATGGGTCGAAGTGAGTAAATGTAAGTACGAAACCTTCACTTTTGGGTAAGGGTGTCGCTTCGAATCCGAGATTTTTTTGGCTTCTGTCCCCATTACTCCTCAATTCGATAACGCTTTGCGTTGAAATTAGTAACGGAAATGTTGAGCGGGCATTTTCAATAAATCCGATACCGCTCCAAGTACTTTCAATACTAGCATCCAGCTTCGAGCGACCTTTGCCGGCATGTCAAACCGATTGCCGTCTCAGGCAGGAACATTCTTTTCCGACTGGGCGAATAGCCCCGGTCAGCGTGATACGATGTCCTTATCGTCCCAGAAGTTTTCGAGGTCTTTTGCGTAACGTCGACTTTCTTTCTCGGCACTTTGATGCGCGGCTGACAGGGCATCTATTGCGCTGTCGCCACTTTTCCAAACCAAGCGTATGACATCGCCAGCAGACACTTTGACAGACATCGGCCTGCCGTCATTGAAATAGAGTCCTAGGGTGTGAATGGCTATATTCACCTTATCGGCCAGAGCTTCTGAATCCGGCTGCCATCCGTCCTCAACAATGCATACAAAAGTGCCGTTCCCAGCATACGATATTAAATGTGGATGTTCGCTGAGACCCAATGTGATGGCCTCGGCCACATCCGCCACGAGACATTCGTATTCGAAGCGCGAGGTTTGTCGGAACAGGCCTTCGATGTCGCGAATGCTGAATGCAAACACAGCTGAACCGAACAGCTTCTTGCGTGCCATTAAGGAAATGTAATTCTCAAGGGCCAGGTAATCGATCATCCCGTTTATATCGCGCACGTGGAACGGTTCGTGCAGTGCCAGCGGCGCGTCGGTTTCGGTCGCACCTGTGTTACTCAAATCTGGCTGTTGGTTTTGCTTCTTTCGACTGAAGACAATCTCTTCTATCAGTTTGATACGCCCGAGCAGATCATCGATGTCGATTGGTTTGGTGATGTAGTCAGTGGCCCCAGCCGAAAAAGCTCGGTCGATGTACGACTTGTCCGACATTGCCGTCAGCATAAGGACTGGCGTCTTCTTGTGATCATGCCGACTTCGCAGGATCTTGCAAAGCTCAATACCGTCTGTTCCGGGCATCTGAATATCCACCAGGAAGCAGTCAATTGGCTCAGCGTCGGGCTGCGCTAGCACGTCAAGTGCATCAACTGCGCATTCTGCAGTGGTTACCGTGTGTTCTCCATTGAACTGGACCAACAGCTCGATGAGCTGGAGGATTGCCGGTTCGTCATCTACGGCCAGAAGGTGCATTTTCTCCTCCCACAAGCAGAAACTTTTTTCGCAGCGCGCGGTCGAATACATTTTACGTGCATCACGCCATCCCCAAACAACTATAAGGCGAAGTGGATAAAATTGCGACGGCTGGTTGGAAAGAAAGCAGCAAAAACTTCTGCCCGGACCTTATTCAGGAATGCCAGTGCTCTAGATTTTCTGCCTTCACATCTGAAGACGTGGCTCTGTCGCTGCAAACAAGGATTAATTCGCGCACTCCGCCAAGCATGCATTCGCACCCTCGATCCGGCCCGTGCTGTAGCCAGCGTCTATTGCGGATAACGACGGCAATCTACCGCGAGGCGTGACATGCGATTGGAGCAAAGTTCGAAGACTTACATTGCAGTTCGTTTTTCGAAACGGGTTGTTTCGCAGAAAACCCTGAACGGCCAATTTCGGACACAATCGCGCCACATTTAACGCACGGACAGAACGCAATGATGTCTATCAGTAACGAGTGTTTAAAACTGATTTCTATGATGAAAGCGGCGACCGTCTGTGATTGGCGGTTGCCGCATTTTTCATTTTCTGGAGACTGTTTATGCCGAAATAATGGCTAACTCATCGCTCTATTCCAGCGCTCCACGCCTGGCCCTGTGGCCACCTGACCGTCATCGAGGATTTGGATGCCCTGAGATGCTCCAATCAAACCCGGTATCGCGACAAAAAACGGCTGGCATCGATCCGCAATCCCCTTACCAGATGCGTTAAAGAACCACGCCTGACCCGGAGTGTAACACGGTTCTAACAGGCTATTGCCCTCGCAGAAATCAGAGGGGCAGTTTCAAGGTCTCGGGTGTCAGCTGTGCGGATCTTCCCGCCGTTCGCTGTATACGCAAGAGACTGCTTCTCGCACATGAAGCATCTGGCGGAGAGGGGCGGGGAGCGGACATTCTCTGCGGGTGCGACTGCAGCCCGTCCGCATTCAAGAAGCGGACTTTCAGTTGAATTGTCTAATGGAACGACACAAAATGTGCATCAGTCTTGCTGCGTGAAGACAGTGTGTGTTGTTGTGTTTAAGGGTTTTTGCCTTTTGCAGAACCAAAATTTTTAATGAAGTACGGGGGAGTATCCTGTCCATGACGCTACGCGTGCCAAAGCTTCTGAAGACCGCTGTTATTTCAGACGATCCTCATCTGGCCGCCCGTTTTAGCTCCGCCATGGCTCGAAAGTTTTACTATCTGACTGTAATGGATGGGCCAAGAATGGCTCGGCCAGACGCAAATGCAGAGGCCCTGCGGCGAAACAATGCGCTAGCTCGGATAGAAGCAGATCGTGTTGTTCTGACTGGCCTGTCGGACGCTCAATTAACGGCCATGACCGATCTGCTCCCAAGTAAAGTTGTTCGACTTTGCGGCGCTTCAGACGTCGAAAGCTTCGCTTTGAAATCAATGGTTGGCAACAAACGGCTTATCTGGGGGCTTGAGAATATTGGTGTTGGCCTTCTCCAAGCCCTCCATGAAGGGCGTCTCATTGAGTTTGAAAATGGTGGGCCAACGACAGCCTCTGTCGTTGGAAAGAGCAGACATCATGTCGTGTGCGAAGCGGGAAACGATCTTGCGGAAGTGAATGCGGCCAACTATGCTTATGCTCTTGGTGCCTCGCTCACAATTATCCCCAAGGTCGACCCTAAAGTCAGTGAGCAAATCCTTGAACAGTTTTATGCGTCTGAAAATGGGCAGCAACGTCTCGAATTGCAGCGTGAATTGCGCGACCTATGTGGCGATATTGAATTGGGGTCGGGTGCCTCGCTCTCATTTTTCACTAAGCAGCTTCCTTTCGGGGTAGGTTTTCCGGCGCATCCTTCAACGCATATCTTCACATATCCGGATTGTGGTGTGTCCTTGGTGAATGGTTTTGCGGCTGAACAGGCCCGCAGTAGGGGGGTGAACGTGGCAGTCTTGGTGGACCCTGAGAAGACACCAGCTCCCGAGATCGATGCGGCCACCAAGGCTTTGCCCAAAAAGCGCGTTTTTGTGCGGGCGTATCGTGGGAAAGCGGCAGAGGTCACAAGAATCACAGACATGGTCGATCATTATCCCTATGATCTGCTCGTATTCGCAACGCATTGCGGCGATGCTGATGGCTGGCGATGGACTTACGAGTTCACGGACAGCGAGGGGATCGAACGTCAGTTGAAAGTCGATATAGCCATCGGTATCGGTCGTACCGATGATGACAATCTACTCAAAGTAGTGCAATTTTCTTACTTCCATTCCCTTGATGGGGTCGATTGGAGCGATCCGGTAGCAAAGGCCGATCTCTACGTCGGCAGTGCAATCAAGGACTATTCGGAATGGTCGGGCAGAGAAGACTTTGAGCCAATTCATAAAGAGACGCTTGACCGGGTACGGTCATCGGCGGCCATGGCAATGTTTGACAATAACTTCATTCCGATGCCCGTTGCGATAGCTGGTAGCAGTACCCCGATCATCATAAATAATGCATGTGTCTCTTGGCATGAGCTTGCGGCGCGCTTCACATTCGCTAATGCACGCGCGTACATAGGAACTCTCTTCCCAGTCTTACCCTTTGAGGCGGAAAACGTTGCAAACCTCATTTTGGACAAGCATTGGGGCAAGCCCTTGCCAGAGGCTCTGTGGCTTTCTCAGGTTGAGACCTATGGAAAGTTAGATCCGCGCAGACCTTATGTTATGACGGGTGTATACATACAAAAACTACGGTCCACGAAAGAAGATGTACCCAGATATATAATGAAAAGGCTGGAAGACGGCCGTCGTCACTATGCCCGTCAGGTTGCGCACACAAGCGAGAAAGAACAAAAGAACATGCAGCATGTCCTTGACTACTATCGCAACGAGGCCGCTGGCCTTCACGAGCGATGGTTAAAAAAGTAATTGGCTGTTGTTGTCATCAATCACAGGCTGGGTTTGATTTGGCATTGCATGCGGATGTCCGCTTCAAAGAAGCCGCATTGCAGCGACTGAACTCATCTTGAATGTCCAATTTGGGCCGTCCTTGTCGATGCGGACCTCGCTGCGCGCGCGACGTGGACAAGACACGCCCGGGTCAGTTTGGGCTTGAAGCGGACGAACGCGTTCTTGATAATCGCGACCTACCTGATCGCGATTATCAACACATCCCGTACGGGTCTTGGTTGACTCGAACGCCAGCTCTTTTAAGCCGCCTCAGAGCATCTTCGGCTGCTGTGTATCTGTGTCCTGAGTATGAGAAGCAGGTGATTCCTCATCTCCGCCGGGTTTCTTTCCAGTGGCGGTTCTTGTTGTCTGTTTAGCTTCACTTGGGGAGCGGCGTCGGATCTCCGGTACCAATTCGGTGGGCTTGCCGACCTCGGTCTGAGCTGGCATGCCGCAAGGCTTACCGACCTTGAGCGAGATATCAAATCGGCGTTTTCTCTATAGGACAATCCCCGGATATGGCCGTCCCTTAACTGCAATGGCGAGTGGCTTCCCTTTCCGCGCCAGCAAGAGGCTGCCGGAAACCATTTTGCGTGGCGATTTGTGGGGCAGTTTTCGGTCGCCATTCGCTCAGAACCCAACAAAACCAGAAAAATAAGGATTTCGGGGTTGACGAATGGTGCCCAGGAGAGGACTCGAACCTCCACGTCCATACGGACACTAGCACCTGAAGCTAGCGCGTCTACCATTCCGCCACCTGGGCAGGTGTCGTGGAGGCGCATTTAGACATCACGCCGGGTCATGTCAACGTGGATTCGTGCGGATAGTTCGCATTGGTCAATTCGCCTTGTCGATTTCGGCCATCACGTCTAGTAGAAAGGAACCCAAAGGCGCAGACGGGAGCACCAATCATGTCCAGGCTTGTCACCATTTACGGCGGATCGGGGTTTGTCGGGCGGTATATCGCGCGGCGGATGGCGCAGAAGGGATGGCGTGTGCGGGTCGCGGTGCGCCGCCCACACGAGGCGATCTTCGTCAAACCCTACGGTGTCGTGGGCCAAGTCGCGCCCGTAGCGTGCAACCTGCGCGATGATGACAGCGTGCGCTCGGTGATGCACGGCGCGGATGCGGTGATCAACTGCGTCGGCACGTTCGATCGGCGCGGTAAGAACAATTTCGACGCCATTCAGGTCGAAGGCGCGCGCCGCGTGGCGCGTATGGCCGCCGAGACAGGCGTCGGCCGCATGGTGCAGATCTCGGCGATCGGCGCCGACACGGGCTCGCCCAGCATCTACGCCCAGACCAAGGCCAAGGGCGAAGAGGCCGTACTGGAACATATGCCCGACGCCGTCATCCTGCGTCCCTCGGTGATTTTTGGCGCCGAGGACAGCTTCTTTAACCGTTTCGCCGGCATGGCCCGGATCTCGCCGATCCTGCCCGTCGTCGGCGCAAGCACGAAGTTCCAGCCGGTCTATGTCGACAACGTCGCCGAGGCCGCGGTGATGGGCGCCACGGGCGACGCCGCCCCCGGCATCTACGAGCTGGGCGGACCTGACGTGCACACCTTCCGCGAGCTGATGCACCAGATGCTGGAGGTGATCCGCCGTCGCCGTCTGATCATGAACATCCCCTTCGCCATCGCGCGGCCCCTTGGCGCCGCGATGGACGGGGTCCAGTTCCTCAGCGGCGGGTTGATCCCGGCGCAAATCACCCGCGACCAGGTCGCCAGCCTTAAACGGGACAACGTCGTCGCGGACGACGCAAATGGATTTGCCGCGCTGGGCATCCGGCCCACGGCGATGGAGGCGGTTCTGTCCGATTACCTGTGGCGGTTCCGCCCGTCGGGCCAGTATTCGGATATCAAGGAATCGGCGCGCAACCTTCGCCAGGGATGATCCGGCGCGCGATATGTGCCGCGCTGTTGCTTGTCTCGTCGGCGCTTGCGGTCTGTGCCCAACCGATACCGGAAAAGCAGGCGCAGCTTTTCGTCGATTTTGCGCGGGACGTCTCGGGGAATGATCCCCAGGTCATGGCCACCGCGCGCGACCTGATTGAAACGCCGCCCACCACGCTGGAGACGATCGGGTACTACGGTCTCGAAGACGCCCCGGCAGCAGAGCGCACGCTGCACGGGATCATCAGCCTGCTCGACGCCCGCGGTCACATCCTCGGGATCGAGGACAAATACATCAACGAGATGCCGCTGGTGCTGGAACAGCAGGGCCTGGCCGATTTCGCAGGCGACCCGCAAAGGGATGTCATGACCCTGTTTCCGGGTGAAATAGATCCTGAAACCGGACCGAGCGACGATCAATGGCGCGCCTTCCGCAAGGGCTTTGGCGGGCATGTCCGCGCGATCGAGGCGGCGATGGCGCGCAAGGGGCACGTGCTCATGTCGCTGGATCTGCCGCTCGGCGACACGTTGCACCTGTGGTGCGCCTCGCCCGAGATGGCAGAGAAGTGGCGCGGCCAGGTTCTGTATTTCGGGAGGAACACGCTCGACCGGCGCTATTTCCCCACCGTGACCGTCGCCGTGACAGATGTGGCTTGGAACGACTACTGGGGCTTTCTGACCTATGCGCTGTTCATCCCCGAGCGCCATAGCGACCTGCCTGTCTACGAATAAGCCACGACCAGCAGCACGATCCCGAGGACGATCCGGTAGATCACGTATGGCGTGAAGGACACGCTGCGCAATAGCCGCATCATCAGCGTCAGCGCCAGCAGCGCAGAGAAGAAGGCAAACGCGGCGGCAATGGCGCTGTCCCGGATCAGCGCGACATTCGCGGTGTAGATCGCCTCGCCGCCAAGGAACACGCCGCTTTCGATGATCACCGGGATCGACATCAGCATCGACAGCCGCGCCGCGTCGGACCGGCTGTAGCCCATGAACCGCGCGCCGGTGATGGTTATCCCGGACCGCGACGTGCCCGGGATCAGCGCGATGGCCTGCCAGACGCCCATCACCATGGCATCGCGGAGCGACCAGTCCGCGGTGGTGCGCGTCGCCTCGCCCGCCTGGTCGGCCCAGTAGAGCACGATACCAAAGACCAGCATCGTCCAGCCGATCACCGCGATCGAGCGCATGGCGTCGTCCAGCCCGGTCAATTTCAACAGCACGCCGAAAGCCACCACCGGGATCGACGACACGATCAGCAGAAAGGCCAGTTTCGAGCCTTCCGTGTCGATCCGGCCCTTCAGGGCGCGGGGCAGGCCCGACAGCGCCAGTTTCACGTCCGACCAGAAATACAGGATCACCGCGAAAAGCGTACCGACATGCACCGCCACGTCGATCGCCTGACCTTGATCGTCGAGTCCGGTCAGGCCGGGCAGCAGGATCAGGTGGCCCGAGGACGACACCGGCAGGAACTCTGTGATCCCTTGGATCACGGCCACCAGTATAAGATGGAAAAGCGGCATGTACGCGGCCCTGCTCGTGTCTTTTTTTCCTAGCTATACCGCATTCGGAGTCCGAGGGAAGTGGACATTTATGTCCGGATCGGACCTAAGTTTTTGATCAAACTTGACGTAGCGCGGTACCGAGGGTAGAAATATCGCAATATAGGTAAACTGTACTGACTTTATTTTTGCTTGGTCTTGCACTACACCTTCCGAACCTAGGCGATCTTTGGAGAGAATCGTGGCAAAAACACCGATGCTGAAATTCGTGTCCGTCGAGCGGGACATGCCCACCAAGCGCACCGCTGATGCGCGCTGGGAAGATTTCAACGAGATCTACGCGGAATACGCCGACGAAAAGGCCAAGGAGCAGTCCGGCCGGTGCAGCCAATGTGGCGTGCCTTATTGCCAGAACCACTGCCCGCTGCACAACAACATCCCCGACTGGCTGCGCCTGACCGCCGAGGGGCGCCTGCAGGAGGCCTACGAGGTAAGCCAGGCGACTAACACTTTCCCCGAGATCTGTGGCCGCATCTGCCCGCAGGACCGGCTGTGCGAAGGCAACTGCGTGATCGAGAAATCCGGGCACGGCACGGTCACCATCGGCGCGGTCGAGAAATACATCACCGACACCGCGTGGGAGGAAGGCTGGGTGCAGCCCATCGCACCCGTTCAGGAGCGCGAGGAAAGCGTTGGCATTATCGGCGCTGGCCCTGGCGGGCTGGCGGCGGCGGACGTGCTGCGCAACGCTGGCGTGCAGGTCACGGTCTATGACCGCTATGACCGCGCGGGTGGATTGCTGACCTATGGCATCCCCGGCTTCAAGCTGGAAAAGCCCGTTGTCATGCGCCGTGTCGAACAGCTTGAAAAAGGCGGTGTCGAGTTCGTGCTGAACTGCGACGTGGGCAATGACATCACCTTTGACGAGATCCGGCAGAAACACACCGCGGTCCTGATCGCCACGGGCGTCTACAAAAGCCGCGAACTGCCCGGCCCCGGCGCGGGTGCCGCGGGCATCGTGCGGGCCATCGACTACCTGACGGCGTCGAACCGCAAGAGTTTCGGCGATGACGTGCCAGAGTTCGAAAACGGCGAGCTGAATGCCGAGGGCAAGCGCGTCATCGTGATTGGCGGCGGCGACACCGCGATGGACTGTGTGCGCACCGCCGTCCGGCAGGGCGCCACCAGCGTCAAATGTCTCTATCGCCGCGACCGGGCAAATATGCCGGGCTCGCAACGCGAGGTGATGAACGCCGAGGAAGAAGGCGTGGACTTCCAGTGGCTTTCCGCCCCCAAGGCGTTCCACGGCGACCCGGTGACCTCCGTGAAGGTGCAGCAGATGCGCCTCGGTTCGCCGGACGCCACGGGCCGGCAAAGCCCCGAGGAGATCGAAGGCGCGGATTACGACGAGCCCGCCGACCTGGTGATCAAGGCGCTGGGCTTCGAGGCCGAGGAACTGCCGACGCTGTGGGATCAGGATGAGCTGACCGTGACCCGTTGGGGCACCATCCGGGCCGAATTTACCAGCGGCAAGACCTCTCTGCCCGGCGTCTATGCCGTCGGCGACATCGTGCGCGGTGCCAGCCTTGTGGTCTGGGCCATTCGCGACGGACGCGACGCCGCTGCGGCAATTCTTGAAGAGATGGACGCCGGCGCAACGGCGGTGGCGGCGGAATAAGCGTTTTCCGCCACGTTAGAGACTGTTTTTCGGGCCATGCCCGCACCCATTGAAGGGGTATAGTGATGACGAAATTCGATGAAACCTGGGCCGCTGGCGAAGAGGCCAAGCGCAACTGGATGGCAGAAAACGGCATGTACGCCCACGAGGAAGAGCATTCCTCCTGTGGTGTCGGCCTTGTGGTGTCCGTCAACGGCAAGGAAAGCCGCAAGGTGGTCGAGGCCGGGATCGACGCGCTCAAGGCGATCTGGCACCGGGGCGCCGTCGATGCCGATGGCAAGACCGGCGACGGGGCCGGCATCCATATCCAGATTCCCGCGCCGTTTTTCTATGACCAGGTGCGCCGCACCGGACACGAGCCGCGCGAAGATCAACTTCTCGCCGTTGGTCAGGTCTTTCTGCCGCGCACCGATTTCGGGGCGCAGGAAACCTGCCGGACCATCGTGGAAACCGAAGTGCTGCGCATGGGGCACTATATCTACGGCTGGCGCCACGTGCCCGTGGATATCAGCGTGCTGGGCGAAAAGGCAAACGCGACCCGCCCCGAGATCGAGCAGATCCTTATTTCCAACGCCAAGGGTATCGATGTCGAAGATTTCGAGCGCGAGCTTTACGTCATCCGCCGCCGGATCGAGAAAGCCGCCGCCGCCGCCGGTGTCGGGCAGCTTTACATCGCGTCGCTCAGCTGCCGCAGCATCATCTACAAGGGCATGATGCTGGCCGAGCAGGTCGCGGAGTTCTATCCCGACCTCAAGGACGAGCGGTTCAAGTCGAACTTCGCCATCTACCACCAGCGTTATTCCACCAACACCTTCCCGCAATGGTGGCTGGCGCAGCCCTTCCGCATGCTGGCCCATAACGGCGAGATCAACACGCTGAAGGGCAACACCAACTGGATGAAAAGCCACGAGATCCGCATGGCCTCGCAGTCCTTTGGTGAAATGGCCGACGACATCAAGCCGATCATCGCCCAAGGATCGTCGGATTCCGCCGCATTAGACTCTGTTTTCGAGGTCCTGGTGCGCGCCGGACGCTCGGCGCCCATGGCGAAAACCATGCTGGTGCCCGAAAGCTGGTCCAAGCAGGCCGAGGAACTGCCGCAGGCGTGGCGCGACATGTACTCCTACTGCAACTCGGTGATGGAGCCGTGGGACGGCCCCGCAGCACTTGCCATGACCGATGGCCGCTGGGTCTGTGCCGGGCTCGACCGGAACGGGTTGCGCCCGATGCGGTATGTGGTGACGGGCGACGGCCTTGTGATCGCGGGGTCCGAGGCCGGGATGGTGCCGATCGACGAGGCCACCGTGCGCGAAAAAGGCGCGCTGGGCCCGGGCCAGATGCTGGCCGTCGACACGCAGAAGGGCGTTCTTTACCACGACACCGAGATCAAGGACAAAATGGCCCGCGCCCTGCCCTTTGATGAATGGGTGGGCAAGATCACCGACCTCGATGAGCGCCTTGCCGGGGTGACCGAGACGGCGACCTGCGAAGGCACGGAGCTGCGCCGCCGCCAGATCGCCGCGGGCTATTCCGTGGAAGAACTGGAACAGGTTCTCGCCCCCATGGCCGAGGACGGCAAGGAGGTCGTGGCCAGCATGGGTGACGACACGCCCAGCGCGGTCCTGTCCAAGAAATACCGCCCGCTCAGTCACTATTTCCGCCAGAACTTCAGCCAGGTGACCAACCCGCCGATCGACAGCCTGCGCGAATTCCGCGTCATGAGCCTGAAGACCCGGTTCGGCAACCTCAAGAACGTTTTGGACGAGTCCAGCAGTCAGACCGAGATCATGGTGCTGGAAAGCCCCTTTGTCGGCAACGCGCAGTGGCAGGCGATGCTGGAAAGCCTGAACGCCGACGTCTGCGAGATCGACTGTACCTTCGAATCCGGGAAAGGCGCGCTCAAGGCCGGGCTGGAACGGATTCGCGCCGAGGCCGAGGATGCCGTGCGCTCGGGGGCGGGGCATATCGTGCTGACCGACCAGGGCGTCAACGAGACGCGCATCGCCATGCCGATGATCCTGGCCACCAGCGCGGTCCACAGCCACCTGACCCGCAAGGGTCTGCGCACCTTCACCAGCCTCAACGTGCGGTCTGCGGAATGCATCGACCCGCATTACTTTGCCGTTCTGATCGGCGCGGGCGCGACCGTGGTCAACGCCTACCTCGCCGAGGACAGCCTCGCCGACCGGATCGAACGCGGCCTGCTGGATTGCTCGCTGACCGAGGCCGTGGCGCGCTATCGCCTCGCCATCGACCAGGGCCTTCTGAAGATCATGTCGAAGATGGGCATCAGTGTCATCTCGTCCTATCGCGGCGGTCTGAATTTCGAGGCTGTGGGCCTTTCGCGCGCCATGTGCGCCGAGTACTTCCCGGGCCTTGTCAGCCGCATCTCCGGCATCGGTGTCAGCGGCATCCAGGCCAAGCTGGAGGAAATCCACGCCACGGCCTTCCGCGGCGGCAAGCACGTGCTGCCGATCGGCGGCTTCTACAAGTCGCGCAAATCGGGCGAAACCCACGCCTGGGGCGCGCAGACGATGCACATGATGCAGATGGCCTGCAACAAGGCCAGCTTCGAGCTGTGGAAACGCTACAGCCAGGCGATGCAGGCCAACCCGCCGATTCACCTGCGCGACCTGATGGCGATCAAGCCCATGGGCGAGGCCGTGCCGCTGGAAGAGGTGGAAAGCGTTACCGCGATCCGCAAACGCTTCGTCACGCCCGGCATGTCGCTGGGGGCGCTTAGCCCCGAGGCGCACAAGACGCTGAACGTCGCCATGAACCGCATCGGCGCGCGCTCTGACAGTGGCGAGGGCGGCGAGGATCCGGCGCATTTCGTGCCAGAACCCAACGGCGACAACCCATCGGCCAAGATCAAGCAGGTCGCGTCGGGCCGCTTCGGCGTGACGGCGGAATACCTCAACCAATGCGAAGAGCTTGAAATCAAGGTCGCCCAGGGCGCCAAGCCCGGTGAGGGCGGCCAGCTGCCCGGCATGAAGGTGACCAAGCTGATCGCGCGTCTGCGGCACTCGACCGAAGGCGTGACCCTGATCTCACCGCCGCCGCACCACGACATCTACTCGATCGAGGATCTGGCGCAGCTGATCTATGACCTGAAACAGATCAACCCGACCGTGAAGGTCTGCGTCAAGCTGGTGTCGCAATCCGGTGTCGGCACCATCGCCGCCGGTGTGGCCAAGGCCAAGGCCGACGTGATCCTGATCTCGGGCCACAATGGCGGCACGGGCGCGTCCCCCGCCACGTCGATCAAATATGCCGGCCTGCCCTGGGAAATGGGCCTGACTGAGGCGCACCAGGTTCTGTCGATGAACAACCTGCGCAGCCGCATCACCCTGCGGACCGATGGCGGGCTGCGCACCGGGCGCGACATCGTCATGGCCGCGATGATGGGGGCCGAGGAATACGGCATCGGCACCGCCGCGCTGATCGCCATGGGCTGCATCATGGTGCGCCAGTGTCAGTCCAACACCTGCCCGGTGGGCGTGTGCACGCAGGACGAGTCGCTGCGCGAGAAGTTCACCGGCAATGCCGACAAGGTGGTGAACCTGATCACCTTCTACGCCCAGGAAGTGCGCGAGGTGCTGGCCAGCATCGGCGCGCGCAGCCTCGATGACGTAATCGGACGTGCCGATCTGCTGACCCAGGTCAGCCGTGGCTCGGCGCATCTCGATGACCTGGACCTCAACCCGATGCTGATCACCGTGGATGGGGCGCAGCACATCACCTATGACCGCAACAAGCCGCGCAACGAGGTGCCCGATACGCTGGACGCCGAAATCGTGCGGGATGCCGCGCGGTTCCTCAACGATGGCGAGAAGATGCAGCTTCACTATGCGGTCCAGAACACGCACCGCACCGTGGGCACCCGCGTCAGCAGCCATATCGTCCGCAACTTCGGCATGCGCAACGCGCTGCAACCCGATCACCTGACCGTCAAGCTGACGGGCAGCGCGGGTCAGTCCCTGGGCGCCTTCGCGGCACCGGGGCTCAAGATCGAGGTGTCGGGCGATGCCAACGACTATGTCGGCAAGGGCCTGTCGGGCGGCACTGTCGTGGTGCGCCCCCCCATGGTCAGCCCGCTTGAGGCCGCCGATAACACCATCATCGGCAACACCGTCCTTTACGGTGCGACCGAAGGGTACCTCTTTGCCGCCGGTCGCGCGGGCGAACGCTTTGCCGTGCGCAACTCTGGCGCCAAGGTCGTGATCGAGGGCTGCGGCAGCAACGGCTGCGAATACATGACCGGCGGGATGGCCGTGATCCTTGGCTCCGTCGGCGCGAACTTTGCCGCGGGCATGACCGGCGGCATGGCCTTCCTCTATGATCCAGAGGGCGACACGGACAAGCTGATCAACCGCGAGTCGGTGGTGACCTGCCCGGTCACCGAGCTGCACTGGCTGACCCAGCTCAAGGACCTGATCGAGCGTCATGTCGAGGAAACCGGCAGCCGCCGCGCCGCCGAGATCCTGCAATACTGGGAGGCCGAGAAAGACAAGTTCGTGCAGGTCTGCCCCAAGGAAATGCTGGGCAAGCTGGAGCATCCCATCGGCATCGAGGACAGCGCCATTCCGGCGGAATAGGGTCTGAATCATACTTCGGCTGGGGGAATGCAAGCCATGCCCCCGGCCGGGATACCTTGGGCCGGAAGAAACTGTCGATTGACCATCGGACCCCGGTTTGCACTATTGCGGGCAGCGATGGCCAGGAAAACACGCAGCAGAAAATCCAAGCCCTCGGTGATGGATCGCATCGCCGCCCCCGTGGTGTGGGCGCGTGTCTGGATCGTGCGCGTGTTCCTGATCGTCGTGGTGATCGTCTGCGGCACGATCCTGGCACATCGCTGGTGGGCCCCGCCCGACACGCTTTACATGAAGCAGGAAGCCTTTCGCCTGGGCGAGATCCGGCACCAGTGGGTGTCGCTGAGTGACGTTACCCCGGTGATGGCGCGGTCCCTGGTGGCAGCCGAAGACGCCAACTTCTGCCTGCACTGGGGTTTCGACATGAACGCCATCCGCGACGCGCTGGAAGACGGCAGCGGGCGGGGCGCCTCGACCCTGAGCCAACAGGTCGTCAAGAATGTCTATCTCTGGCACGGGCGCAGTTGGACCCGAAAGGCGCTCGAAGCGGCTCTGACCCCGGTGGTCGAGCTGCTCTGGTCCAAGCGTCGGATCATCGAGGTCTATCTGAACGTGGCCGAGTTCGACGAAGGCATCTTCGGCATCGACGCCGCCGCGCGGCATTATTTCGACGTGGCCCCGGACGCGCTGAGTGACGTGCAGGCGGCGCGGCTTGCCGCCATCCTGCCCAACCCCAAGGGCCGCTCTGCGTCCCAGCCCAGCAGCGCGACCCGCAAGCGCGCCGCCGGTATCATGGACGGGGCGGCCACGATTCGCCGTGACGGGCGCGCGGCGTGTTTCGAGGATTGAAATGGGCGCAGATTGCGGGCATTGAAGAACAGATTTTCGCCAGCCGCCCGGAGTATACATGGCCAAGCTATACCACGTTCCCCTCTCCCCCTTCTGCCGGAAGGTGCGGCTCTGCCTCGCGGAAAAGCGGATCGAATGCGAGTTGGTCGAGGAACGCTACTGGGAGGCCGATCCCGATTTCCTGCGCCGCAACCCGGCGGGCAAGGTGCCGGTGCTGCGTCTCGACGGCATGACCCTGGCGGAAAGCACGCCGATCTGCGAGTACCTCGAAGACAAGTACCCCGAGCCTGCCCTGCTGCCCAAGGCGCATGAAGGCCGCTACGAGGTGCGGCGCCTTGTGGGCTGGTTCGATGACAAGTTCCACAACGAGGTGTCTTCCAAGCTTCTTTATGAGCGGGTGAACAAGAAGGTCATGGGCCAGGGCTTTCCCGACAGCAGCAACGTCAAGGCGGGCGCCAAGGCGATCAAGTTCCACCTCGATTACATGGCGTGGCTGCTGGACCGCCGCCGCTGGCTGGCTGGCGACGTGATGACGCTCGCCGATTTCGCCGCCGCCGCGCACCTTTCCAGCCTCGATTATATCTCGGACGTGGACTGGAACCGCTCCGAAGTGGTCAAGGACTGGTACGCCAAGATCAAGTCGCGCCCGGCCTTCCGCAGCATCCTGGCCGACCAGGTGCCGGGTTTCCCGCCGCCGGCGCATTATGCCGACCTTGATTTTTAAAGCGTGTCGCGCAAAAGTGGGGACCGGTTTTGCGCTCCCCGGATATGCGGCACCTAATGAGGGGCTTTGCCCCTCGGCCTGCGGCCTCACCCCAGAGTATTTGGGCCAAGAAAAAGCATGGATGGGCTGAAACAGAGACTGGTGGCGCAGGCCCTGGCCGAAGGCTTCGACCTTTGCCGTGTGTGCCGCCCGGGTGACGTGCCGCAGGTGCCCGAGCGGTTGGCGGCCTTTCTGGACAAGGGCTATCACGGACAGATGGCGTGGCTGGCCGACCGGGCGCAGTGGCGCGGCGCGCCCGATGTGCTGTGGCCCGAGGCGCGCTCCGTGATCATGCTGGGCGAAAGCTATACGCCCGAGAGTGACCCGATGGCGACGCTGGACGACCCCGAGGTTGGTACGGTCTCGGTCTATGCCCGCAACCGCGACTACCACGATGTGGTGAAGAAACGGCTGAAGCGGCTCGCGCGTTGGCTGATCGCGGAAGGCGGCGGCGAGGTGAAGGTGTTCGTCGATACCGCCCCGGTGCCGGAAAAGCCGCTGGGCGAGGCGGCAGGGCTGGGCTGGCAGGGCAAGCACACCAACCTGGTCAGCCGCGACATGGGCAGTTGGTTTTTCATCGGGTCGGTGTTCACCACGCTGGAAATAGACACTGATCCGGCGGAAGTTGACCATTGCGGCTCTTGCCGGGCCTGTCTTGACGTGTGCCCGACCGATGCCTTTCCCGCGCCCTACCAGCTGGATGCGCGGCGCTGCATTTCCTACCTGACGATTGAGCACAAGGGTCCGGTGGACGAGGACTTGCGCGAAAAGATGGGCAACCGGATTTATGGCTGTGACGATTGCCTTGCGGTCTGCCCTTGGAACAAGTTCGCGGTCGAGGCGACGGAACTTCGCTATCACGCGCGCGACGATCTTGTCGCGCCGCCGCTGGCAGAGCTGGCCCAACTGGATGATGCCGGATTTCGGGCGCGGTTTTCCGGCAGTCCGATCAAGCGCATCGGGCGCGATCGCTTCGTGCGCAACGTGCTGTACGCTATCGGCAATTCGGGCCGCCCCAACCTGCGACCGGTGGCGCAGGATCTGTGCGACGACCCGGACGCTACCGTGGCCGATGCGGCGCAATGGGCGGTAAAGCGTCTCGATCATGCCGCAAACGGGCGCGATTAGCCCTCGATTTCCCGTAAGCCAGAACCCAGACAAAGGGGACACTCATGGCAATTCTGTTGGGCGTGGATACTGGCGGCACCTATACCGACGCGGTTCTGGTGCGCGACGAGCGTGAGGTCATCGCAAGCGCCAAGGCGCTGACCACGCGCCAGGACCTGTCGATCGGCATCGGTGACTCAATCGAGGCGGTGCTGGCGCAAAGCGGTGTGACGCCCGATCAGATCGGGCTTGCCTCGCTCTCCACCACGCTGGCCACGAATGCGCTGGTCGAGGGGCAGGGCGGTCGCGTCGGGCTGGTCTGTATCGGGTTTCGTGAGCGTGATCTTGACACGCATGGCCTGACAGAGGCGCTGGCCGGGGATCCCGCACTCGTGATGAGCGGCGGGCACAACCACGCGGGCAGCGAGGCGGCACAATTAGATGAAAGCGCCCTTTCCGCTTGGTTAGACACTGAATTGGGTGCCTCTGCCTTCGCCGTCGCCAGCCAGTTCGCCACCCGCAACCCCAGCCACGAGTTGCGCGTGGCCGAGATGATCCGCGCCGCGACCGGCAAGCCGGTCAGCTGCTCACATCACCTGTCGGCCAAGCTGAATGGCCCGAAGCGGGCGCTGACCGCGCTGCTGAATGCGCGGCTGATCGGGATGATCGCGCGGCTGATCGAAAAGGCCGAGGCGACGCTGAACCGGTTCGGCATCGACGCTCCGCTGATGGTGGTGCGCGGCGATGGCGCGCTCATTTCCAGCGCCCAGGCGCGGGAACGCCCCATCGAGACCATTCTCAGCGGCCCGGCCGCCAGCATCGTCGGCGCGCGCTGGATGACCGGCGCCGATCACGCGCTGGTCTCGGATATCGGCGGCACCACCACGGATGTCGCTGTGCTGCGCGACGGCCGCCCGATGATCGACCCGGCGGGCGCGCAGGTGGGTCCGTGGCGCACCATGGTCGAGGCGGTTGCGATGTGCACCACCGGCCTCGGCGGCGACAGCGAGGTGCACGTGATCGACGAAGGGCTGGTTGGCGGCGTCACGCTGGGCCCGCGCCGGGTGGTGCCGGTCAGCCTGATCGCGTTGGAAGATCCCGCCGCCCTGCACGCCGTGCTGGACGACCAGTTGCGCAACGACACGCCGGGCGAACATGATGGCCGGTTCGTGCGCATCGTGCCGGGCGTGGACGCGGACGGACTGGGGCCGAAAGACACTGCGCTGCTGGAGCGGATCGGCACTGGCGTTCAGCCGCTGGGCACGGTGCTGCGCAACCGGATGGACGGCGCGGCGTTGCGGCGGTTGGTGGCGCGAGGCCTCGTGCAGGTGGCCGGCGTCACGCCGTCCGATGCCAGCCACGTGCTGGGGCGGCTCGATGCCTGGGATGCCGGGGCCGCGCGCAAGGCCGTGCAACTGGTCGGCCGCAAGCGCACCGGCAATGGCAACCGCCTGTGCCCCGACCCCGAGGCGATGGCGCAGATGATCGTCGATCAACTGACCCACCAGACGAGTCTGGCCTTGTTAGAGACTGCTTTTGCCGAGGACGACCACGACTTCGGCCTGCCTGCCGCACAGCTGGCGCGGCATGTCCTGATGCAGAAAGGGCTGGACCGGCATCGCGGATTGGTGCGGCTCGATACCGGGCTGAACGTGCCAGTGATCGGGCTGGGCGCCTCGGCCAGCAGCTATTATCCGGCGGTCGGCGCGCGGCTTGGCTGCGACATGATCCTGCCCGAACATGCCGGGGTCGCCAATGCCATCGGCGCGGTGGTCGGGCGCGTCACGATCCGGCGGCAGGGCACCATCACCAGCCCCGCCGAGGGCCGCTTTCGCGTGCATCTGGAAACCGGGCCGGAGGATTTCGTCGAGTCCGACGAAGCCATGGAACGGCTCGAAGACGTGTTGAAATCCGATGCACGTCAGACAGCCCTCGCCGCTGGCGCGGAGAATCTTCAGACGGACATTTCCCGCGACATCAAGACCGCGCAGGCCGAGGCGCGCGAGGTTTTCCTCGAGGCCACAATCACCGTCGAGGTCAGCGGCCGGCCGCGCATCGCCTCGTGACCGGGTCACCCATCTGACGGCTGCGCTTGTGATCGGCAGCTGTTACATTGAGTATTCGAGGAACGATGAACGCCAGAGGGAGCGCACCATGCGGGCGGCCGAGAAATTTGACGCGGATATTGCCGGTCGCCTCGACGGGCTGCGCGATGACGGGCTTTACAAGACCGAATGGGTAATCACCTCGATGCAGGCGGGCGAGGTCACGCTGGAAGGCGGGCACGAGGTCGTGAACCTTTGTGCCAACAATTACCTTGGCCTTGCCGACGATCCGGAGGTGATTGCCGCCGCGCACGCCGCGCTCGACCGCTACGGGTTCGGCATGGCCAGCGTGCGCTTTATCTGCGGCACGCAGGAAGAGCACAAGGCGTTGGAAGTCCGGATTGCAGACTTCCTGGGGACCGATGACAGCATCCTGTACGCCGCCGCCTTCGACGCGAATGCAGGTTTGTTCGAGACGATTCTGGGTCCCGAGGACGCCATCATATCCGACGCCCTGAACCACGCCAGCATCATCGACGGTGTGCGCCTGTGCAAGGCGCAGCGCTATCGCTATGCCAACAGTGACATGGCGGATCTGGAACGCTGCCTGAAAGAGGCGGAGGGCGCGCGCCACCGCCTGATCGCCACCGACGGGGTGTTCAGCATGGATGGCTATATCGCCAAGCTGGACCAGATCTGCGACCTGGCCGAGCGGTACGATGCGATGGTCATGGTCGACGACTGCCACGCCACCGGGTTCCTGGGCGACACCGGGCGCGGCAGCCATGAACATTGCGGCGTCATGGGCCGCGTCGATATCCTGACCGGCACGCTGGGCAAGGCGATGGGCGGTGCCTCGGGCGGCTATACCGCGGCCAGCGCGCCGGTTGTGGACTGGCTGCGCCAGCGCTCGCGGCCTTACCTGTTTTCCAACACGCTGGCCCCGGTCATCGCCGCCGCGTCCTTGCGCGTATTTGACCTTTTGGAGGAACGGGGCGACGCCTTGCGCAGCCAGCTTTGGGACAACGCCGCGTATTTCCGCGAGCGGATGGGCAAGCTGGGCTTCGAACTGCTGCCCGGGCAGCATGCGATCATCCCCGTCATGCTGCGCGACCCCAAGCTGGCGCAGGAGATGGCCAAACGGCTGAACGACCGCGGCGTCTATGTCACCGCCTTCAGCTTTCCTGTCGTGCCGCGCGAACAGGACCGCATCCGCACCCAGATGAGCGCGGCCCTGACGCGGCCCATGCTGGACCGCGCCATCGACGCGTTCGAGGCGGTGGGCCGCGAGCTGGAGGTCATCGCGTGACCGTCCTGCCCTCCGTCATCGAGGCCATGGGAGAGACGCCCTTGGTCGAATTGAGCCGGATCAGAGACGCATTGAACCTCGACGGCCGCATCCTCGCCAAGCTCGATTACCTGATGCCGGGCTTTTCCAAGAAGGACCGCGCGGCGCGGGCGATCATCGAAGGCGCGCGTGCCACGGGCGAGCTGGCGCCGGGCCAGACAGTGGTGGAACTGACCTCGGGCAACATGGGCACGGGGCTGGCCATCGTCTGTGGCGTCCTGGGCCACCCGTTCGTCGCGGTGATGAGCGAAGGCAATTCCGAGGAGCGCGCCCGCATGATGGGGGCCTTGGGGGCAGAGGTGATCCTCGTCCCGCAGGCCAATGGCAGCCGCAAGGGTGAGGTCTCCGGCGCGGACCTCGCGCTGGTCGATACCGCCGCGCAGGACATCACCGCGGAGCGGGGCGCCTATCGCGCCGACCAGTTCGAGCGGGCGGGCAATCCCATGGCGCACGAGATGGACACCGGGCCAGAGATCTGGGCGCAGTCGGGCGGCGCAGTCACCGCCTTTTGCGACTTCGTCGGCTCCGGCGGCACTCTGGCCGGGGTGACAGCCTATCTTGGCCCAAAAGGCGTGCGCTGTTACGGCATCGACCCTGACAAACCCGGCCATCCGATCCAGGGCGGCGGCTATTCCATGCCGGACCTCACGCATCTGAAAAACGCCAATTTGGCCGGAACAGTCACTGTTTCCGGCCGAGACGCCGCCGAGGCCGCCCGCCTGCTGGCCCGCACCGAAGGCATCTTTGCCGGCTATTCCGCCGGGGCCAACCTGGCCGGCGCGATCCAGCTTCTGGGCGGTGTGGAACAGGGCGGCACAGTCGCTATCGTGATGTGCGACAGCGGCCTGAAATATCTCAGCACCGATTTGTGGGACTAGACCATGCAGAACCAGATGAAAGCCCTCGTGAAGTCCAAACCCGAACCGGGCCTGTGGATGGAACATGTCCCGGTCCCTGAACCGGGGCCGAGCGACGTGCTGATCAAGGTCAAGAAATCGGCCATTTGCGGCACTGACGTGCATATCTGGAAATGGGACGAATTCAGCGCCAAGACCGTGCCCGTGCCCATGGTGGTCGGCCACGAATTCGTCGGCGAGATCGTCGATATGGGCCCTGCCGCGCTGAAATACCGGATCGGCCAGCGAGTCAGCGGCGAGGGGCACATCGTCTGTGGCGCCTGCCGCAACTGCCGCGCCGGGCGTGGGCACCTCTGCCGCAACACCAAGGGCGTCGGCGTCAACCGCCCCGGCAGCTTTGCCGAGTATCTCTGCATCCCCGAATCCAACGTGGTGCCGATCCCCGAGGATATCCCCGACGAGATCGCCGCCATCTTCGACCCGTTCGGCAACGCGGTGCACACCGCGCTCAGCTTTGACCTGGTGGGCGAGGATGTGCTGGTCACCGGCGCCGGCCCCATCGGCATCATGGGCGCTCTCGTGGCGCAGAAGGTCGGCGCGCGAAAGACCGTGATCACCGACATCAACCCCTATCGCCTAGACCTCGCCCAAAAGATGGGCGTGCAACACGTGGTCGATACCAGCCGCGAACAGCTGCGCGACGTGATGGATCAGATCGGCATGACCGAAGGCTTCGACGTTGGCCTTGAAATGTCCGGCGCCTCGGCGGCCATGCAACAGATGATCGCGCGCATGAACAACGGCGGCAAGGTCGCCCTGCTGGGCATCGCTCCCACCGAATTCCCGGTCGACTGGAACACCGTCATTTTCAAGATGCTGCATATCAAGGGTATCTACGGCCGCGAAATGTACGAGACGTGGTACAAGATGATCGCGCTGGTGCAGTCGGGGCTGGACGTGTCCGGCCTGATTACGCACCGGATCGGCATCGACGCGTTCGAGGAGGGCTTCGCCGCGATGATCTCGGGCAATTCCGGCAAGGTGGTGATGGACTGGGGCGTGTCCTGAGGCGATGCACCGGTGCAGGCCGAATTTGGCGGATCGGGTCGAGTCATGTCGCCTGCGGACATCTTCGTGCCGAAATCAAACGCGACGGGCAGGGCCGGTCAGGATGAAGAGTACACGATCATGCCTCCCGCCGGGGAGCCTTTCGTGACCCACAGCCAGGGACCTCTCGATGCGCGACAGCACCCAACCGCCGAAACGGTATGTCTTCCTGCTGATCCCCGGCTTTTCCATGCTGGGCTTCACCTGTGCGCTGGAAACCCTCAGTCTCGCGAACCGGCAATCCAGCACCCGCGACTACTATGAATGGCGCCTTCTCAGTGCCGATGGCGCCGTCGCGCGGGCCTGGAATGGTGTCACCGTGGCCGTCGACGGCGCGCTGGAGGAGTTGCGCCGCGACGATACGCTGGTGGTCTGTGCTGGCCATGCGGCTGCTGCGGGTAGCACCAAGGACGTACTTGCCTGGCTGCGCCGCGAGACGCGCAAGGGTATCAGTTTCGGCTCGCTATCCAGCGGGGCCTATACCCTCGCGCTGGCGGGGCTGATCGCGGGGCGGCGGGTCAGCACCCATTGGGAATATGTCGATGCCCTGACCGAGGCGCTGCCGCAAGTCACCGTGCAGGACACGATCTATTCCGTCGACGGCCGCGTGTTTTCCTGTGCCGGTGGTGCCTCCTCGATGGACCTCATGCTGCACCTCATCGGCGAGGATTACGGGCCCAAACTGGTGGAATACGTGGCCGAGCAGATGGTCTATACCGCGCCGCGCGACCACAGCCAGTCGCAGCGCCTGTCGCTGCCCGCCCGCGTCGGGCGTGGCAACCGCCGTCTGACGCAGGCGATCGAGATCATGCGCGGCAATATCGAAGACCCACTGAAGCTCAGTGAACTGGCGGCGATGGTCGGCGTCTCGGTGCGGCAGTTGGAGCGACTTTTCATGGCCTTCCTCAATATCTCGCCCAGCCGCTATTACCTCGAAATTCGGCTGGAAAAGGCTCGAAATCTGCTGCGTCAGACCGAGATGAGCATCACCGACATCAGCGTTCTCTGCGGTTTCACAAGCCCCACGCATTTCTCGCGGGCATATCGCAAGCTGTACAGCATCGCCCCCAGCAAGGAGGCCGACGCGACCACGCCGATCAGCCGCCCGTCCGGGCCAGCATCTTCTCGATCTCGCCGGTGATCGTGGACGACATCGGCTTGACGGGCGAACCGTAGGTGCCCACGACCTTGCCCTCGGGGCTCAGCAGGATCTTGTTGAAGTTCCAGCGCGGCGTGAACCCGGCTTCCTGTGCGACCGAGCGATAGAAAGGATGCGCGTCCGCGCCCCGTACCTTGGTGATGCCGGTCATCGGCAAGGTCAGGTCATAGTTCACCTCGCAGAAATCCTTGACCTCGTCCTCGCTCGCCAACTCTTGGTTGAAATCGTCCGACGGCACGGCCAGCACCACCAGTCCCCGGTCGCGGTAGGTGTCGTAAAGCGCCTGCAAATCCGAATATTGCCCGGTGAACCCGCACATCGACGCGGTGTTCACCACCAGCACCGGCTGACCTTGCCAATGCGACAATCGGTGCGTGCCGCCGTCAATATTGGTGAAGGTGGATTGCAGGTCCAGCGCAAGCGCGGGAAGGGCGAAAACAGCGGCCACGAGGCCGAGAAGAAAGCGCATCATCATACTCCGTAATGATAGAGCATTACGTGCCGTGGCCCAGCCTGGATCATTCGCGTCATAGCGGCCTTGCACGCTTGTAGATTGATTTTGCCACTACTTTCGGTCAGGTCAATGGGACGGAGACGCTCCATGAAACCTCTCAAGGGTATTGCCCTCAAGCTTGTCGCGGTGACGCTGTTCATCGTCATGTCGGCCCTGATCAAGGCCGCATCAGACACTGTTCCACCAGGACAGGCGGTTTTCTTCCGCTCGTTCTTCGCAATCCCGGTGATCCTCGCCTGGCTCGCGATCCGCGGGGAAATGTCCACGGGCCTGAAAGTGGCGTCGCGCATGGGCCATTTCTGGCGCGGCTTCGTCGGCACCACGGCAATGGGCCTGACGTTTGCCGGTCTCGGCCTGTTGCCCCTGCCCGAAGTCACGGCGCTCAGCTATGCCGCCCCGCTGCTGGTGGTGGTCTTCGCGGCGATGTTTCTCGATGAAAAGGTCGGCGTCTTTCGACTTGCCGCCGTGGCGTTGGGCCTCGTCGGCGTTCTGGTGGTGCTGACGCCGCGCCTGACCACGCTGGGCGGGCCGACGGTGGAAACCGCGCAGGCGGTCGGCGCGGTGCTGGTCCTTCTGGGCGCGGTCTGTGCCGCGCTGGCGCAGATCTACATTCGCAAGCTGGTCCAGACCGAACAGACCAGTGCGATCGTGTTTTATTTCTCGCTTACCTCGACGCTGCTGTCGTTGCTGACCCTGCCCTTCGGATGGGTCATTCCGGGCGGAACGGAGACTGTTTATCTCGTGCTCGCCGGTCTCTTCGGCGGGCTCGCCCAGATCTTCCTGACCTCCGCCTACCGCTTTGCCGATGCCAGCGTCATCGCGCCCTTCGACTACGCCTCGATGCTGTTCGCCATCGCCATCGGGTACTTCATCTTCGACGAGGTGCCGACATCGCAAATGCTGATCGGCGCCGCGCTGATCGTGCTGGCCGGGATCATCATTATCCTGCGCGAACGTCAGCTTGGCCTTCAACGCGGAAAGGCCAAGGCGGCAAAGACCCCGCAGGGCTAGCGATCGAGCCAAGCGTAATGCAGGTAGGCCGGCCGCATCAGCATCCGGCGAAACCGGCCCAGCGGGAACTTGCGCGGCGTATGTCGCAACGGTGCGGGATAGGGCGTCTCGGGTGTCTGGCCACGAACCAGATCTGCCAACAGACGCCCGGCGTAACTGCCCATCGACACCCCGTTCCCGTGATAGGCGAACGCCGCGAACCCGCCCGGCATCTCGGGAATCGGCCCTGCATAAGGCATCAGGTCGCGCGACAAGCACACGAAGCCGGACCAATAATGTGGCGTTTCCACATGCGTCCAGGCGGGAAACATCTTTTCGAAATCGGCGCGGATCATCGCCCTGATCTGCGCCTCGGTGCCGGGCGAATGCCGCAGCCCGCCGCGCATCCCCATCAGCATCCGGTTGTCCGGCATCAGGCGGAAATAGTGCAGCAGGTGCCGTGAATCGTAGCACATCTGCCGGCTGGTCCAGCCCTGCGCGGCCAGCTCGTCATCGCTCATGGGCCGCGTGACGATCACGCTCGATTGTGTCGGCAGGTACCGCCCGCCCATCCAGTCGGGCAGGTTGTCCGAGCTATAGCCGTTCGTGGCGATAATGAATTTTTCAGCTGTAACAGAGCCTTTATCGGTGTGCAGCCGATAGCGCCCATCGGCCAAACTCTCGATCCGGGTGACCGGGCTGTGCCCATGCACCACGGCCCCCGCCGCCTCGGCTGCCTGGCACAGGCCAAGCGCGTATTTCCGCGGGTTGAGGGCAAAGCCGATCGGCATGGTCGACGCGCCGTGAAACGGCCCCCGAAGCCCCACCTGCGCCAGCTCGTCTGGCGGGGTAATGGTCGGCGTGACACCATAAAGAGCCCGCGTCGCCTCGACATCCTCGCGCATCGCGTCGAAATCGCGTGGGCGGTGCGCCAGCTGCGTCTCGCCTTCCGAATGGCGGTCGACATCCAGCCCCAGCCGGTCGATCAGGCCGCCCACATGCGCGACCGCCGCCAGTTCCGCCTGCGCAAATCCACGCGCCTCGGCCTCGCCGAACTTCGCCTTCATGGTGTCGTGACTGGCCTTGGCCCCGCCCAGGCAACAGAACCCGCCATTGCGCCCCGACGCGCCCCAGAACGGATGCTGCGCCTCCAGCACGGTCACGCCGACGCCCGACTCGGCCAGCGCCAGCGCCGCGTTCAGCCCGGTGAACCCTGCGCCGATGACCGCGACCTCGGTCGTCGTGTCGCCCTGCAACGCCGGCCAATCGCCCGGCGGCACGGTATCGGCCCACCAGCAATCGGCCACCGGCGCGGCGCCGTAAGCGCCGTCTTCCCAGATCCTTTTGAGCGTGGTCATGCCTCGGCCCGCACCGCGGCCTTTTCATCGGCGTCCTGCCGCAACAGCTGGCGCTTGGAAATCAGCGACGCGCCGATGACCCCCACCGCCACGATCGCGATCAGGATCGTCGACAGCGCATTGATCTCGGGGCTGACGCCCAGCCTGATCGACGACCAGATCTTGATCGGCAGCGTCGTGGCCGACGGCCCGGCGGTAAAGCTAGCGATCACAAGATCGTCCAGCGACAGCGTGAATGCCAGCAACCAGCCGGAAATCACCGCCGGCGCGATGATCGGCAGGGTGACCAGCCGGAACGCCTGGAACGGGGAACAGCCCAGGTCCAGCGCCGCCTCCTCCAGCGACCTGTCGAAACTGATCAGCCGCGAGGATACCACGACCGACACGAAGCACATCGAAAAGGTCGTGTGCGCCAGGATGATCGTCAGCACCCCCCGGTCCAGCCCGATCCCGATGAAGAGCAGCAAGAGCGACAGGCCCGTGATCACCTCGGGCATCACCAGCGGCGCATAGATCATGCCTGAAAACAGCGTCCGGCCCCAGAATCGCCCGGCCCGCACCAGCACATAGGCCGCCATCGTGCCCAGCACCGTCGCGATGGTGGAGCTGACGACCGCCACCTGCAACGTGACCCAGGCCGCATCGAGGAACGCCTCGTTCTGCAACAACTCGCCATACCACCTGGTCGAGAATCCCGCCCAGACAGTCACCAGTTGCGACGCGTTGAAGCTGTAGATCACCAGAATGACCATCGGCAGGTACAGGAACGCAAAGCCCAGCGTCAGGGACGTCGTGTTGAACCATGACAGGCGTCTCATCGTACAGCCCTCCACGCCGGAGCGCCAAAAGCTTTGACAAAGCTTTTGGCAAAACTCTTCTCAAGAGTTTTGCGGCCCCTCATCCTTCCGCCTCCCGCTGCTTCTGCTCGTTGCGCTGGAACAGCACGATGGGAATGATCAGGATCAACAGCAGGATGACCGCCACCGCGCTCGCCACCGGCCAGTCGCGGTTGTTGAAGAATTCCTCGAACAGCACCTTGCCGATCATCAGAGTCTGCGACCCGCCCAGCAGCGATGGGATCACGAATTCGCCCATCACCGGGATGAAGACAAGGAAGCACCCCGCGATGATCCCGTTCTTCGACAGTGGCAGCGTCACCAGCCAGAAGGCCGTCAGCCGCGAACACCCAAGGTCTTCGGCCGCTTCCAGCAGGCTGTCATCCATTCGCTCCAGCGTCGAATAGATCGGCAGGATCATGAACGGCAGATAGGTATAGATGATCCCGATATAGACCGCGACATTGGTGTTCAGAATCATCAGAGGTTCCGAAATCAGACCCAAACCCAGCAGAAGCTGGTTCAGATACCCTTCGGTCGACAGGATCCCCATCCACGAATAGACCCGGATCAGAAAGCTGGTCCAGAACGGCAGGATCACCAGCATCAGCAGCGTCGGCCGCCAGTGGTTCGGCGCGCGCGCCATGGCATAGGCGATCGGGTAGCCCACCAGCAGCGTCAGGATGGTCGAAATCACCGCGATCTGCAGCGAGGACAGGTAGGATTTCCAGTATAGGTCGTCCTCTGTCAGGAACACGAAATTCTCGAAATCGAGCGCGGCGAAGAACGCCTTCACGCCCTCCCACCCTTCGGACAGGTCCAGCTGCGGCGTGTAGGGCGGGATCGACAGCTCGATATCCGAAAGGCTGATCTTCAGCACGATGGCAAACGGCACCAGGAACAGCGCCAGAAGCCACAGGTAAGGCACGATGATGAGGGCCACGCGCCTCATGACGTCAACACCACGCCCGCCGTGCCGGTCCAGCTGACCCAGACCTCGTCTTCCCAGGTGATGTCCCGGCGCGAGATGCGCCGGGTGTTGGCCAACTGCGCCTTGATCATCGTGCCGTTTTCCAACTCGACGTGATAGGTCGACAGATTGCCGAGATAAGCGATGTCGATCACCTTGCCCTTCAGCGCATTGACCGCGTCGGGCCTGGTCTTGGAAATGCCGACCTTCTCGGGGCGCAGCGCCAGCTTCACTTGCGTGCCATCCTCCAGATCCGGCGCGTCGAGCGCGATCAGAGGCGGCTGCCCCTCGGCCCAGTCGATGGTGATACCGCCTTCCGGGATATCGTTGGTTTCGGCGGGAACAGTCTCTGGTTCTTCACGCTTCGCCGTGCGTTCCGCGTCGCTTGGCGGCGGCAGTTGCCGCACGATATCGGTGCGTGGCCCAAAGACCCTGGCCCAGACCTTGTCATGCAGCCAGAGACCCAACTTGTTGGGTTGCGGCCCTTGCGCAGGTGTCGCCTTTGCCGCTTTCGGCTCGGCGGGCGCGGGGTCATCGGACGCGACAGGCGCCTCCGGGTCTGCCGGTACGCCGATCTCGGCCACCGCCTCGGGCGTCTCGACAGTCTCTGTTTCAGGCGTTTCGGCCTCTTGCGGTGCAGGTTCGGCCTCGGTCTCGGACGCGTCGGCAGCCGCAGGCTTCGCCCCCGGCGTCCGATTCATCGCCGTGCCGGAAAACAGCGTCACGTCGCCGATGAAATCCGCCACATAGGCCGAGATCGGCGCCTCGTAAATCTCGTCCGGTGTGGCGATCTGCACGATCCGACCGTCATCCATCACCGCGACGCGGCTGGCCACGGTCATCGCCTCTTCCTGGTCGTGGGTGACGATCACGAACGTCGTGCCGGTCTTTTCCTGGATATCCATCAACTCGAACTGCGTGTCCTGCCGCAGCTTGGCATCCAGCGCCCCCAGCGGTTCATCGAGCAAAAGCAGCTTCGGCCCCTTTGCCAGGCTGCGCGCCAGCGCCACGCGCTGCCGTTGCCCGCCGGAAATCTGGTGCGGCTTGCGGCCCGCGAACTTCTCCAGCCGGGTCAGCTTCAGCATCTCGTCCACCCGCGCCGCGATCTTGTCGGCGGGCAACTTGTCGCGCTTCAGGCCAAACGCGATGTTGTCGCGCACCGACAGGTGCGGAAACAGCGCGTAGGACTGGAACATCATGTTCACTTCCCGCTTGTTCGGCGGGATCGGCGCGATGTCGCGCCCGCCCAGCAGGATCGTGCCCTCGGTCGGCGTCTCGAACCCCGCCAGCATCCGCATCATCGTCGTCTTGCCACAGCCCGACGGGCCCAGCAGGGCAAAGAATTCCTGCGCGTAGATGTCGAACGACTGGTCGTCGATGGCGGTGAACGTGCCGAACCGCTTGGTCACGTTCTTGAACTGGATCAGCGGCTTTTCATTCGGATCGTTCCACGGCGCGAACCTGCATTCCGGCATTGCTGTCCCCTTGAAGGAATGAACCCGCGCAACCGTGCTGCGCGGGTCCTGACGTCTGGTGTCTTACGTGCCGGACTTGATCTTGGTCCAGAGACGGGTCACCGTCCTTTGCACCTTCGCCGGATAGGGCTTCTTGATATAGGTGTTCTCAAGAGCGGCTTCCGACGGATAGATTGCCGGATCGTTGATCACGTCTTCCTCCAGATACTCCTGCGACGCCTTGTTGCCATTGGCGTAGTAGACATAGTTCGAGGCCGCCGCCATGTTCTCGGCATCCATGATGAAGTTCAGGAACTTGTGCGCACCCTCCGGGTTCGGCGCGTCGGCGGGGATCGCCATCATGTCGAACCACATCACCGCGCCTTCGCTCGGCGCGTTATAGGCGATCTCGACACCGTTATCCGCCTCGGCGGCACGGTCCCGCGCCTGCAGCACGTCGCCGGACCAGCCGATCGCCACGCAGATATCGCCATTGGCCAGCCCGTTGATGTACTCGCTGCTGTGGAATTTCTGCACATGCGGCCGCACGGACATCAGCAGTTCGCCGGCCTGTTCAAGCTCGTCCTCGTCATGGCTGTTCGGGTCGAGACCAAGATAGGTCAACGCCGCCGGGATCACCTCGTCCGGCGCATCAAGGAAATGCACGCCGCATTCGGCCAGCTTTTCCATGTTCTCGGGCTCGAAGATCAGCGACAGGCTGTCGATCGGGGCATCCTCGCCCAGGACTTCCTGCACCTTGCCGGTGTTCACGCCGATGCCCGTCGTGCCCCACATGTAGTTGATCGCGTATTCGCTGATCGGAATGTCGGAATCATAGCCCGTCAGGCGGTCCTTGATCACGTCCCACAGGTTGTCCGAGTTGGGCAGCTGGTCATAATCCAGCTTCTGGAACGCGCCCGCCTGGATCTGGCGCAGCAGGAAGCTGCCCGTGGGCACCACCACGTCATAGCCCGAGCCACCGGCCAGCATCTTGGTTTCCAGCACTTCGTTGCTGTCGAACACGTCATAGACCAGCTCCAGCCCGGTCTCTTCCTCGAACTGGGTCAGCAGGTCCTCGTCGATATAGTCGGACCAGTTGTAGACGCGCACTTCCTGCGCCATGGCGCTCGTCGCGCCCAGCGCCAGCACGGCGGTCATGGTCAGAAACTTCTGTGTCATTCGGTATCTCCCTTGGTTCGGCGCTTGTTGCGCCTTGGCCCGGGATTTGATCAAACAAAACCGGACATGGCAATATGGTAATGCTTTCACGCAGCCGCTAAACTCGCAAGGCGATTGCATGGATCGCCGCGACGGAAAGCAGATCGAATGACCAGACACGCCCAGAAATTCGGCACCGATGGCGCGCCGGAGACGCGCGTTCCGGCGCATGAGTTGATCTATCGCGAATTGCGCGCGTTGGTGCTGTTCGGCGACCTGGCGCCGGGGCAGGCGGTGACGATACAGGGCCTGACCGACCGCCTTGGCGCCGGCATGACCCCGGTGCGCGAGGCGATCCGCCGGCTGACCGCCGAGGGCGCGCTGGAGTTTCGCGGCAACCGCCGCGTGGTGGTCCCGACCCTGACCGCCGACAATATCTCCGAGCTGATCCTGGCCCGCCAATGGCTCGATCCGCACCTTACTTTAAGGGCGACCGAGCGTGCAGCACTGGAAGACCTCGACCACCTGACCGCGCTCGACAGTGACCTCGATGCGGCCATCGACGGCGGCGACCTGCGGTCCTATCTCGAGCTGAACTACGCCTTTCACGCGCATATCTACACCATCGCGGACGCCCCCATACTCGCCGATCTGGCCGATGGGTTGTGGCTGCGGTTCGGCCCGTCCCTGCGGGTCGTCTGCGGGCGCATGGGCACCCAGAACCTGCCGGACAAGCACAAGGATATGCTGGACGCCATGCACGCCCGCGATGCCGAAGCCGCGGCCCGCGCCATCCGCGAGGACGTGATCCAGGGAATGGAGCAGGTCCGCGTTTCGCTGGAGCAGTCCGCCGGTTTGACGTGATTCGATTGACTCAGAATAATTTGATCATATTCTGGCGCAAACGGACCGGCCCGCCCTGTCCGGTCCCCCGATCATGAAAGGTACCGCCATGACCGCCATCACCAATCATATGCCCACCGCCGAGCTTCAGGCGCTGGATGCCGCGCATCACCTGCACCCCTTCACCCATGGCGACGCGCTCAACAAGAAGGGCGCGCGTGTCATCACCCGCGCCAGGGGCGTGACCCTGACCGACAGCGAAGGGCATGATTATCTCGACGCCATGGCGGGCCTGTGGTGCGTCAATATCGGCTATGGCCGCGAGGAACTGGCCGAGGCCGCCGCCCGCCAGATGAAGGAACTGCCCTATTACAACACCTTCTTCCAGACGACCCACGTGCCCGCCATCGCGCTGGCCGACAAGCTGGCGCAGCTGACGCCGCACGACCTGAACCACGTCTTCTTCGCCTCCTCGGGGTCCGAGGCGAACGACACCAATATCCGCCTCGTCCGCACCTATTGGGAGCAGAAGGGCCATCCCGAGAAAAAGGCCATCATCAGCCGCAAGAACGCATACCATGGCTCGTCCATGGGCAGTGCCAGCTTGGGCGGCATGGCCGCGATGCATGCCCAGGGCGGCATGCCGATCCCCGACATCCATCACATCGACCAGCCCTACTGGTACGGCGAGGGAAAAGACACTGATCCAGCCGAATTCGGGCTTGAGCGCGCCCGCCAGCTCGAGGACAAGATCCTCGAACTGGGCGAAGACAAGGTCGCCGCCTTCATCGGCGAGCCGGTGCAGGGCGCGGGCGGCGTGATCGTTCCGCCCGAAACCTACTGGCCCGAAATCCAGCGCATCTGCCGCAAGTACAACATCCTGTTGATCGCCGACGAGGTGATCTGCGGCTTCGGGCGCACCGGCAACTGGTTCGGCTCGGAAACCTTCGACATCAAGCCCGACGTCATGACCATCGCCAAGGGTGTCAGCTCGGGCTATGCCCCTGTCGGCGGCTCACTGGTCAGCGACGAGGTGGCCGAGGTGCTGAACGGCTGCGAGTTCGCCCACGGCTACACCTATTCCGGCCACCCGGTGACCTGCGCGGTGGCGCTGGAAAACCTGCGCATCCTCGACGAGGAAGGCATCGTCACCCGCGTCGGGTCCGAGACCGCGCCTTACCTGAAGGAAAAATGGGAAACCCTAGCCGATCACCCGCTGGTGGGCGAGGCCGCGATCTGCGGCCTGATGGGCTCCATCGCGCTCAGCCCCGACAAGGCCAACCGCGCCAGGTTCGCCGCCGATGCCGGCACCGCGGGCCTGATCTGTCGCGAGCATTGCTTTTCCAACGGCCTGATCATGCGTCACGTCGGCGACCGCATGGTGATCTCGCCGCCGCTGGTCATCACCAAGTCCGAGATCGACACGCTGGTCGAACGGGCAAACATCGCCCTCGACCTCGCGCACAAGCAATTGAAAGACGAAGGCCTGATGAAAGCGGCCAGCTAGGCCGCGCCATTGAAATTGACCAAGGACGCCCATCTTTCGTCCCAATGAAGAAAGAGACTGCCGCGCAAAGCAATTGCGTGGCAGTTTCATTTCAGGGGCAGAACAGTGTCTAAATACATTGCATTTATCGGGCTGATCCTCGGTGTCATTCTTATCGTGGGCGCGGGGCTCGTGACGTGGTCTCAGGCCATCGGCCCCAAGGCCACGGCTGAACCCAGCCATGACGAAAAGCTGCTGGCCAAGATCGAGGAGATGGCGAAGGACCCGGTCGTCAAAGCGCGGGCGCCACGAACCTCGGAATTCATCCTCGAAAAAGCCCGCACCACCGTCGCCGAACAGAACGGTCCCCCGATCCCTTGTGACGCGGACGGCTTGCCGGGTATCCGTTTCGGATCGCAATGCGTGACGTCCCAATCCGAGAGCATCGTTTCGATGCGCGGCCCGCAATTCGGCTGGCTGTCGGAGTTTCAGGGCAATACCTCGATCCGCACGATCATGAGCACGGGGGCCGAGGCTGATGATCTGAGCCTGCTGACCGGCCTGCCGAACCTGACCCGCCTGAGCCTTTTCGGGGCGAAGGTGAACGATTTCAGCACCTTGTCGAAATTGAACGATCTGACCGTGCTGAACATCGGGTCCAGCAACATCTCCGATATTTCCTTCGTCGCGGATATGCCCAACCTTCGCGTTTTGCAGATCTTCGCGACCGACATCTCGGACCTGTCCCCGCTTGCCGGGCATCCCGCGCTGCAGGAACTGGACATTTCCCAGACCGCCGTGACCGACCTGTCGCCCCTCGCCGACGTGTCGACATTGGTCAAACTGGTGATGGAACAGACGGAGGTGGCTGACCTGTCGCCGCTGGCAGGCTTGACGCGGTTGAACACCCTGTCGCTTCGGGACATGCCGGTGTCCGACCTGTCGCCGCTGTCGGATCTGACCGAGCTGCGCTCGCTTTACCTCGGCGGCGCTGCCGTCACCGATATCAAGCCGCTCGCCGGGATGACCCAACTTACGACCCTCGACATGGATCGAACGGCGGTGTCGGATCTCTCGTCCCTTTCGGGCATGAAGTCCCTGAACAGGCTCTATCTCAGCGAAACGCAGGTGAGCGACCTTGTGCCCTTGTCAGGCTTGCCCGAGCTCTCCCGCCTCGATCTAAGCGCGACGCCGGTGCGCGACCTGACCCCGATTGCTGACCTGCCCAAGCTCAGGACGTTGGAGCTCAAGGATGCGGATCGGGCCGATATCGGTCCGCTTCTGGGCCGCGATTGGATCACGGTACGGCAGTAAACGTAAACGCCGGCTCGATGCGCCGTACGCTCTGCAAACCCTCCAGGATGCCGAACATGGCACCGTCGCCATACCACCCGGATACCGACGCGATACCGACGTGCCATTTCGGCGTCTCAGCCAGCGTTTACCGTGGTTCCCGCCGGCTGATTCGCGTCAGTCCTTGACGAACATCTGCCGGGGCATGTTGCACAGGCATTCCGCCGGTCCGTCCTCGTTGATCAGGATCGTCTCGGTCGTCTCCAGACCCCAGGTATCCATCCAGAGGGCCGGCATGAAGTGGAACACCATGCCGGGTTCCAGCACCGTGTCATCCTCCAACCTGATCGACGCCGTCCGCTCGCCCCAGTCGGGTGGATAGCTGACGCCGACAGGGTAGCCCATGCGCCCTTCGCGCTTGATTTCGTACTTGGCCAGAACATCCAGAAGGGCCTGCGCGATATCGCAGGTGCGGTTGCCGGGTCGCGCCGCTTCCAGCCCCGCCTCGATGCCTTCCAGCTGCGCTCTCTCGGCGTCGCGTATGTCCTGCGGCGGCTCGCCGCCAAGGAAAACCGTCCGGCACAGCGGCGCATGATAGCGGCGGTAACACCCTGAAAGTTCGAAGAAAGTCGCCTCGCCGGCCTGCATCGGGTTGCCGTTCCAAGTCAGGTGCGCGGCGGTGGCATCGAGGCCCGAAGGGGTCAGCGGCATGATCGCCGGATAGTCGCCCCAGTCGTCATCCACGCCCTCGATCCCGGCCTTCAGGATGTTGGCCACAAGGTCGTTCTTGCGCAGCCCGGGCTCCGCCATGTCGATGGCGGTGCGCATCACCTTTTCCGAGATGCGGGCGGCCTTGCGGATCAACACCAGCTCCTCTTCGGATTTGACGATCCGCTGCCAGTTCACAAGCGTCGTGGCGTCGACGATCTTGGCTTTCGGCATTTCCTCGCACAGCACGGCATGGGCCTTGGCGGAGTAGTAATAGTTCTCCATTTCCACGCCGATCGTCGCGGTTTCCAGCCCGTACCGCTTGAGCACTTCCGCCAGATCCTGCATCGGATGGCGTTCGGTCGACTGCACGAAATGGTCGCCATATCCAAGGATGAAATCGTGCTCCATCCAACAGGTCCTGCGCCCCCCCAGCATGTCCATGTGCCGGCCCCACCAAAGCGGCGGGCCGTCCATCGTCAGGATCGCCCCCTGGTGCACGTAGAAGGACCATCCGTCATAGCCGGTCAGCCAGTTCTGGTTGGACGGATCGGTGATGAAAACGGCGTCGAGGCCGCGCTCTTCCATCGCGGCACGGGCCCGTTTCAAGCGGCGGTCGTACTCGACAGGGGTAAAGGGCAGGTCTTTCATTGTGATGGTGCTCCTCATCATCGTCGGGCGGGATGGAACATCCGCAGCGTGTCGAGCCTGCATCCCAATTCAGGGGATTGCACGCAAAAAATTCGCTTCAGAACGTTGTGACCGACCGACGAAGTAATCTTGCGCGCGGGTGCGGCTCTGGCCCTTTGTATCGGCCGAATGACGCGTCGAACCCCTGCCAAACCGGGCGTTCCAGACCGCGACAAGCCGCGGATTTCGATGAATTTTTGAGCGTCGTTCGACGCGATACAGCGTGAAACACGGGAAAAGTGACTTTTTACTGGGCAGATGCAGGCGATTTGCCTTCAAGCGTATATCGAGCCGGATGAGTTTATGAGTCTGCTTGCATCAGCGGCGGAAACTAGCTTTATTCCAAGCAAAGCGCGGGGAAACCGCGGACAAAAACGATGGGGAGACACTCTTGACCGAAGCGCAAGCGAGCGATGCGTTCGTCGCATTTGATCGCGTTCAGAAAAGCTACGACGGCGAGACGCTTGTCGTGAAGGATCTGAACCTTTCCATGCCCAAGGGCGAGTTCCTGACCATGCTCGGGCCGTCCGGGTCGGGCAAGACCACCTGCCTGATGATGCTGGCGGGGTTTGAGACCGCCACCCACGGCCGCATTCTGCTTGATGGCGTTTCCATCAACGATATCCCGCCGCACAAGCGTGGCATCGGCATGGTGTTCCAGAACTACGCCCTATTTCCTCACATGACCGTGGCCGAGAACCTGTCTTTCCCGCTGGAAGTGCGCAAGATCGGCAAGTCCGACCGCGAGGCCAAGGTCAAGCGGGCGCTGGACATGGTGCAGATGGGCGACTTCGGTGGCCGACGTCCGGCTCAGCTTTCGGGCGGTCAGCAACAGCGGATCGCGCTGGCCCGCGCTCTGGTGTTCGAGCCCGAGCTGGTGCTTATGGACGAACCGCTGGGCGCACTCGACAAACAATTGCGTGAGCACATGCAGTTCGAGATCACCAATCTGGCGCATGATCTTGGCATCACCACGGTCTACGTGACCCACGACCAGACCGAGGCACTGACAATGTCGGACCGCGTCGCGGTGTTCGACGATGGCCGCATCCAGCAGCTTGCGCCACCGGACGAGCTGTACGAAAGCCCGCAGAACAGCTTCGTCGCGCAGTTCATCGGCGAGAACAACACGCTGGAAGGCACCGTCAAGGAGATCCAGGGCGGTCTCGCGCAGGTGCAGCTGGACGATGGTGGAATCATCGATTGCAAGCCGGTCAACGTCAGCGAAGTAGGCGAACGTACCCGCGTCTCGATCCGGCCTGAACGTGTCGAATTCGACAAGAAGCGCCTCAAGGAAGGCACTCATACGATCAAGGCCGAAGTGCTGGAATTCATCTATATGGGTGACATCTTCCGCACGCGCCTCAGCGTGGCGGGCAACGACAATTTCGTGATCAAGTCGCGGAACGCGCCGGACCAGACGCGGCTCAAGCCGGGTGAGACGATAGAGATCGGCTGGCTGCCCGAAGATTGCCGCGCACTGGATGCGAACTAGGAGTTTAAGGCATTCGGGCGGGCCTCTGAGCTAGCCCGGATAGAACGAGGTCCGCATGTTGTTCCCGTGACATGGGGCCCGAAAGGTAAACGGGAGTACTTTTGGGAGTATGACATGAAACTGACGAAAACACTCATGGCCACAACCGCACTGACGGTTGCAGCCGCGTCGGCTCACGCACAGGAAATGGCCGACTCGATGACCGTCGTGTCCTGGGGCGGCGCCTATCAGGCGAGCCAGAAGAACGCGTATACCGACCCCTACCAGGAAATGAACGAAGGCCTGGAAGTGATCTGGGACGAAAGCTTAAACGAGGCCGTGGCCAAGCTGCGCGCGATGGACGAGGCCGGGAACATCACCTGGGACGTCGTCGACGTCGTGGCCGCTGACGCGCTGCGCCTGTGCGACGAAGGTCTGGCGATGGAAATCGACCCCGAGGAAGACCTGGCCGCGGCACCCGACGGAACCTCGGCCGAGGAAGACTTCGGTGAACTGCTGGTCGGTGACTGCTTCATCCCGCAGATCGTCTATTCGACCACCTTCGGCTATCGCACCGACATGGTTCCGGAAGGCGTGGAAGCGCCCAACGACATCTGCGACGTGTTCGACTTGGAAACCTACCCGGGCAAGCGCGCGCTGGAGAAGCGCCCGATCAACAACGTCGAATGGGCGCTGCTGTGTGACGGCGTTCCGAAAGAAGAAGTCTACGACGTTCTGGCCACAGCTGAAGGTCAGCAACAGGCGTTGGACAAGCTGGCAACCATCAAGGACGACGTAATCTGGTGGTCCGCCGGTGCCGACACGCCGCAGCTTCTGGCTGATGGCGAAGTCTTCATGGGCTCGACCTACAACGGTCGCCTGTTTGCCGCGATCGAAGAACAGGATCAGCCGATCGGCATGATGTGGGACGCGCAGGTCTTTGACCTGGACGGCTGGATCATCCCCGAGGGCCTGCCCGAGGATCGCCTGGCCCGCGCCAAGGACTTCATCATGTTCGCGACCGACACGCAGCGTCTGGCCGACCAGGCCAAGTACATCTCGTACGGTCCGGCCCGTGCCTCCTCGGCACCGCTGGTGGGTCAGCACGCGGAACTGGGTATCGACATGGCTCCGCACATGCCGACCGACCCGGACAACGCCGAGAACACGTTCCTCTACAACTACGAGTTCTGGGCTGACTACCGCGACGACATCGACGCCAAATTCCAGGCGTGGCTGGCGCAATAAGCGGTCCGCTTGAAGCTACCTGGAAGGGCCGCGCGCGGCCCTTCCACACCGATAAGAAAAACAAATCAACAATCTGCCGACGGGGACTTTATGAGCGATGTGACTGACGCCACGACCGGCAAGGCGGCGCCCACGCCAGATGATGGGCTACGCATTGCGGACAGCAACGACAGCGGCCCGGTTCTGGCCGCAGACGGCACACCGCTCAAGAAAAGTCTTTCGCGCACCTTACGCCGCCAGAAGATGCGGGCGCTGCTGCTGATCGCCCCGCTTCTGATCTTCGTTCTGGTTACCTTTATCGTTCCCATCGTTTCAATGCTGTTGCGTTCGGTCGACAACACGATTGTACCGGACACGCTGCCGCAGACGGTCAGCGTGATTTCCGAGTGGGATCCGAATGCAAGCGACCTGCCGGACGAGCCCGTCTACGAGGCGCTTTATTATGACCTGTTCCTCGCCTCCGAGGCGAAGGAACACACCAAGCTGGGCACGCGCCTGAACTACGAACAAACCGGCCTGTCCTCGCAGTTCCGCTCCGTCGGGCGCGACCTTGATGAGATTGGCGAAGACCAGATCGACGCGCTCGAGGATCTGGCCGAGGACACTTGGGATAATGAGGCGTTCTGGTTCGACCTGATGCGCGGCGGTGAGAATGCCGAGAACACCGACCAGGACGTGCTGGACCGTGCCCGTGCCCGGTTGCGAGCCCTGACGGGCGACGCGTTCACAGGCGGCACCGGCTTCCTGCCCGGCGCGGAAATTTCCGCGCTTCTCCCGCGAACGGCCTATGAATACGCCAGCTTCGCGGTTTTTACGGCCATCGCCGAAGAAGACGTGGTGGCCGAGGAAGAGCCGTGGGAATCTGTGAAGATTGCCCTGATCGAAGAACTGCAGGCCGGTGCCGACGTGTCCTCCTACAATGGCTTTGGCGCCGAGGAACTTCGCGCTGCGCAGGAGATGCTGGCCGATCAGCCGCAACAGAATTTCAAGGAATCGTTCCTCGAGATCGATGAGGGCTGGGGCAACCCGCAGACTTGGAAAACGATCAACGTTTACAAGTCGCCCTACACATCGGGCTACTTCCTGAACGCCGCAGATTACCAGCTTGGTTTCGACGGGGTCGAGGCACGGCCCGAGAACCAGCAGATCTACATCAAGCTGTTCATGCGCACGCTTTACATGTCGCTGGTCATCACCGGCAGCTGTATCCTGCTGGGCTATCCGGTGGCGTGGATCCTCGCCAATTTGCCGCTGCGCACGGCGAACGTGCTGATGATCCTTGTTCTGTTGCCCTTCTGGACCTCACTGCTGGTACGGACCTCCGCGTGGAAGGTGCTGTTGCAGCAACAGGGCGTGATCAACGAGATCCTCGTCTGGCTTGGCTTCGTGGATGACGCGAACCGATTAATCTTGATGAACAACGCGACGGGCACGATCATCGCCATGACGCATATCCTGTTGCCGTTCATGATCCTGCCGCTCTACTCGGTGATGAAGACAATCCCGCCATCTTACCTTCGTGCGGCGAAATCGCTGGGCGCGACGAACGTCACGGCCTTCTGGCGGGTCTATTTCCCGCAATCGGTGCCGGGCATCGGCGCGGGCTCGATCCTCGTGTTCATCCTGTCGATCGGGTACTACATCACGCCCGAGATCGTGGGCGGCACCGACGGTGTCTTCATCTCGAACCGGATCGCTTACCACATTTCCAGCTCGCTGAACTGGGGTCTGGCGGCCGCGCTGGGAACGATCCTGCTGGTCGTCGTGCTGGTGCTCTACTGGTGCTACGACAGGATCGTGGGCATCGATAACGTCAAGTTGGGGGGCTAGGTCATGACCGATCAAGACGATGGCTACACAGTCACCATTCCGCGCCCGCCGCTGACCGGGTTCACTTTGCCGCTGACGGCGGTTCTGGGCGCCATGTTCGGCTTTGTCGCGGGTAATGTTTACGGCCAGCCGTGGCTTGGCGCGCTGGTCGGCGCGGTGATCGGGGCGGGTATCGCGGCGCTGGCGCATCAGATGTCGGGCCAGCGCACTCAAACCCGTTGGGGTATAATCGCGGCTTTCGCTGTCGCGGGCTTTCTTGCCGGCGGTCTTGGCGCGGCGATTTCCGGTGTCATCATCGGCGCGGTGCTCAGTTGGTTCGCCTACTGGCTCGACACCGGCGATTATCGCAAGAACGTGCCCATTTACTACACTCCCGGGCAGGTTCTCTGGCACAATACGTTCCTTTTCATCTGCGGCTTCGTGTTCTTCTTCCTGATCGCACCGCTGATCCCCGTGATGTGGCTCAGCTTCAATGCCGAGAACTTCTTTACCTTCACGCCCGAGATGTTGAATTTCCAGGCCGAGGGCTATTCGCTGAAGCACTACCGCGACTTCCTGGGCACCGACGAGTGGATGACGCCGCTGAAGAACTCGCTGATCATCGCGCCTTTCGCCACGTTCATTTCGGTAAGCCTCGGCACATTGGCTGCCATCGGCCTTTCCCAAAGCCACGTTCCCGGGCGACAGGCGATCATGGCAATCCTGATCTCGCCGATGATCGTGCCGCTGATCATCTCGGCCACCGGCATGTTCTTCTTCTACGCGCCGCTGGGCAACTGGCTGGAGGCGAATCTTGGCCTCGACCAAGCGTTCGTGGGCTATGTGAAGGTTATCCTGGCGCACGCGGCACTGGGCGTGCCGTTCGTGATCATCACGGTGACGGCAACACTTGTTGGCTTTGACCGCTCGCTGACACGGGCCTCGGCCAACATGGGCGCGAACCCGGTGACGACGTTCTTCCGGGTTCAAATGCCGCTGATATTGCCGGGGGTGATCTCTGGCGGGCTCTTTGCCTTCATCACGTCCTTTGACGAGGTGGTCGTGGTGCTGTTCGTCGGCTCGGCGCAGCAGCAGACGCTGCCGTGGCAGATGTTTACCGGCCTGCGCGAACAGATCTCGCCCACCATTCTTGCGGCGGCGACGATCCTCGTGACGATCTCGATCCTGCTGCTGACGACGGTGGAGCTGTTGCGCCGCCGGTCCGAGCGTCTGCGCGGGCTGAGTCCGGGCTGAACCTGACGATAACTTTAGGAGAAGCCGGGCCTGCTTGCCCGGCTTTTCTTTTGCTCAAGGTACAAGCGCGCGCACGTGATCTATAACTTTGCCGTCCGGCGCTTCGCATTCGGCAATAACCCGGTCCGCAAATTTCGGCGCTGCACGTTGCGTGGCCTGCGCTTCGGCCTTGTGGCGCAGCTCGTCGAGCGATGACAGCGGCAACCCGGCGCTCTTCGCGGCCCGCGCCAGTTCCGGGGCGGCAGGGGAAATGGCGATGCCTTCTTCCGTAACCACGGCGCCGATGGTGTTGCCCGGCGTGGTGAGACAGGTCAGGCGTTCGACCAGCTTGGGAAATCCGCCGGCGCAAAGCGGGGTTGTCACGATGGCCAGCTTCGCGCCCGCAGCGGTGTCGGCATGGCCGCCCGATCCGCCGATGATCCGCCCGTCGCTGGTGCAGGTCACGTTGACGTTGAAATTCATGTCGACCTCTGCCGCGCCGAGGATCATCACGTCAAGCCGGGAGGCCGCGCTGTCGGGATTGGCAGGGCTCGCGTAGTCCCACGCGGACATCGCGTGATGCGCGGTGTCATTGGCATAGGAGGTCACGGCGGCTCCGTCGAAGGCCTGAACGTCGAGCAAACGGCGGAAGAGTCCGGAATGCAGCATTTGCACCAGTGGCCCGGTGATGCCGCCCGCCGCGAAGTCGCCAACCACGCCGCGTTCGGCCATGACGGGCGCCAGGCTGCGTGCGACTGCAAGAGATGTCGCGCCAGCGCCGGTCTGGAAACTGAACCCATCTTTCAGAAGGCCGCTGCATGCAATGAGGCGGGCAGTCAGGTTGGCGATGGCCTGACCCTTGGCAGACGGCGCACGGGCGGTCGTACCAGAGGCCACCTGCTGCGCATCACCAATGCTGTCGACGGTGACCACGAGATCGACCTGCTCGGCCGGGATGCAAACCCGTGGCAGGTCATGGACATAATGATCGGTGACCGCCGTGACAAAGCCGGCATGGGCGGCATCGACCATTGCGTATCCCAGCGGGCCGCACGCGTTCGGGCCGGCGGCGCCGCCGAGGTTGCGTTTGGCGTCCACCGCCGGAGTGGCGATGAACGCCGCGTCGATTTTCAGTCGGCCTGAGGCAATGGCCTCAGCCCGCCCGCCATGGGTTTGCAGACGGACCGGATGAAGCAGAAGGCCGCGCTGTACCGCCTCGGCGAGAGGCCCGTTCATGTAGGATGTGGTGATCCGTGTAACGGTGCCGTCTTTCACGAAAGGGATCAGTGCCGCATGGCAGGGAAAGAGCGAAGAGGGCGCGATGTGCAGGTTGCGCAGGCCCTCTTCGGCGCAGATCTGCAGGACCTCGCGCATCAGGTCGTCGCCGTTCCGCAGGTGATGGTGAAACGACAGCGTCGCACCGTCAGCCAGGCCTGCGGCCGAAATTGCGGTGCGTACGCTCATGCGGTCGTCTGCGACGCGAAGGCCAAGACCTAAGCGCGCACCAGTTTTTCGTAGCTTTCCGCGATGTCGCGAGTCAGCGCGCCGACCTCGAAATTGTAATCACCGATCTGGCCCACGGGCGTGACCTCGGCGGCGGTGCCGGTCAGCCAGCATTGCTCGAAACCTTCCAGTTCCTCGGGCATGATGTGCCGCTCGTGCACCTTGACCTGGCGGTCCTTCAGCATCCCGATGACCGTCTGGCGCGTGATCCCGTTCAAAAAGCAATCGGGATCGGGCGTATGCACCTCGCCGTCCTTGACGAAGAACATGTTGGCGCCCGTCGCCTCGGCCACGTAGCCGCGATAGTCGAACATCATGGCGTCCGAACAGCCCTTCGCCTCGGCGGCGTGTTTCGAAAGGGTGCAGATCATGTAAAGACCGGCCGCCTTGGCGTGGCTGGGGATAGTTTCGGGGCTGGGCCGCTTCCACTTGGAGATATCGAGCTTGGCACCCTTCATCTTGGCGTCACCGTAATAGGCGCCCCATTCCCAGGCGGCGATGGCCAGGCGAACGGGATTACGAGCCGATGCGACGCCCATATCCTCGCCCGCGCCGCGCCACGCGACCGCGCGGACATAGGCGTTCTCGAACCCGTTGGCTTGCAGTACTTCCATTTTGGCGGCTTCGATCTCGTCCACTGTATAGGGGATCTCGAAATCCAGTTGCCCGGCAGAATAATGCAGACGTTCCGAGTGCTTGCGGCTCTCAAAGATCTTGCCGTTGTAGCACCGCTCGCCTTCGAACACGGAACTGGCATAGTGCAGGCCGTGGGTCAGGATATGCACATTCGCGTCCCGCCATTCGACCAGTTTGCCATCCATCCAGATCTTGCCGTCGCGATCGTCATACGCTGCCATTTTCGCCTCCTCAGCCCAGACTCTTTTCATTTGTTGCGCTAGAAACGTCCGAAGTGGACATAAAATTGCGCATAAACTGCGATTCGCTACCAGTTTGATCTTGGAATGTCAACAAGGCTGACGTATCTTGGCAGCCAAGGCGACGGGAGGACGAACATGGCCGAGGTGCATAGCGGCGAAAACCTGCTGTTTCTGACGGATGAACAGCTGCGCCAGGGGATCGAGGCAATGTTCTTTGCCTATCGCGGGTTCACCGCCGACCCGGACCGTATTCTTGCCACGATGGCCTATGGCCGAGCACATCACCGCGCGCTGCACTTCATCGCGCGTCGTCCCGGCACGACCGTGAACAACCTATTGGGGATACTGGGCGTCACGAAGCAATCCTTGAACCGGGTGCTGCGGACGTTGATCGAGGATGGACTTGTCGAAAGCCAGCAAGGCAAGACGGACCGGCGGGAACGGCACCTGACCCTCACGGACAAGGGGCGCGGACTGGAACAGACCTTGTCCGATGCGCAAAGGGCCCGGATGCGGGCGGCCTATCGCAAGGCGGGCCCCGAGGCCGTGGCGGGATTCCGGCAGGTGCTGGAAGCAATGATGGACCCGGATATGCGGCGGAAGTACCATGCGATCCGGGAGGCAGATACATGAACGATCCGGCGCCGCACCTGCTGATCGTCGATGACGACGAGCGCATCCGCGATCTTCTGCGCAAGTTCCTTGCGCGCAATGGGTTTCTGGTCTCGGTCGCGCGGGACGCAAGCCATGCGCGCCGCGTGTTGTCGGGGCTTGAATTCGACCTGATCGTGATGGACGTGATGATGCCGGGCGAAGATGGCGTGACGCTGACGCGGTCGCTGCGTGAGACGATAGAGACTCCCATCCTTTTGCTGACCGCCAAGGGCGAGACCGACGAGCGCATCGCGGGGCTGGAGGCCGGAGCGGACGACTATCTTGCCAAGCCGTTCGAGCCCAAGGAATTGCTGTTGCGGATCAACGCGATCTTGCGCCGGATGCCTGAACCCCTGCCGGAGCATACCGCACCGAAGGTGCTGAGCATGGGGCCGGTGCGATTCGATATCGAACGGTCGGAACTGATGCGCGGAGAAGACCTTGTCCGGCTGACGGCAACCGAGGTTCAGCTGATGCGCATCTTCGCCGAGAACCTGCGCGAGCCGGTCAGCCGCACCAAGCTGGTCGAGGATCTGGGGCGCGACAAGGGGCAGGCGCAGGAACGCGCGGTGGATGTTCAGATCACCCGGTTGCGGCGCAAGATCGAGGCCGACCCGAAACAGCCGCGCTATTTGCAGACGGTGCGTGGCGAAGGGTACATGCTGGCCCCGGACTGAGGCGCGATCGGAAGGAGCGGCTGCGCCGCGCAGGTTTGGTGAATTGGGGCCAGCCCCCAGGGTTGAAGCGCGGCTTCAACCGAATCCCCGGGAAATTTACGGCCAGAGGAAGGGACGGTTCGGACCACTGTTTCGTTGTGCCCTTGATAGACTCGGAGCGGGGTTGTATCTGACATTCATGATACGGGTTTTCGACATGGACGATCGTGCGCGCCTGCCTTGGCGTTTTTTCGGTGCGGCCTGCACGGTTCTGGCGCGCCTATAGGGCGGTGCCGATACCTGCCATTTTGAGATTTCACTGACACGACGGGAGAGGACCAATGTCCCCCAAGACACTCTATGACAAGATCTGGGATGCCCACCTGGCACATGAGGCCGAGGATGGCACCAGCCTGCTTTATATCGACCGGCACCTGGTACACGAAGTGACCAGTCCGCAGGCCTTTGAAGGGCTGCGTATGGCGAACCGCAAGGTGCGTGCGCCGGACAAGACAATTGCCGTGCCGGACCACAACGTCCCGACCACCGAGGGCCGCGACAATCCCGAAGCCATGCCGGAGGACAGCCGCATCCAGGTGGCCGCGCTCGACAAGAACGCCAAGGATTTCGGTATCCATTATTACCCGGTCAGCGACGTGCGGCAGGGGATCGTTCACATCGTCGGCCCGGAACAAGGCTGGACCTTGCCGGGCATGACCGTGGTTTGCGGCGACAGCCACACGGCGACCCATGGCGCGTTCGGTGCGCTGGCGCACGGGATCGGCACGTCGGAGGTCGAGCACGTTCTGGCGACCCAGACACTGATCCAGACCAAGTCGAAGAACATGAAGGTCGAGATCACGGGCAAGTTGCCTGCCGGTGTGACCGCCAAGGACATTACGCTGTCGGTGATCGGCCTGACCGGAACGGCGGGCGGCACAGGGTACGTGATCGAATATTGCGGCGAAGCGATTCGCGACCTCTCGATGGAAGGACGAATGACCGTCTGCAACATGGCGATCGAGGGCGGCGCCCGCGCTGGCCTTATCGCGCCGGACGAAAAGACCTTTGAATACATCAAGGGCCGTCCTCACGCGCCGAAAGGCGCGCAGTGGGAGGCGGCGCTGGCCTGGTGGAAGACTTTGTATTCCGATGACGACGCGCATTGGGACAAGGTGATCACCATCAAGGGCGAGGATATCGCGCCGGTCGTGACTTGGGGTACCAGCCCCGAGGACGTACTGCCGATCGACGCCGAGGTGCCCACGCCCGAGAGCTTCAGTGGCGGCAAAACCGAGGCAGCCAAGCGCGCGCTGGAATACATGGGTCTCAAAGCGGGTCAGAAGCTGAAGGATATCGAGATCGACACGGTCTTCATCGGCTCCTGCACCAACGGTCGGATCGAAGACCTGCGCGCTGCCGCCGAGATCCTGAAAGGCAAGAAGATCAAGGTGAAGCGGGCGATGGTCGTGCCGGGCTCGGGCCTTGTACGGGCGCAGGCAGAGGAGGAAGGTCTGGCCGAGATCTTTACAGATGCGGGCTTTGAATGGCGGCTTGCGGGCTGTTCCATGTGCCTGGCGATGAACCCGGACCAGTTGCAGCCCGGGGAACGGTGCGCCGCGACGTCCAACCGTAACTTCGAGGGCCGGCAGGGCCGCGGCGGGCGCACGCACCTGATGAGCCCGGCGATGGCCGCGGCGGCGGCGGTGACCGGCAAGCTGACCGACATCCGGGAGATGAACTAATGGAAAAATTCGTGAAACTGACAGGCGTCGCGGCGCCGATGCCGCTGGTCAACATCGACACCGACATGATCATTCCCAAGCAGTTCCTAAAGACGATCAAGCGGTCGGGGCTGGGGGTGAACCTGTTCGACGAGATGCGGTATGACGACAATGGCAACGAGATCCCGGATTTCGTTCTCAACCAGCCCGCGTATCGCGAGGCCAAGATCATCGTGGCCGGCGATAATTTCGGCTGTGGCTCGAGCCGGGAGCACGCGCCTTGGGCGCTGCTCGATTTCGGTATCCGTTGCGTGATCTCCACCAGCTTCGCCGACATCTTCTATAACAACTGCTTCAAGAACGGCATCCTGCCCATCGTCCTGCCGCAGGAAGAGGTGGAAAAGCTGATGGATGACGCGGAGCGTGGGGCGAACGCGGTGCTGACCGTGGATTTGGAAAATCAGGAAATCACCGGCCCGGATGGTGGCACGATCGGATTCGAAGTGGACCCCTGGCGCAAGCACTGCCTGCTGAATGGGCTTGATGATATCGGTCTGACAATGGAAAAGGCCGCGTCGATCGATGCGTTCGAATCGAAGGCTGCGACGGAACGCCCTTGGGTCTGATCCCGAACTGACAGCAGTGCGCCGGCGGCATTGAGTGGCCGGCGCAATCCAGTTCTTAAAACATTAATTAAAACCACAACTTATATTAATCAATTATTGTGGGGGGTTAGCGAGATACCCCTACATGTAGGGTGTGAACACCACAGCGCCTCAAACCGGGCAGCAAATTGATGCAATCTGGCACCACAATTACCATCAAATCGCCGGAAATTCTAACTCTAAAGACTTGGTATCTTGAGCCGGATGGTGAAAGAAGGCAAAAATTGGGCAAGAATGAGGCAAGCCGTCATAATCGACGGACCCAAGTTGGAACAATGGCACGGCATCGAACCGGGTCAGGCCAGTTGGAAGGGAACCGGGCAGTGGTTTCGCAGATCATTAGCGCGCTGACGCGTGCAATACTCGTGGCTTTGCTGGTGGCAACACCGGCACTTGTGCTGCCGTCGGTCGCGACGGACACGGCACAGATCGTCGTGGTGATCGCGCTGCTCTTCTCGTTTCTGACGTTCATCGAGTATTTTGGCCGTTACCCGAGCATTGTCGAGTTCCGGTTCGCCCCACCGTTCAACCGGTTGAAGTTCCTGGCGCTGGTCTTGGTGGTTGTCATGCTGTCGCTGATCGCGCGCGGCAAGATCGAGCCGAGCCCGATCACGCTGATCATCACCTATTTCGCCCAGGCAATCGGCAATGCGATGGATTTTCCGTTCTCGCCGGTGCGTCTTGTCGTGCTGATGTTGCCGCCAGACGCGACGTTGGAGCTTGCCAATAGCGTGCGGATCGCGGCAGGCGTCGCCTACAGCGTGTCGCTGGTCATGATACTGGTCTTCGTCACGCTGGTGCGGCTTCTGGGGTGGCCGATGCGCAACGGCGCGTTCAACGTATGGGTGAACCTGCCGCTTTTCGATCCCACGCGCGGGGGCGACATCGTGGATCGGCTACGGCGCGATTCAGGTCTTAACATTGTGTTAGGAGCTTTGCTGCCATTCTTGATTCCAGCGATCGTGAAGGCGGCATCGCTGGTGATCGAGCCGGTGTCGTTCCAGAGCGAGCAAACATTGATCTGGATGATGACCGTATGGGCCCTTCTTCCTGCAAGCATCTTGATGCGTGGCATCGCCCTTATGCGTGTGGCCGAGTTGATCGAGGAAAAGCGTCGGCGCGTCTACGCCAAGGCCGAGGCCGAGGAATTGCAGAACGCCTGATCGCCGGCATTCTGATCGGGTCCCTTGGCGCTTGGCCCGCGATGGCAGAAACGCTGGTTCGCATCGCAACATTCAACACCGAGCTGGCCCGGAATGGTCCGGGACTTTTGCTGCGCGATATCCTGTCCGAGGAAGATCCGCAGGCGGAGGCTGTCGCACGGGTCATCGCGCAGGCGCAGCCGGATATCATCGCGCTTCAAGATATCGACTATGACCATGACTTGGCCGCCTTGCGGGCGCTGAGTGACAGAATTGCCCATCACGGTCTCAATCTGCGTTATATCTTTGCCCTGCGCCCAAACGCTGGAATGGTGACGGGGCTGGACCTTGACGGAGACGGACGGCTGGGCCGTGCCAGGGACGCACAAGGCTACGGAGAGTTCGCAGGACAGGGTGGTATGGCGGTGCTGTCGCGGTTCCCCATCCTGACCGGCAAGGTGCGTGACTTCAGTGGCTACCTTTGGCGTGACACGCCTGATGCGCAGTTGACGTTGAAGGATGGTACACCGCTATTGCCAAAAGATGTCGCCGCGATTCAGCGCCTTTCAACCGTGGCGCATTGGGACGTCCCGATCCAGGTCGGCGACACGACCCTGCGAGTTCTGACCTTTCACGCCAGCCCGCCGGTGTTTGACGGGTCGGAAGATCGGAACGGACGCAGGAACCATGACGAGATTGTCTTTTGGCTTCACTATCTCGATGGCAGGCTGGATCAGGCACCCGACGCGCCCTTCGTTCTGGCCGGCGACGCCAACCTCGACCCGATTGACGGCGAAGGGCGGAAAGAGGCAATCCGGCGCCTTCTTTCGGATGACCGGCTCCGGGATCCGACGCCGATGCGTAGCGGCGGCTTGAGACAGGGCGAGGCCCATACAGGCGACCCGCGCCTTGACACGGTGGACTGGCCTGCGCCCGTGCCTGGATCGCTTCGGGTCAGCTATGTCCTGCCATCCGCCGAGCTGGAAATCCTGGACAGCGGGATAGTGGCGCACGACACCGAGACGGACATCGAGGAAGCAAGCCGTCACAGGTTGGTTTGGGTCGACCTTTTGGTGAAGTGACAGAACTGAGCGCAGCGCGCGTGTCGGACGCGGCTCAACCATGGCGCGGCAGCCTGGCGGAGCGCATCTTCCACATCAGTATCGCGATAGGTTGGGCAAAGCTCCGACAGGCGCTTGGACCGCAAGCTGTGGGGAGTGTCCCAAAGATAGCGCATCTCCAGCAAGCCCTTTGCCATGGGCCAGACCGGTGCAACCAGCCGAAGCGGTATCCATGACATCCGTCGCACCATGATCTTGCGGCGTGAAATCTGCGACAGAAGATCGGCAATTTGCCTGCCCGTCACGCTGTATCCCGGAAATATGACTTCCTCGTAACTTCCCAGGCGGAACTTCTGCCGCGCAAGGTGTTCGGCCGCTCGCGCAAGGTCGGGTAGAAAGGCCCAGGCATGCAGCGCATCGGGATCACCGGGGTAAAGAATCTGTCCCCGGTCAAAGCACGACATCAGAACCCTGTCGAACCAGCCGCCTGTCGGTTCAGTGTCAATGAAATCACCCGCGCGCAGAAGGATCGTCTGCACGCCGCTGTCACGGTAGCCCTGTTCCACTTCCTGTCGGATGCGCCCCAACGGCGTGGGCGCGGCGTGGTTTGTCCCTTCGCTCCACGGTGCCTTGGCGTCGGGTGGGTAGACATAGACATTTCCCGGCAAGACCACCGCAGCGCCAGAAGCCCGCGCGGCAGCCTGCACCTTGGCGTGAAGCAGGGGGACTTGATCTTTCCAGAGGTGATACGGCGGGTTCCACGCGACCACGATGATATCGGCACCCCGTGCCGCGGTCGTCAGGTCGTCCTGCGCGCGGTTGAATAAACGCACCGTCCAGCCGGCATTCCAGAACGCGTCGGTGGCGTGGCGCCCGAATCGCCCCGTGGCACCCAAAATAAGAACGGTTTTCTGCATCTGTTCATCCCTCGCGCGACGATGATTTACGCCACGTTAGATAATTGAGCGGGAATAGGAATTGCCAAATGTTGCTCATAAGATATTCATTTATGAATGGTAAGCCGCATGTCAGATCTGGATTGGTCGCTCGTCCGCGCGTTCCTTGCGGTGGCGGAAAAGGGATCGCTTTCCGCCGCGGCCCGGCTGTTGGGGGCCAGCCAACCGACGCTTGGACGCCAAGTCCGACAGCTGGAAGAGCAGCTTGGCCAAGTTCTGTTCCACCGCAAAGCAAAGGGCCTGGATCTGACCGAAAGCGGCCAATCCTTGCTGGAACCCGCACGCGCAATGCATCGCGCCATGGTCGAGATCGAGCTTACCGCTGCCGGGCAACAGACACAGGCCGCCGGCGCGGTGCGAATTACCGCAAGCGAGACGGTGTCGGTCTATATTCTGCCGCCGATCCTGGCGCGGCTGAGGGCCGAGCATCCCGGAATCAGCATTGACCTCATGCCTTCGGACAGCACCGAAAACCTTTTGTTCCGCGAGGCCGATATCGCGGTGCGCATGTATCGCCCGGAACAGCTCGAGCTGGTGGCGCGCCACCTTGGGGATTTCCCGCTTGGCCTGTTTGCTTCCCGCGCCTACCTGCACAGCGCAGGACGACCGCGCACCTTCAAGGACCTCTATGACCATCCTCTGATCGGCTATGACCGGAACGAGGAGATCATTCGCGGCATGCAGGAACGTGACATGCCCGCCTCGCGCGAGATGTTTGCCTTTCGATGCGACAGCCACACGGTGGGTTGGGAACTGGTCCGCGCGGGATGCGGTATCGGATTTGGCATGAAGGCGCTGGGCAAGCTTCACGATGATGTCGAGGATCTCGATTTCGATATCGATCTGCCAAGCCTTCCAGTCTGGCTCGCCACCCATCAGGCGCTGCGACACACACCAAGGATTGCCGTGGTTTGGCAGGCTCTTGCAACGGGATTGAAGCCTTACCTTTCTTGACCCTTCCCGCGGCTCAGGCTAGGCGATGGAAAAGAGAGTTTCGAAAGGATCGCGCATGAGTACCCCCTCGCTTCTTATTCTGCCCGGCGACGGGATCGGCCCCGAGGTCATGGTCGAAGTCCGTAAGGTGATCGACTGGTTCGGATCCAACCGCGGCATGGCGTTTGACGTAAGCGAGGATCTTGTCGGCGGCGCGGCCTATGACAAGCACGGCACGCCGCTGCATGACGACACGATGGAAAAGGCGCAATCTGTTGATGCGGTGCTTTTGGGCGCGGTCGGCGGACCGAAATACGACAACTTGGATTTCTCGGTCAAGCCGGAGCGCGGCCTGTTGCGGCTGCGCAAGGAGATGGATCTTTATTCCAACCTGCGCCCGGCACAGTGCTTTGACGCCTTGGCGGATTTTTCCAGCCTGAAGAAAGATGTCGTTGCAGGGCTCGACATTGTCATCGTGCGCGAGCTGACAAGCGGCATCTATTTTGGTGAGCCGCGCGGCATCATTCAGGAAGGCAACGAGCGGGTCGGTATCAACACCCAACGCTACACCGAATCCGAGATCGACCGCGTCGCGCGGTCGGCCTTCGAACTTGCGCGGCGGCGGTCGAACAAGGTCTGTTCGATGGAGAAGGCCAACGTCATGGAGTCGGGCATCCTGTGGCGCGAAGTGGTCCAGAAGGTGCATGACGAGGATTATCCGGATGTCGAGCTGAGCCATATGTACGCCGATGCGGGCGCGATGCAGCTTTGCCGCTGGCCCAAGCAGTTCGATGTGATCGTCACCGACAATCTCTTTGGCGACATGCTGTCGGATGCCGCCGCGATGCTGACGGGCAGCCTTGGGATGCTGCCTTCGGCCAGCCTCGGGGCGCCGATGGCCAATGGTCGGCCCAAGGCGCTTTACGAGCCCGTGCACGGTTCGGCGCCCGATATCGCGGGGCAGGGCAAGGCGAACCCGATTGCCTGTATCCTCAGCTTTGCGATGGCGCTGCGGTACAGCTTCGATCAAGGCGACGAGGCTACACGCCTTGAAGCCGCGGTCGAGAAAGTTCTGGCCGATGGCCTGCGCACGGCGGACCTTCTGGGTGAGGAAGGCGTACAGCCGGTGACGACCAGCGAAATGGGCGATGCAATCGTCGCCGCGCTGTCCGACGGTCTTTGATCGATACGCGGGAGTATCGCCCGGAATTGGAGCCGGATATCCTGCTTCTTTGACGGGCGTGCTTGTCGCATTACAGGGTCTACGCGGCGACGCAAAAGCAAGAACGGCACGTAATCGACCTGCTGAATGCTTCGCGGCATGTTTCCTGCCTTATGGTGTTCTAAGGCGATAGGCCCATAAAGGCGGAAGGTTGTGAGCGCTCTTGCAAACGGCTCCGGCAAGCCGATGAGAGCCCACCACGCGATTCCGCCCTTGCAAAGGAAATGCGGCTTCTGTAATCGGCTGTCTCACGGTCGGAGTGTAGCTCAGCCTGGTAGAGCACTGTCTTCGGGAGGCAGGGGCCGGAGGTTCGAATCCTCTCACTCCGACCAATAAAATAAGGGCCTCGAGGGGCCCTTAAGTTTTTTAGGATATGTTTTTATCTGGGACGCGTCCCAGAAATGCGACACTGACCTGGTCTTATGGTGGCGTCTGCCGCTTCTCGATAGGAGGCAGGCTGGCGTGACGCGCAGCGTTGACCTGCCCGTAGGAGACGCATGATTTGCCCATGTTGTTGGCCACGTTGACAGCTGTCTTAACGTAGTCCGGATGGTGGTGCGCGTAATACTTCTCGAGCGTGTCCATCGTTACGCCGAAGAAGCCTGATACGTGCCAGGCATTCGCACCGCCCTGCATGGCCCAGGTGATCGCGGTGTGTCGCAATGTGTGAGGCGTGACCTCCGGCGTCCCATGGTTTCCCAATCGTTCTTTATGCCTGCAACGCGATGTCCTTCGATCTCGACAACCCATTTCGCACCATTCTTTTGCCACCACTAGAAATGGCGGAGCAGCCGATCCGGAATCGGAATGGTCGGCGCATTCTTCTTGGTCTGCTTTTGGGCATTCCCCTTGCGGTGAAGCTTTGCGGTTCGGAAACCCACATAGCCACCATAAAAGTGAAGAATGAAACCGAGGCCGAGGATCATAGATTTTCGGGATCCAGTGTACAGGGCCGTTAGAATGAACTTCGCGAGGTATCGCGTCCTTGGTGATTTGCGTGCCGCACGAATGAGCTGGGCTACCTCGTCGCGGGTACCCCGACGGCTTGAAGAACATCCTTCCAAGGTATCCAAGCAGGTCAATTAGCAGTTGGTTCATGCCGCTGAAGGGGAATTGGCTGGAAGGTTGGAAATTCAGACTGGTAGCCAAGTTACGCTGGTTGCCTGCGAGAGAACGTGTCGGCGGCGTCGATCATACAGAACAAAACGCTTGAATGTTGGAATACTTCTTCTTCCAGTTGAAATCGGTCGCCTGGCTGATGCCTGTCTTGCGGCAGATCTCAGACGCCAGCGTGCCTTCCTCGCCGTACTTGATGATGAATGCTTTCTGCGCGACCGAAAACTTCGATGCCTTCATGCGATTCCGCTCCTCTCCCAGCCAGGGAATCATAGCGGAAAACTCCAGCTTCAGACGGTCCAGTTTGCGGGGATCAGATCAGTAAGCAAAAACCGTTACGCGGAAATTTTTATGTGCTGATCGTGAGCAATATAGGCGCTGAAAAGCCAACATTCACAAGATCTAATCCGCACGAGGCAGATATTCCAGAATGTACTGACGAACTCGAAAAACGCAAGATGAGCATGTCTAAACATGAAACACGCATCCGTACGCAGCAGATATCAATCGGTATATATACCGTTGAAGAGCGGAGCCCGCTCGGCCTTTGGAGGTGTCAGGATCCGATTAGCTTCGAGCCGCAGCAAAATATGTGAAGTTAGGAAGCCGTATGTCGTATTCAGAGCATCACCGAATACGGAGCTCAACCCGTCTGTGCGATACGTCGCAATCACAAGGTGAGGCTCGGCACGGAGTAATGCGCCGTAGAGCGTGGAATTCCGCCCTTCTTCGTTCGTTTCACGAACGGCCTGGGCATCGAGCCACAGGCGGGGCTCCATACGGCGGCTCGGGATCATGCCGATGCCGTCGAAATATGTCTCGTCCTGCGCAAGCTGCGCTTCAGCCTGTTGCACGAGTGCGAGTTGAGCGAGATTGTCGTGGCCCAGGTACTGCACATTGCGAACGATGCTCTGTACGGCGATCACCGACAGGATGACCAGCGCCATTGCGGACCGGCTTGCCCCCTGCCGCAGCAGGACTGTCAGGGCAACAGCGCCAAAGACCGCCAGGAATGGCAGCGCCATTGAGAACACGTAGGGCCATGTCTGGTTGTGAAAGAAGACAAGCCCGGTCAGCAGGACCGCGTGGACAAGAAATATCCGCGCGGCACTGTCGCATTTGAGAATACGCGCAGCTGACAGGACAAGGCCAAGGCACACCAGCGCGTACGGCACAGCGTTGCGCAAAAGCGTCTGCCAGACAAAGGCATCCAGCCCTTCATAGTAGCTGCCACCATGGAGGGCGAGTTCGACCGGCCCGAGGAAAAGCATCTTCAGGACCTGCGGCATCGCGGTGCCGCCGAGCAGGGCGCCGTAGAAGAATATGGCACCGGCCCAGCCGAGAATGAGCAGCCCTCCGCGAAAGAACGCGCGCGAGGCAGAGCGCATGCAGAGGGCATCGACCACCAAAGCGGCCCCCAGGGCAAAGTTGAAATAGACCGATTTCTGCGTCGTCACGAAGGCCAACCCGCTGAGCAACCCCGCGATCAGAAGGGTCTTGGCACGGTCGGTTTCATATCGGATGACGACCAGCACGGCCAAAGCCGCAAACAGCGTGGCGAGCGGCTCGGACCGAAGTCGGAATCCGCGCTCGATATAGCTGCTGAAACTGAGCAGGAGCGCCACTGCCAGGATCGCTGTGATACGCTCGTGGCCCAAGGCGCGGGCGCATTTGTAGATGCACACGATCAACGCCAGCGAAAGGCAGGCTGTGGTCAACCGGCCCGTGATCAACATAGATGTCGCATCCCAGCCGATCAGGTGGGACAGTTCGTAGAAGACCGCGTAGCCAACCGCTTTCTTGGGCCATATCGTGTCGAAGGTGCCGTCGAACAGATATACAGGCTGGGTGAAGTGCCAAAACTCATCCATCACAAAGCGCGTGTTGATCGCCAGCACAAACAAGGCGGCGATTTTCACCAGGATGAACAGCCTTATCGCAAACGTAAGCCTTTGTTCGTGACTGAGCCCCGGAGGTTGGATGCACGTGATTGCCGTCATCTCCAATGGCCTATCTGACAACCTTGAAGGCGTGGTTCTGAGACCAGGGTCTGATCGATTGCTCCGCCGCGACCGCTGCGGGCCCGAACACCGAAGCGATCAGCTCCCGTTGCTCTTCCATGGCCATGTAGGCGACGTTCTTGTCGCCACCGATATAGACGTCGGCCACATAGCAGGCCGCGTGAATGGGCGTGCTGCGTCTGAGCCAGTCCTTGAACACCAGAACACCGCCGGGCACCAAAAGCTTTTTCGCGGCTTGCAGGATGTCCGCGCGGATACCGACCGGCACATGGTGCATGACATCGTTGAGGACAACCAGATCGAACTGTCCGCTGCGTTCTTCGGCCAGGTCCTGTGCGTCGATCTGGCGGAATTCGGCACGATCCCCGTCATACATGCGTCCAAGTTGCGGGGCGATGTCGATGCCTAGGTAGGACGCATCAGGAAAGTCCCGGCAAAGGCGTTCGGCCAATGCGCCCTCGCCACAGCCGATTTCACAGATGGCGGTCGGATCTGCCCAGTCCTGGATACAGGCCGCCAGATTCTCCAGGTCGATGAAAACACGGCGGTAGAGTTCCGAAACCTGCCTCTCATAGGGGCCAAAGGCACGTCTTACGCTTGCTCCGATAGATCCCATGTCATGTTCCTTTTTTCATTGCCAGCTTCATCCGGGGCGCCAACCTGTTCACGATCTGTGTTGTCATGAGAAAATCGCTCCATTCGTTAGGGCCAAGCATGAAAGCCTTTCGAAGGGCTGAACCAACACCGCGAAGACTGCGGTGATGCAGGCCCGCCAAACAGACGTTGAGCGCGTTGGCTGCCTCCGCGCGTCTGCGGGCGCGCCGCCTGAGCCGGTCCGGCAGATGCACGAGATGCCGGTCGAGCGGTATCTCCAACTGGCGTTTGAAGGACTGCAAGTTCCGCGAACCGGTCATGGTCAGGGAGTTAGCGTGAATCCTGAACGCCGAGGCGTGTCCGGGATCCCAGGCCAAACCGTTTTGCGCAAGGCTCAGCCAAAGATCCCAATCCGCAGTGTACCAAAGTGCCTCATCAAGACCGCCCTTGTGTAGCGCGGCATCGCGCCGGAACATGACAGCGGGCAGCGCCAGGGTGTTTTGCACGATCAGGTGCGACATCGCCTCTTCGGACGTCAGAACACGGCGCGCCGTCCCGAATGGTGGACACATCTGACCGACGGTTGCCCCGTGTTCGTCAATGAGGTCAGCACCATGCGCCCAAATGTCGACCTCTTCATGCCGGCCGGCCATGTCTTTGAGAAGCGCGGCGCGCCCAGGCGACCAGACATCGTCCTGATGCAGCATGGTGATAAGCGGTGCGCGGGCCTCATGCAGGCCGATGTTGGTGTTCTCGGTCCACGAACTGCCGTCGGGATTGTCGATGATCCGGATCGGAAGACGGATTTGCGCCGCCTGTAGCAGATCGCGACTGCCATCGGTTGACGCTTGATCGACGGCGATGATCTCGAGCCCATCGCATTGCCCTGCAAGCGATGACAGCGCTGTGTCCAGAGTCGCATGGCCGTTGAAGATCGGCATGATCACAGAAAGCCAGGGCCGGGTCATGGCGCGCTCCGCCTGCGTGGCTGGAGGTCGGCGAGGAGCAGCGGCGCGATTAGGAAGAAGCCCAGGGTCGAGACCACCCGCAACGCCAGAGCGGCTTCGACCGCCTGATCGAAGGGCAGGCCTTCGCGCGCGAGGACGCCCGCCCATGTCGCTTCGACCACGCCAAGCCCGCCGGGGAACACGGGCAGCGACATAAGGAACAGAACCAACGGATAAGCGATCAGAAGTGGCAGGATGTCCACGCCCGCGATGGTGCTGAGCAGCAGGACATTCAGCGCGGCAAGGACAGCATACCCAAGAAGACTCAGTGCGGTGACCGATGTCAGGATGTGGTCGGGCAACTGCGCGGCCCTTTCGACGCCCAGGCGCAGACGATCGGCGGAACGCGTCAAAAGTGGCGCCCCATGATCAGCGATATGTGTAAGCAGTTTCGACGCCAGCTGAATTGATAATCGGACGAAGAAGACCAGGGCGGTCATGAACAGGATCGCGGCACTCGCATCGAACACCCAGCCGGGTGTTGGCAGCAGTAACAACACGCTCAGGCCTGCTGCGCTGACCAGCACGAGAAGCTGAAACGTTTGCTCCAATGCCGACGTGCCCAGGGATCTCAGGACAGGGATATCGAAACGCGCCGCTAACCATGCGCGAATTACCGGGGTGCAAAGCTGGATCGGCAAAAACTGTCCTGCAATGGCGGCCGATGTCGTCGCCGCGGTTGCATGGCGGAGGGCCAAGGTTTTGCCCCGGGGCGAAACGGCTTTCAGCAACACGCGCCAGCGGACAGCCGCCAGCAATACGATGGTCGCCTGGCCAAGGGCAACGATGCCATAGGTCCAAAGGGGGACGCGGGCGCACAGGGCCGCAAGACTGGGGAAGGACGCTTCGCTGGCAAAGAAGAGGGCCACGATCCCCAGTACCGCGCCGACCGTGACGGCCAGCGCGATCCACAGCTGGCTTTGTCTTGGTTCGGCTCCGTCGATGATATTTGCCTGCTTCATCATCGCATCTGCCAGCTTTGGTCAGACACTTGCTGCATACAGATGCTGCGAGCGGTTGCCGGAGACCACCGACATCAGGAAACCGGCAAAGAATACCTGCGCACCGATCACGCACATCGTTCCTGCTGCGATCATCGACCGCATCGCGCTGAGGCCAGCATAGTCGGATGCAATCCAGCCGAGCGTGATGGTGCTGATCCACGCAAGGCCGCCCGCGATCAGCAACAAGCCGGCCAGAAGCCAGTATTCGAGCCGTGACGCAGTGAGAAAGGCTATGGCCCGTTTGCTGGGCCGCCGGATCAGTGCCTTGTAATTGTAGAGCTGGGCGAACAACCCCATGATGATCGTTTGCACGGAGATGACCATTGCGGCGCTGGCCATGACGGCCCAGTGGCTGCCAAAGAAGAAGAAGCCGATTTGCACCAAGTCATCGCCCTCGACGGACAGCAGGGCGGTCATCAATACAAGCCCGAGCACTCCAAGCGCGAGGCCAGGCACCATGAAGAGCCAGCTTGGACTGAGCAAAAGCATGTAGATGAGGTGCCGCATCCCGTCGCGCCAAGGATTCAGATGCGGATCGCGGCCGCGCTGATCTGGCGACAGGGTGACCGGCACTTCCGCGATCCGGTAATCCAGCAAGACGGATTTCAGGAGCATTTCGGAGGCGAACTCCATTCCGGATGACGACAGGTTAAGGCCTTCGAAAGCGGGTGCAGTCAGGGCGCGCAGGCCGCAATGGGCGTCGCCAATGTCGGTCTTGAAGAGAAACCTCAGGAGACCCGAAAGGGCCGGATTTCCGATGTAGCGGTTTTTCCACGGCATTGCGCCGGGTTTGATGCCGCCGCGAAACCGGTTGCCCATGCACAAGTCGGCACCGTTCAAAAGCTCTTCGATCATCGGGACGGCCTCGACGAAGTCATAGGAGCAATCGCTATCGCCCATGACGAGATATTGCGATTTCGCCGCGCCGAACCCGGCGAGCAGCGCCGCGCCGTAGCCGCGTTCCGGCACATCCACGACCCTTGCGCCCGCGCGTCGGGCAATGTCCTGGCTGCCATCGGTGCTGCCGTTGTCAGCAACGATCACTTCGCCGGAAAGGCCAAACTTCTCACGAATTTCTGCCAGAGCGACCTGCGCTCTGAGAATGCACTTCTCCAGCGTCGCAACCTCGTTGAGACATGGCAGGACAAATGCAACAGAGATTGTTTCGTTCTTCATTAGCCCCTCACAAGCTGAAATTTAAACCGCGAAACGGTTCGTTTCTTTTTAATGGATCTTGTGTCAAGATTTGGGCTGAACCTGTACTGATTTTGGGTTTTCAGAGCGAGATTGCGTGAGGCATGCAAAAAATGCTGACGTGGAATAGCGGCTCAAAGATGCTAAGCATGCAGGTCCGATGTTTCTGGTACCGTCCCAGATATCTGACGGATTTCTGGGGTAATACGAAGTTATGAGCAATTAAAATGTCTTGTTTTTCTGTTCCCAAGATTTCCGAACTGTCTTCGGGAGGCAGGGGCCGGAGGTTCGAATCCTCTCACTCCGACCAGAATTCCTTTAGAATTCGGTAATGACGGTCGCACCAATGCCGGCGAAGTTGTCCATTCCCGTCAAGGCGTCGATGGACGCCTCGAGCGAAATGCGGTCGCCTATAAGTTTATCGGGAGACAGCAAGCCGGATTGGATCATCGCCAGCATGGCATCGTAGCGATGCGCTTGCATCCCGTGGCTGCCGAGGATTTCAAGCTCGTCGCCGATTACCTTCGCCATCGGGGCGGCCGGCGTGGCCTGTTCCGCCAAAAGCAGGCCAATCTGCACGTGACGCCCATGCTTGCGCAAGTTCGAGACCGAGTTGAAGAATGTCGTCGGGTGACCAAGCGCATCGAGCGACACATGCGCGCCACCGTCGGTGATGTCGCGCACTGCTTGGACCACGTCGCCAGCCGCGGTGGCGTCAATCGTATGCGTCGCGCCGCAGCTTCGGGCGAGGGTCAGCTTGTTTTCTGATATGTCGATGGCGACCGTTTGCGCCCCGATTGCCCGCGCGATCATAAGAGCCGAAAGTCCCACACCTCCGCAGCCATGCACGGCGACCCACTCGCCCGCCCGGACACGTCCCTGGTCGACCACCGCGCGGAAGGCGGTTGCGAACCGGCAGCCAAGGCTTGCCGCGGTTTCGAAAGACATCGTGTCGGGAAGGGCCACCAGGTTCAGGTCGGCTTGCCCGATAGCGACATACTGCGCGAAGGACCCCCAGTGCGTGAACCCGGGTTGAAACTGGTTGTGGCAGACCTGCTGATGGCCCGCGTGACATTCCGGGCAGGTGCCGCAGCCGCCGACGAACGGCACCGTCACACGGTCTCCCACTTTCCACCGCCGCACCTCGCGCCCGACCGCCGCAACCCGACCCGCCAGTTCGTGACCGGGAACATGGGGAAGCGTGATGTCTGGATCGTGGCCCATCCAGCCGTGCCAATCGCTGCGGCACACGCCCGTCGCGCCGACCTCGATGACAACGCCCTTGCCATCCGGTGTCGGGTCCGGAACATTTGCGATCTTCGGCGTGACGCCGAACTGGTCGAACAACACGGCCTTTATGGTGTTTTCCCTTGGGTCAATGCGTCATCTATGGTTGTGATTTAGCAGGGTCGTCCTCTGTGCAAAAGCGGGTCAAGCAGGTCTCATGCCGAGGTTTTCCGCCAATCTGGGTTTCCTTTGGTCGCGGCTGGATTTGCCGCAGGCCGTACGTGCGGCCGCGCGGGCCGGTTTCGATGCGGTGGAATGTCATTGGCCCTACGACACGCCGCCCGAGGCTCTGCGTGACGCGTTGAACGAGACGGGACTGCCCCTTCTTGGCCTAAACACCGCTCAGGGCAACGTATCCGCCGGGGATTTCGGCCTGACCGCCCTGCCGGGACGCGCGGCGGACGCGCGCGCCGCCATCGATGCAGCTGTAGACTACGCTCGCGCTGCAGACGCCGAGGCGATCCATGTCATGGCAGGCCGGGCGGAGGGGGCAAAGGCCGGATCGGTTTTCAGGGACAACCTTGCCTATGCGTGTGACATCGCATCCGACAGGACCATCCTGATCGAGCCGATCAACCCGTTCGACGCTCCCGGCTATTTTCTGCAATCCACCGACCATGCGCAGCAGGTGATTGCGGACGTGAACGCGCCGAACCTGAAGCTCATGTTCGATTGCTACCACGTGGCGCGGGTCGAGGGCGATGTGATCGCGCGCCTGCGCGCGGTCCTGCCTGATATCGGGCATATTCAGTTCGCTGCCGTGCCTGACCGGGGTGGGCCGGATCACGGCGATCTCGACTATGACATGGTGTTCCACGAAATCGACGCGCTTGGCTGGAACCGCCCACTGGGCGCAGAGTACAGGCCCCAAGGTGACACCGAGACATCGCTTGGCTGGCTTGCCCGTGCACGCGAACGTGTTGTGCGACGAAGCGGCGGACCATGACAGGTGCACAGGGGCGAGATATGTTTAGTGCGGATCCTTCAGGACGAAAAAGATGACAGGACAACCCGCCTCGCGCCTCTCTCGCCGCGCCCTGCTAGGGGCAGTCTTGGGGGTTGGCACGGCGGCGGCTCTCGGCTGGGCGGTCTGGCCGAGGCGGCAATTAGACGGTGCTGCGCTCTCGGTCCGTGACGCTTTTGATGCGGCGAAGGCCGGCGAGATCATCCTTGTTGATATTCGCCGGCCCGACGAATGGACGCGCACCGGTATTGGCCAGGGTGCCCATCCGATCGACATGCGGGATGCCGGGTTCATTGCCCATCTGGATGCATTGACGGGCGCACGCAAGGATGTGCCGATCGCCTTGATCTGCGCGCGTGGCGTCCGTTCCGCACGGCTGAGCATTGCCCTGACCGAGGAAGGATATACCCGGGTCATCAACGTACCCGAAGGCATGTTGGGTTCGTCCGTCGGGCCGGGCTGGATCGAAACGGGTTTGCCGGTAACAGCCTACGACAGCTGAGCCTCGGTTATTCCGCAGCCTGCCGCGAGGGTGGCTTGCCTTCCAGAGCCTGCTTCAGTTCGGCGCGGTAATGACGCGCGGCCTGGGTGATCGGGGGTTCGCGCCATAGTTCCTTTGTTCCCATCCACTTGGACACCAGGCCCTTCAGCGACACGCCGCTGAGGGCCGACAGGGGAACCGCCAGAACAAGACTGACCGCGATCGGAAGCAGCCAAAGCGACACCAGCCCCGCCGCCATGCCGGCGACCAGCAGGACACCGCTTGCCGTTTCCAGCGCATGGCAGATCAGCAAGGTGCCCAAGCCGTAGCGGCCACCATCGCGTTGTTGCGGGCTCCAGCCGCTTTGCAGGCCGAACACGGTGCGGAAGACCGCGATCATCTGCTGCACCATCAGGATAGGCGCATAGGCGACGGATAGCGCGAGTTCGGACAGGAATGACAACGCGAAACGCCATGGCCCACCGTATTCGGCAAAGCGCGACCGTGTCAGCGGGACCACCAGGATGCCCAGTAGTTTCGGCAGCAAGAGCAGCGAATACATAAGGGCAATGATCAGGACGTGTTTCGCCTCGGTCATCTCGGGCCAGACCGGCATCAGCGGGTTGTCGGGACGGAAGTAGGTCAGCACGGACTTTTCGCCGCCCTGGCCCATCAGCGCCCACATCACCAGAAGCGCGAACCAGATCGGCGACGCGAGATAGCTCATCGCGCCGTGGAACATGTGAAAGCGCGATGCGGTCCGCAGGCCGCGCGTCGAGAGAAGGCGCAGGTGCTGCAAGTTGCCCTGGCACCAGCGGCGGTCTCGTTGAATGTGGTCGATCAGCGTCGGCGGCGTTTCCTCGTAAGAGCCGCGGATGCGCGGAAGGACCCGCACGCCCCACCCGGCCCGGCGCAACAGACCGGCCTCGACAAAATCGTGGCTCATGATCAACTGATCGCGGCCCGTCAGCGAACGCAGGTGCGGCAGGCCGGCGCTGGCCGCAAAGGCCTCGGTGCGGATGATCGCGTTGTGACCCCAGTAATTGCCTTCCTGCCCGGTCCAGCGGGCCAGCCCCTCGGCGAGGGCGGTGCCATAGACGCCGTTGGCGAACTGCTGCATCCGGGAAAAAACGGTGTTGGCGCCGATCAGCTGCGGACAGCTTTGAATGAGGCCCGCGCCCGGATCCTGGGCCAGCGCATCGGTCAGGCGGCCTATCGCGCGGCCGGACATCAGGCTGTCAGCATCCAGCACCAGCATGGCGGGCCAGTCGGCGCCCCAGTTCTGCACCCAGTCCGTGATGTTGCCGACTTTGCGGTCGGTATTCTCGGCGCGTCTGCGATAGTAGATGCGCAGCCCCGGAGACAGCGTGGCCTGAAGCGAGCGGATGGAATCCTGTTCCGCACGGGCGATAGCGTCGTCCCTCGTATCACTAAGGATGAACATGGCGTATTCATGCGGACCGCCGCGCGCCCTCAGTTCTTCCAGCATGGAACGGGCGTTGCCAAGCACGTACCACGGCACCTCGTTGTAGATCGGCATCAACAGCGCCACCTTCAGAGGTCGTGGATGACCGGGCCGCTTCAGCGCCTGTGTCAGAGAGCCGATCCCCAGCAAGACCGTGGTGACCGTCAGGCAGAGCCAGAACACGTTGAACGACATCAGGCCCAGCAGAGTGCCCTCGACCCAGGTGATGCCATCGGCACCGAACCAGTCCCACATGAACCAGATGAAACCGATGGTCGCCAGAATCGCCGGGATGAAGACCACGCAACGCCAAAGCGTGACGCGTTCTTCCGGTCGGGCAGGGGGCGCCTTGGGATCTGCGTAACAAACGTCGAGATCCTGCTCGGGCATGTCGAGCGGGGCCAGTGGCGGCATTACGCGAAGGTCGTTCATATTCATGCTGTCCACCTGTAAAGCCACACCTCGGATGCGTTTTGTCCGTCCTTGCGCAATTGTGCGCGGAGTTCGACATGCCCGCGTTCGCCGGGGTCGAAATTGAACGCCAGTCTCAGCCCGCCCGTGGCCGGGTTGCGCTGCAGGACGCCGTCGCTGACCTCGACTTGCGGCGAATGGATATGCATGTCGATCTCGTCCGGCCCGTCATCGAAGAGCGGGTTATCTTCGAAATCGATCACGACGACCCGGCCTTCGCCAAAGGCGCGTTTGCCCATGGCGGTGTTCAGCACGCGGGGCATGTCGCCTTGCACGGGTGCCTCCGCCGCCCATGTCAGCCGATAGGACAGATCCACCTGCTGGCCCGCTGGCATGGGATCGGCCGGTCGCCAATAGGCGACGATGTTATCGTAGATCTCTTCCTGTGTCGGAATTTCCACCAGCGTCACCGTTCCCCGACCCCAGTCGCCTTTCGGTTCGACCCAAAGGCCGGGCCGGTTGTGATAAAGGGCCTCGAGATCAGCAAAATCAGACAGTTTGCGGGCGCGCTGCATCAACCCGAACCCACGCGGGTTGGTATCGACGAAGCTGGACACCTGAAGCTGTTTCGGGTTGGCCAGTGGCCGCCAGATCATCTCGCCATTGCCGTTCATCATCTGCAACCCGTCGGTGTCATGCACCGCGGGGCGGAAATCGTCAAAGCGGCTGCGATTGGTCTGATCGTAGAGAAACATGGATGTTAACGGCCCAACGCCGACATTGTTCAATTCGACACGCGGAAAAAGCGTTGCCTCGACCTCCATCACGCTGGCTGCGCCGGGCGTTATGTCGAAACGATAGGCCCCGGACACGCTGGGACTGTCCATGAGGGCATGCACGACCATGTTTTCCTGATCTGACCCGGGCGCTTCCAGCCAGAACTGGATGAACTCGGGAAACTCCTCGCCCTCGGGACCGGCGGTGTTCAGCGCCAGACCTCGACCGGACAACCCGTAGGTCTGCCCTATGCCGATGGCGCGGAAGTAACTGGCGCCCTGAAATACGCAGAACTCGGTTTTATATTCCGGGTGACCAAGGTCGGTGCGTAGGCGGATCCCGGAAAACCCTAGGCTTTCAGCGGTTTTGGTCAGGTCCGGCACGAGGTCGCCCTTGTCGAACATCGCAAGGTCGAACGTCACCGGGCGAGCCATGCCGTCTTCGACCGAAAAGACCTTGACGGCGCGCGGAAAATAGAGGCCCGGCGCGAAGAAATCGATATTATAGGAGCGGTCCGTGTCGGCCCAGAGCGCATGGTCCCGAGGAAAACGAATGTCGCGATACTGGTCGTAGGTCAGCGCTCGCCAATCTTCGGGTACGGTGTCGCGTGGCGTGTAGTCCTGCTGTGACCTTTGCCGCGCCAACTCGATCACCATCTCACGGCTGAAAGGCACGGGCCCGTCGGTGGCGGCTGCGTGCCGCGTCGCAATGGACCAAAGTGCCGAAGCCGCGACCCCACCCAGTAGTTGGCGGCGCGAAAGCGAGAAAGCACGGTTCATATTGGTGACCTTGTCGGTTTGCGCGGTTTCCAAGGAGTCGACTTGAAATAGGCTGCTGTGTAGGCGCAGGCAACGAGCAGACCGAAACCGACCAGATTAATGACCGCGTTGGTCCATGGGTTGCGGACGAGGTCGTCACCATCCAGCGTCGACGTTTCGTCAAGCCAGACACCCAGTAGCCGCGCGAGCAGCATCGAGAACACGAAGACAGCGAGCGATTGCTGACCGACTTTCATGATGATGTTGTTTACCACCCAGGACCAAACCTGTCCGACCCGGAGGTGTTTGCCCCCTTCGCCCACGGCGACCCAGCCGAGATAGCCAAGCGCCAGCAGGTGAAGATAGCGAAACAGCCCGAATTCCGTTTTGCTGCGCAGCGCGCCAAAGTCGCGATATGTCTCCCACTGCCAACTGCGGATGCTGTCCCACCAAGCCGGTTGCCAGTCATAGGCACGCATGCCGACAGAGGAAAAGACGAAGGAAAAGAGCACGTAAGCCGTGGCGGCACCGATCAACAGGCGGTTGACCGGTGGGCGGGGCAACCAGCCGATCATCAGCGCGAAACCGGTGAAGAAACACAGCTGCCAGCCGAACGGGTTAAAGAACCAGGGGCGTTCATCCTTGCCTTCGGGGAACCAGAGTTGCGCGGGCAGTTGCAGCGGCGTGACGTCGGTATCGCTGACAAGTTCGAGCATCTCGACATTGGCTGTGCACCAGATGAGGACGCTGGCGCCCAGTACTGCGAGGGGATGAAGCCGCGACAGGGCCATCATGAACGGGATCATCGCGAGGATCACCAGGTACATGGGCAGGATATCGAAATAGTTGGGCACATAGGTCAGCGTCATGAGGCCGATCATGTTGCCTTCGATATTATTGAGAAACGGCGGCAGGTTCAGCTGGCTGACGTAGTCCCGCAAGGTGAAGCCCAGGTAGGGCAGGGCAAGCATGCAGGCCAGCACGACGAAAAAGAGGCCGATATGCGCCCAGTAGACCTGCCAGACCCGAAAGGCGATTCTGGCAGTGCCCATGGCGAGGCCCTTGCTCTGGAACAGTTTGCCGAAGGCGATGGCCGACGCCATGCCGGAGCAGAAGACGAACATCTCGGTCGCGTCGGAAAACCCCCAGCGCGCGGGAAGCCACTTTGTCCAGAGATTTCCGGGCGTGTGGGCCAGAAGGATGATGAACATCGCGATGCCGCGGAAGAAATCCAGCCTGGGATCGCGCAGTGTAGCCACGGGCGTTGCGCTGACGGCAGGAGCCTCGACGGTTTCTTGGTAATCGGATGATGGCGAAATGGTCGCCATGGCATTGGTCTTTCTTGTTACAAACCGGGAGTCGATCGTGATCTATTAGGCCGGCAATGAGGTTGTTTCATACCCGCCACGACCCGACGCGATCAGCGCACGGCGGGCTGCGGTATATCCGTCTTCGCGCCCCGCACGCTTGGACTGTCGATCATCTAGTATTGCTTCGGCCTGATCCAAGTACCCGGCGCGAATTCCGGCATCGATCGTCATGCGCTCGAACACGTCGCGCTGCGCGTGGCTGCCGCCGGCGCGCTGCATCCCGTCTCGTGCCTGTGCTAGGTTGAGAAACGCAGCGTCGTATCGCGCATCGCCAAACGCCTCCAGCCCCTGTGCAGCGGCGACGCCGGGGTCGCTCATACGGTTGCCCATCTCGCAGTTGGACTTGGCATCCTGTGCGATTCTTTGCAGCAATCGCGACGTCGCGCCGGGCCGCTTGTCGCCGGTCAATGCCATCAGGTAGTGCAGGTCAGCGAAGATCAGGCAACCATCCTCGGTGCGGTTGGCGCAAAGCTCGGACAGCTCCTCCCACCGGTTGCCGACATTCACGCCTTCCAGTTCCAGCCGCATCAGCAGAGAGGTTGCGTTCGAGATGTCGCGGTAGTCATCTGTCCGGTCGCTTCGGATCTGGGTGTCATAGAGGTTCAGAACAGCGTCCACTTGGCCAAGGTCGAGATGCATCAGCGCCTTGTGCCACCAAACGTGGTACCTGAAATTGTTGCAGTGCGCCCAGGCAGCTTCTCGGCCTGTCAGCCAGTCGAGACCTTTCGCGGCATTCGCCGTCATGTCATGCACATGTGCCACGGCATGAAGCCCCCACGCGTCATCCGGCGCCATCCAGAGCGCCTGACGCCCCGCGATTTCCGCCTTCTCGTAGTCGCCGGTCTCTTCGAGCGCGAAGGCATGGCATCCAAGAAGATAGCCTCTTGCGGCATGATCGTGGCCATAGGCCGGAAGCACCCGCTCAATGGACCGACGCATTCCGCTGGAATCTCCAAGAAGAAAGCGCAGGGCGTGACTGAGCTTCATCGCAAGCGCATCTTGCGGCTGAGCCGTCAAGACCTCTTCCAGAAGTGCTATGGCATGACTTGGCCGGCCATCTAGCCAAACGCCAAGCGCGTGGACGTATTTGCGCTCCCGCGTCGTCGCCCCGACGGTTTCCAGCGCTTCGAGCGCTGCTGCGCGAGCCTCGTGCGCGGTTTGGAGAAGTTCATGGCGGCCAAGCAGGATGTAGAACATGCCCTTGACCGCATGGCCGAGCGCAAAATCAGGCTCGATCTCCAGCACCTTGCCAAGATGCTTGGGCGTGACAGCCGCATGGGCGAGAAAACCCAGCATCGTATTGTTCCAAGCCTCAACGGCGTTTTCCTTTGTCAGGCAGACGGGCTGATCGAAAACATCGGACTTCATAAATTCTTCCGTAATTGACGCGGGACCGCCCCGCTGAACCTGCTTAACAAACAGATAAGTCAGGCACACAACGGTATCGTTCGCGCTAACGTATTGGTGAAGCTTCGTGTATCGAGATTGGGGTGCGATTGCGAAAAGTCGCCTAAAAATCGTACCTCTCGGCGGAAATACCCCGATATGGGTGTAAATTCGCCGGTTTTTTGGGCGAATGTTACAAAATTATGAGCTAACAGGGTCAGATACGTCCGTCATACCCGCCCGGTTCGATCTCGGCTGCGATCACGGTGAACGTCTTGCAGGACTGCGCCTCCTGCAGCGCCGCGCGCAATTCGGCTCGGTTACGCACAGTGTGACCCGCGCCGCCGAAAGAGCGGCCCATGGCGGCGAAATCGTGCCGAGCGAAGTCGACGCCCTGGTTCTGCATCTGTCGCTGTCGCTGTTTCAGCTCGATCAGCGCAAGGCTGGCATCGACGAAGACAAGGAAGATCGGTGTCAGCCCCAGCTCCGACGCGGTCGCGAGCTCCCCCGCGACCATCAGAAAGCCCGCATCGCCGGAAAAGCTGATGATGGGCCTGTCAGGCTCGGCGATCCTGAGGCCAATGGCCATCGGCACGGCGCACCCCATCGTGCAAAGACCCGAGGATTGGATCAGACCGCGGGGCTCGCTGCAGCGCCACATCTGGCTGAGGAGAATCCGATGCGCCCCGCTATCGGCAGTGGCAAGCGTGGTATCGGGCATCACTGCACGGGTTTCGGCGATGACAGCGGCGGGGCCCCAGTCATCGCCATGCGGAAAGGCGTCGGCCAAGGCCGCCCGCGACTTGTCTGGCGCGCCGTCCGCCCAAGTCTCGCGGACCGCCGTATTCTGGGCCAGCATCTCGAGCGTTTCTCCGGTATGGCCGACGAAGTTCAGCGTTGCCTGATGCATGTAGTGGGTGTTGGGTACAGCGGCGATGTCGATAACCGTCTGCCGCGCCGGGTCGACGGCGTTACGCCAGCCGGTGCGCATCTCGATCGGGTCATACCCGATGCACAAGACAAGGTCCGCCCGGGCGACCAGCGGAAGCAGGTGCGTGTCGGCCAATGGCGACAGGCCCGCAGCGCCGAGACAGAGCGGGTGGTCTTCCGGCAGGACTCCCTTGGCCTTGTAGGTGGTGACGAAAGGAATGCCGAACTGTTCCAGAAAGGCTCGCAACACAGTATGTGAGCTGTCTTGGAGTACATCCAGGCCGACAATGGCGACAGGGCGCTCCGCCTCGGCCAGGGCCGTGCGCGCACGCGCGGCGTCGGCGCCACTGGGGGCAACGGGCGATGCGGCGGGTCGAACGGGGCGCGGTATATCGGCCGAAACGGGCGCATCCGCGACGCTGATCGGCACGTCGATCAAGACCGGCCCGCATCGCGGCTCGGTTGCGATCGACACGGCCTTGTCGGCCACGATGCCGGCCCCGGCGGCCGTCAGTTGAAATGTCGCCTTGGTGATCGGGGCAAAGACGGCGCGGTGGTCAAGGACCTGATGCGTGTAGGTCAGCGCCTCGTCCGCGTCGACGCATCCGGTCAGCACGATCATCGGAACCCGGTCCTGCTCGGCGTTGGCGACGACGTTGACGCCGTTCATGGCGCCGGGCCCGACGGTGGCGACGAGGATCGCAGGTGCGCCGTCGCGGTGATGTACCGCCTCGGCCATGAACCCGCCGGCGTTTTCGTGTTTGACCAGCGTGAACCGGATGCCTGCCTTTTCGAGCGCGTCAACGACGGTCAGCACTTCGCCTCCTGGCATACCGAACGCGTGGCGACACCCCGCCTGGTAAAGTCGCTGAGCAAGAATGTCGGCGGCACGAAGCGGGGGAGTCGTCATCGTCTGTCCTTGAAGCGGTTGGTCCTGTGGCGGAGCCTAGCCGCAGTCGCAATGGGATGTCCCGTGACATTTGTAAAACTGTAATCACGCATGCGTCAGAAAGCGGGATCTTCAAAATAAAACGGCCCCCGAAATTCCGGGGGCCGTCCTGTCCAGCGCGATAGCAGGTCAGTCTTCGATCATTTCTGCCGATTTGACGATGACCTCGGCCTGCTTGATCGAGGCGATGTCGATCAGGCGACCCTTGTAGGTGGTCGCGCCTAGCCCCTTCTTCTTGGCTTCTTCCATTGCCTCAAGGATCTCGCGCGCTTCGGTGACGGCTTCCTCGGTCGGGGTGAAGATCTCGTTGCACGCCTCGACCTGGCTGGGGTGGATCGCCCATTTCCCGACCATACCTTGCGTCAGCACACGCAATGCCTGCGCGCGAAAGCCTTCGGGGTCGGAGAAGTCGCCGAACGGGCCATCGACCGGCAGAAGGCCATGGGTGCGGCAGCAGGCGACGATCTTGGCGGTCGCCCAGTGCCACGGGTCGACCCAGTAGTTCTCGCCTTTGCGGTGCATGTAGTAATTTTCCTGCGTGCCGCCGATGCCGGTGGTCTGCATGCCCATGTAGGCGGCGAAGTCGGCGGCGCCGAGGCTCATCGCCTCCATCCGGGGGCTGCCTTGCGCGATATCCTCGACATGGCATATGCCCATCGCGGTTTCGATGATGCATTCGAAGGCGATACGCTTCTTGTGGCCCATGGCCATCTCGATCGAGCTGACCAGCGCGTCGACGGCGTAGATATCATCGCCCGATCCCGCCTTGGGGATCATGATCATGTCCAGCCGGCCATTGGTCTGCTCCAGCAGATCGACGACGTCTTTGTACCAGTACTGGGTATCAAGGCCGTTGATGCGCACGCTAAGGGTCTTCTTGCCCCAGTCGATGTCGTTGATGGCCTCGATGGCGTTCTTGCGGGCCTGGTCCTTGTCCGATGGCGCCACGGCATCTTCGAGGTCGAGGTTGATGACGTCGGCCTTCGACGCGGCCATCTTCTCGAACAGGCTGGGGTTGGAGGCCGGGCCGAAGAGTTGGCAGCGGTTGGGGCGCGCGGGTGCGGGAGGTTGCGGGCGGAAACTCATATTGTGATCCTTTGGTCAGATTGTTGCGAAACCACGTCGCAGACCAGCTATAAAATTGCGCGGGCATTGGCAAGCAGATGACAACGACCTTCTCGCGTCGCAAACGCACGGTCGCGGCATCGCTCACAGATTAGCATGGCCGCATGAGACGCGCCTTGCTGGAAAACTGGGCCCTGTTCCTGGGCATGACGATGCTGATGGTGGCCAATGGGCTGCTGGTGACGTTGCTGACGATTCGCGGCGCGGGGATCGGGTTTTCGGACTTTTCCATCGCGATGATGCAGGCCTGCTATCCGCTGGGGGCACTGGCCGGAACGGTCGCCACCCCGCGATTGATCGAGAAAGTGGGGCATATCCGCGTCTTCTCGGCGCTGGCTTCGATGGTGTCGGTGGCCGCGATTGCGCACCTTCTGACCAGCGATCCCGTCAGCTGGAGTGTTATGCGCCTGTTGGCGGGGTTCTGTTTTCCGGGCCTCTACGTGATCACCGAAAGCTGGCTGAACGCCAAGGCCGAAAACCGGCTGCGGGCGCAGATACTTTCGGTTTATTTCATTATCCAGACGGCCGGGCCGGCGCTGGGGACAGCGATGGTGGGCTTGCCCGACCCGACGGGAAACATGCTCTTCGGGCTTGCCTCGATCCTGCTGTCGGTGGGGTTCGTGCCGCTGCTTTTGTCCAATAATCGGGCCCCGGATTATACCGCTCCGGAACGGATGCCGGTCGCCCGGCTCTACCGCGTGTCGCCGATGGCCGTGCTGGGGATCGTGATCATGGGCGCGGGGGTGGTTTCGTGGTTCATCGCCTTGCCCCTTTATGCCCTGCGCAGCGGATTTTCCGAGGCGCAGGCGTCGGGCGCGCTGGTGGTCGCGATGATCGTGGCGGCGGTGGTGCAATATCCCGTTGGCTGGATTGCGGACCACGTGGACCGGCGGTTCGTCGTCATGGGGCTGGCCCTGATCACCGCGGCTGCGGCGCTCTGGATGGCGGTGGATACGGCGCCGTCGCGGATCGTTCTGGGCTTTTCGGTCATCGCGGCGGTGTCCTTGCCGGTGTATTCCGTGCTGGCGGCGCATGCCAATGACCACCTGAGCCCTGGACAGATCGTGGCGGCAAGCGGAACGATGGCGTTCCTGCTGCAACTGGGACAGTTCGGCGGCATGTTGCTGGGGCCGAACCTGATTTCCATGATGGATGGGCGGGGCCTGCAATTGTTCATCTTCACGACAAGCGTCGTGGTGGCCGGAATCGCCATTGCCCGGCGGGTTTCGTCCGAGCCGCCAGAAGAAACCGGCTCCGTCCAGGCGATGGGCGTTCTCGGCGTGCCGCAACCCGGGCTGCTGCAGGCCGAGACCTTGTCGGAAGAGTTGGAGGGGCGGGTGGATGCATCCGACCCCGCGACGCAAGAATCTGCTGAAAAATTCGCAGGATGACAGGAAATCTTGTCGCCCTACGGTCATCGGCGGCCAAATTGGTACCAAATACAACGGGATTCATCGCACCATTGTGCAAACCTGATTCCGGAAAGGACTGCGAGATGATCGAGACCCCGTACCTGCTTTTTCTCGGCGATGCGCCTGACATGCTGGCGGCCAAGGTTGCTATTGGCATTCGGGACTGGCGACCGGAATACGCGACGGGTCAGATCCGGTTGCCGGGATGCGGGGCTGACCTTGGCCTGACGGACTTGTCGCTGGCCGAGGCGCGGGAAGCGGGCGCCAAGACGTTGGTGATCGGTGTGGCGAACCGCGGTGGCGTGATATCGGACAAATGGAAGGAAGTGCTGCTGGAGGCGCTTGCGATGGGCTATGACATCGCGTCGGGCCTGCACAACCTGCTGAAGCACGAGGAGGACCTTGTGGCAGCGGCACAGAAGCATGGCCGCACGCTGCATGACGTGCGCGTGCCGTCGGTGCGCTATCCGATCGCGGATGGCAAGAAACGCAGCGGCAAGCGTTGCCTTGCGGTCGGCACCGATTGTTCGGTCGGCAAGATGTACACGGCGATGGCGATGGAGCGGGACATGCATGAACGCGGCATGAAGGCCGCGTTTCGCGCCACGGGACAGACGGGTATCCTGATTACGGGCGACGGCGTGCCACTGGATGCTGTGATCGCCGATTTCATGGCCGGGTCGGTCGAGTACCTGACGCCGGACAATGACGACGATCACTGGGATCTGATCGAGGGGCAGGGCAGCCTGTTTCACGTGTCCTATTCCGGGGTGACCATGGCGCTGATCCATGGCGGCCAACCCGATGCGCTGATTCTGTGCCACGAGCCGACGCGCACGCACATGCGCGGTCTGCCGGATTATAGCTTGCCCAGCCTTCAGACGCTGCGTGACACCGCGTTGCCGCTGGCACAGATTGCGAATGCGGACTGTCGCGTCGTCGGTGTTTCGGTGAACACCCAGCACATGAGCGAGGACGACGCAAAGGCTTACCTCGCAAAGGTCGAGGACGAGATGGGGCTGCCCGCGACGGACCCGTATCGCTTTGGATCGGCCAAGCTGGTGGACGCGCTGGAGGCTTTCTGATCCAACCGTTCTTGCTGGTGGCGTCTGCCGGATGCCTCCGGCGGGGATATTTATGGCCAGAAGAAGGGGCCGTTTTTGATGCAAATTACCGTGACGCGCGATGTGTTCAAACTGGCGCAGGTGTTCACCATCAGCCGGGGCTCGCGCACCGAGGCAAAGGTCCTGACCGTGCGCGTGACCGAAGGCGGCATCACCGGCTGGGGCGAATGCGTGCCCTATGCGCGGTATGATGAGACGCTGGACAGCGTGACGGCGCAGATCGAGAGCCTGCCCGAGGAAGTTTCCCGCGAAAAGCTTTACGGACTGTTACCGGCTGGTGCGGCGCGGAACGCGGTGGATTGCGCGCTGTGGGATTTGCAGGCGAAACAGGCCGGAAAGCGGGTGTGGGACTTGGCCGGATTGCCCGCGCCGGGGCCTGAGATCACGGCCTATACGCTATCGTTGGATGCCCCGGAAAAGATGCGGGAGCAGGCGGCGAAGAACGCGCATCGGCCCCTTCTGAAGATCAAGCTGGGCACGCCCGATGACATGCCGCGGCTGGAGGCCGTACGTGCCGGCGCGCCCGATGCGAAAATCATCGTGGATGCCAACGAGGGCTGGAGTGCCGAAGTCTATGCCGACCTTGCCCCACACCTTGTGCGGTTGGGCGTGGCGCTGGTGGAACAGCCTTTGCCGGCGGGGGAAGACGACGCGTTGCTGGGCGTGGAGCGGCCTGTGCCGGTCTGCGCGGATGAGAGCTGTCACGACCGCGCTAGCCTGCCCAGGCTGAGGGGCAAATACGACATGGTGAACATCAAGCTGGACAAGACCGGTGGGCTGACCGAGGCGCTGGCGCTGCGCGAGGCGGCGCTGGCCGAAGGGTATGACGTGATGGTGGGCTGCATGATCGGGTCGAGCCTTGCGATGGCGCCCGCGGTGCTGGTGGCGCAGGGTGCGACGGTGACCGACCTTGACGGCCCGCTTCTGTTGGCCGAAGACCGGGACGAACCTTTGATTTTCGACGCGGCCGGGGTGCATCCGCCCACCGCAAAGCTATGGGGATGACGATGCGGACCGTGTATGTGAATGGCGATTACCTGCCCGAGAATGAAGCGAAAATCTCGATTTTCGACCGGGCGTTCCTGATGGGGGACGGGGTGTACGAGGTGACCAGCGTGCTGGGCGGCAAGCTGATCGATTTCGAGGGTCACAATCGCCGTCTACAACGGTCGCTGGACGAGCTGGACATGCCGCACCCGGCGGTGCTGGATGATCTGCTGGACATCCACCGCGAGCTGGTGCGGGTGAACGAGATCGAGGACGGTCTTGTCTACCTGCAGATCACGCGGGGTGCGCCTCGCGACCGGGACTTTGCCTATCCCGATCCCGACACGCCGCCGACCGTGGTTCTGTTCACCCAGTCGAAGCCCGGGCTGGCGGATAACCCCGTGGCGAAAAAAGGTATCAAGATCATCACTGTAGAGGACATGCGCTGGGGCCGTCGGGACATCAAGACGACGCAGCTTCTGTATCCGTCGATGGGCAAGATGATGGCCAAGAAAGCCGGTTGCGATGACGCGTGGATGGTGCAGGACGGGTTCGTGACCGAGGGCACCTCGAACAACGCCTATATCGTCAAGGACGGCAAGATCATCACCCGCGCGCTGTCGAACGACATCCTGCACGGGATCACCCGGGCCGCCGTGCTGCGCTTTGCCGAAGAGGCGCAAATGCAGGTGGAGGAACGGAATTTCAGCGTCGACGAGGCCAAGGCGGCCGACGAGGCGTTCGTCACCTCGGCCAGTGCCTTCGTCATGCCGGTGGTGGAAGTCGACGGTGTGGCTCTTGGCGACGGGACGCCCGGCACGGTGGCGACGCGGTTGCGGGAAATCTACATCGAGGAAAGCCGGAAAGTCGCGGTCTGAGCGAATCGAAGGTTGACGCTGGAAACCCACGTCGGTATCGCGTCGGTATCTGGGTGGTATCGCGACGGTATAATCCGCAAATCGCGTTCGTTGACCGACCGTCCGGTGCTCTGGGGCCGATCTGACCGATGAAGCAGCGTTCCCGTCCTTCGAAGCGCTTGGCACCGGGGTCGATCTGGCCCGCAGACAAGACCGCCCTGCGTGGGGACATGGGTGAGGCCGATATGGCCCGCGCCGGCGTTGTTGAAGTGCGACAGCATCTCGCGGGCGGGCCTCATGACCTCAGGTCTTGGAGCCCACGTTTTCGGCAAAGGACTTGTCGAACGCCGCTTTCTTGTCGTCCGAGGCGTCGGTCTGATAGTTGGCTTTCCACTCGTCCATCGTCATACCGTAGAAGATTTCGCGCGCCTCGTCCTTGGTCATGTCGATGCCGCGCTCGTTCGCGGCTTCCTGGTACCAGCGGCTGAGGCAATTGCGGCAGAAGCCGGCGAGGTTCATCATGTCGATGTTCTGCACGTCGGTGCGTTTTTCCATCAGGTGTTCACGCAGGGTGCGGAACGCGGCGGCCTCAAGTTCGATGCGGGTTTGATCGTCCATTTCCGGGGTCTCCTTTTTGAGTCAGAGCATACGCTTCATATAGGGCTGTTGGATATCATCCAACCGGACGGTCAGGCTGCCGACGTCCGGCAGGTGGGCCTGAAGCGTGTCGAGCGTCAGTTGCGCCAGTTCGGCACGGACAGCGTCACTGCGGCCGGGCAGGAGGAGGAGCGTGGCGTGGGCGAAGGTTTGTGGCTCGACCCCGATGCGCGAGGCGGTGGCGGCGATGGTGCGGGTGCGCACGGTGTCGGGTGCGCTGACGCTATGGTGACCCGCGAATTTTTCCCAAAGGTCGCCGCAAAGCGCCTGAAGGTCGTGGCTGTCTTCCAATCCGCCGGAATGTTCGATGATGATGTGCGGCACGGGGCGTCTCCTGACGTGAGGGATGAGCGTGAGGGCGGTTGAAGTGAATCAGCCCGGTTGAGGTGATACAGCCTCTAATTCGGCACCGGCATGACCAGCCGCTTCAATCAGCATGGGAGCAAGGCGATTGGCCCAGGCGGTTTGCTGGTCTTCGCTGATGATGAGGTCGTTGCGCAGTTCTATCAGGGCATTGAGACGCTGATAGGCGATGCCGTGACGGGCGATGGCGTCGCCGGGCAGGTGGCCGCCATAGGGCTCGTTCTCGCCCACGCAGATGTCTGTTTCTTGCGCCATTCGATTGATCAGCGGACGGGTCAGGCGCTCGTCCGTGGCATAGAGCACGCCGATGTGCCAGGGCCGCGGCGGGCGGCCCTGAAGCTGGCGGGTGAAGGAGTGGATCGAGACGATGATCGTGTCGTCCTGCCGTGCCGCCATGCGGGCCAATTCGCTGTGATAGGGTCTATACAAGGCGTTTAGCCGCTGTTCGATATCGGCCGGGCCGACATGGCGGTTGGCGGGAATGATGGTCCCGTCATAGAGTTTCATCACGAGGGTCGGGTCATCCTCGCCCCGGTTGGGGTCGATCACGAGCCGGGAGAAGTTGGTCATGATGCACGGTGCGCCGAGCGCACGGGCCAACGCACGCGCAACCCCGGCGGCGCCCGGATCATAGGCGATATGGCGCGCCATGTCCGCCGGATCGAGCCCGAGCGAGCCGCCGTTCACGAAGGGCGGAACGGTGTTGGCGGCATGATCGCAGGTCACGAGCCAGCGGGAGGGACGATTTGCCCCTTCTGTAAAAAACGGTCGATATGTCATGGTGATGTCATCTCTTGACCACCACTTTTATGTCAGTTGTCAGGAAATGGGAATTGGGTAATAAACCCTCTGTAAGTTTAGCGCTAACGCAAGCTGAACATAAAGGTAAGGACAGACATGAGACGCCATCGCAACGTGAAGATCGTGGCCACCCTGGGCCCGGCATCGGAGACCTATGAAACCATCCGCGCGCTGCACGAAGCGGGGGCGGACGTGTTCCGGCTGAACATGAGCCACGGCACGCAGGACGATATTCGCGCCAAGCACGAGATCATCCGCCGTGTCGAAGAGGAGATGGACAGCCCGATCGCAATCCTGGCCGACCTTCAGGGGCCGAAGCTGCGCGTGGGGCCGTTCGAGAACGGGTCGGAAGAGCTTGAGGAAGGCGCGTCTTTCCGGCTGGACCTGGACGAGGCGAAAGGGACGATCGACCGGGTGAACCTGCCGCATCCCGAGATTTTCCAGGCGCTGAAGCCCGGTGCGCGGCTGTTGGTGAACGATGGCAAGATTCGCCTGAAGGTGACGAAATGCGGCACTGACTTTGCCGAAACCGAGGTGATTACCGGCGGCACGATTTCCGACCGCAAGGGTGTGAACGTGCCGGACGTGGTGCTGCCGCTGGCGGCGCTGACAGAGAAAGACCGCGACGACCTGGAATTCGCCTGCGAGCTGGGGGTGGACTGGCTGGCGCTGAGTTTCGTGCAACGGGCACGGGACGTGATCGAGGCCAGCGCGCTGGTGCGCGGACGGGCGGCGATCATGGTGAAGGTGGAAAAACCCTCTGCGGTGACCGATTTCGACGAGATCCTGGACGAGGTGGACGGCATCATGGTGGCGCGGGGCGATCTGGGCGTGGAACTGCCCGTGCAGAACGTGCCGCCGTTGCAAAAGCGCATGGTGCGCAAGTGCCGGGCCGCGGCCAAGCCGGTGATCATCGCCACGCAGATGCTGGAATCGATGATCGCAAGCCCGATGCCGACGCGGGCCGAGGTCAGCGACGTGGCGACCGCGATCTACGAAGGGGCGGACGCGATCATGCTGTCGGCGGAATCGGCGGCGGGCGACTATCCCGTAGAGGCAGTGCAGACGATGGACAACGTGGCACAAGAGGTCGAGGACGACCCGACCTATACCGAGATCATCGAAGCCTCGCGCAAGGCGGACCGGACCACGGTGGCCGATGGCATCGTCGCCGCCGCGCGGGAAATTGCGGAGACAACGCAGGTCGCGGCGATCTGTTGTTACACGCAAAGCGGGACAACCGCGCTGTTGACCGCGCGGGAGCGGCCGCGCGTGCCGATCATCGCGATGACGAACGTGCGCGAAACCGCGCGGCGCCTAACCCTGAACTGGGGGACGGATTGCGTGATGACGCCCGAACTGACGCGGTTCAAGATGGCGGTGCAGAACGCCACGCGCGCGGCGCTGAAACAAGGCTATGCCACCGAGGACGACCTTGTGATCGTGACTGCGGGCGTGCCGTTCAACGTGCCGGGGACCACCAATATCCTGCGGGTAGCGCCTTGTAACCAAAAGGAACTTTCTTCGACCGACCAGGACTGAACTGCGCTATACTATTGCGCAGAGCAGTTCATGGAGGATCTTTGAAATGGATCCCGATCTTATTTTCATCATCGGCCTGGTTCTGGGCGTTTTTTCAATCCCGTCGATCCTGTCGGCACTGTCTGACGGGCATGCGCCGCGGGTTGCGGCGATTACGATCATCTCGTCGGGGCTGATGGTGTTCTGGGCGGTTGGGAACAAGCCGGGCGGATACGATATCAACGAGATCCCCAACGTCTTTGTCCAGGTGGTGGCGCGGTACCTGACCTGACATGGAACAAGGGGCGACACGCTGTGCCGCCCCGAACCCTGCCTTAAAAGAAACCCAGCTTGTTGGGGTTGTAGCTGACCAGCATGTTCTTGGTTTGCTGGTAGTGATCGAGCATCATCTTGTGGTTCTCGCGCCCGATGCCGGATTGCTTGTAGCCGCCAAAGGCCGCGTGGGCCGGGTAGGCGTGGTAGTTGTTGACCCAGACGCGCCCGGCCTGGATGCCGCGCCCGAAACGGTAGCAGGTGTTCGCGTCGCGCGACCATACACCGGCGCCAAGACCGTAGATGGTGTCATTGGCCAGCGCCAGCGCCTCGGCCTCGTCCTTGAAGGTTGTGACAGAGACGACCGGGCCGAAGATCTCTTCCTGGAAGACGCGCATCTTGTTGTGGCCCTTCAGGATGGTCGGCTGGATGTAGTAGCCTTCGGACAGTTCGCCGTCCATCTGCGCCGCCGCACCGCCGGCGAGCACCTCGGCGCCTTCCTCGACACCGATTTGAAGGTAGCTGAGGATCTTGTCCTGTTGTTCGCGGCTGGCCTGGGCGCCGACCATCGTGTCCATCAGGCGAGGATCGCCCTGCTTGATGGCTTTCACCCGTTCGATGGCGCGGGCGATGAACTCTTCATAGATGTCTTCCTGGATCAGGGCGCGGCTGGGGCAGGTGCAGACCTCGCCCTGGTTGAAGGCGAAGAGCACGAAGCCCTCGATTGCCTTGTCGAGAAAGGCGTCGTCCTTGGCCATGACATCGGAGAAGAAGATATTGGGGGACTTGCCGCCCAGTTCCAGCGTGACCGGGATGAGGTTCTCGGTCGCGTATTGCATGATAGTGCGGCCGGTCTGGGTGGAGCCGGTGAAGGCGATCTTGGCGATGCGGTTGGATTTCGCGAGCGCCGCGCCCACCTCGGCGCCGTAGCCGTTGACGATGTTCAGCACGCCATCGGGCAGAAGATCGGCGATGACCTCCATCAGCACCATGATCGCGGCGGGGGTCTGTTCCGCCGGTTTCAGGACGATGCAATTGCCGGCGGCCAGCGCAGGCGCAAGTTTCCACGCGGCCATCAGAACCGAGAAGTTCCACGGGATGATCTGGCCCACGACGCCCAGCGGCTCGTGATAGTGATAGGCCACAGTGTCGGCGTCGATCTCGGACATCGCGCCTTCCTGTCCGCGCAGGACGCTGGCGAAATAGCGGAAGTGGTCGACGGCGAGCGGGATATCGGCGTTGACAGTCTCGCGGATCGGCTTGCCGTTGTCCCATGTCTCGGCCACCGCGATCAGGTCGAGGTTTTCCTCGATCCGGTCGGCGACCTTGAGCAGGATGTTGGCGCGTTCGGTGGCCGAAGTGCGACCCCAGGCGTCTTTCGCGGCATGGGCGGCGTCGAGCGCCAGGTCCACGTCGGCGGCGTCGGACCGGGCGATTTCACAGACCGCCTGGCCGGTGATCGGGGTCACGTTGTCGAAATACTTGCCGTTCACGGGTGGGGTGAATTTGCCGCCGATGAAGTTGTCGTAGCGGGATTTGAACGGCGATTGGAATTCCGCCGAGAGTTGCGTGAGTTCGTTCATGTTGGTTCCTCCTGGTCGCCTCGGGTCCTCCGCCCGAAGTCGTGAGGACAGGGGTGCCGTGTGCGAGGCGATTCGTCAGGAGGGGGTCAAACGGTGATAGGGCGCTTGTGTCTCAGAACTGAGACAGGTGCGGTCAGGTGTCGTCCAGACCCAGCCGTTTCATGCGGCGATAGAGGGTGGCGCGGCCTATTCCCAGAGCGCGGGCGGCCTCGGACACGTTGCCATTGGCACGGGTCAGGGCGCGGACGACGGCGGCGCGCTCGGCCTTCTCGAAGCCGCGGGGGCCGTCCTCGCGGCCAAAAATGTCCGATGCCGGACGCGGCGTGAACGTGCCGCTGGGCGAGAGGCCAAGCGCCTTGCGGGCTTCGCGGGTGGCACCCACCACGATGTCGTCGCCATCCACGGCCAAGAGGGTCGCCGCGCCGCCGTCGGCCGAATCGGCGACGACGATGCGGGCCTTGGGATAGGAGGCGCGGAAGAAATCCGCCTCGATCGCGTGGGCAGTCTGGTCGACCATGGCGGCGATCAAACGGTTATAGGCCTCGGTCTGGTCGACGCGCGCCGAGGAGACATCGAGCGCGGCCAGAAGTCCGCCGTCGGGGCCGAAGATCGGCGCGTCCATGCAGCTCATGCCGATGTTGCGGGCAAGGAAGTGATCGTCGCGGTGTATGGTGATGCGGCGCTTCTCGGTCAGGCAGGTGCCGATCCCGTTGGTGCCCTCGGCGGCCTCGCTCCAGTCGGCGCCGACGGTCAGGCCCCAGTCCTCGAAGGTCGTACGGTCGCCGTCGGAACAGCGCTGGTCGAGGATGATGCCGCTTTCATCGGTCAGGAGCACGCCGCAGCCGGAAAGGCCGACAAGGCCGAAGAGCTGATCGAGCTTGGGGGCGGCGATGGTCATGAAGCGGTCGAGCCGTGCGCGGCTTTCGTCCACGACGCTGTGATCGACGCGCTGGCCCTGCGCGGGGGCAGCGGGATCCAGTCCGTGCCGCTCCATCGAGCGGTGCCACGAGGCCGCCAGCGCCGAGCGCGCGGCGGCAGAGGGCGAATTGACCGCGCTCACGACCTTGTCGATATGGGTTTTCTTGTCCAGCGTGCCTGTCCTCCCGTTCCGCGATGTTAGGGGCAACGGGGATTTCGCGCAAATGGCACGTCTGGCGTGCCTGCCCCAGTCAGTCCAGAACGACGATGCCGGAATGCTTCTGCTTGTGCTCGGGTTCGACATGGATCGTGATCCGCGCACCCTCGACCGCCTCTTTCAGCGCGGCCTCGACCCGGTCGCAGATCTCGTGCGCGTCGAAGACGGTGGTCTCTCCGGGCACAACGAGGTGAAAGTCGATGAAGGTCGCCTGCCCGGCATGGCGGGTGCGCAGGTCGTGGGCCTCGACCGCGCCGCCGGCCTGGGTCGCGATGATCTCGCGCACGGTGTCCAGGGTTTCCTGCGAGACGGCCTCGTCCATCAGGCCGCTGAGCGATTCGCGCACCACCTTGGAGCCGGACCACAGGATGTTGACCGCGACGATGGCCGCCATGATCGGATCGAGCACCCACCAACCCGTGACCAGGGCCATGAGGACGCCGAGCGCGACGCCGGCGGAGGTGACGACGTCGGTCAGCAGGTGCTTGCCATCGGCCACCAGCGCCGGCGAGCGGTTGAGGCGCCCGCGGCTGATCAGCACCCAGGCCCAGAGCGCGTTGATCATGGTGGCGGCGCCGTTGATCAGAAGCCCCTCGATCGGCAGGTCCAGCGCCACGGGGTTGAGAAAGCCGTGGTAGGCTTCGCGCAGGATCACCAGCGCGGCGATGATGATCATGACGCCTTCGAGCACGGCGCTGAAGAACTCGGCCTTGTGATGGCCGTAAGGGTGCGAGGAATCGGCCGGGCGCGCCGCGACGCGAATGGCGATGAGCGCCGCGATGGCCGTGGCCACGTTGACGGTGCTTTCCAGGGCGTCGGACAGAAGGGCGATGGAGCCTGTCAGCCACCAGGCAAGGGTTTTGATCGCGAGGACGAGCGCGCCGACGAAAATGCTTCCGATGGCGAGCCGGAGAGTGGTGGACACGGGGCGTCTCCCTAGGCTGGGAAAATCCGGTCTAGCCCTGCCCGTGACGGTTGGCAAGCGCCCGTCATGCGGCAGGGGTCCCTGACGACTGATCCGGCGGCAAACGCCCCTTGCTTTATGTACGCTGTCGTCCTATACGGCGCTCTCATTCGCGCGGCCGGCCGAAGTGGCATGCCGAGTCGCGCATAAGACCGACCATCAAGAGGAGCCGGAAATGCCCAAGATGAAGACGAAATCGAGCTGCAAGAAGCGGTTCAAGGTGACGGCCAAGGGCCGCGTGGTGGCTGGCCAGGCTGGCAAGCGCCACGGCATGATCAAACGCACCAACAAGTTCATCCGCAACGCGCGTGGCACCACGACGCTTTGCAAGGCTGATGAAGGTATCATCAAGCCGATGATGCCTTACGCACGCTGAGGAGTTTGAGACATGGCAAGAGTCAAAGGTGGGACAGTCACCCACGCCCGTCACAAGAAAGTCACCACAGCTGCGAAAGGCTATTACGGTCGCCGCAAGAACACCTTCAAGGTGGCGGCGCAGGCCGTGGACAAGGCCAACCAGTACGCGACGCGCGACCGCAAGAACCGCAAGCGGAATTTCCGCGCGCTGTGGATCCAGCGGATCAACGCCGCCGTGCGCGCCCATGACGAATCGCTGACCTATTCGCGTTTCATCAACGGCCTGTCGCTGGCCGGTGTCGAAGTGGACCGCAAGGTCCTGGCCGATCTGGCCGTGCACGAACCCGCCGCATTCGGCGCCATCGTGGAACAGGCAAAAGGCGCGCTGACCGCGTAAGCCTGCCGTTCGAGGGACAAGAAAATGAGCGCCGTCGGGAACGCCCGGCGGCGTTTTTCATTGTGCCGTATCCGTTAACAATTTCCTAAAATTTGCCATACTCTCCCCGCAAAGATGTGCGATGCCTTTTGACACAACGGTTCGAAAAGGACGGAAAACCAAGAGGCAGAAACATGGTACGCACCATCGTGCAGACCCGCGACGGGCAATCCGAATTGAGTGAAAAGGCCAAGCGGCTGCTGGCGGCGCATGACCGCGAAGTGCGCGCATTGCGCAGCAAGTCAGCGGTCTGATTTCCACTGGCCCGGTACGCGGCGGGCGCGTAGTTGCGGCTCAGGTAACGGCAGACCGTTCGAACCTGGCGGTGTTGGCCGGCGCCAGAAAGATCGACGTGGTCAGCAGGCTGAAGACGAATTCGTACACCTCCCATTGGCGGGGGATCTCGACCACCAGCATTACCACGCTGGCGATAACGCCCATGATTCCGTGACGCCATGACGGCACCGGCCATGCCAGACGGTCCGCAATGCGCGTGACAAGGCGGGATTTGCCATAAAGTGCCGGCAATACCAGCAGGTAGAGCAGGATCGCGATGGTCAGCCCGCTGCCGAACACCGTCTTGGTCAGCTGCTTGCCGCCCACCACGATGTTGTGCAGCGTGATCTCATCCTGGAAGTTGACCTCGCGGAGGGAGTCGGGCGTCTCCAGCCCCAGGATGCGTTGACCCCAGGATATCTCTTCGCCCGTGCCGAAAACGAAAATCAGCGCGTAGATCGACAGGCAGACCCCGGCAAGCGCCTGGCCTTTCCGGAACTGGCGCGCGGATTGCCACGCCAGCACCAGCGCCGACACGAACAGCATGACGGCAGTGCCGTACTCGACGGGGCCGTCCTCGATGGCGAAGCCAGTGGCGAACTGAATGTCGAAGCCCAGTATCCAGTAGACCAACGTAAAGAGAAGGCTGGCGTTCATGAGCCCGAAAAGGAACTGGTCCACGGGGGAAAGATTGTTCATGGGGATCTGCTATTGTTGAGTAAAAAGCTTGCCCGCCTGCGCTATGGTTCGTCGTTGGGGGTGTCAAGTAACCCGTGCGTGAGCGGGCGCCGGCGCTCTCCCCTTGCCGGAGCGCGACGGGCTGCCTAAAGCGTTCCGCTCTTAACCCGAGGCATCAGCAAAAGGCGGAACGCGTGCAACGACTGAGCGGAGCACTGCGTTTCGTGAAAATCTGTGATTCAGGTTTTTCGCGAAACGCTTTAGGCTTTTCGCATGGATCACCGGGAGTTCATCGCCGCCTTGCCGCGAGACAAATTGGCCGGGCTGGCCGAGGCCGAGAATGCGCCCGGCCTGTTCCGATTGGCGCTGCATTTCGGGCTGATCGTGCTGTTCGGTGTCTGGATCGGGCTGGGCGGGCCGCTGTGGTGGGCGCTGCTGATCCCGCAGGGAATCGCGATCTGTTTCCTGTTCACGCTGGAGCATGAGGCGACGCACAAGACGCCGTTTCGAACGCTATGGCTGAATGAATGGGTCGGGCGGGTTTGTGGCCTGCTGATCGTGCAGCCATTCGAGTGGTTCCGGTATTTTCACCTGGCGCACCACCGGCACACCAACATCCCCGGCAAGGACCCCGAGCTTTTGGCCGGGGCGAAGCCCGAGAGTTGGCGCGCGTATGTGTGGCATGTGACCGGTCTGCCGTTCTGGTGGGCCATGATCGGGCAGACCCTGCGCAATTCGGTGGGCGGTGATCCGGGCGATTACGTGCCAGAGCGCGCGCGGCCGCGCGTGTTGAAGGAGGCACGGGTGATGCTGACGATCTATGCGCTGGCGTTTTCAAGCCTGCCGGTGACGCCGGTGCTGTTCTGGGCCTGGATCTTCCCCGCGCTGCTTGGGCAACCTTTCCTGCGGCTCTACCTGCTGGCGGAACACGGACGCTGCGCCTTCGTCGCGGACATGTTCCGGAACACCCGGACGACCTACACAAATCGCCTCGTGCGGTTCCTGGCGTGGAACATGCCCTATCACACAGAGCATCATGCCCTGCCGCAGGTGCCGTTTCACCGGCTGCCGGAATTGCACGGGATGATGCAGGGCCATCACGGTGTCACGTCAGAGGGCTATGCTGCCTTCAACAGAGACTACACAAGCGGTTTTCGTAAGAGCTGATGGAACGGATGCCCGAGGAAATGGCCCGCCAGATCAGGCCGGGGCAGGAGCCGGACCCGGACCTGATGCGGCGGATGTAGGAGCTGTAACGGCCCTGAGGCGCGGGCAGGCAGGCGCGGCTTGCGCAATCGCGTCAGGCGGGGTAACCCCGGCCCGATGGATTTGGCCGGACAGACGACATGGATGACCTGAGAGACAAGTACCTGAAAGCCATTGCCGAGGCCGGTGACGAGGCCGCGCTGGAGGATTTGCGCGTGCAGGCCGTCGGCAAGAAGGGCGAGGTCGCGCTGAAGATGCGCGAGCTGGGCAAGATGACGCCCGAAGAGCGGCAGGAGATGGGGCCCAAGCTGAACGCGCTAAAGGACGAGATCAACAGCGCGCTGGCGGCCAAGAAGGTGGCGCTGGCGGATTCCGCGCTGGACGAACGGCTGCGCGGCGAATGGCTGGACGTGACCTTGCCGGGGCGGCCACGGCGCGAGGGCACCATTCACCCGATCAGCCAGGTGACCGAGGAAGTCACGGCGATCTTCGCGGACATGGGCTTTGCCGTGGCAGAGGGGCCGCAGATCGAAAGCGACTGGTACAATTTCGACGCGCTGAACATCCCCAGCCACCACCCGGCGCGGGCCGAGATGGACACGTTCTATACCCACCGCGCGGAAGGCGACGACCGCCCGCCGCATGTGCTGCGCACGCATACCAGCCCGGTGCAGATCCGCGCGATGCAGGCGCAGGGCGCGCCGATCCGGGTGATCGCGCCGGGGCGGGTGTATCGCGCCGACTATGACCAGACGCACACGCCGATGTTCCACCAGGTCGAGGGCTTGGCCATCGACAAGGACATCAGCATGGCGAACCTGAAATGGGTTCTGGAAGAGTTCGTGAAGGCGTTCTTCGAGGTCGACGAGGTCGAACTGCGGTTCCGCGCGTCGCATTTCCCGTTCACCGAGCCGTCGGCGGAAGTCGATATCCGGTGTTCGTGGGAGGGCGGCACGCTGAAGATCGGGGAAGGCGACGACTGGCTGGAAATCCTCGGGTCCGGCATGGTGCATCCGCATGTGTTGCGTTCGGGCGGGATCGACCCGGACGAGTGGCAGGGCTTTGCATTCGGCATGGGGATCGACCGGATCGCGATGCTGAAATACGGCATTCCGGACCTGCGGGCGTTCTTCGACAGTGATCTGCGGTGGCTGCGGCACTATGGCTTTGCGGCGCTGGATGTGCCGACGCTGCATGGGGGCTTGAGCCGCTGAGCGTCGGGCAGGGCATTCTTGCGCTTCTTTGCGTGATTGCGGCGCTTGTGGCCTATATCGCGGTCAAGGTCACGCGGGCGTTTCGGCGGCTGACTGAGGCGCGGATCAGGCTCTATTCCGAGCATTTGACCCAATTGCATAAGATGGCGCACGCCCTGTATCATGGGCAGGATCTGCCGGAGCGTGCGCCGGGGGAGGGCAAGGCGATTGACGTGATCGCGTCGGTCGCGGTGATGCGGGCCAGCACGGAGGCCTTTGAGGCGGTGCTGGCGTATCACCATGCCAGGAGCGAAGGCCAAGGCGCGGCGCGGATCGAGGCGGCGAAACAGGCGCTGGAGGCAAAGCTGGTCGAGCTGAACGTGAAGATGCGCGACGACCTGAAGCTGAATCGTGGCGCGGGGCAGTTTCCCAATGCCGAGGTGTTTCGGGCAAAGCGCGGCGCGTGAGGCGCGTGGACAGTTGTGATGCTGTCGCCTAGGCTGTGCGGGAAAGGAGCCCCGCCATGGCGCTCACCCAGTTGATCTATGCCTCCCGCCCCTTCGGATATGACGACGCGATGCTGGCCGGTATCCTGCTGGATGCGCGGCGGTGCAATGAACGCGATGATATCACCGGGGCGCTGATCTGTCGGGCGGATCTGTACCTGCAATTGCTGGAAGGGCCGGACAAGGCCGTTCGAGACTGTTACGCCCGGATAAGACAGGATGACCGCCACGTGGAGCCGCGCAAGCTGATGGAGCGGACGATCCGGACACGGCTGTTTCCGGCCTGGGCGATGCGGGATGACCCGGCGCAATCCTGGGTCTGGAGTCGCGAGGCGGTGCGCGCGGGCGCGGTCGAGCGGGCGACCGAGGACGAGGTGCTGGGCTTTTTCAATCGGCTGGCGGCGGATGGCGTTGTGCCTTTTCCGCAGGATTAGGGTCTGAGTCTTGCCAAACGTGCGAGCTTGCTTTTTCTAGGGCGCGACTGTCGAACCCCGGAGGCACCCCATGCAGATGTTCAAGGACAAGCGCCACGTCAGCGCCGAGACACAGCGGCTTTACGCGGTATTCGAGCTGTTGCACACGCTGGCGGATTTCGTCGCGGCGTTCTCGTTCCTGATCGGGTCGATCCTGTTTCTGTGGAAAGAGACGGAGGCCGCGGCGATCTGGTTGTTTATCGTGGGCTCGGTGTTCTTCTGCCTGAAACCGACGCTGAAGCTGATCCGGGAGGTGAAGCTGGCGTCGATCGGGGATACCGAGGACCTGGCGGAGCGGTATGAGCCTTAGGGTTTTGTCCCTGCGATGGCTTCATTTTGCGCAATGGACAATGGCCACGGCGGCGGTGGCGCGGTCGCGCTTGACTTGGGCGTGGCATCGGCTCAGCCTTTCGCGCAAAGGAGAGTCCACATGAAAGATCAACCGGCAGACAATTTTACCCTGCGCGCGCGGCGCGAGGGCGGTGGCACGCCCAGGCTGAACGACTGGGGTGCGGATAGCGACTATGGCACGTTGCGGTCGGTCCTGCTGGGGCCGATCGAGAATTACCGCTGGCTGAAGACATCCTCGGTGAGCAAGAAGACGTTGCGCAGAGGCGTGGAATTCGACCCTGTTACTGCCAAAAAACAGCATGCCGAGATGGTCAGCGCCTATGAAAGCGCGGGTGTCGAGGTGCAGACCCATGTGCCGGACCCGGAGCTGCCCTACCAGGTCTATGCGCGGGACAGTTCGGTCATGACGCCCTATGGCGCGATCATCACGCATATGTCGCAATACTGGCGCCGGGGCGAGAATTTCCGGGCGATCGAGACCTACCAGGGTCTTGGGGTTCCGATTTACGATTTCGTCACGGCGGGCACCTTCGAGGGCGGCGATTTCAACGTGATCGAGCCGGGCTGCGTCCTGATCGGCTGGGAAGGCGAGGAAGGCCGGACCATGGAGCAGGGTGCGCGCCAGGTGGCGTCGTGGATGGAGGCCGAGGGCTGGGAAGTGAAGCTGGCCGATATCGACCCGTTTTATGTGCATATCGACCTGATGGTGGTGATGCTGGCGCCGAAGTTGGCGGCTGTCTGCACTGACTGCACCGATCCCGAGATCGTGGACTGGCTGCGGGCGAAGAATATCGAGATCGTCGAGGTGCCGTTCCAGGAAACGATCGCGCTGGGCTGCAACGTGGTGGCGCTGGGGCAGGACCGGGTGCTGTTGCCGGAAGGGTCGAAAACGCTGAAAGAGAAGCTGAGGGCGCTGGGATTCGAGATTTTTGACCCGGACCTGAGCATGATCACCCAAGGGGGCGGCGGCGTGCATTGCATGTGCCAGAGCCTGATCCGCGACCCGGGGTGACCTGAATGAGTGGCTGCGCCACGCTCGATTCGTGGGAGGAGGGGCCAGCCCCTCACGTTGAAACTGCGTTTCAACGCTCACCCCGGGGTATTTTGGGCCAGAAGAAGAGATCGTGATGCGCGGATTGCTGGTTTGCCTCGTCCTGTTCTGGGGCGGGATGGCATGGGCGCATGCGTCGGAGCAGAGCTTTGTGTTGTTGCTGCCGACGGATGTCTACATCTCGGCGGGGGTGGCGAGTGTTGTCCTGACGGTGCTGCTGCTGGCGGTGTTGCCGGCGCGGGCGGGGGAGGCGGTGTTTTCGCCGGTGCCGTTGGTGCGGCGGCTGCGCTGGGCATGGCGGCATGCGACAAGTCTGCTGGCGACCGGGGTGCTGGCCTTTGCTGTTTGGCAGGGCTTTGCAGGGCCGCGCACGCCGATGGAAAACCCGATGCCGCTTTTGCTGTGGACGGTGTGGTGGGTGGCGTTGGTGAGTCTGCAAGGGCTTTTCGGCAATCACTGGCGCTGGACGAACCCCTGGACGGGGGTGGTCGCGGTTTTGGCGCGGTGGACCGGGATCAGGCCCTTGATGCGGTACCCGCGCAGGTGGGGATACTGGCCTGCTGTGGGACTTTTCCTGGCCTTTGCGGCGTTCCTCTTGTGCGATCCGGCGCCGGCCGATCCGGCGCGACTGGCCAGTGTCGTGGGGCTTTACTGGTACGCGGTGCTGTTCGGGGTGCTGCTGTTCGGGCCGGCGTTCCTGCTGCGGGGCGAGATGGTGACGGTGATGATGCGGGCCTATGGGCGCATGGGGGTGCTTGCCCCGGTGCGCGGGCGCCTGGCGCTGGGCTTGTGGGGGTGGCAGGGCGTGATGCGGCGGGCGCCGCCCTTGGCCTTGGCCGTTTTGATGGTGCTGCTGCTCGGGACGGGCAGTTTCGACGGGCTGAACGAGACCTTCTGGTGGATGGGTGTGATCGGGGTCAACCCGCTGGAGTTTCCGGGGCGGTCGGCGGTGGTGGTCCCGAACCTGATCGGGCTGGTGGTGGCGAATCTTGGGCTGTTGACGGTTTTCGCGGCTTGCCTGTGGCTGGGGGAGCGGATCGCCGGGACGGGGCGGCGCCTGCGTGCGGCGTTTTGCCTTTTCGCGCCGTCGATCCTGCCGATCGCGTTGGGCTATCACGTGGCGCATTACTTGCCGACGTTTCTTGTGGAGGTTCAGTACGTGGTGCAGATGCTGGACGATCCGCTGTCCAGTGGCGCCCATTTTCTGGGCATGGACGGGTTTTACGTGACCACCGGGTTCTTCAATACGCAGGATACCGTGCGGCGGATCTGGCTGAGCCAGGCCGGGGCCGTGGTGGTGGGGCATGTCGTTGCGATCCTGATGGCGCATGCACTGGCCATGCGGGACCGGGCCGATCGGCGGCGGGCCGTGCTGGGGCAGGCGCCGCTGGCGGTGTTCATGGTGGCCTACACGTTCTTCGGGTTGTGGCTTCTGGCGTCGCCACGGGGGTAAGGCGCTGGTTTAAAACGCTGGACAAACCGGGGCAGGCTTCGCAGGATCGGGCCAATCCATATCGAGAAACAGGGAGAGGTCGTGATGACCAATCAGAAAAAGGCCACGTCGCGCCGTGGCGCGCTGAAGACATTGGCCGGGGCCGCCGCCGGAGCCGCGAGCCTTCCGCTTTGGGCGCGGTATGCGCAGGCGCAAAGCTCGGAGCCGATCAAGATCGGGTTTCAGCAGCACAGCACCGGCATCGGCGCCGCCTATGGGCGCTGGTACGGGCGCACCACCGAGGCGGCGGTCAAGCTGATCAACGATGGCGGCGGGATCAATGGCCGGATGATCGAGCTGATTGCAGAGGATGACGGCACGGACCCCAAGCGCGGCGCCGAGGTGGTGGAGAAATTCGCCAACCAGCATGGCTGTGACGTGGGTTTCGGCACGCTGTTTTCGCATGTTGTGATCGGGTCCGCGCCACGGGCTGGCGAGTTGAAGCTGCCCTATTTCGTGGTATCGGAAGGGCACCACGTGGCGAGCGGAATGCTGAACCGCTATACGCTGCAACCCGGCATCACCGATGTGAAGAGCCAGGTGCAGGCAATGGCGCCCTACGTGTCGGAGAACCTTGGCAAGAAGGTCACGATGATTTTCCCCGATTTCGCATTCGGCCACGATCACCGGGATTTCTTTTCCGCCGCGATCAAGGAGCAGGGGGGCGAGGTGCTGGAGCAGATCGCGATTCCGCCGAGCGAGACGAGCTTTACCAAGTATTTCCCGCAGATTCCGCGCGATACCGAGGTGCTGTATCATGTGATGGTCGGCCCTGCGGTGCTGACATTCGTGAAGGAGCTGGGCGAATTCTTCGGCGACCAGGGGCCGGAGATCTTTGGCTTTATCGACAGCCTGGAGGCGGTGGATATTTCCAGCCCGGGCCTGGAGTTTCTGGAAGGGACGTATTTCTGGGAAGGGATGCCGCGTTACGCGCAGGAGGATCAAAGCGAGCACGAGAAGTTCTATCGCGAGGCGGTGGGCGTGGACGAGAACGGCGCGTCGGTCAACGACCCGAGCGACGTGTCGACCTATGCGCATATGTTCGGCTGCTGGGAGACGCTGCACGTCATCAAGGCCGGGATGGAGGCGTCGGGCTATGCCGGGCCGCTGGACCGCGCCAAGCTGATCGAGGCGGTCGAGGCGATGGGCGAGATGCCCGAAAGCCAGGCGCATCCGCAGGGGGCCAAGCGGTTCAACGGCAAGACGCACCAGGTGTTCGGGCATCAGCATATCAGCCGGGTCGAGAACGGGCGGCTGGTGCGCGTGCACACGACGTCGATCGACGACACGCTGTATCCGGACGAGGTGGATTACACCACGCAGCCGCTTTGACGCCCTGCGCGGCGGGCCGGGGCGTGTGACCTGACCTGATGGAATTCGGACCTCATCTTATCCTCGCCACGCTGGAAGGCGCGGTGACGGCGGCGGTGCTGGCGCTGACCGCCGTCGGCCTGAGCCTTGTCTTTGGCGTGATGCGGGTGGTGAACATCGCGCATGGCGAATTCTACATGCTGGGTGCGGTGATCGCCTGGTACGTGGCGCAGATGGTGGGCGGGCATCCGGCGCTGGGGTTTGTTGCAGCACTTGTGATCGCGCCGCTGGTCGTGGGGGTGCTGGCCGCGGCGGCGGATGTGACCATACTTAAGCGTATTGAGTATGATCCCGAGCGGACGATCGTGGCGACGATCGGCTTGCTTTATATCATCCAGCAACTGACGTTGATGACCTATGGCCCCGAAGCGAGGCCTGTGGAGGCGCCGTTTAATACAAGGGTCGAGCTGCCGTGGTTCGACTGGTTCGAGACGCTGTTCGGCATGGCGCAGCCGTGGGGGTGGAGCATCACGTCCTACAAGCTGTTCGTGATCTTCGCCGCGGGCGCGGTGCTGTGCGGGGTCTGGGCGATGATGGCGCGCACGAAGATCGGCCTGTTGATGCGCGCCACGCAGGCGGATCGGGACATGGCGCTGGCCTTTGGCATCCCGGTGGAGCGGGTTTATGCGCTTGTTTTCGGGATCGGCGCGGCGCTTGCAGCTTTGGGCGCGGTACTGATCGTGCCGATCCAGCAGGCGCATTACCTGATGGGGGTCGAGCCGTTGCTGCTGGCCTTTATCGTGGTGATCATCGGGGGGCTGGGGAGCCTTCCGGGCACGGTATTGGCCGCCTTGTTCATTGGGTTGAGCGACGGGATCATCTCGGTCTTCTTCTCGCCAACGCTGGCGAAAATTCTCGCGACGTTGCTGGTGGGGCTGGTTCTGGTATTCCGGCCGCAGGGCCTGTTCGGGACCAGAACGGCATGAACATGGGCGGGCGTGTTCTGGGATTGCATCTGGGCCTGCTGGTGGTGCTGTTCGCGTTGCAGTTCGTGCTGCCGGCGTACCATCACGGGAATATTGCGCGGATCATGGTGCTGGCCAGTTATGCGGTGGGGTATAATATTCTGTTTGGCTACACGGGGCTGTTGAGCCTTGGGCACGCCTTGTTCTTTGCGGCTGGCATGTACGGGATGGGGCTGACCATTCAGCACGCTGGGTTCACGCCTGCGCCCGCGTTGATCGTGGGGATCGTGGCGGGGTCGCTGGTGGCTGGCGGGCTGGCGCTGTTGGCGCTGCGCACGGCGGGCGTGGCGTTCATGATCGTGACGCTGATGTTCGCGCAGGCGGGGTACCTGACGATCCTCTACTTTGGAGAATACACGCGCGGCGACGAGGGGTTCGTGATCCAACAGGCGCAAAGGGTGCTGTGGGGGATCGACCTGAGCGACCCGACGGCGCGGTATTTCGCGGCATGGGGGCTGTTTTCGGTCTGCTTCCTGCTGTCGCTGTGGCTGGTGCAAAGCCGGTTCGGGCGAACACTCATTGCCATCCGCGAGAACGAGGAGCGGGTGCGGATGTTGGGCTACGATACCTACGCGCACAAGCTGGGAGCCATGGTGGTGTCGGGCACGATCTCGGCCGCCGCGGGGGCGTTCTATGGGCTGCTGTTCGGCTATGCCGGGGCGACATTCGGCTCGGTGCAGTATTCGATCTTTCCGCTCTTGTGGGTTCTTTTGGGCGGTGCGGGCACGGTGCTGGGGCCGTTCGTGGGCACGCTCTTCATGTTCTACCTGATCGACCTCAGTTCCGGCGTGACCTCGGCCTACATGCTGATCGCGGGCGTGGCGCTGGTGGCGCTGACGCTGTTCGCGCCGCAGGGCCTGACCGGGGAAGTGCGCCGGCGGCTGTGGAAAGGGTTGCCGTGATGCTGCTCAAGGTGCGGGGATTGTCCAAGTCGTTCGACGGGTTGCAGGCGGTCACGGATGTGGATTTTGACCTGCCACAAGGCGAGGTGCGGGCGCTGATCGGGCCCAACGGGGCGGGCAAGACGACGCTGGTGGGGATGATCTGTGGACGTATCTCGCCGACATCGGGGACGGTGACGTTCGATGGTGAAGACATCACCCGGTTGCCCGCGCACAAGCGCATTATGAAGGGGATGGCGTACACGTTCCAGATTACCTCGATCTTTCCGCGTCTGCCGGTGAAGGAGAACGTGGCGCTGGCTGCAAGGCGGCGGTTGCACGGCAACGCAGTGGGCACCGCCACGGCGGAGGCTCTGGGCCGCGTCGGGCTGGAAGCACAGGCGGACGAGGACGCCGGGAACCTCAGCTACGGGCACCAGCGGCTGCTTGAGATCGCTATGGGTTTGGTGCAGGTGCCGCGACTGCTGATCCTGGACGAGCCGACGCAGGGTCTTTCGGAAGGGGAGATCGACGCGTTCAAGGCGTTGATCCGCGCGTTGGCAGGGGAGACGACGATCCTGCTGATCGAACACAACATGAAAGTGGTGATGGAGACCGCCGACACGGTCAGTGTGTTGAACTTCGGAGAGATGCTGGCCGAGGGCACGCCGCAGCAGATCCACGAGAATGCCGACGTGCAGGCGGCCTATCTGGGGACCGGATGATGCTGGAACTGCAAGGGGTCAATTCGGGGTATGGCGCGGCACAGGTGTTGCGCGATCTGTCCTTGCGGGTCGAGGCGGGCGAGATTCTGTGCCTGCTGGGTCGCAACGGTGCCGGCAAGACCACCACGATGCAGACGATCATGGGGCTGTTGCCGCTGATGTCCGGGCGGATCACGCTGGATGGGCAGGATCTCGGCAGCCTGCCCGCCCACGAGGTGCCGCGCGCGGGCATCGGGTATATCCCGCAGGGGCGTCGGCTGTTTGCCGGCCTCAGCGTGGCGCAGAACCTTGAGATCGGGTTGCAGGTGCGCGGCGCGGGCAAGGATGTTCTGGACGAGGTGCTGGACCTCTTTCCCCGGTTGCGGGAGCGGATGGACCAGCCGGCGCAGACCCTGTCGGGCGGAGAGCAGCAGATGCTGGCCACGGCGCGGGCGTTGTGCATTCAACCCAAGGCGCTGCTGTTGGACGAACCGACCGAGGGGTTGCAGCCCTCGATGATCGAGGCGATCCGGCAGGTGATCGTCAAGATGCGCGCGCAGGGCGTGGCAATTCTGTTGGTGGAGCAGCGGGTAGATGCGGTTCTGTCGGTGGCCGACCGCGTGGCGTTCATCGAGAACGGACGGAACGGCGAGGTGCTGAGCGCGGAGGCCCTGCGGCAGGATCATTCGATCGTGGACCGCTATGTGGGCGTCTGAAAGGCGGCGCAACATTCCATCGTTGCACGCGTTTCGCCTTTCGCTGATGCCTCGGGTCAAAGGCAAAACGCTTTGAGTTGACAGGACGAAACACCGCGTCGCACGATATCTGCACCCCGACATGGAGAGCGGCGTGACCGGATACACACGGCCCGAAACCCTGGACGACGCGCTGGCGCTGCTGGCGCAGACCGGTGGGCGCGTGGCGGCAGGCTGTACCGATCTTTTCCCGGCAACAGGTGCGCGGGCCTTGCAGGGGCCGGTGGTGGACATCACCGGGCTGGCCGGTTTACGCGGGGTCGCAGTGACCGATGAGGAGCTGCGCATCGGGGCGGCAACGACATGGACGGATATCCTGAAAGCGAAGCTGCCGCCGGCGTGCGACATGCTGAAACAGGCGGCGCGAGAGGTCGGTTCGAGCCAGATCCAGAATGCGGGAACGATCGCGGGCAATCTTTGCAACGCTTCGCCCGCGGCGGACGGGGTGCCGTGCCTGCTGGCGCTCGACGCAGAGGTGGAACTGGTCTCGGGCGAGGACGTGCGGAGATTGCCATTGAAGGATTTCATTGTCGGGCCGCGCCGCACGGCGCTGACCCCCGGCGAGATCGTGACAAGTGTTCACGTGCCGCGATCGGCGCTGAACGGACGGTCGCGGTTTCTCAAGCTTGGCGCGCGGCGCTACTTGGTGATTTCCATCGCCATGGTCGCGGTGCGGCTGGTCGTGGAAGGTGGGCGCGTCAACGACGCGGCGCTGGCCGTGGGTGCGTGTAGTGCCGTGGCCACGCGGTTGCCGCAGGTAGAGGCTGTGCTGAGGGAGCGTGCGGCAGACCATACGCTTGCGGATGTCATTTCCGAGGATGCCGTTTGCGCGGCCTTGTCGCCGCTGGACGACATGCGGGCGACGGCTGGCTATCGCGGGCACGCGGCGACGGAACTTTTGCGCCGGGCGGTGGCGGATGCGGTCGGCGCAGAGGGTGTGTCGTGAACCGTCCGATGGACACGTGCACGCTGACGGTAAACGGGCAACGCCACGTACTGCCCGCCGATCCGGCGCGGCGATTGTCGGAGGTCCTGCGCGACGGCCTTCGCCTGCGCGGCACGAAGGTGGGCTGTGACGCAGGCGATTGCGGGGCCTGCACCGTGTTGCTGGACGGTGCTCCGGTCTGTGCCTGTCTGACGCCGCTGGGTCAGGCGGCGGGGCGAAAGATCGAGACAATCGAGGGGCAGGCGCACACGCCTTTGCAACAGGCCTTTCTGCGGCACGGGGCGGCGCAATGCGGGATCTGCACACCCGGCATGGTGATGACGGCGGAAGCGTTCCTGCGCGACACGCCGGAGCCCACGCGCGCCGAGGTCGAGGAGGCCCTGGGGGGCGTGCTGTGCCGGTGCACCGGGTACACCAAGATCATCGATGCGGTGCTGGATGCAACTCCCGGCGACGTGGCGCCGATGCCCGACGCCGGAGAGGCCGTTGGCGCGGCCGTCGCAAGACTGGACGGCGTCGCAAAGGTGGACGGGACCGAGGCCTATGGCGCGGATCACGTGCCGGACGGTGCTTTGCTGGTGCGGGCGGTGCGCGCACCATACGCACCTGTATCCTTTCAGTTCGGAGAGGTCGCGGACTGGGCTGCGGCGCGAGGCGTGCAGGTTTTCACGGCGCAGGACATCGCCGGGACCAACCGCTTTGGCGTGATCCCGGCGTTTCGCGACCAGCCGGCGCTGGCGGAGGACCGCGCGCGGCTGGCGGGCGAAGCGGTGGCGCTGATCGCCGGTCAGCCTTCGGTGGTCGAAGCGTTGGACCTGTCGGACTTTCCGATCACGTGGCGCGAGGACCCGGCGGACCGGCTCGTGCACGATGCGCATCCCGACAACCTGTTGATCGCCGGCAAGGTCCGGCGGGGCGCGGCACGGCAAGCGATGCAGGACGCCGCCTTTACCGTCAGCGGCGCGATGCAGACGGGATATGTCGAGCACGCCTATATCGAACCCGAGGCAGGCGTCGCATGGATGGAGGGTGAGACGCTGGTGATCCGGGCCTGCACGCAGGCGCCCATCATGGATCGCGACGATACCGCCGCGGTGCTGGGCCTGCCGCCGGAGGCCGTGCGGATCATACCGGCGGCCACGGGTGGCGGGTTCGGTTCCAAGCTGGACGTATCGTTGCAGCCGCTGGTGGGTCTGGTGGCGCTGAAGACCAGGCAACCGGCGCGGATGATCTATAGCCGCGCCGAAAGCATGGCTGCGACCACCAAGCGGCATCCGTCGGACATGCGCTGCACCCTTGGCGCCGATGCCGACGGGCGGATCGTGGCGATGGACTTCGACGGAGATTTCAATACGGGGGCGTATGCCAGCTGGGGGCCGACCGTGGCGGGCCGCGTGCCGGTCCACGCCTCGGGGCCCTATTTCATCCCGAATTACCGCGCCGAGGCGCGGGCGAATTACAGCTATCAGCCGATCTCCGGCGCGTTCCGGGGGTTCGGCGTGCCGCAGGCGGCGATCATGCAGGAGACGCTGTTCGACGACCTGGCAGGCAAGCTGGGGATGGACCGGCTGGCCTTTCGCAAGCTGAACGCGCTGCGCGACGGGCAGGCGACGGTGTTCGGCCAGACTCTTAATGGCGTGGGAATCGCGGCTTGCCTGGAAGCGCTGGAAGGGCGTTGGACAGATGCGCTGGAAAGGGCCGAGCGGGCCAATGCGAGGGGCGGGAGCGTCCGGCATGGGGTTGGCATCGCCTCCTGCTGGTATGGCTGCGGGAATACGGCGATCGCGAATCCGTCGACTATTCGGATCGGGTTGACGCGCGATGGACGGCTGTGCCTGCACCAGGGGGCGGTGGATATCGGGCAGGGATCGAACACGGTAATCCCGCAGATCGCGGCGGATGCGCTGGGGTTGCCGCTGGCGCAGATGCAGATCATCGGAGCGGATACCGCGCTGACGCCGGATTGCGGGAAAACATCCGGGTCGCGCCAGACCTACGTGACCGGAAGCGCGGCATTGAGGGCCGGCCAGGCATTGCGGGCGCTGATCCTGAAGCAGACGAATATGGGGCCGGAGGCGGTTCTGCACCTTGAGGGCGCCATTCTGCGCGTGAGCGACGGCGCGCGGGAGCAAGTGATTGATCTGGCCACGCTTTCCGAGCAGGCGCATGGCTATGTCCTGTGCGCCGAGGAAAGCTATGATCCGCCGACCCAGCCCTTGGACGAGGACGGGCAGGGGGTTCCATATGCCGTTTATGGCTATGGCGCACAGTTGGTGGAACTGTCGGTGGACATGGGCCTTGGCACGGTGAAGGTGCACAAGGTCACGGCGGCGCATGATCTGGGCCGGGTGATCAACCCGCAGCTGGCCGAAGGGCAGGTTGAGGGCGGTATCGCGCAGGGGCTGGGACTGGCGCTGATGGAGGAATTCATTCCGGGGCGGACGGAGAACCTGCACGATTACCTGATCCCCACGACGGGCGATATGCCGGAGATAGCGACGATTTTCCTGGAGGTGCCGGACCCCGAGGGGCCGATGGGGGCGAAGGGGCTGGGGGAGCATGTGCTGATCCCGACCGCCCCCGCGATATTGAACGCGATCCGGGATGCGACCGGGGCGCTGGTGACACGTCTGCCCGCGCTGCCGCATCGCGTGCTGGCGGCGATCCGCGAGGCCGGAGATGGCTGAGCGCGGGCGCGAGGAGAAGATCCGCTGCGATGCGTGTCCGGTCATGTGCTACATCGCGCCGGGCAAGATCGGGGCGTGCGATCGCTATGCCAACGAGGATGGCCGGATCGTGCGCTGTGATCCGCTGACCATACTTGACCGTAGGGTTGCCAAGGGGGACGCGGTGAAGCCGTTCCTTGGGCCGGACTGGGATGGTGAGGTTCTGGGCGGCGAGGAGGTGTTCGTTAGTGGTGTGGGGGCGGGCACGACCTATCCCGATTACAAGCCCGCGCCGTTCATCGTCAGCCGCGAGGTGGAGGGGGCCGATTTCGTCACCGTGGTGACCGAGGCGATCTATTCCTATTGCGGGGTGAAGGTGAAGATCGACACGGACCGCCATCTCGGGCATGAGGCCGCCACCGTGCGCGCGGGCGGCGAGGCGGTGGGGCATGTGACCACGTCGGAATATGGCTCGCAGATGTTGTCTTTGGGCGGGGTGGATCATCTGACCGGGGGCGGCAAACCCGAGGGACGTGCGACCTGTGATGCGCTTCTGCGGCTGTGCAACCGCGAGGCGGTGGAGCTGGAGATCGACGACGGCGCGACCGTGGTGGTGCAGGCGGGGCAGGCACCCGTGGTCAACGGCCAGCTCGAGGAACGGATGCGCGTCGGCTGTGGCTCGGCCACCATCGGCATGTTCGCCAGTCAGTGGCACGGGCTGGTGGACGAGGTGGTGGTGGTGGACGACCACATCACCGGCGTGGTCAGCGAACACCAGGCGGGCAAGGTGCTGGGCTGGCCGGATACGGGGATACGGATCAAGGGGCGCCGGTCGACGCCGGGGCGGTATTTCAAAGTGGCCGAGCCGGGGCAGGGCTGGGGCGGTACGGACCTGGACGATCCGTTGGCGATCTTGAACCCGTGGCTGGAGAAGAAGGGCGCGAGACCGGGGCTGACGCTGTTGATGGTGAGCACGACGGGCGAGCATCACGGGTATTACGTGCTGGACGATGATTTGCGGCCGCAAGAGGCGGCTTTGCCAGAGGTTTTGAAGCCGTCGGTGGAGTTGATTGCCGAGAATTGCGAACCGGCGCTTTGCACGGTGATGTTCCAGGCGGGTGCGGGCGGGTCGCTGCGGTCGGGCGTGACGCAGAACCCGGTGAAGCTGACCCGATCTGTGCAAGCGCTGAAGACGCGTGTGACCTGTGGCGGCGCGCCGGCCTTTGTCTGGCCCGGGGGCGGGATCACGTTGATGGTCGACGTGTTGACGATGCCGGAAGGATCGTTTGGGCATGTGCCGACGCCCGCCTTGGTGGCGCCGCTGGAATTCACGCTGAGCCGCGCGGATTACCGGGCGCTGGGCGGGCATGACGCGGCTGTGCGGACGGTGAGCGATATCCTGAAGCATGGCGGCGAATACGGCAGTGCGGTGCGTTTCGTGGAGCGCGATTGATGTCGGGGCCGCAGGCGAACTGGCTGCCGGATGGGCGGCGGCTGCACCTGCATCACGGGCCGATCGACATGATCGTGGGTATCGAGGGCGCGGGACGCGACGCGGCGTTTCAAAGAGCGGTGGCGAGATTCGGGGCGTTGCTGGACGAATTGGTGGCGGAGTTGCCGCGCTTGCGCCGTCCCTGTGGCGGGCCGGTCGAGGCCGAGACGGCGCAGCGCATGGTCGAGGCAGTCCGGCCCTTCGCGCCTGACTTCGTCACGCCGATGGCGGCAGTGGCGGGCGCGGGGGCGGAAACGATCCTGGCCGCCGTGCTGGCAGGGCCGGGGGTGTCCAAGGGGTATGTGAACAACGGCGGGGACGTGGCGTTTCACATCGCACCGGGCGAGACGATGACGGCGGCCATCGCAAGCCCGGTGCCGGGCACTGTCACCTTGCGGGCCTGGGATCCGGTGCGTGGCGTTGCAACCTCGGGCGCGGGGGGGCGGAGCCATTCGCTGGGGATTGCTGACGCGGTGACGGTGCTGGCGCAAGGTGCGGCAACGGCGGACGCCGCCGCGACGATGATCGCCAATGCCGTGGACCTGCCGGGGCATCCGGCGATCGTCCGCGTTCCGGCCTGTGACCTGTCGCCCGACAGTGATCTTGGCGAGCGCGCGGTGACGCAGGAGGTCGGCACGCTGGATGTTTGCGAGATCGCGACGGCGTTGGAGGCCGGGCGCGGCTATGCCGCGAGACTGGTCGCGCGCGGGATCATCCAGGCCGCCTGCCTGAGCCTGCGGGGCGCTTGCGTGACCGTTGGCGAGACTGTCATGATCGAAGAAAGGGACCCTGAACATGCCTGATTTCACCCTGCGCAAGACCGCGTTGTTCGTCGAGGAGATCCACCATGACGGCGGGCCGGTCGCGGACCTGCCGCGTCGCCGCGCCGCGATGGCGGCTCTGGTGAAAAACCCGTTTGCCGGAACCTATGCGGAGGATCTGCAGTCGGCCATGGAGGACCTGAATCCGCTGGGTCTGATGATGACCGACCGGCTGATCGAGGCGATGGGCGGTGTCGGGGGCATCGACGGCTATGGCAAGGCTGCCATGGCGGGTGAGGCCGGCGAGCTGGAGCATACGGCGCTCTGGCACGTGCCGGGCGGTTACGCGATGCGCGCGCGGCTGGGCGAGGCGAAGGCGATCGTGCCCTCGTCGATGAAGCAGGGCGGGCCGGGCAGCCGGATCGACGTGCCGCTCGGTCATATCAACGCAGCCTATGTGCGTAGTCATTTCGACGGCATGGAAGTGGGCCTGCCCGACGGGCCGCGGGCCGATGAACTTTTGTTCGTGCTGGCCATGAGCCGCGGGGGGCGTATCCATGACCGGATGGGCGGTTTGACGGTGGATGAGGTGAAAGGCGACGACGGGTTGCGCTGAAGGCGTTTCAGCGCATTGCAAGACGGATGAAAATGGCGCGACGACCACGTCTGAAAAAGCTTGCATTCCGGCTGGTTAAAGCTTTCCTGGGGCTATGGTTAAGCTTGTTTTGCTTCATAAGGCCGACTCGAACTACGACGACGAGTTGGACGATGTCTATGATTTTCCTCGCGCGTATCTGAAAGCAATCAATGAGGCGGTTGGCGACTGGATTATCTATTACGAACCCGTCAAGGCAGGGCCGCGCGGGTATTTCGCAACTGCGAAAATTGACCAAGTGATTCCGAAGCCTGGGGTTGAGGGCAGATACCTGGCTATCATCGACCCGAAGTCTTTTCTTCCGTTTGACCGTGAGGTGCCCCGTCTGCGGGACGGGCGCCCTATGGAATCGGCCCTGACAGAACCGGACGGCACACCGAGAAAGGGAGGCGCGGTACAGCTTGCTGTGCGACGATTGCCGGAAGAAGACTTCGCCCGTATTGTTGACCTTGGGTTGCCTCAGGAATTGGAACGGATTGAGGCGACGCGCTATGATCCACAAATTCCTGGGATTAATGAGGGCTCGGAGCCCTTTAAACGCCCGGTTTTGGAGCGCCTTACCCGTAGGCCCTATCGTGATGTCGCTTTCCGTAGAAATGTACGCGAGGCCTACGACTACCGCTGCGCGATGTCAGGCCTGATGTTACGCAATGGCGGCGGCCGTCCGGAGGTGCAGGCCGCGCATATTCGACCTGTTGAGCACCAGGGAAGCGACTCTGTTCGCAATGGCCTCGCGCTGTCCGCCACTTTGCACTGGATGTTTGATCGCGGGTTGGTCTCTGTCGCTGACGATAACGAGACAATTCTCGTGTCGCGCAACAAAGTACCGGAAGACGTCGTGGATCGTCTGCTGCGACCGGATTGCAAACTTTGGAAGCCGAAGGATCGGGAAAATTGGCCAAGCCCAAAGAACTTGAAATGGCACCGCGAGAATGTTTTCGGTCAGGTGATCGGCGAGGATCCAATCAAGTGGAATTGAATAGTCACGGAAAACACCCACGTTGCTCTCCGCCGGAAGGTCAGTGCGCCCTAAATCGCTTTAATATGGAGGCTTGCCCCCGTCCCGGGCAGGCCCGGGACTCCCCCAGGATATTTTTGGCCAGAGGAAAAGGGGGCGTCGACGCGGGGGGCTGACCTTTGGGATTGAACCCTCTATAGGCCTCAGTCGAGAAGCGATCGGATTGCAGCCCATATGAGCGATACCCCAGCGAAGAAACGCCAGCCGCTTTACAGCGCGGCGGACAAGCGGAACATGCGGTGGTTCTGGCACGGCTACCTGCGCAAGCATTCCGGCAAGCTGTTGCTTGTGCTGTTGCTGATCCTGGTGCAGGGCTTGGTCTATCAGCAGTTTCTGGCGATGACCGAAGACGGCCTGCGGGTGATTTTCGAGTCCGGCGCGATGCGGGACCTGATCGAGGTCTGTGTCGTGGTTTTTGTCCTGTTCGCGACGCGAGGCGTGGTGTCTTTCCTGGCGCCGATGATAACGGTCAAGATATCAAACCAGGCAATCTACGAGATGCGGCGGGATCTGATCGGGCACCTGATGTCGCTGGACCTGGCCTATTTCGAGCGGACGAAATCGGGCGAGATCATCCAGAAGCTGGTGACGCAGACGCAGCAGATCGGGTTGTTCGTGGGCCTTGGCGTGGCCGGTGCCCTGAGGGACGCGGTGACCGTGATCGTGGTGTCGGGATATCTCATCTGGAAGAACCCGATCCTGTTCGTATCAGCCATCGTGGTGCTGCCGTTCATCATCATGGTGATGAATTTCGTATCCGACCGGGTGAAACAAGCCCAGGGCGAGGCCGAAGAGGCGCTGGGCGGCTACATGAACGGCATCGAGGAGACGGTGAACGGGATGCGCACCGTGAAGATCGCCCGGCAGGAAGAGGTCGAGAAGGACCGGTTGATGCGTGGCACCGACGCGATCCGGCGGCTGATGAACCGGGTGCAGGTGACCCAGGCCCTGATTTTGCCGTCGATCGACCTGAGCTCGGCCTTCGTTTACGTGCTGGTGATCGGGGGTGGCGGATATATGGTGTTGTCGCCGGACTACGACGTGGACGGTGCGGGGATCATTACCTTCCTTCTGGGGATGGTGATGGTCTTCGACCCGGCACGCCTGCTGGCGCAGTTCTTTGGCGGATTGCAGTCGAACCTCGTGCTGCTGGACCGGGTGCGGAACCTTTACGACCAGGAGTCCAGCATCCGGGACGCGGACGATGCGAAGACGTCGTTCGACACGAGTGGCGATATTGTTCTGGAGAATGTGAGCTTTTCCTATTCCGCCGATCAACCGCTCTTTGAAGGGCTGAGCATGGGATTCGAGGGTGGAAAGGTCTCGGCGATCGTGGGGTCTACGGGGTCGGGCAAAACCACGATCCTGTCGCTCTTGTCGCGGCTTTACGATGTGAAGGGCGGCGACATCACGTTCGGTGGCACGCCCATACGGGAGTTGCAGGTGGCGGCCCTGCGCGGCGCGTTTTCCGTGGTGGCGCAGGATATCGTGATCTTCAATGCATCTATCTGGGACAATATCCGCTACGTGAACCCCGACGCGAGCGACGCGCAGGTCTGGCAGGCGGCCGAGGATGCGGAGATCGCCGACCTGATCCGCGCGCGGGGCGAGACGCCGGTGGGTCCAAAGGGGGCACAACTGTCTGGCGGGCAGAAGCAGCGAATCGCGATTGCGCGGGCCTTCCTGCGGGATGCGCCGATATTGCTGCTGGACGAGGCGACCTCGGCGCTGGACCAGGCGACGGAAGAACGCATCAAGTCGGCGCTGGCGCGGCTGACCAATGGAAAGACGACGATCGTGGTGGCGCACCGGCTGAGTTCCATCTCCGAGGCTGACCGGATTTTCGTGCTGGAATCGGGGCAGTTGGTGGAGATGGGCCGGCACGAAGAACTGCTGGCCGAGAACGGGCTTTATGCGCGGCTCTACCAGGCGCAGAAAAAAGGCTATGACGGCAGGTAATCGGTGCGGCGGTGCCGCGCAGATTTGTCTCGGCGTCGGCGCTGGGCCTCCGCCTCGGACGACTTGCAGATGTGACGCCTTATCGTGAGATGGATGCGCGCGTGGATGGTTCCGGATGCCTCCGGAGCTTGTCGCCCGCTATACGAGTTGGCGTTTTCCCAAGGCCATGCCGTCGATTGGCACAACAAGGCGTATGCATTGAGCCTGCTCCGGAATTGCCACCATAATACGGCGCGATCCGTAACCTTGACCTGCCGGTAGCCAGTCAGAATCCGCGTCCTGTCGGGGTCATTCGCCATGAAGTCGGGCCATGAAAAACCAGGTGCCGCAAAATACCCGGACCGCCGATCAAACACCGTCAGGTCTGGTGCATCAAGCTCGATTTCCTCGGTTTTGTCCCGGCGACTGCGGTCTGCGTATGCCTGCCAAATAAATCCTCGGAATGATCGGTGCGGCCGGCCCCAGCCAAATCGCCAGCCCGAGGGAGGGGCTGACGATGGTCAAGCCGCTTCGCGGCTGTTAATCGGCTGGGTGCTCGACATAGATGTCTCATAAGGGCTCATAGCGTTCAGCTAGATACGAACCCTGACAGCACCTAAACTGCACCACGAAATGCAAATGGCAGAGCCCAAGTTCCGCCCTCCGCATGCATCAAGGCTTTGCAGTCTCGATCATCGCCCCCCGGCCGCGTATCGCAGCCGGAGGTATTCCAATTACATCGTGCCGCCGTAGACCGGGAACACGCTCGCGTCGCCGTAATCCTCGATGGGCTTCGCGTTCTTCAGGGTTTCCATGTCGGCGTCCGAAATCTCGAAGTCGACATCGGCGTTGTTGCGCATGTGATCCGGGTTTGCCGTTTTCGGCAGCGGCAGCAGGCCCAGTTGAAGCAGGTAACGGATGCAGAGCTGCGGGACGCTGACACTGTACTTGCCGGCCATTTCGCCGATCTCGGCGTTGTCGAGAATCTGGCCGTGGCCGACGGGTGAGTAGGCTTCTACCACGAGCCCCTTGGACCTGGTGTAGTCGATCAGGTCGAAGGGCGTGTTGCTGACATGCGCGAGGATCTGGTTCAGCATCGGCTTCACCGTGGCGTTGTCGAGCAGGTTGTCGAGGTCCTCCTTCTGGAAGTTCGACACGCCGATCGCGCGCAGCTTGCCCGCCTCATACGCCTCTTCCAGCGCCTTCCACGCCGCCAGGTTGCCTTCGAAATAGCGGTCGGACCCGCCGAAATCTTCCCAGGGCTGGGGGCTGTGGATGATCATCATGTCGATATAGTCGAGGCCCATCGTCTTCAGGGAGCTGTCGATCGAGGCCCTGGCCGTCTCGTAGTCCTTGATGCCGGCATCCAGCTTGGTCACCACGAAGAGTTCCTCGCGGGGCACGGAGGCGTTGCGGACGCCGTCGCCCACGCCGCGTTCGTTGCCATAGGCCTGGGCGGTGTCAATGTGGCGGTAGCCGATCTCGACGGCAGCCTTCACCGCATCGGCAGCCTTGTCGTCGTCGATGAACCAGGTGCCAAGGCCCAGCTTTGGGATCTCGACGCCGTTGGACAGGGTGTAGGTGCTTTGCAGTATCATGGTGGGTTTCCTTTCTTCATGGTGTCGGTCGGCTCGCTCGATCCGGACAGGACCGCCTGTCTGGCTGTCGAGCGGAGGGACCGCTGTTTCTCAGTCGGTCGAGTTGGCGACGGCGCCCCGCGCCGTGGCGGTTGCGGAAAGAAGGGCGAGGCCGGTAAGCCGCGTGGCGGTCGGTGCATCTCTCATGCAGAATCTCCTCGACAGAAGGGAGCGGAACTTCGCTCCGTTACGAGACAAGACATCATGCGCCTCGGGGCGGAATGTAATAAGCTTCTGATGCACGTCACACATGAGCGGGTTTCATCAATGACGCGACTGCGCTGTCGACAATCAACGGCGCTCGAACGGTGGCGGCTCGGAGGCCATCTGCGTTCTCCTTTGCCGCATGGATAAATGGTCAAAAGAGCCGCTTGAATTCTTTGCATTTCCAGTGAGTGTCCAGATTTCGGGGGTGGCTCAGGGCCCGTCTATCTTTAGGGTGCCGTGCCGGGACTGAAGGTCGGCCAAGGGACGTGCCTACAAGTCAATCTTTAGACCGCCCCTATTGAGACCGGGCCACATTCGACGGCCCTGGAGTGTTCTTTGGTGACTCGCAGCGACCAGTCTTGCGCCGGTCGAATATACCCCGGACTTGCTCTTGGGCTTGAAGTTGTGGCTGACGGGCTCCATAACGCGGGATCACTCAGCGGACACGGGAAACCTCCATGCGAATGCTCGATACATTCATCAAACCGATGCATCCGGAAGGTAGAAAGTTCGTTGCGATTTTTGCCGCGGCGACCCTCCTGTTGTTTCTCGTAGCCGACATCCTGGGGTGGATTGGTGTTGGGCTTACGGTCTGGTGCTACTATTTCTTCCGGGACCCCGAGCGCGTGCCGCCGTCGCGAAGCGGTGTCATCGTCAGCCCCGCGGATGGCATCGTCTCGTTGATCGAGCAAGCGGTCCCGCCCGAGGAGTTGGGGATGCCTGGCGAGGCCCTGACCCGCATCAGCGTCTTCATGAGCGTGTTCAACTGCCATGTGAATCGTATGCCCGTCGGTGGCCGGATCGAAGCGGTCGCCTATCGGCCCGGAAAGTTCTTCAATGCCTCGCTGGACAAGGCCAGCGCGGACAACGAACGCAACAGTCTGCGCATCCGCATGGCGGATGAGCGGGACGTCGCTGTCGTGCAGATTGCGGGGTTGGTGGCGCGGCGGATCGTGTGTTTTGTCCAGCCGGGTGATACCCTGTCGACCTCGGAAAGATTCGGACTGATCCGGTTTGGCTCCAGGCTGGATGTCTATCTGCCCGAAGGTGTTATGCCCTCGGTTCGCGTGGGGCAGACCATGATCGCCGGAGAAACCGTTTTGGCGGACCTCAAAGTGCCTGATGCCACGAGATAACCAGACCCCACGGAACAACGCCGGCAGGAAAAGAAACGACGCCGCGCTTGTCCAGCTGCTGCCGAACCTGATCACGCTTGCCGCGATCTGTGCCGGCATGACGTCGATCAGGTTCGCGGTGCAGGCGGATTACATCTTGGCGGTGCAGCTTGTGCTGCTGGCCTGCGTGCTGGATGGCGTCGATGGCCGGGTCGCGCGCTTGATGCGTAGCGACAGCAAGATCGGCGCCGAGCTCGATTCGCTGGCGGATTTCCTCAATTTCGGTGTCGCGCCGCCACTGATCCTGTATTTCTGGGGCCTGCAGGAGATCCGCAGTGCGGCCTGGATTTTCGTTCTTTTCTTCACGGTCTGCTGCGTCATCCGGTTGGCGCGTTTCAATGTCGATCACAAGGTCGAGGAGGCGCCGGGGCCGAGCGCCCACTTCTCGGGGGTGCCGTCGCCTGCCGGTGCGGTGCTTGTCATGGTGCCGCTTTTCCTGTCGTTCGCATTCGAGACCGTGCAACTGCCCGGCTTCGCAATCTGCATCTACATGGTGCTTGTCGGCCTGTTGATGATCAGCACCGTGCCGACACTGTCGCTCAAGGGCGTGTCGATTTCGCGGGCAAGGGTGAAGTTTTTCCTGGTCGGCGTCGTCCTGGCCGGGGCCGCCTTCTTTACATTCACCTGGATTGCATTGTCTGTGCTGTCCGTGTGCTATCTGATCATGGTGGCATGGTCCGCCGTGACAAAGGCGCGAGAGTTCGGCAAGTAAGGAGAACGCATGGATATCAACGCCGTCAGTACGTCCTACGCCCGGTGGGCTCCAATCTACGACAGGACATTCGGAGCGGTGACGAATGTCGGCCGGAAGCGTGCGGTAGAGTATATCAACACCCGCCCCGGCACCGTTCTCGAGGTGGGCGTGGGCACGGGGCTTGCGCTCGAGCATTATGACCCGGCGATGCAAGTCAGCGGGATCGACTTCAGCGAAGAGATGCTTGCCAAGGCCCGCGACAAGGTGCAGCGCCTGAATCTGGGGCATGTCAGGGAATTGCGGCAGATGGATGCCCGCACCCTTGATTTCCCGGACAATCACTTCGACACGGTCGCAGCGATGCATGTCCTGTCGGTCGTTCCCGAGCCCGAGCGCGTGATGCGCGAAATAGGCCGGGTCTGCAAACCGGGCGGTAAAGTGGTGATCACGAACCATTTCGTGCGGCAGACAGGCGTGCTTTCCGTTCTGGAGAAAATGCTGGCGCCAGTGGCCAATGTTATCGGGTGGCATTCCGATTTCGAGATCGAAACCGTGCTTGGCCAAGAGTGTCTCAAGATCGACGTGCAAAAGCCGTTGCCGCCCCTTGGAATGATGACTTTCCTCGTGTTGGAGAAAGCGTCAGACCAGTAGTACATGGCTGCTTCGGGCGAACCTGCGGAGCAGAGGCTGCAGGTTTCTGGACCATCCGGTTTGGCCCGAAAACAGGCTTGCGCTACGGGTCGGGTCAAGATCCGCTCAGTGGAAAAAACTGGCGAAGGGGATGTAGGTGACCGGATCGCCGGGACTGATCGTGATGGCTTGGTCGGGAAGTTCGACCAGCCCGTCGGCCCAGCTCAGGCCGCTTATGCGCCCGGAGCCTTCGGATTTGAATATTTCGGCCTGCCCGTCTGTGACCCGGGCGCGCAGGTATTCGCGGCGGCCGGGTTTCTTGGATTTCGAGAAGGCGGCGGGCAGGGAAAAGCCCTGTGGACGGTGCCAGCCCTGGCCCGAGAGGAGGCCCATCGCGGGACGGGCGAAGACGAGCGTGCAGACGAGTGCGGCGACCGGATTGCCGGGGAGGCCGAAGACGGGTGTGCCGTTCCAGAGCCCGAGCGCGAGCGGGCGGCCCGGTTTGACGGCGATGCGCCACTGAGACATGGCGCCGGTCTCGTTCAGCAGGGCCGAGACGTGGTCTTCGTCGCCCGAGGAGGCACCGCCGGATGTCAGGATGACGTCGGCCTGTGCCGCGCCCCTGTCGAGCGCGGTGCGGAGGGTCTCGCGGTCGTCGGGAACGCGGCCGAGGTCTACGGGCGTGAAGCCGAAGCGTTCGGTCAGGCCGAGAAGCATGGGGCGGTTGGCGTCGAAAATCTGGCCGGGTGCCGCGGACGCACCCGGCTCGACCAGTTCATCGCCGGTGGACAGGATCGCGACGCGCAGGGGGGCGTGGACGGTGAGGTCGGTGTTGCCAGTGGCGGAAAGGAGCGCGAGGTCGGCGGGGGTGAGCTTGCGGCCCTTCGGCAGGATCGTGTCGCCGGCCAAGACGTCTTCGCCCGCCTTGCGGGTGTTCGCGCCGGGATTGACGCCGGGGCGAAAGGCGATGGCGGTTTCGCTGGCGGTGACGTCCTCTTGCAGGATCACGGTGTCGACTCCCTGTGGCAGGGCGGCGCCGGTGAGGATGCGGATGGCATGGCCGGGGGGCACGGTTCCCTCGAACGCCTTGCCAGCGGCGGCGCGGCCGGGCGTGAGTGGCAGGGTCTGGTCGCCTTCCGTCAGGCTGGCATGGGCAAAGCCGTAGCCGTCGACGGCGGTGTTTGCATGGGGGGGATTGGCCCGTTTGGCCGTCACATCGGCGGCAAGGATGCGGCCAAGTGCATCGGTGAGCGGTAGGGTTTGGGTCGCAACGACCGGGTGCAGCCTGTCCTGCAGCATGGAGAGGGCATCGTCCACCGGGGTCCAGTCCACGCCGGCAGGCAGCGCGAAACAGTCGTCGCGCAGGGGTGGGGGGCGCAGGGTATCGTCGGCGGTGGCCATCAGTTTGTCCTCGTGTTCCAGCCCCATGATCCAGCCTTCGACCGGGGCGTTGACGTCCAGCATGGCGGCCAGCGCGTCGGGGTGCAAGCGGGCGACGGCACGGGCCAGCAGACGCACCTGGTGGGCGTCGCGGATGCCGCCGCTTGCCTCGGCCTCTTTGACGATCCGATTGATGAGGCCGGGCCAGATCTCGACGAGGGCGACGGGTTTGTCGAGAGGCTCGAAGGGCCATGTGGCGATCAGGCCGGGGAAGCGTTGGCGCAGACGGTGCAGGATGGGCAGGCCGGTAAGGACTTGGCCGCCAACGGCGCCCGCGCCGGAGAGTTGCCAGCACGTGAAGCTGCCCTCCGCCTGCTTTTCGACCGCGCGGCGGTCGGGGAAGGGGTTGTGGTAGGTCCGTTTGGTCCTTGGCAAGCCGGGAACATCGTGATTGGGGCGACCATTGCCCCAGAACGGGCCGATGCCATCGCCGAGCGTTCGATTGACAAGGCCGGCGACGTCGAAACGGTTGTTGGTCTTGGGGCTGTCTTCGATATGTCTGTCCAGCCAGCTCCAGACGGCGAACGGGTCATCGGTGCCGGCAAGTGCGCGGGCGAAGCCATCGGGATAGGCGAAGGGGAAGTCGAGGCCGATGAAGAGGCGACGGTTGGCGGCGGTCTCGGTTTCGATGAGGTTGGCGAGTAGGGTTTCAGCCTCAATACGGTTTCGTATGTATTGTGGTGCGGTATCGTTTCCGTCGCGGGTGAGGCCGAGCCATATCGCGTCTTTGCGCGGACGGGCGCCGGTGTCGTTGCCACCGGACCAGTCGATGATTGCGACCGTGTCGTACGGGGTCACAAGCCGACCTGTGCCAAGATGAAATCTGCGATAGCTTTCGTGTCGTCGAGGTCGAAGACGGGGCGATCGAGGTCGAGGGGCGTGTCGCTGGCCACGGCGTGGATCGTCGGATCGCCCGGTGCGATCAGCGGGTTGCCGGTGACGGAGCGGTGCGCCTCGACCTTGGGATGCGCGTCGCGCTTGTAGCCTTCGATCAGCACGAGATCGACCGGGGAGAGCTTGGAAAGAAGCGTGTCGAGCGAGGGTTCGTCCTCGTCGCGCAGCTCGTGCATCAGGGCAAAACGAGCGCGGGAGGCGAGCAGCACCTCGGTCGCACCGGCAACGCGGTGGCGGTGGCTGTCCTTGCCGGGGTGATCGACGTCAAAGCGGTGATGCGCGTGCTTGACGGTGGAAACGGTCAAGCCGCGACCCGAGATTTCGGTCACGAGGCGTTCCATCAGGCCGGTCTTGCCGGCGTTCTTCCACCCTACGACACCGTATAGTTTCATCTGCGGTCTTTCATCATGTCCTGCGCGCGGGCGAGATCCTCGGGCGTGTTCACGTTGAAGAACGGATCGCCCGGGATGTCAAACAGCGCCTCGCGGCCGCCATGCTTTTCGGTCCAGAGGACGACCTTGCGCAGCCCGTCCTGCAGGGCCGTACGCAGGTCGTCGCGCAGGGCTGTGGGCCAGAGGCCGAAGGTGGGATGGCGGACGAGGCCGGAGCGGGACATGGACTTGGTTTTCTCGTCCGCGCCACGCGGCGTGGCGGCGAGGACGAGCGGGTGAGTCATGTCTGCCGCTGTTTCGGTCAGGTGAGATACGAGATTTTCGGGAAAAAACGGCGTGTCTGCTGCGACGGTAACGATGGTGTCCGCGCCTTGCGTCGCGGCCCAGTCGAGACCGGCCAGCACGCCCACAAGTGGCCCGGGGAAATCGGGCAGGGAGTCGGGCAGGACCGGCAGACCGAGATGCGCGAAGCGGTCGGGGTCGCCGTTGGCGTTCAGGGCCATGCCCGCCACCTGTGGGTCGAGGCGGGCGATGACCTGATCGAGGATCGTTCCGTCACTCAGCGGGAGCAGGCCCTTGTCGCCGCCGCCCATGCGCGTGGCGAGGCCGCCCGCGAGGATCACGCCCAAAGGCTTGGTCATGCGTCTGCGCTTTTGCGGCGGTGTTTCTTGTCCTCATCGGGGATTGAGGACGGGTCTGCGTCGCGTACCAGACGTTCCTCGCCCGCAAGGCAGACAAAACGCCGGCCGCGCATCCGGCCGATAAGGGTGAGGCCCACCTCGCGGGCGATCTCGACCCCCCAGGCAGTGAAGCCGGAGCGGGAGGCGAGGGCGGGGATGCCCATCAGCGCGGTCTTGATGACCATTTCCGAGGTCAGGCGCCCGGTGGTGTAGAGCAGCTTGTCGTCGGGTGACACGCCTTCCGACAGCATCCAGCCGGCGATCTTGTCGACGGCGTTGTGGCGGCCGACATCCTCCATGTAGACCAGCGGGCGGTCGCCCTGGCAGAGCACGGTGCCGTGGATCGCCCCGGCCTCCAGGTACAGGGACGGCGTGCGGTTGATCGTGCTGGCGAGCGCGTAAAGGTCGGAGGTCTTGACCCGCAGGTCTGGCAGGGTGGTGTCCTCCAACCCCTCCATCATATCGCCGAAGACGGTGCCCACGGCACAGCCCGAGGTGCGGGTCTTTTTCTTGAGCTTTTCTTCGTAGGTGGTTTCGCCATCGGTGCGCACGACGACGGTTTCGAGATCCTCGTCATAGTCGACGCCCTTGATCGTCTCGTCGTCCTTGAGCATCCCCTGGTTTCTCAGGAAGCCGACGGCGAGGTAGTCGGGGTAGTCGCCGATGGTCATGGCGGTCACGATTTCCTGACCGTTGAGGAAAATCGTCAGAGGCCGTTCCTCGACCACCGCGATATTCGTCGGATTGCCGTCATGGTCCACGCCTTCCACGGACCGTGTCAGGCGCGGTGCCTTGGGGTCGGGAGCGATGATATACGCGTTCGGAGTGTCGGTCTTCGCCAATTGCGGTCCCTCTAATTGCAGGATAGGCATCCTAGGGTAAGTGGTAACGTAAGATGTTCGGATGACAACGGAAACCGACAAGTCGATTTTCTTCAAAGGGGTACGCGATGCGGCCCCCTTTGTTTTGGTCGTGTCGCCCTTTGCCACGCTCTTTGGCGTGGTGGCGACCGAGGCCGGGCTGAACGTGCTGGAGGCGCTGACCTTTTCCTTTGCGGTCATCGCGGGGGCGGCGCAGTTCACGGCACTGGCGTTGATGGTGGACAATGCGCCGGTCATCCTGGTGCTGGCCTCGGCGCTGGCGGTGAACCTGCGGATGGCGATGTATTCCGCCGCGCTGACACCCTATCTGGGGGCCGCGCCGCTGTGGCACCGGGCGCTGGCCGCGTATTTCATCGTCGACCAGAGCTATGCGTTGGCGCATATGCGGTTCGAAGAGAACCGGGATTGGGCCTTGCGCCAGAAGCTGTTGTATTTCTGGGGGACGGTCGTACCGGTCTGCCCGTTCTGGTACCTGTTCACGGTCATTGGCGCGGTGCTCGGCAGTTCGATCCCCGATTGGATGGCACTGGATTTCGCGGTGCCAATCACGTTCATCGCGATCATCATGCCGATGCTCCGCACGCGGGCGCACCTGGCGGCGGCTCTGGTCTCGGTCGTGGGGGCGCTGATCTTCGCCTTTTTGCCCTATAACCTCGGCCTTTTCGTGGCGGGGATTGCCGCGATGATGACGGGCGCCGAGATCGAGCGGCGCACACACCCGGACGGGGGCGTGTGATGGATACCGCAACCATCTGGACCGTGATCGTCCTTCTTGGGCTGGGCAGTTACCTGCTCCGGTTCTTTTTCATCGGCATCGTCGGGGACAGGCCGCTGCCGCCATGGCTGCTCAGGCATTTGCGCTATACCGCGGTTGCGATCCTGCCCGGGCTGGTGGCGCCGCTGGTCTTGTGGCCCGCGGCCACGAACGGAGAGCCGGACCCGGCGCGGCTGGTGGCGGCGGCGGTCACTGTCGTGGTGGGTGGATGGACCCGCAACATCATCGCGGCGATTCTATCGGGCGGTGTCGCGCTTTACCTGATGCTGTACCTGGTGGGGTGACGCGGCGCGCTTTTGCGGGGCAGGCGTCACATAACAAAACGCCCCCTCAGTGTCCTGCGGGGGCGTCGCATTCCTGTCGGTTCGCCGACGCGCGGCCTAGATGTTTATCATCGCCAGCAGAATAAGAAAGATAATGGAGCCGGCCGCGACGTAGGTCGATGCCTTCAGGAAGCCCTCGAAGGTCTTTTCCTGAACCCTGATATCCATTTCGCCGTGCTTGTGTTCGTTGGCCATGATCCCGATCCTCGTGTGCGGTTGTCACTGTTCGCGACTGGATAACGGATTTCAAAGCGGCTGTCACGGCCCGGAACGTCGCAGTCAGGCAGACGTTTCCAGATCCTGCGCAAGGCGGAAGCCGATACGCGCCGGCTCGGATGTTTCGGGTGGTTTGGGCAGGGCACGGAGCATCACGCCAAGCTGGCTGACATGCTGGATCAGCTGGGTCTTGGCGCCCGACGGATCTGAGCCGTAGAAGGTGACGATGTCGGGATCGAAATAGCCCATGCCCTCGATGCGCAGGGTGCCGGGGCTGCCACCGGCAAAGCCCATGGCGACCTCGTGCTCGTTGTCGAGCGTCTTCTCGAAGTTCTGGATGTAGAGAATCAGCCGCTCGTAGGCCCATTGTGCGGGGCTCTTGGCGCTTCCGGCGTTCTCATTGATCAGGTTGTCGGGAATCTCTGTACAGGGTGTGTTCGGATCGACATGTACCTCGTGGCATCGGGCGAGAACGGCGCTCTCTGCATACTCTGCCGTCGTTTCGATCACGTCGTCCATGTTGGCGTACCCCTTAAACCTTCCAGAGCCACGCACCTTCCGGGTTCAGATGACGCGTGATGCGGCCAGCCTGATACAGATGATTCAGGTGTGCAATCGCCTCGACCAGTGCAAGGCCGTAGGTGCCGCTGTCAATCCTGCGCTTGAAGAGCGGGGGGAAGCATTCGGCGGCCGTGCGCGGCGTTTCGAGATGGGCTTCCAGTCGTTCCAGGGCGTGGTGATGATTGTGGGCCAGTTGGCGCATCCGCGTGGGCAGACCGGTGAAGGGCAGCTTGTGACCCGACAGGACCAGCTGATCGGGTCTGGCAAGCGCAGACAGGCGTTCGCAGCTGTCCAGCCATTCACCCAAAGGGTCGGCATCGGGCTCGGTCGGGTAGACGCCGATATTGGGGCTGATCGACGAGATGATCTGGTCGCCCGCGATCACAAGCGCATCGTCGCGGGACCAGAGCGTCAGATGCTCGGGCGCGTGGCCGTGGCCCACATGGATGTCCCAGGTTCGGCCGCCGGCGGTGAGCGTGCCGCCCTGTTGCAGGCGGGTGTAGCCAACCGGGATGGGCGCGCAGCTGTCCGCGAAGTTGAACGGTCGGTCGTTCTTGCGGGCCTCATAGATCTCGGGGTCCATGCCCGCGCGTTGCCAGAATTCAAGCGCCTGTGGCGTGGGGCGATCCTCGACATCGAGGATCAGCATCCGGGCCATCAGGTAGGCGGTGCGGGTCATCAGGAGGTCCGCGCCGAAGCGGTCCATCAGCCAGCCCGCCATGCCGATATGGTCGGGGTGGTGGTGGGTGAGGATCACGCGGGAGACCGGTTTGCCTTTCAGCGGCCCGGTCAGCACGTCCTCCCACAGCGCGATGGAGCGTTTGGTGCGCACGCCGGTATCCACTATGGTCCAACTGTCGCCCTCGTCCAGCGCGTAGATGTTGACGTGGTCAAGCGCCATTGGCAGGGGCAGGCGGATCCAGAGGATGCCGGGGGCCACTTCGACCGCCGCGCCGTGCTCCGGTGCGCTCTCCCAGGGGGTGGTGATCTTGCTTCCGTCGGCCATCAGGCGGCAAAGTCCTCGGGGGCGAGGGCGTAGAGGTCGTCGGCCCCGGCGGTGGCGTGGGCAATATGCGCCTGCGCCTCGGGCAGGATGCGGGTGATGTAGAACCGCGCCAGCCGGGCACGGGTGCCATCGGTGTCGTGCATCGCGGCCAGCAGGTGCGCGTGACCACCAAGGACGCGCGCGAAGGCCCGCAGGAAGGGCACAGCGCCGGCGAAGCGGTTGTTCATGTCGTTCTGGGCGACCATCCACTCCGTCGCCTCGCGCAGGGATTCGGTGGCTTGCCAGACGGGCTCGGCCAGCTCGGGGTGCTTGGCGCGGGCGGCTTCGGCGGTGCTTTCGATCTCGTCGAGGATGGCATAGGCGGCCTCGCCCCCGTCCATCAGCTTGCGGCCCACGAGGTCCATCGCCTGGATGCCGTTGGTGCCTTCGTAGATTGCGGTGACGCGGACGTCGCGCAGGTATTGCGCGGCGCCGGTTTCCTCGATGAAGCCCATGCCGCCATGCAGCTGGATGCCCATGTTGGCCACCGCGATGCCGGTATAGGTGCCGAACGCCTTGGCGATGGGGGTGAGGAAGGCGGCGCGTGCGGCCCAGTCGGGCGCGGCGGTGGCGGTTTCCATGTCGATGGCGGCCGCACAGGTGAGCGCGATGGCGCGGGCGGCGAAGGTCTCGGCCTTCATCGTGGCCAGCATCCGGCGCACGTTGGCGTGGTCGATGATGGTGCCGGTGCCGTTCTCTATCGTGCTGCGGCCCTGCTTGCGGTCTTGCGCATATGCCAGCGCGTGCTGGTAGGCGCCGTCGGCCACGCCGACGCCTTGCGTTCCGACGCCGAGGCGGGCGTTGTTCATCATGGTGAACATGGCGCGCATCCCGTCATGTTCCTCGCCCACCAGCCAGCCGGTCGCGCCGTCATACTGCATCACCGCGGTGGGGCTGCCATGCAGGCCCATCTTGTGTTCCAGGCTGACGACCTTGAGGTCATTGGCGCGGCCCGGCTCGCCGTTCTCGTCCGGGATGAATTTCGGCACGAGGAAAAGGCTGATTCCCTTGGTGCCGGGTTTGGCGTCGGGCAGGCGGGCCAGCACGAGGTGACAGACATTCGGGGTGAAATCATTGTCGCCCCAGCTGATATAGATTTTCTGGCCGGTGATGGCGTAGGTGCCATCGTCGTTGGGCACGGCCTTGGTGGAAAGCGCTCCGACGTCGCTGCCGGCCTGCGCCTCGGTCAGGTTCATGGTTCCGGTCCATTCGCCGCTGACCAGCTTGGGCAGGTAGGTCTGCTTGAGCGCGTCGCTGGCATGGTGCTCCAGCGCCTCGATCTGGCCCTGGGTCATCAAGGGGCTGAGTTGCAGGGACAGGCAGGCGGCCGACATCATGTCATTCACGGCCGTGGTCACGGTCATGGGCAGGCCCATGCCGCCATGCTCGGGGTCGGCGGCGATGGCGACCCAGCCGCCCTCGGCAATGGCCTTGTAACCCTCGGCATAGCCGGGGCTGGTGCGCACAACGCCGTTTTCCAGTTTCGCGGGATGCAGGTCGCCGGGGCGTTGCAGCGGGGCCAGCACCTCTTCGCACAGCTTGCCGGCCTCGGACAGGATGGCAGCCGTCACATCCGGCGTCGCCTCGGCAAAGCGGTCGGTGGCGGTGACGCGGTCAAGGCCGACCACGTGATCGAACAGGAACTGGAAATCCTCGACAGGGGCGCGGTAGGGCATCGGTATCTCCCGAATGGCGATAGGCGGCGCGGCTTGGAATCCGGCACGCGCATCTGTAACTGTGTCGTGGGTCTTGGGGCAACTCTATTGCAACGGCCCTTCACGGCAACCGAAACGCGGCGTCAGACCGACCATGACACTTGAGACAAGACACCTGTCCCCTGATGCGGACGGCTACGCGCAGGCGGCAGAGGTCTGGCGCGAGGGCGGGCTTGTCGCCTTTCCGACCGAGACGGTCTACGGGCTGGGTGCGGATGCGCGGAACGACATGGCCGTCGCGCGGATCTTCGAGGCCAAGGGGCGGCCCCGGTTCAACCCGCTGATCGTGCATGTGCCGGATATCGCGGCGGCGAAGACGCTGGTGGCGTGGTCCGATGCGGCGGAAATCGTCGCCTCGGCTTTCTGGCCCGGGGCGATTACGCTGGTGTTGCCGATCCGAGGCGATGCGGGCCTGTCGCCGCTGGTGACGGCGGAGCTGCCGACGCTGGCGGTACGGGTGCCGGCGCATCCGGTGGCGCAGGCCCTGTTGCGGACGTTCGGCGGGCCGGTGGCGGCCCCCTCGGCCAACCCGTCGGGCCGGATCAGCCCGACCGAGGCCGCGCATGTGGCGGCGGGCCTGTCGGGCCGGATCGAGGCGATCGTCGAGGGCGGGGCCTGTGACGTGGGGTTGGAATCGACGATTCTGGGGCTGGAGGGCGCGCCGACCCTGTTGCGACCCGGGGGCATACCGGCCGAGGCGATCGAGGCCGCGCTGGGCACGTCGCTGGAGCGGCACGCCGAGGGCGGCACGCTGACCGCGCCGGGGCAGATGACCTCGCATTACGCGCCGGGGGCGGCAGTCCGTCTGAACGCGACGGAGGCGGCGGCGGGCGAGGTGATGCTGGGCTTCGGGCCGATGGAAAGCGATCTGAACCTGTCACCCACTGGCGACTTGGTGGAAGCGGCGGCGAGCCTGTTCGCGGCGCTTCACGCGCTGGATGCGAAAGGTGCGACAGGCATTGCGGTGGCGCCGGTTCCCGACACGGGCCTGGGCCGCGCGATCAACGACCGCTTGCGCCGCGCGGCGGCGCCGCGCGACGTTATCGGTTAACGCAGCGCAGCGTTTACTGGCAGCGTTTCTCGGCTTCTTCGAGAGCGGCGGTGTAGCCCAAGAGCGAGAACGTGTCCTTGGTGACCGTCCCGCGCGAGGAGCGGGCGGTCAGGACAGCATCGGCGCCACGTTTCATCGCCGCGATGATCTTGGCGTCGTCCGACGCGCTGGCGGGCCAGGCCCATTCGCCTTCGGTGAACATCTCGAACTCGGACCCGCCGATATTGATGTTCACTGTCGAGCCGCCCGCAAAGGGGTAGCCGCCGGTAAAGGTGATCTGGCCATTCACGCCGGCATCGGGCCGGAAGAACGTCATCATCAGAATGTCGCCACGGCGAACGGCGACAACACGCCCATCCTTCGTATTGACCGTTTCGGTTGGCGAACTGACGGCCCAGCACTCTTTCGGGTCGGAATCCTCGAACACGCTCCACGCGGTTTTCGCGGCGACCTGATTGGTGCTTTCGTCTTGTGCGCTTGCGCCCGACGCGACCATGGCCATAAGGGCCCCGGCGATGCCGAATGCTTTCAGTGATCCCATTTGTCCAGCCTCCAAGCTGTCCTTAACCTCAATTGTCCTTAGGCTGCCCCATCCCCTGACGGAATTTTCTGCACGTGCAGCCATTTCTTTCTCGACATTGCAATACTAGCCTGAAACACGCGAGACATGAAAGGTGCAATTGGCGAATTTTCGCCGCAGGAATGACGCGCCGAGACGACCTGCCTGACGACCGGAGGCCCCAAGTGACCAATGCTGTTCCCCTGACCGAAATCTGGCGCGGAGACATCGTGGAAAGCCTGCATCTGGGCCATGCCGTGATCTGCAACGGGCAGGGCGAGGTGATCGAGGCGTGGGGGGACCCGGATGCGGTGATCTATCCGCGCAGCTCGGCCAAGATGATCCAGGCGATGCCGCTGGTGGACAGTGGCGCGGCGGATGCGTTTGGCCTTACCCAGCAGCAGCTGGCGCTGGCCTGTGCGTCACACCAGGGCGCGGCGGTGCATACGGAGGCGGTGAACGAGTGGATTCACGGGCTGGGCCTGAGCGACGACGACTTCCGCTGCGGGCCGCAGATGCCGCAGGACCGGGAGGCGTTCAACCACCTGATCAAGACCGACGGATCGCCCTGCCAGGTGCACAACAACTGTTCGGGCAAACACGCCGGTTTCATGACCCTGTCAAAGCACCTGAACGGCGGGCCGGACTATGTCGATCCCGACCACCCGGTGCAGCGGGCCTGTTTCGAGGCGTTCGAGGAACTGACCGGAGAGCGCAGCCCGGGCTTTGCCCCCGATGGCTGCAACGCGCCGAATTCGATCACCACGATGCGGGGAATCGGCCGGGCGATGGGCTGGTTCGCCAACGCCACGACAGGCGGCGGCGCGCGGCAGGATGCGGCGGTGCGGCTGCGCGAGGCGATGATTGCCAACCCGCTGCTTGTGGCGGGCGAGAAGCGCGCCTGTACCGAGCTTATGAGGGCCTGCCACGAGCCCGTGGCGCTGAAGACCGGGGCCGAGGGCTTTTTCGTGGCGATTGCGCCCACGAAGAAGCTGGGCATCGCGTTGAAGGCCGCCGATGGCAGCACGCGGGCGGCCAATTGCACGATCGCCGCCCTGCTGGTGCGGATCGGGGTACTGGAGGCCGAGCATCCGGCGACCCTGAAATTCATGAACGCGCCGATCCTCAACCGTCGCAAGGTCCGGACGGGAATCGTGAAGCCGGTGGACGGGCTGCTGGTCTGAGTCTTCAAGGTACTGCTGCGCTTTTGACGACATCCTGCCGATTGCCGCATCTGCGATGCGCTGCTTTCCGCGCCGTGGCGTGACCCTGCCTATTGCCGGCAGCACAGTGCCGAGAAAACCCGGCGCTTTGGGCCTGTTTTCGCGCGATCACCGCCTGTCGGATAACGGATCTTCCGGGAATGGAATGGTGCGCCCATGTTGAGGGTCCGCGGGCAGCAACGCCCCGGACAACCTAAACCCAGAAAAGGGAAACCAAAGATGACCAAGACACTTTCTGCAGCGACGTTCGCGCTTGCCCTGACCGTTCCGGCGATGGCCTTCGCCCTGGATGCGGATACCGACGGCGACGGCATGGTCTCGATGGAAGAATTCCAGGCCGCGATGCCCGAAGCACCGGCCGGCACGTTCGAGCAGCTGGATTCGGACGCCGATGGCATGCTGAGCGAAGACGAGATCGCCGCTGGGCAAGAGGCGGGCATCCTCCCGGCATAAGCCGCCACTCGGCCGGGGCGTGCGCGTTTTTCCCATCCTGAGCGCACGCCCCATTTGATACCCCGGAACGCTTAATAAAATCCCGGGGCGCGGCACGGGCCGCCAGGCGGGCACATTCCCCAGATGATCGTATCTGTGCCCGACCTCTCTGAGGCCCGTGCCGCTTTTTCCTTTGAATTGAAGGCTCAGGAGCCGAGATAGTCGCGCAGGACCGGCGGCGGATCGTCGAGAAGATCGGCGGTCGGTTGCAGTGCATGTGCGGTGCCGTTGGCGACGAGGATGGCTTGCGTCGTGATGCGGCGGGCGTCCTCTGGTGCGTGGGAAATCATCAGGAGGGTCGCGCCGGTTTCTCCCGCGATCTCGGCCAGGAGGTCGAGCATTTCCATCCGCAGGGCGGGCCCGAGCGCGGCGAAGGGTTCATCCAGCAATAACAGCGGCTTGTCCTGAAGCATGACGCGGGCAAGGGCGGCACGGCTGCGCTGGCCACCGGACAGCTCGCCGGGTTTGCGGGTGTCCATGCCGGCAAGGCCGACACGCTCCAGCGCCGCGGTGACGCGGGTCTTGTCGCCCTGCGACAGGCGCAGGTTCGGAGACAGGCCGAGGCCCACGTTCTGCGCGAGCGTCAGGTGGGGAAAGAGGTTGTCCTCTTGAAAGAGCATGGCGACGGGGCGGGAGCCCGGTGGGTGACCCGTGATGTCGGTGCCGTCCCACGTGATGCGGCCCTGCGTGACGGGCAGGAAGCCCGCGATCCCCTCGATCAGCGTGGACTTGCCCGCGCCAGAGGGGCCGATCACAGCGATGGTTGTGCTGTCTGGCACGGTGAGGTCGGCGGTCAGGGTGAAGCTGCCGTTGCGGATGGTGGCGGACTCAAGTTTCAGCATGACGATGCCCTCCGCGATCAAGCAGCCAGAAGACCCCGAAGGACAGGATCAACAGAAGGAAGGAAGCGGCGGCGGCGGCCTCCATCTGGTAGGAGCCCATCAGGCGGTAGATCTGTAACGGCAAGGTGGCCACGTCGGGGTCGGCAAAGAGCGTGATGACGCCGAGATCGCCCATCGAGAGGGCTGCGGCGAGACCGGCGGCAAAGCCGATCTGCGGGCGCAAGCGGGGCAGCAGGACATGGCGCAGGAAGGGCAGTCCGGCCATGCCGAGCGAGAGGCCAAGGCGGCCTTGGCGCGCCACGATATCGCGGGCGCGGGGAACAAGGATGCGCAGGGCGAAGGGCAGGACGGTGATGGCGTTGACGAGCGCCGTGACGGGTAGGGCGAAGGCCTGCGGATTAGCGTAGGGACGGATGGCGATGAAGAGCCCCGTGCCGATTACCAGAGGCGAGGCGGCGAGGCCAAGGAGACCCGCGATTTCCACCATACGGCCGCGTTCGGTCGCGATGGCGGTGGTCATCGGCAGCGCCATGCAGAGCAGCAGGACGGTACTGAGCGCCGCGACCCAGAGCGAGGTGAGCGCGGCGGTCCAGACCTGGCCTGGCATGTCGGCGAAGCCGGGCAGGCCGGACAGAGCGATGGCCATGAGCGGCACGAGCAGGAAGACTGCCGCGACACCTATGAACAGCGCGTCAATGCACCGTGCGGTGGTCGTTTTTCCGTCGAACCGGCGCAAGCCGCGGTCGAGACCGGAGCCGAACCCTTCGCCGCGCGCCAGCCAGAGGGCGATGCCACCGGCGAAAACCGTCAGGCCAAGCTGCACGGCGGACAGGAGTGCGGCCCGCCCAAGATCGAAGTCAAACCTGAACGCCTGGTAAATGGCGAGTTCTATCGTGGTGGCCCGCGGCCCGCCGCCGAGGGTGAGCGCGACGGCAAAGCTGGTGAGACAGATGGCGAAGATCACGGTGAAGGCGCCGGGGACAAGGCGCAGGAGCATGGGCAGTTCGATCACCCGGAACATCGACCAGCCGTCGATGCCCAGGAGGGCGGCGAGACGGAAACGCTCGGCGGGAATTTCCTGCCAGCCCTGCAGGACAAGGCGGGTGGCCAAGGGCAGGTTGAAGAACACGTGGGCGAGGACGACGCCGTGCAACCCGTAGATCTGCACCGGGGGCAGGCCGAGCGTGCCCAGGGCCGCGCTGACCCAGCCGCCACGGCCGAAGACCTCGATCAGGCCCAGAACGGCGACGATCACCGGCAGGATGAACGGCGCGCCCAGAAGGGCGATCAGCAGGCTGCGGCCCCGGAACCGGCGGCGGGCGAGGGCGCGGGCGACGGGGATGGCCAGCAGCACGGAAAACAAGGCCGAGAGGGTGGCCTGTACCAGCGTGAAGCGCAGGGCGGCCCAGTCGGCGGCGTTGAAGCCGCGCCCGGTTTCGGCGCGCAGGGCGACGGCCAGCAGCGCCCCGAAGATGAGCGCCGCCACGAGGGCGGCGGCGCTCCATCCCGGTCTGGCGCTTAGCGGCTGAGCGCGTTCAGCCATTCATCGAGCGCGGCATCGCGGGTGGCGGCGGCTTCTTCGGCGCTGAGAAGCAGGGATTTCTCCGGTTGGATCAGGGTGTCGAATCCTTGGGGCAGGCCGTCCTCGAGCTCCTTGGCGGGGTACATCCAGTTGGTCGTCGGGATAACGGACTGGAAGTCCTGGGTCAGCATGAACGCGAGGAACTGGTCGGCCAGTTCGGGTTGGTCGGTGGAGGCCAGTTTTCCGGCCACTTCCACCTGCATGTAATGGCCCTCGTCGAAGGCGGCGGCGGTCTTGCTGTCGTCCTCTTCGGCGATCAGGTGGTATGCGGGCGATGTGGTGTAGGAGAGCACCATGTCGGCCTCGCCTTCGAGAAAGAGCCCGTAGGCTTCGGTCCAGCCCTTGGTGACGGTGACGATGTTGTCCGAAAGCCCCTCCCAGATTTGCGGGGCCTCGTCGCCATGGGCGGTCTTGACCCACATCAGCAGACCGAGACCGGGGGTGGAAGAGCGCGGATCCTGGATGACGATGGAGGTGTCGCTGTCGGCCAGAGCCTTGAAATTGCTGGGCGCGTCCATGTCCTTGTCGTGGACGAAGGCGAAATAGCCCCAGTCGTAGGGCAGGAAAACCGGGTCGTCCCAGGTGATCGGCAGATCGAGGTCCGGGGACTGGCCGTGCTCGGCGAAAAGGCCGGTGTCCTTGGCCGCGGCGATCAGGTTTGTGTCGAGGCCGAGGACGATGTCGGCATCGGTATTCTGTCCCTCCAGCCGGACGCGGGCGAGAAGGGCCGCGCCGTCCTCGACGCCGACGAGGTTGAGGTCGCAGTTGCAGTTGGCCTCGAACGCCTCTTCGATCTGCGGGCCGGGGCCCCAGTCGGCGACGAAGCTGTCATAAGTGTAGACGGTCAGTTCGGGCGTCCCGCTTGAGTCCTGCGCCATCGCGGACGTGGCGGTGAGCAGACATCCCGCAGTGAAAACAAGGCGTTTCATGGCATCCTCCCTTTCGGCAGAAGGGGCGGCGCGATGCGGGTGCATGACCTTCCCTCCGCCGGTGTCAGCCGGTTCAGGTTCAACGGGTTTGCTATGTGCATCTCAGTCGCCGTGTCTGGGCCGGTCGACACCCCGAGGTTTCAACAGGAACGTAGGGGCAAGCCGGGGAAGGGACAAGGTGAATTGGCGAATCGGAAGGTTAATGCTGCCGGAAGGCCCGAAATGACGTCGGTATCGCGTCGGTATTCGGGTGGTATGGCAACGGTGCCGGTGAAGTGGAGGGCCGGGTAAACGCGCCGCGCGGGGATGCGGCGGATGAGGAACAGGTCAGCGACTGGTGAGAGGCGGCGAGGTCCCGGGGCGAGCCCGGGACGGGGTGCGCCAGGTTTCGTCGCCGAGACGTGCGCGTGGGCTTTCGCCCACTCTACAGGATCTGGAAATCGTTGCGGTCGTAGCCTTGCAGGTAGAGCAGCGCGGTGAGGTCGCCGTGGTTGATGCGCAGATCGCATTCGGCGGCGACGGAGGGCTTGGCGTGGAGCGCGACGCCGCTGCCGGCGCGGGCGAGCATGCCGAGGTCGTTGGCCCCGTCGCCCACCGCCAGCACGTCGATGTCCGAGATGTTGAGGCGGGTGGTGATATCGGCGAGCGCCTGCACCTTGGCCTCGCGCCCGAGGATGGGGCGGGCGACGTCGCCGGTGAGCTTGCCGTTCTCGACAAGCAGCGTGTTGGCGCGGTTCTCGTCGAAGCCGAGAAGCGTGGCGATATGCGAGGTGAAGGCGGTGAAGCCGCCCGAGACGAGGGCGGTATAGGCCCCGTGGGCCTTCATCGTGGCCAGCAGGGTGGCGCCGCCGGGCATGAGGGTGATGCGGGTGTCGAGGACCTCGGTAATGACGTCTTCGGGGAGGTCCTTGAGCAGTGCGACGCGTTCCAGAAGGGCGCCTTCGAAGTCGAGCTCGCCGTTCATGGCGCGGGCGGTGATGTCTTTCACATGAGCGCCGACGCCGGCCTCGTCGGCCAGCTCGTCGATGCATTCCTGGCAGATCATGGTGCTGTCCATGTCGGCCAGAAGCATGCGCTTGCGGCGGTTTTCCGACGGTTGGACGACAAGGTCGGTGCGCAGGGTTTGCAGGTTGTCCCAGACCTCCCACTGGTTGTCGGGGAGCGCGGCCATGCCGAACTCCGCCGCCTCGTCGGGCGCGAGCCAGCGGGCGTCGAACCCGCCCCAAGCGTTGCGCAAGTTTTCGACCAGTGCCGGGTCGAGCGTGCCCGGAGGGGCGATGAGGGTTGTGGTGAACATGGGGCGTCTCCGCTTTGCGCTTGGGATGCGGCATAGCGCAGGTTGGTGCGGGGTTCTAGGTGGGGGCCGCGCGACTCCATCGCGATCTCTACTGCGTTGGTCGAGTGTCGTCAGCGTATGTCGACGGATTCGTTGGGCAGTGGACCGCTTGCGAAGTAACGCCCTAGTAAGCGGCCATATTGTTGTGTATCGCCATATACGTTGCCAACCCGCAGAGGATCAACGATAGCCCGATCACGGTCCATACAAGGATTCTCGACGACAAACTGGTCCCGGCGCGTTTCTGCACGAAGGTTATCAATTGCCCCAGAATGATCTCCACTGTGGCGTCTTCATTCAGCCGATGTTTTGATGCCCGTTTAGCTTCATTGAAGTAAGCAGGCTGCGGTGCGATTCAACCATTAAGCGCAATTCGTGGGTCACTCGCGCAGTATGAAAGCCTCTCTTGACGAAGTTTCCGATGATAGCCGCCGGGGTCGCTTTCGGACCGCAAACCGCCGCGCCTTGGCGATTTTCCCTCTTGCGGGGCCGGTGCGGCCAGCGTAATCCAAAAGGTGGGACACCCCTCCCCAACGAGGGGCGCTTATCTGGAAGGATAGCAGCAATGGCTATTGAGACACCCGGCACGCGGCCGGACACGAAACCTGTCGCCGTTCCGGCGAATCCGCGTTTTTCCTCCGGCCCCTGTGCCAAACCCCCCGTTTTCGACCTTAGCAAGCTTGCCGATGCCCCGCTGGGCCGGTCGCACCGCGCCGCCGTGGGCAAGGCCAAGCTGAAGGCCGCGATTGACGGCACGCGCGAAGTGCTGGGGATTCCTGACGATTACAAGGTCGGCATCGTCCCGGCGTCGGACACAGGCGCGGTCGAGATGGCGATGTGGAGCCTTCTGGGCGAACGCAAGGTCGAGATGCTGGCCTGGGAAAGCTTTGGTGCGGGCTGGGTCACGGATGCGGTCAAGCAGCTGAAGCTGGAGGCCGAGGTCAAGACCGCTGAGTATGGCGAGATCGTCGATCTGGACGGCGTGGACACGGACAATGACGTGGTCTTCACCTGGAACGGCACGACCAGCGGCGTGCGGGTGCCGGACGGCGACTGGATCAAGGCGGACCGTCAGGGTCTGACAATCTGTGACGCGACCTCGGCCGCGTTTGCGCAGGACCTGCCGTGGGACAAGCTGGATGTGGTGACGTTCAGTTGGCAGAAGGTTCTGGGCGGCGAGGCGGCGCATGGGATGCTGGTGCTGAGCCCGCGGGCAGTGGAGCGGCTGGAAAGCTATACGCCGCCTTGGCCCATGCCGAAGATTTTCCGCCTGACCAAGGGTGGCAAGCTGAACGAGGGCATCTTCGAGGGGGCAACGATCAACACGCCCTCGATGCTGGCGGTCGAGGATTACCTGCTGGCGCTGGACTGGGCACGCTCGGTCGGCGGGTTGAGTGGCCTGATGGCGCGGGCGGATGCCAACACCAAGGCAGTGGCGGATTTCGTCGGCACGCACGAGTGGGTCGAATTCCTGGCCAAGGATCCGGCGACGGCGTCGAACACGAGCGTCTGCCTGAAGTTCACCGACGATAGGATCAGCGACGGGGCGGCGTTCGCCAAGGCCGTGGCCAAACGGCTGGAGACCGAGGGCGTGGCCTATGACGTGGGCGCCTATCGCGACGCGCCTCCGGGCCTGCGGATCTGGTGCGGGGGCACGGTGGAGACCGCCGATGTGGCCGCGCTGATGCCGTGGATCGAATGGGCGTTCAACGCCGAGATCGCGGCGCTGTCCGAGACCGTTTGAGGTGGGGTGAAACCCCACCCTACGCGGGATGTGTAGGGTGGGTTTCAAACCCACCATTCCCAGAATTCAAAGATGAAGGACCAGACAGATGGCTCCCAAAGTACTCGTATCCGACAAGCTGAGTGAAACCGCCGTGCAGATCTTCCGCGACCGGGGGATCGAGGTGGATTTCATGCCCGAGCTGGGCAAGGACAAGGACAAGCTGGCCGAGGTGATCGGCGATTATGACGGCCTGGCGATCCGCTCGGCCACCAAGGTCACGCCGACGATCCTGGACGCGGCGAAGAACCTCAAGGTCATCGGCCGCGCCGGGATCGGCACCGACAATGTGGACAAGGCGGCGGCCAGCAAGAAAGGCGTGATCGTGATGAACACGCCCTTCGGCAACATGGTGACGACCGCCGAGCACGCCATTGCGATGATGTTCGCCGTGGCGCGGCAGATCCCCGAGGCGAGCGCCAGCACACATGCCGGCAAGTGGGAAAAGTCCAAGTTCATGGGGGTCGAGCTGACCAACAAGACGCTGGGCATCATCGGTATCGGCAATATCGGCGGCGTCGTGGCCGAGCGGGCGCGGGGGCTGAAGATGAAGGTGGTCGCCTATGACCCCACGCTGAGCGAAGAGAAGATCGCGCAGAAGGGGGCCGAGAAGGTGGACCTCGATACGCTGCTGGCGCGGTCGGATTTCATCACGCTGCACACGCCGCTGATCGACGCGACGCGCAACATCCTGAGCCGTGAGAACCTTGGCAAGACCAAGAAGGGCGTGCGGATCGTCAACTGTGCCCGTGGCGGGCTGGTGGACGAGGCGGCCTTGGCCGATCTTCTGAAGTCGGGGCATGTGGCGGGCGCGGCGCTGGACGTATTCGCCGAGGAGCCTGCGACGGAGAACCCGCTGTTTGGTCTGCCCAACGTCGTTTGCACGCCGCACCTGGGGGCTGCGACCAGCGAGGCGCAGGAAAACGTTGCGTTGCAGGTGGCTGAGCAGATGTCGGATTACTTGCTGACCGGGGCCGTGACGAACGCGCTCAACATGCCGTCGGTGACCGCCGAGGAAGCCAAGGTGATGGGGCCGTGGATCAAGCTGGCCGATCACCTGGGCAATTTCATCGGCCAGATGACGGACGAGCCGATCAAGGCGATCAACCTGCTTTACGATGGTGTCGTGAGTCAGATGAACCTGGAGGCGCTGACCTCTGCCGCCGTGGCGGGAATCATCAAATCGGTGAACCCGGAGGTGAACATGGTCTCGGCGCCGCTCATCGCCAAGGAGAGGGGGATCAAGATCTCGACCACCAAGCAGGACAAGTCGGGCGCGTTCGAGGGCTATATCAAGCTGACCGTCGTGACGGCGGAGCGTGAGCGGTCCATCGGCGGGACGGTGTTCAGCGACGGCAAGCCACGCTTCATCCAGATCAAGGGGATCAACATCGACGCCGAGATCGGGCAGCATATGTTGTATACGACGAACCGTGACGAGCCGGGCATCATCGGCGCGCTGGGCCAGACGCTGGGCGGCAATGGTGTGAACATTGCCAACTTTACGCTGGGCCGGTCGAAGGCGGGAGAGGAGGCGATTGCGCTCTTGTACGTGGATGCGCCGGTGCCGGATGACGTGATCGCGAAGCTGCACCAGACGGGGCTGTTCCAGCAGATCCGTGCGCTGGAGTTCGATGTGGGGTGAGGGCTCTTGGATGGTAGCCGCGCGATTGCCAGACCGCGGGGTGGCGATCCTGACGTGGGTTCAAGGCACTTTATGGCTGCCGTGTCCGTGTAAGTTCCAATCGGCGTGCTGTCGTCAGCCAATCGCCAGCCCGTCGCACCAGAGGTGCGCCGTTCGTAGTCGGCACGCCTCCGGCGTGACGGGCGGTCCCCCTTTCGGTCAGTGGGCGATCGCGCGGCGGCGCGGCAAAGCCGCGCCTAGATTCCGCGCGACGGATCACTGCCTGAAATGGCCACCAACAAAAACGACCTTCAAAGGGTCGCTGCGGCGAAAGCCGTTGCGGCCCGTTTGCGTTAAGCGAGGTGCATTCGACCGAGGATGTTCCGATGCGCGATCCGTTCCAGCTTTTCCTGTCCGAGATGGCGGCCGTGTTCCGCGCCGAGGGGCGGGCCTGTGCTACCGAGACCGCCGCGGCGCTGCTGTCGGCGACCGAAATCGCGCCGCTGACCAACGATTCGCCGGGGGACTCCGGCGCGATCTGCGGATTGCTCGCGGGATCGACCTTGGCCGTGGCACGGGCGGCCTTGGCGGCGCATGACACGCTGCCCTGGGGCCACAACCCGGTGTCCAGCCAGATGAAACCCGAGGACGAGGCTCTGTTCTCGGTCGTGGACCTGATGGGACCGGACGCGCCGCTTTATTGTCCGACCCTGCGGGCGGGCCTCTATTACCAGCGGCCCAACACGCGCTACGGCCTGCATTCCCATGCCGCGGTGGAAACCTACGTGATCATCGCGGGCCGGGCGATGTGGACGGCGGGCGACGCGCAGCGCGAGATGGTGGCCGGGCATTCGGTGCATCATTCGACCTATCTGCCCCATGCCTGCCAGACCGGCGACGAGGGCGTCGTGGCCCTGTGGCGCTGGTCGGGGGATATCGGCATCGACAGCTACCGCGTGCATCACGGGGCAGAGGCGTTCGGGGCCTTCGCCGCCTGAGACGGGTTTGCAGCCGGGGCGTGGTGCATTAAGTCATGTGCCATGACCGAACCGATTTACGTGATCCCCGACATCCATGGCTATCGCTCTGAACTGGACCGCGCGCTGGCGCGGATCGACGCACAGGCCGGCCGCGATGCCAAGGTGGTGTTCCTTGGCGATTACACCGACCGCGGGCCGGACAGCGGGGGCGTGTTGGAGACGCTGATCGACGGGATCGCGGAGGGACGGAACTGGACCGCGCTGCGGGGCAATCACGACCAGCTGTTTCTTGATGCGCTGGAAGGCCGGATGGAACCTCGGCGCTTCCAGTGGTGGATGCAGGGCAACCTTGGCGGACGCGAAACGCTGGCCTCTTACGGGGTGGATACACCGGCGTATGGCGGTGACTGGCGTGAGCAGGTGCCGGGGCTGCATAGGCAATTCCTGAGCACGTTGCCCTACACCCATGAAACGGACGACCTGTTCCTGTGTCATGCCGGGATTTCGCCGGGCACGCCGCTGGAGCGCCAGGTGCCGGAGGACCTGATGTGGATCCGCGAGCCGTTCCTTTACGACACCCGCGACCACGGCAAGCTGGTGGTGCACGGCCACACGCCGGTCAATGCGCCCGAGCATCACGGCAACCGCGTGGCGCTGGATTGTGGCACGGGCTGGGGGCGACCCTTGCAACTGGCCGTGTTCGAGGGGCGGGATGCGTGGATCCTGGATGAAGATGGCCCGGTGCCCCTGGTGCCGTACTAGGGAAGCTGCATGGACCGCGCATTCAACCAGTTGATCGAGCGGCAGATACGCAAGGCGATCGCCGAGGGGCAACTGGATTCGCCGGAGGGCGCGGGCAAGCCGCTGCCGGATCGGTCCGGGATGGCACATGTGGACATGGCCACGCAGGTCGCGGCTCGGATCATGGCCGAGGCCGGCGCCTTGCCGGAAGAATTCAAGCTGAAGAAGCTGCTGGAGGCGGCGAAGGCCACATGGCGCGCCGCAGAGTCGGAAGAGGCGCGGCACGTGGCAATGGCTTTGATAGAAGACCTCGAGCAGCGTTACGCCATCGCCGTGGAGGCGCGGCGCAAGTTCATGGCGCCCTGAGAGCGTGCGCTGACGGGACGTTTCGCTTGCAGGGTGCAGGCGCAGGCGCGATGCTGAGGCGAACATTTCGAGGGAGGCTCTCATGACGGATATCGTACTTCTGGATGGTGCGCGCACGGCCATCGGCACCTTTGGCGGATCGCTGGCGGGCACGCCGCCGTCGCAGCTGGGGGCCATCGCCACCAGGGCCGCGCTGGAGCGGTCGGGCGTGGAGCCGGGGCAGGTCGGCCACGTGGTGTTCGGCCACGTCATCAACACCGAGCCGCGCGATATGTACCTGAGCCGGGTCGCCGCGATGGAGGCGGACATTCCCGAGACCACGCCGGCGATGAACGTGAACCGCCTGTGCGGGTCGGGCGCGCAGGCGGTCGTCTCGGTGGTGCAATCGCTGATGCTGGGCGATGCGGAGTTCGGCGTCGCGGGCGGGGCCGAGAACATGAGCCGTTCGCCTTTCATCGTGCCGGACCAGCGCTGGGGCGCCAAGATGGGCGACGTGCGCACGCTGGACATGATGCTGGGGGCTTTGAACTGTCCCTTTGGCACGGGGCATATGGGCGTCACCGCCGAGAACGTGGCGTCCGAGCATGATGTCAGCCGCGAAGATCAGGATGCCTTTGCGCTGGAAAGTCAGAACCGGGCGGCGAAGGCCATCGAGGAAGGTCGCTTCGCCAGCCAGATCGTGCCGGTGGAGGTTCGGGTGAAGCGCGACATGGTGGCGTTTGAGACCGACGAGCATCCCAAGCCGACGACCGCCGAGGGGCTGGCCGGGCTGCGTGCGGCGTTTCAGAAGGACGGCACGGTGACGGCCGGAAACGCCAGCGGCATCAATGACGGCGCCGCGGCGCTGGTCTTTGCCCGGGCGGAGGCGGCCGAGAAGGCCGGGCTGAAGCCCAAGGCGCGCGTGTTTGGGTATGCTCATGCGGGTGTGCGCCCCGAGGTGATGGGGATCGGACCGGTGCCGGCGGTGGAACGACTGCTGGAAAAGACCGGGCTGAGCGCCGGGGTTTTCGACGTGATCGAATCGAACGAGGCGTTTGCGGCGCAAGCGATTGCGGTGAACCGGGGGCTGGGGCTGGATACCGCCAAGGTGAACCCCAATGGCGGCGCGATTGCGCTGGGGCATCCGGTGGGCGCGACGGGAGCGATCCTTGTGGTAAAGGCGCTTTACGAGCTGGAGCGGATCGGCGGGACAAAAGCGCTGATCACGATGTGTATTGGTGGCGGGCAGGGGATTGCCGTAGCCATCGAGCGGATGTGACATCGGCCGCGGAATTTTGCAAAATTCCGCGGCGAAAAATTGCAATTTTTCGGGACGATTTCTTGCAAGAAATCGGGCAAGGATTTTCGAAAATTCTTGGTGCGGATTGGGCCGTCAGTCGATCCAGACGGTGACGCTACTGGAGCGGCCCGTCGCGTCGATCACAGACAGCTTGGAATAGCCTTGGGCGAGGCCGGTCAATTCGGCCTCGCGGCGGCGGGTGCCGGTTTTCTGCGGCGTGCCGTTGGCGAGCCAGGTGAAGGGCGGCTTGCCATCGCGGAGTTTGACCGTGAGGCGGCCATCCTGGATGGGCAGGCGGGCGCCGGCGGGGGGGAAGATCAACTTGGGCGCATCCTCGGACGGTTGAAACACCGCGTCGCGGCTGGCGAAACGGCGCAGCGGTTGCGGCAGGCGGGCGGTGGGCAGGAGAAGCGCCTCGGGCGGGGGCGGCGGCAGGGCGTCGGGTTTGGGTTTCAGGCGCTGGAACGCCTCGAAAAGGACGGGCGCGGCGAGGTCCCCGCCAAACGCCCCGGGGACGGGCGTGCCGTCGGGGCGGCCGATCCAGACGGCGGCGACGTGGCGGCCGTCGAACCCCACGGCCCAGGCGTCGCGGTGGCCGTAGGAGGTGCCGGTCTTGTAGGCGAGGCGGCGCTTGGGCGCCCCGGGGGGCGGTGCGAGACCCGCGAGGATATCGGTGACGTGCCACGAGGCGGCGCGGTTTAGAACATTCGATGGCGTATGTTGTGGCGCGTCCTGGCGCCAGTTCAGAGGGCGGGTCTGGCCGCCATTTGCCAGCATGGCATAGGCGGTGGTCAGGCCTTCCAGCGTCACGCCGAGCCCGCCGAGGCCAACGGCTAGGCCGGGCTGGTCGCCGGGCAGGTCGGTGGGCACGCCGGCGCGGCGCAGGGTGTCGAGCAGGTGGGCGGGGCCGATCTCGTCCAGCAGCAGGACCACGGGGATGTTGAGCGACTGGCGCAGGGCGTCGGCCACGGTCAGTTCGCCCCGGAACGCGCCGTCGAAATTCTGCGGCGCGTAGGTGCCGAAGGCGACGGGGCGGTCGTGAATGAGCGTCTGTGGATGGGCGAGGCCGCGGTCGAAGGCCATGGCATATATGAACGGCTTGAGCGTGGAGCCGGGGGAGCGCATGGCGCGGGTCATGTCGACGAAGCCGGAGCGCGTGTCGCCGATGCCATAGGTGGCGGAGCCGACAGAGGCGAGGATGTCGCCGGTCTGGTGGTCGGCGATCATCATGGCGATGGAAACATCGGCGGGCAGGTCGCGCAGGCTGTGTGTGGCGAGGCGTTCCAGCGCTTCTTGCAAGGGCGCGTCGAGCGTCAGGTCGTGACGCAGGCGGGCGGGATCGTCAGAGAGCGCGCGGTCGGCCATGTGCGGCGCGAGGGAGGGGAAGGCGCGGCGGGCGTGGGGGACCGGCTCGGTCAGCGCGGCCTGGACCGCGCCGGAGGTCAGCAAGCCATCGCGTTCGGCGCGGGCGAGGACGCGGGCGCGGGCCTCGGCCGCCTGGAAATGGTGGCGGTCCGGGCGGCGGGATTCGGGAGATTGGGGCAGGGCCACCAAGAGGGCGGATTCGGCGGGGGTCAGGCGGCGCGGGTCCTTGCCGAACCACGCGTAGCTGGCGGCGCGGACGCCTTCGATATTGCCGCCGAAAGGGGCGCGTTCGAGGTAGAGTTGCAGGATCTGGCGCTTGGTGAGACGACGCTCCAACGCCAGCGCGACGCGGGCTTGGCGGAGCTTGCCGCTGAGCTGTCCGGTGCCGCTGTCCTCGAGCAGGCGGGCGACCTGCATGGTGAGGGTGGAGGCGCCCGAGACGATTTCGCCGTTCCAGAGGGCCTGCACGGTGGCGCGGAGGATGGCGCGGGAGTCGACGCCGGAGTGGGTGTAGAACCGCTTGTCCTCGTAGGCGATCAGCATGTCGAGATAGCCCGCATCCACGGCGTCGGGCGTGGCGCCGAGGCGCCAGCGGCCCTCCTCGACGGTGTATACGCGCAGGAGCGTGCCGGTGCGGTCGCGGACTTCGGTGGAGAGCGGTGTCAGGAGGGGCGGCAGGTCGGTGGTGGTGATCCATTGGTCGAGCTTGTCACGGCCGAGGCCCGCGGCGAAGAGCGCGAGGGCCAGCAGGAGGAGAAGGCGGTCAAAGCGGAACATGCTGGTCTTCCGCGTGCCAGAGGTCGGGGTAGTCGGTGACGAAGCCCGCGTCGTTGACCTCGAGCGTGGTGCTGTAATCCGTTTGTTCGGCGCGGTACTCCATGACGCCATACGTATGCGTACGTTGATAGGTCTGATCCAGCGGCGCGAGGGTCGCGGCGGGGTAGTAAAGCCACGCGGCGCGGGTGGTCAGGGTGTCGTCCTGCTGTTTCGCAAGGCGGCGCAGGGGCATGAGGTTGGTGGCGGGCGTGAAGCTGAGGTCGATGTCGGTGGCGTCCTCAAGCCCGGGTTGCGGTGTCTCGTTCAGCAGCCATTCCCCGTTGCGGTGGTCGATATGCAGGCGGACCTCGCTTTCGCCATGGGTGCCGGCGATATCGGCGTCGAGGGTCTGCCAGTCCTCGGTGCAGCGCACGACGTAATCCAGCGCGGCGAAACCGTCATCGTCGTGAAAACGGGCGTGGCCGACCAGTAACCAGCCATGATCGGCACGGGCGAGGCGGCAGGTGTCCTGCCCCTCGCAATGCAGCGCGCGCCACGTGATGGTGGCGACGGTCTTGCCCGTCATGTTCCTTGGCCTGTCATTCCGCGGTGACCGTCATCCGCCCTGTGGCCGAGCGCGCGCGGTATTGCGGGCGGTACATGTCCTCGACCGAGGCCGCCGGGTGGTGGTAGCTGCCAGGGCTGATCGCGCGGACGATATAGGCGAGGCGGAAGGCATCGTCCGAACGCCAGTCGACGGCGGCGATGAAGCGGTCGGCGCGGAACTCGGAATGCTCAGTAGTGGCCGGGTCGAGCCAGTCGAGGGCGCTCACCTGGCCCGAGCGCAGGAGGTTCGGGTTGTCGATTTCCAGCCCGGCGGGCAGGGGATCGTCGATGATCAGCCGCGCCTCGCCCTTCTCGAACGGGCGGACCGTCAGCACGGTGACGAGGCGGGTGCCGGTGGGCACTGTCGACAGGTCCACCGGCGTGCCGTCCATGTCGAAATAGCTGCGCTCGATGGCGTAGCCGTAGCCGCCGGCCTCGGGCGGCGTCCGCGGCACGCCGAGGGTGGTGAGCGTGATGTCGGTGGCGTTCGCGCCGGTGTTGGTGAGGGTCTGCGGCGTGAGCGACGTGGCGGAGATGTTGCGCACGAAGGGGCCCGAGACAGGTTCGCCGTCGAGCGAGAGGCCCGAGACGGACGGGTCGCTGAGCAGGGCGCGGGCGGCCAGAAGGGACCACGCCTGTTCCTGTGTCGACATGTGCGGGCCCTCGGCGGTGATGGCGCTGGCCAGGGCGTCGGCGTTGACGGCAGTGCTGCCCGCCTCGGTCGCAAGGGTCAGCACGCCGGCGCGGTCGCGCAGGCGGGTACCATAGTCCGCCCGCCAGACCTGGCCTTCGTCGCCGGAGGTCTGGTTGATGCTTTGTTGCGCGGCGGCGAACATGCGGTCGGCGCGGGTCTGGTCGCCGTAGAAGGCAAGGGCGGCGCCGAGTTGTGCTTGTGCGAGGGGCGTGGCGAACGCCTGTGCCTTGACGTCCGAGTAATAGCGCAGGTCGCCCATGCGGGCCGCGCCTTCGCGGGCGAGGACCATGAGGGCGTAGGCGATGTCTTCGCCCCCCTGATCGAAGTCGGGGGCGTAGTTGATGCGGTTGCGCAGGTTGTCCATCGCCATGGTGTAGGCGGTGTCGGGGACGTCGAAGCCTTCGGCCTTGGCGCGCGACAGGAAGTCGGCGACATAGGCGTCGAGCCAGAAATCACCCGAGCTGGCCCGCCAGAGGCCGAAGCTGCCGCCGGAGGATTGGCGGGTGAGGATGCGGGCGATGGATTGGTCGATGCGTTCCTGTGCCTGCGCCTCGGAGGCGAGGCCCATCGCGGCGGCCACCTGGTTGAAGTAGAGCAGCGGCATGGCGCGGCTGACCACCTGCTCGGTGCAGCCATAGGGGTAACGGTCGAGCGCGGCCAGAAGACGGGGCGCGTCGAGTTTCGCCAAGGGCCCGGCGGCGAGGATGGCGCTGGCCGTGTCGGGGCGCAGGTCGGCGAAGACGTCGTCGCCCAGCGTGAAGCTGTCGCCCGCGCCGAGCGAGAAGCGGCGGGTGGTGGCGATGACCGGATCGTTGGAGCGGATGCCCAGCGGCATCTCCTTGGTCAGTTGCTTGCCGTCGGGCGTGGTGAGCGCGATGCGCAGGGTGGCGTCGCCCACGTCGCCCGCCGTAATGGGCAGGGAGAGCGTGGTTTTTTCCTGTTCGCCCAGTTCGAGGCCGGAAGGGATGGTGCCGCCCAAAGTGAGGCCGGTGCTGGATACATCGAGGCCCATGCGGCCGGTCGGCCCTTCGGTGTGTTGAATCTCAAGCAGAAGGCGGCTTTCGTCGTCGGGGGCGAGGAAGCGCGGCAGCGAGGCGGTGACGACGACGGGGTCGCGTACGATGGTCTCGTCCTCGGCCTGGCCCACGGCGGTGGGGGACCATGCGACGGCCATGAAGCGGACGGTGCCGTTGAAATCGGGCATGTCGAAGCTGGCCTGCGCGGTGCCATCGGGGCCGATTTCCAGCGGGCCGGTGAAATAGGCGACGAGGTCCTCGGTGGGCGGCGGCTGGGTGCCGGACATCGGATTGCCCGCGTCACCGCCGGAGCGAACCTGACCCTGCGCGCCGTTCATGCCGTCGATGAGGCGGCCATAGAGGTCGCGGATTTCCACGCCGAGGCGGCGCTGGCCGAAGTAGTGCCCGGACGGGTCGGGCGACTGGAAGCCTGTGATGTTGAGCACGCCCACGTCCACGGCGGCGAGGGTGACGAAGCCGCTCTGACCCTCCGCCAGCCCGTCGACGTTGACGGTGACGTCCAGCGGCCCGCGCGGGGCGGCCGTGTCGGGGGCGTCTATGGAGACGGCGAGCTGTTTGTCGCCCGGGGCGATCTTGGCGTAGCTGAGGCCGAGCGAGCGGGCCGGGTTCTGGCCGGCGCTGACGTTCATCGGGCGGATCACTTGCGCGGTGACATAAGCGCCCGCGCCCCAGTCTTCGGTGATGGAAAGCGGGATGGTGTTCTCGCCCTCGGTGACCTCGACCGCCTGGCGTTCGATGACGTGGTTGGACATGACGGTGATCAGCGCGGTGCCGGCGTAGCGGGGCACGACGCGCAGTTGCGCGGTGTCGCCGGGGGTGTATTCGGGTTGGTCCAGTGACAGCTCCAGCGTGTCGGGCGTGTCGCTGGCGTCGGCGGGGGCGTACCAGCCGGCGTAGAAATCGGTGGAGGACGACACGTAATCGCCGCCGGTGCGTTCGACGACCAGTTCATAGTGGCCCCATTCGACGGGGGCGGAGACGGTCACGGGATCGGACCCCAGCGTGGCGTCGCCGGTGGCGACCTGTTCGCGCGTCGTGATCGGCTCCCAGTTCCACGAGCCGTAATCCTGGTACCATTGGTAACGCGTGGTGATGCGGTTGACGGTCCATTTCACGTCCATCGGGACGGGCGTGAGGTCTGGTGAGATGCCGATGATCTGAAAACTTGCCTCGGTGCCCTCGGCGACGACGCCGTCGGCCATGGGCTTGATGCCGATCATGGGGCCGGCGGGGGCGAGCATGCGGTTGAGCCTGCGTTCGACCGGGCGGCCGGAGCCTTCTTGCAGGGTGACGGTGATGTCGGCCTCGAACGGGCGATCGGTGACATCGAATTCGGGCATTTCGGCGGCCATCTGAAGCTGGCCATCCGCGCCGGTCTTGCCTCCGGGCAGGTAGGTGATGCGCGCGCCGACCCGTTCGTCGTGACGGCCGAAATTGTAGCCGGGGAAGGCGTCGAGCGTGGTGCGGGCCGTGAGGCGCACGTTCCCGTCCGCCACCAGCCCGGCACCGGGCGCGCCGAAGAGGTAGCGTGCGTCGATGGTCAGCGGCGGCGTGTCGCCGGGGCGGATGGGGCCCTCGGGCAGTGACAGGTCGAAGTCGATGCGCTCGGGCAGGAAGTCCTCGACCAGCAGGGTACGGCTGACCAGCGGTTCGTCCTCGGGGTCCGAGAAGATGTCGAGTGTCCAGCTGCCGGTGGGGACGGTGGTGCCGACGGGCAGGGTGAAGACATGGCCACCCGCGTCGTCGTCGCCGGATAGCTGGCGGGAATATTCCACGCCGTCGGGGCGGCGCAGGATGGCCGTCAGGGGCAGGCCGGGGATCGCCTCGGCCACGTTGTCGCGCGCCAGCGCGGTGGCGTGGATCACCTCGCCCGGGCGGTAAGCACCGCGATCGGTGGCGAGGAAAATGTCGATCGGGGGCGCGGGCGGACGGCCCTCGACGCCGCGGTCCGAGAGGTCAAAGGCGGGGTCGGTGAGCGACAGGAAGGCCATGTCGTCGTCGCCCGCCTTGGCCAGCACCAGAGCCGGGGCGGCGCCGGAGGTACCACGGGTCAGCCCGGGGGCAAAGAGCGCGTGGCCCTGGGCGTCGGTCGTGGCCGTACCCAGAACGCGGTTGGAGCGCGACAGCAGGGACAGTTCGACGCCGGATTCCGCCTGGGCATCGGCCAGCCCGCGCACGAAAACATGCAGGCCGTCATTACCCTTGAACGTGGTCAGGCCAAGGTCGGTCAGAACGAACCATTGCGTGGCGCCGGGGTTGTCGTAGCTGTCGGCGCCTTCGATGCTGGCGGTCAGGGCGTAGATGCCCGGAGGCTGGTCGGCCAGCACCTCGCCCAGCGGCAGGCGGGTGATCATGTTGCGGTTGAGCGTGTTTTGCACCTCGCCGGTGCCGGTCCAGACCTCCTCGGCGATCTCGGCGTTGAACTGACGTTCCTGGTACTGACTGAGAGGGCGGCCGAAATAGTCCTCCTGCATGGTGCGCAAAAGGTTTCGGTCGGAGACGCGGCGCAGGAGCAGTTCGACCTCGTCGAGGTTGACGGTCTCGATCGGCAGGGCGGTGTCGGCGGCCTTGGGCAGGATGTAGGCCCGGCCCGGAAAGCTGACGCGCGGGGAGCGGTCGCGCACGTAAAGCGTGATCTCGGTGTCGCGCTGAAGTGTCTCGCCGCTGGCGGCGGGCAGGCCTTCCCGGAAGGTGACGCGGTAGCGCTCGCCATGCTGGACGCCGGCGATGCAGATCTGGTTCCCGTCGGGCTGCACCACGAGGCCGGGATCGGGCAGGCGGACGAAGGGCGTGTAATCGGTGCCCGCCTCGACCAGCGGTTCGGAGAACTCGGCGCAGAGGCGCGGCTGGGCGCTGTCGCTGTCGGCGCGGTGATCGGTGATGCGAAAGCCGTACTTGGCGATGGCGGCATCGAGCGCGGTCATGACGTCGTCGCGCGGCTGGATCGATTCGGCCAGGCGCAGGGTGGGCACGATATCGCGTTCGCGTCCCAGTGCTTCCAAGGACTCGCTCATGATCAGAAGGGCGTTGATCCGCACCGGATCGCTGGGCGCGCGGAGGTAGGCGTTGGTCGCGGCCTGGAAGGCGCGGGTGGCGTAATTGCGTTTCTCGGAGTTGTTCTGTGTCGGGATCAGCAGCGACAGGCGGGCATATTCCGCCCACTGGTCGGCGGCGTCCGAGCGGGCCACGGCGGCACCCATCCAGCGCATGGCATTCAGGTAATCCTGCTGCGCGATGCGGTCCTGCGCGGCGTTGACCATGGCGGGGACGTCCCATTGCCCGCCGGGATGGCGCGCGCCGATGCCGGTGGCTTGGTCGCGCGCCTGGTTCAGATCGCCGGGGTTGAGGAAATCCAGATCGGCGGTGCGGGCGGGCGCGTCATTCAGGACGCGGGCGTCTGTGTGGAAGACCTCGGCGGAAATCGCGCCCTCGTAGGGTTTGGTCTCTGACAGGGCGCTTTTGGGGAAACAGGAATTGGAGCGGGTGTTGAAAGTATAGGCGCGGCAGGCGTTGTTCGAAAAGCAGAGGTTGCGGCAGGCCTCGAGCGTGGTGTCGAAGAGCGGGTCGAGATCGGAGCCGAAGAAGTCGACATCCTTGGTCACGACCTCGCGCCGGTCGGGGACGGCATCCTGGGCCGCGGCGTGCCCGGCGGCGAGACTGGCGGTGAGGGTGATGAAAATGGCGGTGAGAAAGCGATGGAGCATGATGCCCTCCCTAAATTTATGGCGACATGCTGCCACGCCCCCCGCGCCAAGACAACGATTCCCGCGCCTGGGCAGGGTCAGGATTTAAGTACTTGTTCACCATAATAAGGGATATTGGCCCCCAAGAGTGACCTGCAGCGGCGGAGGTTGGGGCATGAGCCTTGCCAACAAACTGGCGGAGGAACGGCGCGCCCGGTTGGCCGCTGAACGTCTGCTGGAACAGAAACAGGCGGAGCTTCAGGCCGCTAACCGCAAGCTGGGCCGCCACGCCCGTGCGCTGAGCGAGGAGATCGTTGAGACCCGCGCCGAGGTGCAGACCGTGCGGGACGAGAACGCGCGGGTGAAATCCGACCTCAACGTCGCCAATGAAAAGGTCGCCATCGCCGAGAGGCGCTTGTGGCATTCGATCCAGACGATCCAGGACGGGTTCGCCTTTTTCGACGCCGACAGCCGGATGATCGCCGCGAACCACGCCTGGCTGGGTGTTTTCGAAGGGCTGGAGGACGTCAAGCCGGGCATCAGCTATGTCGAGATCCTGCAATGCGTGACCGAGGAGGGTGTCATCGACATCGGAGACGCGGACCCCGCCGCGTGGCGCGAAAAGATGCTGGACCGCTGGCAGACCGTCGCGCCGGAGCCCGAGATCATCCGGCTGTGGAACGGGGCCTATATCAAGCTGATCGACCAGCGCGGACAGACCGGCGACGTTGTGAGCCTGGCGCTGAACATCACCGACACGATCCGCTATGAGGAACGGCTTAAGGAGGCGCGGCGCAGGGCCGAGATGGCGAGCCGGGCGAAATCGTCCTTCCTGGCCAACATGAGCCACGAGATCCGCACGCCGATGAATGGCGTGGTGGGGATGGCGGAGTTGTTGAAGGACACCGAGCTGGACGAGGAACAGCTGCTTTACGCCAACACGATCAAGAATTCGGGCGAGGCGCTCTTGGTGATCATCAACGATGTGTTGGATTATTCCAAGATCGAGGCGGAAAAGTTGGTGCTGCATGACGAGCCGTTCGACCTGGAACGCTGCATTCACGAGTTGATCATGCTGATGCAGGCCAATGCGCGGGACAAGGGGATCGACCTTCTGGTGGATTACGACCTGTTCCTGCCGACGCGGTTCGTGGGTGATCCGGGGCGGCTGCGGCAGATCATGACGAACCTGCTGGGCAACGCGGTGAAGTTTACCGAGCAGGGGCATGTCATGGTGCGCGTCGTGGGCGTGGAGGCCGGCACCGAGGGCGCGGCGCGCCTGCACGTGACGATAGAGGACAGCGGGATCGGGATTCACGACGACAAGGTCCGGCACATCTTTGGCGAGTTCAACCAGGTGGACGACGAGAGCAACCGCAAGTTCGAAGGCACCGGGCTGGGCCTCGCGATCTCGGAAAAGCTGGTGAAGTTGATGGGCGGCGAGATCTGGGTCGACTCGGTCGAGGGGCAGGGCTCGACCTTTGGATTTGCCGTGGAACTGCCGCTGGCCGAGCCGGACGCGGAACAGGATTTCAGCGTGCCCGACGGGTTGCGCAAGGTGCTGATCGTCGAGACGAACGCGCTGAACCGCGCGATCCTGGAGCGGCTGTTCGCGGCGCTGGGAGTCGAGGTCGTTTGCTGCGACAGCGGGGTGCGCGCGCTGGAGGTGATGGGCGACGATGTCAGCCTGGTGATCACCGACCACGTGATGCCGCAGATGGACGGGATCGAACTGGCCGAGGCGCTGAAAGGCGCCGGACACGCGGCGCCGGTCCTGCTGTTGAGCGGGAACACCGGCAGCGTGGATCAGGACCCGGGCCGGATTTATGTTGACGCGCTGTTGCAGAAACCGGTCCCCCGCAACGAGCTTTTCGCCGCACTGAAGCAGGTTTCGGGCGCGCTGCCGGGCGGCGAGGACGCACCCGAGAGGCCCCAAGAGCCCAGCCGCGTGATGCGCGTGCTGGCGGCGGAGGACAACAAGACCAACCGGCTGGTCTTTTCCAAGATGGTCAAGGCGCTGGACATCGACCTGAAATTCGCCGTGAGCGGCGAAGAGGCGGTGGCGTTCTTCCGGTCTTTCGCGCCCGATATCGTGTTCATGGACATCTCGATGCCCGAGATGGACGGCAAGGAGGCCGCCCGCGCCATTCGCGAGATCGAAGCGGATGGCGGGGTACATGTGCCCATCGTGGCGATGACGGCACACGCGATGGATGGCGACGAGGACGATATCCTGTCAGCGGGGATCGATCACTACCTGTCGAAGCCGCTGTCGAAACAGGCGCTGATCGACCATGTGATCGCGGCCTGCCCCGTGAGCGTGCGCCCGCCCGAGGAAGGGCAGAGTGCGGCATAGGGCGGATGGGGAGGCACAGGCGACGGCGGGTCTTTTGCGCTATGCGGTAAGATGAAGGATGATACCTGCGGGATGCTGCGCTGCCAGAGATGGCAGGTTCGAGCCCTTAGTCGCCACAGTCGCAAAGCGCCCGCGCGGAACAAGGGCGAAGCCCGCCGCGCATCGCCGGGCCGTCCCCCGGCACGGCGATTTGGCAGGTGAAGTGCCAAGCTCTCAGATTGGATGTGCTTGGCAGGCATAAATTGCCCATCACCATCGTCGGTTCGCCGCACCACGGCCCGTCGATGCGCGTCTCCTCACCGTCAGAAAATAACGTCCACTTCGTCCGCAAAGCCGTCGCCTCCCTCACGACAACCGATGCGCAGATAGACCTGCGTATGACTTGCGCAGAGTGCCCTACTGCTCGCCGCGGATGAACGCCGGTTCATCCTCGGTCGAGCGCGAGGCATCATAGCGGTAGCCGCCGGAATCGAATTCCTTGATCGCGTCGGGATCGGTCAGGCGGTTCTGCACGATGAAGCGGGCCATGGCGCCGCGGGCCTTCTTGGCAAAGAAGCTGATGACCTTGGCCTCGCCGTTCTTGGTGTCGAGGAAGGTGGGGGTGATGACCCGCAGCTTGAGCGCGTCACGGTCGACGGCGCCAAAATATTCCTGGCTGGCGCAGTTGACGAGGGTCTTGCTTCCGGTCTCTTTCGCCTGCCGGTTCAGTGCCTTTGAAAGGCGGTCGCCCCAATAATCATAGAGCGATTTGCCGCGCTCGGTTTTGAGGCGGCTGCCCATTTCCAGACGGTAGGGTTCGATATTGTCCAGCGGGCGCAAGAGGCCGTAGAGACCCGAGAGAATGCGTAGGTGATCCTGCGCCCAGTCGAGTTCGTCAGCATCGAGCGACCCGGCCTCGAGCCCCTGGTAGGTGTCGCCGGCGAAGGCGAGCGCGGCGGGCTTCTTGTCCTGGCTGCCGAAATTGCTGAACCGCTCGGCATTGAGTTTCGCGAGATCGTCGGAGATGCCCATGAGCTTTTTCAGATCGGCCTGGCTAAGGTCGCGGGCCACGTCGGCCAGGGCGTGCGCGTCCTTGGCGAAGGCGGGGCCGGTGGGATGGATCCCCTCGGCCGGGGACATGTCCATTTTCTTGGCAGGCGAGACGACGACGAGCATATGTGACCCTTGAGAAATTAAGCTTTCTGGGGATCTAGGGCGTTTCGAGGAAAAATGGAATCGCCAATACCCTGTCACGCCTTCGGCGTTCTCGGGACATTGGCGATACTCTGGTCATGTTGTCCTCGAAACACCTCAGTCCGCCGCGTGCAGAACGTCCAGAAAGGCGGGGCCGAAACGCTCGGTCCTTTTGTCGCCCAAGAGGCGTTCGAGGTCGCCGAGGTCGCGGGGTTTCGAGGCGGCGACGCGGGCCAGAAGGCTGGCGGAACACGAGAGCGGCTTTTCAATGCCGTCCTCGCCGCGTTGGAGGTTGGACTGCACCTCGAGCAGGCGGTCATAGACCGTGCCGGTTTCGCGGCCTGCCAGCTTGCGGCGGGTGGGGTGCATCGTTTCGGCCTCGCCGTTGATGACCTCCAGGAAGGCGGCGCCGTATTGTTCCAGCTTCTTGGAGCCGACGCCCGAGATGCGCGCCATGTCGTCGAGCGTGCGGGGCCGGGTTTCGGCCATCTCGATCAGGGTGCGGTCGTTGAAGACGATGTAGGCGGGCATCCTCGCGGCCTCGGCCAGCGCGCGGCGCTTGGCCTTGAGCGCCGACAGGAGCGGCGCGTCCTCTTCGGCGACCAGCGTCTTGGCGGCGGGGCGGCGGGATTTGGGCGCGAGGGTGTCGCGGCGCAGGGTGATGTCCTGTTCGCCCTTCAGGATCGGGATGGCCCGTTCGGTCATGCGCAGGGCGCCGTGGCGTTCGGGATCGGGGCGGATCAGGTCGTGACCCATCATCTGGCGAAAGATCCCCTGCCACGTGCGGCGGTCGGTGTCGCGGCCGACGCCGAAGGTGGGCAGGCCGTCATGGCCGCGGGCGCGGATCTTGTCGGTTTCGTTGCCGGTCAGGATGTCGATCAGGTGGCCCGCGCCGAAGAATTCATCCGTGCGCAGGATGGCCGAGAGCGCCTTGCGCACGTCCTGCGTGCCGTCGAAGGTTTCGGGCGGTGTGGTGCAGGTGTCGCAATTGTCGCACGGGGCCGGGTCCTCGCCGAAATAGCGCAAGAGCGCCTGGCGGCGGCAGGCGTGGGTTTCGGCAAGGCCCAGGAGGGCGTTCAGGCGGGCGTGATCGGCGGCGCGGCGCTCGGGCGGGGCGAGCCCCTCGTCGATCTGGGACCGGCGCAGGCGGATGTCGTCGGGGCCGAAGAGCGTGAGCGTGTCGGCGGCCGCGCCGTCGCGGCCGGCGCGGCCGATTTCCTGGTAATAGGCCTCGATCGATTTGGGCAGGTCGGCATGGGCGACCCAGCGGATGTCGGGCTTGTCCACCCCCATGCCGAAGGCGATGGTGGCGACCACCACCAGCCCGTCCTCGGTGCTGAAGCGGTGTTCGACATGGCGGCGGTCGTCGGGGTCCATGCCGCCGTGATAGTGACAGGCGCTGTGGCCGTCCTCGCGCAGGGCCTTGGCCAGCGTTTCGGTCTTGGCGCGGGTGCCGCAATAGACGATGCCGGACTGGCCTTTGCGAGCGGCGGCGAAGCTGAGGATCTGCTGGCGGGGGCTGTCCTTGGCCGAGAAGGCGAGCGTGATGTTGGGCCGGTCGAAGCCGCGCAGGAAGGTTTCGGGCTGCTGGCCTTCGAACAGTTTCTCGACGATTTCGGCGCGGGTTTCGGCGTCGGCGGTGGCGGTGAAGGCGGCCAGCGGCACGTCGAGGGCACGGCGCAACTCGCCGATGCGCAGGTAATCGGGGCGGAAGTCGTGGCCCCACTGGCTGACGCAATGCGCCTCGTCCACCGCGATCAGGCTGACACCGATGCGGCGCAGCATCCCCATGGCGGACCCGGCGGCGAGGCGTTCGGGGGCGATATAGAGGAGTTTGAGGCGGCCTTGGTCGAGGGCCTCCCAGACGGCCTGGGTCTCTTCCTCGGTATTGCCGGAGGTGAGCGCGCCGGCCTCGACCCCCGCAGCCCTGAGCGCGCGGACCTGGTCGCGCATGAGCGCGATCAGGGGGGAGATGACGACGGTGACGCCGTCGCGCAGGAGGGCAGGGAGTTGATAGCACAGGGATTTGCCGCCGCCGGTCGGCATGATGGCAAGGGTGTTGGACCCTTCCGCGACGGTCTGGACGATCTCTTCCTGGCCGGGACGGAAAGCGGAGAATCCGAAGACGTCTTGCAGCAGCGTGGCAGCGCTTTGCATGGGAAACCTGTAAGATTTTAGTTTTCTGCTCTTACGGGTGACAGTCCCACACTAAGGAATCGTAAACAAGTCCCGGATGAGCGTTGGTTGCGCGGAATCAAGGCCGAAGGCCGCCGCGTCATCGCCAGACCGCCCGGACGGGCTGGCGATTGGGTAACGTGTGCGCGCCGATTTGAAGTTCTGCGGATGCGACAGGGATAAAGTGCCCTGAAGACCTGTCAGGTCGCCAGCCCCCGGTCTGGCGATGGCGCGTCTATCCGCAGTAGCCCAAGGGGCGCCCGTTGCACAGGAGTTCCGGCAGGATGAAGTCGCGCAGCGAAATCAGCGCGACGAAGGCCACCAGAGGCGCGAGGTCGAGGGGGCGGGTGTCGGGCAGGATGCGGCGGATGGGTTCGTAGATCGGCTCCAGCAGGCGGTTCAGGCCGTACCAGATCTGGGCCACGAACTGTTGGCTGAGGTTCAGGACCTGGAAATTGACCAGCCAGCTCATGATGATGTGGATGATCATGATGAAGAACACCACGTCCAGAATGAGCCCGATGGGACCTGCGATTGCCTGCATCTAAAGAACCTCTTGCTTGCTGCGCGGAATAAAGCGTCCTGCCGTTAACCTGAGGTATCAGATAAAGGCAGGGTGCGCGCAACACTCAATCGTCGCGCTGCGCACGACCAATAACTGCGATCCAGGTTTTTGGCCGCACGCTTCAGGTAAGCGTCATGGCGGTATTCCGCAAGCTTTACGCGAGGTTGTGGTTGACGTATGCCGCGCCCGCGTCAAGACCAACGGGAAAAGGAGCGCCCGATGTATCCTGTCGTCCGCATGTTCTGGCAGCTTTATAAGCACCGCAATTCGCCGCCGCTGGCGCCGACCGACACGCACGTGTCGCGGCATGTCTGCTTGCCGTGGGATATCGACCTGTGGATGGAGTTGAACAATGGGCGCACGCTGACGCTGTATGACCTGGGGCGCATCCCGCTGGCGCGGCGGGCGGGGCTGGTCGGCGTGCTGAGGAAGAACCGCTGGGGTCTGACCATGGCGGGGGCGAGCGTGCGCTATCGCCGCCGGATCAGGATGTTCGAGACAGTGGAGATGCGGTCGCGCGCGGTGTGGTGGGACTCGCGGTTCGTCTATCTGGAACAGTCGATGTGGAAAGCGGATGGCGAGTGCGCCAATCACATCGTCTATCGCTCGGCCGTGACGGGCAAGGACGGGATTGTGCCGCCCGAGACGGTGATGGCGGCGCTGGGCAAGACGGTGGAGCGGCCCGAGGCGCCCGAGTGGGTGACCGCGTGGATCGAGGCGGATGCCAAGCGGCCCTGGCCGCCGATGCAGGACTGACGCGGAAAGCCCAAGGAAAGGCTTGCCACCGGACCCCGAACCGCGTTTGATCGCGGCGAGGCGAGGGGGCAAGATGGCAGACGTTTCAGCACGCAAGCGGATCTGGGGCTGGTTCTTTTTCGACTGGGCCAGCCAGCCCTATCACACCCTGTTGGTGACCTTCGTGTTCGGGCCGTTCTTTGCGGCTGTCGCCTCGAACTATTTCCTTGGTACCGGGCTGGAAGAAGAGGCGGCGGATGCGCGGGCCCAGACCTTGTGGTCATGGTGCCTGGCGCTGTCGGGGCTGGTCATCGCCTTTGGTGCGCCGATCATGGGCGCGATGGCGGATTCCGCCGGGCGGCGTATTCCGTGGATGGTTTGCTTTTCGGTGCTCTATGTCGTCGGCGCGGCGGGCCTGTGGTGGACGGCGCCGGACGGGTCGAACATGATCGCGATGCTGGTGATGTTTGGGATCGGCTTTATCGGGGCGGAGTACGCGCTGATCTTCGTCAATTCGCAACTGCCCTCGGTGGCGACGGCGGAAGACGTGGGGTCGACATCGGGCAGCGGGTTCGCCTTTGGCTATCTCGGCGGGCTGGCGTCGCTGGCGATCATGCTGGTGTTCTTTCAGACCATGGACGGGGGACGCACAATCGTTGGGCTGGAACCGGCGCTGGGGCTGGATGCTGCGCAGGACGAGGACAAGCGCATCGTCGGGCCACTGGCCGCGGCCTGGTACGTGGTGTTCATGATCCCCTATTTCCTGTGGGTGCGCGATGCGGACACCGCGCCCAAGGGTACGGGGTTCGTCGGTGCGATGGCTTTGCTAAAGAAATCGGTGGCGAACCTGCCCAACCGCAAAAGCCTGCTGGCCTACCTGGGATCGTCGATGTTCTATCGCGACGCGCTGAACGGGCTTTACAGTTTCGGGGGCACTTACGCGACGCTGGTGCTGGACTGGTCGATCGTGAGGGTGGGGATCTTCGGGATCGTCAGCGCCGTTGCCGCGGCGGCCTTCAGCTGGGTCGGCGGCAGGCTGGACAAGCGATACGGGCCGAAGCCGGTGATCGTGGTGGCGGTGTGGATCCTGATCGGGGTGTGCATCACCATCGTCAGCATGGACCGCACGATGTTCTTCGGCATCCCGCTGGAGGAGGGCTCGGCCCTGCCGGACATAGTGTTCTTCGGCTGCGGTATCCTGATCGGGGGGCTGGGCGGGACGCTGCAATCGGCGAGCCGGTCGCTGATGGTGCGCCACACGGACCCGGCGGTGCCGACCGAAAGCTTTGGTCTTTACGGGCTGTCGGGGCGGGCAACGGCGTTCGTGGCCCCCGCATTGATCGGTCTGGTGACGTATATCAGCGGAAGCGCGCAAATTGGTGTCACGCCCCTTATTCTTCTTTTCCTCGTGGGGTTGATCTTGCTACGCTGGGTTCAGGCAAAAGGGGATAGTGAAACATGGTCCGTATCGTAAAGCCGGTCCTGCTGGCGCTGGTGCTGGCAGGCTGTGGCGGGTCCACGGCAGAACAGGAGAGCGTCCAGCCCGCGGTGCTGTCGACGCAGAACATCCCGGCAGACATGCGCGGGGTGCAGGCGAAACAGCTGTTCGGCGCCAAGCGGGGCGGCTCGCAGCAGGCCGCGCGGCCCTTTGGCGGCTATGCCAAGGGATGCGTGGCGGGCGGTGTGCAACTGCCCGAGACCGGGCCGACATGGCAGGCGATGCGCCTGAGCCGGAACCGCAACTGGGGCCATCCCGAGGTGATCGACTTCGTGCAGAAACTGTCGCGCTTTGCCGCGACGCAGCCGGGGTGGAACGGACTTTACGTGGGCGACATCAGCCAGCCGCGCGGCGGGCCGATGCTGACCGGGCATCGCAGCCACCAGATGGGGCTGGACGTGGATATCTGGCTGCGGCCGGCGAACAACCTGAACCTCAGCCGGGCGCAGCGCGAAAGCCTGTCGTCGATTTCGCTGCGGCGGGCAAACGGGGCCTATACGAACGACAATTACAACCGCACGCATCACGAGATCATGAAGGCGGCGGCGAAGGACCCGCGTGTGGCGCGGATTTTCGTCTTTCCCGGCGCCAAGGTGCGGATGTGCGAGGAAGAGACCGGCGACCGCAGCTGGCTGCGCAAGATCCGGCCGTGGTACGGGCACCACTATCATTTCCACGTGCGGCTGAAATGCCCGCGCGGGGCGAAGGGCTGTGTCGATCAGGCCGCGCCTCCCGCCGGGGATGGCTGCGCCGATGCGCGGCAGTGGCAGAGGAATATTTTGAACCCGCCGCCGCCCGACCCCGACGCGTCGCCGCCCAAGCCGCGCCGTGAGCTGACCATGGCGGACCTGCCGGCGCAGTGCCTGGGCGTGCTGCAATCGGAGTAAGGTCTTGTGGTTCTGCCGCAAAGTGACTAGGCGCAGGCCCCTGATATAGACGCGTATCGGGGGCCTGTGCGCATGACATCCAAGATCCTTCCCGGTGTTCTGGCGATGGCGACGATCGTCGTCGCGTCGAACATCCTGGTGCAGTTCCTGTTCGGCCAGTGGCTGACATGGGGGGCGTTCACCTATCCGCTGGCCTTCCTGGTGACGGACGTGATGAACCGCGTCTATGGCCGTGCGGCGGCACGGCGCGTGGTGCTGGCGGGCTTTGTCGTGGGGCTGATCTGTTCGTTCATCGGCACGCAGATTTCGGGCGAGTTCGGGCCGCTGGTGACGGTGCGGATCGCGCTGGGCTCGGCCGTGGCGTTTCTGACCGCGCAGCTTTTGGATATCGCGGTGTTCGACCGGTTCAGGGCTGGTGCCTGGTGGCGGGCGCCGGTGGTGTCGTCGCTGATCGGGGGCAGCGTGGACACGGGCTTGTTCTTTACCATCGCGTTTTCGGCCAGCCTGACATTCCTGGAGCCGGGCAATGACGTGAGCTGGGCCGGCGAGGCGCTGCCGCTTTTGGGTGCAGGCCCGGTGGTGCCGCTCTGGGTGTCGCTGGCGGTGGCGGACTGGCTGGTGAAGCTGGTGCTGGCAATTTTGGCACTTGTGCCGTTTCGCATCATCGTGGGGTCACTTAGTGGCAGGACCACATGATTTTGTTTTGACAAACGCGAAATCTGTGGCAGGCTACCTTTGAGTTCAACAACTGAAAGGAGGTGATCCAGTGTCTATAAAGGGATTGGAGAGAGGTGTCGGAACAGTCAGGGAGGTTCGTGTCTGAGGCAGCCCTTGGGCGCGTGAACACCCGGATTGGCAGGGCCTAACCGACCTCGCCTCCGAAACTTTTAGAAGGGCCGCTCCACGAGGTTGGGGCGGCCCTTTTAGTGTGAAAATGGCGCGTCGGTATCGCGTCGGTATTTAAAGCGTTTCGCGATAAACCTGAAACGCTGCTTATCGAGAAACGCCGCGCAACATTCAAACGTTGCACGCGTTTCGCCTTTAGCTGATTCCTCAGGTCAAAGGCGAAACGCTTTGAGTGGCATCGCGTCGGTGCTATCTGACAGGGCATGATGAAGATCAACGACAGGATCACGATCGAGGATTGGGAGCTGACCGAGCAGTTCACCCGCGCGTCCGGACCGGGCGGGCAGAACGTGAACAAGGTGTCCTCGGCGGTGGAGTTGCGGTTCGAGGCGGATCGCTCGCCGAACCTGCCCGACCCGGTGAAACGGCGGCTGCGGCGGCTGGCCGGGCGGCGCTGGACCAAGGACGGGGCGGTGGTGTTGCAGGTGTCGGAGGAACGCAGCCAGGCCCGCAACCGCGAGATCGCAAGGGAGCGGCTGGCGGAACTGATCGCCAAGGCCTGCGAAAAGCCGAAGCGGCGCATCCCGACGAAAGTGTCGAAGAACCAGAAGCGCAAGCGGGTGGAAGCGAAGAAGAAGCGGGCGGAAGTGAAGGCGTTGAGGGGGAAGGTGGACGGCGTTTGATGCGCCGTGTGCAGGACGCGTGGGTTTTCGCCCACCCTACGCGGGTTTGATCGCAACGCCCCGCGTGGTGGCGGCGCCCAGCAGGCGGCCGATCTGGGCTTGGCTGCTGTAGAATCCCGGGCCGGTTTTGCGGTCCCTGATGTCGTGGCCGGTGAAGACCGCGAGGCCGTCCGTCTTGGCGATGAGGTCGAGCAAGTGGTGCTGCCGGCGCCAGCCGGGGAAGGCCTTGTGCTGCATGTCGGCGAAGCCGAGGTTGTCGAGACAGCGGGAGGGCGGGATTTCCGAATAGATGCGGCTGGCGGGGTTGGTGTGGTCGAGGCTGCGGGGGCCGGCGGCGCGGATGACCTCGAAGCGGGAGGCGAGGGCCGCGCGGGTCTCGGGCGTGGAAGCGTGGAAGGGGCAGGCGAAGGTGCGTGCCGGGAAGCCTGCCGCGCGATGTTCCGCTATGGCAAGGTCTACTTCGTGTTCGAGCCAGTGGTCGAGGCCGTGGGTTGCGAGGTACGATTTCAGTTTCGGGTGCGTGCGGGTGTGGCAGGCGATCTCGTGACCGTCGGATTGCAGGAGGTGCAGGCCTTCGATCTGGTCCGGCATGGCCGTGTGCAGGTGCGACACGCAGAAGGTGACGCGGGCGTCATGGGCGTCGAACACGGGTCGGGCGGCGACCCAGTTTGCGACGAACAGATCGTCGAAGGTGAGGCAAAGCGTGCCGGGCAAGTGCGGTCCCCCATGCGACTAAGGTCTTGATGCGCGAGACGCCTCGCGTCTGTCAATTTATACTGCGCATCGGTCTTGGAGGGTTCGGGGCCGTGCGGTAGGATCGGGCCAACCCAAGGAGGAGACGTGTCATGCAGATGAGTGGCGAGCGCGAGATCGCGGCGGACCGGGAGACGGTCTGGGCCGCACTGATGGAACCCGAAGTTCTGAAGGAATGCGTGCCGGGCGCGCAGGAGGTCACGGGCAACCCGCAGGACGGGTACGAGGCGACGGTGACACAGAAGGTCGGGCCGGTGAAGGCCACGTTCAAGGGCATGGTGACGTTCAGCGAGATGACCCAGCCCGAGAGCCTGCGCCTGGAAGGCGAGGGCAAGGGCGGGGCCGCGGGCTTTGCCAAGGGCGCGGCGGATGTTCGGCTGGAAGAGGTCGAGGGCGGCACGAAGCTGAGCTATGACGTGGAGGCGAAGGTGGGTGGCAAGCTGGCGCAGCTTGGCAGCCGGATCGTGGACGGGTTTGCCAAGAAGATGGCCGACCAGTTCTTTTCCAACCTCGAGGATGTCATCGAGGGGCCGAAGGAGGACGAGCCGGAAGAGCAGGCCGAGAAGAAAGGTTGGCTGAAGCGGATGATCTCGAAGGGGTGAGAGTTCGTTTCATGTCGGGTTGATTGCGTCCCCGTCGGAGCCTCCGGCGGGGATATTTTTGGCCAGAGGAAAAGGGGGCGCGTGATCGTTGCGCGCGCGCCGCCTTTATTTGAAGTGTCAGGCCAAAGGCGGGACACTTTATTTCCGGCGCGGTCCGTTCTGGCGGATGAGTTCGGCGATGCGGCTGCCGATGGCGTCGGACCCCTTGGGTGACGGGTGGATGAGGTCGACCGCGTGGTAGGTGCGGTCGCCGGGCGGGACGACATCGCTCATCGGGATGAAGTGCACGCCGCGGTCGAGCGCGGCGAGGCGGGCCATGCGGGCGTCCATCTCGCGGCCCTCGTCGACGCAGCCTTCGATGGGGGAGCGCACGCCGGGGGTGTGCAGGTAGCCCACCATCACCACGTTGGCGCCAGTCTTGCGCATTTTCGACACGAAACCGGGGATGACGCCGGTGGTACCGTCGTCGGAGATCAGCCGGTCGATGCGGCGGTCGCAAAGCCCGCAGCCGCAGCCGAAGAGAATGTCGTTGCCGCCGCCGTTCATCACGATCCAGTCCCAGTTGCCGGCGCGGAATTGTTTCGTGATGTTCATGCCGGCCGCGCCCGAGATGGGCAGGGAATAGAGGAAGCGGGCGCCGGACACGGAGCGGTCGATGACCGGCTCGCCCAGGCGGCGTTCCATGGCGTGAGAGACGGATTTCCCGGCCGTGCCGTGAAAGGCCATCATGGAGTCGCCCATGAGAAGGATACGGGAGTTGTCGGCACGCGTCACCGACTCGGTGCAGGCACCGAGCGCAAATATGATGAGCGGCCAGACAAAATGAGAGAGGCGTTTCATGTCTGTCCTGCGATTTTCTTGATGCGCATGCATCATGCGCCCCCAACCGCGGACAGAATTCCCGCTTGAGACGAGTCGTGCAATGCAAAATGTGGAAACGATACGTTTTATTTGGGGCGGCATGGGTTTCGGCGCGCAGGAATGCACAAGGGGTTGTGTTTCCGTACCGGCTTGCGCCGGGTCGCGGCCGGATTACTTTGCCGCGAATGACGAAAGAAGGAGCGCGGGACATGGCAGCGTTTATCGAGGTGAGCGGCCTGGAGAAGACCTTTGACGACGGGTTCCAGGCCTTGAAGGGCGTGGACCTGGAGATCCGCGAGGGCGAGATCCTGGCGCTGTTGGGGCCCAACGGCGCGGGAAAGACGACGCTGATTTCGGCGCTGTGCGGGATCACGACGCCCACGGGCGGGACGGCGCGCGTCGGCGGGCATGATATCGCCGAGGAGTATCGCGCGGCGCGGTCGCTGGTGGGACTGGTGCCGCAGGAGATCGCGCTGGAGCCGTTCGAGAAGGTGATCAACACGGTGCGGTTTTCGCGCGGCCTCTTTGGCAAGGGGCGTGATGAGGCGCTGGTGGAGAAGATCCTGCGGCAGCTGAGCCTGTGGGACAAGCGCACCAACCAGGTCAAGGAACTGTCGGGCGGCATGAAGCGCCGGGTGCTGATCGCCAAGGCGCTGGTGCACGAGCCGCGTGTTCTGTTCCTGGACGAGCCGACCGCCGGTGTCGATGTGGAGCTGCGCCGCGATATGTGGGAGGTGGTCGAAGGGCTGCGGCAGGACGGGGTGACAATCATTCTGACCACCCATTACATCGAGGAGGCTGAGGCGATTGCCGACCGGGTGGCGGTGATCAACAAGGGCGAGATCCTGCTGGTCGAGGACAAGGCCGCGCTGATGCAGCGGATGGGGCGCAAGAGCTTGCGGATCGATCTGGTCGAGCCGGTGGAGGCGGTGCCCGAGAGCCTGTCGGATTACGACTTGTGGAAGAGCCCGGACGGCCAGAGCCTGACCTATACTTATGACACCAATGCCGAGCGGACGGGGATTGCGCGGCTGGTGCGCGAACTGACGGAGGCGGGCTTGGTGATCCGCGATATTCAGACCAGCCAGTCGAGTTTGGAAGAGATCTTCGTGGGGCTGGTGAAGGAGGATGCGGCATGAATTTTCTGGCCATTGCAGCGATCTACAAGTTCGAGATGCAGCGGTTCTTTCGCACCCTGCTGCAAAGTTTCGTGTCGCCGGTGATCTCGACCTCGCTTTACTTCGTGGTGTTCGGCGCGGCCATCGGCAGCCGGATCGACCAGGTGGAGGGCGTGAGTTACGGCGCGTTCATCGTGCCGGGGCTGATCATGCTGTCGGTGATCACGCAGGCGATTTCAAACGCCTCCTTCGGGATCTATTTCCCCAAGTTCATCGGCACGATCTATGAATTGCTGTCGGCGCCGGTGAACTTCCTGGAGATCGTGATCGGGTATGTGGGGGCCGCCGCCACCAAGGCGCTGTTCATCGGGGTGGTGATATTGGCGACCTCGGCGTTGTTCGTGGACGTGGAGATACAGCATCCGGGCGCGATGGTGGTGTTTCTGCTGTTGACCTGCATCAGTTTCGCGCTGTTCGGGTTCATCATCGGGATCTGGGCGCAGAATTTCGAGCAGTTGCAGTTGGTGCCGCTGCTGATCGTGACGCCGCTGGTGTTCCTGGGGGGCTCGTTCTACTCGATCTCGATGCTCCCGCCGTTCTGGCAGACGGTGACGCTGTTCAATCCGGTGGTCTACCTGATCTCGGGGTTCCGCTGGGCTTTCTTCGGGCAGGCGGACGTGTCCATCGGGCTGAGCCTGCTGGCGATTGCGGGGTTCACGGCGCTGTGCCTGTTCCTGATCTGGCGGATCTTCAAGACGGGGTACCGGATCAAGAGTTGAGGAGAGCGCGCCTGGGTTGGCGTCGGGAGGCGCGTGGGTTTTCACCCACCCTACGCAGGATGGGCGACGTCCTGGGAAAGGGCGGCGGCGGTCTGACCCTGCGTCGTATTCGTGGCTTTCTTGCCCGTCGGCCCTATTGATACGCGCCGCCACCTTGTTTGTCGCGCGCGGGCATTCTACATGCCCCTCCATGAAGCGATTTATCCCGTTTTTGAAAAGCGACCCGCTGGTGTCGGTTATACGCCTGTCGGGTGCGATTGGCGCAGGGTCCCGGATGCCGCTGAGCGACGAGGCGATGGCGCCCGCCATTGAAAAGGCGTTCAGCCGCGGCAAGCCCAAGGCCGTCGCGCTGTTGATCAACAGCCCTGGCGGATCGCCGGTGCAATCTGCGCTGATCGCGGGACGCATCCGGCGGCTGGCCGAGGAAAAGAAAGTGCCGGTTCATGCTTTCGTCGAGGACGTCGCGGCGTCGGGCGGCTATTGGCTGGCCTCGGCGGCGGATGATATCTGGGTCGACGACAATTCGATCGTGGGCAGCATCGGCGTGATCTCGGCGGGCTTCGGCGCGCATGTGTTCCTGGCGCGGCAGGGTGTGGAACGGCGGGTCTACACGGCTGGCAAGTCGAAGAGCACGCTTGATCCGTTCCAGCCCGAGAAGAAGGAAGACGTGGCGCGTCTGAAAGGCATTCTGGAAGAGATGCACGGAAACTTCATCGCGCAGATCAAGGCGCGGCGGGGCGACCGGCTGAGCGAGGACGACGACCTGTTTACCGGCGAGTTCTGGCTGGGTGGCCGGGGTGTCGAGCTGGGGCTGGCCGACGGGGTGGCGCATCTGGTGCCGAAGCTGAAGGAGCTTTACGGCGACAAGGTGCGGTTCGCCACCTACGGCAAGAAAAAGGGCTTTTTCCAGCGGTTCGGGTCTTCGGTGGTCGAGGATGCGTTCGCCTCGGTCGAGGAACGCGCGGCTTTTGCCCGGTTCGGCCTGTGACGTGCTGAGCAAGATCGCCCTCATATTCCTGGCCTTCATCGCAGTGCTGGCGATGTTCGGACGCCTGCGCTTTCCCGGACAGAAAAAGCTGGAGTCGGCCCGTTGCCCGCATTGCAAGCGGTTTCGCATCGGCAAGGGGCCGTGCCAGTGCCGGGAGGGCAAATCCTGATGTGGCCATGGCTGATGTCGGGCTTGGGGTTGCTGATCCTGCTGCTGGCAGGCGATGCGCTTGTGAAGGGCGCGGTGAACCTGAGCCTGCGTGTGGGCATTCCCGCGCTGATCGTCAGCCTGACCATCGTGGCTTTCGGCACCTCGGCGCCTGAACTGCTGATCTCGGTCAACGCGGTGCTGGACAACAAGCCGGGGCTGGCGCTGGGCAACGTGATCGGGTCGAACACGGCCAATATCCTGCTGGTGCTTGGGGTGCCGGCGCTGTTGGCGCCGCTGCACACCTCGGGGTGCAACACGCGCAAGACGTATCTGTTCATGATCGGGGCGACGCTGATCTTCATCGGCATGGCATTCCGGGATCCGTTCGACATGCTGGCGGGGACGGTTCTGCTGGCCTGCCTTGGGCTGGTGCTGGGCGATGCGTTTCGGGATGCGCGCAACCACCGCAAGGCCGGGGCCGCGGCAGCTGCCGAGGCCGAGGACGAAGAAGAGGTCGAGGGCGCGGACCCCGACATGCCGTGGTGGCAGATCTTCGTCTTTCTGGCGCTGGGCCTTGTGGGGCTGCCGCTGGGCGCGGACCTGCTGGTGGACAATGCGTCGATCATCGCGCGGGAATTCGGCGTCAGCGACGCGGTGATCGGCCTGACGCTGGTCGCGCTGGGCACCTCGCTGCCTGAGCTGGCGACGACGGTGATGGCGGCCTTGCGCAAGCAGGCCGACGTGGCGCTGGGCAACGTCATCGGGTCAAACATGTTCAACCTGCTGGCCATCATCGGGATCACGTCCTTTGTCGGCACGATCCCGGTCGACGCCGAGTTCCTGCAATTCGACCTTTGGGTGATGCTGGGCGCGTCGCTGCTGCTGATCCCGTTCGTGTTCCTGGGCCGGGACATTCACCGGCTGTGGGGCATCGCCTTGACCGTTCTTTACGTGATCTATGTCTTGGTCGTGTTGAGCTGAACGGAGCCCCCGCATGACCGACCAACCCCAGACCCGCCGCGCCCTTGTGACCGGAGGCGGCAAGCGCCTTGGGCGTGCGATGGCGCTGTACCTGGCGGCGCGGGGATATGACGTGGCCGTGCATTACGGCGGCTCGGCGGATGCGGCCGAGGAAACTGCCGGCGAAATCGAGGCGAAGGGGCAAAGGGCCGTGGCCGTGCAGGCGGACCTGCTGGACGAGGATGCGGTACAGGCGCTGATGCCCGAGGCGGCGGCGCGGCTGGGCGGGCCGGTGCATGTGCTGGTGAACAACGCGTCGATTTTCGAGGACGAGACATACGAGACGGCGACGCGGCAAAGCTGGGACCGGCACATGGAATCGAACCTGCGCGCGCCCTTTGCGCTGACGCAGGCGCTGGCGGCGCAGGTGCCGGAGCCGGTCAAGGACGAGAACGGCGAGCCGGTGGCGCAGGGGCTGGTGGTGAACATGATCGACCAGCGGGTGCGCAAGCTGACGCCCTATTTCGCCAGTTACACGATTGCGAAATCGGGTCTGTGGACGATGACGCGCACCGCCGCGCAGGCGCTGGCCCCGCGCGTGCGGGTCAACGGGATCGGCCCCGGACCGACGCTGAAGAGTACCGAGCAGAGCGAAGAACAGTTCTTTGACCAGCGGGCGCGGACGATTCTGAAGCGGGGCGTGAACCCCGAGGATATCACCGCCGCGCTGGGCTATTTCCTGGAGGCAAAGGCGGTCACCGGGCAGCTGATCTGCGTCGATGGCGGGCAGCATCTGGCATGGCAAACGCCGGATGTTCTGGGGGTCGATGTATAGACGCTACGTCAACTTGTTCACGTGCCGCCGGGTGGTTACCGAAGCGTTACAAAAGTTTTAATGTTTTCATATATTTGGGATACCACGGATTTTTTGTGTATTGAAAACAATGCCTTATGTTTGTGCTTAATTTCTGTGCAACTTAACGAAGCAGGTCTAATACAACGAAAAAATCCGGCTGCCCAAAACTTGTCCGCAGAGTTATCCACACGATCGGTGGAGATGTTTCCTATTGCGGGGTGTGTGCTAATCATTGCAGCCCAACAGGCAGAATCAAACCAGAACGAATGACCGGCGAATCGAAACACGAAACAGAGCGCGCTGCCGTCCCCGAGACCGGGCATAAGGTGATCCAGTCTTACCTGAAGACGCTGGATGGCTCGCCCGGGGTCTACCGGATGCTGGGGGCGCAGAGCCAGGTGCTGTATGTCGGCAAGGCGCGGAACCTGAAGGCGCGGGTGTCGAGCTATTCGCGGCCCACGGGGCATACTCCGCGGATCGCTAGGATGATCGCGGAAACCGCGTCGATGATGTTCCTGACCACGGCGACCGAGACCGAGGCGCTGCTGCTGGAGCAGAACCTGATCAAGCAGCTGAAGCCGCGCTACAACGTGCTTTTGCGCGACGACAAGTCGTTTCCGAATATCCTTGTGACCGGGCACGACTTTCCGATGATCAAGAAGCATCGCGGCGCGAAGAAGGAGAAAGGGCAGTATTATGGCCCCTTCGCCAGCGCGGGGGCGGTGAACCGGACGCTGGGGCAGTTGCAGCGGGTGTTCCAGCTGCGCAATTGCAGCGACACGCAGTTCGAGAGCCGCACGCGGCCTTGTTTGCAATACCAGATCAAGCGCTGCACGGCGCCATGTGTGGGGTATATCTCGAAACAGGAGTATGCCGCGCAGGTGAAGGATGCGCAGCGTTACCTGTCGGGGCGGTCGACGGAGATCCAGGAGAAGCTGGCCGCCGACATGCAGGAAGCCAGCGCGGCGATGGAGTTCGAGCGCGCCGCGGCCTTGCGTGATCGGATCAAGGCACTGACGCAAGTGCAGACGGCGCAAGGGATCAACCCGCGCACGGTGGGCGAGGCGGATCTGGTGGCGCTGCACCTGGAGAAAGGTCAGGCTTGCGTGCAGGTGTTTTTCATCCGTGCGGGGCAGAACTGGGGGAACAAGGATTTCTATCCGCGCGTCGGTGCGGACGTGGCCGAGGCGGAAGTGCTGGAGGCGTTCCTGGGCCAGTTCTATGACACCAAGGACCCGGCGCGGCAGATCATCCTGAGCCACGAGATCGAGAGCCCGGACCTGATGGGAGAGGCGCTGAGTGGCAAGCTGGGGCGCAAGGTGGAACTGCTGGTGCCGCAGCGGGGCGAGAAGGCCGAGCTGGTCGAGGCGGCGCTGCGCAATGCCCGCGAAAGCCTTGCGCGGAAGATGAGCGAGAGCGCGACGCAGGCCAAGCTGCTGAAGGGCGTGGCGGAGGCGTTCGACCTGCCCGCGGCCCCGGAGCGGATCGAGGTCTATGACAACAGCCATATCCAGGGGGCGCATGCCGTGGGGGCGATGATCGTGGCCGGGCCCGAAGGGCTGATGAAGAACCAGTATCGTAAGTTCAACATCCGCGGCGACGACCTGACCCCCGGGGATGATTTCGGGATGATGAAAGAGGTCCTGACCCGGCGGCTGAAGCGGCTGATCAAGGAGGATCCGGACCGCGACAAGGGGCTGTGGCCCGATCTGCTGTTGATCGATGGCGGTCAGGGGCAGGTGAGCGCCGTGCATTCGATCATGCAGGAGATGGGCGTGCGCGACCTGCCGATGGTGGGCGTGGCCAAGGGGCTGGACCGCGACGCCGGCAAGGAAGAGTTTCACCGGATGGGCAAGCGGCCCATGGCGCTGCGCCACAACGATCCGGTGCTGTATTTCATCCAGCGGCTGCGGGACGAGGCGCACAGGTTTGCCATCGGCACGCACCGGGCAAAGCGGACCAAGGCGGTCAGTGCCTCACCGCTGGACGAGATCGCGGGGGTGGGCGCGTCGCGTAAACGCGCATTGCTGGCGCATTTCGGGTCGGCCAAGGCGGTGAGCCGGGCGAACTTGGCAGATCTCAAGGCTGTGGACGGCGTCTCGGCCGCGCTGGCGCAGAAGGTCTATGACCATTTCCACGAGAAAGGCTGAGCGGATTTCGACGCGGGCTGCGCCCGCGCCGACCGGCTGGGGGCGCTGCCCCCAGACCCCCGGAGTATTTCGGGAACGATGAAGCCGTGGAAACCTGATCAGGGCTTTCGGACGAGGGCGGTTCGCACTACTTAGAGCGTATGACGTGGAATCTTCCGAATATTCTGACCGTGTTGCGGTTGTTGGCGGCCCCGGCGCTGGCGGTGATGTTTCTTTACTTCAACCGCCCGTGGGCGGATTGGTTTGCGCTGGTGCTGTTCGTCGGCGCGGCGATCACGGACTGGTTCGACGGCTACCTGGCCCGGGCGTGGAAGCAGACGACCAAGCTGGGCACGATGCTTGACCCGATCGCGGACAAGGCGATGGTTGTGATCGCACTCGCGGTGATCCTGGGGTACTCGTCGATGTCGCCGTGGCTGGTGCTGCCGGCGACGATGATCCTGTTCCGGGAAGTGTTCGTGTCGGGCCTGCGGGAATACCTGGGCGATACGGCGGGAACGCTGAAGGTGACCAGGCTGGCCAAGTGGAAGACCACGTTGCAGATGGTGGCGATTGCGGTGCTTTTTGCGCAAGGTGTTTTCCTGCACTATTTCGGCATGTCCAGCATGGGCATGGATGAACAGATCGTGGCCGATGTGTTGGCGGGTCGCGAAGAGGATCTGCATGGGCTGCGGTGGAAATTCGACGGGATGGTCGTCACCGGCCATGTTGGGCTGTGGCTGTTGTGGCTGGCCGCCGGGCTGACGCTGATCACCGGCTTCGACTATTTTCGCAAGGCGATGCCTTACCTGAAGGACTGAGCACATGGACGTTCTATACTTCGCATGGGTGCGGGAGCGGATCGGGCGCCCCAAGGACAACATCGAAACCGGGGCCGCGACGGTGCGGGACCTGGTCGAGGAGTTGCGGGCGCGGGAGGCGCGCTACGAGATGGCGTTCGCCGATCTGGATGCGCTGCGGGTGGCCGTGGACCAGGAGCTGGCGGATTTCGATGCGCCGCTTGCGGGGGTGCGCGAGGTGGCATTCTTTCCGCCGATGACGGGGGGCTGAGGCCTTGGACATCCGTGTGCAGGAAGAGGCGTTCGACCTTGGCGCAGAGGTCAACGATTTCACCAGCCGGCAGAGTGGCATGGGCGCGGTGGTGAGTTTCACCGGGATCGTGCGGGATATCGCGGCGGGCCTGGAGGCGATGCAGATCGAGCATTACCCGGGGATGACCGAGAAGGCGCTGGCCGGGATCGCCGAGGAGGCAAGCGCGCGCTGGAGCTTGGGCGATGTGCTGGTCATTCATCGCCATGGTGCGCTGGCCCCCGACGAGATGATCATGATGGTCGCCACGTCCTCGCCCCACCGGGCGGATGCGTTTCAGGCGGCGGAGTTCCTGATGGATTACCTGAAATCCCGCGCGCCCTTCTGGAAAAAGGAAGTGACGCGGGACGGCGCCGATTGGGTGGATGCGAAGGACGCCGACGAGGACGCGCTGAGCCGCTGGTGACGCAAGGTTCGCGTTGACCGCAGCGGGCCGTGCATGGAGAGATTTGCCCGTCGGGACAGCGAAAGGTGCGTCATTCCATGAACGAGATCATCGAGAGTTATGTCGAAACGCTGGACCCCAAGGCGAAGGGGGCCATTCGCGGCACCGCGAAGCTGGTGATCGAGGGTGCGGGCAGCGTGATGCTGGACGAGACCGGCGCAAGGGCGGGCGACGAGGACGCCGACGTGGTGCTGATGGCCAGCGATGCGGTCTTTCGCGACATCCTGTCGGGCGAGCAGAACCCCGTTATGGCCTACATGTCGGGCAAGCTGAAGGTCGAGGGGAATGCGCAGCGAGCGCTGAAAGTCAGCGGGATCCTGACCGGGTGAGGCCCGGACAGGGTGTGCCGGTAAACGGCAGCGTCCGCGCCCCGAGGCCTTGTGGCGGTCGCTTGCAAAGCTGTGCTAATCCCGTTCCTGGTACCACGATTTCAACTAAACAGAAGCATCCATGAACTCGGATTCCTTTTTTGGTCTTGATCCCTATCACATTGCGCTGGCGGTGACCGGGGTGATCGTCATCAGCGCGCGGTGGCTGCCGCGGCTGGTGTCCCGTGCGGAGCCGGTGTTTGCGCCGCTGATGATCCTGTTCGGGGCCGGGGCCGCCATGCTGATCCCAGCCGCGGCTTTCATGCCTGACCCGCGCGAAGCGCCGCTGCTGTGGGAAAAGATGAGCGAGCTGGCCGTGATCGTGGCGTTGTTCGGGACGGGGATGCGGATCGACACGATCAGGCCCTGGCGCAAGTGGAGTCCGACGGCGCGTATGCTTGGCATCGCCATGCCATTGACCATCGCCGCCGTGGCTCTGCTTGGCGTCAGCCTGGAGGGCCTGACCGTGGCCGGGGCGATCCTCTTGGGGGCAGTCATCGCGCCCACTGATCCGGTGCTGGCGGCCGATGTGCAGGTCGGTCCGCCGCAGGAAGGCCGGGAGCATCCCGTGCGCTTTACCCTGACGACAGAGGCGGGGCTGAACGACGGGCTGGCGTTTCCGTTCGTGTATCTGGGACTGATCGTGGCCGCCGAAGGCCTGAACCCGGGTGTCTGGGCGCTGGACTGGCTGGTTTGGGATGTGTTTTATCGCATCGCCGTCGGGATCGTCGCCGGATGGGCCGGTGGCCGCGTGCTTGCGTTCGTGCTGTTCTCGGTCCCGCGGAACGCGCCGCTGGCCGACACCGGATCGGGGGTGGTGGCACTGGCCGGGGTGCTGTTGTGCTATGGCTCGACGGAACTGGTGGAGGGCTATGGGTTCATCGCCGTTGCCGTGATGGGGCTGACCCTGCGGCGAGAGGAAAAGGACCACCGATTTCACCGGCGCCTGCATGATTTCACGGAATCGATCGAACATGCGCTGACCGCCCTGTTGCTGGTCGCGCTGGGGACGGTCCTGCCGCTGGTGCTGGCCGATCTGACCTGGCGCCATGTGGTCATTGCGCTGATCCTGATCTTGGTCATCCGGCCCGTATCAGGCTGGCTGAGCCTGATGGGGTCGCATATGCCGCACCGGGACCGGGCGGTGGTTGCCGTCTACGGGGTGCGCGGGATCGGCTCGATCTACTACCTGTGCTACGCGATGAGCCATATAGATTTCGTGAACGAGAGTGAGCTTTGGTCGCTTGTCGGGTTGGTCATCCTGCTGTCCACGATCCTGCACGGTTTCAGCGTCAACTGGTCGATGCGGAGGATCGAGGATTGACGGTCGGTCGCCGCGCGGCGCGGGGTCTCGTGTGATGCGAACCCTCTGCCCTATTTGCCTTGGGAATTGGCATGTTTCGACGCGCTGCACTGAACGTGGGGGGCTGACCCGCCCGGCTTTTGCCGCGAATCGTGACAAAATTGTTAACCGTGCTATCCTTTAAACTCTGGAGGGAGTTTATGCGATGGCAGTACCGGCACAGGTGACTTGGGCAAACACTTCGACGAAACCGGGGACGGATATCCGGCAGCTCGGGGGGTATGTGAAGAAATTCTTTGGCAAGGCGCCGTGGCAACTCAGGCCCGAAGACGCGATTGCCAGCATCGAGCACGACGAGTGGCGGTTCTATGTCGAGTTGGACGGCGAGAAAGTCTGGCTTGAGGTCGAGGAAGACCCGCAGGGGCAGAAAAAGCTGAGCCTGTCCGGCGAGGTTCTGGCCGAAGAGGTTTTCGGATCGCTGCCGGACAAGCCGACCCAGTGAGGCCGCGCGGCTTGTCCCGGGGACGAGCCCTGAAATTCCAATCATGACGATGTTCGATGGCCGTCCTGTGCAATATGCCGCCGGGTGCGTGTTTCGGGCTGTGGCCGGCGCGACATCGCCGCTTTCATTTCACACCGATCTGCTGTATGGGCGCACCTATCTGAAACGTGACGCCTTAGACCCCGGCGCATGAGATGATGGAGGGGTCGGTGGCAATGGGGCCACCAATGTAACGGAGGACCCGGGATACGCCCGGGAGGGCCTCCAGCTAGGAAACGATAGATGTTCAAAGAAGTGAAAAAATCGATCCAGTGGGGCGAGGATACGCTGACACTGGAAACGGGCAAGGTTGCCCGTCAGGCGGATGGCTCGGTCATCGCCACCTACGGGGAAACCTCGGTCATGGCGAACGTGACCTTTGCAAAAGCCCCGCGTGAAGGTCAGGATTTCTTTCCGCTGACCGTTCACTACCAGGAGAAATACTATTCCGCGGGCAAGGTGCCCGGCGGCTTTTTCAAGCGTGAGGCACGGCCCACGGAAAAGGAAACCCTGACCGCGCGCCTGATCGACCGTCCGATCCGCCCGCTGTTCGTGCCGGGTTTCAAGAACGAAGTGCTGGTGATGTGCACCGTGCTGAGCCATGACCTGGTCAATGACCCGGATATGGTGGCGATGATCGCGGCCAGCGCCGCGCTGACCATTTCGGGCGCGCCCTTCATGGGGCCGATCGCGGGCTGCCGTGTCGGTTTCACCGATGGCGAGTACGTGCTGAACCCCGAGGTCGACGACATGCACGACCTGCGCAACAACCCCGAGCAGCGGCTCGACCTGGTGGTTGCGGGCACGAAGAGTGCCGTGATGATGGTGGAATCCGAAGCCTACGAGCTGTCGGAAGAGGAAATGCTGGGCGCGGTGAACTTCGCGCATGAGCAGATCCAGCCGGTGATCGACATGATCATCGACCTGGCCGAGGACGCCGCGAAAGAGCCGTTCGACTTCCAGCCGCCGGATTACAGCGACCTTTACGAGGCCGTGAAGGCGGCGGGCGAAGACAAGCTGGCCGCGGCCTACAAGATCCAGGACAAGCAGGAACGCACGAGTGCCGTTTCGGCCGCCAAGGAAGAGATCAAGGCATCACTGTCCGAAGAACAGCTTGAAGATCCGAACCTGGGCTCCGCTCTCAAGAAGCTGGAAGCGTCGATCCTGCGCGGTGACATCGTGAAGTCCGGTAAGCGGATCGACGGCCGGAGCCTCGACGAGGTCCGCCCGATCGTTTCGGAAACCGGCCTGCTGCCGCGGACGCATGGCTCGGCCCTGTTCACCCGTGGGGAAACGCAAGGTCTGGTCGTGACCACGCTGGGCACCGGCGACGACGAGCAGATCATCGACGCGCTGCACGGCAACTTCCGTTCGAACTTCCTGCTGCACTACAACTTCCCGCCCTACTCGGTCGGCGAAGCGGGGCGCGTGGGCCCTCCGGGACGGCGTGAAATCGGTCACGGCAAGCTGGCATGGCGCGCGTTGCAGGCGGTGCTCCCGGCGGCGACGGATTTCCCCTACACGATCCGGGTCGTCAGCGAGATCACCGAGTCGAACGGCTCGTCCTCGATGGCGTCGGTCTGTGGTGGGTCATTGTCCATGATGGACGCCGGTGTGCCGCTGAAGGCGCCGGTGGCCGGCGTGGCCATGGGCCTGGTGCTGGAAGACGACGGTTCCTACGGCATCCTGACCGACATCCTTGGGGACGAGGATCACCTGGGCGACATGGACTTCAAGGTGGCGGGGACCGAAGCCGGTATCACGTCGCTGCAGATGGACATCAAGGTCGCAGGCATCACGCCGGAGATCATGGAGAAGGCGCTTGAGCAGGCGAAGGCCGGCCGGTTGCACATCCTGGGCGAGATGGCCAAGGCGCTGACCGAAGCGAGCGAGTTCTCGGTTCACGCACCGCGCATCGAGACGATGCAGATCCCGACCGACAAGATCCGCGAAGTGATCGGGTCCGGTGGCAAGGTGATCCGCGAGATCGTCGAAGTGTCGGGCGCCAAGGTCGACATCAACGACGAGGGTGTCATCAAGATCGCGTCGCCCAACGGCGAGGCCATCCAGAAGGCATACGACATGATCCATTCGATCGTGGCAGAGCCGGAAGAAGGCAAGATCTACAAGGGTACGGTCGTGAAGATCGTGGACTTCGGCGCCTTCGTGAACTTCTTCGGCAAGCGCGATGGGCTGGTGCATGTCAGCCAGATCGAGAACCGCCGCCTGAACCATCCGTCGGACGTTCTGAAGGAAGGCCAGGACGTGTGGGTCAAGCTGCTGGGCTTTGACGATCGCGGCAAGGTGCGCTTGTCGATGAAGGTTGTCGACCAGGAGACCGGCGAGGAAGCCAAGAAAGAAGAGCCTGCGGACGAGTAAAATCCGCGGTCTTTGAGAAACGGAAAGCCCCGGTGGAGACGCCGGGGCTTTTTTGCGGGAAAGTGACGCGACGTCACAGCCAAAGGTAAGGTTTTCCCTACGGGTCAAAGCCCGTGTTTTTTCCGATACACCGCTCAGCCGCTCCGCGGTTAGAATACGGGTACCGGAAGGGTATCCGGCTGCGCTGTCACTCACGGATCATGCGCGTCGGAGGGGGTCCCGGTCAACGAACCGGGGCCCTTTGGATTTTCCTTGTTTCTAAAGCCGCATGAAGGCAGGTGCGCGGAGAGGGCCGCGCCTGCCCGCGATGCAGCGGGCCTCGCGGTAGGTCAGGATCGGCAGTGCCGCGCGATAGGGTGCGGTACCGGCGGCGCGACGGATCGCGGCGGCTTCTTCGATCAGCCAGTCCTCTGTCATCACGCCGGGCAGGATGGTTTCGCAGGGTGCGCCGCCCTCGGCCAGGACAAGCTGATGATCCTTGAGCAGAAGATGGACGTAGGTCACGGAGCGGCAGGGCGCGAAGGTGATGCCGGGCTGGCCCACCAGCGCCTTGGCGGGCACCAGTACCTCTTGCGTGCCGAAGAGCAGCTCGGCCTTCCACGCGCGGATCGCGACGCGATGCTGTTGGGACAGACGCAGTGGGCGCGTGTTGCCGAGAACGCCGGGGGCGAAACGGACCGGACAGGCGGGCCCGTCGCCCGCCATGCGCCGCGCGCCTGCCCAGAGGATGCGCCGGGGCGCGGCATCGCGGGTCAGCACCCGGTCACCGGAACGCAGATGCTCGACGGGCCGGGCGCCGGACGGGGTTTCGAGCAAGGTACCGGCGGCGAAACAATTGACCGTATGGGTATAGCTGGCGTTCTGGTCGGAGGTGAAAAACTTGGGCGGCTGGCCGTTGGTGAAATTGTCGAAGTACCAGGTTTCCAGATCGAAGCCCGGCGACCAGATGACCTGGGCCGGGTCGCCGTTGCCATCCGTCCCTTCGAACACGATGATGCCGCCATCAGCCGGGGCCGGGTCGCTGCGGATCACGACCGCGTCGTCGAGCAGATGCGTGCCGCCGGGGCCGGAATACTGGACATCGTAGGTCTCGCCCAGTTCGAACAGGTTGGGGCCGCTGTCGCTCGCGTTCGAGGTGACGATCAGGTCCTGCGAGCTGTTGGGCGGATAGTCGAAGGACGATTGCCCGGGCGCGTCGTTGACGTTTGCCCCGGTCGCAACCGCGAATTCGTTGTCTATGCCGTAAAACGTCTTGGTCATGCCCGCCACTCCGAGAGGCGAGCATCACGTCAAGAGCCTAAGGCGATGTTGATTACCGAAAGGAAAATACGGCGGATTTGACTTAAACCGGCAGGGCCGTGGTTTGCAGCACCGTGCGCAGCGCAAAGCTGGATTGCATGGTGGCCACACCGGGCAGGCGGGTGAGATACTGGCGGTGGATGCGGGCGAAATCCTCGGTGTCCTCGACCGCGAGTTTGAGCAGATAGTCTGCGGTGCCCGCCGTCAGGTGGCATTCCAGCACATTGGGGATGCGGGCCACGGCGGTCTCGAACGCGTCGAGCACATCGTCTGCCTGGGTCGTGAGGGTGATCTCGACGAAGACGGTGGTGGGCACCCCCATGCGGCGCGGGTCCAGAAGGGCGACATAGTCCTTGATGTAGGCTTCGGTTTCCAGCCGCTGCACCCGGCGATGACAGGCCGAGGGCGAGAGGTTGACCGCCTCGGCCAGGTCGGCGTTGGAGATGCGGCCGCGTTTCTGCAGGACGGCAAGAAGGCGACGATCCATCGTGTCGAGGGTCATTCGGGGCAAAACCTTTTGGTGAAACGCCAGTGCTTCGAAGAATATTCCGGTTTCTACAGCAAGCACGGGCAAAATATCAAACCCCTTTCAATGAGGCCGCTGTATTCTAGTCTATAGCGCAAAGAGGAGTGCGACATGAAAATCGGATGCCCGACTGAGATCAAACCGCAGGAGTTTCGCGTGGGGATGACACCCAACGCCGCCGGAGAGGCCGTGTCCCATGGTCACGAGGTCATCATCCAGTCCGGCGCCGGCAAGGGCGCGGGGTTCGAGGATGCGGATTATGTCGCCGCCGGGGCCACGATCATCGACACGGCGGAAGAGGTGTTTGCCACCGCCGACATGATCGTGAAGGTCAAGGAACCGCAGGCCGGTGAGCGCAAGATGCTGCGCGAAGGGCAGCTGCTGTTCACCTACCTGCACCTGGCGCCCGATCCGGCACAGACGAAGGACCTGCTGGAAAGCGGATGCACGGCGATTGCCTATGAGACCGTGACGGACGAGCGCGGCGGCCTGCCCCTGCTGGCGCCTATGTCGGAGGTTGCGGGCCGCTTGGCGCCGCAGGTTGGCGCCTACACGCTGCAGAAAGCCAATGGCGGGCGCGGCGTGCTGATGGGCGGCGTGCCCGGTGTGGGCCCGGCCAAGGTGCTGGTGATCGGTGGCGGTGTCGTGGGCACGCACGCGGCGCGGATCGCGGCGGGCATGGGCGCGGACGTGACCGTGCTGGACCGCTCGCTGCCGCGTCTGCGGTATCTCGACGACGTGTTCTCGGGTACTTTCAACACAGGATATTCGTCGCAAGGCCTTCTGGCCGAGCATCTGGAGCAGGCCGACATGGTGATCGGCGCGGTTCTGATCCCCGGGGCCGAAGCGCCCAAGCTGGTGAAGCGGGCACAGTTCGCCGACATGAAGCCGGGCGCGGTGCTGGTGGACGTGGCGATCGACCAGGGCGGGTGTTTCGAGACCTCGAAGGCCACCACCCATGCCGACCCGATCTATGATGTCGACGGGATCATGCATTACTGCGTGGCCAACATGCCGGGCGCCGTCGCGCGGACCTCGACCATCGCGCTGGGCAACGCGACGATGCCGTTCATGCTGGCGCTGGCGGATAAGGGGTGGAAACAGGCCTGTGCCGATGATCCGCACCTGCTGAACGGTCTGAACGTGCATGCCGGGCAGTTGACGTATTTTGCCGTGGGCAAGGCGCTGGGGATCGACGTGATCTCGCCGCAGATGGTTGTGAAAGGGTAAGGTCCGCGTGGGTTTTCACCCACCCTACGCTTGATTGCCGCACTCGGCACCAGACCTACTGCTCGATATCCGCGCCGCCTTCTTCGGTGCGTTTGGCGATGAAGGCGTCGATGGCCTCCAGCCGGTCTTGCGCCAGGGCCGGGTCCTCGTGCGCGGCGAGCGTTTCGAAAAAGATGCGGTTGGCACGTTCGGTCGTGTCCACCGCACCCCGGTCGCGGTAGTTCTCGTAGTTTGACCAGTCGGACAGGAGCGGCGAATAGAAGGCCGTCTCGAACCGGTCCAGCGTGTGCTGCGTGCCGAAGAAATGGCCGCCGTGGCGCACGTCGGCGATGGCGTCATAGGCGAGCGTGGCCTCGGTGACCTCGACCGGCTTGAAGAGTTCAGCGAACATTTGCAGCACTTCGACGTCGATGATGAACTTCTCGACCGAGATGGTCAGCCCGCCTTCGAGCCAGCCTGCGCCGTGCAGGATCAGGTTGGCGCCGCCCATCAGGGCGCCCCAGAGCGACATCTGCGATTCGTAGGCGGCTTGCGCATCCGGCGCGTTCGAGGCTGTCGGCGCTGAGGAGCGTAGGGGGACGTTGTAGCGGCGCGCAAGCTGGCCCGAGGCGAAGGCGGCCTTGACGTATTCCGGCGTGCCGAAGGCGGGCGCGCCGCTGCGCATGTCGACGTTGGAGGTGAAGCTACCGTAGCAGACGGGCGCGCCGGGACGGACGATCTGGGACAGGCACAGACCTGCCAGCGTCTCGGCGTTCTGCATGACCAGCGCGCCGGGGATGGTGACCGGGGCCATGGCGCCGGCCAGCGTGAAGGGCGTGAGGATCATCATCTGGCCCGCGCGGGCTGCGTCGATGATGCCGCGGCACATCAGGGCGTCCAGTTGCAGGGGCGAGTTGGAGTTGGCAACGGAATAGCTGACGCAGGTATTGGGGAAGTCGTCCTTGCCGAGGCCGTGGGCGAGGCGCAGGATCTCGTAGCTGTCGGCGATGGCCTCGCGCCCGCGGAAATAGACGAAGGGGATCTTTTCGGTCAGGGCCGCAATGGAGCGGGTCATGTGCAGGTGGCGCAGGCCGAGGGCGATGTCCTGCGGCTCGACCACCGGACCGATGAAATGGATCACGTCGAACGCCTGCGCGATCTTGCAGAAATTGTCGTAGTCCGCCTGCGTGCCGGGGCGGCGGCCGCCCTGCAGGTCGGAACAGTTGGGCGAGCCGGCGGAGGTGGTGATGCCGACGTTGGGCCCGCCGAGGGTCTGCGTGCGGGTGGGGTTGCGGCTGTGCAGGGTGACGTCTGGCGGCGCGTGGGCCATGAGCGCCATCAGCGCGCCGGGGTCGAAGCGGATGATTTTGTCATCGACTTCGGTCATCCCGGCGGAACGATAGAGGGCGCGGGCCTCGTCATTCAGAACCTTGATGCCGATGTCGCGCAGGACCCTGAGGGAGGTTTGGTGGATCGCCTCGATCTCGTCGGCGCTGAATTGCTCGATGGGCGGATAGGGACGCTTCCACTGGCGCCAGGCGGCGTCGAACGCGTGTTCGGCGGCATTGGCGCGCTTGGCGGCGCGGCCACGGCGGCCGCCGGAGCGTTGGGTGTTCATGATTTTTGTGCCCCGCGCATCAGGATGTCGCGATAGGCGTTGGCCGTGCCCGGGTTGATGTCGCGCCCGGTGAAGCAGCGGAAATAGGCCTCGAGATAGCTCATTCGCTGGGCGTCGGTTTCGCCCGCTGCGATGTCGAGCGCGTAATAGGTGATCTGGGTGAAGCAGATCACGCGGGCGCGGATGAACGCCTCGGGCTGGGGATAATCGAAGCGTTGGAACATGGCGGCGACGGCGTCGATCCGGGCGTCATCCTCGGCCTTGAGGCGCGCGCGGAGGGCGTCGTCGTAGCGGGCCCAGTTGCGGATCGCCTGATCGAGCGCCGGGTCGAAGCGGCGGTGATCGGTCCAGACGGCGAAAAGAGCGAGGATGCCGTCGTCGAGTGTCTCGGCTTTGGAAACCGCGTCGACGATAACGCCGGTGTTGCGGGAGCGCCATTGGTGAACAAGCGCGTCGAGGAGCGATTCGCGGGAGTCGAAATGCCAGTAGAAGCTGCCACGCGTGACACCGAGGCTGCGGGACAGGACGGTGATCTGGATTGCGTCGACGCCACTGTCGATCAGCAGGCGCAGGGCTGCGTCGATCCAGTCATCGCGGGTCAGACGGGTTTGTCGGTCTTCTTTCTGCGTGACTTGCATCGGGGTCTCTGTACAGGGCTGCATGGTTGAATACAGGGTTGTATGGTAGGCGTCAATCTTGAGAGAGGCTGATGGCTCAAACCATGAAGATCAACCGCCTGCAGCAGGATGACAAGACCACGGGATGGGGCGTGACCCTGCCTGACCGCACCGACCATGCGCGGTGCGTGTGGGCGGCGGTGTGCCAGAACGCGTTGAAGGTGACCAAGGGGACATTCGGCGGGGTGCTGGTTGCGGGACCTGGCGTGCGGGCTCGGTTCGAGTGGGAGCTTTTCACCAATCGGCACGAAGCCTGAGTTGATCGGTGGCGCATGGCTGGATACGGTGGGAAAAGGGCCGGGTCCGGGCCTCCTCCCTCCGATCGGGGCAGCATGTTTGGTGCAGGGCCGCTGAGTTTCGACACTTTTCGGGATGCGTTTGCGCATGAGGAAGGGCTGCACGGGGCGCATCCGCGAGGAGAGACGACATGCGGCTGAGTGCCCCTGTTTTCAGACTGAAGAGAGACGCAAAGAAACTGGCGCGGGACCGCTCCGTGCCGTTGCACGTGGCGCTGGACGAGGTTGCGGTGCGCGAAGGGTTCCGAAGCTGGAGCCACATGATGGCGGCGCGGCCCGTGGCGACGCTGGCGGCGCAGGTGCGGGCCGGGATCGCGCCCGGATCGCTGGTTGTGCTGGCGGCACGGCCCGGGCAGGGCAAGACGCGGCTGGGCCTTGAACTGGCGCAGGAGGCGGTGCGGGCCGGGCAGCGGGGGTGGTTCTTTACGCTGGATTACACGCGCCGGGACGTTGCCGCGCTTCTGGATGAAGGCGAGGCCACGGAATGTACCGTGGATACATCGGACGAGATATGCGCGGCGCATATCCTGGCCTCTACGGGGGATGCGGGGCGGGGCGACGTGATCGTGATCGACTTCCTGCAGCTCCTGGACCAGAAGCGGGTGCATCCGCCGTTGCAGGAACAGTTGGAGGACCTGAAGCGCCATGCGCAAGCAACCGGGGCCATTATCGCCGCGATTTCCCAGGTAGACCGGAGGTTCGATGCCGAGACCGGGGACGTGCCGGGCTTTGACGATCTCAGGATGCCGAACCCGGTGGACCTGTCGCTGTTCGACCGGGGCTGCTTTCTGTACGGTGGCGAGGCCCGGTTGCTGCACACGGCGTAATGTCGTTTTGCGACCTTTCTGAGGTCGCTTTTGGACCGCGCGGCTTGGCCCCAGCGGCTCTATGGTCATACAAACAAGAATAACCGTAGAGCCAGCCGGGGGCATCGCCATATGGGCCGATTTATCCTGCGCCGTATCGGAGTGATGCTTCTGACGGCGCTTTGCCTGACGTTCATCGTCTTCTTCCTGACCAATCTTTACCCGAACCTGGAAAAGATGGCGAAGACCGAGGGCAACATGCGGATGTCGGATGCCGAGGTCGAAAGCTATCTTCAGAACAACGGGTATTTGCAGCCGACGCTGGTGAAATACGGCCAGTGGCTGGGCGTGCTGCCCGGGTATGTCATCGAAGGGACGGACGGGAAGGTGCGGGCGAAATGCGCCACGCCCGAGAAGCCCGTAGAGCAGGCGCCGGCGTTTTGCGGCGTGTTGCAGGGGAACTGGGGCTATTCCAACCGTCTGAAGAAAGACGTGGACGTGGTGATCGGCGAGAAGCTGGCGCTGACCGGCATCCTGATGTTCTGGGTGATGCTGCTGATGGTGCCCTCGGCGCTGATCCTCGGGGTGTTGGCGGGGATGCGGGAAGGGTCAAAACTGGATCGGACGTTGTCGACCTTTTCGATCGGCACGACGGCGACCCCGGAATACGTGTCGGGTGTTCTGTTCATCGCCGTCTTCGCCAGTTCCGCCGTGGGGTTGAAGTGGTTCAAGGGCACGGCGACCAGTGCGATGGACAATATCACCTTCGAGAATTTCTTTCTGCCGGTGCTGACCATCGCTGTTTACGGCATGGGGTATATCGCGCGGATGACGCGGGCCAGCATGGCCGAGGTCATGACCTCGCAATATATCCGAACGGCGCGGTTGAAAGGCGTGAGCTTTCCCAACATCGTGATGAAACACGCGTTGCGCAACGCGCTGATCGCCCCTTTCACGGTGATCATGTTGCAGTTTCCCTGGCTGCTTAACGGCGTGGTGATCGTCGAGACGCTGTTCAACTACAAGGGCTTCGGCTGGGCGCTGGTGTTGGCGGCGGGGAACAATGACATCGAACTTTTGCTGGGAATCTCGGTGGTTTCGGTCGTCGTGGTGCTGGTGACGCAGCTGATCTCGGACATCGGGTATGTCTACCTGAACCCGCGTATTTCGGTCAGCTGAGGGGAGGAGAGCGGACATGGACCCCTTGAGCTGGAGCGGGATCCTCTTGCAGATGGTGCAGCAATTCGCGGCGCCGCTGATCGCGGTGGCGGTGACCTTTGTGGTTTCCTTCGTGTTCAAGCGCAGGCTGGGCATTTACGGCAAGCTTTTTGACAGCGTGATCGGGATGATCGGGCTGGCGCTGGTGCTGTTCTGGGTGTTCACGGCGTTCTTCGCCGGGGCGCTGGACATGGTGGGCACGCATGACCCGCTGGACCAGTCGGCGATGATGAAAAAGGCACTGCCCGGCGAGCCCTATAGCAAGCTGATCGGCGAGCCGGACCCGAACGCGGGGGAGCATTACCTGCTGGGCGGGGACAACCTGGGCCGCGACGTGTTCAGCCGGGTGGTGGATGGCAGCATCAAGGTGATGCTGATCGCGCCGTTCGCGACGATCTTCGCCTTCATGGTCGGGATCACGCTGGGCCTGCCGGCCGGGTATTACGGCGGGCGGTTCGACACGGTGCTGAGTTTCCTGGCGAACCTGGTTCTGGCCTTTCCGGTGATCCTGCTCTTTTACCTGCTTGTGACGCCCGAGATCAAAGAGACGCTGATCCCGCGGATCATGGCGGGCACATTGTTCATCTTTCCAATCGTTTTCCTGACGGTGCTGTGGAATTCGCGGTTCCGAACGCAGGCGTCTAAGCGTAACCTTTACGTTGGCATCACCTTGGTCATGGGGACGTGGGTGTACCTGGGTATCGCTTGGGATGCGGACCCGACGGGGATCATCAGCTTTCCGCCCAACCTGCTGGTGGTGTTCGTGTCGGTGGTATTCGTGAACTCGCCCACGGTGTTCCGGATCGTGCGCGGGCTGGCGCTGGACATCAAGACGCGCGATTACGTGGCCGCCGCGCAGACGCGGGGCGAGGGGCCGTGGTACATCATGCTGTGGGAGATCCTGCCCAATGCGCGCGGGCCGCTCTTGGTCGATTTCTGCCTGCGGATCGGGTACACCACGATCCTTCTGGGGACGCTGGGTTTCTTCGGTCTGGGGCTGGAAAGCGAGAGCGCCGACTGGGGCAAGATGATCATCGACGGGCGGCGCCTGCTGTCGGCCAATATCCTGCATATCGCCATTCCGCCTGCGCTGGCGCTGCTCAGCCTCGTTCTGGGGCTGAACTTCTTGGCGGACGGGCTGCGGGAAGAGAGCTTGAGGGATTAGGGACCAACCCGCCCCGGACCCCGATCCGGGGCCTCTGGTGGCGAGGTCTCGGGGCAGGCCCGGGACGGGATTTCGAGAGGGACATGAGAGATGTCGAAACTGCAAGCGCATGACGGACCCATTTTGGAGATCGACAGCCTGTCGATTTCCTTCTTCACGCGGCTGCGGGAAATTCCTGCGGTGATGGATTTCTCGGTCTCTGTGCAGCCGGGCGAGGCTGTGGGGCTGGTGGGCGAGAGCGGTTGCGGAAAGTCCACGGTCGCGCTGGGCGTGATGCAGGATCTGGGTGTGAACGGACGGATCGTGGGCGGCACGATCAAGTTCAAGGGGCGCGACCTGAGCCAGATGAGCGCCAAGGAGTTGCGCGATATTCGCGGCAACGAGATCGCGATGATCTACCAGGAGCCGATGGCCAGCCTGAATCCGGCGATGAAAATCGGCAAGCAGCTGATCGAGGTGCCGATGATCCACGAGGGAATCGGCGAGACGGAAGCGTGGCAGCGCGCGCTGGACGTGGTGCGGGACGTGAAACTGCCCGATCCAGAGCGCATCCTGAAATCCTTTCCGCACCAGTTGTCGGGCGGGCAGCAGCAGCGGATCGTGATCGCGATGGCGCTGATGTCCAAGCCGTCGCTGCTGATCCTCGACGAGCCGACGACGGCGCTGGATGTTACCGTGGAGGCCGCCGTGGTCGAGCTGGTGAAGGACCTCGGCAAGAAATACGGCACGTCGATGCTGTTCATCAGCCACAACCTAGGGCTGGTGCTGGAAACCTGCGACCGGATCTGCGTGATGTATTCCGGCGAAGCGGTGGAGACGGGCAGCATCCGGGACGTCTTCGACAAGATGCGGCATCCCTATACGCAGGCGCTGTTCCGGTCGATCCCGCTGCCCGGGGCGAACAAGAACGCGCGTCCGCTGGTGGCCATTCCGGGGAACTTTCCCCTGCCGCACGAGCGGCCGCAGGGGTGCAACTTCGGCCCGCGTTGCGATTATTTCAAGGAGGGGCGCTGCAACCGGGCGGAGGGCGTTCCGATGTCGCCCGTGCCGGGGGACGAGCGCCATGCGTCGCGCTGTCTGCGGTTCGAGGAGATCGACTGGACCGCGCCGGTGAAGGCCAGCGTGACGACCGAGGCGACCGAGAAGGGCGAGGTCGTGCTGAAAATGGACAAGCTCAAGAAATACTACGAGGTGGCGGCGAACGCGCTGTTCGGAACAGGCGGCGACACCAAGGTCGTGAAGGCGAACGAGACCCTGAGTTTCGAGGCACGGGAGAGCGAGACGCTGGCCATCGTGGGCGAGTCGGGCTGTGGGAAGTCGACCTTTGCCAAGGTACTTATGGGGCTGGAGACGGCGACGGACGGACAGATCCTGCTGGACAATCGCAATATCGAGCGCACGCGGATCGAGAGGCGGGACACCAAGACGGTGGCCGATATCCAGATGGTGTTTCAGAACCCGTTCGATACGCTGAACCCGTCGATGACCGTGGGGCGGCAGATCATCCGCGCGCTCGAAGTATTTGGCGTGGGCAAAAACGATGCCGAGCGGCGGGCGGAATTGATGCGACTGCTGGACCTTGTGAAACTGCCGCGTGAATTTGCAGACCGGATGCCCCGGCAGCTGTCCGGCGGGCAGAAGCAGCGCGTGGGGATTGCGCGGGCCTTTGCCGGGGGCGCGCGGATCGTGGTGGCGGACGAGCCGGTGTCGGCGCTGGATGTCAGCGTGCAGGCGGCGGTGACGGACCTGCTGATGGAGATACAGCGCGAGAAGAAGACGACGCTTCTGTTCATCAGCCACGACCTGAGCATCGTGCGCTACCTGAGCGACCGGGTGATGGTGATGTACCTGGGGCACGTGGTGGAACTGGGCACGACCGAGCAGGTCTTTGCGCCGCCCTATCATCCCTACACCGAGGCGTTGCTGTCGGCTGTGCCGATTGCCGATACCAGCGTCGAGAAGACGCATATCGTGCTGGAAGGCGACGTGCCGTCGGCGATGAATCCGCCCTCGGGCTGTCCGTTCCAGACGCGGTGCCGGTGGAAATCCCAGGTGCCGGCGGGTCTGTGCGAGGTCGAGGTGCCGCCGATGCGAACGCTGGATGACGGTCACCAGCTAAAATGTCATCTGGCCGAGGTGAAGCTGGCCGAGATGGAGCCGGTGATCAAGGTCGCGGCGGAGTAGCCTGCTTCAGAGTGGGAAGAAAATGCTGATCGCGAAACTGGCCGTCAGGCCGACGATGATGTTCATCGGCACGCCGACCTTGAGAAAATCGGTGAATCGATAATTGCCCGCGCCGTAGACCAGCGTGTTGGTCTGGTACCCGATGGGCGTGGCGAAGCTGGCGCTGGCGGAGAACATGACGGCGACGACAAAGGCCCGGGGATCGACTCCCAGCTGGCTGGCCAGTGCCACGACGATGGGTGTGAAGATCACGGCGACGGCGTTGTTGGTCACCACCTCGGTCAGGATCGAGCCGACCGCGTAGATCGCCAGCAGGGTCAGGAAGGGTGGCATGCCCTCGAGCCAGGGCGTGAGCGCGGCAACGAGCAGTTCCACCGCGCCGGTATGGTCCAGCCCGGCGCCGACGATCAGCATGGCGAAGATCAGCACGAGGATCGAGCCGTCGATGGAGGACCACGCCTCGTCACTGTCGATGCAGCGCAGCACGAGGATGGCGGCGACGCCCACGAGGGCGAGGATGCCGATGGGCATGACCTCGAACGCGGCGAGGCCGACGATGCCCAGGAGCGCCAGGATCGCAACCGGGGCCTGCTTGCGGCGGAAGGCGCGCCCGCCCGGTTCGCTGACCGAGACGACATCGCCGGACTTGCGCAGCTCCTCGAAGCCTTCGGAGGTGCCTTCGAGCAGCAGCTTGTCGGCGGGACGCAGGCGCACGCCGGACAGATCGGCGCCGGCGATGTGCCCGGCACGGAACGCGCCCAGCACGCGCATTCCGGCCCGGCGTCCTAGCGCGAGGTCGGCGATGCGGACCCCGGTGCTGCGGCGCGAGGGGGTGACGATGGCCTCGGCCACGCGGATTTCGGCCTCGGGGTCAAGCTCGACCGAGCGGCGCAGGCCGACGCGAAGGCCGGGCGTTTCCGAAAAGGTCAGGATCTCGGAGGTGGGGGCGAGCAGGATGACGGCATCGCCACGGGCGATGACCTGATCGGGCAGGTCCCGGCGCACGATCTGGCTGCCCCGGCGCAGGCCGGTGACGCGGATGCTGTTGCGCTGGAAATCGGCGATCTCGGACAGGGGCATCCCGATCATGGGGGAGTCGGCCAGCACCGTGATCTCGGACAGAAAGGCGGTCTCGGAGGTCTCTGCCTCGTCCTTTGATCGGCGGTCGGGGAGCAGGAAGCGGCCCAGCAGCACCATCGCCGCACCGCCGACGATGGCGACGACAATGCCGACCGGGGCGATTTCGAAGATCGAGAACGGCTCCAGCCCGGCCTCTCGCGCGACGCCGTCGACCAGAAGGTTGGTCGAGGTGCCGATGAGCGTGCAGGTGCCGCCAAGTACGGCGGCATAGGAGAGCGGGATAAGCAGCCGCGTGGCGGCGATGTTGAGGCTGCTTGCCAGGCGCATGACCACGGGGATCAGCACCAGCACGACCGGCGTGTTGTTGATGAAGGCCGAGGCGGCGATGGTGGCAAAGATGAAGATGCCGATGGCCAGAAGTGGACGGTCCTTGGCCCGGCCGATCACCAGACCGGCGATGGCATCCAGCACGCCGGTGCGCACCAGAGCGCCGGAGACCACGAACATCGCGGCAATGGTGATGGGCGCGGAGCTGGAAAAGACGTCCATCACCTCGTCCGTGGGCACGAGGCCGAGGATGATGAAGAGCGCGGCGGCGCCGGCGGCGGTCACTTCGGGCGGGTATTTTTCAAGCGTGAAGGCGACGAAGAGAAGCGCGAGGATGACAAGCGCGATGACAGGGGCGTTGGCCCCGATGATGTCGTACATTTCCGCAACCTGGAACGAGATACTCTGCGGCGGAGCATAGGCCTGTTCGGTGCGATGACCAGAGGGATTCGCGCAGCGAGCGGCAGGGTGCCGAGCTGCGGCAGGCGAGCCCTTTTACAAGAGCCCGCCAGACGCTGTGTTGCGGTGGTGTGGCCTTAGCGGGCCTTCAGCGCGTCGCGGATTTCCACGAGCAGGTCGATCTCGTTGGGGCCGGGGGCCTCTTCGGGGGCTTCTTCCTTTTTCTTGAAGGCGGCGTCCTTCACCTTGTTCACGTAGCGCACCAGCATGAACACGACGAAGGCGATGATCAGGAAGTTGATCACGGCCATGACGAACGCGCCCCAGGCGAAGACGGCGGCACCGGCCTCGCGCGCGGCTTCCAGCGAGGCGCCTTCGGCCACGTCGCCCGAAAGGACGGTGTAGTTGTTGGTGAAGTCCAGCCCGCCGGTCACGAGCCCGATGATCGGATTGATTAGGTCGGCGACCATGGACGAGACGATGGCGGTGAAGGCCGCGCCGATGATGATGCCGACGGCCATATCCATGACATTGCCGCGGGCGATGAAGTCTTTGAATTCGCTTAGCATATCAGTGTCCTCTTTTCATAACGAGGCTGTTGCCGCCTCTGCCGGAATTTTCATTAGCACAGGTTATTTACAGAGTGTGACGATTTGTTTGGGGAAAGATGCGGGGTCTCTCCCCGAGATTGACTTTTACCGACCCCTCGCGGACGGTCGCTTTGGGTGCAGGCAAGGGACGACGATGACAAACCGGCAGAATGGCACGATCGTGGGGATCGACGTGGGCGGGACGTTCACCGACCTCGTGCAGCTTGATCCTGCCAGCGGCAAGGTGCGGTTGGCCAAGGTGCCGACCACGGTGGAGAACCAGGCCTTCGGCGTGATGGATGCGCTGGCGGCGGCCGAGGCCGAGCTGGCGGCGATCGACCTGATCGTGCATGGCACCACCACGACGACGAACGCGGTGCTGGAACGCAAGCTGAGCCGGACCGGGCTGATCACCACGCAAGGCTTTCGTGACGTGCTGGAACTGGGGCGGCGGACACGGCCGCAAGCCTATGGCATGACGGGGCAGTTCACCCCGATCATCCCGCGCGACCTGCGGATCGAGGTGCCCGAGCGGGTGGATGCCGCTGGAGACGTCGTCGTGCCGCTGGACGAGGATGCGGTGCGGACGGCGGCGGCGCGTTTGCTGGCCGAGGGGTGCGAGGCGGTGGTGGTGCATTTCCTGCATGCCTATGCCAACCCGGCGCATGAGCTTCGCGCCGGGGAGATCATCGCCGAGGTTTGGCCCAACGGGCACATCACCCTGGGCCATGCGATCTTGCAGGAAAGCCGGGAATACGAACGCGGCGTGACGGCGGCGGTGAATGCCAGCGTGCAGCCGATCCTCGACCGCTACCTGAAGCGTTTGACCGACAGCCTGTCGGAGGGCGGATACGACCGCGACGTTCTGGTGATGAACGGGAATGGCGGCATGGTGTCGGCGCGGCTGGTGGCGCGGGAGGCGGCGAAGACGGTGATGTCGGGGCCGGCCTCGGGCGTGATGGCGGCGGCTTATACGGGTCGGCAGGCCGGGTTGGTGAACCTTATCACCTATGACATGGGCGGCACCTCGACCGACGTGGCGCTGATCCGGGGGGCGGAGCCGCCGGTGTCGAACGAGATCGAGATCGAGTACGCGATGCCGATCCACGTGCCGATGGTGGATGTGCGCACGGTAGGGGCCGGCGGCGGGTCCATCGCGAAGGTGAACGCCGCTGGATTGGTGGATGTGGGGCCGGAGAGTGCCGGGGCCGACCCGGGGCCAATCTGCTACGGGCGGGGCGGGACACGGCCCACGATCTCGGACGCGAACCTGATCCTGGGGCGGCTGGATGCGGCCAGGCTGGCCAAGACCGGCGCGGTCGCGGCAGGCGACGTGGCGCAGGCTTTTGCCCGGGACCTGGCCGAGCCGCTGGGGCTGGACGTGACCGAGGCGGCGCTGGCGGTGATCCGGATGGCGAATACGAAGATGGCGGGGGCCATTCGCATGGTGTCGCTGTCGCTGGGGGCGGACCCCAGGGATTTTGCCCTGTTTGCCTTTGGTGGAGCGGGGCCGCTGCATGCTTGCGCGCTGGCGCGGGAGTTGGGCGTGCCGCGTGTGCTGGTGCCGGCCCGGCCGGGGATCACCAACGCGCTGGGCTGCGTGGTGGCCGACCTGCGGCACGACTTCGTGCAGACGGTGAACCGGCCCGTGCATGCGCTGGAGGCGGGCGAACTGGCGGCGGTCTTCGCCGGGCAGGCGGCGGCGGGCAAGGCGATGCTGGACCGCGAGCGCGTGGCGATGACCGGGGTGCGGCATGTCTATAGCGTGGACATGCAGTTTGCCGGGCAGACGCACCTGTTGCGCGTGCCGCTGGAGCGGCCGGACGTGATGCCGGAGGAGCTTCAGTCGTTGTTCGAGGATGTCTATTTTGCGCGCTTCAAGGTGCGGCTGCCCGAAATCCGGGCGCATGTGGTGAACGCGAATTGCTCTGTCATCGGAGAGCGGGCGCCGCTGGATTTGTCGGTGCTTGTCGACCCGGCGGGGCGGAAGGCGACGCTGGAAGAGGCCCGGCAGGGATCGCGGCGCGTGCGGTTCGAGGACGACTGGCACGAGACGCCGATCTATTGGCGCGATCACCTGCCTTTGGAATTCCGGCTGCAGGGGCCGGGCATCGTGGCGCAGATGGACACGACCGTGCTGATAGAGCCGGGCTGCGTGGCGGCGGGAGACGCGCATGGCAATATCCTGATCTCCGTGGGAGAGGCGCCATGACGATGGATCCGATCACGCTGTCGGTTATCCAGGCCGGGTTGCAGCAGGTCTGCGACGAGATGGACCTGGCGTTTTCACGGGCCGCGTTTTCGCCGGTGATCGCCGAGGCGAATGACCGTTCGGACGGGATATACGCCGCTGCCGATGGGGCGTTGATCGCGCAGGGGGCGGGTGGCCTGCCGGTGTTCGTCGGCACGATGCAATATTCCACGGCCACGCTGATCGAGATGATCGGGGATGGGCGCGTGGGCGCGCCGGAGCCTGGGGATATCTATATCGTCAACGATCCCTATCTGGGGGGCACGCATTTGATGGACGTGCGCTTTGCGCGGCCTTTCTATCGCGGGGATCGCCTGTTCTGCTGGCTGTCGAATACGGGGCATTGGCCTGACACCGGCGGTGCGGTGCCCGGAGGCTTTTCCGCCAGTGCCACGGCGGTGGAGCAGGAAGGGCTGCGCCTGCCGCCGGTGAAGCTGTTCAAGCGGGGGCAGATGGATGCGGAGATCTACAGCATCATCTGTTCCAACATCCGAGTGGCCGATCAGCGGATCGGCGATGTGCGGGCGCAGGCCGCGGCACTGGATCTGGGGGCCGAGCGGCTGGGCGCGCTGATGGATCGCTATGGCGATGACGTGGTCGAGGCGGCGATTGAAGCGTTGCGGGACCGCGCGGCGCAGCAGATGCGACGGTTCATCGGGGAGATTCCGGCGGGGGCGTATGAGGCCGTTGCGTGGATCGACAGCGATGGCGTTGTGGATGAGCCGCTGGCGATCCGCCTGAAGGTCACGCGGGAGGCCGAGCGGCTGGTGTTCGATTTCACCGGGTCGGCGCCGCCGTGCCTGGGGCCGATGAATTCGGTCCGAGCAACGACCCTGAGCTCGGTCTACCTGGCGATGCGGCATATCTTTCCCGACGTGCCGATCAGCGCGGGGGCGTTCGAGCCGCTGGAAGTGACGGGGATCGAGGGTACGTTCCTGGATGCGCAATATCCTCGCCCGGTGTCGGGATGCGCCGCAGAAGTGAGCCAGCGGATCGCGGAGGCGGTGTTCGCCGCATTGGTTCAGGCGCTGCCCGAGCGGGTGACGGCGGCACCGGCGGGAACAAGCGGAAACTTCGCGCTGGGCGGGCATGACCCGGCGAAGGGTCGGGATTTCGTGATGTATCAGTTGTCCGGCGGCGGTTATGGCGGCTGGGACGATGGTGACGGGATCAGCAATGGCTGTTCGACCATCGGGATTTCCAAGGCGCCGCCGGTGGAGATCATGGAGCAGGCCTTTCCGGTGCTCTACCACCGCTATGCGCTGCGCGAAGGGTCAGGCGGGGCGGGCCGAATGCGTGGCGGGTTCGGCCTTGATTACGAGGTGGAACTGCGGCGCGGTCAGGCCAAGGCGAGCTTTGTCATGGATCACGGGCGGTTCGGGCCTCAGGGCGCGATGGGCGGCGGCGACGGTGCGCCGAACGAGGTGACGGTGTGGCGGGGCGACGTGCCCTATACGCCGGTGCATTTGTCGAAGGAGCAGGGCATTCCGCTTGAGCCCGGCGACCGGGTGCGGGTGAAAACGCCGGGCGGCGGCGGGTACGGGGACCCGATGCAGCGGGAGCCGGCGCTGGTGGCCGCGGATGTGCGGCTGGGGCGGTACAGCGTCGAGGAGGCGGAGCGGCTCTTTGGCGTGGTCATCGAGGAGGGCGTGGTCGACAAAGTGGCGACGACGCAGCGGCGGTTGGGGTGAGGCTGGCCGCGCGATGCGTTCAGACCGTCGCCTGTTTCACCGCACCCACGACATCCTCCAGGACGGTGTCCAAAAGGGCGGGATCGACGGCCTCGCCCATGACGCGGATCAGGGGTTCGGTGCCGGATTTACGGATCAGAAGGCGGCCGTCGCTGCCCAGCTTCTTCTCGCCGTCGGCGATGGCCTGTTGCACCGCGTCGGCCTCGAGCGGGGTCTGGCCGGACTGGTAGCGGACATTGATCAGCTTTTGCGGGATGGGGGTGAAGACACGCGCCAGTTCGCTGGCCTTCTGGCCGGTTTCCACCATCGAGGCGAGGAACTGAAGCGCGCCAATCAGCCCGTCGCCGGTGGTGGCGTAATCCGTCATGACGATATGGCCGGACTGTTCGCCGCCCAGGTTGTGGCCGCTGGCGCGCATCTCTTCGACCACGTAGCGGTCGCCGACCTTGGTGCGCTTGAGCCCGATGCCCTTGGATTCAAGGTGCCGTTCCAGCCCAAGATTGGACATGACGGTGGCGACCAGCGCATCGCCCTTCAGCCGGCCTTCGGCGGCCCAGCGGGTGGCGATGAGGGCCATGATCTGGTCCCCGTCGGCGATATGCCCGGTTTCGTCGATCAGCACGACGCGGTCGGCGTCGCCGTCGAGGCAGATGCCGAGATCGGCGCGGGTTTCCAGAACCTTGCGCGCAGCGGCTTCGGGGTGGGTGGAGCCACATTCGAAATTGATGTTGGTGCCGTCGGGCTCGACCCCGAGAGAGATCACGTCGGCGCCCAGTTCCCACAGCACGGCGGGGGCGGTCTTGTAAGCCGCGCCGTTGGCGCAATCGACCACGATCCGCAGCCCTTCGAGCCGTCCGCGATAGGGGAAGGTGGTCTTGGCATACTCGACATAGCGGCCACGGGCGTCCTCGAACCGCTTGGCGCGGCCGATGTTTTCCGGCTTGGCAAGTCGTGCGCCGTCCTGCAGCAGTTTCTCGATCCCGGCTTCGGACTCATCCGACAGTTTGAAGCCATCGGGGCCGAAAAGCTTGATCCCGTTGTCGCTGGCCGGGTTGTGGCTGGCCGAGATCATCACGCCCACGTCAGCCCGAAGCGAGTGGGTCAGGTACCCCACGGCGGGTGTCGGCACAGGGCCGAGCAGGAAGACATCCATGCCGGTCGAGGCAAATCCGGCGGTCAGGGCGTATTCGATCATATAGCCCGACAGGCGCGTGTCCTTGCCGATCACCACGCGGTGTTCCTGGTTGTCGCGGCGGAAGTGACGGCCGGCGGCCGCGCCCAGCTTCAGCGCCAGTTCGGCGGTCATGGGCCAAGTATTGGCCTCTCCGCGGACACCGTCGGTTCCGAACAGTTTGTCAGCCATGCACCCGCACCTTTAGCCCCGTGACGTTTTTGTGACCATTCTCATACAAGCGCGGCTGCGCCCTGTCCAATGGTGCGCGCGGGCATGAGCCATTTGTGGCATAGAACGCATAGCCCCGCCGGCCCGTCGCAGATGCGCGTTGACGGACGGCGAACCGCGACCGCATAAGAAGGGCGGGGGCGACAGGCAGATCAGGGGCGAAACCCGATGAAGATTGCGATGATTGGAACCGGCTATGTCGGGCTTGTGTCCGGGGTGTGCTTCTCGGATTTCGGGCATGACGTCGTGTGCGTCGACAAGGACGCCGCCAAGGTCGAGAAGCTGAACCATGGCGAGGTGCCGATCTACGAGCCGGGGCTGGACGTTCTGATGCAGAAGAACGTCGAGGCCGGGCGGCTGACGTTCACGCAGGACCTGCCACAGGCGCTGGACGGTGCGGAGGCCGTATTCATCGCGGTGGGCACGCCCACGCGGCGCGGCGACGGGCATGCCGATCTGACCTACGTGATGGCCGCAGCGCAGGAAGTGGCGAAGCTGGCCAACGACTATATCGTGATCGTCACCAAGTCGACGGTGCCCGTGGGCACGAACCGGCAGGTGAAACAGGCGGTGCGCAAGGCGAATCCGGATCTGGAGTTCGACGTCGCCTCGAACCCTGAATTCCTGCGTGAGGGTGCGGCGATCGAGGATTTCATGAAGCCCGACCGCGTGGTCGTGGGCGTGCAGTCGCAGCGCGCGGCGGAGGTGATGGAGGATATTTATCGCCCGCTTTACCTGCGCGAGTTCCCGATCCTGATCACGGATCTGGAAAGCGCGGAGATGATAAAGTACGCGGCGAACGCCTTTCTGGCGACCAAGATCACTTTCATCAACGAGATCGCCGCGCTGTGCGAGCGCACCGGCGCAGACGTGAAGCAGGTCAGCCGGGGCATGGGCCTGGATGGGCGGATCGGCAACAAGTTCCTGCATGCCGGGCCGGGCTATGGCGGCAGCTGCTTTCCCAAGGACACGCGGGCATTGGCCCGGACCGGGCAGGAATATGGCGTGCCGCTGCACATCACCGAGGCGGTGATTTCCGTAAACGAAGAGATGAAGCGGCGGATGATCGACAAGCTTCTGGACCTCTGCGAGGGCAGCTTCAACGGCAAGATCATCGCGGTGCTGGGGGCGACATTCAAACCCAACACGGATGACATGCGCGAGGCGCCGTCGCTGACCATCGTGCCGGCGTTGGTGGGCGGGGGGGCCAAGGTGCGCATCTGCGACCCGCAGGGCGAGCGGGAAGGGCATGAACGGCTACCGGGCGTGCAATGGTCCGAGAACCCCTACAAGGCGGTGGGCAATGCAGACCTGGTGGTGATCCTGACGGAATGGAACGAGTTCCGGGCGCTGGACCTGAAGCGGATCGCGCGGCGGATGAACGTCGCCCGGATGGCCGATCTGCGCAACATCTACTCGGTCAAGGACGCGAAACGCGCCGGGTTCATCGCCTATGACAGCGTCGGCCGCACCGCGTTCGAGCGCAGACCCGAAGCGGAAGAAGCGGCAGAGTAGGTCAGCCGGCCAGTTCGGCCCGTGCAACGGCAACCCAGAAAGCTGCGCCGTGGGCCAGCGTGTCATCGTTGAAGTCATAGTCCGCCGAATGCAGGGGGCGGGCGTGCGGCCCTTCGGTGCCGTTGCCCATCAGCACGAAACATCCCGGGCGTGTTGCGGCCATTTCGGCAAAATCCTCGGAGAAGAGTTTCGGCGGGCAGGCCGCATCCATCGGTGCGCCGATGGCTTGCGCGGCGGCGGTGGCCGTGGTGACGGGTTCGGGCGCGTTGATCGTGGGGCGGAAGATCGTGTCGTAGGTCACATGGCCGGTGACGTCATGGGCAGTGCAGATGCCGGCCACGATTCGGCGTATGGCGGCCTCGATTTGGGCGTTGACCTCGGGCGTGAGCGCCCGGGCGTCGCCGGTGAGGGTGGCGCGTCCGGGCAGGACGTTCCGCTTGCCGTCGGTTTCGAAGCCGGTGACCGATACGACACCGTTCTGTGCTGGGTCGAGCTTGCGCGAGACGATGGTTTGCAGCGCGCCGACGAGCTCGGCACCGATGGTGATGGCATCGGCGCCCATGTGGGGCAGGGCAGCGTGGCCGCCGCGCGCCTCGATGATGATCTCGAAAAGCGCTTCGCTGGCGGTGATCGGGCCCGTGCGGGTGGCGAACTGGCCCACGGGCATGCCAGGGATGTTGTGCATGCCGTAGACGGCCTCGACGTCAAAGCGGTCGAAAACACCTTCGGCGATCATGGCAGCGGCACCTTGACCGTGTTCTTCGTTCGGCTGGAAGAGGAAGACGATGCGCCCCGAGAGGTCGTCGGCTTCGGCCAGCGCCTTTGCCGCGCCAAGGGCCATTGTGGTGTGGCCGTCATGGCCGCAGGCGTGCATCTGGCCGGGAACCTCGGAACGGTAAGCGACGTCGGTCTGCTCGGTGATCGGCAGCGCGTCCATGTCGGCGCGGATGGCGATGGTGCGGGTGCCGTTGCCTTTCTGAAGGATGCCGACGACGCCGGACTGGCCGATGCCGGAGTGAACCTCCAGCCCGAAGCCGCGCAGCAGGTCGGCGACGCGGGCACTGGTGCGGGGCAGGTCGAAGCCCAGTTCCGGCATCCGGTGAAAGGCATGGCGCCATTCGGTCATTTGCGCCGAGAGGTCGGGCGGCAGCGTCATGGTTTTGGCATGACGAGAATCGCGCGGAAGTCGTTGACGTTGGTGAGCGTGGGGCCGGTCACGACCTGGTCGCCGATGCGCCCGAAGAAGCCGTGCGCGTCGTTGATGGCGAGCGCGTCGGCGGCGTCGGGGGCCTTGGAGAGTGTGTCGGGTGAGACGACCGCACCGGCGACCTCTGCCGCGCCGTCGACGCCGTCGGTGTCGCAGGCCAGCGCGTGGATGCCGGGGGCGCCATCGAGGGCGACGGCGAGAGCGAGACAATATTCCGCGTTAGGCCCGCCGATGCCGTTGCCGCGTCGGGTGACGGTAAGTTCGCCGCCCGAGAGCAGGAGGACAGGTTTGTCGCCCTGTGCCTTACGCGCGAGGTCGGCATGTTCGGCGGCGACGTCGCGGGCCTCGCCTTCGATTGCGTCGCCGAGGATTTGCACCTCGATCCCTTCCGCTTCCGCCATCTCGGCGGCGGCGGCGAGCGATTGCGAGGGCGCGGCGTAAATCACGTTTTCCACGGTCGACAGGCGCGGATCGTCGGGGGGCAGGGGATTTCCGCCCGCGCTCAGGTAGTCGGTGATGGAAGGCGACGGCGTGACGTTCCAGCGGTCTAAGGCCTCCAAGGCGCGAGCCGGGGTGCCGGTGTCGCCGACGGTTGGGCCGCTGGCGATGTCGCTCGGGTTGTCGCCGGGCACGTCGGAGATCAGAAGCGCGACCATTTTGGCGGGGTGGGCGGCGGCGGCGAGCTTGCCGCCCTTGACCGCCGAGATCTGCTTGCGGATGCCGTTGATGGCGCCGATGGGCGCGCCGGAGGCCAGCAGCGCGTCGGTCAGCGCCTGTTTTTCGTTGAGCGTGATCCCCTCGGCGGGCGCACAGAGGAGCGCGGAGCCGCCGCCGGAGATAAGCGCCAGAACGGTGTCTCCTTCGCCGCAGGTGTCCAGCAGGGCCAGCATCCGACGGGTGGCGTCGACCCCGGCCTGATCCGGGACGGGATGCGCGGCCTCGACAATCTCGATGCCTTCGCAGGGACGGGCATAGCCGTAGCGGGTGATCACCAGCCCCTCGCAGGGACCATAGGCGGCCTCGACCGCCTCGGCCATGCGGGCGCTGGCCTTGCCGGCGCCGATCACCACGAGGCGCCCCTCGGGGCGGGGTGGAAGGTGCGCGGCGAGGCTTTGCATCGGGTCGGCCACTTCCACGGCACGGTCGAACAGGCGGCGCAGGAAGCTGTCGGGGTCTTGCATCGGGGGCTCCGGGTCTTTGGTTGACGCAGCGTAGCGTTGTTCACGGCGCATGCAAGCCAAGCCTGCCCAGCTTGACAAAACCGGGGGCAGAGGCGACAGACGCGGCCATGTGGATGACCTTTCTTCAGGTGGGCCTTGGCGGCGCCATGGGCTCGATGCTGCGCTTCGGTGTGGGGCAGGCGGTGGCGCGTCACGTCGCTGGCGGGTTCCCGTTGGGCGTGCTGCCGGTAAACGTCTTGGGGTCGTTCCTGATGGGGATGGTGGTGGTCTACACGTTCCACAAGGACATCACGCATTTGAACCCGTTCCTGATGGCGGGCGTGCTGGGCGGGTTCACGACCTTCTCGGCCTTTTCGCTGGAGGCGTTCACACTTTACGAGCGCGGCGCGGTGGGGACGGCGGCACTTTACGTGATCCTGTCGGTGGCGCTGTCGATCCTCGGACTGGCACTGGGCGTCTGGCTGGCGCGGGGGATCTGGGCATGAGCGGTGTGCAGACATTGACGGTGGAGGCCGGCGAGGGCGACCAGCGGCTGGATCGTTGGCTGCGGCGGCGATTTCCGCATGTGGCGCAAGGCCGGATCGAGAAGATGTGCCGCAAGGGCGAGCTGCGCGTCGATGGCGGGCGGGTGAAGGCAAACACGCGTCTGAAAGAGGGCCAGCAGGTGCGCGTGCCGCCCCTGCCGGAGCCGGGCGAGGTGGAAAGCGTGCCGGTGGAGAAACAGAAGTCCAAGGTTTCGGACGCCGACGCGAAAATGATGCGGGACGCGGTGATCTATCGCGACGATCATATCATCGCGCTGAACAAGCCGCCGGGCCTGCCGGTGCAGGGGGGCAGCAAGCTGACCCGGCACGTGGACGGGCTGGCCGATGCGCTGCGGTTCGGAATGGATGAAGCGCCGCGGCTGGTGCACCGGCTGGACAAGGATACATCCGGTGTCCTGATCCTGGCGCGCACGCGGGCGATGGCAGCGGCGATGACCCAGGCGATCCGGCACCGCGAGACGCGCAAGATCTACTGGGCCGTGGTGGCCGGTGTGCCGACGCCGTATTTGGGCGAGGTCAAATACGGGCTGGTCAAGGCCGGGGGGCATGGATCGCGCGGCGAGGGCGAGAAGATGGTCTGCATCCATCCCGGCGAGGTGGACCACACCAAGGGCGCCAAGCGGGCGATCACGCAATACGCGACGCTCTACCGGGTGGCCAGCCGGGCCGCGTGGGTGGCGATGGAGCCCATCACAGGGCGCACGCATCAGTTGCGGGCGCATATGGCCGAGATCGGCCACCCCATCGTGGGCGATGGCAAATATGGCGGCTCGAGCCAGGAGAACCTTGGCGACGGCTGGGGGGCAAAGCTGGGCGGGATCATTTCGAACAAGCTGCACCTGCATGCGCGGACCATGGCGTTCGAGCATCCGGTGACGAAAAAGCCGGTGGTAATCGACGCGGAGCTGCCAGAGCACATGGCAAATACGTTCGAGACGCTGGGCTGGACGCCGGACCTGGCCGCCGAGGACCCGTTCGAGGCGCTGCGATGAGCGCGCTGCGGCTGGTGATCTTCGACGTGGACGGCACGCTGGTCGACAGCCAGGCGGATATAGTCGCGGCGATGAGCCATGCCTTTGCGAGGGCCGAGCGAGAGGCACCGACGCGCGAGGCGATCCTGTCGATTGTCGGGCTGTCGCTGGACCGGGCCATCGCGTTGCTGGCGCCGGACCTGGAGGCCGGGATGCAGGATCGCATGGTGGAATGGTACAAGGACGCTTATGTTGCCTTGCGGGCCGAGATCGGTGCAGCGCAATCCTCGCCGCTTTATCCCGGGGCGCGGGAGGTGCTGGAGGCGCTTAACGCGCAACCCGAGACGCTGCTGGGCGTGGCGACGGGCAAGTCGCGCCGGGGGTTGGACAAGTTGCTGGAAGGGCATGGGCTCGAGCGGATGTTCATCACCCAGCAGGTCAGCGACCACCACCCGTCAAAACCGCATCCGTCGATGATTCGCGCGGCCCTGTCCGAGACCGGGCTGGAGCCGCACCAGGCGGTTATGATCGGCGACACCAGTTTCGACATGGAGATGGCCGCGGCGGCGGGCGTCGCGGGCATTGGCGTCGGCTGGGGCTATCACCCGCGCGAGTCGCTGGGCGCGGCGCGGCACGTGATCGAACGTTTCGAGGACCTGCCGCCCCTGTTGCAGCAAATATGGGAGGCCGCAGCATGAGCGAGTGGAAGGCCAAGCGGTTCTGGAAAGAGGCTACCGTCGTGGAGGAAGCGGGCGGGTTCGGCATCCGGCTGGATGGCCGGGCGGTCAAGACGCCGGCCAAGGCGGCGATGATCGTGCCGACGCGCCCACTGGCCGAGGCGATCGCGGTGGAGTGGGACGCGCAGGAGGACCTGATCCAACCGGGCACGATGCCGGTGACACGGTCGGCCAATGCGGCCATCGACAAGGTGCGGCACCAGCATGCCGAAGTGGCGGAGATGCTGGCCGGTTACGGCGATACGGACCTTCTGTGCTATCGCGCCGACAGCCCCGACAGCCTTGTGCGGCGCCAGGCCGAGGTGTGGGACCCGCTGCTGGACTGGGCGGAAACGCGGTACGGGGCGCGGCTGGTGCCGGTGGCGGGCGTGATGCACCGTCCGCAGGATGCCCGGTCACTGGCGCTTTTTTCAGCACATGTGCACGCGATGGACAATTTTGCCCTCACTGCCTTTCACGATCTCGTGGGCTTGTCGGGCTCTCTGGTGATCGGGCTTGCCGCGCTTCAGGACGCCCGACCGGTAGAGGACCTGTGGGAGATTTCGCGCCTCGACGAGCGCTGGCAGGAAGAACAATGGGGCATTGACGAGGAGGCCCGCGCGGTCGAGGCCGTCAAACGCGCCGAATTCCTGCATGCCAAGCGCTTCCACGATCTGGCGCAACGCGGCTAGACCGGGTCTTGGACGATGGTTTCCCAAACGGAAACATCGGCCTGATACCATCGTTTTTCGTGACACGGGTCTTGACGTTCAGGAATGAATCCACTCACACTTATGCACACTGACGTGGGGGGACCCCCTTTCACAGTATCGCTCCGGTCCTGTTGGACCGACCAAACCGCCCTAGATCGGGCGGATACATCAGGAAGAGGTAAACATGAAAAAATCCGTATTTCTAGGCGCGCTGACAGTGGCCGGCCTTACGGCTGGCGCAGCTGCAGCCGCGACGCTTGACGACGTCAAGGCACGCGGCACGCTGAACTGTGGCGTGACCACCGGGCTGGTCGGCTTTGCCGCCCCGGATTCCAACGGGAACTGGGATGGCTTTGACGTCGGCGTTTGCCGTGCTGTCGCCGCCGCCGTGCTGGGTGATCCGCAAGCCGTCGAATTCGTGCCCACCACCGGCAAGACGCGTTTCACCGCGCTGGCCTCGGGCGAGATCGACATGCTGGCACGGAACACCACCTGGACCTTTTCGCGCGATGTCGACCTGAAGTTCGAATTTGTCGGCGTCAACTATTACGACGGTCAGGGCTTCATGGTTCCCAAGGAACTGGGCGTTTCGTCGGCCAAGGATCTGGACGGCGCGACCGTCTGCATCCAGACTGGCACCACGACCGAGCTGAACCTGGCGGATTATTTCCGCAAGAACAGCATGAACTACGAGCCGGTTCCGATCGAAACCAACGCCGAAGCGCAGCAGCAGTATCTGGCTGGCGCATGTGACGTCTACACCACCGACGCCTCGGGCCTGGCCGCAACGCGCGCCGCATTCGAAGATCCGTCGGCGCACGTCCTGCTGCCCGAGATCGTCTCGAAAGAACCGCTGGGCCCGCTGGTCCGTCACGGTGACAACGAGTGGGGTGACGTGGTTCGCTGGACCCTCAACGCGCTGATCGCAGCCGAAGAGCTGGGTGTCACGAGCGCCAATATCGCCGACATGGCCTCGGCCGCCGGTGACAGCCCGGAGATCAACCGCCTGCTCGGCACCGAGGGCAACCTTGGCGAGATGCTGGGCCTCGAGGCCGACTGGGCCGTGAAGGCCATCTCGGCTGGCGGCAACTACGGTGAGCTCTTTGAGAAGAACATCGGTGAGACCACGCCGATCGGTCTGGCGCGCGGCCTGAACGCGCAGTGGACCGATGGTGGCCTGCTCTACTCGCCGCCGTTCCGCTAAGAGACAAAGTCGAAGGGCGCGGATCACTCCGCGCCCTTCGCGCATCTAAACCAAGGACAGGCCCACCCGCGCACAAGCGCACACAATAATCCGGGCCGCCAACGGGGACACTCCAGATGACAACATTGACCGACCCTCCACAGGAGTCGTTTCGACCGTCTATGCTGTTGAACGATACGCGCTATCGTTCCTACACATTCCAGTTCATCGCCCTGATCGTGCTGATCTCGATCATCGCCTACCTGGGCTATAACCTTGTGCTCAACCTGCGCGCCGCGGGTCTGAACATTTCCTACGAATTCCTGGGCGAGCCGGCGGGCTATGACATCAACCAGACGCTGGTGGAGTACACCAGCCGAAGCTCGCACCTGACCGCCGCCATCGTGGGCATCTTGAACACGCTTCTGGTGGCGTTCCTGGCCTGTGCCACGGCGACTATTTTCGGCGTGATCGCTGGCGTGCTGCGCCTGTCGAACAACTGGCTGGTGCGCAAGCTGATGGCCGGCTACGTCGAGGCGTTCCGCAACGTGCCGGTGCTGATCTGGATCATCATCATCTTCACGATCATGACGGCCGTCTTGCCAGCGCCACGGGCCTTCCGGGGCGAGGATGCGGATGCGTCGATGATCCTGGGGTCGATCGCCTTTACCAACCGGGGCGTATACGTGCCGATGCCGATCTGGGGGCCGGGGTCGATGGTGGTCGTGGTGACGTTCATCCTGTCGATTGTCGGGGTGTTCGCCTATCGCGCCTATGCCAAGAAATTATTGTTCGATACCGGTAAGCTGTTGCCGATGGGGTGGCCGTCGCTGGCGATCCTGTTCGTGCCGTCGATCCTTATGTTCTTCATCATGGGTCAGCCGATCTCGCTTGACTATCCCGAACTGGGCGGATTCAATTTCTCCGGAGGGCTGCAGATCGGCGCACCGCTGATCGCGCTGTGGTTCGCGCTGTCGATCTATACCGGCGCCTTCATCGCCGAGAACGTCCGCGCCGGCATCCTGGCCGTCAGCAAGGGCCAGACCGAGGCGGCGGCAAGCCTGGGCTTGCGTCCGCGCCGGATCATGAACCTCGTGATCCTGCCGCAGGCGTTGCGGGTGATCATCCCGCCGCTGATCTCGCAGTACCTGAACATAACCAAGAACTCTTCGCTGGCGATTGCCGTGGGCTATGCCGACATCACCGCCACGCTGGGGGGCATCACGCTGAACCAGACGGGCCGCGCCATCGAATGCGTGTTGCTCTTGATGCTGTTCTACCTGCTGATCTCGCTCGGGATCTCGGCGGTGATGAACGTCTACAACAACGCCGTGCGGCTGAAGGAGCGCTGAGATGTCTGACACACATGCAGAATCCGTCGCTTATGTCCGCGACACCATGCTACCGGAAACTCCACCTCCGGCGGCGGAAACCGGCGTCACCAAGTGGATGAAGCAGAACCTGTTCGCGACGATCCCCAACTCGGTTCTGACCGTGGCGGCAATCGTGGTGATCTACTTCCTGCTGGCCGCAACGCTGCCCTGGATCCTGAACGGGATCTGGAATGCAACGTCGATCCGGGAATGCCGCGAGATCCTGGAAGGTGCGACCGGGGGCTGTTTCGCGGTGCTGAGTGACCGGTGGAACCAGCTTTTGTTCGGGTTCAAGTATCCCAGCACGGAATACTGGCGCCCGGCGCTGGCCTTCCTGCTGCTGTTCGTGGCGGCGGCACCGGTGATGTTCTTCAAGTACCTGCCACGGCAGTTGCTGCTGTTCACCGGCGTTTACCCGTTCCTGGCATTCTGGCTGATCTGGGGCGGGTCCATTGTACCGCCGCTGTTGCTGCTGCTTGGGTTCGTCGCGGCCTATGTTGCGTTCAAGGCGCTGGAAAAGAGGGGCTTCGGCGTCGCGGCGCTGGGTGGCCTCGGGGTGCTTATCGTCGCGATCATCCTGGCCGGCAGCATCGGCAAGATCGAGGTGCTGCGGCTGGAGCAGGTGCAATCGCGCGACATGGGGGGCTTCATGCTCAACATGATCCTCGGCACGGTCTGCGTTTCGCTGTCGATCCCGATCGGCATCGCGCTGGCGCTGGGGCGGCAATCAGACATGCCGATCATCAAGTGGATCTGCGTGGTCTTCATCGAGTTCATCCGGGGCGTGCCGCTGATCACGCTGTTGTTCGTGGCGAACGTGGTGCTGGCCTATTTCCTGCCGCCGGGCACGACATTCGACCTGATCATCCGGGTGATCATCATGATCACGGCCTTCGCCTCGGCCTATATCGCCGAGGTGATCCGGGGCGGCCTCGCCGCCCTGCCGCGCGGGCAGTACGAGGCGGGCGACAGCCTTGGGCTGGACTATGCCCAGGCGATGCGGCTGATCATCCTGCCGCAGGCGCTGAAGATCTCGATCCCGGGCATCGTGAACGTGGCGGTGGGTCTGTTCAAGGACACCACGCTGGTCTCGGTCATCTCGATGTTCGATCTTGTCGGCATGATCCGGGGTCCGATCCTGGCCTCGACCGACTGGAACGGGGTCTACTGGGAGCTGTTCGGGTTTGCCGCGCTTCTGTTCTTCGTCGTCTGTTATGGCGTGTCTCAATATTCGCAGTGGCTTGAGCGCGAGCTCAACACTGATCACAGGTAAGGGGAGGGTTATCCATGGCGGAAACCGCTCAAATGCAGGTCTCGGACGAAATCGCGATCCGGATCGAGAACATGAACAAGTGGTACGGCACGTTTCACGTGCTGCGTGATATCGACCTGTCGGTCCACCGGGGCGAGCGCATCGTCATCGCGGGCCCGTCCGGGTCGGGCAAGTCGACGCTGATCCGGTGCATCAACGCGCTGGAAGAGCACCAGAAGGGCCGGATCGAGGTGGACGGGACGGTGCTGTCCTCGGACATCAAGAACATCGACAAGATCCGGTCCGAGGTCGGGATGGTGTTCCAGCACTTCAACCTGTTCCCGCACCTGACGATCCTGGAAAATTGCACGCTGGCGCCGATCTGGGTGCGTAAGATCCCCAAGCGGCAGGCCGAGGAAACGGCGATGCATTTCCTTGAGAAGGTGAAGATCCCCGAACAGGCCGACAAGTATCCCGGGCAACTGTCGGGCGGTCAGCAGCAGCGGGTGGCCATCGCGCGGTCGCTGTGCATGAAGCCACGGATCATGCTCTTTGACGAGCCCACGTCGGCGCTGGACCCCGAGATGATCAAGGAAGTTCTGGACACGATGGTCAGCCTTGCCGAGGAAGGCATGACGATGCTGTGCGTAACTCACGAGATGGGCTTTGCCCGGCAGGTGGCGAACCGGGTGATTTTCATGGACCAGGGCCAGATCGTGGAACAGAACGAACCCGAGGAGTTCTTCAACAACCCGAAAAGCGACCGGACGAAGCTGTTCCTCAGCCAGATTCTCGGGCACTGATCGGGGGCCTTCAGGGCCTTACACCCAAACGCGCCGCCGGGCCTGCAGCAGCTGCACCCGGCGGCGAATTTCGTTCTGCACGGGGCCATGGCGGGGCGTGTCGCGGAGCGTTTCCACGAGGTGATCCGGCCGGTCGCCGCGCTGGCGGGTCCAGCTGAGGGCCGCGAGGACCGACCGCGCCCGTTCCGGCAGGCGGTCGGGAATCTCGAAGCCGTTGAGCGTGGCCCAGACGCCGGACCAGAGCCGGCCGACGGTCCACGGGTTGTATCCGCCCCCGCCAAGGACCAGCAGGCGCGGGGCCATCTGTTTCAGGGCCGTGACGACCTGCCAATGAGCGTTGTTCGACAGGGCCAGACGGGCAAGCGGATCTTCCAACACCGCGTCCGCCCCGCATTGCAGGACGATGACCTCCGGGCGCCAGTCCTGCACGGCGGGCAGGAGGACTTCGTCGCGCAGCAGCGCGAAATCGTCGTCATGCGTACCGCGCGGCAGGGGCAGGTTGATCGCATGGCTGCCGGCCCGGTCGTCGAGCGCGCCGGTAAAGGGCCAGCGGGCCTCTTCGTGGGTAGAGATCATCAGCACGTGCGGGTCGCCGTGAAACGCCGCCGCGACGCCGTCGCAGTGATGCGCGTCGATATCGACGTAAGCGATGCGCGTGAGGCCCTGTGCGAGGAACGCCTTGATCGCCAGCACGGGGTCGTTGAGATAGCAGAAGCCTGCCGCATGGTCGGCCATGCCGTGATGCGTGCCGCCGCCCGGGTTGTAGACGATGCCGCCCTGTGCCAGCAAGTCCGCCGCCAGAAGCGACCCGCCGGCGGCAGTGGCGGGACGGCGGTAGATCTCGGGGAAGATCGGGTTTGACAGCGTGCCGATCTGGTGGCGCGCGCGCGTCGCCTCGTCCACCCTGTGCGCTGCCTCGGCCTGTTGCAGAGCGGTGATGTAGGCGGGCGTGTGAAAGCCCGTCAGCGCCGCGGGCTTGGCGCGCGGGCTGACGCGGAACCGGTCGCGGGGCAGCCAGCCCATCGCGTGGCACAGGTCCATGACCGTGGGCACGCGCGGGATGCTCAGCGGGTGGCGCGCGCCATAGCTGGAGCCGCGGTAGATCTCGGACCCGATGAAAAGGGGATGTGGCCCGGCCCCGGTCACTCAACCAGTTCGCGCGGGATCACGAAGGCTTCCAGCCGTCCGGTGCCGGGCGTGAACGCGCCCCAGTCGTCGATGTCGAACCGCGCGACCAGCGTGGCCCCGGTGGGATAGTCTTCGAAGCGCGGATGGTCGGGATGCTCGGCCATGATCTGGTGTGCGAAAGACGCGATGCCGGGATTGTGCGCCAGCATCAGGACGGTCTGGCCCGTGGCGCCCTTCAGAACCTTCAGCATCTCCGCCGGGCCGGCAAGGTAGAGCCGATCGAGCACCTGACGGTCGCAGTCGACCTTGAGCCGCTGCATTGTCTCGACGGTGCGGACCGACGACGACACAAGCGCTTCGTCCACCACGATGGTTTGCGCCCGCAACCAGTCGCCCAGGGTGTCGGCCGAGCGTTTGCCGCGCTTGTTGAGCGTGCGGTCATGGTCGTCGAGCGTAGGATCGCCCCAGCTGGATTTGGCGTGACGCATCAGGACGAGACGTCTCATTTGAAGGCCCTCATGTGAAAGGCGGACTGGTCTTCCAGCCGCCCGTAGGACTGGCTGACCGGGCAGGCCCGGCGCACTGCACATCCCTTTGACATACAATCATTTTCCGGCCTGTCCAAGTCTGCCTTGCAGGCGTCGATCTCATAGGTGCCGGTGGCGAAGGCATCGACGGGGCAGGCGGTGAGGCAGGGCCGGGTGGCGCAGCTGTCGCAGGGATTGGGCGGCGGGGCCGGTGCGTCGATGATGTGACCGAAGCCAAGCGCGCCGCGATACGAGATCATCAGACCGGCGGCATCGTGCACCAGCAGGCCGACCGGCGAGGAATGCGCCCGACCGCTGGCCTTGGCCCAGCTTACGAACGGCTGGTAGGGCGGGCCGCCGAAAGGGAAGAAGGCGGTGCCGTCCAGAGCCCGGGCGAGGCCGCCGATCACGCGCGACGACCAGCGGTCCATCGCGTCGGGCGCGGTGTCGGCATATTCCGGCGACGCGGTGAAGGCCGGCCAGAAGCCGGGCTCCTGCGGTCCGAGCAGAACGAGCGTGCCGATGCCGTCGGGCGTCTCCGCCCCTGTCACCACGCCGAAGGTGGCCAGATGGTGCGGGGCCGCGGCCTGTGCGATGTCGTCGAGTGTCGTCATTTGCGGAAGAATGGCAGCCCGAGAGACCATCCAAGGCGCGAGGGCCGATCATCCTGCCACTCAAGGCCGATGGTCATGTCGTCATGGCCCTTTCCGGGCTGGTCGATGTATGTGCCGAACATGCGATCCCAGATCGACAGGGCGAAACCGTAGTTGCTGTCGTGTTCGCTGCGCTGGTCGGAATGGTGCACGCGGTGCATGTCCGGCGTCACCAGGACCTTGCGCAGGGCGGCGTCCAGCCCCAGAGGCAGCTTGATATTGGCGTGGTTGAACATGGCGGTGCCGTTCAGGATGATCTCGAACAGGATGATTCCGAGCGCGGGCGGGCCGAGCAGGTAGACGAGCCCGATCTTGAGCAGCATCGACAGCGCGATTTCCACCGGGTGAAACCGGATCGCGGTGGTCACGTCGATGTCGCGGTCGGCATGGTGGACGCGGTGGATGCGCCACAGGAGCGGGATCTTGTGAGTGACGAGGTGCTGCGCCCAGATGGCAAGGTCGAAGATCAGCACGGTCAGCACCACGGCGATCCAGCCGGGAATGTCGACGGCGTTCATCAGGCCCCAGCCGTTGGCCTCGGCATCCACGGCGGCGCCGACGGCCAGCAGCGGCAGGGCGAGCGCGAGGGCGCGCAGGGTCAGCGTGTCGAGGAGGACGATGGCCCAGTTGGTGATCCAGCGCGTATTGCGCGGTTGCGTGCGCACGCGGCGCGGGGCCTTGGCCTCGACCAGGGCCAGGACCGCGAAAAGCCCGATGAAGACGGACAGGCGGATCAGCAACTCGTTTTCCATGCGGTATATTTATTGCATCCGCATGTGTCCGCAAAGAGACGAAGGGTCACAAGGCGGTGACGCTTTTGACGGCGCTCAACCCGCGCGGATCAGCGAGCCGGAGCCGTGTTCGGTGTAAAGCTCCAGCAGCACGGCATTGTCCAGCCGCCCATCAAGGATGACCACGCCGCGCACGCCGTACGAGAGTGCATCGAGCGCGGTTTCCGTCTTGGGGATCATGCCGCCCGAGATGACGCCCCGATCGGTCAGAGACTTGATCTGCGATGCGGTCAATTCGGTGAGGATGTTGCCCTCGCCGTCGCGCACGCCGTCCACATCCGTAAGCAGCAGCAGGCGGTCGGCCTGAAGCGCCGCCGCAATGGCACCGGCGGCGGTGTCGCCGTTGATGTTGAAGGTCTCGCCCTGGCGGCCCGCGCCCAAGGGAGCGATGACGGGGATCGCGTCATCCTGAAAGAGCGTGTGCAGGATGGACGGATCGACCTTGTCGGGCGTGCCGACGAAGCCGAGCTTGGGGTCGGTGGGCACGCAGGTGATAAGGCCCGCATCCTTGCCCGACAGGCCCACGGCCTTGCCGCCCTGAGCGTTGATCGCCTGCACGATGCGCTTGTTGACGCGGCCCGAGAGGACCATCTCGACCACTTCCATCGTGGCCTCGTCCGTCACCCGCTTGCCATTCACGAAATCGGACTTGATGTTCAGCTTTTCCAACATCTGGTTGATCATCGGGCCGCCGCCATGAACGATCACCGGGTTCACGCCGACCTGCCGCATCAGCACGACGTCGCGGGCGAAGGTTGCCATCGCCTCGTTGCTGCCCATGGCGTGGCCGCCCAGCTTGATCACCACGATGGCGTCGTCGTAGCGCTGAAGATAGGGCAGGGCCTCGCTGAGGGTGCGGGCGGTTGTGAGGTTGTCGCGGGTCATGTCTCGAGTCTTCATGGGCGTGATCCTTGTTCGGGGGCGTTATCACCGGACGGGCGCTGACGCGCAAGACTTTAGGTGACCCCCACCCTGACCCTCCCCTCGGGGGAGGGAAGCCTGGTGGCGGGCCTACCCCGCTGAAGGATCGGGGCGCCTGTGGTCGCGTTCGTGCATGAGTATTTCCGGCAAGAAAAAGCCGGAGGTGATCCCGGGCTATTCCAGCGTGGCGATGATGGCGCGCAGGGTGGCGATGCCGTCGCCCTTTTCCGAAGAGGTCAGGACGATCTCGGGGAAGGCGGCGGCATGGGTGGCAAGGCGGGTGCGGACCTGTGCCAGCACCTTGTCGCGCTCGGCAGCCTTGACCTTGTCGGCCTTGGTGAGCACGCATTGAAAGGTCACGGCGGAGCTGTCGAGCAGGGCCATGATCTCTTCGTCTACGGGTTTGATCCCGTGGCGGGCGTCGATCAGCACGAAGGCGCGGCGCAGGGTGACGCGGCCCGAGAGGTACTGTTTCAGCAGCGCCTGCCATTTCTCGACCTTCGGCAGAGGTGCGTTGGCATAGCCGTAGCCGGGCAGGTCCACGAGGAATGTCTGGCCGCCGAGGTCGAAATAGTTGATTTCCTGCGTGCGGCCCGGGGTGTTGGAGGCCCGGGCCAGCGCCTTGCGGCCGGTCAGCGCGTTGATCAGGCTGGATTTTCCGACGTTGGAGCGCCCGGCGAAGCAGACCTCGGGACGGTCGGCGTCGGGCAGGCCGGACATGGCGACCACGCCCTTGACGAAAGTAACCTCGCCGGCAAAGAGCTTTCGGCCGGATTCCAGAGCGGCCTCGCTGGGCGCCTCAGCCAGGGGGAAGGGGAGCGCCATCAGATCGGTTCCACGGTGTCGCCGACGCGGATCGTGCCCGAGCGCATGACGGTGGCGTAGACGCCGAAATCCTGGTGGCCGAAGCGGGTGTTCAGCGTGCCGAGCGTGTCCGCGTCACGTTCGCCGGTCTGCGGATTGGCGGTGGTGGCAAGGCAGCGCTTGATCGGTTCCTGCACGCTCAGTTCGGCGTCGCCGATGCGCAGGGTCTGGCCGACCCAGTCGAACTCGGCCCATGGGTCGAGCCCGGTAAGGTGGATGTTGCCGCGCCAGCGCAGGGGCGAGATGTCCTGCGCCATCGCCTCGGTCATGGCGTCGTTGGAGGCAAGGTTGATCAGGCTGATCGACGCGTAGTCGGTGTCGGTCATGCCGCGCCCGGGCACATGCACGAGCCGGGCCGATTGCGCGCGGTCGGCGGGCATGAGCGGGCGAACCCAGTCGAGGAAGGCATCCTGCTCCCGTTCGGGATCGAAAGTCAGATCGGGCCGATCGGGATGGGTGAGCGTGACGCTGCCATCAGCTTCGTCCACCTTGGCCGAGATGGCCATGAGCGTGCCGGTCTTGGCCCCGCGCGAGAAATTGGCGCAGGGCACCCATTCGGTCCCGTCGGCCTTGGACATCTCGTGCGCGACGGCCCAACGGCGGTCCCATGGCATGGTCTGGCCCTCGGTCAGGGTGACCGTGTCCAGCGCTTCGCGGCCGTGCCCCTTGATCGGGTGACGCCAGAGCGCGGCCACGGTTGCCATCACTTGTCCTCCGGCGGCGGGGTCTTGGCCTTTTTCTTGAAGCTGGACTTGATGTTGCCGAAGACATCCGGCTTGTAGCCCTGGCTGCGCATGATCAGGTATTGCTGGCTGAAGGTGATCACGTTGTTGGCGATCCAGTAGACCACGAGGCCGCTGGCGAAGCTGCCCAGCATGAACATGAAGACCCATGGCATCCACGCGAAGATCATCTGTTGCGTCGGGTCGGTCGGCGCCGGGTTCAGTTTCTGTTGCAACCACATGGACACGCCGAGGCAGAGCGGCAGGATGCCGATGAAGATCAACGCCAGGATCGAGCCCGGTTCGGGCGCGGCCCAGGGCAGGATGCCCCAGAGGTTATAGAGCGACGATGGGTCGGGTGCCGAGAGGTCGTCGATCCAGCCGATCCAGGGAGCGTGGCGCAGCTCCAGCGTTACGAAGATCACCTTGTAGAGCGAGAAGAAGATCGGGATCTGCATCAGGATGGGCAGACAGCCCGAGGCCGGGTTGACCTTTTCCTTCTTGTAGAGCTCCATCATCTCTTTCTGGAGCTTCTGGCGGTCGTCGCCCGCATTTTCCTTGATCTTCTCCATCTGCGGCTGGAGTTCCTTCATCTTGGCCATGGAGACGTAGGACTTGTAGGCCAGAGGCAGCAGGACCGCCTTGATGATGAGGGTCAGCGCGATGATCGCCCAGCCCATGTTGCCGATGAGTTCGTTGAGGTTGTGCAGCAGCCAGAAGATTGGCTTGGTCAGGAAGAAGAACCAGCCCCAGTCGATCGAATCGATGAACTTGGTCACGCCTTCGTCGTTCTGGTAGTGCCGGATGGTTTCCCATTCCTTGGCGCCGGCGAAGAGGCGGGTCTGGATGGTCACTTCCTGCCCGGGCGCGACGGTCTCGGTGCGCTGCTTGATGTTGGTCTGGTAGATGTTGCGGTTGGTGTCCTGGAAGGTCGAGAAGGTCGAACCTTCGGCCTGGCCGGGGATCAGCGCGGTCATCCAGTAGTGATCGGTGAAGCCGGACCAGCCGGCCTCTTGCAGGGCGATATTCTCATGCGCGCCCGCAGCTTCGAAATCGTCATAGTCGATCTCGCGCAGCTCGCCGTCAGTCAGGCTGATGCCGCCTTCGTGAAGGATGAAGAAGTTCTTGAGGTCCGGCGGCAAACCGTGGCGGGCGAGGATGCCGTAAGGCGCGACGGAGGCGGCGTTGTCGCCGGTGTTCCGCACCGATTGGGTGACGTTGAACATCGAGCGGTCATCGACGGACATTTCGCGGCGGAAGGTCAGGCCAGCGCCGTTGTCCCAGGCCAGGACCAGCGGGTTTTCGGGGGTCAGCGGACCATCGGACTCGACGTCCCAGACGGTGTTGGCACCGGGGACCTGGTCGGGCGTCAGACCGCTGCCCGGCGCCCAGCCGAAGAGCGCATAATAGGCGCGGTCGGTGCCGACGGGCGACAGGAGCGTGACGATCGGCGCATCCGGTTCGAGCGTTTCGCGGTAGTTCTTGAGTTGCAGATCGTCGATCCGCCCTCCACGCAGCGAGACGGTTCCTTGCAGGGTGGGCGTGTCGATCTCGATGCGCGGCGTGTCGTCGGTCTCTGCTTCGGCCTGTTGCGCCTCGGGTGTCGCGGCGGTGTCGTCGGCCGTACTTGGCACAATGGCCGTGTCGCCCGCACGCTCGGACGGGGTGGTGCCGGTTTCCGTGGTGGACGTGCTGGTGGTGGTCGCCCCCGGCGTCTCTTCCGGCTCGGGCGGCGGGAAAAGCAGGAACCAGATAAGGATCACCAACAGGCTGAGGCCCGTTGCCAGCAGGAGATTGCGGTTCTGTTCGTCCATCGTGGATGGCCACCCGTGCAAGTTTCATTCGTTTGGGGCGTTCAACAGAGTGCAGCAGCAAAGGTCAAGGGGGCAGAGCAGATTCGTGGTGATGTGAAAAACTGTGTCGCAGCTTGCAACGAAGCCCGTTGACAGGTTTGTTGCGGGCCTGGGCGTCACGGATGCGATTGCGCCCAGTGATGCGATGGGTGGCCTAGCCGGCGCTACGGCCGATGCGTGGCGGCGTCTGGACCCGCGCAAGGTGATCGCCGATCCACTGGATTGTTCGGACAGCCGGCATGGGGCGGGCGATGCCGAAGCCCTGAACATGGCCGACCCCAAGTTGGGCAAGCATCGCGTGTTCGCCCGCGGTTTCCACGCCTTCGGCAACGGTCTCGAGGTCAAGCTGTTCTGCCATGAGCTGGATTGCGTTGACCATGCGCTGCTGCTCGACGTCGTGATCGAGTTTCTTGACGAACGAGCGGTCGATTTTCAACCTGTGCACAGCGAACCGACGGATCGACGAGATCGAGGCGTGCCCGGTGCCAAAATCGTCGAGGTCGATGTGACAGCCCATCTCGGCCATGCGTCTGATATTGCGCACGATCGTATCCTCGGGGGAATAGGCGACAACGGATTCAAGAATCTCGACCGTCAATCGCGTCGGCGCGATATCGTAGCGGTCAAGCTCCCACGCGAGGCGGTCGACCAGTTTCGGGTCGCGCAGTTCGCCGGCAGAGAAATTCACACCGACCTGAGGTACGTCGAATCCCGCATCGTCCCAGGATTTGAGCGCTGAAAGCGCGTCCCGCAGGATTTTCGTGCCAAGAATGTCTGTTTTGCCCATTTTCTGCAGGAGCGGAAGAAACTCTGTGGGCGGAATCAGGCCGCGAACGGGATGTTCCCACCGCGCCAGCGCCTCGAACCCGGAAATGCCGCCGGTATCGGTGGAAACCTGCGGCTGGAACCAGGCGTTTATCTGCCCATCAGTCAGTGCGGTCAAAACCTCTGTTGCGGTGCCCTCGGGCAGGGGCGAGACCCGGCGCAACTCGGGGCTGTAGGCGCGAATGGCCGATGGGGCGTGGCGGCGCGCCTCGACCAGCGCGGTACCGGCAGCATCGGACAGGTCGCGCCCGGTGCCGCCGCGAATGAAGCTGTCAAGGCAGAAGCCCACCGAGGCTGAGACATAGATCGTGGTGGCATCAAGTGAGATCGGCTCCTCCGCGACGGCTTGCAGGCGGGTGGCCAGTTTCAGCCCGGCTTCGGAGTCGAGTCGGCGAACGGGGGCAAGAATGATGCCGAACTGCCCGTTGGAAATTGGAAGCAGGACGTCATGTTCGCGCAGTACGGTCTTGAGCCGGTCGGTCACGCATTTGCAGATACGATCGGCAGCCGCGGTTCCGTACCGGTCGAGAAGCGTTTCGTAGTCGTCGATTTCGACGATCGCGCATCCCGTGCGTCGAAGGCAGTTGCGTGCAGCGTCGAGCGTTTCCTGAAGCGCGTGTTCGAAATCGCCTTCATGGCGCGTTACGGCGACAGGTGGCGCGGCGTGACGCAGCCACGCAAGACCGAGCGGCACCGCCAGCGCAATCGCCAACAAGACCGGTTCGCCACCAAGCCAGAACCCGCCCAGCACCAGCGCGGGAAGGAAAGCCAGCGCCTGTGGGCCCGAAAGCACCGTCATGAAGGAATAGCGAAGGGAGGACACATATTTGTTCAGGGGCATGTTTCGGGGTCCAAAGCGATCAAGCGGACGCTAACCCGAGTTGTTCAATAGCCCCTTAACGCAACCTGGGTAGCGCGTCGTCATTTCCTTCGAATTTTAGCGAGTCCCGGCTTAACCCCTCGAAATCGAAGAGTTTAGGGTCGAGCAAGTGTGAGGGCCGGGCGTTCATCAGGGCCCGGAACATGACCTGGCGGCGGCCCGGGCTGTTGGCCTCCCAGCCGTCGAGGATCTGTTTGACCTGCTGGCGTTGCAGCCCGTCCTGCGAGCCGCAGAGATCGCACGGAATGATGGGATAATCCATCGCGCGGGCGAACCGCTCGCAATCGGCCTCGGCCACATGGGCCAGCGGACGGTAGACGAAAAGGTCGCCTTCCTCGTTCACCAGCTTGGGCGGCATGGTGGCCAGCCGCCCGCCGTGAAAGAGATTCATGAAAAACGTCTCGAGGATGTCGTCGCGGTGATGACCCAGCACCACGGCGGAACAGCCTTCTTCGCGCGCGATGCGGTAGAGATGACCACGGCGCAGCCGCGAGCAGAGCGCGCAATAGGTGCGGCCCTGCGGCACCTTGTCGACGACGACGGAATAGGTGTCCTGGTACTCGACCCGGTGGGGCACGCCCATGTCTTCGAGGAACTTGGGCAGGACTGTCGCCGGGAAGCCGGGCTGGCCCTGGTCGAGGTTGCAGGCGAGGATATCGACGGGCAGAAGGCCGCGCCATTTCAACTCGTGCAGGACGGCCAGCAGGGTGTAGCTGTCCTTGCCGCCGGACAGGCAAACCAGCCAGCGAGCATCTTTCTCGATCATGCCGTATTGCTCTGTCGCCTCGCGCGCCTGGCGGACGATGCGTTTGCGCAGCTTGCGGAACTCCGTGGTTTTCGGAGCGCCGGCAAAGAGCGGGTGGATATCGTCGGCATCGTCGAGCATGTTTGGGCGTTTAGAGCGATTCACGCCACCGGGCAAGCGCGAGCGTCAGGCGCCGGCGTCGATCAGCGCCTGCAGAATCGACTTGGCGCTGTCCGAGCTCCAGTCGGCATCGCCCTGAAGCCGGGCAATCTCGCGGCCCTCGCGGTCGAGGATGACCGTGACGGGCAGGCCCAGCACGCCCATCTGGCGCGAGACGCCCATCTTGGGGTCGGCGTGAAGCGGCAGGTTGTCGACGCCGATCTCGTCGAAGAACTTTTCCATCGCGGCGGGTGCGTTGCGGCCCGAGGCGATGGTGACGACCTCGAAATCCTTGCCGCCGAGTTGGTCTTGCAGGTCCGACAGCATCGGCATCTCGTGGCGGCAGGGGGCGCACCACGTGGCCCAGAAATTGACCAGGGTGATCTTGCCTTCGTAGTCCGACAGGGTCAGGTCGCCGCCATCCTCGGACTTGAAGGCCTCGGAAGGCACCGCCTTGGCCTCGGAATGCACCACCAGCTTTTTCATGTCGCCGTCGCGCAGGTCGGCAATATCCGCGGTCTGGGCCGCTGCGCCGTTTGCACCGACTGCGAGGGCCATATAAAGGACGATGGACTTCAGCGAATTCATAGCGCCTCCGAAGAGTTGGGACATGACAGACAAGACCTCTAACAAGATGTGGGGCGGCCGGTTCGCCGCAGGGCCCGATGCGATCATGGAGGCAATTAATGCCTCGATAGATTTCGACAAGCGCCTCGCGGCGCAGGATATCGCCGGGTCGCGCGCCCATGCGGCCATGTTGGCCGCGGCAGGTATCGTCAGTGATAGCGATGCCGAGGCGATGCGGGAAGGCCTGCTCACGGTGTTGTCAGAGATCGAAAGCGGGGAGTTCCCGTTCTCGAAGGCGCTGGAGGACATTCACATGAATGTCGAGGCGCGGCTGAAGGAGGTGATCGGCGAGCCGGCGGGGCGGCTGCACACGGGGCGCAGCCGGAATGACCAGGTGGCGACGGATTTCAAGCTGTGGGTGCGCGATCAGCTCGATGCCTGCGATGCGGCATTGGTGGCGCTGATGAAAGCGTGCCTCGCTCAGGCCGAGGCCGGGGCGGATTGGGTGATGCCGGGGTTCACGCATCTGCAGGTAGCGCAGCCGGTGACGTGGGGCCATCACATGATGGCCTATGTCGAGATGTTCGGGCGGGATCTGTCCCGTGTCCGCGATGCCCGCACGAGGATGAACGAATGCCCGCTGGGCGCGGCGGCCCTGGCCGGGACGTCCTTTCCCATCGATCGGGACATGACGGCGAAGGAGCTTGGGTTTGATAGACCGGCGGCCAACAGCCTCGACGCGGTCAGTGACCGGGATTTCGCGCTGGAGTTCCTGTCCGTGGCCAGCATTTGCGCCATGCACCTGAGCCGGATGGCCGAGGAACTGGTGATCTGGTCTTCGGCGCAGTTTCGCTTCGTGACGCTGAGCGACCGGTTCTCGACCGGGTCGAGCATCATGCCGCAGAAGAAGAATCCCGATGCCGCCGAGCTGATCCGCGCCAAGATCGGGCGCATTTTCGGGGCGAACGTGGCGCTGATGACGGTGATGAAGGGCCTGCCGCTGGCCTATTCCAAGGACATGCAGGAGGACAAGGAGCAGGTCTTTGACGCCGCGGACAACCTGATGCTGGCGCTGGCCGCGATGGAGGGGATGGTCCGCGACATGTCGGCCAACCGCGACGCGCTGGAGGCGGCGGCGTGTGCGGGGTTCTCGACCGCGACGGACCTTGCGGACTGGCTGGTGCGGGTGCTGGGCCTGCCGTTCCGCGACGCGCATCACGTGACCGGCGCGCTGGTGGCCAAGGCGGAAGCCAAGGGATGCGACCTGCCGGAGCTGAGCCTGGAGGAGATGCATTCCGTGCATGGCGATATCGACAAAACGGTTTATGATGTGCTGGGTGTGCACAACTCGGTCGCCTCGCGCATGAGCTATGGCGGGACCGCGCCCGAGCAGGTGCGCATGCAGGTTGATCGCTGGAAGGAGATCCTGGGATGAAACGTGTGATTGCATGTCTGGGCCTGATTCTGGTCGCAGCATGCGGCGTGGATGGCGAGCCGATCCCGCCCGGCACCGAGCCAGACGATACCGTGGCGCGGAATGATCCCACACCGGTGCGGCCAAACCTGAACGGGTCGCTGACCGTGGGCACAAACGGATCGCGGGCCAGTGTGGGCACGTCGGTCGTCAGCGGTAACGTGTCGGTCCACGTGGGCACGGTGTTTTGAAGTACGTTTTCCTGGCCTTGGCTACCTGGGGGGCAATCCACCCGATGGCGTGGTTCGTGGCGTGGTTCAACGCCAACGGGTACAGCCTGATGGGCATGGTGGAGGCGTGGCATGCCAATGCCGCGACCAGCGGGCTGGTCTGGGACCTGACGATTGCTGCCGTCGCACTGACCCTCTGGGTGATCTGGGAAACGGCAAAGGCGCGCGACTGGCTGCGCCTGATCGCGATACCCGCGACGTTCTGCATCGGGGTGAGTTGCGGTTTGCCGCTTTATCTGTTTCTGAGGATGCGGCGCGGGTGAGACCCGCCGAGTATTGAGTATTTTCAGCAAGAAAAAGCGGGCGATGGATCATTTTCTTTACCGAGACGGCGAGCTTCATGCCGAGGATGTGCCGGTGGCCGAGATTGCCGCCGAGGTTGGCACGCCGTTCTATTGCTATTCGACCGCGACGCTGACGCGGCATTTCCGGCTGTTCGACGAGGCGCTGGACGGGATGCCGCATCTGGTGTGCTACGCGATGAAGGCGGCGAGCAACCAGGCGATCCTGAAGACGCTGGCGCAGCTGGGCGCGGGGATGGACGTGGTCTCAGCCGGCGAATACCTGCGCGCCAAGGCGGCGGGGGTGCCGGGCGAGCGGATCGTGTTTTCCGGTGTTGGCAAGACTCGCGATGAAATGCGCATCGCGCTGGAAGGCGGCGTGCGGCAGTTCAATGTCGAGAGCGAGCCGGAGATGGCCGCGCTGTCGGAGGTTGCCGTGTCGCTGGGTGTGGAGGTGCCGATCACTGTTCGGGTGAACCCGGACGTGGACGCGAAGACCCATGCCAAGATCGCGACCGGCAAGAGCGAGAACAAGTTCGGCATCCCGATTGCCCGCGCGCGGGAAGTCTATGCCGAAGCCGCGCGGTTGCCGGGGCTCAAGGTGATCGGGATCGACGTGCATATTGGCAGCCAACTGACCGATCTGGAGCCGTTCCGGCTGGCGTATCAGAAGGTTGCGGAGCTGACCGAAGTGTTGCGGGCGGATGGTCACGAGATATCGCGCCTTGATATGGGCGGTGGGCTTGGCATCCCCTATGAACGGTCGAACGCGGCGCCGCCGCTGCCCACGGATTACGGGGCTATGATCCGCGAAACGGTCGGGCACCTTGGCTGCGAGATCGAGATCGAGCCGGGGCGGCTGGTGGCGGGCAATGCCGGTATCCTTGTCAGCAAGGTGATTTACGTGAAATCGGGCGAAGGGCGTGATTTCCTGATCCTCGACGGGGCGATGAACGACCTGATCCGCCCCGCGATGTACGACGCCTACCACGATATCGTCCCGGTGAAGGAGCCAGCGCCGGGCGCGGAGCCGGCCAAGTACGACATCGTCGGACCGGTCTGCGAATCGGGCGATACCTTCGCCAAGGAACGGGTCATGCCGCATGTGGGCGAGGGCGACCTTGTGGCGTTCCGCAGCGCGGGCGCATATGGCGCGGTCATGAGCAGCGAGTACAATACAAGGCCGCTGGTTCCGGAAGTTCTGGTGCATGAGCATCAATTTGCCGTCATCAGGCCCCGGCCGACCTTTGACGAGATGATAAATCGCGATACCATTCCTGCATGGTTGTGACGCGACGGGCGCGTTCGCAATCCAACCGCAGGGATGCATGGCACAATCTGACAACACCACGTTCAACAAGGTCATCAGGCGGCTGAAGCGGCCCTTGATGCTGACTTGGGCCGGGCTGATTGCCGAGCGTCTGGTTCGGGCCTTCTGGCCGCTCTGGAGCGTGGTTATCGCGGTGTGCGCCGCCTTGATGCTTGGGCTGCACGACCTTGCGCCGGTGGAAATCGTCTGGACGCTGGCCATCGTTTCTGGGCTGGCCGCGCTGGGCTTCGCGGTGCACGGGGCGCGCCGGTTCGACTGGCCGTCGCGCGAAGAGGCGATTCGACGGATGGACGGCGTGTTGCCGGGACATCCGCTGGCGACACTTGCCGACAGGCAGGCCATCGGTAACGGCGACACGGGGTCGCAGGCCCTGTGGCGGGCGCATATCGCACGGATGGAAGCCCGCGCCGCCGGTGCGAAAGCGGTCGAACCCGACCTGAGACTGTCGCGCCGGGACCCGTTCGGGCTTCGCTATGTCGCCCTGTTGGCGCTGGTCGTGGCGGTCTTGTTCGGATCCGTCTGGCGGGCCGGTACGGTGTCGCAGATGGCCCCCGGCAGTGGTGCGGCGCTGGCCAGCGGACCGACTTGGGAAGGCTGGATCGAGCCGCCGGCCTATACCGAGTTGCCGAGCCTTTACCTGAACGATCAGGACGGGGCGTTCAGCGCCCCCGAAGGCAGCTTGGTCACGCTGCGCTTTTACGGCGAGGTGGGCGCGCTGAGCATGACCGAAACGGTCTCGGGTCGGACCGAGGACATTCCGCCGGCCACGGACATCGAGCAGAGCTTCGAGATCGCACAGGACGGGACGTTGCGGATTGATGGGCCCGGCGGCGAGGAATGGACGATCACGGCACTGCCCGACGCGCCGCCCGAGGCGTCGATCTCGGAAGGGCTGGAGGTCACGTTCGACGGGCAGATGAGCCAGCCTTTCGCGGCCAGCGACGATCATGGCGTGGCCGGTGGCACCGCGACGTTCGAACTGGCGCTAGACGAGGTCGACCGGCGCCATGGCCTGACGGCCGAACCCGATGCGCGCGAACCGATCGTGCTGGACCTGCCGCTGCCGATCACCGGGGACCGCGCGGACTTTACCGAGACCTTGATAGAGAACCTGTCAGAGCATCCGTGGGCGCATCTGCCGGTGCGCCTGACGCTGAACGTTCGGGACGAGCGCGACCAGACGGGGCAAAGCGCGCCGCTGGTGATGGATCTGCCGGCGCGGCGGTTCTTCGATCCGATGGCCGCGTCGGTGATCGAACAGCGGCGGGATCTGCTCTGGGCGAAATCCAACGCCAGACGTGTCAGCCAGATGCTGCGGGCGGTGTCGCACAACCCCGAGGAGGGGCTTTTCAAATCCGAGACGGCCTATCTGAAGCTGCGGGTGATCCTGCGGCGGCTGGAGACGTTCATCGACCATGACAGCCTGACCGACGAGACGCAGGACGAACTGGCGCAGGCGCTGTGGGATCTGGCCGTGCTGCTGGAGGATGGCGATATCGGCGACGCGCTGGAGCGGATGCGCGCCGCGCAGGAACGGCTGAGCGAGGCCATGCGTAACGGCGCCAGCGAAGAAGAGATCGCGCGGCTGATGCAGGAGTTGCGCGACGCGACGCAAGATTACCTGCGCCAGAAATCGCAGATGGCACAGCGCGAGGGCGATCAGACGGACGAACCTGACCGCGGCCAGTCCGAGAACATGCAGGCCCTGACCGACCAGGATCTGCAGGACATGATGGACCGTATCCAGGAACTGATGGAGCAGGGCCGGTTTGCCGAGGCGCAGCAGGCACTGGAAGAGTTCCAGCAGATGATGGAGAACCTGCGCGTGACCGAGGGTCAGCAGGGGCAGGGCGGTGACAATCCCGGCCAGCAGGCGATGGAAGGTCTGGCCGAAACGCTGCGTGACCAGCAGGGCCTGTCGGACGAGGCGTTCCGGGATTTGCAGGAACAGTTCAATCCCGGCGCGCAGGCCGGGGAGTCGCAGGGCAACGAGGGCCGCAACGGCGGCCAGGGGCAGGGCCAGCAGCACTCGCAACAAGGACAGGGCCAACAGCAGGGTCAGGGTCAGCAGCAAGGGCAAGGCCAAGGCCAGCAACAGGGTCAGCAACCCGGTCAGGGCCAAGGCAACCAGTCCGCCGAAGGGCAGCAGGGCAACGGCGCCGGCGCCCTGTCGGACCGGCAGGAGGCGCTGCGGCGCGAGTTGGAACGCCAGCGGCAGGGTCTGCCCAATGTCGGCGGTGAAGCCGGGGAAGATGCCCGCGAGGCGCTGGACCGGGCCGGACGCGCCATGGAAGGTGCAGAGGAGGCGCTGCGGGGCGACGACCTTCCCGAGGCGATCGACCGGCAGGCCGAGGCGATGGACGCCCTGCGCGACGGGATGCGCAGCCTGGGCGAGGCAATGGCCGAGAACAGCCAGTCCCAGCCGGGCCAAGGCCAGGCGCAAAGCCAGACACCGGGCCAGTTCGGCGAGCAGGATCCGCTTGGCCGGTCACAGCGCGGGCTGGCCGGGGACCAGGGCGAGTTCACCGCACGAGAAGACGTGTATCGCCGTGCCGGAGAGCTATTGGACGAGATCCGTCGCCGGTCGGGCGATACGGCGCGACCCGAGGTCGAGCTTGATTACCTGCGGCGGCTTCTGGACCGGTTCTGAACTGCGACGAAACTCCGGCGCGCGCTGCACAGCATCCGCGGCACCTTATCAGCCGTCGGCGGCACCGTCTTCGGACAACGAGGTGGCCACGTCCTGAATGAGGTCGTTGAGACCGGCACGCCAGGAATTCACCATCTCGACATAACCCGCCAGCGGATCGGCCAGCTGCGGGACCGCACCGGACAATTGCGGCGCGAAAACGTAAAGCAGCAAGGCCAGAACCGCGACGATGACCGCCAGCCGGAACCCGGAGCGGAAGCCGCTTTTCCCGTGGGCACCGGTGGTCTCGGCGGGCGATGACACGGAGCGCGGCTCTTCTTTCTTGCCGTCGGAGTCAAGCGACGAGTTGATCTCGTCGATATCGGGCAGCAGGTTGCTGCGCGACGAGGGATCGATCTCGTCCAATTCGGCATCGGTTTTTTGCGCCTCGGGTTCGCCACGCAGGCGGGCCATACGGGCGCGGGCCTCTTCCGAGCGGCGCTGGGCGTCGTTGTCGGTGTCCTGAAGTCCAAGCTCCTGCTGGGTCTCGACGGTCCCGCGGTTGTCTTGTTCGCGCGCACGGTATTCACGCTCGGCCTCTTCGCGAAGAACATCGGCCACGGCGGGGTCGATCTCGCGCCGCGTGTGGTCGGTTGCGGGTGCGTGGAGTTCTTCCGGAGTATCCTCGTCCTTGGACCTGTCATCGGCGTCCGCCGGCGGGGTCGCGTCAGGTCTGACGTCGCCGCTGGCCGAGAGGGCGTCGTCTTCCTCGTCTTCCGCGCCATAGTCAGCCTCGGGGTCAAGCCCGGAGGACATGTCTTCTGGCTCGTACTGCTCCTGACTGGCAAGATCATCTGCAGCTGCCGCAGACTCTTCGGGCGCATGGTCGGGATGGTGCTGGAACCAGGTGGTTCCGCAATCGGAACATTGCACGTCGCGCCCGCTTGTGGGAATGACTTCCGTAGGGACTTCGTATTGTGCCCCGCAATTCGGGCATATCAACCGCATCTTGCCACCCGCTGCCTTCCGCCTGACCGGCATACCCCAGCCTATCGTTTGGCGTACCTTACGCACAAATACCGGACCGGGAAAGGGGGCAATCACCGAAGTACCGTAGTCGTTGCACAAGTGTGTCCTGTGGGGCATGAAGGGCAAAACGCATCGGGGGTCGAAGTGATCGAGCTGGAAAACGTCGCCTACAGCTATGGCGGGGGGGAACTGCTGAGTGATGTCTCGCTCAAGCTGCAGGCCGGGTCATTTCATTTCCTGACCGGCCCGTCGGGATCCGGCAAGACCACGCTTCTGAAGCTGTGTTACGGGGCCCTGATGCCCACCGCCGGCGAGGTCCGGCTGTTCGACACGGATGTGCGCGCGATGGAGCGGGACGACATCGCCTATGCACGGCGGCGGATCGGGGTGGTGCATCAGGATTGCCAGTTTCTCGACCATATGAGCGTGGCCGACAACATCTCGTTGCCACTGATGGTGTCGGGGCGCGACCTGCTGGGCGAGTCTGCGAACCTCAAGGAACTGATCGGCTGGGTGGGTCTCAAGGCGCGGGCCGACGCCCTGCCGCCGGAGCTGTCGGGTGGGGAACGTCAGCGGGCGGCGCTGGCGCGTTCCATCATCATGTCGCCGGACGCGGTTCTGGCCGACGAGCCCACGGGCAACGTCGACTGGGAAATGTCGCAGCGTCTGCTGCGCCTGCTGATCGAGCTGAACCGGATGGGCAAGACGATCATGGTCGCCACCCATGACCTTGCCCTGATCCGGGCCGCGAAAACCCATGTCCAGGCAAGGGTGCTGCGGATCTCGAACCGGCGGCTGCAACTGGCGGGGGCGGACCTGTGAAGCTGGATTTCAACCGCGTGACCGAGTTCGTCATGGGCGATGCGCAGGCCGACCGGGTCGTGCCGCCCACAGGATTCACGGCCTCGCTTACGGTGTTCAGCGCAGGCGCTATGGCGTTTCTGGCGGTGTTCGCACTGGCCCTGTCGATGGCGACCGGGCGGCTGGCCGATCGCTGGGGATCGGAACTGGCCCGATCCTCGACCATCCGGATTTCCGCGCCCGAGGGCCAGATGGCGGCACAGACCGCGGCCACGCTGAAGATACTTCAGACGACCAAAGGCGTCGCCTCGGCCCGGGCGCTGGACCCCGACGAACAGCGGGCCTTGCTGGAGCCGTGGTTCGGCCCCGACCTGCCGGTGGATACCCTGCCGATCCCACAGCTGATAGAGGTTGTCGAGGAGGGCGAGGGGTTCGATGCTGGCGGCCTGCGCCTGCGGCTGTCGGCCGAGGTGCCGGGGGCGATCCTGGATGACCATACCCGGTGGCGCCGGCCGCTGGTGAGTGCCGCGACGCGCCTGCGCATGCTGGGCTACATATCCATTCTGCTGATCGGGGCGGCGACGGCGGCGATGATCACGCTGGCGGCCAATGCCGCGCTGGCGGCGAACACGCAGGTGATCGGCGTGCTGCGCCTTGTGGGCGCGCGGGACAGCTATATCGCGCAGGCCTTCGTGCGGCGATTCACGCTGCGGGCCCTGACCGGAGGCGCCGTGGGCACGGTGGCGGCCGGGGTGGCGGTGTTCCTGTTGCCCGCGGCACAGGAAGAGGGCGGTTTCCTGACAGGTTTGGGCTTTCGCGGCTGGCAGTGGCTGTGGCTGCTGGTGATCCCGCCGCTGGCCGCTGCGGTCGCCTTTGCCGCGACCCAGGCGGCGGCCCGCAAGACGTTGAAGGACACACCATGAGATATGCCATTCAATGGGTCCGTTCGGCGATCTACGTGGGCCAGATCTATTTCATGATGCTGCCCATCGGGATCGTGTTCCTGCCTTGGGCGCTGGTCTCGTCCCGGGGCGCGAACGCGGCGTGCAAGGCGTGGTGCGCCTGGGTCCGCTGGACGGGCCGCTGGATGGTGGGGCTGAGGACCGAAGTGCGCGGCACACCGCCCACGCAAGAGTGCCTGATCGTCGCCAAGCACCAGTCATTCCTCGATATTATCCTGATTTTCGCCAGTGTCCCGGCAGGCAAGTTCATCATGAAACGGGAGTTGATGTACGCGCCGATCATCGGCCAATACGCGATGAAGCTGGGCTGCGTTCCCGTGGATCGGGGCAAGCGCAGCCAGGCGATCAAGAAGATGATCGCGGATGTGGGCCGAGGGCGGTTGCGGCCGGGACAGTTGATCATTTACCCGCAAGGCACGCGTATCGCGCCAGGGGTCAAGGCGCCCTACAAGGTGGGGTCGGCGATCCTCTATGAAGAGATGGCACAGGAGTGCATTCCGGTGGCAACGAATGTCGGTCTGGTCTGGCCGCGCAGGGGGATCATGCGGCATCCCGGGACCGGGGTGGTGGAGTTCCTGCCGGCGATCGAGGCGGGATTGCCGAAGGACGAGTTCATGGCGCGGCTGGAAGATACTGTCGAGAGCAATTCCAACCGACTGATGCGCGAAGCGGGGTTCGATCCGGATGGAGTTCATTAACGATATCAAGACGCTGGAAGCGCTCTACGGCACACCCGGCGCGGCCAGCACGCGCAAGGTGGTGCATCGGCTGACGCCGCTTTACCGGCAGTGGATCATGACCTCGCGCTATTGCGTGCTGAGCACGGTTGGGCCGGACGGAACCGATGGCAGCCCGCGTGGGGATGACGGCCCAGTGGTGATGGACCTGGACGAGCGCACATTGGCGATGCCCGATTGGCGCGGGAACAACCGTCTGGATTCGCTGAGGAATATCGTGTCGGACGGGCGCGTGTCGTTGATGTTCATGGTGCCGGGGTCGAACACCGTGGTTCGGGTGAATGGCACCGCGAAGCTGACCGCCGACGAGGGGTTGCGCGCCCGGTTCGAACAAAAAGGCAAGCACCCGGCGACGGTGATCGTGATCGCGATTTCCGAGATCTACAGCCAGTGCGCCCGGGCCACGATCCGGGCCGGGTTGTGGGGCCGGGACGACAGTGACGGCTTGCCGACGGTGGGCGAGTTGCTGTCTGAAGCCTCGGATGGGGACGAGGGCGGCGCGGCGTATGACGCCGACTGGAGCGCCAGGGCGGCGAAGACGATGTGGTAGCTGGTGCAGGGATGGTTAACGCGATTTGGCACGTCGGTATCGCGTCGGTATTTCAGTAGCATCGCGTCGGTGGAAATGACGGGAGGCATGAAAGCTTAACATCACGAGCTGTCCACCGCCGAGAATTTGCCACATTGCCGCAAACGTCAGTTTCGTCGAGCCCATATCGACTGATGCTGCGACGAGCAAGAATGGCGGCTTTCGCAGTTATGGAGGATGGCGCTACTTAACGATGCGAAGTTTACTGGTCGCTTCACGACTTGTATCTCCACCAATGACCTGCCGTCTGAGGCGCATAGTCTCGGAGAGCGCTCTTGCTTCTTGAACCGACAGAAGTCGTCGTGCCTCTGGGTAGGCAATTGATGCCTCCTTGTTACGAAGGGCCGGACAAAGAGAGAGAATTTCTGCGCGACCCAAAGATCCGATACGGCGCAGCGCTTGTGTGCCAGGATACAGCGTCTCAACCGCCAGGCCATTTGCGAGGATGATCTCGTGTCGACTGGTGAAGAGTGTGATGTACTCGATGCTCTTCTTACCGCTCATTTCACGGATGCGTGATAATCTGACCAAACCCTTCGCTGGTGCGAGGACTTCTTTGTACCCAAACAACAAGTCACATAACGGATCACAAACCAGAATCCGATGATCTGGCGACACGACAAGGTCAGCACTCGGTCTCATTTGGTCAAGGAACCCGTCCTTGATCATGATCGGTTTTCCAATCTTTTGCGCAGTCAGATCCAACTCCCGACGACCTATCCAGGTGATCGGAACGCTCCCATGATCCAATGTTTTGACCAGATCACCCACGTGCAGTTCCGCAATGTCGATCTGGCCAGATGGCGTCGCTATCAGCGTACCAGGCGCAAAACACGGGAAGTCGTCAAAATCAAGATTCCCATCATCGTCGCCATCCGGAGACCCGATTTCGTCGGCCTCGGTATAAGTGATCGTTGACGGCCCGACGGGAACCCCGCCGAGATCTATGAGGAAAGGCTGCCCAGCGAGGAGAAGGTGCTCATCGCCCGCGCCGCGGCCCTGCTCAATGTCGGGTTGCACACCGGTTCGCGGCATCACGATGTTGTCGTCCGAATCCAGAATCGTTATGAATTGCCCGTTCTGAAACTCGGTGACTCCCGCGTTTACCTGTTCTACGACGACCGTGAATAACTGGTCCGGCGTACCAAGAGCTTCGACCCCGTTGACGGCTACAACCCTCTCTATCCCGTTCCCCGAGCCTGAAAAGCTTGTATAACGCCCGATCTGATCGCCACGAAGCTCTAGGGTTACCGTCGGCATGCTGTATTCTCCTGGGTTTGCGCGACAACTTAAGCACGATGTCGTCAAGCGCGATAAACTGCCTCGTCGACCTCGTACTAGCAAACCAGGGTACTATCTATCGCATTTTACCTCGCCTAGTTTCGCGCCAGAAGCGGTCGCTCATTGTCCCGCAGCGAATGCCCGGATTGTCCCGCAAAGCGAACGTCCCGCGCGGAATCAAGGTGCAGCTTGCTGCATCGCCGCGCCGCGGCCCGTCGCGCCGGAGGCGCGCATTTTAAGTGACGCGCCTCTGGCGCGATGCGCGGCAACAGCGAACCATCGTAAACTTCATCCGCAGACCAGTCATCCGACGTAGTTCCCTCTGACGCGTAAGCGGTCCGGCGCGTGGGTTTGCACCCATCCTACGATGCTAAGGCGAATGACGGCTTCGAGCCCATCTTGCCGTTAATTAATTGTAGAAGCAGTTTCGGTGGTTCTGTTGTCGTCTCAAACCTACCCCCAACGAAAACCTATCCAGCCTGCCATAACAAAAACCAAGAACACGCCGAATAAAAACACCGCGAAGTGGACGAATCCAATCCGGGCCAAGCGCTTGTACAATCTATGGTGCTCTTCCTTGCGGCTAAGAAAATAGGCCCAAATGAGTGTATTCAGGTTCAGGTTGATGGTTCGGTCACCTTCCGAAATCGCCTCAAATTCTTTCCGGCTTTTGGCTTTCCCAAATGACCAAGCAACCGCGAACATCCATATGAGGATCACGAGAAAGGCAAAGAGAGTGATTGCTTCGATTGACACGTCAAGAATTCCTAGGAGCATTTGACCGACAGTTGCTCTGCAAGGTCTTAGCTTTTGCAAAGGGCGGAATAAGTTTTACCTACATTAAATTCTCCGCCGATCACGACTCGTCCAAATTCAGCTCCACCGGACCGTCAGTAACTAAATTGCCTTAAGCCGCCGACACAAACAAAAATACGTCCAGGGTAGTCCGAAATTCAGGCGATTAGGATCGTACAGCGCGGGCGGAGGATACACTCCGCCCGCTGCTTAAGTTACGAGTGGATCGGCCCGTCGCCGCAGGCCAGGGCCGCTTCGCGTACGGCCTCGGAATAGGTCGGGTGGGCGTGGCAGGTCAGGGCCACATCCTCGGCCGCGGCGCCGAATTCCATCGCGACGCAGATCTCGTGGATGAGGTCGCCGGCCATCGGGCCGATGATATGCGCGCCCAGTATGCGGTCGGTTTCCTTGTCCACTAGGATCTTGACGAAGCCGTCGGCGGCGAAGTTGGCCTTGGCCCGGCCATTGCCCATGAAGGAGAACTTGCCGGCCTTGTAGGCGCGGCCCTCTTCATTGAGCTGCTCCTCGGTCTTGCCGACGGCGGCGACCTCGGGGTGGGTGTAGATCACGCTGGGAATGACACCGTAGTTCACATGGCCGTGCTGGCCCGCGATGACGGATGCGGCGGCCATGCCCTCGTCCTCGGCCTTGTGGGCCAGCATCGGGCCTGAGATACAGTCGCCGATCGCGTAGACGCCCTTGACGTTGGTCTGCCAGTGGTCGTCGGTCTTGATCTGGCCGCGCTCGGTCATCTCGACGCCAAGGCTGTCGAGGCCCAGCCCGTCGGTGAACGGCTTGCGCCCCGTGGCAACCAGCACCACGTCGGCATCGAGCGTTTCCTCGCTGTCGTCCTTGCGCAGCTTGTAGGTGACCTTGGCCTTGGTCTTCATCGCCTCGACGCCCTGAACGGCGGCGCCCATGATGAAGTTCAGGCCCTGTTTCTTGAGCAGCTTGTGGAAGTTCTTCTGCACCTCGCCATCCATGCCGGGGGTGACATGGTCGAGATATTCCACGACCGTCACCTCGGACCCAAGGCGGGAATAGACCGAGCCAAGTTCCAGCCCGATGACGCCGGCGCCGATTACGACCAGTTTCTTGGGCACCTTGGGCAATTCCAGCGCGCCGGTGGAGGAGACGACGGTTTTCTCGTCGATCTCGACGCCCGGCAGGGTGCTGACCTCGGACCCCGTCGCGATGATGATGTTCTTGGCTTCGTGCGTGTCGTCGCCGACCTTGACCTTGCCCGCCTCGGGGATGGAGCCCCAGCCCTTGAGCCAGTCGATCTTGTTCTTCTTGAACAGGAATTCGATGCCCTTGGTGTTCTGGCCGATCGTGTCGTCCTTGTAGGACAGCATCTGTTTCCAGTCGACCGAGGGGCTTTTGCCCTTGAGGCCCATCGACGCGAAGTTGTGCTCCGCCTCGTGCAGCATGTGGCTGGCGTGCAGGAGCGCCTTGGAGGGGATACAGCCCACGTTCAGGCAGGTACCGCCCAGGGTTTCGCGGCCTTCGACGCAGGCGGTTTTCAGGCCAAGCTGGGCGCAGCGGATGGCTGCGACATAGCCGCCGGGGCCGGAACCGATTACGATGACGTCATAGGAAGCCATTAGATATTCTCCTTCGCGTGTCGGGCGTCTTGGTCCCGAACCTAAGCTGTTTGTTTGGAAGTGTCACGATGTGGGGGTGGCGCAGTCCGGCACGGTTTTCAGGATCTGGTGCAGAAGGTCCGTCCACTCGGCGTCGGGGTTGTTTTCCATGAAGCCGATGGCGGGGACGAAGGCGTTCCGGAAACCGGGGTGGAAGGTTTCGCCGTCCGACCACCAGGGCGTGATTGTGCCGCTGACGAGGGTGAAATCGATTGATTTGCCCGGCAGGTCGACGCGGGTGATCTGGAAACAGCCGTCGCCTTCGCCCTCGGGGGCACCGTCGGTGAAACTGTTGGTCTTGTGGTGGTAGTCGCGGTGCATGACGAAATACGTGTTTTCCTCGATCACGAATTCGGCGGCGGCCGGCGTGGCGGTGATCGCCAGGGCGAGGGCGAGAGGGCGGATCACAGCAGCGCGGCCAGGTACATGAGGGCCGTGGCGGCGAAGCCCACCATCCAGATCAGCGATCGCCACGGACGCAGGCCGAGGTAGTAGGCCGGGATATAGGCGATGCGGGCAATGAGGTAGGCCCAGGCGCAGGTCGTGGTGACCCAGGTGGACTGGCCCGAGACGGCGATCACGACGCAGGCGATGGTGAAAAGGATCAGCCCCTCGAAATGGTTGTCCATCGCGCGGCCCAGACGGGCGGTGCGGTCGGACATCTGGCGCGAGGGTTCACGGTCGCGGGCCGAGGTGGTGTAGCCGGGCCCGAGCTCCATGTTGGCGGGCACGGCGTAGAGGGCGAATTGCACCACCTGCAACAGGGCGGCGAGGGTGAGGACGGTGAGTTCTGGTGTCATGCGGCTTGAATCGCCTCTGCTATGGCTTGGGCCTTGGCGTCAAAAGTGCCGGTGCGGGCCGAGGGGTGGGGCGCGCGGATGTGCGGCACGTTGAAATGTTTCAGAACACGGGCGGCATCGTGGCCGAGCGCGATGGGGCGGCGGCCGAGGCGTTCGTGCTGGCCGATGGTTTCCCAGCTGGCGCGGGCGTGGGCCGGGGGGATGGTGGAGGAGCGCTGCGGCGTCAGCAGGTGAAAGACCGGGGTGATGTAGATGTCGGCGCGGGTGAGGTTCAGCAGCGCCAGCACTTTGTCGATCACGCGGTTGAACGGGTTGGTGGAGAGGTAGCCTTGCCGCGTGAGTTCCGCGCGGTGGCGACGCACGGACGGGGCATCGAGCCAGTCCTTGGACACCAGCATGGGGCCGGTGAGGCTGCCGGAGGTCATCTGGATGGGCGAGACATACTCGCCGTCAAAGCCTTCCTCGGCCAGCGTCGGATAGCCCGGCAGGCGAAACGCGCGGCGTGCGGCGACGGCGCGGGCGTATCCGGCGGAAGGGGGCATCAGTGGGCTGCGTCCCGGGCTTGACCCGGGACCTCTGTGTGGGCGAGAGGCCCCGGCTCGGGGGCCGGGGCGGGTAGCTCGTGGCTCATGCCGTCTCCAGCATGTGCGAGGCGGCGGGGCCGTGGCCGAGGCCGGTTTCCTTGTCGACCCAGGCCTTGGCGCGGGCCACGTCGTTGACGTCGAAAAGGACCCAGTGGGTACCCGTGCCCTCGCGCCACATCTGAAGCTGGGTGAGACCGGCATTGGCCCGGTCCTCGGCATGGGAGTCGTGGGTGTCCTGGTCGAAGCTGTCGTAGCGGAGGAGGAGTTGGGTGGTCATGGGGTGGGTCGCCTTTACGCATTGGTGTTGCGGAATGGTGGGGTGAAACCCCACCCTACGCAAACTCGTAGGGTGGGTGAAAACCCACGCGCGACGTCACAGATCCATCAACAACCTTCTCGGATCTTCCAGCGCGTCCTTCACACGCACCAGGAAGGTCACGGCGCCCTTGCCGTCGACGATGCGGTGGTCGTAGCTGAGGGCGAGGTACATCATGGGCCGCGCCTTGATCTCGCCGTTCACCACCATGGGGCGCTGCTGGATCTTGTGCATGCCCAGAATGCCCGATTGCGGCGGGTTGAGGATGGGCGAGGACATCAGCGAGCCGTAGACGCCGCCGTTGGAGATGGTGAAGGTGCCGCCCTGCATTTCCGCCATGGAGAGCTTGCCGTCGCGGGCGCGGGCGCCTTTTTCGGCGATGGCTTTCTCGATGTCGGCAAAGCCGAGCGCGTCGGCGTCGCGGATCACGGGGACCACGAGGCCGGTGGGCGTGCCGGTGGCGATGCCCATATGCACGAAGTTCTTGTAGACGATGTCGGTGCCGTCGATCTCGGCGTTGACTTCCGGAACCTCTTTCAGTGCGTGGCAGCAGGCCTTGGTGAAGAAGGACATGAAGCCCAGCTTGACGCCGTGCTTCTTGAGGAACTCGTCCTTGTACTCGTTCCGAAGGGCCATCACCTCGGTCATGTCCACCTCGTTATAGGTGGTGAGCATGGCGGCGGTGTTCTGGCTGTCCTTGAGGCGGCGCGCGATGGTCTGGCGCAGACGGGTCATCTTGACCCGTTCCTCGCGGCTGGCATCCTCGGCCGACACCGGTGCGCGGGGCGCCTGTGCGGGGGCCGACGCGGCGGCGGGTGCGGCGCTGCTGGCGGCGGCTGCGGCGCGGGCCACGTCCTCTTTCATCACGCGGCCATCGCGGCCAGAGCCTTGCACCTGGTCGCTGCTGAGGCCCTTTTCGGCCATCGCCTTTTTCGCCGAGGGCGCATCCTCGACGTCGCGGCCCGGGGGCGGGGTGGTGTACTGGCCGCCATTGGCCGTGGCCGGTTCGTCCGCCGTCGACCCGGCCGCGTCGCCATCGGGACGTTCGGCGGGTTCGACCGCGCCATCGGCGCTGCCGGACAGCACGGCAAGCTTGCCGCCCGCCTGGACCGTCTCGCCCTCGTTGGCGAGGATCTCGGTCAGCGTGCCGGCGGCGGGCGAGGGGACCTCGACCGAGACCTTGTCGGTTTCAAGCTCGCAGAGCATTTCATCCTGGCTGACGGTGTCGCCGGCTTTCTTGAACCAGGTCGAGACGGTCGCCTCGGACACGGATTCGCCCAAGGTCGGCACCATCACGTCGATATTGCCGCCGTCCGTACCGCCGCTGTTGCCGCTGGCCGGCTTGGCGGATTCGGACTCGGTGCTTTTATCTTCTTTCTTCTCGGCCTTCTTCGGCGCGGAGGCGGAGCCGCTGTCGCCTTCGGACAGGGTGGCCAGCAGGGCGTCGACGCCCACGGTCTCGCCCTCTTGTGCGACGATCTCGGCCAGGGTGCCGGCGGCGGGCGAGGGCACCTCGACGGTGACCTTGTCGGTTTCCAGCTCGCACAGCATCTCGTCGGCCTCGACCGTGTCGCCGGCTTTCTTGAACCAGGTGGCGACGGTGGCTTCGGTCACGGATTCGCCCAGCGTGGGCACGCGTACTTCGGTGGTCATTACGTCTTATCCTTCGATCGTCAGCGCGGCGTCGACCAGCGCTTCTTGTTGGGCCTTGTGTTGGCTTGCGAGGCCCGTTGCGGGCGAGGCGGAGGCGGAGCGCCCGGCATAGACCGGACGGGTATGCTTGGCCTTGATGCGTTGCAGCACCCATTCGATGTTGGGCTCGATGAAGCTCCAGGCGCCCTGGTTCTTGGGCTCTTCCTGGCACCAGACCATCTCGGCCTTCTTGAAGCGTTCCAGTTCCTTGACCATCGAGATGGCAGGGAACGGGTAGAACTGTTCGACGCGCAGGATATAGACATCGTCCAGCCCGCGATTGTCGCGTTCTTCCAGCAGGTCGAAATAAACCTTGCCGGAGCACATGACGACGCGCTTGATCTTGTCGTCGGACTTCAGCTTGGTGTCGGAGTTGCCGTACTGGGCATCGTCCCACAGCACGCGGTGGAAGCTGCTGCCGGTGGTGAATTCCTCGGCCTTGGATATGCACATCTTGTGACGCAGAAGCGATTTCGGCGTCATCAGGATGAGCGGCTTGCGGTAGGTGCGGTGCAGCTGCCGGCGCAGGATGTGGAAATAGTTCGCCGGGGTCGAGCAGTTGGCGACGATCCAGTTGTCCTGTCCGCACATCTGCAGGAAGCGTTCGAGGCGCGCGGACGAGTGTTCCGGGCCTTGCCCTTCGTAGCCGTGGGGCAGCAGGCAGACGAGGCCGGACATGCGCAGCCATTTCGATTCACCCGAAGAGATGAACTGGTCGAACATGATCTGCGCGCCGTTGGCGAAATCGCCGAACTGCGCCTCCCACAGGGTCAGGGCGTTGGGCTCGGACAGGGTGTAGCCATACTCGAAGCCCAGAACCGCGTATTCCGAGAGCATCGAGTCGATGACCTCGTACTGCGCCTGGCCTTCGCGGATGTGGTTGAGCGGGTAGTAGCGTTCCTCTGAATCCTGGTCGATTAGGCCGGAGTGCCGCTGGCTGAACGTGCCGCGGGTGCTGTCCTGCCCGGCGAGCCGCACGCGGTAGCCTTCGGTCAGGAGCGAGCCGAAGGCGATTGCCTCGGCGGTGGCCCAGTCGAAGCCCTCGCCGGTTTCGAACATCTTGGCCTTGGTCTCCAGCAGGCGTGACACGGTCTTGTGCAGCGGCGTGCCCTCGGGCGGGGTGGTCAGGGCGCGGCCGATCTCGGCCAGGGTCTTTTTCTTGATGGCGGTTTCGCCGCGCTGGTAATCCTCGTCCTTGCTGTCGAGGTGGGACCACTTGCCGTCGAGCCAGTCGGCCTTGTTCGGGCGGTATTCCTTGCCGGCCTCGAACTCGTCGGCGAGGTAGGACTGGAACGCGGCCTTCATGTCGTCGATCTCGCCCTCGGGGATGAGGCCGTCCTTGACCAGCCGCTCGGTGTAAAGCGAGAGCGTGGTCTTCTGGGACTTGATCTTCTTGTACATGATCGGGTTGGTGAACATCGGCTCGTCGCCTTCGTTGTGACCGAAGCGGCGGTAGCAGATGATGTCGATGACCACGTCCTTGCGGAACTTCTGGCGGAACTCGGTGGCGACCTTGGCGGCGTGCACGACGGCCTCGGGGTCGTCGCCGTTCACGTGGAAGATCGGCGCCTCGACCATCAGGGCGATATCCGTGGGATAGGGCGAGGAGCGCGAGAAGTGCGGCGCGGTGGTAAAGCCGATCTGGTTGTTCACCACGAGGTGCATGGTGCCGCCGGTCTTGTGACCCTTCAGACCGGACAGGCCGAAGCATTCCGCCACGACGCCCTGGCCCGCAAAGGCCGCGTCGCCATGCAGCAGGAGCGGCATGACGGCGGTGCGTTCCTTGTCGCCCAGCTGGTCCTGCTTGGCGCGGGATTTGCCCAGCACGACGGGGTTCACCGCCTCGAGGTGCGAGGGGTTCGCGGTGAGTGAAAGGTGCACGGTGTTGCCATCGAATTCGCGGTCCGACGAGGCGCCGAGGTGGTATTTCACGTCCCCGGAACCGTCCACGTCCTCGGGCTTGAACGATCCGCCCTGGAACTCGTTGAAGATGGCGCGATAGGGTTTGCCCATCACGTTGGCCAGCACCGACAGGCGGCCGCGGTGGGGCATCCCGATGACGATGTCCTTCAGACCCAGCTGTCCGCCGCGCTTGATGATCTGTTCCATCGCGGGGATCAGCGCCTCGCCGCCATCGAGGCCGAACCGCTTGGTCCCCATGTATTTCACGTGCAGGTATTTCTCGAAGCCCTCGGCCTCGACCAGCTTGTTCAGGATCGCCTTGCGGCCCTCGCGGGTGAAGGTGATTTCCTTGTCGTAGCCCTCGATGCGTTCCTTCAGCCAGGCGCTCTCTTCGGGGTCGGAGATATGCATGTATTGCAGGGCGAAGGTGCCGCAATAGGTGCGCTTGACGATCGCGAGGATCTCGCGGATCGAGGCGACCTGAAGGCCCAGCACGTTGTCGATGAAGATGGGCCGGTCCATGTCGGATTCGGTGAATCCGTAGGATTTCGGGTCAAGTTCGGGTCGGTCGGGCGTCTCGCGCAGGCCCAGCGGATCAAGATCGGCGGCGAGATGGCCGCGGATGCGGTAGGCGCGGATCAGCATCAGCGCACGGACGGAATCGAGCACGGCGCGTTTCACGGCATCGTCCGAGACCTCGACGCCCTTCTCGGCGGCCTTCGACTTGATCTTGTCGCCGGCTTGTCGCGCCTCGACCTCGGTCGGGTACTCGCCGGTGAGGGCGCTGGTCAGGTCATCGGCGGGCTGGGGCGGCCAGTCGCCCCGCGCCCAGCTTGGCCCGGCGGCTTCTTTCTTGACGTCCGTATCGCCATCGCCCAACTCGCGGAAGAAGGCCTGCCACGCCTCGTCGACCGCATTGGGGTCGTTGGCGTATCGCGCGTAAAGCTGTTCGAGATATTCCGCGTTGTGCCCCTGCATGAAGCTGGAGGCGTGGAACTGGTCGTTGGGGGATTGGTCGGTCATGGGTGTACCTTGGCTAGCTTGGACTGACTTTCGCGCGTTGCTGGTGTCAGGGGGCGGGAGGTGGTCCGTATTCGTTGGGTTCCGGTTCGGAGGGGCGGGTGAGCCACCAAATGAAAACGATCGCGATGATCAGGCCGATGATCCCGAAGATAGCGCCGAAGAACGCGCCGCCCAGCGATGGCATACGGTGTGGCATCCCGGGGTCGCCATGCATGCCCGGGCCGCCGAAGCCGACCACCCGCATGAACAGGTTGTAGATCGACGGGATCAGGAAATACCAGCCGGGGCGGCCGGTATCGTGCATCCGGCGGAAGCCCACCGCCAGAAGTGGCAGGAACATTCCCAACGCGTAGATCAGTGGCAACAGGGGAAAGAGCGAGACAACCAGCGCCCCGATGAAATAGGCGAGCAGAAACCACCAGAATTCCGAGCGCGACGCCCGGCCCGAGAAGTCCATGTACTTCTCGGTGAGGCAGGTCTTAACGCTGGTCTGGAAGTCCATCAGCTTTCTCCTGTCACTGTTGCGCGGTCACTTCCCGATAGCTTCGAGCACGGCTTCGCCCAATCCTGCGGGGGACTCGGCGACGGTGATGCCGGCGGATTTCATCGCCTCGATCTTGTCGTCGGCGCCGCCCTTGCCGCCGGCGACGATGGCGCCGGCGTGGCCCATGCGGCGGCCCGGAGGCGCGGTGCGGCCCGCGATGAACCCGGCGCAGGGCTTGGAGCGGCCTTTCTTGGCCTCGTCCTTGAGGAACTGCGCCGCGTCTTCCTCGGCGCTGCCGCCGATCTCGCCGATCATGATGATCGATTCCGTCTCGTCATCGGCCAGGAACCATTCCAGCACGTCGATATGCTCGGTGCCCTTGATCGGGTCGCCGCCGATGCCCACGCAGGTCGACTGGCCCAGGCCCACGTCGCTCGTCTGCTTCACGGCCTCGTAGGTCAACGTGCCGGAGCGGCTGACCACGCCGACGCTACCGCGCTTGTGGATGTGGCCGGGCATGATGCCGATTTTGCAGGCGTCGGGCGTGATGATGCCGGGACAGTTGGGGCCGATGAGGGTCGAGCTGCTGCCCTCGAGCGCGCGCTTGACGCGCATCATGTCCAGGACCGGGATGCCCTCGGTGATGCAGACGATCAGCGGGATCTCGGCGTCGATCGCTTCAAGGATCGAGTCGGCGGCGAAGGGCGGCGGCACGTAGATGACGCTCGCATTGGCGCCGGTCTCGTGCATGGCCTCGTGGACCGAGTTGAACACGGGCAGGTCCAGGTGCGTCTGGCCGCCCTTGCCGGGGGTGACGCCGCCGACCATCTGCGTGCCGTAGGCAATGGCCTGCTCGGTATGGAACGTGCCCTGGCTGCCGGTTAGGCCCTGGCAGATGACTTTGGTGTTTTCGTCGACGAGAACGGCCATTGTGGCGTCTCCTTCCTTGATGATCTCTTCCCCGGCGACCGGGGTTATGTTGGTCTTGGCGCGCGGGGCTCAGCCCCCGCGCACGGGTATTTCAAACGCCTCAGATGCCCGAGGCATAGCCCAGGTCATAGGCGGTCAGGGTGCGGCCCGGGGTGCCCCTTATCACCAGGATCAGGTTGCCCTTGGCGCCCAGGTTGTAGACGCGCGCGGGCGGGGTGATCCGGTCGGTCATGCGCGGCGCGCCGAAGCGTTCGGTCATGGCCTGTTCCAGCGTGTAGACGTTGCCCGGAAAGCGCGCGCTGACGGCGCAGAACGTCCGGCCCTCGGGCGTGCGGGTGACGGCGGCCGAGACGGATTCGGTCGGCGAGAAATTGCGTCCGCCCTCCTCGACCGTCAGGCCCTCGGCCACCATGCGCGCCTTGGCCCCGGCAAAATCGGGGCGGGTCGGGCCGCAGATGCTGTCGTTCAGGACAATGGCCCGGTCGAGGCTGACCGGGTCGGTGCCGGAGCGCGAGATGCCGTCGCCGCCTGTTCCGCAAGCGGCAAGCAGAAGCGTGGCGGCCAGCAGGCCAAGGTTTTTCGAACGCGCCATCGTCAGCCCTTGACGGCTTTCACGATCTTCTGGGCGCCGTCCTTGAGGTCGTCGGCGGCGATCACGTCAACATCGGAGTTGTTGATGATCTCCTTGCCCTTCTCGACATTGGTGCCCTCGAGGCGCACGACCAGCGGGACCTGAAGCCCGACCTCTTTCACGGCCGCGACCACGCCCTCGGCGATCACGTCGCAGCGCA
>NZ_PPFE01000004.1 GCF_002917925.1 Roseovarius confluentis | reverse complement strand
TCACCTTCGCCTTGTCATGCCCGTAGGGCAGCAGATGTTCGCCCGGGATCCCAAGCTTGTCGCCAATCTCCTGGATCGGCTTCTTCGACGCCGCACGCGCAATCTCGATGTCTGATTTGTGGCTCATTGTGTCTTCCCTTTGGACATAAGCGATGATGCTTCCGGGACAGCCATACAAAGTCGGGCGCCGTCACCCGGTCAGGAATCCGACATTTCCGGGGGCTGATGCGGCAGCCTGTCGCGCCCGCGTTTCACATCGGAAACATCTCGCGCTCAGAAGGACTTGCCGCTCAGGCATCCCTCCAGATGCAACCAGGGCCGCTGGTCCGGCACGTGCAGGCGCATCCGGTCTCCCACGCGCAATGGTCCGGGCCGTTCGACCCAGGCCGTGACCCCCCGCCGGTGCGCCGCCGCGGGCTTGAAAAGCTTGCCAAGACCCGGATGATCCTTCTCCAACTCCTTGGCCGGCCAGATGCAGGGCCGGTTCTCCATGTCGACGATCAGCGCCGTGCCACTGTCGGTCTGCAAGCGCGACGAGGGCGGCAGGCGGCTGAAGTCGTCGATGCCTTTCAGCACCAGCGACGCGCCCAGCCATTCGGGGCGCAAGGCGTCGATCCCGATCTCCTCGGCGATCGCCGCCATCTCCTCGGCCGACACGACGGACAACTGCCGCACATTGGCAATCTCGGTGCCTTCCGCGTGCTGGTCCTTTACCCGAACACAAGACGGACGCGTGCGCCCGCCGTGAAACTCGCCGGGCACGCCGTCCCACGTCAGATCCACCTGGCCAAGCGGGGCCGAGCGGATGTCGCTCTCCTGGTCGGGAACGCATCCGATCCAGGTGATGTCGGCATAATGGGCGGTGGGTATCAAGGCAGGCATGTCATCCCTTCTTGGCTCTTGTCCCGCGGCGAAGACGGACTTGGGAAGATGCGTGGTGACCAAATGGCCCACGCGGTTTTCCTATCATGTCACCCTTTCGCCTGAAACCGGTCAAGGTCGATGCGTAGACTTGGCCAGACTCACAGTGGGAAAGACAGTCATGGGCTTTACTCTCTTTAGGAAGAAACGGCACGCGATGTCCGATACGGCCTGGCAGTCGGTCAAGACATTCCATGCCGAGATCCGGACCATCGCGCTGGTCAAGCACGGCACGATCCTGACCACTGCCACGAACCGCCGGCACTATCCAGGTGTCAGCGAGACAGACTGGATGGCGGTGCAGGTCTACGAGCTGTTCGAGGACGTGCGCGAGAAGGCCGGGGCACAAGACCTCGACGCGCTCGGCCCCGAGCACCGGCACATCCTGCTGATGGCCACGCTGGCGGCCAAGGGCACGCAGGCGGAGTTCGACAGCGCGCTCAAGCACGACAGGTCGGTGATGTCCGAGCATATGCGCGGCCTGCGCGACGGCTGGGCGTGGGCCCGGTCGATGCCCGCGCCCCGCGCACTGCCGGGGGAATCCGCCGCAGAGATGCTGGCGCGGTTCAACCGCGGCCTGACACTGGACGAGGCTTACAATCGCGGCCGCGAGACCCTGATCTCGGGTCGGTTCATCGACAACGACACGCAGCTTTTCCTGTTGCCTTACGCGGTGCAAAGACTGCAGGCGCTCGGCGCGCAAATCCCGTGTGTCTGGCGCGACGCTCCCGCATTCAAAAACCTGCACATGGCGGAACGCAACGCGGTCGGCCTGATGTATCGGACGCTCTGCATATCCGACGACGTGCTGGACCTGATGAACGAGGTACTTGAAGAACCGCCCAACGGTGACGTGGTCATGGAGTGCATCAAGATGTTTCACAATGGCGCCACGCGGCTGGCCCTGACCGACAGCGTCACGGCGGACCTGCCCACGGGACGACCCGATGCCGTCCACGATATGCAGCTTACCGCGTTCGACACGGGACTTCGCCTGTTGGACGCGGCCATGCGCTATTACGCCGCGCGAAACGATGTCTGACGGTGCCACGCGCGGCCCGGAATTTTTCAAAATTCCGTCCCGTTTTCTTTTGAAAGAAACGCCCGCGCTCAGACCGATAAAGTAAAGAAAATCCGGCGGAACGGGAACAGGACAGAGCCATCCGCGCGCACCGGGTACGCCGCGTGCATCGCTTCCTCGTAGCGCTTGATCAGCGCCGCCTTCTCGTCCTCGGCCAACGCCTCCAGCACGGGGCGGGCATAGGTGCTTTCAGTGAAGCGGCGCACCGGGTGGCTGCCCGGCTCGGCCATCAGGCGCTGGTAATACTCGGTTTCCCACAGCCGGAACTGGCCCATGCCGGACAAAAGCTCGTCGTATTTCACCGGGGCCATGACGCCGGGGGTGCCCATCTTCTCGACACGGCCCGGGAACATTTCCTCGACAAGGCTCAGCCACACGCGGTGCGAGGGCGCCTTGTTCTGGTGCGGCATCTGTACCGCCAGCGTACCGCCTTTGGACAGCATCCGCACCAGCCGGGGCAGCAATTGCTCGTGATTGCCCACCCAGTGCAGCGCGGCGTTGGAAAAGATCAGTCCGGGCGTCCGCGACGGTGTCCACTCCGCGATGTCGGCCTGACTGAAACTGTCATATCCCTTGGCGGCGCGGGCTTTTTCAAGCATCGCGGGGCTGGCATCGACCCCGATCACCTTGCGGTTGCCGGCCCGCGCCCGCAGCGCATCGCCCAAGGCACCGTTGCCACAGCCAAGGTCATAGATGTCGCCCGCGCCCATGCTGCTGATCGTGTTCACCAGGTCCAGGCCCGGGCGCTGGCGGAGGTCGTGGAACCGGGCATAGGCGCCCGGGTTCCAGTCGGTCTTCGCGTTGGTCGTCATCGTCACGCTGTCGGTTCCGGCTCCATGCCGCCGTCCGGCGGTGTCGACTTCGGCTTGGTCTTCGGAATGGCCGTCAGGGACGGTTTGTCATCCTTCTGAGGCGTGCCGCCCTGGTCGTCATCCGCCTCGGGCGGATCGCCGTTGATCACGCGCTCGATCTCTTCGCCGGTCAGGGTCTCGTATTCCAGCAGGCCCTGCGCCAGACGCTCCCATTCGTCATGCTTGTCAGTCAGGATGTCATGGGCCCGCTGGTAGGCGTCGTCGATCATGCGCTTGACCTCGTCCTCGATCAGCTCTTTCGTGTGAGCCGAGATCGAGAAGCCGCCGGCGCTGTTGCCCATGTAGCCTTCATGCGCCTGCTCGTAATCGACATTGCCGACCTTGTCCGACATGCCCCAGCGCAGGACCATCGCGCGGGCCAGCGAAGATGCCTGCTGGATGTCGCCGGCAGGGCCGTTCGACACCGCGTCGGGGCCGTACTTGATGATCTCGGCTGCCTTGCCGGCCATGGTCATGGCCAGCTTTTCCTCGCATTCAGACTTGTGCCAGTTCAGCCGGTCGATCTCGGGCAGGCTGACCACCATGCCCAGGGCACCGCCGCGCGGGATGATCGTCGCCTTGTAGACCGGATCGCATTGCGGCAGGGCAAGGCCCACGATGGCGTGACCGGCCTCGTGATAGGCGGTCTTTTCCTTCTGCTCGGGCGTCAGCACCATGGATCGCCGCTCGGCGCCCATCATGACCTTGTCCTTGGCCTGTTCGAAATCCACCATCGACACGAACCTCCGACCCACACGTGCGGCCATCAGCGCCGCCTCGTTCACCAGGTTGGCCAGGTCCGCCCCCGAGAACCCGGGCGTGCCGCGCGCGATGATGCGCAGGTCCACGTCGGGGCCCAGCGGAGTCTTGCGGGCGTGAACGCCCAGGATCTTCTCGCGGCCCTTGATGTCGGGATTGGGCACCGTCACCTGCCGGTCGAACCGGCCCGGGCGCAGCAGCGCGGGGTCCAGCACGTCCTTGCGGTTGGTGGCCGCGACGATGATGACGCCTTCATTGGCCTCGAACCCGTCCATCTCGACCAGCAGCTGGTTGAGGGTCTGTTCCCGCTCGTCATTGCCGCCGCCATAGCCGGCACCACGATGCCGGCCCACAGCGTCGATCTCGTCGATGAAGACGATGCAGGGCGCGTTCTTCTTGGCCTGTTCGAACATGTCGCGCACGCGGGACGCGCCGACACCCACGAACATCTCGACGAAGTCCGAACCCGAAATGGTGAAGAACGGCACGCCCGCCTCGCCCGCAATGGCGCGGGCCAGCAGCGTCTTACCGGTGCCCGGAGGGCCGACCAGCAGCGCGCCTTTGGGGATCTTGCCGCCGAGGCGGCTGAATTTCTGCGGGTTGCGCAGGAACTCGACGATCTCTTCCAACTCTTCCTTGGCCTCGTCGATGCCGGCCACGTCGTCAAACGTCACGCGGCCATGCTTTTCGGTCAACATCTTGGCCTTGGACTTGCCAAAGCCCATGGCGCCGCCCTTGCCGCCGCCCTGCATGCGGTTCATGAAATAGATCCACACACCGATCAGCAGCACGAAAGGCAGAAGCGAGATCAGGAAGGTCTGAAACCCGGATTGCTCCTGCGATTCCGCCTTGATCGGGATATCCCGCTCCAAAAGCAGGGACGTCACCTCGGCATCTTCGGGCTTGATGGTCGAGTAATTGTTGCCGTCCTCGCCCCGGAAACGCACGTTTTCGCCATCCAGCGTGACCTCGGACACCTCGCCGTCCTCGACCGCCGCGACGAATTCCGAATAGGGAATTGCCTGGCTCTGCAATGTGTTACCGGATCCGTTGAACAGGCTGAACAGCGCCATGATCAACAGGAACAGGACCAACCAAAAGGCGAAGTTTCTCGCGTTGCCCAAGGGCTTTCTCCTCACGTGATGCCGGGCCTGACCTACCACAGGGCCCGTGTATGATAAATAGAGATCGTTAAGCGATGTTCAATGCGCAAGGATGCTGGCAAAGAACATGTCTTCATCCCGCAAAAGTGTTGCCGTCCAGCCCTCTGCAAACCCCGCAAGCGGCGCCGCGACCAAATGACCGCCCCGCCAGACCGCCGGACTGGCCAGGAGCGACGACCGTGGCAAACCTGGCTGCAGCCGCTCTTGGCAGTGCGCCAGACCTGCCTCGCCCAGCGTGGCCACCTCTGCCCCATCGGGCCACGGACCGTCCAGCTGCCAACGTCCGTCCCACGCCTCGCCGGGCGCGGCCCGCGTCTGCGCCACCGCCTTTGGCTCGCGCGCGAACCGCAGATGATCCGTTTCCACGCTCATCATGACGCCGTGCAACGTCATGCCGTTGCCACCACGGATCGCCTCCAGCATCAGGGCGACCGCCTTGCCGCGCGGAACGTAGTCCGCGCCGCTGATCCAACGCAGGATCTCCTGCACCATGCGGCGGCAGATGTCGCGCGGCAGCGTCCGGAACCCCTTGCGGTCGACCATCACGTCGCCCCGGTCGAAACTCACATGGTTGCGCGCCGCCAGGAAAACATACCAATACAGCGTGCTGCGCACCTCGCCCAGATGTCCGGCAACGTTGCCCAGTCCCCGCGCGGTCACGCCAAGGTCTTCCAGCGCCGCCAGCGCCTTGCGCACCCGCGCCCGTTCAAAGGCCTCGTCCTCGTTGGTCGGGTCGTCGACCCAAGCCAGCCCCTCGCGCTCCACCACCCTGCGCATCTCGGCCCGCGACACCTGCAACAGCGGGCGGCGGAACTCCACCGTACCCTGCCGCCAGCTTGGCGCCATTGCCGCCAGCCCGTCGACACCCGCCTCGCGCATCAGCCGCATGACGAATGTCTCGGCCACGTCGTTCAACGTGTGCCCCAGCGCCACGTCGGTGATCTGTCCCGCCTCGGCCCAGTCCGCGATCAGGCCGTACCGCGCGCGCCGCGCCTGGTCGGACAGGTTTCCCGCACCGTCCCAGCCCCGCCATTCCAGCGTCTTGTGCGCAACGCCCAGTCGGGCACACAGCGCTGCCACGCCCGCCGCTTCGTCGCGCGACGCTGCGCGCAGACCGTGGTCCACCGTCACCGCGTAAGGTTCTGGCCCGCCCTGCGCGGCCCATTGCCGGGCCAGCAGTAGCAGCCCAAGCGAATCGCTGCCCCCCGAAACGGCAATGCCCAGCCGCTTGGGCCGGGCATTCCCGAATGTCGCCACGAACTGATCAAGAATATGCGCCGTCGGGCCGTTCACGAACACCCAAGGTTCTGCATCGCCGAGGCCGCCTGCCCCACCGCAGGCGATTGCGGAAAGCGTTGCGCCACCTCCCCCAAGGTCAGGCAAGCCTCGTTGGTCTGGCCCAGCGCCCCCAGCGACCGGCCCAGCAGGAACAGCGCCTGCGGCGCCTGCGGGCCGTCCGGCGCCGTGCTGAACGTATTCAGATAGGCGCGCGCAGCACCTGTCATGTCATCGGCCTGCTCCAGCGCCTCGCCACGCTTCAGACCGGCCTGCGCCTCCATCGGGCTGCCGGGATAGTTGGTCGTGAACCGCTCGAACTGCTCGGCCGCGGCGGCATACTCGCCCGCCTCGAAGGCCGCCATGGCCGTGTCGAAATCGGCCTGCTCGGCAGCGGCCATCTGCACGCCACCCTCGGTGCCCGTGGTGCCGCCGGTGGTGGCGGTGCCGGTCGTGCCGGTCGTGTCCGTGGCCGGGGCCGGGGCCGGGTCCGTTCCGGTGCTGCCTGCGTTGCCGCCGGTCGAGGGCGCCACCCCGCCCAGCGTGTCGCCGGGCTCGATGCTGCCGATATCGCAGGACGGCTCCAACTCGCAGATCCGGAATTCCAGGTCGCCCACGCGGTTGGTGCCGTCGGTCACCACGCTGTCGATGCGAAACTCCAGCTCCTCGGTCTTCGAGGTCAGGCGCTGCAACTCGGACTCGATTGTGTTCACGCGGTCGAGCACGCTGCCGCCCACGGTCGCATTGCCGCTGGCGCCGGTGGTGTTCAGCTCACGCTTCAGCTTCTGCAACTCGACATACAGCACCGACAACTCCTGCCGGATATCCGCCAGGGTTTCGGTATTGGCCTGGGCCGAGGCCGAAACCGGCCCCATCCCGAACGCGGCCACCACAAGGCCCAGTATCACACGACGCATGTTCACCCCACCATTCGTCCTAGCTTGTCGGCACCGCCGAGATCACCGTCACGGCCCGGCGGTTCTTGGCATAGCACGCTTCCTCGCTGCAGATCTCCAGCGGGCGTTCTTTGCCATAGCTGATAACCTTCAGACGCGCCGGGCTGACGCCCTTCGAAATCAGGTATTCCTGCACCGCGTTGGCGCGGCGTGCGCCCAGCGCGATGTTGTATTGCCGCGTGCCCTGCTCGTCGGCGTGGCCTTCGATGATGGCGTTGTATGCCGTGTTCGTGGCCAGCCATTGCGCCTGACCGTCCAGCGTCGCCGTCGCCGTGGGCGACAGGGTGGACTGGTCCACCGCGAACAACACGCGGTCTCCGATCGTCTGCTGGAAATAGAGCGGCGATTGCGGGTCCTGCGCGGTGCCCGCGACCCCGCCAGCCGTGCCGCTGCCGCCCGCGCCGTTGTTGTATTGGTCGCCGAACCGGTCGGGGTTGCTGCAGGCGCTTACCGCCAGCCCCGCCACCACGATCAGTGCTTTGCTCAGATGTTTCATATCAGTGCCCCACTCGATGCTTTGCTGCTCTTGAATTGGTTAATATCATAGGCCCGCAACGGATGCATGTCCCTTTTGCGGCCTCAGTTCTGCAGCGGTCCCCAGGACGGGTCCGACGCCCCGGTCTCGGTCCGAACCTGCTTGAGGTTGCGTCCGGTGATGTCCACCGACCACAGGCTCGACGCCCCCTGGGCGCCCTGCGTCTCGCGGGTGAACATGATGACCCGGCCATTGGGCGCCCATGTCGGCCCCTCGTCCAGGAAGGACGCGGTCAGCAGGCGCTCCTCGCTGCCATCGGTGCGCATCACGCCGATATGGAACCGGCCTTTGGACTGCTTGGTAAAGGCAATCAGGTCCCCGCGCGGCGACCAGACCGGCGTGCCATAGCGGCCCTGGCCGAAACTGATCCGCGTCGCCTCGCCGCCGCCCGCCGGCATGACATAAAGCTGCGGCGTGCCCGAGCGGTCGGATTCGAACACGATCCTGCTGCCATCGGGGCTGAAGCTGGGCGCGGTCTCGATCGACGGCGTGGTGGTCAGGCGCGAAGTCTGCCCGCTGCCGATGTTCAACTGATAAAGGTCGGTGTTGCCGCCCGTGGTCAGGCTGTAGACGATGGTCTGCCCGTTGGGCGCAAAACGCGGCGCGAAACTCATCTCGCCATCGGCGGCATTCAGCACGTTGCGCCCCGCCGTCGCCACGTCCAGCACGTAGATCTTGGGAAATCCGCTTTCGTAGCTGGTATAAAGCACCCGGTCGCCACCCGGCGAAAACCGTGGTGCCAGCACGATCGACGCGCTGTCCGTCAGGTAGGTCACATTGGCGCCGTCGTAGTCCATGATCGCCAGCCGCTTCTGCCGCGCATCCTTTGGCCCGGTCTCGGACACGAACACGACGCGGCTGTCGAAATACGGGTCCTCGCCCGTCAGCCGTGAATACACCTGGTCCGACACCTTGTGCGCGATACGCCGCCAGCCATCCACGGTCCCCACGAATTGCAGGCCGTCGCCCATCTGCTGCCCCGCGAAAACGTCGTACAGCCGGAACTTCACGACGACCTTTCCGGTGTCATCCACATTGACGCCGCCCACGATCAGCGCCTGCGCGTTGATCGCCTTCCAGTCCGCGAATTGCACCGGGCTGGAAAACGCGGTGACCCGCGCGATATGCGCATCCTGCGGAATTTCGCGGAAAAGGCCCGTGCCGGTCAGGTCGGCGGCGATCACCCGCGTGATATTGGCCGCCATCTCCTGCGCCTGGGCGCTCTCGGCCACGAAGTTCGGTACGGCAAAGGGCAACGGCTCGATCACGCCCTCGGTGATCTCGATCCTCAGCGGCCCGCTGCGCTCTTCCTGCGCCACCACCGGCGCCGCAAGGCCTGCAAGGATCGCCACAAGGGCCAGAAATACTCTCATGTCACTGCTCCCCTTCGACCACCGGGTCGAATGTCATTTCTATCTCGCGCCACGCCTCATGCTGCTCGGCTGGCAGGTCATACCCTTCGCGCCCGCATCTCAGGATGGCACGTCGCGCCGCCATGAAAGAGTCCGTGTCGGACATTTCACGGGGAATTGAGCGCAGGCTGTCGTCAACCACGGTGCCATCCCGGTTCATCTCGAACGCTACGGTGACAACCGCGCCGCCCTCGGCCGGGTTCCAGCAGCGCTGTACGTCCTCACGAAACCCGTAGATCCAGTCGGATGCCTGCGTCCCGAACACCGCCGCCGGGGCGAAAAGACCCGCCAGCACCGCCCCACCGATGATACCATGCCGTTTCATCGGATCCGCATGTTCTCCGGGTTGAAGGTCATCTCGATCTCGCGCCATGTCGCGAACTTCTCGACCGGCAGGTCATATCCCCGCGCGCCGCAGCGGATGATCGCCCGCCGCGCGGCCTCGAACGCCTGCTGCGCCGAGGAGTTGCTACCCCCCTCGCTGCCGATCATGCGGATCGAGTTGGTGATCGGGCGGCCATCCTCGGACATCGACACCGCCACCGTTACCGTGGTGGCCAGAGCGTCGGAACTCAGCGAGCCCACGTTCCAGCATTCCTGCACCGCCACCCGCAACCCGTCCTTTTCTCCTGCCGTCAGCGGCGGGCCTTGCGGATTGCCCTGCGGTTCGGGGTCGGCGCCCAGCGCCTCGGCCAGCGCGTCATTCACGGCCGAGCTGTCCGGGCTGGTGGCCTGCTCCGTTTCGGGCTCCGCCGCCGGTTCCGGGTCAGCTTGCTGTGCGGGCTCGTCGCGCGGTTCGGGGTCCGGGTCGGGCTGTGCCGCCGGGGTCGCCTGTTCCGGCCGCGTGCGCGGCCGTACCGAGCGCGGCGGCGCGGCGGACGCCACCTCTTCGGCCTCGGTCACGATCTCGGTCGTGGCCTCCTGCCGGGCGGTTTCCTCCTGCTCTGGAGTCGGCTCCTCGGCCTGCTCGGATGGCTCCGGCGCCTCCTGGTCCACATCTGCGATCTCGACATCCGGGTCAGGCTGTTCCACCGCCTCGGGGGCCACGCGCGGCGCCGGCCGGGGCTGTGGGCGGTCCGACTGTTCAGGCGCCAGGACGGCTGTATCTTCCTGAGGCGGCGTCGGTTCCTGCGGCGCGTCTGCGATTTCGGCCTCGGGCACCGGGATCGGCTCGGGCTCGACGGCCTCGGGCACCGGGTCCGGCTCGACGCTTTCGGTCACTTCGGGCTGGTCCTGCTCGGGGGCCGTGTCAGCCTCGCTGGAAAGCTCCGGCGTCTGACCCTCCTCGGGCGGCTCGGGCGTGTCGACATTGGCCACCGCATCCGGCGACGGCTCGGCGATCATCGCCGCGTATTCCTCTTCCGAGACCGCCGTCACCTCGGTGATCTCGAACGGCAGGGGCTCGGACTTGAACGCCCCGCCGAAGATGGCAAAGACGATCAGACCCGTATGGGCCACACCGGAAATGATCTGCCCGGTGTCCAGCCGCATCTCAGCCGCCCTGCTCGTCGAGCGTGGGGCCGCCGGTGTCCGTCACCAGCCCGATATTGGCAAAACCGCCCCGGTTCAGCGCGCCCATCACCTGCATCACGTCCGAATAGGGCACCGCCCCGTCCGCCCGCAGGAAAACCCGCGTGCTGTCACGCTCCGTCGCGATGGCGCGCAGCCGGTTCACCAGCTCGCCGCGCTGCACCTCTGTGGTCTGGATCATCACGACCCCCTCGGCGGTCAGCGTCACGGTCAGCGGCTCTTCCTCCTCGCCGGGCAGCGCATTGGCCGAGGTCTCGGGCAGTTGCACCGGCACGCCCACGGTCATCAGCGGCGCGGCCACCATGAAGATGATCAGAAGCACCAGCATCACGTCCACGAAGGGCGTGACGTTGATCTCGGCCATCGGGCGCGACCGCCCGCGCCCTCTGCGCCTGCGGCCTGAATCTCCCGATTTCTGGACGACACCCGCACCCATGTCAGCTGTCCAACTGCCGGCTCAGGATGGTTGCGAACTCGTCGGCAAACGCCTCGTAGCTCGCCACGATGCGGTCGGCATCCGCACTCAGCTTGTTGTAGAACACCACCGCCGGAATGGCCGCCAGCAGGCCCAGCCCCGTCGCCAAGAGCGCCTCGGCGATCCCCGGCGCCACGACGGCGAGGTTGGTATTCTGCTGCTCGGCGATCTCGATGAAGGCGTTCATGATCCCCCAGACCGTCCCGAACAAGCCCACGAAAGGCGACACCGACCCGATCGAGGCCAAAATGGTCAGCCCGCTCTGCAGTTTCTCGCTTTCCTTGACGATCGCCACGTCCATGCTGCGGTCGATCCGCGCCGTGGCCCCCGCGATCAGCGCGCCATCGGTGCGATGCGACCGCCGCCATTCGCTCATCCCTGCGGCAAACACCCGCTCGGACTGCCCCGCCGGGTCCGGCCCGATCTCGTCGAACAGCTCGTCCAGTGGCTCGCCCGACCAGAAGCGGCGGTCGAACCGTTCCGCCTCGGCGCGCGCCTTGCGATAGGTGATCGTCTTCTGGATGATGATCGACCACGCCCAGAAGGACGCCACGATCAGCATCAGCATCACCAGTTTCACGATCAGCGTCGCGCGTGCGAATAGCGCCCACAGCGAGAAATCCATCTCCTGTGCCATTGCCAGGGTTTCTGCTTCCATCTGCCTGCTCTTTTGCTTGTCCGGGCCTTGTTGTCTGGCCGTATTGAGAGTGAAACTAGACGATTTCCAAGTGGAAAGCCAACCTCAACCGCATTCGCGCGGTCAATTGCAGGTGATCAGTGCAGCATCAGGCGGATATTCGCCGGTAGCCGCGCCGGATGTCCGGTGTCATTGATGCAGACGATGGTCACTTGCGCGGAAAACACCAGTTCCTCGCCGCGCAGGACCCGCTGGTCCATGACCAGCCGCGCGCCCGTGACCGTGGTCACGGTCGTCCTGACCTCCAGTTCATCGTCGAACTTCGCGGGGTGATGATAGTCCGCCTCGACCCGCCGCACGGCGAACACCACGCCATCGTCGCGCCGCATCGCGTTCTGGTCGATGCCAAGCCCCCGAACCCAGTCGCTGCGCGCGCGCTCTATGTACCTGAGGTAATTGGCATAATAGACGATCCCGGCCATGTCGGTATCTTCGTAATAAACGCGGATCGGAAACGTGTGTGCCATGCCAGCCTTCTACGGCGCGGCGGCGGCGGCGGCAATCCCCAAGAGGGGGCTCTGCCCCACGGCGACCCTGCGGCTCACCGCTCCCCGGGATATTTCTGGCCAGAGGAAGATCCGGCGGCTACAGCGGGTAGTCGGCCAGCACGTCGTAGACCGGGCCATCCGGCGTCAGGGTCGAGCCGTAAAGACAGAACCGATCCACCGCGAACGGCCCCGCGCGGAACCCGCCATAGGCGCCAAGGAACGCGGTCAGCCGCCCCATGTCCACCGGCCGTGACCTTGGGAACCGCGCCAGCGTGACATGCGGGCGAAACCGTTCACGCGGCAGGTCGATCCCCGCCAGCCGCGCCGCGCCGCGCACCTTGTCGTGCAACTGCCGCAGCGGCTCCGCCTTGGCCACTTCGGCCCAGACGAGCGCCGGACGCCGCCCGCCCTGCGCCTCGATTCCGGTGAACTCCATCTCCCATGGCGACACGCGGATGTCTTGCAGCGCCGCGTCCAATTCCGCCAGCGCGGCCTCCGGCTGATCGTCGAGAAAGGCGAGCGTCAGGTGAAGGTTCTCCTCGTCCACCAGACGCCCCTGCCGCAGCGCCTCCTGAATCGGCAAGAGCGCCTCGATGGCCGCGTCGTCCAGCGGGACACCAACAAAGACCCGCAACGGCTACATCTGCCCCAGCCGCGCACACAGACGCAGTGCATGGCTCGCATCCTTCGCCACGGCGGGCATGACCGGATCGTACCCCGCCCGGATCACCGCGCCGATATCGGGCCGCAGGATCACCTGCCCCTCGCCCGCCTGCGCCAGCACCGAGCGGTCGGTGTATGCCGTGTCGGACCAAAGCAGGATCGTCTGCGCCACCTGCGCCAACGCCAGCGTGTCGGCGGGCACTTTCGACAATTGTTCATCCATGCGCAGGAAGACGAAGCTGGCCTTGATCGCGCCGGCCTCGTCAAAGCGGAAAATCCGGTACTGGTTGGCATCCGCCGCCTTCAGCCGCGCCACCAGCGGGCCAAGGTCGGGGATCATCCGGTCCATGTCCGGCACCTCCAGCAACTCGTCCCACTCCCGGAAGAAAAAGAACATCAGGTTCACGCCCAGTTCCGGGTCGGTCTCGGCCATCTGGTGACCTGCCATCATCACCACGGCCTCGACCGCGCCCTTGACGGTTTCCAGCGTCTTGTCGTCGGTGCCGAACACCACCGGCACGATGGGCCGCCCCCAGCGGGCAAAGAGGTATGAGCCATCTGCGCGGGTAAAGAGCGCTTCGACATCTTCGGGTGAAATCAGATCAGCCATGGCCCGCCTTTATCAAAGCCCGACTGCCTGGCAAAGCCCCCGGCTTTAACTGTTCCCAAAATACTCGAATCCCGACGGCGCAGCCCGTGTCACCGTTCGAATAGATCCCCCGACCCCGCCGCCTTGGGCGCGGCCATCCCCAGATGCGCCCAGGCCCGCGCCGCCAGCATCCGCCCCCGCGGCGTGCGCTGGATCAGCCCCTGCTGCAACAGGAACGGCTCGATCACCTCTTCCAGCGCATCGCGACTCTCGCTCAGCGCGGCACTCAGCGTTTCGATCCCGACAGGCCCGCCTTGATAGGCCTCGGCAATGAGGCGCAGGTAGCGCCGGTCGGCCCCATCGAGGCCCAGCCCATCCACGCCCAGCCGGGTCAGCGCATTGTCGGCCAACCCTTGCGTGATCCGCCCGTCGCCCTCGACCACGGCGAAATCCACCACGCGCCGCAAGAGCCGACCCGCCACCCGTGGCGTGCCCCGCGCCCGCCGCGCAATCTCCCGCGCGCCCTGCGCCTCGGCGGGCACACCCAGCTTCTGCGCGTTGCGCGTGACGATCTCGTGCAACTCCTCCTCGGTGTAGAATTGCAACCGCGTGGGTATCCCGAACCGGTCCCGCAAGGGCGTCGTCAGCAGCCCCAGCCGCGTCGTCGCCCCCACCAGCGTGAAGGGCTGCAACTCGATCCGCACCGTCCGCGCCGCCGGTCCCTCGCCGATCACCAGGTCCAGTTCGAAATCCTCCATCGCGGGGTAGAGCACCTCTTCCACCGCCGGGTTCAGGCGGTGGATCTCGTCGATGAACAGAACGTCATTGGCCTCGAGGTTCGTCAGGATCGCCGCAAGGTCGCCCGCCTTGGCCAGAACTGGGCCGCTGGTCATCCGAAACCCAACGCCCAGCTCGCGCGCCATGATCTGCGCCAGCGTCGTCTTGCCAAGGCCGGGGGGGCCGTGAAACAGCGTGTGATCCATCGCCTCGCCGCGTTGTCGCGCAGACTGGATGAACACTTTCAGGTTGGCCCGCGCCTCGGCCTGCCCGATGAAATCGGCCAGCGCCTGCGGTCGCAAGGCGCGGTCCACATCCTCGGGCAAGGCCTCGGGGCGCAGGGTGGGGTCAGGCTCGGTCATGAATTAATCGTCCCACGTCCGCGCGGCAGGCCGCAAGGCCTGATGAGCGCATGGCCTGTCATCCCTTCGGCGCCAACAGCTTCAGCGCGGCGCGAATGAGGTCCGCCGTCGCCGCCTCGGGCATCTCGCCCGCCGCCTGCGCCACCGCGCCCGCCGCCTCGCCGGGGCCGTATCCGAGGTTCGTCAGCGCCGACAGCGCCTCGGCCTGCGCCGCGCCGTCCGGGGCCTTGGCGGGCGCGGGCTTTGCCACCGGCGCCTCGATCACCTCACCCTCGTCCGCGACCACCTCCGGCGCGGCGACCGACGCGCTCGCGCCCATCGCCATCACTTCCGGCGCCTTGTCCTTCAGTTCGATCACCACGCGCTGCGCCGTCTTGGGGCCGATCCCCTTGGCCGCCTTCACCGCGTTCACGTCGCCCAAGGCAATCGCCCGGCCCACGCCATCCGGTCCCAGCGTGCCCAGGATCGCCAGCGACGCCTTCGCCCCGATCCCCTGCACGCTCATCAGCAGGCGGTGCCATTCCTTCTCGACCAGCGAGGTGAAGCCATAAAGCTGCAACAGGTCCTCGCGCACCAGAAGGTCGGTATATAGCGCCACATGCTCGCCCGCCCCCGGCAGCGCCGCCAGCGTCCGGTCCGAGCAATAGACGAGATACCCGACCCCCTTCACGTCAATCAGCACGTGATCGGCGGCGCGGTAATCGATGCGTCCCGCGATCCGCCCGATCATGCGCGCACCTTCTCTTTCAGCACTCGTGCAGGCCCGTGATGCGCATGACAGATGGCGATGGCCAGCGCGTCGGCGGCGTCCGCCCCGGCCAGCTCGACCCCCGGCAGTTGCACGCGCACCATGTGCGCCACCTGGTCCTTGCCGGCATGGCCCACGCCCACCACCGTCTTCTTCACCGTGTTGGGGGCGTATTCGCCCACATCCAGCCCGAACTGCGCCGGCACCAGCAGCGCGATGCCCCGCGCCTGTCCCAGCTTCAGCGTGCCGGCCCCGTCCTTGTTGACGAAGGTCTGCTCCACCGCCGCCGCGCCGGGCGCATATTTTTCAATGATATCCGTAAGTTGACCGTGCAGCGACAACAGCCGCGCCGCCAGCGTGCCCCCGTCCCCGTGGCAAATCCCGTTCGCCACATGGGTCAGGCGGCTGCCTTCCATGTCGATCACGCCCCACCCGAGGTTGCGTAGGCCCGGATCGATCCCGATGACCCGCATCTGCACTGCCCGCCCTTGCTTGTTTTTCAACGCCCTAGCACGAAACAAGAACAAACGCCAAGCACTTCCACGCGCAAAACCACCCTTCCGCGCCCTGCGCTGCGCGCGGATCACACCGCCTCGCCCCCTCCCCGCACAATATATGAACAGGAAAAATAAAGCATTAACATGACGTTAAGATAAATCAACCCATGCAATGCCTGCATAGTGACTATGCGGAAAATGCGTGTTGTCCGACTCCGCCGAACCTCCTAACTCCAGCCACAGAACAAGAAACGAACCGACTTATATCAAGGACCATGACAATGGCTGCAATCGACACAACCCGCAGCGTGCACCACGGCGCCCATTTCGGCTCCATCTTCGCGCGCATCCTCGCAACCGTCTCCGCCTGGAACGACGCCCGCGTCACCCGCAACGCGCTCAGCCGCCTTTCCGACCGCGAGCTGGACGATATCGGCCTGTCGCGCGGCGACATCGAACGCGCGATCCGCTAATCCCGGATCGCCCCGCCCGGCGTCCCCTCCCTGCGCCGGACAGCAAAAAGCCCTGCACGTGATCAACGTGCAGGGCTTTTCGTGTTCCGAGAAGCGTCTTTGGAGGGCAGAGAGGCCAGACGTAAAGGAACGTTACTTCACGAAGGGGCGCAGGTACTGCGCGATCACGCTGGACACCTGGTCCTTCTGCATCACGAAGGCGCCGGCCTGTTCGACCACGGTGCCGGATTTCAGCGCGTCAACGCGCTGGTCGTAGATCGTGCTGCCCAGATGCGCCAGGATCATCGCCTTGAACAGGAACACGCCCAGAACCAGGAACGCCAGACCGCGGACCGAAAAGCCCCGCGCGCGGGGCTTGGGGCGGAAAACGATCAGGCCTTCGCGCGTCACCTTGGCGGAATAGCCGTTGGCCAGGCGAGCCCGGTTGCGGTCGATCTTTTTCAGACGGGCATCGAAGCCCTGATAGTTGTCGGTCGCATTGGTCATGGCAGCGTTCCCAAACTCTGTTCATCCCCGTTCCCTTGTTGATGAAACTAGGTTTGAAATGTGGCAATTGTGGGGCAGCTGCCTTTAAAAAACTTTTTTTACAAGCGTTTTCAAACACTTTTGCGGGTTATTATCGTCGTCCACTCACCAATCTGTTCGCGCGATACGACACTGTTTCCGGCCTCGCTATAAACCGCCGCGACCTCGTCGGCCTGTTCATTCAGAATGCCGGATAGAATCACGTACCCCCCGGGCTTCAGCGCATGGGTGATTCCCGGCGCCAGCGCGATCAGGGGCGCTTTCAGGATATTCGCGAAGACCAGATCGAACGGCGCCGCCCCGGCAATGCCCGGATGCTCCAGCCCTTCGGCCTCCAGGCAAGTCACCCGGCCCACAAGATCGTTGGCCGCCACGTTGATCTCCGCCACCTCGACCGCGACCGCGTCGATGTCACTGGCAAGGATCGTCGCGTCGGGCCAGACCCGCGCCGCCGCCATCGCCAGCACGGCGGTGCCGCAGCCCAGATCCAGCACGCTGTCCAGCGGGCCTTGATCCGCGTTCAACCGGTCCAGCGCCTTCAGACAGCCCAGCGTCGTGCCGTGATGCCCGGTGCCGAACGCCATCGACGCCTCGATCAGAAGCGGCAGCGCATCCTCGGGCACCTTGTCGGCATCGTGACTGCCATAGACAAAGAACCGCCCCGCCACCACCGGCGTCAGTTCCCGCTTCACCTTGGCGACCCAGTCCGTTTCCGGCAGTTCGGACACGATGAAATCCTTGGCACCGTGCATCGACGCCAGCAGCGCCAGCCCCGCCGCATCCGGTTCCGCCTCGAAATAGCCGCCCACTTCCCACAGGCCAGAGCCGTCCTCCAGCTCGAACACGCCAACGCCCGTGGGCTCGGGTGTCAGACGTTCCAGCGCCTCGCCCAGGGCTTCGGCCTCGGATTTGCCGGGCAGGGTCGTCAAAGCGGTGAATGTGGGCATGAAGCCTCCCTTGTCGATCAGATCACTCCGCCGGGGCGGGCGCCCGGGCGGTCAGGATCGTCTCATACCCCGGTTCGGGGTGACGGGGAATAAGCATCGCAAGGATAAATGACACGCCGGCCATCGCGGCGGCCATCACGAACACCGCCACCGGCGACACCAGCCAGAGGTAGCCCAGCGCGGCGGGCAGGAAGACGGCGGCGATATGGTTGATCGTGAACGCCACCGCCGCGGTGGGCGCGATATCCCCCGGATCGGCGATCTTCTGGAAATAGGTCTTCAGCGCCAGCGCCAGCGCAAACAGCATGTGGTCCACCACGTAAAGCGTCGCCGCCAGCACGACGCCCCAACTGAAGAAATACAAGCCGCCATAGAGCAGGAACACGATCGCCAGCCCCGCATATTCAAAGAGCAGCGTCGCCCGTTCCCCGAACACATGCACCGCGCGGCCCATCAGCGGCGCGAACACCATGTTGGCCACAAGGTTGATCAGGTAGAGCGCGGTAACCTCGTGCACCTCGAAGCCGAACTTCTCGACCATCATGAAGCCCGCGAACACGATGAAGATCTGCCGCCGCGCCCCCGACATGAACTGCAGTGCATAATACAGCCAGTATCGCCGCCGCAGCACCATCTTCTTGATCTGCGGGTTGGGCGCCTCGAATTGCGGGAACGCGAAGACACAGTAGAGCGCGATCAGTACCGTCGCCCCGCCCGCGATCATGTAGACGGTGTTGTAGCTCAGATCCAGCGTCTCCCACGTCATCACGATCAGCACGTAAGCCACCAGCGTCGTGCCCGACCCGGCGGCCAGCAGCCAGCCCAGCATCTGCGGCGCGCGCTCCTTCTTCAGCCATTGCAGCTGCAACGACTGGTTCACCGTCTCGAAATAGTGAAACCCGATCGAACTCAACATCGTGATCGTCAGGATACCGCCAAGGCTGGGAAACCACGCGGTGATCGCCGTCGCCACGCCCAGCAGGATCAGCGACACCAGCGCCAGCGTCTGCTCGCGCATGAAAATGATGATGGCGATGACCCCGATGGCCAGGAATCCGGGGATCTCCCGCACTGTGTGCAACCAACCGATATCCGAGCCGTCGAACTCCGCCGCCTCGATGACGAAGTTGTTGAGCAGCGCCGACCACGTCGCAAAGGCCAGCGGCATCGCCGCAGCCATCAGGAACAGCAGCGCCACGGGCCGTCGCCAGATCGGCAGCTCCCGCGCCAGTTCAAGGGGGTATGTCCTCGCCATCCTCATGCTTTACGCCCATCTTTCCGCTTTGACCATTGCTTCGACTGCAAGGCGACTGTGCAAAAATACGCGGCCTGATCTGGATCAAGGCAGCAGGCCCGCCCCCGTGGCACGACCGCCTGAAACCGAAAGGCACGGGTCATGGACGTTCTCGCCCTCGTGGAATGGATCGGCGAAGCACCGGCAGCGGCGCTCTTGGGTCTGCTCACCGGCGTGATCTTCGGCGTCGCGGCACAACGCTCTCGCTTCTGCCTGCGTGCGGCGTCGGTGGAATTCGCCCGGGGCCGCATGGGCGACCGCATCGCGGTGTGGTTCCTGACCTTCTCGACCGCCGTCGTCTGGGTGCAGGGCGCGCAACTCTCGGGTCTCTTCCGCGCGTCGGATGCCCGCATGATGGCCGTCCCCGGCAGCTGGTCGGGCGCGGTGATCGGCGGGCTTATATTCGGCGCGGGCATGGTGCTGGCGCGCGGCTGCCCGGGCCGTCTGCTGGTTCTGGCCGCCACCGGCAACCTGCGCGCGATCACCGCCGGGCTGGTCTTTGCCGTCGCCGCCCAGATGAGCCTTTCGGGCATGCTCTCCGGCACCCGCACCGACCTTGCCGCGCTCTGGACCACGCAAGGTGGCCACAACATGAACCTGCTGACGACGCTCGGCCTGCCCTCCTACAGCGGCCTCATGATCGGCCTCGCCTTTGCCGCGCTGGCCCTCGTTGTCTCGCGCCGCAACCGCATCGGCGCGTCCCGCCTGATCTTCGCCTCCGGCGTGGGCTTCGCCGTCGCCGTGGGCTGGGTGTCGACCTTCGCGCTCGCCACCGTCAGCTTCGATCCCGTCGCGGTGACAAGCGCCACGTTCAGCGGCCCGTCGGCCAATACCCTGATGTACTTTCTGGTCTCCGACCCGGTGCTGAACTTCGACATCGGCCTCGTGCCCGGCGTCTTTCTCGGATCGTTCCTCGCGTCGTCCTTCGCCCGGGAGTTCCGCTTTCAAGGCTTCGAGGACGCCGCCAACATGCGCCGCATGATGACCGGCGCGGTGATGATGGGCTTCGGCGCGATGCTGGCCGGGGGCTGCTCGATCGGAAACGGCGTCACGGGGGCCTCGATCTTCGCCGGCACCGCGTGGCTGGCGCTCTTCTCGATGTGGATCGGCGCGATGGTGACCGATTTCCTGGTGGACCAGCGTGGCGTGGGCGCGCAACCTGCGTAGGGTGGATGAAAACCCACGCGGACCACGCAACGCCCCCACCCCGTCCCGGACTTGATCCGGGACCTCCCGCGATACGCTCACATGAAACTCTGAGGATCGATATCCACCGCCAGCCGGAACTGGGTCGACCCCTTCACCGGCGCAATCCACTGCGCCAGCGCCCCTTGCAACGCCACGCCCTTCGGCGCCTTCACCAGCAGCCGCACCCGATGCCGCCCCCGCACGCGGGCAATCGGCGCCGGCGCCGGCCCGAACACCTGCGCCCCCACGGCCCGGATCGGGCCATCGTTCCGCGCCAAGGCGTTGCCGATGTCGAACGCCTCCTGCATGTCGGTCGAGGACAGGATGATCCCGGCCATCCGACCAAAGGGCGGCACGCCCGCGTGCTGCCGCTCCCCGGCCTCGGCCCGCCAGAACCCTTCCTCATCCCCCGTCAGGATCGCCCGGATCACCGGATGCTCGGGCTGGAAGGTCTGCAACAGCGCCACCCCCGCCTTCTCGGCCCGCCCCGCGCGCCCCGCCACCTGCCGCATCAGCTGGAACGTCCGCTCGGCGGCCCGCAGATCCGATCCCTGCAAGCCCAGATCGGCGTCGATCACGCCGACCAATGTGAGATTGGGAAAGTTGTGCCCCTTCGCCACAAGTTGCGTGCCAACGATGATATCCGCGCCCCCCGCCGCGATCTCCTCGATCTGCGCCTTCAGCGCCCGGGCAGACCCGAACATGTCCGACGACAGCGTCGCCACCCGCGCTTCGGGGAACAGCGCCACCGCCTCTTCCGTCATCCGCTCCACGCCGGGGCCGACCGCGGCCAGCTTGCCCTCAACCTCGCAGGCCGGGCAGGCTTCGGGCATCGGCTTGGTCTCGCCGCACTGGTGACAGACCAGCCGCTTCAGGAACCGGTGCTCCACCATCCGCGCGTCGCAATGATCGCACCCCACCTGGTGCCCGCACGCCCGGCAGATCGTCACCGGCGCATAGCCCCGCCGATTGAGGAACAACAGCGACTGCTCGCCCTTTGCCACTCGCGCCTCGACGGCCGCCCGTAGGGTGGGTGAAACCCACGCATTGCTGGCCAGCCGCTCGTCGCGCATGTCCACCGCGCGCAACTCCGGCATCACCGCCGGCCCGAACCGCGCCGTCAGGTCCAGCCGCCGGTACTTGCCGGCCTCCGCATTGGCCCATGTCTCAAGGCTCGGCGTGGCCGAGGCCAGCACCACCTGCGCCGCACACAGGCTGCCGCGCAGCACCGCCATGTCGCGGGCATTGTAAAGAACCCCGTCCTCCTGCTTGTAGGAGGTGTCGTGCTCTTCATCGACGACGATCAGGCCGAGGTCCTGAAACGGCAGGAACAGCGCCGACCGCGCGCCCACCACCAGCTGGCACTGCCCCTGGCCCACCATCTTCCAGATGCGCCGCCGCTCGGTCATGGTGACGCCCGAATGCCACTCGGCCGGCTTCACCCCGAACCGCGCCTGCACCCGCGTCAGGAATTCCGACGTCAGCGCGATCTCCGGCAACAGCACCAGCGCCTGCCGCCCCTGCGCGATGCATTCCGCCACGGCCTCCAGGTACACTTCCGTCTTGCCCGACCCGGTGACACCGCGCAGCAGGGTCGTGCCGAACACCCCCTCGCGCAGCCCGGCCCTCAATGCCTCCGCCGCCACCGCCTGATCCTCGGTCAGTTCCGCCCCCGGTCGCGCCGGATCGAGCCTCGGGAACGGCGCATCCCGCGGCGTGTCCTCTTCGCGCACGACCCCCTGTTTCACCAACCCCTTCACGACCGAGGATGTCACCCCGGCCATGTCGCTCACTTCCTTCAGGGTGAACCCCAGCCCGCCATATTCCTCCAGCACGGCGATCACCTTGCGCCGGGCCTCGGTCTCGCGGTCTGGCCGCCCCTCGCCCAGGCGATAGATCTTCTGCATCGACGGCGGATCGCCTAGCCCCGGCGCGCGCGTCGCCAGCCGCAGCATCGCGGGCAGCGGCGTCAGCGTATAATCGGCGGCCTTCCGGATGAACGCCTGCAATTCCTCGCGCATCGGCGCCGCGTCCAGCACGCGAATGACCGACCGCACCTTGCTGATGTCATAATCCCCGGCCCCTGCGCCCCAGACCACGCCCAGCACCTTGCGCGGCCCCAGCGGCACCTCGACAAACGCGCCAAGATGACACCCGCCTTCGGGCGCCTTGTAATCCAGCACACGGCCCAAAGGCTGCGTCGTCAGAACGCCCACCAACTGGCCGGTCTCGAAAAAACTTGCACCGGAATACGTCAAAAACGGCGACCTTCGTCACGAGGTCCCGGGCCAGGTCCGGGACAGGGGTTTCGGGCGCATACCTTATGAGGTAAAGCATCCGACAGGAAACCCCAACGCGGCCAAGAGAGGGCCTTTCGAGATGAAATTCTTCGTAGACACCGCCGACGTCGACGCCATCAAGGAACTGAACGAGCTTGGCATGGTCGACGGCGTCACCACCAACCCCTCGCTGATCCTCAAATCGGGCCGCGACATCCTCGGAGTGACCAAGGAAATCTGCGACATCGTCGAAGGCCCGGTCTCGGCCGAGGTCGTCGCCGTCGAGGCCGACCAGATGATCGAGGAAGGCCGCAAGCTCGCCAAGATCGCCGACAACATCGCGGTGAAGGTCCCCCTCACCTGGGACGGGCTGAAGGCCTGCAAGGTGCTGGCGGGCGAGGGCAACATGGTCAACGTCACGCTGTGCTTTTCGGCCAACCAGGCACTGCTGGCGGCCAAGGCGGGGGCCACGTTCATCTCGCCCTTCATCGGGCGTCTGGATGACATCAACCTCGACGGCATGGACCTCATTGGCGACATCCGCACGATCTATGACAATTACGGCTACGAGACCCAGATCCTCGCCGCCTCGATTCGCACGGTCAACCACGCCACCCAATCGGCCCTGATCGGCGCCGACGTGATGACCGCGCCGCCGGACGTGATCAAGAAAATGGCCGCGCACCCGCTGACCGACAAGGGGCTGGAGGCCTTCCTGGCGGATTGGGAAAAAACCGGGCAGAAGATCCTGTAATCGGCGGCCTGCGACGGGCAGGCCTACTGTCGGTCATGCTGAAGGTTGCGCGTCACCGCATGCGACCCAGTGTACGGTTACGGCAGCTTCGAGGCCTTGGAGGTGTCGTCGATTTCGAGCCCCCAGCCGGTTAACAGCCGCGAAGCGGCCCGGCTATCGTCAGCCCCTCCCCTGGGCTGGCGATTTGGCCGAGGCTGGGCGCAACAATCCTTCCGAGGATGTGCTTGGCAGGCATAAAGCGCTTCAGAATTGTCGTCGGATCGCCACCCCTGGGGCTGGCGCTCGCCTCCGTCACGAACGGCCGCTCCGTCCTGCAAAACCGACGCTTCAAACACAGACGCCCTTGCAGATTTTTTGAAAGAGGCATTCGAATTTCAAGAGCCGAATTGTCTTGGGGTCCTGCACCCAAGCGCCACGCGATGGGTAAAAATCCGACCATTTCCAAGAAATTTATTGCGGCACCACCCCGCCGCATCTGATAAGCTTCCTAAAAATAATCAGAGGCACACATGAGCAGCAAGCCCGAGATCAACGACCAGATGCGCGACCACATCATCGCGCAACCCGATGTTATCCTTGAAGATCAGGACCTTATGCGCGCCCTCATCGCCGCCAACGAACGCGCGATGGGCAACAATATCGTCGACCTGCGCGGCATCGCCATGGACCGGCTCGAAGCGCGGCTGGAACGGCTGGAGGACACCCACCGCTCGGTCATCGCCGCCGCCTATGAAAACCTCGCCGGCACCAACCAGGTGCACCGCGCCATCCTGCGCATGCTCGACCCGGTCGAGTTCGAGGATTTCCTCAAGGATCTCGGGGGCGACGTCGCCACCATCCTGCGGGTCGACTGCGTCAAGCTGGTGCTGGAATCCGTCCAGAATGACGACGACCCCGCCGTCAAGCGACTGGGCGACGTACTGTCCGTGGCCGAACCCGGCTTCATCGAACACTATCTCGGCGCCCGCCACTCCGGACCCGTGCGTCAGGTCACCCTGCGCCAGGTTCACGAGGGCGACGACCGCATTTATGGCCGCGAGGCCGAGTTCATGCGCTCCGAGGCGTGCCTGCTGCTCGATTTCGGCGAAAACCGCCTGCCCGGCCTGCTGGTCCTGGGCTCCGAGGACCCGCACCAGTTCAGCCCGCAACAGGGCACCGACCTCCTGTCCTTCTTCGCGGGTATCTTCGAACGGGCGATGCGCCGCTGGCTGTCATGATCTCGGCCGCGGCCCGCGACGCGCTTCAGGCCTGGCTCGATCATCACAAATCCCTGCGCGGCGCCTCCCCCCATACGCTCGACGCCTATTCCCGTGACGTCGCGGATTTCCTCGCCTTCATGACCGAGCACAAGGGCGCGTCCCAGGGCCTCGGCGCGCTGGCCAAGCTCACCGTGTCGGACATGCGCGCCTGGATGGCCTTCACACGGGGCCGCGACGTGGGCGCCCGCAGCCTCGCGCGCAAGCTTTCTGCGGTCAAAAGCTTCTTTCGCTGGCTGGCCGAGCGCGAAGGGGTTGACCCGGCGGCGGTCCTCGCCGCCCGCGCGCCCAAGTTCCAGCGCAAACTGCCCCGGCCCCTGTCGCCCGACGCCGCGCGCGACGTGATCGAGACCACCGAGACCCAGCACCCCACCACCTGGATCGGCGCCCGCGACCAGGCGGTCGTGACCCTGCTCTACGGCTGCGGGCTGCGCATCTCCGAGGCGCTTGGCCTGACGGGCCGCGCCCTGCCCGTGGGCGACAGCCTGCGGATCGTCGGCAAGGGCGGCAAGGAACGCATCGTGCCGGTCATCGCCCCCGCTCGCACGGCCCTCGCCCGCTACCTCGACCTCTGCCCCTACCCAACCGAGCCCGACACGCCGCTTTTCCGTGGCGCGCGCGGCGGGGCGCTCTCGCCCCGTGCGGTGCAGAAACTCATGGCCAGCGTCCGGATGCAGCTTGGCCTGCCCGCCACCGCCACGCCCCACGCCATGCGCCACAGCTTTGCCACGCACCTGCTGAACGCCGGCGGCGACCTGCGCGCGATCCAGGAACTCCTGGGACACGCCTCCCTCTCGACCACCCAGGCCTACACGGCGGTCGACACCGCCCGCCTGATGGAAGTCTACAACCAGACCCACCCCAAGGCGCGCACGCCCGGCAAGGCCTGACCCTGTCAGCCCAAAGCCACAAAGCCTCCACCAGACGCCGCACGCATGTATTTGCAATTGCATCCCTGCGCCCGATCCCCCATCACGGGTGCCATGAGCCTGCGTATGAAAGCCCTTCTCGTGCACCTGCTGACCGCCACGGGTGCGGTCTTTGCCATGCTGGCGATGCTGGCCGCCATCCAGGAGAAATGGTCGCTGATGTTCCTCTGGCTGGTGGTGGCCTTCGCGGTGGACGGCATCGACGGGCCTCTGGCGCGCAAATACGATGTAAAGACCAACTTCCCGCTCTTCGACGGCGTGCTCCTGGATCTCATCATCGACTACCTGACCTACGTGTTCATCCCCGCCTTCGCGCTCTTTGAATTCGGCCTGCTGCCCGGCTGGACCGGCTGGGTCGCGATCATCATCATCACCTACTCCTCGGCGCTCTATTTCGCCGACACGCGGATGAAGACCAAGGACAACTCGTTTTCGGGCTTCCCCGGCTGCTGGAACATGCTGGCGCTCGTGCTCTTCGCGATCGAGCCCAACTTCTGGGTCTCTCTCACCATCGTGACGCTGCTGGCGGTCTCGATGTTCCTGCCGCTCAAATTCGTCCACCCGGTGCGCACCAAGCGCTGGCGCTGGATTTCCCTGCCGATGATCGTCGCCTGGACCTTCTTCGCCGGATGGGCCGCCTGGGTCGATTTCCATCCCGAAAGCTGGGCGCATTGGGGTCTCGTGGTGACCTCGGTCTACCTGACACTCGCAGGCGTCGCGCAACAGCTGATCCCCGAGCGCAACGGCTAGAGCAACAGCCCCGCCGCCCCCTCATGGCGCAGCAGCCAGACCTTGGTCTCGATCCCGCCCGCCCCGGAATAGCCGCCCAGCCCTCCGGCGCCCAAGACCCTGTGGCAGGGAATGATCACCGGGATCGAATTGCCCCCGCACGCCCCGCCCACCGCTTGCGCCGGCACGCCCAGCACCTTGGCGATATCGCCGTACTCGCGGGTCTCGCCCCACGGGATCGCCAGCATCGCCGCGCAGACCTCGCGCTGGAAGTCCGACCCTGCGGGGGCCAGCGGCAAATCGAACGTCTTCAAGCGGCCCTCGAAATAGGCCTCCAGCTGCGCGCAGGCCGCTTCCAGTTCAGGCCGCGCCTCCGACGCCCCGGCCTGCCCCCAGCCCAAACCGACAATCGACTCCCCGTCGCTCGTCACCCGTAAAGGTCCCACCGGGCTCTCCATCCCGGCCTCGAAGACCGCTCCCGGCTTTTTCTTGCCAAAAATACTCAAATCCCGCCCTCTCGGCCCCTTGCCTCACTCGGTATTGAGCAGCACCGCCTCCACCCGCCGGTTGGCCTCACGCCCCGCATCCGTCAGGTTCGAGGCGACGGGCGCAAGATATCCCATCCCCTCTGCCTCCAGCTGGATACGCGGGATGTCATACTCCGACACCAGCCGCTCCAGCACCGCCGCCGCCCTTCGCCGCGACAACGCGGTATTGTTCTCCAGCGTGCCGACCGTGTCGGTATGGCCCACCAGCGCCACGCGCCGCTCGGGGTCTTCTCGCAGAAACGCCGCCAGCGCCTGCAAGGACGGGTGCGGGCCGGGCCCCAAGGACACCGTGCCGGTCTCGAAATCGAGGTCCGACAAAACCGCGTGCCCGGCCTGCGTCAGCCGCTCCGCCAGGGGCCCTGTGGCCGCGTCCGGCACGGCGCCGGTTGTCACCGTCTCCGGCCCTGCCGCACCGTCCTCGGCAGACAGGTTCCCGGTCGCGGCCTCGGACTGCGCCAGCCGGATCACCTGGATATAGCCGCTGCCCGACACCTGGCTGACCACCACGGTCACGTAGTCCGACACGCCGTCATCGCCCTCCTTGCGGGCCGACAGGAAGCGATAGTCGCGCAGGTCCACGAACATGTCCGGCGCGGGCAGAACAGGCGTGTTGAACCGGAAATCGAAGCCGCCGCATTCCCGCGCGGCACAGTCCAGCATGATGGAATATCCCGCCTCGACGATCTGACGCCGCAAGGGCCGCTGCAATTGCAGGCTGGTCAGCCCCGGCGCATCCAGCCGCCACGCCTGCTGCAGGAAAAACCCTTCGGCGTCGATCGCCGGGATCTGCCCGTCGGCATAGACATCCGTCGGCACAAGATAGGCTTCGGCGGCGCGGCGCACCTCCCGGGTCATCGTGGCGCCCTGCGGCAAGGTCAGCTCCAGCGCCCCGGCGCCACCAGCAGCCCAAAGGCCCAGCGCAATTCCCAAAGTTGTCGCCCGCGGCCCCACTGTCTAGCGGGCCTGTCCGTGATAGTCGGGATTGGGCTTCATGCCCACCGCGCTGGCCATCCGGTTCGACATGCTGAAGAACCCCACGACGGCGGCAATGTCCCAGATATCGCGCTCGGAAAAGCCCGCATCGCGCAACGCCTGCCGGTCCGCCTCCACCGTCTCGGCACTGGCCTTGGTAACCTTCTCGGCGAACTCCAGCATCGCCGTCTGCCGCGCGTCCAGATCGGCAGCCCGCCAGTTCATCACCATCGCCTCGCCCAAGCTCGGGTCGCCGGAGAGCGCGCGCACCGCGGCCCCATGCGCCACCTGGCAATACCAGCAGCGGTTGATCGAACTGACCACCACCGCGATCATCTCCCGCTCCAGCTTGCTCAGGCCACTGTCACCCAGCATCAGCTCGTTATACATCGCCGTGAAGGCGTTCAGCTTCTCGATATCGAACGCATAGGCCCGCAGCACGTTCGGGATCATGCCCAGCTTGTCCTGGCAGACATCGAAATACTTCCGCGTGTCCTCGGGCAGCGGGTCCGCCATCGGCAGGTTCAGGGCGGTGGGCAGATCATCCTGGCTCATGTGGTGCGGGCATCCTTCTTGATACGGTAATGGTACTGTCCCACAAGCGTCATCCCTAGGGAAGAGTAGAGCGCGTTGGCCGCATCGTTGGCGATGGTGCACAGCACGCTCACATGCGTGGCCCCCTGCCCGGCGGCCCAATGCGCCGCATGATGCGTCAGGTGCCGCCCCAGCCCGCCACGCCGCTCGCCCTTGCGCACTTCCAGCGCGTGGATCATCGCCACCCCGTCCGAGATCGCGACAAACCCGGTGGCGGCGGGCCGGTTCTCGGTCCGCCCGAAAAGCGAGGTCTTGGGCCCCTCCACCCGGCGCATCACGTCAACCCGCGCCGGCCCGATGCCGCCTTCCTTCCAGATATCCTTCTGGATCGCCATCGGCTCCCACAGGTCAAAGGTCGTCACCGGCGGCGGGTCCTCGGCGGTCAGCGTGGCGACCGGGCAGACATACATGTTCACCGGGTCGATCACGTCGTACCCGGCGGCCCGCAGCATCGCATCCAGCGACTCGTCGCCATGCCGGATCATGAACAGCAGGTCCTGCCCCATCTCGCGCATCTTCGCCTCGGCCTCGGGCAGCGCGTCGCGCGTCACTGGCGTGCCCGGCTCGCGCAACGTCGATGCCGAGACACGTTTGCCGCCGCCCCTGCCCTCGCGCAGGGTCCACGGCCCCGCGTCAAACATCTCGGCGGCGGGCCAGGTGGCCTCCGTCACGGCATACAGCGTCCTGGCATCGGGCAGCCCGCTCATGCCGGAAACGCCTTTTCCAACTCTTGCATCGCGCGTGTCACCTCCGCCTCGTCCTGTCCCCGGATCACCACGTTCACCCCGAACCTGCCGTTCACGATAAACGGGTACGACCCGAAGGACAGTGCGTCATACCGCTCCGCCAATGCGCCCAGCGGCCCCGCGATGTCGCCTTCGCCGCGTTCGACGCGCAAGGTCTGCGACACCACCGGCTGCCCGCCCGTCAGCGTCGGCAACAGCCCCTCGACCATCGCCTCGAAGATCTTGGGCACGCCTGCCATCACATGCACGTTCTCGAGGGTGAATCCCGGCGCCCCGCTCACCGGGTTGTCGATCAGCGTGGCACCCTCCGGCACCCGCGCCATGCGCAGCCGCGCCTCGTTGATCTCCAGCCCCTGCTTCTCGTAATGCGTCTCCAGGATGGCCCGCGCATCGTCACGCACCCCGATGGGCAGGCCAAAGGCCGCCGCCACGTTCTCGGCGGTGATGTCGTCATGGGTGGGCCCGATCCCGCCCGAGGTGAACAGGTGGTCATACGCCCCCGCCAACGCCTTGACCGCCGCCTGGATGGCGCCCGGGTCATCCGCCACCACGCGCACCTCCAACAGGTCGATCCCATGCTCGGTCAGACGGCCCGCGAGGTGATGCATGTTGGCATCGCGCGTGCGGCCCGACAGGATCTCGTCACCGATCACCAGCATCGCGGCGGTTGGGTTGGGCATGGCGGCTCTCCTTGCGGCAGGTCTTGCTCCGGTATAGGCATGGCCGATGCGCTTTCAAACCCCTCTTGAACCGGCCACGCTGATCCGCCGCTACAAACGCTTCCTCGCCGATATCCGGCTGGCGGACGGGCGCGAGGTCACGGCCCATTGCGCCAATCCCGGCTCGATGATGGGACTGGCGGACGAAGGAATGCGCATCTGGGTCGAACCCAACGACGACCCGAAGAAGAAGCTGAATTACGGCTGGCGGCTGGTCGATCATGGGCACGGGCATTTCACCGGCGTCGACACCAGCCTGCCGAACAAGGCCCTCAAGGCCGCGTTGATGGCCGGCGACATCCCCGAACTGGCGGCCTACGACACCGTCCTGCCCGAGCAGAAATACGGGGAAAACAGCCGGATCGACTTCCTTTTGCGCGGCGCGGACCTGCCCGACGCCTATGTCGAGGTCAAATCCGTCACCCTGTCGCGCGAACAGGGGCTTGCCGAGTTTCCCGACAGCGTCACCGCCCGCGGCGCCAAGCACCTGCACGAACTGGCGGAAATGGCCCGCGCAGGCCACCGCGCCATGCTCTTCTACCTCGTCCAGCGCACCGACTGCACGCGCCTGACCGTGGCCGCCGACATAGACCCCACCTATGCCGAGGCGCTGGTCATGGCCCGCCTCGCCGGGGTCGAGGTTCTGGCCTATGATTGTGCAATCACGCCCGAAGAGGTCGAAATTCGGCGCACATTGCCCCTGCGATGACCTGCCCCTCTGGTTCTCGGGCCGAATTCAGCCTACATACACCTCAAAGAATCGACTCGCATGGACCCAGACGTGAACGAACAACACCGAGGCAGACTGACCCGCGACGGCATCCGCATCCACGAGAGGGCGGATTTCGCTGGCATGCACAAGGCCGGTGCGCTGGCCGCCGAGATATTGGACCAGGTCGCCGACCTTGTCGAAGTGGGCCAGACCACCGCCGTTCTGGACAAGTTCATCGAGGACAAGGTGACCGAGGCCGGCGCGAAATCCGCCACCATCGGCTACAAGGGGTATCAGCACGCCAGTTGCATCAGCGTCAACCACGTGGTCTGCCACGGCATCCCCGGCGACAAGAAGCTGAAGGATGGCGATATCCTGAACATCGACGTCACCGTCATCGTCGACGGCTGGTACGGCGATACCTCGCGGATGTATGTCGCGGGAAAACGCAACCGCAAGATCGAACGCCTGATCCAGATCACCCATGACAGCCTGTTGAAGGGGATCGAGGCGGTGAAGCCCGGCAACACCTTCGGCGATATCGGCCACGCCATCCAGAACTTCGTCGAAGGCCAACGCATGAGCGTGGTGCGCGACTTCTGCGGCCACGGCCTGGGCCGGGTGTTCCACGCGCCCCCCAACGTCCTGCACTATGGTCGCGCCGGGACAGGTCCCACGCTCGAGGAAGGCATGTTCTTCACGATCGAGCCGATGGTGAACCTCGGCCGCCCCGAAACCAAAGTACTGTCCGACGACTGGACCGCCGTCACCCGCGACCGCTCACTCTCGGCCCAGTTCGAGCATTCCATCGGCGTAACTGCCGACGGGTGCGAGATCTTTACCCTGTCCCCCGGCAACCGCTTCCACCCGACCTGGAAGGACTAGGCGAGGCCGACGCCGCGACGGCGGGAATGGACTTCCGCGGCAAGTGCCGCGGCTACCTATCTTGAATCGTGCTTGTGCACCCGGACTTCCCCGAGAAGGTGCACCGCTTGTTTCGCGAGATCGGCCCGATCCTGTATGCGCAGGACCGGCAATACTGAACTCTTTGCACCATTCCAAAAGGCGGGCTGGCCTACTTATCAATGTAAGTTTCGCAAAACAGGCTTGTGATCTTCTCTACCAGCGCCAGCTTCACATGGCGCCTGTCGTTTTGCCAGGCGGTTTTGGGATGGGACAGCGTCACGAACTCGTAGGAAGGGAAATAGTCGACATCGTCGTGTGCGTCTGAAAACTTCGACGCCGCCACTCGAAGCTGCGCCTTCGACAACGTGTTCGCCACGACGACATCCTGTCCGGTAAAGCTGCGTTGCAGCCCCACGGGTGAGACAGTGACAATAATCTTGAGCTGATCCCCGGCAGTCGCCTTTGCTTTGGTACGGATGGCCTCCAGCCCTTCAAGCGCTTCTTCCATGGACACCCAGACGCCCGAGAACCTGTTTGACTTCCGGGCGTACCGCGCAGGTGGAGCGCTGTTCAGCGGAAGCGATGTCTCGTTGTCAAACAAGGCTTCTGAGAGGCCAAGGGTGATGATCATGCAACCCGCTTGCGACAAAGATTCACGCATCAAATGCCGCAGATGCGCCCGATCCTCGACGATTTTTTCAAAAGGCCGCGGCATCTGGTTGTTGGCATAGTTGCTGTCCCAGAACATGCCTTCCTCCGGCAGAGGAAAAATCAGATGCTCACCAAGCCTTTCATCCCCACCCGAGTAGTTGTCGATCTCCAGCTTCATTGACGGCACGTTGAAGCGGTGAAGTAACGCGGCATCTCCATATTTGTTTTCACGCTGCGCAAAATCCTTGGAATTGTAGAGCGCATTGTTGACCTGCAACCCACGATCGATCAGCGCCATCTCGATATTGCGCGCAAAACAGGATCCGATTGTGAAAAAGCTGGTGTCCGACGGCACGGTGAATTTCGGGCGCACGGTAATCTTCGCTTCGCCGTCGAAAATGCGGTTGCATGCGAAGGCAGGGTTCTCGTCCTGCTTGCTCTTGTTCCATATTGCATGAGGCAACCTGAAGTTCTTGGCGACTTCATCCCAGCTAAACAATTGGTGGTTTCCTTTTTCGTTTGATATCCGAGCGTTTCGGGCGCGATATCGAGTGGCATGCCGACGCGCAAGAATCCAGCGGACAGACTTGAACACAGCCATAAAAAGATACTGGTTGCGAAAAACTCCTATCGGCGGTTCTCAATCCGGAACGTCTTGTTTTCTGACGTCAGGTTTGATCGTGCCTGCATCAGGCTACTTTGACACTCCGCGATTGCCATTGCTCGCGTGCCTGACCACCTGCACCAACCCCCCGGCCAAAAGCCCCCAGACGGCGCCCCCCAGCCCGAACACCGTCACGCCCGAGGCCGTGACGACAAAGGTGATCACCGCCGCCTCGCGATAGTCCGCATCGCCCAGCGCGGCAGCCGTCGAATTGGCAAACACGCTCAACAGCGCCACACCGGCCACGCTGGCCATCACCATTGGCGGCGCCAGCCCCGCAAACGCCGTGATGACCCCGGCAAACACCCCGAGCACGCAGTAAAAGATCCCCGCCATCACCGCCGACCAATAGCGCATCCCGGCATCCGGGTGGCTGTCCTCGTCCGCGCACATCGCCGCCGTGATCGCCGCGAGGCAGGTCTGCGGCGCGCCGCCCGGGGCCGACAGCACGCTGAAGCCGCCGACCACACTCAACAGCGGCCCCGGCTCCGGCGCATACCCATGCGCCCGCATCACTGCCAGCCCCGGCACGTTCTGCGTCGCCATCGTCACCACGTAAAGCGGCAGGCCGATCCCCACCACGGTGGCCAGCGAGAACTCCGGCATCACGAAGACCGGAGCCGTCACCCAGCCCCCGGCGTCGAATGCGCCAAGATCGCCATAGGCCAGCACCGTGATCCCCGCCGCCACGACCGCCCCCGGCACCGCCAACAGCTTGTTGATCCGGCCCAGCACGAACCACGCCGCCAGGATCGGGCCAATCACCACCGGCGTCTCGGCCACCGCCAGAACCGGCCTGATCACCAGCGGCAAAAGCACCCCGCCCAGCATCGCCTGCGCCAGCGGTGCCGGTATCGCCGCCGCCAGCCGTCCAAGGGGTCGCCAAAGGCCCGAAATCACCGTCAAGGCCCCCGCCACCAGGAACCCGGCCACCGCACCGGCGAAGCCGGCCTCCACGGGCGCTGTCACCGCCAACAGCGCCGCCCCCGGCGTCGACCACGCGACCGAGGCGGGCATCTTCGTCCACAGGCTCAGCACGATCCCCGCCAGCCCCATCGCCAGCGCCGCCGCCATCAGGCCCGACGCGGCCTGCGCGTCGCTCGCCCCCACGGCGGCCAGCCCTTGCAACACGATGGGAAAGGAACTGAAAAACCCGACCATGGCCACCACGAACCCGGTCGAAATTGTCTGCATGGGCGGCATCACGTCTCTCCTTCGGCCAAACCCAACCGGATCGGTCCCTTGGCCGCAACCGGATCGACCGCCACGCCTTTCTGTGTCGCCACCAGCGGCAGCCCTGCCGCCACCTCGCGCACACGCGGCATCAAATCCCGCCAATCTTCGGACAACGCCCGCGCCGCCTCGGACGGGCAAAAGGTCCTGCCCGCCCCCCGCGCCCGCGCCAGCCGCATCAGCCCATCGGAAATCTCGTCATCCGTCATGTCGTAGGGTGGAGTTTCACCCCACCGTCACCCCAACGCCGCATCACACCGCGCACAGGTCCCCGGATGCTTGTGCGTGCCCACGTCCGGCAGGATCTTCCAGCACCGCTGGCACTTCTCGCCCGCCGCACGCTCGAAGACCACGGTTACACCGTCCACCTCGGGCAGCCGGTACGCCTCCGCCGGGCTGGGATCGTCGGTCAGCCGGATATCGGACGTGATGCAGATATCGTCGAAATTGACCGATTTCAGCACCTCCAGCGCCTCGGCATCGCGCACATGCACCACCGGCGCGGCTTCCAGGCTCGCCCCGATCACCTTGTCGGTCCGCTGCACCTCCAGCGCCGCCGTCACCACGCGCCGCGCCTGCCGCACCGTGGCCCATTTCGCCGCCAGGGGCTCGTTCAGCCATTCCTTCGGCGTCTCCGGGATATCCGTCAGATGCACCGAACTGTCGTCCCCCGGGAACCGCTCCAGCCAGACCTCTTCCATGGTGAACACCAGCACGGGCGCAAGCCACGTGGTCAGGCGATGGAACAGGATATCCATCACCGTCCGCGCCGCCCGCCGCCGGGGCGTGTCGCCGTCGCAATACAGTGCATCCTTGCGGATATCGAAGTAGAACGCGGAGAGCTCCACCGTGGCGAAGTTGAAGAGCGCCTGGAAAACCCCCTGGAAATCATAGGCGGCATAGCCCGTCCGCACCCGGTGATCCAGCTCCGCCAGCCGGTGCAGCACCCAGCGCTCCAGCTCCGGCATATCCTCCGGCTCAACCCGGTCGTCCTCGCTGAAATGGCTCAGCGCGCCCAGCAGGAACCGCATCGTGTTGCGCAGCCGGCGATAGCTGTCGGCGGTCCCTTTCAGGATCTCCGGCCCGATCCGCTGATCGTTGGTGTAATCCGTCTGCGCCACCCAAAGCCGCAGGATATCCGCGCCATACTGCTTGACCACTTCCTCGGGCACGATCGTGTTGCCGAGCGACTTGGACATCTTGTTGCCCTTCTCGTCCAGCGTGAACCCGTGGGTCAGCACGCCCCGGTACGGCGCATGCCCCGTGGTGCCGCAGGATTGCAGCATCGAGGAATGGAACCACCCCCGGTGCTGGTCCGTGCCTTCCAGGTACAGATCCGCCATCCCGTCCTCGGACCCGTCCTCGCGGTCGCGCAGAACGAACGCATGGGTCGAGCCACTGTCAAACCAGACGTCGAGAATGTCGTCGACCTTCTCCCACTCGTTCGGGTCATAGTCGTTCCCCAGGAACCGCTCCTTGGCACCATCCTTGTACCACGCATCCGCGCCTTCGGCCTCGAACGCCTCAAGGATCCGCGCATTGACCTTTTCATCCCGCAGCAGAAAGCCCTCATCCGTGGGCATCGCCCCCGTCTTGACGAAACAGGTCAGCGGCACGCCCCACGCCCTCTGCCGCGACAGAACCCAGTCCGGCCGCGATTCCATCATGGAATACAGACGGTTGCGCCCGGTCTTCGGCGTCCACTGCACCTTGTCGATCTCGGTCAGCGCCCGCTGGCGGATCGTGGTGCCGCTCTCGTCCTGCCCGTCGCCGACCTCGCGATCGATCGCGGCGAACCACTGCGGCGTGTTGCGATAGATCACCGGCGCTTTCGAGCGCCAGCTATGGGGATAGCTGTGCTTGATCTTGCCCCGCGCCAGCAACCCGCCGACCTCGACCAGCTTGTCGATGATCGTCTTGTTGGCGTTGCCCTCCTTGCCCTTGCGATCAAGGATATAGGTCCCGCCAAAGAACGGCAGGTCGGCGCGGAAACCGCCATCGTCCATCACGTTATAGGTGATGACCTGGTCCAGCATCCCGAGGCCACGATAAAGCTCGTATTCCTCCATCCCGTGGGACGGCGCGCAATGCACGAACCCGGTGCCTTCCTCGTCGGTCACGAAATCGGCCGCCCGGAAATCCCGCAGATCGTCCCACTCGCCGTTCGACCCTTCCGCGCCATGCAGCGGGTGCTTGAGGCTCAGGCCAGCCAACTCGTCGGCGGTCACGTCCCGCACACGGCTCCATTGGTCGTCATTCAGCCGCGCCCGGCCCATCACATCTCCGGCCAGCTTGTCTGCCAGGAGGAACCTGTCGCCCACATTGGCCCAGCACTCGTCCGGCGTGCCCGTGACCTCGTAAAGGCCATAGGCAATGTCCTCGCCGTAAACGACCGCCTTGTTCGACGGCATGGTCCAAGGCGTGGTGGTCCAGATCACCACATGCGCACCTTCCAGGTCGCCTTCGGCAACCTCGAACTTCACCCACACGGTAAAGCTCTCCTTGTCGTGGTACTCCACCTCCGCCTCGGCCAGCGCCGTCTTCTCCACCGGCGACCACATCACAGGCTTGGAACCCTGATAGAGCGTCCCGTTCATCAGGAACTTCTGGAATTCCTCCGCGATGATCCGCTCTGCGCGGAAATCCATCGTCAGATAGGGCTTCTCCCACTTGCCGGTCACGCCCAGCCGCTTGAACTCGTCGCGCTGGATGTCGATCCAGCCTTCCGCGAACTTGCGGCACTCGGCGCGGAAATCGACGATATCCACCGCGTCCTTGTTCTGGCCCTTCTTGCGGTACTGCTCCTCGATCTTCCACTCGATCGGCAGGCCATGACAGTCCCAGCCGGGGATGTACCGCGCATCGCGCCCCATCATCTGCTGGCTGCGAACAACCATGTCCTTCAGGATCTTATTCAGCGCGTGGCCGATATGCAGGTGCCCGTTGGCATAGGGCGGTCCGTCATGCAGCGTAAACGGCTGCCGCGTCTCGGCTGTCGCCTTCTCGCGCAGGCGGTCATAGACCTTCAGTCCGTTCCACCGTTCCAGCCACTCGGGCTCGCGCTTGGGCAGGCCCGCGCGCATCGGGAAATCGGTCTGGGGCAGGTTCAGCGTGTCTTTGTAATCGGGTGTGTCAGAACACATCTGTGACGTCCTTTGTCACTGGCATTTCAATCTCTGGGTGGGGGCGGCGCGGTGGTCCATACGCCTTTTCCCGGCGGCTCGTCTGTTTCAGAGCGCCGGGCATGTAATTCGAATGATGATCGCAAAGCGGGTCATGATGGGGGGCGTTATAGGTGCGCGCGTTCCAAGGAGCAAGCCGTAGAACCCGGGCTCACCGCCAGCGCCCAAGACTTTTCAGAAAAGTCTTGGCAAAAGCCTTCTCAAGGCTTTTGCAACGCCCGCCCTGTTAACGCGCCTGATCGCGAAATTTTGCACCGTCGGCGCACCACCCGGATACCGACGCAATACCGACGTTCCGATTTCCCACGATCCGACGGCGTTAACCATGTTTCCCGAATCGCGTTTCCCATTGCATCCGGCCCATCCAACGGCCAGATTCGAGGCCATGACACCGGCCCTGCCCCCCCGTTTCGACATCACCCGCGCCGAGATCGAGCGCGTCGTGGCAGCCTTCTATGCATCCTGCCGCGCGCATCCCGGCCTGGCGCCGGTCTTTGCCGCGCATGTCACCGACTGGCCCGCGCACGAGGCCCGCGTCAGCGATTTCTGGGCCAACACGATCCTGCACGAGCGGTGTTACGTGGGCAATGCCATGCAGGCCCATGTGCAGGCGGGCAATGTCAAACCGGGCATGTTCTCGATGTGGCTCGACCTCTTCGACAGCACCCTTCAGTCCGAGCTTCCCCCGGCCAAGGCGGCCGCCTGGTCCGCCCTTGCCCACCGCATCGGCCAGACCCTGCGCGCGGGCGTCGTGAACCGCGAGACACATCCCGGCGGCGTGCCGAAACTGGGCAACCCGTTCTGACGCACGCAAGGGCGACCGGACGTTAAGGTTTTGCTGTCAGGTTGGGCAAAGTCGCGGGGCCGAACTGGCCTTGCGGCAAAAATACCGACCCACCGACCGAAAAACGTTGGTCGTTTACGCTTTGTTAACCCCGCCAAAGAGGCCGGTCAGCGCGCGCTGGACCATCCGCGTCACCGAGGGGCGCTTGCCCGCCCGGAACGGCAAGGGCCGACACACTTCCATCGCCGCCACGCCCACCCGCGCGGTCAGCGCGCCATTGACGATCCCCTCGCCGAACCGGCGGGAAACCTTGGACAAAAGGCTCCCCCCGGCGACCGAGCCAATCAGGTCGTCACCCACCGCCACGGCCCCCGTGGCGACCAGATGCGTCATCACCGCCCGCGCCAGCCGCCAGCTGCCCAGCGTACCCGACCGACCGCCATAGATCTCCGCGATGCGGCGGATCATCCGCAGGTTCGACGTCAGCGCCGCGATCACGTCGGCAAAGGCCAGCGGCACCACCGCCGTCACCGTCGCCACCTGCCGTGCGGCCGCCTCGATCTCCTTCGCCGCAACCCGGTCCAGCGGCGTCAGCAGCTCGGTTTCCGCCAGCCCCAGCAGGCTGCCCGCATCCATCTGCTCGGGGCCATAGTCCCGCAAACGATCCCGCCCCCAGCTCGTATCCTCGCGCCCCGCATACAGCTGCGTCAGATCCTGCACCACACCCCGCGCCTGTTTCAGGTCCGCCCCCGCCAAAGCCGCATCCGCTGCCCGGTGCAGCTTGTCGATCCGCGCCAGCCGGGAAAACGCCGCCATCTCGCGGATGACAATGATCAGGCAAACAAGGGCAAACGCCGCGATCAACGCGGTGACGGCGTAACCCAACACCACGTTGCGGGCCAGCAGCGCCATCACGAAATCCCACGCGGCAAAGGAAATCACCGCCCCCAGGATCGACAGCAGCAACCCCCAGAACCACCGCGCCAGGCGCGACGGTTTCTTCGCCGCCAACGTCGCCACGGTCTGCATCGCCCTGCCCTCTGGGTGCCCCTCCACCACGGGATCCGGCACCGGCGGCGCCGTGTCCGGGCGGGGGCTGTCATCGCCCTCTTCGATGTCGATCAGAACCGGTCGCTTGCTCATGAGTCTACCCTGGGCTCCACCCTGCGTTCCGGCGGCCAGACCATCAGGATCTCGGGCCGCCCCTCGTCATTTTCCGCACCGTCAGCACGTGTCTTTTCGGCAAAGCCATGCCGGTAATAGAACCGCCGTCCTCCGGTGTTTTCCTCGGCAACCCAGAGGTTTAGCCGATCCCGCTCTCGCTTGGCATCCTGCAACAACAGGCGGCCCACCCCTTGGCCCTGCGCCCTTGGGTGCACGTAAAGCGCGTGCAGTTCGGGCCCGGTGCAAAGGATGAAACCGGCCAGTCGCGTATCGTCACACACCGCCCGGACACAGCCGCGCCGAGTCATCCGGACCATGATTTTCAGGTCATCCCACCAATGCCCGCTTCGATGCTGCCACAAGACGCCCAAAAGGCCCGGCACATGCTTCAGACGTGCGTCAAAAGGGGTCATAACCGATCCCCGATCAGAAACTGCGCCGCCCGATCCAGCCGGATATGCGGCGGCCCCTCCCCGCGCTTCAGCGTCAAACGCGCGGGGGCGAAATTCATCACCTCGTACTCGGCGTCCAGCCACGCCTCGGCCCCGTCCCGTGCAGGCCCCAGCAGGTGCGCCGGGTCCTCCGGCAACGCCCCGGGATAGAACGCCGCCTGCTTGCCGCGCCCGCCCTCTGGCCCCATCAGCGTGCCGCGCACACAGTCCAGGGTTTGCCCGCCATGCTCACGCGTTTCCTCGGTCGTGGCCCTTAACGCGGCAATCGCCATCCCCGCCGTCTCGGCCCCGGCGAAATCCGCCCGGTTTCGCGCATCCCGCATCAGCGCCTCGATGATGCCGGTCAGACGTCCATGCTGCGTATGGTGCAAATGGTCCGCCTTGGTGGCCGCGAACAGGATTTTCTCCACCCGCTGCCCGATCAGAAGCCTGGACAGAAAGGCGTTCCGTCCCGGCCGGAACGCCCCGAGGATATCGGCCATCGCGCGGCGCATGTCCTCGACCGCCTGCGGGCCGTTGTGAATGGCACCCAACGCATCGACCAGAACGACCTGCCGGTCGATCCTCGAGAAGTGATCGCGGAAGAAGGGTTTGACGACCTTGGATTTATACGCCTCGAACCGCCGCTCCATCTCGCGCCACAGCGACCGGCGCGGCGGGCTGTCGGGCGCAGGCAGTGGCGCGAATGTCAGCACCGGAGAGCCGGCCAGATCCCCCGGCAGAAGGAACCGCCCCGGCGTGCAATCCGACAACCCCGCCGCGCGCGCCGCGTTCAGGTACGCGGTGAACGCCTCGGCCAGCGACTGCGCCACAGGCTCCTCCAGCTTGGCCGTCGCATCGACCTCGCGGGCCTTTGCCAGAAAATCCTGCGCCTGCTCACGCGGCGCCAACCGGCCCAACGTTTCCGCGGACCATTCGGCATAGCTCTTGTCCATCAGGCCCAAGTCCAACAACCATTCGCCGGGGTAATCCACGATATCCAGATGCACGGTCCGCGGCCCCTGCAACCCCGCCAGCAACCCCGACGGGCGCACCCTCAGCGACAGGCGCAGCTCCGAAACCGAGCGCGTGCTTTCGGGCCAATTCGGCGTCTCGGCGGTCAGCGCCCCAAGGTGTTTTTCATACTCGAACCGGGGCAGCGTATCGTCTGGCTGCGGCTGCAAGTAGGCGGCCGAAATGCGCCCCTCGGCGGCGGCGACCAGCCCCGGCATCCGCCCGCGATCCATCAGGTTGGCGACCAGTGACGTGATGAACACCGTCTTGCCCGCGCGGCTCAGCCCCGTGACGCCCAGCCGGATCACCGGCTCCATGAACGCGCCCGACAGCGTGTCGCCCACGCGCTCCACGCCGCGTGTCAGCCCATCTGCGATATCCGAAAGCACCAAACTGCCCCTTCTCTTTGCCCTCAAGATAGGCCGCACACCCGGCATGTGCCAGAGGGGAGCGTTGGGGGATTGTTCCCCGCCGCCGGTCACGCTAAGGGCTTTTCATGCCCCGCTATGCATTGAAAGTCGAATATCACGGCGCGCCCTTCGCCGGCTGGCAGCGACAGGCCGATCAGCCTTCGGTTCAAGGCGCGATCGAGGACGCGCTGGCGCGGCTGGAACCGGGCCCGCACACGATTGCGGCGGCGGGCCGGACGGATGCGGGCGTGCACGGGTTGGCGCAGGTCGCCCAGTGCGACATGGTCAAGGACTGGGACCCCTTTCGCCTGTCAGAGGCATTGAATTATCACCTGAAACCCCTGCCCGTCGCGATCCTCGATTGCGCGCAGGTCACCGACGACTGGCACGCCCGGTTCTCGGCGGTCGAGCGCCGCTACCTCTTTCGTCTGCTGATCCGCCGCGCCCCGGCCACCCATGACAAGGGGCTGGTCTGGCGGGTGCAGAACCCTCTGGATGTCGAGGCCATGCGCGAAGGCGCGGCGCATCTTGTGGGGCATCACGACTTCACCACCTTCCGCTCGACCATCTGCCAGGCGAAAAGCCCGGTGAAAACACTGGATGACATCGTCATTTCGCAGGTCGACGGCCTCTCCGGTCCGGAAATCCAGTTCCGCCTGCGCGCCCGGTCATTCCTGCACAATCAAGTGCGCAGCATCGTCGGTACTTTGGAACGCGTCGGCGCCGGAGCCTGGCCACCGCATCAGGTCAAAACCGCGCTCGACTCCCGCGACCGCACCGCCTGCGGCCCGGTATGTCCGCCGCAGGGGCTATATCTTGCCGGCGTGGGGTATCCCGACGACCCTTTCGCGTCATTTCGCCTTTGAATTCGCATGCGCGCTTGGGTAAGGCTTTTTGCCAAGCGGTCCCGTAGCTCAACTGGATAGAGCAGCTGACTTCTAATCAGCAGGTTCGGGGTTCGAGTCCTCGCGGGATCGCCACTTAGACCAAATGTCAGTGAATGGGCAAAACGCGCTCGATACTGCGCGCACCCTCATCCGGTTTGCCGCACAGTGGATGGAACTCATGAAGTTCCGGGCACACGCCTCGGCTCCGACTTTGTCGCCAAGCATGTCACACTACCACGATAAGCTCGATCCTGCGGCAACCGACCCGGCTCGAGTGGCCGCATGCAGGATAATGCGCAAGTGCGTTCTGCGTCAGGCCCATATTGAGGACCTTGATGCGGTAGCCTAACACGTCGGCTGTCGTCCCATGGATCCATATAGGCTTCGTTGGCGTACCACGTACAAAAGCGCCACTCTCTGGATAATCGGGCAACTTCTCATAACAGCGGTCAAGTCCCTCTAAACCATACAAGGCAATCGGGGCCGCAACATGGGGCCCGATACGCATTTCAAAGGCACAGGCCATCATAAGCTGTGCACCTAAATCTGATCACCTTTCAGCGTTTCTGGTTTCGGCAAAAATGCCTCTCAATCAGTGTCTGCTTCGTCCTGACAAAGCGTTTTGAGTTCTGAAGGGCGGAAAGAGGTCGTTCGCTGGGGACATTTCGAATGACCGCTTTTTGCTCTGAACGACGATTCGAGCCATGACCAAGCATTCAACCCCTTGTGTTTCCCGAAATGCTATAAGATAACATTGTTATGTTATATAGTATCATTCTAGATATTACTCCAGAAACGAGTTGGTCGATTGGCGCTGGCCGGGTCGCCGGAGCGCGGGTTTCTCCGCCTGGGTCTGTCCGGGTGCCAGCACAGCATTCCCAACCGACCAGCAATTCCAATCCCAAACAGGAGCCTACATGAACGCAGATCCACACCCCCGCCTCCCCGTCACCGTGCTTTCCGGCTTTCTTGGCGCCGGGAAGACGACGCTCCTGAACCGCGTCCTCAACAATCGCGAGGGCCGACGTGTTGCGGTCATCGTCAACGACATGTCCGAGGTGAACATCGACGCCGACCTTGTGCGCGAAGGCGGCGCCAACCTCAGCCACATCGACGAGACGCTGGTCGAGATGTCCAACGGTTGCATCTGCTGCACTCTGCGCGACGACCTTCTGGACGAGGTTCGCAGGCTCGCCGGCGAAGGACGCTTCGACTATCTGCTGATCGAATCGACCGGCATTTCAGAGCCGCTGCCCGTGGCCGCGACCTTTGACTTCCGCGACGAGGCGGGCGAAAGCCTGTCGGACGTCTCGCGCCTCGATACGATGGTCACGGTGGTCGACGCGGTAAACCTGCTGAACGACTATTCCAGCCACGATTTCCTCAGCGACCGTGGCGAGACGATGGGCGAGGAGGACGAGCGCACGCTGGTCCACCTGCTGACCGACCAGATCGAGTTCGCCGATGTCGTGGTGCTCAACAAAGTCTCCGACGCAGGGCCCGAGCGCACCGATGCAGCACGCAAGATCATCCGCAGCCTGAACGCCGACGCCCGGATCATCGAGACCGATCATTCCGACGTTGCCGCGGACGCCATCCTCGACACCGGACTTTTCGATTTCGAGAAAGCGCATGAGCACCCGATGTGGGCCAAGGAGCTTTACGGCTTTGCCGACCACGTGCCGGAGACCGAGGAATACGGCGTCGCCTCCTTCGTCTATCGCGCGCGGCAGCCCTTCCACCCCGAAAAGGTTCTTGAAATCCTCAATGGCAATTTGCCCGGCGTGATTCGGGCCAAGGGGCATTTCTGGATCGCCACCCGGCCCGACTGGGTGGCGGAGTTCTCACTCGCCGGGGCGCTGTCATCGGTCACGCCGCTGGGCCAATGGTGGGCTACGGTCCCGAAGGAGCGGCACCCCGATCACGCCGGCGCGCAGGAGTACCTGCGGGCGCACTGGCAAGCGCCATGGGGCGACCGCCGGCAGGAAATCGTGTTCATCGGCGCAGGTATCGACTGGCCCGCGCTGAAGGCACGGCTGGATTCGGCACTGGTGCCCGCGAACGTGGCACCGGGGCCGGACAGCCTGCCCGATCTGCCTGATCCGTTCCCCGCGTGGCGGAGGGCGTCATGACCCTGCATCCGATTGTTCCAAAAGGCGCCGGGTCGGGCGTGCTGAGCGTCAACGGCCCCGAGGACATGGGCGCGATCAGGCTGCCGGGTGTCGGTGGCGTGATCTGCCAGCGCAGGCTTCCCGAAACCGTGCTGCATTGGCTGGAGACCCTTCCCGCCGAAATGCTTCCCGCAGCCCGCGTCCTCGTGCGACCGGGCGAAATTGCCTCGGCCGTCACTCTGGCCTGCGACGAGACGGGGCTGCCCGACGCGCCCGAGCGCCGGATCCTTATCGACGATATCGCGGCGCTGGCGGCCACCTTTGGTGAGATGACTCGTGCCAAGTGGCTGAGGCTGCGGCTGGACGTGGTGACGACCAATGCCTGCCGCCGGTTCCACATCGACAGGGTCACGGCCCGGCTGGTCTGCACCTATCGCGGCACCGGCACGCAATACGGTGTGGCGCGCAACGATGTGCCGGCCACCATCCATACGGTTCCGACCGGATCGCCCTTCGTCATGCGCGGCACGCTCTGGCCGGCGCAACCCGATCCGCATCTAATGCACCGATCTCCGCCGATAGAGGGCACCGGCGAAACCCGCCTGATGCTGGCGCTGGACCCGGTCACCGATCCGGACGCCGAGTCATGAGCCGCAACATCGCCACAAGCCTGCGCCGTCGCCGTCGCAGCGACCCGATGCGCGATTTCGACGCTTTGCCGCCGCCGCTGCGCAACTGGATGAGACAAGCGGCGCTGGCGTGGTCGCCCGCCTCATGCCGCCGCATCTGGCAAAAGGCGCGGGCCGAGGGCGCGCCGCCCGACGCCATCCTGGCCCGGCTCGACCGGGCCGAGCGGATCACGCTTGCCCGCGACAGGCTGACCTGCCCGGTCAGCACCATAGAAACGCCACAAGGCCACGAGGACCGAGATACATGAAACGCCCGGTATTTCCGGCCCCGCTGGCGCGTGGCACGCTTGATGTCGACGCGAAGATCGATATCCGCTCGCTGAAATCTTCGAAAAACCACGCGGATTTGTACGGCGATACCGCTTTGATGACGTTGCAACGACGCGCATCTGACTTCATCAATGAAACCTGAAAGGTCCTGTCATGAAACCGATCTACCTGGCCTTGGCCGCCACCACCGCCCTCGCCGCGCCCGCACTGGCGCAGGATACGCGCGAATTGGACGCGCATGTGCACGGCGTCTCGACCGTCGAAATCGCGGTCGAACACGGTGCGATCGAGATCAACATCCTGTCGCCGGGCATGGACATCGTCGGCTTCGAGCACGAGGCGAGTTCTGCCGAGGACAAGGAGGCGGTAGCAACTGCGATCCGGCAATTCCTGACACCGGAAGAGATCGTGACGCTGCCCGAGGACGCGGGATGTCGCCTGACCGAGGTTCTGGCCCACTTGCACACCGGTGATCATGATGACGAGCACATGCACGAGGGGGATGACCACGCGCATGATGACGACCACGCCGAAGGCGAAGGGCATGATCACTACCACGAAGAGCACGCAGACGAAGTGCGGCACAGCGCGTTCCACGTGACCTACGGCTTTGCCTGCGACGACGAGGACGCGCTGACCAGCGTGGGCTTCCCGTTCTTCGAGCGGTTCGCCAATGCCGAGGAAATCGAGGTGCAATACGTGACCGAGACCGGCGCGGGCACGGCGGAACTGACTCCCGGTGCCGCCGAAGTCTCGTTCGAGTAGCGATGGCGGACCCGGCCCTGACCCTGCAAGACGTCCGGTTCCGCTGGCCGGGGCGGGCGTCCTTCGGGGTGTCGGTGCCGGAGTTCCGGCTGGACCGCGGGGAAAGCGTTCTTCTGCTGGGCGAAAGCGGATCTGGGAAGTCCACGCTCCTGTCGCTGGTCTGCGGGATCGTGACTGCCGATGCAGGCCGGGTGGATCTGGCCGGCACCGACCTTGCCAGCCTGCGGGCCGGCGCGCGCGACAGGTTCCGGGCCGAGCGGGTCGGCATCATCTTCCAGCAGTTCAACCTGCTGCCCTATGCCAGCGTGTCGGACAACATCCTGTTGCCTTTGAAGTTCGCGCCGGAGCGGCGCAAGCGATCCGAGGCAGGCGATGCGGCAAAGCTTTGCGCGGCGCTTGGTCTGTCTTCGGATATTGTCGAGGCCAAGGCGGGGCGCCTTTCCGTCGGTCAGCAACAGCGGGTCGCCGTGGCCCGCGCCCTGATCGGCCAGCCGCCCCTGATCGTCGCGGACGAGCCGACCTCGGCGCTGGATGCGGCGACACAGGATGCGTTTCTGGGCATTTTGTTCGATCAGATCGCGGCGGCCGGATCGTCGCTGTTGATGGTCAGCCATGACGAACGGCTGGGCGCGCGGTTCGACCGGGTGGTACGCCTCGCTGACATCGCCTCTGTCGAAAGGCTGGCCGCATGATCCTGCGCCTTGCCTTCGGCTCCCTCATGGCGCGCGCCCTGACCGTCGGCATGACGGTGCTGGCCATCGCCCTGTCGGTCGCGCTGTTTCTCGGGGTTGAGAAGGTGCGCACGGGTGCCAAGGCCAGTTTCGCCGACACGATCTCGGGCACCGACCTGATCGTCGGGGCGCGCTCGGGCCCGGTTCAGCTGTTGCTGTATTCGGTCTTCCGGATCGGCAACGCCACCAACAACGTGACCTGGGAAAGCTACCAGGATATCGCCAACCGGCCCGAGGTGGACTGGATCGTGCCCATATCGCTTGGTGACAGCCACCGCCAGTTCCGGGTGATGGGCACCACGCAGGCGTTTTTCGAGCACTACAAGTATCGCGGTGGCCGGTCTTTGGAGATCGGCAATGGCCACGGTTTGGATGATCTTTACGACGCGGTCATCGGTGCCGAGGTCGCGGCAACTTTGGACTATGCGGTGGGCGACCCGATCGTCGTGTCACACGGGCTCGCGTCCTTTACCCATCACGACGATCAGCCCTTTCGCGTGGCCGGCATCATCGACCGCACCGGCACCCCGGTGGACCGCACCGTCATCGTCAGCCTGGAGGCCATCGAGGCGATCCATGTCGACTGGCAATCCGGTGCACAAATTCCCGGCCAAAGCACACCGGTCGAGCAGATACGTCAGATGGACCTGTCGCCGTCGGCGGTCACGGCCGCGCTGGTCGGGGTCAAGTCGCGGCTGCAGATCTTCGGCCTGCAACGCTGGATCAACACCTACCCCGAAGAGCCGCTGCTGGCGGTCCTGCCCGGTGTCGCGTTGCAAGAACTGTGGCAGATCGTCGGAGTGGCCGAGACCGCGCTGATCGGCGTGTCGGCGATGGTGGTGGTGACGGCCCTCTTGGGGATGATGGCAATGATCTTCTCCTCGCTCAACGAACGCCGTCGGGAAATGGCGATCTGGCGGGCCATGGGCGCGCGCCCGTCTACCATCCTCGGCCTGCTCGTGTTGGAAGCGGCGCTGATGGCCGCCCTGGGCGCACTGCTGGGCCTGGCACTGCTTTACGCCGGGCTGGCGCTGGCGCAGCCGGTGGTGGACAGCGCCTTTGGCCTCTGGCTGCCGATCGCGCCGCCGACCGGGCGGGAGCTGGCCACTCTCGCAGGTGTGATTGTCGCGGCGGCGCTTGTCAGCCTGTTTCCGGCCCTCAGGGCCTACCGCCTGTCGCTGTCTGATGGCATGATGGTCAGGATATGAGACACGCGCATCCCTCTCGCCGGGCCGTCCTGGCCATGCTCTCGGCAACCCTGCTTCCGGGCCGGGCCATGGCCAACCCGTTCCGAGAAATCATGTGGGAAGACCTGATCCCCAAGGGCGTGCCCTATGGCGAGATCATCGGCCCCGGCAAGATCGACGAGGCCAATGACACCTGGGTGCCTGAATACGACCGCAACGCGTGGCGGATGAACACCCGTCTGAACGGCAAGGCGGTCAAGCTGCCCGGCTACATCATCCCGTTCGACGTCACTGCGCAAGGCGTGACCAGTTTCATGCTCGTGCCTTACGTGGGCGCCTGCATCCACACGCCCCCGCCGCCGCCCAACCAGCTGATTTTTGTCACCACCAAGACTCCTTGGCCCAGCGACTCCTTGTGGGATCCGGTCTGGGTTTCGGGGCGTCTGTCGGCCAAGTCCATGAAGACGCAGATCGCGGATGTCGGATACCAGATGACCGCCGAACAGATCGAAGTCTACGAATGGCAGTGAAAGGCCCGACTCGTCGGGCGCTGCTTCTGTCCCTCGCGGCGTCAGGAATTGCCGGACAGGCGCTGGCCGACACGGTGATCGCGTTGGAATGGCGCGACCTTCTGCCCGAGAATGACACGTCTCTGCCCGGCAACCTGCAAGGCATCCTGCCGCACGACGAAAGCAGCATGGCCGCACGCCAGCCGCCATCGAAGGGCATCCGCACCGACTGGACCGGCAAGATCGTTCAACTTTCAGGCTTTATCGTGCCGCTCGACCACGACGGTACCGGCGTCACCGCGTTCATATTGGTGCCGTATGTCGGCGCCTGCATCCACGTGCCTCCGCCTCCAGCGAACCAGCTTGTCTTCGTGACCACCGGCACACCTTATGAAAGCTCCGGAATGTTCGAGCCCGTGACGGTCACCGGCATGTTCGGCACGGCGTCGCGATCCACCCAACTGGCCGAGATCGGCTATGCCCTTTCGGCGGACGATATCCGTAGCTTCAGGCGTTAGGTGAGCCTGTAGAACAAACAGACGGCACGAGGTGTTCGTCCCAACCGCCCAAACGCCGAAGTCCGTCGCATCAAAGCTAAAGAACCACACTTCGGTACCGGCACTGTTAGATCGACCACTTCAGTTGTTCACTTAGCTATTGCACTTCCGCGTTCACGTTGGCGCTTTTGCCAAACATCAAATATGTCACCGCCCGGTTTTCGATCAATCAATCAGGCGGTTACAAAGTCGATCAATCCTGCCCCTAACGTAGGTCTCCTGGCCTTAGAATGCCTCGGGCGAAAGCCTGCGCAATCACCTGACGGCGGAAGGCCATGGTCGGTTCAGCCATGCGCCATTGTACGAGGTCGTATTCAAAACCCAGTCCCAAGGGATGGAGCGGTGTGCCAGGCGGAACGCGGCCCTCGAACAATTGTCCACGGGCCATGTTCGGGGTGAACAAATCAGCCATTTCGCCGTAAAGGCCGTCGCTGGTGTCAGGTTCGGCAGGTGGGAGGTGCTGTCACCGGATGCCTGCCCAGTATTGGCTTAATTCGAAACGGATCGACCGCGGATGACACAAACCTCATGATAGACTTCTACCTTGGGATCGGCATCGATGCGCGCCTGGACCTCCCTGGCGCTTAAGCGGGTCCTGCCTTCGGGGTCGGCGTAGAACTCGCATGTGAATTCGCGTTCCAGACCGGTCTTCGCCAGTGCATTCTCCAAGGCGACAAAGAACGAAATATCCGTACCGGCGTGCTGCAAGACGATCTGAGAATGAAGTTTCTCGGGCTCATAGCCATTGGCCTCGAAAAGTTCGAACAACACGGAGCATCCGACCCGCGCCCCGAAATTCAAGATCACATCGGCCGTGGGCGCCGCCGCCTTGACGCGGCGCAAGAGCGCTTCGTTCAGACCAAGCCCGACGGAGTTGAAGGGAAAGGAATCGAACTCCCCCCAAGGATAATAATGCGCAATGTGATCTTCATCGCGCGTGTTGGCTCCGTCTGCCAGTTTTGCCTTCTGGGCCTTGCGAAATGCCTCGAGTCGCACATCGTCGGGAGTGCCCACTTGCGGCAGACAGCCGACGACAATATCGGTTTTCGCGATCTGCTCTTGGGCCTCCGGGCTGTCAATAAGGCTGACCGCACCGGGAACGGCATGGAACCGGTCCGCCTTTTTTGGCGCAAGATCCCGAACGTTGCGCGCCGCGAGATCGGCAAGCCGGGGGTCCAGGTCGCTGCCCGCCACGGAAATTGCGTCACAGATCTGAAGCATGAATGCGACGTTGATCCCCGTTCCGATGCCCACCTCGTAGACCCGCTTGCCAGCCAACCCGGCCTTTTCGATCCCCCTTTGAAAAGTTTCGGTCCAGGGGTCGGTCGGATCAAACGCGAACCCCGGAGCGTGCGGCGTCACGGCCGTTTCTCGAGTGGTGGCAAAGCTATCGGGCGTTTTGAAGTCGGTCATTTGTTCTGTCCCTCGTATCGGCGGTATTCTTTTGGCTCTCGTGCAAGTGCAGTCAGTCGAGCAGCAACACTTCTTGCGCAGTACCGCGCATACAGTGATCCGACCGCATTGCAGCGGCATATCCTCCAGCATTGATCAACGCGACGACGTCCCCCGGCTCCGGTGCAGGCATGGCATGGTTCTCTGCCCATTTGTCCAAAGCCTCATTGACGTTGCCGACCACGGTGTAACGGACCATTGGCGCATTGCGCTGCGTGACCGGGACCGGTTCGCAAGGAAGGCCGTAAAAGGCGGGCTCCATAGCGAGGTTGAAACCTGCATCGAGACCCAGAAACTCCACCTCTCGGCGGCGTTCGGCATAGGTCACGCGTGTCAGAAGCACGCCCGCATCCTTGACCAGGTAGTCCCCCGGCTCAACCGCTACTGTGAGGCCGGTCCCGGCGAATGCGTCCGCGATCGTGGATGCCCACCTTTCGAGGTCAAGCGGCTTGTCGTCAGACTTGTGTGGCACCCCCAGGCCACCGCCAATGTTGACCTCTGTCACGTCGGACAGTCTGGACAGAAACTCTCGGCTGGCCGCCAGCACCTCGGATAATTGCGACAACTCGCGGTCAAGGTATCCGGACCCGGCATGGAAATGCACGCGCGTGATACGGAGGTCGTGTTTGCGAGCGATGTCAATCGCCTCAGGCAGCCGGTCTATGTAGATGCCGAACTTGGTCGCCTCGACTCCGCTGTATTGCAGCATGTCATTGCCACCGTAGCCTATGCCCCGGTCCGGATTGATCCTGATCCCAATGTCGCGACCGGGACAGCGTTCTCCGAAGCTTTGCAGCGCCGAGAGCGAGTCCAGGTTGATGTTCAGGCGATCAAATCGTGAGATGGTTTCCAGATCGGACGGGGCCAAGGACGTGGCCGTGAAAGATATGTGTTCTTCCTCGAAACCGCAGGCCAAAGCATGAAGAAGCTCCGCCGGCGAACAGATATCTGCGCCGATCGCTCGTTGCGCGGCAAGGTAGGACAGCAATTGCGGTGTCCGGTTGGCTTTGATCGCGTAATAAAGCCTGTGCCGCACGCCGACCGCATCAAGCGCCTTTGTTAGTCGTTGGGCATTCTCCAGAACTCTCGGAGCTCGAATGACATAGGCAGGCGTTCCCACTTTCTCCGCGACCGTTTCCAGGTCAGAACGTCCCAGATGCAGGCGTCCCGTCCGGTAGCAAAGATCTTCGCGCGTCCACCAAGCAGTTGAAATTTCCGGCGGTTCGCCATCACCCTTTTCTTCCTTCGGGGTATCGGATTGCGGGACGGTCGCGGCTTCAGACATGCGCCGCAACGCCTCCGTTCCTGGTCTCACCCTGCACCACTTCAGGATTGCTTTCGGCACAATACAAAAGCTGCACATCGGTGCTTTCGCCAGTCAGGCTCGCGGAGACCCGCTCAGCATCGCAGCAGGATCCGTCTACCAGAACATCAATCGGCAACCCGCAATCTGCTCTGCCGATCATTGCCTGTTTGATCCGCAGAACGGTCAATGCGTTTGAGAGGCCTCGGCAATCGAGAAAAGTGGTCGGTTGGGGCATGGTCTGTCCTTTTTTGTTTATGAAAGAATGCGAACGAGTGTTGATGGTGAGGGAAACCTCATATCTTTCCGGCAGCCAGATCTTCGGCTGCGCGCGTCAGAGCGTTCTCCAGAATGGCGACGATCTCATCGATTTCGCTGCGCGAAATGACAAGCGGTGGCGACAGGATGCAGAGGTTCTCGTAGGGCCGCACAAGAAGCCCGGCTTCCTGGCAATAGGCATCGACGCGCGCAGCGAGCGCCATATTCTGCGCATTCGGACCCGCTTCTTCTCCGGTCCAGCATTCTACGCAAGCCATGAGGTGATCGCCGCGCACGGTGTAGACGATGGACGACGAAAGCAACTCTCGCAGCCGACTTATGAAGTAGGGACCGACATCCTGAACGTGGCCACAGATATCGTCGCGCTTCATGATTTTGATGTTCGTCAGTGCCGCAGCGCATGCGACCGGATGCCCGGAATAGGTGAAACCATTGGAGAACACGGGCTTATCTGCCGGGGCGGCATCAGAAACGGATTCGGCGATCCGATCAGACACAAGCAGTGCACCAAGCGGCTGATATCCCGAGGTTATGCCTTTTGCCGTCACGATCATGTCCGGGATTATTCCAAACCGCGTCTCGGACGCGAAGAAATGGCCCAAGCGACCGAAACCGGTGACGACCTCGTCTGAAACGTAAAGAATATCGTACTTGCGGCACAGATCGAAAGTGGCCTTCTGGTATCCGTCAGGCGGCGTCAGCACGCCGCCCGAGGCGAGGATCGGCTCAGCAACGAAGCAGGCCACGTTTTCCGGCCCGAGCCGCCGGATCTCGGCTTCCATCTCTTCCAGCAGTTCCTTCAGGCGACCTTCGGCACTTATTGAATCCCGGTCCGGGTCGTGACCGGGGCTGGACAGATGGTGTACAAATTCCGTTTCGTAGTGGAAATGCGTTCTGTCCGCCGCCTTGCCCGACAGCGACTGGGTCAGGTAGGTGCCGCCGTGATAGGCGTTGACGCGAGACAAGACATGCCGCTTCTCGGGCCTGCCCTGAGCTGAGAAATAGTAATGCGCGGTCCGCACAGCCGATTCCACGGCCGTGGATCCGCCGGTCGTGAAATGCACCCTGTTCAGGTCCCCGGGCGACAGCTCCGCCAAGGTCTCTGCCAGCATCGCGGCCGGTTCGCTCGATACGTCTCCAAAGGCGGTGTAATAGGCCATCTTTCGCGCCTGCTCGCCTATGGCATCTGCCAGTTCCTCGCAGCCATAGCCCACCGTCATGCACCACATGCCACCGATCGCATCAAGATAGCTCTTGCCTTCGGTATCGCGCACGCGCACGCCCTTGGCGGAATTCATGACAAGAGCCTGTTGCTTGCCGAGCGCCTGCAAATCCGCCCAGGGATGCAGCACGTGTCGGGCATCTTTCTCCGGCAAGTCCAGCTCGTTTCGCAGCTCCGCGGTCTCCAAGAGTGTGTCCATAGATCGTCTTGCTCCTTTGCCCTACACGGGTGAGACGGAAACGAATAACGCGTTCCGACATGCTCCCCTCATAGGGGCAGGTGGATTTCTGTCTTTGGGGCGGCGACTATCCGACCCGAACACGTGCTCGGGCGTATCGCTCCTTTTTAGAACCCCGGTCTTTGTCTTTGGCGCGTCGACGGCGATCTTCCGTTTCGCCACGACCGCTCTTAGGTCAGCGCCGGTCAAGTCTTCGTCGACGGTGCTGGGGTCAGGCTACCCGAGCGCTGCGCAGACTGCAGCAGAGCGCGGCGTAAAAACGTCTCAAACGGCAATTGATCGGACTTTGACCGATGCGTAAGCGCTTTGGAACGGTCAACGCCAAGTATTTAGGCAGATACTAAAGCAAGCAAGACGTCTCTCGCCCCATGAACCTGCCCCATCCTGGTGAAGGAGCGCCTGAGCTGACCAACAATGAAGTCGCTCGGGGCGAAGTCATCGGAGTTTCTGTAGCGGTCGCGCCCTCGGGCCAACGCGGTCCAGTGTGCAGCTCGCGAGGAGAATTGGTGCGCGAACGTGACAAGGCCGCGCGGAAACCGGACTATCTGTGCAGAGTCACGCTGATCGAGATGATGGCGGGAACGCTGGTTTCATGCGTCGAGGGCATTGCCCCATCGAAGGATCTCTTGAAGACCTGTCATGGCTCTTACTGAATATTCCATGCACCCAGGGTCAGTATTTGCGGCGGGCTTGTCCACGCCGACACCGCAAGGCGCCACAAGCCTTGTCATCCGAATCTTCGGCCTTTCGAGCCTTCGCTCAGTCGGCGGATGATGCAGCTGGCCACATGAGCCGCGTCTTCGCCCACGCTGAGGAACCGGCCAGAACCCCAAGTGTGCAACCAACCCAACCCGAGAAAATAGACGCCATCCAGGTCACAGACCCCGCGCTGATGGATGGGCCGACCGGTGTCATCCAAGCAGTCGACCTGCAACCAGCCATAATCCGGGCGGAACCCGATACACCACAGGATCGACGTGATGCCCTCCTCCGCGGCATCTATCCGGGTGATCTCTGTCTCCGGGCGCCAGACTTTTTCGAACGGCGGTTCTTCGGGGGCGTCGATCCCGGTCTCGTCGATATACGCGTCGATCATCTTGCGGATGCCGACATAGCTTTCGTCCGCATCATCGAGGTTCTTTTCCAGGTTGGAGGCAAACGTGATCGACGTGCCCTCCATGCCTGTCACAGACCCATAAAGCTGCAATCCATCCAACGCGAATTGGCGCAGGTCGATCTCGTGGCCGCCATCGCGGCCGGACATGTAATGGTTGGTCTTGGCCTCGGTCGCCCTTGGGTCGGGCTGCTGGTCGATAGTTCGCTCATAATAACCCATCTCATGCAGCCAGTCCGTGGCATCGCGCCCCCGGTACATGCGGGGGCTGCGCGGGGCCGGCCCCACGGCCAGCGCCACATCGCGCCCGGCGATGCGCAAATCCTCCATCAGTTGCACACCCGACTGACCGGTGCCAACCACAAGGCACTTGCCCTCGGGAATATTCTCGGGGCGCTGATAGTCGCGTGTATGCAATTGCGTGATGGATCGGTCGAGATCAGCGGCAAAGGGTGGCGTTATCGGTCGGTCATACCCGCCGGAGGCCACGATCACATGCTCGGCCAGCCAAAGCCCGTCGTCGGTGTCCACCTCGAACCGTCCCTCGTCGGTCTGTGCGACGCGGGTGACGGCGACGCCCTCTTGCAGCGGGGCGTCGAAGCTGTCGGCGAAGGCTTCGACATAGTCGACGATTTCGTCCTTGAGCATGAAGCCTTCCGGGTCGTCGCCCTTGTAGGGGAATCCCGGCAGACGACATTGCCAGTTGGGCGTGACAAGACAGAAGCTGTCCCAGCGCTGGTTCTTCCAGGCGTGAAAGCGGGTGTTGCGCTCCAGCACGACGTGCTCGACGCCATCGCGGCAAAGGTACCACGAGGCCGAAAGCCCCGCCTGGCCTGCACCGATGATGACCACCGGGATCTGTGTGCGAGATTGGGGGATGGGTCTTACGTTATCGACAGGCATGTGACGGTCTCCTCGGGGGAAAAATCGGCGGCGCGGGCCTTGATCGAGGCGGCCTGTGCGTCTGCCGACGAGCAGCGGAAGCCGAACTTGGCCTCGACGCGGCGCGCGGCGTGTTCGAGCCCGGTCTCACTGCGCTTCAGGAACTCGGACAGCGGATAGCTCTTTCCGGCTGTCAGATGCTCGTGGATCGTGGTGGACGGGGAATAACAGGTGTCTTCCCTGCCATCGGGCCAGCGGATGCGAAAAGTGACTTCAGGCATGAGCGGGCTCCTTTTCTGGTGCAAGGCCGAGATAGGGATCTACGGCGTGATCCCAGAGCGTCGCACGTTCGGTGTCATCGTGCAGAGTGACCTTGCTGCCTTCGGTGATGCGCCCGATGGCGGCGGCGGCGATGTCGCGCGCGCCGAACCGATCCAAGATTGTCGGCACATCGGCCGGCTTGGCCGCGAGCAAAAAGCCGAAGCTGGGAAATGTGGTCATCCAGCGCGACAGATCTGTGTCTGCGGGTCTGGGGATTGCGTTGATGTCGATCTCGATGCCCACGCCCGAACATTCGGCCAGCATCACGGACGTGCCGGCGATGCCGCCCTGGCTGATGTCCTTTCCAGCGCGCACCAGACCGGCCTCGGCGAGGTCAGGCAGCAGGGTCAGATCGCCGCGCAGCCGCTCTGGCTCGACGCCTAGGAACGCCGGGAAGTTGTCACTCTCTCCCGCGTATGCGCCGCGCAGGTCGATGGCCGCGATCAGCAGGTCTCCGGGTTCAGCATCAAAGCTGGTGATCAGAGCCTTGGCGTGGCCGAACATGCTGGCGGCAAGCTGGGGCCGGTCGGTGCGCAGGTTGGAATGTCCGCCGACGATCGGAATGCCATAGGCGGCGCTGGCCTCGGCCATGCCTTTCAGAATCTCGGCGGCGGCCTCGGCATCAGGCGCCCAAAGCGCATTGGTCAGCGCCGTAGCGCGTCCGCCCATGGCGGCGATATCCGAGGCATTGACCATGACCGCGCACCAGCCCGCGAACCACGGCGCGTCGGCCACGAACTCGTTCATGAAACCTTCGGTCGCCAAAAGCTGCCAGCCGTCGCCAGCGCGCAGGGCGGCAGCGTCGTCGCCGGGGCGTCCGGGGCTCTCCTGCCCGAGGCAGAGCGCGCGGCAGACCATTTCGATATCGCGCTTGCCCGTCACGTGCGGATGCGCGGCCAGAGTGGCGGTGAGGGTCGCCAGATCCGTCACGCCGCCCGCCGTTTCGTAAGCGCCATCCAGCCGCGGGCCGGATCCTCGATCGGCGGATAGGCGGCCAGATCCGCGCGCATCTTCATATGCGGGTGGCCATGCAGGTCTCGTTCACCGAGTGAGGTCCAGTTAAGCTTCTCAAATAACGGCACGTTCTGCATCTGCACATAGGCGAGGAAGAGCTTGCACCCGCGCCCATGCGCCGTGCCGACCGCCAACCGGATAAGTTCCGCGCCCAAGCGCCCGACCCGGCGATAGCCCGGCGCCACGGCAAGGCGCGAGCCCCACCAGACCCGGGGATCGGTCTCGTGAATGCGAACCGTGCCCACGACCTCGTCCGCCTCGGACGCCATGGTCGAGATCGCCACCAGCGGCAAGGCGACCTTGTCGACCTCGTCGCGGTCGTGGTCCGGAAAAATGCCCTGCTCGGTCACGAAGGTGCGATGCCGCAGCGACGCCGCACCGCCGATCTCCCACGGCAACGTGGCCTGACGGATCAGGAATTCCGGTGTGACAAAGACCTCGGGCTTTTCGATGATCATGCCGGAACCCTCTCGCGCGGTGCAAACTTTTCGAAGGCCGACAGGGCCGAGCACGCGCCGCAGCGTCCGCAGCCGGCCTTGATATCCTCCGCCCGCATCCCGTTCTCGTGGATCATCCGGGCCAGCGGCGGCAGGACGCTGTGCATGAACTCGGCCGTGGGCGACGGATGGCTTTCAAGCGGCGTGCCCGAAACCGGCACGAAGGGCACCACGAACGGATAGACCCCCATTGCCGTCAGACGCTCGGACATGTCCAAAATGGCCTCGCTCGTATCGCCCAGCCCCGCAAGGATATAGGTCGAAACCTGCCCCCAGCCGAACACCTCCACAGCGGCTTCGAAACTGTCGAAATACTTCTCCAGCGGCACCGTCGCCTTGCCCGGCATGATCTCCGCGCGCAGCTCTGGCGTGACGACCTCCAGATGCATGCCCAGGCTGTCGATGCCCGCATCCTTCATCCGGCGGTGCCACGCGTCGTCGTCTGGCGGCTCGCATTGCCCTTGCAGCGGCAGGTCGACGGCGGCGCGGATGGCCTCTGCGCTCTCGGCCAGAACCTTGGCGCCACGATCCTTGCCCGCCGGCGTGCCGGTGGTCATGACCATGTGCCTGACACCGTCCAGCCGGACGGCGGCGGCTGCCACCTCGGCCAGTTGCGCCGGCGTCTTGTGCGCGACGGTGCGCCCGGCGGCGAGGCTTTGGCCGATGGCGCAGAACTTGCAGGTCTTCTTGCGGCTTTCATAGCGGATGCAGGTCTGCAGCACGGTCGTGGCCAGCACATCCTTGGAATGCAGCTGCGCGATGTGACCGTAGGGAATGCCGTCGGCCGTCTCCAGATCGAGGAAACTGGCCCGCTTGGGAAAGCTGACCTCGGCAAAGAACGCGCCGTCCTTGGTGACCCTGGCCTGTCCATCGGCGTCGGGCGCATCGACCACATAGGGGCTATCGAAAGCGGAGTGCGTATGGACCGGGATCATGACGGTCATCCCGTCGATGGTGACCGCCTTGTGATCGGTCGGACCCGCCCCGCCACGGCGGCTGTCGGCGCCGGCATGCGGGTCGACCATCCGCATGCCGCGGGTCTGAAGATCGGTGATCAGGGAACCTGTCTGTGCCATGGGGTCAATCCTCCAGCGGTATGGGCTCAAATGGCGTTTCGGGCGCGGCCAGATGGCGTGTGGCGACCGGCGTCGGGTCGTGGCGCAGTGACAAAAGCTCGGGCCGGGCATAGTGCCCGACGCTGTCCATCATGCGTTTGCGTTTGGTCACGAGCGCCATGTCGAGATCGGCATATAGGATGCCTTCCCCCTCGGTCAGGGGCGGCACCGCGTGGCGGCCTTCGGGCGTGATGATGCAGGTCATGCATCCACCGCGCAGGCCCTTTTGCAGGGCTTCATCGGGCGTGACGGACGCGATCTGCTCCTCGGTCAGCCAGCCGGTGGCATTCACCACGAAACAGCCGGATTCCAGCGCGTGATGCCGCATCGTGACCTCGATCTGATCGGCGAAGATATCGCCGACAAGGCTGCCGGGGAACTGGGCGACATGGATGTCCTCGTGCTGGGTCATCAGTGCGTAGCGGGCGAGCGGATTGTAGTGTTCCCAACAGGCGAGCGCGCCGATGCGGCCCGCGCGCGTCTCCACGACCTGAAGACCAGAGCCGTCGCCCTGCCCCCAGACCATGCGCTCATGATAGGTCGGCGTGATCTTGCGCCGCTTGAGCACAAGGGTGCCGTTGGCGTCGAAGATCAGCTGCGCATTGTACAGCGAGCCGTGGTCGCGCTCGTTTATGCCCAGCACCACGACGACGCCATGATGCGCACAGCGTTCGGCCACGCGGCGCGTGTCATCCGAGGGCACCGCGACGGCCTGCTCATAGAGATGCAGGTGCGGTTTGCCCTGCTGCACCGGCGGCAGGACAAAGGAAAAGTAGGGATAGAACGGCACAAAGGTTTCTGGAAACACCACCAGATCGGCCCCGTGTCCGGCGGCTTCATCAATGGCGTCCAGCACGCGCGCCAGTGTCTTTTCCCGGCTGGTCAGGTCAGCGGCGATCTGGACGGCGGCGGCTTTGACGTGGCGGGGCATGACGGCTCCGATACTCTTGTGAATTGCGCCGGGACCAGCGTCGGCCCCGGCTGACGGCGTTCACACCGTCCAGGTGTCGACGATCACGGCATTGTCGCGGACATGGAGCAGCTTCAGGTCCAGCACGTCCTGCGGTGCGATCGGGATGATTCCCTCCAGCAGCGACGGCTCGCCGTGGCCGTAAAGCGCCTGAAGCGCGAAGCGGCAGGCATAGACCTTGCCGCCCTCGCCCATGAACTTCTTGAGGTTGTCGGCGAAATTCTGATGCCCGGGAAAGGCCGCGTCCCCAAGGGTGGGAAAGCCGCGCTGGATGCCCAAGGTCACGCCGGGCCCATAAAGCAGGATCGACGTCTCGAAGCCTTTCCGGTTGAGCCGGATGGCGTTGAGGATGTTGACCAGACCGATCGAACCCTCGAAGGCGACGGTATGAAAGGTGACCAGCGCCTTCTGGCCTTCCTCCGCCTGAACATCCTCGAAAACCTTGTCTTCATAGTCGACGAAGAAATCTCCGTCCTTGTGCTTGTCCATTGTGACTGCGGGCATGCGTATCCTCCGATTGGCCGTTTGCCGGTTGCGTTGAATGCCCTCAACCTGCCCAGCGAAACAGAATGCAATCAATAGGAAATACAATTTTCCATACAATAAAGCTCACAATGGCCCTACTGGCAGCGCAATACGTTGAGTTCTGAGGCTCATATGCTCAATTAAAAAGCTAATTCCGCACACCTCCAATTCGCGGCGCATTTTTTTCCATACAAAGGGCTTCAATTCACAACGAATCAATGTATGGATATTGTATGCAATCTTGGACCCCGACATTACGCCCTGACGGCGCCGCCCGGTATATTCAGCTTGCCGATGCCATAGCGGAGGGCGTTGCGAACGGCACGCTCAGCCTGGGCGACCGGTTGCCGCCGCAGCGGCGGCTGGCGGATCGGCTTGGCATCGACTTTACCACCGTGTCCCGTGGCTATGCCGAGGCGCGCAGACGGGGCCTGATCAACAGCCATGTCGGACGCGGCACCTTTGTCGCCCGCGCCCCGGCAGAGGCCGAGCGGCCGGAGTTGCGGAGACAGTCCGACGCGGACCTGACCATGAACCTGCCGCCCGAACCTCAGGACGCCGACTTGCTCGAGCGGATGCAGGAGGGCTTGCAGACGGTCTCGGCAAACCTGATCGACCTGCTGCGCTATCAGTCCGCAACCGGCGGACAGGTCGACAAGGATGCCGCCTCGACGTGGTTGTCTCTGCGCGGGCTGGTGCCGTCGCTGGATCGGATCGCCGTCACACCGGGTGCGCATCCGACGATGCTGGCGATTCTGATGAGCATCGCGCGCCCCGGCGATACGGTCCTGTGCGAGGATGTTACCTATCCGGGCCTGCGCAGCATCGCCGGACGACTTGGCCTGCACCTCGTCGGCCTGCCCGGAGACGCGGAGGGGATCGACCCTGACGCGCTCGATACCGCGATCAGGCAGCACGCTCCGAAGGCGCTCTATCTGAATCCGACCTTGCAGAATCCGACAACGCGGACGATTTCCCTGGCCCGCCGCGAACGGATTGCCGAAGTCATAACCTCCTGCAAACTGCCCCTGATAGAGGATGACGCCTATGGCTTTATCCCGCCCAACCCGCCAGCGCCGCTGGCGAGTTTCGCGCCCGATCTGGTCTGGCATATCGGCGGTTTGGCGAAATGCATCGGTGCCGGACTGCGGTTGGCCTATACGGTCGCGCCCAACAGTCACGCGTCGCGCGAACTGGCCCATAACTTGAAGCTCATCTCGGTAATGCCCTCGCCCCTCATGATGGCGCTGGCGACACGGTGGATCACCGACGGCACCGCCGACCGGATACGACGTTTCATCCGGGAAGAAACCGTGGCCCGTCAGGCCATCGCGGCGCAGGTTCTTTCAGCCTCGAATTACGAGTCCCTTCCACACGCGTTCAATATCTGGCTACGCTTGCCCATGGGCCTCGGTCGCGCCGAGGTGATTGGACGCATGGCCGGGACCGGCCTTGGAATAATGCCGTCGGATGCTTTTACAGTGTCAGGCGAGCCGTCCGAGAGCCTTCGCGTGTGCCTTGGCGGCCAAATATCACGCAAAGAGTTGAGAGACACTTTGGGCCTCCTTGCATATATAACGTCCAGCCAGTTTTGATCTACGGTCGCCTTCCGCGACATTCTGGGCCGTACATCCAATCGCATATGTCCCACACCGGCGCACCTCGGTTCGCCCAAAGCGCGCACGTGCGGCGCATGTCTTAAGGTGCCAGCCAATGCGGCTCAGCGCCACACACGTGCGCACGGCCGCTTCGGGCCCTTCGCGACGGTCCGACAGTCAGGGCGGGAAGCCGACCTACGCTGCGCGTGCGCGGAATGATCGACAGACCGAATGAACCGGACATTCATCCGCAAACTTTGGGGTCTACGCGGAGATGTGGAACCAAATATCGAACGTATTTCTTCGTAATGCCAAGTCTTTGGACGACTACCGCCATGTTTTCATCACAATGTCCGCTCAACTTCGGCGGGTCTGTCCGAGTGTTTTGAGTTTCTTCAAAGTCTTCGAAAGCCCCGGGAAAGCCCTGACGTGCAAAGCAACGCGACCAATCTGAGTCACTGCGAATCCGATGATCTTTCGCCGGGTCAGACCTTGCTTCACGGCCAATACAAGATAGAGCGGCACCTGATCGGCGGCGGATTCGGAATGACTTATCTTGCCCGCGACAGCCTCGATCGGGTGGTCGTGGTCAAGGAGTGTTTTCCCAGCACGATCTGTCGCCGTGTGAACGGCGAGGTGCGACCTCACAAGCCCGAGTTTCAGCAACAGTTCCAGAAGGTCATTCGCAGCTTCCTGCGTGAGGCACTGCGCATGGCCAAGTTCGAACATCCCAATATCGTGAAGATTCATCAGGTCTTCCAGGAGAACAACACCGCCTACATCGCGATGGATTTCGTCGACGGCATGGACCTTCTGACGATGCTCGAAATCGAGCCCGAACGCATGACCGACGAGCTTATCGAGAGCCTTCTTCGCGAAACGCTCAGTGCGCTGGAATACCTGCATGGGACGGGTATGCTGCATCGCGACATATCACCGGACAACCTGTTGGTCGACACGAGCAACAAGTTGACCATGATTGATTTCGGCGCCGCAAGCGAAGAGAAAGCACGACAAACCCGGGCCCTGTCACACATGATGGCCGTGAAGGACGGGTACTCGCCGCACGAGTTCTATTACACGGACGGAGACCAGAAACCGTCAAGCGACATCTACTCTGTCGGCGCCACATTCTATCACCTGATCACCGGAAACGCGCCGCCCGATTGTCAAAAGCGGATCGCCGCGCTGACATCGGACTTGCCGGATCCCTACACACCCCTCGCGACTGGAAACTGGGCGTTCGACAGGGGCTTTCTGTCGGCGATCGACAAGGCGCTTTCCGTGGCGCAGAAGGATCGTTTTCAGTCTGCGAAGGAATGGCTGGACAGCCTGGAAAGAGGCACGGCTACCGAGCCACAGCCGGACCTCTCCACCAACATCAATGCCGGCTTGCAGCCAACCGAGGCGCCCGCACGGCCTGTCACGATGGCCGCACCACCCTGTCAGGACGCATTGGAAGATGACCACGAACTGGCTTCGACGATCTCGTCGCTGGTTCAAGACACCAACACCAAGGTCAAACCGAAGACCTCGAAGAAAGACGTGGAACCGGTGGAAGAAGCCACTGAAGAAGCCTCGCAGCTGGTCGATATATTCGGCCAGCCGATCGAAGATCTGGAAGGTTGGCTTGAAGAAAACGACGGCAGGAAAAACCGCAAGCAGGCTCGTGCCGAGTCAGGCGAGGATTCGCTACTCGCTCAATCGGCCTTACCCGAGGATACGGACACGCGACGGAAAACAGGCAGCGGGCTTCTGCGCGCATTGAGACGACTCGCCAAAAAACGCAACGGCAGGTTGGCGTGAGTAGATAAAAGAAAGGATAAAACATGAAATTCATTCGCGACATCATTGGCGAGAAACGGCAGGCGGACGGCTCGACTTCCGCAATGCCGATGGCAACCACAGCTGCACCCGAGGCGCGCGTCCCAGATATGTCTTCCGCCGCTGTTTTGGGTCGCCACACTGATACCGGCTACGACGCATCCGGGTCCGACACCCAGATTGAAACTCCGGCGCAGCTGCAAGACGAGACGGATGCGGATCCAGGCATGAGCGAGGAGGTCGCAAAGTTCTTCGCCAACTCCGATGAGCCGAACCTCTTTCTCGACGAATACGACGACTCCTTCGAGACCTATGAGGACGTCGAGGATGACGTTTTCGGTTCCGGGGTCACTACACCTGCCGCAGAGGCGCGTTCCGGCCAAACGGCCGCACAGGACCATGGTGCAGACGCGGACCCGACGATGTCCGTTCAGGTAGAAGAGACGGCAGACGCGCCTTCCATGCAGGCCACGTCGGATCAACTCGATGAGTTGTTGAAGGAAGATCTGGACCCGTGGGACGTCATCGGCACGAATGACGGTACGAAAACTCAAGCGTCATCTCCTGCCGGACCCAGTGCCGGCGCGGGGCAATTCACGGAAGAACCCGGCCCCATGGAGACCAGTGACGCGGCACCGCATCAAAGGGCCGGGATGCCACAACAGTCCATGCGCCCTGCCGGTCCGTCCGAGCCGACGATGCAGGCCGGTCCCGCCCCGCAACCCGCCGCCGAGCCGCGCGCGGCCGTCGAGGTCCCGCAACCGGCCGTTGGTCGCGGTGCCAGCCGTCACGGACGCGTCAAGACAAGGCTACTCGGGTTCAACACGGCAATGGAGACGGAAACGGACCCAATGTCGGATAACGACAAGGCGAGTGAGGCGCCCTACACGTCATTCCCCGTCGGCTGGCTCATCGTCGTCGACGGGCCCGGGCGTGGATCGGCGTTCACATTGTTTCAGGGTGTCAGCACGATCGGCCGGGGCGAAGATCAGACCGTGCGTCTCGACTTTGGTGACAACAGCATTTCCCGCGCAGGCCATGCCTCGATTGCATACGACGCCCGGCACAAAGGCTTTTTCATCGGACACGGCGGCAAGGCGAACATCGTTCGCCGGAATGACAGACCTGTCTTGAGCACCGAGGAACTGGCGGCGGGTGACACGATCATGATCGGCGAAACGTCGCTGCGGTTTGTGCCTCTCTGCTGCCAGGGCTTTTCCTGGGATCAGGAAACAGACGCGGGCCGGGCCTATGCAAACCAAGGCTGATTTCACCTACGACTCCGCGATGGTCACCGAGCTTGGGCGCCGCGAGCGTCAAGAGGATGCACTCGCTTCGGATTTTCCATCGGGCCAACCATTCGGCTTTGTCGTTCTGGCGGATGGCATGGGCGGACACAAGGCTGGTGACATTGCCAGCAAGATCGTCGTAACCGAGGTCTTCAGCGGCCTGAAATTACAATCCGGCGATCCGGAGCTTCTCGAGTCGCGGGTATGCGACGCGCTCAAGGGGGCTGCCTTGAATGCCAATGAATGCGTGGGGCACTACGCGCGATCCCATCCCGAGGCTCATGGAATGGGGGCAACGCTGCTCGCGACCATCTTCATAGAGGATCGTTTGTACTGGGTGTCCGTCGGAGACTCTCCGTTGTTTCTTTTCCGCAACGGAACTCTGACGCGCCTGAACGACAACCACGCGCTATCATCGCAGGTCGAATATCTTGTCGGGTCCGGGCTCATGAACCGCGAGGACGCGCTGCAGCACCCTGACCAAAGCTGTCTGACGTCGGTTCTGATTGGCAAGGACATCAATCAGATAGACTGCCCCGACGTAGCTTTCACGCTCTTCGAGGATGATATCCTGATCTCGGCGAGTGATGGGCTCCAGTTCATCTCGGAAGAACAGATCGAAAGCTTGCTGAGGTTCCAGCACAAGAACTCTGCCGAAAGGATCAGCGCCGTATTGGCCGAAGAGATCAAGAACCTGGATGATCCCGCACAGGACAATCTGGCAATCTGCGTCGTGAAAGTGCTGAAGAAAGGTGCCTTCGCAGAACCTGCGGACGTGCATGAAACCGTCGAACGCCTCGATAACGGCAGAACGGAAACGCTTACGATCTTGGCTCGCGTAAGACGATCCAAGTCCGCGGCCGGGTAAGGCAGATCGGAGAAAAAATGAACACCGCCGAGCAGTTGGACCCCGTCATTGATCGTCTTGGACGCGTGCTTGACCGTGGCAATCTGCCACCACCCTATGCGCGGTGCGGTGCGCGGCTTCTGTCGCTCCTGACCAGGCCGGTGCAGGTTGTCGTAACCGGTTTCGCGGGAAGCGGAAAAACCAAGCTGCTTGAAATGATGTCGGCACATCCCGATGTCGGACACGATCAAACGGTCCCGGTCTTCGAACTTTCGTACGGCGACACAGAACAGGCCCTGATCGAACGCGCGGACGGCTCGGTGTCGATGGTGCGGGGGTTCCTGAAGCAGTGCGAGATACCCACGGACGCCTTGCGCGTCCGCCAGGAACTGCCCGATCCGAACCTTATTCAGCAGGACTACATTGAAATCGGTCTGGACGGCACGGAGGAGGAACGTCAGAGCGCGCTTGAAGCCGTGATTTCGCGCGCTGACCTCGTTATCTGGTGCAGTCAGGATTTCACCCAGGAAGAACAGAGGCTCTGGTCCGCGGTTCCGGATCACATCAAGGATCACAGTGTTCTTGCCCTGACACAGGCGGATCAGCTGCTGATGCGCGATGTGTTGAACGACAACATCGCGCGGCTGGAGCCCATCGTCAGCAACGAGTTCCTCGGGATGTTCCCGGTTGCAACCATTCAGGGCGTCACCGCGCAGACCGGCGCAGAACACGTCAATGACCCGTTGTGGGCGGCCAGTGGGGGCAAGAGCCTGATGCAACTGGTCTCTCGGCACATCCGACACGGCAGGACCGCCGACATCGACCAGGCGCGGGTCTTCCTCGATCGTCTCGCGCTCAAAATGCCGCCGGACGCAGAACAACGTCCCGCGGCCCCTAAAGCAACGCCAACGCCTGTGGGCGAGACCGAGACAGACGTTTCGCAGGATCTCCGGAGTGAAGCACCTCGTGATGACGAGGCGCGTGATGAAACAACGATCGGTCTTTTGTCCGAGGCCGTGGATGTGCTGCAGCGCCACGCGGGCAAGATGTTCGATGCGCTCGATGAAAGCGAAGATGTTGACAGCACGAAAATAATCGACTGCTGCAGCGACGCGATCCGTTCCGTAAGCAACCTCATGGGATCGGGAACAGGTAACGCCGCGACGGATGCGCTGCAGGGTGATCTGCAGGATGGCGAGGAAATGCTGATGCTCTTTCAACTTGAACGGGGCGAAGACGCAGCCGTCGATGCCGTCGCGCTGGTGCTTCAACTGCGCAAGGAACTGGCGGGAAAGATGGCTGCCGGAAGTTAGCGAGAGCCAATGTTTTCTCGCACACACGTCCAACTATGACCACAATTCTTGGGCAGTTTTTACCCAAGCGCGAGCGCCGAGCAGGACAACACATAGACCACGCCGCGACTGCGCGAACAACAGGTGCCTTTATGAACATCGAAGCGAAGTTTGATACTGCGACAGAAATTCGGGCCTCGTCAGGCCCGTCCAACCTGCGGGCTGGCATGGAAAAACTCGCGGATTTCGCCCAGGACACCGAGGCACTTGAAGACGCCATCGACGCGCTTGGCGAACTCGTGGGCGAGGAAAGCCGGAAACCGATTGATCGCCTGAAGAACGAACTGGCCACGTTCGAGCCTCGCGTGACCGTTCTCGGACAGGTCAAGGCCGGCAAGACAGCATTGATCAACGCGATTGCCGGTTGGTCCGACCTCTTGCCATCCGACGTCAACCCGTGGACGTCCGTGGTGACATCCCTGCATCTGACCCCGGCAAAAGAACGCGCCGAGAAAGGTGCCCGGTTCCGCTTTATGACCGAAGACGAATGGGCACGACTGACCACCAAGGGCGGGCGCATCGGTGAATTGGCAGACCGTGCCGGAGCAGACAGCGAACTCGCAAAGATTCAGGAGCAAATCGAGCGGATGCGCGCGATGTCGAAGGCGCGTCTTGGTCGGAATTTCGAGCTGCTCATGGGGCAGGAGCACGAATACAGCTATTTCGACAAGAATTTGCTCGAACGCTACATCTGCCTCGGCGACGATTTCGACGTGGATGCGCAAGACGCGATTTCTGACGACCAAGGGCGATTTGCCGATATCACGCGTTCTGCCGAGCTCTTTCTGAATTGTCAGAGCGTTCCGTTCCGCATGTGTCTTCGGGACACGCCCGGCGTGAACGATACATTCATGGTCCGCGAGCTGGTCACGATCCAGGCGTTGCGCGACAGCCGTGTCTGCATCGTTGTCCTGTCGGCCACGCAAGCCCTGACGTCGGTGGACATGGCGCTTCTGCGCATGATCTCGAACCTGAAATCGCGCGACGTGATAATTTTCGTCAACCGGATCGACGAGCTTTCGGATCCGGCGAACCAGATGTCCGAGATCGAGGACAGTATCCGCGCAACGCTCAAGCTCAATGGCGGTCCTGAGGACGCGCAGCTTGTGTTCGGAAGCGCCTACTGGGCAAACATGGTTCTTACGGGCGAGTTGCAGTCCATGCACAAGGCCAGTGCAGATGCTCTCGTCTCGTTCTGCAGGGCTGTGCTGGGCGAAAAGTTCACCCGCAACACACCCGTGGGCGTGATCTGGGAAATGTCGGGCCTGCCGCAACTGATGGAAGCGGTGTCCGACCAGATCGTAACCAGTCTCGGCGCGCCGTTCCTCAAACGCGTTGCCTCCTCCGCAACCACGATCGCAACGTCGCAACAGGCGGTCCGGACGGTCCGGGTCGAAGGTGAGCGCGTCGCCAGCGACCTGAGCTCGGAACAGATACTGGCAGCGTTCGAGCGCATGGCAGAAGACACTGTCGCAACGCTTGAGTCGCAGCTGTCACGCATCTTCGACGATTACAGGATCCGCGCCGATCGTGCCCATGCGAATTTCGTTGAACGCGCAACACACTCCTTGCTTGGCCACCTTGAAAATTACGGCGACGAACATGTCTGGGAATACGATCCAACCGGACTTCGCGTGCTGCTGCGATCGGCCTATTCCGCCATGGGCAACCAGGCACGCAAATCCGCAAAGGCAATTTACGAACAAGCCGTGACCGAGACCGCGGAGCTCTTGTTCCGTGGCTTTGGCCCGGCCGTGGAAGGCATCCAGCTTGCCGTGCCGGACGTCCCCCAGGTGCCCGCACCCGTCTCGCTCAGCCAGACGATCGCGCTGGATTTCAACGATAGCTGGTGGTCGCTTTGGTGGCGCAGGATGCGTGGTTACAAGGCCTTCGCAAAGAAGTTCGGCGATCTCATCAGCGCCGAAACCGAAGACTTCATGGTCCAGATGAAGGACGTGCAAACCGCTGATATTCAGGCGGAATTGCTCGGAGAGTTGGAGCATTTCCTGGAAGAGCAGAGAAGCATCCTGATCAGCCTGACCTCTGACGCAGAACGCCAAGGCAATGCCAAAAGCCTGTTCGACGCATCCGAAAATGAAAACCGCGAACGACAGCTCGAGGACACGCTCGAGACGTTCCGGCGCTACGCGACATGACGAAGGAGACACCGGTGACCCATGATGCATCTGGCGGGACGCCCCGCAAAACCCGTCTGGCCCTGATGGGCGAGTTCAGCGCCGGCAAGAGCACCTTGATCAAGCTCTTTCTCGGCGAGAACCCCCTGCCGATCAAGATCACGGCGACGCGTCTGCCCCCCGTTCTTATCAGCCATGGCGAAGAGGCCGCCTATGCGGTGGGGCACGATGGGGTCGAGACGCGTATCGACATCGACGAGATCGAACAGGTTAGACTGGAAGAGACGCGCCTGATCCGGCTCTACAAGCCCTGCGATACGCTGGAAATCTGCGACCTGATCGACATGCCCGGGATCTCGGATCCGAGCATGTCGTCGGATGTCTGGATGTCTGTCATGGACGAGGTTGATAGTGTCGTGTGGTGCACGCAAGCGACGCAAGCCTGGCGGCAATCGGAAGCCGCCACGTGGCAACAGATTTCGGAACGCACCAACGGAGAGAACTATCTTCTGGTGACCCAGGTCGACAAGTTCCATTCCGAAAGGGACCTCAATCGCGTGATGACCCGCGTGCGCAAGGAAACGCAGGGGCTGTTCCGCGGAACGTTCCCCATCTCAATCACCGAGGCTATTGCCGCCGGAGAGGACGAGGCGAAGTGGCGCGCCAGCGGGGCCGCGGATTTCATCAATGATCTGGTCGAAAACCTGATGAAGACCTCCGCGGTGTCATTTGCCGAACCGGCGTCACTTCACTCGGACGACATGCCTGCTGAAGCTTTCGCATCCGATGAAAAAGCTGCAGAGACACCGTCTGATGACGATGGCAAAGAAGCAGCCGCTTTCCCGGCCGCCGCAGACCAGACGGCAAGTATTGTTCCCAAGCGTGTGCGTGTCCTGACCCAGATGCGCGGTCGGACCGAAAGGCCGGTCAAGGCCCGGATGGCAAACGGCTAGCAGACCTGCGTCCCATGGATCCCTCGATGTCCCTTTCGGAGCGCCTCGATGAACTGAGGCAGACGGTGCCAAGCTGCACCCTTGCCTCGTTCGGCGACATCTCGACGGGACTCGCCCTGCGCACAAGTGCGTCCGACCTGTACAAGCAAGAGTACCTGGACGAAGTGCTGCGCCAGGCATCGGCGAATTTCGAAATGTCTGACCTTATGTCAGGCGACAATGATCTCGTGGTTCTGGCCATGCCGGATGAACTCCGGGTATTCGTGCGATACCAAGCGGGCAATCCGGATGTTGTGTGTTGCATTTGCGATGACCTGTCGGATGTTCCGCTTGCCACTCGGTCAGCTCAGAAAATCCTGGCTGACATGGCGGGGGCGACGTGAAAAGACATTCGAAAACCGCGTCTACGATGAATGACAATGCGACCGCGCACCTACTGCGCGGCATGCTTGACCGTGTGATGGCACCGAGCGAAGCATTAAGCGGAAGCGAAGATATGCCTGCGAGGGACTTTGCCGGGTTGATCAGCCGTCTTACGCAGGAAATCGATGAAACGGTGTTGCCGCGCACGTTTGCCCTGTGTTCCGATAAGGGGACGGAAGCAACAATCGTGGTCTCCAATCGACGCTTGATCGAATTGAAAATCGGCGAGAATAAGTTCGAACCCGACAATGAGCGATATCGCGACGCGGACGCCGTCGCGCGAGAATACGCAAAGGCGATCAAAGCCTTGTTCCTTCGATCCGGCCCGATGCGCTTGCGCCTTGCCGGACGGGCGCCAGCCATAATGACACAAGGCACGACCTGTACCGCAACGCACATGAGCCAATTCGGCCATCAACCAGGTTTCGAAAACCGGCTGAAGACCTTTCTCAAGTTGTCACACTCGCAGTGCTTGGGGTGGATCTACCAGGAAAGCAATGGTCGGATATTGACACATGGGTCTGACGGCGAGCTCACGAAACGGCTGCAGTCTCTTCGAGACATCGTCTTGTCGAAAGCCGAAAGTCGAAAAATTGCCTGCCGCATTGATACGGCGTGCCCATCCTGCTCGGCTTTCGCGATCACGCAGGACGTCCAGGTCTTGGTTGCAGAGGACGGCAACGACCGGGTTTTCGCAGCGTTTTCGAACTCCGGCGTTTTCAAGGCCATCAGCGCATGGCGTCAGGTTTTCCAAGCGTCAGAACGCTAAGCATCCGTTGCAATCCGCCGCAAGGAAACCTGAGGTTGCGCAAGCCAGATCCCAAGCTTGCTGCGTAAAGATCAAAGCTTTAAAATATCAGCCACAAATACGCCACACACATCCTCTGCAAAAGGTCCCGCGGTATAGGCGCGTTGGGCACCACGCCTTGTCATAATTGCCGACCCAACATCAGATACGGGCCAGTCTGGCATCATAATTCTGGCACAATAGTCTATATTTTTTGGTGTTTATGCCTCAAATTGATCAAATTGATTGAGGAAGGTGTTCGTGCAGATCCCAACCCAGCGAGCATGGAACATGTCAATCTCAGATCACGACAAAGACGCTTTTCAGCGACGGCTGCACAAGATGGCCGATGAAGAGCCAGCATTTCGCGTCCTCGTCGTCGACGACGAACCCAGCATTCTGGAATTGGTCAAAACCGCGCTCGAGACGCTGGAAGACTATGACGTTCTGACCGCAAGCTCTGCCGCGGACGCATTCGAGATCATCCTGGATGAAGACGTGCCCTTCGATTGCGTGCTTCTGGACATCCAAATGCCCGACATCGACGGCATCGAACTGCTCGCCGATTTGCGTGCCTTGCCGGAATACGCGGAAACGCCCGTGTTAATGCTGACGGCCATGAGGGATCGAGAATACATTGACGCCGCATTTCGCGCTGGCGCATCCGATTTCATCAATAAGCCATTCGATTTCCATGAACTGCGCAGCCGCATCAAATGCGCGCACGAGCTTGTCCAGGCGCGACGAGCGGCTGAGAAAAGCACGGAAACCCTGAGTAAGCTGAAGCTCAAGACCGCCAAGGTTCATCAGTTCAGTTTCGATGACCCTATTTCGATTGGCGACGTGGACTCCTTCTTGCGATACATCGAGTTTGAAAATTACGTGTCCCATTTGGCGCGCGCGAAGATCTTCGGATCCTACGCCGTTTCGGTGATGTTGCACGACGCGAGACTGTTCTACGATCTTGCTGGCAGCACAAAGTTTCGTGAAGCGATCCAAAGCATGGCCTATTCCATCCATCGCGCCACAGAGGAATTTGAATGCGTCTTTTCCTATCGTGGCAGCGGGATATTCGTGATCCTGGTCCATAGCACCAAATCTTCCGCCAACTTGTTGAGAGCAAAGAACCTCGGAGAACTATTCGGGGCCCGGATCCGTAGCTACATCGACGACGATCGCATAGAGGTGCTGCTCAGCAACCCTGTATCGACGCGTCTGTTGTCTCGGACGGGAACCAAAGGCGCAATTGAAAAATCCGTGACGGCAGTTCAGCAACTCGAAGAGGAACTTCAAAGCTGCGACGAACGTCCCGGCAAAGCAAGCGTCGGGCAGTCACAAGGCGCGCACCAGCCGTCAGAGAAACGCTTTTACGAGCGGGTCTTGCATGAGCTGTTCAGTGAAGAAAACCGTCTTCGCTAAAGGTGCATTGGAGCATTGTCGCCTCAACAGCTTGCTGAAAAGGCAAGTCGATGATTCTGCCCACACTGCGTTGCCCTTTACTGGCCGCGCATCCGCCTCGAGTTGCCGTATCCGACCAACACGAACATCTCGTATCCGAACCATTTCCGCGTGGTGGCGCGTGTCCAGTCCGAGCTTAATCTCGATCCCGAACGGCGTCCCGGTTCATGGGTTCTCGGTCCCGACAAGGACACTCGGCGTAGGCATACGGAGCGAGTAGCCCTTATCTCTCGGCTTGAAGAGGTACTGCATGCCAGACGCCTCGCTGCCTGACACGTTGGCCGATTGCTCCTTGTGGTACGACATGCACCACGCGGTAGGGTGTGCCACATGCGGGTACACCCTTACTCTTCAATGGCTTATGGCAAATGGCGGAGACGAAGGGATTCGAACCCTCGAGACCCTTCCGGGCCTACTCCCTTAGCAGGGGAGCGCCTTCGACCACTCGGCCACGTCTCCGCCGACCCGTTTAGAGGGACAGGAACCGAGAAACAAGGCGAAAAACGCCAATTCTTGATTGCCAACAAAACATGCCGGAAGCTGAATATGTTTCCCGGCGTCGCCATAAAATTCCCCGCCGCTCGACAACGATTTGTCAACGGACATCGGACCGGCCTCAAACATCCCACGGCCATCGAAGAATTTAGGTGCCCACCATCTCAAGCGGAAATTCCTACGCAGGCGTAAGGCTCTGTTAGCTTGAACGAAGTGACGACCGGTCAATTCGTGCGGGCGCGAATTTCCGGGCTGGCTCGCAGGGAACCAGTTCCTTGCGATGAAACACTCGCTCCCCTCATCCCAAACACTTTCATCAGCAGACGGCGGTCTATCAGCTGTTGACTACGTCCGACTGCCGCACCTCTCCGGCAGTGCAGGCAAGGTTTCCTTCACCATTGTCCGAAGTCGAGATGACGCGATCACGCGCACGTATTCTGTCGAAACCGCCTTCTCCAACATGGATGGAACTTCCGCGAAGATGTTGGCGAGCCGGTAAAATTCGGCGCATTGGTCACCGTCCGGAAATAAAGCATGCCCGGGAGAGATATGTCCCGGGCATGCTTTGAATTTTATGTGGAACAGCCACTGCTATCCGATGCATTCCGGCGAGGACACCGAACCGGGACAAGTGAAAGATAAAATCTTGCTCGGATCAATTCTTTTTGAGGACTGGATGTTCCGGCCAGACGGATACCCCAAACATACCAGAGGCATTTGAACAATCTCGCACGAACCCCGCCAATCAGGCTACAATGGTCTCGATTTCAACATCGATCGTTTGGCGGATCGAGTTCGAGTAAGGGCAGGTCCGATGCGCTTCCTCAACAAGTTCCTCCGCCTCATTCTGTGATATGCCGGCCAATATCACCTGAAGCTTTGCAGACAGAACAAAACCTCCCTCGGTTCGTTTCACCAATCCAATTTCGGCCTTCACCTCATTGCGGCTGGGGGACAGTTTGCGAGGTCGGGAGAGCGCTTGCAAAGTGGCACCGAAGCAGGCCGCGTAACCGCAGGCAAAGAGCTGTTCAGGGTTGGTGCCGGCGTCGCCCTTGCCTCCAAGTTCCGGAGGACGCACCAGCGCCAGGTCGACAGCGCCATCTTCAGTCGTAACTCGGCCGTCACGTCCGTTAAACGCAGTTGCCTTGGTGGTGTAGAGAGTGGACATCTTAACTCCTTCCTAAGTTCAGATCAGATCATTCGGGCGGCCGCTTGCGCATCGTGCATCGCTTCGAAAAGCGAATGCGGCGCAAGCGCATCGCCCACCACCGAGAGCGGCAATTCGAGCGCCTCGATGTTGGATTGCAGTGTGAAGGCGGATTTCCCCCGAGAAGCGAAAAGCGCCTCGTCGTAAGGATAAGTCTCCGTTTCCCCGGTAAACTTGTTGGTAAAGACAAGGCTCTGGTTGTCGTGCCCCTTCAGAGAAAGCCCTGGACGCAGGCGGACGCCCAGTTCGGACAACCGCTCCATCGCGATCATGCGCGAGTAAATATTCACGTCCCAGAAAGGGCTGTCTGGCGAGCATGACACCATGACCTCGGCGCCACGTGCGGCAAGTGTCTCGGCCGCCGATAGCGAGGCCCAGGAACCCGAGACATCGACAATCAAGATCTTGCGTCCGGTCCAGTTCCCGGCTTCGTCTTCCATCGCATCCTCGATACTCCGGTCCAGCCCAGGGGGGTGGGTCGACGGCACCGCTCCGGAGGCCAGAACGACATGGTCCGGTCCGAAAGCCGCAACATCCTTGGCCGTGGCAGTCCGGCCAGTTTCGATGTGGACTCCGGCTGCTTCAACCTGGTTCAAAAGATAAGTCCGCATCTCGTTCAGGTCGCCCCTGCGATGACCCTTTGCGCCAAGCAGGAGCTTCCCGCCCAGCTTGTCCGATGCCTCCCATAGTGTCGTGTCATGACCGCGCGAGGCCGCCACCCGGGCAGCCTCCATGCCACCCGGCCCTCCCCCGATGACAAGGACACGCCGGGGGTCGCGCGAAGGCTCGATGGTTTCGTGCCATTGGCCTTCCTTGCCCACGCGCGGGTTCATCATGCAAGAGATGGGACGATGCAGAGCGATCTGCCCGATACAATGATTGGAGGAAATACAAGGCCGTACCGAGGCTTCATCCCCCGCTGCCGTCTTGGAGATAAGATACGGATCCGCCATGTGTGCACGGTTCATGCCCACCATATGGATTGCGCCGGTCTGAAGGGCCGTTTCCGCATGCGACAATGTGCGATAGCGATTGACCGCAAGCAAAGGAACATCACCGGTGAACTGAGCGATCTCCAGTGTGCGCGCCAAGAACGGGTGGGGCGGATAGCTCATGTCGGCCACGTGGTGGCCGATACTTGGCCAATGATATGCCGCGACAGAGGCATGAATGAAGGCCACACCCGGCGTTCTCGCAACGCGCTCGATGATCCGCGTCACCTCTTCGTTGCTGCAGCCCCCCGCCATCAGATCCTCGACGGAGACTCGAACACCAACAGGCACTTGGCCGTCCACCGCCTTCAGCACGTGGTCGAGCACCTCGAAGGGATACCGGCAGCGGTTCTCGAAGCTGCCACCATAACCGTCGTAGCGCGAATTGCAGGCGGGAGATAGGAACTGGTGCAGGAGGTGGCCGTGTCCGAAGTGGATTTCCATTCCCTCGAACCCGGCATCGATCGAAAACAGCGCAGTCGTGGCGTAGCAATCCCTGACCTCGGCCATTTCGCGTTCAGTCATTTGGTGAGGCAGTTCACCCGAAGTGGTCCAGGGCGTGGGTGACGGCCCCCATGCAGGCAAACGGTCGGTGAAATTGTCGCTGTGACGCCCGGTATGGGTGATCTGGGTAAACATGCGGGCCCCGAGACCCCGGATTATCGCGGTGATGTCCCGGAGCTTGGGTAGGCTTTCCTGCGAAGCCCCGGCGAGCCCGGCGGCCCTGCCAAGTGCGGTAGGGTGTACTCGCAGCGGGTCCATGAACAGCAGCCCGACACCGCCTTCCGCCCGTTCGCGCAAGTAGTTTATATGGCGGTCGGTCGGCAGGAAGTTCTCGGCGAAATTGGTCGTATGCGCAGGCAGGAAGATCCGATTGCGAATTTCGACGCCGCCGATTGCGATCGGCTGAAACACGTTCGGGTATCGGTTTTCGAGTGCCATGGCTCAGCTTTCCTGGGTCAGGTCAGAATTCCCCCGCCATCAGCAAGCACCGTGGTGCCGACCACGGCGGTCATGTCGGGGTGTGAGAGTTGTACGATCAAATCCGCGATTTCCCCGCTTTCAAGGAACCGCGCGATCGGCATCCGCGAAATCACGGCATCGCGATAGCTGGCGCTTTCCCGCGCTTGTGCGGTCATCGCATTGGCAACCGGCCCCGGCGCGATGGCGAAGACGCGAATACCCTCAAGCGCGAGTTCTGCTCCGGCCGCTTTCGTGAATTGAACGATGCCAGCTTTCGAGGTGGCGTAAATGCCGCGCCCGCCTCCGCCAGCAAACGCATGCTGCGTGGCGAGGTTGCAGATAACTCCCCCGCGGCGGCCCTTGTTTGAGCGCATCTGCCGGGCCATGCCAAGCGCCATAAGGATCGACCCGCGAAGATTGACGTTGAGAACGGCATCGATCTCGTCATCGGTGTGATCGAGAAGGTTTTTCCGCACCATTATGCCCGCGTTGTTCACGAAAACATCAACCGCTCCGATGGCCTCACAGGTTCGAGCCACGGCAGACCGGTCCGACTGGTCGCACACGTGATGAACCGCTCCGAACCTCTCTGCCGTCGCCTTGAGGCGACGCGGATCCCGGTCAACGAGCACAAGTTCAGCCCCGGCCGCGGCAAACGCTTCCGCCGATGCCTGACCGAGATCGCCTCCGGCCCCGCTGATCGCGACACGCATGCCTGAATAGTTCGCCTCCATCTCAGTGCCCCAAGTAGGCGGCAAGCACCGATTTATCGCGCAACAGTTCGGCCGCCGGCCGGTGCATGGCGATCTTGCCAGCCTGCAGGACGATGGCCTCGGCCGCCACATTCACCGCAACGCCCACATTCTGTTCGACCAACAGAACGGTCAGCCCCTGATCTCCGAGGCGGCGGATCGTGTCGATCAAAGTGTCGACCATGGAAGGCGACAATCCGGCCGAGGGTTCGTCCATCATTATCACTTTGGGATCGGTCATCAGGGCGCGGCCAATCGCGACCTGCTGCTGCTCTCCGCCAGACAGCGAGGAAGCCGCGACATGAAGCTTGTCGCGCAGCATTGGATAGGTCTCCATCACGCGATCCATCCGTTCAGCCCGGAGCTTGCGGCTCTTGACCGTCGCGGCACCGGCCAAAAGGTTGTCTCGTACGCTCATGGTGGGAAAAACCTCGCGGCCCTGGGGCACATGGGCAATGCCGGCAGCAACGGCGCGGCGCGGGCCAACGCCCGTAAGTTGCGTGTCACCCGACCAGATCCGCCCCGACTTCAGCGGTACAAGCCCCGACAAAGCGTAAAGGGTTGTGGATTTCCCCGATCCGTTGCCGCCCAGAAGCGCGGTAATGGCGCCGGATGTCAATTCCAGGCTCAGGTCTTTGAGAACTTGAGTCTGACCACGCCAGACTTCTATGGATTCAGCTTTCAACATAGTACCCTCGCCCCAAGTAACTTTCGATGACTGCCGGATCACGCGTCACCTCTTCCGGTGGGCCGTCGGCGATTACCGTACCGGTCGCCATGACGACCACCCTGTCGCAGGCGGAGAGCACCAGTTGCATCACGTGCTCAATCAGCAGGATGGAGGTGCCGAAATTGTCCCGAATGCTCTTTATTTTTTCGGCCAGTTCCTCGACCCGCGGAGCAGTAAGGCCGACGGCGGGTTCGTCAAGCAGCAGGACATCCGGATGACTCACCATGGCACGCGAGATTTCGACCAGACGCTGTTGGCCGAAAGACAAGCTCTGGCCGGGTCGGTCCGCGAACCGTGCCATCCCCATCCACTCCAGCATCTCCATCGACCGTTCGCGCGCCTCGTTTTCCCAAGCCCGGGCCGTCTTTCCGGCGACCAAGGCCGACCATATATTGTAAGAATTCTGCGGCTCGAGCCCCAGCATGACGTTCTCGACAACACTCAGACCATTGCAAAGCAGACTGGTCTGGAAAGTCCGCCGCAAGCCCATGGAAGCGATCTGGTGGGGCGGCAGGCGGGAAATGCTGGTATCTCCGAACCGGACCCCACCTTCCTTGGGCCGGTGAATGCCGGTTATGACATTCATGATCGACGTTTTGCCAGCGCCGTTCGGGCCGATCAGGCCAAGAACCTCACCGCTCTGAACAGAGAAGTCCACTCCATTGAGCACCTGATTGCCCGCGAAACTAAGTGATACATCCTTAACATCGAGCATGTCAGACCGCCTCCTCGTCTTTTCGATTTTCACTGGGCGCCGCGTTGAGCGACTGACCCGTCTGGGGCGCGTCGTCCACACTCTGTGAGCGGAACTTGCCGGTGATCGCGTTCAGGATTAGCGGTGCAAGCCCGCGCGGCAGGAAAAGCACGAAAGCCACAAGCATTCCCCCGAATATTATTTCGAGCCAGCCCTCACTGTCCCGCAGCCATTCCTGAAGCGTCAGCACAACGATCGGGCCGATGACAGAACCAAGCATCGTGCCGATGCCGCCGACCACCACCATGATCTTCATCAGGATCATTTGTTCGAGATTGAAACTCTCCGGCGCCACGAACCCGAGCAACGACGAATAGAGCCCGCCCGAAAGCCCTGCGATAGCCGCGCTGATCGCGAACGCCTGGGCCTTGACGCGCGTGACGTGCACGCCGTTGGCTGCCGCAGCGACTTGGTTATCCCGGATCGCAATGAACCGGCGGCCGAAACTGGTGGTCAAAAGCTGGCGGACCAGCAGGTACACGGCCGTCGTCAGGACAAGCGAGACGACAAAGATGGTTTGCGTCTTGTCCATTCCGAACATGCGAAGCGAAGGGGCCCGGAAACCGCCAGCGCCGAAGGTGACGTCGGTCCAGTTGACGAGCACCCAGGTAACGGCCTGTGCCACGGCGAGTGTCGCGATAGCCAAGTGAATGCCCGAGATCCGCAGCGCAGGTAGAGCCAGCAGCGTCCCCGCCGCGGTTACCAGCACCACAGCGAACATGATCGACGGCACGAAGGGCAGGCCAAGGTGAACCTGGAGAAGGCCTGTGGTATAGGCGCCGACCCCGAAGAGCGCCGCATGGGCGAAGGTGAACTGGCCGGAGTAACCCAGCATGATGTTCAGACCGACAATGAGCATCACGAATATGACGATCCGTGTCAGCAGGAACAGCGTGTAGGGGTTCAATGTGAGACCGAACGCCCCCACCAGCACCGCGATCAGGATTGGCAGGACTGGCGAGTTCAGCCAGCCCTTGGCGTGTTTCATTATTTTTTCCGGCATTATACGCTCCGCGTCTTGCGCGCGCCGAAGATACCGCGCGGGAAGAAGATGAGTGCGACGAAAATCAGGACGAAAGCCGACAGCTCTTGCGCGCTCGACGACACGTAACCGGACACCATCACCTCGCAAACGCCCAGAAGGATGCCTCCAACGATTGCGCCCGGCAGGCTGTTGATCCCGCCAATGATGGCAGCTGCGAACCCTTTCAGGAACAGCGCAAAGCCCATATCCGGGAAGATAAGTGTGGCCGGTGCGAGAAGGAAGCCCGCGATTGCGGTCACCGTGATGCTCAGCACCATTGCGGAACATAGCACCAACTGCGTGGGGATACCGACTATCTGCGCGGCACGCGGATTATCCGCAACGGACCGCATGAACAAGCCAAGGCGGGTAAAGCGGAAGAAAGCTGCGAACAACAGAATGATGACTGCGGCACCGGCCATCATCACGAGATACTGCAGCGGAATGATCACATTCCCACCGAAAAGGATGAGCGGCGGCCCCTGCACCAGGGGTGGCACGGCGAGATAGTCACCCTGCCCGCCCCAGATCAGGCGGATCAGCCCCTTGACCAGAAAAGACAGGCCGATGGTAGCGATCAGCAGGCTCATCACGTGCTCGGTCTTCATCAAGGGACGCAGAATTAGGAAGCTCGCAATCCCGGCGACCACGGATACCACGAGCACGGCGACGATTGCAGCGGCGGGGCCAAGACCCGCCGCGCTTATTACGGAATAGGAGACAAAGCCGCCTACAGCCATAAGGTCTCCCTGCGAAAAGTTGACGGCATTGGCTGCCTTTGACAGCACGACTACGCCGAGTGCGATCAAACCGTAGAGCAGACCGTTTGCGATTCCGCTGGTGAGTAGGACGGACAGCATTGGAGTTCCTTTTCCTTATTGTTCGGGTCGCACCGCGGGTCAGTCCAGTTCGGACGTACCTACGACCTCAGCGACGCCATCACTGTTGCGCTTGATCCAGGCTGCTGATTGCAGGCACTGGTGCGTGGAGCAGTCAAGCGTCCCCGGCCCAAATGTTGTTTCAAGCGCGTTCACTTGGTCGAGCGCCGCGATAAAGCTTTCGCGGGTCAGGTCTTCGCCGGCGGCCTCCAGCGCGGCCACGGTCAGTTCACCGGCGGTAATTCCGTAAAGGTTATAGGAATGCGGAGTGTCGTCCGGGAAAGCCGAAACGAGCTTTTCACGCCACTCTGCGGCCTCCTCGCTGTCTACCGGATGGCGGCTCGGGGAGATGGTTACGAAGTTGTCCGTGGCGCCAGGCACTGCAACTTGCTCGTAGAAGGCGACCGGGTCGGGAATCACCGAGGTTCCAATGAATGTGCTACTGAACCCAAGGCGCGCCGAATCCCGAAGGAAGATCGATGCCGGTTTGGGATAGCTGAGGAGCACGACCGCATCGGGCTGGGCACTCTGAATGCGCAGGACCTGAGCTGTTGCGTCGTTGCTTTCCATCGACAATTCCTCGTCAGCGACGACCTCGATACCCTTCTCCTCAAGAGCAGGGATCAGCGTCTCATGACGGTCACGACCCCATGCATCATGCTGGGCGACGACCGCGACAGAGGTCGCGCCGACATCAGCCAGGTATTGGGCCTGCAGCGCGCTTTCGAGATTCGAGGTCAGCATCGACGTGAAGATGTTGTCTTCTTTCGGCGCCGAAATCTTGTTCGAAGCGGCCGCGAAGTTGATGTAGGGAATCCCAGACTCGACAATGTCCTCTTTCGCTGCAAGCACGCCGTTGGAGCACGATCCGCCGACAATGGCGAAGACTTCTTCGTTGAAGATCAACCGCCGCACGGCGGAAATGGCCCCAGCCGGGTCGCACTGGTCATCGACGCGCACCAGTTCGATTTGACGGCCGTTGATGCCGCCAGCTTCATTCACGTCAGCAAACAGGGCCTCCATGCCGTTCATCGTAAGGCGGCCGAAGGCGAAATAGGGGCCCGTAATCGGGCCGTAGGTCCCGATCTTGATCGTGTCTTCGGTCACACCGGGGGCCTGAGCGGATCCTACCGTGGGCATTAGTGTAGACAGAAAGAGCCCCGCTAAAAATGCGAATTTCTTATTAATGATTAACCTCTCCTGGTTTCTTGGTCGCGCCATGCGCTGACATGTGCACAAAACACACATGCAAATCACAAACTGTCAACACTTTTGATAAATCTTCTCCCTTAAAGGTCCAAAAAATTAATATTTGCACTCTAATCTATCCAAAATCACCGGAGCACTTGCTTAAATTTTAGAACTGTCGTCACTCTTCCAGCGCCCCGAGCGCACTGAATCGGGCGCTGCGCAAGTGCTCCCGCATGGCGATCTCGGCGCGCTCCGGGTTGCGTGCATACAAGGCATCCACGATAGCGCGGTGCTCACTCAAGGCTGCGCGCGCACGCCCCGGTTGGGTGCCTGATCGCCTGCGATGAAGGCGAAGCTGAAAATAGACCTCGTCCATGAGGATACGCTTGAGCGTTCCGCAGCCCGACGCACTCACGATGGATACGTGAAAATCTTCATCCCCAATTCCCTGAAGATAGCCTCCCTGCGCATCCCCCTGGATCACCCGCTCATGCTGCTCGAGCAACCCCGTAAGTCGCTGAAGATCTGTGTTTGTGGAGTTTTCTGCAGCCAGCCTTGCCGCCATACCCTCCAAGGCCTCGCGCACGCGGAACAACTCTTCCAGCTTCTCGCGATCCATCTCGATCAGCCTCACGCCGAGGTTTGGACGACGCTCGACCACGCGGCCCTCCAGCCTCCCAAGCGCCTCGCGAATCGGTCCGCGGCTGACACCGAGCTGACGCGCGAGCTCCGACTCGCTAATCCTCTGGCCGGGCGCGAAATGCCCTGACGAAATCGTCTCGAGCAGGCGCGGCAGCAATCCATCCGGTGACTGCCCCGTCGCGCTATCTGTGTCCCGCTTACCTTCCGACATAAATCAACTCCCTGACTTTGCTGCTCCAACAGCCCTCACATTAAGCGACGACGACGCGGCGTTCCATAGAATTTTCTCAAAACTGTTGACAGTAATGTAATTCTGTAGACAGTTTGGGAAAATTTTGCGGGCCAGTCGTTCTGTGCCCGACAGCAAGGGACAATCCAATGACTACACGCAAGGCCCTCAAACAGCTCGCCTCGGAACGGCGCGCCATCGTTGTACCCGGGGCACCCAACGCGCTGTTCGCCCGCGCAATCGAGGACGCCGGGTTCCCGGTCATCTACGTAAGCGGCGCCGGTGTCGCCAATATGCAGCTCGGTCTACCCGACATCGGCCTCGGAACAGTGACCGAACTGGTGCAGACCGTTTCCGCCATCGCCGATACCGTGGACCGGCCGCTGATCGTGGATGCCGACACTGGGTTCGGCAATGCCATGAACATGTACCGCACGGTACGCCAACTGGAACGTGCCGGAGCCTCGGCGCTGCAGATCGAGGATCAGGTCTTTCCCAAGAAATGCGGCCATTTCGAAGGTAAGGCCACCATTCCAGCCGCCGAGATGATCGAGAAGATCAAGGCCGCGCTCGACGCGCGGCAGGACGAGAACCTCCAAATCATCGCGCGTACGGATGCCCGCGCCGTCGAGGGACTCGACGCAGCCATTGAACGGGCACAGATGTACCAGGAGGTGGGTGCCGACATGACGTTCGTCGAAGCACCACGCAATGTGGATGAACTCGGCCGCATTGCACGCGAGCTCAAAGCGCCTCAGGTGGCAAATATCGTATTCGGCGGGCATACACCCGATCCGGGACAGGCCGCTCTGGCGGAAATGGGGTTCGCCTTCACGCTCTACGCCAATGCCGCGCTGCAGGCGTCACTCTTGGCGACGCAGACAGTCCTCGGCTCGCTAAAGGATCACGGATCACTGCAAGAAGTCTCAAAGCTTCTCGCAGGCTTCAAGCAGCGGCAGGATGCGGTGAAAAAGCCGGAATGGGACGCGCGTGAAGCGCTCTATGCAACTAAATCGGAAGGGGCTCAAAAATGAGTGTGCCATGGGAAGGACTTATTCCAGAAGAGGAAATCCGCCGCTATGAGGCCGCGGGCTTTGGACGCAAGGCGCGCCCGGGAAAACGGCCGGGCCTGCTCATCATCGACGTTCAGTACCGAACCATCGGCACGGAGCCGAAGCCCTTTTGGGAAGCGGTCGAGGAATTCGCGACGTCGTGCGGACAGGTCGGCTGGGACGCGATGGCAAACATCCAGCGGCTTCTGAAAGTCTTCCGCGACAATGAATGGCCTGTGCTGTATCCGCATGTCGCACCCAAGGAAAAGTTCGACCAGGGTCGCTTGGCCGAAAAGAATCCCGCCCTGATGAAGGTCGCGGCCAAAGGTTATGAATTCCCGGAAGAGATTGCTCCGCAGCCAAACGATGTCTTGCTTCCCAAGAAGCACCCTTCCGCCTTTTTCGGAACACCGCTGACCAGCTACCTGATCGAGCGCGGCATCGACACTTTGGTCGTCACGGGCTGCACCACTTCGGGGTGTGTCCGAGGCTCCGTTGTCGATGCCTTTGCCAACAACTTCTCCGTACTGGTGCCTCATGACGCTGTTTACGACCGCTCGCAGGTCTCTCACGCCGTCAACCTGTTCGATATGTCCGAGAAATACGCCAACGTCGGCACCACTGACGAGGTGCTGGGAACTCTGAAGGATATCGAAAATGTATGATCTGCTGATTCGCAACGTGACCGCAATTTTGCCGGGACGAGGGCCCACGCAATGCTCCATCGCGGCCAGCGGCGGGAAAATTTCCGCCTTACTGGCGCCCGACGCCACGGACGCGGCGGCTGAAACGATCGAAGGCAAGGGGCTCCACGCCTTTCCCGGGGCCATTGACCCGCATCTGCACCTCGGCCACGGCAATAGCATCGCCGCTCCCGAAGAACCTGCGGACGCGGCGGCCGAAACCGCCGCCGCCGCTCTTGGCGGCATCACGACATTTATTCCATACCTGCTGTCGACCAAGCCATACAGCGGGGTCGCGCAGGACATCATCGACGTCACGCAAAAAGGCGCACGTATCGATTTCGGGTATCATTTCATCATTTCGACTGAGGATCAATTGACCGAGGTCCCTTCGTATGTGACCGATTTCGGTGTTTCCAGTTTCAAGATTTTTCTCAACAACCGAGGTGGCGAAGGATCCCGACTGGGTCTTCCGGACATTGACGATGGCTTCCTGTTCCGACTGTGTGAACTTGCGGCGAGCAAGGGGGCGGTCGTGAACCCGCATCCCGAGAATATCGAAATTGCCTGGGTCCTAAGGGACCGTGCGATGAAGGCTGACCCCGAGGGCACTGGTGGACTGGCCAGTTGGGACGACAGCCGTCCCGACTTCATCGAGGCCGAAGCGGTGAGCCGTGTCGCATATCTTGGCCAACAGACAGGTTCGCGTGTCTATGCTGTCCATATCTCTTCGGCAAAGGCACTTGAGGCCGGTCTCCTGCAACGCGGGGCCGGTGCGGCACTGACGATGGAAACCTGTCCGCATTACTTGACTCACGACGTCGAATGGGAGGGCGGTGAGATTGCAAAAATCAACCCGCCGGTCCGCAAGGCCGCCGATCGGGAACGGCTGTGGCAAGCCCTCGCGCGAGGCGAGATCGACACGATCGGCACTGACCATGTCCACCGCCCGCTCTCGTCCAAGGATGGCGGCATCTGGAAGGCATCACCGGGTTGCCCCGGTATGGAAACGATGCTGCCAATTCTACTGAGCGAGGGCCACCACAAACGCGGCCTCGGTCTGGAACGGATTGCAGAGCTGACTTCTGCCAACTCCGCCAGGGCGATGGGCCTTGCGCACCGAAAGGGCGCGATCTCGATCGGGCTTGATGCGGATATTGCCTTGATAGACCTCGACAGGGAATGGAGTCCGTCCAACGCAACGACAGCCTCTTCGGCGGGTTACACGATCTATGACGGTTGGACCCTGAAAGGCGCTGTGAACGACACCTTCCTGCGCGGAAACGCGATCGTCCGCGATAGCGAACTCGTCGCGAACACCGAGGGTCAAGGCCAATTCCTCAAGCGCCTTCCGCACTGACCACACCCAGGCAAGACAGGTCCGGTTCTTCGGCCATTCGCGGGCACCCGTGGCCAGGGACCGGGCCTAAGCATATTGCAATTCAGTGGTTTGCCGGTCCTTGGATCAAGTGCGCTACCAAGAATCCCATTTTGCGATCGGCCATGCTGCCTTTGACCTGATCATTTTCCACAGGGCACAAAAACCAACGGATCGAAAGCCAGGCCTGAGGGCTGAAACCAACCACCCGGCATTCTCGGCCGGAAACCTGCAGCCAAAGCGGTCAAGCCGACGGTAGCATGACCGCCCTTAAGCGGAAAATCGAAATCGCAAACGGCCGACAGCGCCCCGCCGCGCTCGGCGCCTCAGGTGTTGAACAGAAAGTGCAGCACGTCGCCATCCTTGACGACATAGCTCTTGCCCTCGGCCCGCATCTTGCCCGCTTCCTTCGCCGCCTGCTCGCCGCCCAGCCCGACGAAATCATCGTAGGCAATCGTCTCGGCCCGGATGAAACCCTTCTCGAAATCCCCGTGGATGACGCCCGCGGCCTGCGGTGCCGCCGTGCCGGTGCGGATCGTCCAGGCGCGCGCTTCCTTGGGGCCCACGGTGAAATAGGTCTCGAGGTGCAGAAGGTCATAGCCTGCCCGGATCAGCCGGTCCAACCCGGCCTCCTCCAGCCCCATCTCCTCGAGGAACATCTCGGCTTCCTCGGCATCCAGCTGGCTGATCTCTTCCTCGATCTGGGCCGAGATGATCACGTGCGCCGCTCCCTGCGCCTCGGCCATCTGCGCCACCGCCGCCGAATGATCGTTGCCATCCGCCGCGTTGGCCTCGTCCACGTTGCAGACATACAGAATCGGCTTCGAGGTCAGCAGCTGCAGGTTCTTCCAGGCCTTGGCGTCCTCGGCATCCACCTCGACCAGCCGCGCGGGCTTGCCCTCGTCCAGCATCGCCTGCGCCGCGGCCAGAAGACGGTCGGCCTGCACCGCCTCCTTGTCATTGCCCTTCAGCTTGCGCACCAGCCCCGCGCGGCGCTTCTCGATGCTTTCCAGGTCGGCCAGCATCAGCTCCGTCTCGATCACCTCGGCATCTTCCACCGGGTTCACGCGGCCCTCCACGTGGGTCACGTCGCCATCCTCGAAACAGCGCAGCACATGGGCGATCGCATCGACCTCACGGATATTGGCCAGGAACTGGTTGCCCAGCCCCTCGCCCTTGCTGGCGCCTTTCACGAGGCCCGCGATATCGACAAAGGTCATGCGCGTAGGGATGATGGATTTCGACTGCGCGATCGCCGCCAGCTTGTCCAGCCGCGCATCGGGCACCGCCACCTCGCCCACATTGGGTTCGATCGTGCAGAACGGAAAATTCGCCGCCTGCGCCGCCGCCGTCCGGGTCAGCGCGTTGAACAGCGTCGACTTGCCCACGTTGGGCAGCCCCACGATTCCCATCTTGAAGCCCATGATGCACCTCTTTGCTCTCGTTCCGGCGCCTTCTATGCCCAAGCCGCGCCCAGCGCAACGTCCCTGCTTTTTCTTGCTTCAAATACTCATTTCCGGCGCCCGCCGTATGCACATGCCATTGCATTTCCGCGCCGCATTCGCCAAACCATGCCGGAACATCACGACGGGAACGCGACATGACACGCATCGACGCCAAATTCGAAGAGCTTCGCAAGGCAGGCAAGAAGGCTTTCGTGGCCTACGTCATGGCCGGCGACCCCGATTTCGACACCTCGCTCGAGATGGTCAAGGGCTTGCCCGGCGCCGGTGTCGACATCATCGAACTGGGCCTGCCGTTCACCGATCCCATGGCCGATGGCCCGACGATCCAGCTTGCGGGCCAGCGCGCGCTCGAAGGCGGGATGACCCTGCAGCGCACGCTCGACATGGCCGCCGAGTTCCGCAAAGGCGACGACACCACGCCCATCGTGCTGATGGGCTACTACAACCCGATCTACAATCGCGGGGTCGAGACGTTTCTGAAGGACGCCAAAGAGGCCGGCATCGACGGTCTCATCGTGGTCGACCTGCCGCCCGAGGAAGATGACGAGCTTTGCGTCCCCGCGCAGAAGGCCGGGCTGAACTTCATCCGTCTCGCCACCCCCACCACCGATGACAAGCGCCTGCCCAAGGTGCTGACCAACACCTCGGGCTTCGTCTACTATGTCTCGATCACCGGCATCACCGGGGCGGCGGCGGCCGAGGCCGCCGATGTCGGCCCCGAGGTGAAACGCATCAAGTCGCATACCGACCTGCCCATCGTGGTCGGCTTCGGCATCCGCACGCCGGAAAGCAGCCGCGAGATCGCCTCGGTCGCCGATGGCTGCGTCGTGGGCTCGGCCATCGTGGGCAAGCTGGCCGACGGCGAAAGCCCGGCGCAGGTGCTCGACTTCGTCAAGGGCCTCGCCGACGGCGCGCATTCCGCCTGAGATCCACGCCGCCCGCGCGGCGCGTTAATCCTTTCGCGCAACACGATTGCCGCGCCGCGGCGGTGCACGCCCGGTGCATGCGGGGTGCACGCATGTCACCCCCCGTCTGCCACCCTCCCTTGCCGCGTTAACCCCTCCCCCGCAGGACCGTCCGCCGCATGGACAAGCGCACCCGATCCGGGCTAGTGGTCAGCAGACCTGACCAATGTCCGAGACGTCCGCCATGCCCGTCATCACCAATATCGACGACCTGAAAAAGATCTACCGCCGCCGCGTGCCCAAGATGTTCTACGACTACGCGGAATCGGGCAGCTGGACGGAGCAGACCTTCCGCGAGAACACCAGCGATTTCAGTGACATCTACCTGCGCCAGCGCATCGCCGTGGACATGTCCAACCGCTCGACGGCGACCCAGATGATCGGCCAGGACGTCTCGATGCCCGTGGCGCTTGCCCCCGTGGGCCTGACGGGCATGCAGCACGCCGATGGCGAGATAAAAGCCGCCCGCGCCGCCGAGAAATTCGGCGTGCCCTACACGCTGTCCACCATGTCGATCTGCTCGATCGAGGACGTGGCGGCCCACACGGAAAAGCCTTTCTGGATGCAGGTTTACACCCTGAAAGACCATGATTTCATGCAGCGGCTTTTCGACCGCGCCAAGGCCGCCAACTGCTCGGCGGCGGTCATCACCGTCGATCTGCAAGTGCTGGGCCAGCGCCACAAGGACCTCAAGAACGGCCTCAGCGCGCCGCCTAAACTAACTGTTAAGTCCATTGCCGACATGATGACCAAGGTGCAATGGGGCCTTGGTATGCTCGGCACCAAGCGGCGGTTCTTCGGCAATATCGTCGGACACGCCAAGGGCGTGACCGATCCGTCCTCGCTCAGTTCCTGGACGGCCGAGGCGTTCGACGAGGCACTCAACTGGGACCGCATCCGCGAGTTCCGCAAGATGTGGGACGGCCCGCTGATCATCAAGGGCATCATCGACCCGCGTGATGCCAAGGAGGCGCTGAATGTCGGCGCCGATGCCATCGTCGTGTCCAATCACGGCGGGCGGCAACTGGACGGTGCGCTTTCCGCCATCCGCGCCCTGCCCCAGATCATGGACGCCGTGGGCGACAAGATCGAAGTCCACCTCGACAGCGGCATCCGCTCGGGGCAGGACGTGCTCAAGGCGCTCGCCCTCGGGGCGAAAGGCACCTATATCGGCCGCGCCTATGTCTACGGCCTTGGCGCCATGGGGCAGGAAGGCGTCACCAAGGCGCTCCAGTGCATCCACAAGGAACTGGATGTCTCGATGGCCTTTTGTGGGCACACCGACATCAACCAGGTCGACCGTGATATCCTGATGGTGCCCCGGAACTTCTCGGGCGACTGGCAGTAACCCCGGAACATCGTCCCCCCCCCTGCGTTCGCCTGTCATGCAAACGTAGGAGTCCGGACATGCCCGATACCGTCCTTCAGACCGTCGTGGCGGTCGCCGTCATCATCCTGCTGGCACGGGTCAATGGTCTGCGCTCCTTCTCCAAGATGTCCAGCTTCGACTTCGCCCTGACGCTCGCCAGCGGCTCGGTCGTCGCCACGCTGATGACCACATCCAACCGATTCCTGCCGGGCATCCTCGCGCTCGCCGCGCTCTTTGCCCTGCGCTTCGCCATCTCGGCCCTGCGCGTGCGGTTCCGCGCGGTTGAACATCTTGTGGACACCCGGCCCATCATCCTGATGCACGAGGGCCGCATACTCGACGAGAACCTCAGCCTTGCCCGCGTCACCCGTGCCGACATCCGCGCCAAGCTGCGCGAGGCCAACGCGCTTGAGCCCGATCAGGTTCGCGCCGTTGTGATGGAAGCCACCGGCGACGTCAGCGTCCTGCACGGCGACCGGCTCGACCCGTCCCTGCTCGAAGGCGTCTCCTGGGGCCGTGTGACGCCGCCCGCCCAGACCGCGCGCACCTGACCCGCTGAATCCCGCAAAACCTTGCATATTTGGGCTTTTCAAGCCGCCCTTATTCCTCTAAAGCGACGGCTTCACGCGGGGCTACAGCCTTGGAGGAGCCCCGCCTTTGCATATGGAGAACACACATGGCTGGAGAAATTCCTGATCTTCACGCCCAGGAACGCACGGGGACGGGCAAGGGCGCCGCTCGTGCTGCACGCCGCGACGGCATGGTTCCGGGGATCGTATTCGGGGGCGACGTCGATCCGCTGCCCGTCAACATTCCGTTCAACGTCCTGTTGAAACGGCTGAAACAGGGCCGGTTCAAGTCCACCCTCTTCAACCTCAAGGTTGACGGGCACGACGACGTCCGCGTGATCTGCCGCGACGTTCAGCGCGACGTGGTCAAGGACCTTCCGACCCACTTCGACCTGATGCGCCTGCGCCGCACCACCAAGATCAACCTCTTCATCCCCGTCGAGTTCATCAACGAGGAAGAGTGCGAGGCACTGAAAACCGGTGTTCTGACCGTGATCCGCAACGAGATCGAGCTTGTCGTCACCGCCGGCGACATCCCCGAAAGCATCACCGTCGACCTCAGCCTGATGGAAAACATCGGCGACACGATCACCATCAGCCAGGTCGAACTGCCCGAAGGCGCGAAACCCACCATCGACCGTGACTTCGTGATCTGCAACATCGCGGCCCCGTCGGCCCTGAAATCCGACAGCGATGAAGAGGAAGACGAAGACGTCGCAGCCGATGAGGTCCCGGCAACCGAGCAAGAGGCCGGCCCGGACAGCGTCGAAGAGGCGGAAGGCGGCGAAGACTAAGCTCTTCCCCCACTTACGAAAAAACCAGCGCGAGGGCTCCGGCCCTCGCGTTTTTTTATGCGTGCCGCAAGCGTCGGAAGCACAGGATCCGTCCCCGCGACGGCCCCGGATCGTAGGTCAGGTTCGAATCCGACATGCAATCCACGATCTGCTTGATCACCGCGTCAGGATACTGGTTGGGGTGCAACTCCATCATCACCGCCCGCACATGCGCGGGCCAGGGCGCACCGAACAGATGCCGCTCGGCGCCTTCCACGTCCATGATCACCAGATGCGGGCGATACTCCTTCAGCAGCCCCGCCACCGGCAGCATCGGCACCGACACCAGCTTGTCGGGGTCGGTCTCCTCGTCGGCGATCCGCCCCGCCCAGAACACTTTCTTGGGATCGAACGCGATCTCGTCCGCATCGCCATCCCCGGTCACCGCCCCGTGGACAAGTCGCGTCGCCTGATGCCCGTTCCGATCAAGGTTGTCGCGGATCACCGGCAGCATTGCCGGGTTGGCCTCAACCGTGACCACGTTCGCAGCGCCGGCCACGCCCGCACAGATCGAGGCGATGTACCCCACACCCGCGCCCAGCTCCAGCACGCGCATCCCCTCGCGCAGGCGCATCTGCGCCGCATGGGCCTCGTGCGCCTCGTAGGTGCCGCTTGCCAGCTTGCCCGCGACCCGCTCGTTCAGCATCTCGTCGGGCACCACCAGCGTGACACCGTTCACCGCGTATTCGCCCATGTCCCCTGCCCGTCCTTGCCGCTCTCGTGTTGATTCAACGCGCCCCGCCGCGTAGACCATCCTCACCAAAGAACGGGTGATCGGCAATGCTGCTTTTCGTGGGCCTGGGAAATCCGGGCGGCAAATATGAGAAGAACCGCCACAATATCGGCTTCATGGCGCTCGATCGCATCGCCTCCGATCACGGCTTCGCGCCCTGGCGGTCGAAATTTCAGGGCCAGCTGACCGAAGGCAAGCTCGGCTCTGAAAAAGTCCTGTTGCTAAAGCCCGAAACCTTCATGAACAAGTCCGGCCAGTCGGTCGGCGAGGCCATGCGTTTTTACAAGCTGGAGCCTTCGGACGTCATCGTCTTCCACGACGAGTTGGACCTTGCCCCCGGCAAATGCCGCGTCAAACAGGGCGGCGGCCACGCGGGCCACAACGGCCTGCGCTCTATCCACGCCCATATCGGCGAGGATTACGGCCGCGTCCGCCTCGGCATCGGCCACCCGGGCCGCAAGGATCTGGTGTCGCATTACGTGCTTCAGGATTTCGCCAAGGCCGATGCCGACTGGCTCGACGACCTTCTGCGCGGCCTCTCCGACGGCGCACCCGAACTGGCCGCAGGCCATAACGACAAGTTTCTCAACGCCGTTTCCCTGCGCACCGCGCCCGCCCGCTCCTCGAAATCCACGCCGAAACCCCAAGCCGAAGCGAAACCGGCTGCAATGCCGGACGCGCCCCCCGATCCCTCCGACACCGAAGACCGCAGCCCGCTGCAAAAGCTGATGGACAAGTTCCGGTAACGCCGCGTTCTCCTTGCCGCCCGGCGCACCGGGTGCTTTCCTGCGCCAAAGGGAGGATTTCAACATGCGCGGCATCCTGAAATGGACGCTCCGGATAATCGGCGTCCTGGCGATCGTCGCCATCGGTATCGGCCTTTGGAAACGCGAGGAAATCGCGCGGCTCATGGCGGTCAACACGCTTTTCGAGTCCGAGCATATCGTCCAGAACTTCTCGAACATGGACAGCGCCTTCCTGCACACGCCCGTGCCGCGCGGCGACGCGCCTGTCATGCCCTTGCCCCCGGGGAATCCCATCACCCTGACCCAAGGCACACAGGATTGGATCGAAGATCGCGCCGTCACCTCGCTGCTGGTCCTGCACCAGGGCGAAGTCGTCCACGAAAGCTATCACCTCGGCACCGCACCGGATGATCGCCGCATAAGCTGGTCAGTGGCCAAGTCCTTCCTGTCCGCGCTGATGGGCGTCGTGGTGGACGAGGGCCAGATCGCCTCCCTCGAGGACCCGGTCACGCAATACGCGCCCGCGCTGAAAGACAGCGCCTATGACGGGGCCACGATCCGCAATGTCCTGCAAATGACCAGCGGCGTGCGCTTCGACGAGGATTACCTTGATTACGATTCCGACATAAACCGCATGGGCCGCGTGCTTGCTCTGGGCGGCACGATGGACGGTTTCGCCGCCGGGCTGGAGGCCCGCGACACGCCCCCGGGGCAGCGCTGGCAATACGTCTCCATCGACACGCATGTCCTTGGCATGATCATCCGCGGCGCCACGGGCCGCGACATCCCCTCGCTTCTGTCGGAAAAGATCATCGCGCCGCTCGGGCTCGAATCCGCGCCCTACTATATCACCGACGGCAAAGGCGTCGCCTTCGTGCTCGGCGGCCTCAACCTGACCACGCGCGACTATGCCCGCTTCGGCCTGATGATCGAACAGAACGGACAGTTGGGCGGCCAGCAGGTGGTGCCCGCCGACTGGATCGCCGCGTCCACGGAACCAAGCGCCCCGACCGAGCCGGGACAAATCGGCTACGGCTACCAATGGTGGATCCCCGAGGGCTCGGAGCCGGGCCAGTTCATGGCGCGCGGCATCTACGGGCAGTATATCTATATCGACCAGGCGCGCGACGTGGTCATCGTCACAACCGCCGCCGACCGCGCCTTTCGCGAGCCGGGCGTGAACGATGCCAACATCGACATGTTCCGCCGCATCGCGGGCGCGCTCTGACGCCGCGACACACCGCCTCCCTTGCCCCGCTTCCGCCGGGCGTGCAGGATGTGGCCAACCGGATCAGGGAGCATCGCATGGCAATCGAAATGGACACCTCCGTCAACGTGCTGGGCGGCAAGCTCGAAAGCTGCTCCACCGCGCCGATGACCGGCTTTTTCCGCGACGGGCATTGCAACACATGTTCCGAAGATCAGGGCAGCCACACGGTCTGCGCCCTGATGACCGCCGAGTTCCTCGCCTATTCGAAATACGTCGGCAACGATCTCTCCACGCCGCGCCCCGAATTCGGCTTTGACGGTCTCAAGCCCGGCGACCACTGGTGCCTCTGCGCCGGCCGCTTCCTGCAAGCCCATGACGAAGGCTGCGCGCCCAAGGTGCGGCTCGAGGCGACCCACGCCCGCGCGCTCGACATCGTGCCCATCGACGTGCTGAAGCAGCACGCCTCCGGCGAGACTTCGTAAGGCCCTCTCGCGCTACTTCAGATGCGCTTTCAGGGGTCCGCCTGCGATCCACACGGTGATCGAATGCTGCGAAAGCCTGCACGGCGTTCGGCAGAAATTCAGGAACTCACATCGCAACGACACGTTCTTTCTCCGGGACGTCAATACCGGAGGAGTGACGCCACACCCGTCCTCTCGACCGTTTGAAAAAACGAAAGGAGACATGACGATGAAAACCCTGACAACAACCATCCTGACTTCCGCCGCGCTGGCCACAGCCGCCCCCGCGCTGGCGCAACAGAGCGACGGCGAGACCGACATGTCCGCCTTCTGCGAAACCGCCTTCATGCCGGCCGACCAGAACAAGGACGGCTTCATGAGCGAACAGGAAATCAAGGACGCGCGCGACGCCGAATTCGCTGCGCTCGATCTCAACAAGGATGGGTCGGTCGACCGCGAGGAAATGGTCAACTGCATCGGCAAGGCCGAGCAGAACAACCGCGAAGCCATGACGCAGGCGGGCAACGACAAACCCGACTGGGCTGATCTCGACGCCGGCGACAAGACCGAACTCAGCGTCGAGGAATACCAGGACCTGACCAACAAGGCTTGGCGCACCGATGACAGCGACATGAAATCGGCCGTGTCCACCGACACCGACAATGCCGAGGAGTTCGCCAAGACCGCCGTCGGCCGCTTCAAGATGTATGACAGCGACGGCGACGGCATCATCACGCAGGCCGAATATGAAGGCGAAATCGACAAGGACTGGAGCGAGAAGGCCCTGCAAAAGCGCTTTGACGCGATGGATGCCGACGGCTCCGACTCGCTGTCGCCACAGGAATACCGCGGTGCCGGGACCAAGGCGCTCGACATGACCGCAGGCACGTCCGAAAGCAAAAACATGGACAGCGGCGACAGCGCCGATGCCTCGGACAGCAGTGACACCAGCGCGAGTGAAACGCAAAACGCCAGCGACGAGACCACCGTTCCCGTCGTGATCTACTACTACTCGCTCGTTTAGGCTGACGAAGATCTGCGATCCGAATGACGATGGAACGGCGCGCCGGACCTCACCCTCCGGCGCGTTTTCTATCTCGCGGCGCCAAGCGTCGTCGAGAGGACCTGTGTGATGTGGTTTCGCCCATGGCAACCTATCGCCAGAATCGCGTGCCCCGTTGGTGCTGACTTGCTCTGCATCCTCACGGCGCTACCTCTACGGCTTGTACTGCGCCAGTCGGCGCGTTCGTACCAGTAAGCGAAGGAATCCCGCATGCAACGCATTATTGCTTTCTCCGCTACCGCTATCCTGCTTTCCAGTGCGGCCATGGCCGACGATACTGTCGCTGACTCCAGTTCCGGGACCACGCCGGAACAGCTGGAACTCAACGCGGCTGGTTTTCTTTTCGACGACTCGATTCGCGAAGACGGCGAGGCCGATCCAGACGGCGACGAAGCCGCAGACGGCGATCGCGGCAACGATGAAGACAGCTCGGACGACAAAGACCAGGAAACCGAGGATGAAAAAGACGACGACTGACCGTCCTCACGCCTTGCCCGGGGGTGTGGCGCCCTAGTCGCCTTCACCCATCTCGAAGCCCAGGTGCCGCGCGACCGTGAAGATGTCCTTGTCGCCCCGTCCGCACATGTTCATGCACAGGATGTGATCCTTCGGCAGGTCAGGCGCGATCTTCATCACGTGGGCCAGCGCGTGGCACGGCTCCAGCGCCGGGATGATCCCTTCGGCCTCGCAGCACAGCTTGAACGCCTCCAGCGCTTCCTTGTCGGTGATCGACACGTATTTTGCGCGCCCGATCTCGTGCAGCCACGAATGCTCTGGCCCGATCCCCGGGTAATCGAGGCCCGCCGAAATCGAGTATCCCTCCAGGATCTGCCCGTCATCGTCCTGCAGCAGGTAGGTCCGGTTGCCATGCAGCACCCCGGGACGCCCGCCGGTCAGTGACGCGCAGTGTTCCATCTTCTCGTTCACGCCCTTGCCGCCGGCCTCGACGCCGATGATGTTGACCTCTTTGTCGTCAAGGAACGGGTAAAACAGCCCCATCGCGTTCGACCCGCCGCCGATGGCCGCGATGATCGTGTCGGGCAGACGGCCCTCGGCCTCCTGCAATTGTTCCTTGGCTTCCTTGCCGATGATCGACTGGAAGTCGCGCACCATCGCCGGATAGGGATGCGGCCCTGCCACCGTGCCGATGCAATAGAACGTGTCGCGCACGTTGGTCACCCAGTCGCGCAGCGCGTCGTTCATCGCGTCCTTCAGCGTGCCGCGACCGCTGGTCACCGGGATCACCTCTGCACCAAGCAGCTTCATGCGGAACACGTTGGGTCGCTGGCGTTCCACGTCATGCGCGCCCATGTAGACAACGCATTTCAGCCCGAACTTGGCACAGACCGTGGCGGTGGCGACCCCATGCTGGCCCGCGCCCGTCTCTGCGATGATCCGGGTCTTGCCCATGCGCCGCGCCAGCAGGATCTGCCCCAGCACGTTGTTGATCTTGTGTGCGCCGGTGTGGTTCAACTCGTCGCGCTTCATGTAGATCTTTGCGCCGCCCAGCCGCTCGGTCAGACCTTCGGCATGGTACATCGGGCTCGGCCGGCCGACGTAATGCTTCCACAGGAAATCCATCTCGTCCCAGAAGCTCTGGTCGGTCTTGGCGTTCTCGTACTGCTCTTCCAGTTCCAGGATCAGCGGCATCAGCGTCTCGGACACGAAGCGCCCGCCGAAATCTCCGAAACGGCCCTTCTCGTCCGGGCCGGTCATGAAGGAGTTGAAGAGATCGTTCATGGTCATCATCCCTGTTTGCTTGCGCCTCAATATGGCACGGGCCCACCGTTTTCCAGCGCATTCCTGTGCGACACGCGGCCCCGAGAATATTCGTACGAATATTCTCGGGCGCTCACCTCATCCGAACGACATAGCCCGTGCTCAGAAATTCCGGCTCGGCCAGCAGGAAGGGCCGGAACGACGGCGTGGTGTAAATCACCTCCCACGCGCCCGAGGCCGCAAGCTTGTCCAGAACCGGCGGAAAGCCCTGCTCCTCGTACGTCGCATCCAGCAGGTTGAACACGCCAATGCCCCCGGGCCGCGTCACCCGAGCCAGATGTTCCAGCGTCCCCGGCGGCGCATGGCCCGGCCCGAACGCCCCGACGCAGACGAACCCTGCAAAGGCATCATCGTCAAAGGGCAACCCGACGCCGGTATCGGCCACCTCCAGTTGCTCGTAGGCCCCGGTCCTGTCGGCAAACGTCAGCATATCCGGAGACAGGTCGCAGCCGACGACCCGGCCATATCCCATCAGCCGCAGCGTCTCGCCCACCAGCCCGGTGCCACAACACGCGTCCAGCACCGGCGCGTCCGTCTCGCCCAGATACCGGCCCAACAGCGCCGCGCCCAACCCGGGCAGGCGGAAGCCCTGGCTCAGGCAATCGGCATCATAGCCGGTCGACCAATTGTCATAAATCGCCCGCGATTCCTCGGGCGTCTTGGCTCCGTAAACATCGTCCAGATCCTGCTTGTCCATGCGTCTCTCCTTTGCTTCAACTTGGGCAAAGCGAACCGAAGCGTCAATCCAGTGTCAGCTTGAACCCGGTATGCGACGCCACGAAGCCAATGCGCTCGTAAAATCGGTTGGCATCGTTCCGGGTGGCGTTCATCGTCAGCTGCACCAACGTGCACCCCGCGGCCCTCGCCCGCGCCTTGACGTCCTCGAACATCGCCTCACCCACGCCCTGCCCACGCTTAACGCCCGCCACGCGCACGCTTTCCACCTGCGCCCGCCGCGCGGCGCGCAGCGACAGCCCGCTGATAAAGGTGATCTGGTAGGTGGCGACGATCCGGCCCGCTTCGTCCTCGCCCACGATCAGATGGTTGTTGCCCTCGTTTCGCATCCGCGCAAAGGCGGCCTCGTAAAGCGCGGGCTCGGCACCCTCGCGCCCCTGCCCCAGCATGTCATCGGTCAAAAGCGCCACCACGGCAGCGACATCCGCCTGTCCCGCCTCACGGAACCGGATCATGCCCGCGCCGCGTCGGCGAAGGCGCGCATCTTGCCGTGGTCCTTGACACCCGGCGCGCTTTCCAGCGCCGACGAAAGATCAAGCTGCCGCGCCCCCGTCACCCGAATCGCCTCGGCCACGTTGTCCACGGTCAGCCCCCCGGCCAGCATCCACGGCACGGACCACTCCCGCCCCGCGATCAGGCTCCAGTCAAAGCTCTCGGCATTGCCGCCCGGGCGGGTGGCGTCCTTCGGCGGCTTGGCATCTAGCAGGATCTGGTCCGCCACCGCCGCGTACCGGTCGATCGCCTCCAGATCCCCCGCCTCGCGCACGCCCACGGCTTTCATCACCGGCAGGCCATAGCGGGCCTTGATCTCGGCCACGCGTTCGGGGCTCTCCTGCCCATGCAATTGCAACATGTCCAGCGGTACGGCGTCCGTCAGCTCGTCCAGCAACGTGTCGTCCGCATCCACCACCAGCGCCACCTTGGCCACGCCGGGCGGCACCGCCAGCGCCATCTCGCGCGCGAGCTGGGGCGTCACGTATCGCGGCGATTTCGGGAAAAACACGAACCCTACATAGGCTGCCCCCGCCGCCACCGCGGCAGGGATATCCTCGGGCCGGGTCAGCCCGCACATCTTGATCCGAATGTCCTGCGCCATGACGCAGCGGGTTAGCTGGCCTCGTCCAGAAGCGCAAGCACCTCGTCCTGGTCCTTGTGCTTCTCGCCTTTCAGCCGCCGCACCTCGGCCCGCAGACGCGCCATCTCCCGCGCCTGCCGCGCGGCTGCCGCGCGCTCCTTGGCCTCGCGGATCCATTCCCAGATGAACCCGATTACCAGACCCGCAAGAATGCCGCCGAACATCACGATGAACAGAGGAAGCTCGTAGGACGGGTTCAGCGCCGCCATGCCGCCCAGTTCCTCGGGAAGGATCTGCACCTCGACAAACTGCCGGTTGGCCAGCGCGATCAGGATAAGCGCCAGTCCGAAGATGGCGATCGAAAGGTAACGGATATAACGCATCAGGATTTCCCGTTCAGCCGTTCACGCAACAGCTTGCCGGCCTTGAAGAACGGCACATGTTTTTCCTCGACCTGCACCGACTCGCCGGTGCGCGGGTTGCGCCCGGTCCGGGCATCGCGCTTCTTGACCGAGAACGCACCGAAGCCGCGCAGTTCGACACGGTTGCCTTCGGCCATGGCATTGGTGATTTCATTGAAAATCGTGTTCACGATGCGCTCGACGTCACGCTGATACAAATGTGGATTCTCGTCGGCGATCTTCTGGATTAATTCCGACCTTATCATCGGTTCCCCCCGGGCGTTGTTCTTGGTTCGCGCAGCGTATCGACTTTAACGACTATAGATAGAAAAAGCGCAATTAGGAACTGCAACCTACCGGATAAACTCGGAAATTCGCCGGGAAAAAGCGCGCGACGCTGCCGCGTGCAGTTCTTTGCCTACCCGAAAGACCGGCATCGTGGCCCCCTGGCGGCAGGGTCCGGCGCATATGGCCATGATTCGGGCGCGCCCGGAGGCCTCTTGTCGCTCGGGCGTGCCATCGGCTCGAATACGGTGCGCGGTGCGCGAAAACCGCCTCGGATCAAGGACCCGCCGGCAGACCGGAACAAGACGAAAAAAGGCCCCGCGCATTTGCGGGGCCCTTCCAATTTCCAAACCGTAGCCGGCTTACTTGTCGTCGTCGCCTTTCAGCGCGGCGCCAAGGATGTCGCCCAGCGAGGCGCCCGAATCCGAGCTGCCATACTGTTGCACGGCTTCTTTCTCTTCGGCGATCTCGCGTGCCTTGATCGACAGGCCCAGACGGCGGGTCTTGCTGTCGACGTTGGTCACGCGCACGTCGACCTTGTCACCGACCGAGAAACGCTCGGGGCGCTGTTCGGAACGGTCACGCGACAGGTCGGAGCGGCGGATGAAGGATTTCATGCCTTCGTATTCCACCTCGATGCCGCCATCCTCGATCGAGGTGACCTCGACGGTGATGATCGAGCCGCGCTTCACGCCGCCCACGGCCTCGGCGAACTTGTCGCCGCCCAGGTTCTTGATCGACAGCGAGATACGCTCTTTCTCCACGTCCACTTCGGAAACGACCGCCTGCACGACGTCGCCCTTCTTGTAGCTCTGGATCGCGTCTTCGCCGCGTTCGTCCCAGCTGAGGTCGCTGAGGTGGACCATGCCGTCGATGTCGCCTTCCAGGCCGATGAACAGGCCGAACTCGGTGATGTTCTTGACCTCGCCCTCGACCTCGGTGCCCTCGGGATGGGTTTCCGCGAACACTTCCCACGGGTTGCGCATGGTCTGCTTGAGGCCCAGCGACACGCGGCGCTTGGCCTGGTCGATCTCCAGCACCATGACCTCGACCTCCTGGGAGGTGGACACGATCTTGCCGGGATGCACGTTCTTCTTGGTCCAGGACATTTCCGAGACGTGCACCAGGCCCTCGACACCGGGTTCCAGCTCAACAAACGCACCGTAGTCGGTGATGTTCGTGACACGGCCGGTATGCACCGATTCCAGCGGGTACTTGGCAGCAACCAGATCCCACGGATCGTCCTGCAGCTGTTTCATGCCCAGGCTGATGCGGTGGGTTTCCTTGTTGATCTTGATCACCTGGACCTTGACGGTCTCGCCGATGTTCAGGATCTCGGAGGGGTGGTTCACACGGCGCCATGCCATGTCGGTCACGTGCAGCAGGCCGTCGACACCGCCCAGGTCCACGAAGGCCCCGTATTCGGTGATGTTCTTGACCACGCCGTCCACGGCCTGGCCTTCGGTCAGGTTGCCGATGACTTCCGCACGCTGCTCGGCGCGGCTCTCTTCCAGGATGGCACGGCGCGACACAACGATGTTGCCGCGGCGGCGGTCCATTTTCAGGATCTGGAAGGGCTGCTTGAGACCCATCAGCGGGCCGGCATCGCGCACGGGGCGCACATCGACCTGAGAACCGGGCAGGAACGCCACGGCGCCGCCCAGATCGACGGTGAAACCGCCCTTGACCCGGCCAAAGATCGCGCCTTCGACGCGCGCGTCGTCTGCGTATGCTTTTTCCAGGCGGTCCCAGGCTTCCTCGCGGCGGGCCATTTCACGGGAAATGACGGCTTCGCCACGGGCGTTCTCTGCCGAGCGCAGGAACACTTCGACCTCGTCGCCCACTTCGATTTCGGGCGCTTCACCGGGATTTGCGAATTCCTTGAGTTCGACGCGGCCTTCCATCTTGTAGCCGACGTCGATGATGGCTTGTCCCGCTTCAACCGCGATGACCTTGCCTTTGACAACCGATCCCTCTTGGGGCGTGTCCATTTCGAGGCTTTCATTAAGGAGGGCCTCGAATTCCTCCATCGATGCGTTTTGAGCCATGTGGCGTTTCAATCCTAACGTTTCGTTGTGTCCGGCCGCGCGGTTGTCTCCGCCGGTCTTCAGGGTTTCGTTGGTCAGACGGGCCGCCTCATATACGCAAAACAAAGAGGGCCGGTATTCCCGACCCTGCTCGCTCTCAATGCTCTGCGGCGGTTCCGCCTTGTCGACGAGGGGCGCTATAGCCCGCTCGGCCATGACAATCAAGGGGTTTCGTGCCCTTCGGCCTTCTCCAGCAGCCGCAGCTGCAGGTACGCGCCCGGCGTCCGGCGCATCACGCTTTGGCCTTTGAACGGCCCGTTGGGGTTAGACACCTCCACATGCACCTCGCCGCCCGCCGACAGGTCGACGTAAAGGATGTTGCTGGCACACCAGTCAATCGTGGCTCTCAGCGTATGCTGGGTCGCCGCCACCTCGACACTCAACTGGCTGTTGCCCTTGATGTGCCCGATCTCCTCGCCGGTCACGATCAGCCGGTAGGCCCGGAACCTGTCCATCCATCCGCCACCGCGGTGAAAGGTGATGGTCGCCGTCACAGCACCGCACGCACCCGCGCGACCTCGGCACAGGCCGCTTCGACCGCGCCTTCGATCGACAATGCCGTCGTGTCCAGCAATATCGCGTCAGATGCGGGCTTCAGCGGCGCCGTGGCCCGCGCCGAGTCGCGTTCGTCGCGCTGGCGCAGGTCGGCCAGAACCTCGTCATAGGTCGTCTCGGCCCCCTTGCTCACCAGTTCTTCCAGCCGCCGTTGTGCGCGCACGTCGTCGCTTGCCGTCACGAACAGCTTCACGTTGGCGTCGGGGCAGATCACCGTCCCGATATCGCGCCCGTCCAAGACCGCGCCGCCCGCCCGGGCCGCGAAGGCGCGCTGAAACTCCACCAGCGCGGCGCGCACTTCGGGCACCGCGGCCACCCGGCTGGCGGCCTGTCCCACCTCGGCAGAGCGCAGGTCGTCCGCTTCAAGGTCCTCGGCCGTCAACGCGCGCGCGGCATCCACCGGCTCGGTCCCGTCCAGCGTCCGCCGTCCCGTCGCGCGGTACAGCAGCCCTGTGTCCAGGTGCGCGAACCCGAACCGCTTGGCCACCGCACGCGCGACCGTGCCCTTGCCCGCCGCCGCCGGCCCGTCGATCGCAACCGTGAAACCCATCTTCTGCCCTGCCTTGTTCAGCCCGCCGCGCGCACGATACGCCCGCGAACACTCTGTTTCCGTATTCCGCCCGGCTTTATGGGTCAAAACACCCCAGTACGGCAAGAAAAAGGCAAATCCTCCCTATTCCTGGCGTCTTTCAAGCCCACATCGAGCCTATGAAAAGTGATGCTGCCAAAACCATGAGTAACGATCAATCAACGGATACACCCGCAATCCAGCTTGGACCTCCCGCACCGAGGCGACGCTCGCGCCCGTTCGTGCGCCGCGCCTGGGGCCAGGGGCTCTTGTCCGGCCTGCCCTTCGCCGAGGTGGTCCTGCTGGCGGGGTTCCTGATGTCCGCGGGCATGTTCCTGACCATCGACCACGAACATGCCACCACTGATGCCGGTGATGCCCAGCCGGACGCCCATACGCGCTAGTCCGCGCGCCGGTCATTCGCTGATCGTGTGGTGATGAGGCTTGGAGCGGGTAGCGGGAATCGAACCCGCGCGTTCAGCTTGGGAAGCTGACAGGCTACCATTACATCATACCCGCCTGCGCGACCGCTAGGTATGATGCCGGTTGTCCCCGGTCAAGACGGATTCGGCGCAGCACCGCCTCATTCGGCCGCCCGCACCCCTGTGTAGGTATAGGTTTCCACGTCCCCGTCCAACGTGCTGGCCACCAACAGGCCGACCCCCATTTCCGGCAGGTAATGATAGCGCTCGGTATAGGTCGGGTCGTCGTTGAAGGTCAGGTCGATCTCGAAGGCCGGATAGGCGCAAGCTCCCAGCTCGATCGTCGTCATCGGCCCCGATGTCGCTGTTCCCCCGCCGCTGCTGTCGTTGCGCCATTCCGCGTCGGGACGGGGTTCGTCCCACTCCTCCAGATCGGCGTAACTGGCGAAGACATCCTTCTGTCCGACCCTCACGACCCCGTCCTCGATCGGTGTCGAACTGGCCAGGTAAAGCCCGTGCCGCGTCTCCAGGACCGACCCCGAGCCGTCGGGAAACTCGGTCTGGATCAGGATTTGTTCCGGGGCAAAGCGCCGGTGCGTCTCGGTCATCCCGTCGCGGGTCTCGAACACCACGCCGGTTTCTAGCGCCTCGGCGCCCGGGCATGCCATCGCGGGCAGGGCCGTCGCTGCGGTTGCAAGGAAAAGGGGCAGCAAAAGGGATTTCGGTGTCATATCGGCCAGATCAATCAGTTGCGCCACGTCGGGCAGGAAAATGAGAAACACGCCGCCGCAGCGGACGCGCGGGGGCCATGGCCCTACTCTGCGCAATCACCCGCCGCCGCGCAATCCCTTGTCTGCCGTCGGCTCAGCCGCGCCGCCGCCGGCGCCGTCCGCCCTCTTCCCCGCCGCCGGTATTGAACGACGGGTTCGGCAAAGGCGCGACCTTGGCCAGTTCCGGGAACGGGTCGGTCTTGTGCGGAATGGCGTTCGCGGCCACGAAATGCTCCTGGAACTTGGGTTCGATGGCGGTCTCGACCTTGGTGATCTCGCGCACGACCCGCTCGATCTCGCGCCGCGCGCCCACGTTGCACAGCGCGATCCGTGCGCCCGTGCCTGCCGCGTTGCCCGCACTGGTCACCTTGTCCAGCGGCACATCGGGGATCATCCCCAGCACCATCGCGTGCTTGGCGCTGATATGCGCACCAAAGGCCCCGGCCAGCACCACGCGGTCCACCTTGTCCACGCCACGCTCGTCCATAAGCAACCGCGCCCCGGCATAGAGCGCCGACTTGGCCAGCTGGATCGCCCTGATGTCACCCTGCGTCACGGTGATGCGCGGGCCACCCTCGGCCGTGGCGTCATGGATGAGATACGAATGCGTCCGCCCCTCGGCCACCATCCGCGCGGTTCCGGTCGCCTCGGCCGATCCGATCAGCCCGCTTTCATCCATCAGCCCCGCCATGCGCAGCTCGGCCACCGCCTCGATGATGCCCGACCCGCAGATGCCGGTGATCCCGCCAGCGCCCACTTCCTCGGCAAAGCCGTCTTCGTCCGACCACTTCTCCGAGCCGATCACGCGGAACCGCGGCTCTTTTGTCTCCGGGTCGATCCGGATTGCCTCGATCGCGCCGGGCGCCGCCCGCTGCCCGCTGGAAATCTGCGCCCCTTCAAAGGCCGGGCCGGTGGGCGAGGAACAGGCCAGAACCCGGCTCTTGTCGCCCAAAAGGATCTCGGCATTGGTGCCCACATCCACGATCAGCGCCAGATCCTCGGATTTCCCCGGCTCCTCGCTCAGCGCCACGGCGGCACAATCCGCGCCCACGTGCCCCGCAATGCAGGGCAGTACGTAGACCCGCGCCCGCGTGTTGATCGCGCTCAACTCCAGTTCCCGTGCCTCCAGCGCCATGCTGTCCGACGTGGCCAGCGCAAACGGCGCCTGCCCCAACTCCACCGGGTCGATCCCCAGCAGAAGGTGATGCATCACCGGGTTGCAGACAAACACCGTCTCCACGATCAGGCTCGGATCGATCTCGGCTTCCTTGGCGATTTCCTCGGCCAGCGTGTTGATCGCCTCACGCACCGCGCGGGTCATCTCCTGGTCGCCGCCGGGGTTCATCATCGCATAGCTCACCCGGCTCATCAGGTCCTCGCCGAACCGGATCTGCGGGTTCATGATGCCGGAACTGGCCTTCACCTCGCCGCTTTCCAGATCGGTCAGATGCGCCGCCACCGTGGTCGATCCAAGGTCGATCGCCAGCCCGTAGAGTCCGCTTTCGTGCAGACCCGGCCAGATCTCGATCACCCGCGGCACGCTGTCCAGATGCGACTGGTGCAGCGCCACGGTCACCTGGAACTTGCCCTTGCGCAGCACCGGCTGCAACTTCGACAGCAGCGTCAGGTCGGCGGTGATCTCGGGGATCTCCCACTGTTCGCGCAGCGCCCGCTCCAGCCGCTCCAGGTCGCCCGTCGGCTCGTGCATGTCCGGCTCGTCCACCTCGACGAAATACAGCCGAGTCGCCGGGTCCATCTGGATCACGCGGGCCGAGGCCGCCTTGCGCACCACCTGCTTGTGCACCTGGCTTTCCGGCGGCACGTCGATCACGATGTCGCCCATCACCTGCGCCTGGCAGCCCAGCCGCCGCCCCGCCTTCAGCCCACGCTTCTGATCATAGCGCTCCTCGACCGCGTTCCACTCCGACAGCGCGCCCTGATGCACGGTCACGCCGTGCTTGGAAAACTCGCCATAGCCGGGCGTGATCTGGCACTTGGAGCATATCCCCCGCCCGCCACAGACCGAGTCGAGGTCGACACCCAACTGCCGGGCCGCGGTCAGCACCGGCGTGCCTTTCGGGAACCGCCCGCGCTTGCCCGAGGGCGTGAATACCACCAGTGGATCGGTCTCGTTCATCTTGCATCGCCTTTGGCCAAAGCACGTCCCAGCGGCACCATACCGCTTTCCCGCGCCGCCGAAAGCCTGCGACCGGCAGAATCTGGCACGCCCGCGACCCCGAAAATTCATACGAATTTTCGCCGCCAAAGATTATTCGTACGAATAATCTCCGGCTTCTGGCTCAGACGCGCCTGATCTTTGCCCCCAGCGCGGTCATCAGCGTCTCGAATACCGGAAAGGACGTGGCGATCGGCCCGCCATCATCAACGCTTACGGGCGCTTTGGACGCCAGCCCCAGCACCAGGAAAGACATGGCGATCCGGTGATCCAGGTGGCTGGCACAGGTCGCACCGCCCGGCACGCCACCCGCGCCCATGCCTTCGACGATCCACCAGTCCTCGCCCTCCTCGACCGTCACGCCACAGGCGCGCAGCCCCGCGGCCATCGCGTCGATCCGGTCGCTTTCCTTGACGCGCAGTTCCTTGACCCCGCGCATCACCGTCCGCCCCGTCGCGCAGGCCGCAACGACCGACAACACCGGGTATTCGTCGATCATGCTCGCCGCGCGCTCGGGCGGCACCTCGATGCCCTGCATGCCAGGCGAAAAGCGCGCCCGCAGGTCCGCCACCGGCTCGCCGCCTTCCTCGCGCTCATTCTCATAGGTCAGGTCCGCGCCCATCTCGCGCAGCGTGGTGAACAGCCCCGCCCGCGTCGGGTTCAGCCCGATATTGGGCACCAGCACGTCCGACCCTTCGGTGATAAACGCCGCACAAACCGGGAAAGCCGCGCTCGACGGGTCGCGCGGCACGACAATGGTCTGAGGCGTCAACTCGGGCTGCCCGGACAGTGTGATGACGCGGCCCTCCTCGGTGACCTCGGTCGAGATCTCGGCCCCGAACCCGGCCAGCATCCGCTCGGTATGATCACGCGTCGCCTCCGCCTCGATCACCACGGTCTGCCCCGGCGCGTTCAACCCCGCCAGCAGCACGGCCGATTTCACCTGCGCCGACGGCACCGGCACCGCGTAGCGCACCGGCACCGGCTCCCGCGCGCCCACAATCGTCATCGGCAGCCGCCCGCCCTCGCGTCCGACGGCGCGCGCACCGAACAGCGCCAGCGGGTCGGTCACCCGTGCCATGGGCCGGCCGTTCAGACTGGCATCCCCGGTGAACGTCGCGGTGATGGGCGAGGTCGCCATCGCCCCCATGATCAGCCGCACGCCGGTCCCCGAATTGCCACAGTCGATCACGTGGCCCGGTTCGGCAAAGCCGCCGACCCCCACCCCGTGCACGTGCCAGACGCCGTCCGCGTCTCGCTCCACATCCGCGCCCATCGCCCGCATGGCCTTGGCCGTGTCCAGCACGTCCTCACCCTCCAGCAGGCCGGTCACCACGGTCTCGCCCACGCTGAGCGCCCCAAGGATCAGGCTGCGATGCGAGATCGACTTGTCGCCGGGCACATGCGCCTCGCCTTTCAGGCCTGAGGACAGGCTGGATTGCATCGGAACGGGCGCGCCATGACCAGACATCGGACATCCTTCTTTCAACACTTGTCCCGCTGATAGCGCAGCCCCCGGTCAGCGTCCATCACGCCTTTCCTCTGGCCGTGAATATCCCGGGGGGGGGTTGGGGGCTGGCCCCCAATTAAACCTGTGTTTGGGGGTTGGCCCCCATTGGGTTCTGCGTTCGGGCTGGCCCCAATCAATCAAACCTGTGTGGCGCAGCCACTCCTTCAGGTCACTTGCCGTCGCGCTTGCGCACCGCCGCCGTCACCAGCAGTTCCACCTTCAGCTCGGGATGAGCCAGCTTGGCCTCGCCACAGGCCCGGGCGGGGGCGTGGCCTTCGGGCACCCAAGCATCCCACACATCGTTCATCTCGGCGAAATCGGCCATGTCGGCCAGCCAAATCGTGCATTGCAGGATCCGCGTCGCATCCGACCCGGCCTCGCCCAGAAGCGCCTCGACCTTTTCAAGGCAGGTGCGGGTCTGGTCGGCCACGCTGTCGCCGCGGTTGCCCACCTGCCCGGCCAGATAGATCGTGTCGCCGTGGATCACGATCTGGCTCATGCGGGCGGCGGTGTGACGGCGGGTGATATCGGTCATGACGGGGCTCCCTTCCGACGTGTTTACCCTGTCATAACGCGGCCCGCCCTACAGCACCAGATACGCGATGTCCTCCGACATCCACACCGGTTCGCTGCGCGGGGCGGCCGTTGGTTTCGGCTTCGACTTGACGAGGATCCAAAGCGCGTCACCGCCGCCGAAACCTTCCGTGGTCACGCCGCCGCCCGCGCCGGTTGACAGACCGGCTCAGATATTACCGTCTTCCAGGTGCAGCTTCATATCGATCAGAACCTGCTGCAACGCTGTGGTTTCCTTCAGCAGGCGCTTGGCCTCGTTCACCGTGATCACCCCGTCCTGGATCGACTGGTGATACTCTGTCATCAGCATGGCGAACCGTTGCGACAAAGCGATCACGTCCGAGTTCACCCCGCCCGATCCGCCGTCATTCTGTCGCCGGTCGTCGAAATTCAACTGCGTGCCGTTCAGCTCCGCCAGCGCGGCCGTCACGTGCGGATAGGACGCCGCCGCCTCCAGAGCCGCCACCGCGTCGACCGGCATGAACCGGTCGGCATGTTCTTCGTGGTCCGAATAATACCGCCCCAGCGTCGCCTTGGACTTGCCGGTCAGCTCGCACGCAGGCTCAACGCCCACATCCTTGACCAGCGCCTCGGTGTGTTTCTTGAGGTATGATCCAGCTTTCGACATCGCACGCATTTCCTTGGTCGCGCCGTTATCCGGGTTGCCCCCCGGTGCCGCAATGGTGGAAAACCTTACGACTCCGGGCGTCGCTTGCCCGGCGGCAGGCTTGATCCCACGCCTGTCATGCGGATAACTCCGCCCATGGCCAAGCTCTACTTCCACTACTCCACGATGAACGCCGGCAAGTCGACCCTGCTGTTGCAGGCCAGCCACAACTACCGCGAACGTGGCATGAACACCCACCTGCTGACCGCCGCACTCGATGATCGCGCCGGACCCGCGCGCATCGGCTCGCGTATCGGCATCGGGGCCGAAGCGGACACCTTCACCGCCGACGATGATCTGTTTGCCCGCCTCGAAGCGGTTCTGGCCACAGGTCCGCTGGCCTGCATCTTCGTCGACGAGGCGCAGTTCCTGACCGAGGCGCAGGTCTGGCAACTGGCCCGGGTGGTCGACGACCTGGGCGTGCCGGTCATGTGCTACGGCCTGCGCGTCGATTTCCAGGGCCACCTCTTCCCCGGTTCCGCCACCCTGCTGGCGCTGGCCGACGAGATGCGCGAGGTGCGCACCATCTGCCATTGCGGCAAGAAGGCCACCATGGTCATCCGCCGCGACGCGCAGGGAAACGTGGTGACCGACGGCGCCCAGATCCAGGTCGGCGGGAACGAGACCTACGAAAGCCTCTGCCGCCGCCACTGGCGAGAGGTCACGGGCGATGCCGTGCCCACGGAAAGCCCCTTTGCCTAAGGCGCTGAAATACACCGTTCTCGGCCTCTTTCTGTGCGTGGCCGCGATTGTCGCGGTCGCCCTCTATGCCATCAACACCGTCGACTTTTCCGTCGACATGGCCGGCTGCGCCGTCGACTGGTCCTACGCCTCCGGCCCCGGCTCCACCTGCGCCGAGTGACGCGCACAGCGGTTCGCTCAAGGAACCCGGCCCTCCGCTCCTGCGTTTCCCTTGCGTAATGGAAAGGAGACCGACATGGACCGCCTATCCCTCTACCTCACGCTTCTCAGCGGCAGCTTCATCACCGGCGCCATCGTGATCGCCGGGTTTTCTCTGGGCTATTATACCGTTTGGACCATCGTGACCGGCGCCGTCGCAGGCTTCCTGCTGGCCTGGCCCACCAGCTACATGATCTCGCAGCGGATCAAGCGGCAGGATCCCGAGTGGACGCCCGAGGCCGATCCCGACGAGCAGCCCGCGATCCCGCGGCCTAACGCGCCCGAAGTCTAGGCGCGCTCCACCAGTACCGAGCCGACGGAGTAGCCTGCCCCGAACGAACAGATCAGCCCGGTATCGCCCGGCTGCAAGTCGTCGGAATATTTCGAGAAGGCAATGATCGACCCTGCCGACGACGTGTTGGCATAATCCTGCAGGATATTCGGCTGCTCGGCCGCCTCGGGCACCCGCCCCATCACCTTGCGCCCGATGAAATCATTCATCGTCTTGTTGGCCTGATGCAGCCACAAACGCTTTAGCTGATCCGCGTTTACACCCTCATCCGCCATGTGCTGCGCGATATGCGAACTGACCAGCGGCAGCACTTCCTTGAACACTTTCCGGCCCTCCTGCACGAACTGCATGTCGCGCCGGTCTTGCAGTTCCGGGTCCCGCGTGCGCCGCAGAAAGCCGTTGTTGTTGCGAATGTTGTTGGAAAACTGCGTGGCACAGCGCGTCGAATGCACCAGGAAATGCGCACCCTTGGCATCCTCCGCCCGCTCGATCACCAGCGCCGTGCACACGTCCCCGAAAATGAAATGACAATCCCGGTCGCGCCACTCCAGGTGGCCTGAACAGATCTCGGGGCTCACCACCATCGCACAGCGCACGCTGCCCGCACGCACCATGTCGGCCGCCGCCTGGATACCGAACGTGGCCGAGGAGCACGCCACGTTCATGTCAAAGGCGAACCCGTTCGCGCCCAGCAACTGCTGGATTTCGATCGCCACCGCCGGATAGGGCCGCTCATGGTTGCTGGCCGCACAGATGATCAGGTCGACCTCACCCGCGTCCCGCCCCGCCTGCGCCAGTGCCTTGCCGCAGGCATCCAGCGCCATCTCCGCCATGATCCCCGGCTCGTCATTGGACCGTGCCCGCAGCCTTGGATGCATGATCTCGGGGTCCAGAACGCCTGACTTGTCCATGACGTAGCGCTGCTCTATCCCCGAGGCATTGACGATGAACTCGGTCGAAGACGGTTCTTTCGCCGCCACCTCTCCCGCCGCGATGGCGTCCGCGTTCTCCTTGTTGAACCGCTTGGCATAGGCGTTGAAGGCCATGACCAGCTCGTCGTTGGTGATGGTCTCTTGCGGGGTGAAAACACCCGTGCCGGTGATCGCAGGCTTGAACATGTCTCTCTCCCTCGACGTGGCGGCCACCACGCCAGAACCCTGCCCCGAGGTCAAGTGAAACGCGGCGGCAAACCCTGCGTCGCGGGGAACCGCTCTCAACGTGGCGGCGTTCTACAACCTGACGCGCGGCGCGTCATCAAGGCCCAAGATCAATCCGTGAAAGACGACATGGCGCATCCCGAGACTTCATCAAAACCCATCACCGCCATTATCGACCGGCTGGAGGACACCACCGACAGGGATCAGGTGACGCTGCGCTGCATGATCGAGGCGTTCGGCAAGAGCTCTTTCACCACCGCGATGTGCGTACCCGCCCTGCTGGTGGCCTCGCCGCTCAGCGGAATTCCCCTGTTCTCCAGCGCCTGCGGCCTCCTCATCGCTTCCATCGCCGCGCAAATGCTGGTGGGCCGCGATCACCTCTGGCTGCCCGCCTTCGTGATGAACCGAAGCATTGGCAACGGCAAGATGCTGGCCGCGCTCCGGCGCCTGCACCGGATAGGCGAAAGGATCGACGCGATCACCCGCCCGCGCCTCAGGCCCCTGATGACCAGGCCCTTCCGCAAGCTCTACCAGGCGCTCTGCGTGCTCTGTGGCGTTCTGATGGTCTTCCTCGAGATCGTACCGTTCTCGTCCTCGGTCCTCGGCATGGCAACGATCTTCTTTGCCACGGCGATCATCGTGCGCGACGGGGTGCTGGCCTGCCTCGGGGTCGCCATCATGTGCCTCGGCGCCAGCCTGCCGATCTTCGCGCTTCAGGCCATGTAGGGTGGGGTTTCACCCCACCGCCCTTCGCCTCCACTCTTGGCGCCCGTAGGGTGGGGTTTCACCCCACCGCCATGCCCCGTCAATTCACCAGGTTCGGCGGTGTCTCCCCGGCCAGTGCCGCGCGCAGGTTCTCCACCGCCACGCGCCCCATCTTCTCGCGCACTTCCAATGTCGAGGTGCCCATATGCGGCAGCAGCACCACGTTCTCCAGCGCCTTCAGCGTCTCCGGCACCTCCGGCTCATTCTCGAACACGTCCAGCCCCGCGCCCCTGATCCGCCCTTCCTGCAAGGCGTTGATCAGCGCGGCCTCGTCCACGATGTCGCCCCGCGCGATGTTGATCAGATGCGCGTGCCTCGGCATCAATGCAATCGCCTCCGCATCGATCAGGTGACGCGTCTCCGGGCTGACCGGCACCGACACCACCGCGAAATCCGCGCGGGCCAACAGGTCTTGCAACTCCACGCGCTCGCATGGAAATCCCGGATCCTTGTCGCTGCGCGCGGTATAGATCACGTCCATCCCGAACCCGTGGTGACAGCGCTGCGCAATCGCCCCGCCGATCCGGCCCATCCCGATGATCCCCACGGTCTTGCCGGTGACATGCGTGCCCAGCAGTTGCGTCGGGTTCCAGCCGGGCCATTTGCCCGCCCGCACCATCCGCTCGCCTTCTCCGGCGCGCCGCGCGCTCATCATGATCAGCGTCATGCCGATATCCGCCGTGGCATCGGTGACGGCCCCCGGCACGTTGGTCACATGCACCCCCGCCGACCGCGCCGCGGCCAGGTCGATATGGTTGATCCCCACGCCATAATTCGCCAGCACCTTGCAACGCGGGTTCTGCGCCTCGCGGAACACCTCGGACGAGAACGTGTCACCGAACATCATCAGCACGCCATCATACAGATTCAGCGCCGCGCGCATCTGCCCGATCTTCAGGGGCGTGTTTTCCTCGCGCATCTCCACGTCGAAATGCTCGCGTGCCATGTCTGCCACGCTTTCGGGCAGGGGCCGCGTGAAATAAACCCGTTTCAATGCATCCGCCCTCCGACAGGCACATCCAGATCCGGCGACAGCAGAACGATCCCGCCCTCTTCATCGCTCACGCCCAGGACCAGCACCTCGGACATCACCGGCCCGATCTGGCGCGGCGGAAAGTTCACCACCGCCATCACCTGCTTACCCACCAGGCCCTCGGGGTCGTAGTGCTTGGTGATCTGCGCCGAGCTTTTCTTCTCGCCCAGCTCCTCTCCGAAATCGACCCACAGCTTGATCGCGGGCTTCTTCGCCTCGGGAAACGGCTCCGCACGGGTGATCTTGCCCACCCGGATGTCCACCTTCAGGAAGTCGTCGAACGTGATCTCGTCAGCCACGGCGCAACTCCTTCGAACGGTCAGCGGCAGCCTTCACCGTCGCGGCCATCAGCGGCGGCAGGCCGGTGTCTTCGTCCATCAGCACTTCCAGCCCCGCCTGCGTCGTGCCGTTGGGGCTGGTGACGTTCTCGCGCAACTGCGCCGGCGTCTCGTCCGCCGACTCGGCCAGCGCGCCCGCGCCCGCCACCGTTGCCTGCGCCAACTGCATCGCCAATTCCGGAGCCAGGCCCTCGGCCTCGCCCGCCCTGGCCATGCATTCGATCATGTGAAACACGTAAGCCGGGCCAGATCCCGACACGCCCGTGACCGCGTCCATCTGGTGCTCGCCCTCCAGCCGCACCACCTGCCCCACGGCTTTCAGCAACGCCTCGGCCAGGTCCATCTGGACGCCGCTCACCTCGTCATTGCCGACGATAGCGGTGATGCCCCGGCCCACGGCGGCGGGGGTGTTGGGCATGGCGCGGATGATCGGGCTGTCACTGCCGAACGCCGCCTCGAACGCCTCGATCGGCGTGCCCGCCGCGACCGACACGAACAGCGTCCCGCCCCCGCCCATCGCCGCGATGGTGGGCAGCGCCTCGCCCATCATCTGCGGCTTGACGGCGATCAGCACGATGGCCGGATGCTCGGGCAACTCCGCGTTCAGGTGCACGCCCGTCCCCTTCAGCCAGTCCGACGGCTTGGGGTCGATCACCCAGACGGACCCGGGCGGCAAGTCGCGCTCCAGCCACCCGGCCAGCATCGCCGACCCCATCTTGCCACAGCCCAACAGGACCAGGCCCTTGTCGGCCACGTGCTGCATATCCATCCCGGTGCGTCCCTTCATTCCTTGTCTTTACCCGGGTTGATAGTCCGCACATTGCGTCCCTGCAATACGCCAGCGCCAACCTCGGCCGCACCTCGCGCAAAAGAAAAAGGGCGCGCCACCCGGCACGCCCCGTTCGCCTTAAAATTGTGCACCGTCAGGCCCGACCATACGCCTCGCCGATGGCAATCTGCAGCGCCTCTTTCGGGCTTCGGTCGCCCCAAACCACCAGTTGCAGCGCCGGGTAGAACCGCTCGGCGCTCATCACCGCCGCGCCGATCAGCGTGTCGATCTGCTCGGGGCTGATTGCCTGCGCGCCCGTCATCACCAACCCGTAGCGGTAGACCATCAACTGCTGCTCGGCCCAGAAGGTAAAGGCGCCTGCCCAGCACTGGTCATTCACGTCGTTCAGCACGTGGTAAAGCGCCGGCAGCTTGTGCTCCGGCGGCTCCATCTCGAAGGTACAGACCATGCGCAGCGTCTCGTCATAGGCCGACCAGGCCAGCGTGATCGAATAGGTCCGCCACTGTCCTTCCACCGCCATGGCGATCTGGTCGTCGCCGATCCGGTCGAAATCCCAGTCGTGATGCTCGGCCAGGTGTTCGACGATGTCGATGGGATGAAGGTCTTCTGAAAAGTATTGCTCGGAAAGTGCCATGGCGCCACCTCGTGTGTTGTAGCGGGGGCTGGCAGCGCCCCAAACGCTAGCTGCCTGCTCTAGGAAAGGGGTTCATTCCCGCTTTTCCTACAAGATATGGTGAGGGGGGATTTGCGACCTGTAAAGCTATTTCTTGGGGATAACCGCAATAAGTTGTGGATGACATGAAAATTTCATCAAGCGATGGGTGCGTATGAGCCTGCTTCACCCCGCCGCCGTCCCGGACTTGATCCGGGACCTCTTATACCGATGGCCCTTGCGCTTGCGCCCGCGGTCTACCGCGATCAAAAGCGGGCTCGTCAAAATGAAAATGGCTGCCAGAAGGCAGCCATTTCCGTGAATTCCTCTCTATATCGCAGGTCTTAGCCGCCCGAGGTCGTGCTCGCCTGCGCCTTCAGCGCGGTCTCGAACTCGGCCTTGGTCATGTTGACGGTCACGCCGCCGTCGTTACCGACCATCAGGGCGTTCAGCGGAATGCCAGCCCGTTCGACGGCCCGGTCATCTGCGCCTTCCATCTCGCCGTCTAGGTCGACGACTGCGATGCTGCCTTGCGAGTCCGCATCGTTATACGTGCCGATCAGCTCACCATCGGTGGTATAAACCTTCGCGTCGCCGGTCAGGGCTGCGTCGAGTTCCGCCGAAACGTCGCTTGCGGCGTCATAGGCGTCTTCGGCCACGCCACCAACGGCATCGACCCCGGCCTGTGCCGTGTCGGTCGCGCTCTCACCGATCGCATAGACCGTATCGCCAGCTTGTTCCGTCACGCTTGCTTCGTTTTCCGTCTCGACCTTGTTCGCCTCGTCGCTCGCGGCGAAGGTCATGACAGGTGCGGTTGCCAAGGCCAGAATGGCCAGCGTGGAAGTAAGGGTCGTTTTCATCTCGGATCCTCCTTTTCAGTTTTGCGGACGGTCGGCCCGCGTGGATCTGAGGGGAAATGCAGCCACCGCGCCACGTGTTCCATATCGATTTCCCGAAGACGCCGAACCGCGGCCCGTCAGCAGCATCGTGCCGAAATCCTGCCAGCCGAGGCGCGGAAACTTACCGGCAATCAAGCTTTCCGGAACCGCGTAGGGTGGGTGAAAACCCACCTCTGCCCGCGTCTCCGCGTCCAGCCCCATCTCCTTGCAATAGGCGTCAATCTCGGCGCCGACCTTTGCGGTCCACGCCTTGAACTGCCGGTTCAGGAACCCGCCATCGACCTCCATCGCCAGCGCATGCGCCGTCAGCATCTCCGCGCAGACACCTTATGCTCCCAAGCCATATCCGGAACCTTGAATCCGCTTTCCCCACCGCCCGGCGAAGTTGTCCCACCCACACGAAAAAGCGCGGCTCGTTGCCGAACCGCGCCACATGTTCCAGCCTTTCAAAGAGGCCTTACTTCGCGCCTTTCTCCAGCGCGTCCAGCCGCGCCTTGAGCGCCTCGTTCTCCTCGCGGGCCTTCTGCGCCATGGCGCGCACCGCGTCGAACTCCTCGCGGGTGACGAAATCGCGGTCGGCCAGCCAGCGGTCCACCATCGACGACATCGCCGTCTCGGCCTCCTGCTTGGCGCCCTGCGCCACGCCCATGGCGTTCGTCATCAGCTGGCTGATATCGTCCAGAACCTTGTTGCGCGTCTGCATATCGCTCTACCTTCCGTTACACTTGACCTCTATATGGGCACCAAACCGCGTCGGGGCAAGGTTGACTTCGCCGCGACCCAACAGCAGAACGGCGCCCATGAAAGCAGCGATCCCCTTCCCCGACATCTCGTCCGAGCTTTTCTCGTTCACCGTCTTCGGGTTCGAGATCGCCCTGCGCTGGTACGCCCTGTCCTACATCGCGGGCATCCTGTTCGGCTGGCGGCTGGTCGTGATGGCCGTGAACCGCCCCCACCTGTGGAAGGACAACGTGGCGCCCATGACCGTGAAACAGGTCGAGGATCTGGCCACGTGGGTCATCTTCGGCGTCATCCTGGGCGGGCGGCTGGGCTTCGTGCTCTTTTACCAGCCGATGTATTACCTGCAGAACCCGGCCGAGATCCTGCTGATCTGGCAGGGCGGCATGTCGTTCCACGGCGGGCTTCTGGGCGTCATCATCGCCTGCATCACCTATTCCAAGCTGCAGGGCATCCGCTGGCTGACCGTGGCCGATATCCTCTGTGCGGTCACCCCCGTCGGCCTGCTGCTGGGCCGTATCGCCAACTTCATCAACGCCGAGCTGTGGGGCCGCCCCACCGACCTGCCCTGGGGCGTGATCTTCCCCGGTGCGGCCGCGCAGGACTGCGCCGGTGTGGCCGTCGGCATCTGCGCCCGCCACCCCTCGCAGCTCTACGAGGCCGCGCTCGAAGGGCTGATCCTCGGCGCGATCCTGCTCTACCTCGTGTTCCGCCGCGGCCTGCTGAAGCGCGTGGGTGCCGCCACCGGCATCTTCTTTGCCGGCTACGGCATCGGGCGCTTCATCGTCGAATTCGTCCGCCAGCCCGACGCGCAGTTCGTCAGCCCCGGCAATCCGCTGGGCCTGGCGTGGCACGTGAACGGCTACGGCCTGACGATGGGCCAGATCCTTTGCATCCCGATGATCGCGATGGGACTCATCACGCTGGTTCTGGCCTACCGCAAGCACGCCCGTTCCACCGCCACCGGATGACCGCGCTCGCGGACATCCTCCAAGCCGAAATCACGGCAAGCGGCCCCATGCGCCTCGACGCGTTCATGGCCGCCTGCCTGATGCACCCCGAACATGGATACTACGCCACCCGCGATCCGTTCGGTGAACAGGGCGACTTCATCACCGCCCCCGAGATCAGCCAGATGTTCGGCGAACTCGTCGGCCTCTGCCTCGCCCAGACATGGCTCGATCAGGGGGCACCCAACCCCGTCGCCCTGGTCGAACTCGGCCCCGGCCGTGGCACCCTGATGGCCGACGCCCTGCGCGCCACGCGCGGCGTCCCGGGCTTTCACGACGCCCTGCAATTGCACCTGGTGGAAACGTCCCCCGCCCTGCGCGCCCACCAGTCCGAAACCCTTTCCGCCCATGCCCCAACCTGGCATGACAGCGCCGACACCCTGCCCGCCCTTCCCACGCTCTCGATCGCCAACGAATTCTTCGACGCGCTGCCCGTCCGCCAGTTCCAGCGGCAGGGCGACGGCTGGTGCGAGCGTGTCGTCGGGCTGGCCGAGGGCACCCTTTCCCTCGGCCTCAGCCCGAAACGCATCGAACCGGCCCTCGCCCACAGGCTCGAAGACACATCCCAGGGCGACATCGTCGAGACCTGCCCCGCGGCCGCCTCGGTCATCGACGCGCTGGCCCGCCGCATCGGGGCGCATGGCGGCGCGGCGCTCGTCATCGACTACGGCGACTGGCGCTCGCTCGGCGACACGTTGCAAGCCGTGCAAGGCCACGACCGCGCCGACATCCTCGCCGCGCCGGGCATGGCCGACCTCTCGGCCCACGTCGATTTCGAGGCGCTGGCCGACGCCGCCCGCGGCACCTGCAAGACCACGCGCCTCGCGCCACAGGCGCTCTTTCTCTCGCGCCTCGGCATCACCCAACGGGCCGAGGCCCTTGCCGCGCAAATGAGCGGCCCTATGCTCCAGGCACATCATGCCGCGTTTCACCGCTTGACCGGGCGGGATGAAATGGGGACGCTCTTCAAGGTGATGGCGCTCTATCCCGAGGGTGCCGCACCCCCACCCGGACTGGACCCATGACGCTGGAAATCCTCACCGACGACAGCCTCGCACCTGTCACCCACGGCTTCTTCACCCGCAAGGGTGGGGCATCTTCCGGCGTGTTCCACGGGCTGAACTGCGGCCAAGGCTCGTCAGACCAGTCCGAGATCGTGACGATCAACCGGGCCCGCGTCGCCCATGCGATGGGCGTGCCCGAGGATCACCTCGTCACCGCCAACCAGACCCATTCCACCGATGTGCATCTCGCCACCGGCCCCTCCGACACCCGGCCAAAGGCCGACGCCATCGTCACCGCCACGCCGGGCCTTGCGCTGGCGATCCTTACCGCCGATTGCCAGCCGGTGCTCTTTGCCGACCGCAAGGCCGGGGTGATCGGCGCGGCCCATGCCGGCTGGCGCGGGGCCTTCGACGGAATCCTTGAATCCACCCTCGACGCGATGGAAACCCTCGGTGCCGACCGCGCCAGGACCACCGCCGTCATCGGCCCCTCGATCAGCCAGCCCGCCTACGAGGTGGGCACCGAATTCTTCGAACGCTTCGCCGACGACAACCCCGACAACACCCGCTTTTTCACCAATGGCAAGCCCGGCAAGTACCAGTTCGACCTGCCCGGCTTCGGCCTGCACCGCCTGCGTTCCGCAGGCGTGGGTGACGCCAGCTGGACACGGCACTGCACCTACAGCGACGCCGACCGCTTCTTTTCCTTTCGCCGCGCCACGCACAAGGGCGAGGCCGACTACGGCCGCCTGATCTCCGCCATCCGCCTTTAGGCTTTGGTCATACCCGAGCCGGCCCAATTCTGTCGCGATCTGGGCAAGTGCGCCCACAAGATTGCCTCAATTCTGGAAACAATCGACCCGATACACCCCGGATTGATGACGCAGGCCTCGCGAATAGCCTTGTTTCACTGAACCTGCACGATTGGGACGGGTCGACCACATTCCAGCCCGCGCCACCCCAAAAATTTTAAAAATTTTTGTCGCGACGCCCAACCATGGCCCCAAACCGGGGGGAATATGAGGGCATCAGAACAACACGCCCCAAAAGGCGGCGAGGCAGAAAAAGTTGAGAGGAAAGACCATGAAGAAGCGCTGGATGAAATCCCTGATCGAAACAAGCCAGCAGGACACCCCGGACCTGCCGTTCTCGCGCCGGGTGCGCTACGCCAACCGCGTGGCCCCCAAGCCGTCTGCGCTTCGGATCGCCTGATCCACACCACGCCCCGATCCCCGGACACCGCCGATGGCCGCCTCTTTCCAAGGGGTGGCCATTGTTGATTCGAACCACTCCCTGGATTGAATTGTGGCGGGTCGGTCCCGCCCCTGCAGACAATATCGCCGGGTTTCGGGAAATTGTTCGGTCACGTCTGACAATACCCGCCCAAATTTGACTACAATTCGCTGTTTCCGCCTTTATTGAGCCCATAACGCACATGACGGACCATCCCTCTGTCGTTGTCGGTGGGGGCCGACGCGGTTGTGATGATCCTAAAAAGGATCGCACCATGGGCACCCCGACAATCGCCGCCCCTCTCTCGGTGGCGCGCAACACAGATGGCACCCCCGGTCGCACCGGCCCGGCGCACGTCCCTCCCGCCGCCAGGTCGCCGCGCCAGATGCGCAAGTTCCAGATGGCCTACCTGCGCCCGGACGGATCGCCCTGTTGGACCGAACAGATCGCGCCGGCCGCTCCGATCTTCGACAGCGCGTTCTCCGCCTTTTCCCATGGCACGCTGCTGCAGACGCCCTCCGGACAAGTCGCCGTGCAGGATCTCGAACCGGGCATGAGCGTGTCCACCGCCGATCACGGTCCTTCCCGCGTGCTCTGGATCGGGTCGATGACCCTTGTTCCCGCCGCGCTCGGCGTCGACCAGACCGCCTGCCGCCTGACCCGGATCATGCCCGACTCCTTCGGGCTGGGCCGGCCCGAGGCAAACCTCACCGCCGGCCCCGGCGCCCGCATCCTCGCCCGCCCGCCCGGCCTGCGCGACAGCTTCGGCCGCGAACGCGTGCTGACACCGGCCAGCGACCTCGTCGACGGCATGAACGTGATCGAACTTGTGCCGCCCCGGCCCGTGACGGTCTATCACCTCTGCCTGCGTCGCCATGCCATCCTGCGCGCCTCGGGCATCGAGGTCGAAAGCTTCCATCCCGGCCCCGGGTTCGAGCGCGCCATGGGCCCCAACATGCTGGCGCTCTTCCTGTCGCTCTTTCCGCATGTGAAGAAACCGTCGGATTTCGGCAGCACCAGCCACCCGCGCCTGCCGCTTCAGGGGCTGCCCGTCTGACCTGGTCCGCTCAGGACCGGCCCCAGCCGATTCCGGCCCAGACCCGTTCGTGCAGAAAGAAAGTGACGAAACCGATCGTCGCCGTGATCATTGCATAGGCGCCGCCCTCGGCCACCGATCCTGTCATGAAAAACCCGATCAACGTCATCACCAACAGGCCCAGCGCCTGCCAGGTTGTCGCCTTGGCCAGCGTGCGTTTTTTCGTGTCCATATCCCAAGCTCCCTTGCCGCGTCACGTTTCTCGTCTGCCCTTCAACTAGCATCGCAGCGCCTTGTGCTGTATTCTGCCTTTGCTTAACAAACCTGGCAGGCGTCCATAAAACTGGACAAGAAGCACCTATATGAACAAACAGACCCGCGCCACGATCTTCCGCGACCGGCTTACCGGCGCCATGACGATGACCGGCACCAATCTCAGCGCGCTGGCGCGCCAGACCGGCGTCAGCCGCTCCACCGTGTCGCAATTGCTCGATACCGAAGCCGCCCGCATGCCCAACGCTCATCTCGCCGCCGGCTGCGCCGAGGCGCTCGGGGTCAGTTCCGACTGGCTGCTCGGACTCACCGATCGCCCCGAACGCCCCGGTGACGTGATCGAGGCCGCCCTCAGCATGACCGAGGCCGACCGCACATCCGCCGACGCCCAGCTGCTCGACTGGCACCGAGAGGCCAGCGGGTACAAGATCCGCCACGTCCCGGCCACCCTGCCCGACATGCTCAAGACCGAGGCGGTGATGCGCTGGGAATATGCCGCCTTTCTCGGCAAGACGCCGGGCCAGGCCGTGCGCGCCATGCAGGACAATCTCGACTGGCTTCGGCGCGAGGCGACCGAGTACGAAATCGCCATGCCCCGGCACGAGCTCGAGGCCTTCGCCCGCGGCACCGGCTACTGGCAGGGACTCGACCGCGACGCGCGTCGCGAACAGATCCTGCATCTCGTTGAACAAGCCGAAACGTTCTTTCCGTCCCTGCGCCTCAACCTCTTCGACGCGCACAACCTGTTTTCGGCGCCCGTTACCCTCTTCGGCCCGCTCATGGGCGTGATCTACGTGGGCCGCTTCTACCTCGCCTTCCGCGAACCGTCGCGATTGAAGCTGCTGTCGGGCCACATGGACTGGCTGATCCGCGAGGCCGTGGTCGATGCCCGCGACGCCCCGGGCTGGATCGCCGGACTGACGAAACACCTCTGACCCCGCGTCGGACGCGCCCCCGTTGCGCCGATGCGCGCAACATCGCTATCGTGACGGCACGCCCTGACCGCCCGTTCCATTTCCAGAAGAAAGTCTTTGCCCATGCCCCGCCTGTTCGCGATCAGCCTCACCACCTGCCTCGCCCTCGCCGCTGCCCTGATTGTGACCCTCCCGGCCAAGGCCCAGGACAATCCCGTCATCGCCCGCATGACAGCCTTCGTCGCCACCTACAACGCGCAGGACGCCGAAAGCCTCGCCGGCTTCTACGCCCCCGACGCGGCCCTCCTGCCACCCGGCGAAGCCTCGATCCTCGGGCGCGAAGCCATCACCCAGCACTACGCCCAAGCCTTCGCCGCCGGCGCGCGCGACCTGCAGTTCAAGACCTTCGACATCCGCGCCTTCGACACCAGCGCGGTCGAAATCGGCGAAACCGTCGTCATGGTGGGCGAACAGCGCATCGTCGGCCGCTACATGCACCTGTGGGAGGTGATCGACGGTCAGCTCCTGCTGACGCGCGACATGTACCACGTACTCAAGATCGAATAGGCGCGGGCCTGCCCGCTTGCAGCGACTCGGCAAACGGCGCAAACTCCGCTCATTGAGCCAAAACGGATTTCCAAATGCGCCATTTTCACCTGACCTGCCTTGCCATCTTTGTCCTGGCCCAGACCGCCGCCGCAAACGACCGCCCCCCGCCGCGCGAAAACGATCCCGACGATTTCGTCCGCTACATTTTCGAGGTGAACGCCTGCGTCCTGACCGAGGCGCAGCTGCTGCAAATCTATCAGGATGCCGGCTATGGCCTGATGGGCGCCAACAATGCCGTCATCGCAGTGTCGAACCGCGAGGATATCGAGGTGCTCGACCGCAACCCGTTCCGCTATCGCTATTACGGCTCCGACTACTGCGGCTTCTGAGCGCCGCTCAGGCCGACCGGCTCAGCCGCTCTTCCAGGATCTCGAAGGGCACGCCCGGCTCGTCCTTGGCACAGCGAATGACCAGCGAGGTCTTCACCGACGCGACGTTCTCGGCTGCGGTCAATTCACCGGTCAGGAAGCTCTGGAACGTGCTCAAGTCGGGCGCCACGCATTTCAGGATGAAATCCACCTCACCGTTCAGCATGTGACACTCGCGCACCAGCGGCCACTCCCGGCACCGCGACTCGAACGCGCTCAGGTCTGCCTCCGCCTGGCTCACCAGCCCGACACTGGCAAAGACCTGCACCTCGAATCCCAACTCGCGCGCGTCCACGTCGGCGTGGTAGCCCTTGATGTACCCCTGCTCCTCCAGCGTGCGCACCCGGCGCAGGCAGGGCGGCGCCGAAATGCCCACCCGGCGGGCCAGTTCGACGTTGGTCATGCGTCCATCCGCCTGCAATTCGGCCAGGATCATGCGGTCGATGTCGTCAAGGCGGGTCGCAGGCATCTCATCCTCCCGTGAGTTTCGCGATTGTTATAGCACCGCCACCGCCACACGCAATATTGTTTCGCAATAGCGCAATATCCTTTCGAGACAGAAAATGTCGTCCCGATTCCCGCATACCGGCCTTGCGGGGCTACACACCCCCGCCCGGCCCCGTTATATCTGGCCAGACTCAGACGGGGCGTCGCATGCCCCGCTTCACGGATCAAGGGGGATCGGACATGGCCGAAACACGTCACACCAGGGTTTTGATCATCGGCTCGGGGCCCGCGGGCTATACCGCCGGTGTCTATGCCAGCCGCGCCATGCTGGAACCCATACTCGTTCAGGGCATCGAACCCGGCGGCCAGCTGACCACCACCACCGAGGTCGAGAACTGGCCCGGCGACACCGAGGTACAGGGCCCCGACCTGATGGTTCGCATGGAAGCCCACGCCAAGGCCATGGGCTGCGAGATCGTGGGCGACATCATCTCGTCGCTCGACGTCGATGCGCACCCCTTCGTCGCCAAGGGCGACAGCGGCAACACCTACACCGCCGACGCCGTGATCCTCGCCACCGGCGCGCGCGCCAAGTGGCTCGGCCTGCCGTCCGAGGACGCGTTCAAGGGCTTCGGCGTGTCGGCCTGCGCCACCTGCGACGGCTTCTTCTACCGCGGCGACGAGATCGTCGTGGTTGGCGGCGGCAACACCGCCGTCGAAGAGGCGCTGTTCCTGACCAATTTCGCCTCCAAGGTCACGCTCATCCACCGCCGCGACGAACTGCGCGCCGAAAAGATCCTGCAGGACCGTCTGCTCAAACACCCCAAGATCGAGCCCCTGTGGTTCCACGAACTCGACGAGGTGCTGGGGGACGACAATCCCAAGGGCGTCACCGGCGTGCGCGTCAAGCACACCAAGACCGGCGAGACGCAGGAAATTCCCTGCAAGGGCGTTTTCATCGCCATCGGCCACGCCCCGGCAAACGAGCTGGTCAAGGGCAAGGTCGAGATGCATCACGGCGACTACGTCAAGGTCGAGGCCGGCTCCACCCGCACCTCGATCCCCGGCCTGTTCGCCGCGGGGGACCTGACCGATCATATCTACCGCCAGGCCGTGACGTCTGCCGGTATGGGGTGCATGGCCGCGCTGGATGCCGAGAAGTTCATCGCCGAACTCCCCGAGGACGCGCCCGCCCCCGAGGCCTACGTCCCGCAAGCCTGAGCTACCCAATAGCGGGACGTCCCGGGCTCACCCCGGGACGTCCCCACTCAATGCCCCGCACCGTAGGGTGGGTGAAAACCCACGTGACACTCACTCCGGGTGAATGTCACGCGGCGTGCATCCCGCCTTCAGGACCACCGCGACCCAATTCACATCCGGCTCCAGCCCCAAGGCATTCAGCCATGCCTGCTGCGCCCGGTAGGCCGGCAACTCCTGCGCCCCCGGGCAATACCAATGCCCATGCGCCGCCTGCCGGTGATGCACCAGCTCGTGCAACAGGACGCTCACGTCATACGGGTTCTTCGCACTCCACGGCCGCACCAGCCAGATCGTCTCGCTATCTGGATCGTAAAGCCCGCGTGTACGCGATGATTCCGAGGCCGCCCGCATCGGCGCCAGCCGCGCCACCGTGGCCTGCGACGTCAGGCGGATCTCTGGCGCCACCGCCCGCCGTGGCAAATCCGTATGCCGGTCCAGCCAGACTTCCATATGCTCCACCAGTTCCGGCATCGCTTTCGCCTCGCGCCAGGCCAGCAGATCCGCCGCCCAAGCGACGCCGCAAAACGCGTTGAGAACAAGACAGAAAAGGCCGGTACGCGCCGACCATGGGCCGGCTCGGGACAGGATGCGCATGGCAACCTCCTCTCGGGATTTGGATTGATGTCCCTAAAATGCTAAGCTGCGGTCGCGCCCCGGCGCAAAAGGCCATTTTTCATGTGCCCGTGAAGGAAATTCATCTGCCATGGGACGGCACCTGCCCCCCTTCGCCGCGGTCAAGGCGTTCGAGGCCGCCGCGCGCCACAAAAGCTTCAAGCACGCAGCCGAAGAGCTGTGCCTGTCGCCTTCTGCCGTCAGCCACCAGATCCGCGCACTTGAAGAGTATCTCGACACCGCGCTGTTCGAACGCAGCGGCAACCAAATGGACCTGACGCTGACCGGTCGGGCCTATGCCGGCAAGCTCACCGGCCTTCTGGACCTGCTCGACGACAGCACCCGCTCGGTGCGCGAGGCCGGGGACAAACCGTTGCGCGTGCTCTGCACGCCCGGCTTCGCCGCCCGCTGGCTGGTGCCACGCCTCGGCGGGCTCTCCTTCGGCGACCGGATCCGCCTGCGCGTTTCGACCGGCGCGCCCGACACGGATTTCTCGTCCAATGACAGCGACGTGGTGATCCAGTGGCGCGACGCGCACCATCCCGGCGTTCGCACCGAACCGTTGATGACCTCCAGCCGCTATCCGGTGATCCGCCCCGACCTCAAGGAACGGGAAAACATCCGCAGCCCGCAGGATCTGCTGCGACTGCGCCTGATGTATGACGAAACCGACGACTCCTGGGCAGAGTGGTTCGCCGCCACAGGCCTCCGCTCGCCCGACCTGCCGGCCGGCCCCACCTTTCCCAATTGCGAACTGGCCACCACCGCCGCCGAACAGGGCCACGGCGTGGCCATGGCATTCGACGCGATGGTGCAGGGCACGCTGGCCTCGGGACGCCTGGTGCGGCTCTTCGACACCGACACCATGCCCGACGTGATCTATTCCGTGGCCTGCGCCGAGGCGCGCGCGAACGATCCGATGATCCAAACCTTCCGGTCATGGCTGCACGATGAGGTCCGGCAGGCCCGGGCCGCCACCGCACCGATGTCCGCTGCGGAGTAAAACCGGCGGCGCTTCGCGCAACATATCCGCAACTTTAGTGTTTTCGGCCCGAAAGGGGTTCACAACGCAGGTCGCCTGCCATATGTGTTCACGCGTGAACACACTTTGAGTCGTCGCATGACCGCGCATGATGCAAAACAAGGCCTTCCCGACCGGGACCTCCTCTTCCGCCTCCTGCGGCAGCTGGACAGGTCGTCCGAGGCCTCGCAGCGCTCACTCGCGGCGGCGCTCGACGTGTCCCTTGGCCGCCTTAACGCCCTGCTCCGCCAGGCGACAGAGGCCGGCTTCGTCAAGATCGGCGACCGCTCCGGCCCCGACAAGCGCCAGCGTTTCGCCTATGCGCTCACCTCCCGCGGCGCGGCGGAAATGCTGCGCCTCACCGACGACTTCCTCGCCCGGAAATTCGCCGAATACGACGCGCTTCATGCCGAACTGACCGGCACGCGAAGCGGGCTCGACCCCCTCAAACACAGGACCAGACTAGTGCAGAACAACCTCGCCCCCATTCCCGAGCTTTTCGTCTCCTACGAAAGCGCCCAGAAACTGAAGGTCGAAGCGGCCGATCTCGTCAGCTGGGATCTCTCCCCGCGCCAGATCTGCGACCTCGAACTGCTGATGAACGGCGGTTTCAGCCCGCTCAAGGGCTTCCTGACCGAGGAAGATTATAACTCCGTGGTCGACACGATGCGCCTGGCCGACGGCACGCTCTGGCCCATGCCCATCACGCTCGACGTCTCCCAGGATTTCGCCGACAGCATCGAGCCCGGCCAGGACATCGCCCTGCGCGACCAGGAAGGCGTGATTCTCGCCACCATGACCATCACCGACCGCTGGTCGCCCGACAAATCGCACGAGGCCGAAAAGGTCTTCGGCGCCGACGATTCCGCCCACCCGGCGGTCAACTACCTGCACAACACCGCGGGCCCCGTCTATCTCGGCGGTCCGGTCACCGGCATCCAGCAACCCGTGCATTACGATTTCCGCGCCCGCCGCGACACGCCCAATGAACTGCGCGCCTTCTTCCGCAAGATGGGCTGGCGCAAGGTCGTCGCCTTCCAGACCCGCAACCCCCTGCACCGGGCGCACCAGGAACTCACCTTCCGCGCCGCGAAAGAGGCACAGGCCAACCTGCTCATTCACCCCATCGTCGGCATGACCAAGCCGGGCGACGTCGATCACTTCACCCGCGTCCGCTGCTACGAGGCCGTGCTCGACAAGTACCCCGCCTCCACCACCAACATGTCGCTGCTGAACCTCGCCATGCGCATGGCCGGCCCACGCGAGGCCGTCTGGCACGGCCTGATCCGCAAGAACCACGGCTGCACCCACTTCATCGTCGGCCGCGACCACGCCGGCCCCGGCAAGAACTCGGCCGGCGAGGATTTCTACGGCCCCTACGACGCCCAGGACCTCTTCCGCGAGCACCAGGACGAGATCGGCATCGAGATGGTCGACTTCAAGCACATGGTCTACGTGCAGGAACGCGCCCAGTACGAGCCGATGGACGAGATCGAGGACAAGGACGACGTGACCATCCTGAACATCTCGGGCACCGAACTGCGCCGCCGCCTGCAGGAAGGCCTGGAAATCCCCGAATGGTTCTCATTCCCCGAGGTCGTGACCGAACTGCGCCGCACCCGCCCGCCGCGGGCCAAGCAGGGCTTCACCGTGTTCTTCACCGGCTTCTCCGGCTCGGGCAAGTCGACCATCGCCAACGCGCTGATGGTCAAGCTGATGGAAATGGGCGGCCGCCCGGTGACGCTTCTGGATGGCGATATCGTCCGCAAGAACCTCAGCTCGGAACTCGGCTTCTCGAAAGAGCACCGTGACCTCAACATCCGCCGCATCGGGTATGTCGCCTCCGAGATCACCAAGAACGGCGGCATCGCCATCTGCGCCCCCATCGCGCCCTATGCTGCCACGCGCCGCGCGGTGCGCGAAGACGTCGAAAACTTCGGCGCCTTCGTCGAGATCCACGTCGCCACCTCGATCGAGGAATGCGAGCGCCGCGACCGCAAAGGCCTCTACAAGCTGGCCCGCGAAGGCAAGATCAAGGAGTTTACCGGCATTTCAGACCCCTACGACGTACCCGAAAATCCCGAACTGCGCGTCGAGACCGAAAATGTCGATGTCGACAACTGCGCCCACCAGGTGGTGCTGAAGCTCGAACAGATGGGCCTCATCGCGGGCTGATCTGCCGGGCGTTTGAAAAACCGGGCCGTCCCTTGTTGGGGCGGCCCGTACTGGTTGGCGCGCCAGTGTCGGCTATTCGAACTTTGCTGCTGGTCACGACGAAGGCGAGCGTCAGTCCCTGGGGTGGCGACCGCCCCCGCCTCGACCGCGACGGCATAGGGCCGGAACCTCAGTCCCCCACAACCGCCCGCGCCGCGCGCTCATACAACTCGCCATAGATCTCCGCCTTCGGCATCGCTGCCTCCAGCCTGGGCAACAGCGCAGCATAACGCTCTTCCGACAGGTCCTGCATCGCTGCCTTCAATTCCGCCTCGCTCTCGCAAACGATCATGCCCGAGGTGTCGATGAAGTCCGCGATATTCGGACAACCCCAGTAGATCGGCACGCATTTGCACAGCACCGCGTCGATCAGCTTTTCGGTGAAGTAATTCACCTCCCGCACGTTCTCGATCACCAGCGAAAAGCGATAGGGCGCCAGCCCGTCGGCCTTGCGCTCGAACGGCTGATACCCGCCGCCCATCACGTCCACGTCCAGACCTTCGGCGCGGACGTAATCCACCATCGTATGGCGCAGCGCATGTCCCTCCTGCGACCGCTTGGCCGACGCGATCAGGCTGCAGGCCTTCGTTTTCGTCAGGTCCAGCTTCGTCCGGTCCCCGACCCAGGTAATGCCCTGCGGAAAAAGCACCCCGTTGGGGATCGCGGCCAGCAGGTCGGCATTGGCAGTTAGCACCTTGTGAAACCGCGCGTACTGGCGGCGCAGCTTCTGCATGTGGTCGCCATGAATGGCTTCCGGCTCAAGTATCATCACCGACACCTTCGCCCGCGTGCCAAGCCAGGGCCGGCGATAGAGCAGGCTCGACGTGAAGACCACCAGGTGATCGTCCGGCCCAAGATCGCGCACCGTCCGCTCCGCACCCGCCAGCCTTTCGGGCCGCCCCATCGGCCAGAGAAGCGCGTCAAGGCGCACCCGCCCCGGCCGCAGGCCCGGCCGGACGTCATAAGGCATGATCGCAATGGCATTGGAGGTCTCGTTCATGGCCGCCCTGATACGGCGAAAGCGGCCTCAGCGCAATTGCTCCCGACGACGGCGTCCGCCATTGACATCCCGGCCGGAGATGCCAGCTTATGGAACACTCGGAACAGGACGGGTTCCGGCCAGAAGGACATACCATGACCACCGCGCGCGACGCATTCATAGGGGCCATGCGACAGGTGGCCGCCACGGTCACCGTCGTCACCACCGACGGCCCCTCGGGGCGTGCCGGCGCGACGGTCAGCGCCTTCACGTCGCTGTCCGCCGACCCCCCGTCGGTGCTGGTGTGCCTCAAGGCGGACAGCACCATCGCCCGCGCGGTTTCGGCCAACGGCGCTTTCTGTGTCAACATCCTGCCAGAGGATGCCGACGACCTCGCCCGGCGTTTCGCAGGCTCGTTCGATGCCGAACGCCCGGACCGGTTCGAAGGGGTCGAAGTGTTCGATACCGAATACGGCCCCCTTCTGCCCCGCGCCACGGCGTTTTCCTGCAGCCTGACGCACCGCCACGTCCATGGCAGCCACGCGATCTGCATCGGCGACGTCACAGGCATCTCCGACGCCGGGGAGAAACCGCTCACCTACATGAGCGGCAGCTTTCATATCGTGCGCCCCAAGGCCCGCGTCTGACCTGTCACGCTCAGTTCTGTCGCCACGCGCGGCGCCACAACCTTCGCGCGATTGTGTTTGCTCAGGCTGCGACGTCGCCCGCCAGCCTTGCACGAGTCCCCGGAGGCACAAGCCGTGCCGCGGAAATACGGGGAATATCCATCTCGGAAATAACCGGCTCTTCGCCAAATAGCGCGACATACTCTGCATAATTGTCAAAAGACTGCCGCGTGGCGTAGTCGATGAATGTCTCCGAGGCAGCACCATTGGCGAGGATGATCTCGTGCCCCTCGGTCTCGATATGGTAATAGACAAATGTCTCGGGCATCTCGGCGAGCGGTACGGAACGGTTGGTCACGCCATTGACCAGCGCCCCCGCATTGATCACCAAGCCGTCCAAGATCAATCCGTGATCGGCAGTCAGAAACAGGTCACCATGGGGAAGACCACCACCCAAGCCGCCGGCAGAGACACAGACCGGCGCGCGCGTTTCCGATGTGAACATGCTGTTGTGGATTTTCTGGTAACCAACCCATTTGACAGACACCACCTGACCCGAGGCGGTCATGATCGGGTCGCCACGTCGCAGGGTTTCGACAGGGACCTCGCCCTTGGGGGTCGCGATCAACGTACCAGCAAGAAAGCAGAACGTGTAGTCAGCCGTTTGGTTGACGCTGATCGTGTCCCCGATGCTCAAACTGGAGTCATTGGTCGAATAGAGAATTTCCCCTGAGAAGCCAGTTTGCGTCAGGACACCGGCGCCCGGAACCGTGCCCAGAGGCGGCAAAATTGCATTAACTTGCCCGCTGTACAAGCTATATCCGCGTCGAGCGGCGTATGTGGTCGCGCAGACGGTTGCATGTGTGCGGATGAGGCCGGGAAGCGGTCGCGTCGTAACTTGGCGTCGGCGTTTTTTTTTGCACAGGCACACACCTCTGTCTTGCCGATTTCATGCAGATTGGGCCCGGAACATCTTTACGCGCATTCCGGTGGCGCTCGTGGGCGTCGGATGGCCGCGGGGATGGCGCGGACCATCGGGCCCGTGGCCGCCACCTCGGCCAGCCTCGTCAGCGACCAGATTGCCATCGCGTGCAGCTGCGCCTTGTTTTCGCGGAACCTTCGGCAAGACAACCGCAGCGAAAGCTCGCTATGTCCCGCACAGCAGACCTCCGGGACAATACATTCCTCCCGCGGATGTCTACGGGAGGGTATGTACACATGGTGCGAGCCGCACGCTTTTTCAGGCCGTGCCCGAGGCTTCAACACTGCCAAAAAAAGGGCCGCCCCAACGGGACGGCCCCTCTTTTTCCTTGCGGCACCCGTCAGACATCAGGCTTTCGCCAAACGCCCGCCGGGCATCGGTTTTCGCAGATGCGAAAACCTTACATCATGCCGCCCATGCCGCCCATGTCGGGCATGCCGCCGCCAGCACCGCCGCCGGCGCCTTCTTTCTGCGGCTTGTCGGCAACCATCGCTTCGGTCGTGATCAGCAGACCTGCGATCGAAGAGGCGTCTTCCAGAGCGGTGCGCACGACTTTCGCGGGGTCGATCACGCCGAACTTGAACATGTCGCCATATTCTTCGGTCTGCGCGTTGAAGCCGAACTTCAGGTCGTCCGATTCACGGATCTTGCCCGCAACAACCGAACCGTCGACGCCCGCGTTCTCCGCGATCTGGCGCAGCGGGGCTTCAAGCGCCTTGCGAACGATGGCGATACCGTTGTTCTGGTCGCTGTTGGCACCCTCGACGCCGTCCAGCGCCTTCGCACCTTGGACAAGCGCGACACCGCCGCCCACGACGATACCTTCCTGAACGGCCGCGCGGGTCGCGTTCAGCGCGTCATCGACACGGTCCTTGCGCTCTTTCACTTCGACCTCGGTCATGCCGCCCACGCGGATGACGGCAACGCCGCCAGCCAGCTTGGCAACACGCTCTTGCAGCTTCTCGCGGTCGTAGTCGCTGGTGGTTTCCTCGATCTGCGTGCGGATCTGGCTGACCCGTGCTTCGATCTCGGCCTTCTCGCCAGCACCGTCGACGATGGTGGTTTCGTCCTTGGTGATCGACACTTTCTTGGCCTGGCCAAGCATGTCCATCGTGACGTTGTCCAGCTTCATGCCCAGGTCTTCGGAAATCACCTGACCGCCCGTCAGGATCGCGATGTCCTGCAGCATGGCCTTGCGACGGTCACCAAAGCCCGGCGCCTTGACAGCGGCGATCTTCAGGCCACCGCGCAGCTTGTTGACCACGAGGGTCGCCAGCGCTTCGCCTTCCACGTCTTCCGCGATGATCAGCAGCGGTTTCTGCGACTGGATGACTTGCTCCAGCAGCGGCACCATCGGCTGCAGCGACGAGAGTTTCTTCTCGTGCAGCAGGATCATGCAGTCTTCCAGCTCGGTGGTCATCTTGTCGGCGTTGGTCACGAAGTACGGGCTCAGGTAGCCACGGTCGAACTGCATGCCTTCGACGACGTCGGTCTCGGTGACGAGGCCTTTGTTTTCCTCGACGGTGATAACACCCTCGTTGCCGACCTTCTGCATCGCGTCCGCGATCATCTGGCCGATCTCGGCTTCGCCGTTGGCCGACACGGTGCCGACTTGCGCCACTTCGGCCGAGTCGTTGACTTCGCGTGCGGCGGACTTGATCGCGTCGACGACTTTGCTGGTGGCAAGGTCGATGCCGCGCTTGAGGTCCATCGGGTTCATGCCCGCGGCCACGGCCTTCATGCCTTCTTTGACGATGGCTTGGGCCAGCACGGTCGCGGTGGTGGTGCCGTCGCCGGCTTCGTCATTGGTGCGGCTGGCGACTTCTTTCACCATTTGCGCGCCCATGTTCTCGAACTTGTCTTCCAGTTCGATTTCCTTGGCAACCGACACACCGTCCTTGGTGATGCGCGGCGCGCCGAAGGATTTGTCCAGAACCACGTTACGGCCTTTGGGGCCAAGGGTCACCTTGACCGCATCGGCCAGGACGTTGACGCCGCGCAGCATCTTGTTGCGGGCATCGGTATCGAATTTCACGTCTTTTGCAGACATATAAGTCGCTCCTGATGTCTTAATTGGTTGGTCAGCTTAGGATACGATCCGTGGCGTTCAGGCGGCTTGCGCGGCCTTCGCGTCGGTCGTCACACCCAGGATGTCGCTCTCTTTCATGATCAGCAGCTCTTCGCCGTCGATCGTGATTTCCGTGCCCGACCATTTGCCGAACAGGATGCGGTCGCCGACGGAAACGGCCATCTCGATCAGCTCGCCGTTATCCTTGCGGGCGCCATCGCCAACAGCAACGACTTCACCTTCGCTGGGTTTTTCCTTGGCACTGTCGGGGATAATCAGCCCACCAGCGGTTTTTTCTTCGCTCTCAACGCGGCGTACAAGCACGCGGTCATGCAGCGGTTTGAATGCCATAGCTTTTGCTCCTTGGCTATCAAGTTTCCCTCAGGCCCCCCTGCGGAGACCGTTATCACTCACCGTAGTCGAGTGCTAACGGCGCATAGCTAAGGAGCGATCACTAAGCTGTCAACATGAGTCTGGGAAAATTTTGCGTCGTCAGGCGCGGGGCGTTGTTGCGCACCTCGCCCTGCCCCTCTACATCTTGTTTCAAGCACGTAAAACAAGGGGTCAGATGATGAAAACTTTGCGCACCTCGCTGCTGGCCCCCTTGTGTTTCTCGCTCGGCCTCTCCCTGCCCGCCGCCGCGCAAGACACCCCGGGCGACACCTGCGGCGGCGCCGACCTGATCGACGCGCTGCCCGCCGAAACCCTCGAAACCCTTCGCAAAGAAGCAGATGCAATGCCCCATGCCGAGGGGCTTTTGTGGCAGGCCACGCGCGGCGACACGGTGATCGACATTTTCGGCACCTACCACTTCAAGCACCGCCTGACCGACGCCCATCTCGACCGCCTGGCGCCGATGATCGAGGACGCCGACAAGATCTACCTGGAAATCTCCAACGATGACCAGATGGCGATGCAGCGGGCGATGGCCGAAAACCCGTCGCTCATGTTCATCACCGAGGGCCCCACCCTGCCCGACCTTCTGGGCGAGGAAGACTGGCAGCATTACCGCGCCGAGATGCAGGCCCGGATGATCCCCGGCTTCATGGCCGCCAAGTTCAAGCCGCTCTGGGCCGGGATGATGCTCGGCATCGGCCCCTGCGAGGCGCAGTCCGGCGCGTTCGAGGCCAAGGGCATCGACATGCTGGTCGGCGACCGCGCCGCCGAGGCCGGCAACCCCACCCGCTCGCTCGAGGATTTCGACGACCTGCTGACCCTGCTCGACAGCTTCCCGATGGACGACCAGATCGAGATGATCCGCATGTCGCTCGCCTGGCCCGGCGACATGAACGATCTGTCCTATACGATCCGCGAACGCTACCTTGCAGAAGAGATCGCCCTGACGCTGGTGTTCTCGCGCTACGTGTCCGAGGAGTACGGCGGCGAGGCCGGGGCCGAGGGCTTTGCCATGGTCGAGGACCTACTGCTGGAAAAACGCAACCTGGGCTGGATCGACCGGCTGGAGTCGCAGGTCGCGCCGGGCGAGCATGTGCTCATCGCCGTGGGCGCCGGCCACCTGCCGGGCGAGGTGGGCATCCTCAGGCTGCTCGAAGACAAGGGCTACACCGTCACCCGCGTGGACCTCTGACGCCACCGGCCACGCGCCCGTCCCGGACGTGATCCGGGACCTCGTAGGGTGGGGTTCCACCCCACCACGCACCCTACGACTTCACCCACCCAAATCGCGCAGGGCTATCTTCACCCCGCCACCCAAACCGCGTAGGGTGGGTGAAAACCCACGCGCCCTGCGTTAACCACCCCTTAACCACGCACGCTCGGTTAACCACCGCTCCCGCGACAACCGCACCGTCGCAATACCACCCGAATACCGACGAGATACCGACGTCGATTTCGCCACGCCGGCCCGATTAACCCTTTGATTCGCTAAGCCGGTCCAACACCCGCTGCGCCGCCACGCTGGGCACCGTGCGCCCCGCAGCCACGTCCTCGGCGCCCTCTTCCATAAGCGCCCGCGCCTCCGGTGTTTCCAGCTGCGCCATCAGGCCCCGCTTCACTTCCTCGCCGAACCAGTACCGCGCCTGTTCCTCGCGCCGCGCATCGAAATGCCCGTTCTCACGGCGCCAGTCGACCAGCGCATTCATCTCGTCCCAGGCCGCGTTCAACCCCTCGTCCTGCAAGGCCGACACCATCATCGCCTTGGGAAAGCCCTCCGGATCCTGCGGCCGTTTGCGCAACAATCGCAACGCGCCGGCATAGTCGGTGCAGGTCCTTGTCGCCGCCGATTTCAGATCGCCATCCGCCTTGTTCACAAGGATCAGATCAGCAATCTCCATGATCCCGCGCTTCACCCCCTGCAACTCGTCGCCGCCCGCCGGGGCCAGCAGCAGCAGGAACAAATCGCACATCTCCGACACCACCGTCTCGGACTGTCCCACGCCCACGGTCTCGATCAGCACCACGTCGAACCCCGCCGCCTCGCACAGCGTCACCGCCTCGCGCGTGCGCCGCGCCACGCCGCCCAGATGCGTCTGGCTGGGCGAGGGGCGAATGAACGCACCAGGCTCGCGGCTCAGCCGCTCCATCCGCGTCTTGTCGCCCAGGATCGACCCGCCCGACCGCGCCGAGCTGGGGTCCACCGCCAGCACCGCCACACGCAGGCCCTTGCCGGTCAACATCATGCCAAACGCCTCGATAAACGTGCTTTTTCCAACCCCCGGCGTGCCCGACAACCCGATGCGAACGGCCTGTTTTCCATGCCCCGCCACCCGGTCCAGCAGGGCCTGCGCCGCGTCCCGGTGATCGGCCCGCCCGCTTTCCACCAGCGTGATCGCCCGCGCCAGCGCCCGGCGTTCCTGCGCCACCAACTGCTCGGCCAGCTTTTCGGTATCGGTCATCGCGCGTCGTCTCCTCCGGTCCGGATCGCCGCATTGCGATCCCTGTCAGGGCCTTCCGCCTTGTGCCCCAGCCGGGCCGGAAATGTCCAGCAACCGCAACAGCCCCCGGCACCGCAGGGCCGGTTTACCCGATGGTAACCACTTGCGCGCCACACTCCCGCACGGACCCACTTCATATGCCGGGATGAAATCCGGGCTGAACGTGTTACTTTCGTTCTTGCGCCATGTCCTTCCACGGATGCAATGCAAGAGGCCCGCACGTGACAGTCAAGATCCGGTTAACCTTTGTCGCCCTCGCGGCGCTTCTTACCGCGCTCGGCGCGACCACCGCGCTCGCGGACAGCAGCCAGGCCCGCTACGACGTCCGCCTGATCGGCGCCAAGGTCGGCGAAATGGCCATGGCCAGCAACGAAACCGCCAGCGCCTACAGCACCCGCGCCCGCTTCGCCACCACGGGCGCACTCTCCGCGCTGAAACAGGCCAGCTTCGATCTGTCCGCCAGCGGCGGCAAATCCGGCAATCGTTTCGTCCCGCGAAGCTATTCCGAGGTCACCTCCGAGGGCCGCCGCTCGACCAACCTCAAGATCTCCTTTTCCGGCGGCGTCGCCACGCGAGTCACCGGCGACACCGGCAGCAGCGCACCCGCCGTCAATCCACGCACCCTGCCCGGCGCCTACGACCCGTTGACGGCGCTCTATGCCGCCCTGCGCGACCAGGCTCCGAACCAGCTTTGTTCCTTGAACGCGGACGTTTACGACGGCCACCGCCACGCCCGTCTCAGCCTTACCAGCCGCAAGGCCCTCGATGGCGGACGCGTCCAATGCTCGGGGCAGTACCGCCGCATCGCCGGCTATTCCACCAGCGAACTGCGCCACAGCGCCGCTCCGGTGTCGATCATCTATGTCCCGCAGGGGAACGCCATGCGCGCCGACACCGTGGTCGTGCGCACCCGCTATGGCAAAGTGTCGATGCATCGCCGATAAGGCGGGACATGACCCGCGACAGGCTTCCCATCGACGACGCCATTCCGGCGCTTCTGACCGCGTTACGCAACACCGGCCGCGCCGTGCTGCAAGCGCCCCCCGGGGCGGGCAAGACCACCGTCGTGCCCTTGGAAATGCTGACCGCCCGCCTCACCCAAGGCCGCATCGTCATGCTGGAGCCTCGCCGCCTCGCCGCCCGGGCCGCCGCCGAGCGCATGGCGTCCACCTTGGGCGAAAAAACAGGCGAAACAGTGGGCTACCGTGTCCGCGGCGATGCCAAAGTCTCCGAGGCGACCCGGATCGAGGTCGTCACCGAAGGCATCCTCACCCGCCGCATCCAGTCCGACCCGGAACTCACCGGCATCGGCGCCGTGATCTTCGACGAGTTCCACGAACGCTCTCTCAACGCCGATCTCGGGCTTGCTCTCTGCCTCGAAGTGGCCGGTGCCCTGCGCGACGACCTGTTGCTCCTGGCCATGTCCGCCACACTCGACGCCACCCCGGTGGCCGAGCTGATGCAGGCCCCCATCGTCACCTCCGAAGGCCGCAGCTTCCCGGTCGAAACCCGCCACATCGACGCGCCCATACCTAAGAAAACAAGGTGGGACGCGGCCCTTTCCGACCTCGTTACCAAGGCCGTGTCCGAGACCACGGGCGGCGTCCTCGTCTTCCTCCCCGGCGAAGGCGAGATCCGTCGCACCGAGGCCCTGCTGAAGGACCGCCTGCCGCCCGACTGCCAAATCCGCCCGCTCTTCGGCGCGATGGACTTCGCCGCCCAGCGCGCCGCCATCGCCCCCGTGTCCGAAGGCCGAAAGGTGGTCCTTGCGACCTCCATCGCCGAAACCTCGCTGACCATCGAGGATATCCGCGTGGTGGTCGACGGCGGCAAGTCCCGCCGCGCCCGGTTCAACCCCGGCTCCGGCATGTCGCGGCTGGTGACCGAGCCCGTCACGCGCGCCGAGGCCACGCAACGCGCAGGCCGCGCGGGGCGCGTCGCGGAAGGCACCTGTTACCGCCTCTGGACCAAGGGAGAGGAAGGCGCCCTGCCCGCCTATCCCCCGGCCGAAATCGAGGCGACCGACCTGTCGGGCCTCGCCCTCGAACTGGCGCTCTGGGGCGCCACGCCCGAAGACCTGCCCTTCCTGACCCCGCCCAATCCCGGCAGCTATGCCGAGGCGCAGGCGCTCTTGCAGATGCTGGGTGCCCTCGATGCACAGGCCCGCATCACCGAGCATGGCAAGGCTTTGGCGAAGCTCCCCCTGCACCCGCGCCTCGCCCATATGCTGGGCACGGCCGGGCCCGACGCGGCCCTGCTCGCCGCCCTGCTGGCCGACCGCGACCCGCTGCCACGCGGCGCCCCGGTTGACCTCACCCTGCGCATGGCCACCCTGCGCGACCCCAAGGGCCGACACCCGCACCCTGCCAACCACGGCGCGGTGATGCGCATCCGTGCCGAAGCCAAGCGCCTGGCGGCACAGGCAAAATCGACGCGGGCCAACGGGATGTCCGACGCGGAATGCGCCGCGCTCGCCTACCCTGACCGCATCGGCCTGCGCCGCAAGGGGGACGCCCCTCGCTTCGTCCTTTCGGGCGGCAAGGGCGCGCTTTTGCCCGACGAAGACCCCCTCGCCGGTCAACGCCTGCTGGTCGCCACCGACCTTGACGGCAACCCGCGCGAGGCCCGCATCCGGCAGGCCGTCGCGCTTTCCGAGTCCGAGCTTCGCGCCCTCTTCGCCGATCAGATCGCCTGGCACGACGTCTGCCACTGGGACCGCCGCGACCGCCGCGTCGTCACCCGCAGACAGGAACGTTTCGGCGCGCTGGTTCTGGACGACCGCATGTGGAAGGACGCCCCTGACGACGCCATCGCCCGTGCCATGCTCGACGGCATCCGCGACCTCGGCCTGAACTGGTCCGACCCCGCCCGCCGCTTCGCCGCCCGCGTTGCCCTGCTGCGCGAGGCAGGCGAGGACCTGCCCGACATGTCAGACGCCGCCCTCCTCGAAGACCTCGAAACCTGGCTCCTGCCTTACATCACCGGCCTCAAGACCGCCGCCGACTGGAAGCGCTTCGACATGCTGGACGCCCTGCGCGCGCGGCTGACCTATGACCAGATGCAGCGCGTTGACGCCGCCGCCCCGGCGCATTTCACCACGCCCCTCGGTCGCCGCATCCCCATCGATTATTCCGGCGACCATCCCGAAATTTCCCTGCGCCTGCAGGAAATGTTCGGCCAGACCACCCACCCCACCGTGGGCCGCACGCCGCTGCGCGTCACCCTTCTGTCGCCCGCAGGCCGCCCGGTGCAAACCACGCTCGACATTCCCGGCTTCTGGGACAGTTCGTATGCGGACGTCCGCAAGGACATGCGCGGGCAGTATCCCAAGCACCCCTGGCCCGAAAACCCGCGCGAGGCCGACCCGACCCTGCGCGCCAAACGCCGCCAGGGCTGAGCCTCTTTCTTTTGCAACAGCCAAAAGTTGATTCCTGCGGCAAAAAACGTATATACTTAAAAGAAAACAAATATATTGAGAGCAGCGGCATGACGACAGCGATGAAAAAAGCCTGGACGGAACTTTTCCAACCCATTCTGCGACGCCCGCCGGAATTGCAGGTGGCCGCTCTATGTTACCGCAACAGTAAAAAGCACGGCACGCAGGTTCTTTTGATCACCAGCCGCGGCACGGGCCGCTGGATTGTCCCAAAGGGCTGGCCGATGGAAGGCAAGAAAGCCGCCGAGGCCGCGCTGCAGGAAGCCTGGGAAGAGGCCGGTGTCAGCAAGGGCGCCAAGATCGAAGGGCATGTCGGCAGTTTCGGCTACGACAAGCAACTCGACGGCGGCTATGAAGCCCCGGTCGAGGTCGAGGTTTTCAAGGTCCACGTCGACCAGCTCGCCGATATCTACCCAGAACATGACGAACGCAAGCGTCGCTGGGTCAGCCCCGCCGATGCGGCTGAAATGGTACAGGAACCGGGTCTGAAGTCCATTCTGCTGGAAATGTAACGGTTTTATGACATCGCGGCATTGAACCGCCGCGCCAGAACGGCTAGCGCTCTGCCCCGAACCGGACCGGGAGGGACCGTTGGCCGATAACCCGCAGAACAACCAGTGGAAGACGCTCGACAAGGATCTCGGGCGGATCTCCCAGATCGAATACGCGACGGCCTATGTCTCGCGGCCGCTGGTTTCGCTTGGCATCGCACTGGCCTTCATGGTCATCGCCGGTCTCGGTGCGGCCCTTTTCTTTGGTGCCTTCCCCAACAACATGGTGGTGATCGCCGCGGCGACATTTGGCGCCTACATGGCGCTCAACATCGGCGCCAACGACGTGGCCAACAACATGGGCCCCGCCGTGGGGGCCAACGCCCTCACCATGGGCGGCGCGATCGTCATCGCGGCGATCTGCGAAAGCGCGGGCGCGCTTCTGGCGGGGGGCGACGTGGTCTCGACCATCTCCAAGGGCATCATCGACCCCGAGGGGATGCAGACTGCACAGACCTTCATCTGGGCAATGATGGCCGCCCTCATCTCTGCCGCGCTCTGGGTCAACCTCGCCACCAAGGTCGGCGCCCCTGTGTCGACCACGCACTCCGTCGTGGGCGGGGTCATGGGCGCCGGCATCGCCGCCGCGGGCCTTGCCACGGTGAACTGGCCGACCATGGGCGCCATCGCCGCCAGCTGGGTGATCTCGCCCGTGCTGGGCGGGGTCATCGCCGCCGGCTTCCTGGCCCTGATCAAGACCCGGATTGTCTATCGCGAAGACAAGATCGCCGCCGCCCGCCGCTGGGTGCCGATCCTTGTGGGGCTCATGGCCGGCACATTCGCCACCTACCTTGCCATGAAGGGCCTCAAACGCATCGTCAAGATCGACATCGGCACCGCCCTTCTGATCGGCGCGGCGACCGGGGCAGCGATCTACGCCCTGACCATCCCCCTGATCCGGCGCCAGTCCGAGGGAATGGAAAACCGCCGCCGCTCGCTCAAGGCGCTCTTCGGCCTGCCGCTCATCATCTCGGCGGCGCTCCTGTCCTTCGCTCACGGCGCGAATGACGTCGCCAACGCCGTGGGCCCCCTCGCGGCCATCGTCTACGCCTCCGAGGCCGGCGGCTTTGCCGGCGAGGTGGCGATCCCGCTCTGGGTCATGATCATCGGCGCCTTCGGCATTTCTTTCGGCCTGTTCCTCTTTGGCCCCAAGCTCATCCGCATGGTCGGCAGCCAGATCACCAAGCTCGATCCGATGCGCGCCTATTGCGTCGCCCTGTCGGCGGCCATCACCGTCATCGTCGCCAGCTGGCTGGGCCTGCCGGTCAGCTCTACGCATATCGCGGTGGGCGGCGTCTTCGGCGTCGGCTTCTTCCGCGAATGGTACATGGAACGCCGCCTTCAGAAAGGGCTGACAACCGGCGGCACGGGCAAGCGCCTCGCCCCCGAGGAACGCCGCCGCCGCAAGCTGGTGCGCCGCAGCCATTTCATGACCATCGTCGCCGCCTGGATCATCACGGTCCCCGCCGCCGCAGTAATGTCCGCGGTCATCTTCTTCGTGCTCAACAGCCTGACAGGCTGACCCTCAGGCGCGCCGGTCTTTCAGGGCGCCTCGACCGTGCCGTCGCTCGAGACGCGTGCCCTTCGGGCATAAGGATCAATCCCACCACGGCCCGTGAAACTTGCCGTCCTGTCCCAGCCGCGCGAAGCCGTGATAGCCGAAGAAATCCCGTTGCGCCTGGATGATGTTGGCGGTGCCATAGCCCTGACGCATACTGTCGTACCATTGCAGCGCCGCCGACAGCGCCGGGATCGCGTGGCCATGCGCCACAGCCTCCGCAACGACCTTGCGCAGCGCCGGCACGGTCCGTTTCAGGATCTCCGCGAAACGCGGCGACAGGAACAACTGCCCGTGCGGCAGATCCTCGCGAAACGCCTCCGAGATATCATCCAGCAGAACAGATCTGATTATGCAGCCCGCCCGCCAGACCTCGGCGATCCGGGCGCAATCGAGCGCCCACTCATACTCCTGCGATGCCGCCTCCAGCACGCGAAACCCCTGCGCATAGCACAGAACCCGCGCCGCCATGAACGCCTCTGCCAGGATGTCCTCGTCGAGGGACAGCAGACCGCGCTCGCCGCCCAGCAATTCCTGCGCCTTGATGCGCGTGTCCTTCTCCGACGACCAAGCGCGCGCGCCCACCGCTGCCTCGATCATGGTCGCGGCCTGGCCCATGCGAACGGCCTCCACCACGGTCCAGCGCCCCGTACCCTTTTGTCCCGCGGCATCCTTGATGACATCCACCACCGGATGCCCCGTCGCCGGATCGGTATAGGCCAACAGTTCGCCGGTGATCTCCACGAGGTAGGATTTCAGCGCGCCGTCGTTCCAACTGGAAAACAGCGCCCCGATCTGCGCCGGCGACCAGACACAGCCGTAATGCAACAGGCCATAGATCTCGGCGATCACCTGCATGTCGGCATATTCGATGCCGTTATGCACGGTCTTGACGAAATGCCCCGCCCCGTCCGGGCCAAAGTGATCGACGCACGGGTCATCTTCATACCGCGCCGCGATTGCCCGCAACACGTCGCGCAACTGATCCCAGCTGTGGTCGCTGCCACCCACCATCATCGACGGCCCGTGCCGCGCGCCGTGCTCGCCGCCCGACACCCCCATGCCGACGAAATGCAGACCTTTCTCCGCCAGCGCCTTCGCGCGTCGCCGCGTGTCGTGGAAATCGGCATTGCCGCCGTCGATGATCGTGTCGCCCTCCTCCAGCAATGGGGCCACCTCCTCGATCATCGCATCCATGGGCTTGCCGGACGGGATCATGAACAGCATCACCCGCGGCGTCTTCAGCCCGGCCACGAAATCGCGCAAGTTTTCATGCGGATGCAACCGCGCGGCCAGCGGCCCGGCCTCATCGACAAAATCGCTGATCCAGTCGGCTTCGCGGTTGGTCACCGCCACCTCGAAGCCCTTCTCGGCCATGTTCAGCGCCAGGGCGCTGCCCATTGTCCCCAGCCCGTAAACGCCGATCTGTGCGAAACCGCCTGCCATGTCCGCTCCTATGCTTCACGGCCAGCGTAGACCGCCCCGCACCGGATGCCAAGGAACCCGACCATGCGGTCCGGGGAGGTTCCCACGGCGCGCCCTTTTTCTTGGCAGAAATACTCTCGCCGAAGGCAGCCCCGCCTTTCGCAAGGCCGCCTGACCGTGCCCTGACGCGTCACGCCCGCCAGACGCCCCCCGAGGCTTTGCCCGCAAGGGCAACGACGAGACAAACCTGCGCGCGTGAAACGCGCTCCTTCGCACCGGCGTCAGACGCCCAGACACCAGCGCATGATCGCTTTCTGCGCGTGCAGGCGGTTCTCGGCCTCGTCGAACACGACCGAATGCGGCCCGTCCATCACCGGGCTCGTCACCTCTTCCTCGCGATGCGCGGGCAGGCAATGCATGAAAAGCGCGTCGTCCTTGGCGTGCTTCATCAACTCCGCGTTCACCTGGTAGGGGCGCAGCATGTTGTGGCGGCGTTCCTTGCTCGACTGGCTGTCGTGCATGCTGACCCAGGTATCGGTCACCACCAGGTCCGCGCCCTCCACGGCCTTGGCCGCGTCGCGCTCGATGGTGATCGTGCTGCCCGCCTTGCGCGCCAGCCCGACGAATTCCTCCTCCGGGTCCAGCTGCGCCGGCCCGGTGAATGTCATGTCGAACCCGAACTGTCCCGCCGCATGCAGGAAGGATGAACACACGTTGTTGCCATCTCCGGCCCAGACCACCTTCTTACCCTTGATCGGTCCGCGATGTTCCTCGTAGGTCATCACGTCCGCCATGATCTGGCAGGGATGCGTGCGGTCGGTCAGCCCGTTGATCACCGGCACGTCGGCATATTCGGCCATCTCCTGCAGCACGCTTTCGTCGAAGGTCCGGATCATGATCAGGTCCACGTAACGGCTCATCACACGCGCGGTGTCGGCGATGGTCTCGCCATGGCCCAGCTGCATGTCCGCGCCCGACAGCACCATCGTCTCGCCGCCCATCTGGCGCACGCCCACGTCGAAACTGGTGCGCGTCCGCGTCGACGGCTTCTCGAAGATCAGCGCCACCATCCGGCCCGCCAGCGGCTGCTCGTCATCGGCCGCGCCGCGCGGACGGCCCTCGCGCGCGGTCTTCATGTGCCGCGCTCCGTCGATGATCCCGCGCAACTCGCCCGCGTCGGTGGTGTGAATATCCAGGAAATGCCGCATCGGTCCGCTCCTCATGCCTCGGCCAGGGCCGTCTTCACCGCGGTCGCGGCCTTGTCCAGCCGCGCCACCGCCTCGCCGATCTCGTCGTCCGAGATGATCAGCGGCGGCAACAGGCGCACCACGTTCTCCGCCGCCGGCACCACCGCGACCTCGGCATCATAGCCCGCGGCCACCACGTCGGTATTGGTCACCACACATTCCAGCCCCAGCATCAGGCCCGATCCGCGCACGCCCTTGAACACCTCCGGATGCGCCGCGACCAAGCCTTCCAGCTTCTGCCGGAACAGGCCCGACTTGCGGTTCACCTCGGCCAGGAATTCGGGATCGGCGATGATGTCCATGACCGCGCAGCCAACGGCACAGCCCAACGGGTTGCCGCCATAGGTCGAGCCATGCGTGCCCGCCGTCATCCCGCTGGCCGCATCCTCGGTGGCCAGCACCGCGCCCAACGGAAAGCCCCCGCCGATGCCCTTGGCAACCATCATGATATCCGGGGTGGCCCCGGACCATTCATGCGCGAACAGCTTGCCGGTCCGGCCCATCCCGCACTGTACCTCGTCGAATATCAGCAGGATGCCCGTCTCGTCGCACAGATCGCGCAGCCCTTTCAGGCACTGATCGGGCACCGGCTTGATCCCGCCCTCGCCCAGCACGGGCTCCAGCAGGATCGCAGCCGTGTTGTCGTCGATGGCGGCGTGCAACGCGTCGTGATCGCCGAACGGCACATGCTTGAATCCCGGCAAGAGCGGCCCGAACCCCTTGGTCATCTTCTCCGACCCGGCAGCGGCAATCCCCGCGCTGGACCGGCCGTGGAACGCGCCCTCGAAGCCAATGATGTCGGTCCGCTCCGGCTGGCCTTTGTCATGGAAATACTTGCGGCACATCTTCACCGCCAGTTCGCAGGCCTCGGTGCCCGAATTGCAGAAGAAGGCCGTGTCGGCAAAGGTCTCGGCCACCAACTTGTCGGCCAACTCCTGCTGCTTGGGTATCTGGTAGAGGTTCGAGGTGTGCCACAGCGCCCCCGCCTGCTCGGTCAACGCCGCCACCAGCGCCGGGTGCGCATGGCCCAGCGCGTTCACCGCGATGCCCGCGCCAAGGTCCAGAAAACGTCGACCATCCGCCTCGATCAACCAGGCGCCCTCGCCTTTGACAAAGCTGAGCGGTGCACGATTATACGTCGGCAGAACGGAGGGGATCATCTGTGGTATCCTCAAGTATGGAAGCCCTTTGAGTGCCGTATGGCAGGGCGTTCGTCAATGGTGGAAAGGGTTTGGTGCGCTCCGGCACCGGATGGATCGAACAGGCGAGCGGGACGTCAGGCGCAGGTGCGGCGGCGTCGGCTCCGAATATTTGTGCGGCGTTCGATCATGCGCGCTGACATAGCCGGTTCCGCGCCCCGCGCAAAGTGTTTTCTGCGCGCTCCGATATGGCGCTTGAGTTTCTCCCGCCCGCCTGCCACTGGACAGGCGATGACACCGCCCGTCCAGAACCCCGGCGCCGCCGCGCTCCTGACCCTTGCCGCCGCAGCCTTCATCGCGGGATGCACGCTCCTGGCCAAGGCGCTCGGCACCGACGCGCTCGGCCCCGCGCTGCATCCGCTGCAGATCAGCCAGGGCCGGTTCCTCTTCGCGCTCATCGCCTTCTCGACCTTCGCCGCCGCCACGCGGTTCCCCATCGTGCGCCCGGCCCTGCACCTCCACCTTCTGCGCTCGGGCCTCGGCTGGGGCGGCGTCACCCTGATGTTCGCTGCCGCCGCCTTCATTCCGCTGTCCGACGCCACCGCGATCAGCTTCCTGAACCCGGTCTTCGGCATGATGCTGGCCATTCCCATCCTTGGTGAGAAAGTCGGCCCCGTCCGCTGGACCGCCGCCGCCATCGCCCTTTGCGGCGCGCTGATCCTGACCCGCCCCGGCGGCGGCACGATCGAGCCCGGCGCGCTACTTGCCCTCGCCGCCGCTGCCTGCCTCGGGGCCGAACTTATCGCGATCAAGTTTCTCTCTGGCCGCGAACGCCCGCTTCAGATTCTACTGATCAACAACGGCTTCGGCTGTCTCATCGCCAGTGCGGCGGCGTTCTTCGTCTGGGCCGCACCCACCCCGGCGCAATGGGCCGCCCTCGCCGGGATCGGCCTGCTGATGGCCACCGCACAAACCTGCTTCGTCAACGCGCTGGCCCGCGCCGATGCCAGCTTCGTCGCCCCCTTCTTCTATGCGACGCTTGTCTTCGCCGCGCTCTACGATGCCGCCGTGTTCTCTGTCCTGCCCGATGCGATATCTGTCCTCGGCGCGTTGACCATCCTCTCCGGCGCGGCCCTTCTGGCGTGGCGCGAGGCGCGGCTCAAATCTCCCACCGTGCCGCCCGCGCGCCCGCTCTGACCCGGCTTGCCATCGTGGGCCAAATGCGTACCGTCCGCCCCGACGCTGAAAGGAATCTGCCCCATGGCCCATCGCCCCAACCGCCCGCTTTCGCCCGCCACCAAGCTCGCGCAGGCCCTGCGCTATCTCGACCCCGCCACCGGTGCCATCGTGCCGCAGATCCAGACCGCCGCCACCTACGCGAGGGATGACAACTACGAACTGCGCCAAAGCTACATGTACCGCCGCGACAGCAACGTGACGACCGAACAGGCCGAGGCGATCATCGCCGACCTCGAAGGCGCCGCCGAGAGCCTGCTCTTTTCGTCGGGCATGGGCGCGGCCACTGCGGTGATCGAACACCTGCCCGCGGACGCGCACGTGGTGGTGCCCGAGGTGATGTATCACGGTGTCCTCGCCCAGTTCAAAACCTACGAGGCCAAGAACCGCCTGCGGGTCAGCTACTATCCCGCCGGCGATCTCGACGCGATGAAGGCAGCAACGGTCAAAGGCGAGACCGCGCTGGTCTGGGTCGAGACCCCCAACAATCCCAACTGGGACACGACCGACATCGCCGCCGCCGCCGAGATCGCCCATGCCGCCGGGGCGAAACTGGTCACCGACTGCACCGGCACGCCGCCCTGCGCCACCCGCGCGCTGGAACTTGGCGCGGATATCTCCTTTCATTCCGCCACCAAGTACCTCAACGGCCATTCCGACGTGACCGCCGGCGTACTGTCTGTGCGCGAAACCGGGACCTACTGGGACGAGATCTTCCACGTCCGCATGATTCAAGGGACCGTCCTGCATTCCTTCGACGCCTTTCTGCTCATTCGCGGAATGCGCACGTTGATGCTGCGCTACGAACGCGCGACCGAGAACGCCCTGGCCGTGGCGCAACATTTCGAAGGCCATCCCGGCATCGACGCCGTGATGTATCCCGGCCTGCCCTCGCATCCCGACCACGAGATCGCCAAACGCCAGACCGGCGGCCTCTATGGCGGTATGCTCTCGATCCTCGTCAAGGGCACCGAGCAGACCGCCATCGACGTCAGCCGCTATTGCGAGGTCTTCTATCCCGCCACGTCGCTTGGCGGCGTCGAAAGCCTGATCGAACACCGCAAGACCGTCTCGGGCGAAGGCTTTCCCGTCCATCCCCGCCTTCTGCGCCTGTCGATCGGTATCGAGGACGCGGACGATCTCATCGCCGACCTCGAACAGGCGCTGGACCGCGCGGGGGCGGCGTCGTAACGTCACCCTTGATCGCCGCCCCCCTTCCTTGGCTAAATGCGGCGCGAGGGAAGAGGACATGCCGCTCAGCATCTTGCTACCGATGGTCGTGCTCGGCATCGCAGGGATTGCGGTGCTGCTGCACCTGCTCGGCCTCTCGAAACCCGCCACGTTCGATGACGGGTCCGCCGCCACCCGCGCCTGGCTCCGCGAATTCCCCGACGATACGCCCACGCGCGTGATCCTCAGCCACGACCGCCACGCCGCCCTCGTGGAAACGTCCCGCGGTCCCGGCGTGGTCTGGCCCATGGGCGCCGACACCACCGCGCGGTATCTCGACGGCGCGCGGATCACGCAGACCGACACAGGGCTGCGCATCGCCCTGCCCGATTACACCGCGCCGCGCATCACCCTGAAGCTCGACCCCGACGAGGCCCGCCTCTGGCCCGGCCTGATGGAGGCCTCCCGATGACGGATCAACTGACCTATCCCGACGTGGTGAACTTCGCCGTGCCGGTCTTCATCGCGCTCATCCTGATCGAACTCACCTGGATCGTTCTCAAGCGCCGCGGTGGCCGGTACGAGACCTACGACGCGCTGACATCGCTCGTGATGGGCGCCGGCAACGTGGCCTCCGGCATCCTGCTGGGCTTTGTCGCATACGGGTTCTTCATGGCGCTCTGGGCCATCACACCGCTCGACCTCGGCACGTCGGTCTGGGTGGTGATCCTCTGCTTCGTGCTGGACGACCTGCGCTACTACTGGGTGCACCGTTTCGGGCATCGCATCCGCTGGGTCTGGGCCAGCCACGTCAATCATCACTCCTCGCAGCACTACAACCTCACCACCGCCCTGCGCCAAACATGGACCGGCACCTTCACCTTCATGATGCTGGTCCGGGCGCCGCTGATCCTGCTGGGCTTTCACCCCGCGATGGTGCTGTTTTGCGGCGGTTTGAACCTGATCTACCAGTTCTGGATCCATACCGAGGCGATCACCCGACTGCCCCGCTGGTTCGAGGCGTTGATGAACACACCCTCGCACCACCGCGTCCACCACGGCCGCAATGCGCGCTATCTCGATGCCAACTATGCCGGTGTCTTCATCATCTGGGACAAGATGTTCGGCACCTTCGTCCCGGAACAGGACAGCGAAAAGGTCGATTACGGTCTCGTCCGCAACCTGGGCACCTTCAATCCCATCCGCGTGGCCTTCCACGAGTGGGTGGGTATCTTCCGCGACGTGATCCAGCCCGGACTCACCTGGCGCGATCGACTGAACTACTGCATCAAGCCCCCGGGATGGAGCCACGACGGCAGCCGCGATACCTCCGAGACGATCAAGCGCAAGCACCTTGCCAATCACCCCGAGGATGCGAACACGCCGGGCTTCGAGACCCTCGGCTAACGCGGGCGCGGGAATTTTCTTTCAAAGAAAATTGCCCGGAATTTTTTCAAAATTCCGCCCCCGCGCCAATGTGAGTTTCCTTCCACCCAGCCCCGCGCTACGCATGGTCCCATGCGTCTCTTCCTGCTCACCGCCCTGACGATGGTGGCCTTCGCCGCCAACTCCATCCTCAACCGGCTCGCCCTGGCGGGCGGGCATATCGACGCCGTTCCCTTCGGGGCGATCCGTCTCGTCGCGGGCGCAGCGATGCTGGCGGGGCTTTGCATCGTCCTGCGCGGCGGGCTCCGCCTTGGCGGTCCCGCGCGCGTATCTGGCGTCCTGTCGCTGCTGGTCTACATGTACGGCTTCTCATTGGCCTACACCGCGCTCGACGCGGGGCTTGGCGCGCTCATCCTCTTTGGCATGGTGCAGATCACCATGTTCGCCGCTGCCCTACTCACACGCGAGATCCTGCCCGCCCGCCGCTGGATCGGCGCGGGTCTGGCGCTCGCCGGCCTCGCATGGCTGATGTGGCCCGGGGCCGGCACGACCGTCAGCCCGTGGCATGGTGCGCTCATGGCGCTCGCAGGCATCGGTTGGGGCATTTATTCTCTGGCCGGCCGTAAATCCAAAGACGCGCTTCAAGCCACAGCCGCCAACTTCACCCTCGCCGCGCCCGTCGGCCTGCTGGCCTGGCTCGCCCTGCCCAGCCCTGCCGACGCAGCGCCACTCTCCGGCTACGGCATCTTTCTCGCCATCATCACCGGCGCAGTCACCTCGGGGCTGGGATATGCGCTCTGGTACACCGTCCTGCCCTCGCTTGCCGCTTCCGTGGCCGCCGTCGCGCAACTCACAGTGCCGATCATCGCGCTCCTGGGCGGCATCCTTCTGTTGAGCGAGTCCCTGACCGTGCAGATCGTGCTCTCCTCCGCCCTCGTTCTGGGCGGGGTTGCGCTTTCCATGCCGCGCCGCCGCAATTCCTGACGCAGGGGGCTGTATCTGCGAGGCCCGAAGGCTTATCTCCCTATCCATGAAATCCGCGCTGACCGCCCTTGCCCTTCTGCTCCCCGCTCCGGCTTTGGCCGATTGCGTGGTGCTGCTGCATGGCCTGGCGCGGACCGAAACCTCCTTCATCGTGATGGAGGAAGTGCTGAAAAACGAAGGTTACACCACCTTCCGCACCGATTATCCCTCGACCGAACTCGATATCGCCGAACTGGCCGAGGAAACCCTGCCCTACGCCGCCCGCGTCTGTGGTCAGGACAAGATCCATTTTGTCACCCATTCGATGGGCGGCATCCTTCTGCGCCATTGGCTGCGCTACAACCGCCCCGACGACATGGGCCGTGTCGTCATGCTTGGCCCACCCAACCACGGCTCGGAACTGGTGGACCAACTGGGCGGGCTGGAGCTTTTCGAGTGGATCAACGGGCCCGCCGGGATGCAGCTCGACACCGGCGAGGACGGATTTGCCAACAGCCTTCCGCCGATTGACTTCGAGCTTGGCGTCATCGCCGGCACGCGCTCGCTCAACCCCTATTATTCCACGCTGATCGAGGGCGCCGATGACGGCAAGGTCTCTGTCGAGTCCACCAAGGTCGACGGCATGGCCGACCATATCGAACTGCCCGTCAGCCACACCTTCATGATGAACAATCCTTACGTGATCGCGCAGGTTCTGTCCTTCCTGAGGACCGGCAAGTTCGACCACGACATGAACATCACAGACATGTTCATGGGCCTCACGGAATGAGCCTGTCGTTGCGCCTGACCGGGGCCGAGGTGCTGACGCCCTCGGACCTCGCAGACACGCCACTCTGCCTGTCGGACGGTGTGATCACTGATGAGACGCCAGCGCGCGAGATCGACCTTTCGGGTTATCTCATCCTGCCGGGCCTGGTCGATGCCCATGGCGATGCCTTCGAAAAACATCTCGCCCCGCGGCGCGGGGCCATGAAAGACCTCGACCAGGGCCTGATCGTGGCCGAGGCCGAGCTGGCCGCGAACGGCATCACCACCGCCACACTGGCACAGTTCTACAGCTGGGAAGGCGGGATGCGCGGGCCGGACTTCGCCCAGCGCGTGCTGGAAAGCCTCGACGATATACGCCCCCGCGTCGGCACCGACCTGCGCGTGCAGCTGCGCTTCGAGATCTCGATGCTGGACGACTACGCCACGATAGAGGATTGGATCACACGCTACGCAATCCCCTATCTGGTGTTCAACGACCACCTGCCGCATGACCTGCTGGCCAAGGGCAAGACACCCCCGGGCCACGTCGGCAAATCGCTCAGGATCGGCAAGAACCCCGACAAGCATCTCGAAGACATTCACGCGCTCCACGACGGCATGGCCGACGTTCCGTCCGCCCTCGACGCCCTCTGCGCCCGGCTGGCAGACCTGCCCGTGCGCCTTGGCAGCCACGACGACGCCACCACCGAACAACGCGCTGCATGGACCGCGCGCGGTGTGCATATTGCCGAATTTCCCGAAACCGCCGAGGCGGCGGAAGCCGCGCGCGACACCGGCGCACCGATCGTGCTGGGTGCCCCGAACGTGGTGCGCGGCGGCTCGCACAAGGGCAATGCCAGCGCGCTCGACCTGATCGCGATGGGGCTGTGCGATTCACTCGCCTCGGACTACCACTACCCGTCGATGCGCCGCGCCGCGTTCCTGCTGGCCGATGGCGGCCTGATGGACTTCGCTGCCGCCTGGGGGATGATCTCGTCGGGTCCGGCACAGCTTCTGGGTCTGTCCGACCGCGGCACGCTTACCCCCGGACAACGCGCGGACCTCGTCATCGTCGATGCCAGTACCCGCGATATCTGCGCCACGATCTCGGGCGGCCAGGTCACCTACTTGAAAGGCGACGTCGCGCACCGCTTTATCGCTTAGCCCGACCGCGTGACCCGGTTCACATGCCCCATCTTGCGCCCCGGCTTGGCCTCGGCCTTGCCGTAAAGATGCAGGCTCGCGCCCGCCTCCCCGGCAATCGCCGGCACGCGGTCCATGTCATCGCCAATGAGGTTTTCCATCACCACGTCGGCATAGCGCGACCCGTCGCCCAGCGGCCACCCGGCCACCGCCCGGATATGCTGCTCGAACTGGTCCACCGTGCAACCCTGCTGCGTCCAGTGGCCCGAGTTGTGCACCCTTGGCGCAATCTCGTTCACGATCAGGCCCTGCGCCGTCACGAACAGTTCCACGCCCATCACGCCGACATAGTCCAGCGCGTTCAATATCCGCCCGGCCAGCAGCACGGCATCCGTCCGCTGCGCCGTGCTCAGCGTCGCCGGAACCGTAGTCGTGTGCAAAATCCCGTCGCTGTGCACGTTCTCGCCCGGATCGAAACAAGCCACCTGCCCGTCCACGCCGCGCGCACCGATCACCGATACCTCGTGACTGAAAGCCACGAACCCTTCCAGGATCGCGGGTGCGCCGTTCATCTCGGCCAGCGCTGCTTCAGCTTCGGCGGCATCGTTGATCCGCACTTGGCCCTTGCCATCATAGCCAAACCGCCGTGTTTTCAGGATCGCGGGCGTGCCCATCTCCTCCAGCGCGGCCTCAAGGCTCGCAAGATCGGTGATGTCGGCGTAAGGCGCGGTGCTCAGTCCCAGCCTGGTCAGGAACGCCTTCTCGGTCAGCCGGTCCTGGCTCACCCGCAGCGCCTCGCGCCCCGGACGAATCGGGCGGGCCGCTTCCAGCACGTCCAGCGCCGAGGTCGGGATGTTCTCGAACTCGTAGGTCACCACGTCCACGGCATCCGCGAACTGCCGCAGCGCGTCTGCGTCTTCGTAAGACTTCTGCAAGTGAAAGTTCGAAACATGGCTGGCCGGGCAATCGCCCCCCGGCTCGAAAATGCAGGTCTTGAACCCCAGCCGGCTGGCCGCGACGGACAGCATCCGCCCAAGTTGCCCGCCACCCAGGATTCCGATCACCGCACCCTGCGGCAAAGGTTCAGTCATCCGATGGCTCCTCCGCGATCGATGCCGACAACGCATCACGCCACTTGTCCAGCCGCTCCGCCAACGCCGCATCGCCATTGGCAAGGATCGCCGCCGCCATCAGCCCGGCATTGGCCGCGCCCGCCGATCCGATCGCCATGGTCGCCACGGGAAACCCCTTTGGCATCTGCACGATGGAATAAAGGCTGTCCACACCGCTCAGCGCCTTGGTCTGCACCGGCACGCCGATCACGGGCACGCGCGTCTTGCTGGCCATCATGCCCGGCAGATGCGCGGCACCGCCCGCACCCGCGATGATCGCCTTCAGGCCGCGGTCCACGGCGCTTTTGCCATAGTCCCACAGCCGGTCCGGCGTGCGATGCGCCGAGACGATCTTCGTCTCGTACGACACGCCCAGCTCGTCCAGGATCAAGGCGGCCTCCTTCATGGTGGCCCAGTCCGACTGGCTGCCCATGATGATGCCGATCTGCGGATTGCCCATGTCTCGCTCCCCTTTGCGGAGCGCGAACTATACCGATCAGCGGTGCCTACGCAATGATATCCGGCAGCAGCCGATCCTCGATCCACGAGATCCGGTCCTTCAGCCGCAATTTTTGCTGTTTGAAGCGCTTCACGGTCAGAAAATCGCTGGTGCCTTTTTCCTCCAGCGCGCGGATCGCCTCGTCAAGGTCGCGGTGCTGGCGCCGGAACTCCTCCAACTCCACCCGCAGCACTTCGTCCGACTTCATCGAAAGGTCGTTGAACTTGTTCATTCGCCCCGATTCTCCGAAAAATGCCCCGCGTTGGGGCAGAATAGCGACAAACCCTCTCGCAGCATAGCCCTTGCAGGCCCCGCCCCGCGCCCCCATATTCACTGCAAGAGGTCGCCGCGAACGGGGCCTTCACATACGGACTGTCGCTTGACTGCATAAGGACACGCCCATGACAAAGCACACGATGGGATCGCACCCCTACATGCTCGGCTTCGAGCAGCTTGAGCGCCTGCTGGAACGCAGCGCCAAGTCGGGAAACGAAGGCTACCCGCCTTTCAACATCGAACAGACCTCCGAGAATTCCTATCGGATCACGCTGGCCGTGGCCGGATTCGCCGACGGAGACCTGTCGATCACGCTGGAAGACCGCCAACTGGTGATCCGCGGACGCCAGCGGGACGATGCGGATGGCCGCGTCTATCTGCATCGCGGCATCGCCGCCCGCCAGTTCCAGCGCAGCTTCGTGCTGGCCGATGGGGTCGAAGTGGGCGAAGCGATCATGGAAAACGGGCTGTTGCACGTCGACCTGACCCGCGCCGCACCAGAAACGGTGGTTCAGACCATCAAGATAAACAAGGGGTAAATAGTATGGAAACGCAGTACGAATTCGATCACGAGGCCGAGCGTCCCATCGTCTATGTCCGTCAGGTCAACGCCGAGGATCTGCCCGACGACATGCGCGAGCAGGTGGGCGAGCTGGAAACGCTCTACGCCGTGCACAACGAGGAAGGCGAGCGCCTGGCGCTTGTCGCCGACCGCAAGATGGCCTTCGTTCTGGCCCGCCAGAACGACCTCGATCCGGTCGCCGTGCACTGATACGCCCAATCCCGTTTCGGCCCGCATCCCGGGCCGAAACCCCGGCTGGTCAAACAGCCCCTTCGCTGGCATACGGTTTTCGACACTTAACGACGCGAAAGGCCCGTATCGCAGTGACCCAGATCATCACTTCCCTCTCCGAAATCTCCGGCAATTACGACGCGCTTTTCGTCGACCTTTGGGGCTGTGTGCATAACGGCGTCACCGCCTACCCGGACGCGGTCGAGGCGCTGATGACCTACCGCGCCGATGGCGGCACGGTGGTGCTGGTCACCAACTCCCCCAAGCCCCGCGCCGGCGTCGAATCCCAACTCGAAAGCTTCGGCGTGCCCGCGTCCTGCTATGACGCCATTGCCACGTCCGGCGACAGCGCCCGCGCCGCGATGTATCGCGGGATGGTCGGCCGCAAGGTGTGGTTCATGGGCGAATGGGCGCGCGATGCGGGCTTTTTCGAACCGCTGGAAGTCATCGACAACCCCGTCGAGATCGAGCGCGTTGACCTGAAAGACGCCGAGGGCATCGTCTGCTGCGGTCCCAACGACACGATGGCCGATCCCGAAACAAATCGCGCCGATTTTCTCTATGCCAAGCAGAAGGGCCTGAAACTGCTTTGCGCCAACCCCGACATCATCGTTGATCGTGGCGACGTGCGCGAATGGTGCGCGGGGGCGCTCGCCCGGCTTTACACCGAAATGGGCGGCGAAAGCCTCTATTTCGGCAAACCGCACCCGCCGATCTACGACCTCGCCCGCCGTCGCCTTTCGGCCTTGGGCAAGGATATCTCCAGCGACGGCATCCTCGCCATCGGCGACGGCATCGCCACCGACATCCAGGGCGCAACGGGCGAGGATATCGATTCTCTCTTCATCACCGGCGGGCTGGCGGCGGACGAAACCAAAACGTCGCACCAGCCCGACCCGCAGGCGCTAACCGCTTACCTGCAAAAGGAAATGTCGTCTCCGACCTACGCCATCGGCAAACTGCGCTGACAAAATAACCCTTGATTTTCTGCGCCTGCAAAGTAATAAAGTTGCATCCTTACCTATCGTATGGTGTTATTTATTGCGCACCCGTTAGGGGCGCAGGTGGAAATGGAGGGTCTGATGTTGGACAACATGCCGCGCGGAACGATCACGATCGAAGAGATCGAAATGGGAATGACCCGGTCGCTGCGCAAAGTGGTGACCGACGAGGACATTCGCATGTTCGCCGAGGTCTCGACCGACCATAACCCGGTGCACATGGACGACGATTATGCCCGCGACACCATCTTCGAGGGGCGCATCGCCCACGGGATGCTCACGGCCGGCCTGATATCTGCGGTGATCGGAGAACAGCTTCCGGGGCACGGCACCGTATACATGGGCCAGACCCTGAAATTCCTCGGTCCCGTGCGCCCCGGCGACATGGTCGAGGCCGAGGTCGAGGTGACCGCCATCGACTACGCCAAGCGCCGCGTGACGCTGGAAACCCGCTGCCTCGTGGACGGCAAGAAGGTCCTCGTGGGCGAGGCGACCGTGCTGGCCCCGACCGGCAAGTTTGACTGAGCCGCGTACAACCGCCCGGCGATAGATCGCCGCGCGTCACACGACCGGAACACGAATCGTGTATAATGCGTTTCACAATTGGACAACCAGAGGGAGGACCCAACCGATGGATGCAATCCAGACAGCCGAATACGCCCGCGCGCTGCTGAGCGCGCACGGCCCCAAGGCCGAGGCCGAGGCCGCGCGAAAAATGCGCGAGTCGCAGGACGCCGGACGCAAGTCAGAGGCCGACAGTTGGGCTGCCATCCGCCAGGCCGTGATGCAGCGGCGCGGCCCCAGTCAGACCTGAGGCACGCGCCACGGGCGATCAGCCCATATCGGGCTCGGTCGCCTTGAAGCTTTCGATCTCCTGCATCGGCGTCCACCACCGCGCCAGCTTGCCGGTGATGATGTTGTCGGCCTCGGGCGTCAGCGACACGTAATAGATCATCGGCGCAAGCATGTAGTCCGCCAGCGTCGGTTCCTTGCCGCAGATGAATGGATCGGCCCAATCCATCAGCAGCGCGTTCAGCGTCTGTGAATCCGCAAGGCTCTTCGACAGGGCATCGTCATTCTTTCCGCCGATCAGCTCGGGGAACAGGTGATAGCCTGCCGCCCCCATCAGGGCGTCGTACCCATAGCTGGTGAAAACGCTGATCGCCTCGTTCATCTTCGCCCGCGCCTTGGGATCGTCCGGCACAAGGCTCGGCCCCTTGCCCGTCTCGTCGATGTAGCGGCAGATCGCGTCGCACTCGCGCAGGCGCATATCGTCGATGTCCATGACCGGCACCTTGCCGAAGGGATGCCGCTTCAAGTGCTCGGGCTGTTTGGGCTCGCCTTCCAGCACGTTCACATGCACCTGATCATAGTCAATCTCGTTGTCCATCAGGACCATGCGCGCCGTCCGCACATACGTCGATCCGTTGAAACCGTAGAGCACGGGTTTGTCGGCCATTCATTCTCTCCAATCATCTTGTTGCTGCTGCATGAACGCATCAGAACGGTTTGCGTTTCTTTCAAACTGAATGCGCGGCACCGCCTCTTGATCACCCCCCCGCATCCGGCTACCCCTGCGCCATGCGCATCATCCGCGATTACACCTTCATTGATCCCGAAGACCGGGGCGCCTCCGTCGCCATCGGCAATTTCGATGGTGTGCATCTGGGCCACCAATCGGTGATCGACCTTGCCCGCAAGGGCGACGGTCCCCTTGGTGTGCTGACGTTCGAGCCGCACCCGCGCGAGTATTTCGCCCCCGACGCGCCGCCCTTCCGCCTGATGGGCCACGAGGCGCGCGCCAACCGCCTCGCCAAGCTGGGTGTCGAACGGCTCTACGAACTCAACTTCAACGCCGCCCTCGCCAGCCTCACACCCGAGGAATTCGCCCGCAACGTCATCGCCGACGGTCTGGGCCTGACGCATGTCGTCGTCGGCGCCGATTTCTGCTTCGGCAAGGGCCGCGCCGGCAATTCCGCCGACCTGCAGCGGTTCGGGAGGGAAATGGGCTTCGACGTCACCATCGCCACGCTTCTCGAAGGCGACGACGGCCAGGTCTCCTCCACCGCCATCCGCGACGCCCTGAGCGAGGGTCGCCCGCGCGACGCGGCCGCCATGCTGGGCCACTGGCACCGCATCGACGGGCCTGTCATCGGCGGCGAACAACGCGGCCGCGACCTCGGCTATCCCACCGCCAACATGTCCATCGAAGGGCTGCACCCGCCCCGTTTCGGCGTCTACGCCGTGCTGGTCGACGTGCTGGACGGTCCGCACCGGGGCCACTACCACGGCGCGGCGTCCCTCGGCACGCGCCCGATGTTCCAGGGCGAAGTCCCCAATATCGAGACCTTCCTCTTCGATTTCTCCGGCGACCTCTACGGCGCCGACCTGTCCGTGGCCCTCGTCGAATACCTTCGCCCCGAGGAAACTTTCGACAGCCTGGAGGCCTTCATCGCCCAGATGGACGCCGACTGCGACCGCGCCCGCGCGATCCTGGCCGCCATATGACCGACACCTCCGACCCCATCGACCGCTCCGGCCTGCGCCCGCGCTACTGGGAAACCGTGCCGCTGGACCGCATGACCCAAAAGGAATGGGAAGCGCTCTGCGATGGCTGCGGCAAATGCTGCCTTAACAAGCTCGAGGACGAGGACACCGGCGAGGTCGCGCTGACCCGCATCGCCTGCCGCCTGTTCGACGACAGCACCTGCCGCTGCGCCAATTACGACATCCGGCACCAGTTCGTGCCCGAATGCATCTCGCTCTCGCCCAAGAATATCGAAGGCAGCCTCTACTGGCTGCCGGAAACCTGCGCCTACAAGCTCCTCTGGACCGGCAAGCCGCTTTACGACTGGCACCCGCTCATCTCCGGCACACCCGACAGTGTGCACGCCGCCGGGGTTTCGGTGCAGAACGCCACCCTGCCCGAGTTCGAGATCTCGGAGGACGAGTGGGAAGAGCACCTGATAGAGGAACCCCTGGGATGCGACTAGGCTCCGACAACACCGGCCCCGCCCTGCCCCAGGTGATGGAAGCGCTGGCCCGCGCCAACGAAGGCCACGCCACGCCCTACGGCGCCGACGCGCTCACCGACGCCGCCCGCGACAAGGTGCGCGAGGTCTTCGCCGCCCCCGACGCCGCGGTCGAATTCGTCGCCACCGGCACGGCGGCCAACGTCCTTGCGCTCGCTACGCTCACCCAGCCGTGGCAGACCATCTTCTGCACGCCCCGCGCACATATCCTCGTCGATGAATGTCACGCGCCCGAGTTCTACACCGGCGGCGCGCGCCTGACCCTGACGGGGCATGAGGACAAGATGACGGCCGATGACCTCGCCGCCGCTATCTCAACCCTGCCCCGCCGCGACGTCCACACGTCCGAGCCGGGCACCGTGGCCCTCACGCAGGTCACCGAAATGGGCCAGCTTTACACGCTGGATGAACTACGCAGCATCACCGACGTGGCCCACGCCCACGGCCTCTCGGTGCATCTCGACGGCGCGCGCTTTGCCAATGCCTGCGCCGCCCTCGGCTGTACGCCCGCGCAGATGAGCCATGAGGCCGGGATCGACGCCGTCTCCTTCGGCGCCTCCAAGAACGGCTGCCTGAATGTCGAGGCTGTGGTCATGTTCGACCCGGCCAAGGCATGGGAACTGGAACGCCGCCGCAAGCGTGGCGGACACCTCGTGTCCAAGGGCCGCTTTCTCGCCGCGCAAATGCTGGGCTATCTCGAAAACGATGTCTGGCTGACCTCGGCACAGCGCGCCAACGCCAACGCCGCCCGCCTTGTCGCGGGCCTGCGCGCCTTGCCCGGCTGCACCTTTACCGCCGAACCGCAGGCCAACATGATCTTCGCCCGCCTGCCCCGCGCCACGCACCAGCGCCTGCACGCGGGCGGCGCAGTCTACGGTCTCTACGAAGGTCCTTTGGAAGGTGGCGACCCGGACGAACCACTCCTGATGCGCTGCGTCTGCGACTGGTCCCTCACAGACGAGCAGATCGACGACTTCCTGGCGCTCGTCAAAGGCTGACGCGGACCCTCAGGCCCACCACCGCGCCACCGCGACACCCACCGTGGCCGACGTGCCCGTCAGCAGCGTGCCCCAGGTAAAGTCCGTGGCGACCATCCGCCACGTCCAATCCTTCAGCGTCGCAAGGTTGGTGAACTCGTAGGTGCCATAGCCCATCGCCCCGATCAGCGCCGCGGTGCCAAACACCCACAGCAGCGTCCGCTCCTGCTGGATCGCGGGCCAGCTGACGAACCACAGCACGCAGAAGATATAGAAGGCGTAGAAAACGACCGCCGGCCCCATGCGGGGGCTGTCCAGCAGCAGGCCCTTGATGTCCTTCTCGAAGGTCGGCTTGATCAGGTAACTCAGGCCCAGGTAATCCAGCCCGAGGAAAACCGCGAAGGTCACGACGTAAAGAATGGCGATGGTCATGCTTGGCCTCCAGACCGGTTGAACGCGGCCCGAACCGCGCCGGTTCCTGCCGCCCCTCAAGAGCTAGCGTGAAAACCTTCAGGGCAACGCTTCTGCGTCACACGTTGCGCAGGAATCGCAAGATTTCCGCACTCACCTGCCGCGCATGGGTCAGCGGCACCATGTGCCCCGCCCCGGCCATGACCGCGCGCTCGGCCTTTGGCAATCGCGCCGCCAACCCTTCGTTGATCGCACCGATGATGGCGGGCGAGGCGGTGCCTTCGATCAGCAGCACGGGCTGGGTCACGCCCTGCAGGACACCGGGCGCCAACAGGCTCCCCACATCATCGTACAGCGCGGCATGCCCCGCCTCGATCAGCGACATCTGCGTCGCCAGCCGGTCGCGCTCCGCCGAACTCAGGCTCTCCCACTCGGTGCCGTTCCCCCAGACCGACAGGAACGCCCGCGCCGCCGCATGTCCGTCACCAGCTTTCATGCCGTCGGTGAACCCGGCCATCTGCGCCGCGAAGCCGTCCCGCATCTGCGGGTGATCGGTCAGCGCCACGGCAAAGAACACCGGCTCGATCAGGACCAGAGACCGCACCAGCTCGGGCCGCATGACCGCCAGCCGCAACGCCACCGTCGCACCAAAGGAATGCCCGATCACATGCGCCGGACCATCAGCCAAGTCGGCGGCAATCTTCGCCGTCACCTCCTGGATCTCGCCGCGCCCGTCCCAGTCGCCACTGCGCCCATGACCCGGCATGTCGAACGCCGTCAGGGTCAGCGCCCCCGACAGGTGCCGCGCCAGCGCGCCCCACGTGCCCGAATGCGCCAGCGAACAATGGATGGCCAACGCTGGCTGCGGCCCTTGCCCGAACGTCGTCCAATACGTCGGAAACCCGGCTTTCAACGCCTCAGGCATCGCGCGTCACGGGGGCATCTGCGGGGAAATGCGGCAGGGTGCGTCTCATTTTCATGGCCTTTCGCGGCATTCGGCACCCTCGCCCAATGCATGTCTTTGCCAGACGTGCCACCCATGCTAATCGGTGTCAACGTCACGAATCTGTCAAGATCGACCACCTGGGGACCCTTTCACATGTCAGTCACTCACGAGCCGAAGCTCATTTCCGGCAACGCCAACATGCCGTTGGCCACAGCCGTCTCGCGCCGCATGTCCATGCATCGCGGCGTCAATGTCGGGCTCGTCGATGCCCGCGTCGAACGCTTCAACGACGGCGAGATCTTTGTCGAGGTATTCGAGAATGTCCGCGGCGAGGACATGTTCATCATCCAGCCGACGTCCAATCCGGCCAACGACAACCTGATGGAACTGCTGATCATGTCCGACGCGCTGCGCCGCTCGTCGGCCAAGCGCATCACCGCCGTCATCCCCTATTTCGGCTATGCCCGGCAGGATCGCCGCACCAAGGCCCGCACGCCCATTTCGGCCAAGCTGGTAGCCAACATGATCGTCGAGGCCGGCATCGAACGGGTCCTGACGATGGACCTGCATGCCGCCCAGATCCAGGGCTTCTTCGACATCCCCGTCGACAACCTCTACGCCTCTCCGGTCTTCGCGCTCGACGTGATGACCCAGTTCCGCGACCACCTCGACGACGTCATGATCGTGTCGCCCGATGTCGGCGGCGTGGCCCGCGCCCGGGAACTCGCCAAGCGGATCAATGCGCCCCTCAGCATCGTGGACAAACGGCGCGAAAAGGCCGGCGAAGTGGCCGAGATGACCGTGATCGGCGAGGTCACCGACAAGATCTGCGTGATCGTCGACGACATGTGCGACACCGCCGGCACCATGTGCAAGGCGGCCCAGCACCTGATGGACAACGGCGCACGCGAGGTTCACGCGTACACGACCCACGGCGTCATGTCCGGCCCGGCGGTCGAGCGGATCACCAACTCGGTGCTGAAATCCATGGTCATCACCGACACGATCCAGCCCACCGAGGCGGTCAAGAACACCCCCAACATCCGCATCATCCCCACCGCCCCGGTCTTTGCCCAGGCAATCCTGAACATCTGGAACGGCACGTCCGTCTCGTCGCTCTTCGAGACCCCGACGCTGGAGCCCATCTACGAAGGCCAGTTCGGCACCTGAGCCTGATCCGATCGAGTGGCTGAGCCACGCTCTATTGTTTGATTGGGGCCAGAGGAAAAGGCATGCCCGCGCGTCTTCCTCTGGCGAAAATTATCCCCGCCGGAGGCCCGAAACTCTTCAGTAGAGCTGCCAGTCGTCCTCGTGCGGGACGGCGCCGATCGCCATCCACCGGATGCGGGCGCGGGCCACGCGCGTGTCACCCCATGTGCGGAAAACCACATCGAACCCTGTTGCGGCCACGTTCTCGGCGGTAACGTCCGCGCGGGCGTTCGTCGCGCTTGCCATGTCCCACATCGACAGGCTGACATGCACCGAAGGCGGCTCTTTGAAAGCCGTCCCGAATTTCACCTTGCGGCGGCGTTCGCGGGCGCCGGTGCCGGTCCACATCTCGCCACCATCCTCGTAGTCGGAGAACAGGACGTCGTCGCCCTGTTCAATCCCCATGGTCTGATTGACAAGATACTTCATCTACCGCCGCGCGCCGTCACACAATTGGTTCTAATATCGCTTTTCGGCGAAATTGCTAAACAAAAAGGAAAAGGGCCCGACATTTGTGGGCCCTTTCCGAAACATGTCTTTTGCCCGACCGCGCTCAGGGAGCGGGGGCCTTGGACGAGGTCGAAAGACCGATCTGGTCGCCCATCGCCACCATGTCGGACAGCAGTTTCGCCGCGTCGTCCACCGGGCCGGGCTCGTTGACGAAGGTTTCCTGCGCTTTGGCCAGGCGGTCGGTAGCCTCGTCGACCATCTTCTGAAACTCGTCCTGCGTCATGTCCTCGCGCGGCAGCGCGCGTTCGGCCAGGACCGAGATCGAGTCGGCGTTGATCTCGGCGAAACCACCGGTGACGACATACTCCTTGTCGCCCTCCGGGCCGGACACGCTGACGACACCGGGGCGCAGCGTCGTGATCAGCGGCGCGTGGTCGGCCATCGCCGTCATGTCGCCGTCGCTGCCAGGGATCTGCACCTGCGTCACCTCGATCGACGCCAGCAGGCGCTCGGGGCTCACCAGGTCGAATTGCACTGTATCAGCCATATTGGCCTCCGTTTCTGTCGCGCCAGGCTTCTCCCACCCCGCGGATCTATCCGTAGGGTGGGTGAAAACCCACGCTTATGCGGCGTCCGCGGCCATCTTCTCGGCCTTGGCCTTCACGTCGTCGATGCCGCCGACCATGTAGAACGCCCCTTCGGGCAGGTGGTCGTATTCGCCGGCAACCACGGCCTTGAAGGACGCGATCGTGTCTTCCAGCGGCACCTGGATGCCGTCCGAGCCGGTGAACACCTTGGCCACGTCGAAGGGCTGGCTGAGGAAGCGCTGGATCTTCCGGGCGCGGGCCACGGTCAGCTTATCTTCCTCGGACAATTCGTCCATGCCAAGGATCGCGATGATGTCCTGCAGCGACTTGTAGCGTTGCAGGATCCCCTGCACGTCACGCGCCACCTTGTAATGCTCCTCGCCCACGATCTGCGGGTCCATGAGACGCGAGTTGGAGTCGAGCGGGTCCACCGCCGGGTAGATGCCCAGCTCCGAAATTGCACGGCTCAGAACGGTCGTGGCGTCGAGGTGGGCAAAGGTCGTGGCCGGTGCCGGGTCGGTAAGGTCGTCCGCGGGCACGTACACGGCCTGGATCGAGGTGATCGATCCCTGCTTCGTCGAGGTGATGCGTTCCTGCATCGCGCCCATGTCCGTGGCCAGCGTCGGCTGGTAGCCCACCGCCGAGGGGATACGGCCGAGCAGAGCCGACACCTCGGAGCCCGCCTGCGTGAAGCGGAAGATGTTGTCCACGAAGAACAGAACGTCGGTTCCCGACGCGTCGCGGAACTGTTCGGCCAGCGTCAGGCCGGTCAGGGCGACACGGGCACGGGCACCCGGCGGTTCGTTCATCTGGCCGTAGACCAGCGCCACCTGGGAGTTTTCCAGGTTCTCGGGGTCGATCACGTTCGACTCGATCATCTCGTGGTACAGGTCGTTACCCTCGCGGGTCCGCTCGCCCACACCGGCGAAAACCGAGTAGCCCGAGTGCACCTTGGCGATGTTGTTGATCAGTTCCATGATCAGAACCGTCTTGCCCACGCCGGCGCCGCCGAAGAGGCCGATCTTGCCGCCCTTGGCGTAAGGCGCCAGCAGGTCGACGACCTTGATGCCGGTGACCAGGATTTCCGACTCGGTCGACTGTTCCTCGAACTCGGGTGCGGGCTGGTGGATCGCGCGGGTCTCTTTCGCCTTGATCGGCGCGCCCTCGTCCACCGGCTCGCCGATGACGTTCAGGATGCGGCCCAGGGTGGCGTCGCCCACCGGCACGCTGATCGGGCCGTCGGTGTCGGTCACTTCCTGGCCGCGCACCAGACCCTCGGTGGAGTCCATGGCGATCGTGCGCACGGTGCTTTCGCCAAGGTGCTGCGCCACTTCGAGGACCAGCCGCTTGCCGTTGTTGTCGGTTTCCAGCGCGTTCAGGATCTCGGGCAGGTGGTCGGTGAACTGCACGTCCACCACGGCGCCGATCACCTGGGTGATTTTGCCTTTTGCTTTGGCCATTGTCGTCTCTCCGGTTGTTCTTAAAGCGCCTCGGCGCCCGAAATAATTTCAATCAGCTCGTTGGTGATCACGGCCTGACGCGAGCGGTTGTACTCGATGGTCAGGTCCTCGATCATCTCGCCGGCGTTGCGCGTCGCGTTGTCCATGGCCGACATCCGTGCGCCCTGTTCGCTGGCACCGTTCTCCAGCAGGCCGCTGAAGATCGCGGTCGCCACGCCACGGGGCAGCAGGTCGCGCAGGATCGCGTCCTCGTCGGGCTCGTAATCGTAGACCGTGCCGGCATCGTCCGACTCTTCGGCCGCTGCTTCGTCGACCTCGAAGGGGATCACCTGCTTTATCGTCGGCTTCTGGCTGACCACGTTCTCGAACTCCGAGAAGAAGATCTTGCAAACGTCGAAATCGCCTTGGTCAAACAGGTCCAGCACCCTCTGCGCGATCGCCTGCGCGTCGGCATAGCCCACGTTCTTGACGTCCGACAGATCGACATGGTCGATGAACAGATCCGCAAAGTCACGCTTCAGCGCGTCGCGGCCCTTCTTGCCCACGGTGATGACCTTCACGGTCTTGCCATCCGCCTGCAGCTTGTTGATCTCGCCCCGCGCCAGCTTGGCGATGTTGGCGTTGAACCCACCGCACAGACCACGCTCGGCGGTCATCACCACCAGCAGATGCACGTCGTCCTTGCCCGTCCCGCGCAGCAAAGGCGGCGCGTTCTCGGCGTCGCCCGCCGCGGCGGCCAGCTTGGACATCACGGCGTTGAACCGCTCGGCATAGGGGCGGGCCATTTCGGCCGCATCCTGGGCCCGCCGCAGTTTCGCGGCGGCCACCATCTGCATGGCCTTGGTGATCTTGCGGGTCGATTTGACCGACTCGATCCTGTTTTTTAGGTCCTTCAGACTCGGCATTGCCTCGTCACCCCCTTATCCGAAGTCGGCTGCGAACTCTTCGATGGCCGACTTGAGCTTGTCTTCGGCGTCGCCCTTGATCTTGGGATCCTCGTTGGTGATCCAGTCAAGAACGTCCTTACGCTTGCTGCGCATGTGGTTCAGCAGACCATCCTCGAACCGGCCAACCTGGTCGACCTTGATCTTGTCGAGGTACCCGTTGGTGCCCGCGTAGATGACGCAGACGATCTCGGCGTTGGTCAGCGGCGAATACTGCGGCTGCTTCATCAGCTCGGTCAGACGCTCGCCCCGGTTCAGCAGCTGCTGGGTCGAGGCGTCGAGGTCCGAACCGAACTGGGCGAAGGCCGCCATCTCACGATACTGGGCCAGTGACAGTTTCACCGGACCCGCGACCGACTTCATCGCGTTGGTCTGGGCCGAAGAGCCCACGCGCGACACTGACAGACCGGTGTTCACGGCGGGGCGGATGCCCTGGTAGAACAGTTCCGTTTCCAGGAAGATCTGACCGTCGGTGATCGAGATCACGTTGGTCGGAATAAACGCCGACACGTCGCCGCCTTGGGTCTCGATGATCGGCAGCGCCGTCAGCGAGCCCGAGCCGTTGTCCTCGTTCAGCTTCGCCGAACGCTCCAGCAGACGGGAGTGCAGGTAGAAAACGTCACCCGGATAGGCTTCGCGGCCCGGCGGGCGGCGCAGCAGCAGCGACATCTGGCGATAGGCCACGGCCTGTTTCGACAGGTCATCGTACACGATCAGCGCGTGGCGGCCGTTGTCGCGGAAATGCTCCGCCATGGCGGTCGCCGAATAGGGCGCCAGGAACTGCATCGGCGCGGGGTCGGATGCGGTGGCGGCCACGACGATGGAGTATTCCATCGCGCCGGCTTCTTCCAGCTTCTTCACCAGCTGCGCCACGGTCGACCGCTTCTGGCCGACGGCGACGTAGACGCAGTAAAGTTTCTTGCTCTCGTCGTCACCGGCCGCGTCGTTATACGACTTCTGGTTCAGCATCGTATCGAGCGCGATTGCGGTCTTGCCGGTCTGGCGGTCGCCAATGATCAGCTCGCGCTGGCCACGGCCAACGGGGATCATCGCGTCGACCGATTTCAGGCCGGTTGCCATCGGTTCATGAACCGATTTACGCGGGATGATGCCCGGCGCTTTCACGTCGGCAACGCCGCGGCTCTTGGCCTTGATCGGGCCCTTGCCGTCCAGCGGGTTGCCAAGGCCGTCCACGACTCGGCCCAGCAGCTCGTCACCGATCGGAACGTCCACGATCGACTTGGTGCGCTTGACGGTGTCGCCTTCCTTGATGTCGCGGTCCGAACCGAAGATCACGACACCGACGTTGTCGTTTTCCAGGTTCAGCGCCATGCCCATGATGTTGCCGGGGAATTCCACCAGCTCACCGGCCTGCACATTGTCGAGGCCGTGCACACGGGCAATCCCGTCACCGACTGACAGCACGCGACCCACCTCGGCAACTTCGGCCTCCTGGCCGAAATTCTTGATCTGGTCCTTAAGGATCGCAGAAATCTCTGCAGCTTGGATACCCATTTATCCGACCTCTTTCATTGCATTCTGTAGGGAATTGAGGCGCGAGCGGATCGACGTGTCGATCATCTTCGAGCCCACCTTTACGACAAGACCGCCAATGAGGCTTTCATCGACGGTCGCATTGATCTTCACGTCTTTTCCGACGGTGCTTTTCAGCGTCTCGGCCAGCTTCTTCGACTGTGCGTCGGTCAGCTTGACGGCGCTGGTCACATCGGCGGTCACTTCGCCCTTGTGGTCCGCGATACGCTCGTTCAGCTGGCGCACCAGTTGCGGCACCGCGAACAGGCGGCGTTTCTGCGCCATCAGCGCCAGGCCGTTCTTCAGTTCGGGCACGAGCCCCATCTTGTCCGCAACCGCCGTGATGGCGCGTTCCTGATCTTCCCGGCTGACAACCGGGCTGCTGAGCAGGTCACGCAGATCGGCACTGTCATCAAGAGCGGCGGAAAGATCGGCGAGGTTCGTTTCAAGCTTGTCCAGCGAGTTGGCATCTTTGGAAAGCTCGAAAATGGCAGTGGCATAGCGTTCGGCAATGCCGGAGGAGATCGAAGCTGGTTCGGACACGTCCACCCTTCCGATAGTTCTGACCCCGGCTCGACAAAAGACGGCGCAAAGGCCGTCTTTACCAGGGTGGTTAGAGACGATGAAACTCGCGAGACATCGATTTTCGTGGGCGGTTTAGCAGACCGTTGTGAACCTCGCAAGCCAGCAGGACGGACTAAGACCCCGGCGGTCGCCCTTACTTTTCAATGACTTACGCGCTCTGCGACCGAATGCGCAATTTTATTGCGACAAAAATCGTAACTTTTCGTCGCTTTTTTGCGATTCCTTCCTGCGCAACCTGCACAGAAGTCAGGCATCAAAGGGTTTTGGCGCATCAAAAGCCGTTAACGCTACCACACTCTCAAGCACGCGCATGTGGGCCCACTTTCTTCCACGTTGCACAGCGTGCTCCATCTCCCTAAGGACGCCTGATGACCCGTCCCGCCCCCTTCAGTCTACGTCTCGCCCACGTCCTGACCCTGGCGCTCGCGCTCGGCATCCTTGTCACCACGCTTTGGCCGTCGCACGGGCACCCCCCGCCGTTCACATTGCACGACAAGGTGCTTCACCTTCTGGCCTTCGCGGCCCTGATCCTGCCCATGGCCGTGACCGAACCGCGCCGCGCCCTGCGCCTCGCGCCCGTCTACATCGCGTTCGGCGCGGCGATCGAGGTGATCCAGCCAGCCTTCGGGCGCGGCGCCGAATGGCTGGACCTGCTGGCCGATGCGCTCGGCGTCGGGCTGGGCCTCGCCCTGGGGTGGGGGTTTCGCGCAGCCTTCCGGCGCCGTTAAACCGGCTTCGCCTCCGGTTTCGGCTTCGGCGCCAGCACCCCCAGCGGACTGCGCACCGTGTCCCGGATGGCCGAGCCGCGATCGGTCGGCGCGTGCACCCGTTTGGTGGCCTGCACGATCAGCACCCCGCCTTTCAGCACCACCGACAGCTTGCCGCCCATGTTTTCCCACATGCCCGCGGTCTTACGCCAGAATTTCCGGTGCGACGGCGGCTGGTAAAGCGCGGTCACATGCCGCTCGGGCAGGAAATTGCGGGTCTTCAGCTGTGCCTCCAACTGGCTCTGGCTATAGGGTCGCCCGTACCCGAACGGCGTCCGGTCACTGCGCGACCACAGCCCGGCGCGGTTCGGCACCACGAAGAGCGCCGATCCCCCCGGCCCCAGCACCCGCCAGCATTCCTCCAACAGTTCACCTGGCCGCTCACAGGTCTCCAGCCCATGCACCAGCATCAGCTTGTCGACCCGCCCCGTTTCCAGCGGCCACAGCGTTTCCTCGCACAAAACGCTGATATTGGGCTTGTCGGCGGGCCAGTGGATCACGCCCTGCGGCGCGGGCATCAGCGCGATCACCCGCCGGCTGTCTTTCAGGTAGGGCCGCAGGAACGGCACGGCAAAGCCGTAACCGGCCACTGTCTGCCCCTTCGCTTCGGGCCACAGCGCCCTGATCTCAGCGCCCACGGTTTTCTGCACCGCACGCCCCAGCTGGTTGCGGTAATAGAAATTCCTCAGGTCCTGCACATCCAGATGCATTGCAGCCCGCGCCTCGATCCGTCACTCTCGGAACAAACATAACCACGAATTCAAGGATGGACCAATGACATTGCAGATCGAAACCGTCCCGTGCCTTTCGGACAACTACGCCTTCCTCGCCCACGACCCCGAAACCGGCGACACCGCCGTCGTCGATGTCCCCGAGGCCGCGCCGATCCTCAAGGCGCTGGCCGACAAGGGCTGGTCCGCCACGCATGTGCTGATCACCCACCACCATGCCGACCACGTGCAGGGCCTGGACGAGCTACTGGCCGAACATGACGCAAAGGTCGTCGGCCACGCCGCCGACGCCTCCCGCCTGCCAAAACTCGATATCGCGCTGAATGACGGCGATACGGTCACCATCGGCTCCGACACCGGCACCGTCATGGATGTCTCGGGTCACACCATCGGCCACATCGCCTTTCACTTCCCCGACAGCAAGGTCGCCTTCACCGCCGACAGCCTGATGGCCTTGGGCTGTGGCCGCGTCTTCGAGGGCACCATGCCGCAAATGTGGGACAGCCTGTCGAAGCTGGCCGCCCTGCCGCCCGACACGACCATCTGCTCGGGCCATGAATACACCGCCGCCAACGGGCGTTTCGCGGTCACTATTGATCCCGACAATCCGGCGCTTATATCAAGGGTCAAGGCGGTCGAAGCCGCCCGCGATCAAGGGAAACCGACCGTTCCCTCCACCCTGTCCGAAGAACTGGCCACCAACCCCTTCCTGCGTGCCACCGATCCCGCCGTGCAGGCGCATCTGGGCATGACGGGCGCCGACGCCGCCGACGTGTTCGCCGAAATCCGCACCCGAAAGGACAATTTCTAGGCGCGCCCACGCGGGCTGGCCAAATTGTCACGGCATGGCCTGTAAAAGCAGCTTTTGTAAGATAGGAAAGGGAAAAGTGAACGGGTTTGGGAAAAAAGTCCTTGAAGGCTGGCCTGTATCGACCAAACTTTAATCATATAAGGCGAAGGTCGTGGGACCGGCCCTAGCCCAAGCAGAGGGAGCACACCGTGCCGTCATTCTCGAACACCCTTGAACAGGCAATCCACGCCGCATTGGCCCTGGCCAATGCTCGGCAACATGAATTCGCGACGCTGGAACACCTCCTGCTCGCCCTGATCGACGAGCCCGATGCGGCCCGCGTGATGAAGGCGTGCAGTGTCGATACCGAGGACCTGCGCACCACGCTGGTCGAATTCATCGACGATGACCTGTCCAACCTAGTTACCGACATCGAAGGCTCCGAGGCGGTTCCGACCGCCGCCTTCCAGCGCGTTATCCAGCGCGCCGCCATCCATGTGCAATCCTCCGGCCGCACCGAGGTCACGGGCGCCAACGTGCTCGTCGCCATCTTCGCCGAGCGCGAGTCGAACGCCGCCTACTTCCTTCAGGAACAGGACATGACCCGCTACGACGCGGTCAACTTCATCGCCCATGGCGTCGCCAAGGACCCCGCCTACGGCGAATCCCGCCCGGTGCAGGGCGTGGGCGAGGAAGAATCCGAATCCGCCAAGTCCTCCACGGAGGGCGAGCAGGTGGAGAATGGCGAATCCGCGCTGGCCAAATATTGCGTCGATCTGAACGAGAAATCCCGCCAGGGCGATGTCGACCCCCTGATTGGCCGCGACAGCGAGGTCGAGCGCTGCATCCAGGTGCTCTGCCGCCGCCGCAAGAACAACCCGCTTCTGGTGGGCGATCCCGGCGTGGGCAAGACCGCCATCGCCGAGGGCCTGGCGCACAAGATCGTCGGCGGCCAGACACCCAAGGTCCTGTCCAAGACAACCATCTTTTCGCTCGACATGGGCGCGCTCCTTGCGGGCACGCGCTACCGCGGTGATTTCGAGGAACGGCTCAAGGCCGTCATGACCGAGCTTGAGGAACATCCCGACGCGGTGCTCTTCATCGACGAGATTCACACCGTCATCGGCGCCGGCGCCACCTCTGGCGGCGCGATGGACGCCTCCAACCTGCTGAAGCCCGCGCTTCAAGGCGGCAAGCTGCGTTGCATGGGCTCCACCACGTTCAAGGAGTTCCGCCAGCATTTCGAGAAGGACCGCGCCCTTTCCCGCCGGTTCCAGAAAATCGACGTGGTCGAACCCACGGTCGATGACGCGATCAAGATCCTCAAGGGCCTCAAGCCCTATTTCGAGGAGCATCACAGCGTGAAGTACACCGCAGAGGCCATCAAGTCCGCGGTGGACCTTTCGGCGCGCTACATCAACGACCGCAAGCTGCCCGACAAGGCCATCGATGTCATCGACGAAGCCGGTGCCGCACAGCATCTCGTGGCGGCCTCCAAGCGACGCAAGTCAATCGGCCCCAAGGAGATCGAGAATGTCGTGGCCAAGATTGCCCGCATTCCCCCGAAAAACGTCTCCAAGGACGATGCCGCGGTTCTCAAGGATCTTGAAGGCTCGCTCAAACGCGTCGTCTTCGGTCAGGACACTGCGATCGAGGCGCTGTCGGCGGCGATCAAGCTGTCCCGGGCCGGTCTGCGCGAGCCTGAAAAGCCCATCGGCAACTACCTCTTCGCCGGCCCCACCGGCGTGGGCAAGACCGAGGTGGCGCAACAGCTGGCCGATACGCTGGGCGTGGAACTTCTGCGCTTCGACATGTCCGAATACATGGAGAAACACGCTGTCTCGCGCCTCATTGGCGCACCTCCGGGCTATGTCGGCTTCGACCAGGGCGGCCTTCTGACCGATGGCGTCGACCAGCACCCGCATTGCGTGCTGCTGCTGGACGAGATCGAAAAGGCTCACCCGGACGTGTTCAACATCCTTCTGCAGGTGATGGACCACGGCAACCTGACCGATCACAACGGCCGCACGGTGAACTTCCGCAACGTGGTCCTGATCATGACCTCGAACGCCGGCGCCACCGAGCTTGCCAAGTCGGCCATCGGCTTTGGCCGCGACAGCCGCGAGGGCGAAGATACCGCCGCGATCGAACGCACCTTCACGCCGGAATTCCGCAACCGGCTGGATGCGGTCATCTCCTTCGGCGCGCTGCCCAAGGATGTCATCCTGCAAGTGGTCGAAAAGTTCGTGCTGCAACTCGAGGCGCAGCTGATGGATCGCAACGTGACCATCGAACTGACGAAGCCCGCCGCCGAATGGCTGGCCGACAAGGGCTACGATGACAAGATGGGCGCGCGTCCGCTTGGCCGCGTGATCCAGGAACACATCAAGAAGCCGCTGGCAGAAGAACTGCTGTTCGGCAAGCTCGCCAAGGGCGGTGTGGTCAAGGTCGGCGTCAAGGACGGCCAGATCGACCTGCGCATCGAAGGGCCGGAGCATCCGCGCCTTTCGGGCAAGAAGCCGCCGTTACTCACGGCCGAGTGACACCGGCGCAGGCTTTGCGATAGACTACATGACGGGCGGCATCCAATGCCGCCCGTTTTCCGTTCGACCAGCCTGCGAGATGACCCCGTGCCGACACGCCTCTCCCTTGCCGCCCTTGCCATCGCCCTGCTGACCACACCTGCCCTGGCCGAGCCGCCCACGCTCGCGCTGCCCATCGACTGCGCCCTGGGCCAGACCTGCTATATCGAGGATTACGTCGACCTCGACCCCGGCCCGGGCCAGCACGACTTCATGTGCAGCCTCAAAAGCCGCGACGGCCACCGCGGCACCGACATTCACCTGCTCTCGTTCGAGGCGATGGATCAGGGCGTCAACGTCCTCGCCGCCGCCCCGGGCCGCGTCGCCGCCCTGCGCGATGGGATGGAAGACACCCCCGTGACCGAAGAGACCCGCGACGCCATCGCAGGCCGGGAATGCGGCAATGCCGTGCGCATCGACCACGGCAGCGGCTGGCAGACACTCTATTGCCACATGAAAAAGGGCTCCATCGCCGTGACCGAAGGACAGGAGGTCGACAGCGGCACGCCCTTGGGTCAAATCGGCCTCAGCGGTCTCACCAACGCGCCCCACATCCACCTTTCGGTCCTCAAGGACGGCGAGGTGATCGACCCGTTCCTGCCCAAGGCCGAGCCGGGCACCTGCGGCACCGCCACCGGCCCGGGCCTATGGGAAAGCGCCCTGCCCTATGACCGCGCCGGGCTTTTCACCGCCGGTTTCTCCACCGCCGTGCCGAAATTCGATGACGTGAAATCCGGCGACGCCCGCGTGTCCGAGACAACGCCCGACACGCCGCTAGTGCTCTATGGTCACGTTTTCTATGCCCAACCCGGCGACGCCATGCGCGTCACCGCCTCCGGCCCCGAAGGCGAAATCTTCACCCATTCCGAAACGCTCGAGGCCCCGCAGGCTCAGCTTTTCCGCGCCTATGGCCGCCGCGCGCCCGAGGGCGGCTGGCCCCCCGGCGCCTATCGCGGCTACGTGACGCTGGAACGGGACGGCCAGGTGCTGGCCAACCGCCACGCCGACATCATCGTTCTGGCCGAGTAGCGCCACCGGGGTGTCCGCGACAGGCTCGCGCCTACTTCTCCGTCAGCTTCAGCTCGATCCGCCGGTTCTGCGCCCGCGCCTCGGGGGTGTCGGCGGGGTTGATCGGCTGGTACTGCCCGAACCCGTTGGCCGACAAACGCTCCGGCGGCAGACCCAGGAAATCCACAAGGTAGCGCACCACCGACAGGGCCCGCTGCTGGCTTAGCTCCCAGTTGTCCTCGAACCGCGCGCCCGCGCGCACCGGCACGTTGTCGGTATGCCCGTCCACCTGGATCACCCAGTCGATATCCTCGGGAATGTTCTCGGCCACGGTGCGCAGGATATCGGCCACCTTCGCCAGCTCGCCTTCGCCCGCGTCCGACAGGCGCGCTTCACCCTGTGCGAACAGTACTTCGGACGAGAAGACGAAGCGGTCGCCCACGATCCGCACGCCTTCCTGTTCTTCCAGCAACTGCCGCAACCGGCCAAAGAACTCCGACCGGAACTTCTCAAGGTCCGCACGTTCCGCCTCCAGCCGCTTGCGCTCGGCTTCCTCCAGTTCGCGCCGCCGCCGTTCCTCGGCCGCCACCCGCGCCAGCGCGGTGTTCAACTCGTTGCCCAGCGATTGCAGCTGCACTTCCGATGCGGCCTCGCGCGCCTTGGCATCGTCCAGAAGCGCCTGCAACTGCCCCAACTGATCACGCAATGCGCGCACCTGCTGGTTCAGCAGCGCCTCTTCCTCTTGCGCCTCGTCGGCCAACGAACGCTGCCGGTCCAGCTCCGCCTGCACCTGCCCCAGCATCGCCGCCCGCTGCTCGGCTTCCGTCAGCCGCGCTTCGGCCTCCTCTTCGGCGGCCAGCTTCGCGGCCAGGGCCGCGGCCAGCTGCGCGCGCACATCTTCCGCCGACATGGCCTCCGCCGTGGCCGCCTCGTTCGCCGCCATCAAAGACGCGATCCGCTTGTCGCGCGCCTGCACATCTGCCTCCAGCGCCTCGACTTGTCGCCTCAAATCCGCGATCAGATCGGCATTCTCCACCGCCTCGTTCTCGGCGGCGGTCTTGGCCGCCAATGCCTCGGCCAACCGCTCTTCCAGACTTGCCGCGGTCTGCGCCACCTCGCCGCTTTCCTTACTCAAGGCGGCCAGTTCCGCTTCGGTCTCGCTCAGCCGAAGCTGCAACTCCTCGGCCCGCACCGTCTCGGCCTCCATATCCGCCAGCGCCTGCGCCAGTTCCGCCTCGACAGAGTTCAACTGAGAGCGGGTCACCTCCTGTCCGCTCTCGGCCTCCGTCAACGCGGCTTCGGCCTCCTGCTGCGCCATCAGCGCCGCCGCCAGCCGCACGTCCAGATCCTCCTGCGCGTCCTCGGCCGCGGCCAGCATGGCCAGCGTTTCCTCGGCTTTCCTGCGCTGTTCCTCCAGCGCCAGCGTCATCGCCGTCAGCTCCGCATCCGCGTTTTCCAAGCGATCACGCAGTGCCTCCGCCGCAGCCGCCTCGGCCAGCCGCGCCTTCTCTTCGTCCGATAATTGCGCCTGCAAATCCTCGACCTGCGCGGTCAGCTCCGCCTGCGCCGCCTCATCCGCCTCGGCCTCGCCGCGCAATTCCGCGATCATCGCCTCCAGCGCATCGGCCTGTGCCGCCGCCAACCGCGCGGCTTCTTCCTGCGCATCGATCTCGTCGCGCAAACCCGCCAATGCCAACTGCAACTGCTCCTGCTCACTCAGCAACTCTTCGCGCTGGCCTTCCAGGTCCGCAATCGTGCCAAGGTTTTCGTCGCGCTGCGCCAACAGCCCCGCCACCTGTTCCTCGAAACTGGCGATCCGGGCCTCTGCCTCGGCGATCTGCGATTCCTGTGCCGCGATCAGCGCCGCCTGCTGTTCCTGCCGTTCCCGCGCATCGCCCAGCGTCGCGGTCAGCGCACCCACCCGCTCGGTCAGCGTGGCGTTGCGGTCCTGTTCCAACCCCAGCGCCCGGCTCAGCGCCGCCACTTCGGACGACAGCTCGTCCAGCCGGCTTTCCTGTCCGCTGATCGTCTCGCGCAAAACGAACTGCACCACCATGAAGATGGTCAGCACGAACATCAGCACCAGCAGAAGGCCCGTCATCGCATCCACGAATCCCGGCCAGATAGAGGCCTGGAATCGTGCGCCGGTGCGCCGTGACAGGGCCATCGCCTAGCTCCCCTGCTCCCGCTCGGTGCGGCGCAGTGCCCGTGGCGCCGCATCGCTTCGCCCATGGCTCGACGCCAACTGCCCGATCGCCCGCGACAGCGAATTCAGGTCGGTGCGCAACTCGCTCATGCTTTCCTGCCGCCCGGCGCTGATTTCCTCCAGGATGCGCAACATCTGCACGTCGATCGACCGCAGCCGCATCCGGCTTTCCGCGTCGATCCCACCGCTCTCGCCCTCGTGGCTCGCCATCTGCCGGATCAGCTCTTCCTGCCCGTCCGCCACCCGCGACAACGCGTCATGCAGGGGCGCGCTATCGGTCAGACGCGCGGTCAGCTTCTCCATCGAATCCGCCAGAAGCCCCAGCTTTTCGTCCACCATCGCGCGGCTTACGTCGGATTGCGTCAGCATCAGCTGCAGGCTCTCCATCTGCTCGCCCATGTGGTCGACGACGCTGGCCATCACGCCCGCCTCGCTGCCGCCCTCGCCGTCACCCGACGCAAGACCGACCCGCGTGATCGTCGACATCCACTCTTCCAACTCGCGGTAAAACCGGTTCTGCCCGTGCCCCGCGAACAGCTCCAGAAGGCCCACCACCAGCGACCCGGCAAGGCCCAGGAGCGAACTGGCAAAGGCCACGCCCATGCCGCCCAACTGCGATTCCAGCCCGGTCATCAGGCGGTTGAACACGTCCACGCCTTCCTCGCCGTCCTGCGGGGCCAAGCTGCGGATCGTGTCCACCACCGCCGGCACCGTCGTGGCCAGGCCATAGAACGTCCCCAAAAGGCCGAGGAAAATCAACATGCTGGTGATGTAGCGCGTGATCTCCCGTGCCTCGTCGATCCGCTGTGCCACCGAGTCGAGGATCGACCGCGCCGAGCCCGACGCGATCTTCATCCGCTTGCCGCGCTGCTTCAGCAGGGTCGCCAGGGGTGCCAGCAGCAGCGGCGCCTTGATATCCTGGGGTGTTTCCCGTTCTTGGACAAACCCCTCGATCCAGCGCACCGAACCGATCAGCTGGTACATCTGCCAGAAACAGGCCACCACCCCGATCACAAAGACGAACAGGATGAACCCGTTCAGGTACGGGTTGGCCTGGAACACCGGCAATACCCGCGGCAGCGCGAAGAACGCGCCAAGCCCCGTCAGGGCCAGCACGATCAGCATCAGCGTGATCTGCCTCACGGGGTGTGAAAAGTTGGGCTCGACCTCACGGTCCGGCTGGTCCATCTGGACGGCTCCCGGCGCGGTTATTGTTTGGCGACACCCTACGCGTTAACCACTTTGAAGCCAAGGTTTTAAAGCGTTTGCCGCACCTTCGCCGCAGGTTTGCTCAGACCCCGATCCCCTTCACCCGCCGCACCAGCCAGTCCAGTTCGGGATCAACGATGCCCAGCTCCTCCAGATGCGCGACGGTCTGGAAAAGATACTCGTGGTTCGGCCCCCGCCCGCCATGCGCGCGCGCGATGATCCGGGCCTGTTCCTCCAGGTCCAGCCCGCCGCAATACTGCACGTGATCGGCGTCGATGACATAGGTCAGCGCCCGCACCTGCCGCCCGTCGCGCAGCATGATGTCCAGCTCTTTCTCAAGATAGGCCGCCGACACCAGTTCCCGCTCGCGCAGATAGGCCAGCACCTTGTCCTCTTCGTCCTCGTGCACCGCCAGCGCCACACCCCGGCACAGCGCATCCGGGCTTTCGTCCAGCGCCAGCACAAGGCCGGGGTTCTCCTCGGTGCCGCGGTGGTGGATCGAGCGCATGCAGAAGCTGCGATGATAGCCCGGCAAGGCGGCCAGCACGCGCTGCACCGGCGTGAAGCCGGGGTTCCACACCAGCGACCCATAGCCGAAAACCCACATCGTCATTTTTCCGCTCCTTGCGCTTTCCCCTGCCCCCTAATCACTTTAAATACCACTCGGCAAGGGCTCGGAAGAAGGCTGATAGGCAGATGCGCGGCATGTTGATCCTGATCGTGGTGGCGGCCCTGGCATGGTCCGTCTACTGGGCCGTCGGCTCCACCGGCGCGACCAAGGCGTTCGAGGCGTGGTTCGAGGGCCGTCGCGCCGATGGCTGGGTGGCCGAGTATTCCGACCTCACGACCCGCGGCTTCCCCAACCGCTTCGACACCACCTTCACCGATGTCAGCCTCGCCGACCCCGACACCGGCCTTGCGTGGGAGGCACCGTTCTTCCAACTCTTCGCGCTCAGCTACAAGCCCAACCACATCATCGCCGTCTGGCCCGATCATCAGCTGGTCGCGACGCCCCGGGCCAAGTACGACGTGACCAGCACGGACATGCGCGCCAGCCTTGTTACCCGCGCCGCGCCGGGCCTGCCGCTGGATCGCCTGACCCTGACCGCCGAAAATCTCGCCATTCAGCCTGACACCACCGTCCAGCCGACCACCGCCGACAGCCTGACGCTCGCCGCCGAACGCTCGACCGCCGCCGACAGCAGCTATCGCCTGGGCCTCAACGCCGACGGGTTTACCCCTGCGCTCGACTGGCGTGTCAAGGTCGATCCCGGCGACACCCTGCCCGACTCGCTCGAGGCGCTGTCGATAGACATGACCGTGGCGTTCGACAAGCCCTGGGACCTCTCGGCGATCGAGGACGCCCGCCCCCAGCCCCGCCGCATCGAGCTCAAGCTGGCCGAAGCCCGCTGGGGCCGGCTGGAATTGCAGGCCGCGGGCGAGGTCACGGTCGACGCCGCCGGCATTCCCACGGGCGAAATCACCGTCAAGGCGCGCAACTGGCGCGACATCCTGCGCCTCGCCGTGGACAGCGGCGCGCTGCCACAGGGCTTTGCCGGCACGCTCGAAGACGGCCTCGCGCTGGTGTCGCAAATGGCCGGCAACCCCAAGACGCTCGACATTCCGCTGGGTCTGCGCGATGGCCGCGTTCTCTTGGGCCCGGTGCCCCTCGGCCCCGCGCCAGTACTGCGCCTGCGCTAGAGGCCAAAAGATTTCAGAAATCTTTTGGCAAATCTTTTTGCAAAAGATTTGATACGCCCTATCGACAGTAGGACCCGCTCCGGTAATCCGCCGTGTCGAAATGGAAGTGATCGCGGTGATACCCGTCTGATCCCGGCCCCAGAACCGTGCCGAACGGCCCGCAGGCCGAGCCATGCAACTGCCGCAAGATCTTGCCGCGCTTGCCCGTGCCCCAGTCGTTCAGAACCGAGATATCCGTGCCATCACGCAACAGGAAGGCCGAGATGTCGATCGCGTTGCCCTTGGAATGTTCCGACAGCCGCGCGCCGCGCTTGTGATTGCGCGTCCGGCACACGTAATGCGCCGCGACCTTCAGGCTTCTGACGCCTCCGCCGGTATCGCCGACAATCGGCTTCATGTCGTTCTTCACCCAGGCGTTCAGCGTCCGCGCTGTCTTGCAGTTCATCGTCGCGGGCTGGCTCAGCAGAACCCCGCCGACAGCATCCACCTCGACCGCATTGGCGATCCCGCAGGCCCCGTTTCCGGGCACATCGCCCACCACCACGCCCTGTATCGACGGGTCGCCGCAGACAGCCCCCCGCGTGACCAGTTCGGGGTCATCCCCCTTGCCGCCGCCAAACGAACAACTTGCCAGAAAAACTGGAAAAATCCACGCCAAGCGCATCCTGCTCAACCCTTTTTCACGCGCCCGAAATCCGGCGCATCCGTATCTTGCCCGGCCTCGATGATACCACGCCGGATGCTGCGCGTCCGCGTGAAATAATCATGCAGCAGATCACCGTCCCCGGTGCGGATCGCCCGTTGCAACGCGAACAGCTCCTCGGTGAAACGCCCCAGCACTTCCAGCGTCGCCTCCTTGTTGGTCAGGAACACGTCGCGCCACATGGTGGGGTCGCTGGCGGCAATCCGGGTGAAGTCGCGGAACCCCGCGGCGGAATACTTGATGACCTCGCTGTCGGTCACCCGGCGCAGGTCGTCGGCCACGCCGACCATCGTATAGGCAATGAGGTGCGGCGTATGGCTGGTCACGGCGCAGACAAGGTCGTGGTGGTCGGCATCCATCTCGTCGGTCCTGGCGCCCATCGCCTGCCACAACGCCTCCAGCCGCTCCACCGCCGCGCGGTCGCTGCCCTCCACCGGCACAATCAGGCAGTACTTGTTCTCGAACAATTCGGCAAAGCCCGAGCGTGGCCCCGAATGTTCGGTCCCGGCCATCGGATGGGCGGGTACGAAATGCACGCCTTGCGGCAAATGCGGACCAACCGCCTCGATCACCGCCTTCTTGACCGAGCCGACGTCGCTGACCGTGGCGCCCGGCTTCAGCGCCGGCGCAATCTCTTCGGCCACCGCGCCCATCACGCCCACCGGCACGCACAGCACCACCAGGTCCGCACCCTCCACGGCCTCGGCAGCGCTATCACAGACCCGGTCGCACAGCCCGATCTCGCGTGCCACATCGCGGGTCTCCTGCGACCGGGCATATCCCGTGACTTCGCCCGCCAGACCGGCGCGCTTCATCGCCCAGAACATCGAAGAGGCAATCAGCCCCAGTCCGATCAGCGCAACCCGGTCATAGATCACGCTCATTCCGCGTCTCCCATGAACTGCCCTACCGCATGGGCCACCCGGCGCGAGCTGGCCTCGTCACCAACGGTGATCCGCAGGCAATGCGGCAGGTTATAGCCTGCCACCCGGCGCACGATCAGACCCTCGGATTTCAGGTACTCGTCACAGGCCTCGGCCTGTTCCTGATCGGCAAAGCGGGCGAGAACGAAATTCGCCAGGGACGTGTCCGACGGGACGCCATGCCCGGCCAGCGCCTCTGCCAGCCACGCCCGCATTCGCGCATTGTCCGCGCGGCATTTGTCGACCCAGGCCTGGTCGCGCACCGCGGCCTCGGCGGCGACCAGCGCCGACTGGCTCAGGTTGAACGGCCCACGCACCCGGTTCAGAACATCCACCACATGTGCCGGACCATACCCCCACCCCACGCGCAGCCCGCCCAGCCCGTAGATCTTGGAAAAGGTCCGCGTCATCACCACGTTTTCGCGCGCATCGACCAGCCCCGCGCCACCGTCGAACCCCTCGACATACTCCGCATAGGCGCCATCCAGCACCAGCAGCACGTGCTCCGGCAGCCCCTCGGCCAGCCGGGCGATCTCGCCGTCGCCTATCATCGTGCCGGTCGGATTGTTGGGGTTGGCGATGAACACCAGCCGCGTGCGCTCGGTCACCGCGGTCAGAATCGCATCCACATCCGTCACCCGCTCGCGCTCGGGCACCTCGACCGGCGTCGCGCCATTGGACAACGCCGCGATCTTGTAGATGGCAAAGCCATGCTCGGTATGAATGACCTCGTCGCCCGGCCCGGCATAGCACTGGCACAGCAGCGACAGGATCTCGTCACTGCCCACGCCACAGACGATGCGGTCGGCATCCAGCCCGTGCACGTCTGCAATCGCGCCCCGCAGGCTGGCATGGTCGGTCGACGGATAGCGATGCAGATCATACGCCGCCTTGCGGAACGCGTCCTTCGCCGCCTCGCTCGGCCCGAACGGGTTCTCGTTCGAGCTCAGCTTGACCACGTTGCTTACCCCCTCCACATGGCTCGACCCGCCCACGTAAGGGGCGATGTCCAGTATTCCGGGCTGGGGAGTGATATTGGTCATGTGATGTCATTCCTCACGGGGCAGCGGCACACCGCCCAGGGGCCGCAGCGGCCCTGAACGGATGGTCATGTTCCGCATTACCGAGACGCGCGCGCCCTGACCAGCCCCACCAAGTCAAATCGCACCAGATGCGGCGCGAAGACCACGCCGCGTGCATTGAAATACCAGCGTAGACGTCCACGTTCCGCACCCCGGCGCGGAATCAGTGGCAAAGCCCGCCCCTCACGACGCAAGCACGTTCCGGAAAAGCCATGGATCGCTCTCGTCGATATCCTCGGGGAAATGCTCCCACCGGTCCTGCAACGGTGTCCAGTCGGTATAATGAGCCTCCACCGGGCCCAGGTAAGGCCGCTGCACCTCGAGGCATCGCGCGTGGTCCATCTCGTCGGTCTCCACGATACCCGCGTCCGGGTTCTCCAGCGCCCAGACCATGCCCGCCAGAACGGCACTCGTCACCTGCAACCCGGTGGCATTCTGGTACGGGGCAAGGTCCTTGGTTTCCTCGTTCGACAGCCGAGAGCCATACCACATCGCGTTCTTCTCATGCCCGTAAAGCAGCACGCCCAACTCGTCGATGCCGGTGACAATCTCATCCACGTCCAAAATCTCGTGCGTGCTCTGCTGCCGCCCCGCGCCGAACATCTCGTGCAGCGACAGCACCGCGTCGTCGCAGGGGTGATAGGCATAGTGGCACGTCGGGCGGAACTCGGGGGCTTCCGGCGCGCCCACCGTGTAGAAATCGGAAATCGAAATCGCCTCGTTATGCGTCACCAGGAACCCGAATTGCGGCCCCGGCGTCGGGCACCACGTATGCACACGGGTGATCGCCCCCGGCCGTTCCAGCCAGATCCCCGCTCGACAGCCTGTGTCGTGGCTGTGTCCGTTCTCCGGGAACCACGTCTCATGCGTGCCCCAGCCCAGCTCGGCGGGCTGGAACCCTTCGGCAATGAACCCTTCGACGGACCACGTATTCACGAAGGTCCCCCGGGGTCTCGGCAGGGCGCGCGCCTGCGTGTCGCGCTCGGCGATATGCACGCCCTTGACGCCCAGGCCCTTCATCAGCTTGGCCCAGCCTTCCCGATCCTTCGGCGCCTCCGCATCCTTGCCGGTGTCGCGGGCCAGCGTCAGCAACGCCTCTTTTACGAACCAGCTGACCATGCCCGGGTTCGCCCCACAGCAACTCACCGCCGTGGTCCCGCCCGGATTGGCCGCCTTCTCGTCCCGCACCGCCTGCCGCAGGGCATAGTTCGTCCGCGCCGCGTTGTCTTGGGTGTCGAAATAGTACCCCGCCCACGGCTCCACCACCGTGTCGATATACAGCACGCCCTGCTCGCGGCAGAACTTCATCAGGTCGAGCGACGAGGTATCCACGCTCAGGTTCACCACGAACCCCTTGCCCGGCTCGATCAGCCCGCCCAGCAATTCGCGATAGTTCTCCGCAGTCACAGCCTCCGGCACGAACCGCAGTCCAAGCTCGCGCAAAGCCTCGTGATTGGCCGCGTTCGGCTCGATTACCACGAACTTGTCCGCGTCATAGTCGAAATGCCGCTCGATCAGCGGCCACGTTCCCTTCGCGATCGACCCGAAGCCGATCATCACGATGGTCCCGTCGATGCGACCGTACTTTGGAAAGTCCTGTGCCATGCTCTGCGTCTCCTCCACTTACAAATGCAAAAGGCCGCGCCCAGCGGCGCGGCCTTCCGGATCAGGCGCTGCAGACCTAAAAACTTAGTTCTGCGCGTAGAATTCGATGACCAGGTTCGGTTCCATCATCACCGGGTACGGCACGTCGCCCAGGCTGGGTGTCCGCACGAAAGTCGCGGTCAGCTTGGAATTGTCCACGTCGATATAGTCCGGCACGTCGCGCTCGGGCAGCTGCGTGGCTTCCAAGATAGCGGCCATCTGCTTGGAACGGTCGCGAACCTCGATCACGTCGCCTTCCTTAACACGGTAGGACGGGATGTTCACCAATTGACCATTCACGCGGACGTGACGGTGGTTCACGAACTGACGCGCGGCAAAGATGGTCGGCACGAACTTGGCGCGGTAGACGACCGCGTCCAGCCGGCGCTCCAGCAGGCCGATCAGCAGCTCGCCGGTGTCGCCTTTCAGACGCTCGGCCTCGCGGAAGATGCGGCGGAATTGCTTCTCGGTCAGGTCGCCGTAATAACCCTTCAGCTTCTGCTTGGCGCGCAGCTGCAGGCCGAAGTCGGAAATCTTCGCCTTGCGGCGCTGGCCGTGCTGGCCGGGGCCGTATTCGCGGCGGTTGACCGGGGATTTCGGACGCCCCCAGATGTTTTCGCCCATCCGGCGGTCGATCTTGTATTTGGCAGCCGTTCTCTTTGTCATCGACTGATCTCCTTCGTTTAAGGTTTCGAAGGGCGTTGTCCTCTCCGTGGATTTTGCCACGGCGACAGGCATCCCCTTGCGGGGGCCACCAACACCAATGAAGCCGCGCTTATATAAGGGTTCGTGGTGGAGTCAACACGTCGCTTCGCCCAACCCGCAAGTTTCCCGCAGCGCAGGAGTAAGGTGGGTGAAAACCCACGCGCCCTCACGTCCTACTTCAAGCTCTGCGCATACTCTTCTAGCTGCGTGGCCACCGTGCCCCAGCCATCGAAGAACCCCATGTCCTCGTGGGTTTTCTTCGCCTCGGGCGACCGGTGCCGCGCCGTCGCGGTATAGATCGTGCCGCCATTCCCGTCGTCTTCCAGATCCAGGATCGCCGTCATGAACGGGTCCGGCACGGGCGCCCAGCCCTCGGTATAAGTGTCAGTAAAGACCAGCCGTTCCATCTCGACCACCTCCAGGTACACCCCCTTGTTGTCCATCAGGTGTCCCTCCACGTTCATCACTGTGTTGAACCGCCCGCCCACGCGCAGGTCGATCTCGCAGCTTTCGATGCTGTGCGGCTTGGGCACGAAGAAATGCTTGATATGCTCCGGCGTGGTCCAGCACTCCCAGATCAGCGCGCGCGGCGCGTTCAGGGTGCGGGTAAAGCTCAAGTCGGTCTCGGGATTCAGGTTCATTTCTTTCGGTCCCTCATCAGGGTTGCAACATAATCGTCCAGCCGGTCCAGCCGGCCCTCCCAGATCCGCCGCTGCTCGCTCAGCCAGTCATCGACCGGGGCGAACGCGTCCGCGGCAAGGGCAAACGTCCGTGTCCGGCCCTGCTTGTAGGAGGTGACCAGCCCGGCCTCCTCCAGCTTTCTCAGGTGGCCCATGAAGGACGGCAGCGCCATGTCATGCGGCGCGGCCAGTTCGCTGACACTCGCCGGGCCGCGGACCAGCCGCTCAAGGATAACCCGCCGCGTCGGATCGCCCAGCGCGGAAAAACACAGGTCCAGCTTCGAATCAAACTTAGCCATATGCCTAAGTAAACGGATCACCAAGACCGCGTCAATAACACTAAGCCAATAAGCTAACTTTCAGCGGAAGTTCACGTAGGGTGGGTGAAAACCCACGCGCCGCCCACCTCGCAGGCCGCGCCCTACTCCCGCGCCTTTGCCGCGTCCGCCTCGGCCTCTTTTTCGACGTCCGGATCCGTCAGCGTCGACCATGTGTCGTCACGCGGCGGGCTCGGCGGTGTCTCGCAGGCCCGTTTGTGGATGTTCACCTTGGCGATGAAATGCGCCGAAATTGGCGCCGTGACGAACAGGAACGCCATGATCAGCGGCTCGTGATAAGACCTGTCGCCGACCAGGAACGAGTGGATCATCGACGCCAGCAGGAACATCCCGATCCCCAACGTGCCCACCTTCGTGGGCGCGTGCAGGCGAGTCATCGGATCGTTGAACTTCAGCAGGCCGAACACACCGACCAACACGAATCCCGATCCCACCAGCAGGCAGAACGCGACAGAAAGATATCCGATATCCATGGCAGTCATTCGATGATGTCCCCCCTCAGGATGAACCGCGCCAGCGCAACCGTGGACACGAAACCCAGCATCGCGATCAGCAGCGTGACCTCGAAATAGACCTGCACGCCCTGGAAGATGCCCACCATCACCACCAGCCCCAGCGCGTTGATCACCATCGTGTCCAGCGCAAGGATCCGGTCGCCCGGTGTCGGCCCAATGACAAGGCGCACCATCGACAAAAGCTGCCCCAGCGCCAGCGCCACGAAAGAGATGACGATGGCAATATCCATGATGTCAGATGGCGAACTCATGCGAAAATCTCCTCCAGCCGGGCCTCGTAGCGGGTCTTGATCTCGTCGCGCACCGCGTCCGGGTCATCGGTGTGCAGCACATGCACCAGCAGGCTGTGCCCCTCGTCCGACAGGTCCGACGACACCGTGCCGGGCGTCAGGGTGATCGTGCCCGCCAGGATGGTGATCGCCTCGGGCTTCACCAGATCCAGTGGCACCACGATCCACGCCGGTTTCAGCTTGGAATTCGGCACCGTCAGCACGATCCACGCCACCTGCAGGTTGGCGATGATGATATCGTAGATCACGATCAGGCCATAGGTGAACATGCGGAACAGGTTGAAACCCTTGGGCGTATCCGGCCACCAGATCGACGTCATCCACGGGATGATGATGCCCAGGATCAGCCCGAACACCGCCATGCCGGCGGAAAATCCGTTCTGCAAAAGGACCCAGACCAGCGTCAGCAGCAGGGTCAGAAACGGATGCGGGAACACCCAGTAGAACGCGCGTGTCATGTCAGTGCCCCCCGCTCTCTTGTTCGTCCGCGCCATGGCCCTCATCGCTCTCGCCATGGGCCGCGTCGTCGCCATAACCGTCGTCGCCATGGTCGTCATCGCCATAGCCACCCTTGGCCTTGTCCTCGGGCCGGCCCAGCTTGCCCGGCGTCTCCAGAACCGTCGACTTGAGCGGCTCGGGCGCGAACAGCTGCGCCGAGATCGCCTTGGTATAGCCATGCACCTGACCGGCAAAGACCGTGTGCGCGATCAACAGCGCGATCAGCCCGCCAACAGCGACATAGCTCAGCGCGGACGGGGCGGCCACCACGGGCGCCCCCTCGGGCCGCGCGATGCTGCGCGCCTTCCAGAACACATTGCTGCCAGCACGTGCAAACCCCACGACGCTGATCAGGCTGGACACCAGCACCACCGCCCAGATCCACGGCATCTGCGCACTGTCATAGGCGGCATCCAGCACCAACAGCTTGCCCAGGAAGCCCGACAGCGGCGGCAGGCCCGCCATGGCAATCGCGCCCACGAAAAACATCCCCGCGGTCAGCGCCGCGCCCGACACCGGCGGCTGCGCCGTCAGGGTCAGGTTGTCCCGCCCCGCCCTTGCAAGGTCGGTGATCAGGAACAGGATCGCGCCCGCCAGCGTCGAATGCACGATATAGTAAAGCGCCGCCGCGATCCCGTCCTCGGTAAAGAGCGCAATCGCCACCATCACCATGCCCATCGACCCGATGATCGAAAAGGCCACCAGCCGGTCCAGCGTCTTGGCGGCCAGCACGCCGATCATGCCAATCGCCAGCGAGATCAGCGCCGCAGGCATCAGCCACACCACGTGCAGCCCCGCCGTCGCCTCCAGGTCGGGCGGAAAGATCATCGTGTAGACCCGGATGATGGCATAGGCCCCCACCTTGGTCATGATCGCAAACAGCGCCGCCACGGGGGCCGGTGCCTCGGCATAGCTCGACGGCAGCCAGAAATGCAGCGGCACCAGCGCCGCCTTGATCGCGAACACCAACAAGAGCAGCACGGCAGCCACCCGGATACCCACCGTCTCCTCCGCGCCGATCTGCGTCACCCGCTCGGCTAGGTCCGCCATGTTCAGTGTCCCGGTCTCGGCATAGATCGAGCCCAGCGCGAACAAGAACAGCGTCGAGCCGATCAGGTTATACAGAACATACTGCACCCCCGCCCGCAGCCGTTCATTGCCGCCCCCATGGATCATCAGGCCATAGGAGGCGATCAGCAGCACCTCGAAGAACACGAACAGGTTGAACAGGTCGTCCGTAAGGAACGCCCCCATGATGCCCATCAGCTGGAACTGGAACAGGGCGTGGAAATGCCACCCCCGCTCGTCCCATCTCGACCCGATGGCATACAGCAGCACGAACAGCGCCAGAACGGAGGTCAGCAGTACCATCATCGTCGACAGCCTGTCGCCCACCAAAACGATCCCGAACGGCGCGGCCCAGTCGCTCAGTTGATACAGAATCACGTCGCCATCCGACACCGACCACGCGAGACTCGCCGAAATGGCGATCAGCGCCACGACACCCGCGACAGAAAACGCCCGCTGGATGCCAAAATGAAACCGTGCGGCCAGCACGATGAACGGCGCCAGCAGCGCCGGCAGCACGACGGGCGCGATAATCCAATGGGTCATTGCTGGCCCTCCGCCTGCGCGTCGTTTTCGTCTTCTTCCGGCTGGTCGTCCACGTGGTCGTCATCCGCACCAAGGAACGACCCCAGCGCGATCATCACCACCACAGCCGTCATCCCGAACGAGATCACGATGGCCGTCAGCACCAGCGCCTGCGGCAGCGGGTCGGTATAGGTCTGGACCCCGTCCACCAACACCGGCGGCGCCCCGACGGTCAGCCGCCCCGAGGCGAACAGGAACACGTTCACAGCATAGGTCAGCAGCGAGATCCCAAGGATCACCGGGAATGTCCGCAGCCGCAGCACAAGGTAAAGCCCGCCCGCGGTCATGACGCCGATGGCAGATGCAACAAGAAACTCCATCAGACAGGCCCCCCGCTCGCGCCCACCGTTTTCGGCGGATCATCCCTCGACGGGTCAATATCCATCGGATGCTCGGTATCCGGCGTATGCGCCCGCCGCGCCAGCCGCGAGAAGCTCTCCAGCGACAGCATCACCGCGCCCACGACCGCCAGGAACACACCCAGGTCGAACAGCGCCGCCGTCGCCAGCTCGAATTTCTCGAACGGCGGAATGCGCACATAGGTGAAATCCGAGGTCAGGAATGGCTTGCCCACGAACCACGAGCCGATGCCGGTCAGCCCGGCGATCAGCACGCCCGCGCCGATCACCCCGTGATAAGGGTATCGCAACCGCTGCGAGGTCCAGGCAAAGCCGCTTGCCATGTACTGCATCACCACGGCGATCGACACCACAAGCCCGGCGATGAACCCGCCGCCCGGCTCGTTATGGCCGCGCAGGAAGATGTAGAAGCCGACCATCAACACCACCGGCATGATCACACGGGTCAGGACCACCATCATCATCGGATGCATGTCCCCCGCCCGCGGCTGGTCCGGTTTGCGGTTCAGCAGCCGCGCCCGCACATTGCTGTTCAGCAGCGTCTCGGTCAGCGCATAGATCAGCAGCGCGGCGATCCCCAGCACGATGATCTCGCCATAGGTGTCAAAGCCCCGGAAATCGACAAGGATCACGTTCACCACGTTGGTGCCGCCGCCCCCTTTATAGGAATTGGCCAGGTGATACTCGGAAATCGGGCTGCTGACCGCATCGCGCAGAAGATAGTGATAGGATAGCGCAAAGGTCGCCAACCCGCCGACGATCCCCATGCCCGCATCGCGCACCCGGCGTAGCAGGCTGCTTTCCACGGGCGTCGTCTTGGGCAGGAAATTCAGCGCCAGAAGCAACAGGATGATCGTCACCACCTCGACGGTGAACTGCGTCATCGCAAGGTCCGGCGCGCTGAAGAAGATGAAGCCCACAGACACCATCAGCCCCACGATCCCGATCAGGATAAGCGAGAAGAAGCGATTGCGATGCAAGATCACCAGCGCGCCCGTGGCGGCCACCAGCATCAGCCACCCGGCTATTGCCACGGCACTCGGCGCCTGCATCGCCCGCGTGGCTTCGGCCACCGTGCCCGTCGCCCAGGCATAGTATCCCGCCACGATGATTGCCGCCGACCCCACGGCGGCATAGCGCGTGAAAGATCCGTTGTGGATCGGATGGATCAGCGCCCGCGCCCCCGCCGCCGCCGTCTCGACGATCCACTCGAAGATCACCTTGGCCTCGGGGCGTGGCGCCGCGTCCCACAGCTTCAGCAGCGGCTTGAACAGCAGCAGCACGATCAACCCGCCCACCACGGCGGCGATCGACATGTAAAGCGCCGGCACCAGCCCGTGCCAGATCTTGATGTATTTCACTTCCAGCGGCTCGACCCCGCCAATCACGGCCTTGGCCACAAGGAACACGAAATCCTGCACCAGGAAGGGTGCGGCCCCGATCACCACCACCAGCACCACCAGGATCGCGGGCGGCAGCCACATGCCCGCCGGCGGGTCATGCGGCTTGGCCGGGTAATCGTCGCGCACCGGGCCCAGGAACGTGTGCGAAATGAAGCGGAAGCAATACGCGGCCGAAAAAAGCGAGCCGATGACGGCCAGCGCCGGCACGAACCACCACGTGTCGAACAGCACCGTGTGGTTGGCCTCCTCCAGCATCATCTCCTTCGACAAGAAGCCATTGAGGAACGGTATCCCCGCCATCGACAGCGCCGCCAGCGTGGCGATGACGAACGTCACCGGCATCAGCTTCCGCAACCCACCGAGCAGACGGATATCCCGCGTATGCGCCTCGTGGTCGATGATCCCGGCGGACATGAACAGCGCCGCCTTGAACGTCGCGTGGTTCAGGATGTGAAACACCGCCGCCATCGCGCCAAACGCCGTGCCCGTGCCCAGCAGCATCGTGATCAGGCCAAGGTGGCTGACCGTCGAGAACGCCAGCAGCGCCTTCAGGTCGTGCTTGAACAGCGCAATGACCGCGCCCAGCACCATCGTGATCAGCCCTGCCGTTGTGACGATCACGAACCACTCGGGCGTGCCCGACAGCACCGGCCACATCCGCGCCATCAGGAAGATGCCCGCCTTCACCATGGTGGCCGAGTGCAGGTAGGCGCTGACCGGCGTCGGCGCGGCCATCGCGTGCGGCAGCCAGAAATGGAACGGGAACTGCGCCGACTTGGTAAAGCACCCCAGCAGGATCAGGATCAGCGCCGGCACATACATCGGGTCGGCCTGGATCATCTCGCGGTTTTGCAAAATCACGCTCAGGTCATAACTGCCCACGATCTGGCCCAGGATCAGCATCCCACCGATCATCGCCAGCCCGCCCATGCCGGTCACGGCCAGCGCCATCCGAGCGCCTTGCCGGCCCTCGGGCAGGTGCTTCCAATAGCCGATCAGCAGGAAGGACGACAGCGAGGTCAGCTCCCAGAAAACCAGCAAAAGCAGGATGTTATCGCTCAGCACGATCCCCACCATCGCGCCCTGGAACAGCAGCAGATAGGTGAAAAACTCGCCCATATGGTCTTCGCGGCTCAGGTATTGCCGGCCATAGGCGATGATCAGCATCCCGATGCCAAGGATCAGGAAGGCGAAGAAAAAGCCCAGCCCGTCCAGCATCAGCGTAAAGTTCAGCCCCAGCGCCGGCATCCAGTCGATCTGCGCCATCACCGTCCCGCCGGCCAGAACCGTCGGAAGGTTGGTCAAAAGCCCGATGAACGCGGCCAGCGACACCGTGAACGTGACGCCCGCACAGGACGACCGGCCCGCCGAATTCATCAAGCCCGGCAGAAGGGCGCCGAAGAACGGAAGTGCTACGATAAAGAAGAGGGACACGCGAACTCCTTGGCGTAACAGTTTCGTAAATTCCGCCCTAAACTGCATCCCAGCGACGAAAGCGCAAGGAAAAACGACCGAAATTGTCGGTTATAATCCTGCGTTATCGCGCCATAAAATCAGGTGCATGTGTCACGGCGCCCGCGCGGCGGCGAGGCCGTGACAATCTGTCCGGGCGGCTCAGGCCGCCTCGTGCTGAAGGATCGCCGCCTCAGACGCGCTCAGGTTGCGCCGCGCGAAGCCACCGTAGGTCTGCGGCTCGAACTCCAGCGTCGGATTGTACTCCAACAGCCGCTTGCGGTCCTCGCCGTCCAGTGCCTGAAGCGACGCGGACGCGGGATGAAAGCTCTCGGTCTCCACGCCGTTGGCCCACAACACCTGATGGCGCGGCAACAGCAGGTGCACATAGGTCACCTCACGCACCGCAAGGTCGATGGCGATGTTGCGCCCGTTCACGAGGTCCTTGGCCGACACCAGCACCTCGGGCGTGTTGTACAGCGCCTGCGCGATCTCGCCCTGCACCAGCATCCGATGCTCGGGACTGACCAGCAGTTCCTCGTCCGGCCGCTCCACGCCCAGCGCCCCGGCGCGAATGCGCACCGGCCGCAGATGCGGCATCGCGAACAGGCGCGCGCCGCTCATCCGGCGGCTGCCGATCCACTGGATCTCCTCCGCGCCGTTGTCCTTGGTCTGCACGTAGTCACCTTCGCGCAGTTCCTCGACCAGCCGCGGCCCGTCCGGTGTCTCGATCCGCGTGCCGGGGGTGAAACAGATCACCCCGCCGCTTTCCACGTCGGTCGTCTGGCTGCGATGCGCGCCCAGCGACTGGTGCACGATCCACATCTCGGTATTCCTTGGCGGAATCTCGTCCAGGAACATCACCAGCGGCGGTGCGCCATGCCCCACATCGATCAAGGTGATGGTGTAACTTCGGACCCCGTTGGTCACCACGAACCCAGAGTCCATCAACGGCTCGTGCACCTCGACCTCGTCCAGTTTCGTCGTTCCCGTGCGTGCCGCCGTCACCAGCCGCCGCACCAGCTTTGCCGCGCATTTGCGGCTCATTGCGTCCCGTTCCGTCCGCTCAAGGCGCAGTACTTCATTGGGTCCGTCCACCCGCACCAGATCCCCGCGCCAGGACCATGCGGCCCCCACGTTAAGAGACTGGACAGGAGCGGCTTCCAAACCGTCCACTTCCGTCTGCGACCAGGAGATGACGAACGCGCCCCGAAAGGTCGTTCCCATTGCCTGTATGCCTGCCTTCTTTAGTCTTTTTTTGTCTTTTTGTAGCGGCACGCTAGCAAAAACGAATCAGCCTGCAAAGTGTTAACAAAGGGTTACGTTCAAAATCTCAGGCGCAGTCGCAGCGATCCCACAAGCTGGCTTTCCTTCTGGGCCTCGAATTCCTCGCCCAGCCAAGTCAGCCCGTAGAAGATCGTGCTGCCGCCTTTGCCCTGCCAGTTGACCCCGCCGCGGACCCGCGTCCGCGCATCGGTCAGCTGAATGCCCCGGTCGCGATTCAACAGCTCGCTGCTGTCCACGTAGGCCACGTCGGCCCCGAAGACAAAGCTCGCACCCGGCGCCTCGACGCCCTGCACGGCCACGTAGCGCTGCCCCGTCACCGGGTCCCGCACCAGCAATCCGTCACGACCGCGCTGGCCAATCGTCAGGTCGAACCCCACCCGCGCCAGCGTCTCGAACCCCCAGCGCCCCTCGACAAACGGCCGGATTTCGGCATTGCCTCCCATGTCAAAGGCACGGCCGGTCTCCATCACCAGTTCCGGGTTCACGTCGTCGCTGACCTGGTTGCGGCGCACGCGGTCCGAAATATTTCGCCCGCCCAGCACGTCGTGCAGGTTGCGCTGGAAATCGTCCAGCCCGGTCTGCGGCCCGGTCACGTTCACGTCGACGCCCACGGCGTAATCCATCGGTCCCCGTGCGAAATGCGTGTGCAGCCCGACCGAAAGAACCCCGGCAAAGGGCCGGTCACCGGCCGCAGGATTGGTGAGGTTCTGCGGCGAGACGATGCGCCCGCCCAGACGCAGCTCCAGCACTTCGCCGAAGCCTTGCGGCAAACGCCCGCTCCAGCCCGGCCCCCAGACCCGGCTGGTCGTCAGCGATCCGGTCTGCCAGCGGTCGTGAAAATCACCGCCGATGTCATTGGTTGTCAGCCAGCCAAAGCCGATACGCTCGCGCGGGCCTGCCTCTGCGGCATGGCCGGTCAAAAGAACCGCAAAAACGGTCAAAAACGCTGCAAGGCGGCGCATCATGTCTATCCGTCCCATTCCCATCGCCCCCCGGCCCTGAACTGGTACACCGAAAGCCCCGGACTGGACTATCGGGCAAGATCCGAATTTCCGCACCGTGGGCTTCGCGCAACAATGGGACGCCTCGTCCCGGGCCTGCCCCGGGACCTTGCCGCGTTTGCCGTGTTCCGGCCGGGTTTTGCGGCAACACGGACCGCGCGATGCGTTAACCCGTGCCGGCGGACAATCGCACCGACGCCATACCACCCGGATACCGACGCGATACCGACGCGGGTTTGAACATTCGGCTGGCGTTAACCTTCGAGTCGCCGCATCCAGAATTGCAACGGGTGGTCGGTCTCTTCCGGCTGGTCGATATCCTTCCAGCGATAGGTCGCGACGGCCCCTTCGACCGGCGCATATCCCCGCTTGCGCCAGAATCCGTCCAATGGCTGATAAGTCTCTGGCCGCAAAGGATGATCCTTGGGTCGCACCACACCGCAAAAGGCAACATAGCGGTGTCCCAGAGCCCGCGCATGGGCCTCCCGCGCGTCAAAGAACGCGTGGCCCAGCCCGCGCCCCCGGTACGCGGGCAGCAGAACACTCTCGGCACAATAAAAGATATCTTTCATATCAATGCCTTGCCCCGAAAAAGCTGCTGCGAAATCCTCGGCATGATCCTCCATCGGCGTCCCCGTCGAGGCCCCGACAAGACGTTCCCCGTCGATCGCCGCCACCACGATTGCGTCCTCGCTCTGCCGGTAAGGCTCAAGGTACGCCCTCTCATAGGCGACGTCGCCATCGTAAAGGTATGGAAAGTCACGAAAAACCGTAATCCGCAGCTGCGCCACGTCATCCAGCGCAGCCAACAGGTTTTCGCCGGTCAGCCGCTCCACCCGCATCAGGCGCTGACCTGTTTGGTCCAGTCGGCAAGGTTGTAATACGTCACGACCCGCGTGATCTTGTTGTTTTCCAAGGAGAAAAACGACCCCGCCGGCAGCTTGTAGGTCTGCCCGTGCGCCTCCGGCAGCCCTTCGTCGGTGGCGAGGTAGGTGCCGTTCACCACGAATTCCGCCGCGCCCCGCGTGCCGTCTTCGGCCTCGAAAATCACCATGTTATCAAGGTGTTCGCGGTAGCACCGGTTCATGTGCTCACAGAACGCGGCAAAGGCCGCCTTGCCTGTCCGCACCTGCCCTTCATTGACGTGGTGCGCCACATCCTCGCTCAGGCATTCCAGCATACCATCCACGTCACCGTTGTTGAACGCCAGAAAGTAAGCCTCGATCACGTTTTTCGCAGTCATTTCATATCCTTGGGGTCGCCCCACCGTCGTTTGAGATGTTCCACTATCTGGTCCCGGGTCTGGCGGTAAGCGTTCAATTTCGCCTCTCGCGATTCGCCCAGTCCGGTCGGGTCCAGGATTGGCCAATAGACCACGTCGAGATGAAAAACCCGTGTCAGATCAAGAGCTTTGCGCTGGCTCGCCGGACTCAACGCCACAACCAGATCGAACGAGGACAGGTCGTCGCCCCACTGTTCCATCTCGTCAAAGCTTCGGGTCCGGTGCCGGGCAAGCTCGACTCCGATCTCGTCGCAGACCGCGATCGAGAACCCGTCGATGTCCATATCACCCTTGACCCCGGCGGACTGGACATAAGTATCGGTTCCATAGAGCTTTTTCATGATGCCCTCGGCCATGGGCGAGCGCGCGGAATTATGGTCGCAGCAAAACAGAACGGACTGAGGAAGCTCCTCGACCATCTGGGTCAGCTCCCGAAGTGCAGCACGCAGATCAGCGTGAACAGGCGCCGCGCGGTATCGTTGTCGACCTTCGCCTTGCCTTCCAGCCGCTCTTCCAGCACCCGGGCACCTTCGTTGTGAATGCCCCGGCGAGCCATGTCGATGGTCTCGATCTGGCTCGGCGGCATGTTCTTTACCGCGTCGAAATAGCTTTCACAGATCGCCCAGTAATCCTTGACCACTTGTCTAAATGGCGACAATGAAAGGTGAAATTCCGCCGCTGGCGCGTCATCCTCGGTGCGGATGTCGAACACCAATCGCTTCTCGCGGATCGACAGCCCGACGCGATAAGGCCCGTCGGGCGCAACCCGGTCATCCCGGATCGGCAGGCTGAAAGAGTTCTCCTCAATCAGGTCGAACATGGCCACTTTCCGCTCCTGCTCGATCTCGGGCGTGGGCGGGGGCAGATTGGCATCATCCAACTCGATATGACAGATATGGCTCATGGGTGTTCTCTTCGGCAGTCTTGTTCCTGCCTACCCCAGCAATCGTTAGCGGGCAATGCAGCCGAACGTCCTGAGGTGGCGTTTTTGCGACGATGTGACCCGCGAGGCGGGCCGAAAGGCCCGAAGCGTGCGCCACCTAGCCTTCGTTCAGCTTGTCCAGTCGCGCCCGCACGCTTAGCCCATGTGCCTCCAGGCTTTCGGATTGCGCCAGTGTCTCCGCCGCCGGTCCGATCGCCTTCAGCGCGCCGGGTGTCATACGCGCCATCGTGGTTTTCTTCATGAAATCCAGAACGTTGAGACCGCTGGAAAACCGTGCCGAGCGTGCCGTGGGCAGCACGTGATTGGGCCCGCCAACGTAGTCGCCAATCGCCTCGGGTGTCCACGCGCCCAGGAACATCGCGCCTGCATGCGTGATCTTGTCGGCCAGCCGTTCCGCCTCGGCCACGCATAACTCCAGATGTTCAGGCGCGATCCGGTCGGCGAGACGCGCCGCCTCGTCCATGTCCGCGACCACGATCACCGCGCCGAAATCGCGCCAGCTTGCCCCGGCAATTGCCCGCCGCTCCAGCGTTTCCAGTCGCGTCTCTATGGCCGCTTCCACCGCGTCGGCGAACGCCGGGTTGTCGGTAATCAGCAAAGCCTGCGCGCTTTCGTCGTGTTCCGCCTGGCTCAGCATGTCGAGCGCGATCCAGTCCGGCTCGTTGTCGCGATCCGCGATCACAAGGATCTCCGAGGGCCCGGCGATCATGTCGATGCCAACCCTGCCGAAAACCCGCCGCTTGGCCGCAGCGACATAGGCGTTGCCCGGTCCCGTAATCTTGTCGACAGGTGCGATGGTTTCGGTGCCATAGGCCAACGCCGCAATCGCCTGCGCACCGCCCACTCGGTAGATCTCGTCGACACCGGCGATCTGTGCGGCAGCCAGGACGGCGGGATTGGCCACACCGTCCGGCGTCGGCACCACAATGGCAAGCCGCTCCACCCCCGCCACCTTGGCAGGGATCGCGTTCATCAGAACCGAAGACGGGTAGGACGCCAGCCCGCCCGGCACGTAAAGCCCCGCCGCGCTGACCGCCGACCAGCGCCAGCCCAGCGTCGCGCCGCATTCATCCTGCCACGATGCATCCTCGGGCAACTGACGTTCGTGATAGGACCGGATGCGCGCAGCGGCCAGTTCCAGCGCCGCCATCTCGTCCGGCGGCACATCTGCCACCAGTGCGGCGACCTCTTCTGCCGTGAACCGCAACCTCTCCGACGTCAATTCCAGCCTGTCGAACTTCGCCGTCAGTTCGAGCAGGGCCGCATCGCCACGCGCCCGGACATCGGCGATGATGCTGGAAACGGTCTCGTCCACGTCAGGGCTGTCTTCGCGTTTGGCGCTCAACAGCGCAGCGAACCGTGGCTCGAAATCGTCATCCTTGGTGGTCAGTCGCACCGGCATGGGCATTCTCCTATTGCCGCGCAGACTTAGACCGACGCCTGCCGCGCCTCAAGTGCCTTCGCTTCTCAAAACGGCGCCCCTATAGCGCAAGGCTGGCCGTGTAATCGGCCAAGATACGCAAGCCCGAAGGTGTGGTGTCCGCAATCACTCGCCGGACGAACCCGATGGTCCCTTCGCAGTAGAGGCCGGGATCCTCTTCATTCGACCGCAGATAGGCTTGCATGGCCGGAGTCGTCCCGCCGTCCGCCTCGCGCCAGCCTTTCAGGAAGATACGCCAGTCTTCTTCCGAAGGTTTCTCGAAGGTCTCCGGCATATCCCGCCCCGTCGCCAAGGCCGCGAACTGTGCGGTCAGCCAACGGCCATGCAGGTCGGGCTCGATCCGGCTCAGTTCGATCCGGTTCAGCTTGCTCAATCCGCCATTGGCGACAACAAGACACAGATTCGGCGTTTCCAACAGTCAGCGATTGCATGACGAAGTAAAAGAGAACGATGCCAAGCGGTATGGCGACAAGGACGAAACGCGCAACATTCATGCCCGTCGGTCCCGTTTGCGGCAATGCCGCGTCAGGCGTCGTGGCCCGGCGCCTTGCCGGACGGTGAACGATAGGGGCGCGTGACATCCCGCAGCGTGACTTCCAGCGCCTCGATCCGTGCCCGCAAGGCTCCGTCACCCGCCAGCGTCAGCGTCACGTAGCCTGCAACGTCCTCGGCACTATCGGGTTCGAACCGCACGGAGAGCACCGACAGGATCACATCAGGGTCGTCGCGGTCCAGCCCTTGGCTGGAGACGCCTTCGACATTGTCAATTACCAGAAGCGTGCGCACCCGCTCGGCCCCGTGTCGCGCCCGCGCGCCGTCTTCCCAGCGAAACCGGTTGATCAACAGCGCCAGCCGGCGCTCGCGGGGACGCCACGCCATGTCTTGCAGGGTAAAGACCGCATCCTGGACCAGACTCGACACCACGTCGAGATCTTCGGCATCGAAGGCCCCCAGGTTCAGCGGCGCCTCGCGCCCGTCTTCGAAACGTGCATCTTCGGTCATTCGCCTTGCACCCGCTCTATCCGTGCGCCGACATTGCCCAGCTTTTCCTCGACCCGCTCATAGCCGCGGTCCAGGTGATAGACCCGGTTGACCAGCGTCTCGCCCTCGGCGGCCAGTCCCGCCAAGATTAGTGAGACGCTCGCCCGCAGATCAGTCGCCATGACCGGCGCGCCTTTCAGACGCTCCACGCCGGTCACTGTGGCTGTGCCGCCATGAACGTCTATCTTCGCGCCCATCCGCATCAGTTCGGGCGCGTGCATGAAACGATTCTCGAAAATCTTTTCTTCCAGAACGCTGGTGCCCTCGGCGGTGCACATCAGCGCCATCATCTGCGCCTGAAGATCGGTCGGGAAGCCCGGAAACGGCTCGGTCACCACGTCGACGGCGCGCACCCGGCCATTTTTCCGCGCGACCTTGAGGCCCACGTCGGTCTCTTCAACGGAGACACCGGCGGCGTCCAGCCTTTCGCAAAATGCCTCGACAAGGTCGATCCGCCCGCCCAGGCATTCCACCTCGCCGCCGCAAATCGCAGGTGCCAGCATGAACGTGCCCAACTCGATCCGGTCGGTCACCACCGGATGGGTCGCCCCGTGGAGGCGGTCTACCCCCTGGATGGTGATCTCGCTCGTACCCTCGCCCTCGATCTGCGCGCCCATCTTGCGCAGGCATTGCGCAAGGTCGACGATCTCGGGCTCGCGCGCCGCATTCTTCAATACCGTGCTGCCCTTGGCCAGAGTGGCCGCCATCAGCGCGTTTTCCGTCGCCCCGACCGACACCAGCGGAAATTCCACGACACCGCCTTCAAGGCCACCGGGCGCCTTCGCATGCACGTATCCTTCTTTCAGCTCAAGCTCCGCGCCCATCGCCTCAAGCGCCTTGAGGTGCAAATCCACAGGCCGTGCCCCGATGGCGCATCCGCCCGGCAGCGACACCACCGCGTGGCCGTCCCGCGCCAGCATCGGCCCCAGCACGAGGATCGAAGCGCGCATCTTGCGCACGATGTCGTAATCGGCCACGTGGCTGTCCAGATCATGGCTCGACATCGCCAGAACCTGGCCGTCTTGAAGCGTCGTCACCTCAGCGCCCAGCGATTGCAAGAGCGCGGTCATCGTCTTGATGTCCGACAGGCGCGGCGCGTTGGTCAGCGTCAGGGGCTCCTCGCTCAGCAGCGTTGCCGGCATCAGCGTCAGGCACGCGTTCTTTGCCCCGGCAATCGGGATTTGCCCCTGAAGAGGGCCATTGCCCGTCACGAGTATCGAATCCATGTCGTTTTATCCGCCCTTTTTCTTGTCCTGGCCTGCCTCCGGCCCCTCCTGTCCCGACGCCTTGCCGCGCGCCTGTGCCTTTCGGCGGGCCAGGTTCGCTTTCAGCGCAGCCTTCAGCCGGTCCTCGCGACTTTGCTGGGATTTGGCGCCTGATTTGGGCGGGGGGTTCGTGCTCATGGCGCCTGTCTACAGCAGTCGCTAAAAACCGTCTAGATTACGCTTGCACGAATGCACGGAACGGTCTAATCACCCCGCCACGAACCGGCGCTGCTGTAGCTCAGTGGTAGAGCGCACCCTTGGTAAGGGTGAGGTCGGGAGTTCAATCCTCCCCAGCAGCACCATGATCACCGAAAGGTGATCGCCTCATTCCAATTCGTGCAGCACCTGAACGGCGCGCCCACGAGCGCTTACCTTCTCTATTGATCGCAGGTTTTGGCACATCCGCGACCGCACAGGACTGGCGCATTGCGATCACGCCCGGCAATTTGACGCTTAGCAGGCCTGAAACCACCCTTTCACCCGACAATCGCCCACTCTATAAGAGCGAACGGTTTCCGGTGGTCGAGTCGGGGACCAAATCACTATTCAAACCACAGGACGCAGGCACCCATGTCCATCTTTGACAAAATCCCCGGGCTCTTCACCGCTGACATGGCGATCGACCTCGGCACGGCCAACACGCTGGTCTACGTCAAGGGGCGAGGCGTCATTCTGTCGGAGCCTTCCGTGGTCGCCTATCACGTCAAGGACGGCGTCAAGAAGGTGCTGGCCGTGGGCGAGGATGCCAAGCTTATGCTGGGCCGCACGCCGGGGTCTATCGAGGCGATCCGCCCGATGCGAGAAGGCGTGATTGCCGATTTCGACACCGCCGAGGCGATGATCAAGCATTTCATCCGCAAGGTGCACAAGCGTTCGACCTTCTCCAAGCCCAAGATCATCGTTTGTGTCCCCCACGGTGCGACGCCCGTTGAAAAACGTGCCATCCGTCAGTCCGTGCTCAGCGCCGGCGCGCGGCGCGCCGGCCTCGTTGCCGAACCCATCGCGGCGGCCATTGGTGCCGGCATGCCCATCACCGACCCCACCGGCAACATGGTCGTGGATATCGGCGGCGGTACCACCGAGGTCGCGGTTCTGAGCTTGGGCGACATCGTCTATGCCCGCTCGATCCGCGTCGGCGGTGACCGCATGGACGAGGCGATCATCAACTACCTGCGCCGCCAGCAGAACCTGCTGGTTGGGGAATCCACCGCCGAGCGCATCAAGACCTCCATCGGCACCGCTCGGATGCCCGACGACGGGCGCGGCAGCTCGATGCAGATCCGCGGCCGCGACCTGCTCAATGGTGTGCCCAAGGAAACCGAGATCAGCCAGGCCCAGGTGGCCGAGGCGCTGGCCGAACCCGTGCAACAGATCTGCGAGGCGGTGATGACCGCGCTCGAAGCCACTCCGCCGGACCTTGCGGCCGATATCGTCGACCGTGGCGTGATGCTGACCGGCGGCGGCGCGCTGCTGGGCGATCTGGACCTTGCCCTGCGCGAGCAAACCGGGCTGGCCGTGTCCATCGCCGATGACAGCCTGAACTGCGTGGCGCTCGGTACGGGCAAGGCCCTGGAATTCGAGAAGCAGTTGCGCCACGCCATCGACTACGACAGTTAAGCCCTACGGGAAGAGGTCGGATGATGCCACGTTTCATGATCCTCTCCCTGTTGCTCGCACTGCTGGCCTCCGCCGCAAATGCGGGCTCCGCCCTGCCCCAGACCGGTGATTGTGTTCACAGGGAAGACGCCAGCGGAGTGATCCTGAGAACCCTGATCAAATGGTCCGGGGCGACTGCCGAGATTACAACCACGTACGGCGAGACCGTTCCGGGCAAGGTCGTTGGTCTGCGTCCGCATGACGAGAATTTCAAACTTTCCATCTTCTACGAAGACCCGATCTCGGGTCCGTCCGAGATGACGATTTTCGGGGTCACGTTCGATGGAGGAACAACACATCGTCGCTCGGTCGTCTCATATGAAACGCTACAAGACGGAACGCGGGTCATCAATTACGTCAGGGGAATCGAAGACATCGAATGCTCTGTGCTAGAGTAAACCCAATCTGCAATCGAAGGTAACGCTTGGCCAAGGACCGCAACCAAAGCAGCGACTACACCGCTCCCCTGAAGCGTCTGCTTCTGGGGCTACTGGTATTGTGCCTGATCGGTCTCTTCGTGTTGTGGCGGATCGACAGTCCCCGCGTGGAACGTTTCCGCGCGCAGGTGATCGACCGGGTCGTGCCCAGTTTTGACTGGGCCATGGCGCCGGTCACCGGTGCCGTAAACATCTTGCGCGATTTCCAAAGCTACCAGCGCATCTACCAGCAGAACCAGGAACTGCGGCGCGAATTGCAGCAGATGAAAGCCTGGAAAGAGGCCGCTCTTCAGCTGGAACAGGAGAATGCGCGGCTGCTCGACCTGAACAACGTCCAGCTTGACCCGCGACTGACCTTCGTCACCGGCGTCGTTCTGGCCGACAGCGGTTCGCCTTTCCGGCAATCCGTTCTGATCAACGTCGGCGCCCGCGACGGCATCGTCGACGGCTGGGCGGCTATGGACGGGCTGGGGCTGGTGGGCCGCATCTCGGGCGTGGGCGACAATACCGCACGGGTGATCCTATTGACTGATACGTCCAGCCGCATCCCGGTCACGATCCAGCCGTCGGGCCAGCAGGCACTGCTGATCGGCGACAACACCGCCTCGCCGCCCATCGACTTCATCGAGGCGCCGGACAAGGTGCGCCCTGGCGATCGTGTGCTGACCTCGGGCGATGGCGAAGTCTTTCCGGCCGGCCTCTTGGTCGGGCAGTTGGCCGAGGACCCGGGCGGGCGTATGCGTGTCCGGCTGGCCGCCGATTACGAGCGCTTGGAATTCCTGCGCGTTCTGCGGAATTACGGGCATGAGCGCGTGCTTGATCCCGGCAGTCTAATTCAGCCGTCCGTCCCGGTCGTGCAGGGTGCCGACCCCGATCCGGAACCGCAACTACCCGCCGAGGCGCAAACCAGCGAGGCCACCGATGGGTGACAATGCTGCCTTGCAGATGTGGACGATGCGCGCGCTCTATCTCGGGCTCGCGCTGTTCGTGATGTTCTTCAGCCTGCTGCCGCTGCAAACCCTGCCACGTGGCTGGGCCGGGCCGGACCTGATCGTCGCGCTGACCTTTGCCTGGATCCTGCGCCGCCCAGAATATGTGCCGCCCCTTCTGGTGGCGGGCGTGATGTTGTTGGGAGACCTTATGTTCCATCGCCCGCCCGGCCTTTGGGCCGCGCTGGTGCTGATCGCGGCGGAAACCCTGCGCGCGCGCCATATCGGCCTTCGGGACCTGACCTTTGCCGTGGAATGGGTCTCGGTTGCCACGACACTGGTCGTCATGACCCTGGCCTACCGCACAATCCTCGCCGTGTTGCTGGTCGACCAAGCGCCGCTGGGCCTCAGCTTTATCCAGCTCCTGATGACAATGATTTGTTATCCGCTGGTCGTGCTGGTCTCGCAATCTGTCTTCGGGGTGCGTAAACTGGCCCCCGGTGACATCGACGCACTCGGAGGCCGGACATGAAGCGCCCCACCCGCGACAATACCGAAAGCCAGCGCCGCATCACCCGGCGCGGCTTGGTGCTGGGCGGCGGCATGGCGGGCTTCGTGGGGCTTCTGGGTCTGCGCATGCGCTACCTTCAGGTCGATCAGGCCGACCAGTTCCGTCTGCTGGCGGACGAGAACCGGATCAATATCCACCTCATCCCGCCATCCCGCGGCCGCATCTTCGATCGCGAGGGGCGGGTGATCGCAGAGAACATTCCTTCCTACCGGATCAACATCATTCGCGAACAGGCCGGTGACCTCGAGGACGTGATCGCACGCCTGTCCAAGCTCGTGCGGCTGAACCCCGAAGAGCTGAAAAAGGCCCGCGAAGACCTCGCCAAGCTGCGCGGTGACACGCCGGTGACAGTGGCAGACCGCGTCAGTTGGGAGGATATCAGCCGCGTCGCCGTTAATGCGCCCGCCTTGCCCGGCGTCACGCCGGAAGTGGGCCTGTCGCGGCACTATCCCATGGGCGAGGATTACTCGCACGTCGTCGGCTACGTCGGGCCGGTCAGCGACCGCGATCTGGAACGCATCGACGCGCCCGACGCGCTGTTGCTGATCCCGCGCTTCCAGATCGGCAAGATCGGGCTTGAACGCCGGCGCGAGGATACGCTGCGCGGCAAGGCGGGCACCAAGCGGGTCGAAGTCAACGCCGCTGGCCGCGTGATGCGCGAACTGGACCGGGTCGAAGGCGAGGCCGGCGCGGACATCCAGCTGACGCTCGACAATGCGCTGCAATCCTACATCACTGCCCGTCTGGAAGGCGAAAGCGCCGCCGCAGTGGTCATGGATTGCGACACCGGCGACCTTCTGGCCTGTTCATCCACTCCCGGCTATGACCCCAACCTTTTCGTGCGCGGAATATCGCAGGCCGACTACTCGGCGCTTTTGGACAACAAGTACCGCCCCCTGCCGAACAAGGCCGTGCAAGGCGTCTATCCCCCGGGTTCGACGTTCAAGATGGTCACTGCGCTGGCGGCGCTGGAGGATGGACAGGTTGATCCCAACGAGACCGTCTATTGCCCCGGGTTTCTTAAGGTCGCGAACCGCCGCTTCCATTGCTGGAAACGCGCGGGGCACGGCAACGTGGACCTGCACCGCTCGCTGCGCGAAAGCTGCGACGTCTATTATTACGACCTCGCGCTGCGCGTCGGCATCGACAAGATCGCGGAAATGGCCAAGCGCCTCGGTCTCGGTCTCGAACATGATCTGCCGATGACGTCCGTCGCCGGCGGCCTCATCCCCAACAAGCTGTGGAAGGCGACCTCGCGCGGCGAGGACTGGCGCATCGGCGACACGGCGAACGCCGCCATCGGCCAGGGCTACGTGCTCAGTTCACCATTGCAGCTTGCAGTGATGACCGCCCGGCTGGCCACCGGCCGCTCGGTGTCACCGCGACTGGTGCGTTCCGTCGATGGCGTCGAGGAGCCGCCCAACCGGGGCGAGCCGCTTGGCCTGAACGAAAATACCCTGCGCGAAATCCGGCAAGCGATGTATGCCGTGTCCAACAATCGGCGCGGCACGGCCTATGGCAGCAGGATCATCGAAGACGCCTTTCGCATGGCCGGCAAGACGGGCACCAGCCAGGTCCGGAACATCACGGCCGCCGAACGTGCCCGCGGCGTTTTCCGCAACGAGGATCTGCCGTGGGAACGCCGCGACCACGCGCTCTATGTCAACTTCGCACCGTTCGAGGTGCCGAAGGTCGCTGTGGCGGTGATCGTCGAACATGGCGGAGGCGGCTCCACGACAGCGGCCCCCATCGCCCGCGACATCACCCTTCAAGCACTGTACGGCGATGATCCCCCGCTTGACGCCTACCCGTCCAAGGACCGGGGCCGCATCAAGACTCAGCAGGAACAACTGCGCTCGCGCCTCGACCGTCGCGGCAGCGAAGACAGCGACCGGGCATAAGGGGCGCTGCATGAGCTATCTTGAATACACCGTCAAGCACACGCCTTCGGGCCTGCGCAAGGTTCTGTACCTCAACTGGCCTCTGGCGCTCTTGCTGACGGCGGTCGCCGCCATCGGAATCCTGATGCTCTACTCTGTTGCAGGCGGAACGTTTAACCCTTGGGCCGAACCGCAGGCAAAACGCTACGCGCTCGGCTTTGCCGTGATGTTCTTCGTGGCCATGGTCCCGATCTGGTTCTGGCGCAACATGTCGGTGCTGGCCTACACGGTCTCCGTCCTTCTTCTGATCGCGGTCGAACTGGTCGGCGTCGAGGGCAAGGGCGCGCAACGCTGGATCGACCTGGGCTTTATGCGCCTCCAACCTTCCGAGCTGATGAAGGTGACGCTGGTCATGTTTCTGGCGGCCTATTACGATTGGCTGCCCCTGAAGAAGACGTCTCGCCCGCTCTGGGTTCTGCTACCTGTGGTTCTGATCCTTGTTCCCGTGGCGCTGGTTCTGCGTCAGCCCGATCTCGGCACCTCAATCCTGCTGATCACCGGCGGCGGGCTTATCATGTTCCTCGCGGGCGTCCACTGGGCCTATTTCGCTGCGGTCCTCGCCGCCATCGGCGGGCTGGTCACGGCGGTTTTCAAGAGCCGCGGCACCGATTGGCAATTGCTGGCAGACTATCAATACCGCCGTATCGACACGTTCCTGGATCCCGCGTCAGATCCTTTGGGCGCGGGCTACCATATCACCCAGTCCAAGATCGCGCTCGGATCCGGTGGCTGGACGGGGCGGGGCTTCATGCAAGGCACCCAGTCGCGGCTCAATTTCCTGCCCGAGAAACATACTGATTTCATCTTCACGACGCTGGCCGAGGAATTCGGATTCGTCGGAGCCATTTCGCTGCTGATGCTGTACGCGCTCATCATCGTCTTCTGCGTCACCTCGGCGCTGGCGAACCGCGACCGCTTCTCGTCGCTTTTGACGCTGGGGGTCGCCGTCACGTTCTTCCTGTTCTTCGCGGTGAACATGTCGATGGTCATGGGCCTTGCGCCCGTGGTCGGCGTGCCACTGCCGCTGGTCAGCTATGGCGGCTCGGCCATGCTCATCCTCATGCTGGGCTTCGGCCTGGTGCAAAGCGCTCATATCCATCGCCCCCGGTAGGTCTCATGTCTCTCAATATCCTATTCGCCGCCAGCGCCGAACGCTGGGCGGACTACGAAGCCCCCCTGCGCAAGTCACTCCACGACGCCGGGATCACCGAATACACCCTGTCCACGGACCTGCCGCCGGACCAGGTCGACTATATCGTTTATGCGCCAAACAGCGATGTGCAGGACTTCGCGCCGTTCACCCGTGCGAAGGCGGTGCTCAACCTTTGGGCCGGGGTCGAAGGCATTGTGCGCAACGACACCTTGACCCAACCGCTGACGCGCATGGTCGATGACGGCCTGGAGCGCGGCATGGTGGAATGGGTGACCGGCCATACCCTGCGCCATCACCTTGGCACCGATACCCACGTTCTGGGGCAGGACGGCACGTGGCGTCACGACGTGCCGCCACTGGCCAAGGACCGACCGGTGACAATTCTCGGCCTCGGCGCCCTTGGCCAGGCCTGTGCCGAAGCTCTCGTGCATCTTGGCTTTCCTGTGACAGGCTGGTCGCGCAGCCAAAAGTCCATAGACGGGATTACCTGCCTATATGGCAACGATGGTCTTGCGCAGGCACTCTCAACCGCGCAAATCGTCGTGCTCCTGTTGCCCGACACGCCGCAGACCGAGAACGTGATTGACGCCGGCACGCTGGCGCAGATGCCGTCCGGCGCCGTTGTGATCAACCCCGGACGCGGCCCTCTGATTGACGATGACGCTCTTTTGGCCGCGCTTGACGGCGGTCACATCGCCCATGCGACCCTCGACGTCTTCCGTACCGAGCCGCTACCGCCCGAGCATCCTTACTGGGCTCACCCGAAGGTTACAGTGACGCCGCATATTGCCTCGGAAACCCGTCCCGATACCGCGGCGCAGGTGATCGTGGAAAACATCCGCCGTGGTGAGGCGGGCGAGCCACTGCTTCACCTCGTCGACCGCGATCTGGGCTACTGACCCACGCTGACACTGTCCGAGCGAGGCCGGAAGAAGAGCGCGGAAATTGCGAGAATTCCGGCTCATCCTATCTAAGGAAAAAATTCCTTACCGCAGCTTTGGCGGCTTCGCTGGATCGGTCCCCGGTGTCGACGGCCTCGCCTCTTCAGCCTTGGGCAAGTCAAACCGTAGCCCCACCAATGCCATGCGCGCCGCGGCCGGGTCCGAGCTTCGGAAAAATCCCACGTCCAGCAATCCGGCCTCCAGTCCGGAAAGCGCCAGCACCTCCGACACGGCTCGCGCAATGGCCGGCTCCGCCTCGGGCACGGCATCCACTACGCCCAGCAGGTGACCCTTGGCCCCGCTGTCATAGGTCACACCCACGAGATACACCAGTTCCGCCAGACCGCCCGCCGCCGCCAGCCGTGCGTCGAGCGCAGTAACAAGCGCTTCGGGCAATCCCTTGGGCGGATGAAATGAATCCGGCTGCGCTTCCACCTCTTCGGGACCCTCGGCCAGCGTTTCGGCCAGCCAGACCATCGCCTCGTTCGGCAACAACGCTGCCTGCGGCCCGGACTCGAGGTTCAGGCCAAGGCCCAGCCCTGCCTCGGCCAGAATCTCGGCAACTGCCCGACCCGAAAGCGCGACGTAATGCGCCTCTGCCCCGGCAAACTCTGCCAGTCGCTCTTCGGTATCAAAGGCCAGCACGAAAGTCCGACCTTCCACCTCGAAGGCTTGCGGCACAACATCATCCTCTTCGGCCTCCGCCTCCAGCAGCAGGAACAGTTCCGCCGCCGCCAACGTCTGGTAGTATCGCAGTCGCTCGGCCTCGCCGCCCGCTTCCATCGCCACATGAGCCCGGTCCAAATGTGTCGTTTCAGTCATCCAGTGCGCGCCTCACTTCTTCCCGCAGTGCTGGCAGAACTTCCGCCTCGAACCACGGGTTTTTCTTCAGCCACCCGGTATTGCGCCACGACGGATGCGGCAAGGGGAAAACCCCCGGCGCATAATCGCGCCAGTTGCGCACCGTCTCGGTCACCGGTCCCTTCTCGCCCAGGTGGTAGCGATGCGAATAGCCCCCCACGATCACCCGTAACTTGACCTCGCCCAAGGCCGCCATCACCCGGTCATGCCAAGTCTGGCCGCAGATCTTCGGCGGTGGCAAATCTGACCCCTTGGCGTCATACCCCGGAAAGCAGAACGCCATCGGGATCACCGCCACCCGGCGCATGTCATAGAACTGCTCCGCCGTCATTCCCAGCCAGTCGCGCAGCCGGTCGCCCGACGGATCGTCGAATGGCTTGCCCGACTGGTGCACCCGCATGCCCGGCGCCTGGCCCGCGATGAGGATTCGCGCCCCGGGCCGGAACCACACGACAGGGCGCGGCGCATGGGCGGTCTGCGTTAAGGCAAAACGGTCAGCGCAGATACGGCAGGCTTCGATTTCTCGGATCAGGCCCTCAGGCAAGCGTTACACCCGCCGCACGCATGTCCTTCAGCGCGATCTCCAATGACCCGTCCAGGTCGATCCCTCGGCACAGATCACGCAGCACAGTCACCGGATAACCCAGCCGTGCTGCATCCACCGCCGAGTAGTTCACGCAGAAATCCGTGGCCAGACCGACCATTACCAACTCGGTGATTCCGCGGGTCCGCAAGTAGCCATGCAGGCCGGTGGGTGTCTCGTGATCGTTCTCGTAGAAAGCCGAGTAACTGTCGATCGCCGGGTTATATCCCTTCCGCACGATCATGTCGGCGCGGTCGGTTTCCAGGTCGGAATGAAACGCGGCGCCTTTCGTCCCCTGTACACAATGGTCCGGCCACAGAACCTGCGAGCCATAGGGCATGTCGATGACCTCGAACGGCGCTTTTCCGTCGTGGCTCGACGCGAACGACGAATGCCCGGCCGGGTGCCAGTCCTGCGTCAGGATCACGGCGCCCGCATCCCGCATCATCGTGTTGATCCCGGCCACGATCCGGTCTCCGCCCTCGACGGCCAGCGCCCCCCCGGGGCAGAAATCGTTCTGCACATCGATGACGATCAGGGCCTTTGGCATGAGTCTCTCCTGTTGCGAACACGCGCCGGACCCTGAAGCAGCGATGCGCAATGGTCAACGCCAGCCTCACTTCTGTGCGCCAACGCAGAGAACGCCTGCGAACCTTTCTGTTTCCTTCATCCACAAACCGATTATGTCTGATGTCAAAGGAGACATGACCATGACCAAAACACTGAATTTCGCCACCATAAGCGGCTCGCTTCGCAAGGGCAGCCACAGCACGTCCGTGGCCGACACCCTGCAAGACCTCGTTCCCGAAGGCGTGACGGTCACCCGGCACGACATTGCCGACATTCCGCTTTACAATGAGGACATCAAGGACGGCGATACCGCACCTCAGCCTGTCCGCGACCTGGCCGAGAAGCTGGCCGCTGCGGACGCCATCATCGTAGTGTCACCGGAATACAACCGCGGTACCTCGGGCGTTCTGAAGAATACCATCGACTGGATGTCGAAAGAGCCGAACGCGCCCTTCTCGGGCAAACCCACGCTGATCATCACCCAGTCGCCGGGTGCCACGGCAGGCCTCACCGCGCATTACGACCTGCGCCAGGTTCTCTCGGTCATCAACGCGAACGTTCAGGCCGGGTTCGAGATCGCCATCGGCGGCTCCGCCGGAAAGATCGAGGACGGCAAGCTGACCGACGGCAACACGCGGGACTTCATCACCAAGCAACTGAAGCGCCTGACGAGCACCGCGGCAGGCTGACCTCGCGGGTCTTGCCGAATTCTACCGAAGGGCGTAGATCGCGGCGCATGTACACCATCGCCGCGCTCTACCACTTTACCCGGTTCCAAGATCCCGCCGCCATACAGGGGCCGCTGCTTGCCCTCTGCGAGGCGGAAAAGATATCGGGTTCCCTGCTGCTGGCGCATGAGGGCATCAATGGCACGATCGCCGGTCCTCGCACCGGGATCGGCTCTGTTATCGCCCATATCCGAGCGCTGCCGGGATGTGACGACCTGGAGTGGAAGGAAAGCACCGCCGCGTCGCAGCCCTTCCGCCGCCTCAAGGTGCGCCTGAAGAAAGAGATCGTCACGATGGGTCAACCCGAAGTCGACCCTGTCGCAAAGGTCGGACACTACGTTGATCCGACCGACTGGAACGACCTGATCCGCTCGCCGGACGTAGCCGTGATCGACACGCGCAACGACTACGAGGTGGCGATCGGCACCTTCAACGGCGCCATCGACCCCAAAACCGAAAGCTTCCGCGACTTCCCCGCGTGGTGGGAGGAAAACAAGCACCGCTTCCACAACAAGCGCATCGCGATGTTCTGCACAGGCGGCATCCGCTGTGAGAAATCGACCAACTACCTCTTGGGCCAAGGCGTCGAAGACGTCTACCACCTCAAGGGTGGCATTCTGAAATACCTGGAGGAGGTCGCGCCGGAGGACAGCACCTGGCAGGGTGAATGCTTCGTCTTCGACGGCCGCGTGTCGGTGGGCCACGGACTGAAGGAAGGACCGCACCTATTGTGCCACGCCTGCCGCCGCCCCGTCCTGCCAGAAGACACCAAGCGCCCAGAGTACGAACAGGGCGTCGCCTGCCACCTCTGCGCGCATGAGACCACCGAGGCGGACAAGAACCGCTTCCGCGAACGCCAGAAACAAATGGCCCTGGCCGAAGCCCGCGGCACGACCCACATCAAAATTGTCCACGAGGACGAGGCTTGACCGGCCCCGCCCGCTCGGACAGGCTCGGCGCACCTTAGCAAAGCGATCCACATGACGGACACTCCGACTCCCACCGACATTGCGCGTGACGTGCTGACCATCGAACGCGATGCGCTCGACCTGATGCGCGACACCCTGTCCGAGACGTTCGACACCGTGGTCGACCGCCTGCTTGAGGTGCCGGGGCGGGTCATCGTGTCTGGCATGGGCAAGTCCGGCCACGTGGCGGCCAAGATCGCGGCGACCTTCGCCTCCACCGGCACGCCGGCGCAATATGTCCATCCGGGCGAAGCCAGCCATGGCGATCTCGGCATGGTCACGCGCCAGGACGCCGTGATCCTGATTTCCAACTCCGGCGAAACGCGCGAACTGGCGGATATCATCGCCCACTGCGCACGGTTCTCGATCCCGCTGGTGGCAATTACCAAGAAACCCGACAGCGCGCTGGCGCGACAGGCCGATCACGTTCTCACGCTGCCCGACGCACCCGAGGCCTGCGGCATCGGCATGGCGCCCACCACCTCAACCACCTGCACCATGGCGATGGGCGACGCGCTGGCTGTGGCCATGATGAAACTGCGCGGATTCGAGCGCGAGAACTTTCTTACCTTCCACCCCGGCGGCACGTTGGGCGCACAGCTGCTGAAGGTCTCCGCGGTCATGCATACAGGCGACGCGCTTCCCACAGTGCTTCCGGATACACCGATGTCCGAAACACTGATCGAGATGACGGCCAAGGGGTTCGGCGTCGCGGCATTGGTTGAAGATGGACGCTTGACCGGGATCATCACCGACGGTGACCTCCGGCGTAACCTCGACAGTCTGATGTCCCGCAGCGCAGGCGAAGTCGCCACGCGCGATCCCCGTACGATCGCGCCCGAAGCTCTTTTGATCGAAGCCCTCGGCGTTATGAACACCAACAAGATCAGCGCACTTTTCGCCGTGGACGACACCGGCCAACTGCGCGGTCTCGTCCACATCCACGATGCTCTGCGCGCTGGCGTTGCCTGAGCCGAGCGCAGCAGGTCCCTCTGGTCTGTCAGCCGATAATTGTGGTTGCCGATTAACGGCCCATTGCCATCAATCTCGTCAGCATTTTTCAAGGCACCACGGATTATGTGATCCATGTGCTTCGCGACCACTTCATTTCACGCAGTGATCTGATCGCGGCCCTGGGCAAGCAGGGCGTGGAGTGCCGTCCCGTCGCACCGGAAATCAGCGCTTTTTTGATGGACCTTGCGCCCGCAATCCGGTCTTTCGCATATCCGCAAAGCCTCCGGCCTCAAACGAACAGGCTCTATGCCCCGGGCGCAGCCGCGCATCTGCACAATTTCCGTGATAGATAATGCACTTTTTCTATCCTTTTTCCGCGCGGACAATGCACTCGCCTAAATGCAGCGCCCGCCATCCACCTCCATGCAGACGCCCGTGATCATGCTCGCCTCGTCGCTACACAGGAAGGACGCCGCGTTGCCCATATCCTCGGGCGTCGAAAACCGCCCCAGTGGGATAGTGCTCAGGAACTTTGCCCGCATCTCGGGCGTGTCCTCGCCCATGAAGGATTTCAAGAGTGGCGTCTCGCCCGCCACCGGGTTCAGCGCATTCACCCTTATACCTTCGGGGGCTAGCTCGACCGCCAGTGCCTTGGTCGCCGTGATCATCCAGCCTTTCGATGCGTTGTACCAGTTCAGTTTCGGCCGCGGGCTGACCCCGGCGGTGGAGGCGACGTTCAGGAACACGCCCGATCCTCGCGCCTTCATCCCCGGCACGAAGTTCTGCGCCGAAAGGTAGACCGACTTGCAATTGACCGCGAAGACCCGGTCAAAATCCTCCTCGGTCACCTCTTCCGCCGGTGTCGGCAGATGGGTAACTGCGGCATTGTTCACCACGATATCCGGCAAGCCGAACGTCATCTCCGTGGCCAGCGTCAGCGCCTTCATGCTCGCCGGGTCCGCCACGTTCACCGGACAGGCCGCTGCGCCCAGTTCCTCTGCCAGGGCCATCGCGCCGGGGCCATTTAGGTCCGCGATCATCACCTGCGCACCCTCGGCGATGAACTTGCGCACGATCCCTGCGCCAAAGCCGCTCGCCCCGCCGGTGACCACCGCCGTCTTTCCTTGCAATCGCATCTGAATCCTCCCTTGCCGTCGTTCGGCACATGGCACTCTGCGCTGGCCCTAGGCGCAACCCCTATCTTACGGATCACACCGGGCGCGACACGCTCCAGCACACGTCCCGGATCCCCGCCAGTCGAGCGAAGCGCTCCAGTTCGCGCTCCAGCTTGGCCAACCGCTGCGGGGTCCACTTGACCCGCGGCTCCGGCCAGAACCCCGTCACCTGCATCCACCCCGCCGCCCGGTCGGCTTTCAGTTCCAGCCGCCCGACAAACCGATCGCCCTCCAGCAGAGGGTACACGTAGTATCCCCAGATCCTCTGATCCTTCGGCACGAACATCTCGTTTCGGTAGGCAAACCCGAACAACCGCTCCAGACGCGCCCGGTCGCGTATCGCCGGGTCGAACGGGTTGAGCAGGCGCAAATGCGACGACACGCTTTCCGCCGCCGCCAGCCGGTCTTCGATATCATCCACGCCCCAGGCTTGTCGCCACGTGCCGTCCGCGCCTTCAACCTCTAGGGGCACCAACCGGCGACGCTCGGACCAGGCTTTTGCCTCAGGGGCGGTCATCGCCTCCCAGAACCGCTGCACCTCGCCCACCGTGGCCATACTCAGGCGGTCGAGCGCGGAATCACAAAGCCAGTCCGCCGACACCTCCTCGCCCGGGCAGCGCCGGAGATCCACAGGGAATACGCGCTCACCAAGGTCATAGTACTTCACGAAATTCTCGCGGTGACAGGTCGCCAAATCGCCTGCATACCACATCTGATCCAGCGCCTTCTTGTGGGGCGGGCGCGACCACATTTCCCGGCTTTCCGCCTTGGTGTCGAACGCGTGGGTCGACAATGGCCCCTCCTGCGCGATCCGCTCTCGGATTCGCCGCACTTCCTCTTGACCCAGCCCCGAACGATACCAATCGGACCGCGCAACCTTTCTCCCAAGCCGGCGGAACTGCCGCTGCCAATAGGGCAGCACCTCCATCGGGATCAGCGAGGCGTCATGCGTGAAATGCTCGAACAGCTGCCGGTTCTTCAGAAGCGGCCATAACTGCCGCTCGCGATAGTTCCGGTTGCGGCTCCACAGGATATGGTGATGGGCGCGGGTGACATTTCGGATCGTGTCGATCTGCACGAACCCCAGACGCCGGATCATGTCCATTACATCCACCGGCCCGCCCGGCGCATCAGCCAGCCCGTTGGCATGCAGCCAAAGCCGCCGTGCGGCCCGGTTGCCGATCCTCAGCGCCGCGGTCACGGCCGGCTCATATACACCAGCGTTTCGCGCAGGGCGCGGCCCTCGAACTGAAGAACTGTGTTCATGAACAGCCGCCCGATGGCGCAGGCTTCGGTGTTTCTGGCCTGGTCGAGATTCATCATCGCCACCATCAGACTCGGCGCCCGGTCGGTGGCCTGGATGCTGCGGGTCATGCTGGCCTGGATGCGGTCCTCGACCCGTTGAGTGGTCGCATCGCTCAACCTGATCGGCGCACGGCGCGCCCCAACCCGGGCCGCCTTCGCCTGAATACGGTAATATTTCTGCAACGCGTCGGTGTTCAGCCGCGCCGCCACGCGCGACGTCAGTTCAGCAAACCTTGCAGGGCGCATCCGGTTACTTACCGCCATGCCGCATTGCCGGATCGTCAGCGTCTCCATGATCTTGCGCTCGACGGTGTAATAGAACTTCAGATCTCGCGTCGGCAGATGGCCCAGCCCGCGCTCGACTAACGGCCACATCAAGCCATCCGAAACCCGCACAGCGGTCGGATCCTCGAACGCGGCGATCACTTGGTCCGCGACATAGCCCGCGATCACCGGATCACGGTAGAGCAGTTCTGCCTGGTCCACCGCCAACTCCAGGTTCTCGCCGCTGAACCCCAGCAGGCGCAAATCCTCGCGGATCGGTGCGATGTCGGGAAGTTGCCCCAACAGTCGGATCACCTCCTGCCGCTCGGCTTCCGTGGCCTTTTCCTGGGCCATGGCAAGTCCGGTGCCGGCCACGATCAGCCAAGCGAAAACAGCAAGAAGGCGCAAAGAAAGTCTCCTATCCTGAACAGCAGGGTGTCGCAGGGGGCGTGGTCGGATCCCGTCTGGTCAACGTAAGGATTCTCCAACGGTTTGAAAGCCCCTTCCCGACGCGTCGCCCCGAATTGCCGCGCCAGTGCCGCGCAAGCGTCTGGCCATTTCGCGTAATTCGCCCGGATATCAGGGCCTTGCTCACGTATGCTTCCATACTGGATTCGCTGTCACTTACCTGTTAGGTCATCTCGCAAGAAGCCAATGCCGGAATGTCCCATGAGCGCCACAGCCCGCAAATCTGCCCCCCTGCCAGACGATATCCGCGCCATGAAAGGTGGCACGCCCATCGTATCGCTGACCGCCTACACAACGCCGATGGCGCAGCTGATGGATGCCCATTGCGATTTCGTCCTCGTGGGCGACAGCGTCGGCATGGTCCTGCATGGCATGCAGAACACGCTGGCCGTGACCATGGAGATGATGATCATGCATGGACAGGCCGTGGCCCGGGGGCTCAAGTCCGCGATGCTGGTCGTGGACATGCCCTTCGGCTCTTACGAGGAAAGCCCCGCACAGGCCTTTCGCAACGCGTCGCGCATGATGGCCGAAACCGGCTGCGCCGCGGTCAAGCTCGAGGGCGGCGTGCACATGGCCGAGACGATCGCCTTTCTTGTGGCCCGCGGGGTGCCGGTCATGGCGCATATCGGACTGACGCCGCAATCGATCAACACGCTCGGCGGCTACAAGGTTCAGGGCCGTGACGCCGGCGCGGGACAGGTCCTGCGCGACGCCCGCGCGGTGGCGGATGCCGGCGCCTTCTCGGTGGTCCTGGAAAAGCTGCCCGCCAGTCTTTCGGACGAGATCACCGAGGAGATCGCGATTCCGACCATCGGCATCGGCGCCTCCGCGGGTTGCGACGGCCAGGTCCTCGTGCATTACGACATGCTCGGGCTCTTTACCGCCTTCAAGCCGAAATTTGTCAAGCGCTACGCCAACTTGGGCGAAGACGCGGAAAAGGCGATAGCCGCCTATGCCGAAGAGGTCCGCGCCCGCGCCTTTCCGGCCGAAGAGCATATGTTCGCGGACAAGGCCCCCGAAAAATGACGGCGCCGATCCTGCGGCAACTGGACGACCTTCGCGCCACCACCGCGCCATGGCTGCGGGCCGGTGCCCGTATCGGCGTGGTGCCGACGATGGGCGCGCTACATGACGGACATCTCTCGCTGGTGGCGGCGGCTAAAAAGACCTGCGACCACGTCATCGTGACGATCTTCGTGAATCCCAAGCAGTTCAACAACCCCGAGGACCTGGCCAACTACCCCCGGACCGAGACCGACGACGCAAGAAAGCTCGCCCGCTTCGACATAGACGCGCTCTGGGTGCCCGGCGGCGATCAGGTCTACCCGGACGGCTTTGCGACCAGCGTGTCGGTCTCTGGCCTGACCGACGTGATGGACGGCGCCTATCGCCCGGGCCATTTCGACGGGGTCGCCACCGTGGTGACCAAGCTGTTCACCCAGACCTCCGCCACCGATGCGTTCTTCGGCGAGAAGGACTTTCAACAGCTCCTCGTGGTGCGCCGCCTTGCCGCCGACCTCGACTTGGGCGTGACCGTGCATGGCTGTCCCACGATCCGTGACATCGACGGGCTGGCGCTCAGTTCGCGCAACCTGCTGCTGTCGGACCGGGCCCGCACCACGGCCCCGCGCCTGCACGAGGAAATGGAAGAGATTGCCGCGGGGCTCTCCCGCGGTGACGCGTTCGACCCCTTGCGCGAGGCCGCAACGGCCCGCCTGCTCAAGGCCGGATTCACGAAGGTCGATTATCTCGACCTGCGCGCCCAGTCCGATTTGCGCAGCGTCTCGGACACCACGCAGCCCGCGCGCCTATTCGCGGCAGCGCACCTTGCCGGCGTGCGGCTCATCGACAACATCGCGGTCTGACACCGCTCCGGACACGGTCTTGCTCTTTCCGTGTTCAGCGCGACATCCCGCCAGGCTTCGCCTTGGGCACAAAATCAAGTGGTTTGGCAGCTAAGGCGAAACCCGAGTGCCTCGACACAAGCCCGCTCGGCGTGGGTTGTCACCCACCCTACGCCCTCAACAACCCGTGCAACGCCAACGCCATGACCTGCGCGCTTTCCACCATATCGTCTATACCGACGTATTCATCTGGCTTGTGCGCCAGGTCCAGTATGCCCGGCCCATAGGCGATGCAGTTTTTCAGCCGCCCGATCCGGTCGATATGCTTCTGGTCATAGGTGCCGGGGCTGACCACGTACTGCGCTTCGCGTCCGAAAACCGTTTCGACCGCGCCTGCCACCGCGCCTACGACCGGCGCATCCCGCTCAGTCATCGTGGGCTCGACACTGTGGATAGCCTTGATCGTATAGTCGAACCCGGCCCGGCCCGCGCGCACCCGTTCCAACACGGCGCGAACCTCCTGTTCGACCTCGCGAATATCCTCTTCAATCAGGAACCGCCGGTCGATCACCATCCTGCACCGGTCGGGCACGCAGGGGCTGGGCAGGCCGGTATAATCCATGTCCTGTTCCGGCTCGCCGCCATGAATCGAGTTGATGTTCAGCGTCGACTGCTTTGCCCCTTCCGGCACCACGGGCATGTCCGTGCGCTTCTGCGCCAGTGCCGGGAACAGGCTTTTTTCCATCTCCGCCACGACCGCCCCCATGTGCCGCACCGCGCAATCGCCAAGGAACGGCATCGAGCCATGGGCAATCTCGCCCAGCGTCTCGATCTCGGCCCACCATACGCCGCGATGTCCCAGACAGATGCGATCCTTGTTCAGCGGCTCGGGTATGATCACGTGCTGCACCCGGTCGGGGCTGAAATATCCCTTTTCGGCCAGGTAGGCGACGCCACCGAACCCGCCCGATTCCTCGTCCGCCGTGCCACTGATCTCGATGGCACCGGCATACTCGGGGCAGACCGCGATGAAGGCCTCGGCGGCGACGATACTGGCCGCCAACCCGCCCTTCATGTCACAGGCACCCCGGCCATAGACGCGGCCGTCCTTCACCTCGCCGCCGAACGGGTCGACCGTCCAGCCGTGGCCCACCTCGACCACGTCAATATGACTGTTGAAATGCACGCATTGCCCCGGGCCGCTGCCCTCGCGCCGCGCCACGATGTTCCAGCGCGGGTGCCGGTCACTGTCGCCCACGGCACCCTCGGCCCGGATCAGTTCGGTGTGAAACCCGGATTTCAGCAACCGCCTGTCCAGCAGATCACAGATATCGCGGTAGAGCGCCCCGGGCGGGTTCAGTGTCGGGATGCGGATCAACGCCTGTGTCAGTGCCACCAGATCCTCGCGCCGCGCCGCCACCTCGGCCAGTAATCTTGCGCTCAGGTCTGCGCTCATGCCCCTGCCCCCTTGGCCCGAGTCTCGGTGCCGGTCCGGGAACTCGCAAAACGCGACAGGACTACAAAACCGCGCAGGTTTTCGACACGCGATGTGTTCGACAGTGTTCGCATCTTCCCCGCTCGCTCTGTTCGGGCGCCCCGCTTTGGCACAGCCTAGCAGCGCCACCACGAATTGAAAGCGCTCAGCCTACGGCCAGCAACCGCCTCACGATGGCGGGCAGGTCACCAAATGCATCAAACCGCGCGTCATGCGGCAACTCCTCTGCCGAGGTCCTGCGATACCCCTCGGTGTATAGAGCGAACGGCACCTCGGCCCGCGCGGCGGTTTCGGCATCGACTTCGCTATCGCCCACGAAAACAACTCTCGCTGCCCCGACCCGCGCAATGACCTCGAGCAGCGGCGCAGGGTCGGGTTTGCGCACCGCCATAGTATCGCCACCGACCACCACGCCGAAATGCCGGTCCAGTCCCAGATGCGTCAGCACCGCCGCGGTTGGCCCTTCCGGCTTGTTGGTGCAGACCGCCAGGTCCAGCTCCTCGGCCGCCAAAGCGTCAAGGCAAGCCACCACCCCTGGATATGGCAACGTAAGGTGAACGGCGCCCTCGTATAGCGCCAGAAACTCGTCCAGGACCTCCGCCTGCAACACCGTGTCCGCGGCCAATCCACGCGCCGACAGGCAACGTTCGACGAATACCGCCGCGCCGTGGCCCACGAAACCGCGCGCCTCGGCCAGCGTGAAAGGCGCGATATCCCGACGCTCCAGCACCGTGTTGGCTGCGGCATGAATGTCCGGCGCGCTGTCGATCAGCGTCCCGTCCAGGTCAAAGACGACCGCCTGCTTCATACTCGTTCGCCCTGCAACACCCTCAGCCCTCGACCATCGTCATGTCCCCGAACCCGGCGCCGGGAATACCCGGGCGCATTCGGATCAGTCGCGAGTCCGCCACCGCCGCCTGCCTGTGCCGCACGGCCGTGCGATATGCAGGGTCGCGCAAGATGCCGACAAAGGCGGACACGCTGGGATACTCCGCGATGAAGGCGATGTCCCAGGCCTGGTCCGCCGGCCCGATCAGCATCAGTTCCGGCTGGCCCGCCCAGACGATCCGTCCGCCCAAGTCGCGCAGCACCGGCGCACTCTCCCGACCATAGGCCGCATAGGCCTCGGCGCCCGTCCCCTGCGTCCCGTCTTCGTAGGCCGCGACCTGCCGCAGCCTCACGAGGTTCAGCATATGCACAGGGCCCGGCCTCTCCATCTCGCGGAATCGGGCGAAACACTCTTTCGTGGGGTCAATATGGCCTGTCATCTGCGCTCTCCTGTCGTGCCGCCACCCTGCCCGGCGCGAGCCGGAAAGGAAAGCATGGTTGAACCCCGGCACCGTCCGGATCGACACATATCCATCAACCTTCAAAGGAGCCTTTGCCATGAAACGCCTTTTCACACTGACTTTCATTGCAATTACCACCGCCATTCCCGCCGCTTTCGCCGAAGAAGGCACCATCGTCCTGCGCGACCTGACCGCCGACATCGTACCAACGGTTGCCCGTTCCGGCGCCGACCGGGATTTCGACGGCAACGGTCCGATCATGACGCTGGGCACCGAACTGACCATCGGACGGAACGGGCGGGCCGTCTTCGCATCGGTGATCTTCTCCGCTCGCGAAGACGGCGGCGACGGCACCGCCACGTCGATCCGCACCGCGCCCACCGAGGTCTGGCGCTGGCAACCCTCCGACGGGGCCCGCTTCGTCAGCCGTATCATCACCGATCCCATCGCCACCACGCGCCTTCGGTCCGTACCCGGCTGCGCGCCCATCGGCTGTGCCACCATCGGTCCGGCCGAGGATGGCGGGCTTATCCTGACCCAGCGCAATCTGCCGGGGTATCTGAATGCGGTCACCTATCTCAGCGACACCACGGGCGACGACATATCAACCGACCAGAACCCCCACGGCGACACGTCAATCCGCAACATCAGCTTCGACCCGATCGTGGTGGAATTCTCCAGCCATCTCGGCGGCTGACCGAAGCGCCCGGCCTCCTGTCGCCCGCCTGCAATTCAACATCGGGCCGAGCGGGCGGAGCCGGTTCACCCGTTCAGAACCTCGTCCACCCAAAGCGGCACAACCTCGCTGGCCGGTCCACGGCGGTGCTCATCAAAGTCGCGCGAAGCAGTGGAGACCTCCAGGTTCAGCTCCACCGTATGCGCGCCCATCCGCCGTGCGTGCTGACCATAGGCCGCCGCCGGATAGACGTTGCCCGAGGTTCCGATCGCGGCAAAGATATCCGCCTCGGCCAACGCCGGGTCGATCCGGTCCATCCAATAAGGGATCTCGCCGAACCACACGACATCGGGCCGGGTCTGGCACCGCCCGCATTCGGGGCAGGCATCCTCGATGCGCATCTCGTCAGGCGCGGGCCAGCGATGACCACAGGCGTGGCACAACGCCTGGTCCAGCTGACCGTGCATATGCAGTACGTTACGGCTTCCGGCGGCCTCGTGCAGACCATCGACATTCTGCGTGATCACCAGCACTTCGCCGTCATGCTCGGCCTCCAACCGCGCCAGCGCCTTGTGGGCCGGGTTGGGCCGCGCGCCAGCGGCTTGCGCCCTTCGCGCATTGTAAAATGTCTGCACCAGCGCGGGATTACGCGCAAACCCCTCCGGCGTCGCCACGTCCTCGATCCGGTGCTGCACCCAGAGCCCGTCCTCGTCACGGAACGTGCCCAGGCCGCTTTCGGCGGATATCCCGGCCCCGGTCAGGATCACAATCTTCGTCATGGCAATTCCATCACCTCGTCACCGCCTGCCACAGTTCTGCTCACATTAACCTCTACAAGCTCCTTTGAAACCATGCAGCCCATGCCGACGACAGCCAGATACCGGCAAAAGGAAGAAAACTTTGTTCCAGGATACCAACCCCGTTTTCGAATTTCGCGGTCCCTTCGGCGTTCCGGTTCAGATCGGCAGCTCGATCTTCTTGCTGCTGGCCTTCTTTGCCTACACGGGCAGCGGTGACATCGCGTGGACGGCGGCGTCCGTCACCATGCTCATGGTCTCGATCTTCCTGCACGAGATGGGCCACGCCTGGGCCTGCGTTGTCCAGGGCGTGCCGGTCCGCCGGGTCATGCTATATGGCGGCGGCGGTTTCTGCGAACGCGCCCGCTCGGCGACGGCGCATCAGCAGGAACTGATCGTGGCGATGGGACCGATCGTGAACCTCGTCCTCTGGGCGCTGGCATCGTTGGCCTCGGATGCGCTTTGGGACAGCGTTTTCGCAAATGCATCGGGCTACACCGATCCGATGCTGATCCTCTCCTCGCCGCAGGCACAGTTCGCCGAGTATCTCGGTCTTTTCGCCCATATCAACGGCTTTCTGGCCATCTTCAACCTCTTTCCGGTACAGCCTCTGGACGGTGGCAAGCTGTTGCATCTTCTGATGCTGCGGCTTGCCCCACAACAAGTTGCGATGGCGGTGACGGGCGGTATCGGCCTCGTGCTGTCGATCCTGTGGATCCCCGGAATGCTGATCGCGTTCAGCATGGGATGGTGGCTGTTGTTCTTCATTCCTTCGATCCCAAAGCATTTCGCCATGCTGCGCGGCCGTCCCGCCTGACACGAAAATTCGTACGAATTTTCGCGGCAAAGAATATTCGTACGAATATTCTTCTGCCCCGGTCGCAGTTTCGCCTTTTCCGAAAACGCTCTTCCGGCCTTGGAAAAACAGGTGCGCGCAGGGATCACGACCCTTGCTTGAAAGCTACAATCGGCGCAATCGGGATAGGGACAGGAGATTTGCCATGCCCCTTACCCATCTCAAGACCGCCCCCGGTCAGCCCCCCCAAACCGCCGCCGACATCGCGGACACCGTTCAGGTCATGCTCGGCCGGCTAAGGGCCGGCGGAGCCCAGACAGCCTTGGAATATGCCCGCCAGCTTGACGGCTGGACCGGCGAGGTCGCCGTGCCCGCCGCCACCATCGAGGCCGCCATCGCGCGCGTCCCGCAAGACCTCAGGGATCACATCCGCTGGGCCCACGACAACATCTCGCGCTTTGCCGCTGCGCAACGCGCCACCGCGCAGGACATGCAGATCGAGCTGCGCCCCGGCCTGATCGCCGGACAGCGACAGATCCCCGTGCAGGCCACCGGATGCTACGTGCCCGGCGGACGCTACACCCATATCGCCTCGGCGCTCATGTCCATCGCAACCGCCCGCGAGGCGGGCGTGCCCGATATCACCGCCTGCTCGCCTCCAAACGGTGACGCGGGCATTCCCGACGCGATGCTTTACGCCATGCATCTTGCCGGTGCCACGCGCATCCTGTGCATCGGCGGGGTGCAGGGCATCGCCGCCATGGCCTTCGGCATGTTCGGGGCACCCGCCGCGGATATCCTTGTCGGTCCCGGCAACGCGTATGTCGCCGAAGCCAAGCGCCAGTTGTTCGGCCCCATCGGCATCGACATGTTCGCCGGTCCAACCGACAGCCTCATCCTCGCCGATCACACCGCCGATGCCGAGGTCGTGGCCGTCGATCTGGTCAGCCAGGCCGAACATGGGACGACCAGCCCCGTCTGGCTTGCCACCACCGACCGCATGCTGGCCGACACGGTCCTGGCCCGCGTGCCCGAGCTGATTGACGCGCTTCCGGGCCCGAACCGCGCCGCCGCCAGCCAGGCATGGGACGACCTGGCCGAAATCGTGCTTTGCGACACGCCCGAGGACATGGCGCACTACGCCGATGCCAAGGCGCCCGAACATCTTCAGGTCATGGCCGAGGACCTCGGCTGGTGGCGCGAGCGGCTCACCGCTTACGGCTCGCTTTTCCTGGGCGCGAACACCACCGTCAGCTTCGGCGACAAGGCGTCGGGCACCAATCACGTGCTGCCCACGTCCGGTGCCGCCCGCTATACCGGGGGGCTTTCGGTGCACAAGTTCCTCAAAACCGTGACCTGGCAGACCGTGTCGGACGAGGCCGTGCAGGACCTTGCCCGTGCCAGCGCCGCCATCAGCCGCGCCGAACGGATGGAAGGCCACGCGCTGGCCGCCGATATCCGGCTGGACAAACTGGCCGGACCTGCGAAACTCACCGCGAATTCCAAAGGATAGGACTACATGAATCTCGCCAAGTTCCCCCGAGTGCGCCTCGCGCATCTCGCCACCCCGCTCGAACCCATGCCCCGTCTCAGCGAGGCTCTGGGCGGTCCCGAAATCTGGATCAAGCGGGACGACTGCACGGGGCTCTCCACGGGCGGCAACAAGACCCGCAAGCTGGAATTCCTGATGGCCGAAGCGCAGGAACAAGGCGCCGAAATGGTCATGACCCAGGGCGCGACCCAGTCGAACCACGCCCGCCAGACCGCGGCGGCGGCGGCAAAGCTTGGCCTTGCCTGCCATATCCTGCTCGAGGACCGGACCGGCTACAATTACGATAACTACAAGTACAACGGCAACGTCCTACTCGATCACCTGCACGGCGCGACGATGGAACATCGCGGCCCCGACCTCGACATGAATGCCGAAATGGAAGCCGTGGCCGACAAATTTCGCGATGAGGGCAAAAAGGTCTACACCATCCCCGGCGGCGGCTCCAACGCGACAGGCGCGCTGGGCTACGTCAACTGCGCCTTCGAGATGCTGAACCAGTTCGTCACAATGGGCCTCGATGTCGACCACATCGTTCACGCAACCGGCTCGGCGGGCACACAGGCGGGCCTGATCACCGGCCTCAAGGCGATGAACGCGCAGATCCCGCTCTTGGGTATCGGCGTGCGCGCACCCAAACCCAAGCAAGAGGAAAACGTCTACAACCTCGCCGTAAAGACCGCCGAGAAACTGGGTTGTCCCGGCGTCGTTGCGCGCGAGGACGTGGTCGCCAACACCGACTACGTCGGCCCCGGCTACGGCATCCCCGCGGAGGACACGCTGGAGGCCATCGACCTCTTCGCCCGGACCGAGGCGATCCTGCTCGACCCGGTCTATTCGGCCAAGGGCGCCGCGGGCCTCATCGACCTCTGCCGCAAGGGGCATTTCAAGAAAGGCGAGCGCATCGTCTTCCTGCACACCGGCGGAGCCATCGGCCTGACCGGGTACAGCCATTGCTTCGACGTGCCGAAGTAACCCTGCGATGAAGCCGGTCGGAATACTGGGCGGGATGGGGCCAGAGGCCACCATCCTGCTCATGCAGAAGGTTCTGGCCGCCGTACCGGCACAGGACGACGCCGACCATGTTCCGCTGATCGTGCACCAGAACTCGCAGGTTCCGTCTCGGATAAAAGCACTGATCGAGGGCGGCGGCGCCGACCCAATGCCTGTGCTGATGTCCATGGCGCAGGATCTTGAACGCGCCGGAGCGCAGGCGCTTGCGATGCCGTGCAACACCGCCCATCACTACGCCGTCGCGGTGACCCACGCCACCAGCCTGCCGTTTCTGAACATGATCGACCTGACCGCCGAGCATCTCGCCACTGCGGGTGCGCGAACGGTCGGCATGCTCGCGTCCCCGGCCACACGCAAGACAGGCGTCTTCGAGACCGTCTTCGCAGCCTACGACCTCCAGCCTCGGTGGGCCAAAGACGAGGACGCGCTTTTGTCCATCATCCGCGCGGTCAAGGCAGGCGAGGCGCTCGATACGCTTGCTCCGAGGCTGGGGCATATTGCGGCGCGAATGACCGCGGACGGTGCGGATCACCTGCTGATCGCCTGCACCGAACTCTCGCTGATGGCCCACGCGCTGCCCCCCGGCACACCGCACACCGACAGTTTGGACTGCCTCGTGGAGGCAATTGTCAATTTTGCCAAGGCCTGACGGATCGGCATGCCTTGAATACCTCGGGACGGCTGACCTTCGGAGCCCTTACGGTATTTATATATACAATGTATCCCTAAAAAATACGCTGGAATCCACATTTCACGGAGCATCAATTGACCGACCTCACCCGCGTCGCCGGCGATCCCTTGCGCAAGCGCCGGGTGTTCCGAGTCCACACGCCCGACACGATGTGGACGCTGCTGAGCCAGATCGAAGTGTTCGACGTCAGGTGCAACGGATCTCCCCTGCATTCAACGATTGCGATAGACGAAAACCAGCTTTTCCGGCTGCCCCCCCGGAGGGCGCGGAAAGGGCGCCGCACTGCGCACTTGGTCCTGAGCAGCGCTGCGAATTCCTGACGAGCCGGAACTGTCGAGGATACGTATCCAGCCGAGTGACCCGTCCGCGTTGATCTGGAAATAGACCCGCGCCATGCCCGTGGCCTGGTTGTCCACCCGCGGCCCGCGATTGAGCTTCATCAAGACCCGACCGGCATAATTCGTCGTGCCCGCGTTGCCCTGCCCCCCGGAACCACCGAAATCACCAGGGCTGGCATTGCCGACACGACCGAGCGCCGTGAGGTCGGTTCCGTCGCGCTTGTAGGCGGTCAGGGGAGATTCGTAGGTAGGCGTGCGGCTGGCCTGCGCCGGAGGATTGTCCGGAACCCCAAGCTGTTCCGCCGTGGGCCGTGTCGCTGGCGGACGCAGCGACCGGGTGACGGCCGAGGCCGCCAGGTCCGGATCGTCCGCAGCGATCACGTTCTCCGGCGCCTCTGGCGTCGGGGCCAGCGCAGCTTCGTCGGTCTCTGTTGTGGCAGTCTCGGGCTCGGGCGGCACCTCGGTCTCAGCGGTCTCTTCGGCGGGCTCCGGCGCGGCATCCTCGGTACCTTCAGGCGGTTGCGGGGTGGCCTCGGGCGCGTCGGGCGCAATCATGGCGATGTCCGACGTGCTGCTGTCCTCGCCGCTGTCCTCTGCCGTCTCCTCGGCCGGGCGACCGGCCCCCTCATCAGGGCTCCCGGTTTCGCCCGCCGGACCATCGGGAGCGGTGACGTTCTCGGGATTGTCCGAGGCCACCATAGCCTGGCTTGTCTGCATCCGATCCGGTTGCTGCGCATCGGGCGGCTGGGGCGCCTCTGTCGGCTCCGGTGCGGGCGGCTCCGGTAGCGGTTCGACAAGATCCTCGAAGTTGCGTCCCGTCTCGGGCGGTGGCGGCGCCTCTTGCGTCTCCGGCGGCTCCTCGGGCGCGTCCAGAACCTGCCGCCAGCCAAAGCCTGCGACGTGCAGGAAAAGCGATACCAGGATCGCTACAACGGCCACGGGAAGGGAACGTCTTATCATACGAAGGCTCGCTCGGTCATCGCGCGTGCGGTTCGGCGATCTGCCACTCGGTCGCACCGGGCAGCGTCACTCGGGAAACTAGGCAATTGAGCGACTGGAACAAGCGTTGCGGCTCCTCAAGACACCGGGGACCATCCCACGTTGGCGTTACCTTACGCCATGCGGTGCCAGCGCGAAACTACGCCCTACGCTATCGTGAACTTCGCCATGTCGAAGGCTTTCGCACCGTGCCTCAGGCGCGGCTTCCTTCCAGCGCGTTACGCAGTTCCTCGGCTTCGTGCCGCGCCTCGCGCAGCCCGTCCATCGTCGCCGACAATTCCGCCTCGGCCTGGCTCAGCTGGTTGGTCAGTTCCGCCTCGCGCTGCTGCAGGTAGGTGATCGCCTGGTCGCGGGTTTCCTCTGCCTCGTGCAGTTCCTGCGCCATGCGTTCCAGTTCACCCACGTCGGAACCAGACACCCGGATGAACCGATGCACCAGCCAATTGGCGAACCATCCCATGCAGAACGCCACGAACAGGACAATCGCCGTGGCTATGATAAATTCAGTTCTGTTCATCCGTCCCAGATTCCTGCTCGGCGTCCCCACCCGCCGCATCGGTCTCGTTTAGCGCTTCTTCTTCCAGCGCTTCAAGCGTTGTTTGCTGTTCTTCGATCGGTTCCGGACGTATCACCCGGAACTCGATCCGGCGGTTGGCCTCGCGGCCTTCCTCGCTGTCATTGTCGGCGATGGGGTCGCTTTCGCCGTACCCCTTGGCCCGTATCGCCGAGGTCAGCACCCGCCGCGTCCGCAATTCGTTCAGCACCGACTGCGCCCGCGCCTGGCTCAGCTGCTGGTTCATCACCTCGCGCCCCTGGCTGTCGGTATGGCCCTGGATCTCCATCCGGATCTCGCCGCAGGCTTTCAGGATCGCCGCGATCCGGTCCATGATCTCTGCACCGTTGGCGTCAACATCGGTCTCGCCCGGTTCGAACGTGATCTTGTTCTCGGCCTGCACCTCGGCGATCTGAGCCTCGCACTCCTCGGGCGTGGGCTTGCTGGCCACAGGGTCCAGCTCCTCACGGTAGGCGACGTCGATATCGAACTCCGCCGCTTCGCCAAGCTTGGCAGCGAACATCGCCGAGATTTTCGCACTGGAGTCCTCCTGCCCGGTCAGACCCGACACGGCGATCTCCTCCGGGCCGACCGTCACGGCGCCGTTGGACAGGTAGGCCAGCGCCTCAAGCCCTGTCAGCACCCGCACTGTCCAGTCCGCAGGCAGGTTTTCGGCCACCCGCGCCGTCGTGCTCACGACGTCCGAGCTGAACTTGGCCTTTGCGAAACTGTCGACCATCTCGCGGGCCTGCGCACTTTCGACCCGGCCGCGGATCTGTACCAGCCCCTCAGGCGAGAGCGTCGCGACGAATTCCGGCGGCGCCTGCTCGGCGTCGTCCTTGGGCTCGGGCAGCACAGCCTTTAGCGCAAAGACATCGGGCAGGCTCGTCTCCAGCTGCCCGATCACCGTGTCATAAAGTTTCTCGTCGGTCCCTTCCGCTGCCACGAGCGCGATATCCGCGTCCGAGAACGTGACGCTGCCACCCCCCAGTTCGCCCAGCGCCCCGATCGCAAGCTCGGCCGCGCGGCCCCATTGCGGAGACGGAACCCCCAACGCCAGCGTGCATTGTGCCTTCTGCTGCAAGCCGGCCTGCCCGGCGGCGGCAAGGATACGGTCCTTCGCGGCTTCGGTATCGGCCGCGCAGGCGTCAAAGCTGCCCTCGCCATCCTCCAGCAGATAGCGCAACGTGAAAGGCGTGATCACCGGGCGTGGCGCCGAGATGTCCAGCCGCAGGCGCACACCCTCCGGCACCCGTCGCGCCAGTTGGGTTTCCAGGTTGCGCTTGTCCTCTTCGCTGTCGGCCATGGCCACCACGCTGACCCGCCGCGCCTCAACCGAGATCTTGGTGCGCGGCATCCGCTCCAGGATACCAACGGCATAGTCAAGCGCCTCGTCCCAGCTATCGGGTTGCGGATAATCGGCGGTTTCCAGAAGGTCCGTCACTTCCTTGCCCGGCGCGCTATCAGCGACGTCCTCGATCAGTTGCTCGCGGTCGGTCGACGCCGGAATCAGCCCGATCAGCGACAGTCCGCTGTCATTGCTCAGGATCTCGACCGAGAATCGCGGTGGCGCGATATCGGCACTGTCGGCCACCAGCATCTGGTCGATGATCCGAGCGGATTCTACGACGCTACCCGCGATGGACAGCGCCCGAAAGCGCGTGGCCTCGGATGGCGCCGTGCCCGCAAGAAACACCTGCAACCCGTCTGCGTCCACTTCGGTCCAGGTCATGCCGCGCTCGTCCAGCGTGTCCCGCACCGAGTTGCGCGAGCCCTCCTCGATCACCTGTACCGAGAATCGTGCCGCGAAAAGACACAGCACGAAGGCAAGGAAAAACGTCCCGAAAATAGCGAAGATGGAGGAAAGGCGCATGAACCGCAGGCTCGCCGTTGTTTACCACCCAGCCTATTTATTCGCCACGGGGCGTGAGTGCAATCAAACGAAAAGGGCTGCGGCGAAAAACGGCAGGGGCAGCAGGCCCGCATCGCGGTTCGACCGGAACAATCGCAAGAGAGTCGGATCGTCCTCCATGTCGAACTGCCTGAGCTGCCAGAACAAGTGCCAGCCGAACGCCCACGGACCGATCAGCGCCACCAGCACCGCCAGGGCCGAGCTGCTCACAGCCGCGCCGATCACCGCGATGGCCATCAGGCTGACCGCGCCGATCAGGAACTTCTGAAGCCAGGCCGGCGTGCGTTCCGCGAACAGCCGCGCCGTGGATTTCACGCCGATCAGCGCGTCGTCCTCGGCATCCTGCTGGGCATAGACCGTGTCATAGAACAGCGTCCATGCAATTCCAGCCAGGTACAGCACCACCGCCGGCCATTCCAGACGCCCGCTATGCGCCGTCCATGCCAGCAGCGCCCCCCAGTTGAACGCGAGGCCCAGGAAAATCTGCGGCCACCACGTGAACCGCTTGGCAAATGGATAGATGCAGACCGGCGCCAGCGAGATGACCCCCAAGATAATTGCCGCCATGTTGAACGTCAGCAAAATGCAGAACGCCACCAGAGCCTGCGCCACCAGCCACGCCAGCGCCTGCATCACGCTCACCTGCCCCGACGGGATCGGGCGCGAGGCCGTTCGGGAGACCGATCCGTCTATGTGCCGGTCGGTGATGTCGTTCCACGTGCACCCCGCGCCCCGCATCAGGAACGCGCCGATCCCGCAGCCCGCGAATATCCACAGGTCGTGCCACGTGGCGCGCCCGTCATGCAGCATCGACAAGAGCAGCCCCCACCAACACGGCAGCAACAGCAGCCACGTCCCGATCGGCCGGTCCGCCCGACTCAGCCGCAGATAGGGCCGGCTCCAGGCCGGGGCCGAGCTGTCCACCCAGTTGCCCTTGACGGCATCGGCCACCTCGCCGGTCGCATCTGGCGTCTGGTTCGGTCCGGTCATATGTTGGCCCCATGTCGACTGCAAAGATCAGGCTTTATGTAGAGCACCCGCTCGGGGAAGGGCAAACGGTTCCTCTGGACCGCGACCAGGCGCATTATCTCTTCGGGGTCATGCGGCAGGGTGCGGGCGACGCTGTCCTGCTCTTCAACGGCCATAATGGCGAATGGCACGCCACCGTGGCCGAGGCGGGCAAGCGCAAAGGCCTGCTGAACGTCGAGCGTCAGACCCGCCCTCAGCAAGACCCGCCCGACCTCTGGCTGCTTTTTGCACCGATCAAGAAGGCCCGCACCGACTTCATCGTCGAGAAGGCCGCCGAGATGGGCGCCGCCCGCATCTTGCCCGTTCAGACCGATTTCACCAATTCCGAACGCATCCGGCAAGACCGCCTTCAGGCCCATGCCGTCGAGGCCGCCGAGCAATGCGGCGGCACATATGTCCCCGAAGTGACGGACCTGCAGAAGCTCGACCGCCTGCTTGCCGACTGGCCGGAGAACCGCCAACTGATGTTCTGCGACGAAGCCCTCGCCGGACCAGGCGAGGCCGTCCGCAAAGACGGACAAACGGCGCCCTGGGCGATTCTCATAGGCCCCGAAGGCGGCTTTTCAGACGCTGAACGCGCGCGGCTCAAAGCCTGTCCTTTCGCGCACCCCACGGCCCTCGGCCCGCGCATCCTGCGCGCCGACACCGCCGCCGTGGCCGCCATGACCGTCTGGCAACAGCGCTTCGGAGACTGGAAATGAGCTTCATCCGCCCCGAAGCCGCTCAAAGCCTCACCCGCTGGCGCGAAGTGTTGATCGGCATCGCCGTCATCGCCCTCGGTGCCTGGTGGTCGCTCGGCTTTATCGGCATCCTGTCCTGGGTCGGATACGCGCTTCTGCCCATCGGCGCCGCACTTGGCTTCATCGGCCTGCAACGCGCCCGCTTCCGCGGCGCCACCGGCGGGCCCGGTATCGTGCAGGTGGATGAGGGCCGAGTCACCTATTTCGGCCCGCTCACCGGTGGCACCGTCGATCTGGCCGAGATGTCCCGCCTCACGCTCGACCACGCCGCCAAGCCCGCCCACTGGGGCCTGCATCAACCTGGCCAGCCCGCCCTGATGATCCCGACCACCGCGCAAGGGGCCGACACGCTCTTCGACGCCTTCGCCACCCTGCCGGGCCTTCGCGTGCAGAAAATGCTCGCGGCGCTCTCGTCACAAGATCGCGACACCGTGACCGTCTGGTCCACCTACTCCAATCGGCTGCATTGACACCCCCGCTCATTCGGGCCAAGCCTCTCCCCCAAGTTCGCGCGCAACGCAGGAAAATTCTCTATGTCCATCCCCCAATCCGGCGGCGGCCCGATCGAGTCAGAGGCCCAACTGGCAGGCTATCTCGAAAGCGGCTGCAAACCGCGCGACGACTGGCGCATCGGCACCGAGCACGAAAAGTTCGGCTACTGCAAGGACACGCTCAAGCCCATTCCCTATGACGGCGACCGCAGCGTGCGCGCCGTTCTTGAAGGCCTGCGCGACAAGCACGGCTGGTCCCCGGTCATGGAAGGGCACAACCTCATCGGCCTCGAAAAGGACGGCGCCAATGTCAGCCTTGAACCCGGTGGCCAGCTGGAACTCTCCGGCGCCCCGGTCGAGACGATCCACCACACCTGCGACGAGGTGAACGTCCACCTGGCCGAGGTCAAGGACGTCGCCGACAAGGTTGGCGTCGGCTTCATCGGCCTCGGCGCGGCGCCGATCTGGCGGCACGAAGACATGCCGATGATGCCCAAGGGCCGCTACAAGCTCATGGACGCCTATATGCAAAAGGTCGGCACGATGGGCCAGACCATGATGCGCCGCACCTGTACCGTGCAGGTCAACCTCGATTTCGCGTCCGAGGCTGACATGGTCCAGAAACTGCGCGTCGCGCTGGCCCTGCAACCCGTGGCCACTGCGCTTTTTGCCAATTCGCCCTTCCTCGACGGACAGCCCAACGGCCACAAGTCCTGGCGCGCCCGCGTCTGGCGCGACTTGGATGCGGACCGTACCGGCATGCTGCCCTTCGTGTTCGAGGATGGCTTCGGGTTCGAGCGTTATGCCCAATACGCCCTCGATGTGCCGATGTATTTCGTCTACCGCGACGGACAGTATATTGACGCGCTCGGTCAATCCTTCCGCGATTTCCTCAAGGGCGAACTGCCCGCTCTGCCCGGCGAAACGCCAACGCTGTCCGACTGGGCCGATCACCTGACCACGATCTTCCCCGAGGCGCGGATCAAGAAATTCATGGAAATGCGCGGCGCCGATGGCGGCCCGTGGCGGCGGCTTTGTGCCCTTCCCGCCTTCTGGGTCGGGCTGATGTACGACCAGTCCGCGCTCGACGCCGCGTGGGACTTGGCCAAGGGCTGGGATGCCGAGACGCGCGAGGCCCTGCGCGTGGCCGCCAGTGAACAGGCGCTGGATGCCAAGGTCGGCAACATCTCGATGCACGACCTCGCCCGCGAGGTGCTTTCCATCGCCGAGGCCGGCCTAAAGGCCCGCGCCCGCCCCGGCGCCGGCGGCATGGTCCCCGACGAGACCCATTTCCTCAACGCCCTTCAGGAAAGCGTCGAGTCCGGCCGCGTACCCGCGGACGAATTGCTCGACCGCTATCACGGCGCGTGGAATGGCGACCTGACCAAGATTTACGAAGAATTCAGCTACTGATAAGTGCTCCCGCCCCGGGCTTGACCCGGGGCCTCACACGCAAACAGAAAAGGCCGCCCCGAGCAGGGCGGCCTTTCCATCTGTCAGCACCCGCCTCAGCTATCGGCAAGCATCTTGGACCTGGCAAGCGTCAGCCGCAGCGTATTGACCGCGTGCGAGAAGCCCAGGCCAAGGCACAGCACGGCCAGCCCCAACCCGACGAAGAACGCCATCACCGGCGCCTGCGCCAGGATCGGGAACGCCGCCGCGATGAGTAACACGCCGCCCGCACCGATGGCACAGAACCCCGTGGCGACAGTCACCGCCACCAGCCGCGCCGCTGGCCCGGTCTCGGGACAGTCCCGCTGCATCGATCCGACCAGCAGGATCATCCGGGTCAACACCGCCAAGGCGGCCAAAGCCAGCCCGATGAAACTCAGTAGAAATACCATCATGTCATGTCTCCTTCAGATGGGGCGCGCGTAGAACTCGCGCCGGAAATTGCGGTAGAAGATGCCGAAAACGCCGCCCCAGAGCGGGGCAAAGATCAGGCCGAACCCAGCGAATATGACGAATTCCTGCGCCGCGCTCTGGCCGCCGGTCGCCAGAAGGTACAGCATGAAGAGGCCCGCCGGCACGCCGTAGCTGACCAGCGCCAGCCCAGCGATGCGCAACGGTTCTGGCGGCCTGCGGCCCAGGTACCACAGCAATACCGGCACCCCGATCGCCAAGTAGAAAGGTCCGCCGAACACTACGGCCACGACTGGAATTCCCAAGGCCCAAAAGCCCCCCGCGGCCACTGCCAGCGGTGCGCCCACCAGCGCGAAAAAGAACGCCACGGGATCGACCACGTATGTCTCGTGCAGTTTTATATTTTCAGTTATTTCTGTCATGAGTGAAATCTCCAGCCAAATTTTTATTCGGATTTGCCTTTCGGCAGGAACTTCGCAACACGCGCGCCCAGTTTCACCGCGCTCAGTTGAACCGCACGCGGCAGGCGCGACACGTCACGATACCAGTCATCGAAAAGCTGCATCGTCTCCAGCGTCTCGTGGATGCGTCCGCGCACCTGTCTGGGCGTGCCGTCCGATTCCGCCTCGTCGGCCACCGCCCGCAGCGCGGCCAGTGTCGGCGCGTATTCCCGCTCTCGGCGTCCCTCGATGACAACCGTCACAAGGTCGAACATGTCACGCACCGAGGTGAAATGATCCCGCCGGTCGCCAAGTTGCCGGCTGACCTTCACCAGCTTCCAGGCCTGCAATTCCTTCAGCCCGTTGGATACGTTCGACCGCGCAAGGTTGAGTGTCTCGCTGATTTCCTCGGCCGTCATCGGGTCCGGCATGACATGAAGCAGCGCGTGGATCTGCGCGACCGAGCGGTTGACCCCCCATTTCGCGCCCATCTCTCCCCAGTGAAGGATGAAGTTCTGTGTGGCGGGCGAAAGCTCCATAACGTGATTCCATAAATTTCTGTTACAACAGAAATAGCAGAAACCACGGAAAGGTCAAGCACTACACCTTTTTATTACTCTTCTCGCAAAATTGGCGATGATTGCCTAACCAAGCGCAGCCGCGATTATTTCTGGCCGATCTTCGGCTCCGTTCCGTCCCGCAGCCGCCGTATATTGCTGCCATGACGGAAAAAGATGAACAGCGTCAATATGATGCCCAGCACGAACAGATCCCGGTACCCCAGGAACACCATCCAGATCGTCGATAGCGCCGCCATGTAGATCGCCGCCATGCTCGAGATCCGGGTCGCCGCCGCCGCCACCAGCCAGCTCAGGCAACATGCAATGCCCACCGGCCAGGCCAGCCCCAGCATGATGCCAAGGAACGTCGCCACCCCCTTGCCGCCGCGAAACGACAGCCAGACCGGGTAACAATGCCCGGCGAAGGCGGCGAGCCCCGCAAGTTGCGCGGCATCCTCACCCGCCACCGCCCGCGCCAGCAGCACCGCTGCCGCGCCCTTGCCACCGTCCAGGATCAGCGTTGCCAACGCCCCCAGCTTATTCCCCGTGCGCAACACGTTGGTGGCGCCGATATTGCCCGAGCCGATGTTGCGAAGGTTGCCAAGGCCCAGGACACGAGCCACCACCATCCCGAACGGGATCGACCCAATCAGGTATCCAAGGACGCCCCACAAGGCGAGAACGGTCAAACTTGACTGGAAATCAGGCATTTAAGTTCTCGAAAACCACTTTCCCGGAAACATAGGTCGCAAGAACCCTACCCTGCAAGCGTTGCCCGTCAAACGGGGTATTTTTCGATTTCGAGCGCAGCGTCCAGCGGTCCAGTACGAAAGGCACATCGGCGTCGAACAGAACAAGGTCCGCCGGGGCCCCCTCGGCCAGGCGCCCCGCTTCCAAACCCAGCCGCTTGGCCGGGTTCAGCGCCAGCGCCCGGAACAGGCAAGGCAGGTCAAGTTCGCCCGAATGGTAGAGCCGCAACGCCGCTGGCAGCAGGGTTTCCAGCGCCACTGCCCCGCTCGCCGCCTCCTCGAAGGGCAGACGTTTGGATTCCTCGTCCTGCGGCGTGTGCATCGAGCCGATGATGTCGATCCTGCCGTCTCGCACCGCCTCAACCATGGCGCGCCGGTCATCTTCGGACCGCAGCGGCGGCTTGACCTTGAAAAAGGTGCGATAGTCCGCCACGTCCAGCTCGTTCAGAGTCAGGTGATGGATCGACGTGCCCGCCGTCACGTCCAGACCCGCCCTCTTGGCACGGTCCAGCGCCGGCAGGCTGGCCGCCGTCGTCACCTGGTCGATGTGATACCGCGCGCCCGTCGCCTCGACCAGCGCAAGGTCACGCTCCAGCCCCAGGCGCTCGGCCACGGTGCCCACCCCCGGCAAGCCGCGCAGCGAGGCGAACTTGCCGCTCGTCGCCGCCGCCCCGGCGCTCAGCCCCGGATCCTGCACATGCCCGATCACCAAGGCGCCCAGGCTGCGCGCATAGGTCAGCGCCCGGCTCAGCACCTTGTTGTCAGTCACCACGTGATCGCAATCGGTAAAGGCCACCGCACCGGCATCCATCAGAAACCCGATCTCGGTCATCTCGCGCCCCTCGCGCCCTTTGGTCAGTGCCGCCATGGGCAGCACGTTCACCGGCGCAGCCTCATTGGCGCGGCGGGCAACGAATTCCAGCGTTTCCGGGCTGTCGATCGCGGTCAGCGTGTCGGGCCGGGTGATCATCGTTGTCACGCCTCCCGCCGCCGCCGCGGCCCCGGCGCTGCGGTAACTTTCCTTGTGCCGCTCGCCCGGTTCGCAAACCTTGACGCCCAAGTCCACCATCCCCGGCGCCAGGAATTTGCCACCGCAATCGACCCGCTCATCCGCCCCTTGCGCAGCGGCCTCGTGTCCCAGAGCCTTGATGCGGCCATCCTCGATCAGAAGCCATCCCTCGGTCACTTCTCCGGCCTCCGGGTCGATCAGCCGCGCGTTCTCGAACAGCACCTTCGTCATCCACTCTGCCTTTCCTGAACCTGCCGCATCAGACGCAGCACCTCCTCGGCCTTCGCGATCCGCTCGAAACCGATATCCACGCGGTAATGACCGTTCTTGCGCCGTCGCATCTCGTGGTCGAACATGATCGACCCCGGCGTACCATCCCGGAACTCAAGCCGCGTCCGGTCCGTTATGGGATAGCTCTTCAGCGTCCGGCCCCGGAACGGCAGATCCCGCGCAATGAAGGCCCGCCTGTCGGTCAGCGTGTACCACGTGTGCCGCCGTTTCCAAGGCTCCCAGAAGATCCCGCCAAAGGCGATCCCCAGCCCGACCGTGAAATGGATCAGTCCGAACATCCAGAACAGACCACCCGCCTGCGCCGCCATCACCATCCAGAACAGCGCAAACCCCGCGAAGAACAGCCCAAAGACAAGCGCCGCAGCATGCGCCGCCCGGAACGTGATCGCCGGATCGGGCCGTCCCTGCCACAGCACCTGTTCGCCGGGGTCGAGAATACCCTCCCACTCGTCCTGCGGGGCTGTCATGGGCGCGCCTCCGCCACCGCCGCCTCGATCCGGGTCTTCACGGCATCTCGGTCGGCCTGGTATTTCATCAGGTGCTTGTCTCCCCCCGCCGTGACGATCTGAACAGCCGAGCCCAGCACGCGAACCTGCGCGATGTCCCGCAGCCACGCCTGCTTGCCCAAAGGGCCCAGCACGCGCCGGTCGGTCAGATCCCACCGCGCCTTCATCTCGTCCGACGCCAAATACCCGGCGCGTACCGCGATCGCGGCCAGCCCGCCCACGGCACCCGTCCAGACATGCGGATTGCCGACGGCCCAAAGCACGCCCATGCCCAGCGCCATCGCGCCCGCGGCCATCCAGGCATGGTCACGCCAATAAGCCGTGTGATCGGGGTGAAAAATTTTTAAAACCCGCTCTCCGGGTTCAAGTTCCGCCTGCGGCACCATGACGGAACGCGGGTCGCTCACGAAGCCACCCACACCACGACAGCCGTCAGCACGAACAGTACAAGCAGCGCGATCATCGCCACCCGGCCCGACATCGCCGCGTCCGATTTCTTCTTCGGCTCGGCCTCGGCGGCCTCCTCCGGTGCGGGTGCCACCTGCGCCCCGGCGCTCGGCAGCGGTTCGAACTGCACCGGCGCCTTCTCTTCGTTCAACGTCGCCACCAGCGTCAGCGGCGCCCGCGGGGTCAAAACCTGCGCCTGCCCGCCAAAGGCCCGCGAGCCAACAATCAGCACCGTACCCTTCAGACCTTCGACAACCACGTGCTCGTCTTCCAGATCGTCCCAGGAAACGCCCATCCCCTCTTCCAGGTACTGGTGCAGGCCAAAGCCAGTCAGGTCCTCTACCTGGATCAGGTCGACATGATGCGGGTCCAGCGTTTCGGCCCCAAGCGCATCCTGCAACGGCCAACTGCCGTTGCGCCGGTTGAAGGTCTCGGCCTCCGCGCGGTCCAGGTCCACGTCAAAGACGCGCACCACGCCGCTCTCGCTTTCGCGTATTTCGATCCGGTCGCTCATGCCATCACCTCCTTGGGCCTTGCCCGCAGGTTTCGTGCCAGCAGGTCCATGGCCGCCATGCGCACGGCCACGCCCATCTCGACCTGTTCCTGGATCACGCTGCGGTTGATGTCATCGGCGATCTCTCCGTCGATCTCCACGCCCCGGTTCATCGGGCCGGGATGCATGACAATGGCATCCGCCTTGGCATGGCGCAGCTTTTCGGCGTCCAGGCCATAGCGGTGGTAATATTCCCGCTCGCTGGGGATGAAGCCGCCATCCATCCGCTCCCGTTGCAGGCGCAGCATCATCACCACGTCCACATCCTTCAGCCCTTCGCGCATGTCCTCGAACACCTCTACACCGAATTCGGCAATTCCCGCCGGCATCAGCGTGGGCGGCCCCACCAGTCGCACCCGGTTCTCCATCTTGCCCAGAAGGATGATATTCGACCGCGCCACACGGCTGTGCGCGATATCCCCGCAGATCGCGATGCTCAACCGGTGCAGCCGGCCTTTCGCCCGCCGGATTGTCAGCGCGTCCAAGAGCGCCTGGGTGGGATGCTCGTGCCGCCCGTCACCCGCGTTCAAAACGGCGCAATTCACTTTCTGCGCCAGCAGATCCACCGCCCCCGATTGCGGATGCCGCACCACCAGTAGGTCGGGATGCATGGCGTTCAGCGTCATCGCCGTGTCGATCAACGTCTCGCCTTTTTTGATCGACGATGCCTGCATCGCCATGTTCATCACATCCGCCCCCAGCCGCTTGCCCGCCAGCTCGAAACTGGCCTGCGTCCGGGTCGAGTTTTCGAAAAACATGTTGATCTGCGTCAGCCCCGCCAGCGCATCGGCATGCTTCTGGTCGCGACGATTGAGGTCCACGTACTGGTCCGACAAATCAAGCAGGGTAGAGATGTCCGACTGCGCCAGTGGCTCGATCCCCAGAAGATGCGCGTGTTGAAAAGTCATGCCACCGCTCCGACGTCAACTGCCTGCGCGCTTATAGGAAAGCCGGGCGCTCGGGGCAAGCGTAGGGTGGGGTTCCACCCCACCATTCCACAGTCCGCGCCCCACAGCGCGAGAGGCCATCCCGCCCGATAAGCAACCCGTCTTCCCCCGCCCCGCCACAGCCGCTATCTTCCGCCCCATGACCGCCCCCTTGGATTCGCACACCGCCCTTGCCATGCTCGACTGGCAGATCGACCTCGGCGCGACCGAGGCGATCGGCGACACGCCCGTAAACCGCTACGAAGTACCCGAAAAGCTGACACCGGCCAGGAAACCGGAGTCCGCGCCCCCCATCCCGGCCAAGCCCCCCGAGGTCGACACCGCCGCCGAGGCCGGGTTCGCCGCCGCCGATGCAGGCTCTCTCGACGCGCTCAGATCCGCCCTCGCCGCGTTCGAGCATTGCGACCTGAAACGCGGCGCGCGCAATCTGGTGTTCTCCGACGGCCACCCCTCCGCTCGCCTGATGATCATCGGCGAGGCGCCGGGACGTGACGAGGACCAGCAGGGCAAACCCTTCGTCGGCCGCGCCGGGCAACTGCTCGACAGGATGCTCGCCGCCATCGGACACGCGCGCGGCAACGACGACGCCGACACCGGCGCCTATATCACCAACATCCTGCCCTGGCGCCCGCCGCAGAACCGCGACCCGAACCCGCAGGAAATCGCCATGATGCTGCCCTTCGTGGAACGTCACGTACAACTGGCCGACCCCGAGGTGATCGTGCTCATGGGCAATATCAGCTGCCAGGCCGCACTCGGCAAACGCGGCATCACCCGCCTGCGCGGCCAGTGGACGCAAGCGTTTGGCAAGCCCGCCCTCCCGATGTTCCATCCCGCCTACCTGCTGCGCAAACCACACGAAAAACGCGCTGCCTGGGCCGACCTGCTCGACCTCCAGGCCCGCCTCGAAGGACAGACATGAAGATCCTCGCCTTTTCCGACCTGCACCTCGCTCGCGCCCGCGCCGCCGACCTTGTCGCCGCCAGCGCCGAGGCCGACCTCGTCATCGGCGCGGGCGATTTCTGCAACCACCGCGCCGGGCTGGACGAGGCGATGGAGATGCTATCGGGCATCACGGCTCCCATTGTCGCCGTCCCCGGCAACGCCGAAAGCTATCAGGAACTCACCTCGGCGGCCCTGCCGAATATGACCGTACTGCATGGTACCGGCACCAGCCAAGGCGACCTCTCCCTCTTCGGTCTCGGCTACGGCGTGCCGGTCACGCCCTTCGGCGACTGGTCCTGCGACCTGTCCAACGAAGAGGCCGCGACGCTGCTCGCCTCATGCGAGACCGCCGATATCCTTGTCTTGCATTCCCCGCCCAAGGGCGTCGCCGATCTTACCTCGCTGGACATGTCCGTGGGCTCCACCGCCATCCGCGACGCGATCGAGCGCATTCAGCCCAAACTGGCCCTCTGCGGCCATATCCACGACAGCTGGGGTGTGACCGGCCGCATCGGGGCGACGCAGGTGGTCAATCTCGGCCCCCGACCCAACTGGTTCGAGCTCTGATGATCGACCCGCTCACCCTGCTGGCCTTCATCCCCGCCGCTGTCGCGCTCAACCTCACGCCCGGGGCGGACATGATGTTCTGCCTGGGCCAGGGCCTGCGCGGTGGCCCGCGTCCTGCCGTGGCCGCCAGCGCCGGGATCGTTCTCGGCGGCATGGTGCATGTCACGCTGGCCGGCCTTGGCCTCGGCGCAGCGATCGCCACCTTGCCGTGGCTCTTCGACGTGATCCGCTGGGCCGGCATTGCCTACCTGCTGTGGCTCGCGTGGCAGGCCTTGCGCCACCCACTACAGACCGGCGAGACGCCAGAAATCAAACCCTCCCGCGCCTTCCGCGATGGAATGATCGTGAACCTGACAAACCCGAAGGTGATCCTCTTCGTGCTGGCTTTCCTGCCGCAGTTTATCGACCCCTCCCAAGGCAGCATCGTGGCCCAGTTCCTGGTCTTCGGCGCGATAATCGCGGCGGGCGGTTTCATCGTCAATGCCGCCGTCGGCATATTCGCAGGCGGCCTTGGCCGCCGCATGGCCCGCTCGCCCGGCTTTGCCCGCGGCATCGGCTATGTCTGCGCCGCCATCTTCACCGGCCTCGCCCTGCGCCTCGCCCTGATCGAAAGGACCTGACCCGAACATGAGCCGCATCGACGAAACCAAGGACTTCATCCCGGTCCGCATCGCCGTCCTGACCGTCTCCGACAGCCGCGACCTCAGCCAGGACCGCTCCGGTGCCGTGTTGGTCGAACGCATCGAGGCCGCCGGCCACGTCCTCTCCGACCGCATGGTCGTCCGCGACGAGCGCGACCAGATTACCGAGCAACTGCGCGAATGGATCGCCAGCCCCGAAATCGACGTTGTCCTTTCCACCGGCGGCACCGGCCTTACGGGCCGCGACGTCACGGTCGAGGCGCACAGGGATGTCTACGAAAAGGAAATCGACGCGTTCGGCACGGTCTTCACCATAGTTTCGATGAAAAAGATCGGTACCTCCGCCGTGCAATCCCGCGCGACGGGGGGCGTGGCGAACGGCACCTATCTTTTCGCCCTGCCAGGCAGCCCCGGCGCCTGCAAGGATGCGTGGGACGAAATCCTGGCCTACCAGTTCGATTACCGCCACAGCCCCTGCAATTTCGTCGAAATAATGCCGCGTCTGGACGAACATTTGCGACGGAAGTGACCTTTGGCCGCGTATCAGCCCCATGAAACCTTGCCGCGAGCGTCTATCTATATGGTATGACTGCCCCGCGCCAAGTGGCTTAAAAGGTTGATCTGAATGCGGTTCCTGCGCCACAGCCTGACCGGACTGTTCCTGCTGTCCCTGACAGTGGGCCTGTTCGCCTATGCCGGTCAGATCGTCTTTTCCGCTGTGCAGGAACGCATGAGCGCCGAAACCCAAGCGCCCGAGCGGCGCGAGCGTGTCTTCGCCGTCAACACCGTGACCGCCGAGCCGGGCACCCAGACGCCCGTCCTGACCGCCTATGGCGAGGTCGAAAGCCGCCGGACGCTCGAAATCCGCTCCGATGCGCCGGGCCGCGTGACCGAGTTGACCGCGCTGTTCGAGGATGGCGGCCGCGTCCGCGACGGGCAGGTTCTGGCCCGGATCGACCCTTCGGACGCACAATTCGCGCTGGACCTCGCCCGCGCCGACTTGACTGATGCCGAGGCCGAGGTGCGCGAGGCCGAGCGCGGCCTCAACCTTGCCCGCGACGAGCTTGCCGCGGCGCAGTCGCAGGCCGAACTGCGCAAAAGGGCCCTCGACCGCCAGCTTGACCTCGAAGAGCGCGGCGTTGGCACCGCCGCCGCAGTCGAACTCGCCAAACTCGACGCGGCCAGCGCCGAACAGGCCGTCCTGACCCGACGCCAGGCAGAAGCCACCGCCGAGGCCCGTGTCGACCAGGCACAGACCCGTCTATCGCGCAGCCGCATCGCGCTCGCCGAGGCGCAGAAGGCATTGGACGAGACCACCATCACCGCCCCTTTCACCGGCACGTTACAAGGCGTCAGCGTGGTCGAAGGTCGGCTCGTTTCCGCCAACGAGAAACTGGCCGATCTCATCGACACCTCCGCACTCGACGTGGCCTTCCGCGTCTCTACCGCCCAGCACCGCCGCCTGCTGGATGAAAACGGCGACCTGATCCTCGCGCCCGTCCGCATCCGTCTCGACGTCTTCGGTCTGGAAATGGAAACCACCGGCCGCATCACCCGCGACAGCGCCGGGGTCGAGGAAGGCCAGACCGGGCGTCTTGTCTATGCCCGCATCGACGACCCCCAGGGCCTCAAGCCCCGCGACTTCGTCTCGGTCCTGATCGAGGAGCCGCCCCTCGACAATGTCGTCCGCCTGCCCGCCACGGCGCTCGGCTCGGACGGCACCGTGCTGGCCCTGACTGCCGAGGAGCGCCTGCGCGCCGTCCCCGTCACGCTGGTCCGCCGACAGGGCAATGACATCCTCGTATCCGGCGATGACCTCGACGGATTGGACATCGTGACCGAACGCAGCCCGCTTCTCGGCCCCGGCCTCAAGGTGCGCCCGCTGGGCAACGCGCGCCAGTCCGACGATACCGCCCAGATGCTGGAACTCAGCGAGGACCGCCGCGCCCGGCTGCGCCAGTTTGTCGAGGACAGCCCCGACATTCCCGCCGCCATGAAGACCCGCCTTCTGGGTCAACTCGAGCAGCCGGAAGTGCCGGCACGGACCGTGGAGCGGCTCGAACGCCGCATGGGCAGCTAACCCATGGTCCGCGATCTGCCCGAGAGCGCCGGCGGCATGCTGTCCTATTTCACCCGCCACCCCACCGCGGCGAACCTGCTGCTTGTCGTTCTCGTGGTCCTCGGCCTCGCCGCCGCGCCCCGGATGCAGGCACAGTTCTTCCCCGATGTCGTCGTGGACGAGGTCAGCGTCTCGGTTCTCTGGGACGGCGCCAGCGCCGAGGATATCGACGCGGGCATCGTTCAGGTGCTCGAACCCGCGCTTCTGGCCGTCGAGGGCGTGGAAACCTCTCAGGCCACTTCCCGCGAAAACACCGCCAGCATCCAGCTTGAATTCGAGCCGGGCTGGGACATGGGCCGCGCCGCCGATGACGTCTCGGCCGCCGTCGACAGCATCACCGACCTGCCCGAAGAGGCGGAGGAGCCGCGCGTCACCCGCGGCGCATGGCGCGACCGTGTCACCGATATCGTCCTGACCGGCCCCGTCGCCACGCCCCAGCTCGGGCAGTTCGCCGACGAGTTGATCACCCGCCTCTACGACGCCGGCGTCACCCGCACCACGCTTCAGGGCGTCGCCGCGCCGCACACTATCGTCGAGGTGCCCACGACGAACCTCATCGCCTATGACATCACCATGGCCGAGATTGCCGCCGTGATCGCCGCCGAGGCCGACACCGACCCGGCCGGCGACGTGACCGGCGGCGCCACACGCGTCCGCATCGGCACCGAGAAACGCGACACCGACCAGATCGAGGCGCTGATCCTGCGCTCCAACCCCGACGGCTCCAAGCTTACCATCGGCGACGTGGCCAATGTGCGGGTCGAAGGCATCGACCGCGAACGCCAGTATTTCGTCGGCGAAAACCCAGCCCTTCAGATCCGCGTCGACCGCTCCGCCAATGGCGACGCACTCGCCATCCAGGCACAGGTCGAAGAGATCGCCGCCCGGATGGAAGCCACCCTGCCCGAAGGCACGGAACTGACGCTCATAAACACACGCTCCGACGCCATCTCCGGCCGACTCGACATGCTCATGGACAATGGCCTGACCGGCCTCCTGTTAGTGGTGTCGCTGCTGTTCCTGTTCCTCAACGCTCGCACCGCCTTCTGGGTCGCCGCGGGCATTCCCGTCGCAATGCTGGCAGCGATCGCGCTGATGTACGCGGCGGGGCTGACCATCAACATGATCTCGCTCTTCGCGCTCATCATCACGCTCGGCATCGTGGTGGACGATGCCATCGTGGTGGGCGAACATGCCGACGCCCGTGTACGCAAATATCGCGAAAACCCCGTACAAGCCGCCGAACGCGCCGCCCAGCGCATGGCCCTGCCCGTTTTCTCCGCCACCCTGACCACGCTCATTGCCTTCTTCGGTCTGGTCGCCATCGGCGGGCGCTTCGGCGACCTCATCATCGACATCCCCTTTACCGTGATCGTCGTCCTGACGGCCTCGCTGGTGGAATGCTTCCTGATCCTGCCGCATCACATGTCCCATGCGCTCACCCATGCGGGCAAGGAGCGCTGGTACGACTGGCCCTCGCGCACTGTGAACCGCGGCTTCGTCTGGCTGCGCGAACGTGCCTTCCGCCCGTTCATGGCGCTGGTCATCCGCGCCCGCTACCCGGTGCTTGCGGGGATCATCGTGCTCCTGGCTTCGCAGGCCGCGCTCTTCATCAAGGGCGACGTGCAATGGCGCTTCTTCAACGCCCCCGAACGCGGCAGCGTGACCGGCAACTTCTCGATGGCCCCCGGCGCCACGCGCGAGGACACACTGGCCATGATGCGCCAGATCCAGACCGCCGTCGAAGACCTCGGCGCCGACTACGAGGACCGCTACGGCGCCAACCCCATCAAGTTCGCCATCGCCCAGATCGGCGGCAATTCCGGCGGCGGCCTTGCCGGTGCCGACACCAAGGAACCCGACCAGCTGGGCGGCATATCCATCGAACTGATCGACCCCGACCTGCGCCCCTATTCCTCCTTCGCCTTCGTGGCCGAGTTGCAGGACGCCGTCACCCGCCACCCCCTGACCGAGGAACTCAGCTTTCGCGGCTGGCGCTCGGGCCCCGGCGGCGACGCGCTCGACGTCGAATTCTACGGCGCCAGTGCCGAGACGCTGAAAGACGCCTCCGAAGCGCTCAAATCCGCGCTGCTCGACTACCCCGAGGTATCGGCGGTCGAAGACAACTTGGCCTATGACAAGCAGGAATTGATCCTCGAACTCACGCCGCAGGGCCAGGCGCTGGGCTTCACCATCGACGGCATGGGCAGCGTCCTGCGCAACCGCCTCAACGGGATCGAGGCCGCGACCTATCCCGACAGCGCCCGCAGCGCCGAAATCCGCGTCGAGGTGCCGGAATCCGAGCTCACCGCCGACTTCCTCGAACGCATGCAGATCCGCGCGCCCACCGGCGCCTACGTGCCACTGGCGGATATCGTCAGCGTGACCGAGCGCGTGGGCTTCTCCACAATCCGGCGCGAGAACGGCATCCGCCACATCAATGTCACCGGCGACATTTCCGAAGATGACCCCGCCCGCGCCGCCGAGATCAGCACCGCTCTCGAGACCGAGATCCTGCCCCGCATTGCCAGCGTCCACCAGGTCGAATGGCAGCTTGGCGGCCTCGCCGAACAGGAAAGCGAGTTTCTTAACGACGCCCGCCTCGGCCTGATCCTGACGCTGACCGGGATCTACCTCGTCCTCGCCTGGGTTTTCGCCAGCTGGACGCGGCCCATCGTGGTGATGTCGATCATCCCCTTCGGTCTTGTCGGCACGATATACGGGCACGCCTTTTGGGAGGTGCCGCTGTCGATGTTCACGGTCGTGGGGCTCTTGGGCATGACCGGCATCATCATCAATGACTCGATCGTGCTAGTGACAACCATCGACGATTACGCCAAGGAGCGCGGCATCGTCCCCGCAATCATCGAAGGCGCCGTCGACCGGTTGCGCCCCGTCATGCTGACGACGCTTACCACGGTGCTTGGCCTCACCCCGCTTCTGTTCGAGCAATCCACACAGGCGCAGTTCATCAAACCCACGGTCATAACGCTGGTCTACGGCCTGGCCTTCGGCATGGTCCTCGTCCTGCTGCTGGTACCCGCGATCATTGCCATCCAGTCCGACGTCGCGCGACAGACCGCCTCCCTGCGCCGCGCCCTGCGCTCAAAACCCGGGGAATTGCGCGGTATCATGCTGGTGGGCGGGGTGGCCATCGCGGCGCTCTTCGCCGCCACGCTGGGTTTTGCGGCACTGACCGGCAGCCTGCCCGGACCGATCGCCGCGCTGGCCTTTGGATCCCCGATGCCGAAAGCACTGGTGCTCTTCATCGCGGGAACCCTTATGATCGTGGTTCTGCTCTATACCGCCGTGGCCCTGCGCCACGCCTTTCGCCGTCAGCCCGCCGAACAGCCCTGAATATCCACGGCACCACCCCGGCTCAGCACGGTAAAGCGTAGGCCCCTGCGGTCGACCGCAAAGGACCGCCCGTCGACATGGCTCAACACCGTCCGCGCGATCAGCCTGTCGCCCTGCCGCGTGGTCTCGGGCGGCGAGACCCAGACCTTGGGGTCGCTTGATTCGACCACCGCGTATTCCGACACGCCCAGCTTCGGCATTCGGATCGTCGCGGTCAGTTGCACGCCACCCGCCACGGGCGACAACCGGCAGGCAACGCTCCGCACCCCGGCCTCGTCGGCACCATAAGGCCGCGCGGTCAGGGCCGCGACGATGGCGGGGTCCGGCTTTTTCGCGGCACTCGGCAAGACCTGCGCCACGTTCACGCTGACCGGCACGCAGATATCCTTGCACACACCGATTTGCAGCTGGCCTTCCAGCCGCACGTCACGCCCACCCGCCTTGGGGCGGATGTGCAACGGCACAACCACGTCATCATCGTACCCGATGGTCATAAACCCGAATTGCGGCACCGGCTTGGGGGCGGGCCAGATCACGTCGACCCCCGAAAGGTTGCGCGATCCGCGCCAGTTGAACAGCGGCGGCACACCGGCCTCACCCGGACTGCGCCAATAGGTCTTCCACCCCGGTGCAAGGTCCAGCCGCAAAGCGGCGTAGTGACTGCCATCCGACGCCCGCCATCCGGGCAGCACATCGACGCGCACCATATTGGCGGTATCCTGGGCCGACACCGGCGCGGCACAGACCGCGATCAGGGCGGCTTTCAAAAGGGTCATGATCTTCTGCATGGGGCCTCTCATGGCGGGTTTCATCGGCTTTGCCAATTCACATTGAAGCGAGAAATCCCGGCACTCTCAAGGCAGGATGGTTGCACAGAACGCCCCGCACCTCCATCATGTGACCTGTAATCTAACCACCGGGGACCGCCTTGAGCGACATCGACCTGACCGGAAAACTGCTGATCGCCATGCCCGCCATGGGCGACGACCGCTTCGCGCAGTCGGTCGTCTTCATCTGCGCCCATTCACCAGAGGGCGCGATGGGTCTCATCGTCAACAAGCGCGCCGACGACCTGCGCCTCAGCGACCTTCTGGAGCAACTCGAGATCGCGCAGGGCCAGGACATGACCAACCTACCCGTACATTTCGGCGGCCCGGTGGAACATGGCCGCGGTTTCGTGTTGCATGATTACGGCTACCACTCTGCAATCTCCACACTCGACGTGAACGACGATTTCGCCATGACCGCGACGATGGACATCCTGGAGGACCTGGCGCTTGGCCGTGGTCCGCTGCGCAACATCGTGGCCTTGGGCTATGCCGGCTGGGGCCCCGGCCAGCTGGAAAGCGAATTGTCCCAGAACGCCTGGCTCACGGTCGAGGCCGACAAGGAAATCGTGTTCTCCCACGCTGACGCAACCAAGTGGGAATCCGCCCTGCAAAAGCTGGGCGTCAGCTCCGTCACGCTCTCCTCCGAGGCCGGCCACGCCTAGCCAAAAGCTTTATCAAAGCTTTTGGCAAAACTTTTGCGGAAAAGTTTTGGCCCGCCCCGTCTCACGCGGCGTAATCAGAGCCTTCCGCGTCGAGAATCGCCATCAGTTCCGCCAGGTGTCGGTCGCCCTGCTCTGGATAGTCTTCCATCTCCCGCGCGGTCTTTTCGGCCACCTCGTCCGACAGCACCCGCAACGTCTGGCCCGTCTGCAACGCGCGGATATACGTCTCCGCCGCCCGCTCGAAATAATACATCCGGTTAAAGCAATCCGCGACCGTGTCACCCATCACCAGGATACCGTGGTTGCCCATGATCATAACTTTCTTGGACGGATCCCCCAACATCTGGGCACAGCGCTCGCCCTCATCCTCGAAAGCAAGCCCGCCGTAGCCGTCGTCGATGACGTAGCGGTTGAAGAAGGTGGCGCAGTTCTGGTCGATCGGCGGCAGAGTGCTGTCGGCCAGGCTGGCCAGCACCGTGGCGTGGATCGAATGCACATGCATCAGGCAGCGGTGGTGCGGACAGGCCCGATGCACCCCGCCATGCAGCCCCCATGCAGTCGGATCCGGCGCGCCGGGCCGCTCCAGCGTCTGGGGATCTTTGGCGTCGATCAACAGCAGGTCCGACGCCTTCACCCGGCTGAAATGCACCTGGTTGGGGTTCATCAGGAATTGCGTTCCGTCATCGTTGACCGACAGGCTGAAATGGTTCGCCACAGCCTCATGCATGTTCAACCGTGCGGTCCAGCGAAACGCCGCGGCCAGCTCGACCCGCTCTTTCCAGTGGGCAATGTTGGGGGTGGTCGCGGTGTTGGTCTGCAACATGATACATCTCCATTCCGGGTTTTTTCAGCACCCTGCGCCAGTGCGACCGAAGTTGCAATCTGCGTGACACCCACGTCACGACAGCCAGCAGCATAGCGAAAGAAAATGTGGCCGCGCGGCGGCACGACCAGGCACATGGGGCCCCTCACGCCGAAACAGGGTCTCCCGCAAACATCTTCAGCTTCGTTCCGGCCTCTTTCAACGCTTGCCGGACATGGTCCGCGATGTCGACAGCGGTGGGCGTGTCGCCATGCAGACAAATCGTATCGATCCGCGTGGGAATGCGCTTGCCGCTTTCCGTGATGATCGCCCCGGCCCCCACCATCTCGACCATCCGCGCGGCAGCGGCCTCGGGGTCGTGAATGACAGCCCCCGGCTGGCTGCGATCAACCAGCGTCGCGTCGTCGTTATAGGCGCGGTCGGCAAAGATCTCGCAGGCCGCCCGACAGCCAAGTTCGGCCACCGCCTCCTGCTGCGCCGTGCCCGCCAGCACCATGATGATAAGCTCCGGCGCGACCGACAACGCGGCCTCGTAACAGGTCATCGCCACCGCCTTGTCCTCCGAGGCCATGTTGGCCAGCGCCCCGTGCAGCTTCAGGTGCCGCACCTCGGCCCCTTCCGCCCGCGCAATGCCCAACGCCGCACCCAGCTGATAGCGCACCAGGTTACCGAGGCTCTCTGCCGGCAGGGTCATCCGACGCCGCCCGAAACCCTGCAAATCGGGAAACCCCGGATGCGCCCCGATGCCCACACCGCGCTCTGCCGCCGCGCGCATTGTCTTGGCCATCACGTCCCAGTCCCCGGCGTGCTGCCCACAGGCGACATTGGCCGAGGTCACGATATCCAGCACGGCCGCGTCGTTGCCCATCACCCAGGGGCCAAAGCTTTCGCCCATATCCGCGTTCAGGTCCACCGTCGTCGTCATGTCTCTTTCGCCTCCTAAAGCTCTCGTCCGGCCGTGGCACCGCTGATCAGCTGGTAGGCCAGAAGATTTCGTATGTCATGCGGGTCGCGCACCAGCGGTGTCAGCGCCGATCGCAGCCCCTTGCGATGCGTTGCGGCACGGCGCTCGGCCTCCACCGCCTCTTCCAGCGTCACGAACCGGAACCGCAGCGCCGTGCCGGGCGCAGCCTGCACCACTGTCGGCAGATCGCAGGGCAGCACCGACGCGATGCGCGGGTATCCCCCCGTCGTCTGGCACTCGCCCAACAGCACGAAGGGCGCGCCGTCGCCGGTGATCTGAATGTCCCCGGGCACCACCACTTCGGACAGCACACTCAGGCCCGCATCGCTATGAAAGCCCTCGCCGTCGAAATCCAGCCGCACCCCCATGCGGCTACCTCGCGCATCGCGCTTGAACCGGGTCGTCTCGAACCGCTCGATCTGGCCGGCGTCGAAGAAATCCGTCTGCAGGCTCGGCACGACACGCACCGTGCCCCCCGCGAAGCGGGGCTCGACCGGCAGCAGCCGGTTCACCTCCACAGGGGCGCTCTCCTCGCCGATTTCCAGCCGCGCCTCGGACTCAACCGCCGATCCCAGCCCACTTGCCACGTGAACGCTGCGCGACCCAAGGCACGTTTCGCCGGCAAAACCGCCACCCACGTGCAGATAGCCGTAACTGCCCGCCTCGGCCCCGCCGATGGTCAGCCGCGCCCCGGCGGGCAGGGCATGGCTGGCGTGCCAGGCCACCCTTGTGCCGTCGATGGCCGCCCGCATCGGTGCGCCGGTCAGGGCGATACGCATGTCGCTGTCCGCTTCGAACTCGCCGCCCATCCCCGCCATTTCCAAAGCGGCCAGCCCGTCATCCTGTCCCAAAAGCGCCGCGCCCTCGGCCAGCGCCAACCGGTCGGCGGCACCGCCCGGCGACAACCCAAACCCCATGTAGCCCGGCCGCCCCCGGTCCTGCAGCGTCAGGCCAGGGCCCGCGCGGCGTACGATCAGCGCCCGGCTCATGTCACCTCCTTCGCGCGGGCACCGCCATCGGGATCGTCCTTCATCGCCTCAAGGCGCTCCCGCGACACCGGCTCGAACCGCACCGCGTCGCCCGGGCGCAGCACGAAGGGCGTGTCGGCCTCGGGCCGGAACAGCCGAAACCCGGTCTGCCCGATATGCCGCCACCCGGTCGGGGTGGAAACGGAGAACAGCACCAACTGCCGGATCGCAACCGCCAGCGCGCCCTCGGGGATGCGCTCGGTCAGGGCCTTCTGGCGGGGGATGTCCCAGTCCGGCCCAAGCTCGCCCAGATAGGGCTGACCGGGGGCGAACCCGATGGTCTGCACCCGCACGACCGTCTCCGAGATCGAGGCAATCGCCTCGTCCGCTGTCATCCCCGCCGCCGCAGCGGCCTCTTCCAGCTGCGGCGCAAGGTCGGTGCCGAAGACCGTCGGAATACACCATTCCCGCCGCCCCTGCGGCAGGTCGGCTTCGTACCAGTCGCGATCCTGCAACAACGCATCGAGATCGGCGCGCAACCCGGCGTGATCGCGGTGCACCGGATCGAACCGGACATAAGCCGAGACCAGCGATGTGGATGTCTCCTCCACCCCCTCCGGCGCCGCCCGGTCCAGCGCGGCGCGAAAGGCCAGCGCGGCGCGGTTGGCCGGCTCGCTCAGGCGATCGCCAAAGCTGACCAGCATCCCGTCCACTCCAACGGTGCGGATCCTCGGCCAGTCCGATGCGGCCACCTGCTCTGTGCCAGTGTCGCTCATCCTACATCTGCCCCGGCAGGAAGGTGACGATGGACGGGAACACCGAGATGATCACCAGCGCCGCCACCATAAGCAAAAAGAACGGCAAGGCCGCCTTGGCCACGTAAAGAATGTCGCGCCCGGTCAGCGATTGCAGCACGAACAGGTTGAAGCCCACGGGCGGCGTGATCTGCGACATCTCAACCACGATCACGAGGAAGATGCCGAACCACATGGGATCGATCCCGGCCTCGTTCACCATCGGCATGATCACGGATGCCGTCAGCACCACGACCGAAATCCCATCCAGGAAACAGCCCATGATGACGAAGAACACGGTCAGCGCGGCCAGCAGCGTGAAAGTCGACAGCCCCAGCGACCCGATCCATTCCGCCAGGATGCGCGGGATGCCTGTGAACCCCATCGCGACGGTCAGGAACGACGCACCCGCCAGGATGAAGGCGATCATGCAAGACGTCACGGTCGCGCCCATCAGCCCGTCGATGAAGCTCTGTTTCGTCAGCGTCCCGGTGCTCCACGACAGGATCAGCGCCAGCACCACGCCCACCGCGGCGGCATCCGTGGGCGAGGCGAGCCCGGCATATATCGAGCCGATCACGCCGAGGATGAGCAACATGACCGGGATCAGCCGCCGCGACCGGCGCAGCCGCTCAATGAAACTCACCGCCAGCGACTCGTCGGGCAGCCGCGCACGGTTCAACAGCGCCCACAGGATCACGTAGCCCAGGAACAGCCCCACCAACAGAACGCCGGGCAGGACGCCCGCCACGAAAAGCCGCGCGATGGATTGCTCGGTCGCCACGCCATAGACGATCAGGATGATCGACGGCGGGATCAGCAATCCCAGCGTGGCCGAGCCGGCCAGTGTGCCGATCACCATCTTTTCGGGATAGCCCCGCTGCGTCAGCTCCGGGATCGACAGCTTGCCGATGGTCGCCGCCGTGGCGGCGGACGACCCAGAGACTGCGGCGAAGATCCCGCAGGCGAAGACGTTGACATGCAAAAGCTGCCCCGGCAGCCGGTTCATCCAGGGCGACAGGCCCGCGAACATGTCGTCCGACAGGCGCGAGCGGAACAGGATCTCACCCATCCAGATGAAGAGCGGCAGCGCGGCCAGCGCCCAGTTGTTGCCATGCCCCCAAAGCGTGGTCGCCATGACCAGCCCCAGCGGCGCGTCGCTGAACAGCGCCATGGCGGCGATGCCCACACCCAGAAGCGCAAAGGCCACCCACAACCCCGCGCCCAGAAACGCGAACAGCAGGACCAGCAGGATGATCGAAAGAACCGTGACGGACATGGGCGCACCTCACTCGTTGAGAAGGTTTTCGCCCTTGCCGGTCCAGCTGGCAGAGCGTCCGCGCAACAGCGCGACAAGCTCGTCGGTCAGCGCGATGGCAAGAATGATCAATCCCAGCGCCACCGGCACCTGCGGGATCCAAAGCGGCACCGACACCATGCCGGAACTCTTGTCGCCGAACTCGTGCGACTCCAGCACCAGCAGGATCATGAACCACGCGGCATAGGCGGACATGACAAGGCCGATCGCGGTGACGACAATTTCCAAAGCGTGTCGGCTGCGCTCCCCCAGCGCCTGCGTGACCAGCGACACCCGAATGTGCCCGCCGGCCCGCAGCGTATAGGCCAGCGCCAGGAAACTCGCGGCGGCCAGGAAGAACCCGGTGAAATCGGCGTAGGACGGGATCGTGACCCCAAGCCCCTTGCCCGTCAGCCCCACGGTGATCTTGTCGGCCAGGTTCAGCGCCACCTGCGCGAAAACCAGCACGACGATGGCAAGGATGAAAAGCGCCGCCAGCCCGCCGGCCGCACGGTAAAGCGTGTCGAGAACGCGCCGCATGAGGTGTCTCCCTGTTTGGATGAAGGATGGCCCGGGCGCGACTTGGCGCGCGCCTCGGGCCGGTATGCGTGCGTTAGCCTTCGTAGGCGTCCAGAAGCTGTTGACCGGTCTCGCCGGCCTCTTCCTTCCACGCTTCGAGCATCTGGGCGCCGATCTCTTGCAGGCCGGTCGTCAGTTCCTCGGACGGCTCGACCACGGTGATGCCGTTGTCTTTCAGGACCTGCGTCATCTCCTCGGCTTCGGATTTGCTCTTCTCCCAGCCGCGCGCCTCGGCGGCCTCCGCGGCTTCCAGCACGGCGGTCTGCGTGTCCTCGTCCAGACGGCGGAAGGACCGCTTGTTCACCACGACGATGTTCTTCGGAATCCACGCCTGGATGTCGGTGTAATGCGTCAGGAAATCCCACGCCTTGGAATTCACCCCGGTCGAGGGCGAGGTGATCATCGCCTCCACACGCCCGGTGCTGAACGCCTGCGGAATATCCGGCACTTCCACCTGCGTCGGCGCAGCGCCGGCCAGGTTCGCGAACTGCTCCAGCGTGGCGTTGTACGTGCGGAATTTCAGACCCGCCAAGTCATCGACCGACGTGATCTCCTTGGTGGTATACAGCCCCTGCGGCGGCCACGGCACGGCGTAAAGCGGCATCAGCCCCTGCTCGTCCAGCAGCTGCTTAATCACTTCTTCCTGCGCGGCCCACAGCGCCTGCGCCTCGTCATAGCTGGTGGCCAGGAAGGGCAGCGAATCCGCCCCGAAGACCGGGTTGTCGTTGGCCAGCAGCGACAGGAAGAACTCGCCTGCCGGCACTTGACCGCTGCGGACGGCCTTGCTGATCTCGGGGTGCTTGAACAGCGAGCCCGCGGAATGGACCTTGATCGCCAGGTCGCCGCCGGTCGCCTCTTCGACGTCCTTGGCGAACTCCGCGATGTTGACCGTGTGGAACGTGGCATCCGGATAGGGCGTCGGCATGTCCCACGTCTCGGCCTTGATCGGCAGGGCCAGCGCCGCCACGGCAACCGCCGCGCCACCCAATGTCTTCATCAGTGTCATCACATTTCTCCCTGTGAATTATTCAATGTCGGAATATTGACGATACGCTTGCAATTTGTCAACGTTTTGTCAAATCGGGTTTGCTATCGGCGAATGGCTTGGCCCACTCATGCAGCGGCAGGCCAGCCTACGCGGCCACCCTCAAAGCATTGTGCGACGGCTTTGAATGTGAAAAAGTCAATGAAATGCCAGCGTTTCGCCAAAGAAAGAAGGGCCGAAGAATGGAAAAATCCCAATCGGAAAACCGCCGTATCGTCTCCTCACGCCATCTGGCCGAGGGCGAAGGCTGGGAACTTTCCGAATTCGAATTCGGCCTGATCATCGCCTACAACGCGTTCTCCCGCTGGATGACTCGCTGCATGGCCGCCGCCGGACAGGGCGAGCTCAACCCGCTCGACATCCTGATTCTGCACAACACCAACCACCGCAACCGCGACAAGCGCCTGTCCGACATCTGCTTCCTGCTCAACATCGAGGACACGCACACCGTCAATTACGCGCTGCGAAAGCTGTCCAAGGCCGGTCTGATCGTGTCCGAAAAGCGCGGCAAGGAAGTGTTCTATCGCACATCGGACGCGGGCAGCGCGCTCTGCCAATCCTACCGCGACGTGCGCCGCCAATGCCTGCTGGACGCCTCCGGCGGCACCGGCCTGAGCGGCGAGGAACTGCGTGAAATTGCCCGCATCCTGCGCGGCCTTTCGGGCCAGTACGACCAGGCCAGCCGCGCGGCCGCCTCACTTTAGCACCCCTCGATTTTCCCGGGGGCGCGGCGCCCGACTCCACTGCCGCGCCCACCACAACTCGCGCTCACCCCTTTCACGAACCATCCGCTCGGAATGCGTGAGCGCGGAATGGAGCTTTGTCAGGTTGCCGGCTCGACCGGGCAAGCTGCAACAAGCCGCCTATACGCGTGATCAATCCACAATGCCGCCGCAGCTCGGCCCGCAGACCTCCAGGCTCCGGGGCGTAAGGACCTGCCTCCTCTGAAGTGTCGGCGTTGAACGCCCAATTCCGAAATCCTCGCCGGCTTCACCTCGGGTGCGCTCGCTGATCAGCGAAGTCTTGATAAGCGCGAAGCAAGGCGCTTATTCCTCGCGGAAGGCGCGCTCGAACTGATCCATGAGTGGCCTTGCAAAATAGGACGCGGCTGTTTGCTCTTGTGTCGAAAGGTAGATTTCTGCAGGCATTCCCGGCAACAGGACGAGGCCGTCCAGCCGGTTCATCTCTTCAGGCGGAATATCAACATTGCCGATGTAGAACGGCTCGCCGGTTGCGCTCGAAATAGTGGTCGCAGGTGATATCTGCGAAATCACGCCGAGGATCTCGGGCGTCGTACGATGGTTGAACGACGAAAAGCGAATGCGGGCACTCTGATCGAGATAAACCTGGTCAATCGAAGTGGTGGGCAATTGCACCTCTATCCGCAATTCTGCGGACGATGGAACAATCGTAGCCAGAACTTCCGCCGGCGTGATGACACCACCTTCGGTAAAGACCGACAACTCGTTGATGCGACCGGAAATCGGTGCACGTATCTCGGTCCGTGACAGCCGGTCCTGCACAGCTGTCAGCCTGTCGGACAATTCCTGTATGCGTGTTTCCACAATCGAGAGTTCCCGCTGCGCCTCGTTCCGGGCGACCTCGTCCACCGAGAGGATACGCATCTCGATTTCGCTAATACGGGAACCGGAGCGCGCGATATTCGCGTCGAGTTCACCAAGTTTGCCGCGCATCTGAACAAGCTCGCGTTTCGCCTCGTCAACGCGCGGCGTCTGGATCAAACCCTTCTCGAACAGGCTGACAACCCGATCATGGCTTTCCTCGACCAGCGCCAGTTCATCGACCAGGGCCGAACGCTGCGATTCCAGTGCCACAATCTCCTCTTCTACCTGCACGATGCTGAGTTCAAGTTGCTCGCGCTGGTTGGTGCGGTTCTTGATATTGCCGGCGTGCAGACGAAGTTCCCCTGACATCAACTCGCTTTGCTGCGGGTCCGCACTGGCGAAGCGCTCGGGGAAACGGATTTCTTCCTCGCCATCACGATCAGCAATCAGTCGGGCACGCCGCAGTTCGGCCTCGTCAAGCTGAACCGACAAGATCGACAGTTCCGCACGGGACTGTGCGTCGTCGAGACGAAACAGAACTTGTCCGGCCTCGACCTCATCGCCTTCGCGCACGAATATCTTCTCGACGATTCCGCCGTCGCGATGCTGAACCTGCTTCAGGTTCTGGTCCACCTTCACGGTGCCCATCGCGATCACCGCGCCGGTAAGGTTTGCGTTGAACGCCCATGCGCCGACGCCACCCAACAACCCGAACATCATGGTCACGCCCAGCACGATGCGTCCGCTGATCTTATCGAAGGCGGCGCTGCGATTTGTCTTTTCCGAATTGCGTTTGGCATCACTCATTTGAAGTTTCCCTCGCGTTCACTTTAACAGCCTTGTTCGACTATCAGAATCTGGTCTGTTTCAATTGTCAGTTCAAAGTCGACAATCCGGTCCCGGTCGAGGTCGACTTCGATAATCGTTCTGCGATACGTGTCAGTCCAATCGTGGCGAAAGGTCAGTTGAGGTTCAGCTGCGTTGACCTCTTCGGCGTAATCTTCCAGATCTTCCTCTATGCGCTCTTCCAGCGATCTCTGTGCTTGGCGGATCTCCCTGTGACTTGCACCCGAACCGATCCAAATGCGGTCGTCGTCATCGAAATCCGTGATCATGTAGGACGATGGCATAGAAGAGACCGTGTCGCCCTGCTGGAACTCATACGTGTCGGCACCACCGTTCCCGGACATGACGGCGTGCCCCTCACCGGCGACGAAATGGTCGCCAAAATTGCTACCCCTGTAATGCTCGAAGTCGTCAAAGCTGTCTTCGCCAACACTTTCGCCAGAAGCTTTTTTCACGATCAGGTCAAACTCGACTGCTTCGCTTGCCCCGGAATAATCCAATTGGTCGTGACCATCGCCACCAAGGTAGGTGTCGTCGGCGTCATCATCGTCGGCGATCACCCGGTCATTGCCGGCCCCACCCTCGACGGTATCGGCCCCGTCGCCACCGATCAGGATGTCATCGCCGTCGCCTCCGACAAGGCTGTCTTGGCCGTCCTCGCCCGACAGGACGTCATCACCGACGCCGCCATCAAGCCGGTCGGCACCTTCCCCGCCGAACAAAACGTCATCCCCAGCGTCCCCTGAAATATCGTCGTCGCCGGCTTCGCCAAGGATCAGATCGTCGCCGTCCTCACCGGAAAGCAGGTCATCGTCGGCGCCGCCCGAAACCACGTCGTCGCCCGCGCCGGCCAGTACGGTATCCTGCCCGGTGCCGCCAAGAATTTCGTCATGGCCATCGCCGCCGTGGATCTCATCATCCCCGGCGTCGCCATGGATCTCGTCGTCGCCGTCCTCGCCGGAAAGCAGGTCATCGTCGGCGCCGCCCGAAACCACGTCGTCCCCCGCGCCGGCCAGTACGGTATCCTGCCCGGTGCCGCCAATAATCTCGTCATGGCCATCGCCGCCGTGGATCTCATCATCCCCGGCATCGCCATGGATCTCGTCGTCGCCGTCATCGCCGGAAAGCAGGTCATCGTCGGCGCCGCCCGAAACCACGTCGTCACCCGCGCCGGCCAGTACGGTATCCTGCCCCATGCCGCCAATAATCTCGTCATGGCCATCGCCGCCGTGGATCTCATCATCCCCGGAATCTCCATGGATTTCGTCGTCACCGTCCTCGCCATAAAGATGATCGTCGCCGGCTCCACCGGAAATGAAATCGTTGCCGGCACCCCCTGCGATCTGGTCGTTCCCGTCGCCCCCGTACAGAAAGTCGTTTCCGTCACCCCCGGCAATCTGGTCGTCGCCAGAGCCACCATCAATCGTGTCATGTCCGCTCAGACCGATCAGATTGTCATCCGCGCCAAGCCCCGAGATGACGTCGCGACCAAGCGTACCTACGATCAGGTCATCGGCCCCGGTACCTTCAAATTCGTTCGCGACCACGTTCAGATAGGCGGTCTGCGCTATGGTTAAATCTCCGTCGGTAATCGTGTAACTAATTTCGACCTCGCCAAGATATTCCGTGTCTGCAAAATACCGCCAGCCCGCACCGTGTGGGGCAATATGTCCGATGACACCACCATCGATCGAAACGCTCATCGCATCACCATCGGGATCGATCGTTCCGGACAGGAAATACGACAAAGAGATCGCCAGAACAGCACCGCTACCGATATCCCCGAGTTGAACTGGACCTGTCGTGCGGGGGGCACGGTTGCGTTCCTGTTCCGTGGTGGTCTCGTCAGTGGTATCCTCCTCGGTCACGACACTGGCGTCCGGTTGCGGGCTACGAACCGCGGCTTGCGGCGAATGGCCTTCTGGTAGGTTCTTGAAGCTCTGAAACAGGCTGAACGGGGGCAGGATCGTATTTGCAGACGCGCTGGCCAGGTTGCTTACAAATAGCGAGCCGGAAGCGGGCTCGAGAAACATACTCACAAACCGGCCTTCAATCTCAGGATAAGGATGGACAGTGTCGGCTTCGCTTTCGTCGGATGCGTGCGCGTCGGCAGCGGGTTCGCCTTCTTCCTCCGCCGTCTTGGCCACCCCCACCTTGGAAGACTTGAGGTTTGATGCATTTTCCTCATCTGGATCAGTCACAGGCGTTTCCTCGCCGGGTGACTGGGCGGCTACCGGATCAGCCCACAAGAACGAACGCAGGTAGAGTCCCAGACCAAGCAGGCCACCAACCCAACCACTGAGCAGCTTGACCTGGTTGTTGGCCGGCAGTTCCAGACCCATCGGGTCGAACTTTTCCGATGGTTCCTCTTTGCTTGAACGAAAGCCTTTTACGTCAATCATGACCGGCCTCCTCTACTGGCCTCGCGAACATGCTCTCGCACTTCGCAGCCATCCTGATTCTGCGCCGGTTTCGGTTCTGCTTTCGCGGCAGGAGCGGTCTTCACGGACCTTTTCTTCTGCGCATCGGGAACGGGTTTCGGATTCAGTATTTCCTCTCGGGACCCGAAAGCAGTCAGCTTGCCACCTTGGACAACGCCGATCAGATCGCATGCCTGAAGTGCGGAGGGACGATGCGCGATCAGCACAACAATTCCGCCGCGGCTTTTCACGCCCTCGATTGCGGCGATGAGGGCCGCCTCGCCTTCAGGGTCCAGATGCGCATTTGGCTCGTCCAACACGACAAGGAACGGTGACTTGTACAACGCACGTGCAAGCCCCAGACGCTGACGTTGTCCACCCGAAATCGATGTGCCCATCGGCCCAAGGTAGGTACGGTAGCCTTCCGGCATCCGGACGATCATCTCATGTACGTTGGCGGCTTTCGCAGCTGCCACTATATGCGCGGCTTCCGGCGCTTCATCGAGACGCGCGATGTTGTCCTCTACAGTCGCGTCCAGCAGCGCCACATCTTGCGGCATGTATCCGACAAAAGCGCCCCGATCATCATCGCTCCATTGCGTAAGCTCCGCACTGTCCAGCCGTACCGACCCTCGCAAGGGCGACCAGATGCCAGTCAAGACGCGCGCCAGCGTCGTCTTTCCGCCTCCGCTGGGTCCAATAATGCCGATGGCCTGTCCGGCTTCCGCTTCGAACGATATGTCGCTCAGCAACACCATGCCGGTCGCCGGAGCCGCAACGGTTACGCCTTCCAGCTTCAGGTTGTACTTCGGAGCTGGCAGCGACATCGGCTTGGGTTCGCCTTCAAGAACGTCGATCGTTTTGCGCAGCCGTTTCCACGCAGTGCGTGCGGATTCCATGTTCTTGGCATTTCCGATTGCAAGATCGATCGGTGCCATGGCACGGGCTGCCGCAATAGTCGCCGCAATGATCGCACCAGCCGAAAGCTCACCCATGATCGTCAGAAAGGCGGCAAGCCCGAGAATCGAAGATTGCAGTAACATCCGAAGCACACGCGAAATCGCACTGTAGGTCCCCGAGATGTCGGTGGTGCGGGTCTGAAGCTCGAGATGTCGGTCATTCGCAGCCGAGAAGCGTGCAACCGCGCGAGAGGCGAAGCCCATAGCTTTCAACACCTCGCCATTGCGCGCGTTCGAGTCCGCAATCGCATTGCGTTCGATCGTCGCTGCAACGGTCGAGTTGCTCCAACTGCGTGTCCGCAGTTCGGCCGCTATCGCGAGCGAGGTCAGAACAAAGGCGCCAGCGATAGTCAGTGCGCCAAGATAAGGGTGCAGGAAATAAACGAACGCCAGGAAAACCGGCATCCACGGCAGGTCGAACAAGGCAATCGGTCCTTGGGATCCGAAAAACCCTCGCACCGTGTCCACGTCCCGGCCGCGTTCCAGCGCCTCGGACGTGGAATAGCCATGCCGTGGCATATCGATGACCAGCTGATGCGCCATGGGTGCAAGCCTGCGATCCAGCCTGGCGCCCATACGGACAAGGATCTGCGAGCGCAGAATGTCGAACACGCCCTGAAACAGGTACAACCCGATAGCCAGGGCCGAAATGGCAAGCAGCGTCGGAACACTACCGCTTACCAGGGCACGGTCGTAGATCTGAAGCATGTAAAAGGCACCGGTCAGTGCCAGGATATTGATGACGCCGGAAAGGACGAGCAGAAAAACAAACAGGCCCTTGACGCTTCCCAGCGCCTTGAAGGCTGCATTACCGGGCTTTTTCTTCGGCTGTGCCATAATGAATTCTCGCAACTTGAAATGATCGGGTCCGGGCGGGTCGGTCCGGGCAGGTACACAGCCTGTCCGGACCGGTTTTCGTAATTACGCGTCAGAGCTGGAAGTCATCCTGGTTCAGCTCATGACGTCCCCGGATGTTGATGCTGAAGTCAGCACCGTCATCGCCATCGATATTGCCCTGGACCACGGTCATCTCGCCGTCCGCACCTGTTTCGTGCGTTACAAGAAGCTGACCACTGCCGGTAAAGGCGCCGGACACGAGAGAGAACGTTCCGTTGCCCATGCCCGACCCGTTGGCATCGATCTGCGAAAGGTCGATCTTGTCACCGGGTTCGAACGACAGGATCGTATCGCCATCGGCGTCCGACGCAGACAGGAAGCGATAGACATCGTTGCCGACACCACCATCCATTTCGTTCTGCGCGCTGCCGGCAGTGATCACGTCGTCGCCGGAACCTCCAAGAAAGTTCTCGACACTCCAGAGCACGTCATTACCGGATTGATCACTGGAGGCATGACCGCGTCCCCCCGGGCCGCTTCCGAGGTCAACCGTCGCGTCCGCCGTGATCTGGGACATGTCCAGGGTATCCGTCCCGGAGTCGGCACCGACGTCGTCACCGTAGTAGACATCATCGCCGTCGCCCTGGGTTGCCTGGAACATATCGTTACCGTCGCCGCCAACGACAAAGTCGTTGCCGCTTCCGCCCTGGATGAAGTCGTCTTCACCCTCCCCGAAGAGCTTGTCATTGCCTTCGTCACCGAAGACCATGTCGCGACCGCCACCAGCGAGCACATTGTCATTGCCATCACCGGCAAAGATCATGTCGCGTCCACCCAGTCCGAGGATGTTGTCGCCTTCGTCGCCACCGAAAAGGGTGTCTCCGGCAGCGGTTCCGATGATATCACCTGATGCCGCAAGCGGCGGGGCGCCTACATCATCATCGTCATCCCCGGCCTCATCGTCGTCATCGTCATCACCGACGTCGTCATCTTCATCATCGTCGTCACCGGCATTGTCGTCGTCACCGCCGTTGTCGTCGTCACCGGAGTTGTTGTCATCATCACCGGCATTGTCGTCGTCATCGTCGGCGTTGTCGTCATCATTGCCGTTGTCTTCGTCGTCAACCGCAGCATCGAACAGGCTGTTGTCGATATCCGTAAGGCTCGTGTTGCGCGCGACAATGTTGGCGAATGTCGTATCTTCGCCGAAGGCATCGTAGAAGTCGAAGTCGTCAAACCGGTCAAGGTAGTAGAACCGGTCGCCCTCTTGAAGACGGTCAAGCTGTTCGTGCAGCACGACCCAGAAGGTCTGACCCACCATGCCACCGTTGATATGCTTCTCGGCAAGGCCGCCGGTCCACATATCCACCCGGTCGATCCCCTTGACGATCTTCGCACCGTTCTCCCCGTCCATCAGTACGATATCCGGGTTCACCGCGACGAAAGCAGCGATCTTCTCGGGCGTATCCAGCACCAGGTCAGGATAGGCCTCCATAAGATCCTCGATCATCTCGTCGCTCAAATCGTTACGCGCCTGGAAGTCGGCCCAGCTATCATAAGGTGACAGGTCTCCGGCCAGCCCCACCGCTTCGCTGACATACTTGTCCATCGAAGCCGCAAGCTGAGCGCGTACCTGGTTCAGCGTCCCAAGACCGACATCCCAACCGCGTGCCACGTTGAACGAGAACAGGTCCGCGTTGATCCGAACAAGGTCAGACCGGATCGCCTCCACGATCTTGAGGTCCACCTCTTCCGCCATCTGCGTGGAAGTCCCGCCAACGATCGATGAGACACCGAACTGGCTGTAACCCGGTTGCGGCACATATCCCGGAGGAAGCGGCCCCGTGAATACCGACGCATCATTGCTCGGGTTGAGGAAGGCATCGTACAGCGGCACCTGGATCGGCTCGCCATCGGGTCCCGTGACCTGAAGGTTCTCCCCGACCAGCGAGTGGCCGAAGCGGTACGCCGCGGCTGCGAACTCGTGGCTGATCCGGGCGTCCGCTTCGGGATTGTAGCCGTCCCAGCCATGCGTTCCGAAGTCGCCGTCAGGGTCGCGCAGACCACCAAGCAGCTTGTCCGCGAACTCCTGGAAGACCACCCGCGCATAGTCGCTCTCGTTGATCATCTTGGCGGCCTGGAAGATCTCCTCGGCGGAACCTTCATAGCCCTGAGCGATCAGGTTCTCGACATGGAAGTTGTGGTTCCGCGCCCAGATCGTGTGGACCGATGTCAGTGCGATATTCTCGTTCGCACGGCCATCGCCAGCGACCCGGTGATCAAGCAAGTTGATGTACGGGTTGGTATCCAGCAGCAGCGGCTGACCGGAACCCAGGAAGTTCGATGCAAGTGCTTGCACCCCTGCCGCGTCGATCTCGCCGGTGGTGTCGTCCACCAGATCCGGCATCATATCGCGAAGCGTTGCAGCTCCCCCCGGCAGACCCGCATCCTCAAAGATCGTTTCGGCCGCCCAGTGATGCTCGATCAGGTCACGCAGCGTCGGAAGCAGGGTGAATGCCGGATCCGACGGATCGGCCTCGCCTCCCAGGAGACGCATGCCAAACCCTTGTGCTCCATCACTTTCGCGCAGGAACTGACCAACCAACTCGTGGCTACCATAAGCCTGGTTCTGATCGACATAAGGCGACGTGTTGTTGATATGCTGCGGCACGCCGTTTTCGTCATACCCCGAGACGGCTGCCCGCGTCAGGTCGGCAGGGTTGTCGGATGTCGGGCTGCGTTCCGCCCCCGGTCCGCCGATTTCGATCGTGCCAAAGGCAGGGTCCTTCCCGATAAAATCGAGCCCGTGGTCGAAATACTGACCGAAGGCCATGAACAGCGTGCTCGCATTCATCGCGTTGGTTGGCGTACCCGCCTCCTGCTGCCCGAGGATGTTGGAAATATCCCGCGCATCCAGACCGTCGAAGATCGGGTTGATCGCCCGGTTTCCGTTTTCGTCCGGCTCGCCATAGCGGGCCTCGGTCAAGCGGATGAAAGGTTCGTTCGCCGCGCCGTATTCAGGATTGTCCTCATTGTTACCGGCGCCGCTCAGCGTTCTGACTCCGGCAGCACCCTCAGTGTCGTCATCGCCCTCGAATGCCGGGTCGCCATTGACGAGGTTCTTCAGGCCCTCAAGGTCTCGCGCACTCAGAGCGAAAGAGCCGTCGGCCACATCGTCATCAAGCTCCATGTCGCTTCCGATGGCCGGCATCCCTGACGCACCATCGAAGGTAACGCTCGATCCGCCACGGCTGACAGTGACCATGCCGTTGCTGTCGGTGGTGACCTCTGGGTCGCCGATGCCAGGCAGCTCGATCACGTCCTGCGGGCGCAGGGCGCCGATGATCGTATCGTTGCCGCCTTCGCCGCGGAACACGATCCGGTGTCCCGATGTCAGCGCCGTGATGTCGATCGTATCGTCGCCGGAAGTGCCGTTGACGGTGATCGTGCTGAAGTTGAGGCTCGTCGGGTCGAAATTGCCAACGATGTTGACCGTATCGCCACCTACAGCGCCGCCATCGGGCACTCCGTTTCCGTTGTTGGCCGACACGTTCAGCGTATCGATCTCGATTTCCTCGATGTTGTCGAGCTCCGCCACGATGGTGGTGGTCGCACCGACAGTGCGGGTGATGACGATCTCGGTCGAGGCCTGGATGACCGTACCAAGGCTTGCCGCGAGCCCCGCATTCTGACCGCCCGACATGGCGTAGACAGTGAAGGTTTCAGCTTCGGCATTGCCCTGCAGGCGATAGGTGTCCGTGCCACCGCCACCATCGACGACGTCGCGTCCGTCGGTCGATGCCTGGATGATGGTATCGGTGCCGCCACCGGCAAGGATAATGTCGTTGTCCGCCCCGCCGTTCAACACGTCGTTGCCGCCGCCGCCGTCGAGCAGGTCGAAGCCGGCACCGCCGTTCAGCACGTCGTTGCCGCCGTTTCCGTACAGGAGGTCGTCGCCGCCATTGCCGTTGAGAGTGTCATTACCGCCGAAAGTACCAAAGATGCCCAAGTTAATTGGTGTCACGCCGTTCAGCACGTCGTTTCCGTCACCGCCGTCCAGCGTGTTATTTTGGAACGGTGCGCCATTCAGCGTCACGCCGGGGTTCTCTTCCACCGCGAGGGTCGGTTCGGAATAGACGGTTTCGAGCGTGCCGCCGCCATCGACGAAGCTCACCTCGACCCTCAGTTGGCGACCGATCTCGCTGATGTCGCCGAAAAACTCCTGAATGGGGTTCGGATCGTTCGGTGTGAACGTCGCTTCATCCGCACCGGGGATATCGGTCCAGACACCATCGTTGAGATACTGCCACTGGTAGTTGAACGTACCCAGACCATTTGCGTCCGCGATGCCGCTCACATCCACCGTCAGCACCTGACCCTCGACCGGAGACACCTGGCCATTGGTCGGCGTCGGATCATTGATGACGGGCATGCCTGTCGCCGGCTGCGGAGCCAGGATATCGCCATCGGCAAAGCGCAACACCTCGATGTTGTGCAGGGTATCCGTGCCGTCATCGATCAGGATGTCGGGATTGGTGCCGAACCCGGTGTGTTCAACGCGGATCATGCCGTCGCCCAGATCGGTGATCGTGTACTGATCCCGGTTGTCGTTGAAGACCGCGACGTCGATGTCGCCTTCTTGTCCACCATCCAGGATTTCGCGCTGGATATGCATCTGGCCGGGCGCAATCGTACGCGAAACCAGCAATTCGAACATGCTCTGACCGACCCAGTCGGGATCCACCCCGTCTTCCTCAGTAAAGACGTGTGTCAGGCTGTCGACCGTGGCGATTTCGTTTCCGGCCGTGTTTTCATCGTTCGGATCACCGGTAATCCGGATCCGGACGTTGAGCCAGCGGTCGCCATCTATGATGTCGTCGCCTCCGTTGCCGGTGATAAGGTCCGACCCTCCGCCGCCCAACAGGATGTTGCCCTCTTCCCAGAACTCCTCTCCGTTGAGGATCTCGACCAGCTCCGCCAGCCCTTCGATCCTGTCGATGCCTTCCTGGTTCAGACCATCGTTGAACAACTCGTTTTCGTTGCCTTCTCCTGCTCCGGGCGCCACGCGATCGTCCCCTATCAGCGTGTCGTCCATGTCCCAGCCGGACAGGCCTTCGACCTTGTCGAAACGATTGCGCAGAATGTCCTGCTCATCGGTGGTGAAGATCTTGATGCGCATGTCGGCATACGCGTCGGTCTCCACCCCTTTGAACGAGACCCAGTCGAAACCGAACATGCCCTCGTTACGCATCACGCTCTCGCCCTGAACCATGATGTCGTCGCCGGATTCAGCGTCGAAATCATGTTCATCCGAGCCCGCGAACATCACGTCATGGCCGATGATCTTGCTGTTGAAGAACAGTTCGGAGTTGTCGCCGGCCGTCACGTCGAAACCGCCACCGGCCTCCATCCAGTCGTCACCTTCGTTGCCCAGCAGGAAATCGGCGCCATCGCCGCCCAGAATAAAGTCGTCACCGGTTCCACCGAAGACTTCGGAGGCATCGACGCCGAGGAAGATGGCATCCTTGCCGCCACCGCCCATGAGCACGTCTGCACCGTTTGCAGACCCCATGACGTCGTCACCGCCTTCACCCTTGAGGAAGTCCCCTTCGTCGCCATCATCCAGAATGATGTCGTTGCCGCCACCGCCGTTGACGAGGTCGACGCCAAAGCCGGACTGGATGAAGTCATCCCCGTCGTCGCCCCAGATACCGTCATCGCCATCCGACGTAATGATCGTGTCGTTGCCGTTCGTGCCGCCAACCGCAAGGTGCTCGCCACCGGTGACGCGAATGTAGTTCGTTTCAACCTCGGCAGTGGTCGGATCATCGCGGACGACCTTACCCATTCCGAGACCTTCGAGAACCGGATCGTTTCCAACCGGGTCGTCGATCAGCTGGTTGGCCTGGTTGACCTCCAGAACGAAGTCGTACTTCGCGAACGAGTCGACGCCGATATGGTGATTGATGACATCATCCTCTGTGCCACGGATACCGTCTGCACCGGGATCCGACAGGCTGGTATTGGCCAGGAGCATTTTCGAGAAGGAGTTTTCTTCGAGCTCGTTGAGGAAGTTCTGACCTTGTGTCCGGCTCAGATAGTAGAAGCGGTCGCCGTCTTGCAGCGCTTCCATCTGCGCCTCGAAGACGGCGGTGAACGTCGAACCCAGCATGCCACCAAAGGGCATGATGCGCTCTGCCAAGCCACCGACCCAGAGGTCGATGTCGTTGAGGCCGGTCGTGGCAGCATCTCCCAGCAGGAAGTTGAAGCGTTCCTGGTCCGTCATCGTATCGCTGCCGAACACAAGCTCGAACGCCGCTTCGCGTTTTTCGTCAAGCGTGGTCGCATCAAGTATCGTCTGGTGCGTCCCGTAGGCCGCAAGCAGGTTCACGATCGTGGTCGGAGTCTTGAGATTGGTCGCCAGTTCAACCCAGTTTTCATAGGGTTTCAGCCAAACGGAATTTGTCTGTTGATACAGCTCCGCCCGCGCCTCGTTGAAGGTCGGGATACCCGTGTCGCGGCCCCGTGCGATGTTGATCGCAGCGAGGTCGAGCGGCAGGCCAAGTAGGTTGCTGCGCAGGGCAGGCACGACGAACTCGTCGATCTGGCTTCCGCGTTCGGTTGTCATGCCGAGGATGACGGCCGCCGAGGCCTCGTCCGCGGTCATCGCACCGTCATTGTCGAATGCAACCGGATTGAGGAAGGCGGCGATCAGACCCATGTTGTCGGTCGTGATATCGCCGGTTTCGCTATCGACCATCACACGCGGCATGTTTTCGGTCAGCATCGAGTGGCCAAAGCGGTAGACCACGTTGGCGAACTCGGCAAAGATCGAGGGGTTGATATCCGTCACTGCGTTAAAGACGAACGGGTCGATATTCGGATGGATCTTGCGCCCGAACTCCTCGAACACCAGGTGCTGGTACTGCATTTCCGTCGCAAAGCGCCCGGCTTGGAAGAGGCGCTCACCGTCCCAGGTCAATAACGTGGGATCTGTCGGGATCTCAGCGTCCGGCGCCAGATCCTCCAGCAGCCATTCGTTGATGAAGTCGATATCGCCCGAGGCCAGGATGGTCAGCTTCTGCGCCTCCACCTGGCGGTTGTGTTCCGAGTGGAACACGTGGTGAACCGCGGTCAGGCCGATGTTCTCGTTACCGCGCCCGTCGCCGGTGATGAAGTGGCGGTCCAGTAATTCATTGTCATACTTGCCCTCCGTGCTCTCGCTGTCGGACAGGCCAATCGCGTCGTCGTTGTCGGCAACCTTCAGCATCCCGGTTTGCGAGTCGAACGGGTTCGCCGCATGCGCGATATCGTCAAGGAACGCGTGTCCGATCCGGACCGCGCCAGCCACCCCCGCCGTGAACGTGTTGACCGGGTTGTCCAGATCGCCTTCGACAACATCGTCGTCATCCGTGTTCGGAATACCGTCCGGGCCAATACCGGTCACGATGAGTGGTAGCCCATTATCGCCCCGCACGAACTCGCCATAGGCATCCGTCCGCAGCAGCGGAATGTTGAGAACGTCGCCATCGGTCAGCTCGATCCCGAGCATGTCACGCGCCTGCGCCTTGATTTCCGCCCAGGTCGGCAGGCCGCCGTTCGCACCGTCCAGGAGGTGGCCGGTTGCCACCGGCTCGCCGTTTGAATCGAACGCGTATTCGCGCAGGAACACCTGGTGCGAGGCATGAGACGTATAGGTCTGGTTCTGGTCGACGAAGGGCGTCGTCGTGTTCTCGCCTTCGTGATCCGTGTCATCGGCCGTGCCCAGGATACCGTCCGGGCCGGGGCCTTCGGTCGGCGTCGACCGGGTTACCGCCATGAACCTCAGATGCGTCGGAAGGTCGTCGCCAAGGGCCTGACCCATCGCGCCGATGCCATCGTTGACGCCATTGGCCCCCACGACCAGCGGATCGTCCGGCTGAAGCGGAATGTAGATCGTCCCGTTGTCACCCTTGGTGATAAGGTCCAGCCCGTGGTCGAAGAACTGGCCGAAGAACGTCATCCAGGCGTTGAAGGGCGCGGATATGCCGTCATCGGGCGCAATGTTGGGAAGCGTTGCCAGATCGACGTTGTCGATCTCGATCTCGTTGCCAAAACGGGCCGTCAGCGAAACATTGTCCACCAACACCTGTGGAGCGCCGCCGCCATGTTCAACCTCGATGCGCAAGGTCTGACCCTCAAGGCCCGCGGGGATGGGGCCTGCCTCCAGCATCACATCTTCCCACTGCCCGTTGGCAGGCTCCGGGAATGCGACGGACGACAGAACCGTGGTCGCACCGCCTGCATCAACGGCAACAAGACGCGCGGTGCCACCCGACCAAACCATGTCAGACCGATCGCCAACGCTCAGGCTCAGCCCATAGCTCGCACCCTCGGTCAGAACGCCAGTGTCCTGAGACAGGACTGCACCGTCTTCGAGCCAAACTACGTTCGGGCCCGAATGCCCCGCCGAAGCCGATACGCCGTCGACCGGCGCCCACAAGCCGCTCTGCCCACCGGTGACCGTCCAACCAGAGGGCGGTGTCGGCGTCCAATTGCCAAGCGCAGTCACGTGCACGCCCGGCCCGCCATTGACGATTACCTGATCCTCGAAGCTCGCATTGAGAATTTCTACGGGGTTCGGCCCTTGGCCCGGACGGAGCGGGATCGCGTCTTCGCCATAGCGCTCATGGAAAGCGGCCAGTGCTGCGTCGTTGGCGAACCACGCCTCGACCGCGGCCGGGTTGTCGACGGTCTGGCTCACCACCAGGTTCGAAATGATCCGCGGGTCCGCGTCGGCTACGTTGCCGGTATGCCCGCCATTCACGCTCATGTCGCCCGTCGGCGCGCCGATCACTCCGTAGTCGGTGTTCGTGACGGCCGGTCCACCCGGAGGCCCGAACGGCATCGTGTCGCCATCCATATCGTCGCGGAAATTCGGGCTGAGCATCCGGGGCATGGCCGTGTCCGCCGCGCCCCAGGTTTCCCGCCCTTCGATCAGGTTGTTCAGCGTCCCATCGACAGTGCGAAGCCCTCCGGGCACGAGCGGATGCGACAACGCGAGCACAGCGCCTTCCGTTCCTTCAGGCACGACGTTGCCATCAGCATCGACGTAGATTTCCGTGAGCGGTGTGCCCGCGGCATGCGCTTCCGCGATTTTGACCTGACGAATGAAGAACTCCAGATCCGCGACATTCAGTTTGACAGCCATTTCAGATTCCCCCGCTGGGCTCGCAGCAGCATCTGCGCGAGCAATTAAATTAAATTTGTCAAAGTCTTAGGCCCCGCTCTCCCGACTGAGAAAAGCAGCGTCGCTCTGTAGAAAAAGCAGAGACCCCCAATTGCCCGATTACGGTCTCACTTCTGCCAAATTTCCGCCATGGGCAGAGGTCCGCCGTATCTCGACTGCAAAAGGCTGAAGAAAAAGTCAGACCAAGGATCGCGGAATTTTCAGACCAAAGGCCGAGACGACATGCGGACCAAAGCCCATACCGCGAAACCATCCAGTGTGATTAAGATGTTATTAATTCCCCGTTAATAATAGTTAATTTTAGGTTAGGACTAAATCGTCAGCCAGGCAGTGCAGATGGCGTTTGCGCATCTTCAAAGCGCACCGACCCGACGTGCCTGTCTGCGCCAGCAGACAAAAACATGTTCCAGAAAAAGAGCCCCACGCCGAATCGCGAACCCGAGTCGCTCCAATCAGCCGAATCGCCGGAGGCCACGTCCAGACGGTTCATCCTCGCACCCAGCCCCCTGGCAACGGTCTTTACCTTGATCGTACTCGTGGTCATGTTCTCGCTCGGCTCCTTCGTGATCTGCGAGTATCGCTCTCTGCAACTTCAATCGCAGGGTCGCGTTGGAAGCGCCTATATCGAGAATGTTCTTGTACCATTGGCTTTGGGAGCTCCCGAAAATAGCGAGAGGGCCGACACCGGCGCAGAACAGATATTCAGCAATGTACCTTTCGAGAAAACAGATTTCGTTATGCGTATATGGAGCCTTGACGGAAACCTTCTCCACTCGACGCTGGCCGACGACTCTCCCCAGCATCACGACGAAGATGATCTTCAAGTGGCGTCGGAAGGGGATTTCATCGTGGATCTGGAAACGTCAGGCACAATCGAAACGAATTTCCCCCTCGCCCACCCCTTTCTTGAGGTATACGCACCGATCCAAGATCCCAATACGGACAACGTGATTGCCGTCGGAGAGATATATCTGGACGCCGCGAAGATCTTGCAGGAGCGCAACTTTGTTGAGCGCATGGTTTGGGCTGCCGTAGCACTTGTGACCATTGGCATGCTTGGAATGCTTGCCTTGACGTTCAGTCAAAGCGCTCGATTGGAACTAAGGCTCGAACGCGAGCGCGAGATAACCAAGCAGAACGACCAGCTACGCCGCGACGCCAACCAGGCGCGGCTGGATGCGGCTCAAGCCAACGAACAGGTCTTGAACGTCGTCGGGGCCGAGTTGCATGACGGTCCAATTCAGATCCTCGGACTTGTCTCGCTGATGCAGGGCAAAGATGGCGACAAGGAGATGCCAGACGGAAAAAGCGCAGGCGACTTGGTCCATCAAGTCATGACGGAATTGCGATCCATTTCCGCCGGTCTGATCCTACCCGAATTGGAGGGCTTGAACACCGAAGGCGTCGTCGGGCTGGCCGTCGATCGCCACAAAGCACTTATGCCGGGCGATGTCGAAACCGATGTGGAAAAGCCGCTTGATGATCTGGATCTTGCGCGAAAGATCTGTCTCTACCGCGTCATCTGCGAAGGCCTTGGCAACGCGGTACGCCACGGCCATGGCATCCCTCCACGTGTAACGGTCCGCCAAGCAGGTTCCGCTTTGCACATCTCCATTCTGGGAGGTCATTCGAAATCCGCACGGTCAATTCGCCCGGGCACCCCTTGGCACCTCGGACTACAAGGCATGCGCCGTCGGCTCGACGCATTCGAAGGAAAAGTCGACCTGCAAATCCTGGACAACTCGTCCGAGCTTCAGGTGGTTTTGCCCGTGCGATCCTCGAACGAAGAAATCGAACTGCCCCTCAGTTAAGCTGCGACGCACCGCCCAACAACTCTCCGCTGTTGTGAAGTTGCTGCGCGGCCAACACGACTTCGACCCTGTTTCGAACGTTCAGCTTCTGGATCAGTACGGACATGTAGTGCTTTACGGTCTTCTCTTGCAAAGTGAGCGCTTCGGCTATTTCACGGTTCGTACATCCCTGCAGCAAGAGACGAAGAACATCTTCCTCGCGCTTGCTGAACCTGACCCGGGGCACCAACCGCGAGCGTGCTTTCTGGCGCAGGCCGGCAATGACGGTGGCCGAAACGCTCGGCGACAGATACGTTTCGCCCACTTGCACCTGCCGGATCGCCTCGGACAGTTCATCCAGGCTGCTTCCCTTGAGCACGTAGCCGAGCACGCCGGCCTCAAGTGCTGCAATTGCCGTGTCCTTGCTACTTGACGCCGTGAAGGCCACCATCTTGGTTTCAGGAAAATTGTTCGCGACCTTGACGATGGCCTGGACAACGTCGCCTGGCATGTTGAGGTCCAAGACTATTACGTCCGGTTTAATGGATTGAGCAATTTCAACAACGTCTGCCGAGGCACTTCCGGATGCCACAACGGAAAATTCGCCCAATTCTTTGAAAAGATGACAAATCCCTGAAAGCATAATTGGATGATCGTCAACAAAAGCAACGGTAATAATGGACATGTCAGTACGCCTACTCCTAAGTGCGTATGCAAGCTATGGCCTTTGAATCAGCTTAAAAAAACTGAACGTGGGAAACTAAGAAAATGAAAAACAACCCTATGAAATAACTGTGAACGGGTCTTAACATTTATTAATCGGCATTTCAATGCTCATGAGAATTTTAAGTATTGACATATTGTTTTTAGATCTTTTCGCAAAATTCAACTATTAGGTGTTTCGCTCATCGGCCGATAGACACGCCAGGGTATTGAGCGAGGATCGATGGATCGCGCATGCCATCTGCCCGGGCAAACGCCAACTTAAGGCCCCCGACTTGCGCAGCGTTTTTTACCTGATAATAGCGCAATTACCGCTTCGCCGAGTAGATCTTCATGAGGTCTGACCTGCCTCCGCAGATGTCCCGTTCCGATGTGGATTTGCACAACCTATTGCTGTGCTGCCCCGAACTTCAGGCTCTCGTTTCAAGTGAGGGACCATTGAGGCGGCCAGGTCCGGATGTGGTCCGTTCCAAAGAAGAAAAGTTTCTCGTTCGCTTTGCCGAACGACTGATCCAGCGCAGAGAAATTGATGGTCAGGAGATCGAGGCTATCGAAGAGGGCGTAGGAGCAATGGCTCACTGATACGCTCAGGCTCACACCTTGCTACAAGAGAATCGCGCCTCCACTCGGTAGGCTGAAATATGTCATTAACGAAAGGCGGTAGAGAAACGGAAAAAGTAATGTTCGCGCGGAGAAAACACACAGAAGAACAATGGGGGCCAAGCGGTAACAGGCTGTCATAAATTGGAAAATTTGGTAGCGGAGGAGGCTACGAAACTACTGTTTCACGCCGTTCCAATACACCCCATAATATTCTTTAATTACAGGGCTTATTGAATGCGCTTGTCTCAAGCTGTCCCAGAGAATTTCATTTAATCCCACACTTTTTGATGGTATAAATGATGGTAAGCAAATGTGGGGACAGCGATGGGGAAACTAACCACCAAAAAGGTTTCCAGCCTTAAAGATGCGGGAATGTACGGCGACGGAGACGGACTTTACCTGCGCATCGGAGAGTACGGCGGGAAGTCATGGATCCTTCGTACGGTCGTTCAGGGCAAAAGGCGTGACCTGGGTATAGGCTCAGTCAAAACTGTTGGCTTGGCGGAGGCCCGTGACGAGGCGCGCGAGATGCGGAAAATTGCCCGCAAGGGCGGTGACCCAATCGAAGAGCGAAAACGTGTGAGCGTTACATTCGAGGAAGCCGCGCGCAAGGTACACTCCGAGCTTAGGAAGTCATGGCGCAGCGAGGACCATGCAATCAGGTGGATTTCGTCACTTGATCGATACGTCTTCCCCGAATTTGGATCCAAGCCAATCCATCAACTCGACAGTTCGCATGTTCTCAAAGTCCTCTCGCCGATATGGACGGAAAAGAACGAGACAGCTTCCAAGGTGAAGCAACGCATCGCGACCGTGTTTGACTGGGCGAAAAGTGCAATGCTGTATCCGAATGAGAACCCCGTTAATGGCGTGACCAGGGCGCTGCCGACCGTAAAGCATCGACCTCAGCACATGGCAGCGCTGCCTTGGTCTGAAACACCTGACTTTATGCGTGAACTGAAAAAGCGTGAGGGCACTTCGGCACGTTGCCTGGAATTCATCATTCTGACCGCTGCCCGCTCTGGTGAAGCCAGGGGAGCACGCTGGTCTGAGATCAGCGGTGGCGTTTGGACTGTACCCGCCGAAAGAATGAAGACTAACGAGAAGCACCGTGTTCCGCTTTCGCCTGCGGCCCTTGCGACCTTGGAGAAGGTTAAGGGACTGGATGACGAGTTGGTATTTCCCAGTCCTTATCGTGGTCCGAACGGAAATCGGCCTCTTTCCGGCACCGTGTTTGCCGCCCTGTACAAACGAATGAAAATGAAGGGACTGACCACTCATGGGTTTCGGTCCACGTTTAGGGACTGGTGCAGGGAAAACCAAATCGCCGATAGGGAGATTGCTGAAATTGCGTTGTCTCACAAGGTCGGTGACGCGGTAGAGCGTGCCTATGCTCGGTCTGACCTTTTCCTTCTACGTCTGCAATTGATGACCCGTTGGGCTGACCACGCAACCGGCAAGAACATCAGTAAAGCGATGAATTATGCCTAACTTTCCGAAATTTTAACTGGGCTTAAACCCTGGCCGTGCAGATTGGTGTCATAAGAAAGAAGGAGGTCTTTAAATGACCGATAAGATACTAAGATGCCGAGAAGTTCAGCAAGCCATAGGGCTTAGCAGATCAACGATATACCGCATGATCGAGCGGGGTGATTTCCCGCGACCCCAGAAGCTTGGCCTGCGCGCCATTGGCTGGCGGCAAAGTGCGATTGATGGCTGGTTAAACGCCAGAGCTGTTGGAATTATGAACGGCATGGACCGCAACCTGCACTCAGGAGCGATGGCGTGACGAAAACTTCAAAATTTACCATCAAGACAGAAGAAGATGTGGAGCGTTTTTTGTCTGCAGAATTTCCAGAGTTGCCCATTGAGCAAGTCATGGATGCGTTCGACTGGGCCTTTTTCGGCGGTCAATACGAGCCAACGGATACTAAGAAGGTTTGGGCCAAGCGCATTAAGATACTGCGTAGGGATTCCGGCACTGATGAAACAGCGGAACTGGAAGAAATTTGGCATAGAAATAACCCAAAGACAGGCGGGGCCGATCCAGCGGACTACATGGTCGCTGACTGGGTAAAAATGGCCTTTGAGGAACTTGGTGCAAGAATCTCATTTGGAATTTCTGCGGAATTCGCTGGTGCACCTTCGACACGCTTTGGGCGGGTGGTTCAAGCGGCGTTTGCCTATCGAAACTTATCTACAAATTGGCGTCGTCCGGCCCAAAACCTGGCGGAGCAACTAGACTGAACCGAGTTGGCATTTAGACTGCTTTCGTGAGCCTGAGTATTTTTGCTTCACCGTGACACATCAGAGGTGAAGCAATGACTTATCTGAATCTAAACCAGCTTTCACAGAAGCTCGGTGGCCGCTCTCGTTCCTCGCTATATCGCGATATCGAAAGTGGCCGGATTCCTGAACCCATCCGCATCGGCGGTCGGCTCTACTGGATCGAAAGCCAGGTTGATGAAGCCCTAACTGGCAACCTGCAGGAAGCAGCTTGAAAGAAAACCCCCACCCAAAAGGTTCGGGCAGGGGCGGTATTCGTTTGTGCAGCAACAGAAACGTACCGCATTCCGCCCGTTCCTTCAACCCAGAAGGAAACGAGCATGAGTAAAAAAACAGAAGCAACGCCGCCCGAAAACACGCGGTGGATCATCTCGAGGCAAGACCTACCGCGACGTCGCGGCAGCGCGCGCTACGAGGTGCGCAACGCCGGTGGCGCACGCGAAACCATCACCTTGAGCAACCGCAAGAGGCAGGTTCTGGATGCGCTGATGCGCAACCCGATTTACTGCGCAAGCCCGGTTCGCCTGTCCGATATTGTTCTGCTTCTGCGGAATGAAAACGGGATCAATATCGAAACCGATTTCTTCCAGGAAAATGATGGGATCGAGAACACGCGCTTTGGCATCTACGTCCTTGTAGACCAGGTGCGTTACCTGGGCGAAGTCAGCACGGTCGCCAGTCCCGCAGCGGAAAGTGAGGCGGCATGACCGAGTGTTCGCGAAAACCCGAGGATGACCTGAGGGGTTATGTGGAGGTCCGCGAAGGCTGGGGCGAGGAAATCGCCCCATACCGCTACCTGACGGTCTACTACGTCTATGACTGGTCACGCCACCGGGACAGCGCGGCAATCGTCGGCAGCTTCGACACGCGCCCCAAAGCTATCGAGTTTGCCAGAGATTGGGCCGAAGCCCATGAACGGGATCTGGCGACGGCAGAGGTTATCCCTCTTCGTCGGGAAAGCGGGGCTGCATGATGAATTCCACCGCAGTCGTAATCGAAATGCAGGGCTACGCTGAGGGGGTGGTAGCAAGGGAGTATTGCACCGGGTTCGGTCAAAGCGACACGCACGCCGAAATCCTGAGCGATGGGCGGCGCAACCCGCACAAGTCTGCCGGGCAGGCCTACGGCTCAGTAACTGGCAAGGAAATCGTGCGCATGGTCGAGGACCCTGCCAACGTGGTGAAGGACCGCGCGCAGTGGTTCATCCCGTCGAACTATTGCCAGACGGATGCACGTTCTCATGAGGCACAGCGCGACCGAGGCTGCTTCTGGTGGCTGACGCTGGACATTGACGAGAACAACCTTGACCTGACCGACGTCGTATCGGCCATCAAGGGTGTTGTCGGCAACGCCCGCAGGTTGGTCTACAGCAGCAAATCCGCGACACCTGAAAAGAAGAAGTGGCGGGCATTACTGCCTTTGTCAGAGCCTATATTCGGGAAGGACTTCTCAGATACGCAACGCGCTTTCTTCGACCTCCTGGAAGAAGCAAGTGACGGCTCGTTGATCCCGGATCGGGGTTTGGAACGTCCCGGACAACTCGTCTACCTGCCGAACCGTGGTGAGCATTACCAGTTCGACATTTGCAGGGAAGCAAGGATTGCCCTGGATGCCGAGCACCCGATCATTCAGCGCCGCGAGGCAAACCGCAGGGCGTTGGCAGAAGCCGAGGCGGAAGCTCAGGCCGAGAGGGACCGTAGAGCCGCTCAAAGAGGCGTACAGGCTTCGGGAGGTGATGTTAGCCCCGTTGACCACTTCAACGGCGCTCACACGGTCGAGCAGCTTCTTGGACACTATGGCTACAAGCACCTCCCAGGCACCGACGACTGGCAAAGCCCGATGCAGTCGAGCGGGAGCCATGCAACCCGGTGCTACGGGGACTACTGGGTCAGTCTCTCAGGCAGCGATGCAGCGGCAGATATCGGGCGCGGCACACAGAGCGGTTACAGAACAGGCGACGCCTTTGATCTGTTTGTTCACTTCGAGCATGGCGGAGACTTTACCGAAGCCGTGCGCGCCTACGCGAAGAGTGAAAACCTTGGTCGCGCCTTCGGTGCCCCGACAGGATGGGATTTCGGCACTGACCCGGCAAATACACCGCAGCCAGAAGGTGGTGCCGAAACAGGCGACTTTGACCTGAGCCACGACGCGCTTGCGACGGACCTTGGTAGCCAGGATTTCGACCAGAACGGCAGATACGTCGCCATATGGAACAAGTGGCTTTTCTGGAGTGGTTCGCGATGGGAGGCCGACGACAAGTTGGGTCACCTCACCCGCACGCGCGCCTTTCTTCGGGATCGTGCCAGTGACCTTGTAGAGGCCTCAGAGCACAAGGCTGCAAAGCTCGACCAGGACAAGGGCGAAGGTGAAGGCGACAAGCTGCGCCGCTGGGCCAAAGAGCAGGCTCGCGCGCTCCGCAGTAAAGTCACTGTTGCGGCGGTAGAGAGCCTTGCGAGGTCCAATCCGGCGAGCGTGGCGGGCGCAGAAGACTTCGACGGCGACAGGATGCTTCTGGGCACTCCCGGCGGTACAGTTGACCTGCGCACCGGCCAGCTTCGCGAAGCACTCCGCACCGACAACATCACAAAACTCATGGCATGCGCTCCTGCTCCAACAGGCGAGCAGCCCGAACTGTGGCTTCGCTTTCTCAATGACGTGTTCGCAGGCGACCAGGAGGTTATCTCCTTCATGCAGCGCGCAGCAGGATACGCCCTGACCGGCCAAACGACCGAGCATAAGCTGCTGTTCCTTTATGGCACGGGCCGGAACGGCAAGTCGGTCTTCCTGAACACGCTGTTCGACCTCTGGGGCGATTATGCGCGCAGAGCGGCGGCTGAAACCTTCCTCAACAGCGCGGTCGAAAAGCACTCCACCGGGCTTGCAGGCCTTCAGGGCGCGCGCCTCGTGGCCGGGTCGGAGCTGCCGGTAGGAAAGACCTGGGACGAGTCGGTTATCAAAGACCTGACCGGCGGCGACCGGATGACAGCACGCTTCATGCGCGGCGACTTCTTCGACTTTGATCCCCAACTGACCCTGATGATTGCAGGAAACAACCAGCCATCGTTCCGAGGGGTCGATGAGGCAATCCGGGCACGCGTGGTCCTGGTCCCCTTCACAGTCACTATCCCAGCCGAAAAGCGGGATCCTGACCTTGCGGACAAGCTTCGGTTAGAAGGTCCGAAGATCCTTCGCTGGGCCATCGACGGTGCTGTTGAATGGCAGAAGCGCGGTCTGGATGTACCAGCCAGCGTGGCTGCGGCCTCGACCGAATACATGGATGACGAGGACACTTTGGGACAATTCCTGTCCGACGAAACCGTCTCAACGCCTAACGGCTTCGTAACGACCAGCGAATTGCACCAGCGGTTCGGTTTCTGGTGCGAACGCCAGGGGCTGCACCCATGGACGCAGAACACCATGCGTAAGGAACTGAAATCACGCGGCTTTCAAGAACACCGCCGGGCACAAGGACGGGGCTTTATGGGGGTGAAAATTGCCTAGGATGACACAAATGACACTTTTACCCTTATCCACCGTATACGCGCGTGCGCGCACACACATACGCGCGCGCATACGGTCGATATGTAGCAAAGTGTCATTTTCGTCATTTCCGTCATCGCAGCCCCGCGCTGGCAAGAAGGGGGTGCGTGATGACACGTAAAAACGACCGTAACAGCGGTGCGAATACGGAAGGGCGCAACCCCGACGGCACCTTTGCTCCTGGCAATCCCGGAAAGCAGCGAGGCGCGCGCCACAAGGCAACGCGCGCGGTCGAGGATCTTCTGGACGGGCAAGCGGAAGGTCTGACTCAGAAAGCTGTGGATCTGGCCCTAGACGGCGACACGACCGCTCTGCGTCTCTGCATGGAACGCATAGCGCCCGCCAGGAAGGACACGCCGGTCAATTTCGACCTCCCGGCCATGAAAACCGCACAGGACGCCTCACAGGCCGCTCAGGCGGTGCTGCAGGCCGCCTCCGAGGGTCAGCTAACCCCGCTGGAAGGCGCAAGCGTCATGGCGCTGGTGGAAGGCTACCGGAAGGCACTGGAAACCACGGAACTGGAACAACGGATAACAGCATTGGAGGCAACACAATGAGCATCAAGGCACGCTTGGGAAAACTGGAAAAGCATAGCGGCGATACTGGCCTCAGCACCGTGATCTTCCGCACGGTCTACGAGGATCGGAATGGCGAAGCCGAAAGCGAGAAAGCCGAGGGCTATATCGCCTGGGGGCAAAACCGCGTGGCGAGAGTCGAGCGAGGCGAACAGGAAAGCCACGAAGACTTCAATGCACGCCTCGATGGCTACAAGAATCTGAGCTGGCCGCAAGCCCAGCGCACCGAAGGGCTAAGGATCGCCCATGCAAATGAGGCAGTAACCAATAGCAGAAAGGCAGAACAATGACTTTGGAACGACAGAGGCAGGCAGGACGGCAAGACAGCCCTCAGGCCGAACAAGTGGCAACAACAGCGGCCAAGCAATGCCGCAAAGCAGGAGGGCATATGTAATGCTTTACTCATTTGGAGCGGGGACTGGAGTCTCCTACGAACAACTGCAGCAGCGTCGGAAGATTGTCGATGCGTTGCAAAAACAGAATACGCGCACCCCACGCAACGCAGGGGAAGGCGTCCACGCGATTGCAAAAGCCCTCGTTGCGCGCGGAGTAGACCGCCAGAACACGGAGGCAGCCGAGAAACTGCGTGAGCAATACTCCGGGCTGTGGGAAGGGCTCATGGGCGCTCCAGGTGGCGCACAGGGCGGTTACAGCGGCTCTTACACCGGCTCCGGTGCCACCGGACAGACCGCAGGCAACTTCAGTGCACAGCCCCAATCCACGCAAGAACGCATGGGCCTCGATATGGGGCAGTCCGACGAAGCTTTTGCGTCGGGGCAAAACCCGACCGAGACGGTCGGCGGCGTATCATATGATATAGGCCGTGAAGTCGGAAACCCACAGGACCGCATCCTATTGGCAAAAACGCTGGAAGCGGAAGCCGGTGGTGAGGGCTTGGATGGTATGCTCGCCGCAGGTGCCGTCATCAACAACCGCGTCAAAGCAGGCGGGTATGGCGATGGTTTGCAAGGCGTCATCATGAAGCCCGGCCAATTCTCGGCATGGAACAGCGTAACGGGCTATGCAGGTGGTGAGGGCGGGCTTGATATGAACCGCATCCAGCCCAGCCAGACCGCGCTGCAAGCGGCTGATATGCTTCTCGCGGGCCACTACGACGACCCTACAGGCGGAGCAACGCACTACTACAACCCGTCTGTAGCGACCCCGAAGTGGGGCATGCAGGCTGGCGGAAACTGGAAGCGCATTGGGAACCATGTGTTCGGCTTCGGTGACGGCAACCCAGGTGGGGGCGGTAGTTCGCCCCGTGGCGGCGTCCAGACCGCACAAGCGGGCGGCATAGATCCCTCAATTGTCCAGTTGGCGCAAATGCTGTCGGCACCGGACGAATTTATGCCGCCGGGTCAGAAGGCCATTGCCGAGGCATTGCTTCAGCGCAAGTTCGCGCAAAGCCAGCCGATGACGCCTCTTGAGCAGCAGCAATTCCAGATGAACCAAATGGAAATGGAGCGTATGGGGCAACAAGCGCCGGACGTGGTGGACATTAACGGCGTTGATGCGACGTGGGATGCTCAACAAGGACGGTACGTGCCGGTCGAGGGTTTCGAGGCTCAACCGGAGTTCTCCATGCTGTCGCCGCAAGAGGTGCAGCAGCTTGGTTTGCCTGACGGTGCCTACCAGCGCGGTGCCGACGGCAAGGTTTACCAAGTCGGCGGCGGTGGAACGAACGTCACTGTGAACAACGGCGGCGGCAAGTTTGCTGAGGAGTTCGCCAAGACCGATGCGCAGGCGCTTGCAGCGGTTTCCGAGAGCGGCCTTGCGGCACAGCGCAATCTCGGTCGCATTGACCAACTTGAAAGCCTTCTATCGGAAAGTCCGTCTGGGTTTGGCGCTCTAGCCAAGCAATATGCCGGGGAGTGGGGCATTAAAACCGAGGGCCTGGAGGACATTCAGGCTGCAACGGCGCTTATCAACTCGCTTGTTCCCGAGCAGCGCCAACCCGGCTCCGGCCCCATGTCGGATGCGGACCTTGCACTGTTCAAGCAATCGCTTCCGCGCATCATCAACCAGCCGGGCGGCAACGAAACAATCATTCGGACCATGCGTGGCATTGCGCAATACGACGCGGAAGGCGCGGCAATCGTACAAGACCTACGGGCGGGCAAGCTGACGCGGGCTGAAGCCTTTGACAAGCTGCGCAACCGTGCCAACCCGCTTGAGGGCTTCGAGGCTCCAAAGGGTAACAAGGACCAGGTAAGCTCAGACAACCCTTACATCGGGCTGAGTTCTGAGGACTTCAAAAAGATAGACCTCGACACCCTGACCTTTGAACAACTTCAACAACTTGATGAAGCGCGCAAAGCGCAAAGGGGGCAGTAATGACCGAAGATGAACTCCGTATGCGCCTCAGGCTTGCTCAACAGCAGGCTGACGGCATGGGTTTCCCTGAGGAACCACAGGGCGGATCTTCCACCAACAGCGCAGCCGTTGAGGACTTCAGCGGCAAAGCGCGCTCTTTGGGCCGAGGGATGGGACAAGGAGCTTCCTTCTGGACCGCTGATGAAATCGGCGGTGTCGATGCAGGTGTGTTCGGTATCACCAGAAACCCTGACGGATCCCGCAACTGGTTCGACTACTCGGATTCCTTCAGTGATAGGGTCAAAGGAGCCACCAATCGGCAGCGCATGAAGAACGCGCAGGCGGAGGAGTCAAACCCCAATGTGTATAACGCGGGTGAATTCCTGGGTGCAGCCGGGTCAAGCGTGGCCTCTGCTCCACTTGCTGGCGGTTCCTCGCTCTGGGGCACGGCACTCCGAGGGATCGGGATAGGTGCGACCGAAGGTGCACTCGCAGGCGGTGGCTCGGACAATGATTCAACACAAGGTCTCGGAGGGCTTGCAAAGTCGGCAGGCCGTGGCGCAGGCATTGGTGGTGCTGTTGGCGGCGCAGCGCCCCTGGCGGTTGCTGGTGGCGCGGCCATCAAGAATGCGGTTGTTGACCCCATGACTGGTATTGTCGACGCCCTTCTGAAGCGCGCCAACCAGGGTAAGGCCAATCGTGCCGTGATGAGCGGTGTCAGAAAATCCAAGAAGGTCCCGAGCCAGCTTTCGGATGATGTGCTGCTTGCGGCCCGTGAAGGACAGCCGGAATACACGCTCATGGACGCAATGGGCATTGCGGGTCAACGGCAGGCGTCGGGTCTGGCGCGTTCGGGCGGTGATGCCGCCGATGAAATCCGCGAATATTTGATGACCCGTCAAGCCGACGCCAAGGACCGGACAGTTGGCTTTATTGACGAAGCATTCGGGACTGATGGTAAAACCCGCGCTACTTGGGAGGGCGATGTACGGGCCAACCGCAAGAAAGTCGCGGATGCGATGTATGACCAAGCCGCACAGGACGCCAGCCCGGTCGATGTACGCCCTACGATTAGCCAACTTGACGCCACCATAGGCCAGATGACCAACAGCGGCATCAAGCCTACCAAGATTGTTCGGGAGTATGAAAAGTTGCGTAAGCGTCTGGCAGGTGTTGACCCGGACGGTAATCCCACGACTCTTTCGGACTATAACAGTGTCCTTGGCATATATCGGCAGGTGCGTGACGAAGTGGACAAGGCATACAAGGCCGGGGATGGGGCGCTTGGGGAAGCCCTAAAGCCCATTCGTGACAGCCTGGAAGCCTCGCTTTCTGAGAGCTCAGACCTGTTTCGCTTCGCACAGCAGAACTACCGTGCCGGATCTGGTGTGATTGATGCTTTTGAGGCTGGTTCGGATATGGCGAAACGTGGCCGCGCAGGTGACACCGTTCCGGCATATAAGGCCATGCCCGAGCAACAACAGCGTGCGGCACGGATTGGGTACGGCGATCAGATTGCAAGTGAGATTGAGCGCAACAAGGCGGTCCTGCCCAACCCGGCGCGGGAAATGGCCAGCACCAAGCGCCGGGCGGAATCGCAGGCAATGGCGAATGACCCGGCGCTGTTCCGAAATCGCATGGATCGTGAAAACACCATGTTTGAGACGCAGAACCGGGCGCTGCAAGGGTCAAAGACCGCAGACAACCTTCAAGACATCGAAGGCATGACGGACGCAACATCAGGCGTTGCAGCAGCAGCGCGGGATATGGCGAACTTCCAGCCCGGCAGTGCCATTTCACGGGTTGCAAGCGCTCTGGGTCCGGTCGCCAGGGGGCAAACTGATGAGACGCGCATGCTCATTGCCAAGATACTCATGTCCAGGAACCCTAAGCAGCAACTGGCAAAGGCTCTACGCGAAGACCGTGTTAGCCAGTCAATGCGCCGATTGGCTGAAGCTTTGCTGCGCGGGGGTGCCAGGGCCGAGGTCAATTAGGTAGGCCCCCAAGGCGAAGAAGAGAAGCGGGACCACCATAGCCGGATATATCCAGAGGCTATGGTTGGTTTCGCTTACTCCTTGCCGGGCCTCCTTCACCATAGTCAGCGCACCGAAGACAAAGCAGGCAGTCAAGGCGTTTCCGGCCAGCACCGCAGCAATGGTTATCAGGAAATCATTCATGGGCAATGTGAGTAGCGGTGAACACGGTATTCCAAAGGGCTTCGATCATGCATGAAAAATATGTTGGCGATGAACTCGATGCAAGCGCGGAGGCAATCGTAGAACGGCTGGTCCGCGAGTGTCAGGACGTTCCCGAAATTACGCGACTGGACGAGTACGCCCATTTCTATGACCAACTGAAGGCCATGCGGGCGCGTGGCGGCCCCTACATTCGCGAGCGTTTCCTCATGGAAGTGGCGGTGCTTCTCAGGCTTCACGAATATGAGGGCAAGCTAGGTCTGCCGCTATGCGAAATGCCCCTCGGCGACGGCCTGGGCGCTCTGGTTGAAGTTTCGCCGGTTCCCGAAGGGTGGCGCTGAAATGGGTGGCTGAGCGGCGAAGGCTTATTGGAGCGGGTCACTGGTAACAGCTAGCGATAATCAGATAGGCTTCTGACTTTTCGTGAAACTTTCCGCCGGTCGATCCGTGAGTGAGGATCGGGGGCGTCGAAATGACGGGGAAAGACATGCTTGCGATTATTGCTGCTCTTGCAAAACGAGACGGAACCGACGAACGGAACGTGAGACAGTCACCGACACCACTCACGCGTGCTGAGATAGCTTGCCTCTTCGCCAAAGAACTTGGCTATTGATGATTTGCCACCGATTTTAATGACAGACAAGTTTAGGTCGACCAGGCGGCAAAACGCCAGCTCGGCTTAGCTTTCGCCGTGCGGCGAACCCTCATGGACTTTGTAGAAAATGTCCTGTGTGAGCGCGGATCGTTTGCCAACTTTCCTGTAGTGCCGAGAAGCTAGTAATACCGGCTTTGAATACGACTGAGAGCTTCCGAGAGCTTTTCACTTTCGCGACTTGAATCGTATTCCTCCGGGTACGGCTCTTTGCCGTCAGCAATCTCTGTTGCGATATCGGTCAATCTTTCCAAAGGACGCACGAAATGACGGGTAAAGAACATAGAAAATATCGCGAGGATGCCCACGAGGCTGAATAAGCTCATCCACATCGCAGAAGATAGTTGCGATGCATCTTCACCGAAGTTTGACGGCGGGATGCGTACCACGACGGACAAACCAGTCGGTGGAGCATTGCCGATAGTTAATTCTGGTGCGACAGCATAAATGTTTCGCTCACCATTTTTGTCTTCGATGATTTGTGCAGAGCCGATGTTTAGCGAAAGAGAGCTGAGGTCGACAGGCGTGAGATTGGGCTGATTCTCTTGATCCTGGTCGAAAACAGAGCGTCCGCGTGCATCGACAACGTACGTGACGAGTTCGAGATCATCTGCAGCCGCTTCCACATACTGCCTAAGCCAGCTGGCTTTAAGGCTATAGACATATACGCCTTTAACACTTCCATCTGGCGATTTAACCGGCACCGATATGTTCAACACTTCCTTACGGTCATGCGACTGCTCGGTGGCCGAGGACGTCATTGCACCGAAGAATGGCCCTCGGAGTCCTCGCCTGTACCAGTCGGTGCCTGATACTGAAGTCCCCTCTCTCAGTCCATTTGATCCAACTCGAATTGTTCCCGAAAGATCCGCGAGACCAGCCCAGCTTACACGACCACCGGCTACAAGAACCGCATCCGTAAAGGCGCGTACCTCGTCGTAATCCTTTGACGCAATCTGCCCAGCGACCGCCCTAAGACTTTCCCATTCACGCTCCAACGCGCGGGACACGGCGAGTCTAATCGCCTTCGCTCCTCGAGTAGCATTGGTGGCTTCCACTTGAGCTTCGAAATTCCGAGCATGCTGATGGATCGGCCACCAGATTGCCAACATGCCCAGGAACCCGCATATGACGACAAATCCAAGAACTGAGTTGGCAAGACGAGGTGCGTGTAATTTTTGTTGCTGCGAGCCGCTCTGGCTTCTGATCTCGACGTAAGGCATATCTGTCCCCCCAACCACAAATTACTTGAGCTGGGCCAGTCGGCTTTCCTGATTTGAATATATCCCGACTACAGCCACACCCTGGCGTCGTTAGAATGGAAATCCGGCAATATTATGACGACCCGGTTTCTTTCGGCCTTAACATGTGGAAGGTCTGCTCCGAGCTCAATTTGCCGAATGTTGCACTGCGCACGAACGTCCGCATTGTGCATCGAAGAAGCTGGTTTATCATGTGTTGAAATCCGATCCATAGTGGAGGTCACTCACATGCGGCAGCTTGTCTCGAATGGAAACCCTATGGAGGAAATCGTCGGGTTCAGTCGCGCAGTTCGCGTAGGTCCATACATTTCGGTAGGTGGAACTGCTCCAGTCGATGCGGAAGGTAAAACCGTAGGCGTCGGAGACGTGTTTGCGCAAACTACCCAATGCTTCGAGATCATCAAAGCCGCTCTCGAACAGGCTGGCTCCGGTATCCACGATATCGTGCGGACAAGAGTTATTCTGACAGATATAGAGAATTGGAAAGACGCCATTGAGGCGCGAAAGAGATACTGCCTCGAAGCCCGGCCAGTGGATACGATTATGGCTGTCACCCGGTTTGTAAACCCGGAATGGTTAGTTGAGATTGAAGTTGATGCGGTAGTTTCAGGCGACACGGCAGCGTCATGACTACATTGTCGCGTCTGAGCGAATAATCCGACGAATTCGACGCCAAATGAAAGATGCCATTGAAACAGATACCCCGAAATTCCATTCCCCCGCGCACCCAACTTTGGCTTAGGCCGCAGCAATTTTCTGGGTAGAACCCTTAGGGCGTTGCCTCTGGCAATGCCGACTCTATCAACAAAAGACTGATCCTGAAAACGGAGTGTTTCTCACTTAGTCGCGATTGTCACTTTGTTGGCTTCATTGAGTCTCGTTCTCGACCGCCAGAAGGTGCATTTCACTTTTGATATGGCGCAGCGTTTTCCGTAGCGCAGAACGAAAGCGTTCAATCAAAAAGAAGACAGGCAGCCTTGTGGCGAGTCCCCAGGTGATCAGGAATGATGAGCAAGACTGAAGCAGCAGAGAAATTCGACATCAAAGAGAATTGTGTTCCCGAAAGAGCTGTAAGAGTGCGCAAACGTCGCTGCTATGCGATCCTCGTTATTGGGGTCTTGAGTATTCTGCTACTGGCAAACTGAGCCGATCCAACGAAAACAACGGCGTATACTCTTCGATACTAAAGCGACCAAACCCTGTAGCAGCCCCGACTCCGACGCAGATGCCTGAACACCTCGCCAAGAGAAAAGAACTTTGGGAGGCGCGTAAGAATACTGGTGCAACTTGCACCAGTATTACCGGCCCCGGCCAGCCCAAAAGGTTTGCCTCTGAAACCTCGGAAAAAACAGGAGTTAACAAGTCCACGGTCAACCGCGCTGTGTCTCGCGCCGACCGGCTATGCGCAGCGGCGGTCGAGTATTACCCTCAGCGAGGGGTCGTTTGATGAAGCTGCAATTGCCAAAGACTACCAATCTTTGCCCAAAGCGAAACGCAGTGAAGTATCTCCAGGGTGCCATCGAACCGCACTTCGCACATGTACGTGACCATGGCCATATCTTCTGCAACCAGTTCGACGGAGTAATCCGATAGGGGCAACTTCACTTCAGTGAGTTGAGCGCGCTTCTCCGCTACAAATTCGCTCGTTCTTTCGTGGCGCTGTCCCGAGCGATCATCTTCGACGAACTTTGCAGTAAGCGTGTAATTCACGTCATCACTTTCGAAATGCAGGTCTTTATCCCAAAGCGATTTCTCTAACGATGCGAGTGTTCGTTGATCTTCTAAAGTCGGTTTCATCTCGGCGAAGTTACTATGTTTTCTCTGCTCGGGAAGTGAATCTTTGGTGTGGCTGCAAGGACTGATTCTCGCTCATATGCACACTTTCGTGCCACTTCAAGTTAGTTCATGCAATTTTGGATTGCAGTGAGCAGAGGACCGAAAGCCAATCATTTCATGCTGAAGAAAACAGTACTGATCGGCACAAGGCTTCTGCTTTTGTCCCTGAACCGTTTCGAGGGTTCCTCGGTCTGGGTAAAGTCCTATTCCCCGGAAATGCTTAGAATTGAGTTCTTCGAAAATCCTTCTATAAATTTGCGCCAGTCGAGATATCAAGTTTACCGGGGTGCCCATGTCCAATTACGACCTTCGTTATGCTTCCGAGGAGTGGAAACACTTCCTAGGCCGACATGACGCCGCCTTAAGGCAGCTATTCATGCTGTCGCTCGACCCCGATATCGAACTTGATGAGAAGATATCGCGGCTGCTGCGCTTGGGCTGTGATGCTCTCAATTTGCCACTTGGTATCGTCAGCCGTATCGACGGCAGTGTCTACGAGGTGCATCACGTATCTGGACCTGAATGGGCTCCTGAACCAGGTGCGACCTTTGATGTGTCCAAAACGTATTGCACCCATACCCTCGTGGCAGATGACGTGACATACTTCCATCACGCTGGCCAATCCGCAATCGCCGACCACCCATGCTACCAGAATTTCGGATTGGAGAGTTACATCGGCGTTCCTTTGCTGGTGGGCAAAGAACGCGTCGGCACATTGAACTTTTCCGGTCCCGACGAGCGAAAAGCTTTCAGAGCGATGGAAGCCGAGTTGGTGCGACTGTTCGGGCGCTGGTTGGGCCAGGAATGGCTTAAGTCGGAACGCACACGCGAGATTTCGGAGAAGACCATGCTTCTCAATGCCATTGTCGAGGCGGTTCCGGACGCGATCATTACAGCGAACGATGAGCGCAGGATCCAAATGGTCAATTCGTCAGGCGAAAAGCTGTTTGGCTTAGACCGAGACAAGCTTGTGGGGCAAAGCACATCGGTTCTTTACCCCAGCGTCGATGAATACGAACGCCAAGGTGAACGGGTCTACGACAAGGCGCTGCAGAAGGCCGTAAACCGTTTCGAAATGAACCTTCGCAAGAAGGACGGATCAATATTCCCCGGCGAAGTCTTCATGGCCCCTCTTAACGGCGACGCTGATGCAAAGCTTGGCGTAGTAGGTGTTGTACGAGACATCAGTGAGGAAACAGCACTTCGCAAGGCCAAGGATGAACTCATAGCGACTGTATCGCACGAACTTCGCACGCCGATTACTTCGATAAATGGCGCTGTGAAACTCCTCACAATGGAGCGTGATCAGCTCCCAGAAAATATGCGGGTGCTACTTGATGCAGCCACACGAAACGCTGATAGGCTGATACACCTTGTCGAAAACATTCTCGACTTGGAGAAGCTCAACTCGAATGAATTCTCTGTCGATCACCGAAGAATTGACCTGTCGGCGCTGGTTGTCAGGGCAGTTGAAGACATGTTGCCGTATGCTGATCAGTACAACGTGAGCCTCGACTTAGCGAGCGGCAATGCCAATCCAAGTGTCATAGTTGGCGATGAAGCTCGCTTGCTCCAAGTTCTGAGCAATTTGCTATCGAATGCGGTGAAGGCTTCGTCGGCTGGAGGAGTGGTTGAAGTTGGACTAACCTCAAGTGGAAACGGTTTTTGGATCCGCGACCATGGCAAAGGCATTCCAGCGTCTTTGCAACAAGAACTGTTCGACCGATTCACGCGGTCGCCTGAGAGTTATACAGCAACGCAAAAAGGCACCGGTCTTGGCATGAGCATCGTTAAGGCCATTGTTGATCACCACGGCGGACAAATCGAGTTCGATACAGCTGAAGGCGAAGGAACGACCTTTACGGTTACGCTTTCCGAATAGCCGCTCGGTGAAGAGAAATAGGCTCTGGCTTCATCTGTGAGGCCATATTTTGCTGCGTAATCCGCAAGGATCCGCTCTGCTTCTTCCAGTCGTTCTATGGTCATCGGCGGCTCCCCTATGAGGGGATTGTCGCATCAAAAGGTTAATGTACCGTTAACCCGACGCGCGGCACATGATTGCGATCATCTCTGTTTTGATCTCAACTTGTGCCCTTTTCGATGTTCGGTGCCACATCTAAGCTTGTCGCCCTGACAAGGCTAAGACCGGAAACGCGTTCCAGTTTTGCACGCAGGTCGGCATCCCGAAATGGTTTTTCGATCACGTCACAGTAACCCAAGCTGGGCGGAAGATTTCGGATGTCTTCCTTGAAGTTCGCGAGGAGTATGACGTGGCAATCTACCTGAATTAACCGTCCAGCAACCTCCGCACTTTGGGTTCCGCAATCCATAGCTAAATCTACTATTGCGACCTTTGGTGCGCGTAGCGTGATTTCACGGTCAGCGTCCTCGATGCTCTTACATGTTCTCACGTCATCAAGACCGTATGCCTGAAACGCTAGCTCTAGGTCGAGCGCTACTACAGGATCGTCCTCGATAATGAGTACAGGTATTTGGTTCATGTAGTGATCTTGCTCCGAGATGCATGCTTCGATTACTCGCTCAAGTGTTGAACAGTCAAATCGAACTAAGCCATGTTCAGTGATTCGCAGAATTAAATAAGACATAACAAAGAAACAGACGCATCGCGTGGGTAAGGAAAAGTCCGAACAATAACTCAAGCGGTCGCGTGAATAAGTTTCGACCGTTAACGGCAAGCGACTGAAAGGATATTGACCTTCCAGCCGCCCAGCCCCCAATTAAGGCTGTTAGTTTTTCGCAGCTGCACATTCTCGGGACTGTTCGGCTGCGGTGGCGGGGAGTAACCGCCACACGGATGCCCTGGGGAAAGACGACCGCTTTCATAGCGCAACACACGTCCGTTGTTTTCTCAACAACTCCGTCACGCGCATAGAGAGATTGGCAAGGTCGTGCCGACAACCCATTATGGTTGTCCATGTAGCCTTCCAAGCTTATTGATGATGGCGCTTAGGTTCTGTTAGGATCGACACAATCATATATACCACTCACAAACCTGATTGCGCTCACGCCTAGGAAGTGTGGGCGCAATTTTTTGGCTGAAAACTGTCTTGGATCAATAGAGCAATTCGGAGTTCTTCCGTGTAATCACAGAAACTTCGGAACTTTTACGTGTTGTTTGTCGTTAGAAACTTCTGTTTGCAAAAGTCGAGGCTTTCCCATTTTGAATTGGTTACACATGTATTTGGCTTACACCCTGTTGTTGACGGTCTTAATCGGCGTCGTTTTCCTTGTGCTTTAAAAGCGTCAACATAGTCTGAGCAGAGAAAAAGCGACCGAGGCACGCCCGGTCGCAGTTACAAGGAGACAGGCGAGGCTGATGGGGTTCAAATCCTCGCCTATAGATTTGCTCCTATAGAATTATGAAGTGATGCGCCACCCACTCTAGTTTAATAGCAGGTTACCCGCACTGGCCTTGCACGGTCGCAATTTTGTTTGAATGTTTTTGGCTTCTATCCCCATTACTCCTCAATGCGATTACGCTTTGCGTTGAGATTGGTAACGGAAATGTTGAGCAGGCATTTTTAACAAATCTGTTACCGCTCCACGTAATTTCCGTACTAGCACTCAGTTTTGGGCGACATTTGTCGACATGTAGAACTGCCTAGTACCAGGCCGCTGACGAAGCGGCCTGGCGTAACTTCTTTCTTCACGCATTTAGCCGTCATTCGCGCCGGTTGTCGCTTCTGCACCGGCCCGCGCCTCCAGTTGAGCCTGAATGCTCTCGCGGAAGTCTTGCGCAGCCATGCCGATGGAGACACCAGCCTCTGAATCGGTCTGCAGTCCAGCTGCGTCTACCGCAACCTGACCAACACCCAGGCCGAGGGCGGGATTTACGTCAATCACGGCTTGGGCAGTTCCTGTGGCGCTCGTGCGCGTGTCAGCGATGGTGCCGATGGACTGACCGTCTGCGGATGCGACTTCAGCACCGACGTTCACACCAGCAGCTGTGTCACCAGTTGAAGCCTCTGAAGACGCGCTGGCGTTGGAATCGACACCGACATTTGCGCCGTCGGTGCTCGCGCCTGCGCCCACTCCAGCGTTTGCGCCAAGTCCACCGACACCTGCATCAACGCCTGCACCGGCATCAGCGCCCACTCCAGCGCCAACTCCGCCGACGCCAGCGCTTGCACCGGCATCTGCGCCGACGCCTTGTGCATACAGCGGCAGCGCGAGGGTCGAGGTAAGTGCGGTGGTCAATGCGACTGTCTTGAGTTTCATTGTGCTAACCTTTCGTACTTTTCCAAGTTGCAGGCCAATCAAACGACCTGCTTCGAAAGGGATAAGCACGCGCGCGAAAATTTCGATGCCCCTTCTGATCCGGTCCGTTCAGACGGCAAAATCCAGCGTTTTTCGCGGGTAGACGACGGCAATCTACCGCAAGGCGTGACGTGCGATTGGAACAAAGTTCGAAGACTTACGTTGCAGTTCGTTTTTCGAAACGGGTTGTTTCGCAGATAACCCTGAACGGCTAATTTCGGACACAATCGCGCCACATTTAACGCACGGACAGAACGCAAAGATGGCTATCAGTAACGAGTGTTTTAAACTGATTTTCATGACGAAAGCGGCAACTGTCTGTGATTGGCGGTTGCCGCATTTTTCATTTTCTGGAGACTGTTTATGCCGAAATAATGGCTAACTCATCGCTCTATTCCAGCGCTTTCAAAGCCACGCCTGGTCCTGTGGCCACCTGACCGTCATCGAGGAATTGGATGCCCTGGTTTTCCAGGGTGCTTACTATTTCTGCAACTATCTCTTCGGACACTAGCCCCTTGTGGTCTGGTTTGCCTTCCACTCGCCTAAGCGTGATTAACGGAATTCTGGCGAGGTTGCACAATTCAAATTGCGTCAACCCAGCAAGGGTTCGAGCCGCTTTGATTTGTGACTTCGAAATAGCCATAGGTTCTCCTGATACTTTATTATCAGTGATACACTTGTTATCAGTTACGTCTAGTGATAGATAGTTATCAGTCAGTAGGAATACTGGCGATGATTACAATCGCGCAGAGCGGCACCCGCCCCTGATGCCTGTCTGGGATGCAGAAGCGCAAGCGCCGCGCTCTGTGAACCTCGCAACCATTTCTCGGATCGCAGTCAACGGTGCGGTCTACAACTTCGCAACCTAATGGAGGATAAAATGGACAATGGAACTCGACCCGTAACGAACTGGGAAAACCAGAGTGTTGGAGGCATCGCGTTGTGCTCCGAAGGTCTCTTTCTTGATCATGTCGAGGATGCAAAAAAGCTTCGCGAGAGACAGGCGCAGTACGAGGCAAGCCTGCCAACTGAGCCTGATGAAGTCATCCGTTCTGCCCGACGGCTCCTACACCCGAACGGTGATGACTACCCTGAAGGCGTCGAAGAAGCGCTGCAACTTTCATGTGCACTTGCAGTCATCGTGAGGCATGGAGACTTGGAAGTGCCTTCGCCTGAAAGAGACGCGGCACTCTACCTGGCCAACCGACTTGAAGATGCTACGCGTAACGCTGTGGGAAAGCTTGATCGACTGTCCGATGTCCTGTCCGCCAAAAGCCGACAGGAGCGTAAAGAAGCCGAGCGGCAGCGCTTATCGGAGCGTGAAGTCGCCTCGCTTCTTCAAGGTTTTGACGACGAAGAAACAGCAATGTTTCGGGAGGCACTCACTACAGCTGTAGAGGATGGTGGAAACCTCGAGCAGGAACTGGAAACCCTCAAAGCCAAAATCGAGGCCAAGCGAGCAAAAGAGAGCGAAGCGGTGGCTGAGAAGGGAGGTGAAGACTAAGGCCGCCCTTTTCCTTGTCGTCGGAGGCAGCCTGCAATCGTGGGCTGCCTTTCCCCATTAAGGCTATTTCAAAAATGACATTTCAGTACGACATTAACCGCCAGTGGTCTGACCAGTTCATACCGCAGATCAAGAGCATCGTCGGGAGCCACCTATTGCAAGCGGCTCCCGATATGCTCGACATGACCCAAGCAACGGATCTGGTCATGCTGGACGCCCGCGATATGCGGATTGCGGCACGGGTGCGCAGGCCGGGATATGCAGACCGCTACCCTTATCAGTTCACAGTGCGCTCACGGCTTCCTTCAGGTGCTGAGACGGAGCTTTCCAAGATAGTGAATGGGAAAGGCGATTGGCTGTTCTACGGCCACGCCAACGCCTCTCAGACGGCTGTAGAGCGTTGGTATCTGATCGACCTCAACGCATTCCGTGCGGCGCTGATCCGGCAGGGTGCAGAGGGCTTGTGCTGGGGGAACAAATGCAACCCGGATGGGACGTGGTTCACCTGGTTCGACGTGCGCAGCTTTCCGGCGGATCCGCCGTTGGTGGTGGCGAGTTCATGCACATAAGGGTTCAGATTGACACGGGGTCTAAGAAGAGGCGGCTAAGATTCAGTGCCTACTTTCACCATCAAGAAGGTCACCCTGCAGATATTTTGCTGGGAGTAAGGTGGTTTGCGATGGCTGGCAAACTCTCAGCCCTTTTTCTTCTATTCGGGAACCGTAACCCGCAACTCGCTCAAACCTGCCATCCATTGAGTGGAATTCAGAACAATCTGCACTCAAAGCCGACGCCAGATGGACACTATCAGGCCCTTTGAGGGCGATGCCTTCATTCCAACGAAGGTTGCGCGCGTCCGTGCATACGAATGGATCAGCCTGTACAAGAAAGGCGTATTGCCCTGAAACCAACAAAGACTCCAACGCGTTTTGCACGCCTTGCGGAACAGGTGTGCTCCCGGCATGGGAAGCCTCAGCAATAGATATCGTTGACGTGTAGACTGTTATTTCCCTGTCTCTGTGAGCCTGCATCAGTTTCTTAATGTACCAGACCTCTTGCTCTCTCCCGTCCTCAAGTCGAGCCGACACGTCAAACTTCACAACATCTATGAAGCAGCACGCGTCCATATATACAGCGGGAGTTGCGCTCATCAGGATGCGTCATCCAAATCATCTTCGGGCTGAAACTCTGGGAAGGACCCGAAAATTCTATCAAAATCATCTGGAGACAACGATGCGGTTTTCTTCAACCGCTCTAAACTCATAGAAACAATACTCCGATTAACCCGGTCGTAAGTGCACTCACCGGAGACAAGAACTACCGTATTCGCCTCCTCCATTGCGTCAGCAACAAGTGAATGCTGGCTTCTTCCATAAAGCACTTTGACGAGTTGGTTGGATGACAACTCACGGACCTGAATGTAAGGGTGACCGACGCCTTTGACCCATGAGTGGATCACTCCTTGAATTCCACCTATGGCGGGGATTGGCTTTTCGACACGGGAACGCATCGACTGCGCCTTTGAATACGTAATTGCCCGCCATTTCGGACTCCCGCCACGATGCGGGATAATCCCCAAGCCTATTTCCTCGTCAGGATCTATCAAATTTCCGATTTTGGCGTATTCCAAGGCCGTCGAATCTCTGACCATCCCGTTTAGACCATCACGGTCAGGGTCAAAATCGGCCAACACCTCAATACTGCGCTCGAAGACCTGCGCCAAGCCAGCATCAACAACGCCTTGGAATTCCGCATCAAACTGAACGGAATGGTTTTCAAAGTCGGCGGCCAACCATTCTCCAGGTTTCGCATCGACACCGCAGTCTTTTGAAAGCGCGCGCAAGAATTTCTCAGCTTGCTCAGAAATCCGGCCAAGCTTCCCCAAAGGCGCGCCCCTGCGCCCTTTGTTCAAAACAAATCTGATTTTCAATTTGGCCAAGAACGCCTCCAGCAGTTCAGATTCTACGCGTCTGGCGAGTCCCGGTAAAGAATTCTCTGACCGTCGCCTGTGCACTGTGCCGTTTGGATCCGAAACTCCATAGTCGGCGATGTCAGCCTTCTCTGCGCGCGAATTGCATACACAACGCACTAACTGACCACATGATGGTAGAAATGATGGGACACGGCAACGAAAGCGCCGTTTTATAATTAAATTTCTGATGCTTGCAGGGATGTTTTGGTAGCGGAGGAGGGACTTGAACCCCCGACACGCGGATTATGATTCCGCTGCTCTAACCACCTGAGCTACTCCGCCAAACCGTGGCGCTAGTTAAGACAGGCGTACCAAGGCGTCAAGTCCGGAATTCGCCCTTTTTCATCTTGCGGCGACCCCGCGCCGCGCTCACTCTGCATACCATGCCAACAGATGCAGACACCCTGCTTTCCGACCTTCGCAACGCCCTCGGCGCGCCCCATGTGCTGACCGGCGACGCCGCCGCGCCCTACCGGATCGACTGGATGGGGGATCGCCGACCCGAGCCACTGGCCGTTCTGCGCCCCGCCGACACCGGCCAGGTCTCCGCCATCCTGCAAGCCGCCTCGCTTCACGGCACCCCCGTCGTGCCGATCTCGGGCAACACCGGCCTCACCCACGGCACCGACGCCGGCGGCGGGCTGCTCCTGTCGCTCGACCGCCTCAACACCATCCGCGAGATCCGCCCCGACGCCCGTGTCGCGGTGGTCGAGGCCGGCGTCATCCTCGCCCACCTGCACGAGGCTGCCGAAGCCCACGACCTGATCTTTCCGCTTACCTTCGGCGCACGCGGCTCGGCCATGATCGGCGGCGCGCTCTCGACAAACGCGGGGGGCTCGAACGTGGTGCGCTATGGCTCCACCCGCGGCCTCTGCCTCGGGATAGAGGCGGTCATGGCCGATGGCCGCGTGCTCGACCTGATGAGCCCCGTGCACAAGGACAATTCCGGCTACGACCTGCGCGACCTGCTGATCGGCGCCGAGGGGACGCTCGGCATCATCACCGCCGCCGTCCTGAAACTCGCGCCCAGGCCCCGTGCCTATGTCAGCGCCATGGCCGCCTGCCCCTCGATCGACGCCGCCCTCAAGCTCCTGCATCGGCTTCAGGCCGAAACCGCCAACTCGGTCGAGGCGTTCGAGCTGATGCCCGGCAACTACATAGACGCGCACCTCACGCGCCATCCCGACGCCCGTGCGCCCTTCGACGACCGCCACGACGTCAACATCTTCCTCGAACTCGGCGCCCTGTCGGCCCGCGATGCCACGCCGGACGCCAAAGGCGCCGTGCCCATGGCCACCCATCTTGAAACCGTGCTTTCGGACATGCTCGAGGCCGGCGACATCCTTGACGCCACCGTGGCCCAGAACGCCGCCCAGCGGTCCGAGATGTGGGCAAGGCGCGAGGCCGCCGCCGAGCTGACCCGCCTGCATTCCCCGGTCGTCGACAACGACATCGCCGTCCCGCTCGACCGCATGGCCGACCTGATCGAAGGGATCGAGGCCGAGACCCGCGCCATCGACCCCGGCATCCGGTTTCTGCACGTGGCCCATCTTGGCGACGGCAACCTGCATTTCTCCGGCTGGCCCTCGACCGACGACACCGAAGCGCATGCCGCCATTGTCCGCGCGGTCGAGGATGTGGCGATCTCGCTCGGCGGGTCTTTCTCGGCAGAACATGGCGTCGGGCTGTCCAAACGCCCTGCCATGGCCCGCCACAAGGACCCAGTGGCGCTCGACATCATGCGCAGCATCAAGGCCGCGCTGGACCCGCAAGGCATACTCAACCCCGGCAAGGTCCTACCGCCATCCGGGTCATGATCCGGCGCAGTACCGGCGAAGCAGCGCGCCGGCTCTTTGGTACAGATCCGGTCTTTTTGATCACTTGACCACCGCTGGCCGCTTAAAATTTACGCATTTATTGGTATATTTTTGGTTCAAGCCCTGTGGGCGTCGAAAAATTTTAACGCGCAACCAAAGGTAGAAGGCATCCACCGACTTCAAACCCAGGCTGTGAGCCCCACCGCTCTGCATTCTCTGGTTTACGAAGAATTTTCATAACCTTACGCCCCACAAGGAGCCGCGCACCCGATACCGCAATGGCTCGTCCCCTCCTCCGACCCGCCCAGAAAACGCTGCCTTCCCGTCCCTTCCGCAGCCGAAAAAACGTTTGGCGGAACGCGTTGGACCCGCTTGAGTAATGGCGTCGCCGGAATCGAAGCGTACGGGACTGCGCACTCCGGCCAACACGGAGGTAAAAGAAAAATGGAAGAACAACTCGCGGAACTTGCGGCCCAGGTGGCCGCGATGGAGGCGAAGGGGAACATGACCAACACCATGTTCGCGGAGACGTACTATTACCTCTCCATCCCCCTCATGATCATCATCCACGCAGGCTTCCTTGCCTATGAAATGGGGGCATCGCGCGCCAAGAACGCGTTGTCGTCGGGGGTCAAGAACATCCTCGCCTTCGCGTTCGTCATACCGGCCTTCTATTTCTTCGGCTGGTGGGTTTACTGGGGTTTCCCCACGGGCTTCTCGCTCTCCGAAGGACCCAACGGGATCTCCGGCGCGGGCTATGCCAACGCCATCGCCTTCCCTTGGGGAGAGTCGGCAGCCTACATGGGCCCCAACACCGAAGACCAGATCGACGGCGTCTTCTGGGGCGCCTTCACGCTCTTTGCCGCTACCACCGCCTCTATCATGTCCGGCGCCGTGATCGAACGGATCCAGACCGTGGGCTTCGTCATCCTCGCCATCATCCTCGGCGGCTTCAGCTGGACGCTCGCGGCGGCCTGGGGCTGGCACGCGGATGGCTGGCTGGTACAGGACTGGGGCGTGCATGACTTCGGCGCAGCGGGGCTTGTCCACGCGGTCGCGGCCTTCTTCGCGCTCGGCGTTCTGATCAACCTCGGCCCGCGCATCGGCAAGTTCAATCCCGACGGCACGGCCAACAACCTTGCCGGCCACAACATGCCCTTCACGGCCACGGGCCTCATGCTCATCGTCGTCGGCTTCTGGGGCTTCCTGATGGCCTGCCTGGTCGTCGGTGGCGAGGCTTGGTCCTGGGGTGCAAACTTCACCACGATCTACGGCACGCCCACCAATCTTGGCGCACTGACCTTCAACATCCTGATGGGCGTGTCCGGCGGCATCATCGGCGCATGGCTGTTCACCCGCGATCCGTTCTGGATGATGTCCGGCGCGCTGGCGGGCCTCATCTCGGTGGCCTCGGGTCTCGACATCTACTTCCCGTCGCTGACCTTCATCATCGCCATCTGCGCGGGCATCATGTTGAAACCCGCCGCCACGATCCTCGAAAACATGGGGATCGACGACGCCGTCGGCGCGGTCACCGTGCACGGAACGATGGGCGTCTTCGGCATGCTGATGCTGGGCATCTTCGCCAGCGGTTACCCCGCCCTCACCGGCGAAGGCGCACCGACGGTCAGCTTTATGGGTCAGCTTGTCGGCATCGTCGTCTTCGTGGTGATCGGGTTCAGCACCGGCTATGTCAGCTCTCTCATCCTGAAAATGGTGGGGATGCTGCGCGTGCCCGAGGCGGCCGAAATCGCGGGTCTGGACACGGTCAAGGTACCGGCACAGGCCTATCCCGAAGGCATCATGGCGTCGCCCCCGGCGTCGCAGTAACGAAAGGAAAGAACCATGGGATTTCCCTTTGAAAACGCATCCTGGGACGGTGTCAGCGGCGTGATCTTCGTCGGCGGTGCTGGTGGCCACACGCTGGTCTACAGCCTGATCGCCATCGGCATCTGCATCGCCGCCCTGCTCTTTGGCAACGGCATCGAGTCGACCAAGTACAAGAAGCACAAGTAAGCCTCGGCTCACCTGCTTGAGACGCCCCGCGGTCCCGCCGCGGGGCGTCTTGCATGGGGGCAGGGTCAAATGGCCGTGAAGGCTCCGATTAGCCCTGTTACCCTACGCCTTCGATGCTAACCCTGTTGGCATGAAACAGTTGCTCGCCCCCCTCGCCCTCATCCTCACCCTGACCTTACCCGGTCTTCCGGCCTTCGCCTGCGGGCCCGACACCGACTGCCGGATTGGCGACCGCAGCTACCGCATATACCTGCCACGGGGGCAGGACGGCACCACGCCCATGGGCGCACTGATCTTCGCCCATGGCTACAAGGGCTCGGCGGCGGGCACGATGCGCAACGGCGCGCTGCGCGGCATGGCCGACCTGCTTGGCATCGCGCTGGTCGCGGCCAACGCCAAGGGTGACGACTGGCGCCTGCCCGGCACGCCCTCGGGCGGCGTCACGTCTCCCGAAACCGAGCTGGGCTATTTCGACGCCCTGCGCGACGACATCCTGGCCAACACCGCGATCGACCCGGACCGCATCGTCGTGGCCGGCTTTTCCGCGGGCGGGATGATGATCTGGACACTGGCCTGCCACCGGCCCGCCGACTATGCCGGGTTCATTCCCGTCGCCGGCACCTTCTGGGCGCCCACGCCGGACAGCTGCACGACACCCCCCGCCGATATCATCCATGTCCACGGCACGTCCGACCGGATCGTCCCGCTCGCGGGCCGCGCCATCGGCGAGGCACGGCAGGGCGATGTCGAAACCGTCCTCGCCATGTACCGCCGGGTCGGCGGGCACGAGACGTCGAAGACCCCCGCCTTGCACGACGGCCTGACCTGCGACGCGTGGACCGCCCCCAACGACACGCGTCTGACCAAATGCCTGCATCCCGGCGGCCACAGCTTTCGCACCGAGTGGATCGCCGCCGCGTGGAACCTGATCTTCTCCGGTTGACCAGACGCACTTTACCTCGCCCCCGCCGCCGCTAGGTCCTGAAACGAATGCCACCCAAAGGAGCCGCATGAGCCAGCACATCACTATCCTCGGCGCCACATCCGGCATCGGCCAATGCGCTGTTGACGAGGCGCTACGCCGCGATCACACCGTCCGTGCCTTTGCCCGCTCCGCCGGCGACATGGCCTCCCGCCCCGGGCTGGAGCCTTTCCCCGGCGACGCGCTCGACCCCGCCAACGTGGCAGATGCGCTCAAGGGCACCGACGCGGTGATTTACGCACTGGGGATCAAGGAAAGCGTCTCGATGCTCTGGAAAGAGGTCACGCTCTTTTCGGAAACCACCCGCATCCTTCTGGACGCCATGCAGACGGCGGGCGTTTCCCGCCTCGTCGCCGTCACCGGCTTCGGCGCGGGTCGCAGTCGCGCCGCCATGAGCAGCGTTGAGAGCCTCGGGCACAAGGCCATTCTGGGCCGACCCTACGCCGACAAGGACCGGCAGGAGGCGCTGATCATGGACAGCCCGCTCGACTGGACCATCGCCCGCCCCGTGATCCTGTCCAACGGCGCCCGCACCGGCACCTGCAAGGTGTTGCGAGAGCCCGAGGCGTGGCGCAACGGCCTGATCTCGCGCGCTGATACCGCCTGTTACCTGGTCGACGCGATCGAGGATGGTCTCGACATCCGCGGCGATGTCGTCCTCACCCGGTGAATTCGCGGAACTGGACTTATCGCGTTAAGCTTTTATTCACCTAATGGATGCTGCGTTCGCGAAATCCGCGAGACCCGTTAACCTGTCATCCGGCGGAACTGGCACTGTCGTGATACCACCCGAATACCGACGCGATACCGACACTCGAAATTGACGAATTGGCGGCCTTAACCTTCGGGTCCCGAAATGCTCAGCGGTCGCGTATCGCCCGGAACGCCGCTGACGCGCCCCAGCCCGCCGCGATTGCGATGGCCAGCGACATCAGGCCATAGATCAGCGGCTGTTCCCGCGACAGGTTGAAGATCCACCGCTCCAGCCCGACCTTCTGCACCCCGATGGCCGTCTCGTAGGTCGCCACGATCTCGCCGCCGCGCGTCAGGAAGATCCGCGTCGCATAGGCCCCTTCCGTCAGGTTCGCCGGCATCTCGATCGAGGTGCGGAACAGTGTCTGCTCGTCCAGCGACACCGCCCCTTCCTGCAGGCTGTAGGCCCCGTTGGCCTTGCGAATACGGATCACCGCCTCGGTAAACGCCTGCGGATCGACCGTGGCACTTGCCGCGCCGACCGACCGGATCGCTCGCGGGATCGAGATGCTGTGGCGCAGGTCCTCGACATTCGACAGAACCTTGTCGAGCGGCCCGGTCGTTGCGATTGCATAGAAGGACGGCGCCCGGTCCACCTCGACAGAGTCGACATTGACCCAGATCCCGAACCGACGCTCCTTGCGGCGCACCACCACGGGCTTGCTCGGCCCCGCAATGGTCACGATCACATCCAGCGGTTCCTCGGGCACCGGCGCCTCACGCTTGACCGCACCGAACACCAGGATCTCCGAGCCGTCGAAGGTCGCCGTGATCGCCACCTTGTCCCGGCTCAAACCCAGCACGACCTCCTCGGCCATCAGCGGCCCGGCCATGAACAGAAGGGCAATCAGCCAGCGCATCAATGTCCCTCCGCCGCGCCGATGGAATAGAGCTCCGACGGCATGATCAGCAGATCCAGCGCCAGTTTGAAGCAGACCGCCAGCACCATCATTGCCAACAGGATGCGCAATTGCTCGGCCTTCATCCGAGTGCCGATCGTCGTCCCGATCTGCGCCCCGATCACGCCCCCGATCAACAGCAGAACGGCCAGCGCAACGTCCACGGTAAAGTTCGTGGTGGCGTGCAAGAGCGTGGTGAAGGCGGTCACGAAAATGATCTGGAACAGCGACGTGCCCACGACCACCTTGGTCGGCATGCCCAGCAGGTAGATCATCGCAGGCACCATGATGAACCCGCCACCCACGCCCATGATCGCCGCCAGCACGCCCACAGCGATACCCACCAACACCGGGGGAATGACGCTGATATAAAGCCCGCTTGTGCGGAAGCGCATCTTGAACGGCAGCTTCTGGATCCAGGTGTGTTTCTTCCGCGCCGCGGGCTTGCCCGACTTGCTGCGCCGGATCGCCCGCAGGCTTTCAAAGAACATCATCCCGCCGATAATGCCGAGGAACACGACATAGCACAGCCGCACCAGCAGATCGACCTGCCCCAACGAGCGCAAGTAGTTGAACACCACGACACCCAGCGCGGCCCCGATCAGGCCCCCTATGAGCAGCACGGTGCCCATTCGGAGATCAACGGTTTTTCGCCTCAGATGCGCCAGCACGCCCGAAAAGGACGACGCGACGATCTGGTTCGCCTCGGTCGCCACGGCCACCGCCGGCGGAATGCCGATAAAGAACAGAAGCGGCGTCATCAGGAACCCACCGCCCACGCCGAACATGCCCGACAGCACACCCACCAATCCGCCCAGTCCCAAAAGCAGGAACGCGTTGACCGAAACCTCGGCGATGGGAAGGTAGATCTGCATAACCCGTGTTAGCCCCGCCTCAGGGCTTTTTGCAAGTGCGGCATCGGCATTGCCGCCTCAGGTCTGATCAATTTATGTGAACTGGCCTTACGAAGCGTGAACGCATCGGTCCATGTGCTTCCGTTTCTGAAACTTTTGAGACATCTGGGGCAGTTAGCGCTCTTTCACGTAGGGCACACCGCCCGATTTCGGGGGAATCGCCTTGCCGACGAACCCCGCCAATATAACCACGGTCAGAATATACGGCGCCGCATCCATCAACTGCGTCGGGATCGTTATCCCGCCAACTTCGAGGTTCTGATAGCGCAGCGCCACCGCCTGCAACAAACCGAACAGCAGCGTTGCCCACAGCGCGTACCACGGCCGCCACTTGGCAAAGATCAACGCCGCCAGCGCGATATATCCCCGCCCCGCGGTCATGTCCTTGACGAACCCGGCCTGCAGTGCGGTCGACAGGTACGCCCCCGCGACCCCGCACAGAACGCCACAGATCGCCAGTGCCGCGAACCGCATCCCCGGAACGCTGATACCCGCCGTATCGACTGCCTCGGGGTTCTCGCCCACGGCGCGCAGGCGCAGCCCGAAACGGGTACGATAGAGAACCCACCAACTGGCCGGGACGCAGAGAAATGCCAGGTAAACCAGTATCGTATGCCCCGACACCAGCTCGCCATAGACCGGCCCAAGGCTGTCCGCAAAGGGCAGGTCGATCGGCTCGAACCGCGCGCCGCTGCCCAGTGACGGCGTCCGCCCCGCCTCCTGGAACCAGTCCGCCGCGATCAGCACCGTCAGCCCCGCCGCCAGGAAATTGATCGCCACACCCGATATCAGCTGGTTGCCCCGGAACGTGATGCTGGCCAGCCCGTGCAGACCCGACAGCAGCATCGACGACCCGATGCCCGCCAGCAGCCCGATCAAGGCCGACCCCGAGACATAGGCGACGGCGGCTGAAAAGAATGCGGCCATCAGCATCTTGCCTTCCAGCCCGATGTCGAAAATCCCTGCCCTTTCGCTGAACAGCCCCGCAAGACAGGCCAGCAGCAGCGGTATGGCCAACCGCACCGTGCTGTCGAGAACTTGCAGAAGGGTCAGGAACTCCATGCGGTCAACTCTCCGATGTCGCCATCTTGTAGGCGGCAAAGCCGAAGAAACTGCCCAGCCCCGCTTCGATCCACCGCCGCCCGCTGGCATAGGCCGCCCGGATAGGGCTCGAGGACAGGAACAGCGCCCAGGCCGCATGCATCGTGAAACTGATCACGAAGGCCCCGGCGACGAAGGCGGCAATCACCGGCGCCGGCGCGCCCTCGACCGCGCCAACCGCGGCGATGGCCAGCCAAAAGACAATCGCCTTGGGGTTCGTCACCTGCAACGCGTAGCCCTGCGCAAACAGCTTCGCATTCGCCTGCTTCGGCGTCTTAATCACCGCCACTCTTGGCGGGTGCAGCGCCTTCCTGAAAGCGCCGTAGGCCAGCCACACCAGGTAGGCCGCGCCCACCAGCTTCAAAAGGCTCATCGCCCAGGCCGCCTGCGACAGTATCAGGCCCACGCCCAGCATGGTCAGGATGTTGATCGTCATGCTGCCGGTGGCGATCCCCGCGCAGGTCACCAGTGCCGGCCCCCGCCCCTGATTGGTCGAGATCCCCAAGAGCATCGCCACCGCTGGCCCGGGCGAGGACGCCCCCACCAGCAGGATGGCATAGGCGGCGATAAAGCCGGGAAGGTAAGGCGCGAAATCCGTCATGGTACGAGGCTCCGAAAAGGTCTGACCCTCGCACATTGCCACACAACGCCACACCCCCCTAGCCTCAACACTTCGCTCCAGGCCGAACCATGCACGCTCATGCCTTCCGCCTCCGCCGCAGCGCGCCGTAGGCCCGCTCCATCGGCATCCGCACCATGTTGTCCAGCGCCCCGGTGAACAGGATCACCAGCGCCTGTATCACCACGATCAACTCGCGCGGTATCGACGTCCACAGGCCCAGTTCGCCCCCGCCCTGGTACAGAAACCCGAACAGGATCGCCGCCAGGAACACGCCCAATGGATGGTTCCGCCCCATCAGCGCCACCGCGATCCCGATGAACCCCGCGCCCTCGGTCGGGTTCAAGAGCAGCCGCTCCGCCTCGCCCATCACCACGTTGACGGCCATCAACCCGGCCAGCCCGCCCGAGATCAGCATCGCCACCACGACGATCTTCACCGGCCCGATGCCGGCATAGCGGGATGCCGTTTGCGAATAGCCCAGCGCCCGGATCTCGTAGCCCAACCGCGTCCGCCAGATCAGCACCCAAACGAACAGGCAGGCCAGCACTGCCACGAACAGGCTGATATTCACCGGCGCCGCCTTGGAAAACGAAATGCCCAACGGCGCGAGCATGTCGTGCAGGGTCGGCAAAGTGGCCCCTTCCGGGAACCGCGCCGTGGCCGACTCGACCGATCCCGCCGGGCGCAGCACCCCGCCCAGCAGGTAGTTCAGCAGCGCGGCCGCGATCAGGTTGAACATGATCGTCGTGATCACGATGTGACTGCCCCGCGTCGCCTGCAGCCACGCCGGGATCAGCGCCCAAAGCGCCCCGAACACCGCGCCCCCGACCACCGCGGCCGGCAGCGCAAGCGCCCAATGCGGCCAGGGCAGCGCCAGGCACACCAGCGCCACGCCAAGCCCGCCCAGCATCGCCTGCCCCTCGGCCCCGATATTGAACATCCCCGCATGGCTCGCCACGGCAAAGGCAAGGCCCGTGAACATGAACGTGGTCGCGTAATAGAGCGTATAGCCCCAGCCATAGGTCGACCCGAACGCGCCCACGACCATGATCCGCAGCGCCTCGACCGGGCTTTCCCCGATACCAAGGATCACCAGCGCCGACAGCAGTGCCGCCAGCAACAGCGACACCAACGGCACCAGTACCGCGTCGGCCCAGCCGGGGAGCCTATCCATGCCCGCCTCCCTGCCCGGCCCTGTGCGCCGTGCCGTGTTCCTCGGCGTGTTCCCGCGCCTGCGCCGCCTGCGCTTCCTGCACGGCGGCGGCGGCATCGTCGGGCCGTCCCTCGATCCCGGCCATCAACAGGCCCAGTTCCGTCTCGTCCGTCTCACCCGGCAGGCGCTCGCCCATGATCCGCCCGTCGAACATCACCGCGATCCGGTCGCTCAGAGCCATCACCTCGTCCAGTTCCACGCTCACCAGCAGGATCGCCTTGCCCGCATCCCTGAGCGCAATGATCTGGCTATGGATGAACTCAATAGCCCCGATATCCACGCCCCGCGTCGGCTGACCCACCAACAGCAGGTCCGGATTCCGCTCGATCTCCCGCGCCAGCACGATCTTCTGCTGGTTGCCCCCGCTAAAGTGCTTGGCCGACAGTTTCGCATCGCGCGGCCGTACGTCGAACCGCTCCATCTTGGCCGCCGCCTCGGTCAGGATACCCGCGTTATCCATCAACAGGCCCGCCCCCGACGCCGGCCCCCTGTGATATCCGAACACACTGTTTTCCCACGCGGAAAACGCCATGATCAGCCCCTCGCGCTGCCGGTCCTCGGGCACGTGCCCCACCCCCGCCGCGCGCCGCGCCTTGCCATCCGCGCCACTGCCGGCCAAGGCCAGATCAATGCCGTTCACGGCCACGCGGCCCGTGGCGGCCCGCATCCCGCCAAGAACCTCCAACAGTTCCGACTGCCCGTTCCCGGCCACCCCGGCCAGCCCCACGATCTCGCCCTTGCGCACCTGCAGGTCGATACCGCGCAGCCGCTCCACCCCCTGCCCGTCGACCACATGCAGGTTCTCGACCTCCAGTACCACGTCGCCGGGCCGGGCGGCCTCCTTCTCGACGCGCAACAGCACCTTGCGCCCCACCATCAACTCGGCCAGTTCCTCCGGCCCTGTCTCGGCGGTCCGGACCGTCGCCACCATCTCGCCCCGCCGCATGACGCTCACGTCGTCGGTGATCTCCATGATCTCGCGCAGCTTGTGGGTGATCAGGATGATCGTCTTCCCCTCGTCCCGCAGCCGGGCAAGGATGCGAAACAGCTGATCCGCCTCCGCCGGAGTCAGTACACCCGTGGGCTCGTCGAGGATCAGGATATCCGCCTGCCGGTAAAGCGCCTTCAGGATCTCGACCCGCTGCTGCATCCCCACGCCAATATCCTCGATCAGCGCATCGGGTGTGACGTTCAGCTCGTATTCCTTCGCCAAAGCCGCCAATTCGCGCCGCGCCTTGGCAAGGCTCGGCCTCAGCAGCGCCCCATCCTCTGCACCAAGGATCACGTTCTCCAGCACGGTGAAGTTCTCCACCAGCTTGAAATGCTGGAACACCATCCCGATACCCGCCGCAATCGCCGCCTGGCTGTCGGGAATGCGCGTCTCCTGCCCTTTTATGAAGATCCGGCCACTATCGGCCTTGTAGAAACCATAGAGGATCGACATCAGGGTCGATTTTCCCGCCCCGTTCTCGCCGATGATCCCGTGAATGGTCCCGGGGGCCACCTTGATCGAGATATCCTTGTTGGCCTGCACCGGACCAAAGGATTTCGATATCCCCTGCAATTCGATGGCCGGCGCCACGCTCATGCGCCCGTCCCCTTGAAGCCGACGATCCGGGTCAGGCGTTCATCCGAGTCCACCTCGATCACGAATTGCCCCGGCTGGATGTGGCCGTCCGCCATTATGAACTCCACCGTCGCGCGGATGATGCCGTCTCGTACGTCCATATTCGCGATCTGAGCAATCGCACCCGGGGCCATGGCCGAGTATTGCCCAACGTAGTCTATCACGGCCGCCGTCCCGACCAACGCCTCCTCCAGCCGCGGGTCGGCATAGCGCACACCGGCCGCCAGCACGTCGTTCAGAACGGCCATCCGCGCCTCCGCGTCGCCGTCGCCCCAGGCGTTGAAAAACCGTCTGACGCTATCGCTCATGGCAGCCTCCGGCTAGCGCCGGGCCACCCTCGCGGCCCGGCAATATATTCCTACGACGCCGGGCAGGTATTGTCGGACATGTAGTCGTGCACCTCCAGCTCGCCATTCGCGATCTTCTCGGCGGCGGCGTCCACGGCTTCTTTCATGTCAGCCGTCACAAGGTCCTCGTTATGCTCGTCCAGCGCATAGGCCACCCCGTCGTTCGACAGGCCCATCACGTTCAGCCCCGTCTCCACGTCCTCACCCGCCGACATCGCGTCGTAAACGGCATTGTCCACGCGCTTGACCATCGAGGTCAGAACGCTGCCCGGATGCAGGTAATTCTGGTTGCTGTCCACGCCGATGCCCAGCACGTCCTCGTCGGCGGCGGTCTGCAACACGCCCGTCCCGGTGCCGCCCGCCGCGTGATAGATGACGTCAGCCCCCTGGCTCATCTGCGCCTTGGTCAGCTCGGACCCTTTGACCGGGTCGTTCCACGCCGCAGGCGTCGTCCCGGTCATGTTCTGGATCACGGTCGCGTCCGGATTGGCCGCTTTCACGCCCTGCACGTAGCCGCAGGCGAACTTGCGGATCAGCGGGATGTCCATGCCGCCGATAAAGCCCACCGTGCCGGAGTCGCTCGCCATCGCGGCCATCATCCCCACAAGGTAGCTGCCTTCATGCTCGTTGAAGACGACCGAGCGCACGTTGGGTTCTTCCACCACCATGTCGATGATCACGAACTTGGTGTCGGGATAATCCGGCGCCACCTCGCCCAATGTCTCGCCGAAGGCAAAGCCGACCATCACCACTGGGTTGTTGCCGTTCTCGGCAAAGCGGCGCATGAACTGCTCGCGCTGCGCTTCGGATTCCAGCTCGACCTCGTTATAGCTGCCGCCGGTTTCCTCGGCCCAGCGCGAGGCACCATTGTGGGCGCTTTCATTGAACGACTTGTCGAACTTGCCGCCAAGATCATAGATCAACGCCGGATCGGCCAGAGCACCTGCCGTGCTCAGTGCCAGCGTGGCGGCCGCGCCCATGAGGGTTTTCATCAGTGTCATGCATATCTCCCTGAGGTGCGGGGCGGTGCGCGGCTGACCGGAAGGGTTGAATCACGCTCGCCCCCTTGTTGATTCCGGCAAGTAGGCCGCAACTGGCTATTCGGGTCAAGGTGAACAGCGGCTTGCCGCAGGGTAAGCCCCGCATCACGCCATACACCCGGCGCGAAACCATCCAACACGCCGTCCCGGACTTGATCTGGGACCTCCTGACGCGATCGCACGCGCCTCTGCGTAGGGTGGGTGAAAACCCACGCGCCGCCTAAACCGTCAAATCCAACGCCGCCTGCAACAAGGTCTTCGTGTACTCGGTCTTGGGGCTCTCGAAGATCTCCTCGGACGCCCCGTATTCCACGATATCGCCCTGCTTCATCACCACCACCTTGTGGCTCATCGCCCGCACAACGGCCAGGTCGTGACTGATGAAGAGATAGGTCAGCCCGTATTTCACCTGCAACCGGCGCAGCAGGTCCACGATCTGCACCTGCACCGTCATGTCCAGCGCACTCGTCGGTTCGTCCAGCACCACCAGCTTTGGCCGCAGGATCATCGCGCGGGCGATGGCGATCCGCTGCCTTTGCCCGCCGGAAAACTCGTGCGGATAGCGGTCCATCGTCTCGGGGTTCAGCTCGACCTCGCGCATCACCTCGGCCACCAGCTCGCGCAACGGCCGGCCGTCGGGGTTGCCATGCACGCCCAACCCCTCCGCAATGATTTGTTCACAGGTCATCCGCGGGCTCAGGCTGCCCACCGGGTCCTGGAACACGATCTGGATGTCCGAGCGTTTGCGCCTCAGCTTGCGGGTGGACCATTCGCGCATGTCCTCGCCCTCGAACCGCATCTCGCCTTCGGACTCGATCAGCCGCATCAGCGCCAGCGCCAGCGTGGTCTTGCCCGACCCGCTTTCGCCCACGATGCCCAACGTCTCGCCCCGGCGCACCTCGATGTCGGCCTCGTTCACCGCCTTCACATGGCCCACCGTGCGCTTCAGCAGCCCCTTCTGGATCGGGAACCAGATGCGCAGCCCATGCGTCTCGACCAGCGTCTCGGCCCCCTCCGCTACCGGCTCCGGCACGCCCGAGGGCGCAGCGCCCAGCAGCTTTTTCGTATAGTCATGCTGCGGGTTGCCGAAAATCTCCTCTGTCGGCCCGCTCTCGACGATCTCGCCGTCCTTCATCACGCAAACCCGGTCGGCGATCCGCTCCACCACGCCAAGGTCATGGGTGATGAACAACAGCCCCATATCCTCCTCGCGCTTCAGCTCCGCCAACAGCTCCAGAATCTGCGCCTGGATCGTCACGTCCAACGCCGTCGTCGGCTCGTCCGCGATCAGAACGTCGGGCTTGTTCGACAGCGCCATGGCGATCATCACCCGCTGCCTCTGTCCGCCAGAAAGCTGGTGCGGATAAGCGCCCAGCCGGCTTTCGGGGTCGCGAATACCCACGCGGTTCAGCAATTCCAGGATGCGCTCCCGCACCGCCGCGCCGCGCAGCCCCTGGTGCAGCTCGATCGACTCGGTCAGCTGCTTTTCCAGCGTGTGCAGCGGGTTCAGGCTGGTCATCGGCTCCTGGAAAATGAAGCTGATGTCGTTGCCCCGCACCTTGCGCAGCAGCTTGTCATTCGCGCCGATCATCTGCTGGCCGTCATAGGTCACGCTGCCCTCGACAATGGCGCTTTCCCCCAACAGAGACACGGTGCTCAACGCCGTCACCGACTTGCCCGACCCGCTTTCACCCACCAGCGCCACGGTCTCGCCGCGGTCCACGCTGAACGTCACGCCGCGCACGGCCTGCGTCACCGCACCGTCCTGGCGGAAGCCCACCTTCAGGTCTTTGACTTCAAGCAGGCTCATTGAAAGGTCTTTCTGGGGTCGAATGCGTCGCGCACGCCTTCAAAGATGAAGACCAGCAGCGACAGCATGATCGCGAAGGTGAAGAACGCGGTAAAGGCAAGCCAAGGTGCCTGCAGGTTCTGCTTGGCCTGCAAGGTCAATTCCCCCAGCGAAGGCGCACCCGAAGGCAGGCCGTAGCCCAGGAAATCCAGTGTCGCCAGCAGGCTGATCGTGCCGGTGATGATGAACGGCAAAAAGGTCAGCGTCGCCACCATCGCGTTGGGCAGCATGTGGCGGAACATGATCTTCATGTTGCCGACGCCCAGCGCCTTGGCCGCGCGCACGTACTCGAAATTGCGCGCGCGCAGGAACTCCGCCCGCACCACGCCCACCAGCGCCATCCACCCGAACGCCACCATGATCCCGACGAGCAGCCAGAACCCCCTCGGCAATATCGAGAACAGGATGATGATCACGTAAAGCTGCGGTGTCGACGCCCAGATCTCGATGAACCTCTGAAAGAACAGGTCGATCCGGCCGCCGAAATACCCCTGCACGGCCCCCGCCACGACGCCGATGACGGACGAAAAGAACGTCACCACCAGCGTGAACATCACCGCCAGCCGGAAGCCGTAGATCACGATCGCCAGCACGTCCCGCTTGGTGCCATCCGTGCCCAGAAGGTTCTGATCGTTGGGCGGCAAGGGCGCTGCCCCGGGTCGGTCAACCGGCGTGTCGTGGCTGTAGGGGATAAGCGGCCAGAGCGTCCAGCCCTTCTCGATCGCCTCTCCCATCACCTCGCCGTCCTGGGCATCCTCGATGATCCCCTCGGGATCGTCGAAGCAATCCACCAGCCCGCCCGATACGATCAGGCATTCGACCTCCGGGTCGGCATAGACCGCCTCGGTCCGGAAATCCCCGCCGAACTCGGTCTCGGGATAGAACTTGAAAATCGGCATGTAGTACGCGTCGCGGTACTTCACCAACAGCGGTTTGTCATTGGCCACGAACTCCGCCGGCAGGGTGATCACGCACAGCAGCGCAAAGATGATCAGCGACCAGAACGCCCGCTTGTTGCGCTTGAAGTTACGCCAGCGGCGCTGGTTCAGGGGGTTGAGCTTGATCATCTCAACCCGACCTCTTCTCGAAGTCGATGCGCGGATCGATCAGCACATAGGTCAGATCCCCGATCAGCGCCACGACCAGCCCGATCAGCGTCGTCAGGTACAGCGTTGCGAACATCACCGGGTAATCGCGCCCGATGGCGGCCTCGAAAAAGAGCCGCCCCAGACCATCCAGCGAAAAGATCGTCTCGATCAGCAGGCTGCCCGTGAAGAACACGCTCACGAACACGCCCGGAAAGCCCGCGATCACGATCAGCATCCCGTTGCGGAACACGTGCCCATACAGCACCTTGCGCTCGGTCAGGCCCTTGGCGCGCGCGGTCATCACGTATTGCTTCTTGATCTCGTCCAGGAAAGAATTCTTCGTCAGGATCGTCAGGGTGGCGAACCCGCCGATACTCAGCGCGGTGACCGGCAGCACGATGTGCCACAGGTAATCCAGCACCTTGCCGATCACCGTCATGTCTTCCCACCCGTCCGAGGTCAGGCCCCGCAGCGGGAAGATCTGCCAGTAACTGCCCCCCGCGAACAACACCAGCAGCATGATCCCGAAGAGGAACGCGGGGATCGCATAGGCCGCGATGATGATCCCGCTGGTCCAGGTGTCAAAACTGCTGCCGTCCTTCACCGCCTTGCGAATACCCAGCGGGATCGACACGAGATAGGACAGCAGCATCGTCCAGATGCCCAGCGTGATACTGACCGGCATCTTTTCCAGCACCAGGTCCATCACGTCGATCTTGCGAAAATAGCTCTCTCCGAAATCGAAAGTGGCATAGTTCCACAACATGTTCAGGAACCGCTCCAGCGGCGGCTTGTCCAACCCGAACTGTGCCTCCAGTTCGGCGATGAACTCCGGCGGCAAGCCCTGCGATCCGATATAACCGCTGTTATCCTCGTTGCCGGTCACGGCACCATCTTGCTCGCCGCCCGCAAAGCCGCCGAACACGTCGCCCTGCCCCTGGATATCGGCAATCGCCTGCTCCACGGGGCCGCCGGGCAGGAACTGCACCAGCGCGAAGTTGATGATCATGATCCCGATCAGCGTCGGGATGATCAGCAACAGCCGTCTTACGATATAGGCGCCCACCCGTGGCCCCCTATGCCCGCGGGATGCGCGTCAGCGCCCCGTCTTCCAGAACCTGCCAGATCGTCAAAGCGCTCCCGCCTCTCTCAGCTTTTTGGCTTTCTCGGCGTCGTACCACCAGAAGTCCAGCGTTCCCAGAAGATAGGGCGGAATTTCCTCGGGATGCGCGTACTGGTCCCAATAGGCGACCCAGTGATCGGGGGCATAACCATCGGGGATCACCACGAACTCATGCCGCAACGCCCGGTCGAGCGCGCGGATCGTCATGTCCTCTTCCTCCTGGCTTTCGGTCATCAGGGATTCCTCGATGATCCGGTCCACCATCTCGCTGCGCAGCCCGGCAGGGTTGAACAGGCCATCGGCGGCCTCGGTCCCGAACCGCTGGGCAAGGCCCGTGCCCGTGCCCATAAGCGCCGGATAGCCGTCGAACACCAGGTCATAGTCGTGGTCGCGCTCACGCTTGGTGAACTGCGCGCTGTCCACGGCCTCGACCCGCGCATCGATGCCCAGGTCCTGCAGGTTGGAGACGAAGTTCTCGGCCACGGCTTTTTCCGTCGGCTGTCCCGACGCGTTCAGCAGGAAATCGAGCCGCAGCACGTTGCCGTCCTCACCGCGCATACGGCCATCGTCGCCCACGGTATATCCCGCCTCCTGCATCAGCCGCAGCGCCTGCCGCTTGTTCTTGCGAGAGGTCAGCCGCGCGGGATCGCTCGTATGCGGCACCCACGGCTCGGTCGTCTTGACCTCCTCGGGCACCACGTCGCCCAGCGAATTCAGGAACTCCAGTTCGTCCCCCTCGGGCACGCCCGTGGCTTCCAGCGGGGTGCCGGTGGAATAGGACCGCTGCTGCTCGTAGAACCCGGCGAACAGCGACTCGTTGGTCCACTCGAAGTTGAACATCAACGCCACCGCCTGCCGCACGCGCTTGTCCTGCAACACGTCACGGCGGGTGTTGAACACGATGCCGGTCATCTGCGGCGGTGACCCGTCCGGGATCGCCTCCAGCTTCACCCAATCCTTGTTGGCCGCCGGGAAATCATAGGCGCTGGCCCATTGCTTGGGGTCCGCCTCGGTGCGGTACGTCACCTCCCCCGCCTTGAACGCCTCGAAGGCGGCGGTGGAGTCCGCGAAATACTCCAGCCGGATCGTATCGAAATTGTGCCGGCCCTTGTTGATCGGCAGGTCCCAGCCCCAGTAATCGGGGTTGCGCTTGATCACCACGCGGCGGTTCGGCTCCACCTCGTCGATGACATACGGCCCAGACCCCGGCGAAATCTCCAGCCGCGGCTCGTCCAGTCGCGCGCCGGTTTCCTCGTACCACGCCTTGGACCAGATCGGCACTGTGCCCACCTGGTCGATCAGGCTGCGGCGCGAAATGCCGTCCGCGAAGTAGAACTTGACCCTGTGTTCGTCCAGCACCTCGACCTTCGGAATGCGCTTGCGCACCGCGTCGGCATAGCTTTTCAACCCCTGGTCCAGCAGCAGGTTGTGCGAAAACGCCACGTCCTCTGCCGTGACGGGCGTTCCGTTCGAGAACGTCGCCTCGGGCCGCATATGGAAGATCACCCACGACTTGTCCTCGGGGTATTCGACCGTGTGCGCCACCAGCCCGTACATGCCGTTCATGTCGTCGCCCGGCAGGCTGCCCGATCCGGCCAGAACCTGGCCCAGAAGGCTTTCGTACATGATCGTCGACAGGGCCGAGGCGCGGCCATTGCGGGTGTAGGGATTCATCGAGTCAAAGCTGCCCGCCAGCGCGATGGAAATCTCGCCACCCTTGGGCGCGTCGGGGTTCACATAGCTGAAATGCTCGTAATCCTCGGGATACTTCAACTCTCCGAAATAGGAATAGCCGTGGCTCTTGATGATGGTCTCGTCCGAGCCCTCATCCTGTGCCAGCGCGGTCGTTGCGGCCAGCGCCGCGATGCAAAGCCCGGTGAGGGCGGCGGTCAGGAAACGGGTGCGGGAAACTGCTACGGCCCGGGTCGTGGCCCGGCTGTGGCGTCGGGTCATTCTTCTCTCCTCTTGACCTGCCTGATGTGGGGTCTTTGTTCTTGCAAGGCAAGCTAAAGTAGGAACGAAACGGGTTTCAAGCGCCGAAAGCCGGATTCCCGTTCAAACTTCCCGTGAGGCGACGTCTTGCCGACTCTCCGCGCCGCACCGCCCATGAAAAAGCCGCCGCTCCGGACCGGAACGGCGGCTTTCTGACTTTTTCAGGTCCCGGCTCAGTTGCCGGTGGACTCCAGGTACTTCACCAGGGCCGCGCGCTCTTCTTCCTTGCGCACGCCGCGATAGGCCATCTTGTTGCCCGGCGCATAGCCCTTGGGGTCTTCCAGCCACGCGTTCAGCTCGTCCGCCGTCCACTGACCGTCCAGACCGGCCAGCGCGTCGGAGTAATTGAAGCCTTCGACCGAGCCGATGTCACGGCCGACGACACCCACCAGGTGCGGGCCGACGCCGTTGGCTTCTTCCTCGGCCTTGTGGCAGGCGGCGCATTTGCGGAATGCCTGCTCGCCATCCGCGGCGTCAGCCGCGGCGACCATCGCGGCAAAGGCCGAACCTCCACCCTCACCGCCCGAGCTTTCCTCGGCGGCCTGCTCCTCAGAGCCGCCCTCGTCAGAGCTTTCTTCGGCAGACGATTCCTCGGTTGCTTCCTCTTCAGAGCCTTCCTCGGCGGACGCTTCCTCGGTGGCTTCTTCTTCAGAACCTTCCTCGGCGGACGCCTCTTCGGTGGCTTCCTCTTCGGAGCCTTCCTCGGCCGACGCCTCTTCAGTGGCTTGCTCTTCCGAACCCTCTTCGGCGGATGCCTCTTCGGTCGCCTCTTCTTCAGTGCCTTCCTCGGCAGATGCGCTCTCTTCCGCGCCTTCCTCGGCGGCAACTTCCGTCATGTCGCCATCGGTCTGGTCAAGAAAGGCGATCACGTTGGCGCGGTCCTCCGGCTTGGACAGGCCGTTATAGCTCATCGACGTCCCCGGCGCATAGCCCGACGGGTTCTCCAGGAACGCGTAAAGATTCTCGGGCGTCCAGACATCCGCCGCCTCGCTCAGCGCGCCGGAATAGCTGCCATAACCATCGGCACTGCCAACATCACGCCCGACCACACCGTAGAGGTGCGGGCCGACGCCGTTCGCGCCCTCTTCCGCCTGGTGGCAGGCCTTGCACTTGCCGAAGACGCGCTCGCCCGCGCCCACATCGGCGTCGGAATAAAGCGAGGCCAGCGTCACCGCTTCCTCTTCTTCCTCACCGCCACCTTCGCCTTCGTCCACCTCGATGACGTAGGCCGCCTGATGCTCCTCGCCGTGACCACCGCCACCGACGTGATAGATTTCCTCCGCAGCCCACTTGCCAAGAAGAAAGACCAGGAACGTACCGCAAAGGCCGCCCATGATCTTTGTGAAGGTCATTGTGTCAAACATAGCCCGCTTCCATCTGAATCTCTCGCGCGGTATCTATCCGCTTCCCCTCGGGCGGCGCAAGGTGTAGTTTCCGCGACCAAACGCCCGCCTTCGGCAAAATTAAGCGGGAAATGGTAAAAATCAGGCGAAGAACCAACGACATGACCAAACGCATCGCCTTTCAGGGAGAGCCCGGCGCCTATTCCCACCAGGCCTGCCGCGACACCTATCCCGACATGGATACCCTGCCCTGCCGCACCTTCGAGGACGCGATCGAGGCCGTCCGCTCGGGCGAGGCGGACCTTGCCATGCTGCCGGTCGAAAACTCCACTTTCGGGCGCGTGGCCGACATTCACCACCTGCTTCCCGACTCCGGCCTGCACATCATTGCCGAGGCTTTCGTGCGCGTGCATATCAACCTGCTGGCCCTGCCCGGCGTGTCGCTGGAACAGGTCAAGCGCGCCAAAAGCCATACGATGCTTTTGGGCCAGTGCCGCGCATTCCTGGCACAACACGACATCCAGCGCGTCACCGGCGCCGACACCGCGGGCTCGGCCCGCGAGGTGGCCCAGGCCGGCGACCCCGAGATGGCCGCGCTCGCCTCCGAACTCGCCGGAGAGATCTACGGCCTCGACGTCCTCGCCCGCGAGATCGAGGACGAGGGCAACAATTCCACCCGCTTTCTCGTCATGTCGCGCGAGCCCGACCGTTCCTATCGCGGCGAAGACGGCATGATGACCACCTTCGTCTTTCAGGTGCGCAACATCCCCGCCGCGCTTTACAAGGCCATGGGCGGGTTCGCCACCAACGGCGTCAACATGACCAAGCTGGAAAGCTACATGGTCGGCGGCTCCTTCACCGCGACGCAGTTCTACGCCGATATCGAGGGGCACCCCGACGACCCCGGCGTCAAGCTGGCGCTCGAGGAGCTGGATTACTTCACCTCCGACATCACGCTTCTGGGCGTCTACCCCGCCGATCCGCGCCGCCACTAGAACCTTTCGCCAAAACCCGGAATCCGCAGCTTGCGGCCAAGCACAGCGCAAGGCTTGACCGCTTCGCGCGGCGCGTCCTCAACCGATATTTCAGGTAAAAGCCGGGATGCATGAGACCACATTCCGGCATCGAAGGCCGTCCACGCCGCCTGCCACAAGGTCAATTATTACAAACGCACCGTTACATCCAAAACTGCACCCATTTGGTGCGCTTTTGCACAAAACCTATGTAACAATATTTATTAATTAAAAACAATACCATACGAGATCTCAAGCTCCTGACAACACAACGCTTGAGAGCAGGGTCACGCCAATCCTCACGGATCTGTGCATCCGCGTGTTCGGCCAGTAACGAGGCGCGGAGCCCCCCTGTGCCGGCACCCCGAATGCCGCCATCTTGTTCGGCAGACGACGCGGACAGCCCGCGCCGCCAACACCGAAACGAACACACACCGTCAACAGAATTGACGAACATCATATGAAAGGAACATATCATGCGTATCATCAGTACAGTCGCGGTTCTCGCCGCTCTCGCCACCCCCGCCGCCGCCCTTCAGGTCGTCAACGTCCTGGGCCAGCACAGCGCACCGCTCAACAACAGCGTCCTGTCCAACGGTGCCCCCTATTTCGACGAAGAAAAGGACAACCAACTGGGCTTTGGCTTCGGCGCACCTTTCCAGGATGAAGAGAAAGACAACCAGTTGGGCCTCGCCGCAAACTTCGGCGCGCCCTTCGTCAATCAGGAGAAAGATGACCAACGCGGCTACGGCGCTGACGCGTCATCCGCCGGTCAACTTGTAGCCAGCAACAAATACGGCGCGCCCTTCGTCAATCAGGACAAGGACGACCAACGCGGCTACGGCGACGATACGGCATCCGATGTCCAATTGATCGCCAGCAAGTACGGTGCACCGTTCGTGAACCAGGAAAAAGATGATCAGCGCGGCTACGGCGCAGACACCGCCACCTTCGAGGTCGCCAGCAACTACGGCGCGCCCTTCATGAACGATGAGAAGGACAATCAGCTCGGCTACGGCTTCGGCGCACCCTTCCAGGATGAAGAGAAAGACAACCAGCTGGGCTAAGTTCGGCTCTGCCAGACACCGGAAAACGGGTCGCCCTCACCGGCGGCCCGTTTTGCGATCAGCACGAGACGCTCAGGCGTCGCTTTTGTAGCGGTCTTCCAGTTCCTTGGCATAACCCGCCACGCGCAGGCTGAACCGCTTGTTCAGGTTGCTCTTCGCCAGCTTCATCGACTGCACCAAAAGTTTTGCCGCCAGCGTCTTGGGTGCCATGTCGATCACCACGCTGATCCGCGTGCGCGACCGCGACAGCGCCACAAGGTCCAGAACCATCTTGCCGCCCATGTTGGGAGAGCGCGACGCAATGACCAAGCCATTGGGCCGGTCCAGCTCGGTCAGCTCCAGTTGCATCTCGCGCCGCTTGCCCCGCAGGCTAAAGGCCGCGTCCCATTTCATTCCCGGCCGGGTCTCATTCAGGTCGTCGACGCGCTGCACCTCCGCACCCCGCCGCAACGCCGACCGCTCGATCGCCGCGAAATCGGTCACCTGCTCGAACACGAACTCGATCGGGGCTTCTACGTCTTCATGGGCCACGAATTTCATGTCTGCGCCTCTTCTTTTTGTCCCGTCCGGTCTTTCGCGCCGGGCAGGGTCTTGGAATGCCTATCGGTTACCGGCGTTATAGCGTATCCGCCAACCAGTTGCGCAGCAAAAATTGCGCAATTGCACCTTTTCGCGCCGGGCTGAGGACGGGATGCGTCCCGGAAAAGGCCTGCATCATCTCCTCGCGGCTGACCCACATCGCCTGCTCGATCTCGACCGGGTCGATGGTGATCTCGCGGCTCAGCGCCACGCCGCGGCAACCGAACATCAGCGACGCCGGAAAGGCCCAGGGCTGGCTGGCCAGGTAGTCGACCGCGCCCACCTTCACGCCGGCTTCTTCCCAGACCTCCCGGCGCACCGCCGCCTCGATCGTCTCGCCCGGCTCCACGAACCCCGCCAGAAGCGAGAACATGCCCTCCGGCCAATGTGGCGAGCGGCCCATCAGCACGCTGTTGCCATGGGTGATCAGCATGATCACGACCGGATCGGTCCTTGGGAAATGCTGTGCGCCGCAGGACGGGCAGGCGCGTTGCCATCCGGCCTGGGTCATCTCGCTCTGCGCCCCGCACCGCGCGCAGAAACGGTGGCTGACATGCCAGTGCAGCACCGCCTTCGCTGTGGCGGCCAGTTCGGCATCGCGTGGGCTCAGCCGGGTCATGACGCGGCGCAACTCCGCAAAGACCTGCGTGTCATCCAGCAGCGGATGCCGCTGCTCGGACGTATCGACAAAGCTGTTCATCTGGGCCGGGTCCACGTCCTCGGGCATCCAGCCCACCAGTTCCCGCGCCTCGATCAGGCGCCCATCGTCCTGCAGGCCCAGCAGCACGGCCTCGGGGGCCGTCTGCGCCAGCACCGGATGGTCGGCGGGCAACCGCGCCAGACGGTCCAGTCCCGGCGCCTCGACCAACGGCTTGCCCTGCCACAACAGCACCACCTCGCGCGGCGTCTGCGCGATCTCTTCCGGTCGCCGCCGCAGCTCGGCAGCACGGTCCAACCCCGAACCGCCGAATGTCACAGTCTCGGCATGGCGCATCTGCATCTCCTTTTGCCGCAGACCTGCCACAGCCCCCCGCCAACGGCAAGCCGCGCCCCGAAGCCGCAATCCCACGCACGCCCACGCCCCAATCTAAGCGCGATCCTAAATAAGTGACCTCAACCGAAAGGAGATTGCCGCCACCCACCCCCTGTGCCAGTCTTGGATCCGTCCGGGTAAACTCCTTGATTAGTGAAATTCGACTTTAAACATGAATAACACCGCGCCTGACCACACCTGGCCGCACGCGCCCGCATCCGCGGATCGTCCCATCCCGGACAATCATATCTGGCTGCGGGTGCTGGAAACCACTGATGTCCACGCCCATCTTGCGCCCTACGACTATCACCGCGATGCCGAAGTGCAGGGCCACGGGCTGGCCCGCACTGCCACGCTGATCGCCCGCGCCCGCGCCGAGGCCGCCAACAGCCTGCTGTTCGACAATGGCGACTTCCTGCAAGGCTCCGCGCTCAGCGATATCGGCACCGGCCCGGACAGCGGCTGGTCCGGCCCGCACCCCGTAATCGCCGCGATGAACACTCTGGGCTACGACGCTGTCGGACTTGGCAATCACGAGTTCAATTTCGGCCTCGACTGGCTGGACCGCGCCCTGTCCGAGGCCACCTTCCCCGTGCTCTGCGCCAACGTCCTGCACGCCGGACCCGCTGCAACGCCCTTGCATCCGCCCTCCGTCATCCTGCCGACGGTCCTGCGCGACAACCGCGGCAAGGAGCACACGCTGCACATCGGCGTGCTTGGCCTGCTGCCGCCGCAGATCACCACATGGGACCATCAGCACCTTGCGGGCCGCGTCACCACACGCGGCATCGTCGAGACCGCGGTGACCGAAGTACCCCACCTGCGCGAGGCCGGCGCCGACATCGTCATCGTTCTGGCCCATACAGGGATCGGCCCCGCCGCGTCCGCGTCCGACAGCGCCGACCCGGCCCTTGAGCACGCGGCCCTCGCATTGGCCACGGTGCCGGGGATCGACGCGCTTCTGACCGGGCACAGTCATCAGGTCTTTCCCGAAACCACGGCGCCCGGTCCTCCCGCGCCGGGCGTCGATCACCACGCCGGCACCCTCGCCGGGGTTCCGGCCGTCATGGCTGGCTTTCGCGGTTCACACCTGGGCGTGCTGGATCTCTGCCTTGCGCAGGATGCGGCGACCGCGGCATGGTCCGTGCAGGATTTCCACTGTCGCGCACAACCCGTGGCTCCAGCAGACGGCACCGCCCCTGCCGCCGCCGACCCGGATCTTTCCGCCGTCACGCGCCCGGCCCACCTGGCGACACTGCAGGTCACCTCCCAAACCGTCGGCCACACGGCGCATCCCATCCACAGCTATTTCGCACGGGTCCGACCCTGCAACGCGCTCCACCCGGTACTCGACGCCAAGACAGCCGCGCTTTCCGCCGCGCTCGGCGACACCGAGGACACGGACCTGCCGGTCCTGGCCGCGACACCCTGTTACAAATCCGGCGGCCATGGCGGGCCCGGCGATTTCATCGACATCCCCGCCGGTCCGCTGACCCTGGGGCACATGGCCGAGCTCTACCCGTTTCCCAACACCCTGATCGGGCTGCGGCTGACCGGGGCGCAGATCGCCGACTGGCTGGAGCGCGCCGCGTCCTGCTTTCATCAGATCCTGCCAGGCCATGGCACCACGCCGCAACCACTCTGGAACCCCGCCTTCGCAAGTCATGCGTTCGACACGATCTCGGGCCTTAGCTATCGCATCGACCTGTCCCAACCGCCACGCTATGACCCGCAAGGGCAACTGATCGACTCCGGCGCACGGCGCATCCGCGACCTTTCGCGCAACGGCACGCCCCTGTCGCACGATGCTCTCTTTTGCGTGGCCACCAATAATTTCCGCGCCCATGGTGGGGGCCCCTATCCACGTGCCACAGCCCAGGCCGTGGTGCATCAAAGTGCACGCACCGTCCGTGACCACCTCACCGCGTTCCTGCGCGACACCGGCACCGACAGCACCTTGCCCGTCGCCGGCGGCTGGCATCTCGACGGCCCGCGAGATGCGACCGTTCTGCTGGAAACCGGCCCCGGCGCGCGCAATCACCCAGAAGACCTCGCGACCCTGGGCGCGCGCGATCTTGGTGTGGACGCGACAGGCTTCCTGCGCCTCGCCATTCCCCTTGTCAGACTGGCAGACCTTGCGAATCCCCCCCAGAAAGCTTAGGTATCCGGTCGAGAGGTTGGCGCGGGCAGGCGCCTCGCCAACCCGGTCAGGTCCGGAAGGAAGCAGCCGTAACGAGCCCCGCTTGGGTCGTTGTCCAGCCTCTCACCCATTCTCACACTAGTCCGTTGAAATTAAACAAAGCCCTTGCAAATAGGGGGCATTGGCCGTTTGAAGGTTACAGTTTTGGTTACAAAGGCTGATCATGATGGCGGGAAAACCTAGGAACTTCGTGAATCGCAACGGACGCTATCACGCTCGACTGGTCGTTCCCAAAGATCTGCGTGGGATCATCGGCAAAACTGAATTGCGCACCCCTCTCGGCGGTGACTACCGACAAGCAATCAAGTTGCTTCCAGGTGCTGTCGCTCAGCTTCAACATCAAATCGCCCTCGCTGAAAGGAAGATCAGCGCAGGAACATTGCAGACCGGCCGGGCACGCTATCCACTCGCTCCTGACCAGATCGCCATGAGCCATTACATGCAAAGATTGGCTTTCGACGATGAGCTAGGCAATGATGCGCGCTGGCCGTCTATCGGCATTGACGACCTACTGGTGCAGAGACTGCGCGCGGCGATAGCTGGTCACGCCGATGATGGAGAACTTGCGGATCTCGTAGGGCCGCAGATTGAGCGTTTCCGCGCCTCCGGAAATCTCGATGCGGCAATGGGGAGCGACGAATGGCGAGTGATTGCCCGTGCCCTTTGCAGTGCCGAGTTAGAGGCACTGGAGCGGGTGGCCGAGCGTGACGAGGGAGATTTCACTGGAACCCCTACTGCGCCGATAATCAAGAACGCGCAGCCTCCGCAGAGCGCTTCTGCGCCGGTGAGCATCAAGAAGCTGTGGGCAGACTACGTGCAGGTTCGCCAGCGACTGGGATATATGAAGGACGGGGGGCGCAGACAGGAACTGGCAATCAAAAGTCTGATCAAGTTCCTACGCCACGACGATGCAACCAAGATTACCAAGAAAAACATGTTGGATTGGGTGGAAAATACTTTGCAGGAGAAACAACCATCGACAGTCAGCAAAGTCTATTTGCCGACGATCCGCAGCCTGTTCAGATGGGCCACCGAACAAGACAGAATAAACGACGATCCCGCTGTCGGTGTGCGGTTGGCTGCACGGAAACCCATCCACAATCGAGAGCGCGGCTTCACGACCGAAGAAGCAATAAAGCTGCTCGCCGCGGTCTTTAACTATCAGCCTAAGACCTCATTCAATGGAACGATTATGGAAGGAGAAAAGATCACTGCTGCCAAAAGGTGGGTGCCTTGGCTGTGTGCATTCACAGGGGCGCGCGTTGCCGAGATTACCCAACTGCGCCGTGAAGATTTCCGTGAAGTTGGTGGCAACATGACGATCAGGATAACGCCAGAAGCCGGGGGCACAAAGACCGGTCAATGGCGCGACGTGCCAGTGCACCCCCAGATCATCAAGCTCGGTTTTCTCGATTATCTGCACACGATCAATAGTGGACCCATCTTTCACAACGGCAAAGAGCACAAGAACTATCAGACTTACGCGAAGAAAATGGCCAATCGCGTCGGTGATTGGCTCAAAGAGCAAAACCTTGTGCCGGAAGGTGTTCAGCCCTCGCATGGCTGGCGGCACAGGTTCAAGACAGTCGGGCGCGAGATCGGGATCCAGGATCGGGTTCTTGATGCAATACAGGGCCACGCCGCCAGAACAGCTGGTGACGATTATGGTGACGTGACGCTTTCGACAAAGATCAACGCAATCAACCGGCTGCCTGAATATGAGATTTCTTGAGTTGATGTTACGACATCTACTTGATCGAAACATGGGTTCTAGGCGGTTAGTGCGACATAATCATCATGAAGCTGTCCGACAGCTTGGAACGAGATATACATCATGGGTGCCCTGGTCCGGCCAGTCCGATTGGTCCGACCACCTTTAACGACTTCAGACCAAGTTTTTGATCGAAAGTGAGCCCTGGAACATCACGGGTTCCCTCATCCTGCGACGCTCCCCAGGCGTCTACTTTCTATAATGAAAGTAAGCAGCGCGTGCTGTGACACGAATGAGAGAACAAGAGATGACAAAGAAACCGCATCAGGACACTGAACTGGCGAAATATGTTGAACGCCGGGTTTTGGAGCTGAAATCGAAAAAATCCCAAGCTGAAATCGCCTCTGAGGCCGGGTTCCAGAACGCCAACATGGTCAGCATGCTCAAGAGTGGTTCGAGCAAGCTTGCACTTGACCGCGTGCCGTCAATGGCGCGCGCCCTTGAAGCCGATCCGGCTTATCTGATGCGTATCGCCTTGGAGCAGGCGGTCGGGCGGACGGCGGCTGCGGCCGTGATCGATATCTTCGGCGCGCCGGTCACCGCAAACGAGCGGGGCTGGATCGAGGCAATCCGGGAGGCCTCCGACAACAGCGACCCTCGGCTCACCAGCCGGTCGAAGGCGGCGGTCAACGCGATCTTTAGGAAATAGGCATCATGCGCGACCGAGAGGATGACCTGACACCCAACGAGCGCGCATGGCTGCGCTTCCTGCGCGACGTGAGCGACGATAGTGACCCAAGGCCCACCCTGCGTCGCGTGCAGCTTCTAAGGCGCCTCTGTGTCCCTAAGAGATCGTAGCGGGCGATCTTCTCGGTGAAGACGGCGAGGTGTTCGAGAGTTAGTTTCATCCTCGCCGCCATCGATCAATTTAGCTGACCACGAAACCTCGTCCCACGGGGTCGTTGTCGTCCAGAAGCCACTTGGCGTAGCCTGTCACCTTCGCAGTTCCCTTTACGGTGGGGATGACCGCCCGAAGGTTTCCGAGCTTCGTCTCGCCGATCAACTCGCCCTCGAACCTGCCAATTCCGAGCAAACCTTCGGAGCGAATTTTCTCGTGAAGTCCCATCTTCCCGCGCGCCTCGAAGGCGGCCATCATCATCGATGTCCCTGTCCCACCTGGCGAGCGATCCAGCTTGCCGTCGCTGAAGACATGCACGTTGCGATATAGACTATCTGCGTGGTCCGGCTCTTGCCAGAATGTCGTGAAGTTCAGGCCGCGGATATGCGGAGCCGTCGGATGAGCGATGTCCATTTTGGCGTTGATCTGGTCCTTCACCATGACACCCATTTCCGAAAGCATCCGGCCATTCTCCGGTCCGATGGGCTGGTTCGGATAAGGCCATTTGACGACCGCAAAGAAGTTCCCACCGAAGGTGATATCAGCCATGACTTCACCGACCTCGGGGAGGGTGACCGGCACGTCCTGTGCCAAAACGAACGCCGGGACGTTTTGGAAACGGGTCCAGGCGACTTGGCCATTCTCGCGCCCGACTTCCGACGTGACCGGCCCTGCCGGCGTCTCGAAACGGATCTTCACGACATCACCGCCGTCATCGTGCACCATGCCATGTGCGACCATTGCCATGGACAGCGCGATGGTGCCGTGGCCACACATTTCCATAAAGTCATCTCCGTCACACCAGAGCATCCCGGCATCAAATTCGGGGCTGGACGGTGGGGTCACGAATACGCCAACCATGTCGTGGTGACCCCGCGGTTCGCGCAAAAGGCCCGTGCGGACGGTATCATAGTGGCGCCGGATGAAGTCTCGCTTGGCAACGATGTCGAGACCGTGGGGATAGGGGATCCCGCCGGGGATGATGCAGGTCGGCTCGCCGTCCGTATGCGTGTAGATCACGTCCAGGAAACGGTTGGGTGTCATCATGATGTCGAAACCTTCTTTCTTTCAGGGATTAGAGACCGAGGGCGCGCGGGATCCACAGAACCATCGCCTCGGGGAAGAGAATTACGGCGCCAAGCACGAGCAGCATGACCGCGATAAATGGCAGATTGGCGCGTGTGAGCGAAAACATGTCCACCTTCGCGATCACGCTGGTGATGAAGAGCGCTGCACCCACGGGTGGCGTCTGCTGGCCAATCCCCCAGCACAGCACGACAACCATTCCAAAATGCACCGGATCGATGCCAAGGAACTGGATGGCCGGAAAGAACAACGGCACGATGATGAAGATCATCGCGATCCCGTCGAGGAAAGTGCCGGCCACAATCATCACGACGCTGAGCAAGACAAGGAACATCACCGGGGAAAGCTCCATCTCTGCAAGTGGGCGAAGGATGTCGTCGGCAAGCTGTTCGTAGGTGAACGCGAAGCCCATCACATGTGCAGCAGCCGTCACGAGCATCACCGCGCCGCTTAGGACTGCAGCCTCGCAAAGCGTCTGGTAGAGGACCTTCAGCTTGAGGGTTCGGTAGTAGAACATTCCTACGGCGGTGCCGTAAACCACCGCAACTGCGGAGGCTTCGGTGGCTGTGAAAACACCCCCCAGGATGCCCCCGAGTATGATCGCTGGCATCAATAGAGCCGGCAGCGCCCTGGTAAAGGCTTTCATCGCGCGGTTCGCCGAGAACGGCGCTTCGACAGGATATCCCGCGCGGATCGAAATTAGCCAGGCAGTGACGATTAACGCGACACCAAGCACGACCCCCGAGATCAGACCAGCGGCGAACAGGGCGCCAGTGGAGATCCCCAGATAAGCTCCGAGAATGACCATGGGAACGCTTGGCGGAATGATAATGCCAATGGTCGACGATGCGGCCGTCACGGCCCCCGTGAAGGGGCGGCTATAGCCGCGCTTGACCATCGGGTCGATCAGCATGCCGCCGACGGCGGCGGTATCTGACATAGAGGTTCCGCTCATTCCGGCAAAGAACATCGACGTGACGATGTTCACCGCCGCCAACCCACCGCGCATCTGGCCAACGAGGGTCTTGGCGAATTCCACGAGGTGGCCCGAGATGCCGCTTCGGGTCATGATCTGACCGGCAAGGATGAAAAGCGGAACGGCTAGGAGCGGGAAGCTCTGGACGCCCCTGTAAAGGCGCTGCGCCACGATGAGCTGGTCGACATCGGCAAGCCAGAATATTCCCACGGCGATCGAGATCAGCGCAAAGGCGATGGGGACGCCAAAGCCGATCAGGCCAAGAAGGACGCAGAGAGCGAGCAAGAGGGTCATATCGGTGCCTTAGAGGTCGACGGAGGTGGTGGAAGTTTCATTGTCTGTCGTGACGGGTTCTTCACCCTGTGACATCCGGATTAGGCCCCGGATCGTAGTGATCACTGCGTCTAGGCAGATAAGGACTCCGGCTATGGGTATGGCCGCGTAATACCAGGATGTGGACACTTCGAGCACGTTGGTCAGCTGGTCCGAGAAACGCAGCATCTGCTTGGTGCCATGCCAGGCCATGATCCAGCCAATGAGGCCGATGAGAGCCTGGTTCAGCAGGAATGCCGCACCCCGCATTGGGAATGGCATTCTAGCCAAAAGAAGATCGACCTTCAGATGCGCGCCTTTGCGAAGCGCGAGATAACCGCCGATGAAGGTGATGTAGGTCAGCAGGGCAAGCGAGACTTCGAAGCTCCAGCTTAGAGCGGAATCGAGCGCGTAGCGATAGATGACTGCGAGAAAGGCGACGCCGACAGCGGCAACCAGAAGCACCGCGATGACGCCTTCAAGAATACGGTTGATCATCGCGATGCCTCCTTTCTTTGGATCAGGGACGCGCAGCGACGATTGCGTCGATCAGGTCCTGCGCCGAGCCAGACTGCTCAGCGGCCCAGTCCGTCCAGATCACGGAGGACGCTTCGGTGAAGGCCGCGATATCGGCGTCGTTCACCTGCATGCCCTGCTCCTTCAGGAAGCTGACGATCTCTGCATCCGCCTTTGTGCCCAACTCAACCGAATAAGCTTCGGCCGCATCACCCGCCTCCATAACGGCCTGCTGCTGCTCTTCGGTAAGGCTCTGAAATTTGTCTTCGCTCATCAGCAGGTAGGTGACCGTGTAGAGGTGATTGGTCAGCGACAAGTAGTCCTGAACCTCGTAGAACCGCTGAGACTGGACCCAGATGACCGGGTTTTCCTGGCCGTCAAACACGCCAGTCTGCAGCGCCGAATAGAGCTCGCTGAACGGAAGAGGCGATGCGTTGGCGCCGTAGTGGTTGAAGATCTTGATCCGCAGAGCGCTGCCCGGTGTCCGCATCTTGATACCATCCAGATCGGCGGGCACGTTGATTGGGCGGACATCGTTCGTGATCTGGCGGAAACCACCTTCGAGGAAAGCAACAGGGCGCAGGCCCTTTGCAAGCAGCATTTCTTCAATCATCTCGCCGGCGTCGCCATCCAGCGCCGCCTTCACGTGGTCACGGCCGGAAAAGATGTAGGGCAGCGCGGTTGCGCCAAGTTCGGGCACCACACTGGTAATCGGCGTCTCCACCGTGGCCATGTCGAGCAGACCGGTCTGCATGGATTCCAGCGAACTTTCCTGATCGCCTAGGGCGCTGTTGGCGAAGAGATCGATATCGACCGCCCCACCAGTCAGCTCGCCGAGCACCTCGTCGAACCGTTCGACCGACAGGTAGGCAATCGATTGTTCGTTGCCGGGCATGTTCGCTTTGAACGTATTGTCTTGAGCGGCTGCCGGAAGCGAAAGAGCCAGACAACTTGCGATCGCCGTGACAGATAGTATGCGGTTCATCATTTTCAGTTTCTCCTGTCGGGTCGTTTTTGTATTTGGAAAGGCTAGAAGCAAAAACGACATCAAAATAGAATACCTCGGACATAATGAAGAATGCCGCAGTCATCTTTCCGGATTGGAGCACGGAATGTCGAATATCAAGGTTCGGTCAAACCGGCCCGGAGGCGGGCGACAGAAGTTCCGCGTGGCGATTCTTCCGTTGGACAATTTCACTCTCAATGCATTCTCCGGGTTTGTCGACGCGCTACGACTGGCAGCCGATGAGGGTGGGCGCAGTCGTCAGATCGAATGCGGTTGGGAGATTGCGGGACACAGGACCGTCCAAGCGAGCTGCGGTCTTACCGTTACACCACAAGGGCCGCCACCCGATCCCGCGGCGGTCGACTACATCGCTGTAAGCGCCGGGAACGACTATAGAGACAGACAACAGCCCGCTTGGTTGGATGCCTATCTCAAAGATGCCGCCGACAAGGGCGTGACGCTGATTGGTCTCTGCACTGGCACGTTCAATATCGCGCGCGCAGGTCTTATGAAGGGTCGCCCAGCATGCGTCCACTGGAATGTCCGGGAAGAGTTCCGCGAACAGTTCCCAGGAATCGAGACTGTGTCAGATCGCATATTCCTCGATGCCAGGGACCGCATCACCTGTGCTGGCTCGACCGGGGCATCGGACCTAGCTCTATACTTGGTGTCCCGTCACTGCGGTGCTGAAAGGGCACAACAGAGTCTGCGTCACATGATCCTGAACCGGCAGCGCGAATCCTCTTCGCCACAACCGCAATTCGTAACCGACATGAGTGGGGTGAAGGATTCGGATGTCAGACATGCGATAGGCTTGATGGAGCAGACCCTGAACGCCCCGATCTCCGTCGACGAGCTAGCGGAAAAAGTTGGCCTCAGTCCGCGCCAACTGAGCCGTCGCTTCGTGGAGGCGGTCGGACATCCTCCCTCAAGGTTCTACCGCGTCATGCGTCTTCGGTATGGAGCGTGGCGTTTGCTCCATACCACCGACAGGATAGGACAAGTGGCCGCAGACCTCGGCTTCGCAGATTCCTCTCACTTTTCGCGAGAGTTTGCGTCGCTCTTCGAAATGACGCCGAAGTGCTATCGTGCAGCTTCCAGCCAATTGACCCACAAATCGACAGAGGCTGATAGCGGAAGTTCGTTGGATAGGACTCAAGATTGATGAGTAGTCAAATCCGGTAGAGATAGTAAAACGAAGCAGACGCCCTAGTCCGCAGATCTTTAAAGAATGGCTGGAGCTCCGCATTTCGCCGGATCCCTACGCGACGTTTACCTAAGGTTGACACAGGTTTACATGAGCAAAACAGTCGGAAACCTCTAAGGGTCGAAATTGGCCGAAATGGCGCACATTTTATGCGCAAAGGTTTACGCTAAGTTTACGTTAAGTTGACATATTCGACCCCAAAAACGAATTATCGGGTTGGAAATGTAAACCTTCCTTTAGGACGATCCCATAAATTTAAGGGCTTGTCAGGTCAGAGTAGTATTATCAGGTTGGCTGAAGCATGCGCACGTAGTCAGGGTGAGCCGGAAAAGGCGTGATACCGCTGTTTTAGCAAAGCTTTAGATCGAACAAGGCTTGCGCCGTGCGCAGACAAACGTCCGCGTGTGGGCAATAACCGGTAGACGAGGTAGCGCGCCAGATCGTCCAGCGGAGTCTGCAGGCGAGGCTCCGAGCAATCATGCTGCCCACCTAAGGGGCTTCAAGCTCCCGTTTCGATTGCAATTCACACCATGGCCGCCGCGCCTACGTATCCCGTTGGAAATTACACAAACGCAGCGCCATGTGCCTTCCTTTGCGGGATCGAATATCGGGATTTTCTCATGATGGAGCGTTGCAGTGACAATGATCAAAATTGTCTTGAACGAGGGAGTCTACATTGATGTCATCGCCATCTACGAGATCAAGATACAGGTGCTGACCGAGCGAAAATGTTGAAAATACGTGGAAATGCTCATTCACGCGTAGCATGGTGTCTTCGAGTTGGGGAAGGCGTGACAGCGTTGAGACCCGGTCGGTTCAGAGAGAAGAGACATGCGAATTCTTATTCTTGTTCTAGCGCTTGTTGGAGTTCCCGCTTTTGCCTGCGAAAACAGCGATGCATTTTTCACTAGTGCCTCTGATGAAGAGCTGCTCGTGTGCATTCGGGAAAACAAGGGTGATTTCATTATTTCGCGTGACGCGGATCAGTCAGGTGTTCTGCACAAGATCGTCAAGTTTCGACGCTCTTCTAAACTGATCGGTGAACTCTATGCCAAGGCCAGCACCGGCGAACATTGGGCAAAAATCAAAACCTTTATCGACGACGACGAGAGGACCCCACTTCATTATGCTGCGAAATATGCGGTGGACCCATCGGTCGTCTCGCGCCTGATCCTATATGGTTTCGATCCCAACGCACTAAAGGACAAGGTCTCTTACACACTTGAGGCAAATAGAGGCGTAACTCCGCTCTATTATGCGACACAGCGGCCAGACGGAGCCAGCATCGTGGCCGCTCTGATCGCCGGCGGCGCAGATCAGGTATGGGCAGAACCAGAAGTAGCGGCCACTCCGTTGATGCAGGCTGCCACCGTGGCCGAGGATGGAAGTGTTCTCGCCGTGCTGCTGGCCGACAAGGAGGTTAGCCGCACACAAAGGATTGGTCGCGGAATCCTCGAACTGACCGACGCCCGGGGCTATACGGCGCTGAACTTTGCCGCCAACCAAGACCGCCCGTTTGAAGTCATTCGCATGTTGGTGGAAGCCGGGTCTGAAGTGGATGTCGCCAATGCGCAAGGTTTTACGCCTTTGCTAAGCGCCGTGGCGCATTCAACCGATCCCAAAGTCGTGAGGTATCTCTTCGAAAAAAGCGAAGCCCCCTGCGTAAAAACCAACGAACAAGAAGAAGAAGAAGAGATCGTCAACCGAGACGCTTTGAAACTGCTAATAGAAAATAATGCGCTTTCCGAAAATTTGACGCTGAAGACAATGTTCCACGAGAAATGCAATGAAGCGCAATGAGGGACGCGGCATGTCCGATCGACAGCCTACATGGCTTCTGATGCTACTCTCGCCTATCCGCCTGCTAACTCGTCTGTTCGGCAAGGCCGCGTTCCTTGTATTCTGTCTTTTTCTGACACTTGGTCTGAACCTAGCCTTACTGATCTCGGACGAATTCTACGATCTGACAAAACTCGCCCTGCGAAAGGTGGGATCGACTCTAGGTGGGTCAAGCGCCGAATATGTCCCCCGTAAGGTGCTGACCCAAAGGAATGCTGAGCTCGAAGCAGATTTGGAGGTGAGCGAGAAACGCATTGGCACTCTAGACGCGGAGAAAAAGAAACTGGCAGCTGAGAAAAGCGCTCTGACCGAAGAGAGGAATGCGTTGGCCAAGCAGACGAATGTTCAATCTGACGAGATCGGCGAATTGAGGGCCAGGGTCCGAGAACTTGAAACCCCTAGCCCTGCGCCGAAGCCTGTCCTATCCGAAGCTCGAATATCAAAGTCTCAACCGTCAGGGTTTTTGCCCAGCCCTAATGTCGAGGTGCCCGAACTCGACTCAAAAGCAGTGAAGCGCGCCAAGGAACTAAACAAAAGCATAGTGCGGCGCTCAATGCGCTCGTTTGCTTCCGACGCCTCCTCGGCAAGCGCGGAGGCAATCCCCTTTGTTGGATCGGCTGTCATCGCCGCTACTACGGCGTGGGGCTTTCGAGATGCTTGCCTGTTGATGCGGGACATGCGGGAGTTGGAAATGGTCTTGAATGCAACGTCGACTGACAATGTCCCCACGTGCGGCTATACGCTGGCAGAAATCAAGGACTCCGTATTGGAGGGTGATCAGGAACCGAGCTGTCGAGAAGTGAACAAAATGCTGTCCCCTGAACTTCGGGTGAATTGCCCGCCCGAAGCACGACCAAGAGCTGAGCCAGTCTTGAGCCCCGAAAAAGAAGGCGTAGTCGTGCCTACTTACGACTGAGTGCCCTGCATTGCCCCCGTCGAGTTTGTCCGCCATTGAGACGCTGCAAAATAAATGAGTGGACCAAGTCCGAAGTAACAGAGGCATCAAAGCGCGCGCGCGACTATCGAGGAGGAAGGAAAGGCACAGGAGACAGCCAAGCCAAATTTTGGGATCTTCTGAACGCCGGTGAGGAATGGCTCTGCATTCCGATAGGGACGCATCGATAGCCTAACCAATGATCGAAGTCCTAGAGGTAATTGCTGGACGTGGTGGGGATGCATTCTGGCGCATGAACTGCTCCGAGACCAATCCTCCCAAACTCGCGGACGATGAGGTCCATGTCGCCAGCGTGTCTGTGAGAGTCTAGGGCGCACGTTCTGGAATTGCGCTGTCATCTCCCCGGCAAGAAATGCTACCTCCCCTCGGGTCATCGCTTACTAAGTAGACACACAGGTATTGGTCAAAGCATCTGCAAAGATATTCTTTCTGTAACTTGACCCGCTATGGACTGTGCGGCCTATTCTAGAGGTCAGGGATAGATCGATTCCTTTGAAAATATTACTTTTCCGCTCGCAGGGGTGGGATGGTCCTTTATACTTTGGCCGGATGGGTTCGGACAGCATTTTGGTATTATCTCGTGGCAACCTATTTCGCTTCGATAATGTGATCTATGAGCTTCGTATGAAAGTTCGCGAGCTAAAAGTGCCCGCTCCAGCCCACCCAAGAGAAATCCGATGACCAGTTTGCCTGCCATCGGATGGTTTATGCTCTCGGAGGCCGATCGCGACGCGGCTCACCGCTTCCTGTCACAGCTCGCGTCGGACGGGACGCGCGACGAGCTCGGCTTAGCCCCCATCCATTTTGCGTTCGCCGATCGGTTTTTTCCCGGAACCTCGGTTCAGCACCAGCAACTGCGCTATGTGTTCTTCGTCGCTTGGGCTTATCAAGAGCTATTAGACATCAGCGACGGTGGCAACTTCGACCGGGACCGACTTTTCGAGATCGAGCGTCGTTACTCTCTTCGTCTGATGAAGGGCGTTTCAAAGCTTCAGAACTCCGGTATCAATGGGTGGACAAAGTATCAGGCGAGGGAGCGCCCAGTTGTCCGCGCGAGCACGATCTACTGGACCGCTCTACGCTCCTGGAAGATCGTAAACTCCATCCCGGGAACTGAAGATGTCCCGACGGAGTCGCAAATGCAGGCCGCATGGCCGATGCTAATCTCGCGAGACTACAGTGACGCGCTCAGGAGCTCTGTGATCGATCTGTTCGAAGACATGCCGCGCGCGCCAGACGGCTGGCGGCGCAAGACTGGCCCCCTCGATTTAAAGCTCTCTAGCATAGAGGCGGAATACATCCGCCGAAAGTGGCGGCAGGCTGGTTCAGGAGGAACGCCTCCGTTGCTCAGCCGCTTGGCAGACGCCGGCGTATCCACAAAATCTCTGTGGTCAAGAAATGTTCTGGACGTGGCTTCTATCGAGGAGCGCAAACTGCTCGCGCTGGCGAGAAGTGCGGCCTCGATTGCGTGCATCGCGCGCGCGGCCTATGCCGCACTGGTGGAAGCGAAGCGCAACAAGGACTTGGAAACCAACACAAGGCGCCATTCCCACGCGCTGCCTGAGCTCACCGCTAGGCACCGTGAAGCCGCGTTGAAGATCGATCTCGACGCCCTGCGCGCGGAAACCCGCATGGACTCCCATCTGGAGCGCTTCCTACAAGAGGTGCTCGAATGGGTTCGCAACCGAGGATCGCTCGACAGCATCTCGCGTGCCCTTGAGACGCGCGAGCGCGAGCTGAAGCAGGATCGGGCATACCTTCTTAATGCTAAGCGGCGCGCGGACTGGCAAAAAGATGTCGCAACACCGCTCGACTATCGGTGGCCGGTAGTGCGGCAGATGATCATCCGGGTCGGAACGGGCATATGAGCTTCAACCGGTGTAGCCGCATCTCAGTCTTTGGCGCCCTGCGCCCCGACGCTGGGCAATCCGTGTCGCACGCGGTCGTCGCCACCTACTCGCTCGATCTCGTTTCGCTACTCGGCCTCGTTTTGGTGCTCGGCGGTGACGCCGAAGCTGAGTTCGAGAACTCCCCTCTCGGCCTCGTGAAGGCCTTCGACAGCGTGCGCGGTAGGCTCCGCGTGTTGCATCAGGTTGGTCGAATTATTGCACCTCGAGCGCACAGATCAATCCTGCCGTTGCTCGACACAATGGTCGAGTCGATCGCGGCCAACGAGCGCCGCCAGAGCTGGCATCCAAAGGTCGCGCTCGTTCGATATGATAGCGATCCCATACAGTGGCGCTTCTGGATCGGCAGCCGGAACCTGACCGGCTCGCGCGATCTGGATGCTGGCCTTCTCCTTGTGTCCTCGCACGAAAAGGCGGCGCGTCCAGTTCCCGATATCTCCGAGCTGGCGCGTGGCCTGTTGGTCGAAGGCGAATTTAGCGCGACTGAAATCGAAGAACTGCGCGCTTCGCGCTGGCTCGCTCCAGCCGGCACCTCTATTCGACGATTGCTGTGGCGCAGGCCAGGTGGAGAGACGCCTTTCATTTCTTCGCCATTGCTCGATCGAGCGGAGATGGCCAGCGCGGTCAGCCCCTTCATCGACAAAGCCGGTCTGGAGGAACTCCGAAAGGCAGGTCCCCCCACTTTTACACTTCTGACGAATGATGTTTCGGCTGGCGGTTTTGCGCCGCACCCCGGGATCGTCTTTCGGACAGGTTCGGCGCCCGAACCGGAAATGACGGTATCGGTAGACCAGCAGACCGTAGACAGGACCGCGGAGTTTATCGAGCCGCCACCGTCAGGCGTCCACGCCAAGATGATCGCCGTCACCAGGGGAAAGCGGTCAACAATAATGCTCGGAAGCGCGAACCTAACGAAACGCGGTTTGCTAGGTCCGAACGCCGAGGCGGTTGCCATCCTTGACGTAGAGGACACAGCGCTGGCCGAATCGCTTCACAAGTTCGTGCAATCTGGCTTCGAGTTCGAATCTTCTCGAGTGGATCAAGAACTCGCGGAATTGGAGGAGGGTCAGCGGCATCTGGACGAGCGGATCGCTCTCCTGCTCGAATGTGAACTCAGCCTTGAATACGAGGCAGGCGGACTGACACTTACCCTCGGAAAGGGCGCGGACGCCGCACTCTCCACCGCGCGGTTCGAGGCTGCACCGTTCCTCGCCGCCGACACTTGGATACCAATCGAGACAGGTATGCGGAAAGTCCAACTTCTGCGCGGGAATGTCGGGCTAAGCGAGCAGACTTCGTTCGTCTCTTTCCGCGCAACAAGCTTGAAGGATCCGAAGATTCAAAGAAGCTGGGTGCTCGCGCTACAGGTCATCGGTCTCGACAATGACCGGCGTAACCTCGCACTCTTAACCCGATATGTTGGTGCAAGCAGGTTTCGGGACTGGCTACGCTCGCAGATCGAAGGTCTCGACGTCACGGCAGGCGAGAATTGGTCCGACCGGCTCCAGCAACCCCACCAGAGCAAGACCTCCAGGGTTCCAGAGATGTTCACCTTGGAAACGATGCTGTCCGCCTGGGCCCGCGATCCTCGTGGCTTCGAGAGGCGCACCGCCGGCATGATGGAGATGCTAGACTCATTCCGCGAAACCTTCGAGGAACTGCCCGAAGGAGAGGAGAGGCGCGCAGCGCTCGCAGACCTCTCCGAAGTGCGCCCGTTCCTCGAAGCCGTCTACAGCGCAATCCACGACGTCGCCTAATGGAGCTGACCCCGTTCCAGATTAGCACCGTCGACGTGGCGAGCACGGTCCTAAAATCCAATGGTCCGCGGCGCTTCCTCGTCGCAGACGAGGTCGGGCTAGGCAAGACCATCATAGCACGGACGATCGCTCAGCGACTGCGAACCGGACGCAAGCTTCTAAACGTGATGTATCTCTGTCCGAGTCTCGCGATCGCCGGCCAGAACCGGCCAAAATTCGTCTCGTTAACTGGGATCGATCCCGAGGAATACCATCCTGGCGGGGACCGCCTCGCGCTGGTCCCGGGCTGGCTGCCAAAGGATGGGAACGGGTTCCGGGTGTTCACCTTCACCCCGGAGACGAGCTTGCCCGGGTGGAAACCAGGCCCGCGAACCGGCCGGAAGGCGGAGCGCGAACTGATCCGAGCGGTGCTGGAACGTTTTCCGAAGTTGTTGTCCGCCGTGACACGGCTCGACCTTGATCGCTCCGCCTGCGGAAGGCGACCACTATTCACCGAAGGCCGCTCCGACCTGAACGGTTTTACCGCCATCGGGATCGAGCGGGCGATGCGGGACGTATTCGACTGCCAGTCTGGGAGCATCGAGAAGGCTGTGTTGGGATGGCTCGAGCGCGAGGATACCGACCTCTTAGAGTTCGTCGGGCGCTTTAGGTCGGTCCTCGCGCTGGCGGCGTTGCGCCTCAGGACGGTCAAGCCCGACCTCGTCATACTCGACGAATTCCACCGATATGCGGATCTCGTAGTTCCAAAGGCCGAGACTTCGAATGTCGGGCTCAAGCAGGAACGAGCGAGAATTCACTGGCTCCTCAAAGAGGCGCTTCTCGGCGGCGATGATCGACCGGCTGTTCTTTTGCTCTCGGCGACTCCCTATAAGCTGCGACGCCTCGACGGCAAGGAGATTCACGAGGTCGACAACTACCGGTCGCTCATCGATCTTGTTGGTTTCCTGGCCGGCGACGAAGGATACCGTGCCAAAGTTGAGGAGGCGATGCGTGAATACCACCGTGCTTTGAGAACGATCGAGTCGAAGGACACGATCCGCGCGTCAGTCCTGAGAACCAAGGAAAGGTTGGAAGCGCTGCTTCGGCCCCTGATGGCTCGGACGGAACGTGCCTTGGTGCACAAGGAAGATCTTTTTGACCGCGATAACCCGCAGGTGTCTGTCGAAACCCAGGACCTCGTCGTGTTTAAGCACTTTGCGGAGACTGTAGGATCGGAATTCGCCGGCTGGGCACCGGCTATGTGGACCTCGATCCCATACCCTTCGCAAACGATGCACGGTTACAAGATTTGGAAGTCCCTTCAGGCGGCCACGCCCGCTCCGATACAGGCCGGAAGCCGCAAGGGTAACGTGGCGCACCCTCAGCTGCGCCATCTCGACCAACTGGTCGGGGATCCAGCACATCTCTCACTACCGTGGCAGCCGCCGACTGTCGCCTGGTGGCGACTAGAGGGGCCGTGGTCCGACAGGCGACCGCTTCCCGGCAAGACGTTGTTGTTCAGCAGGTGGCGCGGCGCCCCAACAGCCATCTCGGCGTTGCTCTCGATCAAGCTGTCTGGCGGACTGCGCAAGCCAAAGGCGAAGGCGCCAGTCCCGCTCCTTCGGCCCGGCGGCAGCGAGACCGGAGCTCTGGTCGGGCTCTTCATGCCGTGGCCCAACCTGCCACTCGCGATCGAACCGCAGAAGTCCAAGGGCATGGCCATTGGTAGCATCCGAGCAGACGCCCGCCGACAGCTCGAAAAGTATCTCCAGGCGAGGCGTATCCGCCTCGACGGGACGGAAAAGCGTCCGACCTGGATTGTCGCGGCAGGGATTGAGCACGAGATCAACGGGACAACCTATCAGAGGGTGTCTTCGCTGGCCGCGAAAGCCAGCAGCAGCTTGAAGGCTAAGAACTGGTCCAAACTGCCCAGGATCAACCGGATCTCACGGGCTGAGCTGACGGCGCTAAGCGACCACCTACTGTCATCGCCGGGCTCGATCTTGGCGCGGTGCCTCGCGCGCCACAATGTTCCGCAGGATCGGCCTCGCGATCGACAGCGGACATTCTCGTTCTCGTGGGAGAGTTTGCGGCGCTATCTTGGCAACAGGGCTTTCGCCAAGCTTGTCCTGTCATCGTCCAAGAAGAAGCGCTATCCCGACGCCCTCGCGGACGCGATGCTCAAGGGCGGTTTCGAGGCCGTGCTGGATGAGCAGATGTGCCTCCTCTCCAGGTTTGGCGACGCCGAAGGATTGGAAATCGTCGACCAGCTTTCTGCTGGTCTGCTCGACCGGCCTGGTCTCGTGCAATTCCGCCACAGCGGCACGAACCACCGTGTGCCCGTTCAGGCCGTGATCCCATTCGCCGGAGGCCAGCGGAGTCGCGGCGGGAAGAAGGGAGGCAAGCGCTTCCGTAGCGACATCCTGCGCCATGCGTTTAACTCGCCCTTCTGGCCGCATATGCTCTGCACGACGTCGATCGGTCAAGAGGGACTAGACTTCCATCTTTGGTGCAGCCGGATCGTTCACTGGGATCTCCCGAGCGATCCAGTTGACTTTGAGCAACGTGAGGGCAGGATCGCGCGCTACGGGAGCCTCGCTGTCCGCCGATCTCTAGCGCGTGAACACGGCGTTCAATCGCTCGGTGCCGACCGAGGCGTGAGCCCGTTTGGCGAACTGATTTCGCTTGCTAGACGGGTCGATGGTGACCGCACGGGATTAGAGCGGTGGTGGCTTCCGGCCAATGGCCGCCCGACCAGCATCAGCTTCGACTGGCGCTTCAGCCACCGGGCGGCCAGACGGGAACGCATGCTTGAGGAGTTGCTATATTATCGGCTCGCACTAGGCCAGCCAGATCCCGAAGCGTTTGTCACTATGCTTCGCAACATCGACGCCGACGAGACCAGTGGAAGGGAACTCGCAATCGACCTTTCGGCGATCTCGCGGGACACGACGGCCCAGTGATGAACAAGTCTTGGAGAGCGTGGCTCAGACCGCGAGACGGAATTCTTGCGGTCTTCGTCGCGCACATGGGCGGTGCTAGAATTAGACGCGCCGCGGCATCTGTCTTTCGTCACACACATCCAAGTCCGAAAGTTGCATTGGCCACATAACTGCGATCGGCTCAATTAGCTCTTAACGGATCTTTTTGACGCCGATTTCTCGGATATTCGCGTGGTAGGTGATGAAGATCTGCGCAATGGCGACGGCCTGAAAGCCCAGTAAACGCTTACTTATAACATTCATGATTCGTTATGTTCGCGACGAACGGTGCGTCGACCTAATAACTGGGTTCACCTCTTACAGCCAATCTCTTCTCCCTCATGCAGACGAAGCCATACTTCCTCAACCGCACACCTCTCTCTTGTTCGCACACTCTGCACATCGGAGTCTGAATGACAATCCGGACAAAGAAGCGGGGAGGCGCCTCACAACGGTTTCCACACCTGTCATGATCGGCGGGCGCGGCCGGGAACTACTTGATCTTGAATCCGCTCCAGCGTCGCTGCAAACCGTCCAGAGCGTAGCCGATGACAGCATTCATCTCCTTCCAGTCTGCGAGGCCTATCTCCTCGGCGTTCCTCCTGCGCGGTGATTTACCCCTGTCCCGTTTCGCTGCCAGTCGTCTTTCCTCGCCAAGGGCACGCAGCCGTAAATTTATCCCGTAGACGCCCCGGTTCTTCATCTGAGCTTTTGCGTCTTCGAATATGTGCTGCAGCGGCTCAATCATCGGCAGTCTGCAGCGCAGGAAATCCTTGGTGATCTTCCTAAATGAGATGCTGCTCAGATCGTCGATTGTTTGCAGACCATGTTTGTTCAGCGTCTCTGTCCCGGAGATCGTGACTTCAATCCGGGCGCGGCGTTCTTCGTCTGACAAGGAGGTGAAAGTATTCTTACCCAGATTTCTCCGGTCTGAGATTTTGTGCTGAACACTGACCATGTGCGGCGCGAACTTGCCACCCTTCGCTATCGTAGAATTCAGGTGTAGCGTGCTCCCCGGTTTCTTCGTCAAGATACGGTTTCTGATCTCGGGATCGATAACAAGCGCATCGCTTTCATTTCTGTAGAATCCACCGGACGATTTCACGTGCGCGAAGAGGAAAGCGGTCTTGGGCACGACCTCGCCGTATTCGATTTCTTTCTCGGATAGCTGGCGCGCATCTGCATGTCGCGGCGTTGTAGAACCTGGCTCCAGACTGCGACTGGGGCTGGTCCAATGGTGGCGCTGTAGCAGACCGACCATCCGCTCGCGGCGCAGAAGGGCCTCTTCCGTGGTGCACGGTTTCCTGGGATAGAAATCGACCGAGACTTCGATCAAATGGAACAGCACTGGCTCAATGAGACCTGGCCCAACCTTGATCGCTTTCAAAATCGCAGCCAGCACCTCCGGTGTCGGCTCCTGGATCATCACAGCGAAGTGATGCCCGGTTAGTTTGCTCAAATCCTGGAGCGGCAATGGCGTCCCCCAACCATTTTCGTTTTTGATCTTTGTCAGATCGCGAACGAAGGTCGACTTGCCGGTCGTCTTTTCGATTTGCTTCTTGAGCGTTTTTTCGTCTGTCTCGGCTGTGGTGCTTGCCAGGATCGCGAGGCTGTCGATCAGCGCCTTCACTTGGTAGTCGCCGCGAATGTTCACATCCGGCATCAAGGTAATCGTCCCTTTCCGGTCCGCGCGTGCGTTCCCGGACAACGATGTCGGGGCGGTCTTGTGCGGCACATATCGGAGCTGCGGGTTCAGCTTGGTGCCCGATGGCAAGCGCCTATACTCCTCGGCATGCGCGTCAGATTGATACTCAAGCGCGATCTCAAACGGCGCGAGGGTCGCAGGACGTGGCGAATCCGGTTCGACAAAAATCTCTTGAAAAATAGTCTGTTTCGCCGGCAGCAAGCCTGTTATCGCATCCAGTGCGCGTTCGATCTCCGGCGATTTCTTGATCGGCTTGCCGCTGTGTAGTTCAGAACCAGACTTCAGGTGTCGCAGGTAGTCTGACAGGATGTGCCTCGCGGAACGGAGAGGTGCATCGAAACTCGAGGCTGCGACCTTCTCGTCGAACAAGATCTTCCACTGTTCAGCTACGTCTTTTTTTGTGATTTCCCGCATCCGGGTTTTTCGTCCGCGCGCTGGCTGTGCATGACGCTTCTTGCGTTCCGCCGTCTTCATCTCAGATAGGATCGCACCGACGCACTTCAGGATCTTCTTCGGATCCGCCGGTTTTCCGGGGCGCGATTCCGCACCTGGACTACCTTTGGTCAGCCAGTTCCCAAACACGACAAGTTCGGCTTGCTTTTTCAGCACGCCCTTCGCGTTGATCGCATCGGCGAGTGTGGAGGGAACATTTCTCACCATGTCAACCTGCCGCCGGACCACCATGGTGTTCAATCTACGCGCAAACTTTGGATCCAGAGGGCCAGCTTCAAGGTCACCAACCTCAAAGAGCTCCGTCGAAGCCGACGCCAACTTTTCCCCGCGAATTCGCTGGGTCACTTGCACGCTGGTCATCTAGTGCTGCTCCTTCGAGAAATCGGAACTCGATTACGGCGAACAGAGAACCTCGGCAAGCGACCTTCTCGCGATTGTGGAAAAGCGGCAAAGATGGAAGCCTATCCAAAGTTTGGGATCTTCTGAGCGACGGTAAGGAATGGCTCTGAACCCAGATAGGGACCCGTCGGCGGCCTAACCAGTGAGCGAAGTCCTAGGGATATATGCTGCACTTGATAGGGATGCATTCTGGCTCCTGAACTGTTCCGAGGCCTATCCTCCCTTAGCGGACTTGGGCATTCGCACATTGGCTGCGGCTTCTCACCAAAGCTACGCTTCAGAAGTCGTCGTCGCTCCATTCTTCATCCAGCGCTTCAGGCAGCGGCAGGTGGCCATAAAAGGCCTGCCGGTGAAGATGAATGTTGATCCGAGCGGAATACATCTTGGGCATCGTGTCGATTGCGAACGCTTGCCCTGCGGCCGTTCCCTCGATTAGCTGCTCGCCCCAAATACCTAGGTTCCCGGCCCAGTAGCCACTGCCTAATATCCGCTGAGCCGCAATTTGAAACGATACATCGTCATCCTTGTCGCGAGCGATTATCCATGAGGAGTCTGCGGGATAGTCGATACGGTTCTTGGGCTGGCTGGCGTGGCCATAGCTCCGAGGCTTGGTAGTGCCCCAATCGCCGTAGATGATTCTTGGGTGGTTGGTCGCCTGTTGCACTTGAGCCAGCAGGTCACGATTCTTGAAAACGCATACATCTGTCCCATCAAACATCGTGAAATCCTTCGGAAACGAAGTGCAGGAAATGGCAATCGGGACCTCTGGCGGTATCGTCGCGAAAAAGCTGTTAGTGTAACCGCTCGCAAGGGCTGCCACTAGGAGCGGGTCCGGCACCCAGCCAAACTCGAACACCACGGCATAGTCATTCGCCCCCTCGTCGGCCAGTTCAGCCACCAGAGCTGGCATCCATTGCGGGATGCCCGATCCAATACCCTCAGCAAGGTTCATCCGAAGACAGAAGGTCCGGTCATTTTCCCGTGCCCAAGCGATCTGTTCTCGCGCGCTGTCGATTGTGCGCTCTGCCATCAGCAGGCAAGGGTTAGCGTTTGGATACTCCGAAAGCAGGTTCCACCACTCATTGAGGCCCGCAGGTTTAGTGGCCAAACTTGCCCACTGATCTTTTGCCTCGTTGGGCTTGTCGTTCACCCGGTAATAGGTATCCACGTCAATGAAGTAAGGGCGTGAGGAGTATGATTCCTCAAACTTGTCCAATGCGCGAGAGAGAGGTGACGTCGCCAGCCATGGGGCCAACAGCACGAGCGGCGTTAGCCGATCTTTCGTTGTCCCCGGCAGCTCTTTGAGACCGCTGAGTTCGGCGGGACGGATGCCCAGCGTTACTAGATACTCCTGAACATCCATTGCCCGTTCCGCCTCCTCACACCATCTGGAGTTTAATTTCCATCGCAGCCGTAGAGACGCCAAAGCGGCGGGCGAGGTCTTCGATCACCTCGGGTGTCATCGGCCCAGAGTATTCAGCGGTGGCGTCGGCAAGCTGAGAGGATGGTATGACAAGATCCGATGCAAGACGGTTTGCCTCGTATTCGATCTGCATTGGCTGGTCTGGCGCGCGAAGCAAAACGTTTTCGGACCAACCATTCGCCTCCTCAACTCGATCACGATGAAGCAAAAAATGCGCAAGCTCGTGGGCGAGCGTGAAGCGCTGGCGGTGCTTAGCCTCGTGCCGGTTGACGCGGATGACGAAGTCTCCGTTCTCTTGGCCGATCTGGCCAGAGGTTCCGCGAGGCAACGTAGACAGCAGGACCTTTACACCAAGTCGCTTAGCGATGGCACCCAACTTCACTGGATACTCAGTCAGATACTCATCAATATCCGCCCGAACCTCTGGATCAAGGTTCAGATATTCTTTGGAAGGCGACTTGACCTCCCAGCCTTTTGAAGCGGATATAGTTTGCATATTTCCGTCCATGGTTTCTACCTCCTGTTTTTCAGGCTTCTCCGCCTTCATCGTCTGCGTAAACTTCCGGGTTGTCTGGGTCGGGCTCCGGCCCGCCACCTTGCATCCGCATCGCGACGCGCTCAAGCACTTCATCCAGCTCGCCTCGCTGAGCCATCTCGCTCAGTATTTTGTGACCCAACTCGTCGTTCAGCAGCGCATTTTGCAGCACTAATGGGAGCGCTTCCTGCACCTTCACGTTGACATTGGGCTCAAGCTCAGCAGCCATAGTCTCGTTAATCTTTTCGGCTGCCGCATCTTTGGCTCCTTCCGCCGCCTCGTCTTTGATCTCGCGCAGCGTCTTGAGTGCGACCAGACCGATCACGAGAGCTCCCACGGTTACTGCGAGGCCAACGGCTCCGAGGAAGATCGTCGCCACGGTAAGCAGCAGGTCAACATAGTCTGCCCTAGTGGGGTCGATGTGGGCAGACTGACCTTCGACCGTGAGACCCCAGCCAAACCAGAACACGACTGCGCCAACGGCGGCAAACCCACCAATTATTGCCCCGAGTATTGCGGCGCCGACCTTACCCAATGCCTAACTCCTGACCCTCCAAATAGGAACGTTTGATGAACAAATCAATTCGGATTCTATAGCACGCGCTTAGTCAGGTCGATAGAAATACCAACTTTTCAACGCCCTTTACCGCGGCTCCGCCCTGAAGATCCATGCCCAGGAAGGACCAGCGATTTCGATGATGTAAGTTCGATTTGGAGCCACACTGGAGCTACTACTATGTCAGATGACCAAGCACCGAAGATCTACGCGACTGCTCTGCATCACGAGAGCGTTGAATTGAGGGAAATATTGAAGTCGCAAGGGATAGCGGTTGAGAATCCAAGAGTATGACGCGTAGGCTGTAACCGCAGCGGCTCGTCCGAAGTCAGTCGAAGTCAGATTTAATTGATATAATGCACATGAGCCCACTTGACGATTTATTGCAGTCCTATCGCGCAGCTGCTGTCACAGAACGTGAAAAAGGCACCTATCTCGAGCGCTTGGCGTGTGTCTACCTGACCGCAGACCCGGTTCAGGCAGAAGAATACGCGGACGTTTGGTCATGGTCGGATTGGGCCGCCCAGCACGGCTGGAACGGCAAAGACGTTGGCATCGACCTCGTCGCGCAGCTGCGGAATGAAGACGGTTTCGCCGCGATCCAGTGCAAGTTCTACGGGGCGCAGCACCGGATCCAGAAAGCGGACATCGACAGCTTCATCTCGGCGTCGGGCAAAGCTCCTTTCGTTCGACGCGTCGTCATCGACACCACAGAGGTTCCCTGGGGTGCCAACGCCGAGGAGATGATCGCTGGTCAAAGTATCCCGGTTGTTCGCCTGTCCCTCACGCATCTCCGCGAGAGCCCGATCGATTGGACAATCTTTGGTATTCGCGGTGAAGCCGTTCTGTCAGCGAAGAAATCTCTCAGACCTCACCAGATTGAAGCGCTTGAGGCCGCGCGCACTGGCCTGTCCGAGGCGGATCGCGGCAAGCTCATCATGGCCTGCGGCACCGGCAAGACGTTCACCTCTCTCAAGATCGCGGAGGATCTGGTCGGCAAGGGTGGTCGCGTGTTGTTCATGGTCCCCTCTCTGGCGTTGATGTCCCAGACGGTTCGGGAATGGACGAACGACACGGAGACACCTCTACGGTCTTTTGCGGTTTGTTCTGATGCGCAAGTCGGCAAGCGCCGTGTTTCGAACGAAGATGCGGCCGAGATCGAGGCGCACGATCTCGCGTTCCCGGCCACGACCAGTCCAGAGCGACTCGTCGAGAAGGCGGGTCAGGATGATCCGGAACGGATGACGGTCGTTTTCTCGACCTACCAGTCCATCGGGGTGCTGGATGCCGCGCAGAAGGCGGGCCTCCCCGCCTTCGACCTGATCGTGTGCGACGAGGCGCACCGCACGACCGGCGCGACGCTGGCCGGCGAGGAAGAGTCGAACTTCGTCCGCATCCACGACGATGCCTGCGTCGTGGGGCGCAAACGCCTCTACATGACCGCGACGCCGCGGATCTTCGGCGATGCGGTGAAGACGCGGGCCGATGAAGAGGCCGCCGTCCTGGCATCGATGGATGACGAAACCCTCTACGGTAAGACGCTGCTCCACAAGGGGTTCGGCTGGGCCGTGCAGAAAGGCCTGTTGACCGACTACAAGGTCATCGTGCTGGCCATGGACGAGGGCCTCGTAAGCGCCAGCCTCCAGAAACGCCTGGCGGATCAGAATTCGGAACTCGACCTCGACGACGCCACCAAGATCATCGGCTGTTACAAGGCGCTGACCAAGCAGGACCTGAAACAGGACATTTCCTTCGACCCGCAGCCCATGAGGCGCGGCTTGGCGTTCTGCAAAAGCATCGCCGCCTCCAAGCTGATCCGGGACGAGTTTGCCAATGTAGTGGCCGAATACACCGGCGACGACGCGATGATCGAGGACGATGCGCCCTCCTCGCCCGACCGTCTCGACATCGAGATCGAGCACGTCGACGGCACCTTCAACGCCAAGTCCCGCAACCAGTTGCTCGACTGGCTCAAGGCAGAGGCCGATGGCAATACTGCCCGCATCCTGACCAATGCACGCTGCCTGTCCGAGGGCGTCGACGTGCCCGCTCTGGACGCGATCATGTTCCTGCACCCGCGCAAGTCCCTGATCGACGTGGTGCAGTCCGTCGGCCGCGTCATGCGTCGCGCCGAGGGCAAGAAGATGGGCTACGTGATCCTGCCCGTCGGCGTGCCAGCAGGGGTGGAGCCCGAGGTCGCGCTGCAGGACAACGAACGCTACCGCGTCGTCTGGCAGATCCTGAACGCCCTCCGGGCCCATGACGAACGTTTCGACGGCACCATTAACCAGGCATCGCTCGGTCAGGATGTCTCCGACAGGATTGAGATCGTCGGCGTCACGAAGGAATCCGAAGAGCTCAGGTCCATCACCCACGAGGTGACCGAGTTGCCAACCCGCAAGGCGCAAGCGCAGGCCGGGCTCGGCCAAGGGAGCGACACCGGCGATATCGTCATCGAGGGCCCGAGCGCCGAGCAATACGAGCTATTCATCGACGAGTTCTCCAAGGCTATTATGGCCAAGATCGTCAAGAAGTGCGGCACCCGCGACTACTGGGAGGACTGGGCGACCAACATCGCCGAGATCGCGCAGCGCCACATCTCGCGCATCACCGGCATCCTGGCCGAACCCGGCACCAACGCCCGCAAGGCCTTCGACGATTTCCTCGCCGAGCTCCGCGACGACCTCAACGACTCCATCACCGAACAGGACGCCATCGAGATGCTGGCCCAGCACCTCATCACGCGTCCCGTGTTCAAGGCGCTTTTCGCCGGGCACCAGTTCACCGACCAGAACCCCGTCTCCCGCGCCATGCAGCAGGTGCTGGACGTGCTGGACGAGAACCGCATCGACAAGGAAACCCGCGATCTCGAAAAGTTCTACGACAGCGTCCGCAACCGCGCCCACGGGATCACCGATCCCCAAGCCAAGCAGCGCCTGATCGTCGAGCTCTACGACAAGTTCTTCCGCAACGCCTTCCCCCGCACGACCGAGAAGCTGGGCATCGTCTACACGCCGGTCGAGATCGTCGATTTCATCCTGCACTCGGTCAACGAGATGTTGCGGGAGCACTTCGGCCAGTCTCTCGGGTCTAAGGGCGTCCACATCATGGACCCCTTCACCGGCACGGGCACTTTCATCACGCGGCTGCTGCAATCCGGCCTGATCGCCCCGGAAGAGCTGGAGCACAAGTATCGCCACGAGATCCACGCCAACGAGATCGTCCTGCTGGCCTACTACATCGCCGCGATCAACATCGAGGCGGTTTACCAGGGCGAGGCCAAGAAGAACGACTACGTGCCCTTCGAGGGGATCTGCCTCACCGACACCTTCCAGATGTATGAGGGCGACGACGAACTGGCGCTCTACATGCCCGACAACTCCGAACGCCGGACCCGGCAGAAAGAGCTGGATATCCGGGTGATCGTGGGCAACCCGCCTTACTCCGTCGGGCAGTCGACTGCCAATGATGACAACGCCAATGTCACCTATCCGGGATTGGACGAGCGGATCAGGTCCACATATGCGGCGCGTTCGGCCAATACGAACATGCGGTCGCTTTACGACAGCTATATACGGGCTATCCGCTGGGCCTCCGACCGGATCGGAGATGCAGGCATCGTGGCCTTCGTCACGAACGCAGGATGGGTAGATGGCAAAGCAGCGGACGGGCTGCGGGCGTGTCTCGCTGAGGAGTTTACAGACCTTTACGTTTTCCACCTTCGAGGCAATCAGCGCACCAGTGGCGAGCGATCACGCAAGGAGGGCGGAAAAATATTCGGCTCTGGCAGCCGTGCCCCGATCGCCATCAGCGTCTTCGTCAAGAACCCGGACGCGGCAAAGCATGGGCACATCTATTTCCATGACATCGGTGACTATCTTGACCAAAAACAGAAGCTGGCCATCATCCGCGACTTCGGCAATGTGCGAGGAATCTCGGATACGAGCGGGTGGGTGGAAGTTGAGCCCAACGCGCATCACGACTGGCTGTCACAGCGCACCGAGGACTTCGAGAAGTTCGCCCCGCTTTCTGCAAAGGATGGCGACAAGGCTGGCCTATTTGAGACCCACTCCGCCGGGCTGAAAACAAATCGCGACGTCTGGGTTTATGACGCATCGAAAAAATCTTTAGAGGACCGTGTTCGGGGGCAGATTCATTTCTTCAACGATCAGGTATCGCGCCGAGAAGCAGACACTTCCTACAAGGCTGATACCGATGGCAAGAATTTCAAATGGTGCCAGGCAACGTTGAAGGCCTTCGAACGTCATCGAAATATGGATTTCCATGACGATGTCATACAGGCTGCAATGTATCGGCCGTTCCAGAAGCTTTGGGTCTACAAGCACAAGAGCTTGAACTGGAGCAGCTACCTGATGCCGCGATACTTTCCGACAGCGCATGAGGACAATCTATGCATCTGCATGTCCGGCCCCGGCGGGAGAGGTGAGTTCACGGCACTCATGTCAGACGTCGTGCCCAGCATTCATTTCGCCGACAGGGACGGAATTCAAAGCGTTCCCCTTTACCTTTACGACCAGCAGGATGAGGAGCCGGGCGGCCTCTTCGAAGGCCAGTCCTCCGGCCTTCAGCGCCGCGACGCGATCACCGATGCCGGGCTGGCGCATTTTCAGGCGGCCTATCCGGGCGAGGAGATCACCAAGGAGGATCTCTTCTACTACGTCTACGGCCTGCTGCATTCGCCCGACTACCGCGACCGCTACGCCGACAACCTGACCAAGGAACTGCCCCGCGTCCCTGCGGTGAAGACATACGCCGACTTCCGCGCCTTCTCCGACGCCGGCCGGCGCCTTGGCAACCTACACGTGAACTACGAGACGGTGGAGCCATACCCCGTCACCTACAAGCAGGGCACGCCCGCGCTGTGGAACGTGGGCGACCCCAAGGCCTTCTACCGCGTCACCAAGATGAAGTTCGGCGGCAAGGCCCGCGACAAGGACAAGACCACGGTGATCTACAACGCCAACATCACCATGACGGACATCCCGCTGGAGGCCTACGACTACGTCGTCAACGGCAAGCCCGCGCTGGAATGGGTGATGGAGCGCCAGGTGGTCAAGACCGACAAGGCCAGCGGCATCGTCAACGACGCCAACGACTACGCCAACGAGACCATGGGCGACCCGGCCTATCCGCTCGATCTCTTCCGCCGCGTGATCACCGTGAGCCTCGAAACGATGAAGATCGTGCGAGATGTGCCGAAGCTGGATCTGCCTACATGAGGATCCTGCGACTTCTCCTCGCGATCATCGTGATACCGTCCATGTCGATGGCTCAGAGCTTCTCTTGCGGCATGGGCGACCGTCCCGCCTGCCTTGGATATGGCGATACGGTGTGCTCCAGCCGCGGCAAATGCGTCAGCCAGGACGCGGCGTGCTTTGAAAGCTACCAGTGCAACTACGAAGGGTTCACATGCAAATCGAACCTGACCGAGTGCGGCGCGGAATACGATGGCCTGCTGATCCGGTTCAATACACTGGTCGATGACTACAACATGCTTCTGGAAGAAGCTCGTGATATGCGCACAGAATTCCAGATCGCCTTGGAAGATTTGGAGGAAACTAGACGTGACCTGCGGCGATCAGAAGAGGTGCTTTCCGACGTCCGCTCATGCATCGAAGGGCAGGGCAGTCTCGATGATCCGGACAACTGTCTGCCGTGACGGGCATCTAGTGATTCTACAATTAGCACTGAAACGATAAGAGCTGACGTGTTCTGACGGCAGACGGAGTCAAATTAAAGCTACATCACTTGCCCATTTCATATGCGGTTACACGGTTACAAAACTACATCTAACTTATTGATTTTAATAAACACAGGTCGTTGTCCAGCCTCTCACCCAAGTAAACCGGGCGCAGTCCGATTTACGTCGGCCGAAAGGGGATGCACCGCATCCCCGAGAGGCTTCCACAGAACAACCCAAGAAACCCACATCACTCGATGCCAACAGAATTTTTCAAAAATTCTGTCCCAAATTTTTTCACAAAAAATTTCTCCCCGCCTCAGCCCGCGCGCGCCCACTTCAACTGCGCATCGGTTTCCACCGCACAGGGCCGCACCGCGCGCAACCGCTCCAATGCCTCGTCCGCGTCCTCGCCAGCCTCGACCATCAGGCGCAGCGCCGCCATACCGGAGCGCCCGCAGCCTCCGAAACAGTGGATCAACACGCGCCCCCCGCCCTGCAGTGCGGCCAGCGCAGTCTTGCTGGCGATGTGCCACTCCTCGATCCGCTCCGGCGCAGGCACGCCCATATCCTCGACAGGCAGGTGGATCCACCTCGTGCCCTTGTCCTGGATCTCGGCCCCCATATCCGTCAGGCCGTGGCTGACCTGTTCCGACACGGTGGTCATCGAAAGAACCAGCGCGGGCTTCCAATCGGCGAGATGCTGCAAATCGTCGTCCCAATGCCCGCCTCTGCCCGGCATCGGGGCGATGCCGAGAATGCCCTCGGCCACCGGCAACGCGTATATGACGAACTGCGACATGCCGCCCGGCCCTCAGAGACGATCCGCTGCGAACGTGTCGCAGGACCGCACGTCGCCGCTCTCGTAGCCTGTGGCGAACCAGCGCGACCGCTGCTCGGACGTGCCATGCGTGAAGGTATGCGGCTGCGGCACCCGACCCGCGCGTTTCTGCAGATGATCATCCCCGATCCGCCGCGCCGCGTTCAGTGCCTCCTCGATGTCGCCCGGCTCCAGCAGCCCTTCGACCGACCGCGCCCAGACTCCCGACAGGCAATCGGCCTGCAATTCCAGGCGCACCGTCAGCCGGTTGGCCTCCACTTGGCTGGCCTGCTGCCGCGCGCGGTTCACCTCCGGCAGGATGCCCAACTGGTTCTGCACGTGATGCGCCACCTCGTGGGCGATCACGTAGGCCGCCGCAAAATCCCCCTTCGCCCCCAGCTCGCGCGACAGCGTGCCGAAGAACTCGGTATCCAGATACGCCTTGCGATCCGCCGGGCAGTAAAACGGCCCCGTCGCCCCCGACGCCCCGCCACAGGGGCTTTGTGTCACACCCGCGTACAACACGAGCACCGGCGGCACATAGCTCTCGCCCAGCTGCTGCTCGAACACCTGGTCCCAGACCTCTTCGGTGGTGGCCAGCACGCGCGACGTGAACTCCGCCGCCGCCTCGTTCTCGGCGCTGATCTCGCGCGGGGTGCTCTGCTGTCCGCCCGCGCCTTCCAACAGCGGCGTCACGTCGATTCCGGCGAAATACCCGATTGCCAGCACGATCAGCAGACCGACTCCGCCAAGCTGCAACCCACCCCCGCCGGACCGGCGCCGATCCTCGATATTCCGGCTGCGCCGAAACCCTTTCAACCGCATGATGTCCCCCCAAGGACGATGAACCGCAACCAACATAGCCCGGTTTTCGTTCTTTCGGATATACTGAATATGAACGAAAATTTCGCAAGGAGCCGGGAATGCCACAGGACGACGCCGACCACGGCGAGCAGGACAAGAAAACCAGGTGGGCCGAGAATCGCACCGACTGGGCGTCGGACCGCACGATCCTTGCCAACGAGCGCACCTTCAACAGCTGGATGGGCACGGGGCTGGGTGCGGTCGGCGTCGCCATTGGCCTCAAGGCCGTGTTCGGCGCGTTCGAGCCCACCTGGGCCGCCAAGGCCGTGGCATCGGCCTTTCTCGTCATCGCCATCGTCGTGTTCTGGGCCGCCCGTAACCAGGCCCGCAAGACCATCAGCAGCATGGAAACCTACGATGCCGCGCCCATGCCCACGAAAAACTTCACCCTGCTGGCAAGCCTGATGACGCTGGCCACCCTCGCCACCGGCGCCATCCTCTGGAGCCTGTGATCCCCGCACCCCCTGCTGGACCCCGGCGCGTGTCGCCTCTACTCTGCCCGCAAATTCGAATCCCAAAAGGCGTGGCATGAGCGACACCCAAGACAGCGGCTATCAGGTGCTGGCCCGGAAATACCGCCCCGAGACCTTTGCCGATCTCGTCGGGCAGGACGCGATGGTGCGCACGCTCAAGAACGCGTTCGAGGCCGACCGCATCGCGCAGGCCTTCATCATGACCGGCATCCGCGGCACGGGGAAGACGACCACCGCCCGGATCATCGCAAAGGGCATGAACTGCATCGGCCCGGATGGCGAGGGCGGCCCCACCACCGACCCGTGCGGCGAGTGCGAGCATTGCAAGGCAATCATGGAAGGCCGGCATGTCGACGTGCTGGAAATGGACGCGGCCTCGAATACCGGCGTCGGCAACATCCGCGAAATCATCGAAAGCGTGCACTACCGCGCGGCCTCGGCCCGCTACAAGGTCTACATCATCGACGAGGTTCACATGCTCTCCACGGGCGCGTTCAACGCGCTTCTGAAGACGCTCGAGGAACCCCCCGCGCACGTGAAGTTCATCTTCGCCACCACCGAGATCCGCAAGGTCCCGGTGACGGTCCTGTCGCGCTGCCAGCGCTTCGACCTGCGCCGGATCGAACCCGAGGTGATGCTCGACCTCCTGCGCCGCATCGCCGGCAACGAGAACGCACAAATCGCCGAGGACGCGCTCGCGCTCATCACCCGCGCCGCCGAAGGCTCGGCGCGGGACGCCACCTCGCTGCTCGATCAGGCCATCTCCCACGGCGCGGGCGAGACCACCGCCGAACAGGTCCGCGCCATGCTGGGCCTCGCCGACCGGGGCCGCGTCATGGACCTCTTCGATCTTGTGATGAAGGGCGACGCGGCCGGCGCCCTGACCGAGCTTTCGTCGCAATATGCCGAAGGCGCCGACCCGATGGCGGTGCTGCGCGACCTGGCCGAAGTCACCCACTGGGTCAGCGTGGTCAAGATCACGCCCGAGGCCGCAGAGGACCCCACCATCGGCCCCGACGAGCGCACCCGCGGCGGCCAGATGGCCGAGGCCCTGCCGATGCGCGTGCTCACCCGCATGTGGCAGATGCTTCTGAAGGCACTGGAGGAGGTCGCCGCCGCGCCCAACTCCATGATGGCGGCTGAGATGGCGATCATCCGCCTGACCCACGTCGCGGACCTGCCCTCGCCCGAGGACCTCGTGCGCCGGCTGCGCGACAATCCTCCCTCCGGGCCGCCCACCGGCCCCGCGCCCACACCTCCAAGCGGCGGCAACGGCGGCGAAACCCATGGCGCCCCCGCGTCCCAGTCCGGCGGATATGCCCCGACGCAAACCACTGGCGGCGGCAACGGTGGCGGCGTCACTGCGGTAGCGACGCAGGCCGATGCCTCCCTCGCGCATTACCCCACCTTCGACCACGTGGTCGAACTCATCCGCGCCCATCGCGACGTCAAGCTGCTGGTCGAGGTCGAGACCTCGCTGCGCCTCGCCGCCTACCAACCGGGCCGCATCGAATTCGTCCCCACGGAAAACGCCCCCCGCGATCTCGCGGCCCGTCTCGGCACCCGCCTGCAGACCTGGACCGGCAACCGCTGGGGCGTCACGGTCGTGAACGAAGGCGGGGGCGAGACCATCGCCGAGGTGCGCGACGCCGCCCGCAACGCGCTCGAGGCCGAGGCCCGCGAACACCCGCTGGTGCAAGCCGTCTTCGCCGCCTTCCCCGAGGCCCGCATCGACGATATCCGCACGCCCGAGGACATCGCCGCCGAGGCGCAGGCCGACGCGCTACCCGAAGTGGACGACGAATGGGACCCCTTCGAAGAGGATTGATCCTCTCCGCGCCCCTGATCCTGCCCGCCACCGCCCGCGCGCAGGAGGTCTGCGCCAAGGTCCGCCCCGACTGGGACGGCGCGCCCGTCCCGGCATGGGAAGAGGCGATCCTGCTCTTCGGCTCACCCGCCGCGCTGGCCCTGCTCCTTGCCTCCGCCCTCGTTCTGCGCTTTCGCAGCGCATGGGGCGCGCTGGCGGTCTTTGTCGGCTGGAGCCTCCTCGTCTCGGCCTTCACGATCTACGACCCCACAGGCGGCCAGCGCATCGCCGCAGCGCAGGAAGGCTGCATCGGATCCCCGGCACTCTTCGTCGCCATCGTCATGGCCATCGGCGTGGGCTTGTTGCTCTACACCGGCAAACCACGCGACGAGGACGCGAAGGGCTGACACCGAGCTGGCCGCGATCCGGCCCTCAAAATGCCCGATTCACGGGGTATGGCGGGGAAAAGGACCTTGTCATGAAAGTCGGATTCAACAGACTCTACCAAGAGCACCCGCAGATGCGCCGCTGCCACCGCTGCACCGGATCGGGACAGGCGCCCTGTCAGGTCTGCTTTGGCCACGGCACCACGCATCGGCGGCTCGACCGCGTCGGGAAACCCATTCATGATCGCTGCGACGGCTGCTTCGGACGCAAGACCACCCGCTGCGGGCTGTGCAATGGCGAAGGCTACATCGCGTAGGGTGGGTGAAAACCCACGCGCTCGCGCAAACCCATGGACAGGCCCCGCCCCGCCGTCCTAACCTGCGACCATGACCGATACTCCTGAACGCCGCTGGCACGACATGGGCGGACACTCCGCCGGCCCCATCCCGATGGAAAGCCACGACTTCGCCCTTTGGGAAAAACGCGTCGACGCCCTCATGGTGCTCTGCGGCGCCAAGGGTCTCTTCACCGTCGACGGCCTCAGGCGCGCGCTCGAGGACATGGGCGAGGACGCGTTCGAGAAATACTCCTATTACGACCGCTGGATAGCCGCCACGAACCAGAACCTGGTCGAGGCGGGCGTCTACAGCCTCGAGGAACTGGGCCAGCGCATGGAAGAAATCGCCAAACGCGGCCCAACCTATGGCGAGGCGCAGGAATGACGTCCGCAGGCACCAAGGTCCGCGTGAAGACGATGACCCCGCCGGGCCACATCCGCGCGCCCTTTTACCTGCGCGGCAAGACCGGAGAGATCGAGCGCATCCTCGGGCGCTTCAAGAACCCAGAGCAACTCGCCTACGGCCTGCCCGCAGCCGAAAAGACCCTCTACCGCGTCCGCTTTTCCATGGCCGAACTCTGGGGCGACGCCGCGGAAAACCCCACCGATACCTTGGATGCCGAAATCTACGACCATTGGCTGGAAGAGGCCTGACATGCCGCACGACCACCACGACCATGATCATCTCTCGCCTTCCGGCCACCCCTACCGGCAGGACAACGACGCCCCCCTCACCTATTTCCAGCGCATGGAAATCGCCGTACGCGAACTCCTGATCGAAAAGGGCCACCTCACACCGGCAGAGATCGCCACCCAGATCGACGCCATGGATGCCCGCTCCCCGGCCAACGGTGCCGCCGTGGTGGCCCGCGCCTGGACCGATCCGGAGTTCAAGGCGCGGCTCATGGACAATGCCGGCGATGCCACGCGCGAAATGGGCTTCGACATCGGGCCGCTGCACCTCGTGGCGGTCGAGAACACTGCCGACACCCACAACATGATCGTCTGCACGCTCTGTTCGTGCTACCCGCGCAACCTGCTGGGCCTGCCGCCCGACTGGTACAAGACCCGCGCCTACCGCTCCCGCGCGGTCCGCGAACCCCGCGCGGTGCTGCGCGAATTCGGCGTGGAGCTGCCCCAGACGACGCAAATCCGCGTCCACGACAGCACCGCCGACATGCGCTACATCGTGCTGCCCGCCCGGCCCGAAGGCACTGATGGCATGGACGCCGCCGCGCTGGCCAGACTGGTCACCCGCGACTCCATGATCGGCACCGGCCTGGCCCTCGTGCCCGAAAACACTTGAGGCAGCCCCGCCCCCGGCGTATCCCCTGCCCATGAGCAGCGAGCCCGAAAAAATCCCCCTCGGCGAACGCCTGACCGGCGCGGTCCTCGTGGCCCCCATCCGCATGGCCGGCCTTCTGCCCTACCGCTGGCGTGTGCCCTTCGCGGCGTGGCTGACCACGCGCATCCTGGCGCCGCTCGCGGGCTATCGCAATCGCGTGCGCGAAAACCTCGCCCTCGTTCGCCCCGACCTGTCGCGATCCGAAATCGAGACACTGGCCCGCCGCGTGCCCGACAACGCCGGGCGCAACATGATGGAGCTCTACTCGCCCGAGTTCCCCGACCACGCCCGCAAGTCGCCCGTCGTCGGCCCCGGCCTGCCCGATATCCGTGCCGCCCGCGACGCCGGCCGCCCGGTCATCTTCGTCACCGGCCATTTCGGCAGCTTCAATGCCGCGCGCATGGCGATGATGGAACAGGGTTTCAACATGGGCGTGTTCTACCGCCCCATGGCCAACCGGCCCTTCAATACGCATTACGTCCGCGCCATGGCCGCGCTCAGTGAACCGATGTTCGAACAGGGGCGCAAAGGCATGATGCAAATGGTCAAGCACCTGCGCTCGGGCGGCGTGCTGGCGATCCTGAACGACCTCAACGCCCATGACGGCGTGCCGCTCGACTTCTTCGGCAAGCCCGCACTGACGTCCCTCGCCACCGCCGAAATGGCGCTGAAATTCGACGCCCTGCTGGTCCCGGTCTGGGGGCTGCGCGATCCTGACGGCCTCCACTTCACCATCCACACAGAGACGCCCATCGCCCATTCCGACCCGGTTACAATGACGCGCGAATTCAATACCCGGCTGGAAGCGGCCGTGCGCGACAACATGGAACAATGGTTCTGGATTCACCGGCGCTGGAAAGATGGCACCGGCCCTATGGCCGAGCGCGGCGCCGACTACCTGCGCGAACTGGAAGAGAAAGCCTGATCCAAAGGTGCGGCTGCGCCGCGCTCTATTATTCGTCGAGGGGCCAGCCCCTCGAGCACCCCGGAGTATTGACCGAACAGTGAAGCCGATCACAGTTTCACTGTTCCCGAAATACTCCCGCCGGAGGCATGAAACTCTTTTCGCGCTCAGGTCCACTTCGCGAGCGGCGGCAGGCTCATCAGCACCGCATCGGCATCATGCCCCGTGGCCAGCCCGAACTTGGTGCCCCGGTCGTAGACAAGGTTGTATTCGGCATAAAGCCCGCGATGCACCAGCTGCGCCTCCTTGTCGGCGTCGCTCCAGTCCTGTGCGCGGCGCTTTTCCACCAGCGGCACGTAGGCTTTCAGGAAGGCCCGGCCGATATCCTGTGTCAGGGCGAAATCCGCCTCCCAGTCGCCGGTGTTGCGGTCATCCATGAAAATACCGCCCACGCCCCGCGCCCGGTGGCGGTGCGGGATATAGAAATACTCGTCCGCCCAGGCCTTCAGCGCCGGGTAGATATCTTCCCCGTGGGGATCCAGATGCGCCTTCTGCTGGTCGTGGAAATGCGTGGTGTCGTCGTCATACTCGATGCAAGGATTCAGGTCCGATCCGCCCCCGAACCACCACGCATGGGGCGTCCAGAACATCCGCGTGTTCATGTGCACCGCCGGCACATGCGGGTTCTGCATATGCGCCACCAGGCTGATTCCGCTCGCCCAGAAGCTGGGGTCGTCTTGCATCCCCGGCACGCCCCGCGCCGCCATCGCCTTCTGCGCCTGCTCTCCCAGCTGGCCGAACACTTCCGAGACGTTCACGCCCACCTTCTCGAACACGCGCCCGCCGCGCATCACGCTCATCAGCCCGCCGCCCGCGTCCGAACCGTCGTCGCTGGTGCGTTTGGTCGGCTTGACCTCGAACCGCCCCGGTTCCGCGTCCGACAGCGGGCCGTTTACTTGGCTGTCCTCCAGCGCCTCGAAGGCCGCGACGATCTCGTCGCGCAGCTGGTGAAACCACGTTGCTGCGCGGCTTTTCTGTTCGTTCATGTCTGTCATCGTACTTCCTTCAGCGGGCCCGCCCATCCGGGCGGACGAGCGCATTAGTGAGCCGGGGCCGACACCGGGTCAAGCAGCGACCGGCCGCCATCCACCGTCATGATCTGCCCGGTCATGAAGCTCGATCCGTCGCAGGCCAGGTACTGCACCGCCTCCGCCATCTCGTTCGGCGCCGCGATCCGCCCCAGTGGCGTATGCGCCTCGATATCTTCGCGAAAGTCCTTGTTGTCGCGCAACGTGTCCTTCAACGACGCGCTCATGACCGAGCCGAAAGCAACCGCGTTCACCCGGATCCGGTGCGGCGCCAGCGCCACGGCCAGGCTGCGGGTCATCTGGTCCACTGCCGCCGACGCGATGGAATAGCCCAGCAGGTCGGGATGCGTCCGCCGCCCGGCAATGGACGACAGGTTCACGATAGAGCCCACCGGGCCTTCCTCTTGCCCTTCCGCCTGCTTGATCATCCGTTTCGCCACCAGCTGGCTCAGCCGCAGCGCCGTCATCAGGTTCTGGTTCAGCAATTGCTCCACCGCGTCGTCATCGGGGTTCAGCGGGTCCGACGGCAGCAATTGCCGCCACGCGTTCACCAGAACGTCCACATCGTCAAAGGCGTCGATCGTCGCCGACAACAGGTTCGCCTGCGTCAGCTTTTCCCGCAGATCCCCCGCGAACCAGCGCTTGTTCGCGCCATCCTCGTTCTCGCCCAGCTCGTGCTTCAGAAGCTTCTCGTTCATGTCGGCGAACATCACGTTCGCCCCCTTGTCGACGAAATGCCGCCCGATGGCGAGGCCCACGCCGCTCGCCGCGCCGGTCACGATGACCGTCTTTCCCTGTATCGAAAAGGACATGGCTCGATCTCTCCCTGATGGCCCGTCGGACCTGTCTAGCGCAACTCAGCCGCGGGTGCGAGCCGGTCTTGCCGCCTGCACGATCTTGAACCGGTTGTCGCCGCCGATCTCGCGCACCTCACCGAACGCCGCCGAAAGATCGCCGTCATAGGGCAGATGCCGGTTGGCGACCATGAAAAGCTGCCCACGCGGCGACAGCATCCGCGCCGCGGACCGAATGAAGGCGCGCCCAAGACCCGGGTCGCTCGACCGTCCGATATGAAACGGCGGGTTCATTACCACCGCATCCACCGGCCCCGGCGCGGCCCAGGTCAGCGCATCGGCCCAGTGGAACGCGGCGCGAGCGTCGCTAACGTTCTGGCGCGCACAGTCCAGCGCGACATGATCCGCCTCGACAAGGTGCAGCGCCTGCACGCTCTCGCGGCGCAGTACGTGATGCGCCAGGTACCCCCAGCCCGCGCCGAGATCGACGACCTGCGCGCCCAGCTTCTCTGGCAGGGCGTCGGCCAAAAGGCGCGAGGCCGGGTCTACCCCGTCCGCCGAGAAAACCCCCGGCGCGGTGACGAAGGTTTTGCCATCCTCCTCCACCGTCATGTGCTCGGCCAGCGCCCAGTCGGAAAAGTCAGACCCGGCGTCGATGGTGAACAGCTTGCCATGCGCCTTCGACAGCGGCGCCGACACCTCGGCCCGGCCGCGGCAGGCTTTCAGGATCGATTCGATCCCGTCCGTCTTTGCCCCGTCGACCACGACGATCCCGTCGCTGACGCTGGCGGCCTCCGCGATCAACCCCTGGCACAACGCCTTCGCGCGCGTGGCAAAGACCACCGCCGCACCGTACCGCCCCTCGGCCTCCAGCACACAGTCCCATCCGGCGGCCTGGAACGCCTCCCAATCGGGTCGGAATCGGGTGATGATCTGCGTGCGGTCCTTGGGCAACGACGACAGGTCCGCCCCCGTGCGCGGCGCAAATACAGCCACCCGCGCGACCTCGGGCCACGCGATGGTGCCATCCTCCACGGCCAGCGACAGGCGCGATGCCGTGCTCACCTTATTCCTTTTCCATGGTGCATTGCAGCGGATGCTGGTGGCGCCGGGCGAAATCCATCACCTGCCCCACCTTGGTCTCCGCGATCTCGTGGCTGAAGACGCCGACCACCGCGACACCTTTCTTGTGCACGGTCAGCATGATCTCGAACGCCTGCGCATGGTTCATGCCGAAGAACCGTTCCAGCACTGCCACGACGAATTCCATCGGGGTATAATCGTCGTTCAGCAGCAACACCTTGTAAAGCGGTGGCCGCTTGGTCTTGGGCTTGGTATCGACCACCACGGCGGCATCGCCGTCGCCGTCATCGTCCTTGCCCGACATGATCACCTGATGCTGCATCAATCCCCGTTGCGCGTATGGCGTTTCGTGAGCGGGTTATATAACTTCCCGAGTGCGTCTGAAAAGGGGGCGCATCCTGGACAAGGGTCGCAATGTCGCAAATTCTCACGACAATCGCATTCGATGCCGATGACACGCTCTGGCACAACGAACGCTTCTTCAAGCTGACCCAGGACAGATTCGCCGATCTCCTGCGCGATTACGTCGACGGACACCACCTGGCAGAGCACCTGCTGGCCGCCGAAAAACGCAATCTCGGGCATTACGGATTCGGGATCAAGGGCTTTACCCTGTCGATGATCGAAACCGCCATCGACGTTACCGACGGCCGCGTGCCCGCTTCGGTCATCTCCGAACTGATCGCTGCGGGCCGCGAGATGCTGGAACACCCCATCGAGCTTTTGCCCCACGCCCGAGACGCCGTCGAGGCGGTGGCCGGCACCCACCGCGTGCTTCTTGTTACAAAGGGCGATCTTCTCGACCAGGAGCGCAAGCTGGCCCAGTCCGGCCTGGGCGACCTTTTCGACGCGGTCGAGATCGTGTCGGACAAGACACCTCAGGTTTACACCCGCATCTTCGACCGCCACGGCGACGGCGCGGCCCGTGCGCTGATGGCCGGCAATTCCCTGCGTTCGGACGTGAACCCGGTGATCGCGGCGGGCGGCTGGGGCGTGCACGTCCCCCACGACCTGACCTGGGGCTACGAGGTGGACGACGCGCCCGAAGATGCCACGCGGTTCCGAAAGGTGAAAAACCTGGGAGAGTTGCCCGCGCTGGTACAGGAAATCGGCTGACAGCCGCGCGATATCAATTCGCAAATGTAGGGTGGGTGAAACCCACGCGTGCCTCGGTCGACGCTTCCCGCGTAGTGTGGGTGAAAACCCACCACACCCCAACGGTCAAATCTATTCCAGAACCGCCGCCGCCTCGATCAACCCGGCGCCGCCCTTGTTCTGCAACAGCACCGCCACCGGCGCATCGCCCCCGGCCTCTGCCTCGACGCGCAACGGCGCGGCCCCGTCCCAATCGCCCAGGCTCCGCATCTCGGTCACCACGTTGGCATAGCTGATCGTCCGGCCCGCGTTCTCGCCGCGCTTGATATGCACAGTGCTTTCGGGCCTGTAGCGCACCAGTTGCACCGTAAGCGGTCCATCAAGCTCCACCAGGCGTTCCGCCTGCACCACGACCGTCTCGCCCTGCCGCATCAGGTCCAGGTCCACCGTGCGCGGCAGCCGCCGGTGCCGGTCGATCACGTCCACCACGTCCATCGCCCGATTGCCCACCACGTCATCGGCCCCGTTGACCACCATCTGCGGGGTATAAACCACCCGCCGATCCGCCGCCTTGGCATAGGCCCGCTGGCGCTTGGTGTACGCCGGGTTCGCGAAACTGTCCTTCCAGCCGATGTAATCCCAGTAATCCACGTGCAGCGACAGCGCGATCACGCCCTCATGCCCCGCCAGCTTGTGAAAGAACTTGTCCGCCGCCGGGCACGAGGAACAGCCCTGGCTGGTGAACAGCTCCACCACCACGGGGCGGTCCGCCGCCTGCGCCATCGCCAGCGCCGGTGCCGCGAAAAACAGCACTACGGCCGCAAGCCCCGTGATCAGTCTGCTGATTTTCATGCCTGGCGCTCTACCTGTTTGTTCGTGACGTCGCTTCTGAGTATTCATCACGGCATGAAACTGCCAATCAAGGTTTCGAGAGAGTCGCGTGAAAACTGTAACATTCACAAATTGTGTGCAATAGTATACAATAAACGCCAAACCCCTCTTGAACGACTCTCAGGTTTGGGTCAGAAGCAAGCCAGACAATCCTGCCTTCATACGTGAAAGGATATCCACCAATGCCCATTACAGTCGGCCACGACTCCTCCAAGACCCGCAAGACGCTGAAGGTCGGTGACACCTCCGTCGCCTACTATTCCATCGCCGCCGCCGAAGAGGCGGGCCTGGGCGATTTCTCCAAGCTGCCCGCCGCGCTAAAGGTGGTGCTGGAAAACATGCTGCGCTTCGAGGACGGCAAAACCGTCACCACCGATGACATCAAGGCCTTCTCCGACTGGGCCAAGGACGGCGGCAAGGGCACCAAGGAACTCGCCTACCGCCCCGCCCGCGTGCTGATGCAGGACTTTACCGGCGTGCCCGCCGTGGTGGACCTCGCGGCAATGCGTGACGGGATCAAGGAACTGGGCGGCGACGCGCAAAAGATCAACCCGCTCAACCCCGTCGACCTGGTGATCGACCACTCGGTCATGATCGACGAATTCGGCAACCCCCGCGCCTTCCAGATGAACGTTGACCGTGAATACGAGCGGAACATGGAACGCTACCAGTTCCTGAAATGGGGCCAGGGGGCGTTCAACAACTTCCGCGTGGTGCCGCCGGGCACCGGCATCTGTCACCAGGTGAACCTCGAATACCTCGCCCAGACGGTCTGGACCGACCAGGACCAGAACGGCGAAACCGTCGCCTATCCCGACACCCTCGTGGGCACCGACAGTCACACTACCATGGTCAACGGCGCATCCGTTCTCGGTTGGGGCGTCGGCGGGATCGAGGCCGAGGCGGCCATGCTGGGCCAGCCCATCTCGATGCTCATCCCCGAAGTCGTCGGGTTCGAGCTTTCCGGCAAGATGGTCGAAGGCACCACCGGCACCGACCTCGTGCTGAAGGTCGTGGAAATGCTGCGCGAGAAAGGCGTCGTCGGCAAGTTCGTCGAGTTCTACGGCGACGGGCTCGACACCCTGCCGCTGGCCGACCGCGCCACCATCGCCAACATGGCCCCCGAATACGGCGCCACCTGCGGCTTCTTCCCGATCGACGACGAGACCCTGCGCTACCTGCGCCAGACGGGCCGCGACGAGGACCGCATCGCGCTGGTCGAAACCTACGCCAAGGAAAACGGCTTCTGGCGCGGATCGGATTACAACCCGGTCTACACCGACACGCTGCATCTCGACATGGGCACGATCGTGCCCGCCATCTCCGGCCCCAAGCGCCCGCAGGACTACATCGCGCTCGACAAGGCCGCGACCGCCTTTCACGCCTACGTCAAGGGCATCCGCGAAGGCAAGGATGCCAGTGCCGACACCGAGGCCCGCTGGGAAGGTGAAGGCGGCGCACCCGAGCCGCGCGATATCCCCGGAAACGAAGGCCACCACAAGAAAGGCTGGTACACCGACGAGGCGGGCCACAAGCACCAGCTGCACGACGGCTCGGTGGTGATCGCCTCGATCACGTCCTGTACCAACACCTCCAACCCCTACGTGATGATCGGCGCCGGCCTCGTGGCCCGCAAGGCGCACGAGCTTGGCCTGACGCGCAAGCCCTGGGTCAAGACCTCGCTCGCGCCGGGCTCTCAGGTGGTGTCGCACTATCTGGAAGCCGCCGAGCTTCAGGATGATCTCGACGCCATCGGCTTCAACCTCGTTGGCTACGGCTGCACCACCTGCATCGGCAACTCCGGCCCTCTGGCCGAACCGATCTCGAAATGCATCAACGACAGCGACCTGATCGGCGTCTCGGTGCTGTCGGGCAACCGCAACTTCGAGGGCCGCATCTCGCCCGACGTGCGCGCCAACTACCTCGCCTCGCCGCCGCTGGTCGTGGCCTATGCGCTGGTGGGCGACATGAATGTCGACATCGCCAACGACCCGCTGGGCCAGGACAAGAACGGCAACGACGTCTACCTCAAGGACATCTGGCCGTCGCAAAGCGAAATCGCCGAGCTGGTCGAAAAGACCGTCACGCGCGAGGCGTTCCAGTCCAAGTATGCCGACGTCTTCAAGGGCGACGAGAAATGGCAGCAGGTCGAGACCTCAGACGCCGAAACATACGACTGGCCGCCGCAATCGACCTACGTCCAGAACCCGCCCTACTTCCAGGGCATGAGCAAGGACCCGGGCACGATTTCCAATATCGAGGGCGCCCGCGTTCTGGCGCTTCTGGGCGACATGGTCACGACCGACCACATCTCGCCCGCTGGGTCCTTCAAGGAAACCACCCCGGCCGGCGAGTACCTGCGCGAACGGCAGGTTCCGGTGCGCGAGTTCAACTCCTACGGCTCGCGTCGCGGCAACCACGAGGTGATGATGCGCGGCACCTTCGCCAACATCCGTATCAAGAACGAGATGCTGGACGGCGTCGAAGGCGGCTACACCAAGGGCCCCGACGGCGAACAGACCTCGATCTTCGACGCCGCAATGGCCTACCAGGAGCAAGGCACGCCGCTGGTGATCTTCGGCGGCGAACAATACGGCGCGGGCTCCTCGCGCGACTGGGCCGCCAAGGGCACCGCACTTCTGGGCGTCAAGGCCGTCATCGCCGAGAACTTCGAGCGTATCCACCGTTCGAACCTCGTCGGGATGGGCGTCATCCCGTTCGAGTTCACCGGCGGCGACACCCGCAAGACGCTGGAGCTGACCGGCGAGGAAGAGGTCTCGATCCACGGCCTCGACGACATCAAGCCGCAGGCCGAGGTGCCCTGCACGATCACCTACAAGGATGGCACGACGAAAGAGATCACTCTCAAGTGCCGGATCGATACGGCGATCGAGATCGAATACGTCGAACACGGCGGCGTGCTGCACTATGTGCTGCGCAACCTGGCACAGGCGCCGATGGCGGCAGAGTAACGCCCCCTCCGGTCCGCATCTAACCACATCGCAGAAAGGCCCCCGAAGCTTGATCCGGGGGCCTTTTTGTATGCCTAGACGATCATGCGACGGCCGCCTCTGCGCCAAGGGGTCCCGCCACCGCTCCAGGCTTGGCGGGACACCGTTGGGACGCCCCACTGGAACGCGTCTTTTCGGGGCTAACGGACCACCAGGCTTTGCCCATGACCCAGCATCGTCAGTTGCAGAAGTCACACCTCTCCGAAGTATTTTTGTTTTGCCGGTCGACATTGGCCGATCAGCTTTGCAAGCATTCCATTTCAACCGGTCTGCGCGAAAATGTTTCGATGACCCCAGGCAAAAAAAAGGCGCCACATGGCAACTTATGAGATTTCAGGCTTCGCGTCCTACCAGGTGAACACCACGAACACCGACACGTTCTTCGAGGGGACCACGGTGCAAAACTTCACCTTCGACGACGGGAATGGTGCGGGCGACATGTTCTTTTCGGAGAACGAAATCGTCGCCACGGTCTCGGGCGAGCAACTGCCATATCTGGGCACCCTGAACGTGGACATGGTCGGAGGCGGCACGATGGAACTGGCCCTGGTTCAAGGTGCGGCCAGCTTTGTGGATCCGAACATCATTCAGGTGCTGATCGTTGTTCCGGACTATCTCTCTGTGTCGGACTTCAATTTCCCGCAACCGATCGTCTACGACTCGCGCTCCACGGACGATTTTGCCACCTGCTTTGCCGCGGGCACGCTGATCGCCACCCCTGACGGAGAAACCGCGGTAGAAGCGCTGTGCGCCGGCGACCTTGTGACCACGGCAAAGGGCCGCGCGGTGCCGGTCAAATGGATCGGACGACAGACCCGTTTGCCGTTCTTCTCTGGTGCGGCCGCCGCACCTGTGCGCATCAAAGCGGGCGCTTTGGGCGACGGGCTGCCGCACAACGACCTGACCGTCACGGGCGACCACGGCATGATCCTTGATGGCTTGGTGATCAATGCTTCGGCGCTGGTGAACGGCACCACCATCGACTGGGTTCCGATGACGGACCTGCCGGACCGCGTCACCTACTACCATATCGAAACGGAAGAGCATGACGTGATCGTCGCCAATGGTGCAGCGGCTGAGACGTTCATCGATTATGTCAGCCGTCAGAAGTTCGACAACTACGCCGAGTATGTCGACCTCTTTGGCGATGACCGCACCATCGTCGAGATGCCCCTGCCCCGCATCAGCGCCGCGCGCCTGGTGCCGCAAAGCATACGGGACCGTTTGAACATCCATGCCCAGACATTTCCCATCGCGCAGGCCTCCTAGGGCCTGTGCGTCACGCGAGATGTGCCGCGTACCGGCCGTCGCAAATCTGTGCCCCGCTCCATGCTAGGTGCCCGACCGGACACCCCCTTTATCCAAATGATTGAAAAAATTCAAAATAGTATTGGAAATAACAAAGCGCGCCTTTAACAATCGAACTGTACTTTAATGAGGGGAATTTGTTTTGGCACGTGACTATTACATCGAAAGCTTGATTTCCTACCACGGGGACGGAGGGCGGGTCGTAGTAACCGACAACCCTACGGTTTACGGCAGCTCGGCAACCGACGACGGGTTTTGGAACTTGGGCGATCCCCTCATTGACGGCGCCCCGAATGTAACTTTTGCCGGCCATTATTTCGAAGGCGGTGATTTGTTCCTGGTTTTTGATAATCCCAATTTTGGCGCTGGTGGACATACCATCGTGTCCCCCACTGCCGCGACAACGTCGTCCGGGTATCCCACGAACTATGCCTCCGACCCCCCTCCGACGCTTGTCACCACGCCCTTGGCCACCTGCTTTGCCGCAGGCACGTTGATCACGACGCCGGTTGGCAGCACAGCCGTCGAAGACCTTCGCAACGGTGACCCAATTCTGACCGCCAGCGGCGATACGGTGCGCGTCAAATGGATCGGGCGTCAGACCTTGCACCGGCTTAGCCACGGCCATCACATGCAACCCGTCCGCATCCGCGCCGGTGCCTTGGGCGATGGCCTGCCCCATACGGACCTGACCACGACCGCCGAGCATGGCATGATCCTTGACGGATGCGTGATCAACGCTGGTGCACTGGTGAACGGCGCGACGATTGACTGGGTACCCCTGTCCGAGTTGCCCGACAGTTTCATCGTCTACCACGTGGAGACCGAGAACCACGACGTGATCCTCGCCAATGGCGCCGCCGCCGAGACGTTCATCGACTATGTCGGGCGGCAGGCCTTCGACAATTACGCCGAGTATGTCGACCTCTTCGGCGATGACCGCACCATCGTCGAGATGCCCCTGCCCCGCATCAGCGCCGCGCGCCTGGTGCCGCAAAGCATCCGGATGCGGCTGGATGGCAGAGCGAGGCAGGCCGCTTGACGATGAAGCCGGCACGTGTCGCGGAATGGTCTGCGAAAACATGCAAAAGTCATGTGTATCGAAGGTTTCTGGCATTGACGAAAGCCCGGTCACATGCGCGATATATTTAAACGAGGGGTTTGGCTCTGATCAGCCGGCAACATGTGTCCCGCCCGACGCAGAAACAGACCCGATGACCTGTAATTAGTGACAACGGAGTACCCCGTGCCCGCGACAGCCACCTATTCGTTCTTTTACTACCTTGGCGAAACGGCGCCGACGACCGGCACCGTCTATCCCGGAGCGCAACCAGTCAGCAACACGATCACGGACAACCGTGACGGCGCAGACGACAACCAGACCCCGGTCGACGGCGATCTGTCTTGGTCCGAGTCCGGACAAGACGTTGAAATCATCGGAACAGCGCAGCCCAGTGGCGATCCCATTGTCCAGCGCGTTGTCGGCCCTCCGTATCCCGTCTACCAACTGTCGAATGACGGCAGTTTGCAAGGTTCCACCCTGACCTTCGATGATACGACACCTTACACATACTGCTTTGCGCCCGGCAGTTTGATCAGTACGCCCGATGGTGAAACTTATGTCGAAAATCTGCAGGCTGGTGCCAATCTGCGCACGGCCAAGGGCGACATCGTGGCTGTGAAATGGATTGGGCGTCAGACGGTTCGCCGGCTCTTTGCCGGTACAAGCGTTCAGCCGGTGCGCATAAGGGCCAATGCCTTCGGCGATGGCATCCCGCACACCGACCTGACGGTCACCGGCGACCACGGAATGATCCTTGATGGCGTGGTGATCAATGCCTCGGCACTGGTGAATGGCACCACCATCGACTGGGTCCCGATGAAGGATCTACCCGACAGCGTCACCTACTACCACGTGGAGACCGAGAACCACGACGTGATCCTCGCCAATGGCGCCGCCGCCGAGACGTTCATCGACTATGTCGGGCGGCAGGCCTTCGACAACTACGCCGAGTATGTCGACCTCTACGGCGACGACCGCACCATCGACGAGATGCCCCTGCCCCGCATCAGCGCCGCGCGCCTGGTGCCAGGCAACATCAAGATGAGGCTTTCAGCTGCGGTCACGAAGGTCGCTTGAACATTGAAAAATAAAACTTAGGAGCTAGACCTTTGGCCGTCTACACATTCCAATCAGGATTTGTTTATAATAATTTAACTGGCGAGGTGTTGAATGTACGCCCGACCACCCCAGGAACATTAACCGAGCCCGCGTCGACCGAGAACGGTATTGCGGACATCGGCGAAGATTGGACCGATAACGGTTTCGACTACGTTGGAACGTTCGAACTGGCCGGGACCAAACTTCCCGTCAACCAAAGCACTGCTGGTCCGGACATTTATGTTGTTTACCTTCCGACGCCTGGGGCGGGCGGGCTTTCAACCGGTGATTTTGTCGACGTAAATGCGTTCACCGCAGAGACCCTGCTGATCTGTTTTTTGACAGGAACGGCAATCGCGACGCCGGATGGGTCGAAACCGGTTGAAGATTTGACAGTTGGCGACGCCGTCTTGACCTCGGGTGGAGCAACGACCGTGGTGAAATGGGTTGGCCAGCAGAAAGTCTCTACGCTGTTTGGCGCACCGGAGCGTTTGATGCCAGTACGTGTGCGAGAAGGTGCGTTGGGAGATGGCCTGCCGTCGCGCGACCTTACCTTGACCGCCGACCATGGTCTTTTGATCGACGGTTTGCTGATCAATGCAGGGGCTTTGGTGAACGGCACGTCCATCGACTGGGTACCGCTGGAAGAGTTCGGCGACAGCTTTACCGTCTACCACGTTGAGACCGAAAACCACGACATGATCCTCGCCGAAGGCACGCCCGCCGAGACGTTCATCGACTATGTCGGGCGGCAGGCCTTCGACAACTACGCCGAGTATGTCGACCTCTACGGCGACGACCGCACCATCGTCGAGATGCCCCTGCCCCGCATCAGCGCCGCGCGCCTGGTGCCAGGCAACATCAAGATGAGGCTTTCAGCTGCGGTCACGAAGGTCGCTTGAACAAAGCAGGCTGGGCACCAGTCACGAGGACCGGCTCTTCTGGGTTCATCTGCGCTCGTCCCGACCCTTCGGTGAGCATGACCGGTGCAGACTTCAAGCGGCAGTCCGGTGAATTTCATTGACTGGGACAGGTCGCCAGATAAATTGCGTCGAGATTGAAAAATAAAGCTTAGGAGCTAGGACCTTTGGCCGTCTACACAGTCCAATCATTATTTATTTATAATAGTTTAACTGGCGAGGTGTTGAATGTACACCCGACCGCTTCAGGAACATTAACCGAGCCCGCGTCGACCGAGAACGGTATTGCGGACATCGGCGAAGATTGGATCGAAAACATTTTCGACTACGTTGGAACGTTCGAACTGGCCGGGACCAAACTTCCCGTCAACCAAAACACTTCTGATCCGGACCTTTATGTTGTTTACCTTCCGACGCCTGGGGCGGGCGGGCTTTCAACCGGTGATTTTGTCGACGTGAATGCGTTCACTGCAGAGACCCTGTTGATCTGTTTTTTGACAGGAACGGCAATCGCGACGCCGGATGGGTCGAAACCGGTTGAAGATTTGACAGTTGGCGACGCCGTCTTGACCTCGGGTGGAGCAACGACCGTGGTGAAATGGGTTGGCCAGCAGAAAGTCTCTACACTGTTTGGCGCACCGGAGCGTTTGATGCCAGTACGTGTGCGAGAAGGTGCGTTGGGAGATGGCCTGCCGTCGCGCGACCTTACCTTGACCGCCGACCATGCGCTTTTGATCGACGGTTTGCTGATCAATGCAGGGGCTTTGGTGAACGGCACGTCCATCGACTGGGTACCGCTGGAAGAGTTCGGCGACAGCTTTACCGTCTACCACGTCGAGACCGAAAACCACGACATGATCCTCGCCGAAGGCACGCCCGCCGAGACGTTCATCGACTATGCCGGGCGGCAGGCCTTCGACAACTACGCCGAGTATGTCGACCTCTACGGCGACGACCGCACCATCGTCGAGATGCCCCTGCCCCGCATCAGCGCCGCGCGCCTGGTGCCGCAGGCGATCAAGGCCCGGCTCGGTCTCTGTGGACAGGTGCAAGGTCTTGATGCAGTGCTGCAGGCCTAAGCCAAGTCAAAAGCGACGCCCTTTGTCATTCCTGCGCGCGCACGACTGACCTGACAGAACCGTTGCGCGCGCGTCCGAAATAGGCTCTGGTCCTAATCGATTGCATAAATGAGGGGCAGGACATCATGGGAACCTTTGCGTACACATACACGGTCGCGTATCAGAACAACGCGTACCTTGGACCACCACAAGGACCTTTCACCGAAACGCTCGACGACGGCGAGGCCGACACGTCTTTTGAAACTGGTGATACGGTCACCACTTTGGGTGCCAACTATACTTACGCTGGCACGTTTGCCATCGACGGTGTGGATTGGCCGGCGTTTACCTTCGCCAGCGACCCACAATTCGTCGTTGTTTTCATGGATCAGGAACCTGTGTCTCCTCCGGCGACATTCTCCGCAAACGGCGCCACGTTTGACGGCGCCTGTTTTGCTCCCGACACCAATATCTTGACGGAAACCGGCGAAGTGCATGTTCAAGACCTTCAGGTTGGCGACATGTTGATCACCGCAAAGGGCACCGCCACATCCGTCCGCTGGATCGGCGTGGTCTCGCGCCCGACGGCCATTGCGGGACGGGCGATGGCGGCAGTCCGCATCCACGCCGGAGCCTTTGGACATGGCGTCCCATACTCTGACCTGACAGTAACGGCAGATCATGGGATGATCCTTGACGGGCTGGTGATCACTGCAGGCGCGTTGGTAAACGGCGAGACCATTACCCTCGTGCCGACCGCCGAGCTGCCGAACCGTCTGAACTACTACCATATCGAGACCGAGAACCACGACATCATCCTTGCCAATGGCGCCCCTGCCGAGACCTTCATAGACTACGTCGGAAGGCAGAGTTTTAGTAACTACCGCGAATATGTCGACCTCTACGGCGAGGACCGCACAATCAACGAAATGGCCTATCCCCGTATCAGCGCCGCACGGCTGGTGCCGCAGGCGATCCGGGATCGGCTGTGCATTGCGGAAATGCACGCGGCCTGAACACTAAAGAGGGGCGGCTTCGCCGCGCACCCGCCCCGACACCATGTAGGGTGGGTGATAACCCACGCGCGCCGCCCCTCAAACCCACACCCTCCCCTTGCCGACACCCCCCACGGCCCGTATCTATGTCCCGACACCCCTCAAACCCCGGGAGAGACAGATGTTCAAAGGACTAGGCCAGCTTGGCGACATGAGCAAAATGATGAAGGCCGCGCAGGAAATGCAGACCAAGATGGCCGACCTGCAGGAAGAGATGCACAACATCACCGTCACCGGCGAATCCGGCGCGGGGCTGGTCAAGGCCGTCTGCTCCGCCAAGGGCGAGTTGAAAAGCCTCGATATCGACCCCTCGATCTTCAACTCCGACGACAAGGAAGTGGTCGAGGACCTGATCCTCGCCGCCATCAAGGACGCCCAGGCAAAGGCTAACGAAAAGGCGCAGGAAGAGATGGGCAAGCTGACCGAGGGCATGGGTCTGCCCGAAGGCATGAAGCTGCCGTTCTGAGGCGCCTCCCGCCCTCATGAACTCCACCCGCGACATCGATGCCCTGATCGAGATGATGGCCAAGCTGCCGGGCCTCGGCCCCCGCTCGGCCCGGCGCGCTGTGCTGCACATGATCCGCAAACGCGAACTGCTGCTCTCGCCGCTTGCGGACCTGATGGGCCAGGTCGCCCTGACCGCCCGCGAATGCATCGTCTGCGGCAATGTCGGCACCACCGAGACCTGCGATATCTGCCTGTCCGAGAAACGTGCCAACGGCATGCTCTGCGTGGTCGAGGACGTCGCCGACCTCTGGGCGATGGAACGCGCGTCCGTCTTCAAGGGCCGCTACCACGTGCTTGGCGGCACGCTCTCGGCGCTCGATCAGGTCGGCCCCGAGCAGCTCCGCATCCCCAGGCTGGTCGACCGCATCGAAACGGAGAACATTTCCGAGGTCATCCTCGCACTCGGCGCCACCGTGGACGGCCAGACCACCGCCCACTACATCGCCGACCAGCTAGAAGACCGCGTCACCCTCACCTCGCTGGCGCAGGGCGTCCCCGTCGGCGGCGAGCTCGACTATCTCGATGATGGCACCATTACCGCGGCCCTCAACGCGCGAAAGGCACTCTGAACCGCTCCTGACCCGACCTGTCCGCAATCCCACGTAGGGTGGGTGATAACCCACCTTTGCTGGGCGAAGACCCACGCCGTTCACACCATGACACCCCCGAACAACACCGCCCGCGCCATCCTCGTCATCACCCTCGCGGTGGCGGCCCTGGCGCTCGGCGATGCGCTCATCAAGCTCTCATCCGGCGCGATCTCGCTCTGGCAGATGTTCATCCTGCGCTCGGCCCTCGTGCTGCCCGTACTGCTGGCCCTCATGGCGCTCGTCGCGCGGTCCGCCTTCGCGCTGCGCCACCCCGGCTGGACCAGCCTGCGCAGCCTGATCCTCGTCGCCATGTGGGTCGCCTACTATGCCGCCCTGCCGCATGTGCCCCTGTCCGTCGCGGCGGCGGGCTATTACACTTCGCCGCTCTTCATCACGCTCTTCGGCGCGCTGGCCACCCGCAGCCCCATCGCCCCGCGCCACTGGCTGGCCGTGGCGATCGGCTTTGCCGGCGTGCTCCTGATCATCAAGCCCACGCCCTCGGGCCTGTCCACCCATGCGCTCCTGCCCCTGCTGGCGGCCATGCTCTATGCCGTCGCCATGCTGATGACCGGAACGCGCTGCCGGGGCGAACACCCGCTGATGCTCTCCGCCGTTCTGAACGTTGCCTTCATCCTGGCGGGCGGCCTCGCCTTCGCCCTCCTGCCTGCTCCGACGGGCACAGCCGCGCCCTTCACCGCTGCATGGACAACGCTCGACGCCGCCGACTGGCGCACCATCGCGATCCTCGCCACCGCTATCCTGATCGGCAGCATCGGCGCCGCCTATGCCTACCAGAACGGACCGCCCGCGGTGATCGGCACGTTCGATTTCACCTACGTCGGCTTTTCCGCCCTCTGGGGCTGGCTCATCTTCACCGAACGCCCCGACACGCTTTCGTCTCTCGGCATCGCGTTCATCGTCGGCGCGGGCCTGCTGGCCACCTCCCGCCCCGCGCCCACTCCCTGATCACGCGCGCCGCCCACGAAAAAACCGCGCCCGATTCCGGACGCGGTTCGCAGTCATCAACGATGTCCGGCAGGCGTCAGCCCCGGTTGTCCTCGTCGTCCTCGTCATCCTCGCCGTCATCATCGGGCAGGTTGAAGAAACTGTCGGCGTCGTATTCCTTTTCCGTCTCGTCCTCGCCGGCGGTCTCTTCCCCACCCAGGCTGAACGTCTCCAGCCCTTCGATGGCCGTGGGCATCCGCGGCTCGGCATCCGACTCCAGGCTCTGCTCGGTCGACAAAAGCTTGCGGCGCTCGTCATCGTCGATCGCCTGGCCTTCCTTGGCCTTCTTGGCGGCGGCCTTCTGCACGGCGGCGTCCAGCTCGGTCTGCTTGCACAGGCCCAGAGCCACGGGGTCGATCGGCTGCATGTTCGAGATGTTCCAGTGCGTGCGCTCGCGAATCGTCTGGATCGTCGGCTTGGTGGTGCCGACCAGCTTGGCGATCTGGGCATCGGCAAGTTCGGGGTGGAACTTCACCAGCCACAGGATCGCATTCGGCCGGTCCTGCCGCTTCGACAGCGGGGTATAGCGCGGCCCGCGGCGCTTTTCCTCGCCCACGGCGGCGGCATTGTATTTCAGCTTCAGCCTGTGCAGCGGATCCTTCTCGGCCTTGTCGATATCCTCCTGCGTCAGCTGGTTGTTGGCGATGGGGTCGAACCCCTTCACCCCGGCGGCCACGTCGCCATCGGCGATCCCCTGGATTTCCAGCTCGTGCATCCCGACGAAATCGGCAATCTGCTTGAAGCTGATCGTGGTGTTGTCCACCAGCCAGACGGCGGTGGCCTTGGCCATCAACGGTTTCGACATCTCTCAAAGGCTCCTTCACGCATATCTTTCCCCTCGCCTGAAACGGCGGTCCCGGGGGCCGGGACGGGTTCTCGTTGTCGGGGAACTTGGCGGCTATATAGTAGCCCCGAACACAAAAAGAAAGAGTGAACATGCGGCTGCTTTTCGCCCTGCTTTTCTCCGCCACCACGGCAGCGGCGGACACCGATCGCCCCGGCGAATTCGACTATTACGTCCTCAGCCTCAGCTGGTCGCCCACCTGGTGCGCGCTCGAAGGCGACGACCGCGCCTCGCCCCAATGCGACGCGTCGCGCGATCACGGCTGGGTGCTGCACGGGCTCTGGCCGCAATACCACCGAGGCTGGCCCGAACACTGCCAATCCGCCGAACGCCCGCCCTCCCGTGCCATGACCGGCGAGATGGCCGACATCATGGGCACCTCCGGGCTGGCGTGGTACCAATGGAAGAAACACGGCACCTGCTCCGGCCTCTCCGCCCCCGCCTACTACGCCCTGTCACGAGACGCATACGGCCGCATCACCCGCCCCGAGGTCTTTCGCAAACTGAAAGACCCGGTCAAGCTCCCCGCCTCCGTGGTCGAGGAAGCCTTTCTCAAGGCCAACCCCACGCTCGAGCCTGACGGCATCACGATCACCTGCCGCGCGGGCCGCATCCAGGAAGCCCGCATCTGCCTCTCCCGCGACCTCGCCCCGGTCCCCTGCGGCCGCGACGTGATCCGCGACTGCACGTTGGACGATGCGCTTTTCGATCCGATTCGATGAAGCCAGCCTTCGCATTCTACGCCTGCAACCTTTAACACCTTGAAAAAAAACGATTTGCGGACGAAGCGGACGTGTCACAGCCCATGTAGGGTGGGGTTTTACCCCACCGCGACGGGGATGGTGGGTAAAACCCCACCCTACGATATACGTCACCCCGGGCTAACAAGAAGCCATTCTCAGCGGCAGCAAAAGCCCGCTTGCGCAGCGTCCTCACGCCCGCCGCCTGCGTCAGACCACCCGCAGCACCAGCACAACAACCGCCACCGGCACCAGCAGCACGTGCAGCACCAAGTCGAACCAGTTGCTGCTGCCCCAGCCCATCACCCAGGCCAGCTGCCCCAGCACCGCCACCCCCGCCAGAAACCAGTTCCCCGTCACCAGCGCGTACAGGCACACCGCCAGCACCATCCCCGCAACCGGCCACGGCGCATAGCCAAACCGGTACACATCCACCGGGATCACTCCGAACGCGCACGCCAGGAACGCCATGTAGGCGCACAGGAACACCGCGATCTCCACGCCCGAAAACCCCGGCACGTCCCAACCCAAGGAAACCGCCACATGCCGCAGCGCCAACGCCGGCAGCATCACCCCGAACGGCGCCAACACCGCCACCGCGCCATTCAACGCCACCGTGTCGCGCCACAAAACGCCGACCAGAACCGCGGCCACCAGCGCCAGCCCGGCAGCCAGGGACGACGACAGCACCAGCCCGCTCAGGGCAAACACCACCCAGCCCAGCACCACCGCCACGCCCACCGTCGCACCCAGCCCGCTCATTGGGGCGCCACCCAGGCACCGTTCAGCACATGCGCCCGAAGCCCCGTCTTGTTGCCAACGGAGTAGACCAGCGCGATCCCGCCCTCTTTCAGCCGCCGCAACATCGGATATCGCGCCCCGGCCCCGTTCGGTTCAAGTTCCCGCAGCACGCGCCAGCTGTCCCCTTCATTCTCCGACAACAGCAGCCGAAGCCGGTCCCCCCCACCTGGGTCGTCATTCGCCGCCATCAGGATGCGCCCACCGCCCAGCGGCAGCGCCGCCACCGGCGCGCTCGGGTTCGGCATGTCCGAAGCCACCACCTCGGACCACGTCTGCCCGCCATCCTCGGTATGGCTCACCAGCAGCTTCCCGGACGGCGCGAAATCTCGCAGCCACGCCACCGCGCGGTTCTCACCCAAGGGCACGATCATCGGCTGGATCGGCTGGCCCGCCCCGGTCATCCGCGCCGTATCCCGCACCCGGCCACCCGGCCCGAACCGCACCAACGTCCCATGCGCCGCCCCCATCTCGAAATAGGCCGGCAAGCCCATGCTCCCGTCGGCAAACTGCACCATCGGCGACTTAACCAGGTGCGACCGGTTCAGAAACGGCGAAAGGTTCAGCTTGCGGGCGCGCACTGGCCCAGCCGCCCCCATCTCCACATCGGCGACCGAAGCCATGGCCCAGCCCCCCACCGACACCACCGTCGCGAACACATGGCCCCGTTTCGCCTCATTCTCCACCGTATTGCCCAGCGTCACCACCAGCTGCGGCGGGTTCATCGCCTCGCCCAGCGCCGCCCGCGTGATCCGCACGTCCCGCCCGGCCGCCTGCCACCCTTCCGACCCGTGCCTGAATGCGGCACCGTGAATGTCCACATCCGCCTGCGCCTCCTGCGAGCCTTCGAACCACAGCACGTCAAAGCCGCCCTCGGTCACCACGACCGATGCCGAATGCGCCTGACCCTCTCCGACATCGTACTCAAAGACCGTCTCGAAAGCCGGATCCCCCTCCGTCGGCACGGCCCCCGGCACGGCAAAGCGCCACACCGGCGGCACGTCCCGCGCAATGGCCCAGGCGCTTAGGCCCACGCTCACCGCCATCAGGCAAAGGATCACCACCTGCGCCATGCCCATCGCCTCAGCTTGCCTCGTTTCCTGAACCCCGTCATCCGATCCGTGGTATCAGCCCGCCCGGAAAAAGCAACAAACAGCGCCGGATCACACCGCCACCCAGCCCGCAGGACCCACTCTTTTCCTCTGGCTGAAAATATCCCCGCCGGAGGCTCCGACAGACGTCACCGGGCGCACCAATATCCGATGTCACGTAGGGTGGGTGAAAACCCACTTTTGGTGGGAAATAACTCACCACGCCCGGCGTTCTACCGTGTCCACCGCCCCGGCAACCCGCCGGTCCGCCCCGGCGCGGGCTTGCGTATCTTCGAGAACACCGACAGCGGCCCCGCCATCAGCCCGCTCACCACGCGGTTCTCCCGCGCCTTAGCCTTGACCTTCTCGATCCGCATCACATCCTCGATCCGCCGGTCCAGAAACTCCCAGGTCCGCACGTATCCCTCGCTCTCGTCGCCCAGCCAGTACAGTACGGTCGACGAATAGACTCCCGACAGGGTCGCCCGCTTCGTGTACCAGTTCACGTCGTCCGAGGTATCGCCCAGCGCCTCCCAGATCTTGTCGCAGGTGCCCCAGATCGCTTTGGCCCCGTCCACCGCGTGATGCGGCAGCGCAAACAGCGTCACGCCCCGGCGCACCAGTTCCTTGTCCTCGACCGCCTCCAGCCGATAGCGCACGGCGGCCGCGACCCGCTCGCTATAGCGCATCTGGCTCAGGTCTTCCCGCGCCATCCGCTCCAGCATCGCCGCGTCGCCCTCCTCGTGAAAGGCCAGCGCCAGATCGACGGCGCCTCGCGGGCATGCCGCGCGCGCCACGCCCATGGACACTCCGGCATCCTCCGCCGCGGCGCGGAACGTGGCCTCGGTCCATCCGTCAAAGGCCACATGCGGTTTTGCCGCCTCCAAAAGCTGCGTTTTCACGTCGGGATCACTCATTCCGGGGCTCCTTTTCGTGCTGATCTGTATCGGCATCCTTCGCCTAGACAAACTAGGACGGCTTTGCTATACGGCCACTTCCTGCACTTTATGCAACTTTAACCTAGAAAGGTGGTGACAACCACATGCAGGTCAGTGTTCGCGACAACAATGTCGATCAGGCGCTTCGTGCCCTGAAAAAGAAACTGCAGCGTGAGGGCGTATTTCGTGAAATGAAGCTTCGGCAACATTTCGAGAAACCGTCCGAGAAAAAAGCGCGCGAAAAGGCCGAGGCTATCCGCCGCGCCCGCAAACTCGCACGCAAGAAGGCCCAGCGCGAAGGTCTCCTGTAAGACCGCCGCAATGGCCACACGCATTGTCAAGACGACCCCCGGGCAGCCGCTTCGGGGGTTTGTCTTTATTCGAGGGGGCAATCCCCGTTTTGGAATCAGCCGCCCGCGCCTATATGATGGCGCAACCCGAACCCGTTGAGATCTATCCGATGACCGATTCTGCGCCCATCACCCAGGATGTCCTGACCATCCCCCGTAAGCTGCCCGAGGGGCCGATCAACCTTGTCGGCCTCACCCGCGACGCCCTGCGCGACACCCTGATCGCCCACGGCACCCCGGAAAAGCAGGCCAAGATGCGCGTGAACCAGATCTGGCAGTGGATCTACCAATGGGGCGTGCGCGATTTCGCCGCCATGACGAACCTCTCCAAGGCCTACCGCGCCGAGCTGGCCGAGAAATTCGTCATCGAGCTGCCCGAGATCGTCGACCGCCAGATCAGCGCCGACGGCACCCGCAAGTATCTCGTCCGAATCGCCGGCGGGCACGAGGTGGAAACCGTCTACATTCCCGAGGAAGACCGCGGCACGCTCTGCATCTCCTCCCAAGTTGGCTGTACCCTCACCTGCTCCTTCTGCCACACCGGCACGCAAAAACTGGTGCGCAACCTGACCGCCGGTGAAATCATCGGCCAGGTCATGCTGGCGCGCGACGATCTGGACGAATGGCCCAAGCCCGGCGTCGGCATGGGCACCGATGGCCCGCGCCTTCTGTCCAACATCGTGCTGATGGGCATGGGCGAGCCGCTTTACAATTTCGACAACGTCCGCGACGCCATGAAAATCGCCATGGACGGCGAAGGCATTGCGCTCTCCCGCCGTCGCATCACGCTTTCCACGTCCGGCATCGTGCCCGAAATTCACAAGACGGCCGAGGAAATCGGCTGCATGTTGGCCGTCTCCTTCCACGCCACCACCGACGAGGTGCGCGACAAGCTGGTACCGATCAACCGCAAATGGAACATCGCCGCGCTCCTCGATGCGCTGCGCGCCTATCCCAAGGCATCGAACTCCGAGCGGATCACGTTCGAGTACGTCATGCTCAAGGACGTCAACGACAGTGACGCGGATGCCCGCCGCCTAATCAACCTGATCAAGGGCATCCCGGCCAAGATCAACCTGATCCCGTTCAACGAATGGCCCGGCGCCCCGCACCAGCGCTCCGACTGGGACCGGATCGAGAAATTCGCCGATATCATCTACAAGGCCGGCTACGCCTCGCCCATCCGCACCCCGCGGGGCGAGGACATCATGGCCGCCTGCGGACAGCTCAAATCCGCCACCGAGCGTCAGCGCAAGTCCCGCCGCGAGATCGAGGCCGAGGCGGGACTGTGAAAATTCACGTCATCCCGGGCTTGACCCGGGATCGTCGCATCTCTTAAACCCCCGGACCAAGCCGGGGGACCCCTCTGATTCATTTCCCCCCTGCCGCCCGCCATCCCGCCCTTTTCATCCACACTGCATCATTTGGAACACCCGATGGCTTCCGACACCGAACTTCTTCTCTGCCCCGTCAACCTGCGCCACCTCGAAACCCACACCCGCGCCTATGAAGAGGCCGTCGCAATGGCCAAGCGCCGTGGCGCCAAGCTGATCGTGGCCACCGTCGCCCCCGAGATGGAGCGAAACCTCAACATCCGCGACTCCGAGGCCTACTGGTCCCAGCAACTGGCGAAATTCATCAAGGACCACCCCGCTGACGGGGTCGAGGTCGAAACCGTGGTGCGCAAAGGCGCAATCCACCGCCAGATCGTCAAGCTTGCCTGCGAGCGCAATGTGGATGTCATCGTGATGAACTCCGCCAATCCCAAGGTGCAGGATTACCTGCTCGGCACCACGGCCAGCCACGTCGTGACCCACGCCAAGTGCTCGGTCTACGTGGTGCGCGCCTGATCCCGCGGGCTGCCTGACACCCCACCAAGGTCAAGGTTGCGATCAAGAGTGACAGTGCTAAGTCTCCTGCAAACCGAAGACCAGCACTGGACGACCGATGTTTCTTTTGACCCGTATTCTGCTCGTGGCCGCGTTCGGCCTGTTTTTCCTGACGCCGGCCAGCGCGCAAGAGGCCAACGTGCCTTCCGCCGAGGCGCAGCAGCTCATTGACCTGCTCGAAAACCCCGAGGCGCGCGATGCACTGATCCAGTCGCTGCGCGGCGCTGCCGAAACCACCACCGCCGACGAGGTCGTCGATCCCGAGGAAGACACCTCCATCGGTCGCCAGTTGGCCGATTTCACCAAGTCGTTCTTCGAAACCGCCGCCACGTCCATCGGCTCCGCTTTCGGTGCGGTCGTCGCCCTGCCCAACACGCTCATGGCGCTGGAGGGCGGGCAACTCGACGTGTTGTGGGAGGCGCTCCAGGCGCTCGCCGTAGTCATCGTCGTCACCGTTGGTTCCTATCTCCTGCTGCGCGCCGGCGCGAAGCTGATCTATCGCCGCATGGGCGACAAGGCGCACGATTGGGGCTTCGTGCGCACCCTTGCGGTAGTCGCGGCCACCACGCTTATCGACATCCTTGTGGTCCTTGCGGCTTGGGGCCTGGGCTATCTCGTCGCGCTTTATCTTTACGGCGAAACCGGTGTCATCGGCGTACGGCAGACGCTCTATCTCAACGCGTTCCTGCTTGTCGGGCTGGCCAAGGTGGCGCTCCGCGCGGTACTCGCGCCCACAACCCACGAACTGCGCTTCATCGCCATCTCCGACGTCGCCGCCCGCCGCATGTCGTCGTGGTTCGGCGCCATTGCCTCCGTGATCGGCTACGGCCAGCTTCTGATCGTCCCCATCGTGAACCGGCAGGCCTCCTATGCCGCCGGGCGCGGCATCTCGACCCTGCTGGCCTTCATTGCCATCGGCATGGCCGCCATCCTGGTGGTCCGCTCGCGCAAGGACGTCGCCGGCTGGATCCTCGGCCCCACCCCCGAGGAGCGGCCCAGCGCCCTGCGCTTCATCGGGCGCAATTGGTACATCCCCGTGCTGCTCTATCTGGCCGGCCTCGCCGTCATCGTGGCCGCCCGCCCCGACGGCCTCATCCTGCCGTTACTGCTGAACTCGGCACAGGTGATCGGCATCATCGTACTGGGCATCCTGCTCTCCGGTGGGCTGTCGCGCTTCGCAGTGCGCGGCATGCACATGCCGATGAACGTCAGCAGCCGCATGCCCACGCTCGAGCCGCGTGTCAACTCGCTGCTTGGCCGCGTGATCCAGGTCGTGCGCGTCTTCATCGTGATCGGCGTCCTGGCCTTCGCGCTCGACGCCATCGGCCTGTGGGACATCTCCGGCTTCATGCGCAGCGAGTTCGGCACCTGGGCCGCCGGCGCCATCGTCAGCATCGCCTTCATCCTGCTGACCGGCGCGATCCTCTGGCTGGCGCTGGTGTCTTGGGTGGACTATCGCCTCAACCCGGAATTCGGCTCCGCCCCCACATCGCGCGAGATCACGCTGCTGACGCTTCTGCGCAACGCCGCCACCATCGCTCTGATGGTCATCATCCTGATGTTCGTGCTGGCCGAGCTTGGGGTGGATATCGCCCCGCTCATCGCCTCCGCCGGTGTGCTGGGCCTGGCCATCGGCTTCGGCGCACAAAAAATGGTGCAGGACATCATCACCGGCATATTCATCCAGTTCGAAAACGCCATCAACGTGGGCGACGTGGTCACGCTGGGCGGCACCACCGGCACGGTCGAGAAGCTGACCATCCGCTCGGTCACCCTGCGCGACCTGCACGCCGTGGTGCACGTCATACCGTTCTCGTCCGTGGACATGGTGTCGAACTACGTGCGCGATTATTCCTACTTCGTCGCGGATGTGGGCATCGCCTACCGCGAGAACGTCAACGACGGCAAGGATGCCATGGTCGACGCGTTCGAGGAGTTGCGGGCAAGCGAAGCCGGTGAGAGCATCACCGGCGATCTCGAATGGTTCGGCGTGCAAGCCCTCGGCGACAGCGCCGTCGTCCTGCGCGCCCGGATAAAAACCGTGCCCGGCACGCAATGGGGCATCGGCCGCGCCTATAACGAGATCTGCAAGCGGATCATGGACGAGCGCGGCATCGAGATCCCCTTCCCGCATCAAACCGTCTACTTCGGCGAGGACAAGGACGGCACCGCCACCCACCTGCGCCTCGACCGCGCCGCGGACGAGGCCAAAACGATCGAGGGGTCCAGCCAGCCCGCGGCGAAGGACACGAAGAAAACCAAGGATCCTCATCTCGACATGGAAGACGACGCGGACGTCTGACGGTGCGACATTTAATGCGCAGAGAATGCCCCGGAAAATGTGCATTTTCCGGGCGACACCGTGCGGTCCGTTAACCCGCCAAATGTGCAAAAATCGCACCGTCGCGATACCACTGAAATACCGATGCGATACCGACGTCACGTTTTCACGGTCAGGCGGCCCGTTAACCCTTGCGCCCACAATGTGCAGAAATCTTTTTCGTGACACATTTCGGGACGATTGTCGCCACGCAGCGTGATTATCCCGGTTTCATCAACCTATTTGTGGAAGGGTAGGAAACGATGGGATTTGAAACCAAAAACGACATCCGCGATTTCGTGATGCAAGAGCGCCAACGCTGCGTCTCTGACCGGGAATGGAAGTTCCGTCTGCGCGGTTACGGCTTCGCCATTCGCGACACCGAGCGGGGCCGCATGGTCACCTCGCTAATCGGTCGCGGCGATCTCTGCACGCTGGGTGCCGGCGCCTGATACCGTCGTTACAGGGTTGAATTTCCGCGCCGCACGGTATTCGCTGTGGCAAAGCGGAAAGGACACCCATGACATCCTATCTCGGCGTGATCGGCGGCTCCGGCCTCTATCAGATCGACGGCCTGCAACACCCTGAATGGGTCACGGTGGACACCCCCTGGGGCGCGCCCTCCGACCAGATCCTTACGGGTATGCTGGGCGACACGTACATGGCCTTTCTGCCCCGTCACGGGCGCGGCCACGTGCACAGCCCCTCGACGGTGCCTTACCGTGCCAATATCGACGCGCTGAAGCGTCTGGGCGCGACCGACATCATCAGCGTCTCCGCCTGCGGCTCGTTCCGCGAACAGATGGCGCCGGGCGATTTTGTCATTGTGGATCAGTTCATTGACCGCACCGTCGCGCGCGAGAGCTCCTTTTTCAGCCAGGGCTGCGTCGCCCATGTCAGCGTCGCACATCCGACCTGTCCGCGGCTTGGGTCCGCCTGCGCCGAGGCCGCCCGCGCGGTCGGCGTGACCGTGCACGAGGGCGGCACGTACCTCGCCATGGAAGGCCCGCAATTCAGCACGCTGGCGGAATCGAAAATGTACCGCGACAGCTGGGGCGCCGACGTCATCGGCATGACCAACATGCCCGAGGCCAAGCTCGCCCGCGAGGCCGAGCTTTGTTATTCTTCCGTCGCCATGATCACCGATTATGACAGCTGGCACCCCGACCACGGAGAGGTCGACGTCACGCAGATCATCGCGACCCTTCTGGGCAACGCCGACAAGGCCCGCGACATGGTCGCCCGCCTGCCCGGCCTGCTGGGATCGGACGACCGTGACGCCTGTGCCCATGGCTGCGACCGCGCGCTCGAACATGCCATCCTCACCGCGCCCGAGGCCCGCGACCCCGCCCTGGTGTCGCGCCTGGACGCCGTCGCCGCCCGTGTCCTTTAGAAAGGTTTAACCCGATGCCCCTAGACCTCTGGCTGACATTCGTCGCGGCCACCATCGCGCTGCTGCTGATCCCCGGCCCGACCGTGCTGCTGGTCCTGTCCTACGCGCTCAGCCAGGGAAAACGCGTCGCTGTCGCCAGCGCCACCGGCGTCGCCCTTGGCGATTTCATCGCGATGACCGCGTCCCTTCTGGGGCTCGGTGCGCTCGTTCTGGCCTCGGCCACGCTGTTTACGGTCCTGAAATGGATTGGTGCGGCCTACCTCGTCTATCTCGGGGTCAAACTATTGCGCAGCCCGCCCAGCACGGGGTTGGATCACACGGCAACCGGCGCGAAACCCGCGCGGGGCGTCTTCTGGCACGCCGCCGCCGTCACCGCGCTGAACCCCAAGTCGATCGCGTTCTTCATAGCCTTCGTCCCGCAATTCGTAAGCGTTGACAATGCGTTAGCGCCGCAGTTTGCCATCCTGGTTGCTACCTTCGTTGCCCTTGCCTGGATAAATGCACTGGCATACGCCTTGCTTGCCGACAAGTTGCGTCAAACCATCGGGCGGCCCTCCGTCATCACTTGGCTCACCCGTGGCGGCGGCGCGGCGCTGGTGGGCATGGGCGTCATGACAGCCGCCCTGCGCCGGGCCTAGCCGTTCTTCTTGATGAATTTCCGGATGAACCCGCGGATTTCCCGCGCCGCGCTGGTGTCCATTTCCTTGCACAGTTCAATGAATCTGTCGCGGTCATCCTTGTTCAGCCGCAGGATCAGCTGGCTGTCTTTCTTCCCGGCTTTCTTGTCGTCACTCTTGGCCACGCGAGCTCCTGATTTGCGTTTTCCGTCACCGGTATCGCAAAGTATATACAAAGCATATGCAGCCTTGGCAAACCCTCTTGTAAATCAATTCCTTGGGCGTCAATACCCCGCCGATCTCAGCCAAACCTTGCGATTTTGCGCCAGTTGCGCCAAACGCAAAGACGGACAGGCCCAACCGGAGATACAGCCATGCCCAACGCGAAAACGGTCAAGGATTACATCCGCACCATCGTCGATTTCCCGCATGAAGGCATCATGTTCCGCGATGTCACCACGCTCTTCGCAGACCCGCGCGGGTTGCGGCTGGCGGTGGATCAGCTGCTGCACCCCTATGCTGGGATGGAGATCGACAAGGTCGTGGGGCTCGAGGCACGCGGCTTCATCCTGGGTGGCGCGGTGGCACACCAGCTGGGCAAGGGCTTCGTGCCGATCCGCAAGAAGGGCAAGCTACCCGGCGCCGTGATCTCCGAGGAGTATCAACTGGAATACGGCGAGGCGATCGTCGAGATCCATGACGACGCCATCGCCCCGGGCGAAAAGGTCTTGTTGGTCGACGACCTTCTGGCGACCGGCGGCACCGCCGAGGCCGGGATCAGGCTGATCGAACGGCTTGGCGGCGAGATCGTCGGCTGCGCCTTTGTCATCGACCTGCCCGATATCGGCGGCCGCGCCCGGCTCGAAGCGCTCGGCATGGATGTCCACGCGCTCTGCGCGTTCGAGGGCGACTAGAGCTCTTCGTACCAGTCGTCGATAATCTTCACCGCCTCCTCGGCGGTCTCGACGAACTGAAAGAGGTCCAGGTCCTCGGCGCTGATCGTGCCCGCGTCCGACAAGGCCTCCCAGTTGATGATCCTGCGCCAGAATTCCTCGCCGAACAGCAGGAACGGAACCCGCTTCATCCGGTCGGTCTGGATCAGCGTCAGCGCTTCGAACATCTCGTCCAGCGTGCCAAAGCCGCCCGGGAAGCAACAGATTGCCTTGGCCCGCATCAGGAAATGCATCTTGCGGATGGCAAAGTAATGGAAGTTGAAGCATAACCCCGGCGTCACGTACTCGTTCGGCGCCTGCTCGTGCGGCAGCACGATGTTCAGCCCGATCGACGTACCGCCCGCATCGGCAGCGCCCCGGTTCCCCGCCTCCATCACGCCGGGCCCGCCGCCCGTGGCCACGACGAACTCGCGCCCATAGCTCTGCATCGACTTCTCGGTCAGTATCTTCGCAAAACTGCGCGCCTCGTCGTAAAAGCGTGACAGGCCCGCCAGCGTCTCGGTGCGCGCGGTGTCCTTGACGGCCGGTTCGGGAATGCGCGCGCCGCCAAACAAGACAACCGTGCTTTCGATGCCGCGTTCGTTCAGGATCATCTCGGGCTTCAGCAATTCCAGCTGCAACCGCACGGGTCGCAGCTCATCACGGCACAGGAAATCGTCATCGGCAAAGGCCAGCCTGTACGCCGGCGCACGGGTCTGCGGCGTGTCGGGCACTTGGGCAGCGGTGCTGCGGTCGGAATGCGCATCCCGGAACTGGCTATTGCGGTCGTCTTTCATCCTGCACTTCCCTGTTGGGTTCGTTTCCTCAGGCGTATAGGGTTCCGCACGATTTGCCTAGCCACGGGCGCGTGCGAAAGGGGTTGAAATGGACTGGAAAACCGAGATCGCCGCCGCGAAATTCCGTATCGCCCCGCACCTGCGCCGCACCCCTGCGGCCGAGATGTCGGGTTTCGGCCTGGACCACCCCATAGAGGTCAAGCTGGAGCACACTCAGCATACCGGCAGCTTCAAGCCGCGCGGCGCCTTCAACACCCTTCTGTCACAGGACGTTCCCAAGGCCGGGCTGGTCGCGGCCTCGGGTGGCAACCACGGCGCGGCCGTGGCCTATGCCGCCGCCAAGCTGGGCCACCGCGCCCGCATCTACGTGCCTGAAATGGCCGGCCCCGCCAAGATCGCGCTGATCCGCGACCAGGGCGCCGACCTGCACTTGGTCGAAGGCGCCTATTCCAACGCGCTGGATGCGGCAAAGGAATACGAGGCCGAAACCGGCGCGATGCAGATCCATGCTTATGACGCCCCCGCCACCGTGGTCGGCCAGGGCACCTGCATGGCCGAGTGGGAGGACCAGGGACTGAAGGCCGACACCGTCCTGATCGCCGTCGGCGGCGGCGGCCTGATCGCCGGCGCACTGGCCTGGCTCGACGGGCGTCGCAAGGTCGTGGCCGTCGAACCTGCAACCTGCGCTGCGCTGAACGCCGGGCTAAAGGCGGGCAAAGGCGTCGATGTCGAGGTCTCGGGCGTGGCCGCCAACGCGCTCGGCGCCCGGCGCATCGGCTCGATCTGCCTTGACCTCGCGCAGCAGAACGGCGTGACCGCCGTGACCGTGGATGACGACGCCATCACCGCCGTCCAGCACGCGCTCTGGAAAGACGCCCGACAGTTGGTCGAACCCGCCGGGGCCACCGCGCTCGCGGCCCTGATCAGCGGTGCGTACCAGCCCGACAAAGATGAACGGGTCGCGGTACTTGTCTGCGGCGGCAACCTCGCACCGGACCCGCTATCGGCGGATTGACGCCCGTTTTCCCACGGTGCCGGGCCGCGTGGGAACACTCTCCGAAATCACGGCGTTGAGGCTTCAGAGCGCCGACGGACATCCCGTCCGTACGGCAGATTATGTGAGTGAGGAGGACTACCCATGAAAAAGCGACTTCTGAGCCTGACCCTTGTCAGCACCATCGGCGCGGGCGCCGCGTTGGCCGATGTCGACGCGACCGCCGTGACCGACCTGAACCTGCGCGCGGGTCCCAGCCCGGCACAGCCCGTGATCGACGTCATCCCCAATGCCGGCGCCGTCAGCATCCAGGGCTGCATCGAAGCCAGCTCGTGGTGCGAGGTCAGCTATAACGGCACCCAGGGCTGGGCCTATGGCGACTATCTCGCCGCGTCCACCGATGCCGGCTCGGTCCGCGTTATCGAGAACCGCAGCGCCATGAACCTGCCGACCGTTACCTACGAATACAGCGAAGCCGATACTGTCGATGCCGGCGGCACCATCACCCCGCTGGCCGACAGCTATGTCGGTCCGATCGACCCGGTTCAAAGCGAAGTGGTCTACGTGCGCGACAACCCGATGGACCCCTATTACCTCGACGGCGAGGTTGTAACCGGCGCCACCCTGCCCGAGGTCGTGGACCTGCGCACAGTTCCGGACTCGGAATATCGCTACGCCTACGTGAACGGCGTGCCCGTGCTGGTCGAACCGGCCGAGCGTCGCGTGGTCTACATCGTACGCTAACTCCCACGAATTCAAGATGCAGTCCGGCGGGCGCCCCCAGAGCGGCGCCCGCTTTTTAATGTTCCCATTGCGCTTTCGCCGGTGAAGGCCCGGCGCAGCGCCGCATTGCGATCTTTCCCGTCCACCCGTATAGGGCATTCCAGCACAACACGACCTGCCACGGGAGCACGCCAGAGATGTCCAACGCACAGCTTGAAACAGCCATCGAGTCCGCATGGGAAAACCGCGATCAGATCACGCCCAGCACAGGCGGCGAAACCCGCGAGGCGATCGAGGATACGCTCAACGCCCTCGACAGCGGCAAACTGCGCGTGGCCGAGCGTCAGGAGAACGGCGACTGGCACGTCAACCAATGGGCCAAGAAAGCCGTGCTTCTGGGCTTCCGCCTGAAAGACATGGAACCCCAGGCCGGCGGCCCGCAGGGCAGCACCTGGTGGGACAAGGTCGACAGCAAGTTCAAGGGTTGGGGCGACACCGAATGGAAAGAAGGCGGCTTTCGCGCGGTGCCGAACTGCATCGTGCGCAAATCGGCCTATATCGCGCCCGGCGTGGTGCTGATGCCCTCCTTCGTGAACCTCGGCGCCTACGTGGACGAGGGCACGATGGTCGACACTTGGGCCACCGTCGGCTCTTGCGCGCAGATCGGCAAGGGCGTGCACCTGTCGGGCGGCGTCGGCATCGGCGGCGTTCTGGAACCGATGCAGGCCGGCCCTACGATCATTGAGGACAACTGCTTTATCGGCGCCCGGTCCGAGGTCGTCGAGGGCTGCATCGTGCGCGAAGGCTCGGTTCTGGGCATGGGCGTCTACATCGGCAAGTCCACCAAGATCGTCGACCGCGAAACTGGCGAGGTCTTCATGGGCGAGGTTCCTCCCTACTCGGTCGTCGTGTCGGGCTCGATGCCGACCAAGAACAACCTCAACCTCTATTGCGCCGTGATCGTGAAGCGGGTGGACGAACAGACCCGCTCCAAGACCGCCATCAACGAACTTCTGCGCGACTGATCCCTGCGCGGCACGCCCGGCACGAGGTCCTCATGGCCAAAGACCCTGACAAGAAGAAACCCCAGCAAGTCTTCACCCTGCTGGTCGAGATCGGCCGCAAGCAGGGCGACGGCCTGCCGGAAAAGGCCACGGGCGCTGCACTCGTGGTCTATGCCTCCGGCGTGGACGAGGCCGAGGCGGTACGCGAAACCGTGGCGATCCTGAAACAGGCCGACACCGCGCCGCTTGACGTGTCCGGCTATGGCACGCTCGACGAGCGGTTGGCCGAAGGCCACGAGATCAGCGACGACGAGACGGAATTGATGCAGCGCGCGCTGGATGAAAACGCTGTGATCGTTGCCCAGATGACGCCCTTCTACGACTGACCTTCCGCGCGGTTCAGGCCGCGCGGCTTGTCGCCAGCGTCACCGCTTCGAACGGTTTCAGCACCGGCCAGACCGGCTTGGCGTGTTCCGGCAGACGATTGCGGTCGAACGTAGCCAGCACACTTGCCGCGATGGCCTCGGGCTTGCGGCGCATCCGGCCAATGTAAAGGCTCTCCAGCGCACATCCCGCCGCCAGCACCGCTTCGTGACCCGGCAACAGCAGGTGGTGATAGGTCACCAGGTCCGGCCCCTTGGCCTTGAACGCCGAGCGGTCATTCACCAGGTGCCGCGCGGGCACCAGCACCGCCTCGCGGCCGAACATGTACTCCACCTCGCTGCCATGCATCACAAGCCGCTGCTGCGGCGAGACCACGATGTCCTTGGTCAGCTTGAAATAGGGCGCCCGCAGGCGGATGGGCCGGAAACTGCCGCGCGCGGGCACAGTCCGCTTGACGACCTGCAACACCGGCACGCGCTGGCCATCGTCCGTCACCACGACATCGCCGCGCCGGATCTCGCCCGCCGGGCGCTCCCCGCGATCGGTCATGATCGGCACCTGCGATGTCAGTGCGGGCAATGGCCCCACCGGCTCGATCTTGTCCGAAAGCGCGAGGAACACGACCTCCTCGTCGACCTCGAAATTGCAGCCATGCGCGAAGATGGCGTTCAGATCGTCCACCGGTAGCGGCAAGGTGGCATTCAGCGCGACACTCTCCACTTGGTCAGTCTCGGGCCGCTCCAGCGTCAGCCGCGCCCAGCCTTCGGCGCTGTCCCACGAATAGGTCAGCCGCAGGATGTCCAACCGCCCGTCGCCCTTGAGCGGCAGGGTCGCATGGCAAATATCGTCGCCTTGCGCGTTCACCAGCACGATCCCGCCCTGCGGCAACGCCTGGATCGTGAACAAACCGGGCATGGGCCACGTCCGACGGAACGCCAGCAATGTCTGCGGCCGGATCTGGGCCGAGATGCGGGTCTCGACCACCAGGCTGCCGCGGTGCAACACCCGGTCCGCGCCGGTATCCGTCAGCCGCGGGTCCGGTTTGAACCAACCGTCATTGAGATCTCGCAGACCGATCCAGCCCATTGTCACGCCGCCCATTTCTTGGACAGGATCTGCGCCTCGTAGCCGCGCAGTATCCGTCGTGCCGCAGGGCTGTACCCCTCGGCGGTTTCCGGGTTGATTTCGGGGAAAAGGGTGCAAATTTCTTCCAGCACCTCTGCCTCGAAACTGTTCTTGATCTGGGATCCGGGCAGGAAGCTCTCGGTCGGCAACCCTTCGGACACGATCACTTGGTGGCGGTCGAACAGCAGATGGAAGTAATCCACACTCTCGACCTCGATGCGCCGGACGCTCCGGTCGTTGACCAGGTCCTTGGCCGCCACCAGCACCTCGCGCTCGCCGAACAGCAGCTCGGCCAGGCTGTCGCGGATCAGCACCCGGTGCAGCGGCGACAGCCAAAGTTCGCCATGATCGCCAAACGTGCCCGCCAAGATGCGGATCGGTGCATAGGGTCCGGCACCCGCCACCTCGCGGTGGCCGACCCAGCGCAGCGGTTGCAGGCCGTCGTCTCGTGTCGCCACCAGATCTCCCACCCGCAGGTCTTCGACTTGCACCTCGCCGCGTTCGCACAGAATACGCGACCCGCGCACGAAACACGGGATCGAGTTCAGCGTGACAAAGCCCGTGTCGCTCTGCCCGTTCGTGCTCTCGACCGTGTAGGTGAAATTGACTTCCTCGACGTCGCCGTCCCCGACGACCGTGATGGTGCCGTCCGCGTTCAGCAGCACCGTCTGGCCCGTGGCCAGCGTAACAGTACTGCCCGCGACGACGTCCTGACCGTTGATCTGCGTGATTGTCAGTGCGCCGCTGGTGTTGTTGACGTCGTTGTCCAGGACATCCAACGTCTTCGCGCCTGTCGGAAACAGGTTCGACACATCATCCTGCGCCACCAGCGTCGTCTGCACGCTGTCGCCCGCGATGATCAGCGTCGAATCGTAGTTGGCGTCCGTGACGTCCGCGATCCCGATCCGGATCGAGTTCACGTCGCCCGAATTGACCGGGATCGTCAGCGTCATCGTGACTGTGAAACCGTCCATCTCGGTGTTGTACTGGTCCGAGGTGTTGTCGACGAAAAGGTTCGCGTTCGACCCGGCGTTCAGGTTGTTGGGGTCGATATCCCCGTCTCCCACGCTCAGCGGAACCTGTGTGCCATTGATCCAAACACCGACGAAATCCTGGAACGCGCCGGTCGCGTACTCGGGAAATTCCTCCGACGCAAAGACGAACTGCATCGTCATCACGTCCCCGGTCGGGATGAAATCGACGTCGAGGAAAGAGGCGTCGTATGTGGGCGCCCCCGCCGCCGCATTGAACATCAGGTCGTTGTTGGGACCGTTGGAACTGGTCGATGTCTCGCTGGACTGATTGGAATCGTTCGACCACCACCAGGTCGAATTGGTGAACCCATTCAGGTCCCCGGTCGAGAACATCACCCCGGTGTCCGACGGCATTACCCCCGGCGAGATCGAATTGCCTTGTGTGTAGATCCCCGAAGAGTCCTTGTCACCGGTGTAAGAGGCGCTGACCACCTGCACACCGTCACCAAAGATCGTCTCGGCCATTTCTACCGCCGACGCACGATCGTCTATAGGGATTTCAACGCCCCTGACCATACTGCCCACCTCATGTACGTCCAAGGTCAGCACACGCCAAGAATCGGCTTTTCCGGTGGTCCGGTCTGACACGTCGCGGCTTGTTTTTTTGTGCCTGCTAACGTGTCGGGCAATTTGCCCAGCTGCTCTTTTGCCCTGCCTCGGGTCATTTATTAAGGATCAACTAACACGTTTCTTTCGCTTTGTTAAGAATTTCCGTCATCGATCATGCCCCGAGGACAAACTTTTTTCCGGGCGCGGGTTTGCGGTTACAAACCGTGCAGGCTAGGTCTGTCGAAACGTCACAGGAAACCCTAAATGCTGCAAAACTCCGCCCCGACCGACCCCGTCGACCTGACCGCGCAACTGGTGCGCTGCGCCTCGGTCACCCCCGAGGAAGGCGGCGCGCTGCAACTGCTTGAGCGCCTGCTCGCCGACGCGGGCTTTTCCTGCACCCGCGTGGATCGCAACGGCATCGCCAACCTTTACGCCCGCTGGGGCGACAAGAAGGCCACCCGCAGCTTCGGCTTCAACGGCCATACCGACGTGGTGCCGGTGGGCGATGCAGAAGCCTGGACCGCCGATCCCTTCGGCGCCGAGATTCGCGACGGCCAACTTTGGGGCCGTGGGGCCACCGACATGAAATCCGGCGTCGCCGCATTCGCAGCCGCCGCCATCGACTTCGTCCGCGACACGCCTCCCGAAGGCGCGGTGATCCTTGCCATCACCGGCGACGAGGAAGGCGATGCACGCGACGGCACGCTTGCCCTGCTCGACTGGATGGAAACCGAAGGCGAGGCAATGACCGCCTGCCTTGTCGGAGAACCCACATGCCCCGAAACCATGGGCGAGATGATGAAGATCGGCCGGCGCGGTTCGTTGTCCGCCTGGATCACGCTCACCGGCGTGCAGGGCCATTCCGCCTATCCGCACCGCGCTTGCAACCCGCTGCCGGCAATGGCGCGGCTGGTGGATCGCCTGTCGTCGCACAGTCTGGACGAGGGAACCGACCATTTCGACCCTTCGACGCTGGCCGTGGTGACCATCGACACCGGCAACCCGACGACCAACGTGATCCCGGAGTCCACACGCATGACCGTGAACATCCGCTACAACGATTCCCATAGCGGCAACAGCCTGACGAACTGGCTGCAATCGGAACTCGATGACGTTTGCGCCGAGTTCGGCGTGCGCGGCGACATGCAGGTCAAGAACTCCGGCGAAAGCTTCCTCACCCCGCCCGGCCCTCTGTCAAAGCTCGTGTCGAGCGCGGTCGAGGCCGAAACCGGCGTCACGCCCGTCCTGTCCACGAGCGGCGGCACCTCGGACGCGCGCTTCGTCAAGGATCACTGCCCGGTCGTGGAATTCGGCCTCGTGGGTCAGACCATGCACCAGGTCGACGAGCGGGTCGAGGTGGCTCAGATCGAACAGCTCAAGGCAATCTATGCTCGCGTTTTGAAAGACTATTTCGCGTGATCCGGCGACAGCTTGTCGTCATGCTGAAAGACCCGCGCCCGGGCCGGGTGAAAACCCGCCTGGCCCGCGATATCGGCACGGTTGACGCAACCTGGTGGGTCCGCCACCAGACCGCCGGCCTGCTGCGCCGCCTGCGCGATCCCCGCTGGAACCTCGTGCTGGCCGTCGCCCCGGACGTTGCGGGCCTCACCAGCCGCGCCTGGCCTGCCGATCTTGAGCGCAGACCCCAGGGCCCCGGCGACCTCGGTGCCCGCATGGCCCGAGTCATGCGGACCCGCCCGCCCGGCCCGGTCTGCATCGTCGGCGGCGACATTCCCGGCATCACCCGCGCTCACATCGCCCGCGCCTTTGCCACGCTCGAACGGCAGGACGCGGTCTTCGGCCCGGCCCCCGATGGCGGCTACTGGTTGATCGGGATGAAACGCACCAGCGCCGTTCCCCCGAATTTCCTGCAAGGCGTCCGGTGGTCCACCGAACATGCGCTGGCCGACAGCAGGGAGACCTTGCCGGGCGCGCGCATCGGTCTTGTCGATACGTTGCAGGACGTGGATACGATCGAGGACCTGAAAGCACTGTGACCGGTTTCGCCACGGGCAAGGCCCGCGTCGACCGGCTGGGGGTTTCACCCCCAGACCCCCGAGAGTATTTCCGGCAAGAAAAAGAAGGTGCGGCGGGCCGCGTCGGCAATCTTCGCATGGAACGCACCCCACCTTCGTGCTAGGTGCCATTGCATGAGCGAATTGCCCTCCAAATCACAGGTCCTGCAATGGATCTCGGACAATCCGACCCTGACCTCCAAGCGGGACATCGCCAAGGCGTTCGGCATCAAGGGGGCGGCGCGGATCGACCTCAAGCGCATCCTGAAGGAGCTCGAGGCCGAGGGGCATCTGGAAAAGCGCAAGAAAACCTATCGCGACCCCGACAAGCTGCCACCCGTGAGCGTGCTGCAAGTCAGTGACCAGACCCCCGATGGAGAGCTGCTGGCGCGCCCGCTGGAATGGCATGGCGAGGGGGTGGAACCGGTCGTCCTGCTGATCCCCCGCGCCAGCGATCCCGCGCTCGGCCCCGGCGACCGCATCCTGGGCCGCCTGCAAGAGGTCAAGGGCGAGGCGCATCACTACGAGGCGCGACTCATTCGCCGGATCGGGACCAACCCGCGCAAGGTGCTGGGCATCTTCAAGAAAACCGCCGAGGGCGGGCGCATCCTGCCGATCGACAAGGGCGACGGCAAGGAATGGACCGTGACACCCTCCGCCACAGGCGGCGCCAAGGATGGCGAGTTGGTCGAGGCCGAACAGGCCGGGCCCAAGGGACGCATGGGCCTGCCGCAGGCCCGCATCCTGGACCGGTTGGGCGACCCGACCGCGCCCAAGGCCGTGTCGCTCATCGCCATCCATCAGCACGGCATTCCCGACGATTTCCCCGATGACGTCATCGCCGAGGCCGACGCACAGAAACCGCAAGGCCTCAAGGGCCGCGAAGACCTGCGCGACCTGCCGCTCGTCACCATCGACCCCGCCGACGCCCGCGACCACGACGATGCCGTCTGGGCCCATCCCGACGACGACCCCAAAAATGAGGGCGGGCACGTCATCTGGGTCGCCATCGCCGATGTCGCCTGCTACGTCACCCCCGGCTCGGCCCTCGATGCCGAGGCCCGCAAGCGCGGCAACTCCAGCTATTTCCCCGATCGCGTCGTGCCGATGCTGCCCGACCGGCTGTCCGGCGATCTCTGTTCGCTGCACGAAGGCGTGCCCCGCGCCTGCATCGCCGTGCGCATGCAGGTCGACGCCCACGGGACAAAGATCGGCCACCGCTTCGTGCGCGGCCTGATGCGCTCCGCCGCCTCGCTCACCTACCAGCAGGTACAGGCTGCCCGCGACGGCGACCCGGACGACAAATGCGGCCCCCTCACGGACGAGGTCATAAACCCGCTTTACGAGGCGTTCGCCGCCCTGCAGGAGGCGCGCGCCAACCGCCAACCGCTCGACCTCGACCTGCCCGAACGCAAGGTCGTGCTCAGCGACGAAGGCAAGGTCACCTCCGTCAACTTCGCCGACCGGCTGGATGCCCACAAGCTGATCGAGGACATGATGGTGCTGGCCAACGTGGCCGCCGCCGAGACGCTGATTGCCAAGAAATCCCCGCTCCTCTTCCGCGTCCACGAGGAACCGCCGCCAGAGAAACTCGACACCCTGCGCGAGGTGGCCGAGGCCGCGGGCCTGACGCTTGCCAAGGGCCAGGTGCTGAAGACAGCTCACCTTAACCAGCTACTGCACGGGGCGGCGGGCACGGACCACGTCGAAGTCATCAACCTCGCCACCCTGCGTTCCATGACGCAGGCCTATTATGCACCCTCCAACTTCGGGCATTTCGGCCTCGCCCTGCAATCTTACGCGCATTTCACTTCGCCCATCCGGCGCTATGCCGACCTGATCGTACACCGGGCGCTCATATCGGCGCATGGCTGGGGCGAGGACGGCCTGTCGAAATCCGACGAGGAGCGCCTGCAAAGCATCGGCGAGCATATCTCGGAAACCGAGCGCCGCTCGATGATGGCCGAGCGCGACACCAATGACCGCTACCTCGCCGCCTTCCTGTCGGAACGCGTGGGCGAGGAATTCACCGGGCGGATCAGCGGCATCGCCAAGTTCGGCGCCTTCGTCCGGCTGGACGAGACCGGCGCCGACGGCCTCATCCCGATGCGCGCGCTTGGCAACGAGTATTTCCACCTCGACCGCGACCGCGGCACCCTGATGGGGTCCGACACCGGCATGGTCATCGGACTCGGTCAGCGCGTCGTCGTCCGCCTCAGCGAGGCGGCACCTGTCACCGGCGGTCTCGCGCTCGACCTCGTGCGGCTCGACGGCAAGACGATCACGCCCGGCGGTTCGGACACGCCCCGCAAGGGGCGGGGACGCGGCAAGCCCAAGGGCGGGCGCGGCGGCCCCAAGCGCAAGCTGGCGCGCGAAAAGCACAAGTCCGACAAGACCAAGCGCAAGGTCTCACGCAAGCGTCGCTAAGGCGTTTCCGGGATGAATTGAAACGCTTTTCGCTGCCTCTTCGAACGCAGAAAACAATGCATTTTCATAACTGCCCCGGAAACGCCGCTAGATGCTCGCCAACAGCCAGACAATATAAGCAGCGTAGGCCGCCAGCAGCACGGCCCCCTCACGCCGATCGATCCGCGCGCCGGTAAAGGCGAACGCCACGAACACCACCGCCGACCCCACCAACACGGCCAGGTCCACCCCCGTGATCGGCAAGGGTGCGGCCATCGGCACCACCAAGACCGTCGCCCCCAGTATGCCGAGGATGTTGAAGATGTTGCTGCCGATGATGTTCCCGAACGCCACCTCGCCGTGCCCCTTGCGGGCCGCCAGCACCGAGGTCACTAGCTCCGGCATCGACGTGCCTATTGCCACCACGGTCAATCCGATCACCGCGTCGCTCATCCCCAGCATCTGCGCCAGCCCCACGGCCCCGGACACCAGGAACCGCGCCCCGGCCAGGATAACAACCAGCCCGATCAACAGCCCCAGCGCCGCACGGCCCGCCCGCACCGGCGCTTCGGGCAACAAATCGCCTTCCGCGGCATACACCTCGCCCGCCGCCGTCGGCCCCTTGCGCTCTGCCATGAAGGTAAAGGCCAGGTAGCCCGCCAGCGCGAGCACGAGCCCCAGCCCGGCCAAGCGCCCCATCTCGCCGCTCATTACCAGCGCCGCACAGACCAACGTCGCGCCCAGCATCACGGCCCCGTCCCGCGCCAGTGCCCGCCGCGCCACAAGAATGGGCGAGATCAAGGCCGCAATCCCCACGATCAACAGCGTATTGCCGATATTGCTGCCCACCACGTTGCCCAGCGCGATCCCCGGCGCACCGACCCACGCCGCCTGCAAGCTGGTCACCAGTTCCGGCGCCGAGGTGCCGAACCCCACGATGGTCAGCCCGATCACAAGCGGCGACACGCCTATCCCCCGCGCCAGTTGCACCGCGTTGCGCACCAGCAATTCACCGCCAAGGATCAGGCCTGCAAGCCCGGCGATCACGAAGACGATATCCAATTCAGGTAACTCCAATCCCGCGCATCAGACGCGTTGCAGCGAATCTGAGCAGGCTCCGTCCCAATTCAAGACGACACTGGAAAGATTTCGCTGCCGTGACAGGTTCATCGCGTCGCCTGCGGCCAAACTATGCTGACAAATCTTGTCACCATGTGGCAGCATACTCCGCGCCATGACCCGGACTGAACGCCTTTTCAAATTGATGCAGGCCCTACGCATCGTGCCGCCCCCCGCCACGGCGCAGGCGCTGGCGGACCGGCTCGACGTGACCGCTCGCACGATCTATCGCGACATCGACGCCCTTCGCGGTCTTGGCGCCGTGATCGACGGTGCGGCGGGCTTCGGCTACCGCCTGATTGAGGACGCCGCCCTGCCCCCGCTCAACTTTGACGAGGACGAACTCGAGGCGCTTGTGTTGGGCCTGCGCGAGGTCGAAGAGGTGGGCGACAGAACCTTGGCCGAAGCCGCGCAATCGGCGCTGGCCAAGCTGCGCGCCCGCCTGCCGCAGGCCCAGGCGCACCGGCTGGATCACGCCGTGCTCTCGGCCCGCCGCTTTACCCCTCTGCCGCAATCCGGCGTCGACACCGCCCGCCTGCGCCGCGCCACGTGGGAGGAAAAGACCATCCGTTTCGACTATTCCGACGCCGAGGGCCGCGAAACCACGCGCGAGGTCGACCCGTTGTCGGTCGTCCTCATGCAATCCTCGCTCTGCCTTCTGGCCTTCTGCCACTTGCGCGGCGATTTCCGCGCCTTCCGCCTCGACCGGATGCACGGGCTGGAACTGACCGGCGCGTCCTTCCGCCCCCGCCGCGCGATCCTACTGCGCGAATGCCTTGCCGCCATGACCTGCGACACGGCCTGAAGAACGGCGACACTTCGCCCGGCCCCATCATTGAACACTTTTGAAACACTCTGTTTCAGGCTATGCTCCAATCAAACCCATCCAAAAGGGGCGAGCAATGTTTGTCAGGTATCTCTTTCCAGTTCTGGGCGCTGCCCTTCTGTCCGGCGGCGCGGCGGCCACGGCCCTCGAATCGTCGATCCGGCCCGTCGTACGGCCCGCAGCGGCACAGGCGGCCACGCCGACGCCACAGGTCACACGGGTCGCCGTCTCGACCAAGTCCCTTCGCCCGAAATTGCGCCCCGAAGCCTTGAGCGAAAGCACAGGCGAGGCGCAGGTCACCCGCGTCTCCAACCCCGCCTTCGACAATTGGGTCCGCTCGTTCCGCGGTCGCGCCCTGTCGCGCGGGATCAGGGCGCAGGTCTTCGACGCCGCTTTCCGCGGCATCAACTATAACGCGGACGTGGTCTCGAAAGACCGCAACCAGGCCGAGTTCAAACGCCAGATCTGGGATTACCTCGACAGCGCCGCCTCGCCCGAACGTGTCGGCATGGGCCAAAACGCCTTGCGCCGCCACCGCCGCGCCCTGAACCGGATCGAACAGGCCTACGGCGTCGAGGCCGAGGTCGTCACCGCCGTCTGGGGCCTGGAAAGCAAGTACGGCACCCGCATGGGCGACATCCCCGTGATAGAGGCGCTCTCGACGCTGGCCTTCGACGGCCGCCGGGGCGATTTCTTCGAGAAACAGCTAATGGCCGCGCTGAAGATCCTGCAGAACGGCGACACCACGCCGCGAAACTTCACCGGCTCCTGGGCCGGCGCGATGGGCCATACGCAGTTCATTCCCACATCGTATGAAGCCTATGCCGTGGATTTCACTGGCGACGGGCGCCGCGACATCTGGTCCAATGATCCCTCCGACGCGCTCGCCTCCACCGCCGCCTATCTCAAGCGTTTCGGCTGGCGCAAGGGCATGCCCTGGGGCGTCGAAGTGCGCGTGCCCAATGGCGCCCGCTTCGGCAACACGAGCCGGATGCCCTCGCAATGGGCCGCGCAGGGCGTCGTCGGCGTCGATGGCCGCCCGGTGCGCGACTATGGCTCGGCCCGCATCCTGCAACCGGCGGGGCCTGCCGGCGCGTCCTTCATGGTCTTTTCCAATTTCGACGTGATCAAGCGCTACAACAATGCCGACGCCTACGCGATCGGCGTCGGGCACCTGTCCGACCGCATCAAGGGCGGCCCCGCGATCCAGGCCAGCTGGCCGCGCGGCTATACCCCCGTCAGCTTCGAGGAACGCAAGGAAATCCAGCGCCGGCTGAAGCAGATGGGCTATCCGCTGGAAAAGATCGACGGCATCATCGGGCCGAACACGTCCAAGTCGATCATGGGCTTCCAGCAAAGCGCGGGCATGAAGGTCGACGGCTACGCCTCGCGCGAGGTGCTCAACCGCCTGCGGTCGCGCTGACCACATGCACCCGCCCCGGAATGCGCAGCGCGCCGTCCGGGGTCTCGAACGCTTTCAAGGCCTCGCGCAGCTTCGCCGCCACGGCGGCATAGTCCTTGCGACCACCGCCCATGTCCTTGACGATCCTCCCGGCGGGCCCTTCGCGTGACGCGAAGGTCGCGTTCTGCTCAAGGTCGCCAATGGGCATCAGCGTGATCTCTTCAGTGGTCAGCCCGATCCCCTCGAACCCGGCCTGCCCCAGAATATCCCGCACGTAATCCGCCTCTGAAAATGCCATCGGCCCCGGCGCACGCGGGTCCTGTGGTGGGGGCGCGCCCACCACGGCCTTCGCCGCCTCGGCAGGGATGCGAAACCAGGGGTTGCCGTCCATCCCGGCCCAGCACACGAAGGTCATGCGCCCGCCCGGTTTCAACGCGCGCCGCATGTTGGCAAAGGCTGCCACGGGATCGGAAAAGAACATCACGCCAAAGCGCGACACCAAGTGATCCGCCGCCATGTCGCCGAACGGATGCACCTGCGCATCGGCCAAAAGACAGGTCGCATTGGTCACGCCCTCTGACTCCAGCCGCTCTTTCGCCAGCTCCAGCATCGGCTCCGACACGTCCAGCCCGGTCACGTGGCCGCCCTCGCCCACGAGCTCCGCCGCGGCGATCAACCCAGCGCCTGTGCCGCAGCCGATATCGACCACGCGGCTCCCGGTTTGCAGTCCTGCCCGCGCCAGCAACAAGTCCAGCACCGGCGCCATCAGCCCATCGAACATTGCCTGTTCACGCACCCAGACCTCGCCCGCCTTGCCCGACCAATGCTCGGCCTGCTCGGTATTGACGATCGCACTCATTTTGCGCGTCCCGCGGCCATCACGCACAGGATCTCGAACATGATCGACACGCCCAGAAAGGCCGTGTTCCCACTGGCATCGAACGGCGGCGACACTTCGACCATGTCGGCGCCCACGATATTGACGCCCTCAAGTTCCCGGCAGACCTGCAACGCCTCGTACGAGTTCGGACCGCCCACCTCGGGTGTGCCGGTCCCGGGCGCAAAGGTCGGATCTACGAAGTCGATGTCGTAGGACACGTAAGCGGGCTTATCCCCCACGATCTCACGCGCCTCGGCCATCACGTCGGCCACGCCTCGTTCGAAGAACTCCTCGATCAGGATCAGCCGGATGCCCTCGGCGCGGGCGAAATCGCGGTCCTCGGAATCGTACATGCTGCCGCGCAGCCCGATCTGCACCACGCGCTTGGGGTCCAGCAGGCTCTCCTCCACAGCGCGGCGGAAGGGCGTGCCGTGGGTGTACATCTGGCCGTTGAAATAGCTGTGAAAAAGGTCCGTATGGCTGTCGAAATGCACCATGCCCAGAGGGCCGTTTTTGGCGACCGCACGCAGCACCGGCAGGCTGGTCAGGTGATCGCCCCCCGCCGTCAGCGGCGTGATCCCGGCATCCACGACGCCTTGGTAAAAGTTCGTGATCCGCTCCATGCTGTCCGCGATATCAGCGGGGTTCGGCCCTACATCGCCCAGATCGGCACAATTCAGCGCCTCGAACGGCCGCACGCCGCTCACCGCATGCTGCGCCCGGATCATGGTGGACGCATCGCGCAACTGCCGCGGCCCGTGGCGTGGCCCGGGGCGGTTCGTCGTTCCGCTGTCCCAAGGCACCCCGATGATCCCCACATCCACGTCGCCATACCGCGCATGATCCGGCAGCAGATGCGGCAACCGCATGAAGGTCGGCACACCGGCGAAACGCGGCAGCTCGAACCCGGAAACGGGCTGAAAGAACGGGTCACTCATGGCTTTGTCTCCAATCTCTTGCGGGCCGTCACCGGCCCGTCCCCCTGCGCCTCGATCCGCGCGATGGCGTCTTGCAATGGCTCATAAGCGACGGCCATGTGATACGCATTGGCATGCAGGATCGTCTCGGGGTCAACCACCCATGCCACATGCCCTTTCCAGAACAGCAAATCGCCACGCTGCAAAGGCGCGTCTTCGGGCAGCGCCTCACCAAGCTCCGCCTCCTGCATGTCGCTGTCGCCGGGGCAGGCCACGCCGCAGGCCAGGCACCCGACCTGCACCAGCCCCGAACAATCAATCCCCAGCGCCGAGTTTCCGCCCCACACATAGGGCGTGCCCACAAGCCGCTCTGCCACGCCCACTGGATCGGCTTCGACCGCGCGGACCACGCGCAAATGCACCGCCGGGACGTACATCCGGCCCTCCGGTGCCAAGATCTCGGCCCAGCGCCCCTCGGTTCCGGTCACGCTCACCCAGGCCCCAAGGCTCAGCGCAAGATGCTCGGTCTTCGCCTTGAAATCCGGTTCTCCCAGCGCATAGGACATTCGCGCCTGCACCACATGGTTCGGCGGCCCTTTCGGCAAGGCAAGATCACCGGCCGCGATATACCCCGCATACCCATCGCGCAGCGCATAGCCAAAGACCCAGCCGTCCCGCTCTTCCAGCTGGCGCACACCCTCGCCAAAGACCAGTTCACGCTCGCGCTTGCCCTCCGGCTCCGACAGGATTGGCGTGACAGGCACGATCACCTGCCGGTCTTCGCCTTCCACGAACAACTCCGCCTCGACCTGCCCCAAAAGGCCCGCATCGGCCACGCGGCCGTTGGAATGCAGCCGCCGGCGGTCTGTCACAGCGTCAGGACCTCGGGCAAGGCCTCCAGCAGCGCCCGTGCACCCATACCGACCCCGCCTTTGGTACGGCCCGGCGCAGCACTCTGGCTCCAGCCGTATATGTCAAAATGCGCGTATCGCGTGCCACCCGCGAACCGCCGCAGGAACAGCGCGGCAGTGATCGCGCCAGCGAACCCGCCTTTGGGCGCGTTGTCCAGATCGGCGATGCCCGGCTCGATCATAGCCTCGTAGGGCTCATGGAACGGCAGGCGCCAGACCGGGTCCGCCACCTCCAACGCCGCCGCGTCCAGCGCGCCGGACAGCACCCCGTCATCGGTGAAATACGGCGCGATATCCGGCCCCACCGCCACCCGTGCGGCCCCGGTCAGCGTCGCCATCGAGATCATCAGGTCCGGTTCATCCTCGGCCCCAAAGCTCAGCGCATCTGCCAGCACAAGCCGCCCTTCGGCGTCGGTGTTGTTGATTTCCACCGTCATGCCATTGCGTGCGGTCAGGATGTCGCCGGGGCGAAATGCATTGCCGCTGACGGAATTTTCCACCGCCGGGATCAGCACCCGCAAGCGCACCGGCAGCTTCAGCGCCATGATCATACGGGCCAATCCCAGCACCGTCGCCGCGCCACCCATGTCCTTCTTCATCAGGCCCATGCTTGCGCCCGGCTTCAGGTTCAGCCCCCCGGTGTCGAAACATACACCTTTTCCCACCAACGTCAGGGTCGGCCCCGTTCCGCCCCAGCGCATGTCGATCAGCCGGGGTGCCTGATCGGCGGCGCGGCCCACCGTGTGGATCATCGGGAAGTTCTCGTCCAGTAGTGCCTCGCCGCGGATGACCTCGATCTCCGCACCCTGCTCCTTCGCAAGGTCAGCACAAGCCGCCTCCAGCTCCACCGGCCCCATGTCCGAGGCCGGCGTATTGATCAGGTCGCGCGTCAGCGCCTCGCCGGCGGCAATCGCCTCCAGCCGGGCCGCATCGACCCCCTCGGGGGCCACCAGCGTCGCCTTGGCGGGTTTCTGATCCTTGTAGCGGTCAAAGGCATATCCCGCGAACAGCCAGCCCAGCGCCTCTTCCGCGGCCCGCTCCGGCGCCAGCCCTTCCAGACGATAGACCCCCTCGGGCAGGCTCGCGGCCTGCCCGGCAAGGTGAAACCGCCCCCGCCTGCGTGCTGCCTCGGTACCATAGCCTGCCAACGCCATCTCCGGCGCGCCATTACCATCCGGCAACAGCAGCGACTGGCCCAGCCCGCCGGTGAATCCCGCCGCATTCACCCATGTCGTCACATTGGCGGACTGGCCTGACAGCCAATCCTCCAGCGCGTCCTGTTCGATCACGTGAAGCGGAAGGGCATCAGCCCCGTCCGGTGCAAACTCAAGCGGCATGGCGCATGTCCCGGGATGGTTTCGTTCCCGCTCAGCCTAGCCTTAAGCGCCGCACCTGCAAGGCCTCAGACAGAATAATCCTGCACGTCCCAGATTTCATGCAAAGAGCTCTCGCCGATCCTGAGCAACCGCGCGAGCGTGGCCGCCACCGCTACCTTGTCACACAGGTCGATGCTCAGCGTCACGTCCCGTGCCACGCCCGCCAGCTTGCTCATCCCGACCTGCTCGGCAATGGCGATCAGGCTCCGGGCGCTCTTGCGCATGTCCTGTACCTGGTTGCGGCGAAAGCACCGCTCGGTATGCGACAGGCGTACCGCCACTTCTTCCAGTGCGCGGCAGACGACATCCTCGGCTCCGGCCTCGCCGAGTTGAAGGTAAAGCTGCTCCAACCGCCCCTGGTCCAGCTGCACGACCTCGGTCTGGTTCAAAAGAGTAATTCTTTCCACGGTTTTTCCCACATTTCCATGCCCCCTCGGCAGGGCCGACCATGCCGGCAAAGCCTTTTGAATTGGTTTGCCGCCGACCAATTTCTATCTCGAATTCTTCTAGAATCCAGATTATCACCGTTAGGAACCGTGACAGATCCAAAGGCGCCACCATGAAGAGAGTCCGCCCGCTCCCCAGCTATCTCGTGCAACGCTACAAGGGCTGGAAGGCCACGAAATACCAGGACAACCAGGCCTGGTACCGCCACCTGGCGCAAGAAGGCCAGCACCCCCGCGCGATGGTCATCTGCTGCTGCGACAGCCGCGTGCATGTCACCGCCATCTTCGGTGCCGACCAGGGCGAATTCTTTTTGCACCGCAACATCGCCAACCTCGTGCCGCCCTTCACCCCCGACGGCCAGCAGCACGGCACCTCGGCGGCGGTGGAATACGCCGTCACCGCGCTAAAGGTCGCGCACGTCATCGTGCTGGGCCATTCCAATTGCGGCGGCGTGCGCGGCTGCGACGCGATGTGCTCGGGCGAGGCGCCCGAACTCAACGACAAGACCAGCTTCGTGGGCCGCTGGATGGATATCCTGCGCCCCGGCTACGAACGCGTGAAAAAGATCAAGGATACCGAAGAACGCGTGGCGGCATTGGAAAAGCAGGCCGTGCTCGTCAGCCTCGAAAACCTCGTCACCTTCCCCTTCGTGGCAGCAGCCATCGAATCGGGCAACCTCACCCTGCACGGCCTCTGGCACGATATCGGCGAAGGCGTGATCGAGCACTACATGCCCGAGGAAAAAGGTTTCGTCCCGGTCTAGCTGCCGCGCGCCGCATGCACCGTGCCCGCGTGGGCGGCGCATGCGGCTTTTCGGGCCGCGAACCGCCTCAGCGTAGCATCATGCCATCCGGCCATTGGATCGTGTGCTCCAGGCGGATCTCCTGCGTGTCGCCCGCGCCCAGCTCGAACTCCCACGCCAACACGCCGCGTTTGTCGTCGACGCCCTCCGCTGTCGGGGCGGGGGTGGCCTCCCAGTTGATCTTGAGGTCCTCCTGCTCGGAATAGGGCACCCGGTCCAGCACCCGCAACGCCCAGCTCTCGCCGGTCAGGTTTTCGACCTCGATGCGCACCGTCTCGGAGATCCGGTTGGATTTCGAGATCACGCCGCGGTCGCCCTCGGCCCGGTCCTCGACCGTACGCGTCAGGCGCAGCCCCTCGATCGGGCCAAAGGACAGTTCCGCCTCTTCGCCCGCCGAAATCAGATCAAGGTGCCGCTGCCCCACGAAGCGCCCGTCCAGGTAAAAGCTCGCCTCTGCGGTGGGCAGGATCAGCTCGCCCATGTCGTTGGTGAACTCCGCCACCAGGAACGCGCTGGGGTCGTTCAGCGGCACCGCCTTGGCGACCGTTTCGGCCTGCGTCTCCAGCGTGCCCAGCGCAAGGCGTACCCGGTCCGCCCCGGTGGCGACCGACACCGTGCCCGGATAGCTGTAGGTCACGGACAGCCCGTCGAAATCGGCGGCAGCGGCGACAGGCTCGGGCATGACCGCCATCGCCTCTTCCTTGGCGGCCCCCGCCGCCATGTCCGACTCGGCGTCACTACGCGCCAGCGGGATGGGCGGTTGCGGCACCTGCTCCTCGTAGATCCGGCGCAGCCATGGCCACACCTCGCTGGGCGCGGTCTGCTCGCTGGGGCGCACGGTCGACAAGGTCAGTTCCGCCGCCTGCCAGTTCTCGCCCGTCGACTGCGCCACGTAGGCGCCCCGTTCCAGCGTCAGCGTGCCGCTGGTCCGATCCAGCCGCAGGTCATAGACAGGCTCCCACCCGGCCGCGTCGGTGTTGTAGGTCACCGTCAGCACGCCATCGGCGGCGGCCTCGGCGCTGACGGCGACCGCCAGCATCGCGCGGTCCTCGTCCTCGGGCACGAGCGCGGCCTCGGCCTGTTTCGCACGCTCCAGCTCTTCTTCCAGATCTTCCAGCGACCGCGCCGCCGCATCGGCGCGCCGCTCGGCATCCTGAGCGTTGCGAAGCGCCGCCAAGGTCTCTTCTCCGATCATCGCCGACAGGTCGCGCAATTCGGCAATGTCCAGTTCGGTCACACCCTCTCCTTCGCCCAGTTTCTCAAGAAACGCTACTCGCGCCCGCGCCGCCTCGGCCTCAAGCCGGATCGTCTCGACCGCGGCACGGGCATCCCGCAGCTCGTCCTCCAGCCGCTCCACCTCGGCGCGGGCGGCCTGCAACGCGGCGGTGTCTTTCTCGGTGCGCGGCGGCACGAAATCGCGTCGCGTCGTGACGCTGCCCATCGCCGCGCCCTCGACCGCCACGCGAACAGAAGCGAGCGGCGTCGACCGCGGCAAATCCGTCAGGATCAGCTGATGCTGACCCGCCGGGATGCTGTAAGGCACATGCCGCGTAATGGTGGCGCCTTGCGGATAAAGCGTGACCGCGCCCACGTCACTCGACAGGGCGAAGTCTTCGGCCAGCGCGGGAAACGGCGTGGCGGCAAGGATGATCAGGGAAAGCGAACGCATGGTGTCTACTCCAGGATAATTGGCCGGATGATCGGTCTCTCATGTGACGCGCGCAAGTCCGCCGTTCTTGGCCGCACCGTGAAATTTTTTCACGAAAAGAAACCGCGCCGCCCTTGGCAAAGGACGGCGCGGCCGGAATTTCACAGCGATGGTAGGGGCTTAGCCCTTCTGCAGCACCCGGTTGCCCAGCGTTTCCGCGATCTGCACCGCGTTCAACGCCGCGCCCTTGCGCAGGTTGTCGCTGACGCACCACAGGTTGATGCCGTTGTCGATCGTGCTGTCCTGCCGGATGCGGCTGATGAAGGTGGCGAAATCGCCCACGCATTCGATCGGCGTGACGTATCCGCCGTCCTCGCGCTTGTCGACGACCATGATACCCGGCGCCTCGCGCAGGATGTCGCGCGCCTCGTCCTCGTCCAGGAACTCCTCGAACTCGATATTCACCGATTCCGCGTGGCCCACGAACACCGGCACCCGCACGCAGGTCGCCGTGACCTTGATCTTCGGGTCCACGATCTTTTTCGTCTCGACCACCATCTTCCACTCTTCCTTGGTCGACCCGTCTTCCATGAAGACGTCGATATGCGGAATGACGTTGAAGGCGATCTGCTTCTGGAACTTCTTCGGCGGCACTTCGTCCGTGGGGTTGTAGATCGACTTGGTCTGGTCCCACAGCTCGTCGACGCCTTCCTTGCCCGCGCCCGAGGTCGCCTGGTACGTGCTGACCACCACGCGCTTGATCTTCGCGCGGTCATGCAGCGGCTTCAGCGCGACGACCATCTGAGCAGTGGAACAGTTCGGGTTCGCGATGATGTTCTTCTTGGTATAGCCCATGATCGCATCCGGGTTCACCTCCGGCACGATCAGAGGCACATCGGCATCATAGCGGTACAGCGACGAGTTATCGATCACCACGCAGCCCGCCTTGGCCGCGATCGGCGCGTATTTCTTGGTGGCCTCCGAGCCGATGGCAAACAGCGCCATATCCCAGCCAGTGAAATCGAACCCGTCGATGTCCTTGGTTTTCAATGTCTGATCGCCAAAGCTGACCTCTGTGCCGATGGACCGGCGGCTGGCAAGTACCGCGATCTCGTCGACAGGGAACTGGCGCTCGGCCAGGATGTTCAGCATTTCGCGGCCCACGTTGCCCGTGGCGCCCGCGACGACGATTTTGTAACCCATGTTGGGAAATCCTCTTCGGTTCGGGTCTCTTTGCGCCGCTCATACCGCAGTGCAGCGCGATGTTAAAGGGGCTCCACAGGGTTCACGGAGCCTGTCATTTCTATATTTCTAGAAATATGGCTTGCAAGCGACGCTAATTTCGATAATTCTCGAAACATGAAACAAACCTCGATTCCCGACCTCGATCTCGCCCTCACCGCCTCGACCTTTGCCGCGCTGGGCTCCGAACAACGTCTCGCCGTGCTGCGCACACTCGTGCGCGCCGGTCCCGAAGGGCTGCGCATCGGCGAGTTGGGTGAACGCGCCGGGGTTGCAGGCTCGACCCTGACCCATCACATGAAGATTCTGGCGCAGGCCGGGCTCGTACGGCAGGAAAAACAGGGCCGCAGCATCATCTGCGCCGCTGTCGCCTATGACGAGTTGCACGCGCTGGCCGACTTTCTGCTGCGCGAATGCTGTGCCGACAGGGACCATTGCGCGCACGATGATCCAAAGGACCACGACCATGGCTGACATTTCCGCCCCCACCCTGCGCCGCAGATGGGCCAGCCTCGACAAGGCGTGGCTGGCGCTGGCGCTGATCCTCTCCGCCGTGGCCGTGCTTGACCCGCCGCAATTCTGGCCGACAGTAACCTTCACCGCGGGCGCGCTCCTGCACACCGCGCCCTTCATCGTCTTCGCCGTCCTCGCCGTGGCCTACATGAAGGCCACCGGCGCCGAGACCCTGCTGGCCAAGGCCTTCGAGGGGCGGCAGGTTCGCATGATCTTCCTCGCGGCTCTCCTGGGCGGCCTGTCGCCCTTCTGCTCGTGCGAGGTCATTCCCTTCATCGCCGCCATGCTGGCGCTCGGCGCGCCGCTTGGGGCCGTGATGGCCTTCTGGCTTGCCTCGCCGCTGATGGACCCGGCCATGTTCCTCATCACCTCCGGAACGATCGGCTGGGATTTCGCCGTCGCCAAGGCCGCCGCCGCGGTGGGTGTTGGCCTCATGGGCGGCTTCGTCACCATGGCGCTCGCCCGCTCGCCCCTATTCGCCGACCCCCTGCGCGAAAACCGCCAGACCGGCGGGTGCTGCGGTGCGAAGAAGCCGTTCGAAGGCAGCCCTGTCTGGCGTTTCTGGGCCGAAGACGAGCGCACCGCCACCTTCCGCGAGAACGTCATCGACAACGGTATCTTCCTGCTGAAATGGCTGACGCTGGCCTACGTGATCGAGGCGGTGATGCTGCAATACATCCCCGCCGAAACCATCGCCACGGTGCTGGGCGGCGACGGCATCGGAACGATCCTTCTCGGGGCGCTTGTCGGCGCGCCGGCCTACCTCAACGGCTATGCCGCCGTGCCGCTGGTCGATGCCCTGCTGGCGCAAGGCATGAGCCAAGGTGCCGCGATGAGCTTCGTCATCGCAGGCGGCGTCAGTTGCATCCCCGCCGCCATCGCCGTCTGGGCGCTAGTCAAGCCACGGATTTTCTTTGCCTATTTCGGCTTCGGATTCACCGGCGCCGTTCTGGCCGGGATGGCGTGGCACGCCGTCGCCTGATCCTGCAAGACCCCTTCACCTCGACCACGCGGCGCGAGAGCTTCCCGGGCTTTCGCGCCGCTTCCTCGTTTTTTCTTACCATGCACACAAATTTGCCCCGATTTGTTGTCACATCGTGGACAATTCCGACATAATGTACGGGATCATGGCTAACGCAGCCGCAACAAAACCTCGCTAAACGAGGGTCAAGAGCAGCGACGGAGCTTCTGGATGCTCGAGTTCGACAATGTCAGCAAGTCCTTCTGGACGGGCACCCAGCGCAAGGTGATCCTTGACCGCGTCTCGTTCCGGGTGGAGCTTGGCCGCTCGCTCGGCATCCTGGCCCCCAACGGCACGGGCAAGACCACCCTGATCAAGATGATGGCGGGCCTTGAGAAACCCGACGAGGGCGAGATCCGGCGCGGCTGCCGCATCTCTTTCCCCTTGGGCTTCATGGGCGGCGTCATCAGCCGCGTCTCGGCCAAGGAAAACGCGCGCTACATCGCCACGCTCTACGGGCTCGACCCCGACTATGTCGAGGCATACTGCCGCTATGTCTGCAACCTTGGCGAATATTTCGACCAGCCGCTCGGCACGTATTCCTCGGGCATGAGATCGCGCTTCACCTTTTCGTTGATGCTGGCGCTGGATTTCGACATGTACCTTATCGACGAGGGCATGCCCAGCTCCACCGACGTTGAATTCAACCGGCGCGCGGGCGACATCCTTCGGGAACGCCTGCGTACAACCACAGTGGTGATCGTATCGCACCAGCCCGCCACGCTCGAGAAATTCGCGCGAGAGGCCGCCGTCCTGATGGATGGCAAACTGCATATTTTCGACACCTTGGAAGAGGCAAAAAGGCTGTATGACTACGAAACCCAAGGCTAGAAAGTTCCGCATCCGCCGCACCGTGTCGGGCAACGGACATGCCGCCGGGCCCGGCCCCGAGACCGGTCCCGAGACCGTCGCCGAAGACGAGGTGCAGCAGACGTCGGAAACCACCCCACAACCGCCAGTGTACGACACTCAGCACGCCCCGGTGCACGAGGGCGAAGTATCTTCGACCCGCGAGGTCTCCGTGTCTCAGGATATCGACGATATCCGCAAGGAAGGCCTGACCGGCCGGCAATTGCGCATGGCTCGCCGCATGGCCCAGAAACATGGCCTGGCCCCCACCTCCGATTTCGACGCGGTCCGCCTCCTGCGCGCCCGCGGCATCGACCCGTTCCAGCGTTCCAACATCGTCGAGCTGGTCTCGGGCGGCGAAAACACGCTGCCCGCGGAAACCGGCGGCGAACGCGTGCAACTGCCCCAGACCGTGCCGGTGGGCCAGATCGCCCTACCCTCGACCGAGCTCAGCCCGGCCGACCGGCGCGCCCACGAAATCCAGAAGATCCAGCGCGACATCGCCTCGCGCCGCCGCAAGAAGATGCTGCTGCTCATGTCGCGGCTGGCGGCATTCGTGATGCTGCCGACGCTGATCGCGGGTTATTATTTCTATGCCATCGCCACGCCGATGTATTCCACCAAGTCCGAGTTCCTGATCATCACCGCCGACGGCGGCGGCAGTGGCCAGGGCGGGCTGGGCGGCCTTCTGCCTTCGCAATTCGCCACCGGGCAGGATTCAATCGCGGTCCAATCCTACCTCGAATCCAAGGATGCCATGCTGCGCCTGAACGAGGATGTGGGCTTCAAGGCGATGTTCAGCGGCGAAGAGATCGACCCGATCCAGCGTCTCGAGCCCGATGCAACGAACGAGGACGCCTACAAGGTCTATGAGAAATACGTGAACCTCGGCTATGACCCGACCGAGGGCGTGATCCGGCTTGAGGTCGCCACCGCCGACCCCGAAACCAGCCAGGAGTTCTCCGAGAAGCTGATCGAATACGCCGAGGAACGCGTCGACGCACTCAGCCAGGAAAAACGTTTCGATGCCGTCAAGACCGCCGAGGCCGCGCTGCAAGAGGCCAAGGATGAACGCCGCGCCGCCCAGCGCCGCCTCGTCGAATTGCAGGAAGGCTCGATCCTCGACCCCGAAGGCGAGATCGCCAACATCCGCCAACTCATCGGCAACGTCGAATTGCAGCTGCAGGAAAAGCAGCTGGCGCTCAACACCCAGCTGGCCAACTCCCGCCCCAACACCGCCCGGGTCGAGGCCCTGCGCTCCGAGGTCGAGGTCCTGTCGCAAGAACTCGCCAAGCAGAACGCCCGCCTGACCGAGGCGACCGAGGAAAACGCCTCGCTCGCCAGCCAGGCTGCCGAGATCCAGATGGCACAGGCCGATCTCGCCACCTCCGACATGGTCCTGCAATCCGCGCTGGAAACCAAGCGCCAGTCCGAGATCGAGGCGAACAAGCAAGTCCGCTACCTGACAGTCGCGGTGAAACCCGTCGCTTCGCAGGATCCCTCCTATCCGCGCAAGTTCGAGAACACTTTGCTTGCGTTCCTGATCTTCGGCGGTATCTACCTGTTGCTGTCGCTGACCGCATCGGTGCTCAAGGAACAGGTTTCGTCGTAGGACATGAAAACAGTTGAAATCGCAGACCTGCGCGTCGGAAACGACGCGCCGCTCACCGTCATCGCCGGGCCGTGCCAGCTGGAAAGCGCCGATCACGCCCGGATGATCGCGGGCGCAATGCAAGAGGCTTGCGCCGCCGCCGGTGCCCAGTACGTCTTCAAGGCGTCCTTCGACAAGGCCAACCGAACGTCCCTGTCGGGCAAGCGCGGCCTCGGCATCGACGAAGGGCTGAAGACTCTGCAATCCGTCAAGGATGCGCTCGGCGTGCCGGTCCTGACCGACATTCACCTGCCCGACCAGTGCGCCCCGGTGGCCGAGGTCGTAGACATCCTGCAAATCCCCGCCTTCCTCTGCCGCCAGACCGACCTCCTGCTCGCCGCCGGCGAAACCGGTGCCGCGATCAACGTCAAGAAAGGCCAGTTCCTCGCCCCCTGGGACATGCCCAATGTCATCTCCAAGATCGAGAGCACCGGCAACACCCGCATCCTGCTGACCGAACGCGGCACCTCCTTTGGCTACAACACCCTGGTCGCGGACATGCGGGCCCTGCCGCAAATGGCCGCCACCGGCTATCCGGTGGTGATGGACGCCACCCATTCCGTGCAACAGCCCGGCGGCCAGGGCGGCAGCTCCGGCGGCCAGCGCGAGTTTGCCCCTGTCATGGCCCGTGCCGCCGTCAGTTTGGGCATCGCGGCGGTCTTCATCGAGACACACGAGGCGCCCGACACCGCGCCCTCGGACGGGCCCAACATGATCCCGCTCGACCAGATGCCCGCCCTCTTGCACAGCCTCATGCAATTCGACAGGCTGGCAAAAGAATATCCTTGCCGCATCGATCCAAACTAAAGGTATTTCCGTGACCAAGCCTGCCGCCGACGTGACCCAGAACACCTGGGAATTTCTCCGCGACCCGATGATCACGCCCACGGGCTTTCGTGAATACGACGCCCGCTGGAAATACCCCGACGAGATCAACCTGCCCGGCATCACCGCCCTCGGCCTCGGTCTCGGCACCCAGATGCGCCGCCGCGGCATCGACCCGGTGATCGCGGTCGGCAACGACTACCGCGACTATTCGCTGTCGATCAAGAACGCCCTGATCGTCGGCCTGATGCAGGCTGGCATCCACGTCAAGGATATCGGCCCGGCGCTCTCGCCCATGGCGTACTTCTCGCAGTTCCACCTCGACGTACCCGCCGTCGCGATGGTCACCGCTTCGCACAACCCGAACGGCTGGACCGGGGTCAAAATGGGCTTTGACCGCCCCCTCACGCACGGCCCCGACGAGATGGGAGAACTGCGCGACATCGTCCTGAACGGCGAGGGCGAACCCCATTCGGGTGGCGGCTACGAATTCGTAAGCGGCGTGCGCGAGGCCTATCTCGACGACCTCGTCGGCGACTTCCGCATGTCCCGCAAGCTGCGCGTCGTCTGCGCCACCGGCAACGGCACCGCCTCGGCCTTCGCGCCCGAGCTGTTCGAGCGTCTGGGCGTCGAGGTCATCCCCTCGCACAACACGCTCGACTACACCTTCCCCAACTACAACCCCAACCCCGAAGCCATGGAAATGCTGCACGACATGGCCGCCTCTGTGAAGGACTCGGGCGCCGATTTCGCGCTCGGTTTCGACGGCGACGGCGACCGCTGCGGCGTGGTCGACGACGAGGGCGAAGAGATCTTCGCCGACAAGATGGGCGTCATCATGGCCCGCGACCTTAGCAAACTGCATCCCAACTCCACCTTCGTGGCCGACGTGAAATCCACCGGTCTCTTCGCCGCCGACCCCGAGCTGCAGAAGAACGGCGTGAAAGCCGACTACTGGAAAACCGGCCACAGCCACATGAAGCGCCGGGTCAAGGAACTGGGCGCACTGGCAGGGTTCGAAAAATCCGGCCACTACTTCCTGGCCCAGCCGGTAGGCCGCGGCTACGACTGCGGCATGCGTGTCGCGGTGGAAATCTGCAAGCTGATGGACCGCAACCCCGACATGTCCATGTCCGACCTGCGCCGCGCCCTGCCCACGACCTGGTCCACCCCCACCATGTCGCCCCATTGCGGCGACACCGAGAAATACGACGTGCTCGACCGCTTGGTGCAGAAACTCGTCGCCAAGCATGAGGCGGGCGAAACCTTTGCCGGCCAGCCCATCAAGGAAGTGGTCACCGTCAACGGAGCGCGGGTCATTCTCGAAAACGGCAGCTGGGGCCTTGTTCGCGCATCGTCCAACACCCCAAACCTCGTCGTGGTCTGCGAAAGCGCCACGTCAGACGAGGAAATGCGCGCCATCTTCGCCGAGATCGACACCGTCATCCGCACCGAGCCTTCGGTAGGGGAATACGATCAGAGCATCTAGAACCTTTTCGGGTCAGTCCAAAACATGCACGAAACCGATACTTGTTTCCCAACTCAACAGGCGGCGCCCTGAACAAGAAAGCTACCCTTTCGCGCCTTGGCCGCGCGCATAGATGTCATCAAATCGTACGATGTCATCCTCCCCCAGATACGTGCCGGTTTGCACTTCTATCAGGATCATCGGCACCTTCCCCGGATTCTCCATCCGATGTTTCATCCCAAGCGGGATGTACACCGACTGGTTCTCAGTCACGAGTTGCACTTCGTCACCGATGGTGACACGTGCCGTACCGGCCACGACAATCCAGTGTTCAGACCGATGATGGTGGCTTTGCAGGGACAATTGCGCGCCGGGTTTGACGACGATACGCTTGACCTGAAACCTGTCACCTGCCGCCAAGGTCTCGAAATGCCCCCACGGGCGGTGATCCATGGCGAAAAGCTCACCCTGGCGCGCGCCTTTTTCCTTCAGCGTCGATACGGCCAGCTTGACGTCCTGGGCACGGGCAGGATCCGCCACGAGAACCGCGTCCTTCATCGCGACGACCAAGAGGTCGCTGACACCTACTGCCACCAGTTCCTGATCGGGATCCTCGGCACGCAACATGACATCCTTGCAGTCAATGGCCGTCACTGGCCCTTCGGCGGCGATGCCCTCTTCGTCCTGGCCCATCTCGCGGGCCACCGCTTCCCAACTTCCCAGATCAGACCAGCCGGCCCGGTACGGGACGACAGACAGGGCGTCGGCCTTTTCCATCACCGCGTAATCGATCGAGATATCGTCGGCCTGCGCCCAAGTATCAGGTGCCAGACGCACAAAACCCAGATCGGATTCCGCCTGCTCGACCGCGGCGGTGACCGGCGCCAGCAGGTCGGGCGCATAAGCTTCAAACGCGGCCTTCATGTCTTTTGCGGCAAAAAGAAAGATGCCGGCGTTCCAAAGGTAATTTCCAGCGGCCAGCATCTGCTCGGCCCGATCCGCATCGGGCTTTTCCACGAAACGCTTGAGCTCTTCGGGTCTGCCGTCCTGATCAGGGACAGAGTTCAGTTCAAGATAGCCATAGCCGGTCTCGGCCCGGTCCGGTTCGATCCCGAATGTCACTAGCCGACCCTCCTCGACCGCTTCAAGCCCGCGTGTCACGGCGTCACGAAAGGCTGGCGCATCGGGAATGACATGGTCCGAAGGCGCCACAAGCAGAACCGCGTCCGGATCTTCGGCAAGCGCGGCCAACGTGGCCGCCAACACCGCGGGCGCCGTGTTGCGCCCCTCGGGCTCAATCAGCACAAGCCCCGGATCAACTTCGATGTCCCTGAGTTGATCAAGCACGACGAACCGAAAATCGGCATGAGTGATGACGATGGGCGGTTCAAAGCCAGGTCCCGAAAGCCGCGTCGCCGCCTGCTGAAACAGCGAGGTTTGGCCGATAAGCGAGGTGAATTGCTTAGGATGCCCCTTGCGCGAGAGCGGCCAAAGCCGAGTCCCAGAGCCGCCGGAAAGTATAACAGGAGTGACATTTGGCATGGCCGTGATCCTCGTTTCGTTTCATGTCAGCCCAGCCTGACCCAGGCCGGTCGTATGTAAACATCTCTGTTCTTAGCGAATGGGCGAGGCTGAATGCCACCCCAATCGTAGAACGTGTTCCTGGCGCGAACACTAACGATCGGCAATTCGGGCCTGAAGGCCGTCGGCTCTTTCCCGCTGCCGCAGGATCTCGCGCGCCCAGGGGGCAAAGACCGCAAGACGGGCGTCCATCAAATGCGCGACCTCGTCAATCTGCGTTGCCTGTGTGACTCCAAGCGTGTTCTGTAGCAACCGCATCGTGGCATGGTATTCGCGCACGGAAAATGCGTGCACTGCTGTGTCACGGTCTTTTCCCGGCTCCTGAGCCAGTAGAAATTCCAAAACGGTTGTCATCGACGTCGTCTGGTCCGCGATCAACCTTTGCTGCATCTTCTCCTGGGACGCAGACGCGCTGACCTGGGCGGCGTGCTGACAGTACCTGTAGCCCACAGTTTCCACGTGTTCATGGCTCTCTGCCAGCCAAAAAGCGTAGGCGTTAAAGACAAAATCCTCGCCAAACCGGAGGTCCAGCATAGTCGGCAGGTTGGCATGTACCTTTATGGCCAGTTCGCGCGTGTAGATCTTGTTCCACACGGAAAACAGATAGCGAAAGCCAAAGAAGCTTTCCACGCGCTCGGCGCGCTGCAACAGCGTGTGGTCCGTCTCGGGCTGCCCTCTCGAAGTTTCGCTGCCATCCTCCAACTGATTCAGGGCCCGGAATGTCAGGATATCAGGCAGTCGGTCACGCCCCGACAGGGCGCGATAGAGAGCGACATCCACCAGATCGTCCGCATCGACGAAATGGATATACGGCCGGGTTGCCTCGAGTAGCCCGCTGCGCCGAGCGTCGAGCGGACCACGATTGATCGCATGTCGCAGGATACGCGGTTGGCCAAGTCCCTCAGGCAGGCGCAGCGCGCTTGTAAGAGGTTCGTCACACCCGTCATCGACCATGACGATCTCCGGCGCGGGGTATACAGCCGCAAGGCTCTCCAGACAGGCATACAACCGGTCTGGATCAGGGTTGTAGCATGGAATGATCACCGAAAGCGCGTCGCAAAATCTTGCTTCTGTGCGCCGCTTATAATGCATGACGCGCCTCCGGCATTATTCGACCCAGTGTGGGGATGCAGGCGGCACGTAAAGTCAGACCCACGACAAGTAACAGACGCCTTCGAAGAAAGGCGCCTGCCCGCCCTGACCGATGCGTTTCAACGCCAGGTCGAAACGCAAGGGATCTTGGAGCGATCGCAGCGATCCGCGTATTTCTCGGCGATCTCGTGAACTTCCTGCACAATACCTTGGGCAGAATCGAGCTTGATCGGCTCAAGTCCCAGGCCGAGAAACCGGTCATTTGCCACAAAAAGGTCGTTCTCCGCCGCCTCGTTGCGAGGATTTTCCAAATACGCGATCTCCGCCCCCATCATGTTTTCGATCATCTCGGCAAGTTCCCGTACCCGATGGGTTTCGGTCATCTGATTGAGGATGTTGACACGCTCACCCGCCTGCGGCGGGTTGTTGAGTGCCAGTTCGATGCAACGGCACGTATCCTGAATATGGATGAACGCACGGGTCTGTCCGCCGGTACCATGCACTGTCATCGGGTATTTGACGGCTGCCTGCATGATGAAGCGATTGAGAACGGTGCCATAGTCGCCATCGTAATCAAAGCGGTTGATCAGCCTTTCATCCATCTTGGTATCGTCGGTCTGGGTGCCCCAAACGATGCCCTGATGCAGGTCGGTCACCTTCACGCCGTCGTTTTTGTTGTAGAACGCGAACAACAACTGATCCTGGCTTTTCGTCATGTGATAGATCGAACCGGGATTGGTCGGGTACAGAATCTCGGTTTCCGTTTCGCCCTCGGGCGTATCAATCTTCACCGTCAAGTAACCTTCGGGAATCTTCATACCCGCGGTGCCGTAACCGTAGACACCCATCGTTCCCAGGTGGATCAAGTGAACATCCTGACCCGACTCCACAATCGCGGCAAGCACGTCGTTGGTGGCATTGATGTTGTTATTGACGGTATAGCGCTTATGCGAGGCCGATTTCATTGAATAGGGCGCAGCACGCTGTTCGGCGAAGTGAATGATCGCGTCAGGCTTTTCATCCTGGATCAGCGTCAAGAGCCGGTGGTAGTGTTCGCCAACCGTGAAGTTGTAGAACTTGATCTCGTTACCGGTCAGTTCTTTCCACACCCGCAGCCGCTCTCCGATGGGTCGGATGGGGGTCAGGCTGTCGACCTCCAGTTCCAAGTCGATCTCACGGCGAGAGAGGTTGTCCACGATTGTGACGTCATGTCCACGACGCGACAGGTAAAGTGCGTTGGGCCAGCCGCAAAAGCCGTCGCCGCCGAGAATGATTACCTTCATGATATTTTACCCGTTCGTTTGATAAGAAGTGATGTCGCGCTGTCTGGAGTCCTATAAACAGGATTGCGACAAGATTAAAACCCTCAGCACCCGTTCAAAAGACGCCGAAAAACAGCACGGCGTATTGTTGCTCGTTTTTCGGGCCAATCATTATTGGTCCGGATAAAGAGTGTAGCCCAATGTCTCGAAATCCAAGGCATAGGCCTTGCGCACGATGGCCAAAGCATCCGAAGACAGGTGCAGATCTTCCTTCTCCGGTTTGGCCGAACTTTTCCCGGCAAAGCTGGCTTGCGCCGGAAGACCGGTTTGCGCGGACAAATCCGCCCAATCGGTAGCGAATCGTTCCAGTCTTCCGATGAAATGATAATCGATTCGTCCGAGCGACAGGTTAAACACCTGCAGCCGCCAATGCGGATTTTGCTCCGGCGGACGCTGCGCACAGACCGCCCTGACGAAGCTTTCGAAGTCGGGAACTTCATTGGCATCGAACCCGGCCTGAACGCGGAATCTTCCTCTTTTCTGGCGCAGCTTGATCTTGTTGAGATAAGCCGATCTCAACCGCTCCAACGGGTGCCGTACAAAGGAAAAAATAAACCGACCCTCGAGAGCTTCGTCTTCCTCGCCTTCGATCTCTGGCCAAGTCAGCAAGGGCGACTCCGCATGGGCATGTACCGAGCGGACAGGTTCGTAATCCGGGGCGTCAAGTTCGGTACGTTGCAGCGTAAGCTTGATAGTCGAACAAGCGACCTTGGGGTTGTTGACATACACCAGTCCAAGCCTGCGACAGACATGCAAGGATCGGGAAAACTTCCGTCCTTTCAACGCAGGCACAATCGCTGGATCAGACGTCATGTTTTGACCCATTCCCTTCTTGAAGAAGCGTTTTAGGTGGAGGAGCACTGTTGTATATGATGTCGTGCGGGGGGTTGCGCCAATGGGACAGGTCAAGCCCGAATGCATCCCCGAAACGCTGCGATGCCTAAAGCACAACATCGTTTTGCAGCCTGCCGTATTCCTCCTCGCTCAGCCCCGGCGTCCAGCTGCTTTGCCGGCTCATGGCGTCAAGAACCTCGTCAACGCTTGGATCGGCCTTGACCCAACTGTTGCGTTGCTGTCCACAGAATACCAGGTTGTTGGGCGGCAAGACAAAGGTCTCGCGGCCTTCGCTCAAGGTCAGGGCCTTGTCGCGGCTGAAAAGATAGCGCGGCATGACGCCCGGATTGACTGTTTTGCCCTGGATGAAAGGCCGCGAAAAGTCGGCGGGCGGAAGACCGAGGAATTCAAGGATTTGGTTCTCGAACTGCGGATCGCTGCCGGCAACGTCCATCTCGAAGGACAGCGGCAGAATATTATTCCTATCGAATAAACGATAACACTCGCTCAGCGCGTCATATACGTTTTCAAGCCTTCTTGTCAGAGCTTGCGGGCTTTTGGGAAACGGCCCGGGCCGCTGATCTGCGCAGATGTTCTGCAAATACCGGGAATATGCCTGCTCAATCGGACGCCGGAGCACGAAAATTACCTTGGTCTCGCGCCCAAGCGTACTTGCAAGGCGCCTCACCGCCTGCGCCGACAGATAAGACGGCGCAACTTCTCCGACGAGATCCGCCGTCTCCGGAATCTCTGCAAAGTGCTGACTGTACCAGTCCACGCCCCGCTTAAAGCAAGCGGAAAAGAAATGCAGCTCTTTCGGCGTGGACAGGCCGATCGACGGGTTTTGCCCCAGAACATTATAGATCAGCGACGTGCCTGCCTTGCCTTGCCCCAAAACAACGAAGTCGGGCAATCGGGTCGTGGTGGATACGGTCATGGCAAAGGGCCTTCAACAGGGTCGTTCCGGGGGGTCTCGTGCCGCATTTGGGCCGTGTCTTTTAAGAACGCATCCAAAGCACGTGCGTGTTCTTCTGAAGACCGCTCCGCCAAAAGCGTCTCGCGAAGCCTTTTGGCGTTTTCTCGAGCGGTAACAGGATCTGACAGCAAACTTCGGATGGCTGCGACCCAGTCTTTCACCTCCGCGTCCTTGGGCATGGCAGTCGCCAACCCTGACCGCAGGACCTCTGTTGTGCCACCCACATCCGACCCAATCAGCGGCACACCAGTCATCGCAACCTCCAAAAGCATTGTAGGCACTCCGTCCCAGGCGGACGTGTAAAGCCATACATCCGCCTCTTCCATCGGCAGGTCCGCAAATCGCAGATACGGAGCGTGCACGGTCAGGTTCGAAGGCAGCGGATCAGGCAGCCCTTCCGCATCCATGACCTTTTCGCCCCAGACATGGAAGTCTACCTCGGGGAGTGCCGCCGCGATCGCCCGCAAAAGATCCGGCCGCTTTTGGCGATCCAGTCGTCCGGCCCAGAATATCCTGGGCTTTGGGTTCTCCGCAGGGCGGGCAATCGGAATGCTGGAGGCGACCGGGTTTGGCAGGACCCGCAACTTTTTCGACCAGTCCTCAGGCAACAGATATTGTGACCGCAGATCCTGAACCAGACGATGACTGTCGGTAATGATGCCCGTCAACTGGTCGAAGTGCCTGTAGAACCGCCGCAGGGGATAACCGGTCCAGTGACCAAGCAACGTTTGTTCGGGGCAAAGCAGACAGGCGTAAATGTGCATCGACGCCGCAAGTGCCTTTCCATACGGCGTCAACGCATCCCACAGCAGTCGCGAATTGACGTTGAAAACGGCTTCCGGGTTCAAACTGCGCAGGAATTCGGCAAGTATGCGTTCTCGTTCGATTTGGCTGGCCTTGGGCGTGAGCTCAGCAAAATCGACATGCCGAACCCCCTCGGGCAGCTTCCCTTTCGGCATCTGGCCGGCGCGATCGGTCGTGATCACCACAACGGACTCTGCGCCATCCCGCGCCGCAAGACTGCGCGCCAGATGCCCCTCGATCCGCGCCGCCCCGCCAAATCTGGCCCGGTTGACACAAATGACGTGGCGCGCACGCCTCATGTTTGCGGCCTGCGAAAGCCGCCAAACGCTGGCGGTACGGGCGGACACCACGTTGGAATGTAGCGGTGGCAGCTTGACCTGAATTGCTTCCATCCATGCGAGTTCGACAAGCGGCTCATGCTCTGCCGCCGCCTTGACCTGCGCGCCAAGCGCACCGTGGGTAAAACGCTCTTGCAAATCAGCATAGCGCGCGCGCCACGCGGCCACTGTCTGCTCCGGCGTGAGACCCAGAATTTCGGCGACAGTGTCCAAATCGCGAATGAAAATCGGCGTGTAGCCGTTTTTCCAACCTGTTGTCAGCCAGTGGACAAAGGGATTTTCACCGCGTTGCGCCACATCGGGATACCGCTCCAGGTAAAGCCGCGTGGTAAACCATGGCGCCGGGTCGCGCCCCTCTTTCCAACCGGCGCGCATATAATGCGCTACGGGGTCCATATCCCCGAGTTCGCGAATGTCGGGATTGCTTGCAAGGTAAAAGGGAACATCAAGGTTTTCAGCGACCAGGTCGTAGTGCCGCCGCATACTTCGTGGGATGTAGCCCTTCCTCGCAGTTGCATCTGACACCAGCTTCCCGAAAACGGCGCCATAATGCGGAACATCACCCATTGTCCTGCTAGGCGTCTCGGTGGCCGCGCCGCGAAAAAACCGGTACGCTCGGCTGCTGAAATCGGCGGCAACCTGAACGGGAAACGCTAGGGCCTCGGCGTCGGGATCAGCGTCTTGACGCGGCACCGTTCCGCCTAGCGATGCCACTTTGTCGATGGCCATAGGGTCAAGCTGGCGCACAAGCGCGCGCCGATTGCGACTTTCATTGACCAGCGAGACGTCGCGGCGACGTTTGAAAATGATCGTGTCAGGAACGCTAAGATGCTCCCAGCCGCCCGCCATGGTCTCAATGGAAAACTGCCAGTCCTGATAGCTTAGGCCGTTGGGGATATCGCGATGAACATAAGGATGCTCCAAGTGCGCCTCGCGCGGGCACAGACACAAGCTGTCATAGTAGTTCATGGCGTAAAAATGCCATGGCGTGAACAGGACCTCATCCTGGGCAGGTTTGAGGTAGACTGAATGCGCACCGTCAAAGAGCCAATTCAGCTCTGGATGGGCGATGGCGCGTTTTCCGGCAGTTGCGGCGTCGCGCAGCATCATGACGCCGTCGCGCAACCAGTTTTCGGAAAACAGATCGTCGGCATCGAGGAAAGCAACGAACTTCCCGCGGCTATGAGGTAGCACCGCATTGCGGACGCGGCCCAAGTCGCCTTCATCGAACTCAAGGCACGACCAGTCGGCTAGTGCGTGCTGGGAAAACCATTGCTTCGCAGCCAAGGTGGGCCGGTCCAAGGCGATGATGCGTTCAACAGTTATGCCCGCGTCCTGTGCCGCGCGGATGGCACTGTCGGCCGAGGTCACTGTCGGACCGCAAACCAGGGTTTCGTCATGAGCCGTAAGGATAACGGATAGGTCTACACCCTCTGTGCTGCCGCCTGATTTCACCCAGCCCTCCTGCGGCCAACCCAACACTAAGTCACCGACCTCGTCGTCATTTACAAAAGGCGCGCATGGGTTTCAATCGGTTCACGCTGCAATTGCGAACCGTTTGATCTTTCCCGCCGTTCACACTAGAAGCGTGAGCCGCAGGCATCAACTCAGAGAGGCGGCACGAATGCAGAGCAATTCCACGGTAATCCTCGTGGGCGGTTTCGGCTTTGTCGGTCGTAATGTCCTGGAGGTCATGAACACGCAGAATGCGTTCGGCGTGCTCAGGCCCGCAGTGATCGACAACCTTGCAAACGCCGCTCCGAATTACAAGTCGCTGGACCTGCCCGCCTATCACGGCAACTATCAGGACCCGGATGCGCTGACATTCCTGGACACGCTTGAGAGCGGGACATCCGGAACGGGCGGTCGCATCTTCGTATTCTTGGCCGGCGAGACTCGTGTGGCAGAGTCCAGAGAGCGCCCCATGGATTTTATCGCTGCCAATATCGACATGCCATCGCGTTTCGTTCTTGACGCAATCCGTCCGCAGGATCACTTCATCCTGATTTCGACTGCAGGCGCCTTGTTTGACGGAACCTTCGAGGTTCGCAAGGACTCCGCTTATTGCCCCAAGAACTTCTATGGCGCCACGAAAGCTGCTGAGGAATTGATCCTGCAAAAGCTGGTGGAGCAACGCGGCGCTACGTACAGTGCGATCCGCCTGACCAATGTCTACGGTCGCTTCTCGGAACAAAAAAAGAGCGCCATACATGTCTTTGTCAGGTCGGCGATTGCCGGGCACGAGATCGCGATCAACGGCGACGGTCAGCAAAAACGTGATTTTGTCTATGCGGGCGATGTTGGACGTGCAATTGCAACCCAGGCGCTTCGCGTTCATGAAAACGCGGATCTGTCGACCGTCAACATGGTTGGCTCCGGTGTTTCGAGCCCCTTGATGGACGTGGTCCACGCGATCGAAACAGCATCTGGCAAAAAGTTGCGCTGCAAGACTGAAGCGGCCACGGACCTTCTGAAGACCGAACCACGTCATGTGATCGCAAATAGCCATGACGTCCGGGATCTTCTGCAGGATGGTGTGACGCCGCTTCAAGAAGGAATTCGTCAAACCCTCGCATATTATCTGGACCAGTAGCCCAAATGCCAAAGCTTCCAGTGTGGATCGCGGGAGCCGGGCTCTCGGGTGCAGTCATAGCAAGAGAGCTCGCCGAAGCTGGCTATTCCGTGGATGTCTTCGAGTTACGCGACCACGTCGCAGGAAATTGCCACACCGCGCGCGACCCGAAAACGAATGTGCTGGTACATGTCTACGGGCCTCACATCTTTCACACTGCGGATTATGAGGTTTGGGATTACATACGCCGCTTCGGAACCTTCCGACCCTACCGTCATCAGGTCTGGAGCACGGTATCAGGACGCGTCTATCCTCTGCCTGTGACGCTTGCCACGATAAACCAATTCTACAATAGCGCGATGCGGCCCGACGAGGCGCGCGCCTTTATAATCAGTCAAGCCGAGCAGATCGAAGCGCCCGTCAGCTTCGAAGAGCAGGCCCTTTCCATGATTGGAAAGGACCTTTATGAGGCGTTCTTTCAGGGTTACACCGAAAAGCAATGGGGTCGGTCTCCTCGCGAATTACCGGCATCCATCCTGAAACGTCTGCCCCTTCGATTCACCTACGGAGGCAGTTATTTCTCCCACCCGATCCAAGCGATGCCGGAAACCGGCTATACCCCGATCGTAGAGGCAATGCTGGACCATCCAGATATCAAGCTTCATCTCGCGACAGAGCTTGATCCGCGCGAGGTTCCACCGGACACGCATCTGTTCTGGTCAGGTCCGCTGGACGCCTATTTCGGCTATCGTTCGGGTCGGCTTGGTTACAGGACTCTGGACTTCGAACATTCGATCGAAAAAGGCGATTTCCAGGGGTGCCCAGTCATGAACTTCGGAGATCGGGATGTCCCGTTCACACGCATCTCGGAACACAAGCACTTCATGCCTTGGGAATCACATCAGGACACGATCATCACCCGTGAGTATTCCCGTGAGTGCGGGCCCGAGGATATGCCCTATTACCCGATAAGACTTGTTGCGGAAAAACAACTGCTTGTCGACTATGTCCAGCAGGCCGAGACAACCAAGGGCGTGACATTCGTCGGCCGACTCGGGACCTATCGCTACCTGGACATGGACGTATGCATACGTGAAGCCCTGGATGCCGCGACAGCCTTCCTCACCGCCCAGACCTCGGGAGAACGGCTTTCGCCGTTCCTGGTCTCGCCGCTCTGAACCTCTTGGGTCAGCTTCCGGGCAAAGCGATGGGTCCGTCAAGTGCAACGAAGATCGGCTCAGGATAAAGTCTCTCACTCGGGGCATTCGGGCCGTGCGGCAGCAAGAGCTGAATGCTCAGAACACCATCGGCGCCACGCTCTGGATCGGCCGACAAGGCAGATGCCGGCCACTCGGTCATGGACCGACTTGACCCAGGTGCCACATCAGAAAAATCCAACGGAAAACCGTTGACCAGCAAAGTATCGCCCTGGCGCTCAAGAGAAAAATCATCGTCTGAGCGGATCGGAGAAAAGGAAATTCGCATTATTCTGCCTTATCGGGTTTGAGTGAAGCAATGACACAAGCGGACCGGGGTGCAAGTGAACTAGAACCAGCGGCCAATCGCGAACAGGGTAAAGACCGTGTGATCCGTTCCCACCCCCGCTGCGGCGGATGTCGAGAACAGCACCAAGCCGTGCCAGAAACTCGGCGTGCCATCCTGAAAGAAGCCGAACCGCGCCTGCAAAGCGCCATTTCGAATGGCGGCTGTATCGGATCCGTTAAGTGTCACGTTGGTAAAGTCCACCGATGCAAAAGTCGCTGGATAAATATAGGAACCGATCAGCCCGCTGCGGTAGAGCGCACCCGAGGCTATGTCGCAGGCGAGTCCGGCGATGCTGAGTTTCCGCGTGCAGATCTGCGTGCCGTCCGCCCATCGAACGTAGGTACCATTCGCGTTCGAGCCGCTTTCAATGACCGCTCCGGTAGGAACACCTCCCGACTGCGAAACACCGCCCAACAGGGTGCTGCGGCCATAGCCCCAATCGGCTCTCATCAACCGACCGGGCGTCGCGTCGTCCGGGCTTGCTTGCACCGCGCTCCCCGTCGCCGTGCCGGTCGTCGCATCAAACCGCAGAGCTTCGGTCCAGGTCCCGCCATCGGCGCTGACTTTGAGTGTAAAGTCATCCTGCCCCGCAAGCCCGATTTCAGCGTGCCCGGTCCAATTGCTTTGGAAGAGAATGGTGCCGGTGTCCGCACTGTCAGCCTTGTTGATCTTCATACGGTGGTCAGTGCCGTAATGTGAAAACAGGCTCGCGTCCGACGCGACGGACAGCCTATTCACGGGATCCCAAACGGTCCTGATCCCGACACCCTGGATCTCGGACAAGTCGGGGATCACCGGGACCCAGGCATCGGTCTCGAAAACCATCAGTCGGCCTTCGGCAAGATCCCACGCGCGCCAGCCCTCTGCGGGCGAGAAGAAAATCCACGCACCATCGCTGTAGAACGCAAGCTTGCCACCCTCACCGGACCAATCGCCCTGGGGGCTCGCACTCAGGGCGAAAAGCTCCCCCTCAGACGGGGTCGAGGGGGGCGTCGATGCGTCGAACTCCGTGACGCCCGCCTGCACCAAGGCATCCAGAATTAGCAATGCCTCATTATGGGTAACGTGTTTTTGGGCCTGTGCCGGACGCAGGTAAGGCAGGCTCAATCTGGTGGAAACATCTGACATGGCGCACTCCATAAGTCGGAAGGTTTCCAAACAGGGTGGACGCCAATTGTTAACCAAGCCCCACCTCAGCGCACGCTCACCTTCGACCGAAGCAACAGGCAACCACGACGCGAAACTGGACCTAACAACAGATTGCTTTAGGGATTGAAGGTGTCCGGTGCCGCGACCTAAGGTTCGGTTCAGAAAGCACAATCAATCAATTGTTCAGTATCAGTACATAGCGCGACAGACCAATGACCAACTCCACACCGAATGATTACCATGACTTTCATCGCCGGATGAAAGATGCGGTTGCGGCTTTGCCCGCTTCCACTTCTACCGATCCAATTGCTGTTTCAACGCGGCACACCCTGATCACGGCTTTCCGCAATTTGGGCGATCTCGAGACGGCAGAGGCACTCATGTCGCAGATTTTGGCGCTTGACCCCAGCCATGCGGGCGCGCTGCTTGGTCAAATTGACAACGCCTTGCGGCGCGGCGATCAGGATGCGGCCATTTCGTTCTGTGACACCGCCAGATCCGAACACCCCGAAAACGTGCTCGTAAGACGTAAGCACGCCCAGGTCTTGCAGATCGCCGGCAGGACGACAGAAGCCCTGACCGTGCTTGAAGACTTGAACCGCGACAAGCCAGGCGATGCGCCCGCCTGTCTGGCAATGGCAAACCTAAAGCGCAAGCTTGGCGATCTGGATGGCGCAGAGGCGGCGATGGCTCAAATTCTGGAGCATGATCCCGGCCATGAAGGCGCACTCTTGGCACAAATCGATACAGCCGTGCAGCGCGGCGATCACGAAGCCGCTCTCATTCTCTGTAACGCCGCCAGAAAGCAACATGCCGACAGTGTAATCCTAAAGCGAAAGCACGCCCAGGTTCTGCAAACCACCGGCAAAATGGACGAAGCCTTGGCCGTGCTTGAAGACTTGATCCGCGACAAGCCAGACGATGCGCCCGCCTGTTTGGCAATGGCAAACATTAAGCGCAGGCTGCGCGATCTGGATGGTGCAGATGCGGCGGTGGCTCAAATCCTGGAACATGACCCCGGCCATGAAGGCGCGCTGTTGGCTCAGATCGACACGGCGCTCCGCAAAGGTGACCACAATACGGCGTTTGCACTTTGCGACGACGTTTTGTCCAAACACCCCGAAAGCCTGGCGTCACGTCGCAAGCACGCACAGGTCTTGCAGTCCGCTGGCAAAATACAAGAAGCTCTTACTGTGCTGGAAAGTTTGATCCGCAAAACCCCCAACGATGCGGCTACCTGTCTGGCCTTGGCAGGCGTAAAGCATAAACTGGGCGATCTCGACGCGGCAGAGACACTCTATACGCAAGTTCTGAAGGACAACCCGGAAAACTGGCCAGCCTTGAACAGTCTTGCAAAGATAGCCGAGTCCCGAGGCGACCTCGAACGCGCGATTGCGCTTCTGGAAACTGGGTCAAATCCTGCATCGGTCCGTTGAATGTCCGCAACAATCCAACCTGTGAAACCGGATCATGCGCTGCCAATGACCCAAGAGCGGGCTCTGGCTTTGGCGAATTTGTACATCAAGGTAAAAGACGAGACCAAACTCCGGTCTATCCTCTCTTGGCTTGCAGACCATTTGCCTGACCTGAGCGACGGTCAAATCGGGCAGTTCTTGCGCCTGGCAGGATCAGCGGGACACGCTGATCTTGTTGCGCGCGGAATTTCCCAGGCAGGCACCCGAATGCTGATCGAGCTGACCTTGGCGATGGCGCTTTTTCGGCTGGCCATCGAAATGGAAGACAAATCTCTTGCCGTTGAGATGAAATCGGCGCTTGGCGACCGCGTTGCACCGACCTTTGAGGCCCAGTTCCGGATTGAAGCGTCGCTTCTTCTGGACGGACCACATAAAGCGCTGGAGCTGGCCCGAAGCCTCCGCAAGCGCGCCACATCTCCCGAAGCGGCCGTCCAATCCGCACAGCTCTTAATTGATACCGGGCAGGCAAGGCTTGCATCGCGCTATCTTCGCCTGTGCGCTCGGCGCTGGCCAGCCGCCCCCCGCATTGCGTTAGTTCTCGTTCGGAGTTTCGTGCAAGCTGGCGATCCCGACGGCGGCCTGCACTGGCTGGAGGCAAATGAGCACCGGCTCCCGGCAAAAAATGTGCCGGACCTGCGCCGAACACTCTTGATCGCCCAGGGTCAAATCGACGAGGCGATGAAATTGCTCGAATCTGAAATTGAAGCCGGACAGCGCCCTGCAGGCGACACGCTGCTTCTTCAGATCTACTGTAGCAAAGGGTGCCTCAAGGAAGCAGAAGAGGTGGCAGCCGCGTTGCGCAATGATCCGCGTTTTCCCAAACGGAAGGGCGCCCATTTTGGAATCAGTGTTCCGGGTGTCGCACTTAACGAATTGCGGCTCTATAATCTCGTCAAGGGGTCGCACTCGGGCGCGCTGCCGGACCCAAGCCTGACAGAAACCAATCTTCACGCCGCCAGCGTCGTGCTGGATCAATGGACCTCACGGGAGGCATCACAGGTCGTTCGTGCAGATAGCTTGTCGCGCAATATCTTTCAGTACTGGAACACTTCGACGCGCCCACCGGAACTAGCCCAGATCATGCAGACCTGGCAAAATGTGCCCGGCTGGACCTACTCTTGTCTGGACAAACCAACGGCAAAAAAGTGGCTTGGTGACACGTTCGGCGCCACCCACGCCCGGGCTTTCGTTCTGGCGCGCCATGTGGCCGAAGAAAGCGATTTTTTCCGGCTTTGCAGGCTCTATCACAGCGGCGGCATCTACGCGGACGCCGACGACATGCTGACCGGCGATCCGAACGATTTGGTCGGAGATGGTCAGAAACTGATCGTGTATCGCGAGCCCCTCGGGATGTTGGCCAATAACGTGATCATCGCCCCACCGGGCCATGCCGCGATAGGCCGCGCAATCGACATGGCGATGGCCGCCCTTCTGGCGCGAGACAATGACAGCATCTGGTCGAAAACCGGTCCGGGGCTTCTGACTCGCGCGGTCGCAGCGCATGTCCAAGCGGCGCCGGAAGACGCAGCGACGGACACGATTGTGCTACCACAATATCGCCTTCATCGAAATGTCCACCCGCACATGAAACTGCCTTACAAGAACACATCGCGTTACTGGAACTCGCAGGCCGTGCGGCAACAGGATGCGGTCAGTCTGGCCCTGCAAGCAGTTCTGGACGTTCCGAAAATGAAAATTCCCACATTTTCATAGCCCTTGGTTGACCTTAGGGCACAACAACGTAAAGATGAGTTCCGACAGCAGGTTGCACCTATAGCTAATCGCGCGACATTGCTGAGACGATTTTCGTGTTTCAAGAGTGACGTTCTCTTCCATCCAGATTTCCAGACCAGTTAAAAGGAAAAAACATGTCGGAACCCTTTCTCGGACAGATCTACCTCGTTGGTTACAATTTTGCGCAGCGCGGCTTTTCGTTCTGCGCCGGGCAAATCATCGCGATCAGCCAGAACACGGCGCTGTTCTCGCTTTTGGGCAACACCTTTGGGGGCGACGGGCGTACCACCTTCGGGCTGCCCGACCTGCGCGGGCGCACCGCCATCGGCATAGGGCACGGGCCAGGCCTGCCGGACTATCGCTGGGGCGAGAAAGCCGGGAATTACCAGACCACGCTCAATATCACGAACATGCCGTCGCACAATCACACCGCGACGCTGCATGCTGAAACCGGTCCCGCGACGCAAACAAGCGGTTCAGGGAACCTGCTGGGCGTCTCGCAAATTTACGCACCTCCCGGCGCCGCCCCCAATCAGCCCATGGCCTCCGAAGCAGTCACTGTAGCAAACGCTGGCGGAAACCAACCTTTCAACCACATGCCTCCCTTTCTCGCTCTGAACTACGAAATCGCGATGATGGGCATCTTCCCCTCGCGCAGCTAAGCCCGTCAACCGGGCACCTTTCGCCCAAAGGCAAAGGTCTGCCCCCGGAAAGGAGTGCCCCTATGAGCACCAAGACTTCCCTCAGCAGACGCGGCTTCGTGGCGCTCAACGCCGCGGGCGCCGCGATGGTGGCGCTGCCCTCCGCGGCGACCGCGTCAACATCCATGGCCGAAACAGTGACTTCCGCGACCCAGGTGGGTCCGTTCAACTGGCTCACCTCCGGCGCGGCAGAGCTTGAGGTCCATATCGGCCGCCGCTTCCGCTTTCAGGACGAAAACGGCCACAGCACCGCGATGCGCCTGATCGCGGTCGAACCGGTCAACAGCGGCCCCAACAGGCCCACCGACCTGCCCCGCGCAGAAGGCGTCATCGCGGTCTTTGACGGCCAAGATGCTGCCTCGCTGGCCGAGGCGGGCGATAGGATGTACCGCGTCGGCGCGCTTGGTCTGAGAACGGCCTCTGTGATGGCCGGGCCGACCCCGCGTCGTGACGGCTCGAACATGATCGAGATCGTGCTGAACTGATCCACCCGGACAAGGATAGCCCCGTGTGAAGGCACGGGGCGTTTTCATGGCTGCCCCCGAAGGAGGCCCGCAATGCTTGATCGTCGCGGACAGGTCTCATTTCGCGTCATCCACGATGCCGACCGGCCTTTTCTGGAACATGTCTATGCCAGTGCCCGCGAATGGGAATTCCAGCTGACAAGCTGGGAACCCGACGCCAAGGCCGATTTTCTGCGCCGTCAGTTCGAGGCGCAGGACCTGCATTACCAACGCGTCTTTCCCAATGTGATCCGGCGCATCATCGCGCTGGACGGAGTCGATATCGGGCGGCTTTACGTTGACCGGCAGGACGATTGCCTGCGAATCGTCGAATTCACGCTTTTGCCCGCCTACAAGGGTCGCGGCATCGGCACGGACATCCTGCGCAGCCTGCTGAACGAGGCACATGGCGGCAAGGTGCCGGTCCGGCTGATGGTCGAAAAGAACAGCCCCGCGCTTCGGCTTTATTTGCGGCATGACTTCGTGCAGACCGGCGAACAGGGTCATCACCTGATGATGGAATGGCGCCCCAATACCGGCCCGCGTGAGATCTGATGCGCTTCAGTTAAAGACAACCTCGTAAAGCATGCAGGTCTGATCCTGCCGAAAGGGCGACAAAAGCACGGTCATGTCGCCAAGGCGCGCATGTTCCAGGGTTACCGTCTCGCTTTCCAGCACCGGCTCGCGCGGTCCTTCAAAGGTCAGCGCAAAGGCCTTGCGCGGCGGATAGTGGACCCCGCCGATGGTCAGATCGTTGTCGCGGACAGTCGAACCTTCGAAGATCTTGATATTGTCAAGCGTGAGCGGCACCGGCCCGGCGGCGCTCTGCGCGGTAAAGGTCTCGCCCATGTAGGGCGCAAAGCTTTCGGACGTGGCGGTGATCAGATCAATGCTCATGGCTTCCTGTCTCATTTTGCGGTCTCTGTCTGCGTAGCACCGGCAGATCGTCGAGAGAACAGGATATTGGCTCCATGAAGTGCCCAAACACCCGTAGAGGTTGATAAATTCCTTCGACCATAGCGCGATTATGGTGTATGGTCGCGGCAACCTAAAGGAGTATCCAACATGGCTAGTTATACAGGCGACGTTTATTATTATTTTCCTGTTACGCCCTCCGACCCGCCAGTCCAAAACGGCAACGGCACCATCACCGACGACAACGCCAATACGACGTTCGAAGTTGGCGAATCCGCGTTCGGCAATACGGGAAACGGCGGCTTCGGCGACGGTGAAGCCACGTTTATCGGGTCCTACGAGGGCACATACCCCGATGGCGGTACATTCGACTTTCTAGTCTTCACCGAGAACAACAACAGCACCTCACTTTCGGACGGTGTTGTTTATCTGGTCGCGCCGACCGGCACACCAGAAAGTGCAATTCCGACCGACTACAATGAATTGAACGGGGCGCTTGAAACCCAAGCTGTTACCGAATGCTTCCTGACCGGCACCCGCATCGCCACGCCCGAAGGCGAGACGGCGGTCGAGAATTTGACCATCGGCGATATTGTCCTGACCGCAGAGGGCAAGACCGTACCGGTGCGCTGGATCGGCTGGCAGAAAGTGGTCTGCGCCTTTCAACCGCCCGAGCGTCTGATGCCCGTGCGCGTTTCTGCCGGGGCGTTGGGCAACGGCCTGCCCCATCGCGACCTGACGCTGACGACCGATCACGCGCTGTTCATCGACGGCATGCTGGTCAATGCCGGTACGCTGGTCAACGGCTCCACCATCACGCTGGTCCCCTTGTCAGAGTTCGATGGAAGCTACACCGTTTATCACGTGGAAACAGAGAACCACGACCTGATCTTGGCGGAAGGCACCGCCGCCGAGACCTATATCGACTATCTCGGGCGCAGCAACTTTCACAACTACGCGGAATATCTGGAACTTTACGGCGAAGAGGTCACGATCAGCGAGATGACCCTTCCGCGTGTTTCCGCAAGCCGGCTTGTCCCGGATGCCCTGCGGCGCAAGCTCTCCGCAAACAACGCGGCCTAGGAACAGCCCGCGCGTCCGCGTTAACGCTATGACCGGACGCGCGCAATCGGTCGTGCGGGTCACCAGCGGCAACGCGTGATGGCCATGCCAATGAGCGTGCAAATTCCCGCCAGGGGACGCCAAAGCCGCTCATCTTGCGCGAACGAGACCACTGGGCTGATGGCACTCCGGAAACACATTTGTGTTTGGGAACGGAAGTGTTTATCGACGCGGTTAAATCGATACAGGTAACAATAGCTGCTTGTTGTGCCGAATCTTAAGCGGATGGGAAGCCCATGAAAGACTACATCGTAAAAGACATTTCGCTGGCCGAGTTTGGGCGCAAAGAACTGGACATCGCCGAGACGGAGATGCCGGGCCTGATGGCGCTGCGCGAAGAGTACGGCGCGGAAAAGCCCCTTAAAGGCGCACGTATCGTCGGGTCGCTGCACATGACGATCCAGACCGCCGTTCTGATCGAGACACTGACCGCGCTTGGCGCGGATGTCCGCTGGGCCTCGTGCAACATTTTCTCCACGCAGGACCACGCGGCAGCGTCGATCGCCAAGGCCGGCGTGCCGGTTTTCGCCATCAAGGGCCAGACACTGGAAGAGCATTGGGATTATCTCGACAAATCCTTCATGTTCGAAGATGGCCCGAACATGATCCTGGACGATGGGGGCGATGCAACGCTTTACGTGCTTCTGGGCGCGCGCGCCGAAGCCGGTGAAGACGTCATCCCGGCCCCACAATCCGAAGAAGAAGAGGTGATCAAGAAGCAGATCGCCAAACGCATGGCCGAAAGCCCCGGCTGGTTCACCAAGGTCCGCGATCAGATCAAGGGCGTCTCCGAGGAGACGACCACCGGTGTAAACCGGCTCTACCAGCTGATGCGGGACGGCCACCTGCCGTTCCCCGCGATCAACGTGAATGACAGCGTCACCAAGTCGAAGTTCGACAACAAGTACGGCTGCAAGGAAAGCCTTGTCGACGGTATCCGCCGCGCCACCGACACGATGATGGCCGGCAAGGTCGCCGTGGTCATGGGCTATGGCGACGTCGGCAAAGGCTCGGCCGCCTCGCTCAAGGGTGCAGGCGCCCGGGTGTTGGTCACGGAAGTCGATCCGATCTGCGCGCTTCAAGCGGCCATGGATGGCTTCGAGGTGACGACCCTGGAAGACGTGGTGAATACCGCCGACATCTTCGTCACCACGACCGGCAACAAGGACGTGATCCGCATCGAGCACATGCGCGAGATGAAGGACATGGCGATCGTCGGCAATATCGGTCACTTCGACAACGAGATCCAGGTCGCCAGCCTGAAGAACCACAAGTGGACCAACATCAAGGAACAGGTCGACATGATCGAGATGCCCTCGGGCAACCGCATCATCCTGCTCAGCGAAGGGCGTCTGCTGAACCTCGGCAATGCCACCGGCCACCCGTCCTTCGTGATGTCAGCCAGCTTTACCAACCAGGTTCTGGCGCAGATCGAGCTGTGGAAGAACGGCGGCGAATACCAGAACAAGGTCTATATCCTGCCCAAGCACCTGGACGAAAAGGTCGCGCGCCTGCACCTGGACCGCATCGGCGTGAAGCTGACACAGCTTTCGCCTGAACAGGCCTCTTACATCGGCGTCACGCCGGAAGGGCCGTTCAAGCCCGAGCATTACCGTTACTGATCACGAGCAGCTTGGTCCGGCCGTCCAGGCCGGGCCAAACGCCATGGCGACTTCTGCTTGACACGCCATCTTGACCGCGACGTAAGGCCCACCCACCTCCAGACATCGCATCTCCCGGCACGCCTTTGCCGATGGCTGGATCAATCGCATGGATGCTCTCTATGCAAAACAGGGCCTTTGCCGTTAGACTCGAAAAAACAGATCAGCACGTCGTTTTTTGCCAACCGGCACGCAGGTCGAAAGTCGCCCACAACAGAAACTGCGTCCGTACGAGGAGACCCAGTTGAGGCTGAAATCATTCATTGCCCGGCTGCGTGATCGTTTCCTTGTCACGGAAAGCCAGCCTGCACCTAATCCATCAAACACCGGATCGCTGAACAAACGCATCGTATCGCTGGGTGACACCTACCTGTCAGTGCTTGGCGCATCCGTGCCGAATCCCTCGCATCTGCCCGAACCGCTGAACTCGCTTTCACAAGCCGCCAGAACCACGCCGCAGCCCAAGGATTATGCAGAGGAATACGCGCTTTTGCGAACCGAGTTTGATCCGGCTTACTACTTTGCCGAAAATCCAGATATAGCCAACACGGCGCTGAACCCGATCGCGCACTACATGAGAGAGGCCCGATCCAAGACCCAGCAACGCAACCCGGCGCCCTGGTTTTCCGACGACCACTACATCGCACGCTGTCCCGAAGCCGCAACGAGCGAATTGACACCCTTCGGTCACTATCTGTCCCACAACACCGGCGAGGGTCATACCGCAGCGCCCTTCCACGACTTTGCAGCCCTGGCTGAAATTCTGGAGATATCCCCGAACGACGCCCTCGCACATCTTCGCCAGCGAAGCGATGATCTGCGCGCCAGTCTGGAAACAGGAGAACTGGGCGAGATGGTGGAAAAGGCGGCAAGCCACGATCCGCTGATTGCAAAAAGCTGGTCGGCCGCCATGTCGCCCAGGATCCTGCCCTTCTCCAGCGACCGTGTCGTGTCGCGCATTGTCTCGCTTTTTCGGCTGCAAAAGGCAGCGGCGTTTCGACGTGCCCGCGTTGTTCTGATCGAAAACGGACTGGCCAGTAACCTGGATGGAGCGCCGACAACAGCCTTCGTCAAGGTGCTTTGCGATGTCGTACCCGCAGATGAAATCATCGTTTTGCAAACCGGCACCGCATATCCACTTCTGGAAGCGTCACGGTATCCGGCCGGCGTTCGCGTCATCTCGCTCTGTGATTTTTGCGCGAAACTCGACGACTTGAGCATGGCGCGTGTGCTGACAGAGTTTTTGCGGACGCTGCGCTGCACGGCATGCATTTTCACGGACACACCCATCGCATGGAACACTGTGTTGTATTTTGGGCGGCAGCTATCCAAAAGCATGGCGCTCCATGCTTGGACCGGCCCCTCAGCCGGGGGCGCACATGCTGACTCGGCTGCATACATGACGTATCGTTGCTTCAACCAACTCAGCGGTATCTGGTCCGAGTCCTCGGACTTCCTTGCGGAACTACGGAAAAGATACGCCGTCACCGACCCGGCAGAGGCAGCGCGCTTCCTTCATCTTCCGATGGTCAGCCAAGCACCAGAGGCGCGTGAAGAGACGGCTCTAGAGGGGGCGGGCGTCACCGTCTTGGGGGCTGCCACCTCCGAGAATGATCCGGCGACCGACCGATTTTGTGCTGTCGCAGCCACGATGCCGGAAACGCGCTTTCGTCTCTTGCTGACACGACCGACAGGAAAGATCCGGCGGCGCCAGTACATCCCCGCAAATGTCGAGATACACGCAGCGGGAATCCCGTCCGAGAACTGCTCTATTCAACATGCAATCGCATGGCTGGACACGGGACGCGCCGGCACCACGTCTTACAGTCTTCGGCATGCCGCACGTAACGGGATCCCCATCGTTGCAACCCGAAGAAACTGCACCGATGCCGGGCTTGATCCCGCGCACTGCTGGGTTCCCGCCGAGACCGAAACCCTCGCGGCCCAAGCGGATGCCCTCCGGCAGGTTATCGCGGATAGGTCCGGTGCCAAACTCAGGGCGGAACATTGCGCAAAGAACCTCGCGCCTGACCAAGAGCAGGCGGCTTTGAGAGCAATCTTGCAGGGTCTCTTTCCCGCTCAGCCGCGCAATACTCCGTCGCAGGATGCTGGCAAATGATAGACCTTACTCTTGCCCTCACGGTACACTCGGAAACGCATGTCGCGGGCCCCACTCTCTTGAGCATCAAGGACGCCCTGCACAGCCTCACGCAAGCAGGATTCACCTCTGAAACCCTGGTCGGGTTTGATTCCGCCCCTGACAACGTAAGCCGGTTCATCCGGCAAGGAATGCAGGATCATCCTCAGGACGTCCGGTTTTTCGACTACTGCAATCTTGATCAGGGGGCCACGCGCAATGCTTTGGCGCAAGCCGCACGCGGGCATTGTCTTGCTTTCGTAGATGCTGACGATCTGGTTAGCGAGAACTGGCTGCGAAACGCTGTCGCGCTTGTCTATCAGCTCGAACGTGACGGCCAGAGCCCGATCATCCATCCCGAACTGAATTGGCAGTTCGATGGGATCAACCACGTCTATTCAAACCCTGCTCAGTCCGATCCGTTCTTTTCCGGTCATGTGATGGCAATCGCAAATTACTACGACGCCATGTGCGTTGGGCCGACCAGGCTTTGGCAGGAGCTTCCCTTTGCCGAGCGAGATTTGGAAAACGGCTTCGCACTCGAAGACTATCAATGGTTCGTCGAAGCCACTGATCGCGGCTGGCATCACGCCGTTGCCCCAGGCACGATCGTGTTCAAGCGTCGGCGTGACACCTCACAACATCGTAACAGCAGTGCCGCCAAGGCGCTCATACGGGCTATACCAGCGCTTGCGATTGATCGTATTCGCCACCTCGGGCGTAAAAAGACCTGAGCGCTCGGCTTACTTGATCGATGGCAAAAGCGTTTTGAGCGACGGCAAATGCCCAAGTGAGCGCCCGTTTTTTCCAATTAATTGCATTGGATTTTCCGCCTTAAGGGCTGCAAGCGGAAGCTGCACGGTGTTCTTGCCCTCGTAATACTTGAAATTCGGCGCGTCCGCTTGATCAAGAGGGTGTACCTGCCCGGTTTCATTATCCAAGACATGTTCGATCAGGAATTTGTCTATGTCCTCTGGAACGATGGTCAGAAGGACATTCTTCTTGTCCGAGGCGTCAATCCGCGGGTTCGCTATCAAGAAACCGCTTGTTTCGTTGAAGAAACCCCAGACAGGTGATCGTTTTGACTTCGCCCCTTTGAACGTCTCGGCTGACAATTTTGCCAAATTGTTTGCAGGCACGGGTGTCGCAAAACGGAACATGCGCAGCGGATCATTACGCCATTGCTTTCCGCTTCTGGCAACGCCCACTTGCCCATCCGCGTGTATCTTGAGGAACACATCCACATCCGGGTTGTCAGTGTAGGTGGCCCAGCCTTCTATCAGACCACCTCGAAGGAACCTTACAATATTGATCTTATCGGCAAGATGGAAGTCCTGCAGCGATCCTGTGCTGCCGCTGAACATTAGTCGCCCGTCACGTTCGATCTCGCAACCAACCGATTTCGATGGATCAAACCCGTCGGGTGCATTCACAAGAAAATATTGCCACCGAGAGCTGCCATCATAGACGTAGCTGGCCTGTATCACAGTTCGCCCGTTCATGATGATCGTCAAGGATTGCTCGGTGTTACGGTACGCTCCCCGCTGCTTTTCCGGGATGTCCCCGCCCGCGCGAACGCCAATTATCAATGTCTCCGAGTCTACCGCAAGGACCATCGCCGAACCGGTCGAACGTTCTTTCACCAGAAAGCTCGGGAATCTCCATACGGGAAGCCAACGGGCCTCGGCCACATGCGTGTCGATATCAGGGTCACGAAAGCCGGTGTATGACACAGGCCTGCAGGGTTCAGCATGGACCACCTGGTGCAAGATATTCTGATATAGCTGCGGCAAGCTTGCCGTCTCGGGGTCAGACTTTGGTGGTTCTGCTCGCGCGTGCGTCGAACGGGGTGTTTTTTTCGCAAAGCGGATCACAATATTACCCCCGACAAGTTCAAGCCACTGCGCTGCGGACCTTTCAGGTTCAGTTGATGCGCCCCGGCAGTCCACGTGTGCGACGACGGGTCAGCGCGACGGACTTGGGCAAAATTGAACGGGTCGCTCGACAGGATACGATATCCTCGTTCCTCGGCTTCCGTCAGATAAAGCGTATCGGCATACCCGCGCACGTCCTCCGGAAACATGTTTGTCCCCGTCCGGGCCAGTATCGTGCCGCCGCCAATAAAAGGCTCCAGCGTGTCTCGCGTCCAGAGACGGCGGATGTGCAAACGGTCAAATTCTTCAAGATACGTGAATATGGCGGCCTTTCCGGTGATGTCGAAATCGACATACTTTCGCTGAAGCAGCATGTCGGAAAGGTAGTCCGGGCCATAAATGTCATCGTCATCAAACTTGGCCCAGTAATCGGATGCGGATTGTTCGATCCCGTAGTTGATACAATACCCGATGCTTTTGTATCCTGGCATACTATAGAGGGACGCAAAGGGATGCGCGTCCACCAGCCGACGGATGTCAGCCGGCACCTCAGCTCCATTGATCACGATCGAAAGGCTGAGGTTGTCGTGCTTCTGGCGTTCCACGTTCTTCAAGATAAAGGGGATCAGGTCAGGACGAATTGTTGGGACCACGACATTGACATGCGGGTTTTCCGGTTGAGAAAAGCGCGCCTGGATACCGACGATCGACAAGGTCAGCTTTAGCACCTCAAAGTAACTGTGATGCGTCAGCGTCTGTCTCCAGGCAAGATGCTGGACGGCTTCGCGGCCAATGTGGTCATTCAGAACCCAGTCGCGAAACGCCTCCAAAGACTCCGTGTCACCGGTATAACTGATATAGTCCTGCTTGAACGACGGATCGTCTGTCACGACACAGGTTTTGCAGGCACCCGCCGATAGATACAAACGCTGGGCATGGCGTTTGCGCCCAGACACAAGCGCCTCCGGCAAGAAATAGCCGCTCGCCAATTGCAACGGCTTGCTCAAGGCCGAGTCGCGCATACTGCCCAAGAACCTGCGACGCATCGCAGCGTGGATCTTGTGATCCCCGTTTCTCAAGTCGTTCGAACTATCCGTTAGCCACCAGTTATACTCAAAGAACGGCTTGAATGCTTCATAGGCGCGTTCCGGGCCGTACTTGATCCCAATTTCGTGTGCGCCGTCGATAAGAAAACCGATAAACCGCGCTCGGCTCCTGCGCATATGAGCCTTCGGCAACAACGGGTTGAAGGATTTCACATCGACTCCGACAGGCAATGTCGAAACCCGCTCCGACTTGCCGTGCTCGGCGCCCTCGGGCAGCATCAGATGGTCGACCTTGTCGAACAAGTGGGCGAACATGCCGATCGCTTCACTCTCTTCCTCGACCCAGAGAACACTGGGAACCCTATGCGCCTTTGCCCGCCGCAGAAGTCGGCTCAACAAGAACCCTTCGTCCTCGATATTCAGAAAACAGCGCCGCCACGGCTCATCAAAAGGCAGAACCTGGGCGACGATGAGCAGGAAATCCATCGCCTGCCAGTCGATGAATTCATCCTTTTGATCAGGGGATATGGGGCTGACATCGGCGTACTTGCCCAAGGTTGCGGCCACGGTCTTTCCTGAAATCAGACCGATTCGGTTCAAAAGTCTTTGTGAGGAAGGCTCGTCCGCAGCGGGGCTGCGCATATCTTGGGTCAGCGAGCGGGATGGGAGGTGAGCGTCAACCTTATCCAGAAACTGGCTCTTGATCGAAGGCTTGGCTTCGTTTCGAGTTGAGTCGTCAGGATCCATGATACGTCCTTCAAGATAAATTCTCTGGTCAAGGCGTCACAAAAACAGCAGCACGAGATACAAACGCCTTGTCAACATGGAAGGATCACTGCTTTGCCGAGTCATACTTGCCATACCCAAACGGCTCAAGCAGATAGTGGACGACAAGGCACGGCAAGCCTTCTGCGCTTGCAAAATAGGCATTGACTGCTTGATTTCATGCCTGCTCGCGGTGACAGGGTGGCCTTGCTACAGCCTCGAAGTTATGGTCGCTCCAGGCCATTGGAGAAGCTCATGCGTGACACCACCGTTCAGCAAGGTCCGGCATATGAGACAACTGCCCGCATAGAGCTGAGAGACCGGGCAGACACGCTCTCGGATCGGTTCGCGGCCCAGTCCGCCGAGGACGTGCTCGCCGCGGTAATTGGCACTCATTTCCAAGGGCGCGCAGGCCTCGTGTCGTCCTTCGGCACCGAAGCGGCCGTGCTCTTGCACATGGTATCGCGCATTGACCCTTACGTGCCGGTGATCTTTCTCGACACATGGAAGCATTTTCCCGAAACACTGGAATACCGCGACCGGTTGGTCAACGATCTGGGCCTGTGCAACATCCAGACAGTGACCCCGCAGCCCTCTGGCGTGCAGGCAGATGACCCATCCGGCGATCTTCATGCGCGGAACCCCGACTTGTGCTGCCATGTTCGCAAGACCTTGCCGATGTTGGCCGCGCTGCGGCCCCTGTCCTGTTGGATCACTGGACGCAAGCGCGGACAGGCCCTCACGCGCTCGGACATGCAGTTGTTCGAGGTCCAGGACCGCTGGATCAAGGTAAACCCGTTGCTCGACTGGTCCACCGCCGACGTCGAGGCCTATTACGATGCACATGACCTGCCGCCTCACCCGCTCAAGGCGCAAGGCTATCTTTCCGTCGGTTGCGCACCATGCACCCGCGCGGTTCAACCCGGAGAGGACGCGAGGGCCGGACGCTGGGCCGACAGCGAGAAGACCGAATGCGGCATTCATTTCGAGAACGGAAAGATGGTGCCCAAGTCGTCGTCGCAACGCTAAGCGCGGGCCGGGTTGCCGACCTGTTGCACATTCAGTCCTGCGCACTCCGCACGGCCAGATAGTTCGACGTCATGAAGCTTTCGAGGTGCTCCCGATAAGCTGGCAGAGGGATCAGGCCAAGCGGGGAAATGCGTTTCAACTCGAAACCGAACTTCTCGAAGAACAGGAAAAAGTCTTTCAGATATGTGCGGGTGTCGATGTTGCACCCGCCGAACTCGAATTGCACGGCGTTGCAACTGGGCAGGGTGTTCGTGGCCCCGTGCAAACAATCAAGCTCGTGCCCCTCGACATCCAGCTTGATCAGATCAATCCCAGCGTCCCCGAAATGCGCGCCGGCGATGTCATCGATCGTGCGGATCACGACCTCTTCGACCGGGTCAAAGCGGCGCCGTAGGTGACGCAGATCGCGCTGTGTCAGGCTGGCAAGCTCGGACCCGGGTTCATCCGCGTAGAGCATGCCCGTCCCAGGTGCGTGACCAGCGGCGCTGACCTCCACCGCAATCCGCGGATCGCTGGCAAAGCGGGCGCGCAAAGCATCTGTCTGTTTTCGACTGGGTTCGACCAGGACGATCTGAGCATTGGGATAAAGAGCACGGCAATGGGCGGTAAAATCACCCTTCGCCCCACCGATATCGAGAATGCGACGCGGCGCTTGCCCGAACACGTCCATATACTGGCGCGCCTCGAGTTCCGTGGTGAATGCGCCGCCACGCTTGCCCAACTGTTCCTGGGCTTCAGCCTCCAGCGCGATCCAGTCCCTGATGCTGCGCTGGTTCTTTTCCATCTTATTCGAAGGCGTAGAACTGGCTGACATTGATCGCGTGCCGCCCCTGTGCCTGCAGGCGGATAAAGCGCGTCTCCTGGTTGATGCCGATGTGCTTGATCAGGGCCGTCGACGAACGCTTTTCCTCATCCTCCAGCGTGGCGATGGTTGTCCATGTTTCGCCATCGTCACTGATCTTCACGTCCGTGGGATGCGGCGCCATGAGCCTGCGACGGCGGTCCAGCCAGTAAGCGTGCGACACGAATTTGCGCTCCCCGAGGTCAACCTGCCAGTGAGCTTCGTTCTGAAGCTTCGTCCGGCTTCCCGAAGCTTGGCGAAACTTGCCATTTATGGCGTTGTGCGCGCCGAAATTCTCTTCCGTCGCGTGCGTGGAACTTTGCGTAGCCGTCCCGCTCTGCGCGAGGCTTTGTTCAGCTTCGTCCTCGAACAACAGGCGGTCACGCGAAAAAAGTGCGTTCCCCCAATCCATGATGTTGATGTTAACGTGGCGCGGGGAGAACTCAAGGCTCTTCATAAACGCCGTTATTTCGTCAAGCGTACACCCGCCTGCATAAATCGGAGCCAGTGAAACCTCGACATATATAAAATCGATATTGTTGCGTATCGTCTGTTCTGCGCCCCGCAAAACCTTCAGGTCCGCGCCTTGCGTATCGATAACCAGCACATTGAAATCTGCCCCGGATATTCCCCTGTCTTCCATCAGATCATCGAGCGTGACTGTCGTCATCTCGATATGATCGACGTACGAGATACTGGGGTATAGCTCCGCAACTTTCCCCAGTTCGAGCATACTGGACGAGTCGCCTCCACCACTTGCGACGTTGAAGGTCACTTGCTCTCCCGTCACGTCGCTGCAAAGTGCCTCGATGACCTCGTATTTTACGCCGTGGTCGGACACCTTTTTTCGTAATTCGTCCAGAAGATGTGGGATCGGCTCGATCAGAATGGCGTTCTCGACTTCGCGGGAATACTCTTCGATTTCCTGCCCTCGGTTTGCACCAATGTGAATTATACCTTTGATTGGGATACCGAAATTATTGATCTGCACTGTAGACAATTCATTTACCTCACATAAATTCTTAGATTGAATTTTAGGACGGTCGGACTTTACGCTATGCTCTTCAGAAGCTCTGAAGCCTTTTCTCCCTGGCTTATTTGAAGGCAAACCTTTGCCAATCGAGAGCCTTTCTCGGATCCAGCCTCCAGCGCCTTGACATACGCCGAATTCCCATCGCCCGCGTTTGATTTACCCAGGCGTCGAAGAATAAGAACAAGCCGCGATTTTATGGCATGGGGATCACGAAGTCGCGGGCCTAGAATGTCGTCTGCGCTTTCTACATCGCCCGCCGCGAAATAGCTGCAAGCCAGGGTCAGGGCCAAATGGTCATTTGCAGGATCAAGTGTAAATCCTTTTTTCAGCAAACGCCAAAACGGCTCCTCGGACGCAAGCTTTTCCTTCGCGAAAAGGAACGCACTTCGACAAGCAAATGCACGCTGTTCCTTGGAAATTCGTTCATCCTCCGACCCGGAGAACACATGGCGGTCAATCAGATTGACCGCTTCTTCTGGTGGAAAGAATGAACGCGGGTTATCGATTTTGCATTGACCCAGCCAGGAGCTCAAGATTGCAAAGCCACTGGTTCCGGCCAAGATGCGATTGCATCTCGACATGAGAAAGATATCGAACATCGCCTTTTCGGCAGGCGAATACTCTTCATTGGACGGAACAAACTCGCTGGCCAACCGGGCTCCGTGATGCTCCGCCAAGTATTCCATCAAGGCTTCATCTTGACCGAACAAAAGTGGCGTTTTGCCTTCCCCACAAAGGCGGTCACATATCTCGATAGCAAGAGGATATGGTGTGACCTTGCCATGGAATTGGTCTGTCATTCGATAGATGTTGTATACGACATCCCCCGCACGAAGATGTAATGCCGTCATATCGGGCGGAAGATCAGCCGAATACGCAGCTTCACGCGCAGCCTCTATCTTGTCCGAGAAGGATATTTTCGCGAACGCCTCTTCCAGAATTGGCGCGACACTTGTCCCGGCGAAGATGGGTCTTGCCTGTGTTTGAAGGTGGGTCTGCGTTACAATTATGTTGAAGGGCTCCGAGCGCGCCGCGTCTTGCTCGTCCGAAAACTCTTCCAGCAGTAGCGTCGATCTGCCTTCAAGTGCATCCCGTTCTTCTAGGTAAAGGTCGCAGAATTCTTCCGAGAAGAATTCGCGAGCAGGTAATATCGAGTGATCTCCGGCAATGGAGTCACGAAGTATTTCCCAGCTCAGGCGAAATGGCATACCGAGCCGGTCTGCAAGAGCAATACCGTTCAGAATTGCTCTTAAACGCTCTCCAAGACCATCTGTATTCTGCGCCCAAACAATTCCATCGAGACCGTCGGAACCACTCATGGTTTCACGTACCAATCATCAAAACGAGTAACGGACTCCCAATTCTTCCGTACGAATCCGTGAGAGGTCAAAAGGTCGTACAGCTTTTCGCGCAGCGGAGTATAATTATGCTCCACACAAAGAGATCTTACGTCCCAGCGGTCAAAGTCAAATTTAGAAAGAATTTCAAACTCGGACCCTTCCGTGTCGATCGACATGAAATCAATGGTCGAAGGAGCCGCGTTCTCAACAAGCAGGTCGTTCAAACTGATTGTTTCAACAAGAACTTCCTTGTCCGCTGGTACGTCCCGTGAGCCAGAAGCTTCATGCGAGTCTTCTGGAGCAATATCTTTCATTCTGGACAGCTCACCATAGCTCGCGGGCAAGAAGGCAACTTGCTTGCCGCTCTCGGAGAACACACATTTTTCAGAAATGATGCAGTTCCGGTTCTCTCGAACCTGCGGAATGAACTCAGGGTTCGGTTCAGCCACGATACCGCTCCAGGAAAACGCGGTTTCGAGAAGGTATGTATTGCTAAGTTTCTTACCGTTGGCGGCACCAAATTCAACGAAAAATCCCGGTGATTCAAGCCCGTGTTCCCATAGAGCCCACACATCCTGGAACAGCTGCCCTTCTGCGCGATCAGCATGCTCAATGGCAAACGACAGGAATTGCGCAACATCGTCCTTGTCTCTCGTGTCGATAGATTTTGGCCGCATTGCAAGCATGGTTCTTTGGTATCTCAAAAGATCCATCACGAAATTCTGGAACCCTTCATTTCTTTTGAAGTGTCTTTCCGAATTGAATATGAGTCTTTTGTTCTTTTGCTGCGTATTTGCCATTTTCACACTTTCTTTAATTCTTCAAACTCGGCGATCGTGCGCTGCAACCCCTCATCAAGCCCGATCTTCGGGGCCCATCCCATGTCCAGAAGCCGCGTGCTGTCCATCAGTTTGCGCGGCGTGCCATCGGGTTTGGTCCTGTCATGCACGATCTCGCCTTCATAACCGGCAGCATTTACGATCCTGCGCACCAATTCGCCGATTGAGATTTCCTGCCCGGACCCGACATTGACGTGATCGTAATCCGAATAGTGCTCCATCAGAAAGATCAGCGCATCAGCAAGATCATCGGCATGCAGGAATTCGCGGAGCGGTGTACCACTGCCCCAAACCTCGATTTCCGGCGCGCCTTTGTCCCGTGCCTCGACAACCTTGCGTACCAGTGCCGGCAAGACATGGCTGGTCTCAAGATCGTAATTGTCGCCGGTGCCATAAAGATTGGTCGGCATGGCCGAGATGAAATCGCGCCCGTGCTGCTGCCGATAGGCCTGCACCAGCTTGATCCCCGCAATCTTGGCGATGGCGTACCACTCGTTCGTCGGCTCCAGCGGGCCGGTCAGCAGCGCATCCTCGCGCATCGGCTGTTCGGCCATCTTGGGATAGATGCAACTGGATCCGAGAAACATCAGCTTGGCCACGTCCGTGTCGTGCGCGGCCTGAATGATATTCGTCTCGATCATCAGGTTCTGATAGATAAAGTCGGCAGGATAGCTCGCGTTGGCGAGGATACCGCCCACTTTTGCAGCGGCGAGGAACACGGCGTCAGGCTTGTACTCGGAAAACCACGCCTCAACCTCGGCCTGCCGTGTCAGGTCCATTTCCGACCGGGTCGCCGTCAGCACGGTACAATCTTCTTGTTGTAACCGTCGGCAGATTGCACTTCCGACCATGCCGCGATGACCGGCCACGTATATCCGTTTTCCGGCAAGCTTGAAGAGCGGTTCACCCATGGCGACGTGCGTCTTCCAGGTCGGCCTCTGCCATCTCGCGTACCAGTTCCTCGAACGGCGTCTCGGGCACCCAGCCCAGTTTCTCACGCGCCTTGGTCGCATCACCCAGCAGGGTCTCGACCTCGGCTGGGCGGAAATATTGCGGATCGACCCGCACGATGACCCGACCGGTCTCGTCGCGGGCCACCTCGTTCACGCCCTCGCCTTCAAAGGTCAACTTGAGGCCCAGCACCTCCGCGGCGCGAGTGACGAACTCGCGCACGGAATATTGCTGACCCGTCGCGATAACGAAATCCTCTGGCGTGTCCTGCTGAAGCATCAGCCACATCATCTTGACATAGTCGCGGGCGTGGCCCCAATCCCGCAAGGCATCCATGTTTCCCAGCACCAGATCGTCCTGCATCCCCAGCTTGATGCGCGCCAGGGCACGCGTGATCTTGCGCGTGACAAAGGTTTCACCACGGATCGGGCTCTCATGATTGAACAGGATACCGTTGCAGGCGTACATCTCGTAGGCCTCGCGATAGTTCACGGTAATCCAGTAGGCATATAGCTTGGCCACGGCATAGGGTGAGCGCGGATAAAAGGGCGTCGTCTCACGCTGGGGCGTTTCCTGAACCAAGCCATAAAGCTCCGACGTGGAAGCTTGGTAAAAACGGGTCGTCTCGCCCATGCCCAGAAACCGGATGGCCTCCAACAGGCGCAGCGCGCCCATGGCATCGGAATTGGCCGTGTATTCAGGTTCTTCGAACGACACCGCCACGTGACTTTGCGCCGCCAGGTTGTACACCTCGTCGGGCTGTGTCTTTTGCAGGATGTGGGTCAGAGACGAACTGTCCGTCATGTCCCCGTGATGAAGCTTGAAACTCCCCGACCTTCCCGGCTCGCCTTCCATGAGATGGTCGATCCGGTCGGTGTTGAACAAAGAGGTGCGGCGCTTGATACCGTGCACCTGATAGCCTTTTTCAAGCAAGAACTCGGAAAGATAGGCACCGTCTTGGCCGGTGACGCCGGTGATGAGCGCTGTTTTCAATATTCCCTACCTCCTAATGAAAGGCTACGGTTTAATAGCGCAACCACACTTAACGACGCCTGCTACAGGCAATAAAACCCCGCAGCAATCGATTGCTGCCGACGGCGATGTAGTACTCACTCCAATCTCTGGTTGCAATGTTCAATCCGGGAAGGTGCCAGTACGATGGTCGCACTGCGTTCAAGAGCCGAAGACAAGACCGGCCAGCAGCCCGTCGGCCTCTGACGCAGAGCGCATGAATTTCGGCCAGCTGCGCAACAGCGCCAGTCGCTGCCGTGCACTGACATGGTCGGTGGGGGCGCCCAGATCGGGGCAAGACAGCTTGTCAGCCTCGGCAAGCGCAGGCGCCAGCGCACCTTCGGGGAAAAACGCCCGGTCCATGGCGCGGGCATCCTCATTGCAACTATCCTGCACCAGCGCAATTTGATCGGATGTCAGGCCAAGAGGCGTGCCTGACGGGCCTTTATCCGACAGGACGCTGTACAGCGCATTGCCGAAACGGCGACGGTCGGCCTTGTCCAGGTCCGGTCTGAGTTCGCTGATGCGCGCATGTACGTGGCGCATGAACCACAGATCCTCGGCGCTCAAAGACGGGTTGGACCGCAGGTGCCCCTGGTTAAGCTCGAATGCATGTCCCTCAAGCGCGATGTTCAGAAAATCATTCAGGGCGTCCCCGCCGGCCAGCAACGGCGCAACCACCGGGCGCAAGATGAATCGGTCGCCGAACACCCGCCGCCACCGCATGAAACGCGGCGCAAAACGGATGCGGTCGTTTTCAAGAAACCGCGGCAGGTAAGTGTCGATGGGATCGGTCGTGGCGCCCAGCTTGACCCGCTCCGCATAGAGCGAAAGCGTGAATTCCGCGTGGGGTCGCACATAGGCCAGCACGCACATGTCGTCAGCCATCTCTGGCAAATAGGTTTCGACCCACTTCAAGAGCCGCGCAGGCCGCACGCCTTGAAAATGCTCCGCCGACAACACGACGGTGTCCGCGTCGGCATTGCGAACCGCCTGTGCGGTCTGACGGAACAGATCGTCGCGCGCCGGATCCGGCTTGCGCAAGCGCATGGCCTTGGCCAGCACCATGTGATGCGGGTTGGCGCAGGGATAGGCCAGACTGTGCGTTTCGCAACGCCACAATCCTTCTGAAAGGCAGGTCTGTATAGACGTGCTCCCCGTCTTGTAGTCGCCAACATGGATCAGCAGTCGTGCGCACATCTTATCGTCCGCTCCGTTTCAATCCCGCATACAGCTTTAGAAGTGGCCGTCTGAGCACCGGCACCCGCTCCGCCAACGCTTTGCCCGCCCGCACGACAAAGCCACTCGCGGACAAGCGACTTCGCGCGCCAGTGCCACTCATGACCTCGCCGTAAAAGGGCGTGCGCATCAACGCCTGCCAGTAATGCTGGGCCATCGGGATCGCCTTGAACTGCCAGGGCTTATAAGTCTGGTCCGCATAGTGGATGATCCAGGGGTCTTGCTTCGCGGCAAGGGCCGCCTTGCGGCCAGGTGCCGGCACGCGGTCATAGGCTGTCGGAAAGGAATTGAACACGTTCCATCTCGGGTCCAGTTGGAAAACCGTGTTCTTGAAATGCTTGTTCAGGATGTCCTGATCGCGGAACAGGTACTTGCCTTGGCGCGCTTCGAGCAACAAGGCCCGGCCCGTCTCCGCGACGTCCGCCATCGCAGCGAAGTTGAATATCAACACGCCTGCATTGAAATATCTTTCAATTTCAGCCTCGCTCAGTTTCAGCACGTTGCGGTGATACTCGGACAAATCCGGCACATCGCGGTCGATGGTCTTGGTCGGCCCGGTCAGCGTTCTTGTCATGATCCAGTCGGGCACCGCCGCGATTTCGGCCTGTCCGATATCGGTGTCATAAAGCTCGCACACATCGGCGCGCAGGATCAGGTCCGTATCCAGGTAAACAAGCCGATCGAGACAGGGCAGCAGATCGAACAGCAGGAACCGGTTATAGGTGGCATTGGACGGCGCCCGGCTCATGGATCTATAGCTGGCCTCGAAGGCACCGCCGGTTTCGATCGGGTGAAGCGTCACGCCCTCGTGCCGTGCCAGGACTTCGCCGAGCAGATCGAGATCCTGCGCACCAATTCCCGAGCACAGAAAGAACAGATTGATCGTGCGTGTCGCATCTGCGTGATCAACCAGCGATCTCAGCATCGCAGCCGTGTGCGGCAGATAGGTACGATCCGCGGAAAAGGCAATGTTCACGCTGTTGTCTGCGTCGCCCAGATCTTCGCGCACCAGGTACGGCGTCACGAGCGTCTGTGAAAGAGCCAGGATCGAGACCTCGCGGATCCGCAGATCTGGTGCCGTTGCCTGCAAATGGTGCACAAAGACGGTCAACAGCCGTTCGGCCAGAAACCCCAGATAGCGCGTCTGGTAGCCGCTGTAATACTGGCGGCTCTTTCCCGCGTCCTCGACCTTGAGCAGAATGTCGAAAAGCCACACGCAATAGCGCTCGAACAGCGGCCGCTTCATGAGCGCAAGATTCCCCAGGCGAACCTTGTGACCGCTCGCGACCGCCTCGAAACTCGACGCGTATTCGGGATGATCCCGCATCACGATCTCGCGAGCGAGATCGAAATCCTGATCCTGGTGCGAGTTGCGGTAATTCTCTTCCACCGAGCGGCCCATCTCATGGGCACGAGGCAGGACGATGTCCCAATTGGCCCCCTCTCGCTCCAACCACGCTTCTACCTGGGCCGTCCAGTCAGGAATATGCAGCCGTCCGGGCGTGCGCTCCACCGCGCCGCCCGGCAAGAGATCCGTCAGATCCAGAAGACGGCGATAATGCATCAGGCCGATTGCATCACTGTCGCGGTCGTTCTTCCAGGCCCAGTAAAGGGCCGTAAGTTCACACCATTCTTGGTTCCGCGCTGACAGGTTATCGCCGCTGTCATCGCCGGTCATCTCTGGCAAGGGCGCTTCCGCCGTGGCCCGTCCCACATGAATCGGCTGGATCGACGCGCTTTGGATTCGCGGGGCGCTACGGTGATAGGCTGTATAAATGGAAACTTTCATACTTTTTCCGAACTTCTCACCCTTGGCAACCTTTGATTGCGCGTCCTACCCCACACTCTGGCCATGTGCCATATTCAACCTCTATTTGACAGGGGTCCTGCACAACGTCAAAACCACGATTTGATGGATACTACGGAGGCCGACATGGCAACGCCTCGGCTTGTGGCGGTGGTTGTGACCTGCAACCGCCTCGCCCAGCTCAAGATCACGCTGGAACGCTTGCTGTCCAGCGCGGAGAGTGACCTGTCGGGGCTCGTCGTCTTTGACAACGCAAGCACGGACGGCACCGCCGACTGGCTGAGCACGCAATCCGATCCGCGCCTGCATGTGATCAGAAGTGCATCCAATATCGGCGGCGCCGGCGGTTTCGAAGCCGCCATGCGCGAAGCCTCGGCACGCTTCGATCCGGACTGGCTTGCTCTGATGGACGACGACGCGCGACCGGACGCAGGCACGCTCGCGGCCTTCGCCAACGCGCCGCGCGCGCAGTACGATGCCTGGGTGGCGGCGGTGCGTTACCCGGATGGTCGCGTCTGCGACATGAACCGGCCCTGGATCAACCCGTTCCGATCTGCAGGCGACCTGCTCCGGGCCATGGCAAAAGGGCGCGATGGCTTTCACCTCTCTGCAGCGGACTACGCGCACACGGATCACCGCGTGGTCGACGGGGGATCGTTCGTAGGGCTTTTCCTCTCTCGTGCCGCGATTGCCCGGGCCGGCTTTCCCGATGGCTCTCTGTTTCTCTATGGCGATGACGTGCTCTATAGCCTTGCGCTCAGCGAAGCCGGGGGCGTCATCGCGTTCGATCCCGGGCTAGCCTTCGAACATGATTGCGCCACGCTCTCGGCCTCGACGTCCCCCGTGATGTCTCCGTTGTGGAAGGTCTACTACTACCATCGCAATCAGGTGATGGTCTATCGGCGTGTAGCGGGACCGATCCTGTTCTGGCCGGTCATGGCCTGTCGCGCCACAGCCTGGGTCATGCGCGCCAAAGCCTATGGTGCGCAGCGCAAGACCTACCTGAAAGTGCTGCGTCAAGCGGTTCGCGACGGGCTCGGCGGGTGCACGAACCGACCGCACGAGTCTGTTCTCGTTCTCGCCGGGCAATGACCCGGCGGGCGTCCGCTGCCTCAGCGCCGGGCGAGGATATCAAGGTGATAGCGCCGCATCAGCATCAGGCCCATGACCAACAGGACCATCCCGACCGCTGTTACGTACCAGACGGATGCGAAATCTGCCTCGTAGATCGGATAATAGCCTTCGCGCGAAATCGCTGTAAGATGGAGCAAAGGAAAATACCACAAGATCTCCTGCGCCGCTCGGGGAAGGTCTTCGTAGATATAAAGCACCCCTGAAGCCAGCAACATGGGCCGGGTAATAATCCCCCAGATCGTTTGCCAAACGGGCACGAACCCCACGAAAACGCAGTTCAGCATACCCATTCCAGTGCCCAGCAGTGCCGCCAGTATAAAGCTCAGCAGGATCGGACCGAAATCCAGTACGGTTTTGGTATCGACCACCATCAGAATACCGAAGAGCAACAGGTAAGCGACAAGCGCCTCTGTCAGGATACTCAGTATAAATCGCGCGGCCACCGCATCGAACCACCCGACTGCAGGATAGTAAAGCAGGGATCTTACCTGCGCGAGCGTCATCATTATCATGCGCGTGTTCTTCTGGAACAACGAGTAGGGCAAATAGCCGGTTGCGTAAAACAACAGGAACGAGGTGCCAAGAGGCGGCGACCGCAGCAGCAGCGAAAACCCGAGCGACAGGATGAAGATCATGCCCAAAGGCTCGACCACCGCCCAGACATAGCCGCCCGGATTGCGCCCATATCGCGACCCCATCTCGCGCAGGATAAGCGCAAGTATTGCCCTTAAGTGACCATGGCTTGGCTTGCCGTTGGCGATCTCGCGCTCCGGAAGAGCCACGGGGGTCATCGTTTGGCCATCCTGCAAAAAGGCGCCTCCTTCTGATCTGGTGCTGGCCTGTCTGACACGTTACAGTTAACTGGCATTCTCGTGCCCACAAGAAGAAATGATTCAGCAGTGACCGATACAGGCTCCACGGAAGAACGCCAACAGGCGCCTGAGGACGATCAGGCAAAAAAGCCCCGGCGGAAACAGGGTGGCCGGGGCAAGCCCGCGAAAGTGGTCGAAGTGCCCCCGATGGCAACGAAGGCTCACATGCGCAAGCGTCACTGGGGCCTGATATTCAGCTTTTGCGCGATCGTCCTTCTGCCCCTTGCCGTGACGGGTTGGTACCTGAGTTTCAAAGCGATTGATCAATATGCCTCGGTCGTCGGCTTCACCGTACGACAAGAGGAAGGCGCCGGTGCGTCTGATCTGCTTGGCGGTCTCGCCGCACAGGTCGGTGGCGTCTCGGGCGGCTCGGACACCGACATTCTGTACGAATTCATACAAAGCCCCGCGATGGTCGAGGCGCTTGACGCGAAATTCAATCTCACGGAAATCTATTCGGCCCCTTACGACCTGGATCCGGTGTTCGCCCTGGCGCCGGACAGCAATCTTGAGGATCTGCTGGACTACTGGCATCGCATCATCCGGGTTTCCTATGACGGCAATTCCCAACTGATCGAACTCCGCGTTCTGGCCTTCGAGGCAAGCATAGCGCAAGAGATCGCAGAAGAAGTCCTTGATCAAAGCCAGCAATTGATAAACGACCTCAATTCGCAAGCCAGAGCGGACACGATCCGATATGCCGAGCTTGATCTTGACGAGGCACAACGTCGGCTGCGCGAATCGCGATCGGCCTTGATTAATTTCAGGGCGCGAACCCAGCTGGTAGATCCCGAAACCGATCTTCAGGGCCGTATGGGCGTCGTCAACACGCTGCAAGGACAGCTTGCCGAGGCACTGATCGCCCTCGACCTCCTGACGCAGTCGACATCCGAAAGGGATCCGCGCGTCGTTCAGGCACAACGCAGGATCGAGGTCATACGCGAACGCATCTCGGCAGAACGCCGCAACGTGGCGCGCGGCGACGATGATGGCCTGTCCGGCGATTATCCGACGCTCTTGGCGGAATACGAAGGCTTAGTCGTGGACCGGGAATTCGCCGAACAAAGCTACACCGCGGCACTCAAGGCCTTGGATGTCGCGCGGGCAGACGCGGCGCGCCAGTCACGCTATCTGGCAACCTATGTGCGACCCACACTGCCGCAAAGTTCGGAATTCCCACAGCGCTGGACCATTTTCGGGCTCTTTGCCCTGTTCCTGTCCTTGGCCTGGGCAATCCTTGCGCTGATCTACTACTCGATTCGCGACAGCAAGTGACATGATCCGCTTTGAGAACCTGTCAAAGAGCTTCTGGCTGCGTGGCGAGCAGAAGGTCATAATCGACCAGCTCGACACGACATTGCCCACAGGCAAATCCCTGGCCCTCATGGGGGGCAACGGGGCCGGCAAATCGACGCTCCTCAGTATCATAGCTGGTGTGATGCCGCCCGACTCCGGGCGCATCGTCAGTGACGGCACAATTTCGTGGCCTGTCGGACTCACCGGGAGCCTGCACCCGCAGATGACCGGCGCTCAGAACACCCGGTTTGTCGCGCGCATTTATGGGGCTGATACAGAAAACCTGATTGAGTTCGTCAAGGATTTCTCCGAACTCGGCGTGCATTTCGACAACCCCGTCCGAACCTATTCCACGGGGATGAGATCGCGACTCGCGTTCGGCATGTCGATGGGTATCAAGTTCGACACCTACCTGATCGATGAGACCACCGCCGTCGGCGATGCCTCCTTCTTTCACAAAAGCCGGGCCGTGTTTCACGAACGGGTCAAGGATGCCAGCGCGATCATGGTCAGCCACCAGACCCGCGCCTTGCGCAATTTCTGCAACAGCGGCATCGTCCTGAGCAATGGAAAGCTTGAATACTTCGAGGATCTTGAGGAGGCGATTGACCGCCACAACGAGATCATGGGCGTGCCATCCGGAGGCTAAAGCGTTTCGCCTTTTTTCCAAGACCCGGATAAAGCCGAAATCCGCGCAGCGACTGAGCACTTGACCGAGTTTCCAGAAAACCTGCGTGGCAAGTTTTCGCAAAACGCTTTGGCGTGCCATGCCCTGCATAGCTCGCATTCATATTAAATATCAGCTTCATGCCACGGTTTTGACGCGGTCTCGGTCCGCTCCGCGTCACCTCCCCGCCTTTTCTTCAAACGCGATCAAAGCACTGAAGATCATTTGGGGCGAACATGTTAAATTTACGCTTTCACGGGATCGCCGGAAATCTTCGCGCGGTGTCCGACTTGCAGATCGTCGACCTGCAGACCGGCCCGTATCTCGTGACCGTTTCGGCCAGCCAGGGCGGCTTGACAAGCTGGGCACCGGTCGCGGGCGGCCTGCCCGACTATCTGGGCTGGCGCGCAGCCTCGGTTGACACGCTGACCGGCACCGGACCTCAGATCGCCGCAGTCGCAGACGAAGTTCTCGTGGCCGGTCTTGGCCGGGACGAGGTCGACAGGATCATGCTGCGCAGCGACGGCAGCCTGCTCGCGCCCGAGGATCTTGCAGCGCCCGGTGGCGCATGGTCAGCAATCGCCATGCTGGACGCCGAAACAATCGCTCTGGCCGAAACGAACGCCTCGGGCTTTTCGCTGTTTTCCCAGGCCGACAACACGTGGCAGTCGACAAGGACCGTGACGGATACCAACGCCGTCCATGCGGACGGAATCACCGCGATGACGTCCCTGACCGTCGGCACCAGGTCGTTTCTGGTCACCGCAAGCGGCACCGAACACGGCGTCACCCTGTTCGAGATAGCCGGCAAGACAGTCAGTGCACAAAGCAGCATCGGCCCCAAGGATGGGCTGGGGCTGATGGTGCCTTCGGCCATGACCGTCGCTGCCGTCGCCAACCAGCCCTTCGTACTTGTCGCCTCGGCCCCCGAAAACGACGGCGACGGCGGGGCGATCAGCGTTCTCGCCATAGGCCCGAACGGAGAGCTGACTCCGACGGACCACATATTGGACACCCGCGAAAGCCGTTTTGGCCAGATCAAGAGCCTCGCCGCGGTCGAACATGGGGACATCACGCTGGTGGCCGCCGGCGGGGGCGATGACGGGATCACCCTCATGATCCTTCTGTCCGATGGACGGCTGGCGCATCTGACGACGGTGGTGGACGACACACAAACCGGGCTGCAGGGCGTGACCGAGCTGGAAATGACCGTCGTCGACGACCGCTTGCAGATTTTTGCCTCCTCCGGGGCCGCGGACGGGCTCAACGTGTTCAAGGCCGACCTGTCCCAGCTCGGACTTCGGGCGGCGGCAGACGCGGGTGGCGCGCGCCTCGTCGGCACCGACCGTGACGACATCCTCGAAGATGGCAACGGGGCGGATACGCTGGAGGGCCGAGCGGGCGCCGACCTCTACATTCTTACCGTCGATGGGCAACGAGACGTGATCCGTGGCTTCGATCCTGGCGAAGACAGGCTGGACCTGTCGTTCTGGCCCATGATCTACGATACAGGCCGGATCGACATCACCAGAACGACCACAGGCGCCCGGATCGAGATACGAGGCGAGATCCTGGACCTGATTTCACCGAACAATAGCGCCCTTGATACCGAAGCGGTGCGCTCTGCGATACAGCTTGTCATAAACCGCAGCTTTTCTTCTCCCTCGGTCGAGTATCAGGGCGACAGCACCGCCGAGCGTATTGAGGGAAGCTGGCACAACGACACCCTGCACGGCGGCGGCGGCAATGACACGCTGATCGGCGGCCGCGGCGACGACACGCTCATGGGGGGCGCCGGCGCTGACACGGCCGTATTCGGCATCCCTGCCGGTGCGCTCACGATCCTCGACATCGCGGGCGACCGCGCCACCATCATCTCGTCCGAAGGCACCGACAGTCTCGACGGGATCGAAATCCTGGAATTCACCGACACCACGGTGAATTTCGCCGACCTGGCACAGCTGCGTGCGCCCGTCACACTGACAGGCGGGGCGGGGAACGACAGTCTTGTCGCGACGGGCCTTGATGCGTCCCTCCACGGCCTCGACGGAGATGACAGGCTCACGTCCGATCTGGGCGAGGATACGCAGCATGGCGGGGCAGGGAACGATACGCTCAGCGCAGGCGCCGGTCAGGATTCGCTGCTTGGCGCCGAAGGACACGACCGGCTGTCCGGCGGGACGGGACAGGACAGGTTATCGGGCGGGTCCGGAAATGACTGGCTCAGCGGCGATGACGGCAAAGACAGCCTCGACGGCGGCACCGGAGCGGACACCTTGAACGGCGGCGTGGGCGATGACAGCCTGCGGCCCGGGCAAGGTGACGACGAAGTCGACGGTGGCGCGGGCTTGGACACGCTCTACTTCAGCCTCGACATATCGCAGATCGAAATCGCAGAGATTGACGGCACCCAAGTCACCTTGATTTCCGCAGAAGGCACGGACCGGATCAGGGGCGTCGAAAACTTTGTCTTCGGCACGCGAACGCTGACACTGTCCGACCTTGACGCGATGTCCGGCCCGACGCTTCTGGAGGGCGGCAACGGAAACGACGTTTTGCGCCACTTGGAAAACGCAGTCGATATGCGCGGCTTTGCGGGCAACGACTTTCTTGAAACTGGCCCCAGTGATGACCGCATAGACGCCGCAAGCGGCGATGATACCGTCAGATCTGGCCGGGGAAACGACACCATTGAGGCCGGACCCGGTCATGACGGCGTTTGGGCACTTGGCGACAACGACACTGTCTTCGGCGGAGACGGCAATGACACATTGCGGGGCGGCCGTGAGTCCGATCAGCTTTTTGGCGGAAACGGGAATGATGTCCTGCGCGGGCAACGGCACGCTGACACGCTCTATGGCGGCGACGGCGACGACAACATCGCAGGCGGCGGCGGTAGTGACATCCACTTTGGCGAAGACGGCAACGATTTCGTCAAAGGCGGCACGCGAAACGACCTTGTCGATGGCGGACGGGGAAATGACAAAGTAATAGGCAACCGGCACGATGACACCCTGCTCGGGGGCCACGGCGACGACTACCTGAATGCCGGCGGGGACGATGACAGGTTGGACGGCGGACCCGGCGACGACTGGATGCGCGGCGGTCCCGGGGCCGATGTGTTCGTCTTTGCGGACGGGCACGGTCGTGACACGATCGATGATTTCAACCGCCGGCACGATACGTTCGAAATCGACGCGAGCCTTGCAGGCGACCTCAGCCCAGCGCAGATCATCAAGGGCGCAAGGGTGACTGCCGATGGGGTTCTGATCGATTTCGGGGGCGGCGACACGATCCTGCTGGATGGGCTTGGGTCGACACACGGGCTGATCGACGACATCATAATCGTGTAAAAGGGCTTGATCAGGCCACCACCTTTCGCTTGCGAAAAGCACATAACAGTCTCTGTTTTGCGGTGCGCGCCTCTGCCCTGCACCTGACCCTAATCGCGGGGATAAAGCGCCAGCCGTTTGAGATAGGCACCATAGCCTGTTTTCCCAAACAGCGCGGCCCGGGCCTCGAGCTGTTCAGCATCGATCCAGCCCTGCTGAAACGCGATCTCCTCGGGGCATCCAACCTGCTGGCCCTGCCGGTCTGACAGCGTCCGCACGAAATTGCCCGCGTCCAGCAAGGACCCATGCGTGCCGGTATCAAGCCAGGCATATCCCCGCCCCATCTGCTGCACGCTCAGCTGCCCATCGGCAAGATAGGACTCGAGCAGCGAGACGATCTCAAGCTCGCCACGCGATGACGGGGTCACATGCCGGGCGCGCTCGGACGCCGTGCTGTCGAGGAAATAAAGCCCGGTCACGGCATAGGGCGACGGGGCCACCTCCGGCTTTTCCACGATGCTGCGCACCGTGCCATCGGGGGCGAAATCCACCACCCCATATCGTTCGGGATCGGCCACGCGGTACCCAAAGACGGTCCCCCCCGTCACGGTTCCGTCGGCCTCGTGCAGGCGTTCCGGCAGGCCGTGGCCAAAGAAAATATTGTCGCCCAGAACCATGGCGCTTGGGGCACCATCCAAAAACGACTCCGCCAGCAGATACGCCTGCGCCAGCCCATCGGGGCTGGACTGGGTCACATAGGTCAGCGACAGGCCCCATTGCGCCCCATCCCCAAGCGTGCGGCGGAACTGATCCTGATCCTGCGGTGTCGTGATGACACAGATCTCACGGATCCCCGTCAGCATCAGCGCAGACAAGGGATAATAGATCATCGGCTTATCATAGACCGGCAAAAGCTGTTTCGAAACGCCCATCGTGATGGGATAGAGGCGTGTCCCCGATCCACCCGCCAGAATGATGCCTTTGCGGCCTGTTGCTGATTGCGCGGTCATACTCTGTCCAATTCCTTTAACACGTTGACCAGTCCTGTGGTCCAGTCCGGCGGCTCAATTCCAAAATCCCTCGTCAGCTTCGCACAGTCGAGCCGGGAATTCCGCGGCCGCTCTGCCGGCGTGGGATAGGCGCTGGTCGGAATATCCTCGACCGTAACGGTCTTGCCGGCATTCGCAAAAATCGCGCGGGCAAAATCTGCCCAGCTGACCGGAGGCTGGCCGCCGTAGTGATAAAGACCACCCCCCTGCCCTTTTGTCATCTCACGTCCCATGCGCAACAGCGTTGCCGCGATATCCGCCGCCGGGGTCGGGCAGCCCACCTGGTCGGCGACAATACTCAGGCGGTCGCGGCTCTCGGACAGACGCAACATCGTTTTCACGAAATTGCCCCCATGGGCCGAAAATATCCACGAGGTGCGCAGGATCGCCCAGTGCCCTCCGGCCTCCGCAACCTGGTGCTCTCCGGCAAGCTTGGTGCGCCCATAGGCGCTTTTCGGTGCAACAGGGTCTGTCTCACGCCAAGCTCGGGTGCCAGAGCCCTCAAATACGTAATCGGTCGAGATATGCAGGAACGGAATCTCCAGTGCGCAACAAGCCTGCGCCATGGCACCCGGTGCTTTGGCATTGATCCGCATCGCATCACTTTCCTGCGCCTCGGCCGCATCGACAGCGGTCCAGGCGGCGGCGTTGATCACAACCGCCGGTGCGTGTGCCTCGATCGCGGCGCTGCAGGCCTCCGGATCTGACAGGTCTGCCGTATCGCGTCCCAGGGCCGTGACCGACGCCTGGCGCTGCAGCTCCGTCGCCACCTGGCCGGTTCTTCCGAAAACCAGGATCACGCCGTGCCCAACCGGCGGCCGACACCTTCACGGTCGAGCAACGCGCGCCACCACGCCTCATTGTCCAGATACCAGCGCACGGTCCGCTCCAGTCCCTCTTCAAGCGTTACGGACGGCCGCCAACCCAGTTCGTCCCGGATGCGCGCAGGGTCGATCGCATAGCGCAGGTCGTGGCCGGGTCGATCGGCCACAAACTCGATCAGGCTTGCATAGGGCCTTGTTCCCGGCCGCAACCTGTCAAGAATGGCACAGATCATCTGCACAAGATCGATATTGCGCGCCTCGTTCTCGCCGCCGATGTTATAGCTGCGCCCCACCTTGCCCTTTTCCAGTACCAGCAAAAGCGCGTCAGCATGATCCTCGACATAAAGCCAGTCGCGCACATTCTCGCCCTTGCCGTAGACTGCGATCGGCTTGTTCGCGAGCGCATTCAGGATCACCACCGGCACCAGCTTTTCAGGGAAATGGAAAGGCCCGTAATTGTTGGAGCAATTGGTCAGCAGGATGGGCAGGCCATAAGTTTCCTGCCACGCGCGCACCATGTGGTCGCTTGAGGCTTTCGAGGCGGAATAGGGACTGCGCGGATCGTAAGGCGTTTCTTCGGTAAACATTCCTTCCTCTCCCAGAGAGCCGAACACCTCATCCGTGGAGATATGGTGAAACCGAAAGTCCTGGGGCCGCCCTTGTCCGTGCCAATAGCTGCGCGCGGCCTCCAGCAGGTGGAAGGTGCCCAGCACGTTGGTTTCGATAAACGTCGCCGGGCCGTCGATGGAGCGGTCCACATGGGACTCGGCGGCAAGATGCATTACTGCGTCTGGCCTGTGTTGGGAAAAAATCCGGTCCAGGGCGGCTCTGTCACGGATGTCGGCCTGCTCGAACGCGTAATCTGGGTGATCGGCAACCGAGGCGACGTTCTCGAGACAGGCCGCATAGGTCAGCGCATCCAGGTTGACCACCGAATGCCCGTCGGCCATCGCCCGGCGCACCACCGCCGAGCCTATGAATCCCGCCCCTCCGGTCACGAGCAGCTTCATGTTACTGCCCCGTCCCAGACAAACGGGCTGTCGAAATCCCGCAGGGCCGGCGCCCGCGCGTCCTTGTCCGAGATCACCGGCGCGCGGCCATCAAGCGGCCAGTCGATGGCAAGGTCCGGATCGTCCCATTTCAGCGCGCCTTCTGCCTCGGGGGCGTAAAGGTCAGAGCATTTATAGATAATCTCGGTCTCTTGCTGCAGGGTCACGAAACCATGGGCAAAGCCCGCCGGGATCAAAAGTTGTACACCGTTTTCGAACGACAATGTTTCGCCCAGCCAGTGACCGTAGGTGGGACTGCCGCGACGCAGATCGACAGCGACATCGAAGAGTGCTCCGCGCCCGCAGCGCACCAGCTTGGCCTGGGCATGGGGCGGCGCTTGGAAATGCAGGCCCCGCAGGGTGCCCGCCTGCTCCGAGAGTGATTGGTTGTCTTGCACAAAAACCGTGTCGATCCCTGCCGCTGCCATCGTGTCGACATTGTAGGTCTCGGCAAAAAAGCCACGATGGTCGCCGAACCGGCGTGGCGTCAGGCGCAGCACTCCAGGCAGCGTGGTCTCTTCGATCAGCATGGCGACCTCCGACCACTGGTAAAACTTTCGCATGCGAAAGGGCTCACAATATTCGTCTCTTCACTCTGATTCAGAATTCTTTGTCGGGCTTTCGTAACCTTTGATTTCCGGTGCCAAAAAGGACCGCTCGATCTGACTGGTCCTGTTCGGTCGTTGGCCCATTGTCCGTTGAAACTGCCTGAGTTCCTGACTTGGCCTACACACCGCCTTTCCGGACTTCTGTTGTTGGCTCCAAAGCCGCTTGGCGTCAAGCTTGCAAATGATGAACGCCGTTTGATTTCATTATGCTCCGGCCCCGCAAGCATTGACCTGAAGTGGCCCAAGCGGTTTGGCAAGTTTTACAGTGCTTCAGGGTATGACGCTAGTGAACGCAGGGAAACCGCTTCCTCGTTAACCTGAAGGCGAAACGTGTAAAAAATGCGGATCAAATAATCATTTTCTGTCTATCTATCTGGCAGAAAATGCTTTTTGATCTTGGCAATGCTCCCGTCCGAGGCGTCAAACCTTCACACGCTCCGATTTCGGGTCATACATCGGCTTCAGCGACGCTTCGGCCTTTACCCGCGTCCCCGCCACGTCGATCTCGTAATCCGACGCCAGCACCTCCTGCACGCTCTCACCCGGACAGGGCACATATCCCATCCCGATCGCCCCGCCCAGGTGGTGACCATACGCCCCCGAACACAGATACCCCACGATCTCGCCATCCCGCAGCACCGGCTCGTTGTGATAGACCAACGGCTCGGGATCGGTCAGCCGGAATTGCACCAACCGTTTCGACACTCCCGCCTCCTTCTTGCGCAGGACCGCGTCGCGGCCGATGAACTCCGCCTTCTCCGTCTTAACGGCAAAGCCCAGCCCCGCCTCCAGCACGTGATCCTCGCATGTGATGTCATGCCCGAAATGCCGGAACCCTTTTTCGATCCGGCACGAGTCCATCACGTGCATCCCGCACAGCTTCAGCCCATGTTCCTGCCCGGCCTCGTAAAGCGTCTCGAACACGTGTCCCGCCATATCCGCGCCGACGTAAATCTCCCAGCCCAGCTCGCCCACGTAACTCACCCGGTGCACCCGCGCGAGCCCCATGCCCAGCTCGATCTCCTGCGCCGTGCCGAACGGGTTCGCCTCGTTGGAAAAGTCGTTCGGGCTAACCGCCTGCATCAGCTTGCGGGCATCCGGCCCCATCACCGCCAGCACGCCCTCGCCCGCCGTCACGTCGGTGATCACCACGTTGAAATCGCCCTTGTGCCGCATCATCCACGTCTGGTCCGCCAGCCGCGTCGCGGCGGGCGTCACCACCAGGTACGCAGTCTCGCTCAGTCGGGTCACCGTCACATCCGCCTCGATCCCGCCCCGGTCGTTCAGGAACTGAGTATAGACGATCTTTCCATTCGGTACCGAATAGTCGCCGCCGCCGATATGGTTCAGGAACACTTCCGCATCCGGCCCCTCGACCCGGATCTTGCCGAAACTCGACATGTCATACATGCCGACCCCGGTGCGGATCGCGTGATGCTCGGCCGCGGCGTTCTCGAACCAGTTCTGCCGCCCCCAGCCGTACCGATACTCCTGCTCCTGTCCTTCCTTGGCGAACCAGTTCGCCCGTTCCCAGCCGGCCATCTCTCCCATCACCGCGCCGCGCTCCAGCAGGTGGTGGTGAAACGGCGACCGCCGCACGCCCCGCGCCGTGCGCTTTTGCAGGTAGGGAAAGTGATCGGCGTAAAGCAGCCCCAGAGTCTCCTTCGACCGCTCGAACAGGTAATGCCGGTTCCCCTGAAACAGCTGCATCCGGGCAATATCCACGTCGCCCAGGTCAAACGGCTTTTCGCCGCTGTCCATCCACTGGCTCAGCGCGTGCCCCGCGCCGCCCGCCGACTGAATCCCGATCGAGTTGAACCCGGCGGCCACCCACACATTGTCCATCTCCGGGCAAAGCCCCAGGTGATAGGCATCATCCGGCGTGAAACTCTCCGGCCCGTTGAAAAACGTGTGCACCCCCGCCTCCGCCAGCATCGGCATCCGGTTGCAGGCCGCTTCGAGGATCGGCTCGAAATGGTCGAAATCCTCGGGCAACTGGTCGAACTCGAAACTCTCCGGAATGCCCTGCATCCCCCACGGCTTCGCGTTCGGCTCGAACGCCCCCAGCAGGATCTTGCCCGCGTCTTCCTTGTAATAGGCGCATTCGTCCGGCACCCGCAGCACCGGCAATTGCCCCAGCCCGTCGATGCCTTCGGTCACGATGTAGAAATGCTCGCAGGCATGCAGCGGCACGTTCACACCCGCCATACGCCCCACCTCGTGGCCCCACATGCCCGCGCAGTTCACGATCATGTCGCAGGAGATATGCCCCGTCTCGCCGCAATCGTCAGCGGCCCAGTCCACGCCCGTCACCCGGCGGCCCTCGCGCGCGATCCCGGTGACCTTCACCCGCTCCTTCACCAGCGCCCCGTTCTGCCGCGCGCCCTTGGCCAACGCCAGCGCGATATTCGCCGGATCCGCCTGTCCGTCCTTTTCCAGGAAAACCGCCCCGGTCACGTCGTCCGCGTTCAGATGCGGATAGCGCGTCTTCACCTCCGCCGCGCTGATCTCTTCCACGTCTACGCCAAAGGCGCGCGCCATCGCGGCCTGCCGGTAGATCTCCTCCCGCCGCGCGTCGGTCAGCGCCACGGTGATCGACCCGCATCGCCGGAACCCGGTCGCGACCCCGGTCTCGGCCTCCAGGTTGCCGTAAAGCTCCTGGCTGTATTTTGCCAGCTTCGTCATGTTCGCACTTGCCCGCAGTTGCGCGATCAGCCCCGCGGCGTGCCACGTCGTGCCGCTGGTCAGTTGCTTGCGCTCCAGCAGCACCACGTCACGCCAGCCCAGCTTGGCCAAGTGATAGGCCACCGAACAGCCCACCACGCCGCCTCCCACAATCACCACGCGGGCATGCTTCGGAAGGTTACTCATCGCTTGTCTCCTTGAACGCGGCATAAAGGGTCTGCCACTGGTTGGTCATCGGCCCCACCGTGCGCCACTCGACGTGCAAGTCATCGCGCTCGAAATGCCGGTCGACCCAGTCCTCGACGGTCTGCGGTCGCGACATCGAGAAATCGCTCGCGCCGATCTCGAACAGCGGCAGGTCCGCGTCGATCTCGCAGGACCGCCCAAACTCGTCCGTCGCCTGCACCTGAAGCCTGTAGCGATCCGGCGGCACAAAGCTCAACGCCAGCTTCAGCACGTCGGTCGAGCCATAAGACCCCTCCTGGATCGCCGCCGGCGCCTCCAGCACATCGGGCATCTTCCGCCAGTCGAAATCGACCGTCACACCGTCCAGCGCCGCACGGCCCCGGCTGGCGAACTGGCATTCATCGATCTTCAGCCATTCTGTGGTCAGCGCCGGGGCCAGCAAATAGGCCATTTCCGCGTCGTCGCTCTCGTCCGGTATCTCCCGGCTCTGCGCGGCGATCATGACATCCAGTTGCACGCCCTCGGCTTCCTGCCCGTCCTCGAAATTCTTCCACAGCACGACCTTCCCGTGGCTCACCTCGAAATCCAGACGCCCGAATTCCCTGCTTTCAAAGCGGAATCGCCCGCTTGCCGGGACCATGCCGGGGGGAAGCGTGCCGTCACTCATCTCGTCACCTCGCTCATACGATCTCGTGTCCCGCCGCCTGCAGGCAGCGGGCAATCTCCGCGATATGCGCGGGCCCGATCTCGCAACAGCCGCCAACGATCGTGGCCCCCTGCCCGACCCAGCCCATGACGTATTCCGCGTATTCCAGCGGCCCAAGGTCCTTGCGCTGCTCAAGCGCGTCCACCGTTGGCGCGTCGTCCAGGAACCCGTCGCTGATCTCCGTGAACCCGTTGGCATAGCCGCCAAAGGGCAGGCCGAAGTCCTTGATCACTTCAATCCCCGCGCCCGTCGCTTCGGGCCGCGAGCAATTGACCAGCACCGCCGCCGGCGCGTGCTTTTCCACCGTCCCGGCCAGGTCCGCCACCGGCTCACCCGAGCGCAGGCGCGTGCCGTCGTGGTCATCCACGCTCACCGCCAGCCACACTGGCAGGCCCTGCCCCGAAGCCGCCCGCAGCGCGCCCTCGGCCTGGTCCACGGACGACATCGTCTCCAGCAGGAAAAGGTCCACGTGATCCTTCATCAGCGCCACCGGCTCGGCATAGATCTTCGCAGCCTCGGCGGCGGGCGGGCAGGTCTCGGGCTTGTAGGACTGCACCAGCGGTCCGATTGCCCCGGCCACCCGCCCCTTGCCGCCGCCCGCCGCCCGGGCCCGACGCGCGGCCCGCACCGCCGTACCGGTAAGTTGCCCGATCTTGTCCTCCAACCCGATCCGCACCAGCCGGTCGCGCAGCACCGCGTAGGTGTTGGTCGTGGCCACAGTCGCGCCGACGTTGAAGTATTCCAGGTGCACCTCGCCCACCAGCTTGGGATGGTCGATCATCACCTGCGTCGACCACAGCGGCGTCGCCCGGTCGCCCGAGCGTTTCACCAGCTCCTGCCCGATGGAGCCGTCCAACAGGGTGACCTGTGCCATGTTCTTCCTCCCGCGCCCTTGTTCAGATGTCGATGCCATCCGGGATCAGCACCAGCTTCCCGGCATGCCGCTTCGACATGAACTCTTCCTGCGCCCTGCCAATCTCCCGCATGGGAAACGTCTTCGCGATCAGCGGTTTCACCGACCCTTCCCGCACCATTTCGACCAGCCGGGCAAAGACCGCGCGGGACTGGAAGGTGCAGCCGTGGATCGTGATGTCCCGCAAATAGATGCGCCGCAGATCCGCCTCCACCACCGGCCCGGCAATGGCCCCCGCCACCGCGTAATGACCACCCGGCCGCAGCGCGTCGATCACTGCGCCCCAGCCCGGCCCGGCCACCAGGTCGATCACCGCGTGAAACGTATCGGCGGGGGGCACGTCCTCCCGCCCGATCACCGCCACCGCGCCCGCATCGCGCACGCACTCGGCCTTGGGTGCCGAAGACACCCCAGTGACCTCCGCCCCCAGCGCCGTGGCCAGTTGTACCGCCGCCAACCCTACGCCACCGGATGCTCCGGTGATCAGCACACTCTGCCCGGTCGCCACACCTGCGCGGTCCAACAGCCCCGCCGCCGTGCCGAAGGCGCAGGGAATCGCCGCCAGTTCCACGTCGCTCAGGGGCGCATCGCTCACGTCGAACAGGTCCCCCTCCGGCACGACGCAATACTGCGCGAACGCCCCATCAAATTCCGACCCCAGCGCCTCGAACCCCACCGGGTTGTCGTCGGTCGGGCGCGGCTGGTTGATCGGGCAGATCACCCGCATCCCCATCGCCACCGCGCTCACGCCCTTGCCTAGCGCGACCACTTCGCCGCACAGATCCCCGCCCTGGATCAGCGGAAAGTCCAACGCCCCGGACCAGCCGCCATCCTCGACCCCGTCCTGCAACTCGCCCGTGGCCCCGGTCACGTCGGCCGAGTACCAGCCCTCGCGCGTGTTGATGTCGGTGTTGTTCACCCCCGCCGCCAGCACCCGCACCAGCACCTCGCCCGACCCGGGCCGGGGCACGGGAATATCCTCGCGCCATTCCAGCTTGTCGGGCCCGCCGTGGCCGGTCAGGTAGACGCCGGACATGGTCTCGGGCAGGGTCATCGCGCCGCCCCCTTGTCCAGGTCCTTCAGCCCCAGGAGCACCGCAGCCCCCACCATCAGCGCACCGCTGACCCGGTTGATCCATACCCCGGTCAGCGATGTCACACGCCCCAAGGTCCGCGTCGCGGCCCAGCCCCACAAGAGCAGCACCAGACCGTCAACAACCAAGTACGTGACGCCCAACAGTAGCAATTGCGGCAGGATTGGCGCGCCCGCATCGATGAACTGCGGAAACAGCGCCCCGAAGAACACCACCGCATAAGGATTGGCCGACGACGTAACAAAGCCCTGCCGGAACAGCCGCCCCGTCGCCGCCGCGCCCGGCGCCTCGGCCCCGCCTTTGCTCAGCATCAACCGCAACCCGATCCAGACGAGGTAGGCCACGCCCACCCATTTCACCACCCACAGCGCATCGGCATTGGCCGCGATCACCGCCGTCAGGCCAAACGCCGCCAATGTCATCTGCACCGCGTTCGCGCTCAGGTCACCCGCGACGGTGGCCAGCGACCTCCGCAGCCCGTGCCGCAGACTGTTCGAGATGATCAGCAACTGGCTCGTGTCCGGCGGTGTGGCGAAAAACGCCGCCAGGACGCCAAGATAAATCAGGTAGGTCTCGATAATCATCCTTCGTCCTTTCGCGTCCCCGTCCCGGGCCTGACCCTGGCGGCCCCGGGCTTGACCCGGGGGGACCTCTAATTACGCCGTCAGCCGCGCATTTTCCGGATCCCAAAGCGGCTGATCCGGCTGCACCACGGCCTTGCGCCGCTCGCCATAGATCTCCACTTCCAGTTCCGTGCCCGCCGCTGCCACGTCAGTCCGCAACATCGCCAAAGCAACACTCGCGTTCACGCGATAGCCCCAGGCGCCGCTCGTCGTCTCACCCACGATCTCGTCGCCGTTCCAGATCGTCGACATGTAGGGCGCATCCGCCTCCCCCGCGTCGATGATCAGCGGGGCAAAGGCTTTCTTCCGGCCCTGCTGTTTCTCTGCCAACAGCGCCGCCTTGCCCGTAAAATCCTGGTCCTTGTCGAACTTCACGAACCGCTCCAGCCCGGCCTCCAGCATCGAGTAATCCGTGCTCAGATCACCCTTCCACGCCCGATACCCTTTCTCGATTCGCAAGGAATTCAGCGCATACATCCCAAAGGGCTTCGCGCCCGCGTCCAGAATGGCGCCATAGATCGCCGGCATCTCGGCATTGTCTGCATGCACCTCCCACCCCAGCTCGCCGGTAAAGCTCACCCGGATCAGGAACGCAGGCCGCCCCGCCACCGTGCAATGCTGATGGCTCAGCCACCCGGCTTCCAGATCGGCATCGCTGATTCTGGCCAGCACCTCACGGCTCTTCGGCCCCGCTACCAGCAACGCCGACCGCTCGGTCGTCGTCTCGGTCACACTCACACCCTCCGGCACGCTGTTCCGGATCAGCTCGCCGTCATGCCACTGCGCCGTGGCTGCGGTGATCAGCACGAAATCATTTTCCGCCAGCCGGATGCAGGAAAATTCCGTCACGATCCGGCCTTTCGCGTTGGTCACGTAAACCAGGTTCATCCGCCCCACCTTGGGCAGCCCCCCGGTCACGAAGCCCCGCAGCCAGTCATCGGCCCCCGTGCCCTCGACCCGGAACCGCGAAAAGCCCGGCAGGTCCAGCAAACCACAGGCATCGCGCACCGCCTCGCATTCCTCGCGGATACGCTGCTCCCACGGGCCCGTGCGGTTCCACGTATGTGTGCTTTCCTCCGACGCGTCGTCGCCGGGCTGCGCGAACCAGTTCGCCCTCTCCCAGCCATTATAGGCCCCCATCACGCCGCCCAGTTCCAGAACCTTCCCATGGTTCGGCGACAGCTTCTTGTCGCGCCCTGCCGGCCATTCGTGCCACGGGAAATGCATGGCGTATTCGTTGCCGTAGACCTCCATGCCCTTGGCAACGCAGTAGTCGTGATCGGTGTAATCGGTGTACCGCCTCGGATCGACCGCCCACATGTCCCACTCGGGCGCACCATCCACGATCCACTCGGCCAGCACCTTGCCCGCGCCGCCGCCCTGCGCGATCCCGAAGGTAAAGACACAGGCCTCGAACGCGTTTTTAACCCCCGGCATCGGCCCCAGCAGGGGCAGCCCGTCGGGCGCATAGGGGATCGGCCCGTTGATGATCCGGCTGATCCCCGCCGTGGCCGCCACTGGCACACGCTCCATCGAATCCGCCACGATATCCTCGATCCGCGCCAGGTCATCCGACCAAAGCTGGAAGCTGAAATCCTCCGGCATCGGGTCCGACGGCTCCACCCAATGCGCCCGGCAATTCGGCTCGTAGGGGCCGATGTTGAACCCGTGCTTCTCCTGCCGGAAGTAATAGGACACGTCCACGTCCCGCAGAAGCGGCAGCTTGCGGCCCGTCTCCTTGCTGTACGCCTCGATCTCGGGGATCTCGTCGGTCAGCACGTATTGATGGCTCATCACCATCATCGGCACCGTCCGCCCGCCGTAAGGCTTGAACCACTCGCCCACCGTCTGGGCATAATACCCGGCTGCGTTCACCACGAAATCGCAGGCGATGTCGCCCTTTTCCGTGTGCACGATCCAGCCGTCACCGTCCTGCGTCACGCCGGTGGCCGGGCAGAACCGCACGATCGTCGCCCCCATGTCCCGCGCCCCCTTGGCCAGCGCCTGCGTCACCTGCGCCGGGTCGATATCGCCGTCGTTGGGATCGTAGAGCGCCCCCACGATGTCATGCGTCTCGATGAACGGATAGCGTTCCTTGATCTCGTCAGGGCTCAGGATCTCCAGGTCCATCCCCTGGTGCTTGCCCATCCCCTTTGCCCGCTCGAACTCCTGCATCCGCTCCTTTGAATGCGCCAGCCGGATCGAGCCCGTCTGGTGATAGTTCATCGGGTAATCCACCTCGTCCCCCAACCGGGCATAAAGCTCGGTCGAATAACGCTGCATGTTCATTATGCCCCAGCTGGTCGAGAAGGTCGGCACGTTCCCCGCCGCGTGCCAAGTGCTCCCGGCGGTCAACTCATTCTTTTCCAGCAGAACGCCATCGCTCCACCCTTTCTTGGCCAGGTGATACAGCACCGAGCATCCAACGACCCCGCCGCCAATGACGACCACTTTCGCGTTTTTCGGCAGATCAGCCATCTCCGTTTCTCCCTGTTCGGATGCCACCACGCGGCCCGTTCACTTCTGCGGAACCCCGTCCGCGATCTCGTAATAATCGCCCTTGTCGGCGGTGAAGATATGCTTCTCCAGCTGCAGCCCCGTCGGCCCATCGATCGCCCCCAGGGCAAAGCTCATCGTGTCTTCGTCATGCGCCTTCCAGAACAGGAACGCTCCGCAGGTCCCGCAGAACCCGCGCTTGGCTGAAGGCGTCGCCTCGTACCACGTCACCGCACCCGTGATCTTCAGATCCGCCTCCGGCACATAGGCCGAGGACCACACGTGGCCCGATTGTTTGCGGCACTGGCCACAGTGACAGGCCGACACCCCCTGCGGCACGCCCGTCACCCTGAAAGTGACGTTGCCGCACAGACAACTTCCCTCAAGCATCCTCATCTCCCCTCGATCTCTTCGATCGCAGCCGCCCGACGGCACGCGCCCTTGATCATCCCTCACGCCCTCCCCGGCGTCGAGGCCGCCCCCAGCAGCACGCCGTAAACCACGAAACACGCCGCCAGCCCCCGCCGCAGCCACACGTTGAACACCGCGCCCAGCGCCGCCCGGCCCAGCCCCGCGCCCAGCGCGGTGTAGCCCATGTAGCTCAGCGCGGTCAGGCTCAGCGCCGTGGGAAAGATCACCCACATCTGGCTCCAGATCGGCACGTCCGGCTGCACGAACTGGCTGAACGCCGCCAGGTATCCCGCCACGCTCTTGGGTTTGATCGTCGCGATGGCAAAGGCCCGCCAGTAGATGCTGCGCCCGTCTTGCGCGGCCACCACGACGCGACCCCGCGCCATGATCCAGCCGCGCACTCCGAGGTAGACCAGGAACCCCGCACCAACGAATTTCGCCACCAGGAACGCTTCGGGCGAGGCCGCGATCAGCGCCGTCACCCCCGCCGCCGACAGCGTCAGGAACAGCGCCGCCTGCGTCAGTATAGCGGCGCCCCCCCACAGGCTACGCCGGAACCCGAGCGTCATGCCGTTGGTGATGCAATTTACCGCGTTCGGCCCCGGCGTGGTTACGAACACCACCCAGAACAGCGCGAAGACGGTCCATGCCTCCAGGCTCATCCCAGCCTCCTCAATAAACCGGCGGCGCGATCACCCAGATCGCGACGCATGGTTCGTCATAAGGATTGGACCACGCATAGGTCTCGTGCCGGATCCGGAAACTGTCGCCCGGCCCCACGCTGAAAGACCGCCCGCCGATGCTCAGGTCCAGCCGACCGGACACGACATATCCCACCTCCTGCGTCGGCCGCGTGGCCGGGCGCTGCATCTTCGATCCGGGCCGGAACGTGGAATGGATCACTTCGAAATCGTCACTCAGGTCGGGCGACAATAGCTCCTCGATCAGCCCTTCCTCGCTCGATCCCATCTGCCGCCGAGATACCTTGCGCACGACGATGCCCTGCTCTTCCGCCGGGGCACTGGCATGGGCAAAGAGAAACGACATCGGCACGCCGAACCTTTCGGCCATCTGGCGCAGATCCGAAATCGACGGCTCGGACAAATCTCGCTCTACTTGGCTCAGCCAGCCCACCGACCGGCCCAGCGCTTGTGCGAGGTCGCTCAGCGTCAGCCCCCGCGCCTTGCGCAAGGCCCGCAAATCGGCTCCGAGGCTGCGCATGGCGGAGATCTGGCTCTGTTCCAAAGGGCACTCTTCTCGTGAAATTATTGCGTCAATTTTCACGCTGCGCGAGTCGCGTGAAAAAATCAATCAAAATTTCACTGCTCCCGAAATACTCCCGCCGGAGGGGTATCCTTGTTGTGTCAAACGTTCTCACTGCGTGTCATCGGAATAAATCTTCCTTTAATCGTAAAAATTTAATGTTTCAGCACGTCCCGGACTGACCTGGGAAGTGCCACGCCAGAACGTATATAAAACGGAGGATATTATCATGGCAAAATCTAACGCATTCACAGTCCCACAACTCAAATCTTTCCCCACAGGCAAGCATTGCGATGGCTTGGGCCTGTGGCTCTACAAACGCCCTGACGGCGGTGCCCAATGGATCTTTCGCTTTCAGCTCTGGGGACGCCAACGTGAGATGGGTCTTGGTTCATATAGAAGCGTCAGTCTCGCCGAAGCAAGAAAGCAAGCCGAACTGGCGCGTCAGCAGGTGCTACGGGAGGTAGACCCGATCAAGCAGCGCCAATTGAACCGCCAACAATCGAATTCTACTGATGGCCGCCTCGAGTACCTTGCATTGGAAGCATACGAGAAACACAAGAAAAGTCTCAAGCACGGTGGGTCCGATGGCAAATGGTTCAGCCCTCTTCGGCTCCACATCCTGCCGAAGCTCGGCAAGATGCCGATTGTGAAGATTGACCAGGAAGACATCGCGCGTGCGTTGGAACCCATCTGGCATGATAAGCCGGTTACCGCTAAAAAGTGAATTTCCAGGCTGAGAACGGTATTCAATTACGCAAACGCCAAACGCTTCCGCGTGAGCACAGCAGTTATTGACGATGCTGTGGTGATCCTCGGCGATAACAAGAAACGCTCGGCGCCACACCAAGCGCTCCACTGGAAAGACGTACCTGCGTTCTACGCGACCCTCTCGGATGACGACCCTACGCAACTGGCATTGCGGATGCTGATCTTGCCTGGCGTTCGCTCGGATTCGATCAACAACATGCGGTTGGGTCAGCTTATGAGTTCCGTCTGGATTATTCCCCCGCTCCACGTCAAAAGCCGCGCAGACAGCGACTTCGTTTTTGACGTACCGCTGAGTAAAGAACATTTGCACGTGATCGAACTCGCAAAGAAACATTCAAGAAACGGATACTTGTTTCCCAACTCGACAGGCGGACCCCTGAACAAAATGGCCATGCGCAATTTCCTGGTGGACAACAACATCCCGGCACGACCACACGGGTTTCGCTCTTCTTTGCGCACATGGCTCATGGATGAAATTCACTGTGAGGAAGAGATTGCCGAAGCTTGCATCGGTCACGTCAGAACGGGCGATGAAGCTGTCGATGCCTACAAACGTTCAACATACCTCCCCAAGCGCACACCCTTGATGAAAGAATGGGCAAACTTTATCACCGGCAATTCCTGAACAAAACGTAAACATGGCTTAAATCATTCGCTGTTAAGGTGATTGCATCCAACGAAATAGAGGACATGCATGACCGATAAAATTTTAAGGCAGAAAGATATTCAGGAACTGACCGGGCTCAGCCGCTCGACGATTTACAGACATATCAACGCTGGCACATTTCCAGCACCCGTAAAGTTGACCGAGCGCCTTATCGGATGGCGCCACAGCGCGATTTCTGAGTGGGTCGCGGATCGCCAGGCGTTTGCCTTCGTATGTCCCACGACCGTCCGGCATTAAGTGCCGGGCGGCTCTTTTCGGCCCAATGTATGTACCGGCTGCTGTTCGCAAATGATTTCTGGCATGTTCTCGGAAGTCGCTCATATGTATCCGGCCTGTTGGTCGACACGCGGGTCGTGGCCTTGTTGGGGTTACGCACGCGCCGTGATCTCATTAGCGGACAGGTCGTAGATGACCATTTGGGCCGTCAGATTCTGGGGGCGTAGTATTTCCGTTCCATGCTTTTGATCTATCGCGAACTCCTCTGGGTCGTCCCGGCTTAGACGCCGATAGCGACCTCGTCTCGTGGCGCATCGAACGCCGTTTTGTGTCTCAGAATGCTCCATGCCATACGCGCCAACTTGTTGGCGAGCGCGACGGCGGCCTTATTACGATGCATGCGTTCTGATGCGCGCGCCAACCATTCGCCAGAACTGAAGTCTGGCCAACGGTGCGGTCGCATCATGATGATCTTCGCCGCCTGAACAAACAACATTCTCAGATACCTGCTGCCGCGTTTTGAGATGCGACCGAGGACAGTTCGTCCTCCGGTGCTGTACTGTCGGGGAACCAATCCCACCCAAGCCGCAAAATCACGCCCGCGATCAAACGCCTCACCTTCACCGATTGCTGCTACCATCGCTGTTGAGATCATTGGACCGATACCGGGCACCGTCATGACATTCACGCAGTTCTCTTCGGTTCGACTGATCTCTTCGATCT
>NZ_PPFE01000003.1 GCF_002917925.1 Roseovarius confluentis | reverse complement strand
GGCCCAGATCGTCATCAATGGCTGGCTCAAACAGTACAATCATACCCGCCCACACCAGGCCCTAAATATGCGACCGCCGGTGCCCGAGACTCTACGAAGAAATGGCCCAGTCATTCGGGGCTAGACAGACACACGAACGAATCTAGATTTAGCTCTTGCCACTAGCTCCAGAAACGCCGGGGCGTTAGTCCTGAAATATCAAAGTGGGGAAGCTTTCCCCGGACCAATTCAGAAACAATTCGCCCTGTGACGGGTCCAAGGGTCAGTCCGACATGTTGATGTCCAAACGCGAAAATTACGCGTTCGGACTTTGGAGATGGGCCAATCACTGGCAAGGAATCCGGCAATGTCGGACGATAGCCCAGCCAAGGTTTTTCCGGCGCCCCAAGCGGACCAAACATCTCCAAGGATCTTTTGTGAAGATAGTCAATGTTGCGTGGATTGCTCGGCGCGTCCAGCGAAGCAATTTCCACGGTCCCTGCAAAACGAAGACCTTGTGCCATTGGCGTCGCGTAGAGCCCGGCCTCCGCCCAACCCACGGGTCGCGAAGTAATTGCACCGTGCCCTGGATAGACAATGCTGTAGCCTCGCTCGACGCCAAGCGGCAAATATTCCGCGCCGGTGCCCCGAATGCGAGTGGAAAAGGCTCCAGCTGCCAATGCGAAATAGTCGCCGCTCACGGTGTCGTCATTCTCTAGCGCCACAGTCACACCGGCCTTGTCCGGAACCACTGTCCGGACGTTGTCCTGAATCCATTTGCCACCCAGCTCCAGAAATCGACGGTGCATTCGAATCACGAGTTCTTGTGGGTTCAGAACATGACGAGCTCCGTTGAACTTAAGACCTTTATGGATCTTTCCCTTAAGACTCGGCTCAAGATCCCGTGCTTCGTCGGCAGTCAGAAGCTCCAATGCGACGCCATTCGCGCGCTGCGTTGCGATGCCCCCTAGCGCTGCATCAAATCCGGCTTCTGTAGACCAGATATACATACAGTCATTGTCAACGATCAGGTCATCCGCGCTGCATTCCGAAATCATTTCGTCCAAGCTGCTGTTTGCGTGCGAAAGCAGAAGACCCAGTTGAGAACTTATGTGTCTTACTTTTGATGCGCGGCAGTGCGACAGAAATGACAGCATCCATCGTGGATTACGGAGACCGTATTTCCAATCGAAACTCAACGGGCTGTCCGAACGTGTCAAAAGACGCGGCAGGCTCGCAGGTATTGAAGGACTGTTGATCGGAACACTGGCATAAGTGGCAATTGTGCATGCAGAGCCCGAAGTCGTGCCTGACCCAGGAAGATTGCCATCACAAAGTAGAACTCGCATTCCATCTTTCCGGGCCCAAAGCGCCGTCGACATTCCGACGATACCGGCTCCCGCAACGATGAGGTCGAAATTTTGCATAAGCGCGTTCAGCCTCCGCATGCCTTGGGTGAAAAAGAGCCTAAGCCATTCCGCACGCAACTTTCGGGTGTGATACCGACGTACACGGCATCACACTTAAAAAGTCACCAGACATCGTTCAGCAGGCGAACCCAGTTCTTGCCAAGCACGCGTTCGATCCTGGTTTCGGTCCATCCTCGCCGTTTCATGGCATCGCGAATGTTTGGGAAATCGCAAATCTGCTCTATGCCCGTAGGGAATTTCAACTCTCCGAACGATGTAAGCCGGCGAGAATTGCCCTTGTCATGCATGGCGTACTCCTGCCAAGACCACGGATGTCCCTGAGACATGTCAGTACCAATTCCGACACTCTCTTCACCGACAAGATTTACGACGTAGTCAACGACCTCGACATAATCATCTATTGTCGAATTCGTACCCTTGGGTAGGAACGGTGGAAAAATAGTGATGCCGATATATCCCCCACCCTCAGCGACACGAAGCAGTTCTTCATCACTCTTGTTCCTGGGATGGTCCTTCAACGAAGAAGGGCAGCAATGAGTATATGCCAAGGGTTTCGTCGAGATTTCGCAAGCCTCTTTCGCAGAGCGCCCACCAACGTGCGAGAGATCGATTAGAATTCCCAGACGATTCATCTCCGCGATCACATCTTGGCCGAAGCCGGTGACCCCGCTGTCCCGCTCTTCGAAACAGCCCGAGGCAACAAAGTTCTGCGTATTGTATGTGAGTTGCATGATCTTCACGCCAAGTTCCGCATACACCTCTAGAAAGTCGATGTTGTCATCAATGCCGGACGTGTTCTGCCACCCCAGAATGATCCCAACCAGCCCGTCGCGTGCGGCCTGGTGAATATCTTCTACACTCCTGATCTGCATGATTAGATCTGCGTTCTCATTGAACAGTCGTTTCCAATGAGCCACGGCCTTCATGGTGTCATGAAAGCCTTCCCATACACAACACGTGCAATTCGCAACGGTAATACCGCCTTTTTTCATTTCCTCGAAAATACCGCGGTCGAAATTGCAGACGAGCAGAGTGTCAGCAATGATCGGCGCTTCTGCGTTCGTTAAGGTGGATAGGTTGTTCATTGGTCCTCTCAGTTCATTATCCAGTTGGGAAGAAACGTGATTATCTCCGGAAACGCCGTAAATATCCCGAGGCACGCCAACATGATTGCCCAGTAAGGCAACGTTTCTCTCGAAGCTTCGGCCACTGAAACCTGGCCTCGCGAAATAGCCGAAAGAACAAACAGGTTGATGCCTACCGGGGGCGTTATCATTCCGATTTCGATCAGGATTGTTACGGCGATCCCGTACCAGACAGGATCGAATCCTGCCGCCATCATCATTGGGAATGTCAGCGGCAGGGTCATGAGCATGACTGACAGGCCGTCAAAGAAACATCCAAGCACGAGGTAGATTACGGCCACTGCAAGAAAAACCGTGTACTTCCCCAAGGACATTTCAGCGACCAGCGTAGTTAGCTGCATGGGAAGCCCGAGGATACTGATGACCTGGGTCAGCATGGCCGCTCCGACCATGATAAGCGCGATAGTCCCGAAACTGACGACTGACTTCGTCAGAGCTTCAAGCAGTCGCTTGAAAGTCAGCGTTCCGAACGCAAAGCCCATGACAACAGTCGCGAAGGCGCCCAAGGCCGCCGCTTCTGTCGGGGTGGCGACGCCGAGGTATATCGTACCGAGCACTGCCATCATCAGAACCGCGATTGGCCACAGCCCGACCAGCGCCAAGATTGTTTCCTGCCACGTGGAAGTTTCCGTACTTTCCGGTAGCCATTTGGCGCTCAACTTAGCTCGGATCACGATGTAGATCATGAACGCGCCAGCCAGGAACATACCCGGAATCAGGCCCGCCAGAAACAGCCGGCCCACGGATACATCTTGTGTCGCGCCGTAAATTACGAGGATAAGGCTGGGCGGCAGGATGATGCCAAGCGTGCCGGATGCAGCCAACAGGCCGACGACGCTTCCCTTGGGATAGCCCCGCTCTGCCAACTGAGGATAGGCAACCGATCCAACGGCAGCCGCAGTTGCAAGGCTTGTACCGCTTACGGAACCGAACAGGGCCCCTACAGCCACGTTGGTATGCATCAGCTTGCCGGGAAACCGCTGAAACAAAGGTAGCACCGAAGCATAAATTCGAGAAGTCAGACCACTTGCCAGCAGTACTTCCCCAAGAACGATGAAGGCCGAAACCGCGGTCAGGGTGAAGCTATTGAAGGTGTTCCAAGTCGCCGTTACCGCCAACTGAAAGCTGCCCCCGACGAAGGCTTCGATCAACAGGAACGCGGTGGCACCCAGCGCGACACCGATTGGCACGCCCAAGAGCAACAGAACGACCAAAGACGCTATTAGCAGGCCCCAGATCAATTTTCCGCGCTCCGGTCTAAACGCTCGTCTTGCTTGGCGGCCGAACGAGGAGCAAAAAAGACTCGGTATGCGTAAGCCAGACATGCGATTGCCGATGCCAATGGCATGACATACATCCAGTAGCTTACCGGCAAAGCAGCCGCTTCCGTCAAAGCGCCAATCTGATACGAGAAATCCGCGAAGACAAAACTCTGGTAAGAAAACAAGCCGAAGAACACGACGCAGACAACTGCGGACACCCTTTTACAAAGAGTGCGCCACGTAGCCCCTAACCTTTGGGTCAAAATGTTTATTTCAATGTGATCGTTATCAAGGGCCGACGAAAGTATCCCGATGAACGCGCTGGTCACGAACAGAAGTGCTGCGAGTTCGTCCGAGTAATCGATCGGACGGTTAAGTAGATATCTGGACAGAGTCGCATAGAGAATTAGCAGTAGGAATCCGGCAATGATGCATCCCCCCACACACTTCAGGAATCGAGAAGTAGAATTTAGCATTGCCGGTCTCCCAGTCTAAATGTCGCCCAGAGAAGTGTTTCTTACTCTTCAATGGCTTTCTTGATTGAGACCATGTTCTCGACCGCCTCAGGGCCGATCTCCTCGGACATTTCCTGCCAGGCCTCTCGGGCGGCAGCAGTAAATGCCTCCTGGTCAGCTTCAGAGAAGGGTTCGATTATCTCTCCGCCCTGGTCGATTAATTTCTGAATTCCTGCTTCTTCACGCTCACCACTCAGGAATTCTTCGTTTGTGTATTCCAATGTGTCTTCTGCCGCGGCATCAAGCGCCGCTTGGCTTTCGTCAGAAAGAGCTTCGTATCGATCTGTTGAAATCAGGATGTTGATGGGCACGCCTGCATGCGGATGAAGCGGAGCGCCATAAGGAGCGACTTCCTGAAGGGATACAGTCGTTGCAACACTTCCCATATAAGTCGCGCAATCGACCACACCGGTTTGAAGCGCTACGTACATGTCGCTTTGTGGGATGATGCTGGCCGCGACATCGAGCTTTGCAAATGTCTCGACTTGGTGGCGGCCCCAAACTCTCACCTTCTTGGATTTGAGGTTTTCGAGTGTATTCACAGGTTCCTTGCAGAAAATGTGAACGACACGCTCAGGCACCTGGATCGCCCCCAGCGTCTTGATGCCCCATCTGTCAAAGATAGGCTCGTACACGTCCTGGATCGCCGGAACAGCTTTCAGCTGCTGCTCAACTTCTTCGATGGCGCCCTGAACATATGCGACAGCCATCGCAGGCTCATCTCGCGCTACATACTCGGGATAAAGAACAGACATATCCACCGCCCCGGAAGGAAGGATGCGCAGAATGTCCGGATCCTTAATCCCAAGGCTGCCGCCGTGGTACGGCTGAATATTCAGGTCACCGCCGGAATGCTCCGCCACACGCTCAGCGAAGTACTTTACGTAATCCGCAACTGGACGGCTCTCGACCCAAACAGAATGAAGGCGAAGAGTTTCCGCGCTCCCGGAGCCAGCAGAGAAAGGTGACGAAAGCGCGGCCAATACGCCAGCAAGGACAAGTGTCTTCATTTGTATACTACCTTTTTCGCTTTGAATTGTTTTCACGTATCTCAGCGTAGAGACTAAATTGACCATCAGTCAATACTATATGTCATACAGTTAAAATTGTCTGCCCCATTTGAATTGAAGAAGACTTTCATTCTGATAAGATGCGTGAAAACTTGGCAGTCTCTGGAGGAGGAAGCTGCAATATGGACTCGAATTCTCAGAATATTCCCACGCAATCCGAAGAGGAGGTTTTGAAGCATCTTCGCTCGTGCTTGGACGAGACATCAGAAGATCAGGCCATCTACTTCCGAATTGCGGCGGTTCTGTCATCCAAGATTTCAGAAGGGTATTTCGAGGCGGGCGAATGGCTTCCTTCGCACAGATCGTTGGCGCGATCGTTCGATGTGAACCTGACGACGATTACGAAATCACTGAATTATCTGAAAGACAGAGGAGTCATCTCTGCACAGGCTGGCAAAGGAACTGTCGTACGCGGAAGGGCATTGGACCACACACCTCCTTCATACGACGTTCCGGATGTGACACCCGAAATTGACCTTTCGGTCCACACTCAGACCCTGGATGCGGTAAAAAGCATTTTGCAAGACGGAGCTAGCGAGTTCTTCGCTTCTGCCACATCAGAAATATACAGCTATTATCCGGCAGCTGGCGACACTCATTCGCTGGATACTGCACGCAAATGGACCCGTTTGCTCGGCTTCGAGGAAACAGAGTCAAGCCTGGCCGTGACTGCAGGCGCACAACACGCATTGTTGATCGCGCTATCTGCATGCATGCAAAGAGGCGACGTCATCCTGGCTCCCACGGTCGTATACCAAGGCTTGAAATCTTCGGCAAAAATGCTCGGCCTTGGCATATTGCCGGTCCAAATCGACGAGGACGGGATCATTCCTGATGAGCTGGAAAAGTCGCTTCGGAACCCGCGGGTCAAGGCGCTTTTTGTAATGCCGAACTTCGACAATCCAACCACAATCACAATGAGCAAAGAGCGCAGGGCTGCCATCGCTAGAATTGCTAAGGCCCATTCGCTGATCTTAATCGAAGATGATGTGTACCGACCATTGGCCACGGACGACCTGACCAGCCTACGGCGCCTCTATCCAGAAGGGACGTTCTACTTTTACTCGCTTTCAAAAGTTATCACACCTGGCTGCCGGTTCGGTATCCTTGCCTACCCGCCCGCCTTTGCGAACGCAGTCGCGACCGCTTCACGCGGTAGTGTTTGGATGCCGGAAAGATACTCGTTGGCAATTGCGCGTTGGTTAATCCAAAGCGGAGCAGGCCGAGAAATTTTGAAGATTACGCGAAAGACGAATGTCACACGCCATGAAATTGCCAGGCAAATCTTAGGACCCCAACTGCTACAGACCAGAGAGGAAGGCAACATCATCTGGCTTCCTATGGCTACAGAAGCACAGGCAAAACAAATGAAGGATCGCCTTGCCGCCCGCGGAGTTGGCGTTTCGGCCTCGGACGTTTTCAAGATCGGTGAGAACGGACAGCCCGATGGCATCAGGATTTACAAGTCTTCCGCAAAGAATGAAGACGAGTGGCGGATCGCACTCCGAACCATAGCCAGTCAGTTTCACCAAATGAATTAGACCTTAGCCGCCAGAGGCTCTAAATTGAGGAAAGATTGGAGTCGTGGAAAAGGACAACAGAGCGATTCGATATTCACCTGAGACGCGCGCGAGAGCGGTGCGGGTGGTTCTCGATAATCAGGGCAGTTAACTTTGTGCAGATGGGTCTTTATAGACCATTACTCTGGGGAACATATCTTCGAGACCGCGGCAGCAGAGTTTCTGAACGAAATGAGCGAGCTACGGAAAACGCACCTAGGGGTTTAAGTGCAATGTCGAACGTGGACAGAAGGGGGGATACCCTTAAGCTCCTTCCAGATAACCAACCGAAAATAGAATAATTTTTTCGTTGACAATACTCCCGCCGGAGGCATCGACACCCGCACCGCGCGCGCCGGCAAATCTCTACAAGCGTCCGAATACCATCCGAAGGATCGCGCCCAATCCGTCGGCATCCGCCGCGTCGAACGCCGCCGGCTGATCGCTGTCGATATCCAGCACCGCCAGCAGTCGCCCCTGCCCGTCCCGCACCGGCAGGACGATCTCCGACCGGGTGGAACTGGCACAGGCAATATGCCCGTCGAAACTGTCGACATCATCGACCAACTGCACCTCGCCCGTCCGCGCCGCCGCCCCGCAGATGCCCCGCGAAAATGGGATCTGCAAACACCCATGCCCGCCCTGGTAGGGGCCGATCTTCAACAGGTCGGGCGCAGTCACCCGGTAGAACCCGGTCCAGTCGAACCGGTCGTCGGCATGGTGCAACTCGCACACCACCGTCGCCATCAGCGCCACTTCGTCACTCTCACCTTCCGTCAACGCCCCGATGGTCTTGGACAACGCGTCGTAATCCGCACGCATAACTCACCTCCCACGCCAAGAGTTTTCAATAAAACTCTTGGCAAATCTTTTCCGAAAAAGATTTGCGCCTCAGCCCCGCTCGATCGCGATGGCCGTGCCCTCGCCCCCGCCGATGCAAATCGCCGCAACACCGCGCTTCAGATCTCTTTTTTCCAGCGCATTCAACAACGTCACCATGATCCGCGCCCCGCTTGCCCCGATGGGGTGACCCAGCGCACAGGCCCCGCCATGCACATTCACCTTCTCACGTGGCAGGCCCATTTCGTGCATGAAAGCCATCGGCACCACGGCAAACGCCTCGTTCACTTCCCACAGGTCCACCTCGTCCTTCGTCCAGCCGATCCGCTCCAGCAGCTTCTGCGCCGCCGGCACCGGGGCCGTGGTAAACCATCCAGGCGCCTGCGCGTGGCTGGCATGGCCCAGGATCCGCGCCCGGACCTTCAGCCCCTGCGCCTCCGCCGCCTCGCGCGAGGCCAGCACCAGCGCCGCCGCCCCGTCGCTGATCGAGCTCGAATTGGCCGCCGTCACCGTCCCGCCGTCGCGGAACGCAGGCTTCAGCTGGGGAATCTTTTCGGGCCGCGCCTTGCCGGGCTGCTCGTCCACCTCGATCACCACCGTGCCCTTGCGCGTCTCCAGCGTCACCGGCGCGATCTCGCCCGCGAACGCACCGCTCTTCTGGGCCTCCAGCGCCCCTTCTAGCGACCCGATGGCATACGCATCCTGCGCCTCGCGGGTGAACTGGTATTTCTCGGCGCAATCCTCGGCAAACGTGCCCATCAGCCGCCCCTTGTCATAGGCGTCTTCCAGCCCGTCGAGGAACATGTGGTCGATCACCTGCCCATGCCCGATCCGCGCCCCGCCGCGCATCTTGGGCAGCAGGTAGGGCGCGTTCGACATGCTCTCCATGCCGCCCGTCACCATCGTGTCGGTTTGGCCCAGCGCGATCTGGTCGAACCCGATCATCGCCGCCTTCATGCCCGAGCCGCACATCTTGTTCAGCGTGGTCGCCGGCACGTCCTCGCCCAGCCCCGCCTTGAACCCCGCCTGCCGCGCCGGGGCCTGCCCCTGCCCAGCGGGAAGAACACAGCCCATCAACAGCTCGCCCACGGTCGCGGCACCTGCATCCTTCAGCGCCGCGGAAATTGCAGCGCCGCCCAGGACACTGGCCTCGACCCCGTCGAAATCCCCCTGGAATCCGCCCATGGGCGTTCGGGCCGCACCCGCGATCACAACCTCTTTCATGCCGACTGTCCTTTCATCCTTGGGTACCGCTCCGAAAAAGCTCTCGGGGCCAAACGGTTTGGTAAGGAATTGCGCCTAGTCTGCGCGCATCTTTCCCGTGTCCGGAGGCTTCATGCAACTCACCTGCGCCACTCACAACAACATCAAGGTTATCACGGTCGAAGACAACCGCATCGACGCGGCCTCGGCGATCCGGTTCAAGGATGAAATGCGCACCCTGACGGATGATGGCGCGGATCACGTGCTGCTTGACCTCTCCGGCGTCGCCTTCGTCGATTCCAGCGGCCTTGGCGCCATCATCGCCTCGATGAAACAAATGGGCGATGGGCGACGGCTGGACCTTGCCGGGCTGACCCCGGACGTTGCCAAGGTGTTTCGCCTGACGCGGATGGATTCGATCTTCGTGATCCACAAGGACATGGCAGCGGCGCTCCAGCGCGCGGCGGGCTGACGCGGCAAAGTGGCCGCCACCGCCCCTTCGCAATCCGCCCCGCTCGCCGCGCTCTCGTCCACCGCGACGGAACTTGACGTGCGCGACATGGTCGAGGCGCTTGGCGCGGCCCTCACCGATGCCGGGATTGATGGGGACCTGCGCGGCTCGATCACCCTCGCAGTCAGCGAGGCGCTCAACAACGTTACCGAACACGGCTATGCCGGCCGCGCCCCCGGCGAGGTGCACATGGTCGTCGATCTGCTGGCCGACCGCGTGCTGGTCACGCTGTCCGATTCGGGCCACGGCATGCCCGGCGGCGCGCTACCGCCGGGCCTCCTGCCAGACAGTTCAGGCGCCCGCGCGGACCTTCCGGAAGGGGGGTTCGGGTGGTTTCTCATTCACAAGCTGTGCCTTGACCTTTCCCACACCCGCCACGCGGGTCGCAATACGCTGCGTATGACCTTTCCTCGCTACTTGGCGCCGGAAAAATCCTGACGTCACCGAATTGCCCCAATCCCATCGCAGAGCCGCCCCAATGGATCGGCACAAACGATCCCGTAGCTGCATATGGCTTCCCTCGGCGCCGCGTTTTACAGCCCCCACCCAGTGCGCGGCGTCGAGGTTCTCTTCCTCCTGATTGGCATTTCCTGACGCACCCCGTAAGGTGCCGAAAAACCACCAATCACCGGAGCTATCATGCGCGATTTCCAACGCCCCGGCCGCTCGGCCGTTCTGGCCACCAACGGCATGTGCGCCACGTCGCACCCCCTGGCCGCACAGGCCGCGGTCGACATCCTGAAACGCGGCGGCAACGCCATGGACGCGGCTATCGCCGGTGCCGTCCTGCTGGGGATCTGCGAGCCGCAGATGACCGGGATCGGCGGCGACTGCTTCGTTCTGTTCACGAAACCCGGCAGCGATGACATTCATGCGCTCAACGGCTCCGGCCGCGCCCCCGCCGCCGCCAGCGCCGCCGACCTGCGCGCCCGCGGCCTGGAAACGGTGCCCCTGCACGGCCCCGAGGCGGTCACGATTCCCGGCGCCGTCGACGCCTTCTGCCATTTGTCCGACACCCACGGCAAGCTGGGTCTCGATGCGCTGCTCGCCCCCGCCATCCACTATGCCGACAACGGCGTGCCAGTCGCCCCGCGCGTCGCCAGTGACTGGCCCAGTGCCGGCGAATGCCTGCAGGGTCACGGGCTCACACATTTTTCGAACGGCGGCAAACCCCTGAAACAAGGCGAGATCTTCCGTTGCCCCGGCCAGGCCGAGGTGCTGCGCCGCGTCGCCCGCGACGGGCGCGACGCGTTCTACAAGGGCGAAGTGGCCGACGACATGGTGGCGGCCCTCAATGCAATGGGCGGCGTTCACACGGCGGACGATTTCGCTGCCACCGCCTGCACGCCGACGGACCCGATCAGCGGCAGCTATGCCGGCATCGACCTGGTCGAGCATCCGCCCAACGGCCAGGGCGCCACGGCGATCCTTCTGCTCAACATCCTTGCGCAGTTCGACATCGCGGCGATGGATCCTTTCGGCGCCCACCGCGCCCATATCGAGGCCGAGGCGACCAAGCTGGCCTACGACGCCCGCAACCGCATCATGGCCGACAGCGATCACATCGCGCGGCTCGATCACATGCTGTCAATGGACACCGCCAAGGCGCTCGCCGCGCTGATCGATCCGAATAAGGCCATGCCATCCGCGACAACGCTCAGCGAGGCCGTGCACCGCGACACGATCTACATCACCGTGGTCGACAGCGACCGCATGGCCGTGTCGCTGATCTATTCCATCTTCCACGGCTTCGGCTCCGGCATCGCGTCGGAAAAGTTCGGCATCCTGCTGCAAAACCGCGGTGCCGGCTTCACGCTCGAAGAGGGCCACGCGAACGAGATGAACGGCGGCAAACGCCCCATGCACACGATCATCCCCGGCATGCTGCGCGACAATGGCCGCGTCACCATGCCGTTCGGCGTCATGGGCGGCGCGTACCAGGCCAACGGCCACGCGCGTTTCGTGTCGAACCTGCGCGATTTCGGCTTCTCCCCGCAGGAGGCGATCGACGGCCCCCGCTGCTTCCCCGACGCCGGCGAGCTGCGGGTAGAGACGGGGTATTCCCCCGACGTGCATCGGGCGCTGGCCGACCTGGGCCACAACGTCGTCGAACCCGACGAGGCCATCGGCGGCGCGCAGGCGATCGAGATCAAGGAAAGCGGCGTGCTCGAAGGCGGCTCCGACCCGCGCAAGGACGGCTGCGCGCTGGGATATTGATGCCCCGACGGGCCCGGGGCGCGGCACCGCGCCCCTCGGGCTCAGTTCAGTTGGAAGTGAAGCGGGTACTGCCCATCCTCGAACGGGCCGAACAGGTCCGGAATATCCGGATGCCCCACCGGCTCACCCGAATAATCCGCGATCAGGTTCTGTTCGCTGACATAGGCCACGTAATAGGTCTGATCGTTCTCCGCCAGAAGGTGATAAAACGGCTGATCCTTCACCGGGCGGCTCTCCTCGGGAATCGAGTCGTACCACTCCTCGGTATTGGCGAACTCCGGGTCCACATCGAAAATCACACCGCGAAACGGATGTTTGCGGTGTTTCACGATTTGACCAAGGTGATATTTTGCACGCGTCTTCAACATTCATCTAGCCCCTACCGTCACACTCTACTGCGTTCAACCGAGTTTTGTCCAATCTGAGCGGCCTTTTTCTCGGGAAACAGTCTGTGAACGCTGGCCCGACAGTTCGTGCCGCGCCTTCACGCCAAAGCGTGAAATCCGCCATTCCCAAGGCTCGATTTTTTCGTTAAACTTAAAAGAAAAACAAACATAGCGAGAGGCAGATGAGCAGACGTCTTCGCACGATCATTGGAATGGTGGCCTTGGCCACTCTGAACGCCTGTGGTGGCGGCCCCAGCGGCCCGCCGCCCGACAATCTGGAAAATGCCTGTGCCATCGTGGCGCAGAAACCGCACTACCTGCGGGCCTTTAAGGCGACCGAACGTCGCTGGGGCGTGCCCGTGCCGGTGCAGATGGCCACGATCTACCAGGAAAGCAAGTTCGACGGCGAGGCGCGCACGCCCTTCCGCTGGACGCTCGGGGTGATTCCCATGGGCCGCCAAAGTTCCGCCTACGGCTACAGCCAAGCGCTGGACGGCACGTGGGAGGAGTATCTGAACGACGGCAACCGCGCCGCGCGGCGTAACGATATCCGCGACGCGACCGACTTCATGGGCTGGTACATGGCGCAGTCGAACCAGCGCCTGGGCATTCCCATGCACGACGCGCGCAACCACTACCTCGCCTATCACGAAGGGCGCACCGGCTTTAGCCGCGGCAGCTACAACGCCAAACCCTGGCTGTTGCGCGTGTCTGGCGAAGTGGGCCAGCGCGCCATCGTCTACGATCAACAATTGCGGGCCTGCGGGCGGCGCTAAGCCGCCCCGCCTCGCCCGGCCTACCTGTCGATCCGCTTGAACTTGTCCTTGCCGGGAATGACGAACCTGTCATTGCCCAGCTGCATACCCGTGGTCAGATCGCCCAGCACCACGGTGGTCTTGCTGCCACCGCTGTCGTTGATCACCCATTGACGCAATTCGACCGGGTTGCCGGTGAACACCAGCTCTATATTGCCGTATTCCGGATGCGCGGGGTCCTGTGCGCGTACCGTGGTCGTCTTGCCGTCGCTGCTATGGCCGGTGACCATGCGCGCGCGGCCGAAATCCACATTGCGCTGCAGGATGATCTTCAGCGGCGTGCGATCCAGCGGATAGGCCTCGCCCCCGGTATTCGACTTGGGGTCGATGATGCCAACCGTGTCGCCATCGGCCACCACCAGCGTCTGCTCCGGCGGATTGTATTCGAACCGCACCCGCCCGGGCCGCTTGATATAGATCTGTCCGGTGCTGATCGTGCCATCGTCGTTGATCTGGGTGAACTCGCCCGTCGCCGAACTGAAACTGTTCAGGTATTGCGAAATCTCGTTCAGCGACAGCTTTTGGGCCATCGCCGGCGTGGCCAGTAGCATACTCAAAGCCAAGGCAACCATGCGCATGAGGGGAAACCTCTCCTTAATTCATCGTCTTCGCAAGATAGGCACACCCGCGCTGTTATGCGATAGCAATCGGCGCAATTGCGCGTGAGCCCTCTCTTCTCCGGCCTCAACGCTTCAGAACGGGAAAAGGTTTACCGCCGCGAACAGCGCCCCGGCGCTCGCCGCGAACGCCACCACCATCAACACCCCGTCTCGCACCGTGATCGCCAGCCCCACAAGGGCGATGGCCGAAAACGGGATCAGCGCCGCGAAGGGCACCACTTCCAGCGGCGGGATCATCAGACACAGGCCCGCCACCACGCAGGCGGCGGCGATCTGCGCCGGCTGCCCGGTCAGCGCCTCCAGCCGGTGCCCGAAATACCGGTCCATCCACTGCGCCACGGGACGCGCCTTGCCGACCGAGCGGGTGACTTTCTCATCTTCCACTGCCCGGTTGCCGATCCTGTCCGGGATCCAGAAACTCTGCCGTCCCAGCAGGATCTGCACGGCAATCAGGATCACGAGAATGGCAAACAGGGTCGGCACACCCGGGATCCCGCCCAGCGGCGACGCGCCCAGCAGCGCGATGACGAAAATGATCGGCCCAAACCCGCGCCCGCCAATCGCATCGACCACGTCCCTGACCGAGACGCTGTCTTCGCCTTCGGCCAGCCGGTCGATCTCATCCAGAAGTGTCTCGGCGTCCCCGGCCATTCACCTGTCCCTCTCGCGTTGTCGTTCGGTACCACGCCAACGCGACAGTCAGGAAAACGTTTCCCGGGGACCAGTGCCGGAACTTACTGCTCCGGCACCAGGATCTCGCGCTTGCCCACGTGGTTGGCGGCACTCACGACACCCTCATCTTCCATCTGCTCGACCAGCCGCGCGGCCTTGTTATAGCCGATGGCCAGCTTGCGCTGGATATAAGACGTGCTGCATTTCCGGTCGGTAATGGCAATCTGAACGGCCTGGTCGTACAGCGCGTCCTCGCCATCGGTATTCCCGCCCGTCGACAGACCCAGAACCGCATCGATTTTGTCGGCCTTGTCGTCCTCGGGGCCGTCCTGCACGCCCCCCACATAGACCGGCGGGCCAAAGGCCTTCAGGTGGTTCACCACCTCTTCGACCTCCTCGTCGCTCACGAAGGGCCCGTGACTGCGGGTAATCTTGCCGCCGCCCGCCATGTACAGCATGTCACCCATGCCCAGAAGCTGCTCGGCCCCCATCTCGCCAAGGATCGTGCGGCTGTCGATCTTGCTGGTCACCTGAAAACTGATCCGGGTGGGGAAGTTGGCCTTGATCGTGCCGGTGATCACGTCCACCGACGGGCGCTGCGTGGCCATGATCAGGTGGATCCCGCTCGCCCGCGCCATTTGCGCCAGGCGCTGGATGCAAGCCTCGATCTCTTTGCCGGCGACCATCATCAGGTCGGCCATCTCGTCGACGATGACCACGATGAACGGCATCTTCTCGGGCGCGAATTCCTCGGTCTCGAACACCGGCTCGCCCGTGTCGTCGTCGAACCCGGTTTGCACCGTCCGGCTGAACATCTCGCCCTTGGCCAGCGCATCGGCCACGCGACTGTTGTAACCGTCGATGTTGCGCACGCCCATCTTAGACATCTTGCGATAGCGGTCTTCCATTTCCGCCACGACCCACTTCAATGCCACCACGGCCTTCTTCGGGTCGGTCACCACCGGGCTCAGCAGGTGCGGAATCCCGTCATAGACGCTCAGTTCCAGCATCTTGGGGTCGATCATCACAAGGCGCAGATCCTCGGGCGTCAACTTGTAAAGCAGGCTGAGGATCATCGTGTTGATCGCCACCGACTTGCCTGAACCCGTCGTCCCCGCGATCAGCAGGTGAGGCATCTTTGCCAGGTTCGCCACCATCGGGTCGCCGCCGATATCCTTGCCCAGCGCCAGCGGCAGCTTCTGGTTGCCATCGCCATAGTCGCGGCTCGACAGGATCTCGCGGAAACTGACCATCTCGCGGTTGTCGTTGGGCAGTTCGATCCCGATCACCGACCGTCCCGGCACCGTACTGACCCGCGCAGACAGGGCCGACATCGACCGCGCGATATCGTCGGACAGGCCGATCACGCGGCTGGCCTTCAGGCCCGGCGCAGGCTCCAGCTCGTACATCGTCACCACGGGGCCGGGGCGCACGCTGACGATCTCGCCCTTCACGCCATAGTCATCCAGTACAGTCTCCAGCATGCGGGCGTTTTCCTCCAACGCCTCGTCGCTCAGGTGATGGCGCTGGATGTTGACCGGATTGGTCAAGAGGCTCAACGGCGGCAACTCGTACTCGACCTGCGGCTTTTCCTCGAATTGCAGCTTGGGCTGCGCCTCGGCCTGCGCCCGGGTGGACGGTTGCGGCGCACGACGCGGCGGGTGCTGCACGACCTTCTTCGGCTCGGCCGCGGGCATTTCCGCGGGTGTTGCGGCGCGCGAGTAAACCGGAACCTCCGGCTCTGCCTCGTAAGCGTCATAGGCGCCATAGCCGTCGTCGATCACCTCGTCCTCGGGCATGGCTTCGACCATCTCCTGCATCGGCGCATGGGTCGGCGCGACGCCCGGCACAGCTCGTCCGGCAGTCAGCGGCGGCTCGGCCCGCACCGTGTTTTGCGGCGCGGTGTTCAGGATCAGCGGGTCCGGCCCACGGCCACGGCCACGGGTCAGCGGCGCCACCGACTCGACCTGCACGGCGGGGTTCTGGCGCACCCGGCTCTTGATCACGTCGGCGATCTTGGCGGTGACCCGGTCGCCACTGGGGGCGGGCATGTCAGGCATTTCCGACGCCTCGATCAGTTCCGGCTCGGGCTCACGCTCGGGCCGGCGCATCAGCGACGGCATCCGCGACAGCAGCCCACCGGTCTTTTCCGGCGCGGGGCTCATGTCATATTCCGGCGCTTGGCTTGCAACAGGCGCGGCATAAGCCTGCCGCGGGGCACTCGCGACCATCGCCGGCTCGGCCCGGTGCACGCGCGGCTCGGGCACAGCCGCCTCGGCCCGGGCTATCTCGTCGGCCTCGGCACGGTCCTGCATCCGGCGATCCCGGCGCTCTGCGGCCTTGGCCTGCGCCGTCTTCGCGGCCCCTGCGGCGATCCCGCCACCACGGGCCACCAAGCCGCGCAGCGTGGCATAGGTCATGATCGTGCCCACCACCAGGAACCGTGCGATCTGCGACAGCTCCAGACGGCTGAACCCCAGGATGAACGCGCCCAGCGTCACCATCCCCACGGCCAGCAGCAGCGACAACAGCTTCAGCCCGAAGGTCGCGCTGATCGGCAGGAATCCCAGCACGGTACCCAGCGCCATCTCCCCGAACAGCCCGCCATAGCCAAAGCTGTGCGAGGCCGACCATGCCGCGCTCGGCTCCAGCGACGAGGCATACATCGCCAGAAGCGCGATCCAGATCGGCGCATAGATCAAACGGCCAATCGCCCGGTCCTGACCGCGGTGCAGGGCGAAACGCACACCCCACGCCCCAAGGACGACGGCAAGGCCCCACGCCCCCCATCCCACGATCATGAACAGCGGCGCGGCAATCGATGCGCCCATGCGGCCCAGCATGTTCTGCACCGGCGCGTCCGTCGCGGCCATCCAGCTGGGGTCGTCGGGGTTGTAGGATGCGATCATCATCGCGGCGGCAAATCCCAGTGCCAGCAGGGCCAGTCCCAGAAGTTCCTTGCCTCGCTTCTCGATCGCTTCCGCCATCGAGCTGTCCAACAGCGGGTCACGTCCGCGCGTCTGATATGCCATGTTGCCTCTTCCTCGTTAATTATAAAGACAGTCACGCAGCTGCGTCAGGCCGCGTGCCACCTCCTTCTTTGGGGCCACCATCGCGACCCTTATGTATTCTTTGCCGGGGTTCAGCCCGCCAGCCTCCTGCGCCAGGTACGCACCGGGCAGCACCCGCACGCCTGTCTCTTTCCACAGCTTCAGCGCCGCCGCCTCGCCATCCTCAACCGGCAGCCACAGGAAAAACCCCGCCTCGGGACCCTGATAGCCCGGCACGCCGTCAAAGATTTCGTCGGCCAGCGCGAATTTCTCCTGGTAAAGCCTGCGGTTCACGTCCACGTGCTTTTCATCCGCCCAGACCTTGGCCGCCGCGTGCTGCAACGGCATCGGCAGCGGCGTGCCCGCGTAAGAGCGTAACTGCCGGATCCGCTTCATGCTCTGCGGCCCCGCCGCCACGAAACCCGACCGCAACCCGGCCAGGTTCGACCGCTTCGACAGGCTGTGAAACGCCACCACCCGCTCGGGGTCTGCGCCCATGTCCTTCGCGACTTCCAGCGCACCCACTGGCGGCGTCTCGCGGTAGATCTCCGAATAGCATTCGTCGGCGAAGACCTTGAAATCGTGCTTTTCCGCCAGCCCGATCAGCGTTTTCCAGTAATCCGCGTCCGCCACCGCGCCCTGCGGGTTCGACGGCGAGCACAAGTAGGCCACCGTCACCCGGTCCAGCACATCGTCGGGCAGGCTGGCGAAATCCGGCAGAAACCCGGTTTCCCGCGTCGCGGGCAGGAACATCGGCTCCGCCCCTACGCTCAGCGCCGCCACCATGTAAACCTGGTAGAACGGGTTCGGCAGCAGAACGATCGGCTGCTTGCCGTTCTTCGTCTCGGGGCACAGCGTCATCATCGCGTTGTACAGCCCCTCGCGCGTCCCGTTCAGCGCCATAACGTGCCGGTCCGGGCTCAGCTCCACGCCATAGCGCCGCGAAACCCAGTCACAGAACGCCGAGTTCAGCGCCGGAATACCCTCGTTCACCGGGTACTTGCGGAACTCGCCTGCGTGCTTCTCGATCACGTCCATGATCCACGCCGGAAAATCGTGCTGCGGCTCGCCGATGGTCATGTGAATCACATCACCGCCGGGCTCGTGCACGTCCAACAGGCTCCGCAAACGCGGAAACGCATATTCCGGAAGGTTCGAAAACCGCTCGGGAAACATCAACACTGCCTCTAGGTTACGGGATCGTTGTCGCCCCGTTTGAAGCAAATCTACAAAAGCCCCCGCGTTGCGTCCAGCAAAACCAACCGGGGTCGCGGGGATTGTGGCATTTTTGGCAAGAGGTTAGCGGATACCTCTAAAGTAGACCAAGTGTTGTGGCCGTCCGGCATCACCTAGACAAGATTTTGCGTCCAGTGATGATTTCGCCTGTTCAGGCCAACGCCGTCTCGGCGGCCTTGGCGACACGCAGAATCCGCTCTTCCTCGAAGGCTTCGCCGCACATCATGAGCCCGCAACCGGGGGTGCCCGTGGGCAGGTTGACAGCGGCCAGACCCATCAGGTTGCCCACCCGCGTGTTGCGCAGCGCCAGCAGATTTTCGGTCACGTAATAGTCGTCGTCGGTCATCAGCCGGTCCACCTCGGGCGGCAGGTTCGGCGCTGTAGGCATCAGCACCGCGTCATAGGGTTTCATCCGTTCCGCCCACTGGATTCGCAGCGCCGCCAGCAGGTTCCACCCCGCCACGTAGTCACAGGCCCGGAATTCCTTGCCGGATTCGAACCGCTCGCGAATGGGCTTGAACATCTTGTCCGGGTTGGCCGAGATCACGTCGCCCCAGATGCCGTAAGCCTCCGACGTGAACAGGATCGCCGACAGCGGCATCGCCTGCTCAGCCTCCGGCGACTCCACCTCCTCGATCCGCGCCCCCGCGGCTTTCAATCGCTCCAACGCACTGAAATAGGCATTGCGCGGTTCGTCCCGGATGTCCTCGAACACCACCGACTGCAACGCAGCGAACCGCATCCCCTCCAGCGACACGTCCTCCAGGTCCGCCGCCTGTCCACCTTCAAGCGCGGCCAGCATCAGCGCGCAATCTTCCACGCTGCGGCCCAGCGGCCCGACCGTGTCGAACTTCGCGCAAAGCGGCACCACCCCGTCCAGCGACACGCGCCCCGACGTGGTCTTCAATCCCACAAGGTCGTTCCACGCCGACGGGATACGCACCGATCCGCCCGTGTCCGACCCGATGCCGCAGGCTGCCAGCCCATGCGCCACGCTCGCCGCCGCACCCGAGGACGATCCCCCCGGCACCAGCTTCGGATCGTGCACATTTGGCGGCGTCGCCGTCATCGGGTTCAGCCCCAGCCCCGAAAACGCCAACTCGCTCATATGCGTCTTGCCCAGGCACACCAGCCCCGCAGCGGTCGCGTTGCGCAGCACGTCCGCGTCCCGCTCCGGCACCCGACCCTGCAACAGGCGCGTGCCCGCCTCCGTCGCCGTCCCCGCGCTGTCGAACAAATCCTTCCAGCTGATCGGCACGCCATCCAAGGGCCCCAGCCGCCGCCCGGCCCGCGCCCGCGCCTCCGCCGCCTGCGCCTCGGCCCGCGCGCGTTCATGGGTGACCACGGAATAGATTTCGTTTCGCGCAGGATGCGCGTCGATTGCCGCCAGATACGCCTCGGTCAGCGCCACCGGCCCGATCTCGCCCGCCTCGATCCCGCGCCCCAGCTCCGCCGCACTCATCTTCAGCCAGTCACTCACTCCGGGCCCCTCCGCGCCGTTTCAGAATTGCCCGCATGAATGCAGATGACCCCGCGCAACGCAAGCCCGCCTGACAATTGATGCCGCCACACATGGACAATCCGGCCCGCGCCGACATATTGAACCGCATGGACCATGACAGCGATATCCTAATTGTCGGTGGCGGCCTCACCGGGCCTGCGCTGGCACTGGCCGCCGCACAGGCTGGCCTGACCGTCACCGTCATCGACACCCTGCCCCAGACCGTGCGCGAGGATGCCGCCTTCGACGGTCGCGCCTATGCCCTGGCGCTGGCCTCGGTGCGCCTGCTCACCAATATCGGCATCTGGGACCGCGTCGCCGACAACGCTCAGCCCATGCTGGAAATCAAGGTCTCCGACGGCCGCGCCGGCGAAGGGGCCGCGCCATTCTTCCTGCATTTCGACCATGCCGAGATCGAGGAAGGCCCGATGGGCCACATGCTCGAGGACCGCTACCTGCGCCGCGCCTTTCTCGAGGCGATGCAGGACGAGGACCGGATCGCCCAAGTCACCGACACCGTCACCGCGCAAGAGTTCACGCAGTCCGGCGTCACCCTCACGCTCGCGTCCGGCAAGACCCTCGCGGGCCGTATCGTCGTCGGGTCCGACGGGCGCGCCTCGGGCACCGCCCAGCGCGCCGGGATCGCCCGCACCGGCTGGAATTACGGTCAGACCGCGCTGGTGGCCGCCATCGAACACGAGCTGCCCCATAACGGCATCGCGCACCAGTTCTTCATGCCCCCCGGTCCGCTGGCCATCCTGCCCCTGCCCGGCAACGTCAGCTCCATCGTCTGGTCCGAGACCGAGGCGACCGCCGCCCGCTTCGCCGCGCTGGATGATGCCGAATTCATGGAGGTTCTGCGCCCCCGCTTCGGCGATTTCCTCGGTGACATCGCCCTGCGCGGCAAGCGCTTCACCTACCCGCTGAACCTGACGCTCGCCAACGCCTTCGTGGCCGAGCGCCTCGCCCTGATCGGCGACGCCGCCCACGGCATGCATCCCATCGCGGGCCAGGGCCTAAACGCCGGGCTGCGCGACGTGGGCGCGCTGGCGCAGGTCCTGACCGACGCCACCCGCCGGGGCGAGGATTTCGCCGCACCAGACGTGCTCGCCCGCTATCAGCAGTGGCGCCGCTTCGACACCGCGACGCTGGCGGTGACGACCGACCTCACCAACCGGCTCTTTTCCAACGACAACCTGCTCCTGCGCGCCGCGCGCGACATCGGCATGGGCGCACTGTCGGCCATGCCCGGCCTGCGCCGCAGATTCATCCGCGAAGCGGCGGGCCTGACCGGCGACCTGCCGGAGCTGATGAAGGGGTGAATCCGCGCGAAGGTAAAAACCAACCGTCCCGGACCTGATCCTGCCTGCCCCGAGCCTGACCCGGGGGGACCTCCTCGCGTAGGGTGGGTGAAAACCCACGCGCCCCCTACCCCGCCTCCAGAATCCGTATCACCGTATCCCCGTACCCCCGCTCATCGATCAGGCTCCACTCCTCCGGCACCGCGACCGCGCCACCTTCCTCCCACACGATCAAAGCGCCCGGCGCGATCCACCCCCCGGCCATCGCCGCGCCCAAAGCCGCCTCGCCCAACCCCTTGCCATAAGGCGGATCGAGGAACACCAGCCCGCTGGCCTCCGTCGCCGCGCCAAGCTTGCGCGCATCCCGGCCAACCAGCGTCACCCGGTCCGCAACACCGCAAATCCCGATATTCTCCCGGATCAGCCGTTGCCCCACGCGCCCGCTTTCCACGAACACCGCACGGGCCGCCCCGCGCGACAGCGCCTCCAGCCCCAGCGCCCCGGTCCCGGCAAAGAGGTCCAGCACCGCGCCCCCCTGCACCCGGTCCCCGAACCGCGCCATCAACACGTTGAACAGGCTCTCACGCACCCGGTCCGAGGTGGGGCGCAGCCGCGCGCCCTCGTCCCCCTTGCCAACCGAGGCCAGCCGCCGCCCGCGAAAGTCGCCGCCGATGATCCTCACGCCTTCAACAGCGCCTTGAGGTCCGCGCCGGGGTCGGCCACCACCGCGGGATCAGCGGTTTTCCCATTATCGATCAGCCGCTTGCCCACCATGTAGGCCCGCGCATCATTGGCCGCGTCCACCGCCAGCAGCGTATCACCCGCGTAATACCAGAACGAGATACCGCCCTCGCTCTCGCGCGTCACGACGCGGTCATACCCCACGTTCAGCCCCGCGATCTGCAACTTGACGTCATACTGGTCCGACCAGAACCACGGTTGCGGCACATAGGTCTTGCCCGCCCCCATGATGTTCTCGGCCACGCATTCCGCCATGTCGATGGCATTGGGCACGCTCTCCAGCCGCAGGCGCGCGCCCCGATACGGAAAACTCGCGCAATCCCCGGCCGCCCAGATCGACGGGTCGCTGGTACGTCCCTGCGCATCCACCTTGATCCCGTTCTCGACCTCGACGCCGGCCGCCTCGGCCAGCGCCGTGGCGGGGGTGATCCCCACACCCACGATCACGAAGTCTGCCTTCAGTTCCGTGCCGTCGTTCAGCACAGCCCCGCTGACCCGCCCCTCGCCGGTCAACCGCTCCAGCCCGACGCCTTCGCGAATGTCCACCCCGTGCGAGCGGTGCAACGCCCGGAAGTAATCCGACGTCTCCTTCGCCGCCACGCGCTGCAGGATCCGGTCCGCCATCTCGACCAGCGTCACCTTCAACCCCTTCGAGGCGGCCACCGCAGCCGCTTCCAGACCGATATAGCCGCCCCCCACGATCAGCACCTTCGCGCCTTCGCGGAACTCCGGCCCCATGCTGTCCACGTCGCGCAGGTCGCGCACCACGTAGACACCCTCCAAGGCCCCGCCAATCGCCGGCGGCAACCGTCGCGGCACCGACCCCGTGGTCAGGACAAGATGCTCGTAAGACACAGCCTGCCCACCGGCAACGACCACCTTGTCGGTCCGGTCGATCGCCGTCACCGCCGCATCAAGCCGCAGGTCGATCATGTTCTCGGAATAAAAGCTTTCGGGCCGCAGATAGAGCCGCTCCAACTCCATTTCGCCCAACAGGTATTTCTTCGACAAGGGCGGACGCTGGTAGGGCGGTGCATGTTCTTCGCCGATCAGCGTCACCTTGCCGTCATAGCCAAGCGTCCGCAGCTTCGCCACCAGCGAACTTCCCGCCTGTCCGGCACCCACGACAACGATCCCCGACATGTCCCCTCCTGCAAATTCAACATGGCCCTCGGGCCGTCAGGGCCTATACTTACAGGCAATCGAAACGCAAACGAAAGACAGGATGCGACAATGACGATCACCACCGGCGACAAACTCCCCGATGCCACGCTGCTCAAGATGGGCGCCGACGGCCCCGAAGAGGTCGCGCTGTCCGACAAGACCAAAGGCCGCAAGGTGGCGATCTTCGCCGTCCCCGGCGCCTTCACCCCCACCTGCCACTCGGCCCACGTGCCCAGCTTCATCCGCACCAAGGCCGATTTCGACGCCAAGGGCGTGGACGAGATCATCTGCATCTCGGTCAACGACGCCTTCGTGATGGATGCCTGGGGCAAGGACACCGGCGCCACTGATGCGGGCATCACGATGCTGGGCGACCCGCAATCGGAGTTCACCAAGGCCGTCGGCATGGATTTCACCGCGCCACCCGTTGGCCTCATCGCCCGGTCCAAGCGCTATGCCATGCTGGTCGAGGATGGGACCGTCAAGGTCCTGCATGTCGAGGACAACCCCGGCGCCTGCGAAACCTCCGCCGGCGAATCGCTGCTCGACGCGATCTGAAGAATCAGGCCGGGGCGCGCGCGCGTCCCGGCCGCTGACCGGCTCAGGCGTCGGCCAGCTTGTCCATCTTGCGGGCCAGCTTGGTGTCACGCGAACTCAGCCCATCGACATCGTGGCTGGTCAGCGTCACCTCGACCGTCTTGTAGACGTTCGACCACTCGGGATGGTGATCCCACTTCTCGGCCCAGATCGCGCAGCGGGTCATGAACCCGAACGCCTCCACGAAATTCTCGAACTCATAGGTCTTGTGGATCGCATCGCGCCCTTCAACCATTTCCCAGCCGCTCTCCAACAGCGGCTCCAGCGTCGTTTTTCGCGCCGTATCGCTTAAGCGTTCGCTCATTCCTGCTCCTCCACGTTTGCTTTCCTGAACGGGCCGAAACTCGTCAGGATTTCAATGTCATCTGCAACGGCTTCCCGTTCGGCCTCTAGGTAACGCGCCACGGCATCGGAAAAAGGCGGGTCACGAAACCAGTGAAGCGAATGGGTCTCGACCGGCAAGTATCCGCGGGCCAGCTTGTGCTCGCCCTGCGCGCCAGCCTCGACACGGGACAGCCCGTGTTCGATGGCATAATCAATCGCCTGATAGTAACACAACTCGAAATGCATCGCCGGGTGATGCGCCGCACAGCCCCAGTACCGGCCATAAAGCGCGTCGCGCCCGATCATGTTCAGCGCGCCAGCCACGGGCACGCCGTCCTCCAGCGCCAAAACCAGCAGGATATCGTCCCGCAGCCGCTCCTGCGCGATGTCAAAAAACTTGCGCGTCAGGTACGGCATTCCCCACTTCCGCGCCCCGGTATCTTGGTAGAACTCCCAGAACGCCTCCCAGTGCTCGGGTCTAATCGCGTCGCCGGTCAATTGCACGATCTCGCCGCCAAAGCCCTGCGCCTGCGCCCGCTCCTTGCGGATGTTCTTGCGCTTGCGCGAACTCAGGCTGCCCAGGAAATCGTCGAAGCTCTCGTAGCCCCGGTTCAGCCAGTGAAACTGCTGCGTGATCCGCGGCAACAGGCCCATCTGCGTGCCCACCTCCCGCTCGAACTCGGTGCAAAAGGTGACATGCAGCGACGACAGCTCGTTGCGGTCCCCGATGCTGACCGCGGCCTGCATCAGCGCATCGCGCCCCGGCTGCCCGTATCCCGGCCGGGTCAGCATCCGCCGCCCCGTCACCGGCGTGAACGGCACCGCCATCTGCAGCTTGGGGTAATACCGCCCGCCCGCGCGTTCATAGGCATGGCCCCAGTTGTGGTCAAAGATATACTCGCCCTGGCTGTGGTTCTTCACGTAAAGCGGCGCACAGGCGATCACCTGTTCGTCCATCTCCGCCACCATGTAATGCGGCTGCCACCCCGTGCCGGCCCCGACCGAGCCGCTGTCCTCCAGCGCCTTCAGGAACCGGTAGGTGGTGAACGGGTCCTCCGTCCGGCCGCCGTCCCCGGCCTCGGGGCAGGCGCACGCATCCCACTCCGCCGGCGCCACGTCGCCCAGGCTTTCATAGACGCTCACAAGGACAGATCCGCCATCCATCAGGGCCGCTCGTCGCTTTTGGAAATCATACCTTCAATTTGTGGCCGACCCGCTCCGGTTCAAGCGGGAATTGCCGGAAGATATCCCTCGAAGGTGATGTTCTGCGCCACGCGCCGTGCGTCTGCCTCTTCTTCCGGCGACCGGATCGTCCAGCACAGCACATCCGTGCCCGCGCCCTGCAATTCGGCCACCCTTGCACGGTCCAGGTCCTGCGCCTGGTGGCTGACAAAACACGCTCCCGCGCGATCATGATCCGGGATATCGCGCAACCGTTCCCGCACGTCGGCACGCAACAGGGGCCAGTCTTTGGCAGCATAATCGCAACTCACGATGCCGCGCACCACGTCGGGCGCAAGGTCGCGCATCGCCACCATCATCTCGGGGTTGAACGACATCACCGCCACCGGCCCGGCATAGCCTCGCAGCGCCACTGCCGTCGCGGCCTCCAGCCGCCCGTCGGTCTGGCCCATCTGCCCCTGCTGGTCCTTCAACTCGATCAGCAGCGGCACGCGCCCCGCCACCAGGTCCAGCACCTCCGGCAGCGCCGGTATTTCCTCATCCCCGCCAAGCAGCGAGATTCGGCCCAGTTCCGCCGCGTCCCGCTGCTGCACCGGCCCGGCCTGCCCGGTCAGACGCTTGAGGTCATAGTCGTGAAACACCATGGCCGCACCGTCGCGGCTCAATTGCAGATCGATCTCGATGCCATAACCATGACGTATCGCCGCGGCGATCGCCGCGCGCGAATTCTCCGGCCGGCCATCCGCGACATCATGCAGCGCCCGATGCGCCAGCGGCGCGCGCAGAAAGGACGGGTCCAGCCGGCTCATCCGACCTGGAACACGCCTTCGATCTCGACCGCCACGCCAAAGGGCAGGGCCGGCGACGATACCGCGGCCCGCGCGTGCTTGCCCGCCTCGCCCAGCGCCTCGCCGATGAAATCCGATGCGCCGTTGATCACCTGCGGTTGCTGCGTGAAATCCGGCGTCGAGTTCACGAACCCGCCCAGCTTCACCACCCGCTTCAGGCGGTCCAGGTCGCCGCCGCACGCCGCCTTGACCTGCGCCAAAAGGTTGATCGCACAGGCCTTCGCCGCCTCCGCGCCCGCGGGCACGTCCATGTCGTCGCCCAGCTTGCCGATCATCATCTCGTCGCCCAGCTTCGGCAGCTGCCCCGACACGTACAGCATGTCGCCCACCAGCACATACGGCACGTAATTCGCCGCCGGTGCCGCCGCCTCGGGCAGGGTCACGCCCATCTCAGCCAGCTTGTCCTCGAATTTTCCCATGATCCCGACCTCCTCGGTTGCGTCGCCGCGAACGCTAGACGCTCGGCGCACCGATGCAACCGCAAAAACCGGCGCGGGCTTTTTCTTGCAAAAAATACTCACGGCCCCGTCGCCCGCCACGCGGCCCGCCCCCGGGATCCGCGTCACGCCCGCCACGCGCCCCGAGACGTCCCGAAGGGACGCCGAGACACCCTGCGCACCGAAGGCGCTCCGCCTATTCGCGAAACGCCTTGGCGAAGTAATCCGTCAGCGGTTTCGTCAGATAGGCCAGCGGCGTGCGGTCGGCGGTGCGGATGAAGGTCTCCACCGGCATGCCGGGGATCAGCGTCACATCCTCCGGCAGACGCTCCCGCTGGCCTTCGCTCAGCGCGATCTCGGCCCGGTAATAGCTTTGTCGCGTGTTGTCGTCCTGGAACGAATCGGCCGAGATCTGCATCACCTGCCCGATCAGCTCCGGCGTCGTCCGCTGGTCCAGCGCCGAAAACCGCAGCGTCACTTCCTGTCCCACGAACAGCTTGTCGATATCCGTGGGCTCGACCTGCGCATTGATGATCAGCGGACGGTCCTGTGGCACGACGTAAAGGATCGGATCGGCCGGCCGGATAACCGAGCGCAGCGCAAAGACCTGAAGCCCGTAAACCACGCCGCTCACCGGCGCGGTGATGTCCAGCCGGCTCGTCCGCTCGATCAGCGCACGCCGCTCCTCCAGCAGTTCCAGCTCGCGGAACTGCAAGTCGCGCAAGGTGGTGATCGCCTCCTCGCGCCGCCGCGTGCCCAGCTTCAGTACCTCGATGTCAATCTCGGTGATCCGCCCTTCGGATTGTGCCACCTGCGCCGCGAGCTCGCCCAGCTGACCCAGCATCCGCGACTGCTCCCGTTGCAGCGCCAGCACCCGCGAGGCCTGGGCCAGCCCCCGGTCCAGCAGAGATTGCTGGTCGGCCAGTTCCTCCTCGATCAGCGCCAGCTGCTCGTCCATCGCCGCCTGTTGCGCCTCGATCCCCTCGATCTGGTTGCCGATCTGCCCCCGCCGTTTCTCCAGCTGGGAAATCTCGCTCGCCACGGTCTCGTTGCGCGCCGTCAGAAGCCGCCGCTGCCCGTCCAGCAACTCGGCCACCTCCGTGTTGCGCGCCGCCACGTCGCGCACCAGGTCGGGAAAGGTGATCTCGTCCCGCTCGTCCCGCTCGGCCTCCAGCCGTCCGCGCCGCGCCTGCAACTCGAACAGCTGGTTCTCGGTGATCGCCAGCTGCGAGCGCAAGGCGGTCGCATCCAGCCGCAACAGCACCTGCCCCGCGTCCACCGTGTCGCCCTCATCGACCTCGATCGACGCCACCACGCCGCCATCGGGGTGCTGGACCACCTGACGGTTCTGGTCGACCTCGATCTGCCCACTGGCAATCACCGCACCCGATATCTCGGTCATCGCGGCCCAGGTCCCGAAACCTCCCACCAGGATAATAAGCCCGGTCACCCCCACGATCATCGGCGTCCGGACCGACCAGGCGCTGCGCTTTTCGTCGCTCACTGCACCCCTCCCTGCTGGCCGCTGGCGCTGATTTCCCCGGCGTTCTTGACCACGTCCTTCAGCACCTCGTCCTTGGGCCCGAAGGCCCGCACCATGCCGTTTTCAAGCATCAGCAACTGGTCGCATTCCCGGATCGCCGCAGGCCGGTGCGCCATGATCAGCACCGATTTGCCTTCGGCCTTGAACTCCCGGATCGCGTGGTTCACCGCCTCGCTGCCCTCGTTGTCGAGGTTCGAGTTGGGCTCGTCCAGCACCACCAGCACAGGGTCGCCATACATCGCCCGCGCCAGCCCGATCCGCTGCATCTGCCCGCCTGACAGGCGCCCGCCCCCGGCGGTGATACGCGTGTCATAGCCGTCGGGCAGCTTCAGGATCATATCGTGCGCATCGGCCTTCTTCGCCGCCTCCACGATCTTGGCGGCGTCGGGCTCCTCGGCCAGGCGCGAGATGTTCTCGGCGATGGTCCCCTCGAACAACTGCACCCGCTGCGGCAGGTATCCGATATGCCTGCCCAGCACGCGCGGTTCGAACTGATCAAGCGACGCGCCATCCAGCCGGATTCGCCCGCCCGCAGGCCGCCACAGGCCGGTCAGCGCCCGCGCCAGCGTCGACTTGCCGGCACCCGAGGGACCGATCACGCCCACCGCCTGGCCCGGTTGCACAGTGAAACTGATCGTCTTCAGCGCCGCCTGCTGGTCGCCCGGCGGCACCACGGTGACCTGTTGCACCTGCAACAGCGCCTTGGGCTTGGGCAGCGGCGTACGCGGCTGCTCGGGCGGCACCAGCGCCAGCAGTTCGGTCAGTGAATGCCAGCCCTGCATGGCCCGTTGCACCAGCGCCCATTGTCCGACGGCCAGTTCAACCGGTGCCAGCGCCCGGCCCATCAGGATCGAGCCCGCGATCATCGCGCCCGGCGTAAGCTCGTTCTGCAAGACAAGATAGGCCCCCAGGCCCAGCATCGCCGATTGCAGGAACAGCCGGAAGGTCTTCGTCGTCGTGGTGAACGTACCCACAAGATCCGATGACGCGATCTGGGATCTCAGCGACTCGTCCCGCGCGGTCTGCCAGCGCGAGAACGCCTGATCGCGCATCCCCATCGCCTGCACCATTTCCGATTCGTTGCGGATCTGGTTCGACAGCATTTCCGCCGCACCCGTGGCCCGCGCCGATTTCATTGCCGGCTGGCGGGTGACCGCCTGGTTGACCACGGTGATCAGGATGATGATCCCCCCGCCGATCAGCGCCAGCGCCCCCAGCCACGGGTGAAACAACCATATCCCGGCCAGGAAAACCGGCGTCCAGGGCAAGTCGAAGATGGCCATCAGCACCGGCGAGGCCATCAGCCGCTGCACCGCCTCCAGGTCGCGCAACCCGGTTTGCGTATGCTCGTCCGGCGCCACCGCCGCCTTGCGGATCACCGCGTCGAACACCCGGCGATCCAGCCGGGCCTGGAAACGCGCCGCGACCCGGCCCATGATCCGCCCGCGGGCATAGTCCAGCACGCCCATCATCCCGTACAGGAACACCACCAGCACGCTCAGCGCGATCAGCGTCTCGACCGATCGGCTGCCCAGCACCCTGTCATAGACCTGCAACATGTAGATCGGGCCGGTCAGCATCAGCATGTTCACGAAGAAGCTGAAGATCCCCACGAACCAGTAAAGTCCCCGGCTCTCGCGACGGGCGGCGCGAAGTTCCTCTCGGCCTGCATCAAGTCTTGCCTTGCTAAGTTGCATGCCGTCTCTTCCGCGTCCCGCCAGATCGTCGCTTGAACGATACCCCGTTCCGACTTACTACCATAGACACCGTTCTGCTACAGGACACCTTCGTCAAGTCGCCGCATCTGGGTAAATTCAGCCAATCGATTATTTATGACCGCAATACCTTAACCAAAGCCTGACCGTTGCCAAATTTCATCTCCATACGACGACCAACGCTGTTCGCGACCGGCCTTGCGCTTGTCGTGGCCCTCGCCGCGGCGGGCTGCACGCCGCGCCCCGCGGGTTACCCGGCCTCCGAGCCTTTCGATCCCTACGAGGAAGAGAACCGCCGCACCCACGCCTTCAACCGGGCGCTGGACAAAAACCTGGTGGGGCCCGCAGGCAAGGGCTATTCCGGCTTCATTCCCGACGATGTCGAGAACATGGTCGGCCGTTTCGCCTTCAACCTGTCGATCCCGGGCGCCGTGGTGAACAACATCCTGCAAGGCAACATGAAAGGCGCGACCGAGGACACCTACCGCTTCCTCGTGAACACCACGATCGGGCTGGGCGGCCTGTTCGACACCGCGTCCGAACTCAACATGCCCCAGGCCACCGACGCCGATTTCGGCCAGACACTGCATGTCTGGGGCGTGCGCGAAGGGGCGTATGTCGAACTGCCCCTGCTCGGCCCCTCGACCGAGCGCGCGGCGGCGGGCAAGATCGTCGATCTTTTCACCAACCCGCTGACGTACGTGCTCGACGAGCCCGAGAACTACTATGGCACCATCGCCACTGGCGTCACGGGCCTGTCGGACCGCGGGCGTTATGCCGACACCATAGATTCCATCCTTTACGACAGCGCCGACAGTTACGCACAGGCGCGGTCGCTCTATATTCAGAACAGGCGCTTCAAGCTCGGCGGTGGCTCGGGCGGGGCGTTCGAAGATCCTTATGATGCCGAACCCGGCACGCCGCTGGAGGACCCCTACGATGAATGACATTTCCAGACGTTTCCTGATCGGCGCCGGCGCGGCCGCCACGCTGCTGCCCGCTGCCGCAACCCCCGCCTTCGCCCTGACAGAGGCGCGCGCCCGCGGCCTGATCGACCAGGTCGTGGCCGATATCAACCGCGTGATCGCCTCGGGCAAGTCCACCGGCGCGATGATCCGCGATTTCGAACGCATCTTCGCCCGTTATGCCGACGTGAACATCATTGCCCGCTCCACGCTGGGCGCCGATTCGCGCCGCGCCTCCTCGGGCCAGATGCGGGCTTTCACCGCCGCCTTCCAAGGCTATATCGCCCGCAAGTACGGCAAGCGGTTCCGCGAGTTCATCGGCGGCCAGATCACCGTGACCGGCGTGCGCCAGGTCAAGTCCTGGCACGAGGTCCGCTCGACCGTAAAGCTGCGCGGCAAGTCGCCCTTCACCGTGCTTTTCCTGGTCTCTGACCGCTCGGGCCGCGACCTCTTTTTCGACATGGTGATCGAGGGCGTCAGCCTGCGGCTCAGCGAACGCACCGAGATCGGCGCGATGCTCGATCGCAACGGCGGCAATATCGACGCCCTGATCGCCGACGTGCAACGCGCGGGCTGATCCCGAAACAGGTCCGGCCGCCTCGCCCCGCCGCCGCACAAGCTCCGGCGATAGCGCGGGGGTCGCCGGTTTTTGCCGTACTATTGCCCGCCATGTGCCGGCCCCAGCAGCTCTTCCAGCATCCGGTTGATCGTGTTGCCCCGGTCCCGGTCCTGGCGCTGCTGCGTGCGCGGCTGCTGTTGTATCTGCGGCTGCGGTTCGACCCGGATCATCGGCAGGTCGCTGACCGGCACACCCTCGTTCACCCGCACCATCGTCTCGCGCCAGATGTCCGCCGGAAGCCCGCCGCCGGTCACACCCTTGAGCGGGGTGTTGTCGTCATACCCCATCCACACTCCGGTCACGTAATCGGCGGTAAAGCCCAGGAACCACGCGTCGCGTGCCGCCTGCGTCGTGCCGGTCTTGCCGGCGGCCTGCCGGTCGGGCAGCTTGGCGCGCCCGCCAGTGCCCGACTGCACCACCTCGTACATCATACCCATCAGCTTCTGCGCGGCCTCTTGCTGGATCACGCGTTCACCAATGCCGCCCCCCTTGCGCATCAGCGGGTCGTCGTCCCCCAGGAGCTTCAATTCAACCAGCCCATAAGGCGTCACCGACGAACCACCGTTCAGGATACCCGCATAGGCCCCCGTCATTTCCAGCAGCGTGCTTTCCGATGCGCCCAGCGCCAGCGCGGGACCGTCGGCCAGTTCGTTATCGATGCCGAAGTCGCTGGCAACCTGGCGCACCAGGTCCAGGCCCACGCTTTCGGCCACCTTCACCGCAGGGATGTTGTAGGACCGCGCCAGCGCCCGGATCAGCGGCACGCGGCCATGGAATTTCTTGTCATAGTTTTCGGGGCACCATTGGCCGGACCCGGCAATATTGCGGCAATACGGTTCATCCACGACGATCGACGTCGGTTCATAGCCCAGTTCCAGCGCCGTCGCATAGACGAACGGCTTGAAGGCCGAGCCGGTCTGCCGCTTGGCCATCGTGGCCCGGTTGAACGCGCCGGTCACCTTGGTCTTGCGCCCGCCCACCATCGCACGCACCGCGCCATCGGCGCTCATCACCACGATCGCGGCCTGCGCCTCGGATCCTTCACTGACCTTGTTCTCGAACACCCAGTCAAGCGCCTCCTCGGCGGCGCGTTGCATCCGCTGGTCCAGCGTCGTTCGGATTATGACGTCCTCTGTCGTGTCGCGGGTGAAAAGCTCCGGCCCGCTGTCCATCACCCAATCGGCGAAATAGCCTCCGGCCTGCGCTTCGGCGGCCTCCGACAGTGTCGCGGGGTTGTCCTGCGCGGCCTGCGTCTCGGCATCGGTCAGGTAGCCCTGTTCGTTCATCAGCCGCAGCACCGTCGCCGCCCTTGCCTGTGACCGTTCCAGGTTGGTCGTCGGCGCCAGCCGCGTCGGCGCGGTCAGCAGGCCCGCCAGCATGGCCGACTGCGCCGCGTTCACCTCGCGCGCGCTCACCCCGAAATACCGTTGCGCCGCGGCCTCCACGCCAAAGGCGCCGCCGCCGAAATAGGCCCGGTTGAGATAGATCGACAGGATCTCGTTCTTGGAATACTTCGCCTCCATCGCCATCGCATAGATCGCTTCCTTGGCCTTCCGGCTCAGCGATCCGCGGCGGCAATCCTGAACGTACTCCGCCTCGCTCTCCCACTCCGTCTCGTCGTATTCTACGCCAAGACACAGCAATTTCGCGGTCTGCTGGGTGATGGTCGACCCACCGTGCCCGCTCAGCGGCCCACGCCCCTCGCTCAGATTGATGCGGACAGCGCTGGCGATGCCGCGCGGGCTCAGGCCGAAGTGTTGGTAGAACCGCTTGTCCTCTGTGGCCAGCACCGCGTTGCGCAAGTCGGGGCTGACGGTATCGGCCGTCACCACCCCGCCGAACTGGTCACCGCGCCAGGCGAACACGTCGCCCTCGCGGTCCAGCATGGTGACCGATCCCCGCGCCCGGCCGTCCAGTAGTGCGCGCACATCCGGCAACCCGGCATAGACATAGGCCACAGCCAGGGCCGTCACCAGCACCACCACCGCGGTCACGCGCCATGTTACGACCCAGAACAGCCGCAATATCCAGCGGAACAGGCGCTTGATCCACGCCACCGGGCCGCGCCCGCCGCCCGAACGGCCGCCACCGCCCCTGCGCCGAGGGCGCGCGGTTTTCGCAGGCTTGCGCGCAGCCGGCTTGGTCCGGCTCTTTGCCGGTGTCTTCGCGGATTTGCCGTATCGCCTGTCTGCAACGAGTCGCGGCGTTTTTCGCCCCTGGTTTCCCATGCCCTAACCTGCCCGGACCTCTGGTTTTGCGGCAGTCTACAGGTCCTCATTCCGAAAGTAGACCCCCAAAAGCGTTTCGATTTTACCAAACGCCGCCGTGGCGCCCGCGCGTTTTGGCACGGTCGGCTCCCCTAGTCGTATACGTAATACGACGTAGGCGTTTGCGCGTCGCAGCGATTCTTAGCTGCACATTAATTAGTCATTCAGGATTATTTGCGCATAAATTGTGCATTTCTTGGTGATTTCTGCCCACTTCCCCGGCGCTCACCCTTCCCGCCCGCCTCATCTCCGTCACTTTCTGCAACAGCGAAATCAACCTCGCCCAAGCAACCGAAAGGGACATCTGTGAAACTCATCATTGCAACCATCAAGCCGTTCAAGCTTGAAGATGTGCGCGAAGCGCTGACAGGGATCGGCGTGCGCGGCATGATGGTGACCGAGATCAAGGGCTTCGGCTCTCAGTCCGGTCACACCGAGATCTACCGCGGCGCGGAATACGCCGTGAACTTCGTACCCAAGATCAAGCTCGAGATCGCCGTTGCCGCCGGCATGGTCGACCAGGTGGTCGAGACCATCGCGACGACCGCGCGGACCGGCAAGATCGGCGACGGCAAGATCTTCGTGCTCGATATCGGGCAGGCCATGCGCGTGCGCACCGGCGAAACCAACGATGACGCGCTTTAAACCGCGCGAAAGAAGGGATAACATCACTATGAAACGCTTTATTCATCTGGGGCTCGCCGCAACCGCAATCGCGGTCCTGCCCCAACTCGGCTTCGCTCAGGACGAGGCCGCCGCCGCAGAGGCCGCCGCTCCGGGCTTCGACGAGATCGGCCCCTACATCATGACCACCCTGCTGTTCTGCATGGCGGGCTTCCTGGTGTTCTTCATGGCCGCAGGCTTCGCCATGCTCGAAGGCGGGCTGGTGCGTTCCAAGAACGTCACCATGCAGATGACCAAGAACATCGCACTCTTCTCGATTGCCGCGATCATGTACTGGCTCATCGGCTTCAACACGATGTACCCGGGCGACTTCAACGGCTACTTCGCCATCGGCGGGCAGACCGTGCTCGATCCTGTGGGCGTGGCCGCGGCCGATGCGGCGCTCGACTATGCATCCGTCGGTTCGGACTTCTTCTTCCAGTTGGTCTTCGTCGCCGCCACCGCCTCGATCGTGTCGGGCGCGCTGGCCGAGCGGATCAAGCTGTGGCCGTTCCTGATCTTCGTCGTCATCCTGACCGGCATCATGTACCCGATCTCGGGCTCCTGGCAGTGGGGCGGCGGCTGGCTGTCCGAAGCCGGCTTCTCCGACTTCGCCGGTTCGACCGTCGTGCACTCCGTGGGCGGCTGGGCTGCCCTGGCCGGTGCCATCGTGCTGGGCCCGCGTCTGGGCAAGTACGGCAAGGACGGCAAGGTGCACCCGATGCCCGGTTCCAACCTGGCGCTCGCCACACTGGGTACGTTCATCCTGTGGCTCGGCTGGTTCGGCTTCAACGGCGGCTCGCAGCTTGCCATGGGCACCGTGGGTGACGTCTCCGACGTAAGCCGCATCTTCGCCAACACCAACATGGCTGCCGCGGCCGGTGCCGTGACCGCGCTGATCCTGACCCAGGTGATGTACAAGAAACCGGACCTCACCATGGTGCTCAACGGCGCCCTCGCGGGCCTCGTTTCGATCACCGCCGAACCCCTCGCGCCCACGCTCTTCGGTGCGCTCTGGATCGGTGCCGTGGGTGGCGTGATCGTGGTCCTGACCGTCCCGATGCTCGACAAGCTGAAAATCGACGACGTGGTCGGCGCCGTTCCGGTGCACCTCTTCGCCGGTATCTGGGGCACCATCGCCGTGATCTTCTACAATGGCGACGCCAACCTGATCACCCAGCTGACCGGCATCGTGGCCTACGGTGTGTTCACCTTCGTGGCCAGCCTGATCGTCTGGTTCATCCTCAAGGCCGTCATGGGCATCCGCGTCGGCGAAGAGGAAGAGATCGCAGGTCTCGACATGTCGGAACTGGGGATGGAAGCCTACCCCGAGTTCTCGAAAGGCTGAGACCAAATAAGAATGGGTCCTCCCGACCCTTGATACTGGCCCGGGCGTTCGCGCCCGGGTTTTTTGTTGGCCGCTCCGGGGCAAACGCCATTGCGGTCCATGCCCCCGCGCCCTAGCTCTGGTTCCATGTCCGACGCCTACCGACCGCACGAAGCCCTTGTTCATCCGGCTCGCCCCACCGCCTCGCTCGTGCGCCTTGTGCTGGGCGCCATCATGCTGGCGGCGCTGTTCCTGTCGCTGATCTTCGCCGCCTCGGCGCTGCTGAACATCGTGGCGCCGGCGACCTCGTGGGACAGCACGCTCGGCGACCTGGAAACCGGCGAAACCCCGGCCGGCGTGCTGGCGAACCTCTACCTCTTCGGCTTCATCATCGTCGCGCTGGCCATGACGGGCCGCGCCATCCATGGCCGCGCCCTGCCCAGCTTCGTCGGTGACCTGCGCCTTGCACGGCTCCATTTCGCCCGCGTCTGTCTCTACATGGTCGGGCTGCACCTCGCCCTTTCGATCCTGCTGCCCGCCACGCCCGGCCTCACGCCCGAGGCGAATATCGACACCACCCGCTGGCTGACCTTCCTGCCGCTCGCCCTGCCCGCCCTTCTGATCCAGACCGGGGCCGAGGAACTGGTCTTTCGCGGCTACCTGCAAAGCCAGCTCGCCGCCCGCTTCGCCAATCCCCGAATCTGGATCATCGTCCCCTCCCTGCTCTTCGGCCTTCTGCATTACGATCCCGTGATCAACGGCGACGCCAACTGGCTGATTGTCGGCTGGGCCACGCTCTTCGGCATCGCCGCCGCCGACCTCACGGCCCGCACCGGCACCATCGGCGCCGCCCTCGGCCTGCATTTCGTCAACAATTTCTTCGCCATCCTCGTCGCCGCACCTGCGGGCAGTTTCGACGGCCTGGCCCTCTACACCTACCCCTTCACCCTGGACGACAGAGATGCACTCTGGCTCTGGGCGCCGCTCGACCTGATGCTCTTGCTGGTCAGCTGGCTCACCGCGCGACTCGCCCTGCGCGTCTGATTGCATTTCTCACGCGCACGGCTTATCTCAAGGGCGATTTGCAACGGGAACTGGGCCACAGATGAACTGGATCACCAATTACGTGCGTCCGCGCATCAATTCGATCTTCTCGCGCCGCGAGATCCCCGAGAACCTGTGGACCAAGTGCGACGAGTGCGGAACCATGCTGTTCCACCGCGAATTGCGCGAAAACCTCAACGTCTGCACCTCCTGCGGCCATCACATGCCGATCACCCCGCGCGATCGGTTCACAGCCCTTTTCGACGGCGGCACCTTTACACAAGTGTCCGTGCCCCAGCCCACCGCCGACCCGCTGCAATTCCGCGATCAAAAGAAATATCCCGACCGGATGCGCGCCGCGCAAAAGGCGACCGGAGAGACCGAGGCGATGCTGGTGGCTTCCGGCGAAATCGGCCGCACCCCCATCGTCGCGGCGGCGCAGGATTTTTCCTTCATGGCCGGGTCCATGGGCATGTATGTCGGCAACGCCATCATCGCCGCCGCCGAAGAGGCAGTGAAGCTCAACCGCCCCCTCGTGCTCTTCTCCGCCGCGGGCGGCGCGCGCATGCAGGAAGGCATCCTGTCGCTCATGCAGATGCCCCGCACCACCGTCGCCGTGCAGATGCTCAAAGAGGCAAGCCTGCCCTACATCGTCGTGCTGACCCACCCCACCACGGGCGGCGTCACCGCGTCCTACGCCATGCTGGGCGACGTGCATATCGCCGAACCCAACGCGCTCATCTGCTTCGCCGGCCCCCGCGTCATCGAACAGACCATCCGCGAAAAACTGCCCGAGGGCTTCCAGCGCGCCGAGTATCTGCTGGATCACGGCATGCTCGACCGCGTGACCCCGCGCGGCGAAATGCGCACCGAACTCATCACCATCCTGCGCATGCTCCTGAACCTGCCGCCCGCCGTCACCGCCGACCTCCCCGCCCCTGAACTCCCCGCCGAGGAAGAGCCTCAGGACGCGGCGCAGCCCGACACCGCCGAGGAACAGACCGCGGACGAAGCCGACAAATGACCGCCCCCACATCGGACGTCATCCTCGACCGGATGATGGCGCTGCACCCCAAGATCATCGACCTCACGCTCGACCGCGTCTGGCGCCTGCTGGAGGCGCTCGGCAACCCGCAGAACGATCTGCCCCCGGTAATCCACATCGCCGGCACCAACGGCAAGGGCTCGACGCTGGCCATGATCCGCGCCGGGATCGAGGGCGCCGGCAAAACCGCCCACGCCTACACCTCGCCCCACCTCGCCCGTTTCCACGAACGTATCCGGCTGGCCGGCGAGCTGATATCCGAGCCGCACCTGACCGAAGTGCTCGATGAATGCTACGCCGCGAACGGCGGCGAACCGATCACCTACTTCGAGATCACCACCTGCGCCGCGATCCTCGCCATGTCGCGCACGCCCGCAGATTACACCCTGCTCGAGGTGGGCTTGGGCGGACGGCTCGATGCCACCAATGTCGTGGCGAAACCGGCGCTTACCATCATCACGCCCGTGTCGATGGACCACGAGCAATATCTCGGCGACACGCTGGCCAAGATCGCCGGCGAAAAGGCCGGCATCCTCAAACGCGGCGTCACCTGCGTCGTCGGTCCGCAGGACGAGGAAGGCATGGACGCCATCGAGGCCGCCGCCCAACGTCTGGGCGCGCCCCTTCTGGCCCACGGCCAGCACTGGCACGTCACCACCGAACGTGGCCGTCTCATCTACCAGGATGAAACCGGCCTCCGCGATCTGCCCCTGCCCAACCTGCCCGGCGCGCACCAGTATGAGAACGCCGGCGCCGCTATCGCCGCCCTGCGTCACCTGCACCTTGGCGATGCCGCGCTCGAGGCTGCGGTCACGCACGCCAATTGGCCCGCCCGGATGCAGCGCCTCTCCACCGGCCCTCTGGCCAAGGCCGCACCGCAGGCCGAGCTCTGGCTCGACGGCGGCCACAACCCCGCCGCAGGTCGCGCGCTGGCCGCGCACCTGGCCTCGCTGCCACCCCGCCCCACGCACCTGGTCTGCGGCATGCTCAACACCAAGGATATCTCGGGCTACCTCTCGCCACTGGCCGGCGTCGCGCAAAGCCTCACCGCCATCTCCATCCCCGGCGAGGCGAACACCCTGCCCGCCGAAGACACCGCCGCCGCCGCCGCCAATGTCGGCCTGCCCTCGGGCACCGCCGCCAGCGCCCGCGCCGCCATCGAGGACATCGCCGCGAAAGACCCCACGGCGCGCATCCTGATCTGCGGCTCGCTCTACCTCGCCGGCGCCATCCTGCGCGAAAACGGCTGATCGTATGCTTGTGGTCGTGCCGCCGGCATGAGTATTTGAAGAACGATGAAAACGGGGGCGACCAAGCCTTTCATTGTTCTTCAAATACTCAAATACGGCGGGCAGCACTCGGCAGAACCGTCTGGATTCTCAACCTGAATAACGCCAAGAGCGCGCCCGTCCCGGGCCTGCCCCGGGACCTCGTAGGGTGGGTGATAACCCACGCGCCGGGGCTTACCCCGTACGCGCCTCCTCTTCCGCCAACAACGCGGTCAACCCCGCCTTGTAGTCCGGATAAATCAACTCGACCCCCAACTCGTCCTTGATCCGGCTGTTATCCACCCGCTTCGATTCCGCATAGAAGGACCGCGCCATCGGGCTCATCTCCGCGTCCTCGAAATTCACCGCCGGAGGCATCGGCACGCCCAGCAGTTCCGCCGCATAGCCGATCACGTCCTGCGGCGGCGCCGGATCATCGTCACACACGTTGTAGGCCGCACCCGGATTGGGCCGCCTGATCGACGCCTCCAGCACCTGCGCGATATCCTCCACGTGGGTCCGGCTGAACACCTGGCCTTGCTTGATGATCCGCCGCGCCGTGCCCTTTCGCACCTTCTCGAACGGCCCGCGCGCGGGGCCGTAGATGCCCGCCAGCCGGAAGATATGCAGCGGCAGGTCCGGAATGCCGGCCCAGGCCGCCTCGGCCACGACCCGCCTGTACCCCCGCTCGGTCGACGGCTCCAGCGGGCTGTCCTCGGTCACCCAATCGCCCTCGTGGTCGCCGTAAACCCCCGTGGTCGACAGGTACCCGGCCCATTCCAGCCGTCCGGCCATCTTGGCGATATCGTCGCCCAGCGCGTTCAGCACCGGGTCGCCGTCCTCCCCCGGACTGACCGAGCTCAGCAGATGCGTCGCCTCGCCCAGCGCCCCGGACAGGTCACTTCCAGGCCAGACCACGCCTTCCACGCCCTCGTCCGCCAGCGCCTCGGCCTTCTCCGCGCTTCGGGTCGTTCCGATCACACGCCAGCCCCGGGGCACCAGCCGCCTTGCCAACGCCCGCGAAGAAAAGCCGTGACCCAATGACAGCAATACCTTGCCCATGCCGCTCTCCTATGCCTCACCCGGCTGATATAACCTCCAGCGGCCGCGACGCCACCCAAGCATAGCCGTTCTCGCACAGGATCGTGGTCTCGCGCAGGCCGTGCGGCTTGTCCGTCGGCGGCTGCAACACATGCCCGCCCGCGGCCTCTGCCTTGGCCGCCGCCTCGTCCGGGTCGCTGTCGAAAAGGTGCAGCTGCGCCCCCGCCCCGCGCGGGCCGCTTTCGGGCAAAAGCCCCAGCGCGGGGTGACTGCCATAGGTCCCGTCCGCATGCAGCTGCATCAGCTGGTCGCCGTAAACCATGATCGCGAAATCTCCGCTTACCCGGTGAGCCGTCATCCCGAACACCGCCTCCAAAAACGCCACCTCTCGCGTCACGTCCCGCACCAGCAGGTTCAGCCCCAGCCCCCGCAGGGACGCGCCGAACACCTCCGGCGTGACCGTCTCGAAATCCATCGCCCCCTCCCTCGCAGCCAGATCGGCGCAAGCTTGCGAAGCGCCCCTTGCTCTGTCAACGTGCGCCGCACAAGTTTATTGTAACGGGTACACCATGGCTCAGACCGCCGATGACGGCCGCTATCACAGCCCCCACGCCCCCGCGCCGCAAAACTTTACCGAGGCCGCGGCGGCGGTGGCGCATCTCGTGGCCCTCTACGACGACGCGGTGCGCTTCCTGTGCGAGGCGTTCCAGGCCGCGATGCTGAACGGCCAGCCCTCGCGCCCCGTCCGCGCCTTCTACCCCGAGATCCGCATCAGCACCTCCAGCTATGCCAAGATCGACAGCCGCCTCAGCTTCGGCCACCTGGCCGAGCCGGGCACCTACAGCACGACCGTCACCCGGCCGCGCATGTTCCGCAACTACCTGACACAGCAGATCGGCCTCCTGCTGGACAACCACGAGGTGCCGGTCACCATCGGCGTGTCGGACACCCCCATGCCGGTGCATTTCGCCGTCGCCAACGACGCCTCCATTACCGTCCCGCAACAGGGCGCGTCCGATTTCACCCTGCGCGACTATTTCGATGTGCCGGACCTGTCGACCACCAACGACGACATCGTCAACGGCACCTACACCGTGATGCAAGAGGACCCCGCGCCGCTTGCCCCCTTCACGGCCCAGCGCGTCGATTATTCCCTCGCCCGGCTCGCGCATTACACCGCCACCGCGCCCGAGCATTTCCAGAACCACGTTCTCTTCACCAACTACCAGTTCTACGTGGCCGAGTTCGAAGCCTTCGCCCGCAAGATGCTGGCCGATCCCGACAGTGGCTACGACAGCTTCATAGGCCCCGGCGACACGGCCATCACCGGCCCCGACGAGGTGCTGCGCCCCACTTCCAAGCTGCCGCAGATGCCCACCTACCACCTCAAGCGCAAGGACAGCAGCGGCATCACGCTGGTCAATATCGGCGTCGGCCCCTCCAACGCCAAGACGGCGACCGACCACATCGCCGTCCTGCGCCCGCACGCGTGGATCATGGTCGGCCATTGCGCGGGCTTGCGCAACTCGCAGTCGCTGGGCGATTTCGTCCTTGCACACGCCTACCTGCGCGAGGACGCGGTGCTCGATGCCGACCTGCCCGCCTGGGTGCCCATCCCGGCCCTGGCCGAGGTGCAGATCGCGCTGGAACAGGCCGTCGCCGCCGAGACCGAACTGGAAGGCTACGCGCTGAAAAGCGTCATGCGCACCGGCACCGTCGCCAGCTTCGACAACCGCAACTGGGAACTGCGCGATCAGTCCGGCCCGGTCCAGCGCCTCAGCCAGTCCCGCGCCATCGCGCTCGACATGGAAAGTGCGACCATCGCCGCCAACGGCTTCCGCTTCAGGGTGCCCTACGGCACGCTCCTGTGCGTGTCGGACAAGCCCCTGCATGGCGAACTGAAACTGCCCGGCATGGCCAGCGATTTCTACAAGACACAGGTCTCGCGCCACTTGATGGTCGGCATCCGCGCAATGGAGCATATCCGCGACATGCCCCTGGAACGCATCCACAGCCGCAAGCTGCGCAGCTTCGACGAAACCGCGTTCCTCTAGGCGCCCCCCGGCACACGAGCACGCCCGTCCCGGACTTGCTCCGGGACCTCCCGGCCTGCTGTTCCCGCACCGCCCAAACCAGCCGCAAACCGACCGGAATCCGGCACCCTACGGCACCGTCTTGCTTACAGAAATTGAAAAAACTCGCGCCGACTCGCCTTTTGCGTCTACGCTGATCGGATTCCGATCCGGAATGACACGACAGGAGAGAACAATGTCAAAAAAACTGGTCCTGGGATTTGACGACAGTGAAAGCGCCAAGGCGGCTCTCGACTTCGCAACCACCCTGGCAAAGGCACAAGGCGCCGAGGTGATCGTCGCCCACGTGCTGGAATGGTCGCCTTATTCCTTCCTCACCAAGGAAGAGCTCGAGGAACGGCACATGCGCCGCAAGGAAGAGCTGGCTCGCGCCGAGGATGCGCTGCTCAAACCCGTTCTGAAAAAGCTCACCGATGCCGGCATTAGCGCCACCACGGTCCTGCGCTACGGTCATATCGCCGATACGCTGGTCGACATCATCAACGAGAACAAGGCCGAACAGATCGTCATCGGCCGCACCGGCCATTCCGCCTTGTCCTCGCGCCTCTTCGGCTCGGTCGCGGGCAGCCTCGCGCAGGCGGCGCCCGTGCCCGTCACCATCGTGCCGTGACAACGCGCCAAGCATTCAACAAGAAAATCGAGGGACACAGATGAAACATTCACTCAAGACGCCCCTGGCGGCGCTCTTCGCCCTGCTCGCGCTCAGCGCCCCGGCCCTGGCGCAATCCATCGACGAGCGGGTCAACGAGATCTTCGCCAACTCCACCGGCTGGTTCGTCAGCCTGATCTTCTCCGACTTTCCCGGCACCAGTTTCCCCTGGATCGTGGGCTGGCTTGTGATCGCCGCCACCGTCTTCACCATTTATTTCGGCGTGGTGCAGTTCCGCTGGGTCGGCCACTCCATCGCTCTTGTGAAAGGCGACTATTCCGATCCCAACGACGCGGGCGAAGTCAGCCACTTCCAGGCGCTCGCCACGGCGCTTTCGGGCACAGTAGGCCTCGGCAACATCGCGGGCGTCGCGGTCGCCATCGGCATCGGCGGTCCGGGGGCCACGTTCTGGATGATCCTCGCCGGCCTCATGGGCATGGCGTCCAAGTTCACCGAATGTACGCTCGGCGTGAAATACCGCAACGAATACCCCGATGGCAAAGTCTCGGGCGGCCCGATGTATTACCTCTCCAAGGGGTTCAAGGAACGTGGCATCTTCGGCGGCGGCATCCTCGCGGTGCTCTTCTCGGTCTTCTGCATCCTCGGCGCGCTTGGCGGCGGCAACATGTTCCAGGCCAACCAGGCCCACGCGCAGCTTGCCAACGTCCTCGGTGACTACCCCGGCTGGATCACCGGCCTTGTCATGGCGTCGGTCGTCTTCGCCGTGATCGTCGGCGGGCTGAAATCCATCGCCAAGGTCACCGAAAAGGTCGTGCCGTTCATGGGCATCCTCTATGTCGGCACCGCGCTGATCATCATCCTGATGAACTTCGACCAGATCGGCACCGCCTTCGGGCGCATCTTCGAGGGTGCCTTCACCGGCCTCGGCGTCGCCGGCGGCATGGTGGGCGCGCTGATACAGGGCTTCCGCCGCGCCGCCTTCTCGAACGAGGCGGGCGTGGGCTCGGCGGCCATCGCGCACTCGGCGGTGCGCACCAAGGAACCGATCACCGAGGGCTTCGTGTCGCTGCTGGAACCCTTCATCGACACGGTCGTGGTCTGCACCATGACCGCGCTGGTGATCATCATCACCGACCAGCTGGTCACCGACCCCGAAACCGGCCTCTTCGTGCTGAACGAGGCGGGCACCGCGATCCAGACCGTCGGCGACAATTCCGGCGTCGCGCTGACCTCGGCGGCGTTCCAGTCCTCGATCGACGGGTTCAAGTACATCCTGGCGCTGGCGGTGATCCTCTTCGCCTTCTCCACGATGCTCAGCTGGTCCTATTACGGGCTGAAGGCCTGGACCTACCTCTTCGGTGAGGGCCAGACGAAAGAGCTGATCTTCAAGCTGATCTTCTGCATCTTCGTGGTAATCGGCGCGGCCTCCAGCCTCGGCCCGGTGATCGACTTCTCCGATGCCGCGATTTTCGCGATGGCGGTGGTCAACGTGCTGGGCCTCTACTTCCTGATGCCGATCGTCAAGCGCGAGCTGCAAAGCTACGCGTCGCGCCTGCGCTCAGGCGAGATCAAGAAGTACAAGTAAGGCGCTGCGGCCCCCCGACGCGGGTCCGCCCCACCAACGACACCGCCCTCGCAGGCTCTGCGGGGGCGGTTTTGCATCGGCGGCTTTCCAGTTCAGGGAGGCGTGGACATGCCTTCACGCCAAGCGAACAGACGTTGCGAGCGGCCCACGCACAGCGTGCTGTTGCATCGCGGTTCTCGATACCGCGAGTGGCGGCGTTCGAACCAGATTGACTGCGCCGAACCGGAGCGGGCTTGCACGTGCAACGGACGGGCGCGCGGCAGCACTTGCCGTTCGGCAGTCTTTCGCGTCTGAACAGGTCTTCAACTGCGTAACCCGGTTGTCAAAGCAAAATCCGTTCGTTAAGGAGGATGCGTTATGTAATAACATTAATATTCATGGGGTCGAAGATCCCGTCAACACAGGAGCCTCTCATGCAACAGACATTCGCCAGGTGCGTTGCCACCGTCGCCACCGGCGCCTTGCTCGTGCTTGCCGCGCCGGCGTTCGCCCAAAGCGAAAGCACACATGATCACGATCATTCCGAAGAACACGATCACGGTAACGACAAGGTCTACAACGGTTACTTCGAGGATGACCAGATCGAGGACCGCAACCTCTCGGACTGGGAAGGAGACTGGCAATCGGTCTACCCGCTGCTGCAGGACGGAACGCTCGACCCCGTCATGGCGCACAAGGCCGAGCATGGGGACAAGACAGCGGCCGAATACACCGACTACTACCAGACCGGCTATGCGACCGAGGTCGACCGTATCCTCATCGAAGGTGACAGCGTTACCTTCTTCGACGACGGCACCCCGCTGCAGGGCCGCTATGCCAACGACGGCTACGAAGTGCTGACCTACAAGGCCGGCAACCGCGGTGTCCGCTACATATTCGAAAAGAGCGGTGGCGACGCCGGGGCACCCGCGTTCATCCAGTTCAGCGACCATGCCATCGCGCCGCAGGATGCCGGACACTTCCACCTCTACTGGGGCGACGACCGGGCGAAGCTGCTCGAGGAAGTCACCAATTGGCCAACCTACTACCCCGCCGAACTCAGCGGCGCGGACGTGGCTGAAGAAATGATGGCCCACTGAAAACGGGTCAATGCGTGCGGTCGGATAGGGCTGCACGCATTCCAGGCCCCGGTCCGAAAAAGCGGCGACCCCCAAAAAAGCGGCGCAAGCTGACCCGGCAAGGAGCATGAAATCCGGCGACAGAACGTGGCAGAGACGTTCGCCCAATCTGTCGCGGCGATCCGTTGACTTCGCACCCGCAAAACGGACGTGCCGCGTGGGCAGACCCTGTGCGCTGATGTCGGTGCAGACGCCCGGGCATCCGGCACCACGTCGACATCCCCATTTCAGTCCGGCCCAAGCCCCTGGCCCCCGCCTCACCCGGTCACAACTCGACCGTCACCCGCGTGCCCTGCTCCAGCCGCTCAACCGAAAGCTCCGCGTCCAGCGATTGCGTCAGCGCCTGCACGATGCTGCCGCCCACGCCGGGCTTGCCGTCTTCGCCCGTCGTGTCCAGCGCGCCGTCGTGATGCTCCGCCCGGTTCTTCTGAGCCGCGATGCTGGGCGCCGAAAAGGGCCAGTTGCTGTTCTCCGGCAACCCGTTGCCGTCATCCTCCACCATCAGATAAACACCGCCGTCCTCGCGCCGCGCGAACCGCACTTCGAGTGTGCCCGATGATCGCCCCTCGAACGCGTGCTCGAACGCGTTGGTCATGAATTCCGACAGCAAAAGCCCCAGCCGCGCCGCCTGGTCCACGGGCAGCGAGATCTCGTCGCATTCCACGTTCACCCGGATCGCCCCGCGCGGCTCCAGGCTCGACACGACCGACGCGATGCGGCTCAGGTAGGCGCCCGTGGCGATCTCCTCGCTGGCGCCAGTCCCGCCGCCGCTCAACAGTTCGTCATAAAGAACCGACAGTGCCTCGATCCGCCGCCCGATCGCCTTCAGCGAGTCCTCGGTCACGTTCTGCCGGGCCTGGATGCGGATCATGCTGACGATCATCGACAGGTGGTTCTTCACCCGGTGCTGCAACTCGCGCAGCAATCCCATCGACGCGTCGTCCCCCTCCGCTGCGCCTGCAGGGTCCGGCACCTCGCGCTGAAGGCCGAAGAACGCCGTCAACTCGCCGTCCTCTCCGTGGATCGGCGCGATCAGCAACTGGTTGCGAAAGGCCGAGCCGTCGGCGCGGTAATTGGTCAGCGTGACCTCGAATTCCTGTTCGGATTTCAATCCATCACGGATGCGGGTCACATGCCGTTCTTCCGTCTCCGGCCCTTGCAGGAAACGACAATTGCGCCCGACCGCGTATCGCCGGCTATACAGCGTCAGCGCCTCGAAGGCGGAATTGACATAGGTGATCGGATTGTCCTTGATCCGCGGGTCCGTCAGCACGATCGACAACGGAGAATGCCGGATCGCATTCTTCATCACGTCATCGCCATCCATGCTGGCGTCCATCACTCTCATGGGCCATCCCCCTCTTCAGAACATGATTTATCGCGTGAACTGCGGCCAAGATAGGCCGACCTTATGGGACGTCCAGCGCGAGATCTGTACGATAACGTACCATGAATAGCGATTTCACGCGTCCCGATCAATTTCGGGCAACAACTCACGGTTCGCCGCCCGCACGAGGTTGTAACATTCGCAGCTGGCGTTCGTCAGCCCGGTGCGGTCGGTGATCCTGACCCGCCCCCGCCTGTAGGAAATCAGTCCGTTCTCCTGAAGGTCCTGCGCAGCTTCCGTGACCGTCGCCCGCCGGACCCCCAGCATCTCGGCCAGGAAGTCGTGTGTCAGCCGCATCTCGCTGCCGTCGATCCGGTCCGCCATCGTCAGCAGCCACCGCGCCAGGCGTTGCCGCGCACTGTGCGCCCCGTTGCACGCACCCGAGATCATGACCTGGTAGAACACCGATTGCGCACTGGCGAACAGCACCCGCTCGAACGCCTCGTGCTCGGATTTCAACTGCACGAACCGCTCTGCCGACAGGCGCAGCGCTGCGCCCGCGATCTGCACTTCGTCGGTGTGGAAATGCCGCGACTGGCCCAACATCAGGTTCACCGCCGTCGACGCCTCGCGCCCGATATTGGCCATCTCGATGCCCGACCCGTCGCTGTAGGTCGCAATCGCGGAGATCACGGCGGTTTCGGGAAAATAGACCGCATGTGTTGCCTCGCCCGAGCGCTGCAAGACCGCGCCGGCCTCCAGCGTCACATCCTCGCAGTGCCTGGTCACCTCATCGCGCGTCGTGATGTCCAGCGCACACAGAACCCTGTTGTTCGTACCATGTGCCATGCAGGGGCAACGCAGCTCGGCCAGTTTCGTTCATGCGTGAATGACATCGGCACATCCACACTTGCGGATGCGCCACTAATTCAATATTTCATGAATCATGGAAACAATGATTCCCCACCGGCTCGCCACCCTCGGCCATCCCCGGCGCATGGCGGTCTTTCGCCTTCTGATGCGGCGCTATCCCGATGCCGTCCCGGCGACCGAACTGGCCCGCGCGCTCGACCTCAAACCCAACACGCTCTCGACCTACGTGAACGCGCTGGTGCAGGCAGGGCTGATCACGCGCACGCGCACCGGCACCTCTCTGCGCTACAGCGTCGACATGACAGCGATGCGACAAACCCTCGACTATCTCATCGGCGATTGCTGCCGTGGCCGCCCCGATGCCTGTTCCCTCACCTCCCAGCACACTCTTCTCGGAGTTCCCCAAATGACCGACCGCAAGTACAACGTGCTCTTCATCTGCACCGGCAATTCCGCCCGCTCGATCTTTGCAGAATGCCTTCTCAGGGCGGAGGGCGGCGACCGCTTCAACGCCTATTCGGCTGGCACCAAGCCCAGGTCCGAACTGAACCCCTTCGCCCTCGACGTGCTGCAACAGAAAGGCCACGACACCTCGGTGCTTGAGGCCAAGAACGTCTCGGTTTTCCAGGGCCCCGACGCGCCGCAATTCGATTTCGTCTTTACCGTCTGCAACCAAGCCGCGAACGAGGAATGCCCGGCCTGGACCGGCCAGCCCGTCAGCGCCCATTGGGGCATGCCCGACCCGGTGAAGGCCGAGGGCACCGACGCGCAAAAGGCGCTCGCCTTCCAACAGGCCTACGGCGCACTTCAGAACCGCATCAAGGCGTTTACAAGCTTGTCACTCGACAGTCTCGATCGGATTTCCCTACAAAAAGCCGTGGACGACATCGCAAACATCAACAGCGGAGCCTCCGCATGACAACATACGCCGTCAACGGGCTGGGCCGCATCGGCAAGCTGATCCTGAAACCCCTGCTGGAGCGCGGTGCGCAAATCGCCTGGATCAACGACGCCGTGGGCGACCCGGAAATGCACGCGCATCTTCTGGAATTCGATACCGTGCATGGCCGCTGGGACGCCGACTTCTCCCATGACGCCGACAGCGTCACCATCGACGGCACCCGCATCCCCTTCATCGGCACGCGCGACCTGTCGGCTCTGCCGCTCGATGGCGTCGACGTGGTCATCGACTGCACCGGCGTGTTCAAGTCCGAGGCCAAGCTCGCCCCCTATTTCGACGCGGGCGTGAAAAAGGTGGTCGTCTCCGCCCCGGTCAAGGACGGCGATGCCGCCAACATCGTCATGGGCGTCAACGCCGACATCTACGACCCCGCCCGCCACCGCATCGTCACCGCCGCCAGCTGCACCACCAATTGCCTCGCCCCCGTGGTCAAGGTCATCCACGAAAACCTGCGGATCAAGCACGGCTCAATGACCACGATCCACGATGTCACCAACACGCAGACCATCGTCGACCGCCCCGCCAAGGACCTGCGCCGTGCCCGCTCTGCGCTGAACTCGCTGATCCCGACGACCACCGGCAGCGCCACGGCGATCACGCTGATCTACCCCGAACTGAAGGGCCGCCTGAACGGCCACGCCGTCCGCGTGCCGCTGCTGAATGCCTCGATCACCGACTGCGTGTTCGAGGTCGAGCGCGAAACCACCGCCGAAGAGGTCAACACCTTCTTCAAGGCCGCGTCCGAAGGCTCGCTGAAAAATATCCTTGGCTACGAGGAACGCCCGCTGGTCTCCGCCGACTACACCAACGATCAACGCTCCGGCATCGTCGACGCGCCCTCGACCATGGTCGTCAACGGCACCCACGTGAAGATCTACGCATGGTACGACAACGAGATGGGCTATGCCTATCGCCTCGTCGACGTGGCCCTGATGGTCGGCGCGTCGCTGTGAGCCAGACCCGCGAACGCCCCGAGGGCCTCTCGGCCTATATCGCCGTCACCGCGGCCTACTGGGCCTTCATGCTCACCGACGGCGCGTTGCGGATGCTGGTGCTGCTGCACTTCCACACGCTGGGCTTTTCGCCCGTCCAACTGGCCTATCTCTTCGTCCTGTATGAGATCGCCGGCATGGTCACCAACCTCGCCGCCGGCTGGATCGCCGCCCGCTTCGGCCTGACCTCGACGCTCTATGCGGGTCTCGGGATACAGGTGCTGGCCTTGCTGGCCCTGACCCAGCTCGACCCCGACTGGGCCATCGGCCTCTCGGTCGTCTATGTCATGGTCGTCCAAGGCGCCAGCGGCGTGGCAAAGGACCTCGCCAAGATGTCCTCCAAGTCCGCCGTCAAGCTCCTCGCCCCCGCGACGGGCGGAGGCCTCTTTCGCTGGGTCGCCGTGCTCACCGGCTCCAAGAACGCGGTAAAAGGTCTGGGCTTCCTCCTCGGCGCCGCCCTTCTGGCGCTCTTCGGCTTCACCGGCGCGGTGCTCGGCATGGCCGCCATCCTCGCCCTCATTCTCGTGGCCGTCCTCATCGCCATGCCCTCGGGCCTGCCCAAGGGCCGCAAGGGCGCCAAGTTCTCCGAGGTCTTCTCCAAGTCCCCGAACGTCAACTGGCTGTCGGCGGCGCGCGTCTTTCTCTTCGGCGCACGCGACGTCTGGTTCGTCGTCGGCATCCCGATCTACTTCTACGCCGTGCTCTCCGACGGCACCGAGGACGGCAATCGCGCCGCCTTCTTCCTCATCGGCACGTTCATGGCCCTCTGGATCATCCTCTACGGCGCCGTGCAGGCCGCCGCCCCCCGTCTCCTGCGTGCCGCCTCCCGCCCCGAAGCCGACCTCGTCTACGCCGCCCGCGGCTGGGCCTGGGCGCTGGCCGCCATTCCCGCCGTCCTGACCGCCGCCGCGCTGGCGTCTTCCGGCCCGCAACCCTGGCTCACCGTCACGCTGGTGGCCGGCCTGCTGGTCTTCGGCGGCATATTCGCGGTCAACTCCTCCCTGCACTCCTACCTGATCCTCGCCTTCACCCGGGCCGAGCGCGTGACGATGGACGTGGGCTTCTACTACATGGCCAACGCCGGAGGCCGGCTCCTCGGAACCGTGCTGTCGGGCCTGACCTATCAACTGGGCGGCCTGCCCCTGATGCTCGGCACCGCGACCGCGATGGTCGCAGCCTCCGCGCTGGCGTCCGGTCGCCTCGATCCGGCCCTGGGCCAGGAACGCCCCGCCACGTAGCGCCAGTCTCCTGTTAACCACGTACGGCCCGTTAACCCCGGCAAATCGCGAAACGCGCACCGTCGCCATACCACCCGGATACCGACGCGATACCGACGTGGGATTTCGACCGCTTTTGCCCGATTAACCAAGTTTCACTGGCGATTCCCCGCCTCGCTTGCAGGATCGCCATTTGCGCGTTGAAGGTCCCTGAATCTCGTGTAAAACGGCCTGAACCCAAAAAAACAGGCCCAAAACACCGAAATCGGCCTTGTTTTACGACACTATTTGTTGTGTTTGCCTACAAGATACAGTTAAATCCCGCGCAGGAGGCCCAAGAAACGGGCAGTTGAAGGAGACCAGAAAATGGCAAAACCGATGACCAAAACCCAGCTCGTTGCGGCCCTCGCCGAGGAAATGGGCAGCGACAAGAAAACCGCGACAAGCGCCCTCGACTCCATGATCGAGATCATCACCAAGGAAGTGTCGAACGGCGGCGCCGTCACCCTTCCCGGCGTTGGCAAGATCTACTGCCGCGAGCGTCCGGCGCGCATGGTGCGCAACCCCGCCACCGGCGAGCAAATCCACAAGGATGCCGACAAGGTCGTCAAAATGACGATCGCCAAGGCCCTCAAGGACAGCGTGAACGGCTGACCTTGTATTCCTTTCAGGTTTCGGAAAGGGTCGCCCCACCGGCGGCCCTTTTCATTTCGAGGACGAGTAAAACATGGATGTTCGCGCGTTACTCATGGGGCTGGCCTTTGCCGTCATGTGGTCCAGCGCCTTCACCTCCGCGCGCATCATCGTCGCCGCCGCACCGCCCGTCAGCGCGCTCGCCCTGCGCTTCCTGATCTCGGGCATACTTGGCGTCCTGATCGCCCGCGCCCTGGGCCAGTCCTGGCGCCTGACCCCGGCGCAATGGCGGGCCACGATCATCTTCGGCCTGTGTCAGAACGCGCTCTATCTCGGCCTGAATTTCGTCGCCATGCAAACGGTCGAGGCCTCGCTCGCCGCGATCATCGCCTCGTCGATGCCGCTGCTCGTCGGCCTCGCCAGTTGGCTGATCCTCGGCCAGCGCGTCAGCGCCCTGGGCTTCGCCGGACTCGCCGCGGGAATGGCCGGCGTCGCGCTGATCATGGGCACGCGTATCCAGGGCGGCGCCGACCTTTACGGCGTCATGCTCTGCATCGGCGGCGTCATCGCGCTTACCTTTGCCACCCTGATGGTGCGCGGCGCGACCTCGGGCGGCAACTTCCTGATGATCGTGGGCCTGCAAATGCTGGTCGGCAGCGCCGCCTTGGGCGTTTTCGGCCTTGCAACCGAAACCCTTGAAATCGCCTGGTCGTGGCAACTGATCGCGGCCTTCGTCTACACCACGCTGATCCCCGGCCTCGCCGCCACGCTGGTCTGGTTCGCGCTGGTCAACCGCATCGGCGCGGTCAAGGCCGCAACCTTCCACTTCCTCACCCCGTTCTTCGGCGTCACCATCGCCGCCCTCGTGCTTAACGAAGCATTAGGTTTCTGGGATATTATTGGCGTGCTGGTCGTAACAGGCGGCATTCTCGCCGTGCAGCTCTCGCGTCAAACGGCCCCGCGCTAAGGCGTCGATTTCGTGATTTTTCCGCTTTCGGGTATTCTGAAACGCGGGGGGATGCGATCATGCTGCAATTCAACGCCGAGACCACGCGCCTGCTGGACCTCGTCTATCAAGGGTCCGACATCATCCAGCGGCGGCGTCTGTCGTTCGACGCTGTCATGCCGAAACCGGCCGAGACGATCCTCGATATCGGCAGCGGCAACGGCCTTTTGTCTGCCGAACTGGCCCGCGCCGTCGGACCCGGCGGGTGCATCATCGGGGTCGACCCCAGCAACGACATGCGGGAGGCCGCCATCGCCCGCTGCACCGAGTTCGAATGGGTCGAGTTCCGCGATGGCTCGGCTTATGATCTGCCGGTTGAGAGGGGATCGGTCGACAAGGCCGTCTCGGTGCAGGTGTTCGAATATCTCGATGACCTGCCACGTGCCTGTCGCGAGGTCGCCCGTGTGTTGCGCCCCGGTGGACGGCTGGTTGTCAGCGACATCCATTTCGACAGCTGGATCTGGCACACCGAGGATCAGCCGCGCATGGACCGCATGATCGCCTCGTGGGACGACCATTTCATCGAGCGCCGCGTGCCTGCGGTGCTGCCGCCGATGCTGCGCGACGCGGGCTTCGAGGTAGAGGATATCCGCCCGGTCACGCTAAATGATCACGATCTCAGACCGGACGGTCTGGCCCGCATGATGCTGACATTAATGGATAACTACGCGCGGCAGAACGACCTCGTCCCCGAAGCCGATTGCACGGCTTGGCGCAAAGAACAGGAAGCCCTCGCCGCTGAGGGGCGCTTTTTCTTTTCATTGACGCAGTTCGCGGTGGTCGCCCGCAAGTCATAGGCCTGGGATCAGCCGATCACGCCCCGCGGTCCGGCCCCGACCTGCCCGCGATGCAACAACAGGTGATCGAGCACGACACAGGCCATCATCGCCTCTGCCACCGGCACCGCGCGGATGCCGACGCAGGGGTCGTGCCGCCCCTTGGTGACAACCTCGGTCGGGCTGCCGTCCATCCGGATCGACCGGCGCGGCGTCAGGATAGAACTGGTGGGCTTCACGGCAAACCGCACCACTATGTCCTGCCCGGTGGAGATGCCACCAAGGATGCCGCCCGCGTGGTTGCTGGTGTATTCCGGACCATTCTCGCCCATGAAAATCTCGTCGGCATTGTCGACGCCGGTCAGCCGGGCCGCGGCCATACCCTCGCCGATCTCCACGCCCTTCACCGCGTTGATACTCATCATTGCCGCGGCAAGGTCAGTGTCCAACTTGCCGTAAACCGGCGCGCCCAGCCCCGCCGGCGCTCCGCGACAGACCACCTCAATCTCCGCCCCGACAGAGTTCTGCGCCTTGCGGATGCCTTGCAGATACTCCTCCCAGACCGCCACCGCGCCCGCATCGGGCAGAAAGAAATCGTTGCGGTCTATCTGGTCCCAGTCGATCTGGTCGGGGTCGATCGTGACCTCGCCCATCCGGGTCATGTAGCCCTTCACCTGCAGCCCCGGCGCAAGGCTTGCCAGCGCAGCCCGCGCCAGCCCCCCTGCCGCGACCCGTGCGGCCGTCTCGCGGGCAGAACTGCGCCCGCCGCCGCGATAGTCCCGGATGCCGTATTTCTGGTGATAGGTGATGTCCGCATGACCCGGCCGGAAGGTTTGCGCGATATCGCCGTAATCCTTCGACCTCTGGTCGGTGTTCTCGATCATCAGCTGCACCGGCGTGCCGGTGGTCTGTCCTTCGAACACCCCCGACAGGATCTTCACCGCGTCCGGCTCCTTGCGCTGCGTCGTGTGCTTGCTCTGGCCCGGGCGGCGCTTGTCCAGAAACTGCTGAAGGAAGGCCTCGTCCACCGGAACCCCCGGCGGACACCCGTCCACGGTCGCGCCCAAAGCGGGCCCGTGGCTTTCGCCCCACGTGGTGACGCGAAACAGATGTCCGAATGTGTTGAGGCTCATACCCTGTCTCCTTTGCCGCCTGATCTACCCGTGCGCTCAAAGCGTCTCAAGCAAATTCGCCGGGGCCGAACCACCCGCATTGATCACGTCGCAAAACTACAATTTGATGTCGCAAATATTACAGGTCGTACGTATCCGTCCGCTCATTCTCATTCGGCGACATGCCCGGTCGAATGCTGGCGGATTTTCGAAAAGACCCAGGAAAACGCTGACCTGCGAGCCGGAAAAACAGGATGGAACAACATCCGATCAACAGGGAGACTTCGATGACACACGAAACGGAAACCGCGCAGCTGCGCCCCGTCATACGCAAGCTGGCCGAGGACACGCGCGCCGGCAAGATGGACCGCCGCGAATTCATGGCACTCGCCTCGACCTTCGGCGCCAGCGCCGCCACCGCTTACGGCCTTCTGGGCATGGCTCAACCCGCCATGGCGCAGGATGGCGAAGGCAAGAAAGGCGGTGTTCTGCGCGTCGCCATGCGAGTTCTGGAAATCACCGATCCGCGCAAGTACGACTGGACCGAGAAAGGCAACCTGGGCCGTCAGTTCTGCGAGCCGCTGGTGCGCTGGAACTCCGATTACAGCTTTACCGGCCTTCTGCTCGACAGCTGGGAAGTGTCGGACGACGCGCAGACCTACACCCTCAACCTGCGCCAGGGCGTGACGTGGAACAACGGCGACGATTTCACCGCCGAGGACGTGGTCCACAACATCACCCGCTGGTGCGACAAGTCGGTGGAAGGCAATTCCATGGCCGCGCGCATGGCCTCCCTGATCGACGCGGAATCGGGCCAACTGGCCGATGGCGTGGTCGAGCAGGTCGATGACTACACCGTCAAGCTGAACCTGCCGCGCCCCGACATCTCGCTCATCGCAGGTATGGCCGACTATCCCGCGCTGATCGTGCACCGCAGCCACGGCGACGACACCGACCTTGCCCAAAGCCCGATCGGCACCGGCCCGTTCGAGCTGGTCTCGATGGATATCGGCACCGGTGCCGAGGTGAAGCGCCGCGAAAACGGTGAATGGTGGGGCGGCGACGTCTATCTCGACGGCATCAAGTTCATCGACTTCGGCACCGATGGCGCGGCCATCGTGGCGGCCTTCGACGGTGACGAGATCGACGTGAACGATGAAACCACGTCCGACTTCATCGACACGCTGGACGGTCTTGGCCTGGTCAAAAGCACCATGCCCACCGCCAATACGATCGTTGCCCGGATGCGCATGGACACCGAGCCCTACACGTCGAAAGAACTGCGCAACGCCGTGCAGATGGCGGTCGACAACAACATCGCGCTGCAACTGGGCATCAACGGCGACGGCATCACCGCCGAAAACCACCACGTCGCACCGTTCCACCCCGAATACGCCGAGATCCCCAAGAAAGAGGCCGATCCCGCCGCCGCCATCGAAATGGCCAAGGCCGCAGGTCACGGCGAAACCGAACTGGAGCTGATCTCGATCGACGGCGACTGGCGCACGGTGACCACCGACGCCATCGGCGCGATGCTGCGCGAGGCGGGCTTCAACCTCAAGCGCACCGTCATCCCCGGCTCGTCCTTCTGGAACGATTGGACAAAGTACCCCTTCTCGACCACCAACTGGGGCCCGCGCCCCTTGGGCGTGCAGGTATTGGTGCTGGCCTACAAGTCGGGCGAGGCCTGGAACGAATCCGGCCACTCGGACCCCGAGTTCGACGCGATACTCGAAGAGGCCGTTGGCGTGTTTGACGCGGACCAGCGGCGCGAATACTCCGCCAAGCTGCAAGCGCGCCTTCAGGACAACGGCGTGATCATACAGCCCTTCTGGCGCAATCAGACCAAGCATTTTGCCGAGCATGTGAAGAACGACCAGGTGCACCAGTTCCGGTACATGCATTTCGAAAATGTCTGGCTCGACACCTGAACCTGTACCAGATCATCACCACCCCAATAGCGGCGCCCCGTGCGCCGCTATTTTTTTTCGAGTCGAAGTCAGGGGTTAGCGCCTGTCGCGGTTAAAACGAATCACGCGATATTGACCGGCGCGAATCACTTCGCCTATACCTTGTAAAACAGCATGAAACGCACGGGGACAGGGGACCGGACCCGTGCATCCATCGGGGGACGCCGTGTTGCGAACGGCACTGGGGCACATCTTGATTTCGGCACCGCGTAACCACGCGGGGAATGCCGCATGACCCGGGCGACGGTCATAACGGACCAGCGTGCCTCTGCGCCCCATCCAGGCTTTTCCGATATATTTCAGACACACACCGCGATCGGCGCATCGCGGTACACCCTGACCGGGGACGACCAGCGAGACCCGGCACGGTAACCCGACAACGCGGCAGGAGGGAATGAGGGGCCGAACCAACGGCCCCCTTTCTTTTGCGCGGTCCCCATTGGCGTCACTGGACAGAACCCCGGCACGGTGCCACGTTTGATCAAATCCGCGACTCAGACACGGGGGCTTTCCATGAAAGACGACAATTTCCTGCGAGAGATGAATGCGCGCCACCTGTGGCACCCGATGGGCCACCCGGGCGAACAGCAGGAACACGCTCCCACCATCATCAAAAGCGCCGAGGGCGTCGAGATTACCGATATCGACGGGCATCGCGTGGTGGACGCCGTGGGCGGACTGTGGTGCACGAACTTGGGCTATTCCAACGACGCCATCAAACAGGCGATCAGTGACCAGCTGTGGCAACTGCCCTATTATTCGGCCTTTGCCGGCACCACCAATCCCCCGGCGATCGAGGCCTCCTACGCGGTACAGGAATTCTTTGCCGAAGACGGCATGGCCCGCGTCTTTTTCACCTCCGGCGGGTCCGACGCGGTCGACACGGCCCTGCGCATGGCGCGGCAATATCACCGCCTGCGCGGCGAGCCCACGCGCACCAAGTTCCTGTCACTCAAAAAGGGCTATCACGGCACACATTGGGGCGGCGCGTCGGTCAATGGCAACAACCGCTTCCGCATCACCTACGAGCCGCTTCTGCCCGGCTGTTTCCACCTGCCCAGCCCTTATACATATCGCAATCCGTTCCACGAAACCGATCCTGCCAGGCTGGCCGAGAAGATCGCCGCCGCGATGGTGGACGAGATCGAGTTCCAGGACCCAAGCACCATCGCGGCCTTCATCATGGAGCCGATCCAGGGCGCGGGCGGAGTCATCGTGCCCGACGCCAGTTTCATGAAGCACATGCGCGAGATTTGCGACCGCTACGGCATCCTGCTGATCTCCGACGAGGTCATCTGCGGCTTCGGACGCACCGGCGACTGGTCGGGCGCCCGGCACTGGGGCGTGCAGCCCGACATGATGACCGTCGCCAAGGGCATCACCAGCGCCTATTTCCCCGTGGGCGGCGTCCTGCTCGGCGAGACGGTCGCGGAGGTGTTCGAGGGCGCCGACGCGGGCGGCGCGATCTGGACGGGCTACACCTATTCGGCGCATCCGGTCGGGGCCGCCGCTGTCGTGGCCTGCCTGTCCGAGACCTTGCGGCTGGATACGAAAACCAACGCCGCGGCCCGCGGCACCCAACTGTTCGAAGGCGTGCGGAACCTGATGGAGAAACACGACATCATCGGCGATGTACGGGGCGGGCACGGCCTGATGACCGGCATAGAACTGGTCAGCGACCGCGCCGCGAAAACCCCGATGGACGCAACCACAGTCAAGCGGGTCCACAAGGCCACGTACGAGGCCGGCGCGATGGTCCGGATCGGGGGCAACAACCTGCTGATGTCACCGCCGCTGATCATCACCGAGGCAGAGATCGACCGCGTTCTTTCGGCCCTGGACGCGGGCTTTGCCGCAGCCTGACGGCAGCACAAGCGAAAACGAAGCGGCAATCCGAGCGTCCGCCGTTCCCACTTTTGCCGCGCCCTCTGGTCGCATTGGGCGGAAATTCGCGCGTTTCGCCTTAGGTTGATTGGTGGCGGTTACTGAAGTCCGTCGCAACCTGTCACCCTAAGAGCCATGGACACACTCCTGCTATCGCGCATCCAGTTCGGTGCCAACATCTCGTTCCACATCCTGTTCCCCACGATCACGATCGCGCTGGGGTGGGTGCTTTTCTACTTCAAGCTGCGCTTCAACCGCAGCGGCGCGGAACGCTGGATGAATGCCTACCGCTTCTGGGTGAAGGTGTTCGCACTCAGCTTTGGCCTTGGCGTCGTGTCGGGGATCACCATGTCCTTCCAGTTCGGCACCAACTGGCCCGGCTTCATGGAAACCGTCGGCAACATCGCAGGCCCGCTTCTGGCCTACGAGGTCTTGACCGCCTTCTTCCTCGAGGCCGTGTTCCTGGGCATCATGCTTTTCGGCATGAGCCGCGTTCCGGGCTGGCTGCACACGCTGGCCACGTTCCTGGTGGCGTTTGGCACGACCATGTCTGCCTTCTGGATCGTCGTGCTGTCCAGCTGGATGCACACGCCGGCGGGGTTCGAGATGCGCGACGGCGTGGCCCACGCAACGGATTGGTGGGCGATCATATTCAACCCGTCCATGCCGTACCGCGTGACCCATATGCTGCTGGCCTCGGGCCTGACGGTCGCGTTCCTTCTGGCCGGCCTGTCCGCTCTGCGCTGGCTGCGCGGCGACAAGGGCGAAGACGTGCGTGTGTCACTCGTCACGGGCCTTGGCCTCGGCGCTCTTCTGATCCCGATGCAGATCCTCGCGGGCGACATGCACGGGCTGAACACCCTGGAACATCAGCCCGCCAAGGTGGCCGCGATGGAAGGCAACTGGGACACCCAAGGCAACGCCCCGCTTCTGCTCTTCGCGATCCCGGACGAGGCCGCGCGCGAAAACCATGCAGAGATCGGCATTCCGAACCTTGCGTCGATCATCCTTACGCACCATGCCGACGGCGAAATTCCGGGCCTCAACGACTTTGTCGCCGAAGATGGCGCACTCCTTCACCCGCCCGTCGCGCCGGTGTTCTACGCCTTCCGTGTCATGGTTGGCACCGGCATGGCGATGCTCCTGATCAGCTGGGGCGCCGTGGGCTTCATGGCGTTTCGGCGGCGTGGCCCCGAGGGCCTGCCCAAGCCGCTGCTGCTGGCGCTGGTGCCGATGGCCTTTTCCGGCTGGGTCGCCACGCTCGCGGGCTGGTACACGACAGAGATCGGACGTCAGCCATGGCTGGTCAGCGGCGTGATGACGACCGAACAAGCCGTGGCCGAAGTGCCCGCACCGATGGTGGCGACGACGCTGGTCATCTACCTTTCGGTCTATGCCGCTCTTCTGCTGGCCTATATTTTCGTGCTCTATTACCTCGCCTGTGTCGGACAGCAGGCGAAAAAGCGGGGCCGTCCGGACATGCCCGGGCTGAACCCGGCCCCGGCAGAGTAGACGCATGGACACGTTCGGAGATCCCGCGATCTGGTTGCCGCTGGCCTTTGCCGGTCTCATGGGCCTGTCGATCCTGTTCTACGTCTGCCTCGACGGGTTCGACCTCGGGATCGGGGTGCTGTTTCCCTTCGCCACGGAGGCCGAGAAAGACCGCATGGTCGCCTCGATCGGACCGTTCTGGGACGCCAATGAGACGTGGCTGGTTCTGGCCATCGGCATCCTTCTGGTGGCCTTTCCCACCGCGCACGGCGTGATCCTGACAACCCTCTACCTGCCGGTCGCCCTCATGCTGGTGGGCCTCATCCTGCGGGGCGTCGCTTTCGAATTCCGCGCCAAGGCCCCGGCCCGGCGCAAGCGGCTCTGGGACCTGTCCTTCTGGATCGGAAGCCTCATGGCGTCGCTGTCCCAGGGCTTCATGCTGGGGCTGTACGTCATGGGCCTGAACATGACGCCCTTCACTCTGCTCTTCGGGGCGATCACGGCGGTCTTCCTGACGGTGGCCTATTCCTTCATCGGGGCGACTTGGATGATCCTGAAAGCCGAAGGCGAATTGCAGGCCAAGGCCATTCGCTGGGCGCGTGACGGGATCTGGGGCGTGATCCTGGGGCTGGGGGCCATATCGCTGGCCTCGCCCTATGTCAGCAGCCGGATCTTCGACAAGTGGTTCACGCTGCCCGAGCTTTACTTCCTCGCGCCGCTGCCCCTGATCTCGGCGGGCCTGATCTTGCTCCTCTGGGGCCTGCTGCGCAGCCTGCCGCGCAAAAACGACGCGCTGTGTGCCGCGCCGTTTGCCCTGACCATCGCGCTTTTCACGCTGGGCTTTATCGGCATGGCGTATTCGTTCTACCCCTACGTGGTACCCGAGCGCCTGACCATATTCGAGGCCGCAAGCGCACCGGAAAGCCTGATGATCATCCTCGTCGGCACACTTTTCGTCCTGCCGATGATCATCGGGTACACGGTGCTGTCCTACGTGATCTTCCGCGGCAAGGCGACGGAGCTGCGGTATGACTGACGCCCGGGGCGGTCAGCGGTTCAGCTGAACCGCTTCCACGCATCCTGCATGGCCTTTGACATGTCGTCCCATGCCTTGTCGGCACCGGCCTTGACGTCGTTCCATGCCGCCGACTGATTGCGCTGCAACTCGTCCAGCTTGACCTGCATCTCGTCACGTCGTGCGCGAAGCTCTTTCAGGTGTTCCTCGTACTGGACCTGCGCATCCGCTTGCGCCTTCTCGGCCTGCGCGCGCATCTTGTCGATATTGGCCTGCCACTCCTTCATCTGAGCCTCAAGCTTCTTGGTGTAGGCGTCCTTGTCGGTCATAAGCCTCGGTCCTCCCTTTCAATGCGGTTCACAATCATGCATCTGGGAATATAGCACGCTTGCCGGTCTCGTGCAGTCGCCATGCACCCAACCATCGCTCTTGGCGACGCGGTCATTGAAATCCATCGTCATTTGCGCCCATATTGGCTTTAGCCGGAACAGGAGCCAAAGCATGGATATTCGCCCCCTGACGCAGGAATTCGCCGTCTCGCCGCAAATCGACGCGGCACATGTGCGCGAAGTCGCCGGAGCGGGGTTTCAATCCATCCTCTGCAACCGGCCGAATGACGAAGAACCCGGACAGCCCGAGTTCGAAGCGATCAAACAGGCGGCGGAAGCCGAAGGGCTGGAAGTGTGCAGTGTGCCCATCACGTCCGGCATGATCACCCCCGATGCGCTGGCCGAGTTCGACAAGGCGCTTCAGGACCTGCCCAAGCCCATTCTGGCCTATTGTCGCAGCGGCACCCGCTGCACCATGCTCTGGGCCGCGGTGGAACATGGCCGCCGTGCCGATGAAGAGATCATCGAACGCGCCGCAAAGGCGGGGTATGACGTGGCTCCGCTCGTGCGGCAAATGCAGGCGCGATGACCCGCTGGATCGCGCTTGTTCCCGAAAGCTCCGGCCTGTCGGGGCACCTGATTGACGGCGAAAGCCTCTTGAGACACACCACCGCAGCCTCGGAAGACGCGGTTCTGGCGGAGCTTGGCGATGCACCGCGCATGGTGCGATTGGGCGATGGACCGCCCGATCGCCTGCCCACAAGCATTCTGCCGGAAAACCGTGGCACCCTGCCCGCGCTCGAACAGGCCAGCCCGCCCGACATCATCAGCGCCAGCGTACGTCTCTGGATCGCCGGTGCGCTTGCGACGCGCGTGCATTGGGACGGTGTGATATGCGCGACGCAAGCCGATGTGACCCATTGGATTCATATCAGCGCAGGCGAAGCGATCAGCGCCCAGACGGTTCTAACACCGCGCCTCGTGACCGCGCTCGATGGTGCCGCATCGGCGGATGCCGATGCGCTGGCCGATACGCTAAGCCGACCGGAGCGCCTTGCCGCGCATTTGCGTCAGGCCGAAATCGCAGGCGACCGCGCGGCTTTGACAGGTCACCTACTGGGGGCCGAACTGGCCGCCACCCGGCCCTATTGGCTTGGACAGGAGGTTCTGGTGATCAGCACCGAACCTGCCCCGCACATGACGGCGCTCGCTGCTCAGGGCGTGCCGGCAACGGCACTGGACCCCGGCAATCTTGTCGGGGCCGGGCTTGTGGCGCTGGGCCGGACGCTGGGTCTGGTGGACAGCTAGGGTGCCGACGCGCTGACGCCGCTTCGGTGGCGGCACGGGCCGAATGCGGCGGCCAGACCAAGGATTGCCCCCGAAACTGTCGCGATCATGCCCGCCGCACTGACTGCATCGTCAAAGCCCAGCCAAAGCGGGCCGTATCCGGCCAGCACGTACCCCAGGACCGCAGAGAGCACGGCGAACCCGATCGACCATGCCACCTGCGCCTCAAGGCCGTTGGTGACCATCCGTGCGGCGGCGGGCGGGCAGATGAACATCGCGATCACGATGATCGAGCCCACCGCGTCGAACGCCGCAACCGCCGCGATGGCCGCAACCACGACCAGCCCCAGCCCGATCAAGCTTACAGGCAGCCCGACCGTGCGCGCGAACGCCTCGTCAAAGGTCGACAGTTTCAGTGGTCGCCAGAACACCCATGTCAGTCCCGTTACCAGCACCAACGTCAAGGCCATCCGGGGCAACTCGGGCGGCAGGCCCCGCAGAGCACCGATATCCGCAAGCGACGCCCAGCCCTGCGCATCAAGCCAGATCAGGCTTTCAAGGTTGCCATAAAGCGCATGTTCGACATCAAGATGCACCGAAGATGTGTCCGATTGCTCCAGCAACAGGACACCGCCCGCGAACATCGCCGTAAAGACGACGCCCATCGCGGCACCCGGCTCGATCCCGCCCAGCCGCCTGATCGCCTCGATCAGGCCGACAGCCACAAGCGACGCACCACCTGCCCCCAGCATCATCGGCCACGCGGCCACGACCCCGGTCACCAGAAAGGCAACCACGATCCCCGGCAGCACAACGTGACTGATCGCATCGCCAATCAGCGCCTGACGCCGCAGCAACAGGAAATTCCCGGGTATCGCGCAGGCGACCGCGGCAAAGACCCCGATCAGCATGGGCGCCAGGGACAGGACGACGAATTCCTCGCCCATCAGAACACCCCCTTTGGCTGCAATTCGCGATCAAGAGCGCCTAACTGATCCGGCGTCAAAACATCGTCCAGCGGTGTCAGCCCGTCATAGCTGGCCGCCGCTTCCTCATAGGCCGGATCCGAGCGTAACAGCTGCCAGCGCCGCTCATCGCGCAATGCCTTGCCGGCCTGAGTCCGGCCAAGCTCGGTCGCCACGCCGTCAGCACGAATAAGCCCCCGGCGCCGCATAAGACGCAGGGTCAGGCCCTCGTAAATCGGCTGCCCTTGCGCCAGCGCCAACAATCCCTGCCGGACATGAACCCGCGCACGAAACCGCCGATGCCGCAGGACCACGGCGAAAACACCGCGATTGGGGGCCGTCAAAAGCGAAAGGATGAAAAGCGCGAACGCGACCAGCACGATGATCGGGCCGGTGGGCAACGCCGGGGCCGTGGCCGAAACTGCCGCTCCGGCATAGCCGGACACTGCGCCGATCAGACCGGCCGAAATCACCACATGGCCAACCCGGTCAGTCCAGAACCGCGCCGCGACCGCCGGAATGATCAGCAGCGCGACAATCAGGATCAACCCCACGACTTTCAGGCCCACGACAGTGATCGCCAGCGCCAATCCCATCATCGCCAACTCGACTCTGGGTACGTTCATAGCCAGGCTCGCGGCGAACACGCGATCAAAGGCCACCATGGTCATCGGCCGCCGGAACGCGGCAACCAGAAGAAGCACGATCGCGCCGCCCGACGCGATCACCATCGCGTCCTGCCACAACATTCCGGCTGTCGAGCCGAGCAGGAAGCTCTCCAACCCCGCCTGCCGCCCGGAATTCATCGACTGGATCACCGTCAGCAGCACGATACCGAAGCCGAAAAACACCGACAGTACCGCCCCGATGGCCGCATCCTCCGACAGCCGCGTCCTGTTGGTCAGGGCACTGACGCACAAAAGCCCGACGGCCGCCGACAGGGCCGAGCCGACCAGCAGACCCGGCAGGGCCCGCCCGTCCCCGCCAAGCGCCACCATCACCACGAAGGCGAGCGCGACGCCCGGAAGGGTCGCGTGGCTGATCGCGTCGCTGACAAGCGCCCTCTTGCCCAGAAACAGGAACGTTCCCGTCGCACCCGCCGCCATACCAAGCAGCGCCGCGCCAATCGTGACAAGCGTGGCATTGTATCCAAGCTGCAGTGTCAGCGCGTCCCAAATCATCCTTGCTTACCCCAATGCGCCCATTTGCGCCGTGGCCAGCCGCCCGCCATACGCCTTTTGAAGGTTGGACTGCGTGAAGGCGTCAGCGACCGCCCCTTCGGCAACCTTGCTGGTACTGATGATGAAAACGCGGTCGAAATACTCGGCGACCGTCGACAGGTCGTGATGCACCGCGACAACCGTCTTTTCCAATCCGCGCAAGTCCTTCAGCACCGAGATGATCGCCGTTTCGGTCGCGGCATCGACCCCGGCAAAAGGCTCGTCCAGCAGGTACAGCTCCGCGTCCTGCGCCAGCGCCCGGGCAAGGAACACCCGCTGTTGCTGACCTCCGGACAGTTGCCCGATCTGCCGGTCGGCAAAGCCGTCCATGCCCACGCGCTCAAGACAATGCAGCGCGGTTTGCATGTGCTTTGTCTTTACCCGGCCCAACAGGCCAAGTTTTCGATATTGGCCCATCATCACCACATCCAGAACGCGCGCCGGAAAATCCCAGTCCACGGTCGCTCTTTGCGGGACATAGGCGATCCGGGCCCGCATCTCTTCGAGGTCTTCGCCCCACGCCGTGACCTGCCCCGACACGGGCTTCACGATTCCCAGCGCGGCCTTCAGCATCGTCGATTTGCCCGCACCATTCGGACCAATGATGGCCGTCATCGCGCCTTGTTCAAACGTCGCATCCAGCGAAAACACGGCTGGTTTTTCTCCGTAGGAGACTGTCAGCCCACGCACTGCCAGTGGGCTTGCGGCCAGCGCGTCACGGTCCTCGCGATTGGCTTCGGTCGTCACCAGTTCCACGCTCACGGCCTCAGCTCCCTTCTTCCAGTTTGCCCTGCATTCCGCGCTGCGGCACCTCGCCGCCAAGCGCCCGGGCGATTGTTGAGACATTGTGGTCGATCATCCCGATATAGGTGCCTGTGTATGTGCCCGGCGCGCCCATCGCGTCCGAAAACAACTCGCCGCCGATTTTCACCTTGTGCCCCTGCGCGGCAGCCCCTTCGACCAACGCACGAATGTTGCGGTCGCTGACGGAAGTTTCAACGAACACGGCCCCGATGCCGCGCTCCACCAGCATGTCCGCCAAGGTCCTGATCCGGTTCAAGCCGGCCTCCGACTCCGTGGATATTCCCTGGATACCGACGACTTCGAAACCATAAGCCGCGCCGAAATAGCCAAACGCGTCATGCGCGGTCAGAAGCACTCTGGCGGGCTGCGGCACGGTCGCCAACACATCCCGCGCGTAGGATCCGAGGGCGTCCAGCTCTTCCAGATATTCCGTGGCATGGGACGCGAACATATCGGCACGGTCCGGCGCCGCCTCGCTCAGCGCGTCACGCACGCCATTGACCACGTAGGTCCAAAGGTCCGGCACCATCCAGACATGCGGGTCGAACTTGTTGGCGTAATCCTCATGCGCGATCCGCTGGTCGCGCGGCACCGCCTCTCCCACGGGCACAGCCGTCCCTCGCTCTCCCAGCTTCAAAAGGAATTCTTCCATCTGCGCCTCGAGGTATAATCCGTGCCAAAGAACCAGGTCGGCGCGCAGCGCGGCCTGGATGTCGGTTCGGGTCTGACGATAGGAATGCGGATCGACGCCGGGTCCCATCAGCGCTTTGACCTCGACATGCTCCCCGCCCACGCGACGCGCCGCATCGGCGATCATCCCGGTCGTGGCCACCACTGAAAGCGATGCGCCCTGCGCCCGCAGCGGCGTTCCGGCCAAGGCGCCAGCCGCCAGGGAGGTGATCAACATGGTCCGGCGAGAAAATCGCATTCGTAAAAGGCCCCTCTTGCAGGTAGTCGAACATGAATATGCAAGTCATTCTCAAAAAGTCAATGCGGCGCAGTCCTTGCGTTTCTGTCGTCGCGCGTTCAACGGTCCCAAAGCATTACGGCACCCACCTGCAACACCTGATGTAGACCCATGAAAAAAGCCCCCGCCGTCAGGGGCGGGGGCAAGGTGAGTGCCATGTGTCAGGCCACAGGCACCGGCGGTGTTCTTGAATTCTGTGAAAACCTTTAGTTGGCGCGATCGGCCATTTCAGCCCGGATCTGTTGCCGGAACACATCAATGGACACGGGCTTGCCATCCCGCTTGATGCACCAATAGGTCCAGCCATTGCAGCTGGGCGCACCTTCCAGCGCCGCGCCGACCTGGTGGATCGAGCCCTTGACGTCATCGCCCACCAGCGTGCCATCGGCGCGCAGCTTGGCCTTGTGACGTCCGTTCATGCTCAAGAGTTCCTCGCCCGGGCGCAGCATGCCGCGCTCTATCAGCTGCCCGAAGGGCACGCGCGGCTCGGCCCGCTTGCTGGTGCTGACCTGCAACGCCGCGCGATCGTACTTGCGCACCAAGGCCAGCCGTTTCTCGGCCACCTTGCGATAGGCTTCCTCGCGCTCGATCCCGATGAACTCGCGCCCCAGCATCTTGGCCACGGCGCCCGTTGTGCCGGTGCCAAAGAACGGGTCCAGCACGACGTCGCCGGGATTGGTCGTGCCCAGCAACACACGGTGCAGCAGGCTCTCGGGCTTCTGCGTCGGATGCGCCTTCTCGCCCTGATCGTCCTTCAGCCGCTCGTGCCCCGTGCAAATGGGCAAAACCCAGTCGCTGCGCATCTGGATGCCTTCGTTCAGCGACTTCAGCGCCTCGTAGTTGAACGTGTATTTCGCCGCCTCGTCGCGGCTGGCCCAGATCAGCGTCTCATGCGCGTTGGTCAGGCGCTTGCCCCGGAAATTCGGCATCGGGTTCGACTTGCGCCACACCACGTCGTTCAGGATCCAGAAGCCCGCGTCCTGCAATACCGCGCCGACCCGGAAAATGTTGTGATAGGAGCCAATCACCCAGATCGCGCCATTGGGCTTCAGCAGTCGCCGCGCGGCCTTCAGCCAGTCGCGGGTGAAGCGGTCATAGACCTCGAAACTGGCGAACTGGTCCCACGCGTCATCGACCGCATCCACCTGGCTGTTATCTGGCCGGTGCAGGTCACCGCGCAGTTGCAGGTTGTACGGAGGGTCGGCAAATATCAGGTCGACGCTGCCTTCCGGCAGGCCGTTCATGACCTCGATACAATCGCCACCAAGGACAGTATTCAACGGGAGCGTTTCCACGCCCTGCTTGGTCTTTGTCGTCATCTTTTCTGCCTCTGTCCCGGCGCCTTGTTGTGCGCTCTGGTCGTTGAGGCCAAGGATGAGTCAAAGCCGATTCGCGGTCAATTCCTTTTTGAATCAGTCGGTTAGGTTTTTTTCTTGATACAAGATATTGTGCACCGGCTTGAACGAACGTCTATGGTGTGGGGTCACACCAAGATTTTGCAAAGCGGCCATGTGGCTTTTGGAGCCATAGCCCGCGTTCGTTTCCCAGCCATAGCCGGGATACTGTTGCGCCAAATCCCACATGATGCGATCGCGCCTTATTTTGGCCACAATCGAGGCCGCCGAAATCGACAGACAAACCGCGTCGCCCTTGACGATCGCGCGCCCCTCGCAGGGCATCTCGCGGGGCAAAAGGTTGCCATCGACCAGCGCCAGGCAGGGCGGCCGCGAAAGCCCCTCCAGCGCCCGCGTCATCGCCAGCTGTGCCGCCCGAAGGATGTTGATCTCGTCGATCTCCTCGACGCTGGCATGGGCCACCGAAACCTCGGCCACCTCCAGGATCGCATCGTGCAGCACCGCGCGTCGCTTCGCCGTCAGCGCCTTGGAATCGTTCAGACCTTCGGGGATGTGCTCGGCGTCCAGAATCACCGCCGCCGCCGTCACCGGCCCGGCGAGCGGGCCACGGCCCACCTCGTCCACGCCCGCCACGCGCAAGGCGCCCGCGACCAGCGCCTCGGTCTCGAACTGGAAATGGGGCCCATGCGCGGTTGTGATCATGGGCCCCTGATAGTCACGTTTACATCGGAGGAAAAGAAGGGAGGCACCCGTAGGATGCTTTGAACCGGGCCCCTCCCCTCACTGCTCGACCGGTATCCGCGCTCTTATTTGCGGTACTTGTCACTTCTGCGGTCGAAGAACCCGTGCCGCTCGAGACAGGCGCTGCCGTAAACCACGCCACGCCGTCCATTTCCGCGGGTCTCCACCGCGCAGCGATGCGGCAGCGCGTTGAACCTTGAATAGTTGTTCAGCAGGCAGTGCCGGCCATAGCCGCGCAGCACACCGCCCCGGACCCGCACGTCGCGGCGGCACTGCTGCGGCAGCGCAAAACGCCCGCCATGACGACCGCGATTGCCATAGCCGTCATGCCCGCGCCGATACCCGCGATTGTCGTAGCGGTCGTGCCCACGGCGATGCCCATTGTTGAACCGCGGCACATGACCGCCCTGATGGCGCGTCACCGCGCGGTCGTCGCGGCGCTTGTCGGCGATGGCCGCGCCGATCAGTCCCAGGGCAACCGCCCCCGCCACCCATTTGCCGACATCCCTGTCGCCGGCCTGCGCCGGGGCTGCTGTCATTCCGGTCACCGCCAGCGCGGCGGCCAGTATCAGCGATATGAACTTCCGATGTGTCATGTCAGATCCTTTCTCTGCATTCAGCTTTGATCGGTCTCCTCCCCCGGTCATGACGTCACCGTGTCGGCCCGGGTCAGGCGATGCAGCAAGGATCGGTCCACCCCGCCCAGACAGGCAATATCGCCCACCTGCTATCGGATAACACGGCACGAAAGGCCGTTTGCCGCCAACCGGATATTGAATAGCGGCGGGGATGCGCGCATCTTGGCGCAATGAAACGCACACTCCTCCCCCTCGTCGTGACGCTCGGCCTTGCCGCCGCCACGACCGGCGCCGCCCAGGCCGCCTGCTATGCCGAGTACAAGGCCAAGCGCGACACCCCGTTCGAGCTGATTTACGAGGTCGCGCAGATCAGCGGCCCTTGCACCATCGCCAACGCCACGGCTCAGCTTGGCACCCGCCTGGCCGGACAAGGCCTGACCCTGCTCAAGGTCCTCTCGGTCCGCGAAGGCTAGAAGAAGGAGACTGCCGCACGTGCAGGATTTCGACACCTCCATCACAGACACCCGCCGCTCCGGCAACCGGATCGTGCTCTTTGGCGTCGCGGCCATCGTCACGATCCTTGTCGGCGCCGCGATCCTTCTGGTTCTGACCCTGCCCGACGCCAACGCCTTCAATGACAAGGTGGCGCAGATCTTCGCCGAGAACGACGCGCTCACCTCGGATGCCGAGATCAAGCTGCTGGAAATCCTCGCCCTCTCGGGCACGGCCTTTTCCGAAACGCTCGGCAGCTACCGGATGCTTATCCTCGTCCTTCTGGTCTTCGCCACGGCCCTCCTGGTGGCCGCGCTGGTGTTTCTGGTCATGCTCGTCGGCATGAACCGCCGCCTCGCGCAGATCGAACACTCCGGCATCCAGGTCAGTTCCCTGCTCATCAGCCGCGAGGAAAACGCGGTCTACCTCAACAACATGGGTTTCAAGCTGACCGATGCGGCGATGGAAACCCTCGCCGTTCTGGCCGAGGCACGCATGGACGACGACGTGCTCTCGGGCGCCGAGATCGAGGCGGTGATCTCCGGTCGCTCTGCCGACGATTGCGAAGAGGCCGCCGGCGCGACCCGCATCAAGCGCCTGCGCGACACTCTGGGCAACCAGATGGTCTCGGAACTGCTGGTCAAGAACATCGCGCGCCGCGGCTATATGCTGGCGATCGACAAGAAAGTCATCCGCGTGATCTGACGCCGCCCGCGCCCTCTGGCGCGTGTTTCGCTTGCCGAGCTACCACAAGTTGTGGAACTCACCCCACCCCCTCTGCGTTCAAGCCCTTAACGTCTAAGAACGAAAAACGTCCAGAGGGGGACAGTCATATGACTACGTGGGTTGAACGGATGGGCCTGAAAACCGATCCGGTGATTTTCTCGATATCCGCCATCTTCACCATCGTCTTCGTTCTTGCACTGGTCATCGCGCCGGAACCCATCGGCGACGCCTTCGCCGCCGGGCGCGCGTGGATCGTTTCTCACCTGGGCTGGTTCTTCATCCTCGGCGTCAACCTCTGGCTCGGTTTCCTCGTTTGGACCGCCATGAGCCGTCACGGCCATATCCGCCTCGGCCCCCGCGACTCCCGCCCCGACTACACAAACCTGTCGTGGTTCACGATGCTGTTTGCCGGCGGCATCGGCACCGTCCTGATGTTCTGGGGCGTGGCCGAACCCATGAGCCATTTCGCCACCCCGCCCCTGCCGGGGGTCGAGCCCTATTCCGAAGAGGCCGCGAAGGACGCGATTTCCATCGCAACCTATCACCTCGCCCTGCACACCTGGACGATCTTCGCCCTGCCGGGGCTCGCCTTCGCCTATTTCATCAACCGCTACGACCTGCCCGTGCGCGTCAGTTCCGTTTTCTACCCTCTGATCAAGGACCGGATCTACGGTCCATTGGGCAAAGCCATCGACATCGCGGCGGTTCTCGGCACGCTCTTCGGGGTCGCGGTCTCGCTCGGTCTCGGCTCGTCCCAGATCGCCGCCGGACTTTCCGCGCTCTTTGGCTGGGACTCCGGCGTCATGCTCAAGGTCGCGATCCTCGCGGTCCTGACAGCCGTGGCTGTGGTGTCCATCGTCGCCGGCCTCGACAAGGGCGTCAAGCTTCTGTCCAACATCAACATCGGCATGGCCGTGGGCCTCATGATCTTCGTGCTGATCTGCGGCTCGACCCTCTTTTTGCTGCGCGGCATGGTCGAAACCGTCGGGCTCTACCTCGGCAACCTGCCGCGCCTCGCGTTCTGGAACGACATGCTGGCCGATATCGGCCCCAATTCCGACGGCTGGGGCTGGCAGGGCGGCTGGACCGTGTTCTACTGGGCATGGACAGTGACGTGGTCCCCCTTCATCGGCCTTTTCGTCGCGCGCATCTCGCGCGGGCGCACGATCCGCGAATTCGTCTTCGGCGTGCTGCTGGCCCCGTCGCTCTTTACCTTGATCTGGTTCTCGATTTTCGGCTGGCAGGCGATGGAGATCGACGGCATCGGCGCCGCCGCGCGCGATGCCCTGGGGGACCAGGCCGGCGCGCTCAGCGATGCGGTGGCCGAATCCGTGCCGCTCGCCATGTTCGCCTTCTTCGAAAACTTCCCCTTCGCCGACCTCGTACAAGGTATCGCCGTGCTCGTGGTCGCGATTTTCTTCGCCACGTCCTCGGACTCGGCTTCGCTGGTGGTCGACATGCTCTGCACCGGCTCGCCAGACCCCGGACCGACTCGCCAGCGCGTCTTCTGGGGCGTGTCCGAAGGGCTGGTGGCCACGATGCTGATCGTCCTCGCGGGCGACGCCGGCCTGACCGCCCTGCAACAGGTCATCACCGTCGTGGGGCTCCCGATCTTCTGCCTCGTGTTCCTGATGATCCCGGCGCTGATCCTCGGCTTGCGCAACGAGGAGATCGATCACATCACCATCGGCAAACGACCGGGCTTGTCCAAGTTCTGACGTCATAAACGGGAAACTGGCGACCCCGGCAGGACTAGCTTTCTGATTTGCGCCTTAAAAATAATTTAAAATCAATACGCTTACAAGGAGCGTTTCTGCCGTGTGTCACCCATTGTGTCACGTGCAACGGTGCTTTTTTGCCATTGAAGCGCTCTCGAATGAACCTTCAGACCGATCAAATACTCCTCCTCCGTTTTAGCACCTACTGAGAACTCCCACGCGCCTTTAAATTGTCCAAACATCTTCTCGCGATTGCCAGAACGGTCGTTAGTGTGACAGCTTAAGGTGTAGCCGGAGTATCTACCTTGAAGCGCATTATTTGCATCATTTTGATAGTGGTTTCATTTGCTGCCACGCCTCACGCCGCATCTACGCAGGAGTACCAAACGCTACTTCGCGGCTTTGACACAAACGCTCTCTCACACTCCGAAAAGCGTTTCATTCAAGCTGCGTTGGCATTTGAGGGTGACTATAATGGCCTCTTGGATGGTGCTTGGGGCAAGATTAGCCAACGAGCCTTAGAGAGGTATTCACGACGTGAGTTTGGAACTCCCTACGAGGAATGGCATTTGGCCTTCCTCGCAATTTCTTATCTAGATCGATACGAAACTGATGGCTGGAGTATGAGATACTTCCCCACTCTTCGGCTTTCTCTGCTGTGGCCTGAGAAGACGGTAATCCAAGACCCTCCTACAGAGTACTTCTCGAACTTCCGGCACTACGGCAGCACCCTTTCGATCTCGATTGGTCGACACACCAAGGCGCAGACCCAGAGCCTCCACGAATTCACAATTCAGAACCACGCGCTTTCGTCAAAGCCCTACACGGTTAGAAAAACAAACTTTGCCGTTTCCTCGGGGACAAAGAGCGATGGGTCGACGCTCTACACGCGTTCCAATTTCATAGACGGAGCATGGTCAACAATCATGTTATCAGCGGGTCGGAGAGACAAGTCAGTTCTAAAAGCTGTAACAGCCAGCATCGCGGTTGGGCATTCTCCGGCACTATCAATCGATGAAGGTGGCCGTCTTGAAGACGCTATAGTCAAGACTGTCGCCGTATTGCAGGAAACGAACGAAGAAGAAGAGCGGTCCCACAGTGCCGAAAGTGGTTCAAACGCAACCGAACCACAGACTACACTTCGCGAAGGCTCTGGTACTGGCTTCTTTGTTTCAGACGAAGGGCATGTACTTACCAATGCCCACGTAGTCCAAGATTGCACTCGCCTGTTCGTCGATAGGAATAAAGCGGAATTACTTTCATCTTCTGATCAATTTGACCTAGCAATTCTAAAAACGGATTATGCAGAAGATGATGCGGTCGCCGTGTTTTCCACCGGATCAGCTAGGTTGAACTCAGACATCACTGCGGTGGGTTACCCTTACGCTGGTGTGCTCAGCGGACTCAATGTCACTAGAGGCTCTGTATCCTCGCTAAAAGGATTAGGCGGAGATGCTATGACAATGCAGGTTACCGCACCAGTTCAAAGCGGCAATTCAGGCGGTCCGCTCTTAGGTCCGGATGGAGAGGTTGTTGGTGTTGTCGTGTCCAAACTGGACGCGGTAAAAGCAGCTGAGGTATTTGGCGACATCCCACAAAACGTGAACTTCGCGGTGCGTGGTGAGATAGCCAAGTTGTTCCTGGCTCAAAATGGAGTCGATCCGATATTGGGCTATTCGGACGAACTCAAGAGCGCTGTTGATTTAGCAGAAGAGGCGTCAGCTTTCACTGTATTTATCGAATGCAGATAGCAAAAATGCGCGGATACAAGCATCGATTCCCTTCGTCTCCGCCATATTTCGAAAGCCTACTCAAGTAACTGAAATTATTTCATTAAATGTGGCATCAAGGTCGTTAACCACACACCACAGCCATACCTAAACGACATACCGTTGCGCTTCTGCAAAAGATTCCAACGCATTGCATCCACATCATCAAAGCCTAGAAATAACGACGTCCAAGTAAGCTGAACGTTTCTATGTCTAGTCAAGGATGCGAGTTAGGGCGGGAACCGGACTTTCGCTGCCATGTTATACGCACCATGCAGTGCGGGCCTAAGCGGACTTTCGTCTTGAATTGGGTTGTGGCTTCAATCGCAGACCGGCGCTTGCGTCCAAAGCAACGATGCCGCAACCTGCGGGAGAAAATGATTGAGTTGAGCAGCTAATGCCCCCCGAGAAAACCCCCATTGGGGACGAGGCCAGAGAAGCCATCGACTCCCTACGTGGCTATGTGTATCAAGTCTATCAATCGGCCCTTGCTTGGACCGAATTGAAAGAGGATGAGTTTCTTTTTCTGGAAGTGGCCGAGGATTACGCCATCGCGGCCAAAGATGCACTGCAAGCCGTTCAAGTTAAGGAAACCGCCGGACGTGTAACAATCAACTCGGATGATATTGTTGCCAGCATTGACAGCTTTGTCGAACTGCAGGAAAGCAACCCGAGTTTGAAGGTTACACTGCGTCACCTTACAACCTCAACTATTGGAAAAGAGAAGAAGCCGGAGAACCGAGTGGACGATGCGCCCACTCTCGAAACATGGCGAAACTTAGCAAGGTCAGGAGACCTGACCGGAATACGTCGAGTTCTTTTAAATTCCAAACTTTCCAAGAAAACGAAAGACTTCATAGAAAGTCGTGATGAAGACGGCCTTCGAGAAGAGTTCCTGAAAAGAATTCACTTTGATTGTGGGGCAACGGAATCTCGCTTTTTGGCCCGGCAAATAAATTCAAGAATTTCGAAACTTTTGCTGGATCGAGGTGGTGTGCATTCACAGGCGCATGCATGCACAGCCAACATACTATTCGCCGTCTTAAAGCTCTCTACAAACCCCAATCGTGATGAACGCTTCGTCGACCGAACTGGCCTAGAAGGGCTTTTGGAGACGGCCACACAAGTGACCCTAAACAGGGCTCAATTCGAAGTTCAGAACCAGCTCATGACAAGAGCCTTGTCAGCTTCTGTGCCGTCGCAGACCGATCTTGCAAACCCTCAACTTGTCCGGCCTAGCCCGGTGTCAGAAACACCCCTGCCAACGGTTCTCGCAGCTAGAACCGAGGCCATTCAAGAACTTCGACAGACTTTAGAAACCCTTGGAGTTTGCTGGATTTCCGGTGCTGCTGGTATGGGTAAAACAGTTGCGTCTCGGATTCTTGCACACAGTAATGGTGGCAACTGGGCCAGCATAAACTTGAGAGGCCAGTCTTGCGAACAGGTTGCACAGGTGTTGTTTCAGTCAGCAGACTCTTTGAAAGACTTCGACCTTAAGGGCTTGATCGTCGATGATCTCGGTTGGATTACAGACCCCAATGTACTTGAAGGTCTCTGCTACCTACTTTTCTCTTCGAAACGCTCCGATGTCCTTTTAGTTCTGAACTCAGCTGACCTACCAAGTAATGAGTTTCTATTCGCTAGTGACTTGCATGCTGGCGTGGCGCACACGTTATCTGAATTCTCAGAAGAAGACATTAAGGAAATCCTTGGAAAGAGTGGAGTGAACGATGCTAATTGGGCAAAATACACCCATTTGGTATCTGGCGGCGGTCATCCTCAGCTCGCGATGGCTTTTATTCAAGGCATGGCTGCATCTGGCTGGGACCCTTCAGAATTTCAAACTCTAAACGCCTTGTTGCAAGGAACACCTGCCGTTGAGGATGTCAGAAAGCGAACGCGCGAACGATTGCTGAATGACCTACCTTTATCTAGCCGTAAGCTCATAGAACGCCTGTCGCTCAAGACTGGTGGTTTCAGCCGAGAGCTAGCTGTAGATCTTGGGAAAGCTGAACCAGAAATCCCAGATGCTGGTATCATCTTGGAAACTCTGGTTGGCTCGTGGATTGACCAGCAAGAAGGCAATAGGTTTGACCTGTCTCCCTTACTTTCGGGCTACGCTTCTAAAACGCTCGGGACTGACGACAAAAAGCAAATAGAAAGCGCTATCGCCGATTCCTTAACAAAAAGTCGCACGATTGACGTTGTTGATATGAACTCGGCGTTGCTGGCTGCTTGGGCGAGTGAAAACGAACCAGTGATTATGAAGCTTTGCATGGCGGTTCTGGGTTCTGATCACTCCGAACTAGAAATGCTCGCGCCTCACCTAACTATGTTTACGTTGTTCAGAACGGACAAGATAGCATACCCTGCAAATCCGTCGCTCAGCCAAATGTTCAGAGGGGCCCAGATACTCATTCTGAACCAAGACAATGACTCGCCTACCAAGATTCAGGATGCTTTGCGTTGTTTCGCAGAGGAATCGGCGAACGTTGAGCATGAAGAAATGCGTGTCTCAATGAGCCTGCTCATCTACTCAAAATTGCTGCTTCAGGTTTCTAGAGCTGGGCTTGGGGCGAACTTCACTGAGGTTATCATTGAGCTCAAAAACTTGCTGCATAGCAAAGCCTTGCCGGCTGAAGTGTTGGACGGCATTCGGTACGTCGAAAAAGAAGGTGTCACAGCTATTGGTTTTATGTTCTTGAACCAGGCTCGACAGCTTTCCAAAATCGATGATCTCCATCGTGTTTTCGTCTTTCTTGATGATGCTACATCAGATTTGCGTTCGAAGCTGCTAGCACCATTCAGGCATGACGATTTTGAAGTAGACATCCTTGTAACGGGAGCTTGGTTGCGCGAGCATGACGATGGCACCATTGACTCTTCGGTTCACAGCGCGACCTTCGGAACACTAGAAGAACAAGCCGCCAAATGGGGCGAAACCGACCTCGCTGTATGTTGTCGCAAGTATCAGGCAATCATACTGGACGAGTACGGAAACGACAAAGAAGGCGCACTTGCAATTCTCGACGATGGTCTATCGAAATATGGACAGACTAACTCAGTGCTTGTGCGTGCAAAGGCAAAAGTTCTCTATCGCTCAGAAGACCACAAAGGAAGTCTAGAGCTTTCAAAGATATTGATCGAGGGTGATGCACCTTTGAGCGACGTTGAAAAAGCGTTTCTAGGAAGGGACGCGGCGATCAGCGCTGAGAAGCAAGGTGATTTCGAAACCGCCCGTCGATATTACCTTTATGGTAGTGACGCCGCCAAGAAATCCGATCTTTCTGATATGGCAGCCATGCGGGTGGGGTTGTTGGCTGATGCTGCGCTCGCAAGTTGGCATAGCGGCGATAGGCTTACTTGCTTGCAGGACTTTGTTGCTGTTCTGGGTGAGTTAAACCGATTCAAGCATGATGAAACACTGCGTACAGCGCATTGCCACGCAGTAGCTCGGCACATTCTTCTTTGGCTTGATCAAGATGCCACCGGTGAGAAACGCCTGCTTGAAGATGGGGAGGAAACAAAAATCTATCCCGGATGTGTCAGTAACCCCGAACCTCATCCCGAGATTGGATCAAGATTCGTCACACCGATTGAGATGGCTTGGTATATGCTTGCCAAGGTTGAAAATCATGCTGAATTGGACGCTGGGATAACTGAGAATCTTGATAGGTTTTTGCCAAATGGACCTGTCATAGAGGGGCAAATACTTCTTGCTTCTTCGAAGATGCATAAGGCAATCGCCACTTCCAATAGCGTTCTATTTGTCCAAGCGCTTCGTGAGACTGTTGCGAACTTCTCCTATGTTAAGGTCAACGGCGGGCACAAAAAATCCTTCAATATCGAGAAACCAACATACGGCCAAGTTCCAGCAGCAAGCAGCGAACAACAATCGGCCCTACGTGACCTTTCAGAGCAGTTCGTTCTCCTTTTTTGCGTTAATTGTGTTCTCCTTGGTAATGTCGGCCAGATAAAACAAGTCATCGAAAAATTAGCCAGCGCTTCAGGATTCTCAATTCGACCGGAGCTGTTGGATCGACTACAAAGCTCTGGTCCTACACATGATTTCTACACAGACTTTTCTCAAATTATTCTTCGAGAAAGTCTTGTTGCCGGGTCCGCAGAGCATGGCACTCCGCGCCAGATGTTTGAACTCGCCTTTAAAGCTTTGCAGATTGCACAACAAACTAGCCAGTACAGGTTGGTGGCTGAAGCGCTCCTGCCTTGGATTTTGGAGAGATGGGATTTTGTGTGGGAAAGGCAACGGTTTCTCTTGAACCGTCCTTCGCTGCACGAGACTAGCATCAAAGAGGCGATAGATCTGGAGGAGGCTTCAATCGAGAGAAAGGTTGTCTGCGTTTTGATAGCTATCCTGCCGACGCTTGGGATTGGAAATCAAAGTGAACTACAAAGAATCCTATCAAATCTGCCCTGATCGTGACCGGCATACGTACAGCGGTTCGCTCCTTATATGTGGCTTTACCAGTTTGAGTACTTTGCAGCCGCAGATCAGCATCAAATATGGTCCCAGAGGTCGACTCCGGGCCGTCAGCGAAGCAGTCCGTTTCTGTTTGAAGTCTTCAGCACCGCCTTTTGGATAACCTCAGTCGTGAAACGTTTTGGAGGACACCGCGAACTGCGGACATATCTACACGTTCCGAATAGATAGCCCTCAACAGTCCATTGCGCGTCAGGGGTTCAACCAAGCGGCTACCTCGCACCGAGCCAGGATACAAAAGGAAGAGTTGAGTGGGTGCAGACGAAGTTTCAGCATTTGGGCCCATATAGTCGAAACAGATTGGAGCGCTGCTTTCCAACCAATCGCTGGGAAAAAGCTCGTTGGCCTCACATGTCAAAAACAGGTTTGTCTGCTGACCACCGTGAGAAATCTCGGTAAGCGCGTCACGCCACCCCAAGATTTTGTTACGGTTACCCTTCAATCTAGAGCCATCAACCACCCAAAGCATATTATTGTAGAAGGCTTCCCGGGCTCGACGTTCTTTGGGATCGAGATGGGAATGTTGGACCTCCAGAGTAAGGCCGGCCAGCGTGTGCACGTCAGCTATATGTCTCTCACCGGTGTCATGATCCTCAAACACCCTTTCTTGCCAACTTAGTGGAAACTCGTTTTTCCAGTCCCGATGCCAATCTGTTTCCGGCTCCCACCAAGGATCGCAGTCCACTTTGCTTTTGTGCGCCCAATGGTGAAGCCTAATCTCGCCGCATCTTGGGATCATTTCAGAGTTGCAAAACGGGCATTGCCCAACGGTGCCAGGGATCGGTCTGCTTCGAACACCCTTTATTAATGCGGTTAACATTTGGTCGAGTCGCGTTTGTAAATTTGGAACCGTCTACGCCTAGCAGGTTTCATAGCGATCATGAACTGCTTTAGGAAATTTTCGCACATTAACCTCCAAGGAGCGCCGCACAGAAGGCAACAAGCCCCCTTATGACTCAGGGTGACGCAAGGTTTGCTCTAGTGAAGCTGCAGCGTGGCATCAGTAAACTACTTTTATGTCCGCCTTGGGCCGAAGGCAGTCTGGCCGCCGAAGCCTAGCGGCCAAACTAAAAGACAAATCCAGTTCAACAACTTTGCCCTAAGACCCGATATACAGAGCGCTCAGAGAGCCCAAGTCGCTTCGCTATGTCCCGCTTGCTCACACCCTGGGCTAACAACTCTTGCATCTCTGAGGCCCTCTTACGGGCCTTAGGAGCCCTGCCCTTGTATTTGCCCAGCGCCTTTGCTTTCACGATCCCTTCACGCTGTCTCTCCAGCATCATCTCTCTTTCAAACTGAGCAACAGAACCGAGAACATTGAGCATTAGCTTTCCCGTCGCTGTCGATGTATCGAGGCCCAGATCGAGGATGCGAAGCCCGACATCTTTGCTCTCCAGCTCCTCAACGAGCTCTCCCAGGTGCCTCACAGACCTTGCCAAACGATCCAGCTTTGTGACCACCAAAGCATCGCCTGAACGGGAGAAGTCCATAGCGGCCTTCAAAGCCTCTCTGACTCCCACTGAGCTGGTTTGCTCCTCCCACACCTTTTCGCAGCCAATGGCGCTGAGTGACTCTCTCTGAGCCTCTAAGCCTGCTTCCTGTTCCAGGGTCGATGTCCGTGCATATCCGATGAGCATTTTGCCCTCCTTTATCTGCCAATGAGTTCTTAGGAGTGGCGGCAGGGTGTCTGCCAAAACTCAAAAACCACTCCATTAACAGACAGTTCCCACACAGCCTGACGCTGCCACACGGGCAAGGTCTACTGGCAGGGCCTTAAGGCGCTGGGCATAGCTAGGCTCATTGCGGATTTTCGTGAGTTCATAAGGGGTGGGGGGTCTGAGAAAACGACTTCAAAAATGCCGGGGGCTTTATTGTTGTTATTATTACTTCAAGTCAGAGTTCCGGATTTCTTGATATCAACGCTCAACCGAGAGCGGGTCACTGTCGCTACCGCAGGCTTACGCTTCATAGTAATGCTTATGTATTCTCTTAGGTACTCTTAGGCTCTGAGGAGCACGCCAAGGTGACGTAATAGTCATCTTCATCAACCACGTCATGCAATAGTAAACCCATGCAGCCTTAAATCAGCTCAAATGCTGTACGGTGTCTAAGACTACTACAAAGCACGCACCCAGCCCCTGATATTCTCCGCCTGTAACAAGGTGCCCATTTGAAAGCATGGCTTTAGAATATGAGGCTAGTAACGTAATCGAAAATATCAGACGACAGTAGACAGCCCAAAACGGACGTGGCGCGAGATGGAGGGGTTCGTGACAGCGGACCTTCGCTGTACGTTTGTCGAGTGACCGAGTCGCGGGACGGAGCGGGCGTTGTCTCAATGCGCTCCAAGGCCCGCTTCAGGGGACCGTTCAACAAACGGTCCTTTTGGGAAGTCTTATATCGTCAACTTAGAGGCTAGTGCATCGCCGAAACGGCGCGGCATTGGGTCAACCCTTAAGCCCAAAAAATTGAAGAACAACAACGAAGAGCGTGATGAGAAACACGATCATAACCGTTCCCAGAGACGGTAGCTTTTTAAGCCCTGGGGCTTCCGCAAGTCCGACAATAATCGATAGAGCGGCTATTAGGACAGATAGGTAAACGAAGCCTGGATGGGTTAGATTTCCAAATACTGCTGAGACAGCGAGAAAGAATGATGCACAGATAAGTGCCCACTCGACCAGTTTAATAAGCCATGGTGGCAAGTCAGTGTTAGCAATGCGCCAGAGCTTTTGCCACAAAGGTTTACGTGCCTCTTTCACGTAAGTTTGTTTCGTCATGGTAACAAAAAATCCTAGAGTTGACCTATTCAGCACCATCGCACCAAGCTATAGAAGCTGAAACTTAATATTGCTCCACAAACACTCGTTTGGGAACAGACCCATCTCTCACAAATTTCCGCTGCCATAAACCCCGTTCAAAAGCTGATCGGTTTTTGACGGTTTTTGGCAGGCGTGCGATAGCAGACATCCGTGGATCATGCAGCATCTGGCAAAGAGGGCTCTCAAAAGTCATTCGCTGCACTCAAGGTCAGCTGGCGGGAAACTGCACGAACTTATCGAACGCCAGCAACCACTAAACGGGGCTTAGCGCCCAACCTTTCCTGATATGCCCGTGCCAACAGGTCCGTTGCAATCGCGACGTCACTGCGACGAACAATGAGGCTGTCGTGTACCGGCAAAGAGGGAACGCCGTGGTTTTCATGCAGCTTCAGCATGGCTGAAAGGAAGCACTCCGCCTCCTCGAATTGGAGGTTGGCCCAATCGAGACTGTCGGTCTGGAGCTCGTTCAGGATAGGATGTTTCTTCAGCACGGCATCAACGACAGCGCTTAGCTTAAAGTCATCATTCGGCATACGTCCATGTTCAGCCTTGTAGTCGGTGTTGAACTTTTTGGGCCACCTTACGGGTGGTTTGCCCGCGCCAATCATGGTCACAATGACCTGTTTTACGATCTCTCTTGCATATCCACCGACACGGTATGGATCATCAGAATAATCCAGGGTCTTTCCATGAAGGGCGTAGAGGATGAACAACTGGCTGGCACTCACGTCGATCTCGACTGTCGGCTCGCCATCGATGGTGATTTCCGTCCTCTCCTGAGGAGATTTGTTCATCCAGTTGTCCGCAGACTGGCAGTAGAACCGCCCACCCAGGTTGAAGTCAAAGCAGTCTCTGTCAGCGCAATTGAAGAGCCGACGCATCACTGGGCGCTCGCTTAAGCTGTACGAGTGATCCTGCATTGCTTGGTTCAAGCACTCTATAATGGCGACTTGCTCTTGAAGCTTTCTCCCTCTGACGCGGGTCTTTTTACCAGAGCCGCCGAAGTTCTTTCGCCTCTTATTTGTCTGCCGCACCTGAACCAGGTCAGAGGCCGAGATGTCTATCTTGAAGTGGTCGGGTACAGCGCTGGGCGTCAGCTGGCAACTTTGGGCGAAGTCAATGAACACTGTGGTCGCCCGATAGCGCCGTGCACGAAAATATCCCTCTTCGGTTGGCTGCCCGTCCCAGTCTTGCCTGGCATGAATGTGGACGGTTTTCTCCAGCCAGCCTAGTTCGCACCAGAGTTTGACTAGCTGTTCAAAGTTGGTGGCGCTGACATGGGTTGCGGCCAGCTCCTGTCGGTCGAGAAGCCTGTACATAAACCCATCTGCGTCTGAGTTGTCATAGTGCAGCAGTAGGTCAGCTGCGAAGGCTTCAATGGCTCCCCGAAAAGCGGCTGCGTCTTTCTGTTTTCTGGCTCGTTTACGCGGGTGGTGAACTGCCTCACGGGCCAAAGTCTGCTTCGTGAGGTGCTCTACCCAGTTTTTACCCTGAGCACTCGTCGCGACACGATTGAATTCTGCCATCCTCGCTTGGTTCAAGACCTCTTTGTCCGGGGTCTCGATCAGCATGTCGGCCTCCGTTTCCTTCCGTTTGATTTCGTACTGTCTCGGTCGGTTTAAGTTGTTCTAAATCAAGACCTAGGGCCTAGGACGTATTCAGCCTTTAGATTTGTCCAAGTGCCCTGTTCGCTTTGCTTTTCAACCTCCAGCATCTTGAGCATGTAAGAGTGCAACACGTAGATGCTGTGACCTTGCCCGTAACCTTCACCAACTCCTTGACGCTTCCATCCTCCGATCCTGTCAGCGGCGTCGGGTGGGCAACCAGAGTTCCTCAGGCGGTCTCGTATTGCATGGCGCAAGCTATGCAGCGGTTGGTTTTCCTTTCTAAGACCTTGCTCTACGAGCCACTTGTTTAGTGTGCCGGAAAGAGAATTGCTGTTAATTTTCCCACCTTTAACGAAGTCAGGAAATAAGTAAGCTGTCGAATTGTCCTTGAAGGCTTGTTGTGCAGCCCAGAGTGCCTCGCCGACAAGAGGTATAAGCCTTTCGGAACCACCGGGCTTCAAACCCCGAACGTCATTCCTTGTTATACTCAAATGAGGGTACTGGCCTTCGATCCTCACATCCTCTTTTTTGAGCCCTGCAATCTCTGAAAGTCGAGCGCCAGTATCACTAAGGATGGCGATACACCAACGGCGTTGATCGTTTATTTCTCGACAGCGTTTCTGAATTGCTCTGATCTGCTCGACCGTGAATGAGCCTCTATCATTGTCTGGGTCATCGTTATCCAAAGGTATTTTCAGTCTTGCCAAGGGATTTGGCATAGAAATCTCCAGCTCAACTCTTGCGGTCTCAAAAACGGGACGGATTTGATTAAGGTAGCGCCTCATTGTCTCCGACTTAAGCCCGCTTAGTAACATATCTCGTACGAAGCCATTGCCGTGGTCGCGCCGGTACTGATCGATAACTAAATCGCCGTTAAGGTCCAGAAACCTACTGACCGACCTATGGAATTGAGGGTCATCTGCTCGCTTTGGGAAGAAGTACAGATGCTTTTCAACGACCTCAGAGAAGGTCGGAACCATTAGCTGGAAGGCTTCCCGTGGATCGGCATAGAACAGGTCTGCGGCTAGCCTAAGGTCTGCAGGTAGCCTCTCCTTCATAATACCTTCCGCAGGTCTCTCCTCGTCTGCAGATTGAGCTAGCAACTCGCCCATAAAGTTGTCAGGTTCGAGCCCCAAGCTATCGTACTCGTGCCACTGACCGGGCTTTAGATCATGCTTTCGCAGTATTCCAAGCGCTTGGGTCTGTGTTGCAGCGGCTTTGTAATCCTTACTCCTCAGAATAGACCACTCTCGGTCTAGGCGATTGGTCTCAGCTTGTGCTCTACGAGCCGCCTCCTTCGGGTCACTAGTCTTCAACGAGAAAAACAACCCGCTATTCCCAAAAGCCTTTTGCACCGAACGCGGAACTCGCCTTCGATAGTACGCTACCCCTTTACGCCACTCCACGTGCTTGATCTTTATCACGACAACACCGAATTTGAACCACTTTGCGGACATGTGTCACCCATTGTGTCACGCCCTGGAGGCGACAAAATACCTTATTCCATTGGTTTCAATGGGGTTTTTAGGAATTTATGGCGACCCCGGCAGGATTCGAACCTGCAACCTGCCCCTTAGGAGGGGGCTGCTCTATCCAGTTGAGCCACGGGGCCGCTGGGACATTCCTAGCCCAATCGTGCGGACGTGTCACGATGGCGGTGACACACTTTTGGACATGCTTCGGCGCACGCGGAAATGAGTAAAAACGTAAGAATTATTTGTTCTGACGCTCATTTTCGATATAACATTAGGTGTCCGTGCGTATTGCGGAACAGTAATCAGTTTGACCAAGGTAAGGTTCTCATGTTTTCCATCACACAACCGCCATGTCGTGCGCTTTTGCGCAGCGGCACTGCAATCATTTTTGTTCTCGCCGGCAGCCACGCGTCTTTGGCGGACGGGACTGCCCCCTGCAACACCGGTGCCGGGACCAACAGCGTCGAATGCGGCGAGAACAGCACCTCGAACGGTGACTTTTCGGTCGCCATCGGTGACCAGTCGGTGACCGATGCCACGTCGACCGACGGTGTCGCCATCGGGTCCGAAGCCGCAGCGACCGGCCCCTCGACCACCGCTGTCGGCGGCGAGACCGTCGCCACCGGCCCAGGCACGACCGCGATTGGCTGGCAAAGCCAGGCCACGGCGGAACGCGCCCAGGCCTTCGGGCATCTTGCGACCGCGCAGGGTGTCCGCAGCCTAGCGGTTGGCGAGAATGCCGACGCGCAGACCGACAACGCCACCGCCATCGGCAACGAGGCCACCGCGAACGGCGTCGACTCGATCGCCTTCGGCGACACGTCACAGGCCACCGGCCCCTCGACCACCGCTGTCGGTGGCGAAACCGTCGCCACCGGCCCAGGCGCGACCGCGATTGGCTGGCAAAGCCAGGCAACGGCGGAACGCGCCCAGGCCTTCGGGCATCTCGCAACGGCGCAGGGTGTCCGCAGCCTCGCAATTGGCGAGGCCGCCGACGCGCAGACCGACAACGCCACCGCCATCGGCAACGAGGCCACCGCGAACGGCGTCGACTCGATTGCATTCGGCGACACGTCACAGGCCACCGGCCCCTCGACAACCGCTGTCGGTGGCGAGTCCGTCGCCACCGGCCCAGGCGCGACCGCGATTGGCTGGCAAAGCCAGGCAACGGCGGAACGCGCCCAGGCCTTCGGGCATCTCGCAACGGCGCAGGGCGTCCGCAGCCTCGCGGTTGGCGAGGCCGCCGACGCACAGACTGACAATGCCACCGCCATCGGCAACATGGCCACAGCGAGCGGCATCGACTCCATCGCCTTCGGCGACACGTCACAGGCCACCGGCCCCTCGACAACCGCTGTCGGTGGCGAGTCCGTCGCCACCGGCCCAGGCGCGACCGCGATTGGCTGGCAAAGCCAGGCAACGGCGGAACGCGCCCAGGCCTTCGGTCATCTCGCGACCGCGCAGGGCGTCCGCAGCCTCGCAATTGGCGAGGCCGCCGACGCGCAGACCGACAACGCCACCGCCATCGGCAACATGGCCACAGCGAGCGGCATCGACTCGATAGCATTCGGTGACACTTCGCAGGCCACCGGCCCCTCCACCACCGCAGTCGGCGGTGAAACTGTCGCCACCGGCCCCGGCGCCACAGCGATGGGTTGGCAGGCCATGGCGACGGCGGAGCGGGCCCAGGCCTTCGGCCATCTTGCCAGCGCGAGCGGTGTGCGGTCCACTGCAGTCGGCGAAGGTGCCGTCGCGTCCGGGGAGCGGTCTCTGTCGTTCGGTAATCTCGCAACGGCGACGGCCACCAACTCGGTCGCGATCGGTGACGGTGCACAGGCCACCAACGAGAACCAGTTCGTTCTCGGCAATGCGCAAAATACCTATACGGCGCCCGGCATCAACTCGGCGGACAGCACCGCGGCGCAGGGCGCCGTTGTCGGCTACCTGACGACGGACGCGGCGGGCAACCTTGCGGTCGACAACTCGGCGCTGCCGACGGCGGCTCTGACCAGCGCGGTACAGGCCAACGCAGGATCGATTGCGGCCAACTCCCAGGGAATTGCGTCGAACGCGCGTGGCATCTCAAGCAACCAGGAAGGTATCGCAATGGCGATGGCCCTCGATACGCCTTACGTGCCCAGCGATCGGACCTTCGCATTGTCGACGGGCGTCGGCGCCTTCGAGGGCAAGACCGCTTTGGCGCTCAACATGGGCTTCCGCGCAAGCGACACCGTGCAGTTCGACGCCGGTCTCGCCCACGGTTTCGACCGGAGCCAGACCGGTGGCCGTGTCGGGGTGACATGGTCCTGGTAACGGCAACACGTCTCGCCATGAAAAGAGCGTCGCAACGGATCGTTGCGGCGCTTTTCGCCGTCGTGCTCATGACCGGGCATGCGGCAGCTCAGGAAACGGTGGAGCGCAGCTTCGCCGTTGCGCTGATCCGGGACATCATGACGGCCGTGAACCACGGCAACTGGACAGGCAATTACACGGTGCTGAGAGACTACGCCGCGCCCGAGTTTTCCGCCGCAAACGATCCAACCCGACTTGCCGGGCTTTTCACGCCGGTGCGCGAGGCTGGTCTCGACATGCTGCCGGTCCTTGTGACCGAGCCCGAAATCCTAAAGGCCCAGGTCTCCGCCGGGGGTCAGCAGATGCGGCTCACCGGGTACTTCCCGACCCGACCACAGCATTTCAGCTTTGACATGGTGATGGTCAGCGAAGGTCGGCGTTGGGTCCTTCTCGATATCTCTGTGGGGGCTTTCGATCCTATCTCGGTCCCCGACACTGCCCCGCAAGCGGATGAGGCAGAACCCGCCCCGGCGCCGGATGCAGAGTAAGCCCTGCTTGCAGGGGTGACGCCGATTCGGCTAGAATCGTCGGACCCCCTGACAGGAACGCCCCGCGCAATGACATCACAGGATAACCGCCCGCTCACGCTTCGTGACGTGTCCGAGGCTTCGGGCGTGTCCGAAATGACGGTCAGCCGCGTGTTGCGCAATCGCGGCGACGTCTCGGACACCACGCGGAAACGCGTGCTGGAAGCGGCGCGCGCCCTTGGCTACGTCCCCAACAAGATCGCCGGCGCACTGGCCAGCCAGCGGGTCAACCTCGTCGCGGTCGTCATCCCCTCGATGTCCAACATGGTTTTCCCCGATGTCATGACAGGCATCTCCGAGGCGCTCGACGAGACCGAGCTTCAGCCCGTCGTCGGCGTCACCGGCTACCGGCCGGAGAAAGAAGAAAAGGTCCTCTACGAAATGCTCTCCTGGCGCCCCTCGGGCGTGATCATCGCAGGGATGGAGCATTCCGACGCGGCGCTTGCCATGCTCCGCGCCTCTGGCATCCCGGTCGTCGAGATCATGGATGTAGACGGCACCGCGATCGACTCCGTGGTCGGAATATCGCACCGCCGCGCCGGGTCGCAGATGGCACAGGCGATCATCAAGGCCGGGTATCGGCGCATCGCCTTTCTCGGCACCAAGATGCCGCTGGATCACCGCGCCCGAAAACGCTTCGAAGGGTTCACCGAAACCCTCGCAAAGGCCGGGATCGAAATCGAGGACCGCGAGTTCTACTCCGGCGGCTCGGCGCTCAAGAAGGGCCGCGAGATGACCCGCGACGTGCTGGCCCGCAGCCCGGATCTCGACTTCATCTACTACTCCAACGACCTGATCGGTGCGGGCGGCCTGCTCTACCTGACCGAGCAGGGCATCGACATTCCCGGCCAGGTGGGCCTTGCCGGTTTCAACGGCGTCGACCTGATCAAGGGCCTGCCGCGCGAGCTGGCGACGATGGATTCCTGCCGCCAGGAGATCGGCCGCCGCGCCGCCGAACTAATCGTCGCCCGCGCCACCGGCGCCGACAGCGCCGCGGGCTCGTCCCGGATCGTGCTGGAGCCCACGCTCACCTACGGCGACACACTGCGCCGCCCTTAGGGCGCTTCCCGTCCCTGCCCTGTCGCGGACAGGCCAGACCCCGCCTTGTTCGACCCGCACCATCCTGTCAAACATCGGGGAGGCATTAACCATGCAGACCGGCTTCATCGGGCTCGGCAATGTCGGCGGCAAGCTCGCGGGCTCGCTCCTGCGCAACGGCATCGACCTTACGGTGCATGACCTCGACCCCGACCTCGTTGCCGGCTTCACCACGCGCGGCGCGCAGGCGGCCCAAAGCCCGGCGCAGATGATGCAGGACTGCGACGCCGTCATCACCTGCCTGCCCTCGCCCGCCGCCTCGGACGCGGTGCTGCGCCAGATGCTGCCCCATGTCGGCCCCGGCAAGATCTGGATGGAGATGTCCACCACCGACGAGGCCGAGGTCCAACGTCTGGGCAGTCAGGTCATCGCCGCGGGCGGCGCGGCCGTCGACTGCCCCGTCTCGGGCGGCTGCCACCGGGCCGACACGGGCAATATCTCGATCTTCGCGGGCTGTGACCGCGCCACGTTCGAGCGTATCCTGCCACTGCTGAAAACCATGGGTCGCCGCATTCTGCACACCGGCGAACTGGGCAGCGCGTCGGTGCTCAAGGTCATGACAAACTACCTGGCCACCGCCAACCTGCTCACCCTGTGCGAGGCGCTTGTGACCATGAAAGGCGCCGGCATGGATCTAGCCACCACCTATCAGGCAATTGCCATCAGCTCCGGCACCTCCTTCGTGCACGAAACCGAAAGCCAGGTCATCCTGAACGGGTCCCGCGACATCAACTTCACAATGGATCTGGTGAAAAAGGACATCGGCCTGTTCCAGTCGATTGCCGACCGTGCCGGTGTGCCGCTGGAAATCTCCCCCTTGATGATCTCTATCTTCGAGGACGGCATCCGGCGTTACGGGATGCGCGCGCAATCGGACGACATCATCCGCCGCCTGGAAGAGGCCACGGGCCTCGACATCACCGCGCCGGGCTTTCCCGCCGAAATGGTCGATGACGAACCCGAAGAACCCGGGTACGAAGTGCACGTCCCCAGCCGGATCAGCTAACGCAAAACACGTTTGGCAACCGGTAATTAGGCCGATCTTAACCTTTGTTTAACACCGCCGTGCCAAGGTACGTCACGGCGTCATGTTAACCAAGGCGCGCAGTTCGAATTGAAAAATCTCCTCCGCTCTGGCTCTGTCAAACGGGGTATTTTGTGGATATGGGTTATGCTTTTCCTGGCTGGTTTGATCGGTATGATGGCGGCAAGCACCGCGGCAATGTGGGGGTTCGAAGACGTCTCCACACAGAATGCCCGCGACGATGTCGATACGCCCGGCGACACCGATCAGCTTGATACGGGCGGTACCGCCACCTCGGTTCTCGATATCGCAACCGCGCCCGAAGCTGCGGCAGATGACCCCGAGGGCGACGACTATGGCGTCGCGCGTGGAACCACGGTGGCCAACACTGTCTCGGGCACATCGATCAACGAATTTCTCGACGGACTCGACGGCGACGACACGGTCACGTCCGGCGACGGCAACGATATCGCGCGCGGCGGTGAAGGCGATGACGTCGTTGCGGGCGACGGCGGCGACGACATCCTGCATGGCGAGGCCGGGAATGACGTGGTCTCGGGCGGCGCCGGAAATGACAGCGTCATGGGCCATGACGGCGATGACCTCCTTGACGGCGGGGATGGCGACGACAGTCTTCTGGGGGGCGAAGGCGACGACACCCTGTCAGGCGGCACCGGAAATGATGCGCTGCACGGCTATCTCGGCGACGACACGCTCGACGGCGGCGCCGGCGCCGATACGCTCTTCGGCGGCGACGGCAACGATCAGCTCAGCGGCATCGCACCCGACGGCACCGCGCCCGAAGACGATCAGGACTACCTGAACGGCGGAACGGGCGACGACCGGATCTCGCTTGGCGCGGGCGACATAGCCACCGGCGGCAACGGTGCCGACAGCTTTAGCCTTCGTGACTGGCTCGATGCTCAACATCAGGGCCAGATCGTTGATTTCAATACCGCCGAGGACAACCTCGTGCTGCTTTACGACGACACCGGCGATGCCGCGCCGGATGTCTCGATCGAAGGCGATTCGGATGTGCCCGGCCTGCATCGCGTTCTCCTGGACGGAGAGGTGGCGGCCGAGGTGACCAGCGACGCCGCCCTGACGCTGGAGCATATCACCCTTATCCCACAAACCGAGGGCTGATCCGCGCGCCCGGGGCCGCTTCCGCGAATCCCCCTTTCCAAACGCCCGAGAATCTCCTATATGCCCGCATCTGCCGCTGAAACGGCAGGTTTCTCCACAGGACCTTGCTGGACGACATCCCGGCTCGTGCCCTTCACCCTTCAACCAAAGGAGACCCCGATGTCGATCACTGTCGAAGAAAAAGCCAAGGTGCTGAAAGAATTCGCGACCAAGGAAGGCGACACCGGCTCGCCCGAAGTTCAGGTCGCGATCCTCACATCGCGCATCACAACCCTGACCGAGCACTTCAAGACCCACAAGAAGGACAACCACGGTCGCCGTGGCCTTCTGAAGATGGTCGCCCAGCGCCGCAAGCTGCTGGACTACCTCAAGGGCAAGGACGAAGGCCGCTACCAGGACCTGATCAAGCGTCTCGGCATCCGCCGCTAAAACGCACCGGTGATCAGAATTTGATAAGAATGCCCGTTCCCCGGAGCGGGCATTTTCTTTTGCCGATCATCGCCGGGCAATAAATGAAAAAGGCCCGGGTCGTTTCCGATCCCGGGCCAGTTTTTCTACCTATTGGTCGGCAGGTCAGTGCAGCTTGGACTCAACCTCGCCAATCGACTGATCGATCAACTTGCTGTTGTCCTCCTCGGTCATGGTCTTGGCGACCACGTCCTTGGCGGCGGCCACGGCCACGGCAATCGCCTGGTCGCGCACGTCCTTCACGGCGCTGGCCTCGGCCGACGCGATCTGCTCTTCGGCGGCCTTGATCCGGCGCTTGATGGACACTTCGAGGTCCTTCTTCGCCTGCTCGGCAGCTTCGGCGGCTTCGGTCTTGGCATGGGCCACGATCCGGTCGGCCTGGTCCTGTACTTCCTTCTGCTTGCGCTCATAGCTCGCCAGCAGGGTCTGTGCCTCCTCGCGCAGCGCGCGCGCCTCGTCCAGCTCCGACTTGATGCCGTCGGCCCGCTTGTCCAGCATCTCGCCGATCTTGCCGGGCACCTTCAGGTAGACCAGCAGCGCGATAAACAGGATGAAGGCCAGCATCACCACGAAGTTGGTGTTGCCCAGCGACAAGAAAGGCCCGGTAGCGGCCAGCGCGGGGCTGGCAGCGACCATGGCAGTCAGGGTTGCGATCAACTGTTTCATGGCGCTCACCCTTTCAGCCGCGAATTGACGGCGGACGTGACTGTCCGCGCATCGGCCTTGACGCCCATGGCGGCCACCAATTCCTTGGCGGTGTCCTTGGCCACTTCCTTCACGCTCTCCATGGCGGAGGCGCGGATTTTCGCGATGGCCTTCTCGCCCTCGGCAGTCTTCGCCGCGATCTCGGCATCGGCCTTCTTGGTGGCCTCTTCCAGCTCCGCGTTCATTTCCGCCTTGGCCTCGGCAATGATCTCCTGCGCCTGTGCGCGGGCATCGGCCAAAGCCTTGTTATAGGCGTCTTCCGCGTCAGAGGCCTTTTCCTTCAGGTCTTCCGCCGCCGCCAGGTCGTTGGTGATCGTCCCCTGACGCTCGGCCAGCACCGCCGCGATCCGCGGCAGCGCGATGCGCGACAGGATGAAAAAGATCACGATCAGCGCGATGACCAGCCAGAAGATCTGGTTGCCCATCCAGTCCGGGCAAAGCTGGGGAAGGCCGATTGCTCCACCGCCTGCGTCGACGCAAGCGCTGGCAGCACCTTCTCCTAGGGTATCGGTCGCCATCTGCGTTCTCCTTGTTGCGCCTGCCCCCTTGTATCAGGTTTGCCGGACAATGTCCGGCACCGGGACTGCGCAAGGCTCAATGTTCGTGTCGTGGTGCCAGGCCCGCAAGACGGACGCGGCATAAGGCCATTCGGATTTTCCTCACGGACGCCGGGGGACAGGCACAACGCCCCTCGCCCGGCCCGTAAGGATCACATCCGCCTGGCTTAGACGGCGAACATCAGCAGAAGCGCGACGAGGAACGAGAAGATCCCCAGTGCTTCCGCGAACGCGATACCGATGAACATGGTCGCGGTCTGGCCACCGGCGGCCGAGGGGTTGCGCAGGGCACCGGCCAGGTAGTTGCCGACCACGTTGCCCACACCGACGGCCGCGCCGCCCATGCCGACAGACGCCAGGCCCGCGCCGATGAATTGACCCATTTGTGCGATATCGCCTTCCATGTCTTTTCTCCTTACGATGGAATTCAGTGATCTGTTGTTGGTTGCTGGCGCCGGAAACCGCCGCCGTAGGGTGGGTGACAACCCACGCTATCTCCTAGTGATGCGGGTGCAGCGCGTCCTTCAGGTACACGCAGGTCAGGATGGTGAACACGTAGGCCTGGATGAACGACACCAGCACCTCCAGCCCGTAAACCGCCGTGATCGCCAGGATAGACAGCGGCGTGACCACAAGGCCCACACCGGTCGAGATCAGCACCAGCGGCGCGAAGGCGGCAAACACCTTCATCACGGCGTGGCCCGCCATCATGTTGCCGGCAAGACGGATAGAGTGGCTGACCGGACGCACGAAGTACGAGATCACCTCGATCAGCGCCAGGATCGGCCGCAGCACCAGCGGCGCCGAGCTGATCCAGAACAGGCTCAGAAAGCTCGCGCCGTTCTTGACGAAGCCCAGGACGGTCACGCCGATGAACACCATCATCGCCATCACCGCGGTCACGCCGATATGGCTGGTTGATGTGAACGATCCGGGGATCAGGCCAAGGAAGTTAGCGAAGACGATGAACATGAACAGCGTCATGATGTAGGGGAAGTACGGCAGCGCGTCCTTGCCCGCCACGTCCTCGACCATCTTGCGGATGAAGCCGTAGGCCAGTTCCGCAACCGACTGGATGCGGCCCGGAATGACCGACCGCGCCGAAGTGCCCAGAACCATCAGCGCGAACACGGCCAGGCACGTCAGCGCCATCCACAGCGTCACGTTGGTGATCGTGAACAGGCCCACCGGGCCGTCGCCGGCAAGCGGCTTGATGATGAACTGATCCATCGGGTGGAAAACCAGCCCTTCGCTTTCGCCATGCGCTTCAGTGGCCATCTGTCATCCTCTTCTCGTCACCCTCTCGGGCTCGCTCTGCGTCCAGCGTTTCCGCCGCATTCTTCAGCTGGATCTCGTTGGCGCTGCGCATCATCGTCTTGATGCCCGCCGCCAGGCCCAGCAATGTAAACAGCACGAGGAAGATCGGGATTGTCCCGAACAGGTAATCCAACCCGTACCCCATGCCAAAGCCGATCCCCAGACCGGCCACAAGCTCGATCACCATCCGCCAGGCCAGCTGCGCCTGGGAATAGTGGTTCTCCATGTGGGGCGTCGGCGCATCCACGCCTTTCAGCGCATTGATCCTGTCTTCAAGCCGCTTCAGCCGCTCCTGTCGGTCAGGATCGTCCACGTTTGCCCCTCCGGAACCGTTGCGCTGTTGCTATGCCGCACCCGCGCCCGAGTCAAGCACGGGACAACCCCTCTCAACCCCTTGATAAAACGAGCCTTTCATGGGCTGCGCCGCTCCGCCGCAGTCCGCTTCGGGCGTCATGAACCGGATTCCGCATATTCAACCAAGCGGTTGAGATTGCGCGCACCGCACCGTTTCACTGTTCCTCAAACACTCAAATTCCGCCGCCGGCCCTAAAGCTCCAGCCAAGCCACTTCGGCGCCCCACCCTTCCAGTAGCGCAACCAGGTCGGCAGGCCGCATCGCCACCGTCCTGTCATTGACCAGCGGGTGCGCGTGGACGAACTCCGCGTCCCGCACCGCCGCGTCCATCCACAGCTGCACGCCCGCCTCCGCCCCGTTGACCAAACCCAGCGGGCTGACCGCGCCGGGCCGCACGCCCAGGAACTCCATCAAACGCTCCGCCGAGCCGAACGACAGCCCCGCAACACCCATCTGCGCGCCCAGCGCCTTCAGGTCCACCTCCCGGTCCTGCTCCAGCACCACAAGGTGGTTCCGCTTCTTGCGGTCTCGCAGGTAGAAGTTCTTGATGTCGATCCGCCCTTCGCCTGCCGGAACGGCCCCGCCCTGCACCGTCTTGGCATCCTCGACCGTGCGCAGGGGAATATGCTCGTAAAGCTCGAAATCGACGCCCGCCGCGCGCATTTGCGCCAGCAGGTCATCCGAACTCACGGGCAAGCTGTCCTGAAAGGCGGAAGAGGCATCGACCATGTCCAAAGGCTCCTTGACCGGGTAAGGCGGCTATTCCGCCGGGTCGTCCTTCTCGAAGAACGACTTCAGCCTGTCAATGGCCCCGGGCTTTTCATCCTCGGCTGTGTCGTCGGCCTCCGCCTCGACCGCCGTCTCGTCCTCACGCACGATCCCGCCTTTCATCACGCCAGCCAGCACCGTGTCCCAAAAGAGATCGATGTCGCCTTCGCGTAGCCGGGCCATCTCCTCGGCATCCAGCTGCAACTGATAGCGAAACTCTGCGTTCCCGCCCTGCATCGCCACCAGCTTGCCCAGGCCTCCGGCCAGCATCCGCTCGGTCCGCGCCGCGCCTTCGGGCACGCTCACACTCATGTCTCGCGCCGCCAGCCGCCAGTTCATGTCGACGAAGTCCTCCGACAGGCTCCAGCTGTCCTCGACCATCACCGTCGCCCGGCCCGTCTCGATCCATGTCAGCGGCGCGCGCGGCACCAACCGCTTCAGCTGTGCCGCGTCCACGTCCTCGAAGGCCCAGCGCGTCTCGCGCCCCTGCTCGGTGATCTCGCGCGTCTCCACCAACAGCGGCTGCCCCGCCACCTCGGCGGTCAGGTTCGACCGGAACAGCAGGTCGAACAGCGCCAGCCCGCTGCGAAACGGCGCCACCTCGCCGGTCTCGATCGCCAGCGTGTAGGGTTCGGTCCCGCGCGGCCGGATCTCCACGTCGACACCCTCGACCGCCAGCCTGTCGGCCTTGAACGCCCGGCGCGGCTTGGGAAGGCCGCGCTCCTCGCCCGCCGTCTCCTCCTTGGGAAGCGGCGGAATGACATACCCTTCCACCCCCTCGACCTGCCCCAGCTCCAGCCGTGGCGTGTCGCCCAACAGGCTCCACAGGTCCACATCCGCCTCCGCCCGCGCCACAGCCAGGTCAAAGGCCAACCCGGTCTCGTGCGCTCGCGCCATCTGCAGCCCCTCCAGCACAACGTGCCCGCCCAGAAGCGATCCGCTGGCCCCGGCATACTCCACGCGCATTCCCGCATTCTCGCTGGCGGTCTCGATCACCGTTCGCAGGATCGGCTGGAAAAACACATAAGTCGCCACGACCCCCAGCACGCCCAACACCGCGCTGCCGCCGGCCACCCAATGCACCACCTTGCGCGGGATCAGCGGCTTGCGTGGCGGCGACGACTTGCCCCGGGCAGACGCGCGCCGCGCCCGCCGGGCCTGGACCCATTCCGCGAACACCCCGCCGAACAGCAGGAAAAAGCCCTCGATCACCGCACCCACGATGGCGCCCAGAATGGCGATCACCGGCGCCATGCACGCCAGGATGATCTCCGCAAAGATAAGAACCAGCGCTTCCATCGCGAAATCTCCTAAAGCAATGGCCGCAGTCTATCCCTGCCCGACGCCCCCTGCCAACGCCTTACACGTCCATGACGTCACCCGGCCCCGCGCGGTGGCGGTCCTGCATCCGCGCCAGTGGTGCCAAGTCCGGCCCGACGCGCTGCGCCATATTGACTCCCCCGCCGCAAAAGCCTATCAGCCGCGCAATATCACGGAAGACAGCGTTCTTCCGGTCCCTTGGGCGCAGCCCGGGATCGCCCCCCACCAGCGAGTTTCGCCCGTGGGGGCGTTTATCGTTTGAACCGTCATCCCTATGTTGGGACGACATGACAGAAACCGGCGAAGGAGGCCGAGGCATGTTTGAAAATCTTTCCGAACGTCTCTCCGGCGTCTTCGACCGGCTGACGAAACAGGGCGCCCTTTCCGAAGAGGACGTCAAGACCGCCCTGCGCGAGGTCCGCGTCGCCCTTCTGGAGGCCGACGTCTCGCTCCCCGTCGCCCGGGACTTCGTCAAGCGCGTGCAGGATCAGGCCACCGGCCAGGCCGTCACCCGCTCCGTCACCCCCGGGCAGCAGGTCGTCAAGATCGTCCACGACGCGCTGGTCGACACGCTCACCGGGTCCGAGGACCCCGGCGCGCTGAAAATCGACAACCCGCCTGCCCCGATCCTCATGGTCGGCCTGCAAGGCTCGGGCAAGACCACCACCACCGCCAAGCTCGCCAAGCGCCTCAAGGACCGCGACGGCAAGCGCGTGCTGATGGCCTCGCTCGACGTCAACCGCCCCGCGGCCATGGAACAGCTCGAAATCCTCGGCCGCCAGATCGGCGTCGACACGCTCCCCATCGTCAAGGGCGAGGACCCGGTCACCATCGCCAAGCGCGCCAAGACGCAGGCGGGCCTCGGTGGCTACGACGTCTACATGCTCGACACCGCCGGCCGCCTGCATATCGACCAGGAGCTGATCGCCCAGGCGGCGGCAGTCCGCGACGTCGCCAACCCGCGCGAAACGCTTCTGGTGGTCGACGGCCTGACGGGTCAGGACGCCGTCAACGTCGCCACCGAGTTCGACGACAAGATCGGCGTCTCCGGCGTGGTGCTCACCCGGATGGACGGCGACGGCCGCGGCGGCGCCGCCTTGTCGATGCGCGCCGTCACCGGCAAACCCATCCGCTTCGTCGGCCTGGGCGAAAAGATGGACGCCATCGAAACCTTCGAGCCCGAACGCATCGCGGGCCGCATCCTCGGCATGGGCGACATCGTCTCCCTCGTCGAGAAAGCGCAGGAAACCATCGAGGCCGAACAGGCCGAAAAGATGATGCGCCGCTTCCAGAAGGGTCAGTTCAACATGAACGACCTCAAGATGCAGCTTGAACAGATGCAAAAGATGGGCGGCATGGAAGGCGTGATGGGCATGATGCCCGGCATGGGCAAGATGGCCAAGCAGATGGAAGGTGCTGGCATCGACGACAAGGTCATCGCCCACCAAATCGCGCTGGTCAATTCCATGACCAAGAAGGAACGCGCCAACCCCAAGCTCCTGCAGGCGTCGCGGAAGAAGCGCATCGCGCAGGGCGCGGGGCTGGAAGTCTCCGAGCTCAACAAGCTTCTGAAAATGCAACGCCAGATGGGCGACATGATGAAGAAGATGGGCAAGGGCGGCATGCTGAAACAGGCCATGAAAGGCATGTTCGGCAAAGGCGGTCCCTCGCCCGAGGACATGGCCCAGGGCATGGACCCCAAGGCGCTCGAACAGGCCGCCAAGCAGATGGGCAAGGGCATGCCCGGCGGCGGTTTTCCCGGCATGGGCGGCGGCGCGCAATTGCCCCCCGGTCTCTCCGGCTTCGGGAAAAAGAAATAATCCCATGGCTTTTTCTTGCCCCAAATACTCAATCCGGCCCCTGCCGTCCGCGCCCCGGCCCGCCCCGGCGCGTCACGGCGCAGCCCGTTGCATAAGAGCCGCGCGGCAGCGCGTCCTTTTGGCCAGACCCACGGCAGGTGCCGCATGACCCTCCGTCTCGACATCCCCCGGATCGAGACCGACCGCCTCGTCCTGCGCGGCCCCGAAGCCAGCGATTTCGAACCGCTGGCCGGGTTCCTGCTGGACCGCGAGCGTTCCTGGGGCTTCGGCACGGAAAAGAACATGTCCCGCGCCTGGCGCTGGTTCGCCATGTCCATCGGCCACTGGGCGCTGCACGGCTTCGGCTATTTCACCATGGAGTGGAAGGAAACGGGCCAGCCCTGCGGCATCACCGGCATCTGGGCGCCCGAGGGCTGGCCCGAGCCGGAACTCGGCTGGGTCGTCTATGACGGGTTCGAGGGCCGCGGCATCGCCTATGAAGGCGCCGAACGCGCCCGGCGCTGGGCCTATCAGGATCTGGGCCTCACGACGCTCACCTCCAACATCGTGCCCGGCAACACGCGCTCCATCGCGCTGGCCGAACGCCTCGGCGCGCAGTACGAGACGACCTACCAGAATGTCGAGATGGGCGAGGATTACCTCTACCGTCACCCCGGCCCGTCCGAACTGGGCCTCGACTGCGACGCCGACGGCTCCCCCGAGGCCTACGCATGAAGATCACCGTCGACATCCCTGTCATCGAGACCGGTGACCTGGTCCTGCGCGGCTACCGGGACTCCGATTTCGAGGCCTTCGCCGCCTTCGGCAGGTCTCCCCGCGCGTCCTATGTCGGCGGTCCGCACACCCGTTGGGACAGCTGGCGCGCCTTCATGGCCGGGATCGGCCACTGGGCCCTGCGCGGCTACGGCATGTGGATGATCGAACACCGCGACTCCCGTCAGGTCGCAGGCCGCGTCGGCATGATCCTCAACGATGGCTGGAACGAGCCCGAACTCGGCTGGCACATCTACGACGGGTTCGAAGGCAAGGGCCTGGCCTGTCAGGCCGCCCTCGCCGCGCGCGACCACGCGGCACGCCATTTCGGCCTCGACGGCGTGATCTCCTATATCGACGCCTCCAATACCCGCTCGCTCCGCCTCGCCGAACGCCTCGGCGCACAGTACGAACGCGATGGCACCGTCGTCGGCACCCCCTGCCAGGTCTGGCGCCACCCCCGCGTGGCCCAGCCCACCGCGCAACCGGCGGAGGCCTGACATGGGCCACCGCGACATCCCCGTGCTCGAGACCGGACGCCTCGTCCTGCGCGGTCCCGAGGCGACGGATTACCCCGACTTCAAGGCGACCTTCGCCTCCTACCGGTCACGCTTCATGGGCGGCCCGCTCAACCCTTACGAGGCGTGGATGCTCTACGCCGCCGAGATCGGCCACTGGGAAATCCGCGGCTATGGCATGTGGATGATCCACCTGCGCGACACCGGCGAGACCGTGGGCATGGCCGGCGGCTGGTTCCCCGCCAAGTGGCCGGAACGTGAAATCGCCTGGATCATCTGGCCCGACAAGGCCGGCAAGGGCTACGCGCTCGAAGCCACGCACAAGGTCAGGGATCACCTCTTCACCACCGCCGGCTGGGACAGCGCGGTCAGCTATATCGACCCCAAGAACCTCGATTCCATCCGCCTTGCCGAACGGCTGGGCTGCACCAAGGACCACGCGGCCCCCAGCATTGACGGCTCCGACGCGGTCTACCGTCACCCGTCGCCCGCCACCCTGAAATCCGGCCAGATCCGCGACGGGATCGAGCTGGAAATCGGCCATTACCGCGACCCGCTCTTCAAACCGAAGGGGATGCCCATTGACTGATGCAACGACCAACCGCGCCGCGGCCCTTCTGAAAGGGCACCGCGAAAGCATCGACCGTCTCGATGCCATCCTCGTCTACACCTTGGGCGAGCGGTTCAAGCACACCCAGGCCGTGGGTGCGCTCAAGGCCGAACACGACCTTCCCCCGTCCGATCCCGCCCGCGAGGCGGCCCAGATCGCGCGGCTCGAAGACCTGGCGCACCGCGCCGACCTCGACCCGGAATTCGCCAAGAAATTCCTCAACTTCATCATCGCTGAAGTCATTCAGCACCATAAGCAACACCAGACCTGACGCGGGGTCCTCCCGCCAGACCAACCGTAGGGTGGGGTTCCACCCCACCAAACAAACGCCATACTAAAGGAGAAACACCAATGGCCATGAAAATCCGCCTTGCCCGTGGTGGCAGCAAGAAACGCCCCCATTATTCGATTGTCGCCGCCGACAGCCGCATGCCGCGCGACGGCCGCTTCATCGAGAAGCTGGGCACCTACAACCCGCTTCTGCCCAAGGACAGCGAAGACCGCGTCAAGATGAACATGGAGCGCGTGCAGCACTGGCTGGACCACGGCGCACAACCCTCCGACCGCGTCTCGCGCTTCCTCGAAGCCGCCGGCGTGCTGGAAAAGAAAGAGCGCGCCAACATGAAGAAGGCCGAGCCGGGCCAGAAAGCCAAAGAGCGCGCCGAAGAGAAAGCCGCCAAGGCCGCCGAAGCGGCTGAAGCCGCCAACGCTCCGGCCGAGGAAGCCCCGGCTGAAGAGGCCGCCGCGGAAGAAACCAGCGAAAGCTGATCCGCCCGCCGCTTTCGGCGCAAAGAAAACCGTGCCGCCCCCGCGACCGTCGCCCGGGGCGGCACGCAACGCTTTCGCTTTCGGGACATCCCAAATGTTCGGCCTCATTCGCCTTGTCGTTCTCAGTTCGCTGACCTTCGTCGCGGGCGTCTTCTTTGAACGCCACAACGTGTCCGAGGCCTGCACGGCACGGGGTGGCCTGTCCATCGACGGGCTATGTCTGGTCACGGAGGGCCTGCAATGACCGACCGTATCTGCATAGGCGCCGTCGCCGGCGCATTCGGCGTCCGGGGCGAGTTGCGGCTGAAATCCTTCACCGCCACGCCCGAGGATATCGCCACCTATGGCCCCGTCACCTCCGAGGATGGCGCACAAAGCTTCACCATCACCCTCACCGGCCAGACCACCAAGGGGGCCCTGATCGCCCGCCTCTCCGGCGTCGCCACCAAGGAACAGGCCGAAGCCCTGCGCGGCCTGCGCCTGTTCGTGGACCGCGACCGCCTGCCCAACCTGCCGGACGACGAATACTACCACGCCGACCTCATCGGGCTGGAAGTCTTCGACACCGGCGGCGCGTCGCTGGGCCGGGTCAAGTCGGTCCTGAACCACGGCGCGTCGGACATCCTCGAAATCCACGGGCCGGGGCTCAAGTCCACCGTCCTGCTGCCCTTCACGCTCGAGGCCGTGCCCACCGTCGATCTCGCCTCAGGCCGCATCATCGCCGACCCGCCCGAGGGGCTCTTCTGAGCATGCCGCGCATCCTGCTGCATCCGGGCTTTCACAAGACAGGCACGTCCTCCCTGCAACGCGGCGCGGCGCAAGTGCAGCGCGCCCTGCGCCCCCACCTGCGGCTGATCTTCACCCATGACCTCATCGAGGCCACGCGCATGGCCAAACGCTTCTCGGCCTACCGGGACCAGTCCGACCTGCGCCGCTTTGCCGAAGCCTTCACCGCCACGATCCGTGACACCGACCCGGACGAGCCCCGTGCGCTGATGATCACCTCCGAGGATCTCTGCGGCTACATCCCCGGCAATCACGGCGTCACCAGCTACGCCGCCGCGGCGCCGCTCATGAATGTCGCCACCGCCGTGCTCGCCGCTCATTTCGGCCCCGAAGCCCCGATCGGCGTGCTGTTCACCACGCGCGCGCCCCGCGACTGGCAGCGCAGCGTCTGGTGGCAGAACTTGCGCGCCCTGCGCGTGACCGAGGATTTCGAGACCTACCGCACCCACCTCTCCAGCGCCGCCGCCCTCGACACCATCGTCGACAGCGTCGACGAACGTGTCCGCCACCGCGCCACCGTGCTCGACGCGCCGATCGAAGAGTGCGGCACCGATCCGCTCGGCCCGCTCGGCGTGGCGCTCGACCATCTCGACGTGCCCCGCGACGGCCTCGCGCCCCTGCCCGCCCATAACGTCCAGCCCGACGGTGCCGCCGAGGAACTGCTGGCGCTCAATCGCTCCGCGCTGTCCGACGCCGAGCTGTCCGAGGCCAAGCGCGCCGTGCTCAAACGCTACCGCGCCGCCGGTGCCACGCGCCAGACGCGGACCACGCCCGCTTGACGCGGCCCGGGTTTGCACCGCACATAGCCCCATGTCCGACACCGCCTCGAAATCCCACGGCCGCAAGTCGATCACCGCGTCGCTCAAACCGCGCAGCCTGATGGACGGCCCCGAACGCCTCGCCCGCGCGTGGTCGGCGCAGGTCATCACCCTGCTGCCCGACGCGTTCCCCGGCATCCTGGGGCACAGCCTCACCGGCAAGGCGCTGAAGGACGGCCTCTGGCAACTCGACGCCATCGACCTGCGCCAGTTCGGGATCGGCAAGCACCGCAATGTCGACGACACGCCCGCCGGCGGCGGCGCCGGCATGGTGCTGCGGGCCGACGTGATGGGCCGCGCCCTCGACCACGCCCTGCCCCGGGCGCCCAAAGGCGCGCCGCTGGTCTATCTCAGCCCGCGCGGTACGCCCTTCACGCAAGCGATGGCCCGCGACTGGGCCACCCGCCCAGGCGTGACCATGATCTGCGGCCGTTTCGAAGGGCTCGACCAGCGCGTCATCGACCACTACGACATTCAAGAGGTCTCGCTCGGCGATTTCGTCCTCACCGGCGGCGACCTCGCCGCGCAGGCGATGATCGACGCGACCGTCCGCCTTCTGCCCGGCGTGCTGGGCAATGAAAGCTCGACCGAGGAAGAAAGCTTCTCCGACGGCCTGCTCGAACACCCCCAATATACCCGCCCCGCCGAATGGCAGGGCCGCAAGATCCCGGATGTGCTCATGTCCGGCCACCACGGCGAAATCGCCAAGTGGCGGCGCGCCATGTCCGAGGAAACGACGAAAGGACGACGCCCTGACCTTTGGGCCAACTTTCCCAAGCGCAACGACTGACCCTCGCGCCAGCGGAATTTGCGCAAATTCCGCGACAGAAAATACGTATTTTCTATCGCGTTTTCTGCGCAGAGAACGGTCCCGCCCCGCGCGCAACACTACTCTTGATCGACACTCCGTTTCCCCCTATACACCGCCCGTCCGGGGCTCTTTTGAGTCGTCCGGACCTGTTTGTTTGGCACAAGGGCCCGCTTTCTTCGGCTCCCACCCGCCCGGCACACAGCGCAGAGACAAAAGACATGACGACCTGACCTCCGGCGGGCACTTCCAAGTGGACCCGATAGAAGACCAGGAGCTCTCAAGGCCGCGCATCACCTTTGCGGGACAACCGCAAGCAACATAGGAGTGGATCAGATGGACCTGATCGCTGAAATCGAGGCGGAACAAATCGCCGAACTGGGGAAAACCATCCCCGACTTCAAAGCCGGCGACACCGTGCGCGTCGGCTTCAAGGTGACCGAAGGCACACGTAGCCGGGTGCAGAACTTCGAAGGCGTCTGCATCAGCCGCAAGAACGGCGAAGGCATCGCCGGCTCGTTCACCATTCGCAAGATTTCCTTCGGTGAAGGCGTGGAACGGGTGTTCCCGCTCTACTCGACCAACATCGACAGCATCGAAGTCGTGCGCCGTGGCCGCGTCCGCCGCGCCAAGCTCTATTACCTGCGCCAGCGCCGCGGCAAGTCGGCCCGGATCGCAGAAGACACCACCTACAAGCCCAAGTCGGGCGCAAACGCGTAAGGAGCGGACCAGATGAAAAAAGATCTGCACCCCGATTATCACTTCATCGACGTGAAGATGACCGACGGCACCGTCGTCCAGATGCGCTCGACCTGGGGCAGCGAAGGCGACACCCTGTCGCTCGACGTCGACCCCTCAGTGCACCCCGCCTGGACCGGCGGCGGCACCCGCCTGATGGATTCCGGCGGCCGCGTGTCGAAGTTCAAGAACAAGTACGCCGGCCTCGGCTTCTAAGCCACCCGCGTCCGCGACATCGAAACGCCGCTCCACCCGGGGCGGCGTTTTTCGTTTGGGGCCCCGGCATGGCGCAAATGCAATATTTCGGCGCGATCGTCTCAAACCGGCTTCAACCGGCCGGCCATACACCATAAAGTAGCGTCCAAACCTGCAAGGCAGTTCGCCGGGTCAAAAAGCGGGGCAAAGGGGCACGGGCATGGCACATATAATCGTCGTCGGAAACGAAAAGGGCGGGGCGGGCAAATCAACCGTCTCGATGCATGTGGCCACGGCCCTCGCCCGGATGGGGTACAACGTCAGCGCGCTCGACCTTGACCTGCGGCAAAAGACCTTTGGGCGCTACGCTCACAACCGCACGGCCTATCTCGAAAAAGCCGGACTCGAGCTGCCCGGCCCGCATTACCACGACCTGCCCGAGGTCGACGCCGACAAGCTGAAACCCGGCGAGAACGTCTATGACCGCCGGCTCTCGGCGGCGGTGGCGCAACTCGAACCCGACAGCGACTTCATCATCATCGACTGCCCCGGCTCGCACACACGGCTCAGCCAGGTGGCACACTCGCTTGCCGATACCCTGATCACGCCGCTGAACGACAGCTTCGTCGATTTCGACCTCCTCGCCCATGTCGACACCGACGGGCTGAAGATCCTCGGCCCCTCGGTCTATTCCGAGATGGTCTGGAACGCGCGGCAGCTGCGCGCGCAGGCGGGTCTGAAACCGATCGACTGGATCGTCGTGCGCAACCGCCTCGGTGCGCAGCAGATGGTGAACAAGGAAAAGATGGGCGCGGCGCTGGAAAACCTCGCCAAGCGCATCGGATTTCGCACCGCCCCCGGCTTCAACGAACGCGTCATTTTCCGCGAGCTTTTCCCGCGCGGCCTGACCCTCCTGGACCTCAAGGATATCGGCGTGAAGGGGCTCAACATCTCCAACGTCGCCGCCCGTCAGGAACTGCGTGACCTGGTCAAGGCCCTGAACCTGCCCGGCGTGACGGTCGATTTCTGACGGCGCCCGGCTCGGGCGCCGGATTCAGAGTATTTACGGCAAGAAAAAGCAGCGCGACCTCACAGCCAGCTTCAAGCCCAACGCATACGCTTGCACTCCCGGTTTCAATCAGGCGTTTTCACCGCGTTCAAGGCGTCGTCGTATCGCGTCGAGATGGCTTCGCGCCTGTTTGGGGGAGACTCCGTATCCATAGGGCTCCCCCTCCTCGACACCCCAAGGCACCAGCACGTCGAACGTCACATCCATCAGCAGCGAGAGGCTTGCGATATAGGCCGCGCGGTCGCTGTCGCCCAGCAGCACGGCCTTCCATTCACCGCCCTGCACCCAGATCGAATCTCCCGGGAACAGCAGACGTAGGTCGCCACTGTCCCAGAGAAATGCCGTGGTGCCGGGCGTGTGACCGGGGGTCGGGATGATTTCAAGATCGTCACCGAGCCTCTGCCGGTCGGAAAAGGTGCCTGCAAGTGGCATATCGGTCCGGCCTTCATCCTCTGCGTGGACATAGGCCGGGGCCTCCAGATCCGGAGCGCCGAACATCGCTTCGTGCTGGTGGTTCAGCAGCAACCGTTCGATCGGGCCAAGGGCGCGGATATCCGTCGCCGCCGCGTCGATGCCCGGTGAATTGTAAAGGATAACGTGGCCTTGCGGTCGCTCCAGCACAAAGGATCGCACCACGACACCTTTCAGGAAGGGCAGAGGCGCGACGGGCGTTCCATGCAGGCCCCGGATTGTCGATTGAAGGCCAGTGTTGCCATTGAAGTGCAGATCGTCGGGCATACGCATGTCCTTCCATGGTGTTACAAGTCCAACACTGGAAGAAACCTTTTCGTTTCATGGGACGCGCGCCCGGACTTTTTCTTGCTCAAAATACTCGAATGCCCGGCACCGGCCACGGGAACCACGCTTGCAGCGGTCATTCACCCCGGCGCACATGCGACCCGTCGCCCAGGATCACCTCGTCCATCGGCACGTCCCAGGGCTGCGGAAAGATCGTCTGGACGGGGCAGAAATCATGTCCCACCCCGATCACCCTTGGCCGCGGCGTCAGCGCGGCCAGCGTCATGTCGTAATACCCGCCGCCATTGCCCAGCCGGTAACAGCCATCATCGACCCCCAGCAGCGGCACGATGACGATTTCGGGCGCGACCGGGCGCGCCTCGGCGGGAACCGGAATGTTCCAGATGCCGCGCGTCATCTTCGCGCCGGGCTGCCAAAGATGAAACTGAACCGCGCGGCCCTTTTCCACCACCACCGGCAGCGCCACCTGCGCCCCCGCCGCGCCTGCCCGGCCGAACCACGACCGCAGGTCCAACTCGCCACGGATCGGCCAGTACCCGGCAACCGCCTTGCCCGCCACATCCTCCAGAACGCGGTCAAGCGTCGCCATCACGGCCGCCGCCTGCCGGGCCAGCTCGTCCTGCGACAACTCCTTGCGCAGGGCATAAAGCCGGGCGCGATCGCTCTTGCGAAACTGCGCCACGTCGGCCCGCGTTTGCGCATCCACGACATGGCCGCCCACGACGTCCTGCGCGAAGCAGGGTGCCTCACCACCCGGGTCATCCTCCGCGCCGCTCATCGCCGCCGCCGCAGCGCCACCATGTTCGACACCAGCAGCGCCCCGATCACCACGGCGCCGCCGACGATGGCCCAGCGCCCCGGGTCCTCGCCCACCACGGCCCAGACCAGCAGCGGCGCCAGCACCGATTCCAGCAAGATCAGCAGCGACACCTCCGCCGAGCTGATATAGCGCGGCCCCAACGTGAGAAAGCACGTGGCGACCGCGATGAAGCCCCCGTGCAGCGCAAACAAATGCCATTGCGCCGCGACCGGCACCCACGGCGACACGAAGGGCAGCACCACCAGCCCCGCCCCGATATAGGCTACCGGAATGGCCGGGATCATCGAGACATCCTTCAACTGCCGCACCGCCGTCAGCGCCCCCGCGTAAGAGGCGCAGACGATGACGGCCCAGACGTCGCCCTTCCAGCTGGCAATCTCGTTCTCGCCCGAGCCATAGGCGATGATCGCCAGGCCCACGAAAACCCCCAGCATGGTCAGCACCATGCGCTTGCTGATCCCTTCACCCAGGAAAACCTTGCCGAAGATCGCCGCGAAAACCGGCATCGAGGCAAAGATGAAGACCACGTTCGCCACGCTGGTCTGCGTCACGGCCAGCACGAATCCCGGCGCGGTCGAGCCCATCAGCACGATGTAGATGACGCCCGGCCAGCCGGTGCTGAGCGCGGCACGGGTCGACCCGCGCGGCATGAAGGCCAGCACGCCCACCAGGATGAAAACCCCCGCGGTGATCCCGCGCCAGAAGGCCACGACCAGCGGCTCTGCCTCGATCAGCCGCACGAAAAGAGAGTCGGGCACTACGAACAACACGCCCAGCGTGGTCAGCAGCAGCCCCTTGAGATGCGCATTCATGCGCCTAGCTGCCCGGAATTTGATCAGAATGTAAAGACCGGCGGCGCGGATTTCGCGCCGTCCGGATCGTTGGAGAACAGCAGGACAAGATAATACCGGCTCGCGAAGTTGCCCCCTCCCTTCGCCTTCACCAGCCAAGGCTGCAGGTAGGTGCCGCGATCCGCTCCCCCGGTTGACGCGGGCGGGGCTTATATGTCAGGCGCACGCCTTCATAGAGACATTCCGGTGCATTCGCGCCGAGACCAGCCGAAGGAAGGACCCATGACACTCACACTGCGTCGCAACCACGACCGCGATTTGGCCCCGTTGGCAGATATGCTGCCGAATGCGGATATCCCCCTGCTCAACCCCAATGCAAAAGTGCCCTTCGACGAGATGGAATGGCATCGCAATTGGCTGGGAGAGTCCACGGATGTGTCCTTTTACCTTCAGGATACTTCAGAACGGGACATCGGATTCTTCGCGTTGCGCGAAGGGATCGGACCGGAAGTGCGGCACCTGACCTACGTCTACCTCTCCGAAGAGGTGCGCGGCGGGTCCGGCGCGGAATTGGCCAAGCTCGTCGAGCAGGCGGCCGAGGACCTCGGCGCATTGGTTCTGACCTTGAAAGTGGAAACCGACAACGCTCCGGCGTTCAACGCCTATCTCTCGGCCGGCTACGAGGAACTGTCCCGCCGGCACGGCATGGCAACCATGCGCCTGGATCTGGAAGCGCGCGCCGTCGCGTAGCTGGAGCTGCCAGGACAGGTCGCCTCGAAGGTCGGCAAGGCACGTCGGGCTGATCCGCGTTCGGTGCAAGCCCGACCCTTGGACACCCGCCCTCCGAGGCCAACCTGGCGCGTTACATCGCCAAGGTGCATTGCATTTTGAACGACGCGGCCGACCTGCAGCGAGTGCGCGTTTCCCTAAACACCGCCTTAACCTCAAGCGCACTTTCCGCGCCCTATCCAAAGGCGGCGCCGTCACTCGTAGCTGCGCAAATCCTCGATCACCTTGCCATCGTTGGGCAGGCTGCCCCGGGCCACGACCTCGATCTTGCCCTTCAGCTTCAGCACGTCGCTCACCGTCGCCGCATAGGCCTCGGGCGCGCCGCCATCGGCCTCGATCTGCACGGTCATCACGTCCATCTCGCCTTCGCGGCTGGCCACTACCCGGGCGCGCGCAATCTCTGAATGCTTGGCCACCAGCGCGGCCACCTGTTCGGGCCGCACGAACATGCCCTTGATCTTGGTGGTCTGGTCGGCGCGCCCCATCCAGCCCTTGATCCGCATGTTGGTCCGCCCACAGGGGCTTTCCCCCTCCAGCACCGCGCTCAGGTCGCCGGTGGCAAAGCGGATCAGCGGATAGTCCGGGTTCAGCGTGGTCACCACGACCTCTCCCACTTCGCCGGGCTTCACCGGATCGCCCGTGCCGGGCGTCACGATCTCCACGATAACGCCCTCGTCCACGATCATCCCCTCCTGCGCCGGGCTTTCATAGGCGATGTTGCCCAGATCGGCGGTGGCATAGCATTGCAGGCACTGAATGCCCCGATCCGCATATTCCTTCCGCAGCGACGGAAACAGCGCCCCGCCCCCCACGGCGGCCTTGGTGATGCGCAGGTTCAGCCCCATCTCGTCCGCCTTGTCCAGGATCACCTTCAGGTAATCCGGCGTCCCGGCATAGGCGGTCGTCCCGATGTCATGCGCCGCCTGCACCTGCAGCTCGGTCTGCCCGGTCCCGGCGGGCAGCACCGTCGCCCCGACGGCCCGTGCCCCGTTCTCGAACATCATGCCGGCGGGCGTCAGGTGATAGCCGAAACAGTTCTGCACGATATCCCCCGCGCCGATGCCGCAGGCATGAAGAAACCGCCCCATCCGCCACCAGTCATTCCCCGCGCCGCCCGGCTCGTAAATCGGCCCGGGGCTCTGGAACACATGCGCAAAACCCGAGGCCGTGCCCACCGTCAGCCCGCCAAACGGCGGCGCAGCCTTCTGCGCCTGCCCCAGGTCCGCCTTGCGCAGCACCGGCAAGCGGGCAAGGTCAGCCACGCTCTTGATACCCCCCGGCGCGACCCCCGCCAGCGTATCGCCATAGCCCGCAAGCCCCTGCGCCCGTTCGATCTGCTCGCCCAATGCGCGAGCAATGGCCGATGCGCGGTCCGCGGACTTGCGCGCTTCAAGATCATCGAAATACTGGCTCATGTGCTGGCCCTCCATCGGCCGTTGATCTCGCGACAGCCTGCCCGATGGTCGGACATGCACCGTCGTGTTACTCATTGCATACTATTGTATACGAAATTTTTGCCTGACAGATACAAGAGATTGCTACCATGACCGACACCGATACCGCGCCCGCTCTCGAACGCGCCGCGCTGGATGCGCGCATCACATTTCACGACGACCTGCAGATCATGGAGGTCGACTTCAGAGACGTCCACTTCCCCGACAGCGCCACCGTCAACGCCTTCTACGACCGGCTCGAGGCGCGCATCGCCGCCACCGGCGAGGAAAAGTGGTTCTTCCTCGTGAACCTCAATGGCACCCGTATCGACCCCGCCGCCTGGACGGCCTATTCCCGCCGGGGCCGCGCGCTCAACCTGGCGCATTCCATGGGCTCGGTCCGCTTCGACGCGTCCGAGGAAACCAAGCGCCAGATCCTCCGCGCCGCCAACACCGAGGCGTTCGATCCCAACCTCTTCTCCGACCGCACCGCCGCCATCGCCCGCATCGCCGAGATGCCCAGCACGCGGCGCGCCCGCGTCACGCACGACCCGACCTACACCACCGCCGATTTCGTCCGCCGCATCCGGTTCGATCCCGAGACCGTCATCATGGACGTGGACTTCTCGCATTTCACGTTTCACCACAGCCGCGACGTCAACGATTTCTACGACCACATCGAGGAGCGCATCCGCGCCACCGACCGCCGCTGGTTCTTCCTCGTCAATCTCAACGGCTGCGAGATCCTGCCCGCCGCCTGGGTGCAATACGCCCATCGCGGCAAGCGGCTGAACGAGGCCGCCTCGCTCGGCTCGGCCCGCTACGCCGCCGGGTCGGAAACCGAGGAAGACATCCGCCTGCGCGCCGAATCCCAGGGCTTCCGCCCCAACATCCGCAACACCCGCACCGAGGCTCTGGCCCTGATCGAAGAGATGCGGGCGGAACTGACGAAAGACACCTGAACCGGACCAATCATGGCCCTGCGCCCAATTCGGCATGCGCCCCACCGCGCTCATATCCGGTAGCCGTCCGCGGAAAGGCCGGGCCGCCCGACCGTCCGCTCCAGGCTGTCCCTGACCGCCTCCATCAACGGCGTGCCATAGGGCCAGTTCCACAAGCCCACGCCGAACCCGGCAATGATAAAGCCCCCCTCGGACGCCCAATCATTCACCGATGTCTCGGCCCCGCAGGTTATGCACGTGACAGCCGTGTCCGAAAAATCGGCATCGGCCACCGCATCTCCGATCTCGTTAATCTGATCGTCAAAGGCCTCGGGGTCCTCGTTCGAGATCGACACCTTGCACCGACGACATTCAAGCGTGTCCGTGTTCAACGGACCGAAGTTGAAGATCAGCGACGGGCAGAACTCCGCACCGTTGGTCAGCAGTTCAGAAAACGATCCGAAACGCCCCGCAAGGGCAACGCCCGCCGGCGCCGGTCGATGCACCGGCCCTCTCGGCGCACCAAGAATGGCCTCCGGTTCCCGGTCCTGTCGTATGATACCCTGCCCAACCAAGTCGGCAATCGTGCCGTCAAGCAAGGCGCCAGCGTTCGGCGGCGTCGGTTCCGGGTAGGCGAAGAACCAGACACTGTCGCTCATGAAAGCCACCGCTTGCGGCGGCGATAGCTGCGCACGTCGCGAAAAGACTTGCGCCCCTCGTCCGACATCCCGAGGTAGAATTCCTTCACATCCGGGTTCTCGCGAAGCTCCTTCGCTGGCCCGTCCATCACCACGCGCCCACTTTCCAGGATGTATCCATACTGCGCGAACCGCAGCGCCACGTTGGTGTTCTGCTCCGCCAGCAGGAAGGTATAGCCCTCCTCCTCGTTCAGCGACTTCACGATCCCGAAAATCTGCTCCACCAGCTGCGGCGCCAGCCCCATGCTGGGCTCGTCCAGCAGGATCGTCTCGGGCCGCGACATCAGCGCGCGCCCGATCGCGCACATCTGCTGCTCGCCGCCGGACGTGTATCCCGCCTGGCTCCGTCGCCGCTCCTTCAGGCGCGGAAAATATTCGTACACAAGGTCCAGATCCTTCTCGATCTCCCCCTTGCTCGACCCGCGTGTATAGGCCCCGGTCAGCAGGTTCTCCTCCACCGTCAGGTGCTCGAAGCAATGCCGCCCCTCCATCACCTGGATCACGCCCTTCTTCACCAGCTCCGACGGCACAAGGTCCTGCACCCGCTCGCCACGGTACCGGATGTTGCCCTTGGTGACTTCACCCCGCTCGGACTTCAATAGGTTGGAAATCGCCTTCAGCGTCGTGGTCTTGCCAGCCCCGTTGCCGCCCAGAAGCGCCGTGATCCCGCCCTTCGGCACGCTCAGGCTCACACCCTTCAGCACGAGGATCACGTGATTGTAGATCACCTCGATATTGTTCACCTCAAGCAGGTTTTCCTGCGTCTCGACGGCGGCCTCGGCCATGGCTCAACTCTCCCGCGCTCATCCCGGGGCACAGGCGCGCCCCCGGCTTTCACTGTTCTTCAAATACTCGAAATCCCCCGGCCGCCACCCTGTGCAGCGGCCGGGGAAATAGCGTCAGATCAGCACCCCGGCTCGATGCCGTTCTCCTCGGCAAAGGCGGCCGAGTCCTCTTCCACCAGCGGTTGGATGATCTCCTGGTCCGACTGGTAGTACTCGGTGATCAGGTCGAACTCGCCGGCCTCCGCGTTCCACTGCGACACGGCGCCAAAGCCGTTGCCGCCATGGTTCTCGCACGACACCTTGAACTCGGGGCCAAAGTTCGGAAGGCCAAGCGCGGCCATCTTCTCTTCGGTCATTTCCAGGTTCTCCATGCCGTCGCGCATCTGGGCAGCATTGATCGCGGCGGTGCCATGCATCTCCTGCGCGGTCTTGATCGCCTCGGCGGCCAGCATCGCGGCATACATGCCCCGGTTATAAAGAACCGAGCCGATCTGGTCGCCCGCACCGGCGGCGTTGCCGGTATCCACGACATGCGTCTGGATATCGTCGTAGATCGGGTAATCGGACCCGAGGTTGTGGAAGGTCAGCGCCTTGTATCCATCGGCCCCGGCCCCGGCGGATTTCACGTCGTTCTCCGAGCCGGACCACCAGATACCGATGAAGTTCTCCATCGGGAACCGGATGTTCACGGCTTCCTGGATCGCGACCTGGTTCATCACGCCCCAGCCCCACATGATCACGTAGTCCGGGCGCTGCTGGCGCACCTGCAACCACTGCGACTTCTGCTCCTGGCCCGGATGATCCACCGGCAGCAGCATCAGCTCGTAACCATGCTTCTCCGCCAGCTTCTCCAGCGTCCGGATCGGCTCCTTGCCATAGGCGGAGTTGTGATACACGAGCGCCACTTTCTTGCCGCTCAGGTCGCCGTCATTCTGCTCCGACAGGTGCGTGATCGCCAGCGACGCGCCGTCCCAGTAGTTGGCGGGATAGTTGAACACCCACTTGAACACCTCCCCGGCCTTGGCGCTGGTGCGGCCATAGCCCATCGTGTGAAGCGGGATACCGTCGGCGGTCGCCTTCGGGATCAGCTGATAGGTGATGCCGGTGGACAGCGGCTGATACACCAGCGCGCCTTCGCCCTTGGTCGCCTCGTAGCACTCCACACCCTTCTCGGTGTTGTACCCGGTCTCGCATTCGATCAGGTTGATCATCTCGCCGCCGATGCCGCCGTCACGCTCGTTCAGCAGGGTGAAATAATCCTGGTAGCCATCCGAGAACGGAATGCCGTTCGCAGCATAAGGCCCGGTGCGATAGCTGGTATCGACGATGGTCAGCTCCGCAAGCGCGGGGCTGGCCACCATCGCCACAGCCGCAATCGCTGTCAGCAGTTTCTGTTTCATCGGTTTGATCCTCCCTTGGTATGTCCGATGTCTCGTCATGGGCGTTTTCCTCGCCCAACTCGTAGGGCGGGATTTCATCCCGCCATGCCGCCCCCTAATGCGGGAAGGGCCATAGTCTCAATTTCTCCTTGGCCACCCGCCACAGCTGCGCCAGCCCGTGCGGCTCGGCCACCAGGAATATCACGATCAGCCCGCCCACGATGATGAACTCGAAATGCGCCGCCAGGTCCGTGGGCCAGCCCAGGCCGCCCACCAGCACGTTCTTCAACAGCACCGGCAACAGCACCAGGAACGCCGCCCCGGCGAAGGAGCCGAAGATCGAGCCCAGCCCGCCGATGATGACCATGAACAGCACGAGGAACGACTTGTTGATGCCAAAGACCTCACCCACTTCCACGGCGCCAAGGTAGACGGCAAAGAACAGCGCTCCCGCAATCCCGACGAAAAAGCCCGACACGGCAAAAGCGCTCAGCTTGGCCTTCAGCGGATTGACCCCGATGATCTCGGCAGCGATGTCCATGTCCCGGATCGCCATCCACTGCCGCCCCTGCATACCCCGCGTCAGGTTCCGCGCCACGAGCGCACAAACCACGGTGAACACCAGGCAGAACAGGTACGCGGCCCAGGGCGCGGTCTCGGCCCCCGTGATGGGCACGCCCAGCACCGTCCGCTCCGGCGCGTTGATCTGCCCCGAGGCCGAGTAATTGTAGAACCACCCCACCCGGTTGAAGAGCCACACGAGAAAGAATTGCGCCGCCAGCGTCGCCACCGCCAGGTAGAACCCCTTGATCCGCAGGCTCGGCAGGCCAAAGAGCACGCAGACCCCCGCCGTGATTCCGCCCGAGATGATCACGTGGACAAAAATGCTCACCTCGGGAAACCCGGTCATCAGCTTGTAACAGGCATAGGCCCCCACGGCCATGAACCCCCCGGTCCCCAGGCTCACCTGCCCGCAATAGCCCACAAGTATGTTCAGCCCGATCGCGGCGATCGAATAGATCAGGAACGGCAGGAAGACCGCGTTCACCCAATAGTCGTTGATCACGAAGGGCACGACGGCAAACGCCACCAGCAAGACCGCGTAATAGCGGAACCTGTCGAACTTGATCGGAAAGGTCTGGCTGTCCGCCACGTAGGACGTCTTGAAGTCGCCCGCCTCACGATAAAACATCAGATCTCTCCTCCAGGTACGTCACATGCCCAGGTCCGCTCAAACCGGTTCCGCATCGTCATCCTCCCGCTTCGCCACGCGGTTCGCGGGCCGGGCATAGCCCGTCTCCTCGGCGTGCCGCACCAGCCAGAAATACGCCAGCATCCCCGTGCCGCCGCCCAGCGCCGCCAGGATCGCGGCCACCACCATCTGTCCGCTCTGATCCACGCCCGAGGTCAGCGCCAGGTACCCGAAGGCCCAGAACCCCGACCATGCGACCACGTTCAAGATCGCGATCACCTGTCTCATGTCTTGCCCTCCCCGGCCTTCAGCATATCCGCCTTCAGCGCCGCGAACTTCGCCTGCGCCGCGCCCCAGCTTTCCCCGGCGCGTCCCGCCATCGAAATCTCCGCGCCGCAATTGCCACAGGCAAACGACGCCCCTTCCATCAGCGCCCGCGTCTCTATTGCGATGGGCGTGCCGCAATCCGGGCAGTCTATGCTCTGTTCAAGGCCCATGGCTCACACCCTCTCGATGATCTTCTCGCCGAACAGGCCCTGCGGCCGGAACACCAGGAAGATCAGCGCCAGCACATAGGCAAACCAGATCTCCGTCGCCCCGCCCAGGTAGGGCGCGCCAATGGCGAATTCGAACAGCTTCTCTCCGACGCCGATCAGCAAACCGCCCACGATGGCCCCGGGGATCGAGGTGAAGCCGCCCAGCATCAGCACCGGCAACGCCTTCAGCGCGATCAGCGACAACGAGAACTGCACGCCCGACTTGGTGCCCCACATGATCCCCGCGACCAGCGCGACGAACCCGGCCAGTGACCACACCATCACCCAGATGAAGTTCAACGAAATGCCCACCGACAGCGCCGCCTGGTGGTCATCCGCCACCGCCCGCATCGCGCGGCCCTGCTTGGTGTATTGCGCGAACACGATCAGCGTGAACACCAGCGCGGCCGCGATCACCGTCGCCACGATGTCCAGGTTGTCGATGAAAAAGCCGTATCCGAACCACCCCGCCGTGGTCTCGTCGATCACCTCGTTGATCCCCTGCGGCAGGCCCACATCCATCGTCTTGATATCCGATCCCCACATCATGTCCCCGAACCCTTCGAGGAAATAGGCAAGGCCAATCGTCGCCATGAACAGGATGATCGGCTCCTGGTTCACCAGGTGCTTGAAGATGAAGGTGTTGACCGCCCAGGCCAGCGCAACCATCACCACCATGGTCAGCAGGATCGCCGCCAGCGCCGGCACGTGCCAGCCGAAATGGTGGATTTCCGTGCCGAAGATCGCGTTAATCAGGTGCGAAAACGGCACCTGCCCTTCCATGATCCCCACCAACGTCAGCGCCGCGAACAGCGCCATCACGCCTTGCGCGTAATTGAAGATCCCCGACGCCTTGTAGATCAGCACGAAGCCCAGCGCGACAAGCGCATACAGAACCCCGGCCATAAGGCCGTTCAGGAACACTTCCATCCCGAAAATCAACTGATCAGGCATCTCTCACCTCCGCGCCAAATTTCTTCGAAGAAATTTGACAAAAATTTTCGAAAATTTTTGGCCGCCCGGACCGCCACCGTTCAATCATGCGCCACCCCCAGGTAAGCGTCGATCACCGCCTGGTTGCTGCGCACCTCGTCCGGCGTGCCGTCGCCGATCTTCTTGCCGTAATCCATCACCACGACACGGTCGCTGAGATCCATCACCACGCCCATGTCATGCTCGATCAGCACAATGGTCGTCCCGAACTCGTCATTCACATCAAGGACAAAGCGGCTCATGTCCTCCTTCTCCTCGACGTTCATCCCCGCCATCGGCTCGTCCAGCAGCAGGATCGACGGCTCCGCCGCCAGCGCCCGCGCCAGCTCCACCCGCTTCTTCAACCCATAGGGCAGCCGCCCCACCGGCGTCTTGCGAATGTGCTGGATCTCCAGAAAGTCGATGATCCGCTCCACGAAAGCCCGGTTCTCCACCTCCTCGCGCTCGGCCTTGCCCTTCCAAAACGACTGCGAAAACAGCCCTGATTTCATCTGCCGAATGCGCCCCGTCATCACGTTGTCCAGCACGCTCATCCCCTCGAACAGGGCGATGTTCTGGAACGTCCGTGCAATCCCCTGCTGCGCCACTTGGTAAGGCTTCATCTGCGGGCGCTTTTCGCCCTTGTACCAGACCTCGCCCTCCTGCGGATTGTAGAAGCCCGAGATCACGTTCAGCATCGAGGATTTGCCCGCGCCATTGGGCCCGATGATCGCCCGGATCTCGCCCTCCCGCACGTCAAACGAAATGTCCTGGATCGCCACCACCCCGCCAAACCGCAGCGTGATGTTCTTCATCTCCATCACCACGCCGCCAATCTTGCGGCCATCCTCGGTGGTGTAACCTTCGGTCTGATCAAGCATCAAAACTCTCCCAACGCGAGACGGGATGGCGGGCGGGGCGAAAGCGCAGCTGAGCGTCGTCCCGTCATTCCGCCGCCACCTTCTCCTGCGCCACCGGCACCACCTCGGCATCCACGATCTTCAGCGTGGCCGAAATGCTGCCCTTGCGCCCATCCTCATAGGTGACTTCCGTCGTGGTGAACTTCTCCGTCGAGCCGTCATAAAGCGCCGCCAGCAACTCCTCGAACTTCTCCGAGATCACGCCCCGCCGCACCTTCCGCGTCCGGGTCATCTCGCCATCGTCGGCATCCAGCTCCTTGTGCAGCACCAGGAAGCGATGCACCTGGCAATGCGCCAGCATCGGATCCTCGGCCAAGCTCCGGTTCACCTCTTCCACATGCTCCTTAACCGTCTCCAGCACGCGCGGATGCCCCGCCAGCTCCTGGTAGGAGGCATAGCCGATATTGTTCCGCTCGGCCCAGTTGCCCACGGCATTGAGGTCGATGTTAATGAAGGCCGTGCACTGCTCCCGCCCATTGCCGAACACCACGGCCTCGAGGATGTTGGGATAAAATTTCAGCTTGTTTTCCACGTATTTGGGGGCAAACAGGCTGCCATCGGCCATCTTGCCAACATCCTTGGCCCGGTCGATGATCTTCAGATGCCCGGTCTTGTCGTCGATGAACCCGGCATCGCCCGTCGCGACCCAGCCCTCGGCATCCTTGGTGCTCGCCGTGCTCTCGGCATTCTTGTAGTATTCCTCGAACACCCCGTCGCCGCGATAGAAAACCTCGCCGCTCTCGGCGATCTTCAACTCCACCCCGGGCGCGGCCACGCCCACCGTGTCGCTGTAGACCTCGCCATCGGGCTGCAGCGTGATGAACACCGACGCCTCGGTCTGGCCGTAAAGCTGCTTCAGGTTGATCCCCAGCGAGCGGTAGAAATCGAAGATCTCCGGCCCGATCGCCTCGCCGGCAGTATAGCCCACGCGCACCCGGCCAAAGCCCAGCGTATCCTTCAACGGCCCGTACACCAGCAGCCCGCCGAGGCGGTATTTCAGCCGATCCCATCCACTGACGCTCTTCCCGTCCAGGATCGCCGGCCCCACCTTGCGCGCGTGCTCCATGAAGGTATGGAACAGCCATTGCTTCATCCGGCTGGCATCCTCCATCCGGATCATCACGTTCGTGAGCTGCGTCTCGAACACCCGCGGCGGCGCGAAGTAATATGTCGGCCCGATCTCGCGCAGGTCCACCTGCATCGTGTCCGGGCTCTCCGGGCAGTTCACGCAGAATCCGCACCAATAGGCCTGCCCGATGGAAAAGATGAAATCCCCCACCCACGCCATCGGCAGATAGGCCAGCACCTCCTCGTTCCGCGTCAGGTGATCGAACTCCGAAGACGATTTCGACGCCTCGATGATGTTGCGGTTGGACAGCACCACGCCCTTCGGCTTTCCGGTGGTCCCCGAGGTATACAGCATCACGCAGGTGCTGTCGTAATCCAGGGCATCCCGCCGCGCCTTCAGATCGCCAATGAATTCCTCACGCGCCGCGCGTCCCTGCTCTTGCACGTGGCTATACTGGTGCAGCTTGTGATGATCGTATTTCCGCAGACCGCGGGGATCGACATAAATGATATGTTCGAACAGGTGCAGCTCATCCTGGATATCGATGATCTTGTCGACCTGCTCCTGGTCCTCGACGATGGCGAACCGCGCGCCGCAATGGTCCAGAACATAGGCCATCTCGTCGCTGGCACTGTCCTGGTAGACTGGCACCGGGATCGCGCCCACCGATTGCGCGGCGACCATCGACCAGTAGAAATAGGGCCGGTTGCGCCCGATAACGGCAACGAAATCGCCCTTGTTCACGCCAAGCGTCAACAGCCCCAGCGCCAGCGCCTCGATCTCCTGCTCCGCCTCGGCCCAGGTCCAGCTTTGCCAGATCCCGTATTCCTTCTCCCGGTAGGCGGGTTTGGCTCCGAACTGCGCGGCGTTGCGCTGCAAAAGGGCCGGAATGGACGAAAGCCCATCCGCGCCTCTCGACGACTGTGCCAAATTTTGTCCTCCCTTTGTCCGCTCTCTCCCGCGAACAGACCGCGCCCCACGGCGGCGAGTCTTGATCCACCATAGAGTGCGCAGCCGACGCTGAGCGTCAACTTTTTCCTGATCTTTGCGCAATCCTTACGAATTGTAACAGACGCCACGTAAGCCGCGCCGGTCTTTACCATCCGCCATCCCGGACCTGATCCGGGATCTCTTGCCCCGACGCAGCCCCACTCTTGACATACCCGCAATTTCCCCGTCGATTGCCCCTCTCGCAAGAGGACCGCAACGATGACCCGACCACAGATGGATTTCTGGTTCGAATTCGCCTCGACCTACTCCTATCTAAGCGTCATGCGCCTGCCCGCCCGCGCGGCCGAGGCCGGGGTCGCCGTCCGCTGGCGCCCCTTCCTGCTCGGCCCGATCTTCGCCGCGCAGGGCTGGGACACTTCGCCGTTCAGGATCTATGCCGCCAAGGGCAATTACATGTGGCGTGACATGGAACGTCGCTGCGCCGCCCGCGGCCTCACCTTCAAGCGGTCCGACACCATGCCCCAGCACAGCGTGCTCGCCGCCCGCACCGCGCAACTGGCGCTCGAACACGCCCAGGGCATCGCCTTTTGCCAGAACGTCTACCTCATGCAGTTCGCCGAAGGCCTGAACATCGCCGACACCGACGTCATCGCCGCCTGCCTTTCGGCGGCCAACCTTCCCCCCGACCTGATCGACAAGGCCCAGGCCGACGCCAACAAGCACCGCTTGCACGACACCACCCAAGAGGCCATGCGCCGCGGCATCTTCGGCGCTCCCAGCTTCACCGTGGGCAACGAGCTTTTCTGGGGCGACGACCAGCTCGACACCGCCCTCGCCTGGGCAACGGAGCATCCCGCATGAGCCCGCGCGACACCACGCAGATGACCACCGCAGGCCTCAACCTCATCCAGCAGGCCCTGACGATCTACGACGCCGATCTCGACCTCGCCGTCTGCAACCGCCGCTTCCAGGAAATGTTCGACCTGCCCGACCGGCTGGTCACACCCGGCGCGCACTTCGAGGACACCATCCGCTTTCTGGCCGAACGCGGCGACTACGGCGAAGTGTCCGATGTCGACCGCTTCGTCGCCGACCGGGTCGAAACCGCCCGCGCGTTCAAACCGCACTACATGGAACGCACCCGCGCCAATGGCCGCACCATCAGCGTCGAGGGCTCTCCCTTGCCTCAGGGCGGCTGGGTCACCGTCTACACCGACATCTCCCGCGCCAAACAGCAGGAGGCGCTTCTCGCCGCCCGGTCCGAAGAACTGTCGGACCGCCTCGTCACCTATTCCGACGACCTGGCGGCGGCCAACCGACAGCTTGAATCCACCATCACCGCGCTGGAAGAGGCCCAGCGCCAGGCCTCCGAGGCCGAGGCCCGCATGCGCCTGACGACCGAGATGGTGCCCGCCCATATCGCCCATCTCGGCCCCGACCGGCGCTATACCTATTCCAACCGCCGCCTGTCGCTCATCATGCCGGGCAGCACCGCCGACCCGGTTGGTCTCGCCCCCGCCGACGCGCTGGGGGACGAGGCCTTCGCCAATATCGCCCCGCATCTCGACCGCGCCTATGCCGGCGCGCCGTCGGTGTTCGAATTCACCCACGCCCCCAGTTCCCGCCGCATCCGCGTGGCACTCACGCCCGATCCGGCCACCGGCGGCGTCTATATCCTGTCCATGGACATCACCGAAGAGGCGCAAACCCGCGCCGCATTGGGCCAGCACCGCCGCCGCGAGATGGCTGCGCAACTGACCTCCGGCCTCGCGCATGATTTCTCGAACCTGCTGACCATCATCCTCGGCATGCAATCCCGCCTGCAATCCATGTCCCTCCCCGAAGAGGCCACGGACCTCATCGCCGCCACCCTTGGGGCGGCGCGGCGCGGCGGCACCCTGCTCGACCGCATTGCCGACATGACCGGCCCGCGCGAACATACCCCCGTGGCCACCGACCTGCCCGCCTTCCTGCACGATCTCGAACCGCTCGCCCGCTCCGTCCTGCCCGAAACGATCACGCTGAGCATAGCCGCCGAGAATGCGCCCCGCACCTGCCTGCTCGATCCCGGCATGCTGCAGGACTCGCTCATCAACCTTCTGCTCAACGCCCGCGATGCCATCGGCGAAGCGGACGCCGCGCCGGGCCGCATCACCCTTGCCGTCACCACCGTTCAGGACACCTGGCTCGACGTCGCCGTCTCCGACACCGGCCCCGGGTTTTCCGATCACGTCCGCAGCCACGCCTTCGATCCGTTCTTCACCACCAAGGGGGGCGAAGGCTCGGGGCTGGGCCTCACCATGGTCTACAACATGACCAAGCTCGCCGGCGGGCGGGTGATGATCGACAACACCGACACCGGCGGCCAGGTCACCCTGCGCCTGCCCCTGCGCGAGGTCAGCGCCGAGGACACCCCCGGCTTCGTCCTTCTGGTCGAGGACAGCGCCGACCTGCGCGAAAGCATCCGCGCCATGCTCCGCGCCGACGGCCACCAGGTCATCGAGGCCACAAGCGCGACCGAGGCGCAGGCGCTTCTGAACGGCCTGCCCGAGATCACCGCCATCCTCAGCGACATCACCCTCGAAGGCGAGGCCACCGGGCTCGACCTCATCGACGCCCTTCCGGCGCGGCACCCGCCCGCGGTGCTCATGACCTCGCTACCGCTCTCCGATCCGCTTCACGCCGCGGCCCTTGAACGCGCGCCCGTGCTGCGCAAACCGTTCCAACCCGGCGCCTTGCGCGCCGCGCTATCGGGCGGGGCGACACCATGACCGACACCGCCCCCCTCGTCACCATCCTCGATGACGAGCCGGCCATTCGCACCATGCTGGCCCAAACGCTGGAAGAGGCCGGCTTTCGCACCCTCACCTTCGCCCGCGCGACCGAGTTCGAGGCCGCGCTGCGCTCCACCTCGCCCGATATCTGCCTCGTCGACCTGTCCCTGCCCGACCGCGACGGGCTGACCCTGGTGCATCGCCTGGCACTGGAACAGGGCGCGCGGGTCATCATCATATCGGGCCGGGCCGAGGTGCAGGACCGCGTGACGGGGCTTGAACTGGGCGCGGACGACTACATCATCAAGCCCTTCGACCCGGCCGAGGTCGTGGCCCGCATCCGCGCCCGCCTGCGCCGCGACGCGCCCAATTCGCAAACCGGCGACACCGCCCGCTTCGGCCCCTGGACCGCGCATTTCGACCGCTACGTTCTGGAAGACGACAGCGGGCAGGAAACCCCCTTTTCCCACGCCGAAGGCGAAGTCCTCCGTCTTTTCCTCGACCGTCCCAAGCGCCTGATCTCGCGGCAGGCCATGCAAGAGGCCCTGGGCGGCGCAGCGGGCGAAAGCTTCGACCGCGCCATGGACGTCCGCATCTCGCGCCTGCGCACCAAGCTGCGCGAGGACCCCAGGAACCCCCGCCTGATCAAGACGATCTACGGCGCGGGTTACATCTTTCTGGGGGATGTCAGCTGGGGCTCGGCGTAACGCACGGACCCACCGCGTAGGGTGGGTGAAAACCCACGCGCCCTACCCCCATGCGCTCATCAAAATATTCCGCGCCACGGCCTTCACCCTCCCGCGCCCCGGCGCTAGGTTGCCCCCAACCGAAACGACGAAAGCATCCACCTTGGCGGAACTCATCCTTGTGCGGCACGGGCAGGCCAACAGCCACGCCACCGACGAAGCGGGCTACGACCAACTTTCCGACCTCGGCGCCGATCAGGCCCGCTGGCTGGGCGAGCATATCGCCGCCACCAACCCGCATTTTGACCGCGTCCTCACCGGCACCCTGCAACGCCAGGTCGACACCGCCCACCACATGGGCGTCACCGTCACCACCCAGGATCCGCGCCTGAACGAGCTCAGCTATTTCTCGCTCGCCCAGGCCGCCTTCGACGCCCACGCCATCCCGGTGCCCACCGACCCGTCGCAATTCGCCACGCATCTGCCTCGTGTCATCACCCTCTGGACCACCGGCGACCTGCCCGGCGTCCCCGAAAGCTTCGACGATTTCGCCGCCCGCATCACCGAAGTGCTGACCGAGCAATGCGCCGACGCGGGCCGTACCCTGCTGGTCACCTCCGGCGGCGTCATCGGCATGGCCCTGCGCCACGTGCTCGACCTCGACAACACCGCCATGGCCCGCGTCATGCTCCAGATCAACAACGCCTCGATGCATCGCCTCAGCTACGTGCACGACACGCTCATGGTCGCGGGCTTCAACGCCATACCGCATCTCGACCGTCCCGACCGGGCCCATGCCCGCACCTATGTCTGAAGGACCCTGCGCATGAAATTCTACTACGCCCCCGGAACCATCTCCGTCGCCACCGGCCTGCTTCTGCAAGAGGCCGGGCTGGACCATACCCCCGTCGCCCTCAACTTCGCCGACGGCGACCAGACCAAGCCTGACTACCTCGCGCTCAACCCCAAGGGCCGCGTCCCGGCTCTGGTCACCGATCAAGGCATCCTGACGGAAACCGGCGCCATTGCCGAATTCATCGCCGCCCAGGTGCCCGACAAAGGCCTCGTGCCCGCCGACCCGTGGCAGGCCGCGCAGATGCGCTCTGTCTGCTATTACCTCGCCGCGACAATGCACGTGAACCACGCCCACGGCCCCCGCGGCATCCGCTGGGCCGACAGCGACGCGGCGCTCGCTGACATGAAGGCCAAGATGCCCCGGACCATGGCCGACAGTTGCACGTTCATCGAGGAAAACTGCGCCCTCGCCCCCTTCGTCATGGGCGAGCAGATGACCATCGCCGACCCCTGGCTTTTCGCCATCTGCTGCTGGCTGGAAATGGACAAGGTCGACGTAGACCGCTTCCCCAGGATCAAGGCCCACCGCGCCATGATGGCCGCCCGCCCCTCGGCGGCTGCCATCCGCGACTACGGCCTGCTGACGAAAGACTTCGCATGACCCATCTCTGGCTCCGCGCCGAACAGCGCGACAACGAAGACCGCACGGGCCTCACGCCCGACGGCGTCGCCATCCTCATCGCGCAGGGCATCGAGGTCAGCGTCGAGGACAGCCCCGACCGCATCATCCCCACCGACCGCTATGCCGACGCGGGCGCCACCATCGTGCCGCAAAACTCATGGCCCGACGCGCCCCGCGACGCCATCATCTTCGGCCTCAAGGAACTGCCCGATGACGGCACACCCCTGCCGCACCGCCACATCATGTTCGGCCACGCCTTCAAGGGCCAGCATTCCGGCCGCCGCCTGCTGGACCGCTTCAAGGCAGGCGGCGGCACGCTCTACGACTTGGAATACCTGGTGGATGAACAGGGCCGCCGCGTTGCCGCCTTCGGCTACTGGGCGGGCTATGCCGGCGCCGCCGTCAGCCTCTTCGCCTGGGCCGCGCAGCAACAGGGCCAGACCTGCGGGCCCGTCACCGCCTACCCGGACAAGGACGCGCTGCTCGCGGATCTGGCCGAAACACTCGACGCCACCGGCGTTGAGCGCCCTTCGGCCATCGTCATCGGCTCGCTTGGCCGCGTCGGCACCGGCGCGGCCGACCTCTGCACCGCGATGGATGTCGCCCCCACCAAGTGGGACATGGACGAAACCGCCCACGGCGGCCCCTTCCCGGACATCCTTCAGCACAACCTTTTCCTCAACTGCATCTTCGCCCGCCCCGGCACGCCCGTCTTCGTGCCACGCGAGGCCCTGACCGCCCCCCGCCGCCTGACCGTCATCGGCGACGTGGCCTGCGATCCGGACAGTGATTACAACCCCGTGCCGGTCTATTCCCAGGCCACCACCTGGGACGCCCCCGTGACCCGCGTGCACGACGCGCCCCCTCTCGATGTGATGGCGATCGACAACCTGCCGTCGCTCCTTCCGCTGGAATCCTCGCAGGACTATGCCAGCCAACTCTTGCCATCCTTGAAAACACTGGACAAACTGGACGCCGGAGTATGGGCGCGCGCGGAACAGACCTTCCGCGAGCACTTGTGAAGGGGGCACCGACATGACAATCCACTGGTGTGGCACCGGCCTGTCGGCCGTGCCCGGGCTGCGCAGGCTGATCGAGGCGGGCCACGACGTCACCGTCTGGAACCGCTCGCTGGACAAGGCCGAGGCCGCCGTGGGCGACCTCACCAACCGCATCCGCGCCTTCGATTTCGACATGCTGTCGGCCGAGGTGCAGGAGGGCGATATCGTGGTGTCCATGTTGCCCGGCGACTGGCACGTGCCGATCGCCGAGATGTGCATCAACAAGGGCGCACACTTCGTCTCAAGCTCCTACATCGCCCCCGAGATGCGCGCGCTCCACGCCAAGGCGCTTGTGCGCGGCGTCAGCGTGGTCAACGAGATCGGCCTCGATCCCGGCATCGATCACCTGATGGCCCATCACCTGATGGCCGAGTACCGCGCCTCCGCGGCGTTCAACCCCGAGAACGATCTCAGCTTCCTCAGCTATTGCGGCGGCATCCCCAAAAACCCCAACCCGTTCCGCTACAAGTTCAGTTGGTCACCGCTGGGCGTGCTCAAGGCCCTGCGCTCGCCCTCTCGCTCGATCCGCAATTTTTCGGAACTCAACGTGCAGCGCCCCTGGGACGCGCTCGGCACCTACACCGCGCCCCTGCCCACGCCGGAAACGTTCGAGGTCTACCCCAACCGTGACAGCCTGCCCTTCCTCGAGGACTACGGCTTCGAACCGACCTGGCGGGTCAAGGAGTTCGTGCGCGGCACGCTGCGCCTCAACGGCTGGTCCGAGGCCTGGGGCGACGTCTTCGCCGAGATCGAGACGCTCGAAGGCCCCGAAGGCGAGGCCCGGCTCAAGGAGATGTCCGACCAGTTCTGGCGCGACAACGCCTATGGCGAGGATGATCCCGACCGCGTGGTGCTCTGCGTCGACCTAAAGGCCGAAAGCGGCGGCAGCCCTGTCTGGCACAAGACCTTTGTCATGGATGCCTGGGGCGACGCGCGCGGCACTGCCATGTCCCGGCTCGTGTCCTTCCCGGTCTCCCTCGCGGTCGAGGCCGTGGCCAACCACGAGATCCCCGCCGGCGTCAGCCCCGCGCCCAGCGACCCCAGGCTGGTGGAACGCATGCTGTCAGAGGTCGACCGGCTGGCCCAGCACCTTCAGGTCGTGGACCACCTCGCCTGACGCATGGTCAAAAGGCGTAGGGTGGGCGAAAGCCCACGCGCCACCCTCGCTATGCTTGCCGTGGCCCTAGAACCGGTAGGACACCCGCGCGCGATAGGTCATGCCATCGACGCTGCCACTGGGCGAGACGTCGTCGAACTCGTGGTAAAGCGCGTCCGCGCCCATCACCCACGTCTCGTTCAGCTTGAAATCCACCCCGGCACCAGCAACCCAGCCCCAGCCATCCAGGCTGACACCACCACCGCCACCGCTCATATGGGCCGCACCTGCGGTGCCATAGACAAAAGCGTTGCCTGCATCGACGCCCATCCGCAGCCGCAGCCGCGCAATCGAGTCAACGTCCACCGCGTTGAAAGAGATGTCGGTAAAGTCGATATCCCCCTCGACGCCGTAAACCAGCGTGCCACGATCCCAGTTGTAGCCAGCATGGACACCGCCAAGAAAGCCATCATCGCCAAGATTGATGACCTGCGGAATGTTCGCCCCGGCAGGAGGTGGCAAAGTCGCGTCAAGGTCAAGATCACCAAAGCCCAGCTGCACGCCGACATAAGGGCCGGCCCAGTCCGAAACCGGTGCGGGTGGCGGCGGCACGTAAGGATCCGCCGGCGGCGTGATGTTGCCCGCAAATGCAGGGGCGGTCGTGATCGAAACAATGGCTGCGACGAGTACAAATGCTTTCATTTCACCCTCCTGGAAACGCCTTCAGGGGGATGATACCACGTAAACCGCCTTTTCGGACGGTCTTTGCGCGTCCCGTCACATTTTTCGGACCGCGCGGGCAAAGGCGCAACACCACGTAGGGTGGGTGAGAACCCACCCCCGCGCTAACCGTCAGCCCCCGCGCACCAGGTCGTCCTCGTCGTCCTGCGCCGACAGGCCCAGCTCGTCCAGCCCGTTCTCCAGATGATCCGACAGGTGCGGCGTGCCCAGCAGGTAATCGGCGGTGGGCGTCGTCGCCTCGTCGCGCGCCGTCGCCTTGGCCTCTTCGATCTCGTCGGCCGCGAAACTGCCGCGCCCGATCCACATCAACGCCACCAGGCTGGCCTGCTCGTCCTCGGCCAGCCGCTCGATGAACGCCCTCAGCTCTCCCTCCGCGCGGTCCAGTTCGCGCGACATGAGGATCACCTGGGCGACTTTGTAAGTGCTGATATCCAGCATGTCCCGACCTCCTTTTCCGGCAGTGAGTCTACCAAGAATATGGCCTTCGGGACAGGCGCCGACCTTGATCTCACGCAAACAAGCGGAAATACAGCCAGTTGGGCAGGAAGCGCGCACCGCGGAAAACAAGGCTGAACCAGCTGGGGAAATTCCGGTCGAACGCGTTCTCGTCGTTCATCAGCTCGAACATCACCTGCGCGGCGTCCTCGGGCTCCATCAGGCCCGGCATCCTGAAATCGTTCTTGTCGGTCAGCCGCGTGCGAATGAACCCCGGATTGGCGCATTGCACCAGCACACCCGTGCGCCACAGGTCCGCCCGCATACTCTGCGCCAGCGACATGATCCCGGCCTTCGACGCGCCATACCCGATCGCCCCCGGCAAACCGCGAAAGCCCACCAGCGAGCCTGTCACGACGATATGCCCGTGATCCCGCGCAACCATCTTCGGCACCACGTGGTTCAGCACCCGCACCGTGCCGGTGAAATTCACGTCCGCCATGGCGGTGACCTGCTCAGGCTCCCACTCGGTCGCCTTCATCGGCCAATAGACCCCGGCCAGCGTCACCACGCCGTCGATCTCACCGACCTCCTCGGCGGCCGCCTTCACGCTTTCCTCGTCGGTCACGTCCATGGTCACGATACTGGATCGCCCCGGCAGCATCTCCGCCACCTCTTTCAGCCGGTCCTCGCTGCGGGCCGACAGGATCACCTCCGCCCCCACCGCGCTCAGTTTCCGCGCAAGCGCCGCGCCAAGCCCTTCGCTCGCGCCCACCAGCCAATAGCGTTTTCCAGTCCAGTCCATCATGCCGCTTTCTGAATTTCCGTGTCGTCCAACTTGTGCATGGTCGCCACAAGCTCGGCGACCTTGATCCCATACTTGCGAAACTGGCTGCGGTTCACAATTGTTCCACCCGGCGTCAGGTACATCCAGTCCTCGACGCTCAGAACATGACCACCTGCTTCGGCGGGCAGGCGAATATCATAGCACAATTGCACCGCCGCCCCCGCGTGCCGGCCCTGCCCGGTGCCGACCACGTCATCGGCCTCGGCCCGGATGCGCCCGTCATTGCCCAGTTCCAGCCGCCATTCGCGCTCCTGTACCGTGCCGCTGTCATAGGTGAAATGCTCGGCCATCACCCCCTTGTTGCCGTCCCAGCTTGCATCGAACCGCGCCGAAAACCGCGAGGCCACGCGCCCCAGGGGCCCGTAGATCACGCCCTCGCAGCGCAGCGCGCCGTTCAGGTGCTGGCGCAGGTCGAAGCGCGGCAACGTGTCGGCGTAATCGTCGACGCTCTGCGCCCGGAACCCGGCGAACCGGTTGCGCAGCATCGCAACCCCGGTTGCCAGCGCCGCCCCGCACATGATCAGAAATCCTTCGAACATCATCTCCGTCTCCCCGCTTCAACCATGGTCCCCACGGGCGCGTCCCCGCCCCCGGGCACCGTTGCCAGCAGCGCAATCGCCGCCAATTTCAAAACACAGGGCACAGCCCCGTAAAGCAGGCTCAGCGCCCACAAGGCTGCGTCGGAATTCTCCTGCCCCGAGGCATAGCCAACCGACTCCAAGAGCGGCAGCAAACCCACCGCCGCGATGGCCAGCGTGATCTTCGAAACGAAGGACCACAGGCTGAATCCCTCGGCCGCGCCCGGCGACACCTCCGCCATGCGGTCCGCGAACAGCGCCGGCAACAGCGTCATGTCGGCCCCCAGCGCCACGCCGGTCAGTACGCAGATCACCGCAAAGGCCCAGACATCTCCCGCGCCCAGCATCACGGCAAAGCCGAAGGCGGCAATCGCCAGCACCATCGCCCAGATCAGCACCTGTCGCGGCCCGTGCGCCTCGGCCAGCTTGCCCCACATCGGCGCCGCCGCCGCCGCGCTCAGGAAGAACACCAACAGCAGCGGCCCTTCCCAGCCCGGCGCCGCCAGCCGGTCCTCGACATAGAACAGGAACAGCGTGCTGCTCACCGCCACCGGCGCCGAGTTGGCCAGCGCCACCAGCAACAGCCGCCGCGCCACCGGGTCGCGCAGCACCGTGCCGATCTGCGAGGTCACGCCCTCTTCGCGCGGCTGCCCGCGCCACTCGGTCCCCATCGCCCACAGCGCCACCAGCCCCAGCCCGGCAAACGCCACGGCAAACGCCGCGTACCCGCCCAGCGCCACGGGGGCCACGGCGGCGGCACAAATGCCCAACAGCGCCCCGGTCTCGCGCCACCGGGCCACGCGCAGGTGCCCGCCTTCGCCCATGCGGCCCGCCACCGACACGCCTTGCGCGTAGAAACATATCGTCAGGTAACTGAACGCCGAGAACACCAGCGTCAGCATCACCGCGAACCACCACAAGGGCGGCAGCATCGGCTCCACCGCGAACAGCCCCAGCATCCCCGCGATCATCGCCACCCCGGCGATCACCACGGTCAGCCCGCGATAGCGTGCCGTCATCGCCGACACCCGCCCCAACAGCGGGTCCTGCACGAAATCCAGCAAACGCAGCACCCCCAGGACGGTGCCCAGTGCCGCCAGCGACACGCCATACTCGTCGACGAAAAACTTCGGCGCATGCATGTAAAGCGGCAGCCCCGCCGCCGACAGCATCGCCGCGAACAGCGCAAAGGCCGGCAGGCGCGGCCTCTTGCCCACGTCGCTCATCGGCTCACTTCCCGCGTCGGCGGCTCGGGCCGGTTCTGGAATTTCGCGCCCTTCCACCACAGCTTCAGCGCCTGCCAGTGGATCAGCGCCAGCACCCGGCGTGACCCCAGCGGCCGCCGCGCCAGCGCCTTCAGAACACCGCCGGTCGTCAACGGCCTGCGGTCCCCCACCAGCGTCGCGATCACCCCGCCCTTGCCCCGGCTCAGGTCGATCCAGATGCCGATCCGGTCGGGCCGGATGTCGAACCGAAAGGTGTATTCCCCCTCGATCGTCTGGAACGGCGAGACGTGAAACACCTTCTTTGCCCGCAGCCGGTCCTCGGGACCGATGGGACTGCGATCATCATGGTGACACAGGTAGGAATGCCGGTCGCCATAGGTGTTGGTCACTTCCGCGATCACCACCGTCAGGTCATCCGCCGCGTTGTAACACAGCCAGAAAGACACCGGGTTGAAGATATGTCCCAGCACCCGCGGCTGGGCCAGCAATTCGATCCGCACGGGCGCGGCGAACTGGTGCGCCTCCAGCACCTCGCGCACCCACGCGGCACCGCGTCCCTGCCCCGGCGGGCCGCCATGGTCGCGGTCGCGCAGGCTGAAAAGCCCCGCCCGGTTGCGCCCGAACACCCGGCCGGATGGCAGCGCGGCTTCCGCATCCACCATCACGTAATCGATGCTGTACCGGAACGCGTTGCGGACCTCGCCCTTGCGCCCATGCCACGTATGGCCCGCGATATGGTCGGGCCCATTCACGCCGCCGCCGCCGCGCTGTCCCGCGCCAGGATCGCGTCCGCCACGTCATAGGCGCTCGACAACCCGTCCTCGTGAAACCCGTTCTTCATCCAGGCGCCACAAAACCACGTCCCGTTGTCGCCATTGATCCGGGCCACCTCGGCCTGCGCGTGCAGCATGTCCATGTCGTAGACAGGATGCCGCAGCACGCAGCTGTCATAGATCTTTTCCTCCCGGATCCGCCGCGTGCTGTTCAGCGTCACGAAATGCGGGTCGTCCATCGGGATCGGCTGCAGGCTGTTCATCCAGTAGGTCAGGTCGATCTGACCGTCCCGCTTGGCCGGCCCTTCCATGTAGTTCCAGGACGACCACACCGCCCGACGCTTCGGCATCACCGACGTATCGCAATGCAGTACCACGTCATTGGGCTGATACTTGACCCGGCCCAGCGCGCGCTGCTCTTCGGGGGTCGGGTCGGTCAGCATCTTCAGGCTGTCATCGCCGTGGGTGGCGAAAACCACCTCGTCGAATGTTTCCCTCTCGCCACCTTGCGCACGCAGCTCGACGCCGCCGTCGGACCGCCGAACCGCGACGACCGGCGCACTGGTCCTGATCTCCACTCCGGCGCGTCCCAGCCATTTGCCCAAGCGATGCACGTACTGGATCGACCCTCCATCGACGGTGTACCACTGGTGCTGCCCGTCATAGCCCAGCAGCGCGTGGTTCTCCATGAATCGGATCAGCGCCTGCGCGGGAAAATCCATCACTTTCTCCGTCGGCGTCGACCATATCGCGCCGGTGAACGGGCTCAGGTACCGCTCGCGAAACCACCTGCCCAGCCCCATGGTCCGCAACAGTTCACCGATGCTGGCGTCTGGATAGGCCTTCGACGTGCGTACGGCCCGCGCATTGAACCGCAGGATATCGCGCAGCATCATCCACATGCGCGGGTCCAGCACGTTGCGTGTCTGGGCAAAGAACGCCTGCGCCCCGTCCAGCCCGTATTCGAACCGCGTATCCCGGAACGATGCGCCAAAGCTCATCTTGCTCTTGACCACCGGCACGTCCAGCACGTCGAAAAGGTTCGCCAGGTTGGGATAGTTGGCATAGTTGAACACGATGAACCCGGTATCCACCGGCTGCGTCCCGTACTTCCCGGCCATCTTTGTGCGGGCATGGCCGCCCAGCCGCGCAGCGGCTTCGAAAATCGTGACATGGCAGTCCCCGGCCAGCCGCCACGCAGCCCCCAGACCACTGATCCCCGCGCCGACGACTGCGACTTTCTTGCGCGTCAGCGCAACTTTCTTAACTGGCATTACGTGTAGTACCCTAACTTGTCTTTACAGAAGTCTACGCGAAACCAGCACTATCGGATGACAAAGAAAACGCCCGAATTTTTGATCCGGTCTGATCGAACCAGCGTACCGTTCACATGTTCAGTGATGCTGACGCCCTCGAGATCACCGGCACCAGTGCCGACGTCCCGCCTCCGGTGGGCGCGCTGCTTTCGATCCGTGGCAACGGCAAGAGTATTGAACCGGTGATCGAGAAGACGGAAGAGCATACCCAGGACTGGGCGCAAGTCATCGCCCGGATACGCGACAAGCGCGACCGCGCCGCCTTTCAGCGGCTGTTTTCGCATTTCGCGCCGCGGGTCAAAGCCTTCCTGATGAAGTCCGGTACAGATGCCTCACTGGCCGAGGAATGCGCACAGGAGGTCATGGCGACCCTCTGGCAAAAGGCCCATATGTTCGATCCCTCCCGCGCCAGCGCGGCGACCTGGATCTTCACCATCGCGCGGAATCGCAGGATTGATGCGATCCGCAAGCAAAGACGACCCGAGCCCGAGGATTTGCCCTGGGGCCCGGAGCAGGAACCAGACCAGGCCGATGCCCTGGCCCTGCAACAGGAGAGCGAAAAACTGGGCGCCGCCATCGCGCAGCTGCCCGAAAAACAGAAGGACCTGATCGAAAAGGCCTATTTCGGCGACCTCACCCATTCCGAGATCGCCGAGGAAACCGGCCTCCCGCTCGGGACCATAAAATCGAGGATCAGACTGGCGCTGGACCGCCTGCGCCACCAGATGAAGTGATTGAGACGATGACAGACACGATCAAACATCACCTGAGTGACAAGTTGCTCATGGCCTACTCCGCGGGCACCCTGCCCGAGGCGTTCAGCCTCGCGGTGGCCGCGCATATTTCCATGTGCGATGAATGCCGTGCCCGGCTCGCATCCTTCGACGCCGTCGGCGGTGCCCTGATGGAAGAGTGCAGCGATGCCGACCTGTCCGAAACCGCCTTCGAGGATACGCTGGCCCTGATCGACGCGGTCGACATGACCGCCCCCGCAACGGCCGCACCCGCCATCGGCACGCTGCCGCGCCCGGTGCAGGACTACATCGGCGGCGACCTCGACGCGGTGAAATGGAAATCCGTCGGCATGGGCGTGAAACAGGCCATCCTGCCCACGTCGCGCGAGGCCACGGCCCGCCTGCTCTACATCCCCGCCGGCGCCGCCGTGCCCGACCACGGCCACCGCGGCACGGAACTGACGCTGGTTCTGCAAGGCGCCTTCGCGGACGAGGTCGACCGCTTCGGCCCCGGCGACATCGAGATCGCCGACGAAGACCTCGACCACACGCCGGTGGCCGAGGTTGGGGCCGACTGCATCTGCCTCGCCGTCACCGACGCGCCCCTGCGCTTCCGCGGCTTCATCCCCCGCATCGCGCAGCCGTTCCTGCGCATCTGATTTCCTCCGTTCGGAGCGTTACCGAACACCGAAAAGCCCTGCCGTTCCGACGGCAGGGCTTTTTTCTCCGCGCATCTAAACTGTCAGTCGGGTGTGGCGCCCAGCACCCTCGGACACTCTTGTTCATGGTGTTCCGCCTGCTGCAATAGCCAGGTGACAAAGGCTTCCGCCGCCTTCGACAGCCGTTTCCTTCGATCCCACAGGATACGATAGGCATACGCTGTCGGATATGTCATCGCGGCGCCGAACGGCGCGACCAGTTGGCCGATGCGCAGACCGTGATAGGCCTCAACCATCCCTGCCATGATCAGGCCCTGCCCCGAAACCGCCGCCTGCAATCCCGAGCTTGTCTTGGAAAACCGCACGCCATGCTCCATGTCCGCTGGCGCGAACCCAAAGCGCGCGCCCCATTCACGGAATCCGACCCAATCCGGGTCGCCGGTCCGGTTCAGCACATGGATCAACGGGATCTCCGACAGGTCGCGCGCCGACCCGTCGATCGCATGCGCGCGTGCGAAGTCCGGCGCACAGACCGGCAGCACCGCGTCCCCGAAAAGCAGGCGAGAGTCGTAGTCTTCGCCCGGCTCGGACCCGTATCTCACGGCCAGGTCGAAATCCTCTGCCATCAGGTCCACGTCCCGGTTCGACGCATCCAGATCAAGCTCGACGACGGGGTGATCCCTCTGAAACTGCGACAGGCTCCACGACAGCCAGTTTTCGGCAAAGGATTCCGGCAGCGTGACCCGAAGCCGCTGCGACGCCTCCTGTGCTTTCAACTGTTCCAGGGCCTCGGCGATCGCAGCGAAACCGCCGTTCAGGCCACGCGCGACCTGCCGCGCCTCTGGCCGCGCCACCGCCCCGGTACCCGACCGCTCGAACAACGGTCGACCAAGATAGTCTTCCAGCGCACGCACGCGCTGACCCACCGCTGCTGGCGTTATGCCGATTTCCATCGCCGCGGCAGAGAAGTTGCCCAACCTGAGGGTCGCTTCCAGCGCCCTCAATGCATTGAGGTGCGAGAGTTTCATGACGTCAAGGCTAAAGCTTTCCTTTAGCCACACCAAGCAAAATCTGCCGTGCATCCTTTAGCCGTTGTTCGGATACTGAACCTGACCGCGACGCACAGCATATTGGGGGTTTGCAAATGTACACGCTTTTCTGGGAATACATGGCCGGGTCGATCGTGGTGCAGGCCACGCTCGAAGCGATGAATGCCGACTACCGAATGGAGTATGTCGACATGAGCGCCGGACAACATCTCGAGCCCGAATTCCTCGCGCGCAATCCAGCGGGCCGCGTCCCCGCACTCCAACTTCCTGATGGCGGCATCATGGGCGAAACCAGCGCCATCGTGACGCATCTTGGCGAAATGGCCCCGACGTCCGGTCTGACGCCACGTCCCGGCGACCCCGATCGTGGAGACTTTCTGTTCTGGCTCAGCGTGATGTCGACGGCCGGCTATATCACCTCCGGCCGGGTCGGCCATCCAGAACGCTACGCACGGGACAGGGATGCGATCCGTCAGGTCAAGGCGCAGGGCGACAAGGACTACGCTGCCTTCTTCGATCTGATGGAAAATCACATCGCGGGCGCCCCCTATTTTCTGCCGCGCGGGCTGACGGTTCTCGATTTCTACCTAGCCATGCTGGCGGAGTGGATCAGCGACCGGGACAAGGCCCTGTCGCAACGACCCGCGTTGGCTCGGCTGTGCAGCACGGTGCGCGAGACCCCGTCCTATGCCACCGCGCTCGCCGCCCACGCGATGCCGGAACCCGTTTTGCAGGCCTGACGCCACGCGCCGAAGGCCCGGATTTGAAAGGAGACCGACCAATGAACAAGTACATGATCGAAAGAGACATCCCTGGTGTCGGTGCGATGAGCGGTGACGAACTGTGCGGTGCTGCCAACACGTCGAACGCGGCGCTGGCGCAACTGGCCCCAAAGGTGCAGTGGCAGCATTCGTACGTTGCCGGGGACAAGACATTCTGCGTCTATCTTGCAGACGACGAGGACGCCATCACCCGGCACGCCGAACTCAGTGGCTTCCCGGCGACAAAGATCACGCTCATCGAAACGATGATCGACCCGACGACCGATGATACATGACGCCAACAACCCGGTCGAGCGGGGGCGCGTTCGCGATCTGATCGGCACCGCCGTCAAAGGTGTCCTCGCATCGCACGCTCTGTGAACCGCCGGAACGCAAAAAATCACACCGTCGCCATACCACCCGGATACCGACGTGATACCGACGCGGGTTTGCATCTGTTCGCAGGCGTTACCCTTGCGCGTAACGCTGCACGAAATTCCGCAGGATCATCTCGGGCGCGAAAACGTCCGCCGCCCGGCACATGGCAATCAGGTCATCGGCATCCTCGGGCGGGAAATAACCCCGGTCGCGATAGATCCTGATCCGCGTCTCGAACCCTGCCGCATCCGCCTCGGGGTGAAACTGGGTGGCATAGACATGCTCTTTGTACCGCAACATCTGGTAGGGGCACGCCTCGGACCTCACAAGATGCACGCATCCTTCTGGCAGATCCTGCAACGCCTCCTTGTGCCCCACGAAGGCGTCGAACGCCGTCGGCACGCCGACCAGCAGCGCGTCCTCCTTGCCCTCCGGCGTGACGTCGCAGGCCGACGTGCCCACCGCCTCTCCAAAGGCCCGCTTGCTGACATCGCCCTTCAGGTGCGCGCCAAGAATTCCGATCCCGTAACAGCAACCCAGGAAAGGAAAATCCCGCGCCGTCACCTTTGGCATCAGCCCCAGCACATCCGCCTCGATCCGCGCCTCTATCTCGGATTTGTCCTCCGGCGCATCGCTGACACAGCCCGGCCCTCCGCCCACGATCACGCCGGAATAATCTTCCAGAACAATATCTTCCGGCAGCCGCTCCTGGTCCATCCGGATACGGCGCGTGCCGCCCGCCTCCAGTCCGCCCTTGCGCAGGATCGCCGCAAACTCGTCATCCGCGGCTTCCGTCTCGGGGCGCAGCTGAAGGATCAAAAAGGGCTTCGTCATCGGGCGTTCTCCGGTATCATCCCATCCATTGGCCCCATTCCGCAGCCAGGGTCAACCCGCCGGCCTCTCTTGACCCCGCCCGGCAATCCAATACCCTGCGCAGAACCCGGCCCGCCGCGAAGGACCCCATGGTGCAGCGCTCCTACAACCCTGATTTCCGGGACTTATTCACCCAAGTCCACATGCTTCGGCCATGAGCCGCTCGCTCAGCCTCGCCGCCTATCTCGCCTATGCAAGGCGCGGCCCCGCACGCCGTTACACGCCCGCCGCGCCGCGCCCGCCGGGCCGTCTGCTCTGGGCGCACGCCGCCGACACGATCCATATCGACGCACTGTTGCAACTCTTCGACCGGCTGCGCCTGCACCGGCCCGAACTGTCGCTTCTGCTCACCACCGCCGGCGCCGCGCCCGACGCCCCCTTCAAGGCCCGGGCCGAGGTCATGGTCGAACAACTCCCCGAGGATACCGTCGCCAACGCCGCGTCCTTCCTCACCCATTGGCAGCCCGACATCGCCCTCTGGACCGGCGGCGCCCTTCACCCCGCACTGATGGATCGCACGGCCGAAACCGGCATCCCCATGGCTCTGATCGACGCCACCGAAACCGCCATGTCCCGCCCCGCCTGGCGCTGGTTTCCCGACCTGCCCCGCGCCCTGTTGCGGCAGTTCGAGTTCGTCATGGCAAGGGACGATGCATCAGCCCGCTACCTGCGTCGCATGGGCGTGCCGGAACGCACACTCTCCGTCACCGGCCCGCTCCTCGAAGGCACCGTTTCGCTGCCCCATAACGAGACCGACCGCACCGAACTCGCCGCCCTGCTGCTTGGCCGTCCGGTCTGGCTCGCCGCCATGCTCCGCCCCGAGGAAATCGGCACGATCCTCACTGCCCACCGCGAGGTCAGCCGCTTTTCCCACCGCACCCTTCTGATCGTCGTCCCCGACACGCCCGAGGACACCACCCCCTTCACCGACGCCCTGGCCGAGGCCGGGATGCGCCATATCACGTGGTCGACCGGCACCTTCCCCGATGAGACGACACAGGTCATCCTCGCCGACACCTATGACGAGATGGGCCTGTGGTACCGGCTCGCGCCGATCACTTTCATGGGCAGTTCTCTGATCTCCGGCGCCCATGGCTGCGACCCGAACGAACCCGCCGCCCACGGCTCGGCCATCCTTTACGGCCCCAACATCCGCCGCTACCTGTCCAGCTATTCGCGCTTTGCCGAGGCCGGCGCTGCCCGTATCGTCCGCGATGCCGAAACACTGGCCGCCGCAGTCAAGCGCCTGATCCCCCCGGATCAATCCGCCGCCATGGCCCATGCCGCGTGGGAGGTCGCCTCGCGCAGCGCCGAACTGACCGACCGGATCGCCGATCTTCTGAACGACCGCCTCGACCAACTGGAGGTCCGCTGATGCGCGCACCCGCCTTCTGGGACACCCCGCCGCGCCGCCCATCCCTGCGCGCCCGTGCACTATCGCCACTCGGCGCACTCTATGCCCGCGCCACCGCCCGCCGCGTGGCCACACCGCCGGGCTATCGCGCGCCCGTTCCGGTGATCTGTGTCGGCAACATCAACGCCGGCGGCACCGGCAAGACACCCACGGTCATCGCGCTCGTGCAGCACCTGCAGGCGCGCGGGCGCACCCCCGCCGTCATCTCGCGCGGCCACGGAGGCAGTCTCGAGGGCCCCGTCGAGGTCGACGAGCGCAGCCACACCGCGGCCGATGTCGGCGACGAGCCCCTGCTGATCGCCGCCTTCACCCGCACCTGGATCGCCCGCGACCGGACGCTTGCAGCCGAGGCCGCGGCCGCCTCCGGCGCAGATGTGATCGTCATGGATGACGGCCACCAGAACCCGTCGGTGGCCCGTGACCTCTCGGTCGTGGTGGTCGACGCGGTCAAGGGCTTCGGCAATGGCCGTTGCATACCCGCCGGCCCCCTCCGCGAACCCGTTCAGACCGGCCTCGACCGCGCCGACCTGCTGCTCTCGATCGGCCCCGACGCCGCCCAGATCGAGTTCCGCAAGACATGGGGCCACGTCATCCTGATCCCCCATGTGGGCGGCAAGCTGGAACCGCTGCAAACCGGCATGGACTGGACAGGCACCCGCTTTCTCGCCTTCGCGGGCATAGGCCACCCCGAGAAATTCTTCGCCACCCTGCGCGGTCTCGGTGCCACCCTCTCGCGGGCCGAGGCGCTGGACGATCACCAGCCCCTGACCGAGGCGCTGATGACCCGGCTGGAAAACGAGGCCGCGCTCATCCATGCCCAGCTCGTCACCACCGAAAAGGACGCCGTTCGCCTGCCCCCGACCTTCCGCCGCAAGGTGCTGACCCTGCCGGTCCGCCTCAACCTATCCGATTGGTCGGCAATCGATGCCAAGCTGGAAAACCTCGGCCTCTGACCCGGCTTTCACTGTTCCTCAAATACTCAAATCCAAAAAATAAAGCGTGGCGCAGCCACACAATCGGATCACGCCAGATCGTCCTCGCCCAGCTTCGGCGAGGCGCGGCGCAACGACAGGTCCGCATCGGAAAACCGCATCGGGCTTCGTACGCCCGGCACCCCGTCCACCTCCACCCTCAGGCCCCGCGCCACGACCTGCGGATCGGCGAAAACCTCCGCCATGTCGTTGATCGGTCCCACCGGCACGCCCTGCGCCTCGCACCCGGCTTGCAACTCGGCCTTTGTCAGACGCATCGTGTATCCGGTCAAAACCTCGGTCAGCGCATCGCGATGCGCCACCCGGTCGGCGTTGGTGGCATAGTCCGGCGCGGTCTTCACCTCCGCCGCGCCCAGCACGTCGCAGAACCGCCCGAACTGCGCGTCATTGCCCACCGCCACGATCAGGAAGCCGTCCGAACACTCGAACACCTGGTAAGGTGCCAGGTTCGGATGCTGGTTCCCCAGCCTTTGCGGCGGCGTGCCCGTGGCAAGGTAATTCATCGCCTGGTTCGCCGTCACCGCCACCGCAGTATCCAAGAGCGCCATGTCGATATGCTGGCCCTTGCCCGTCGCCTGCCGCTGGTGCAATGCGGCCAGGATGGCGGTGCTGGCATAGACGCCGGTGAAGATATCCGTCACGGCCACGCCCACTTTCACCGGTTGGCCCTCAGGATCGCCGGTCATGCTCATCAGACCCGACATGCCTTGGATAATGTAGTCATATCCGGCCTTGCCCGCATAAGGCCCGTCCTGCCCGAACCCGGTGATCGAGCAGTAAATCAACCCCGGGTTCACGTTAGCGAGGCTCGCATAATCCAGCCCGTACTTGGCCAGCCCGCCGACCTTGAAATTCTCGATCAGGATGTCGGCCTCCGCCACCAACTCACGGACACGGGCCTGACCCGCCTCGGTGCGGAAATCGACCGTGACACTCTGTTTGCCGCGGTTGCAGGAGTGGAAATAGGCGGCCGAGCGGTCGCCGTCCCGCTCTATGAACGGCGGGCCCCACTGGCGCGTATCGTCGCCAGCGGGGCTTTCCACCTTGATCACGTCCGCGCCCAGGTCGGCCAGCACCTGCCCGGCCCACGGGCCGGCCAGGATCCGGGCCAGTTCGACAACCTTCAGCCCGGCCAGCGGCGCGGGCTTCATTCGGCCAGTTGGTCGTCGATCATCGCCTTCAACTCGTCATAGGACATGTTGGAATGCGTCTCGCCGTTGATGACCAGCGTCGGCGTCGAATTCACGTCGTCGGCCTCGGCGTTCTCCTGGAACCACGCCACCAGCGTCTTAGCCTTGTCGGCGTCGTTCAGGCAAGCATCCAGTTGCTCATCGTCCAACCCCGCGACCTTGCCGATCTTGCGCAGCCGCTCTGAGATGCCCACCGGGTCCTGCCCGTCGCCGATCCAGTCCTTCTGCTGGTCATAAATCATCTCCGTGATGCCAAAGAACCGCTCTTCGCCGCCGCACCGCGCCACCATCGACGCCCACAGGCCGTAGCGGTCGAAATAGACATCGCGATAGGTGAAATGCACGTCGCCATTGTCGATATATTCGGATTTCAGCTGCTTGAACTGGTTCTCGTGAAAATTCGCGCAATGCGGACAGGTGAAGGACGCGTATTCCACGATCTTCACCGGCGCGCTTTCCTCACCCAGTGTCATTTCCACGATCGAGGAGGTGTCGATCTCTTCCGCCGGCGCGTCCGAGGCCTCCTGCGCATTGGCCGCACCGGGCAGGTCGGTCATGCCACTGCCTTGCGTCGTGTTGCCGGTCTGCCCGCTCAGCCACCAGCCGCCGCCGGCCGCCAGGACAAGGGCCGCGGCCCCGGAAAGAAGCACGTTTTTCATCTTATCACCTTACGATTTCTGCGTGTTGCTTTTCGATAGTACGTTCCGGCCCAGCGTTTCCAGCGCATCGCGCAGGCCGTCGTCGCCCACCGGCTGCGCCAGCTTGGCGGCCGCGGCCACTGTCATTTCGCTGGGCGCGGGCTTGGCTGCCGGCTTGGGCCGGTGCTCGAAGCTCGCCTGCCCCTCGGCAAAGCCGGTGGGCGCGGTCTGCGTGATCTGCACCCGCGCGATGGCGTTGTAACCATAGGCGGTGTTGACCCGTTCGCGCAGTTTTTCCTTCTGCATCTCCAGCATCGGCGCCTGTGCGCCCGTCGTCAGCACGACCAGCGTCGCGCCAAACCCCTGCCGTGCATAGCTCACCTTGACCGGGCGGCAGATCGCGGCGATCTCTTCTCCCGCGATCTCTGGCCAGTGGGTCACCACGCGCGACACCGCAAAGCCCCGGCTTTCCGACGCTTTCCGGATCTGCGCCCCCAACAGGGCACCGCTGCGCTTGAAGCCTTTCGTCGTGCCCCGATGTGCGGGCATGGCTGACCTCCCGTTTCCTCGCCCTAATGTAGGGGGTATGAGAGTGAACAACAAACGCAAAGCTGGCAAAGGCGGGATAACAGATGCGTGACAGCGAGATGAGCGCAGAGCTGCTGGACTGGTACGACCGCCACGCCCGCCAGATGCCATGGCGCGTGCCCCCCGAGGCCAAAAAGGCGGGCGTGCGCCCCGCTCCCTATGCCGTCTGGCTGTCGGAGGTGATGCTGCAACAAACCACCGTCGCCGCCGTAAAAAGCTATTTCGAACGCTTCACCGCGCTCTGGCCCACCGTGACCGACCTCGCCGCCGCCGAGGACGCGCAGGTCATGGGCGAATGGGCCGGCCTTGGCTATTACGCGCGCGCCCGCAACCTGCTGAAATGCGCCCGCGTCGTCGCCTCGGACCATGACGGTCAGTTCCCCGGCACCGCCGCCGAATTGCAGAAGCTGCCCGGCATCGGCCCCTATACCGCCGCTGCCATCTCCGCTATCGCCTTCGATCAGCCGTCGGTGGTGGTCGATGGCAATGTCGAGCGGGTCATGGCCCGCCTGCATGACATCCACACGCCCCTGCCCACCGCCAAGCCCGAACTGACAGAGGCCGCGGCGACCCTCACGCCGCACACCCGCCCCGGCGACTATGCCCAGGCGGTGATGGACCTCGGCGCCACCATCTGCACGCCCCGCTCGCCCGCCTGCGGCATCTGCCCGTGGCGCACGCCCTGTATCGCCCGCACGAACGGCACGCAGGCCGAATTGCCGAAGAAGGCCCCGAAAAAGGCCAAGCCCACCCGGTTTGGCATCGCCTATGTCGCCCGCCGCGCCGATGGTGCCTGGCTGCTGGAACGCCGCCCCGACAGCGGCCTGCTGGGCGGAATGCTCGGCTGGCCCGGCAGCGACTGGTCCGACGCGCCCACCCCCGCCCCGCCGCTCGACGCTGACTGGCAAATGCTCGACGCCGAGGCCCGCCACACCTTCACCCATTTTCACCTGCGCCTGAAGATCGCCTATGCCTGCCTTGGCCCGGACGCGGACACTCCATCCGACTCCACCTGTTTTGTCCCCGCCCACACCTTCAAACCGACGGAGTTACCCACCGTCATGCGCAAGGTTTTTGACTTGGCCCGCGAAGCCTTGCAAGACTGCACCTCGAACACGTCCTGAGGCGATTTGCGCAATCGCCCCGCCCCCGCGCATCGCACTATAATCGCGGGCAAAAAGGTGAAGGCCATGCAGACCACCACGCCCAAGTATCTCGGCCCCGACAAGGTTGCGCGCCTGCAACGCGCGCTGCCCTTCTGGGCGGCCTTCTCGCTTGTCCCGCTGGCGATCCTCAGCGCCACGCAGGGCGGTTGGACGGTGATCCTCCTGCCGCTCTTCACCTGGTATTTCTTCGCCGCGCTCGACGCAGTGCTGGGGCTGGAGCTGGACAATCTCGACCCCGAAACGCGCGAGCGGCATATCCGCATGTACACCGCCGTCACCGTGCTTTGGCCGCCGGTGCAGTTCGCCTTGCTTTTCTGGATGATCTGGTACGCCACCGGCCCCGGCGACGCGCACCTGAACGCTTTGGAGACCATCCTGCTCTTCTTCGGCATGGGCGTGATTTCCGGCACCGTCGGCATCAACTTCTCGCACGAACTCATGCACCAAAAGGACAAAGGCGAGCGTTTCCTGGGCGACGCACTCCTGTCGATGGTGCTCTACTCCCACTTCCGGTCCGAGCACCTTCAGGTCCATCACCGCCATGTCGGCACCCCGCGCGACCCCGTTACGGCCCGCTACAACGAGGGATTCCACCGCTTCTTCCCCCGCGTCCTGCGCGAAAGCCTGGTGTCCTCGTGGGAGGCCGAAAAGGCCATGCTGGCCCGCAAGGACAAGCCATGGTGGGACCTCAAGAACCCGTTCTGGAAATACTGGGCGCTGCAAGGCTTTATGCTGCTTCTCGCCGCGCTGATCGGCGGCTGGATCGGCCTCGCGCTTTTCCTCTGGCAGGCCTTTATCGCCATCTGGCAGTTGGAACTGGTCAATTACGTCGAGCACTACGGCCTCACCCGAAAGCATCTCGGCGACGGTAAATATGAACACGTCAAACCCCAGCACAGCTGGAATGCCGCGCAGAAGGCATCGAACTGGCTGCTGATCAACCTGCAACGCCATTCCGACCACCACTACAAGCCCAACCGCCGCTTTCCGCTGTTGCAGAACTACTCCGAGGACGAGGCTCCGCAACTACCCTACGGCTACCCGGTGATGACCGTGGCCGCGATGATCCCGCCGCTCTGGCGCCGGGTGATGAACCCCCGCGTGCGGCGCTGGCGCGAGAAATACTACCCCGAGATCACCGATTGGAAGCCTTACAACAAGGCGCTGAACCCGCTCCCGCGTTAGTCGTTGAGCCTGCGCGGAATCGAGGCGCAGCAAGCTGAGCCGCCGCGCATCGCCCAAGCAAAAGCCCCCGCTGCATGGCAACGGGGGCTCTGAAATCTCGGCGAAGGCTGAACCCTCAGCTTTCGTATTTCTTCTTGATCGGCTTCCAGATCCGCTTGTTCGTCAGGTACAGCAGCACCGACAGAAGCGTCAGGAAGATCACACCGGTCAGGCCCGCCTGCTTGCGGTCCATCATCTTGGGTTCCGCCGTCCACATCAGGAAGGCCGATACATCCTTGGCGATGGCGCTCAGGTCATTGGCGTGACCATCGGCATATTCCACGTCTTCACCGTAAAGCGGCGGCGCCATGGCGATCCAGCCGCCGGGGAACGCCTCGTTCTCATAGAACGTCGTGCCGGCCTCTTCCTTGGTCTCGCCGGTATAGCTGGTCAGAAGTGAATAGATATACTCCGGACCACCCATGCCTTTGACAAGTTGGTTGATCCCGGTGCCGGCCGGCCCGTGGAACCCGGCGCGGGCCTTGGCCATCAGGCTCAGGTCCGGCGCGTTTTCCAGGTTGGAACCCGGGAAGTGATCGACAGGGCGTGCCGCACGGAAGTCGTCCAGTTCCTCGTCGAAGACCTCGAAGTTCTGCTCGGCATAGGCCCGCACCTCGGCGTCCGAGAAATGCGGCCCACCCTCGTCGCTCAACGTGCGCAGCGGCACGTATTGCAGGCCGTGGCAGGAAGAACAGATCTCGGTATAGACCTGCAGCCCCCGCTGAAGCTGGTACTGATCGAAGCTGCCGAACGGCCCCTCGAAGGAAAAGTCCACGTCCTTGGTGTGGCCTTCTTCACCGGCGGCGAGCGCGCCGCCGGTCGAAAGGGCCAGGGCCGTGACTGCGCTGATCGCGAATGTCTTCATCATTTGCCTGATCCTTTCTCTTACTCGGCCGGGCTGGCTACGGTGGCCGTGCCGCCGCTTGCCGCCTTGTGTGCCTCGAAATCCGCTTCGATGGTCTCGGGCTGCGGCAACGGTTTCTCGATCACGCCCAACAGTGGCAGGATCACCAGGAAGTAGGCGAACCAGTAGGCCGACGCGATCAGCGAGTAGGTCGCATAGGGCTCTTCCGCCGGACGCGCCCCCAGCCACATCAGCACGACGAAGTCGATCGCCAGCAGCCAGAACCACCATTTGAACATCGGACGATACCGGCCCGACCGCACCATCGATGTGTCCAGCCAAGGGGCCAGCGCCATCACGGCAATCGCGCCGAACATGGCCAGCACGCCGAAGAATTTGGCGTCAATGATGCCGCCGGTGATGAACGATGCGAACTGCACCACCCACACTTCCGACGTGAACGCCCGCAGGATCGCGTAGAATGGCAGGAAATACCATTCGGGCACGATATGCGCCGGCGTCGCCAGGGCGTTCGCCTCGATATAGTTGTCGGGGTGGCCAAGGTAGTTCGGCATGAAGCCCACGATCGCAAAGAACACCGCCAGGATCACGGCCAGCGCGAACAGGTCCTTGATCACGAAGTAGGGCCAGAACGAAACGGTGTCCTTCTCGGCTTCGGCCTTCGAGGTGCGGCGCACTTCGACACCGGTGGGGTTGTTGTTGCCCGTGGTGTGGAACGCCCAGATGTGCACCGCAACCAGCGCGGCAATCACGAAGGGCAGAAGGTAGTGCAGGCTGAAGAACCGGTTCAGCGTGGCGTTGTCCACCGCCGGCCCGCCCAGCAGCCAGGTCTGGATCGGCTCACCGATCAGCGGGATTGCCCCGAAGAGCCCGGTGATCACCGTGGCGCCCCAGAAAGACATCTGACCCCAAGGCAGCACGTAGCCCATGAACGCCGTGCCCATCATCAACAGGTAGATCAGCATGCCCACGATCCACGTGATCTCGCGCGGCGCCTTGTAGGAGCCGTAATAGAGACCGCGGAAAATATGCAGGTAGACCGCAAAGAAGAACAGCGAGGCACCGTTCATGTGCAGGTACCGAAGCATATGTCCGCCGTTGACGTTGCGCATGATATGCTCGATCGACGCGAACGCTTCGTCAACATGCGGCGTGTAATGCATCGCCAGGACGATCCCGGTGACGATCTGCAACGCCAGGCAGAAGGTCAGCACGATCCCCCAGATCCACATCCAGTTCAGGTTCTTGGGCGTGGGGATCATGATCGTGTCATACAGAAGACCGACGATGGGAAGGCGGCGATTCAGCCACTTCTCGCCACCGGTTTTCGGCTCGTAATGGTCGTGAGGAATTCCAGCCATGAGTGTTATTCCTTATCCCAGCTTAACGGTCGTTTCGTCGACGAATTCTGCAACCGGCACCGGCAGGTTCTCCGGCGCGGGGCCTTTGCGGATTCGGCCCGCCGTGTCGTAGTGCGACCCGTGGCAGGGGCAGAACCAGCCGCCCACACCACTGTCCAGCACGTAATCGCCGGCATTGCTCAGCGGCACACAGCCAAGGTGCGTGCAGACGCCGATCTGAACCAGCCATTCGCCGGTCTCGTCCAGCGCGCGGTTCTCGTCGGTTGCCGCGGCCTCGCCCTGCAGGTTCTCGTTGCGCGCCACCTGGTCGGGCAGGCTCGAGACATCCACGCTGCGCGCGGCCTCGATCTCGGCCTCGGTGCGGCGGCGGATGAAGACCGGCTTGCCCAGCCATTTCACCGTCAGTTGCGAGCCCTGGTCGACACCGGATACATCCACACGGATCGAACTGAGCGCCTGGACGTCTGCAGAGGGGTTCATCTGGTTGACAAGCGGCCAAACCGCTGCCCCGACCGCCACGGCACCCGCGCCTGCGGTTGCGTAGTAGATGAAATCTCTGCGTGTACCTTCGTGGTCTTCTGCGTGGGACACGAGCCAATCTCCAATCTGTCTGAGCCTTCTAGGCAAATCCCCGTATGCGGCAGACGGACGACTCCGCTCAAACCGCGATCATGCGCGTATTTATCCAAGCTTGCCTGAGGCGTCCAGTGCACAATGCCAATCATTTGAAGAGGGTGCTCATCTGTCGCGCTTGTGAGGGTCTGCCCATGGGTGTAAGGACGGTTGCAACCCGCCCTTCTGTTTCAAAGGCCCGTATCATGCTGAATTCCGCTCGTGTTTCCCTGTTCGCCCTCGTCGCCATGGCCAGCCCCGCCGCCGCCGAGATCGAGCTCAGCTTCTATCTTGGTGCGCAAGGCGTGACCGAAAGCTCCGCCAGTGGTGTCCTGCCCAACGGTGGCGCTGCGTTCAACCGCAATATCGGCTGGGAAGGCAAGCCTTTCGATGCGCCCATCTACTACGGTGGCCGCGTCATGTACTGGACCGACACCAACTGGGGCTTCGGGCTTGAGGGCACACACACCAAGGCCTACATGCCCGCCGGTGACGCCGCCGCCGTGGGCCTCAGCCGGTTCGAGCTGTCGGACGGCCACAACATCTTTACCGCCAACGTGATGAAACGCTGGCCGGGCGCGTTCAACCAGGGCCGCTTCACGCCCTATGTCGGCGGCGGCCTCGGTGTGGCCGTTCCGCATGTGGACGCGCTGGCCGTTGGCGCGACCAACCGGACCTACGACTACGAAAACACCGGCATCGCCGTGCGCGGCATCGCCGGCATCAAGTACGACTTCACTGAAAGCTGGGCGCTCTTCGGCGAATACCAGATGACGTATTCCGAGAACGACATCACCATCGACGGCGACCCCGGACAGCCCGATGGCCGCCTCAGCACCGACCTGCTGACCCACGCGGTCAATTTTGGCATCAGCTACAGCTTCTGAGGTCTGGCGCGCTCCCTTGGCGCGCGCTATTGACCTTGCATGACCACGAAACGCCCTCCCCGCTCCGGCGCGACCCGCAGCATCGGCCTGATGCTGCTCTGGGCGTTTCTGTCCGTCTTCACCGCCTTTTCGTCCTTCGCGCCGGGCACCATGCCCCAGTTCCAGCCCGGCGGCATCACCGTCGTGCTGTGTACCGGCGACGCCCAGCGCAGCATCACGGTCGATGAAACCGGCACCCCGGTCGAGGCGCAGGACGTGCCCTGCCCCTGGGTCACACATGCCAAAGCCGCCGATCCGGTCATCGCCCCGATCGTCGCAGCGCGCACAATCCGCGCCACCCATCGCGACGCGGTTCGCATCCACGCGGCAGCCCCGCTTCCGCGCCCCGGCTTCCCTCCGGCGCAACCCCGCGCACCGCCTGCATACCTTTGATCTGACTGCACTTACCCAACGGCTTCATTTCAAAGGAGAACCTCATGGTTTCCGACCCTACCCCCATGGGCGCGGCCCAGACCGCTGCGCATGATCCGCAGAAACTCTACCGCGCCGCGTGGCGCTGGCACTTTTACGCCGGGCTTTACGTCATCCCCTTCTTCGCCCTTCTGGCCATCACCGGCATGATGATGCTCTGGATCGCGCACCTCGACGGGCGCGATGGCGAACGCATTCCCGTCACCGCGTTGGAGGCACCCACCGCCGTCTCCGATCAGGCCAAGGCCGCCCTCGCCGCCATCCCCGAGGGCGAACTGCGCGCCTATATCGCGCCCCGCACCGACGATGTCGCCGCCATCTTCCGCGTCGACGATGCCACCGGCCCCCAGATGGTCGCCGTCGATCCCTACACCGCCCAGGTCATCCAAAGCTGGCCGCGCCGCAGCGGCTGGTACGACTTTGCCGACAGCCTGCACAGCGACATCAGGCTCGGCGTCACCGGCGACCGGATGCTGGAAATCGCCGCCTCCATCGGCATGGTCCTGATCGCAACCGGCCTTTACATGTGGTGGCCTCGCGGCGGCGGCACCTGGCGCGAGGCTCTGTTGCCCCGGCTTGGCCGTGGCCGCGCCGGCTGGCGCTCCCTGCATGGGGCCGCCGGCTTCTGGATCTCGATCATCCTGATCTTCTTCCTGCTTTCGGGCCTGTCCTGGACCGGCATCTGGGGCGCCAAAATGGTCCAGGCCTGGAGCCAGTTCCCTGCCGAGAAATGGGACAACGTCCCGCTCTCCGACGCCACACATGCCAGCCTCAATGCCGGTCGCGCCGATGTGCCCTGGGTGCTGGAACTGACACCCCTGCCCGCCTCGGGCAGCATGGCCGGCACCGACGGCCTCGCCCCCGGCACCCCGGTCAATATCGACAGCATGGATGCGCTCGCGCGCCGGATCGGCTTTGACGGACGCTACCAGATGAACCTGCCCTCGGGCAAAACCGGCGTCTACACCTTCGGACGGGATTCGATGAACACCGATGACGTGAACCCCACGACCGACCGCACCACCCATGTGGACCGCTACACCGGCCGCATCCTCGCCGATATCCGCTACGAGGATTACTCGCTCGCGGGCAAGGCCATGGCCGTCGGCATCGCGCTGCACATGGGCACGCTGGGCCTGTGGAGCGTTCTGGCCAACACCGCCTTCTGCCTGACCGTGCTGATGCTCTGCGTCACAGCGGTGGTCATGTGGTGGAAACGCCGCCCGTCAGGCAGCGCCCGCCTCGCCCCGCCGCCGATGCCGTCCAACATGCCGCTCTGGTCCGGCGCGGTGCTGGTGGGGCTGCTGGTGTCGCTGGCCTTTCCGCTGGCGGGCCTGACCCTGATCGCTGTCATCGCGCTTGACGTGCTGGTAATCTCCCGCATCCCGCCGCTGCGGCGCCTGCTGACCTGAGCCACATGAAAGGGCCCGGGGGTCTCCACCCCGGGCCGCTTTCTTTGAACGCTTCGGCTCCGCGACCCGACACAGGGTCATATTCAACGCGGAGGACCACACAATGAAACGCGACAGCTTCCAGTTCATCGACAGTGCCAGCGACGACTTAACCGGCACGAAGTCCCCCAATGACGGCATTTTCAGCTTGGGCGGCCGCCCCGGCCTGCCCGGCGATTTCACCGATGGTGAAGACAGCCACGATGGCGCGCCCGGCGGCCGCGTCCTGCCCGGCGAGGTGCACGGCACGAAAGACGACGACCATATCTTTGACACCAACACGGCAGATGGTGCGCGATACTACGGCTTCGCCGGCGACGACACGATCGAAACCGGCGCGGGGAACGACAGCGTGTTCGGCGGGCTGGGCAACGACGTGATCATCGCCAATGGCGGCGATGACGTGGTCGTGGGCGGCGAGGGCGACGACAATCTCTATGGCGAGGCCGGCAACGACAGCATCCACACCGGCGACGGCGCCGATATCGTCTTTGGCGGCACGGGCGACGATTTCATCTACCTGACAGACGATGGCGATGTGGACACGGTCTATTTCATCCAGGGCAACGGCAACGACGTGATCGACAATTTCGAGACCGGCATCGACCAGGTCGGGATCGGCGGCTTCGGCTTCACCTCCTTCGCCGACATCGAAGGACTTATCACCTATTCCGGCGATCAGGCGCTGATCGACCTCGGCGGCGGTGACTCGATCATTTTCACCGGGCTCGAAGCGCCGCTTGCCGCCGACGACTTCATCTTCTGACTCAGTCGGGCGCGGTGGCCGTCATGCTATCGCGCTCGGCAAATGCCTTGAACCAGTCGGCCAGCGCGTCATTCCCTTTGCGCCAGCCCCGGTCGTCCAGCCGGAAATCGAGATAGCCCAGCGCACAGCCCACCGCGATCTGGCCGGCGTCCAGCGGCCCGCGCAGATGGCTCATCCACCGCGCATTGACCGCCGCCACGCTGCGCGCGACCTTTTCCCACTGCGCCTCGATCCACGGTTCATACACCATGTCTTCGGGCCGCACCCGCCGCTCGTAGACCATCGCCAGCGCCGCATCCAGAATGCCGTCCGCCGTCGCCTCCAGCGTCAGCGTCTCCCATATCCGCCCCTCGGGATAGAGCTTCGTGCCCGCCCGCGCATCCAGGTAACGGCAGATCACCCTGCTGTCATACAGAGTCGGCCCCTCGTCCCGGATCAGCGCCGGGATCTTGCCCACCGGGTTCGCCGCCGCCACCGTCGCATCGGTCGCCACCGGCGTTGTCATAACCTCGACAATCTCGACCTGGTCGATCAGCCCGGTCTCGATCAGGGTCACCTTCACCTTGCGCCCATAGGGGGACGGCTTGGCAGAGATCAGTTGCATCATTCATGTCCTTCCGATTCTTCCCAAAGCTACGCCCTCGATGGTCAGTGGTCTAGCTGCCCGCATCGCGCATCAGCGCCGCCAAGGCCCCGGTCTCAACGCCTATGCCCGATGCGTCCACCGCCTCGGCGGCCCGAAGGCGCACGTCATCCGTCTTGTTCTGGTTCAGCTTCCATGTGCCGTGGATCTCGTCCACCTGCATCCGGCAGGGCACGATCTGCCGCATCATCCGGTCCAGCACGTCCGGCGTCATCTTTTCCATTGTCCAAGGAGCTTTCGGCAAGAGCTGATCCTCGAACTGCGCCGACTGCCGGTCCAGTAAATCGTGCATCTCGTCCTGCGGCCGCAACTCCACGACCCCCACCAGATGCACCGCCACGTAATTCCACGTCGGCACCTGGTCCTCCGCCCCGTACCAGTCCGGCGACACGTAAGAGTAAGGCCCCACCACAGCCAGCCGTGCATGCAAGGGCGCGGAGAGCGCCCGCGCAATCGGGTTCGACCGCACAAGGTGAAACTCCGCCACCGCCCCATCCTCGGACAAAAGGAACGGGACGTGGCTCATCAGCGGCGCCCCCTCCGCCGCGACCGCCAGCACGCCAAAGCCTTGCGCCCGCGCGAACGCGACATTCCGCGCCTCCGGGGTCTGGCGAAAGATCGGGTTGGGATGCATGGCGGGTCTCCTTTGCGCTCACCATGTCGCAACGACCTCCGTCACGGCCAGCAAAGAATTGTCCCTGTCACAATCAAAGCGCTGCGATGGCTCGCGGAAAAGACCCCGCACGCACCACGCCCGCTAGCACAAGGCCGTGTCCGCCGTCAGCCGCGCCGCGTCATGCCCGGTCACGCGGGCCGACACGATCTGCCCTTCAGGCTGATCACTGCCAAACGTCACCTCGGTAAACTGCTCGGTCCGCCCCATCCGGGCATTCTCCAGCAACACCTGATGCACCCGCCCCTGCTGTTCGTCCAGATGCCGCGCCACGCGCGCCTCACCCGCCGACCGCAGCCGCGCCGCCCGCTCCTTGATGGCCCGCCCGTCCACTTGCGGCATCCGTGCCGCCGGGGTGCCCGGGCGCGGGCTATAGGGGAAGACATGCAGCCAGGTCAGCCCACACTCCTCGACCAGCCGCAGCGAATTCTCGAACGCCGCCTCGGTCTCCGTCGGAAACCCGGCGATAATATCAGCGCCAAAGGTCATATCGGGGCGCAGCTTGCGCGCCTCCTCGGAAAACCGGATCGCGTCATCCCGCAAATGCCGCCGCTTCATCCGTTTCAGGATCAGGTCGTCTCCGTGCTGCAAACTCAAATGCAGATGCGGCATCAGCCGCGCTTCGGTGGCAATCGCCTGCATCAGGTTCTCGTCCACCTCGATCGAATCGATCGACGAAATCCGCAACCGCGGCAGGTCCGGCACCAGCTTCAGGATCCGCATCACCAGATCGCCCAGCTTGGGTTCCGCCGGCAGGTCCGCGCCCCAGCTTGTCAGGTCCACGCCGGTCAGCACCACCTCGTTATAGCCCCGGTCGACCAGCCGCTTGATCTGGTCCACCACCACGCCCGCCGGCACGCTGCGCGAGTTGCCGCGACCGTAAGGGATAATGCAGAAGGTGCAGCGATGGTCACAGCCGTTCTGCACCTGGACATAGGCGCGGCTCCGCGTTCCGAACCCGTCGATCAGGTGCCCCGCCGTCTCGGTGACGCTCATGATGTCGTCCACCTGAACCGCCTCGGTCTCGCCGATGAAGTCCGCCGCCAACCCGGCCCAGGTGTCGCGCACCATCTTCTCGGTGTTGCCGATCACGGCGTCCACCTCGTCCATCGCGGAAAACGTCTCGGGCTCTGTCTGCGCCGCACAGCCCGTCACGATCAGCCGCGCCTCGGGGTTCTCGCGCCGCAGCTTGCGAATCTCCTGCCGCGCCTTGCGCACCGCCTCGGCGGTCACCGCGCAGGTGTTGACCACCACGGCATTCTCCAGACCCACCTCGCCGGCAAGCTCTTTCATGGCTTCCGTCTCATAAGCGTTCAGCCGACAGCCCAGCGTTGTGAAAACCGGCGCGCTCATGACGCGGCCCTCAGGAAATCGGGCGTCAGCACCCCGTCACAGACATGCACGGTCGGCCCGGTCATCCAGACGCCATCCTCGCGCCACTCGACCCGAAGCGTTCCGCCATCAAGGTCGATCCGCACATCGCGCCCTGTCAGCCCCCGCCGCGCCGCCGCCACCGCGACAGCACAGGAGGAAGACCCCGAGGCCAGCGTCAGGCCCACGCCCCGCTCCCACACCCGCATCCGGATGTGATCGGGGCCGACCACACTGGCCACCTGCACGTTGGTCCGCTCGGGAAACAGCGGATGATGCTCGTACCGCGGCCCGAAACTCTCCAGCGGAATCGCCTCGGCATCCTCGACGAAGAAGGTACAGTGCGGATTGCCCATGCCGGTGGCCACTGGCCCGCCCTCGATGGGCAGCTCCAACGTGTCCATCTCCTCGGCCAGCGGCACCCCGTCCCACTCCAGCAAGGGCGCCCCCATGTTGACCGAGGTCAGACCGTCGCCTGCATCCACCGCGTAAAGGTCCCCCCTTGCCGTGGTCAGGTGCAGCCTGTCACGGCCCGTCTCATCCAGCAGAAACCGGGCAATACATCGCGTCGCGTTCCCGCAGGCCCCGGCCTGCGTGCCGTCACTGTTCCAGAATTCCAGGTGCGCATCGACGTCATCCGCGCCCTGACGGATCACCGCCAACTGATCGAATCCGATCCCGCGGTGCCGGTCTCCGACCGCCTGCGCCAGTGCCGGCGTGACCTCCACCACTCGCGCACGCGCGTCCACCACGACAAAGTCGTTTCCCAGCCCATGCATCTTCATGAAGGGCAACCCGGTATCCTGCGCATCGCTCATGGCCGCGCATATAAAGCGCCCGTCGCGACGAATCCAGCCACAGCGGAAAATTCCCTGCAATTGGGGCTTGACCCCCCTGTCCCCTCTTTCTAGATAGGCCGCCTAGTGGGCCGTTAGCTCAGTTGGTAGAGCAACTGACTTTTAATCAGTGGGTCGCAGGTTCGAATCCTGCACGGCTCACCACTGTTTCCGGGAGTTTATGCGCTATCGGAGCGTCGTGCGAGAGCGTGACGCGTGTGATGGATTCGCGTGCCGGACCGCGCGGACTTCGGACGTCCGCCACCGCGCGCCCGGCCCTCCCCGGGCAACCTCGGATGCCAGTCTCAGGAATATGCAAAAGCGCCCGTCACTTGGCCGGGCCGGCTCGGATCAGTCCGTTGCGCCGTTGGCAATCAGCCAGTCGCGCACCGTCTCCAACTTGTTCTGAAGATGCTGGCGCAGGATCGACGCGAGCCCGGCGCCGTCTCGCGCCTCGAGGCATGCCATGATCTCTTCGTGCTCCTCGGTCGCCTTTTTCCACCGCGCATCGGTCATGTTGGCCACGAACCGCGCCCGACGCACCTGCGTGGCCAGCGACCGGTACTGCACGGTCAGCGTCTCGTTGCGGGCGGCGGCCAGGATGGCCTCGTGGATCTGCTGGTTCAGATCGAAATACTCCGCCAGCCGCCGCGCCTCGAAATGGCCCACCATCTCGTCATGCAAAGAGCGGACCGTGCGGATTTCCTCATCCGTGATCCGTTCGCAAGCCAACTCTCCCGACAGCGCCTCCAGCGCGCCCATCACCGGGAACACCTCTTCCAGGTCGCCAAGCGTGATCTGGCTGACCCAGGCGCCGCGGTTCGGCTCCAGCACGACCAGCCGGTCGAAGGCCAGCACCTTCAGCGCCTCGCGCAGTGGGGTCCGCGACACGCCGAACATCTCGCACAGCTCGCGCTCCGGCACCTTCGTGCCCGGCGCAAGCTGGCCGCTGACAATCAGCTCCCGCACCCCGTCGGCCAGTTCCTGGTGCAGCGATGTCCGCCGTAGCGTCTGAACGCCCTTGTTCTGCACGTTCATCTCCCCCGTCCCTCCAGCGCCATGTCCAGCACCCGCGCCACATGGAACGCCTCGCGCTCCGTCCCGTCGGCGATCTGGTGGCGGCAGGACGTGCCGTCCGCCACGATGATCGCATCCCCGGCCTCGCGCACCGCTGGAAAGAGGCTCAGCTCCCCCATCTTGCGCGATACTTCCTCCGTTTCCACGCCATAGCCGAAAGACCCGGCCATACCGCAGCAACTGGATTCTATAATGTCGACATCGGTTTCAGGCAATAGCGCCAGCGTGCGCTGGATCGCCGGCACCACGTCATGGGCTTTCTGGTGACAGTGACCATGCAGCTTCAGCGGCTTGCCCACGGGCTTCAGCGGCAGCGTCAAATCCCCGGCCTCGGCGGCCTCGGCGATGTATTCCTCCAGCATCCGCGCCTGCGCCGCCACCGTCTCGGCCTGTGTGCCAGGCAACAGCGCCGGAATCTCGTCGCGCAGGGTCAACAGGCAGGACGGCTCCAGCCCGATGATGGGCAGGCCTTTCTCGGCATGCGGCGCCAGCGCATCCAGCAGGCGCTGGCCGGTCTTGCGTGCCTTCTCCATCAGGCCGGTCGACAGGTAGGTCCGCCCGCTGTCCAGAGGCTTCGACTGGCCGTCGGTGGCCACGGCCACACGCTTGCCGCCGGCCCGCAGCACCCGAAGCGCGGCGCGCAGGTTCTCGGGCTCGAAATACCGGTTGAAGATGTCGGCAAACAGGATGACATCCGGGTTCTCGTCCTGTGCCTCGCTGTCGCGGAACGGCTTGGACGACCAGTGCGGCAGCTTCCGCGACGCGGCAAAGCCGGTGGGCTTTTCCATCAGCCGGGCCAGCAGCGGGATGCTGTTACGCATGTTGATCAGCCACGGCACCTTCGCGGCGTAGGGCGCGTAATCCGGCATGTAGCCCACCAGCCGCTCGTGCAGGCCCAGCCCGTGTTTCTCGACCCGGGCCGCCGTCACCTCGGCCTTCATCTTGGCCATGTCGACGCCGGTCGGGCATTCGCGCTTGCACGCCTTGCACGATACGCAGAATTTCAGCGTTTCGGCCATCGCGTCCGAGGTCAGCGCATCCGGCCCCAACTGCCCCGACAGCGCCAGCCGCAGCGTGTTGGCCCGGCCCCGCGTCACGTCGCGTTCATTGCGGGTCGCGCGGTAGGACGGGCACATCGCCCCGCCCGCCAGCTTGCGGCAGGCCCCGTTGTTGTTGCACATCTCGACCGCGCCCTGGAACCCGCCGCCCGCGCCGGGATAGGCCGACCAGTCAAAGGCGGTCTTCAGCGGCTTCACCTCGTAGTCCGGCGTGTAGCGAAACAGCGACCGGTCATCCATCTTCGGCGCTTCGACAATCTTGTTGGGGTTGAAGCGGCGCTCCGGATCGAACTGGTCCTTCACCCGCAGGAATTGCGTGGTGATCTCGGGTCCGAACATCTTTTCATGGAATTCCGACCGCACGATACCGTCGCCATGCTCGCCCGAATGCGACCCTTTGTAATGCGCCACCAGGTCGAACGCTTCTTCGGCAATCGACCGCATCTTCTTGACGTCCTCATCCAGCTTCAGGTTCAAGACCGGCCGCACGTGCAGACACCCGACCGACGCATGGGCATACCACGTCCCCTGCGTGCCGTTCTTCTCGAAGATCTCGGTCAGGCCGGCCGTGTATTCCGCAAGATCCTTCAACTCGACCGCGCAATCCTCGACGAAGGAGACGGGTTTGCCCTCCTGCTTCATCGACATCATGATGTTGAGGCCCGACTTGCGCACCTCTGTCACCTGCGCCTGCAGGCGGGCGTCGGTCACATCCGTAACGCCGCCCCAGCCCTTGCCCTCATGCGACCAGTCGAACCCAAGGTCGCCCATCGTCTCGTGCAGCGCCTTCAGCTTGGCGGCATTGCCCTCCGCGCTACCCTCGTCGAATTCCACCAGCAGCAGCGCGGCAGGCTCCCCGCGCACCGCCTGCTCGATCGTCGGTCGGAACATCGGGATCTGCCGCGACAGCCCGATCATTGTCGAATCGACCAGTTCAACAGACAACGGGTCCAGCTTGACCAGGTGCTGCGTGGCGTCCATCGCCTCGTAGAAGGTGGGGAAGTGGCAGATGCCCAGCACCTTGTCGCCCACCAGCGGCCACAGGTCCAGCTCGATGGCGGTGAAATAGGCCAGCGTCCCTTCCGACCCGACCAGCAGATGCGCCAGGTTCACGTCCTCGCCGTTGGGCACCAGCGAATCGAGGTTGTAGCCCCCCACCCGCCGCGTCAGCTTGGGAAACCGCGCGTCGATCAGCGCCGTGTGCTCCTCACCCAGGTCCAGCATGTCCGCCGCGATCCGGTCGAACGTGCCGTTACCCCGCAGCGCGTCACGCGAAACCGGACCGAAATGCGCGAAACTGCCGTCATGCAGCACCGCGTCGATGGACCGGACATTGTCGCGCATCGTGCCATAGCGCAGCGACCGCCCCCCGCAGGAATTGTTCGCCGCCATCCCGCCGATGGTCGCGCGCGAACTGGTCGAGACATCCACCGGATACCACAGCCCGTGCGGCTTCAGCGCCCGGTTCAATTCGTCCAGCACGATGCCGGGCTCCACCACCACGCGGCGATTCTCCACGTCCAGCTCGATGATTCCGTTGAAATACCGCGCGTTGTCCAGAATCAGGCCCGAGTTGACCGTCTGCCCGCATTGCGAGGTGCCGCCACCCCGGCCCGTCAGCGGCACACCCGATTCGGCGGCCGCCGCCAGCGCGATCTCCACGTCTTCGCGCCCCGTCGGCGCCGCCACCCCTTTAGGGGTGATCTGGTAAATAGACGCATCCGTCGAATAACGCCCACGTGACGCGGTGTCGAACATGATGTCGCCGCGAAAGCCTTTTTTCAGCGCCTCTTCAAGCATTTCCCATTCCTCCCTGCTGCGGTGTTGACATCGTGATACAGCTTCGTGATACATAATTCAAAATTAAAAATGCAATCGGGTTCGGTGACACAGGGCCGCATCCGGGAGGAGGACAATACACCATGACGCACAAAGCTGGCCGCCATTTTCTGCAAATTCCCGGGCCAAGCGCGGTGCCCGACCGCGTCCTGCGCGCCATTTCGGCCCAGGTGATGGACCACCGCGGACCTGATTTCGCCGCGGTCGGCCTGCAGGCGCTCGAAGGCATGAAGACGATCTTCAAGACCGAGCAGGACGTGTTCATCTTCCCGTCCTCCGGCACCGGCGCCTGGGAAGCCGCGCTCGTCAATGTCCTGTCCGAAGGCGACCGCGTGGTCATGTACGAGACCGGCCACTTCGCCACGCTGTGGAACAAGATGGCCAAGCGTCTTGGCATCGAGGCCGAGTTCATCGAGGGCGACTGGCGCGGTGGCGCCGACCCCGAGGCCATCGGCCAGCGCCTGCGCGAGGACACCAACCACGAGATCAAGGCCGTCTGCGTCGTGCATAACGAGACTTCGACCGGCTCGGTCTCCCCCATCGCCGAGGTACGCCGCGCCATCGACGAGGCCGGCCACCCCGCGCTTTTGATGGTCGACACGATTTCCGGCCTCGCCTCGGTCGATTTCCGCTTCGACGAGTGGGGCGTGGACGTCGCCGTTTCAGGTTCGCAGAAGGGCCTCATGCTGCCACCCGGCCTGTCGTTCAACGCGGTCAGCGCCAAGGCGATGAAGATTTCCGAAACCGGCGGGATGCGTCGTTCTTACTGGGACTGGCAGGATATGCGCGGCCCGAATCAGACCGGCTATTTCCCCTACACGCCCGGCACCAACCTGCTTTACGGCCTGAACGAGGCCATCGCGATGCTGCATGACGAGGGGCTGCCCAATGTCTTCGCCCGGCACCAGCGCCACGGCCAGGCAACCCGTGCCGCCGTCCGCGCCTGGGGGCTGGACGTGCTCTGCCGCCAGCAGGGGCAGGAAAGCGGTGTTCTGACCGCCGTCGTCGTGCCCGAGGGCCACAGCGCCGACGCCTTCCGCGCCACCACTCTGGAACATTTCGATATCTCGCTCGGCAACGGCCTGTCCAAGGTCGCCGACCGCGTGTTCCGCATCGGGCACCTGGGCGATTTCAACGACGCCATGCTGATGGGCACGCTGTCCGGCGTCGAGATGGGCCTCAAGAAGGCCGGCATCCCGCACCAGAAGGGCGGGGTTGACGCCGCCATGCAGGTGCTTGACGAAACCGACGTGGCTGCACTGACCGCCGCATGACGAATTCAGGGCCCGGCCGCCACTGCGCGCCGGGCCTCGTCTTGACGGCCCCCGGTTCGCGGTGCCGTCAAGGCCGCAAGTCGATCCGCGTATCGGATCCGTTCGATGCGCAAACCGGAACCCAAGGGAGGAGAACCAAATGACGTTCCATACTACCATGAAACCCGCCGCCATCGCGGCCCTGCTCGGCTCCAGCCTGCTGGCCGGACCCGCCCTCGCGCAGGACGACTACCCGTCGCGCAGCGTCGAGGTCGTGCACCAGTACGGCCCCGGCGGCGGCACCGACCGTTTCGTGCGCGCCGTGGCGCAACCGTTCGAGGAGATCACCGGCGAAAGCATGGTGTCGATCTCGGTCCAGGGCGGCGGCGGCATCCCCGCAGTCGTGAACTTCACCCAGCGCCCCGCGGACGGTCACTCGCTGATGGCGATCAGCCCGGCGCAGATCATCGCGCACGTGCAGGGCCGCATCGACATGGCCGATTTCAAGCCGCTGGCCCGCGTCCAATATGACCAGGCCCTCATCTGGGTGCCCGCGGACAGCGAGTTCGAGACCATCGACCAGTTCGTGCAGCACGCCAAGGACAACCCGGGCGACCTGAAGATCGCGCTGTCCGGCGCGGCCGGCTTCGACGAAATCACCGTCGGCCTCTTCGGCCTGGAAGCCGAAGCCGACTTCGGCACCGTGCCGTTTTCCTCGTCCGAGATGGTGTCCAACACCCTCGGCGGCCAGGTCGACGCCATGTTCGAAGAATACGGCCCCGCACGCGGCCTTTACGATTCCGGCGACATGCGCCCGCTGGTCGTGTTCTCCGAAGAGCGTCTGCCGGTCCTCGAGGACGTGCCCACCGCCACCGAGAAAGGCTGGGACGTGACCCTTGGCCGCTGGCGCGCCTTCGCGATGCAGGCCGAGGACTCCGCCGAAAACGCCGAGACGCTCTATGCCGACATCGAGGAAGCCGTGGCGACCGAAAGCTACAAGAAGTTCGAAGAGCAGAACGCGCTTCAATACCGCTCCGAACTGCTGGGTCCCGATGAATTCCAGACCTTCATCGACGGCGAGATCGAGACCTACACCACGGTCCTGCGCGAACTCGGCTATATCGAGTAATACCGCCGCATCGCATTGACAGGGGGGCGCCTCACCGCGCCCCCCGTTCCTTGATTGTCTCGGCAGGAGCGGACATGTCCAAGAACATCATCGAATTTTCCTTCGCACTCGGGCTCTTTGCGGTGTCAGTCTGGTTCTGGCTGATCGCGGACGGCTTTCCCGTCTCGCCCCGCTACGAAGGCATCGACACAGATTTCTGGCCCAAGATCACCTTCGGCCTGATGGCCCTCACCTCGGGCCTCGTCGCCCTGGGCAGCCTGCGCGACATGCTCGCGGCCCGGCGCGTCCCGGCCTCGACCTCGGTCAACCCGGCGGACTGGGGCACCATCGGACGCATGAGCGCAATGGGGCTTCTGGTCCTGTTTTACTTCATCGCCTTCGGCAAGGTTGGCTTCGTGCTGTCGACGATCGTGTTCCTCTGGGCCGCCTCTGCGATGATCCCCAGCGGACGTTTCTGGGTCAAAGTCGCCTTCGCGCCGATCTTCACCGCCTTGCTGACGCTGCTCTTCGCCTACGGCCTGTCGCTTCCGCTGCCGCGCGGCGTCGGTCCGTTCTACGAACTCAGCCTGCTCCTCTACTGATCCACGGGAACCTGCGCCAATGGCCGAATATCTCGACGCGCTCACCTATATCGTGAGCAGCCCGACCAACCTTTTCTTCATCGTTTTCAGCGTGATCTGGGGCATCGCCTTCGGGTCCGTCCCGGGCCTGACCGGCATCGTCGGCGTCGCCCTGCTGATCCCCTTCACCTATGCTTTCGAGAGCGAACAAAGCCTTCTGCTGCTCGGCGGCGTCTATGTCGGGGCCACGTTCGGCGGGTCGATCTCCGCCATCCTCTTCAACACGCCCGGCTCGCCCGAGGCCGCCTGCACCGCGCTCGATGGCTACCCGATGGCCAAGCGCGGCGAGGCCGGCAAGGCCCTGGGCATCGCGCTGGCCTCCTCGGCCATCGGCGGCATCTTCGGCACGGCGGTGCTGATGCTGTTGGCCCCGCCCATGGCGCAACTGGCACTGGAATTCGGCCCGCCCGAATATTTCGCCCTCGCCGTGCTGGGCATCTCGGCCATCGCCTCCATCGGCGGCGGCTCGGTGCTCAAGGGGCTGACCGCGGGCCTGATCGGCCTGGGCATCGCCACCGTGGGGCTTGATCCGATCACCGGCATGGGCCGCTATACCTTCGGCAACAACATGCTGCTGACCGGCATCAGCTTCGTGCCCGTCATCATCGGCACCTTCGCCATGGCCGAGGTCCTGACCCGCGTGGGCGAAGGCAACAAATCCTCGACCGCGATCACCGACGTGTCGACCAAGCTGCCCTCCCGCAAGGAAATGAAGGACAGCAGCGGCACGCTGGCGCGCTCTTCGGTCATCGGCGCGATCATCGGCGCCCTGCCCGGCGTCGGCGCCACCACGGCCTCCTTCATCAGCTATTCCGAAGCGGTCCGCTGGTCGCGCCACCCCGAGAAATTCGGCACCGGCGTGGCCGAGGGCATCGCGGCGCCCGAGTCGGCCAACAACTCGGCCGTCGGCGGCTCGATGATCCCGCTCCTGGCCCTCGGCATCCCGGGCAGCGCCACCACGGCGGTCATGCTGGGCGGTCTGACGGTGCATGGCATCATCCCCGGCCCCCTGCTGATGGAACAGAACACGCGGCTGGTCTACTCGGTCTTCATCGCGATGATGTTCGCCAATATCCTGATGCTGGCCTTCGGCGTCCGCGCCGCGCGCTACTTCGCGCTGATCCTGACGGTGCCCTATGCCTATGTCGGCCCCGCCATCATCGTGATGTGCATGACCGGGGTCTACGGGCTCAACGGCAACATGGTCGATATCGGGGTGATGCTGGCCTTCGGCGTGGTGGGCGTGCTGCTGAGGGTGATGAAATACCCCGTGGCCTCGTTCATCATCGGCCTCGTTCTGGGCCCCATCGCAGAGAAAAGCCTGCGGCAGGGCCTGATCATCGCCGATCAGAACTACCTGGAGTTTGCCGCCCGGCCGATCACCGCGGCGCTGCTGCTGCTCAGCCTCGCCTCGCTGCTCTACGGCTTCTACGGGCAGTACAAGCTGGCCCGCGAAAGGCGCAACGCCACCACGGTGGCAGACACCGCCGACTGATCCCTGTCCCCGGGCGCGGCAGGTCCGCGCCCGGGGCACTGCACCCACACCTCCTGCCATCGACGATTTATCCGCCCGGTGCGTTCCGCACCACGATCGCCGGTGCGCCAGTGATCCGCGTCGGCGTCTCCGACAATACCTTCCTGAGCCAGAAGACAGGGCGCAGGCTTGTACGCCGGCCCTTTGCATGTTGCCGCGCAGATGATTGCGGACCGCTGCGGCAGCGCAGAGATTTTCGTAGTCAGCCCTTTTAAAACATCGGAGCATAGCCCGCAGCCGGTTAACAGCCGCGACGCGGCCCGGCCATCGTCAGCCCCTCCCTTGGGCTGGCGATTTGGCTGAGGCTGGGCGCACCGATCATTCCGAGGATGTATGTGGCAGGCATAAAATGCTTCAGACTTGCCGCCTGATCGCCACCCCAGGGGCTGACACTCGCCTCCGCCATGCCCGCAGGCATCCCGGCGCCAAGGTGCACCACAACACGCAAAGGGCGCGAGCCTGCGCCCGCGCCCCTGCTTTTTCTTGCCGAAAATACTCGAATCCCGGCCTTGGCCCCGAGCGCCACGCACGTCATGCGGCGTGCACGGTCGCGGCCTCGTATCAGATGATCAGAAATCCACCTCGATTGCGCGGCCCTGCTCGACCGCCAGATCCACAACACTCGCCGCAACGGCAAGATCCTGCAGGCCAACGCCGGTACCGTCGAACAGGGTGATCTCGTCATCGCTGCTGCGGCCCTTGTGGGTGCCGTTGATGACCGCGCCCAGTTGGTGAACGTCGCCCTCTGTAATCAAGCCCTCGCCCACCGCGTGCTGCGCTTCACCGATGCTGATCGACTGCGCCACCTCGTCGGTGAACACCGTCGCCTTCTGCAACAGCGCCGCCTCGACCTCCTGCTTGCCCTTGGTGTCGGTGCCCATGCAGGCCACGTGACACCCCGCACCGACATGGTCGGCCATCAGCGTCGCGTCAAAGGACGAGGTGATCGAGATGATCACGTCCGCCTCCGTCATGCCCTCCAGTTCGACCGCCTCGAAAGCCACGCCGGCTTCCTTGGCGACCTTCTCGATATTGGGCAGCATCTCGGGGTGATAGTTCCAGCCGATCACCTTCTCGAAGTCCCGCTGCTCCAGCGCCGCGCGCAGCTGGAACGTCGCCTGGTGGCCCGCGCCGACCATGCCGATCACCTTGGCGTCCTTGCGTGCCAGATGCTTGATCGACACCGACGATGCGGCGGCGGTGCGCAGCGCGGTCAACAGGTTGCCGCCCACCATCGCCTTGGCCTTGCCGGTATCGGGATCGAACAGGAACACCGTCGACTGGTGGTTGATGATGTCCCGCTTCTCAAGGTTGTTGGGCCAGTAGCCCCCGGCCTTCAGCCCCAGCGTCAGGCCGGCCTTGTCGAACCCGCCCTTGAAGCCGTATAGCGCGTCCTCGTGCCCGATCGCCTCGCGGACGACGGGAAAGTTATACGCGTCACCCGCCGCCATCGCGGCAAAAACCTTTTCGACGGCATCGAACGCCGCCTCTCGGGTCATCAGGTCGGCAATCTCGCGCTCGGGAACAATGATCATGTTTGGGGGCCTTTCAAAAAAGCGGGGTCAGCGAAATGCCAACCCCGACAGTCCACAGGAAGAATTGGGTTTAGTACGCGTGGCCGCGGGCCGACACCGGCCAGACGGTTTCCACCTTGCCGCCGCGCACGCCGACGTACCAGTCATGCACGTTGGCGGTGGGGTCGCAGTGGCCCGGCACCAGCTTCAGCTTGTCGTTGACCTTCAGCACGCCGCCGGGGTCCTTCACCACGCCATGCTCGTCCGAGCACTTGATGTATTCGACGTCATCGCGGCCAAACACCACCGGCAGACCACTGTCGACCGACTGCGCCTTCAGGCCGGCATCGACGATCGCCTTGTCCGCCTTGGCGTGGGACATGACCGAGGTCAGGATGAAGAACGCGTTGTCCCACTCGCCCTGGTCGATCCGCTTGCCGTCCTTGTCCAGGATGCGGCCATAATCGGCGTCCATGAAGGCGTAGGACCCGCACTGCAGCTCGTTATACACGCCCGAGTTCGACTCGAAGTAGTACGACCCGGTGCCGCCACCGCCGACGATGTCGCACTCCAGCCCTTCGGCCTTCAGCGTGTCGACCGCGTCCTTCACCATCGCCACGGCGATGTCGATCTTTTCCTTGCGGTCGTCATAGCTGTCCATGTGCTGCATCGCGCCCTGATAGGCCTGGATGCCCGAGAATTTCAGCCCGTCCGCCGCGTCGATCGCCTTGGCAATCTCCACCACTTCCGGCGTCGTCGTCACGCCGCAGCGGCCTGCGCCACAGTCGATCTCGACAAGGCACTCGATCTCGGTGCCGTGCTTCTGCGCCGCCGCCGACAGGTCGGCCACGTTGGCCAGGTCGTCCACGCAGCAGATCGTCCGCGCGCCCAGTTTCGGCAGCTTGGCCAGCCGCTCGATCTTGGCCGGGTCGCGCACCTGGTTCGACACCAGGATGTCCTTGACGCCGCCACGGGCGAACACCTCGGCCTCGGAGACTTTCTGACAGCAGACGCCACACGCGCCGCCCAGTTGTTCCTGCAGCTTCTGCACGTCCACGGACTTGTGCATCTTGCCGTGGGTGCGGTGACGCATACCATGCTCCTTGGCATAGTCGCCCATCTTCTTGATGTTGCGCTCCAGCGCGTCGAGGTCCAGCACCAGGCAGGGCGTCTGGATCTCGGCCTCGGACATCCCCGGCTTGGCCGGAATGTCGAAGCCCACTTCGAAATCGTCGAGATTGCTCATGTCTTTCATCGGATCTCTCCCTATCCATGAATATCTTGGTCATGCAGGGCCACGCCGCCCTGCCGGTTCGTATCAACTACGTAAGTTTCCTATCGGAAACCGCAACCGGGTGCAAAGGAATCACGTCATCCACGGCAACTTGTCCAGGTCGACATTGCCGCCGGTCACGATCACACCCACGCGCTTGCCCTTGAAGGCATCCTTGTTCTTCAGGATCACCGCCAGAGGCACGGCACAGCTGGGCTCCATGACGATCCGCAGGTACTTCCACGTGATCTTCATCGCCTCGATGATCTCTTCCTCGCTGGCGGTGTACATCTCGCTGACGTGGTTCGACACGAAATGCCAGGTCAGGTCCTTCAGCGGCACTTTCAGCCCGTCGGCAATCGTGTCCGGCGCGTCGTCGGCAATGATGTGCCCGGCCTTGAAACTGCGATAGGCGTCATCCGCCTGCTCCGGCTCGGCCGCGATGATCTTCACCTCGGGAGCCAGGTTCGACAGGGTCAGGCAGGTGCCCGAAATCATGCCGCCGCCCCCGATGGGCGCGACCATCATTTCCAGCCCGTCGACCTGCTCCATGAACTCCTTGGAACACGTCCCCTGCCCGGCGATCACGCGCGGGTCGTTATAGGGATGCACGAACTCGCCGCCGGTCTTTTCCTGTACCTCGGCAAACACCGCCTCGCGGCTGCTGGTGGACGGCTCGCATTCCGTGATCGTCCCGCCATAGCGCCGCACGGCGTCCTTCTTGGCTTGCGGCGCCGTGCGCGGCATCACCACGTTGCACGGGATCCCGCGCCGCCCCGCCGCATAGCTCAGGCACAGCGCGTGGTTGCCGGACGAGTGCGTCGCCACACCCTTCTCGGCCTGTTCGTCGCTCAGGCCGAACACGGCATTCGATCCGCCACGGACCTTGAACGCCCCCGGCTCCTGAAAGTTCTCGCACTTGAAGAACAGCTCGGCGCCGGTCAACTCGTTCAGATAGGCCGACTGCAACACCGGCGTTCGGTTGATATGCGGCTTGATCCGCTCATGCGCGTCCAGCATGTCCTGGTATGTGGGGATATACATCTCCGTGGCGTCCTTCATCAGGCAGCGTCCTTCTGGCTCTGGGCCGGGCGCCGGCGCCACACATCCTGTGCCGCTGCCACACCGGACCCAAGTTCGATATCAAGACCCAGGTCCACCATGCACATTTCCGCCGTGCCAAGGCCGGACAGGGCCATCGCATCCGTCAGGCTTCCAAGGTGACCAAAGCGGAACACCTTGCCCGCGACCTCACCAAGGCCCACGCCGAACGCCATTCCATAGGCATCCGCCGCATGGGTCACGATCTCGGTCGCGTTGAAGCCTTCAGGCGTGCAGATAGCGCTCACCGTATCCGAGTAAACCTCCGGCGACTTGGCACAAAGCGGCATTCCCCATGCCTTTGCCGCCGCCCGCACGCCATCGGCAATGCGTGTGTGACGGGCGAAAACCGCGTCCAGCCCTTCGTCCAGCAGCATGTCGCAGGACACTTTCAGACCGTTCATCAGGCCCACCGCCGGCGTATAGGGATATGCACTGGCCGCGTAGCCTTTCAGCATGTCGTGCACGTCAAAGAACGTCCGGTGCAGCTTGGCCGACTTCGTCGCGTCCATCGCCTTTTCGCTGAACCCGACGATGGCCAGGCCAACAGGCAGCATGAACCCTTTTTGCGAGCCGGTCACGGCAACGTCCACGCCCCATTCGTCCATACGGAAATCCATCGACCCGATGGAGCTGACGCCGTCCACGAACAACATCGCGGGGTGGCCGGCGGCGTCCATCGCCTTGCGGATCGCCTCGATATCCGACTTCACGCCGGTCGCCGTCTCGTTATGCGTGGCCAGCACCGCCTTGATCTCGTGCCCCTTGTCGGCACTCAGGATCTCGCCATAGCGCGCGGCGGAAATACCTTCGCCCCAGGGGGTCTCATCAACCACCAGGTCAAGACCATGGCGCTCGCACATGTCGATCCAGCGATGGCTGAACATGCCGTTGCGCGCGATCAGCACCTTGTCGCCCGGCGACAACGTGTTGGTCAGCGCCGTTTCCCAGCCGCCAGTGCCGGTCGACGGAAAGATGAACACCTCCGCCGAGGTCGACTTCAGCACCTTCTGCACGCCCGCGCGTGCAGGGTGCAGGATATCCCCGAAGATGGCCGATCGGTGGTCGATCGTCGGCATGTCGCAGGCTTTGCGCAGGCTCTCCGGCACGTTGGTCGGGCCGGGAATGAAAACGGGATTCTGAAAACTCATGTTCGTCTCCTCCAAAACTCACCGCCTGTGTACAGGGCTTGCCCACGCTTGAAAATTTTTTTGAAATCGTTTTTCATTTTTGATCAGGGTTGATTTATTTATACTTGTCAGATGCTTATATTTTTCATATTGTGAAGTAATATTTCAAAATTATATCGAGGCACCAAATGGCCGACCCGAATCCCTCCCCAAGACGCGCCCGCGGCCGCCCCCGCGGCTGGGACGACAAGACCGATCAGAACACCATCAAATCCCTCGACCGCGCCATGGAGGTGCTCGATTACGTCAGCCAGCACCAGGGCAAGGCGCTCTCCGAACTAGCGACCGAGATGGATCAGTCCCCCGCCACCCTCTACCGCGTGCTCGTCACTCTGGAAACGCGCGGCCTCGTGGAATTCGACCCCGAGGAACAGGCCTGGCATATCGGCCCGCAGGCGTTCATCATCGGCGCCCGCTTCCTGCGCCGCACCACGCTTGTCGAACGCGCCCGCCCCATCCTGCGCCGCCTGATGGAAGCGACCGGCGAAACCGCCAACCTGGGCGTCGAAACCTCCGGCCAGGTCCTCTTCGTCAGCCAGGTCGAAACACATGCCAGCATCCGCGCCTTCTTTCCGCCCGGGACGCTCTCGCAGATGCATGCCTCGGGCATCGGCAAGGCGCTGATGGCCGAAATGGACGACGCCCGCCTTGCCCGGCTGCTGCAAGGTCAGACCCTGACAGCCTACACCGAACACTCCATCACCGACGCCGACATATTGCGGTCCGAACTCGCCCGCACCCGCGCCCGCGGCTATTCCATCGACGGCGAGGAAAAGAATATCGGCATGCGCTGCATCGCCGCCCCGGTCTTCGATTTCAACAACGAGCCCGTCGCCGGCATTTCCGTGTCCGGCCCCACCAGCCGCGTCGGCACCGGCGACATCGACCGGCTCAGCGCCGCCGTGATGCAGGCCGCGACCGACCTCACCACGGCCATCGGCGGCGTCACCCGCCACGATCCCGGCACCTGACCCTTCCCATTCCCGCGCCGCTTGGCTACGCCTTTTCTCACAAGAAGGAGCCAGCCCATGGACCGCGCCCAGATCGTGCATGAAAACTTCCTGAACCGCACAGGCACCGGCGACCTGCCCCCGGGCCGCGATCCCTCCGGCCCGCTCGATCCCGACACCGCCCGCCTCATCTTCCACGCGCAATGCCTCTCCCGCGCGCTCGACGCCCAGGCGCGCGTCATGCAAAAGGCCGGGCAAGGCTACTACACCATCGGCTCCTCGGGGCACGAGGGGCTCGCCGCCGTCGCCGCGGCCCTGCGCCCCACCGACATGGCCTTCCTGCACTACCGCGACGCCGCCTTCCAGATCGCCCGCGCCCTGCAAACCGGCCACGAGGACATCGCCATGGACATGGCCCTCTCCTTCGCCTGTTCCTCCGAGGATCCCATCTCGGGCGGCCGCCACAAGGTGCTGGGGTCCAAGGCGCTCAACATCCCGCCCCAGACCTCCACCATCGCCAGCCACCTGCCCAAGGCGGTCGGCACCGCCTATTCTCTCGGCCTCGCCCGCCGCCACGCGCCAGAGCACGAACAACTGCCCCGCGACAGCATCGTCATGGCCAGCTTCGGCGACGCCTCGGCCAACCACGCCAGCGCCCAGGCCGCCTTCAACACCGCCGCCTGGACCGCCTATCAGAACGTCCCCCTGCCAATGCTTTTCGTCTGCGAGGACAACGGCATCGGCATCTCGGTCAAGACCCCCAAGGGCTGGATCGCCGCCAATTTCGCGCACCGTCCGGGCCTGACCTACATGGCCTGCGACGGGCTGGATATCTACGACACCTACGCCACCGCCCAGCGCGCCGCCCACCACGCCCGCACGCACCGCCAGCCGGTCTTCCTGCACATCCGCACCGTGCGCCTCTACGGCCATGCCGGCGCCGACGTGCCCACCACCTACCTGCCCAAATCCGAGGTCGAGGCCGACGAGGCCAACGACCCCCTGCTGCATTCCGTCCGCCTGCTGCAAAGCGCCGGCATCCTGACCCCACAGGACGCCCGCACCCTCTACACCGAAACCTGCGCCGAGGTCGAAAAGACCTGCGACCGCGCCGCCACACGGCCGCGCCTGCAAACCGCGCAAGACGTCATGGCCTCCCTCATCCCGCCGAAACGCGAATGCGCCCCCACCAACGGTCCCAGCGCCGAGGCCCGCGCGCAGGCCTTTGGCCCCGACCTCAAGGCGATGGAAGAGCCGCAGATCCTCTCGCGTCACATCAACTGGGCGCTCACCGATCTCATGCTCACCCACCCCGAAATCACCCTCATGGGCGAGGATGTGGGCCGCAAGGGCGGCGTCTACGGCGTCACGCAAAAGCTGCAAAACCGCTTCGGCCCCGCGCGCGTGATCGACAGCCTGCTCGATGAGACCTCCATCCTCGGCCTCGGCATCGGCATGGCCCATAACGGCTTTCTGCCCATCCCGGAAATCCAGTTCCTCGCCTACCTCCACAACGCCGAGGATCAGCTGCGCGGCGAGGCCGCGACCCTGCCTTTCTTCTCGAACGGCCAATACACCAACCCCATGGTCCTCCGCATCGCGGGCCTCGGCTATCAAAAGGGCTTCGGCGGGCATTTCCACAATGACAATTCCATCGCCGTCCTGCGCGACATTCCCGGCCTGGTCCTCGCCTGCCCCTCCACCGGCGCCGACGCCGCCCGCATGCTGCGCGAATGCGTCCGCCTCGCGCGCGAGGAACAGCGCGTCGTCGTCTTCCTGGAACCGATCGCCCTCTACCCCATGCGCGACCTCACGGAGACGGGCGACAACGCCTGGCTTACGACCTATCCCGACCCGTCCGAAACCATCCCATTGGGCCAGGTCGGCCAGCACGGCGACGGTACCGATCTGGCCATCGTCACCTTCGGCAACGGCCACCACCTTTCGCGCCAGGCGCAGGCCCAACTTGACGCCGACGGCATCAAATCCCGCGTCATCGACCTGCGCTGGCTCTCACCCCTGCCCGGCCCCGCCCTCTTGGACGCCGTGGCGGACTGCAACCGCATCCTGATCGTGGACGAAACCCGCCATTCCGGCGGCGTGGCCGAGGCGCTGATGGCGCTCTTCACCGAACACACCGACATCCCCCACAGCCGCCTCACCGCCACCGACAGCTTCATCGCCACCGGACCGGCCTATGCCGCCACCATGCCCTCGGCGGACACGATCCTCGCCACCGCGCGGACCGTCTGCCGCAGATGACCCGACCCCGGCTTTCATCGTTCCAAAAATACTCAAAACCGCCACACGGACCCGATGCGCAACGCCCGATCCGTTAACACCGGACGCCGGAAGAAATCGCACCGTCGACATACCACTCGGATACCGACGCGATACCGACACCGGTTTTTCGGCCAAAGCCCCTGATTAACCAAGTGATTCGCCGGCCTACGCCAACCCCGGCAGCCACAGCACGATGATCGGAAACGCCACCAGCAGCCCGATCGTCACCGCATCCGCGATGAAGAACGGCATCACGCCCTTGAACACGTCCTGCACGCTCAGGTCCGGCCGCACCCCGGCCACCACGAAACAGTTCAGGCCGATAGGGGGCGTGATCAGACAGAACTCCGCCATCTTGACCACCAGGATCCCGAACCAGATCGCGCACATCTCGCCCGACATGCCGAACGCGCTGTCCTCGACGCTGACGAACTCGCCCCCGTTCAGCGCCATGACCGCCGGATAGACCACCGGCAGCGTCAGCAACAGCATCCCGATCGCATCCATGAACATGCCCAGCACGGCATAGGCCAGCAGGATGCAGATCAGGATCAGCATCGGCGACACGGTCAGCGAGGTGATCCAGTCGGCAAACGCCCCCGGCAGGTCCGCAAACCCCAGGAATCGCACGTAAATCAACACGCCCCAGATGATGGTGAAGATCATCACCGTCAGCTTGGCGGTCTCGATCAGGGCCGACTTCAACTCGCCCAACCGCATGCCGCGCCAGAGCGCCATCAGGAACACGATGAACGCCCCCACGGCCCCGCCCTCGGTGGGCGTGCCCCAGGCGTCGCCGAACGGGTTGTAGACGAAGAAGATGATGATGACGACCACCGCCACGATGGGCAGCGCGGCAGGCAGAGAGGCGAATTTCTCGCGCCAGGTGAACCCGCCCACCGGCGGCCCCACCGACTTGAAAATGACTGCGATTCCGATGATCAGCGCGGCATAGACGATGGCCGAAAACGCGCCCGGAATGAAGCCGGCGAGCAGCAATTTGCCCACGTCCTGCTCCACGATAATCGCGTAAATCACAAGGATCGCCGAGGGCGGAATAAGGCTGGCCAACGTGCCTCCCGCGGCCACCACACCAGCAGCGAACTGTTTGTTATACCCAATCTTAAGCATTTCCGGGATAGCTATGCGGGCAAAGACAGCCGCCGTGGCCACCGACGCGCCCGACACAGCCGCAAACCCGGCTGTGGCGAAAACCGTCGACACGGCGAGGCCCCCGGGCACCCAGGCGATCCACCGCTTGGCGGCCTCGAACAGGGCGCGTGTCAGGCCGGCGTAATAGGCCAGGTACCCGATCAGGATGAAGGTCGGGATCAGGGAAAGTGCGTTCGCCGACACCTTGGAATGCGGCACCTGCCCCGCGGTCTTGACCGCCACCGTCAAAGCCCACCAGAAATCCTCGCCGCCGAAATCCTTCTTGGACCAGAAGATGACGATCAGCCCCAGAAACCCCGCAAGCCCCGCGGCAAAGGCCACGCGCATCCCGATGACCACCATCACCAGCATGAAGCCGGTGGTCCAAAGGCCGATGGTGATCGGTTCCATCAGTCGCGCCCTTCCAGTTGCTCGGCCTCAAGCCGCGCCTGATCGGCCACCGACAGCGTCAACGGCACGGCCACGGGCCGCTCCAGTCCAAGGAAAAAGGCACGCCCATAGCCCACCACTTGCAACACCAACCGCAGCACCAGCACACCGAACGCCACCGGCACCACCAGCTTGGCCGGCCAGACCGGCAAGCCGATATCGATCGTGCTATCGCGTGAACACAAGGGGCGCGCACAGTCGAAAGACCGGTCGAAATGCGCCCAAGCCCCCCACATCAATGCGACCATCAGCAACAGCACCAGAAGTACCGTGATCAGCTCCAGCAACCACAGGATACGCCCGTGCAGATTGCCGATCAGGATATCCATGCGGATGTGCCCACCCTCGCGCTGCACGTATGACACGCCCATGATGGCGATCAGCGGCATCAGCACCTCGATGTAATCCACGTATCCCGCCAACGGCGCCCCGAAGAACTTGCGCCCCGACACCGAGTAGGCCGCAAGGAACATGAGGGAAAACGCCGCGATCCCGCTGAGCAGCGCCATGAACCGCTCCACGGGCAGCAGCGCGCGGTCCAGCCGGCTCAACAGGCTGCTGTCGCTCAGAACGGTCGCGGCCCCGGCCATCGGCTAGTCCGTTCTTTCGACGGCGATGCTCAACGTGGTGCCCAACCCGTTACCGCCAAAGCTGGTCGTCACCGTCTTTTTCAGGACAATGCAGGGCCAGTTCTTGCCGTCGACCCACAGGTTCCACGACTGCCCGACATCGGGGATCGGCGGCGCGTAAGAGGTGGCCGAGATACGATATTCCTCGGTATGGATCTTATGACCATCCGGGTCAGACACCTTCAGAAGAATGATCAGCGGCAGTTGGTTCACTTCTACGACCATATGCTCGGCACCTTTCTTGAAGAGGCCGTCCGGGGTCAGCCCCCGGACGGCCAGCCGCGCTCAGTTCGACGCGCGATGCTCTTCCAGCGTGCTTTGCACGAGATCGTAAAGCTCCTGGCCCGGCAGGCCCTGCGCTTCCATTTCCTGGATCCAGGCCTCGCGTGCGGGGTCTGCGGCCTGGGCCTTGAACTCTTCCTTCACGCTGTCCGAGATCATCACCTTCTCGACGCCTTTTTCCTCCAGAACGCTGTCCCAGCGCTTCAGAAGCTCTGCATAATTGGCAAGGTAATGGTCCAGCGCCTCGGGCACCGAGCTGTCCAGCGCCTCGCGGTGTTCGTCGCTCAGCCCTTCATAGGCGTCGATATTCACCACCACCGGGCAGTTCACCGTGCCGGGGTTCAGGTTGGCCGTCCACCAGTCCGCCTGGTTGATCGTGCCAAAGCTCAGATGCGCGTGCTGGGCGAACGACACGGTGTCGACGACGCCCGATTCCATCGCCTGATAGGCTTCGGTCGCGGTCACCGAGGTGGGCACCGCCCCCACCGCCTTGAACGCCTCGCCAAGACCGCCGGTGGCGCGCACCCGCATCCCTTCGAAGTCGGCCAGTTCGTCGCGCGGCTCGCCCGTTCCGACAAGGTTGTATTGCGGCATCGGCGAGGTCATCAGCAGCTTGGCGTTCCACTGCGCCATCTCCTCGGCGGCGGCCGGGTGATTATAAACGGCGGTGGACACGGCGACCTCCTCATCGAGGTTGCTGACACCCAGGAACGGCAACTCCAGAACGGTCACGACGCGGTTCTTGTCCGGGTGATAGCCCGCGCAGAACTGCGCCATTTCGAACGCGCCGATCGAGATACCGTCAAGGTTCTCGCGGTTCTTCGAAAGGCCGCCATAGCTGACGTTCATGGTGAACTCGCCGTTGGTCTTTTCGGCGACCAGCTCGGCCAGTTTCTCGACGTGCTCAGTAAAGGCGCGGCGCTTGCCCCAGACGGACACGTTCCATTCGACGGCCAAGGCTTCTCCGGCAAAAGCGAAGGACAGCGCGGCGGTAACGCCGGCTCCGATCATCTTGTTCATTGGTTCTCTCTCCCTGTTTGTGCGGGGAATACTAAGTGTCTCGACCCACGAAGCAACAGGGTAATTTTGGGTAGATCTTTAGGAAACGAACAGGGCCGCCCGCGGTGGGACGGCCCTGAGAGTCAGATCGAAGCGCGAATTTCTGCGGGTTATTCCGCCGCGTCGCGTCGCGGCAGCACCCAGTCGGGCCGGGGAAAATGGCAGGTATAGCCGGCTGGGAACCGCACCAGGTAATCTTGGTGTTCGGCCTCAGCCTCCCAGAAATCGCCCACCGGCTCCACCTCGGTCACGACCTTACCCGGCCACAGGCCCGAGGCGTTCACGTCGGCAATCGTGTCTTCGGCCACGGCTTTCTGCTCGTCGTTCACATAGTAGATCGCCGAACGATAGCTCATCCCGACGTCATTGCCCTGCCGGTTAGGCGTGGTCGGATCGTGGATCTGGAAAAAGAACTCCAGGATCTGCCGGTAGCTGATCTTGTCGGGATCAAACCAAATCTCAATCCCCTCGGCATGGGTGCCGTGATTGCGATAGGTGGCGTTGGGCACGTCACCGCCAGTGTAACCCACCCGGGTCTTGCCCACACCCGGCATCTTGCGGATCAGCTCCTGCATGCCCCAGAAACATCCGCCTGCCAGCACTGCGCGTTCTTCAGCCATTACACGTCCTCCACTTGATCCAGGTAGTCACCATAGCCTTCGGCCTCCATCTCGTCACGCGGGATAAACCGCAGCGAAGCAGAGTTGATGCAGTATCGCAGCCCGCCCCTGTCCTGCGGCCCGTCGGGAAAGACGTGGCCCAGATGGCTGTCGCCATGGGCGCTGCGTACTTCTGTGCGAACCATGCCAAGCGAGGCGTCTCGCAACTCGGTCACATGCGCCGGCTCGATCGGCTTGGTGAAGCTGGGCCAGCCACAGCCGCTCTCGAACTTGTCAGACGAGGCGAACAGCGGCTCGCCGGAAACGATGTCCACGTAGATACCAGCTTCCTTGGTGTCGTTGTATTCGCCGGTAAACGGCCGCTCGGTGCCGTTCTCTTGCGTGACGCGGTATTGCTCTGGCGTCAGTCGTGCCACCGCGTCTTCAGTCTTTTGGTAGGTCATGGATACCCCCGTTTGATGCGTTCCTCTGAAAAATGGCCTGTCCCCGGCGCTTTACAAGCCCCGAGCGCAGGACCGTGATTGAACCAAAACACATCTGCGCAAGACCCATGATCACGCAACAATCAGGATAACGATCATGAAATCTCGCAGCAGTCCCGCACGCGCCGCACCGGGCCCCAAACCCGGCGTGAAAATTCACAATCAGTTTCTGCCTGCAGACCGCGCCACGCAGATCCTGCTGCAACAGTTTCTGTGATTCTGCCCAAGGCGGCGCCCCGCTCAACTCGGCTCAACCACATTGCGATTCTTCGGCGACAACGCTACACTAAGGCGCGAACAGAATATCTGAGGATAGTGTCATTTCCTTGCCTTCGGTCCTTGTCGTCGAAGACGATCCGTTCATTTGTGTCGGCCTCGAAGTCGCGCTCAGTGACGCCGGATATCAGTCTTTGAAAAGCGCATGCTCCTACCGGGATGCGCTTGCCGCGATCGATTCCGGCGGTTTCGACTACTGCATCCTCGACCTCGATCTGGGCAATTCCTTTTCAGACGCATTCCTGAACGAGCCCGAGGGCAAACGCCTTCTGGCCGTACTGCAGTCTCGGGGCGTGTCCACCGTGATCTACAGCGGTATCCTTGGCGAACAACGCCGCATCACTGATCTCGACCCATCCGTGATCACCATCGACAAAACCGAACCAGCGGAAATCGTGATCGAAGCTTTGTCGCGCATGGGCCGCAGCACACCGTCCAAGCCGGTAACCCCGTCAGTGACGAGCACCCCCTAGAAACCACTCCAGTTGCGCCTCGGTATACGGCTTTTCTATCACCAGCACCTCTCCAAGATCGGCCGGCAAGTATTGCCGTCCATGCGCCGTCAGAAAAGCGAAGTGCACCCCATCCTTGTGAAGGCGCCGCGCGAAGACTGAACTATTGCGGTCCTTGCCAAGATTGAAATCCACGAAAGCCGCATCGGGCAGGGCCGCGTCGCAGGACTGCATGGCGGGCGCCTCTGCGCTGAACGGCCCGACCACTTCGTGCCCCATCATCTCGAGCATTTCCGCCAAGTCGACCTGCAACAGAGGATCGTCTTCCAGTACCAGTACCTTCATCGCGGTTGCTCCCGACGCGGCTTCACGTCAAATCCGACAGTGCAATCCTTACATGAATACCCGTATCGCGATAGTCTATTGTCACGTCAGCGCCTTGGGCCGCAAGGATGCGCGTCAACAGCGTTGTGCCAAACCCTGCCGACGTCGGGGCCTCAACGCCCGAAAGACCGGATTCGATCCAGTTTATTTCCAAGCCGTCCTCATTTTGCCAACTGACATCCAGCCGCCCTTCCTCGGTCGACAGCGCGCCGTACTTGCTGGAATTGGTCGTAAGTTCGTGAAAGCCCAGCGCCAGCGTCTGCACAAGGCCAGGTGGCAATTCCACGTAAGGCCCGTCAAGATGGATCGCATCCACCCGGCTCGCGCGATAAGGGTCGATCTCGGTCTCGATCAGGCTCCTCAACGACATGCCCTGCCACTTGGCATCCGCCAGTTGCCGGTGCGCCGCCGCCATCGCCCTGATCCGCGCCTGAAGCGCGTCGCGATAGCCCTCCAACGTGTTCGACGACCGCCCTGTCATCCGGGTGATGGTCGACACCGTCGCCAGGATATTCTTCACCCGATGATCCAGTTCGGCCGAGATGACCGCCAACCGTGCCGCCTCCGCCTTGCGTTCGGTGATGTCCAGATTCAGCCCAACCCAAGAGGTGATGCGGCCAGTGGCATCGCGGATAGGCCGCCCCAGCGCCAGTGTGTGATAGATCTTGCCGTCCTTGCCGATGATATCCAGCTCTCGCTCCCACGGCGTTCCGGTGCGCAGCGTTTCGGTCCACAGTTCCTTGATCTCGTCGCGCATCTCGGGCGCGACGCAGTCGCTCAGGCCTGCGGTCTGTGCCTCTTCCAGCGTCTTGCCGACCAGTTCCAGGAAAGCGGGGCTGACATAGGTCAGATTGCCCTCCGCATCGTTGATCCACACCCCGAACGGAATCGATTCACCCAGCGTGCGATACTGGTCGAAGCGCTCTGCAAGGTCGCGCTCCAACCGCTTGCGCTCGCTCACGTCCAGCGCGGCGGAATAAAACCCCGTCACCGCACCCGCCGCATTCCGTCTCGGCGCATAACTGACCAATACATCGCGTTGCGCGCCGTTCGTGTCCGACCCGATCGACACCTCGAATGTCTGCTCTTCGCCGCGAAGAGCGCCGGCGACATAAGGGGCAACGACCTCGTAGGCCGCGGGGTTCACCAGGTCCGACATCCGCAGCCCCTCGATCTCGTCCGCGGTCCGGCCCCAGAACTCGTAGGCCTTGTTGACGAACTCGTAACGTTGGTCGCCGTCGATCACGGCAAAGAGGATCGGCAGACTGTCCGCCATGTCGCGCAGTTGTCGGCGCTCTTCCTCGATGCTGTCCAGCGCCCGCCCGCGCGCAATCACCAGCCACAGAACATTCGCCGTCGCCTGTAGGAAATTTATGTCGTCGGCGTCAAAGCCACAGCGTTCGAGGCTGCATTCATGCACGCCCAGAACACCCCATGGCGCTTCATGCGGGCCGATCATCACGCTGGCACCGCACAGGATGTGATGATCCTTCAGCAGTCTCGGCGCTGTAAACCGCTTTTCTTCGCGGAAATCCCTGACCACCACGGCACTGCGCTGTTGCAGCGTATACCCCGCCTGGCTTTCGACGCCTGTGCCGACTGTCGACTCCCCAACCGTCGCCTCGGTCCAACCGACGCCTGCCCGGAGGGTCAATCGGCCGCCGCCAGGATCAAGCTGAAGCACCTTGGTGAACCGCACGTTCATATGCTCCGACAATTCGCGCACGGCCATGTCCAGAACATCCTGAAGTTCCGCCCCCGAAAGCGCCAGGCGGCCCAATTCGGCAACAGCCTCCTGTTGCGCCTCGCGACGTCGGGCGGCAGCACGGGCTCTCTGAAGGTTGGTGACGTCGGTATATGAAACCACCACCCCCCCGATCTTGTTGTCCGACGTCCGGTAAGGGCGCAGGCGGCGGATGCGGTGCCTGCCGTCATCAGTACTGATCTCGGCTTCGATATCGCTCAGTTTATCAAGACAGGTCCGCGCGTCCTCGATCAGGTTCGGGTCCTGCACCCGCATCACGATGTCCTCGACCGGCCGGCCGATATCGCCGTCAAGGATGCGCATCACCTCCTTCATCGCTGGCGTGAACCGGCGAATCAGCAGGTCGGTATCAAGGAAGATCACGCCGATGTCGATCGAGGTCAGCAGGTTGTTGAGATCGTTGTTGGTCTGCTCCAGTTCCTCGATCTTGTCCTCGAGCTGGCTGTTGACCGTAGACAATTCCTCATTGAGCGATTGCAGTTCCTCGCGCGAGGTCTCCAGTTCCTCGTTGGTCGACTGCAACTCCTCGTTCATGCTCATGACCTCTTCATTCGAGGCTTTCAGCTCTTCGTTCGAGGTCTCCATCTCCTCGATGGTCGATTGCAGGTCTTCGCGCGTTGATTGCAGTTCGTATTCCAGCGTTTCGACCGCATCGCGCTCACCCGGTCCGGCCGCTTTGCGGGCCTTGGCCCGCGCGTCTGCCTCTGCATCGGTATCGCGCAAGTCCGAAGCATCTTCGAAGCAGACAAGATAGTTGGGCTCACCGTCGCTCCCGTCGACTTTCTCAGCGAAAATCCGGACACTGATCTGGCCGCCGCCGCGCGGCACGTTCAGCGCAACCGCCTCCGCCTCTTCGCCGCCCGATCGCATCGTGTTCAGGACCATGCGCAGCTTGCCGCGCAACTCGGGCACTACGATTTCAGGCAACCGGCTGGTCGGCTCGCCATCCGGAAACTGCAGATAGTCGCGCATCGTCCCGTGAAAATAAAGCGCCTCGAGGCTCTTGTTGACGACCACGCAGGGCGGCACGAAGCGCTCCAGCAGTTGCCGTCGCGCGGTTTCGGCAACCGGCGCGAAAGAGCGCGGGCGCGACGCCAGTTTCGGACCGTCACCCGTTCCGCTCGGCGGAGCGGGGAACTTCCCCGGCCGAACCCGGCTGTTGACTGCCTTGCGATAGATCCGGCTGCTTTTGTCGACCGCCGTGAACAGGCGACCGGGCCGTTCCGCGTTCTCTGAATTGCCCAGCAGCAGGTGCCCGCCCTCGCCCAGCGCAAAGTGGAACATCTCGATCATCCGCTGCTGCACATCGGTTTCGAGATAGATCATCACGTTGCGACAGCTGATGATGTCCAACCGCGAAAAGGGCGGGTCCGAAATCACGTTTTGAGTGGCAAAAACCACGGTTTCGCGCAGCCGCTTGCTGACCAGGAACGTGTCGTTATGCTCGACGACGAAATTGCGCCGCAACCGCTCGGGTATGTCGGGCAGCGCAGCGGCGGGATACTCGCCGCTACGGGCGACTTCGATGGCCTTCGAGTTGAGATCCGTGGCAAACACCTGAACCGGACAATCCACGCGACGCCTGTCCAGCCGGTCGAAGATCGTCATGGCAAGCGTATAGGCCTCTTCCCCGCTGGCACAACCGGGCACCCAGGCACGGATCGCTTCCCCCTTCTTTTTGCCGTCCAGCATCGGCTCGATCACCTTGTCGGCAAGAGCCTCCCAGACTTCAGGCTCGCGAAAAAACCGCGTCACGCCGATAAGAAGGTCGCGAAAGAGGCAGTGCACTTCCTCGGGAGTCTGGGTCAGGTAAGCGACATAATCGGACAGCTCCCGGAACTGGCCCAGCCCCATGCGCCGCTGGATGCGCCGTTCCACCGTGCCGCGCTTATAGTTGCCAAATTCATACTCGGTCTGCAGCCGCAGCTGCCGCAGGACTTCGTTGTACCCTTCGCCAGCCTGCTGCGACAGGGACTTGTCCGCATCCGCCGGCTTGCGCAGATACGGATGCTCGAAGAACTGCGTCAACCGCTCGGGCATCTCGGCCACCGGCAGGACGAAATCCACAAGTCCGGTGTTGAAAGCGCTGCGCGGCATCCCGTCATGTTCGGCCTCAACAGCGTCCTGCGCCATCGCCATGCCACCCGCCGCCTTGATCTCGCGAAGGCCCAGCGTGCCGTCGCTGCCGGTGCCCGACAAAACGATGCCAATCGCCTTTTCCTCTCGCTCCTCGGCCAGCGACCGGAAGAAATAGTCGATCGCCATGCGCATGCCCTTTTCCTCGACCGGCGCATCAAGGCTCAGTTTGCGGTCGATCAGGCGGATGAACTTGCCCGGCGGGATAACGTAGACGGTGTTCGGCTCCAGCAACATGTCATCCGCGGCCTGCACCACGGTCATCGAGGTCTGCCGCGTCAACAGGTCCGCCATCATGCTGGGATGGTTCGGATCCAGGTGCTGAATCAGGATATAGGCAGCTCCGGTATCCCCCGGCAACGCCTTCAGAAACCGCTTGTAGGCATCCAGCCCTCCGGCGGAAGCACCGATACCGACGATTGGGAAATCCCTGTGGTCTGCCATGCGTCCTCCTGACAAGCAAAGCCTATAGGAAACCGAGTACTTTGAACAACGGCTTCTTGATCTGCCAAGCCTTTTGCAGGTTGCGCCAGAGCACCACTTCAGCTGCGTGCAAATTCGGGCGTCTGCCCTCCTGCTGCCGACGGAACATCCAGATCGCGGCGCAGTAGCGCCACGTTGCGGCGGTGGGATTTGAAGAACAGGTCAAACGCGTCGCCGATCAGGGGAATGCCACCAATTACCGTGTCGACCCCGGTGTTCAGCGCCATGCGCCCCAGCACCCGCTTGCGCGCCCCCATCCGGTGCCCTTCGACGATGATCCAGGCACCGGGCCCAAGGGGGACCAAGTCACCCACCCCCGGTATCAGCCCCAAAATCGAATCCCACCCGACCGGGATGCCGAGCAGTGGAATCCGGAACTTGGAATCCAGAGTGTTGGCCAACCGGTCCAGCCGAGCCAGTCGCGCGGTGTGGTCGCTGTCGGTCATCACGACCTGTCACGCTCTGCACCGACGCTTAGCCGCCAGGGCGCGATGCGAACGGGTTGAGTTGCAACACGGCGAGTCAGGGCCACAACGACCGAATGCAGCAGGAACATCGGGAAAATCCTTTCGCGAACTTCAGCCTGCAGTGTGTGCAAGCCTGCCCGATCAACGTGCGGCCCAGGCGCAAGGTTCCGCCCTGCGTTGCCACGCGGTCGGTGCTGCTCCGGTCAGGGAGGCGGCTGCTGCAACAGGGTCACCGCGGCGATCAGCATGTCCTCGTTGTCGCCCAGAACATCCTGCCGCGTGGGGAAATGGCGTCGTGTGGCGGTCGCGCCCAACCCCTACAGCGGCAGCCCCCGGTTGGGTCCGGCCCGCAATGCCCGGCGCACGGCGACACGGCAGTCCATGGCCGCGGGAAGATGCGGAATGGGTGGCAGCGCTCGAGGGACGGGATTGCCCCGGACATCGTACGCAGTGGGCGGCTGGCGCGAAACACGTTGCGCGTGGGCTCGATCGCGCGGTCGGTTATCATGTGCAGCAGCGCCTCGCCTGCCGGAATGGTGCCGCCGTCAAGGCAATATTCCGGCAACCCGGGGCACTTAACTCTGATTGTAACTTAATAAACTTACCAAGAAACAATCACCAGAAACCAAGTAACGACTCACACTACTAAGCCTGTCATGTCCGATAAATCCAGTATCATACTCAAGTCCACTCAACTGCTGCTCTGTTGGAGCAAATGAACTATTGAAATTTAGGGGCATGGGCGGGGCACAGTGGTCACGGTGCGAATTTCATCAATAAATTCAACGGGATTTGGTGGAGCCTAGCGGGATCGAACCGCTGACCTCCTGCATGCCATGCAGGCGCTCTCCCAGCTGAGCTAAGGCCCCGAACCGATGGCCCGTCGCCGGGCCGTCATTTGCCGCGTTCTAGGTAAAGCGGCAGGCGGGATCAAGTGGAAAATCCCGCCCTCTCACAACTTGGTTCAGCTTTCGTCGTCGTCCGACGCAACGTCCGCGATATCATCGAGCGAGACGTTATCATCGTCGTCGTCGTCGTCCAGAACATCGTCGCCCAGGTCCACATCGACATCATCATCATCCTCGATGACTTCCTCGTCGACTTCGTTGCCCTTCATCTTCTTGGTCTCGGCATCTTCCGCGTCCGCGGTGATCGACCGGCTCTTGCCGGAATGCAGCTCGACAACCTCGCCCGTGTAGGGGCTGACGATCGGATCTTTGTTCAGGTCGTAAAACCGTTTGCCCGTCGTCGGGCAGACGCGCTTCACACCCCATTCTTCCTTGGGCATCCTTATCCCTTTCGGTGTCTGTGGACTTGCAGGCGTTCGACGTCCCCTGCCATAAGACGTATCAGGTGTCAAAGGCATAAAGCGCGGCGCAGCGCTGCAAGAGGTGAGCGGCATATGGGGCATTACGTTCTGCCCGGCAACCCCCCGGTCGAAGTGACCCTGCGCCGCTCGGCGCGGGCGCGGCGGATTTCGCTTAGGGTGTCGGGTGTTGACGGGCGCGTGACGCTGACCATGCCCCCAGGCGTGGCAGAGCGCACGGCGCTGGACTTCGCCAATGAAAAGGCCGCGTGGCTGAGGGCGCAACTTTCACGTCAACCCGATCTGACCGAGGTACGAATCGGCTCGGACCTGCCTGTCGAGGGCCGCCCGCGCCGTCTCTTGCCCGGTTCGGGCCGGCGGATCGAGCTTGCGGACGACACGCTCACCGTGCCCGGCCCGCCCGAAACCGCGCCCCGGCGGGTCCAGGCTTGGCTGAAGACTCGCGCCCGCGACCAGCTTGCCACCGCCTCGGATCATTATGCGCAGGCGGTTGGCCGCAAGTACGCCCGTCTGACCCTGCGCGACACCCGCTCGCGCTGGGGCTCGTGCACCCAAGACGCAGGGTTGATGTATTCCTGGCGGCTCATCCTCGCGCCCCGCGACGTTCTCGATTACGTCGCCGCGCACGAGGTCGCGCATCTCGTTGAAATGAACCATTCGCGCGCCTTCTGGAGCATCGTCGATCGGATCTGCCCCGGCTATGACACGCCGCGCCGCTGGCTGCGTGAAAACGGTGCGGAACTTCACCGCTATCGCTTCGACTGACGCAACAGGATTGACCGCGCGGCAAACTGTGATCACAAATGCCCCATGAACTTTCCGCCGCGCTCCGAAGCCGGGCTTGCCTCGGCCACCGGCGCCGCCCCCACCGGGTCGGCCCATGACCGCGTCTATCGTGGATTGCGCAGTCGTATCATGCATGGCGAGTTGCGACCCGGACAGGCCCTGACCCTGCGCGGCGTCGGCGCGGAATACAATGTTTCCATGACCCCTGCCCGCGAGGCCGTCCGCCGCTTGTCGGCCGAGGGTGCCCTGACGGTCAGCAGCTCTGGCCGCCTTGCCGCGCCCGAGCTTGGCAACGAACGAATCGAGGAACTGGCCGCGCTGCGCGCCCTGATCGAGGTCGAACTGGCCAGCCGCGCCCTGCCCCGCGCCCACATGGCCCTGATCGACCGCCTGCAATCCATCAACACGCGGATCACCGATCACATCGCCCACCAGGACGCGGTCGGCTATATCCGCTCGAACCTCGAATTTCACCGCACGCTCTACCTGCGCGCCCAGGCGCCCGCGATGCTGGCCATGGCCGAAACCGTCTGGCTGCAACTCGGCCCCACGATGCGCGCGCTTTACGGCAAACTGCAGCAGAAAGAGCCGCCGCGTTACCACCGCCTGATCATCTCGGCGCTCAAGGCCGGGGACGAACCGGGGCTGCGCCTTGCCGTCCGCTCCGACGTGACCCAAGGGCTGAAGATGCTGTTGGCCTGACGCCGCCTCTGGATGCCCGTGGCAAGCGGCCTATCTCCGCCGCATGGCTGAAAAAAACCGCAACAAGCAAGAGATCTACGACAATGCCGCCGCGCAATGGTGGTCGGACGACCTCCGCTGGGTGCGCACGCTGAAAAACCTTGTGCCCGCCCGCCTGAAGTACTTCGACCGGCACATCGACTGGGCAGGCAAAACGGTGCTCGACCTTGGCTGCGCAGGCGGCTTCATGGCCGAAGCCATCGCCGGGCGCGGCGCGCAGGTCACCGGCATCGACCCCGCGAAGGAGGCCATCGCCGCGGCCCGGTCCCATGCCGCACAATCCGGCCACGACATCCGCTACGACACCGGCGTGGGCGAGGCGCTACCCTATGAAGATGCGGCCTTCGATGCCCTCGTCTGCGTCGACGTCCTGGAGCATGTCTCGGATCTGAGGCAGGTCCTGCACGAGGTCGCCCGCGTGCTGAAACCTGGCGGACTGTTCCTGTTCGACACCATCAACCGCAACATCATCGCCCGGCTGGCCACCATCACCATGGCCGAAGATATCCTTGGCCTGCTGCCCAAGGGGACCCATGACCCCGCGATGTTCATCAAGCCAGCCGAACTGACGGACGGGTTGCAGGTTGCCGGACTGATCCCCGGCAAGATAACGGGGCTTGGCCCGACCGGCCTGACCCGACGGCTGGATTTCAGGTTCGGCGTGCTGCCTTTCAAGCAAGTGATCTATATCGGAACCGCCCTGAAACCGGAGGCCACAACATGACGATCCTCGCCCTGCTTCTGACCGCGCTCCTCTTCGGCGGCATGACGCTCTATGCTTTCGGCTTCGCGGCCTTCGTGCTGCGCGCCCTGCCGGAAGAGACAGCGCGCACCCTGATCCGCCGCGCCTTTCCACATTTCTACCTGTTCGTGCTGGGAACGTCTGGCCTCGCCGCAGTCTGCGCCGCCTTCGCCGACCTGCTGTCCATGGCGATCCTCGCCGTGATCTCGCTCACCACGCTCTACGCGCGGCAATCTCTCATGCCGACGATAAACGCCGCCACCGATGCCGGCCACTCCAAACGGTTCAAGCTGCTGCATCTTGGCTCGGTGATGATCACGCTGGCCCACATCGCGGGCGCGGCATGGGCCCTCATCCGGCTCGGCGTAATTCTCTAGGCCGCCAGGCCAGTCGATCCCATCTTCAGGAACTTCTCGCGCCGGTCACGCACCAGTTCCTCGCGCGACAGGTCCTTCAACCCGTCCAACATCGCCCGGATCGCATCACTCACCGACGCCATCGCGCCCGTCGGATCACGATGCGCGCCGCCTTTGGGCTCGTCGATCACGCGATCGATCACGCCCAACTTGATAAGGTCCTGCGCGGTCAGCCGCAGCGCCTCTGCAGCCTCGCGCATCTTCTCGGAATCCTTCCACAGGATGCTGGCACAGCCCTCGGGGCTGATCACCGAATAGACGGAATGCTCCAGCATCGCCACGCGGTTGGCCGAGGCGAACGCCACCGCACCACCCGATCCGCCCTCGCCGATAATGACACTGACCAGCGGCACACCGGCCTTCAGGCACATCTCGGTCGAGCGGGCAATCGCCTCGCTCTGGCCGCGCTCTTCGGCGCCCTTGCCCGGATAGGCGCCGGGCGTGTCCACCAGCGTGATAACCGGCAGGTTGAACCGGTCCGCCATGTCCATCAGCCGGATCGCCTTGCGATAGCCCTCGGGCCGCGCCATGCCGAAATTCCGCTCGATCCGGGACTTGGTATCGTTGCCCTTCTCATGCCCGATCACAACCACCGGCGTGTCGCCGAACCGCGCCAGCCCGCCCATCACGGCCTGATCATCGGCAAAATTCCGGTCGCCCGCCAGCGGCGTGTATTCCTCGAACAGCGCCTCGATGTAATCCTTGCAATGGGGCCGGTTAGGATGCCGCGCCACCTGGCATTTCCGCCATGGCGTCAGGTCCTTGTAAAGGTCGGTCAGCATGGCAGCGGCTTTCTTGTCCAGCGCCCCGGCCTCGTCCTCGACATCCATCCCCTCGGTCGTCCGCGCCATCGCGCGCAGCTCTTCCGCCTTGCCTTCGATTTCCGCCAGGGACTTTTCAAAGTCGAGGTAATTGGTCATGCCCATGCTCCTGTTTGGCCTACGGGATATATGGAAAAGGTCGGAGGGTTCAACAGACTTCGCATCATGCGGGCATTGCGCGAATCTCTTATATGGGATAAATTTCCACTTATGGAATCATTTACTGCCTCACCGCCCACGCTGGCCCGACACATCCGCGACCTGCGCCAGTCGCGCAACCTCACGCTGGCCGATCTGGCCAAGGCCAGTTCCGTCAGCCGAGCGAGCCTCTCTCGGATCGAGAATGGCGAGGTCAGCCCCACGGCCGACACGCTTGCCAAGCTCTCGACCGCCCTGCGCCTGCCGATCTCGCAATTGATCTCACCGCTGGAAAGCCGGCTCCAGGCCTTCGTGCCCCGCTCTGCCCAGCAAGTCTACCACGACGCCAGCCACGGCTTTCAACGCCGAAACGTCTCGCCCCCCAGTGCCGGCCTGCAACTCGAGATCGTCGAGGCCACGCTCGAACCGGAGGCGACGATCTCCTACGACCATCCCAGCGTTCCCGGGCACGAGCATCATTTCGTATTGCTCGAAGGCGCGTTGTACATCACTGTCGACAGCCAGACCCACAGCCTTTGCCCCGGCGACTGCCTGCGCTACCGCCTGAACGGCGTGTCGGAGTTCCGCGCCGGGCCGGACGGCGCCCGCTACCTGCTGGCGCTGGCATGACCGCGCCGCGCATCATCAATCTGACCGGCCCCGAGCTGGATCGGAACCTCGACGGCCTCACTCGCCTGCTGATCGACACAGTGACCGAGGGCGCTGCCGTCAGCTTCCTGGATCCACTCGCGCCCGAGACGGCCCGTGCCTTCTGGCAAGCCGACGTCTTCCCCGAGGTTACCGCCAACCGCCGCTGCCTGCTCACCGCCCACCTGGGTGATACGCTTGTCGGAACGGTGCAACTGATCACCGCCATGCCGCAGAACCAGCCGCACCGGGCCGAGATCGCCAAGATGATGGTCCACCCCACCGCCCGACGCCGCGGTCTGGGGCACGCGCTGCTGCGGGCCGCGCTGGATCATGCCCGAACCTTGGGCAAGACCAACGTGACCCTCGACACCCGCAGCGGCGATGTCTCGCAATCACTTTACGCCTCGGTGGGGTTCGAAGTGGCGGGCATCATTCCCGATTTCGCGCTCGATCCCGACGGACGGACGCTCCATTCCACGACCTACATGTACAAACGGCTTTAGCCGCGCGCGACGTCAAGCACCGCTCGCAGCGCCAGTTCCGGCGAACTCAGAACCGGCACGTTCAGATCCTCCAGCCGCGCCGCCGCGCCATCCATCGAGGCTTGCGCCAGCACCACCGCTGCCACGTCGCCCTGCGTCTCGACCGCTTGCCGCACCTCGCCAGCGATCACGGCATCAAAGGCCTCTGTCTCGCCTGCCTCGAACAGCGGCCAGTATTGCGGCATCGGCAGGGGATAGACCTTTTGCGGCGTGCCGTCCTCGGCCAGCGCGCGTTCCAGCAGCGCAAGGCTGGGCGCATAGGTACTCTCCAGGCAGAACGCCATCAGCACCGGCCCCTGCGCCTGCGCCGCCGCGCGCATCATCGGCCAGTCCACGCGCATAGCCCCCGCGCTCTCGGCCACTGGCCCCAGCGTCGTGCAGGTACACAGCACCGGCCCCGGCGCACGGGCGATCACGCCTGCGATTTCGTCTTCCAGCGCCGCAGCGCCGTCGTCCTGCGCCTTTTTCAGCCATCGCGGACGCACAACGTGCTTCAACGTCATATCCGGATTGATCCGGTCCCGGATGTTGTCGAACCGAACCCGGTGCGCCTCGGCCGTATGCAGCAAGGTGATTGTCATGCCTGCCGTCATCGCAGCATCCCCGTCATGGCGCAAGTCCCGGCCTATCCCGCGCCCTGCTGTCGCAAGACCAGGACCAGCGTCAGCACCAGCAGTGCCGCCATCATCCGGTTGAACACCCGCAACCGCTTTGGGCTGTTCAGAAAGCGGCGCATCTGCTGGCCCAGCACCGTCCAGCTCGTGGTGCTGACAACCGACGCGACCACGTAAACCCCGGCCACCCACAAGATCGCGTCAAGGTCGCGGCTCGTCGCGTAAAGCGTGATCGCCGACAGCGCCATGCTCCATGCTTTGGGATTTACCCACTGGAAAGCTGCCGATTGCAGGAAGGTCAGCGGCTTGCCTTCCGCCCTGGCCTCCCTCGGCGGGGCGGCATTGGCGATCTTCCACGCAAGGTACAAAAGGTACGCGACACTCAGCACCATCAGGATCGTGTAGGCCGGCGGCCACAGGTCGAACAACTGCATAACCCCCAGCCCCACCAGCACGATCATGCAGGGAAATCCCAGCGTTATTCCCAACATGTGCGGCACGGTCCGGCGAAAGCCGAAGTTCGCGCCCGAGGCCATCAGCATCAGGTTGTTGGGCCCCGGCGTGATCACCGTTGTGAAAGCAAAGCCGGTAAGAAGGGTCAGCAGCTGGAATGTCATGAACGCAACATATGGCGTAAGTAGCGCAGTGAAATTGCGTTCCTTTGCGTATGATTTGGTTTTATGCAATTATTTGCGCCTATGGATCACATAAACGACAAAATATTGCACGAGCTCCAGCGCGACGGTCGGATCAGTAACCTCGATTTGGCAGAGAGAGTCGGCCTTTCGCCCTCCGCCTGCCTGCGCCGGGTGCAGGATCTAGAACGCCGCGGCATCATCACCGGCTTCCGCGCCGTGCTCGACCGCTCCAAGCTGGGCGTCGGGTTCATCGCCTATGCCACGGTTGGACTGAACTCCCACACCAAGGACAGCCAGATCGCCTTCGAACGCGCCATGGCCACAGCACCCGAAGTGGTCGAGTGCCACAACATCACCGGGTCGGTCGAATACCTGCTTCGGATCGAGGTGGCCGACCTGCCCGCCTACAAGGCGTTCCACACCGATGTCATCGGCACGCTGCCGCAGGTCAACGCCATAACATCCTTCGTGGTGATGGGCTCGCCCAAGGACATGCGGGCCTAACCGTCCTGCCGGGTCACCCGCCGGATTGCCAGCAGGGTCAGGGGCGGGCCTATGATCTCGAACACTACAGTGCTGGCAATGGTCAGCGCCATGATCGTTCCCGACCAGTCCGGCAGCGCCTCGCCCGCGACCAGCGCGATGCCGACCGCGACGCCCGCCTGCGGCAAGAGCGCCGGGCCATACCACCGCCGCTCTGCCGCGCTGGCCCCGGCCAGCCAGCCCCCGGCGAACCCGCCCCAGATCCGCGCCAGTATCCGCAAGCCAAGGTAAAGCACCCCGGCCCAACCAAGCCCCAAAAGTGCGTCCAATTCCAGTGTCGCCCCGGCCAGCAGAAAGAACAGGATCATGAAGGGCCACTGAACATGTTCGATCTCGTGAAAGGCGCGCTCGTGGTGCTGCGCGAAATTCACCACCACCGCGCCGGCTGTCATCCCCGCGATCAGGAAGGACACCTCGAGCCACAGCGCAAGGCCCGCGGTCAGGAACACGATCCCGATCGCCTCGGCCTGCTGCGGCTCTCCCGGGGTCAGCCGCCCGGTCAACAGCGCCGCCGGCACGCCCAGCGCCACGCCCAGGGCGACACCACCCAGGATGTCATGCGCCGCGCCGCCCAGGATCTCGGCAAGTCCGCTGGACTGGCTGACCACCGCAAGCACAAGACTGAACAGGATCAGGCCCCAGACGTCGTCTATGGCCACGATCCCCTTCAACGTGTCGGTGAATGCGCTCTTCACCCCCGTCTGCCGGATCACATCCGTCATCGCCGCCGGGTCCGTCGCCGTGGCAATCGCGCCCAGCACCAGCGCCAACTGCCAATCCAGGCCGATCAGCACCAACCCGGCCACGACGACACCCGCCGTGCCCAGCGCGATGACCAATGACAGGATCAGGATGGCCCGCCCACGCCGCGCCAATATCTCGCGGGTCAGAGTCCCGCCCAATAGAAAGGCGACCATGGTCAGCGCGACAATGGACAAGACCTCGAACCACGCGATCAGGTCACCGGGGATCAGGTCCAGCCCGGCCTGCCCGGCGACCAGCCCCAGCAGCAACAGCATCGTCACCCGTGGCAGACGCGTGAAACGTCCCGCCTGGTCCGCCACCAGCCCGGCCAGGAAAAGGACCCCGAGGGCCATCAAAAGCTCGGCAATTTCCATGGCGTCACCCTGCACGGTCGCGCGTGCATTCTTCCTTGATCCGCATCAACTCGCCATAACGAAAAACGCCCGGCACGAGGACCGGGCGTTTCGCAATTCTCGTCGCCGTCAGACGCGCCCTTTCCACGGCACCAGCCATTTCTCCAGCATCCGGATGCCCACGTCGATCAGGAAACCGATGATCCCGATCAGGATGATCCCGACGATCACGATATCGGTCAGCTGGAATTTCGACGCGACCATGATCATCATGCCAAGGCCCCGCTCGGCCGCCACAAGTTCGGCGGCCACGACGGTGCCCCAGCAGACACCCATGGCAACCCGAGCGCCGGTGAAAATCTCCGGCAGGCTGTTGGGAATGATCACCTTGGTCAACACCTGCGACTTGCTGGCCCCCAGCGAATAGGCCGCGTGCACCTTGGATATCGCCACTCCGGACACCCCGGCCCGTGCCGCGATCGCCATGATCCAAAGCGCGGCCAGGAACAACAGGATCACCTTGGACTGCTCACCGATACCGAACCAGATAATCATCAGCGGGATCAGCGCCAGCGGCGGCACCGGCCGCATGAACTCCACGATCGGGTCGAACCAGCCGCGTGCCCAGTTGGTCAGGCCCATCGCATAGCCCAGCGGTATCCCCACCAGCGCCCCGAAGAAGAAGCCCAGCAAGACCCGTTGCAGCGAGATCCACGTATGCTGCCACAGGGTATAATTGCGATACCCCTCTTCGTTCAGTTCGAAGAACCGCTCGACCGTCACCTCGGGCGCGGGCAGGTACAGCCGCTGCATCCGGTTGCCGGTCGAGGGCGAGAAGGTCGGCGTCCCCTTGTCGGTCAACCCAAGGTCGCCTTCCGGCAGCTTGAGCGTTTCCCCCGCCTGCACCTCGGTCCCGTTCAGCGCGGTGATGACGGCGTCCTCGCCCCGGCCCAGATCGTCATTGCCGAACACGTTGATCACCTTGTAGCCGTATCGCGGCACCACAAGGCTGTCGTTCTTGGCGAACCCCTCGCCCGGCTCCACCTCGGGCGCCGCCGGAATGCGGCCCGGGTTGCCCTCTGCGTCCACCGTCTGGCTGATATCCTCGCGGTAGACCAGCACGGTCACCTCGGCATCGTCCGCCCGTCCGTCCGGCAACGTGGACGTATAGGTGAACGTTACCTCGCCCAGATAAGGCGAGGACGCCTGCGGCAATGGCAGGGTAGAGTTCGTGAAGGCCACCCACAGCAGGAAGATCGTGATCACCGACAGCACGCTGGCCGCCCGATTGGGGCGCACGGCGCTTTCGTCACCGAAGGTCACGGTTTTCAGCGCGGTATAGTCGATCCGCGCAAAGAAGGCCCGGTACAGTGCCGAAACCGCGAGATAGGCAATGAAAAACGCGCCCACATAGAGCGCGAGAACGATGAACCCGGTCATGCGCTTTCCTCCACGCGGCCCATGATCTCTTCTTCCATGTTCCAAATCATTTCGAGGATTTCCTCACGCCGCTGACTGAACTCGGGATGTTTTTTCACCTCGCGCAGGTCCTTGCCCACACCCAGATCGGCAAAAGGCAGGCGATATTCCTTGTGAATGCGCCCCGGCCGCGGCGCCATCACCAGCAGCCGCTCACCCAAGAGCAGCGCCTCTTCGACCGAGTGAGTGATCAGGATGATCGTCTTGCCCGTTTCCTTCCAGAGCTTCAGTACAAGTCCCTGCATCTTTTCCCGCGTCAGCGCATCGAGCGCCCCCAAGGGTTCGTCCATCAGGATCACGTCGGGATCGTTGGCCAGGCAGCGGGCAAGCGCCACACGCTGCTGCATCCCGCCAGACAATTCGTAAATCGCCTTATCCTTGAAATCCTTCAGGCCCACCACTTCCAGCAGGTGATCGACGGTCGGCGTGTAGGTCTTCTTGCTCTCGCCCTTCATCCGGGGGCCAAAGCTCACGTTGTCGCGCACGCTCATCCATTCGAACAGCGCGCCCTGCTGGAACACCATGCCGCGCTCGGCATCCGGGCCGGTGACCTTGTGATCGTTCAGCACGATCTGCCCTTCGGTCGGCGCCAGAAACCCGGCGACGATGTTCAAAAGCGTGGTCTTGCCACAGCCCGACGGCCCCAGCACGCTCATCAATTCGCCGCTCTGCAGCTCCAGCGAGACGTCCTTGAGCGCCTGCACATGCCCGCCATTCGGCAGATCGAAGCGCATGGAAAGATTGTCGATTTTCAATGTCGACATTCCTGCCCCCTTCCGTTTTCGGATTATTGGTGTTGGTGCGGTCCCACGGGCCGGGCATGCGGCCCGCGGGCGTCTTGCGAAAAACCTTACTGAATGGCGGCTTCGAGCGGGCCGGTGTTCACATTCGTCTCGTAAGAGGCTTTTGACGCGTCGATCGAACCGGCTTCCACGAAGACGTCCGCGACACCCTTCATGAATTCCTGCGCGCCGCCGCCCAGCCATTTCTCGGTCAGTTGCTCATCCGCTGGCGGAAACACGAAAGTCTCGATGGTGGCCATCGTGTCTTCTTCTGACATGCCAGCGTCCTCGGCGATCACCGGCAGCATCTTGTCGTGGTTGGCCTCGTCCGCCCACATTGCGTTGGCGTCCGCCGTCACCTTGAGGAAGCTCGACACCACGTCCGGGTTCTCGGCGATGAACGACGCCGGGCCAGAGGTCACGTCGAACACGAGGATGCCCAGCTCTTCCTTCTCGGCGCCGGTCAGCAGGACGTTGCCGCTTTCCTTCATGCGGCGCAGCGCACCGCCCCAGCCACAGGCCATGTCGACGGCGCCTTGCGCCAGCGCGGCCTGCCCTTCGGCAGGGGCCATGTCCACGACCGTCAGGCTGTCCAGCGACACGCCGAAATGGTCCATCTGCTTCAGAAAGCCGTAATGCGCCGCGGTGCCCAGCGGCACGGCGACCTTCTTGCCGGCCAGTTCGCCCGCGCTGTCCTTGTCGATCTCCAACGCCGCCGACACGACGCAGTTGTCGTTGTCCGAATAAGAGACGGCCACGTCGACGATCTGCAAATCCTGGCCCGCGCTGGTGGCCACCACGAAGGGCGGCACGCCCTGGCTGACCACCAGTTGCACGTCACCCGACGCCATCGCGGCGCTCATGGCGGTGCCGGTGTCGAAGCTGACCCAGTTCACCGTCATGCCCATCGCCTCGTCATACATACCTTCGGCCTTGGCGTACTGGAACGGCATCGGCCATTCGAGGAAATAGCCGACCGTGATTTCCTGCGCCGATGCCGAAGCGCCCGCCAAAAGGCCCGCGCCGGTGGTGGCTGCCATGAGTTTTGACTTGAGTGTCATAGGTTCTTGTCTCCCTGGAGTTTCGTTTCTTTTATGTCGCGCCATCCTTGCCGGGGCCTTTGTCCACACGGCAGAAACTTTTCCGCCGCGCTGCCCCGATGGCAGATGCGGCCTCATCCGAGCCGAATTTACGATTCCGATCAATGATTTTGTCTGGCAAACAGGGCTTCTTCCACCTTTCCGAACCGAAGTTTCGGAAAAACCGTCTCAGAAATCAGCAGAATAGCACCAAATCACCGGATTACCGGGGGCAAACCGGCCATTACTGGACTTAAACAATGAGCCCAGTTGGCCCTATCGACAGAACCGGATTCGAGGCTGATTATACGCCAATGGCACCGCTGTGCACTTCTGCGCCCCCGGCCACCGTGCCGGGCTTGACCTGATGGAGTTTCCGATGGATGGCAACCTGCTGAACGATATCGAAAAAGTCGTGGACGCCGACCGCGCCCATGTCTGGCACCACCTGATTCAACACCAGCCGTTTCAGACCGGCGCCCCCAAGATCATCGTCGAGGGCAAGGGCATGCGCGTCTGGGACCAGCACGGCAAGGAACACATAGACGCCGTATCCGGCGGTGTCTGGACGGTGAACGTAGGCTACGGCCGCGAACGCATTGCCAACGCCATTCGCGACCAGCTGATCAAGCTGCCCTATTTCGCGGGCTCCGCCGGCTCGATCCCCGGCGCGATGTTCTCGGAAAAGCTGATTTCCAAGATGCCGGGCATGAGCCGCGTCTATTTCACCAATTCCGGCTCCGAGGCGAACGAGAAAGCCTTCAAGATGGTCCGGCAGATCGCGCACAAGCGCTATGGCGGCAAGAAATACAAGATCCTCTACCGCGAGCGCGACTATCACGGCTCGACCATCGGCACGATGTCGGCGGGCGGTCAGGACGAGCGCAACGCGCAGTACGGCCCCTTCGCACCCGGTTTCGTGCGCGTGCCGCACTGCCTTGAATACCGCGCGCAATGGGACCTGACCGGCGAGGAGTACGGCATCGCCGCCGCCAACGCGATCGAGGAAGTCATCCTTGCCGAAGGGCCCGACACCGTCGGCGCGCTCTGCCTTGAGCCCGTCACCGCCGGCGGCGGCGTCATCACCCCGCCCGAGGGCTACTGGCCCCGCGTGCAGGAGATCTGCCGCAAATACGATATCCTGCTGCATATCGACGAAGTCGTCTGTGGCGTGGGCCGCACTGGGACCCACTGGTTCGGCTACCAGCACTACGGGGTCGAGCCCGATTTCGTGACCATGGCCAAGGGCGTCGCCTCGGGCTATGCCGCCATTGCGTGCTGCGTGACCAACGAGAAAGTCTTCGACATGTTCAAGGACGACATCGAGGACCCGCTCAACTACTTCCGCGACATTTCCACCTTTGGCGGCTGCACCGCCGGCCCCGCCGCGGCGCTGGAAAACGTCGCCATCATCGAAGAGGAAGGCCTGCTGGAAAACACCACGAAGATGGGCGACTACATGATGGATCAACTGAACGCGCTGGCCGACAAGCATGCCGTCATCGGGCAGGTCCGCGGCAAGGGCCTCTTCCTCGGGGCAGAGCTTGTGTCAGACCGCGCCAGCAAGGAACCGGTGCCCGAGAAACAGGCACAGGCCGTCGTCGCCGACTGCATGGCGCAGGGCACGATCATCGGTGTGACCAACCGCTCAATCCCGGGCTTCAACAACACGCTGTGCTTCTCGCCCGCGCTCATTTCGACCAAGGACGACATCGACCAGATCGTCGCCTCGGTCGACGAGGCCCTGGGGCGCGTCTTCGGTTGAACGCAACGCTTGCAACGCAAACGCCCCGCCGGGTCCTCCGGCGGGGCGTTTCGTTTCAGCGCCAGATTATTCTGCGAATAATCTTCGCCGGCGTCAGGCCGCGTTGGGCAGGATGACGATTTCCACCCGCCGGTTCTGCGCCTTGCCGTCCTCGGTCAGGTTCGAGGCCACCGGCGCATCTTCGCCGCGGCCGAACGCGTCGATCCGGCTGAAGGCAACGCCACCGTTCATCAGCACGTCCGCCACGGCATTCGCGCGCCGCTCGGACAGGTCCTGGTTATGTTCGGCACCGCCGGAATTGTCCGTATGGCCGACGATCTGTACCCGGCTGTCGGGATAATTCTGAAGGTTCTGCGCCACCGCGGACAGATCGCTGCGCAGGCCCGGACGCACCGCTGCGCTGTCCACGTCAAACAGGATATCCTGCGGCAGCGTCACGATCAGGCGGTCGCCGGTGTTCTGGATATCGACATTGTCGTTGCCAATGTTGTTGCGCAGTTCGGCTTCCTGCCGGTCCAGCATGTTGCCGGCCACGGCACCGCCCGCCGCGCCGACGGCGCCGCCGATCAGCGCGCCCTTGACCTTCTTGTCGGCCACGAGCGCCCCCGCGCCCGCACCCAGCAGCCCGCCCAGCAGTGCGCCTTGCTTGGCCTTCTGGTTCCGGTCAACGGCGGTGTCGTCGAGGTAGGCCGGGCTGGTACAGGCCGTGGCCCCCAACATCGACAGACCTGCAATGATAGTGACTGTTTTGTGTGAAATGCTCATCCTGATGCCTCATGTTCCAAACGCCCGTTTGCCGGGTCTGATCGCGATTCTAAGCAATTTTCGGCCAATGCCCAAGCATATTCTGCGGGGAATTCGGCGAGGATCCGCCCAGAACGGCCTTTCCCCACGCCACGAAACCGGCCGGAAATGCGCATTCCCGGCCCAATTTTCTGCCCAGAAAAAGGGCTCACCCGGCCTCGACCCGCGCACTTTCCCATGCCAGGATCGCCCGTTTCACCGGCAGTCCCCAGTGATAGCCGCCCAGACCGCCCGATTTGCGCAGCGCCCTGTGGCACGGGATCAGGAAACTGACCGGGTTACGCCCCACCGCCGTCCCAACAGAGCGTACGGCCCGCGGATTGCCGATGGATTGCGCGATTTCCGAATAGGTTGTCACATGGCCCGACGGGATCTGCATAAGCGCCTCCCACACCTTGATCTGAAAGGGCGCGCCGATCATGTACAGCGGCACTTTATCGCCCGCCTGGCCGCCCGCACCGAAGGCTTGCAACACCCACGGGCGCAGCATCATCGGATCTTCCACGAATTCCGCGTTGGGCCAGCGGGAAATCATGTCCGCCATCGCCGCCTCTTCGCCGGTTTCGCTGGCGAACCCGATACCGCATATGCCCTTCTCCGTGCCCATGACCAGTGCCAAACCGAACGGGCTGTCGAACCATCCCCAATAGATCTTCATCCCCGCGCCCCGCCGCGCGAACTCGCCGGGGCTCATCGCCTCCCACCGCAGGAAAAGATCATGTAGCCGCCCCGTCCCCGACAGCCCCAGCTCATGTGCCGTGTCCAGCGTGGTGAACCGCTCGGCCAGCAGATCCTTGGCCTGCCCCAGGGCGAGGTATTGCTGATACCGCTTCGGGCTGACGCCCACCCACTGCGTGAACAACCGCTGAAAATGCGACGGGCTCATATTCATGCCGCGTGCCAGATCCGACAGGCTGACGCCCGCCCCGCCCGCGTCAATCAGGTCGATGGCCCGGCGCATGACGTTGAAATGATACCCATCGCGGATTTCGGTGTTGATCCCGGCGTTCATGTGTCGTCTCCATTCAATGCAATGAATGTACGCGCACGCTCGCCCCTCGGCGACCCGAATGTTGCGCATCCGCCCCAAAGCGGGCACAAGGACAGCCATGGCCAAGCAACTCGACTACAAAACGATCCGCGAGATATTCACCCGGTTTCAGGAAGCCTCCGCAGAGCCAAAGGGCGAACTCGACCACGTGAACGCCTACACGCTTCTCGTCGCCGTCGCCCTTTCTGCGCAGGCCACCGATGCCGGCGTCAACCGCGCCACGCGCGAGCTGTTCAAGATCGCCGACACACCTGAAAAGATGCTGGCTCTGGGTGAGGAAGAGCTGATCGAACACATCAAGACGATCGGCCTTTACCGCAACAAGGCCAAGAACGTGATGAAGCTGTCGCGCATCCTGATCGACAAGTACGACGGCCAGGTGCCCAATTCGCGCGCCGCGCTGCAATCGCTCCCGGGCGTGGGGCGCAAGACCGCCAACGTGGTGCTGAACATGTGGTGGAGCTATCCCGCGCAAGCGGTCGACACCCATATCTTCCGCGTAGCCAACCGCACCGGCATCGCGCCGGGCAAGGACGTGGACGCCGTCGAGCGCGCCATCGAAGACAACGTGCCGGTGGACTTCCAGCAGCACGCCCACCACTGGCTTATCCTGCACGGACGCTACCACTGCAAGGCCCGCGCCCCGATGTGCCAGACCTGCATCATCCGTGAACTCTGCCAATTCGAGGAAAAAAGACTGTGACCAAGTACCAAGCTGTCGGCATCGGTAACGCCGTCGTCGATGTCATCTCGCAAGCCGATGACGGGTTTCTGTCCCGCATGGGCATCGAAAAAGGCATCATGCAACTGATCGAACAGGATCGAGCCGAACACCTTTACGACAACATGCAGAACCGCACCCAAATGGCCGGCGGCTCGGTCGCCAATACAATCGCCGGACTGGGCGCGCTGGGCCTCGGCGCCGCCTTCATCGGCCGGGTCTCGGATGATGCGCTGGGTCATGATTACGCCCGCGAGATGGCAGATGTCGGCGTCGATTTCGTCAACGCGCCCGCAAGCGACGGCGAACTGCCGACCTCCCGGTCAATGATCTTCGTGTCGCCCGACGGCGAGCGGTCGATGAACACTTACCTTGGCATCTCCACCGAACTCGGCCCCGACGATGTCGACGAGACCGTCGCGGGCGGCGCCGGGCTGCTGTTTCTCGAGGGCTACCTGTTCGACAAGGACAAGGGCAAGGCCGCCTTCCTCGCCGCCGCCCGCGCCTGCCGCGAGGCGGGTGGCATGGCCGGCATCACCCTGTCGGACCCGTTCTGCGTCGACCGGCACCGCGCCGATTTCCGCAAGCTGGTGACCGAGCTTGACTACGTCATCGGCAACGAGCACGAATGGTGCGCCCTCTACGAGACCGAAGACCTGGGTGCCGCGTTGGAACAGGCCGCGGCTGAAAGCGGCCTGATCGTCTGCACCCGCTCTGGCCATGACGTGGTGATCGTGCGCGGCGACGAAACCGTGACCGTGCCGGTGGCTTCTATCACGCCCGTCGACACGACCGGCGCGGGCGACCAGTTTGCAGCGGGCTTCCTTTACGGTCTTGCGACCGGCGCCTCGCTGGACGTGGCCGGCCGCATGGGTTGCATCGCCGGGGCCGAAGTGATCAGCCACTACGGCGCTCGCCCGGAAACCGATGTGAAAGCGCTTTTCAAGGCTGAAGGGCTGATCTGACCGGCGCCATTTTCGTTCAAAGAAAATGGGTCGGAAAATGGGATTTTCCGCTTAGGTTCCGACGAGCGGCGCGGTTGATCCGCGTCGGTGCGAATGGTCCGCGTCGGACCATTTGAGTATTTGAGGCAAGAAAAAGCCGTGGATGCGCGTCCGGGTCGGGCGTCGTTCGGCGCGGCGCCGATGCAGACCCGAAACCCGGACGCGGCTTTTCCTTGCACGGTCATCGGCTCTCCAGCCTGTACCGCACCACGATCATGACGAGGCATCGTTAAGAAAACGTTCGCGGCTTTTTCTTGCCTAAATACTCAAATCACCGCGCTCTCAGTCTTGCCGATGGCCGGACGAGAGCGTCGCGACTGCCACATGCCCGAGGAGGAGGCACGACGACGAGACAAGCGAGCGTGCGCGGCCCGCGCACTCCGCCTACTCGCCCAGCTTGGCGTGTACCTCGTCCAGGTCGATCTCGCCGATGGGCATCTTGTTCGACGGATCGTCGAAATCGTATTTGAACAGCTCGAAATCCCGGTGATAGATCTCTTTCACCAGGTGCATCGACAGGTCGTCGAAATAATCCTCGACCGGGTGCGCCCGTTTCGGCCCGTGGCCCTCGCTCTCGTTGAAACGCGGGATCTCTTTTAGGTCCACCTTGTTCGGCGTCTTCGTCGCCTTCAGGACATCCGCCATCCCGTCGTTGAACGATTCCGTCCAGAAGATCCTGTCATACGTGCCGCCATTGACGATGAAGGTCGAAACGTGCCCCGCCATCGACGACCAGTGGATGTCCGGCTCCATCGGGCGTTTCCAGCGGATGGTGTCGCGCGTGAACAGCAGGAACCGGCGGAAACTCTTGATCTGGTCGAATTCCTGCTTGCCGTCCTCGCCGCCAACCTCGATGCCGTATTTCTGGATCAACAGCGGTACCAGCTTGCCGCGATAGCGCTTGCCGTTGCGCTGGATGCCGCAGATCTTGTCGAAAAAGGACGACAGGATGCGCGTGTAGGGGTTGCGCACGCAGGTAAAGGCATAGGACGTATGCGTCTTGACGTTCGCCTTGATCAAGGGCTGGCTTTCGTCGCGGGCCCACTTGTGCAAACCTTCGGTCGCATCGTGGATGTCACCGTCAAAGAATTCACCATGGTCCGAGTAGTACATGATCTGCCCAATGGTTGAGCAGGCGCATTTCGGCACCACGCGATAGACCATGCTCTCGCTTTCCGTCATCCATGTACCGGGAAAGCCCATTTGCCTGCCTCCAACCCCGTTGTCCTGGTTCTTCTTGGGTCAATTCGTGTTTAGCCCGTTAAAAAAACCAACGAAAGCCTGTTTATTCAACGGCTGTTCATCTCTATCACTATAAACAATTGACGAAAGAGCAGGTAAATCGTTTCGCCTATGGCCAGGATCGCCTTCATTCTGCTGTGCCACAAGGACCCCGATGCGATCATCGGACAGGCGAACATGCTGACTGCGGCGGGCGACTATATGTCGATCCACTTCGACGCCCGCGCCAAGCCCGAACATTACCGCAAGATCCGCGCGGCGCTGGCCGACAACCCGAACGTCACTTTCGCCCGCAAGCGCATCAAGTGCGGCTGGGGCGAGTGGTCGTTGGTGCAGGCCACGCTCCACGCCATCGAGGCCGCGGTCGACGCGTTCCCCCGCGCCACCCATTTCTACATGCTGTCGGGTGACTGCGCCGCCATCAAGTCGGCGCGCTACGCCCACGATTTTCTCGACGCCCACGATGTCGATTACATCGAAAGCTTCGACTATTTTGCATCCGACTGGATCAAGACCGGCATGAAGGAAGAGCGGCTGATCTACCGCCATTTCTTCAACGAACGGAGTCATAGCCGGCTGTTCTACGCCTCGTTCAACATCCAGAAAAAGCTGCGCCTCACCCGCGAGATCCCCGCCGACCTGCAAATCCAGATCGGCAGCCAGTGGTGGTGCCTGCGCCGCCGCACCATCGAGTGGATTCTCGATTTCACCCGCAAGCGCCGCGACGTGATGCGTTTCTTCCGCACCACCTGGATTCCCGACGAGACCTTCTTTCAGACCCTCGTGCGCCATCTCGTCCCGGAAAGCGAGATCCGGACCCAGACCCTGACCTTCCTGATGTTCACCGATTACGGCATGCCGGTGACCTTCTACAACGACCACTACGACCTGCTGCTCAGCCAGGACGCCCTCTTTGCCCGCAAGATAAGCTCCGAAGCGACCGAGCTCAAAACCCGCCTCGGCGCGCTTTACGCCGATGAAGACGCCCGCTTCAACATTTCCGATGAGGGGCGCAGCCTCTTCAAGTTCCTGACCGGCCGCGGCCGCATAGGACGCCGCTTCGCCCTGCGCTTCTGGGAAACCGAAAGCACGCTGGGGCGCGAACGCGAGCTCATGATCATCATCTGCAAGAAGTGGCACGTCGCCAAGCGGATGATCGACACCATCCGCCAGGTCACGAACGTGCCGGCCATCGAATACCTCTTCAACGAGGAAAACACCCACCTGCCCGACCTGGGCGGCATCCAGGCGACGCTGGGCAAACGCACCCGCCACCGCCGGGCGCTTATGCGGATGCTGTTCGACTATTTCGAGACCGACCGCCTGATCGTCTGCATGGATCCCGGCAATATCGACCTGCTCGAGGATTTTTGCAACGACCGCTCCACCACCAAACTTCTGGAAATCCAGTGCGAGTTCTCCGACGCCTACTTGGCCGGCCATGCCCGCCGCGTCGGGCTGGCCGGCACCCAGACGCCCAGGGAAACGCTGGAACGCCTGCTGCCCACGATCCGCGGCGACATCAACTTCGAATCCGATCGCATCCGCGACGCCGAGTTCGAGAATCACAGCATCATGAAACAATCCAACGACCCCGAGGATAACGCCGACCTCATCGCCCGCTTCCTTGATATCGCGCCCGACAAGGCGCTAGAGGTTGCGCAAACCGACCACCTGTATGCCGACTGAGGCCACCCAACATGTCTTTTTCCTATGACGACCAGAATATATTCGCCAAGATCCTGCGCGGCGAAATCCCCAACGACACGGTGCTGGAAACCGAGCACACGCTCGCGTTCAACGACATCCAACCACAGGCGCCGGTGCACGTTCTGGTGATCCCCAAGGGACCGTACGTCTGCCACGATCACTTTGCCGCCGAGGCATCCGAGGCGGAACTGGTGGATTTCATGCGCGTCACCGCGCAGGTTTGCGCCATGACCAGCGTCTCGCCGGGCGACGGTTATCCGGGCTACCGCACCATTTCAAACGCGGGCGAGGCCGGCGTGCAGGAAGTGCCGCATTACCACCTTCATATCCTTGGCGGTCGCGGCCTCGGGCGGATGCTGGCCAAGGCCGACACCTGATCCGAACCGTGCCTTGCGCCCCAGCGCAGCTTGCCCCATATCCAGCGCCATGAGCCAGACAACCCAAGCCAGTCCCAAAAGCCTGCGCGCCCGCGTCGAGACGCTCGTCAGCCGGACGAGCTTTCAGAATTTCATCCTCGCGGTGATCCTTTTCAACGCCGTGGTGCTGGGGCTGGAAACGTCGCAGACGGCGATGGCGGCGGCGGGTCCGCTGATCGTCTTGCTCGACAAGATCTGTCTCGCGATCTTCGTGGTCGAAATCGCGCTGAAGCTCTTTGCCCGCGGCACGGCGTTCTTCCGCAACGGCTGGAACGTCTTCGACTTCGTGATCGTCGGAATCTCGCTCATCCCCTCCACTCAGGGCCTGTCGGTGCTGCGCGCCCTGCGCATCCTGCGTCTGTTGCGGGTGCTGTCGGTCACCCCGTCCCTGCGCCGCGTGGTCGAGGGGTTGATGAACGCCCTGCCCGGCATGGGCTCGGTCTTTCTGCTGATGGGGATCATCTTCTACATCGGCTCGGTCATGGCGACCAAGCTGTTCGGCGGCGGATGCCCTGCCTGCACCCCCGAAGAGGCCGTGCTGTTCGACGAATGGTTCGGCACGATCGGTCGCTCCGGCTATTCCCTCTTCCAGATCATGACGCTGGAATCATGGTCGATGGGCATCGTCCGCCCGGTGATGGAGGTCTATCCCTACGCCTGGGCCTTCTTCGTGCCGTTCATCCTTGTAACCACCTTCGCGGTGGTGAACCTTGTCGTGGGCCTGATCGTGAACTCGATGCAGGACGCGCATAACCTCGAAGCCGAGGAACGCACCGACACCTACCGCGACGAGGTGCTGCAACGCCTGAAATCCATCGAGGACACGCTGAAGGACAAGTAAGCGCCCTCAGCGCGAACGGGTCAGCTCCAGGAACACTTCCTCAAGGTCCGCCTGCTCGGTTCGCACGTCCCGGATGCGCATCCCCGAGGCGCGCACCGCCTCCAGCACCGCTTCGGCCGACATCTTGGTCGAGCGATAGCTGATCGCCACCTGCCCACCGGGCCGCGTCTCCACCGTCAACCCCTCGCCCTCGGGCAAGGCCACCGGGTCTGCCTCTGGCTCGATCACCATGGTGCGCCGGTCCATCTGGCTCAGCAGGTGCGCCGTGCTGTCCCGCGCCACGACCGAGCCTTCGTTGATGATGGCGATCTCGTCGCACATCTCCTCGGCTTCCTCCAGGTAATGCGTCGTCAGGATGATCGTCATCCCCTGCTCGTTCAGCTTGCGCACGTTCTGCCACAGCATCTGGCGCAGTTCGATATCCACGCCCGCCGTCGGCTCGTCCAGCACCAGGATATGCGGGTGATGCACCAACGCCTTCGCCAGAAGCAGCCGCCGTCGCATCCCGCCCGACAGGGTCCGCGCATAGGCCTCGGCCTTGTCGCTCAGACCTACCAGTTCCAAAATCTCGTCGCTGCGCCGGTCCTTCTTCGGCACACCGTACAGACCCGCCTGCACCTCCAGGGCCGCGCGCGGCGCAAAGAACGGATCAAGGTTCAATTCCTGCGGCATCACGCCAATCGAGGCCCGGCTTTGCCGCGGGTTCACGTCCTGGTCGAAGCCCCAGATCTTCACCTGCCCCTTGGTCTTGGTCACCAGCCCGGCCAGGATATTGATCAACGTCGACTTGCCCGCGCCATTCGGCCCCAAAAGGCCAAAGACCGATCCCTTGGGCACGTCAAGGTCCACGCCCGTCAGCGCAGGTTTTGACATGCCGTGCTTGCCGCCACCATAAACCTTTTCCAGGCCTCTCACTTCGATTGCATTTGTCGGCATGGCGGCTCTTGTCCCCGGGTGTCTCTCGGATATAGTCTGCCCGGACCTACTTGCAGCCAAAAGGAACGCCGTCAATGGTGACCGAAGCCCCCGAGACCCGGATCGTCGACAGCTACCGCGTGGCCTGTGATGGCGGCGAAGGCGCATTGGGCCACCCGCGCGTGTGGCTGACCATCCCGCAAGACATCGGCTTCGTCGAATGCCCCTATTGCGACGCCAAACTGGTGCACCGCGATTTCGAGGGCAAGGTCTGAGGTCCGACAGCCCACCGGCGTGATCCCGTTCCAAATCCGGGTCCGGACGTATCGCGGCAAGACCCTGTAACCCTCCGCATGCTTTCACGGCCAGTCTGACCCAACGGGGCGCCTGCGGCGCACAGGTTTTCCAGGATGAGGGGTTTCACCCCTCAAACTCCCCGAGAGTATTTCCAGCAAGAAAAAGTCAGGCTGGAACTGCCATGACGGGCGTGAGATATGTAATCCGACAGCAAGGAAGGGCGCGGCACATGGCATTCGGCAAGGGACATCACCTGCACCTGATCGACGGGTCGGCCTTCATCTTCCGCGCCTACCACGCCCTGCCGCCTTTGACGCGCAAATCCGACGGTCTGCCCATCGGCGCCGTGTCGGGCTTTTGCAACATGCTGCAGAAATATGTCGAGGACAGCACCGGCGCCGACGCCCCCACCCATGTCGCCGTGATCTTCGACAAGGGCAGCCACACCTTCCGCAACGACATGTACCCCGAGTACAAGGCGAACCGCGACGAGATGCCTGAGGATCTGCGCCCGCAGATCCCGCTGACCCGCCGCGCGACCGAGGCGTTCAACATCGCCTGCAAGGAAATGGAAGGATACGAGGCCGACGACATGATCGCCACCCTAGCCGTGCAGGCCCGTGACGCGGGTGGGCGCGTGACCATCATCAGCTCGGACAAGGACCTGATGCAGCTTGTCGGCGGCGGCGTCGAAATGCTGGACGCCATGAAGAACCGCCGCATCGACCGCGAAGGCGTCGAGGAGAAATTTGGCGTCGGACCCGAGCGCGTCGTGGACGTGCAGGCTCTCGCCGGCGACAGCGTCGACAACGTGCCCGGTGCGCCCGGCATCGGCATCAAGACCGCGGCGCTCCTGATCAACGAATACGGCAGCCTCGAGGAACTTCTCGACCGCGCCGAGGAAATCAAGCAGCCCAAGCGCCGCGAAACCCTGATCGAAAAGCGCGAACAGATCGAGCTGTCGAAAAAGCTCGTGCAACTCGACTGCGAAACGCCACTCGATTTCACCCTCGACGACCTCGAGGTGCGCGACCCCGATCCCGACACCCTGCTGGCCTTCCTGACCGAGATGGAGTTCCGCACCCTCACCAAGCGCATCGCCGACGCGCTGGACGTCGAGGCCCCGGCCATCCCCGAGCCCACCGCACCCGAATCGGCAGAGGACGGCGCACCCGACTGGCCCGCCATCGACCCTGCGAAATACGAACGTGTCTCGGACATGGACGCGCTGCAAAGCTGGATCGACCGCATCACCGCCCGCGGCTACGTCGCCGTCGACACCGAGACCACCTCGCTCAACGAGATGCAGGCCGATCTCGTCGGCATCTGCCTGTCGATCGATCCGGGCGAGGCGTGCTACATCCCGCTCGGCCACAAGGACGGCAACGCGGATGACCTCTTCGGCTCCGACGCCCTGCTCGACGGCCAGATCCCGATGCAGGACGCGCTCGACGCCCTGAAACCCGTGCTCGAGGATCCGTCGATCCTCAAGATCGGGCAAAACATGAAATATGACACCAAGATCATGGCCAATTACGACATTGCCATGGCCCCGATCGACGACACGATGCTGATGTCCTACGCGCTCTATTCCGGGATGCACGGCCACGGCATGGACACGCTCGCCGAACGCTACCTGTCGCACACCCCGATCCCGATCAAGGACCTGTTGGGCACGGGCAAAGCCGCCATCACCTTCGACCGCGTGCCCATCGACGAGGCGGTGAAATACGCCGCCGAGGACGCCGACATCACCCTGCGCCTCTGGCACACCTTCAAGCCGCAACTGCACCGCGCGAAGGTCACCACCGTCTACGAGACGCTCGAACGCCCACTGGTACCCGTGCTGGCGCAGATGGAACGCAACGGCATCAAGGTCGACAAGGACACGCTCTCCCGCATGTCCGCCGCCTTCGCCCAGAAAATGGCCGGGCTCGAGGCCGAGATTCACGAGCTTGCGGGCGAGAAGTTCAACGTCGGCTCCCCGGCGCAGCTGGGCGACATCCTCTTCGACAAGATGGGGCTGGAGGGCGGCAAACGCGGCAAGAACGGCAAGTATTCCACGCCTGCCGACGTGCTCGAAGACTTGGCAACCGAGCACGACCTGCCCGCCCGCGTGATGGACTGGCGGCAGGTCAGCAAGCTGAAATCGACCTATACCGACGCCCTGCAGGACCATATCGACCCCGACACGGGCCGCGTTCACACGTCCTATGTCCAGACCGGCGCCAGCACGGGCCGCCTCGCCTCGACCGATCCCAACCTGCAGAACATCCCCATCCGCACCGAGGAAGGCCGCCGCATCCGCGAGGCTTTCGTGGCCGAGGACGGCAACACGCTCGTCGCACTGGACTACAGCCAGATCGAGCTGCGCATCCTCGCCCATATCGCCGACATCCCGGCGCTCAAGGAGGCGTTCCGCGACGGGCAGGACATTCATGCCATGACAGCGTCAGAGATGTTCGACGTCTCGATGGACGACATGACACCCGAGATCCGCCGCCGCGCCAAGGCGATCAACTTCGGCGTGATCTACGGCATCTCGGGCTATGGCCTCGCGCGCAACCTGCGCATCCCCCGCGCCGACGCGCAGGCCTTCATCGACCGCTATTTCGAGCGGTTCCCCGGCATCCGCACCTACATGGACGACACCGTCGCCTTCGCCAAGGAACACGGGTTCGTCCAGACCCTTTTCGGCCGCAAGATCCACACGCCCGAGATCGGCGCCAAGGGCCCTCGCGCCGGCTTTGCCCGCAGGGCGGCGATCAACGCGCCGATCCAGGGCACCGCCGCCGACATCATCCGCCGCGCCATGATTCGCATGCCATCCGCCATCCAGGACCTGCCCTGCAAAATGCTGCTGCAGGTCCACGACGAACTTCTGTTCGAGGTCTCGGGTGGCGCCGAGGAAAAGGTCATCGACACAGCCCGTGACGTTATGGAGCAAGCGGCCCGCCCCGCCCTGCATCTCGACGTGCCGCTCGTGGTCGACGCGGGACAAGGCAACAATTGGGCCGAAGCGCACTGAGCGCACACCAAAGGCACGGAACCAACCCCGGACGCGCGGAATCGAGCGCCCGCGCGTTAGGCTGATTGACGTATCGGAAAAGCGACTTTTCCCAGACGGGGTGCAAAAGTAGCACAGTTGCAACAGCGCAAAACCCTTTGAAAATCGCGGAATCCCGCTGAAAAAGGCATTTACGTGATAAAAATGCTGCCATAGAAGCCATAGCAGCCGGAGATTCGCGTTTTTACGCAAGCTCTTGTGTTGACAACAATTCGCGTTCAAACACAGTATCGGGCGCGTGACATGGAAGGAATTTGTTCACATGAAAAACAAAACTGCAATGATTGCTGCTCTCATCGCAACCGTCGGCCTGGCCGCCTGCGCACAGCAACAACAAGAAGAAGTCGTGGTTCCGGTTGAGCCTGAGCCCGTAACGACGAAGTACTAATCTTCGACGTATCCCCGGGTCGGGGCACGGCACTTTCGGGTGTCAGCCTCGACCCGGGAAACCTATCTTAAGACGATGACTGATCCGCCTGATGCTTCCCGCATCGGGTTTTTTTGTGTCTCGAAGGCTGCAGGGTCAGACTGCGTCAGTCCGCGGGCAGGTCCTCTGACGGGATCATCGGGAAAAACGCGCCGTCCGAGCGGACACCGAACCAGCCATCCTCGTGCTCGCCCAGATCCACCAGCCGGTAGAACGACTTGCGATCGATCAGAGCCTCCAGCCCCGCCCGCACATGCAGGTAGGGCGACGGCTCGCCCGACTCGGGGTCACGCTCGACCCGGATCGCATGGTCCGTCCCCGCCAACACGTGATCGCCCACGTTGGTCACGAAAACCAGCATCTGCGCCTCGCCTTCGCCTTCCGACTCGAAATCCACCGCGACGAAAGGTGCGTCCTCCACCACGATGCCGACCTTTTCCACCGGCGTGACAAGGAAATGGCGGTCACCTTCCTTTTTCAGGATGGTCGAGAACAGCCGCACCAGTCCTTCACGCTCGATGACCGTGCCTTCGTGGTACCACGTGCCATCCCGCGCGATCCGCATGTCGATCTCGCCGGTGAACTCCGGGTTCCACAAATGCACAGGCGGCAAGCCCTTGCCGCTTTCCTTGCGTGCCATTTCGGCAAGGCTTTCCGCTGACGGGGTTGTGACCGATTTATTGCTCATTGCTTTTGCCATTTTGCTTGCGCGCGATACACTCTACCCAAGCGATATAGCCCATACCGGAGTTTTGCCATGACCGACGACGCCGACCTGCTGGCCGGGATCGAAGCCCTCGAAGACAAGCTGGCCCAGGCCCGCGCCTCGATCACCCGCCGCTTCATCGGGCAGGAACGGGTCGTCGACCTGTCGCTCTCGGCGTTGCTCTGTGGCGGCCACGGCCTGCTGGTGGGCCTGCCCGGCCTCGGCAAGACCCGTCTGGTGGAAACGCTGAGCATCGTCATGGGCCTCGATTCGAACCGTGTGCAGTTCACGCCCGACCTGATGCCCGCCGACATTCTGGGCTCCGAGGTGCTGGAAACCGGCGCCGACGGCACCCGCGCGTTCAAGTTCATTCCCGGCCCGATCTTCTGCCAGCTTCTGATGGCCGACGAGATCAACCGCGCCAGCCCCCGCACCCAATCCGCGCTCTTGCAGGCCATGCAGGAACGGCAGGTCTCGGTCGCGGGCGAGGACCGCCCGCTGACCCCGCCCTTCCACGTGCTGGCCACGCAGAACCCCATCGAACAGGAAGGCACCTACCCCCTGCCAGAGGCCCAGCTTGACCGCTTCCTCGTGCAGATCGACGTGCCCCACCCCGACCGCGACACCGAACGCGCGATCCTGCTCGCCACCACCGGCGCCACCGAGGAAGAGGCGCACCAGGTCTTCACCGCCGAGGAACTCATCGCCGCGCAGTCCCTCCTGCGCCGGATGCCCGTGGGCGAGGCCGTGATGGAACAGATCATCGACCTTGTCCGCGCCTTCCGCCCCGATGACCCCACATCGTCCGAGACGGTGCGCGAAAACGTCGCCTGGGGCCCCGGCCCCCGCGCCGCGCAGGCGCTCATGCTGACCGTCCGCGCCCGTGCCATGATCCAGGGCCGCCTGGCCCCCGATTCGGACGATATCGCCGCCATGGCGCAGCCGGTTCTGACGCACCGCATGGCGCTCAACTTCGCCGCGCGTGCCCGGGGTGAAAACCTCGACGACCTCATCGCCGCCACCGTCGCCCAAGTGACGAGGACCGAGGCCGCCGCTTGACCCAAATCGCCCCTCTCCGCGCCCGGTCCGAGGCCGAGGCCGCCCGCTTTCCCGCGCTTCTGGCCCGGGCAGAGCACTTGGCGGGGACCGTCCTACTGGGCGAGCATGGCCGCCGCCGCGCGGGCATGGGCGACGATTTCTGGCAATACCGCCCGGTGCAGGCCGGGGATGAACTGCGCCACATCGACTGGCGCCGCTCCGCCCGCTCGGACACGCAGTTCCTGCGCCAGCGCGAGTGGCAGATCGCCCAGAGCGTCACGCTCTGGGTCGACGGCGCGGCCTCCATGCGTTTCGCCTCCGGCGACACCCTGCCGCAAAAAGCGGACCGCGCCCGGCTCCTGTCGCTGGCCATCGCCATCCTGCTGAACCGTGCAGGCGAGCGCATCGGCCTGTCCGGCGCCGACCTGCCGCCCCGCAGGGGCGACGCCCAGATCGAGCGGCTCGCCATGGCCCTCGGCCAGGACGGCCCCGACGATTACGGCGCGCCCCAGACCACCGGGATGCTCTCGCACGGACGCGCCCTGTTCCTGTCGGACTTTCTTGGCGATCTCGACCCCGTGCGCGAGGCGCTCACGTCCGCCGCCGATCGGGGCGTGCGCGGCGTCCTCTACCAGGTTCTCGACCCGGCCGAAGAGAGCTTCCCCTATCGCGGCCGCACGATCTTCGAATCGGTGGGCGGCACGATGGTGCACGAAACGCTCAAGGCCTCGGAACTGCGCGACCGCTACCTGGAACGCCTCGCCGCCCGCAAGGATGACCTGCGCCACCTCTGCGCCACCACCGGCTGGCTCTACGGCACGCATCACACGTCGGACTCCGCGCAATCCGCGCTCCTGTGGCTTTATAACGCGTTCGACGGGGGGCACGGACGATGACCATCGGCCCCATCGGTTTCGCCGCGCCCTGGCTTCTGGTGGCGCTGGCCGCTTTGCCCATCCTGTGGCTGATCCTGCGCGCCGTGCCACCCGCGCCCATCCGCCGCCGCTTTCCCGGCGTGGCGCTTCTTCTGGGCCTTCGCGACGACGACAGCGTGTCGGACCGCACGCCCTGGTGGCTGCTGCTGTTGCGGATGCTGGCCGTCGCCGCCGTCATCATCGGGCTCGCCGGCCCCATCCTCAATCCGCAGGACGAGGCGCAGGCCAACCGCACCGGCCCGATGTTGATCGTGCTCGATTCCAGCTGGGCCAGCGCCCGCGACTGGCCCGCACAGGAAGACCTGCTCGATTCCCTATTGGCCGAGGCCGGGCGCAATGCCCGCCCCGTCGGCATCCTGCAACTCTCGGACCCAGAAACCCCGGTCTTCCAGGCCGCCGAGACGTGGCGCACCCGCCTCACCGGCCTCGCCCCCTCGGCCTGGTCTCCGCAACCCGACGCCTTCGAGGACGCCGCCAACTTGCTCGGCGACGAGAATTTTGAAACCCGCTGGTTCTCCGACGGTCTCGCCCGCGACGGCCGGCAAACCCTGCTCGACGCCCTGCAGGATCGTGGCCCCGTCACCATCCACGAAAGCGCCGTGCCAATCTACGCGCTGACACCGGCTGTAGTAGAGGACGACGCCCTGCGCCTCACCGCCACGCGCGCAAATCCCGGCCCCGCCCGCGATATCACGGTCGAGGCGCATGGCCGCGACCCCTCCGGCGCCCAGCGCCTGCTGGCGACGCAGGACATGACGTTCGAGGCCAGCGCGAAAGAGGCCACGACGCTTCTGTCCTTGCCCGCCGAACTTCGCGCCCGCCTCACCCGGTTCGAGATCGCCGGCCAGTCCCATGCCGGCGCCGTCACCCTGACCGACGACAGCCTCAAGCGCCGCGAGGTCGCGCTCATCGCCGGCCGCGAAGACCGCGAAGGCCTCGAACTTCTGTCGCCGCTCCACTATCTCGAACAGGCGCTCGAACCCACTGCCGACCTGCTCGACGGCAGCCTCAGCGACGTCCTGCCCGCCAACCCCGATGTTGTCGTGCTGGCCGATGTCGCCACGCTCTCGGGTGCCGAACAGGCCGATCTGCTCGACTGGACCGATCGCGGCGGCATGCTCCTGCGATTCGCCGGACCGCGTCTCGCCGCCTCGGACGTTTCGCGCAGCGACGAAGCCCCGCTGATGCCCGTCCGCCTGCGCGCCGGTGGCCGCTCCGTCGGCGGCGCCATGAGCTGGGGCGAACCCAAGGAACTCGCCCCCTTCCCCGAATCGAGCCCTTTCTTCGGCCTCGACGTGCCCTCCGACGTCACCGTCACCGCTCAGGTGATGGCCCAGCCCGACCCCACGCTGGCCGACCGCGTCATCGCGCAACTCAGCGACGGCACGCCGCTTGTCACCCGCAAACGCATCGGACAGGGCCAGGTCGTCCTTTTTCACGTCACCGCCAACGCCGAGTGGTCCACCCTGCCGCTTTCGGGCCTCTTCGTGCAGATGCTCGAACGGCTGGCGATATCCTCCAGCCTCGCCCTGCCCGACCTGGCCGAACTTGAAGGCACTACCTGGCAGCCCGCGCAGGTCCTTTCGGGCTCGGGCATCCTGGAAGATGCCGGCACCCTGCCCGGCGTCGACGGCACCCGCTTTGTCGAGGATGTCCCCGGCCCCGATTTCCGCCCCGGCCTCTACGACGGCCCCGACCGGCGGCTCGCGCTCAACGTTCTGCCCTCTGACACCACTCTGACACCTGTCAGCTGGCCCGCCGACCTACCCGTTCTGGGCCTCGACCGCCCGCCAGAGGCCGCGCTCGGCGGCTGGTTCCTCGCCGGGGCGCTCTTGATCCTGATGGCCGACATCCTCGCTTCTCTGGGCCTCTCTGGCCGCCTGCTGCCCGCCCGCGCCACGATGTCCGCCCTCCTTCTGGCGCTCCTGCTCAGCCCGCAAATGGCCGACGCGCAGGACAGCAGCATGTCCGAGGCCGACGAAAAGGCCCTCATGGCCGCGTCCGAGGTCGTGCTGGGCCACGTCATCACCGGCGACCGCAGCCTCGACAACGCCGCCCAGGCGGGCCTGCGCGGCTTGGGCGAAACGCTCTTCTTCCGCACCTCGGTCGAACCGGCAGACCCCGTCAGCGTGAACCTCGAAACCGACGACCTCTCGGTCTATCCGTTCCTCTACTGGCCCATCTCTCCCGATCAGCCGATCCCGTCCGAGGAAGCCTACGTCAAGCTCAACGAATACCTGCGCACAGGCGGCATGATCCTCTTCGACACGCGCGACGCCAATGTCGCGGGCTTCGGCGCCTCCTCTCCGGCGGGTCGCAAGCTGCAACGCCTCGCCCGCCCGCTCGACATTCCCCCGCTGGAACCCATTCCCGAGGACCACGTGCTCACGCGCACCTTCTACCTGCTGCAGGACTTCCCGGGCCGCCACACCGGCCGCTCCGTCTGGGTCGAATCCGCGCCCCCCGACGCCGAACAGGTCGAGGGCATGCCCTTCCGCAACCTCAACGACAACGTCACGCCCGTTGTGATCGGCGGCAATGACTGGGCCGCCGCCTGGGCGATGGACGACCGCGGCAACCCGCTCTTTCCCGTGGGCCGCGGCTTTGCCGGCGAACGCCAGCGCGAACTGGCCTACCGCTTCGGCGTGAACCTCGTGATGCACGTGCTGACAGGCAACTACAAATCCGACCAGGTGCACGTGCCCGCGCTTCTCGACAGGCTTGGCCAATGACCGGCAGCATCGTCTTCGAACCCCTCCTCAACCCGTGGCTCATCGCGGCGCTTGCCGGCATGATGATGACGGGAACTGCGCTCGCCATCTGGCGCGGCCTCTCCGGCTGGCCGTTCCGCGCGCTGGCCGGTCTGGTGGTCCTCGCCGCGCTCCTCGGTCCCGTCTACCAGGCCGAGGACCGCGAACCGCTCTCCGATATCGTCCTGATGATCGAGGATGAAAGCGCCAGCCAGACTCTCGGCGACCGTGCGTCCCTCACGGAAACCTCCGCCGACGACCTCGCCGCCCGCATAGCCGCGCGCGACAACACCGAACTGCGCCGCATCACCGTCCCCGACGGCGCCGACAACACCGGCACCCAGCTGATGACCGCCTTGTCAGAGGCCTTGGCCGAAGAACCCCGCGCCCGCATCGCCGGCGCGATTCTCCTGTCCGACGGGCGCCTGCACGACCTCGACCGCGCCCCCGACATGCCCGCGCCCATCCACCTGATGCACACCGGGCGCGAAGACGACTGGGACCGCAAGCTGGTGGTCGAAAACGCCCCGGCCTTCGCCATCCTGGGCGAGGAAATCCAGATGACCCTGCGCGTCACCGATGACGGCGCCGCCCCCGAAGGCACCTCCACCGTGCCCGTAGACGTCTCGGTAGACGGCGAGGAACCACAGCGCTTCAACGTCCCCCTGAACGAGGATATCGACCTGCCCCTGCGCCTGCCCCATGGCGGCCGCAACGTGCTGCAATTCTCCACCCCCGCCGTCGACGGCGAACTGACGGACCGCAACAACACCGCGCTTGTCCAGATCAACGGCGTCCGCGACCGGCTCAGCGTGCTCCTGGTGTCGGGCGAGCCGCACGCCGGAGGCCGCACCTGGCGCAACCTGCTGAAATCCGACAGCTCCGTCGACCTCGTCCACTTCACCATCCTGCGCCCCCCGGAAAAGCAGGACGGCGTGCCGGTGCGCGAGCTTTCCCTCATCGCCTTCCCCACCCGCGAGCTCTTCCTCGAAAAGATCGAGGATTTCGACCTCATCATCTTCGACCGCTACAAGCGCCGCGGCATCCTGCCGTCGCTCTACCTCGACAACGTGCGCAGCTACGTCGAAGGCGGTGGCGCGGTCCTCATCGCCGCTGGCCCCGATTATGCCGCCGCCGACAGCCTCTATCGCACCCCGCTCGAGGCGATCCTGCCCGGCCGCCCCACCGCCCGCGTGCTCGAGGAACGCTACAGCCCCTCGATCACCGACCTGGGCCAGCGCCACCCGGTCACCTCCGGGCTGGAACAGGAATTCGGCGGCGAATGGGGCCGCTGGATGCGCCAGATCGAGGTCGAGGAAACCTCCGGCGACACCGTAATGACCGGCGTCGGCGACCGGCCCCTTTTGACCCTCGACCGCGTCGGCGAAGGCCGCGTGGCGCTTCTCGCCTCCGACCACGCCTGGCTATGGAACCGCGGGTTCGAGGGCGGCGGGCCGCAACTGGAACTGCTGCGCCGTCTCGCCCACTGGATGATGAAGGAACCGGAACTGGAAGAAGAGGCACTCTGGGCCGAGGCGACCGGACAACAGATGCGCATCATCCGCCGCTCGCTCGAAGATACCGTCGGCCCGGTCACGATTACCACGCCCGAGGACGAACAGATCGAGATGGACCTCGAAGAGGTCTCTCCCGGCCGGTTCGAAGCGCTCTTCGACGGCCCCACCATCGGCCTTTACCGGCTGGAAAACGGCGAGCACACCGCCGTCATCGGCCTCGGCCCCGCCTCCCCGGTGGAATTCGAGAACACCATCGCCGACACCGAAACGCTGGAACCTTACGTGTCCCAGACCGGCGGCGGCATCCACCCGCTGGCCGACGGCCCGCCCCGCGTGCGCACCGTACGCGAAGGCCGCGCCATGGCCGGCCGCGGCTGGATCGGCCTTTTGGATCGCAACGCCTACCAGACTCGCTCGGTCACCCAGACGCCGCTCCTGCCCGCCTGGCTGGTCCTTCTGCTCGCCGCATCCCTCATCGTCGGCGGCTGGCTCCGCGAAGGACGTCAGTAGTCCCGCCCGGCGTCCTCTGGCCCAAAATATCCCCGCCGGAGGCTCCAACACCGGCCACACGCGCCACGCGCGGATAACCGCGTCACACCGGCACAGGCCGCCGAGGCGTCGGACCCCAGTCCGACTCCGAGACAAACCTGCACGCGCCCAAGGGCGCGTTCCTTTTATCAGGGTTGCAGCGCCACGCGTTTCTGCGATCCGGACCAGCCATCGACCGAACAACGCGGCCGCACGAAGATCTCGCGCGTCCCGTCCGGGATCACCACACCGCTCAACGAGCGGGTGAAAGGCTGCTCGTTCACGTGCGGGTGCATCAGCTCGCGATACCCCAGCCGGCTGCCTGCCGCGTCCAGCACTTCCCAGCCGTCGGCATAATGGTCCCACCCGGTGTCCGGATGGCGAATCGTCACGTGGATATTCCACACCATGCCCGCCTTTTCGACGGTCACGTCCAATACCTGCGGCTCGTCGCCGAAGGCAGGTGCGGCCAGCAGCGCGGCCACGAAAAATGCAGCAAGTCTTTTCATGTCTGACAATATAGGTGAGCGTCACGACTGATGCACTCACAACCGCGTGCTGACAGAATTCTTCTTGTCATTGCGTCGCGCATGCCGCACTTGCGACTGACGCAAATTGGTTATATTATCTTACCAATCTTCGGAGAGCCGCCATGGAAATGCCAAAACCGAACCCGACCATCCTTGCCCGCAAGTCGCAACTGCTCGACCGGCTGGCATCTTTCCTGCCGCGCGAGGCGCTCATTCACGACCCCGCCGAGACCCGCGCCTATGAATGCGACGGGCTGACCGCCTACAAGTGCCCGCCGCTCGCCGTGGTCCTGCCCGCCTCCACCGCCGAGGTCTCCGAGACCCTCAAGATCTGTAATGACATGTGCGTGCCCGTGGTGCCGCGCGGCGCAGGCACCTCGCTCGCCGGCGGCGCGCTCCCGACCGAGGACAGCGTCATCATCGGTGTCGCCCGCATGAACGAAGTGCTGGAAACCGATTACGAGAACCGCGTCATCCGCGTGCAAACCGGGCGCACCAACCTCTCCGTCACCGGCGCGGTCGAGGAAGACGGCTTTTTCTACGCCCCCGACCCCTCCAGCCAACTGGCCTGCGCCATCTCGGGCAATATCGCGATGAACTCGGGCGGCGCGCATTGCCTGAAGTACGGTGTGACCACCAACAACCTGATGGGCGTGACCATGGTTCTGATGGACGGCACCGTGACCGAAATCGGCGGCGCGCATCTCGATGCCGAAGGGCTCGACCTGCTGGGCCTGATCTGCGGTTCCGAAGGCCAGCTCGGCATCGTGACCGAGGCGACCCTGCGCATCCTGCACAAACCCGAAGGCGCGCGCCCCGTCCTGATCGGCTTCGATTCCTCCGAGATCGCGGGCCAGTGCGTGTCGGACATCATCAAGGCCGGCGTCCTGCCCGTGGCGATCGAATTCATGGACCGCCCCTGCATCCGCGCGACTGAGGCCTTCGCCGGCGCCGGCTACCCCGATTGCGAGGCGCTGCTGATCGTCGAGGTCGAAGGCTCCGACGCCGAGATCGACGAACAACTCGAAACCATCATGGACATCGCCCGCAAGCACGACCCCGTCGAACTGCGCCAATCTTCGTCCGACGACGAGAGCAAGCGCATCTGGCTCGGCCGCAAATCCGCTTTCGGCGCGATGGGCAAGATCAACGACTACATGTGCCTCGACGGCACGATCCCGGTCAACGAACTGCCCTATGTGCTGAAACGCATCGGCGAGATGTCCAAGGAATACGGCCTCGACGTCGCCAACGTCTTTCACGCGGGCGACGGCAACATGCACCCGCTGATCCTGTTCGATGCCAACAAGGAGGGCGACCTTGAACTCTGCGAGGATCTGGGCGCCGATATCCTGAGGCTCTGCGTCGAAGTCGGCGGCTGCCTCACGGGCGAGCATGGCGTCGGCATCGAAAAGCGCGACCTGATGCTGCACCAATACGACCCGCCCGACCTGGAAATCCAGATGGCCGTCAAGGACGTGTTCGACCCCAAGTGGCTGCTCAACCCGGCCAAGGTGTTCCCGCTCGCGTCCTCCGACACCCGCCGGATCGCCGCTGAATGACCATTCCGGGGCGCTGCCCCGGACCCCGGAGTATTTTTGGAACAATGAAAGCCCTTGCCCCCACCTCCGAGGCCGAACTGGCCGATATGGTCGCCTCCGCGTCCGAGCCTCTGCGCGTCATGGGCGGCGGCACACGCCCCATCGGCGTGCCGGTCAACGGCCAGCCGCTGACAACCTCGGGCCTCTCCGGCGTAAACCTCTATGAGCCCGGCGCACTGACGCTGGTGGTCCAGGCCGGCACCCCGGTGGAAGAAGTGCGCAAGACCCTGGCCAAGGAGGGCCAGCGCCTCGCGTTCGAACCGATGGACCATCGCGGCCTGCTGGGCACGACCGGCGAGCCCACCATCGGCGGCGTCTTCGCCGCCAATGTCTCTGGTCCCCGCCGTATCCAGGCCGGGGCCGCGCGCGACTTCCTGCTGGGCGTGCGCTTCGTCGACGGACAGGGCCAGGTCACCCGCAACGGCGGGCGTGTGATGAAGAACGTCACCGGCTACGACCTCGTCAAGCTGATGGCGGGCAGCTACGGCACCCTTGGAGTACTCACCGAACTGGCGCTCAAGGTTTTGCCCGCGTCCCACCAAACGGCCACGATCACGCTCTCGGGGCTCGACGACACCACCGCCGTCGCCGCCCTCTCGCGCGCGCTCGGCTCGCCATTCGAGATCACCGGCGCGGCGCATCGCCAGACCGAGGACGGCCCGCAGACCTGCCTGCGCATCGAGGGCTTCGAAAAATCCGTGGCCTACCGCGCGGGTCAACTCCAGACCCTTCTGGCCGATCTCGGCGCCGCCGACATCGAAACCGACCCGGACATCAACGCGACCCTCTGGCAGGACATCCGCGACGTCGCCTGTTTCCATGACGGGCCGGGGGATGTCTGGCGGCTGTCCGTGAAGCCTTCCGACGCGCCCGGGATCAAAGCTCAGGTCGACGGGGCCGAGGCGCTTTACGACTGGGGCGGCGGCCTCGTATGGCTGCGCGTGCCGCAGGACACCCAAGCCGACACCATCCGCGCCGCCGTCAACGCCGCCGGCGGCCATGCCACGCTGATCCGCGGCAACCGCGCGGGCGGTGTCTTCCAACCGCTTTCCCCGCCCATCGCAGCACTTCAGGACGGGCTGCGCGCCCGGTTCGATCCGCGCGGCATCCTGAACCCCGGCCTGATGGGCCGCGCTGCATGATCGATGCACTGCTCTTCGCCATCGGGTTTCTGGCCGGGCCGACCGTCTTCCGGGTGATGGCCATACGTACCCGTACACTGTCACCTCACACCCGCCCCGCGGCCTACGGCGCAACCGCCGCCGCCGCCACCCCCTGCCCTGGTTCGGGCTTTACACCGCACAGATGGTTGCCGACTGAATGAAAACAGACTTTACCGAAGACCAGCTCAAATCCCCCGCGATCCAGCGCTCGAACGAGATCCTGCGCTCCTGTGTGCATTGCGGATTCTGCACCGCGACGTGCCCCACCTACCAGGTGCTCGGCGACGAACTCGACAGCCCCCGCGGCCGGATCTACCTGATCAAGGACATGCTGGAGAACGACCGCGACCCGGATCCGGAAACGGTCAAGCATATCGACCGCTGCCTCTCGTGCCTCGCCTGCATGACGACCTGTCCGTCCGACGTGCACTACATGCACCTCGTCGACCACGCCCGCGAATACATCGAGGATCGCTACCAGCGCCCATTGTTCGAGCGTGTCCTGCGCTGGACGCTGGCGCGCATCCTGCCCTACCCGAACCGTTTCCGCGTTGCCATGCTGGGCGCCAAGATCGCCAAACCGTTCAAATGGGCCCTGCCCGACGCCCGCCTGCGCGCCATGGTCGAGATGGCCCCCAAGACTATCCCCCCGGTCAGCCGCAATGACGACCCGCAAACCTTCCCGGCCAGGGAAAAGCCTGTCAAACGCGTCGCCCTGATGACCGGCTGCGCGCAAAAGGCGCTGAACACCGACATCAACGACGCCACCATCCGCCTGCTCACCCGTTTGGGCTGCGAAGTGGTGGTGGCCAAGGGCGCCGGCTGTTGCGGGGCGCTGACTCACCACATGGGCAAGACGACCGAAAGCCACGCCACGGCGGCCCACAATATCCGCGCCTGGACCGCCGAGATGGATGGCGACGGGCTCGATGCCATCGTCATCAACACCTCCGGCTGCGGCACGACGGTCAAGGATTACGGCCACATATTCCGCACCGAGGCGCTGGCCGAGGATGCCGCCCGCGTCTCGGATATTGCAATGGATGTCTCGGAACTCCTGATGCAGCTCGACCTGCCCGAGGGCACGCCCAAGGACACCCGCGTCGCATACCATGCCGCCTGCTCACTGCAGCACGGCCAGCAGATCAAGACCCACCCAAAGACCCTGCTGAAAAACGCCGGGTTCGAGGTGGTCGAACCGGCCGACGCACACCTCTGCTGCGGCTCGGCTGGCACCTACAACCTGATGCAGCCCGCGATCTCCAAGCAGTTGAAAACGCGCAAGGTTCAGACGCTCGAAGCCAAGTCGCCCGACATCATCGCCACCGGCAATATCGGCTGCATGATGCAGATCGGCTCGGGCACCGGGGTGCCGGTCGTGCACACTGTCGAACTGCTCGATTGGGCCACCGGCGGACCGAAACCGCCGGCGCTGCGGGAGTAATCCGGCCCGGCCCTATTTTCGACATATTGCGCCGGTACGAGCTTGGGAAATCAAGCGAGGCACCCGGTTTGTTCAAGAGCATGCGATTCACAGGGCTTGTTGCGGCCCTGTTGTGTTGGGTCACGTCGGTATCCGCGCAGGATACGGCGCTTCAACGTCTGGATACCACCGATGACGGCCGCCAGTGGCAGGCCGTGGGGCGTATCGACATCGGCGGAAGCGGCTTTTGCACCGGCGCCCTGATCGCGCCCGACCTCGTACTGACCGCCGCGCACTGCCTGTACGACGCCACCACGGGCAAGGCGGTCGACACCCAGCAGATCGAGTTTCTCGCCGGCTGGCGCAATGGCCGCGCCACCGCCTATCGCTGGGTCCGCCGCGCGGTGGTGCATCCCGAATACGATTATTCCAACAGGATCGACGCCGCCCGCGTGCGCAACGACATCGCACTTCTGGAACTGCACCACCCCATCGCCAAGTCCGGCGTCGTCCCGTTCCACACCGATACCCAGCCGCGCAAACATACACGCATCGGGCTGGTCAGCTATGCCCGCGAACGCTCCGAGGCGCCCTCGCTGCAGGACATGTGCCAGGTTCTGGAACAGCGCAGCGGGCTTCTCGTGATGTCCTGTGACGTCGATTACGGCGCCTCCGGCGCGCCGGTCTTCACCTTCGAGGACGGCGCCCCGCGTATCGTCTCGGTCGTCTCCGCCATGGCCGAGATCAACGGCAAGAAAGTCGCCCTTGGCGCCTCGCTCGACCGTCCCCTCGCCCTGATGCGGGACGCTATGGAAAACGGAGGCAGCCTTCGGGATCAGGCGCGCATCGACCTTTTCTCGACCGGCCAGAACCGTGACACCGGCGCGAAATTCGCCTCACCGGACCTGGACTGACATGATGCGCCGCCTGATGTCGCTCTGCGGGCTTCTCGCGGGCCTCATCCTGCCGACGCTGGCCACCGCCAGCGACCTGATCCGCCTGACCAACCGCGATGACCTTCTGGGGTGGGAGGCCGTGGGCCGCATCGACCTCGGCCAGGACAGCTATTGCACCGGCACGCTGATTGCCGACAACCTCGTGCTGACGGCGGCCCATTGCGTCTTTGACAAGCGAAGCGCACCGCTTCTGCCCGAGCGCATCGTGTTTCGCGCCGGCCTGCGCGACGGGGCCGCCATCGCCGCGCGGAACGTCCGCCGCTTCGTGGTGGCCGACGGCTACGCACCCTCCGACGGAATGTCCGCCGACAATGTCCGCCGCGACGTGGCCTTGCTGGAACTCGACACGCCCATCCCCACCGCCACCGCCAGCCCCTTCGCGCTGCACCACAATCCCACCCGCGGCGATGACGTCAGCGTCGTGTCCTACGGCAGGCAACGCGACGATGCGCTCTCATGGGAGCGTGAATGTGACGTGCTCGGCCGCGGGCAGGGGCTGATCTCCTTCAACTGCAACGTGACCTTCGGCTCTTCCGGCGCGCCGGTCTTCTCCGACGGCGGCTACCGCGCCCGCATCGTCAGCCTCGTCGTCGGCGGCCACAAGACCGAGCACGGCACCACCGTCGCCTATGGCATGGAGTTGCCCGAGGCGGTCGCGGCGCTGAAACGCAAGCTGCGCGCGATGCCCAGCACCTTTCCAAGAACCACAGGCATACGCCGCAACAGTGCGGAGACCGCGCTTTTTCCGCCCAATGGCACCAGTGACCAACCCACCCCGGGCACACATCCCGGTCCGAAATTCGCGAAGCCTTAGCGTTTGAAAGCGTCAAACAGGTCTTGAAACCGGTTTTTCCGCTTCCCAAATAAGCGTTGTCCGACGCCGCATCGCGGGTCGGAAGCATCCGCCTGTCCCGTTTGGGAAGGCATCCACATAGGTATCGCTCAACGGAGGATTCCAATGCGTAACTTTGATCTTGCCCCGCTCTACCGGGCATCCATCGGGTTTGACCAGATTGCCGACATGATGGACCGCGTCCTCGCCGGTGACGTCAATCATCCCACCTACCCCCCTTACAATATCGAAAAGACGGCTGATGATGCCTACCGCATCTCCATCGCCGTCGCAGGGTTCAGCGACGACGAGCTATCCGTCGAACTGCGCGAAGGCGCCCTGATCGTCTCGGCCCGCAAGGCCGAAGAGGAAGGTGACCGCACCTACCTGCACCGTGGCATCGCCACCCGCGCGTTCGAACGCAAGTTCCAGCTGGCCGACCACGTCAAGGTCACCGGTGCGACGCATACCGACGGAATGCTGCATATCGAGCTGGTGCGCGAAGTGCCCGAGCGGCTGAAGCCCCGCCGCATCGAGATCGCCAGCGGCACATCCACCCACAAGGATGTCGTTGACGCCGAGACGGTCAACTGAACGACAAATCCTAGAACGCGAAACGCCCCGTGGTTGCCACGGGGCGTTTTTCGTTTGAGGCCGCGCTGTCGTCGAACCCCGGGGTGGCGATCCGTCACTCGTTCCACGCACTTTATCGCAGCAAAATCCGCCGGACAGTCGAGCGAAGGGCAAAGCACAGCAAAATCGCCGTCCCTTGGGTGGGGGGGGGCGGCGATAGCGCGGCGGCCTGCGGCCTTGATTCCGCGCAACGCTGATCACCGCGAAAGGCTCTCCGCCAACCGCATCAGCTGCACCGCCTCGGCACGATAGCCGAACGGGTCTTCGCCCTTCGCGCCGTTGGCCAGCGCAATCGCCTCCGCATAGCCCCAATCGCCAAGATACGTCTCATCGCGCAACAACTGCCCGAACCCGGCAATCGCCGCCGCAAAGCGCGCTTCCGTCACGGCCTCGCCACTCTCGACAATAGGTTGCTCGATCAGCTGGCTGTCATCCTGGCCGGGCGCCTTGTACCGCAGCTTGAAATACCCAAGCTCGTCAGCCTCTGCGCGCACCGTCTCCGCCGCGCCATAACGCAGCGGGTCACCCATCTGCGCGGGCGATCCGACCGGCGTGATCTCGTAAAGCGCCGTCACCTGGTGACCGGCCCCGATATCGCCCGCATCCACCCGGTCGTTGTTGAAATCCTCGCGCCGCAAGGCACGGGTCTCGTACCCGATCAGCCGGTACTCGACCACGGCCGCCGGGTTGAACTCCACCTGGATCTTCACGTCATCGGCAATCGGGTACAGCGCCCCGCTCACCTGATCGACCATCACCTTCTGCGCCTCGGACAGCGTGTCGATATAGGCCGCCTGACCGTTCCCGTTCTGCGCCAGCGCCTGCATCGTCGCATCATCCAGGTTGCCGCGCCCAAAGCCCATTACAGACAGGTAGGTGCCGCTCTCGCGCTCTTGCGCGATATACTCCTTCAGCGCCTCCGGGTCGCTGATCCCGACATTGAAATCCCCGTCCGTCGCCAGGATCACCCGCGACACGTCCCCCTCGCCGCGCATTTCCCCGGCCAGCGCATAGGCCTGTTGCAGGCCCGCCTGCCCGGCGGTCGAGCCCCCGGCCTCCAACCGGTCCAGCGCGCCCAGGATCGTCTCCCGCTCCGTCGCCACCGTCGGCGCCAGCGCCTGCCCCGCACTGCCCGCGTAGGTGACAATCGCCACGCTGTCCCGCTCGGTCAACTGCGGCAGCATCAGCGCCAGCGATTGCTTCAACAGAGGCAGCTTGTTCGCCGCCTGCATCGACCCGCTCGTGTCGATCAGAAACACGATGTTCAATGGCGGACGATCCTCTACGGGGGGCATCTCTCCCTGGATCGCGATATGCACCAGCTGCGTGTCCGGGTTCCAAGGGGTGTCCGTCACGCTCACCGTGGGCGCGAAAGGCGCATCGCCTTCGGGCGCGGCGTAGTCATAGGGGAAGTAGTTCACCATCTCCTCGATCCGCACCGCTTCCTTCGGCGGCAGGGTTCCCGCTCGCAAGGACGAACGCACCACACCATACGATGCCGTATCTACGTCGATCGAGAATGTCGAAACCGGTTCTTCCGCCGTGATTTTCAGCGCGTTCGGCTCCGCCTCGGGAAACGCTTCGGTATCGCTTTCAGGCAGAGCCGTCGCAGCATCGGCATCCGGCTGCGCGATCCGTCCGACCGTGGTGGTGTTGGCCGCCCCTCCGGCATATCCCTCAAGCTCGCGCGGTGCTATGGACTGCGCCGCAGATGGTGCCGCCTGCCGCCGCGTCTCTGCGCCCAACTCGGGTTTTGCCATCTGCGGCTCCGGCGCAGGCCTCGGTGCTTCGGCGGTCGGTGCAGGCTCCGCGGGGGCGGCATCCAACGTCAGTTCCTCTGCGGCATTCGGCACCGGCGCTTCCCTGCGCAGGCCCGCGTCCGCCAAACCGTCATCCGCTTCGGTCACCACAGGCTGCGTTCCCCGCAGCGCCGGCGCGTTCTGCCAATCCGGCACCACCACGACCATCCCCAGCGCCACCAGCGCCGTTGTCGCCGTCAGCGCTCCGCGCGTATTCATCCGCATCAACATGTCCGTCACTCCTCTGAACAGGCCCGCTTTCGGGCGATCAGAAGTTTGACGCGCGCCATCCCGCGCCTCTTGGAGATCGGCAAAGTTTTTCCGCGCCAGAGCGATGTCCGCCGCCTTCTTCTCGGCATCCGGCTTCGGTGTCGCGGCCTGCATCATGGCCTTCAGGTCATCGAGGTCGTCGCTCATGCGTCCTCCTCTCTCGCGCGCATCGCGCGCAACTGTTTCTTGGCCTCCGACACGCGCCACCCCACCGTGCCGCCCGAGATGCCCAGCACCTCGCCCGCCTCGGCATGGCTCATGTCGTCCAGTACCAGCGCCAGCGTGTCCCGTAACTCTTCCGGCAGGGCGCGCATCGCTTGCGTCAGCCAATCGACGGCCTCGGCCACCTCCGCGTCCGCGGCCCGCCGGTCCACTTCCCAGTCGCCCCAACCTTCCGCGTATCTCGCTCGCACCGCCGCCCTGCGCCGCCGGTCATGGGCCGCGTTCACCACCACCCGCCACAGCCAAGTGGTAAACCTCGACGCACCACGAAAACCGCCCAGCTTCCCCGGCAGCGCCGCGCACACATCCTGCGTCAGGTCCTCCGCCTCCGCCCTCGCGCCGGTCAGCCGAAAGGACAGCCGGAACACGGCATCGTAGTGCCGCTCGACCAAAGCCGAGAAGGCCGCCGCATCGCCATCGGCGGCAGCTGTGGCCAGGGTTTCGTCACTGACAGTCATGCGCATCACGATTGTAGGACGCTGCCCGGTCGTCAATCCTTGGCGGCCCGCGAAAAAAATTTCGCACCATCAATGCGCGCGTAGGGTGGGATTTCATCCCACCGTGACGGGATCTCATCCGACGTGTCGCGCCCCCTACAGAGCCCCGACCCGCTCCAGCACCGCCTTCAACTCGGCTCGGCCTTCGTCGCTCAGACCGTCCTGCGGCGGCAGCGGTTCGCCCACCTCATACCCCTGCAATTCCAGCCCGCCCTTGACGCAGGCCGCAAGGTTGTACTTCGCGAACGCCTGGTTCAGCGCCCACAAATCGCGCTGCAACTCCATCGCCGCCTGGTACTGTCCGACCTTGCACAATTCATACAGTTTCACGCTCTGCTTCGGCACGATGCAGGCGGGACCGGCCATCCAGCCCTTGCCCCCGATCAGCATCACGCAGGCCGGGATATGCGCCGACGCCGCAAAGATATCGAGCTTGTCCCCCACCCGGTCCATGATCGACAACAGCCGCCCCGTATTGCTCGACGCATCCTTCAGACAGCGGATATTCTCCACCTCCGCCAATTCCGCGATCAATGGAACGCTCAGATCACTGCGCTGGAAATTCGGGTTGGTGTAGATCACGATCGGCAATTCCACCGCCGCGGCGATGGCGGTGAAATAGTCCTTGATGCCCCGATCACTTACCGGAAAATACGCCTCCAGCACCGCGAGGATCCCGTCACAGCCCATGGCCGCGAATTCCCGCGCCTGCCGCTCGGCCTCGTGGGTCGTCGTCGCCGCGACACCCGCCACCACCGGCACCCGGCCCTTGGCGGCCGCCACCACCGTCTCGACGATGTCGCGCTTCTGCTCCCAGCTCAGATAGGCGAACTCCCCCGTCGAGCCCAGCGGCGTCAGACCATGCACGCCCGCGTCGATCAGGTCGTCACACAACCGCGTCAGCACCGCGCGATTGACGCGGCCCTCGCCATCCAGCGGCGACACCAGGTAAGGAAAGACCCCGTGAAACCCGTCCTCCATGCCGCGCCTCACACGCTCATGCAGACATATTTCAACTCCAGGAAATCCTCGATCCCGTGATGGCTGCCTTCCCGGCCAAGGCCCGACTGCTTCACGCCGCCGAACGGGGCGACCTCCGTCGAAATAATACCGGTATTCACCCCCACGATCCCGTATTCCAGCGCCTCGGCCACCTTGTAGACGCGGCTCAGGTCCTTGGCGTAGAAATAACTCGCAAGGCCAAAGATCGTGTCGTTCGCCATGGCGATCACGTCATCCTCGTCCTCGAACTTGAACAAGGGCGCCAGCGGCCCGAACGTCTCTTCCTGGCTCACCTTCATATCCTGCGTCACACCCGTCAGGATCGTCGGCTTGAAGAAATTGCCATCCATCTCGCCATCCGCGCCCCCAAGGATGACAGTGCCTCCCTTGGATTTCGCATCCTCGATATGCTCGACCACCTTCTCGGACGCCTCCGGGTTGATCAGCGGCCCCAGCTCGGTGCCGTCCTCCAGCCCGTCGCCCACCTTCATCTGGCTCACCCGGTTCTTCAGCTTCTCGGCAAAGGCATCATACACCCCTGCCTGCACATAGATCCGGTTGGCACAGACACAGGTCTGCCCGTTGTTGCGGAACTTGCACATGATCGCGCCTTCCACGGCGGCATCCACATCGGCGTCGTCGAACACGATGAACGGCGCGTTCCCGCCCAGCTCCATCGAGCATTTCATCACCTGGTCGGCGGCCTGCCGCAGCAGGATACGCCCCACCTCGGTCGATCCGGTAAAGGTCAGCTTGCGCACGTTCGGGTTCTCGCAGAACTCCTTGCCTATATCGCTCGACCGCGAAGAGGTCACGATGTTGAACACCCCCGCCGGAATGCCCGCCCGCTCGGCCAGCACACCCATCGCCGTGGCCGACAACGGCGTCTCGGCGGCCGGACGACCGACGAAGGCGCAGCCCGCCGCCAGCGCAGGCGCCGCCTTGCGCGTGATCATCGCGTTGGGGAAGTTCCAGGGCGTAATGGATGCGGCCACCCCGATCGGCTGTTTCAGCACCATGATCCGCTTGTCGCGCTGGTGGCCGGGGATCATCTCACCATAAACCCGCTTGGCCTCCTCGCCGAAGAACTCGATGAAGGACGCACCATAGGCGATCTCACCCTTCGCCTCGGCCAGCGGCTTGCCCTGCTCTGCGGTCAGGATCGTGCCCAGGTCGTCCTGGTGCTCCATCATCAGGTCGAACCACTTGCGCAGCACCGCGGCCCGCTCCTTGCCCGTCCACTTGGCCCATTCCTTCTGCGCCTTGGCCGCGCCTGCAATGACGTCGGCCACCTGTTTGCGGTCCAGGTCCGCAACATTGGCGATCACGTCGCCCCGCGCCGGGTTCACAACCTCGAACGTGGCGCCGTCCGCACCATCGATCCACTTACCCCCGGCATAGGCCCTCTCGGCCAGCAGATCGGGGTCCTTCAAAAGCGATTTCAGGTTGGTGGCAGTATCGAGCATGGCGCATCCTCCGGCAAAAACGTCTCGTCTTGGCAAAGCATCTGGGGCAGAAAATGTCTAGGGCCAGCCCGAAGGAGCAGATCATGGATTACGACGACGCCTACGCCAACGTCCCCCACATCCCGGACGGCGAAAGCTACCCGCCCCGCTGGGCCGCCGAGGCGGCAGCCTTCCGCGAGGCACGCACAACAGACCGCAACGATCTCGGCGTTTCCTACGGCGATACCCCGCGCCAGGCCTACGACCTCTTCCGCCCCGAAACGGCGCCGAAAGGCACCCTCGTCTTCGTCCACGGCGGCTACTGGCTCCGCTTCGACCGCAGCTATTGGTCCCACCTCGCCACCGGCGCTCTGGCCCGCGGCTGGTCCGTCGCCATGCCCTCCTACGACCTCTGCCCCGACGTCCGCATCGCCGACATCACCACCCAGATTGCCCGCGCCATCCAGAATATCGCCGAAAGTGAGCCCGGTCCCCTCGCCCTCGCCGGCCACTCCGCCGGCGGTCACCTCGTCTCGCGCATGATCCAACCCGGCCTACTGCCCATCGATGTCACAGATCGGATCACTACCATCACCCCGATCTCCCCGGTCTCCGACCTGCGCCCGCTCCTGCACACCGCGATGAACGCCCAGTTCCAGCTGACCGAAGACACCGCCACCGCCGAAAGCCCCGCGCTCATGACAGAACGCCTCGATATCCCCACTCACATCTGGGTCGGCGCCGACGAACGCCCCGTTTTCCTCGATCAGGCCCGTTGGCAGGCCGACGCCTGGTCCTGTCCCCTCCGCATCGACAAGGGCCGTCACCACTTCGACATCATCGACGCTCTCAAGGACCCGGTAAGCCCCCTGATGCGCGATATCCTCGGCTGACCAGCCCCGGCTTTTTCTTGCCGAAAATACTCAAAACCCGCCGCGCGCCACGAGCCCCACGCGAGGGCCCTGCGTAGGGTGGGTGAAAACCCACGCGCCCCAGCGTCTCATCCCTGTCCGAACTGCTCCGCCCAACACGGCACCACATCACCCTCGGCGGGACGCGCCGCGAAAACCGCCCGCGCAATCGCCCGCGCCACGCAGGTTGCCGCCGCATGGCCCAGCGCCAACTGCCCCGCCACGTCCGGCGCCTCGGCCCGTCCCGTGGCCGCGGCAAAGATCAGATCCCCGTCCATAGGCGTGTGCGACGGCACCAGCGCCCGGGCATACCCATCATGCGCGGCCACCGCCATCCGCGAGCACTGCGCCTGCGTCAGGCTCGCATCCGTCGCCACGACTCCAATCGTCGTTGCCGCATGCTGTCCCAGCTTCGTCCTCGGTTCATGCACATCCCCGAAATCACGCGCCACGCCCAGCCCGCCAAACTCGTCGCCCATCTCGAACGGCGCCGCCCAGAACTCGCCGCGCTCGCCGGCCACGGCCGACCCCAGCGCGTTGACCGCCACCAAGGCCCCCACCGTCACACCCGACGCCAGCACGACCGAGGCCGAGCCCAAGCCCCCCTTGAAATCCGCTGTCACCGCACCCGCTCCGGCCCCGAAACTCCCAATCTCGAAAGCCTCTCCCCGGGCCGCCAGCGCCTCCCGCCCCAGCCGCTTGTACGGGTTCTCGGCCCAGTCCTTGCTCCCGCCATTCAGCAGATCGAACAGGATTGCCCCCGGCACGATCGGCACGCGCTGGTCCCCCACGGCAAAGCCCCGCCCCGCGTCACGCAACCCGTCCGCCACCCCCGACGCCGCATCCAGTCCAAAGGCCGACCCGCCCGACAAAACCAGCGCATCGACCGCTTCCACCACCTTGTCCGGCGCCAGCAAATCTGTCTCCCGCGTGCCCGGCGCCCCGCCCATGACGTGCACACCAGCTGTAAAAGGTTCGTCTCCCACGACAACGCTCACCCCGGTCTTCACCGCCGCATCGTCGGCCTGCCCCACCAGTATTCCCGGCACATCCGTGATCAGGTTCCGCTTTCCCGGTCTTGCCGTCATGGTCCGTTCCCGTCCTCTTTTTGTCGCAGACCATCTTGCCAGACCTGCCCCGCTCTGCAAGAACAGCGTCAGACCCGCGGGCGATGGCGTCGCCCCAAACCCGGGTCTCATATCCCAACAGTCCTGAACGCCGGGACCTTTCTTGCTCAAGGAGGGTCACACAATGACTGCTTCCCAAACCCAGACCGACGTCACGGGCACCCGCCCCGAATTCTACCGTTTCCACAACGGCGAAAAGGCCCCGCTGCCTTTCTCCGCGTCAGAGTATGACCAGCGCCTCGCCGGCCTGCGCCGCATCATTGCCGAATCCGGCGTCACCGCCGCCGTCTTCACCTCGATGCACAACATCGCCTATTACTCTGGCTTCCTCTACTGCGCCTTCGGGCGGCCCTACGGCCTTGTCGTCACGGCGACCGACAGCGTCACCATCTCGGCCGGCATCGACGCAGGCCAGCCCTGGCGGCGCTGTTACGGTGATAACATCACCTACACCGACTGGCAGCGCGACAATTACTGGCGCGCAATCCGCTCCGTCACCGGCACCGGCGGGGTGATCGGCTACGAATCCGATCACCTGACACTCCAACAGCGAGAGAAGCTCGGCCACTACCTTGTCCCCAGCGACATGATCGACATCGCGGGTCACACCATGACCCAGCGCATGGCCAAGTCCCCCGCCGAGATCGCCCTCATTCGCCAATGCACCGCCATCGCCGATGCCGGCGGCCATGCCATCCGCGACGCGGTCCGCATCGGCACCCGCGAAATCGACGTCGCCATGGCGGGGCGCGACGCGATGGAACTGGAAATCGCCCGCCGCTTCCCCGATGCCGAATACCGCGACAGCTGGGTCTGGTTCCAGTCCGGCCTCAACACCGACGGTGCCCACAACCCCGTCACGGCCCGGCAGCTCCAAAGCGGCGATATCCTTTCGCTCAACACCTTCCCGATGGTCTCGGCCTATTACGTGGCCCTCGAACGCACCATGTTCGCAGGCGAGGTCGACGCCGCCTCGCTCGCCATCTGGCAGGCCAACGTCGCCACCCACGAATACGGCATGTCCCTGCTGAAGCCCGGCATCTCCTGCGCCGAGGTCACGCACAAGATCAACGCCTTCCTGGCCGAGCGTGACCTTCTGCAATATCGCACCTTCGGCTATGGCCACAGCTTCGGCATCCTGTCGCATTACTACGGCCGCGAGGCCGGGCTGGAACTGCGCGAGGATATCGACACCGTGCTGAAACCCGGCATGGTCATCTCGATGGAGCCGATGCTGACCATCCCCGAAGGCCAGACCGGCGCCGGCGGATACCGAGAACACGACGTGCTGGTCATCACCGAGGACGGGCATGAGAACATCACCGGCTATCCCTACGGGCCGGAGTTCAACGTCGTGGGCTGAACCAAGCGCCCCGGCCCTACCGCCGGGGCATCTTCATTTCAGATCAACGCGAAGATCCGCGCCGGCCCCCCGGTGCCGCCCATGTGCTTCGGCGCACCGATCACGATCGTGGCCCCGCTGGCAGGCACCTTGTCGAGATTGGCAATGCATTCGATCCCGAAGCGCCCGGTCGGCAGCCAGGCGTAATGTGCCGCGAAATCCGCCGACGGCCCGTGATCCAGCGACAGCGTGTCGGACGCGATGGATTGCGCCCCCGTTTCCTCGACCAGCATTTGCGCCGCCTCCACGTGGAATCCCGGGAAGTGCATTTTGTCGCCATCAAAGCCCCGGAACGCGTCCGATCCGGCCTTCGCGCCCCATCCCGAATAGAGCGCGACACAGGCATTATCCGGTATTTCGCCGTTCGCCTCGATCCAGGCGCGCAGGTCATCCGGCGTCACCTGCGCATCCGCGTCCTCCTCTGCCTTGGAGGCAATATCGATCACGCAAAGCGGCGCCACAAGGCTTCCCACAGGGATCTCGTCCACCGACGCACCATCCTCCGAAAAGTGCAGCGGTGCGTCCACATGCGTGCCGGTATGCTCGTTCACCGTCAGTTCCATCAGGTTGAAGCCGTTGTCGGCGAAATTGAACTTCTGCTCCATCGAGATCCCGGGCGCCCCGAAATAGGTCGGAAAATCCGGCCCGTAGGCATGAGTCAGATCCTCGACCGCATCATGCCCCGACGCCATCGCCCGCGGCGCACCGAAAGTGCCCAGCGCAGCCGCGGCCCCGGCCGCCGCACCGACGCCGAACAACTGTCGGCGTGACAACATCTTTTCCTTCACCGCTTGCATCACGCAGATATCACACATTATCTCGACTCCTGTTGGTTGTGTTCGGTCCCGATCCACAGGATAACACGGATCGACGCACTCGGGGGCGGTCCTTCGCGCGGCGTCCTTGCCGCGCCCGCCCCGGCATCAAGGAGCGAACGATCATGCACTATATCAAATGGATTTTCGTTGCCGCCTTCTGGCTGCTGGTCGCGGGCTTCCTGCACTACACCCTGCCACAGCACGACATCGCGCGCGTCACCGACACTTACGAGAAACGCATCGATTTCGGTGAGAACTCGATCTTCTGGTCGAACGTGGGCAGCGGCGACGCCGAGGGCACGGCCAACCGCGATATCTTCTTCATCCAGACCCGGCTCGCCGATGGCGGCGTCATGGTCTACCGCAACGAGGATACCGGCTGGGGCTGGCCGCCCTATTTCAAGTTCGACACGTCGAACCTTCAGGCCGAGGCCGCCGACCTGCGCTCCACCTCCGAATCCCCCAAATGGGTGTCGATCACCCATTACGGCTGGCGCAACGAATTCTTCTCGATCTTCCCCAACGCCATCTCGATCGAACGTGTCGACGGCCCCGACGTCACCATCATCCCGTGGTTCAACATCATCTTCCTGACGCTGCTGGCCGCCCTCGTCTGGGCCATCCGCGCCCGCTGGGTGCGCTTCCGCGAACGCCGGATCGACCCCACCACGGACGAATGGGGCCTGACCGATCCGCAGCCGGGCCGCGACCGCCTGTAAGCCTAGCGCTTGCCGTAGTAGAGCCCCACCACGTGCTCGGCCTCCGCAAAGAACAGCCAGCGCGACGCCGCGATACCGCCCAGATGCGCCAGCACGGCCACCAGCGCCGCGATATGCGAAAACGGCACCAGCAGCAGGACGAACGGCACCGTGTAGCCGAACAAGAGCGCAATCAACCGCAGCTTCTGCGCGTGCTTGCGCCCTACCACGTAGACAAATTCCCTTAGCAGATAATTGTTGCCCGTATGCGGCGGCTCGAACGCCCGCACCGTGCCGATGCTCCCCAGCCCCGTCGCGGTGGCCATGTCCGTCCCGCTCTGCGCCAGCGCCTTGTCCCCGCGCAGCCACCAGATGACCTGCACGGCGGCAGCCACCGGCATCAGGATCAGCGCAATCGCCACCTGCCCGGCCAAGAGCGCGCCACCCGCCAGCGCAATCGCCATGAACAACAGCGGCGTCAGCGGCGTGTTCCAGCGCGGCACGGTTTTCATCTGCGTGTAGATCATCGAGGTGGTGAACACCGTCACCGCCGACAGCACGGCTCCGATCACCCCCACCAACATCCAGGCCGTGTCGAAAAACACCAGCCCCGCGCCATAGACCGCCATCACCACCAGCGCCGCGACCGAGGACACACCCTCACGGCTCAACCATGACGACCGCCACTGCGTGAACGCCTTCAACGCCCGCTCCGGGTGTCCCAGGTGAAAGGTCGAGGCCATCAGCCCTCCCACCGCCAGCAGGTAGGCAATCACGAAGAACGTGAACGCGACCCATCCGGTGGGCACGATGACCCCGAGCCCCAGCCAGAACAACAGGCCGAACCCAAGGCCCGACAGCGTGGTGAATACGATAACGGACGGTGCAGGATGCATCAGATCTTCTCCAGCGCTTTATCAAGCCAGCCGATAAACCCCTTCGGCTCCTCAGCCACGGGGGCCAGCAGCGGCGCCAGAACGTCGATCTGCGCCTCCGGGGCCGCCATCACCTGGTCCTTGGGCCGCGGCGGCAGGTACTGGTTCACCGGCTTCGTGCCCTGCTCGGGCATCAGGTCCATGCCGCCGCGCTCCTCGACCAGTTTCGACACGTCGCTCTCCGGATCGCCCAGATCGCCGAAATGCCGCGCCCCTGCCGGGCAGGTCCGCACGCAGACCGGCACCCGGTCCTCCTCGGGCAGGTTGTCGTTGTAGATCCGGTCGACGCACAGCGTGCATTTCTTCATAACGCCTTCCGCCGCGTCCATCTCCCGCGCGCCATAGGGACAGGCCCAGGCACACAGACCGCAGCCGATGCAATCGCTCTCGTTCACCAGAACGATCCCGTCCTCGACCCGCTTATAGCTGGCGCCGGTCGGGCATACCGTAACGCATGGTGCATCTTCGCAATGCAGGCAGGATTTCGGGAAGTGAATGAGCTGCGCCGCCGGATGCGGCATCCCGCTCTCGGCCAGGGGCTGCACCTCATAGGAATGCACCCGGTTCAGGAACGTCCCGCGCGGGTCGTCGCCATATGGGTCCTGGTCACTCAGCGGCGCGCCGTAATTCTCGGTGTTCCATCCCTTGCAGCTCACCACGCAGGCGTGGCAGCCGACGCAGGTATCCAGGTCGATCACCAGCCCCATCTTGCGCTGCGTCGTTTCGGGAAGCGTCGTCATGCTTGCCGCTCCTCTGTCTTGGCTGGGACGCCACCGCTTTGGGGCGCGTCCTCGCTCGAATTCCATTTGCCGACGAACCACACGAAGGTCCCGACCACGAAGATCACGAACGCCAGTATGGCGATCAATGTCAGGGCCCTACCGCTCACCGCCGCCCCTCCGCGCACCCATTTTCCGCGCGGAAAATGGGCCGGAAAATACGCATTTTCCGCCCAAGACTTTTCGAAAAGTCTTGCCAATTTTCTTGTAAGAAAATTCCCGCGCTCATTTGCCCACCTTCCAGCGCAGCTCGTCCGGCCCGGTCCCCACCGGCGACCGGATCGGCGCGAATGTCGGGTGCACCTCCTCGGGCGCCGCCGTCTTCTCGATCTTAACCCGCAGGTCGAACCACGCCGCCTGCCCCGTCACCGGGTCGCTGTTCGCCCAGCGCAGCCCGTCACCCTTGGGCGGCAACAACTCATGAATGAGGTGATTGAGCAGAAACCCCTTCGTGGCCTCTGGCGCGTCCTTTTCCAGCGCCCAGGCGCCCTTGCGCTTGCCGATCGCGTTCCATGTCCAGACCGTGTTCTCGTTGAGCGCGGCCATATGCGCCACAGGCACCGTGATCTCGCCATGCGTCGACGTAACCTTGGCCCAGTCGCCATCGGCAAACCCGTTCGCCTCCCATATCTTGGTCGGCAGGTAGAGCGGATTGCGCCCATGAATTTGCCGCAGCCACGCATTCTGCGAACCCCACGAGTGATACATCGCCATCGGTCGCTGTGTCAGGGCGTGCACAGGGTATTCCACCGGGTCCACATGCCCGTCCTCGAACGGCGGATACCAGATCGGCAGCGGGTCCAGCGTCGCCCTGATCCGTTCGCGCAGATGCTCGGGCGGTTGCCGTTCCCCATGTCCCTCGGCGGCCAGCTGAAATTTCCTCATCGTTTCCACATAGACATCGAAAATGAAAGGCTGCGGGCTGTCATATAACCCCATGCCGACGGCCCACTCCTGGTAGCCCATGTTCCACGGTTTCATATAAGCATGTTCTTCGGCGATATGGCTGACGAAGAACCCGCCATTCTCGATATAATTATCAAGCTGTGAGGCGTTCGGCGCACCGCGGCCATGCTGCGGCCCATCCTCCCCCATCCGCCACCCGGCCAGCGGCCCGACACCCGGTTTGCGCTCGTGGTTGACCATGTAATCGGCATAATCCGCCCACTTGGCGCTGCCATCCTCGTTGGTGAATCCCGGCAGCCCCATCTTGTTGGCCAACAAAATCAGCGCCGTCTGAAACCCTTTCACATCCCGGTCCGGCTCCACGACGGGCCAGCGGATGGCATCGGCCGCCGCATCCGCCTCACAAATCGGGCGGTCCAGCAGGCTGATGCAGTCATGCCGCTCCAGATAGGTCGTGTCAGGCAGGATCAGGTCGGAATAGGCGACCATCTCGGAACTATACGCATCCGAATATATGATACGTGGGATGACATACTCGCCAGCCTCGTCCTTGTCCGTCAGCATGTCGATCACGCCGCGCGTGTTCATCGAAGAGTTCCAGGACATGTTCGCCATGTACATGAAAAGCGTGTCGATCTTGTACGGGTCGCCCGCGTGGGCATTACTGATGACCATGTGCATCAACCCGTGCGAACTCATGGGATTTTCCCAGGTGAACGCCTTGTCGATCCGCGCCGGGCTGCCATCTTCCTTCAGCGCCAGGTCCTCTGGCCCCCGCACGAAGCCCAGATGCGGCCCGTCCAGCGGACGATGCGGCGTCACCTTGCTATGCGGCGTCGGATGGATGCTGACCGGTTTCGGATAAGGTGGCTTGAAGCGGAAGCCACCCGGCACTTCAACGCTGCCCAGAAGGATCTGCAACAGGTGCAGCGCGCGGCAGGTCTGAAACCCGTTGGAATGGGCGCTGATCCCCCGCATCGCGTGGAAACTGACCGGGCGGCCCACCATCGTCTTGTGGGTCTCGCCCCGGAAATCCGTCCATTCGCGGTCCAGCACGATTTCTTCTTCGAAAGCCACACGCGCCAGTTCTGCGGCAATCGCCCGGATCCGCCGCGCACTCACGCCACAGCGTTCCGCCACGGCCTCGGGCGCGTAGTCCTCTCCCATGTAGCGCTCCGCCAGCAAATGCATCACCGGCCTATGCGTCACGCCATCCTTTTCATAACTGGTCGACAGGTCCGGCTTCACGCCTTTCCTGTCGAACGGTGCAGGCTGTCCCGTCGCGCGGTCGATCACCAGCAGCTTGCCATCCGCATCCCGCATCAGCAGCCCGTGGTCCGGCGAACTGGTATCGCAATTCACCAACACCGGCGCGTTGGTATACTCTGCCAGATACCGCAGATCGATCTTCCCGGCCCGCAGCAGTTCATGCACCAGCGCCAGGATAAAAAGCCCATCGGTCCCCGGCGTGATCCCGACCCATTCGTCGGCCACGGCGTTGTATCCAGACCGGATCGGATTCACTCCGATCACCTTGGCGCCGCGCTCCTTCAGCCGTCCGATGCCCATCTTGATCGGGTTGCTGTCATGGTCCTCGGCCACGCCGAAGATCATGAACAGCTTCGTGTTCTCCCAGTCCGGTTGCCCAAATTCCCAGAACGCGCCGCCCATCGTGTAGATGCCCGCCGCCGCCATGTTGACGCTGCAAAAACCGCCATGCGCGGCATAGTTCGGTGTCCCGAAATTCTGCGCCCAGAAACTGGTGAAGCTCTGGCTCTGGTCGCGCCCGGTGAAAAAGGCCAGCTTTTCCGGCGCCTCCTGCCGCAGCGGCTCCAGCCAGCCGGTGGCGATTTCCAGCGCCTCGTCCCAGCTGATCTCCTCGAACTCGCCCGACCCGCGCGGCCCGACCCGTTTCAACGGTGCGCGCAGCCGCGACGGCGCGTTATGCTGCATGATCCCCGCGCTGCCCTTGGCGCACAGAACGCCCTTGTTGACCGGATGGTCCCGGTTGCCCTCGATATAGGCAACCTTGCCCTCCTTCATATGCACGTTGATCCCGCAACGGCAGGCGCACATATAGCAGGTGGTCTTGCGCACCTCGTCTGATACCTTGGGCGAGGTATCCAGTTTGGGCTGATCCAGCATGTCGTCGCCTCCCTTGTCTCTTCCCGGTCACGCCAGGCCAGTTCACACCGCCCCGCGACCGCTTGTCTTGGTTCGTTCGCTTTCCCAAAGCGCTCTGCCGGGAAAGCGGAAATTCTTCGCTCAGCCGGGCAACAGCCCGACGACATCCCGCGCGATCTGCCGCTCCTCGTCGGCTGGCACCACGTGCACCGGGATATCCCCCAGCCAGGTCAGATGCTCCATGATACGGTCGCGTATGGTCTCGGCATTTTCACCGATCCCCCCTGTAAAGGCCACGGCATCCACGCCATGCATGGCGGCAATCGCCGATCCGGCCTGCCGCGCCGCCCAGTAACAGAAATGCTCCACCGCGAACTGCGCATCCTCATCGTCGCGGCTCAAGAGCGTGGCCATGTCGTTCGTCCCCGCCAGCCCCTTCAGCCCGCTTTCCTTGTTCAGAATCGTGCCCGCCTTGTCGATCCCGTGATCCTCGGCCAGCCGCAACACCGCCATCCCGTCGATGCATCCCGTCCGGGTGCCCATCACAAGGCCATCCAGCGGCGAATAACCCATCGAGTTCGCCACCGACTTGCCTTCGACCATCGCGCACAGGCTCGCGCCATTTCCAAGATGCAGTCCCAGCAACCGCCGGGGCAGGTCATCACCGAACTGCGCCACCATCCCGGCATAGGACAGCCCGTGAAACCCATAGCGTCGGATGCCCTTGTCGCGCTCCGCCTGCGGCAATGCATAGGTCACGGCGACCGGCGCGTTGGTCGCGTGAAACGCCGTGTCGAAACTGGCGAATTGCGGCAGGTCCGGCGCCAGCGCCGCCAGCGCCCGCACGCCGGAAAGGTTATGCGGATTGTGCAGCGGCGCCAGCGGCACCACTGCCTCGATCTTGGCGATCACTTCGTCGGTCAGCCGCTCCGGCGCTGTCAAATGCGCCCCGCCATGCACCACACGGTGCCCCGCCGCAATCAGCGAGGACACTGGATGCCCCGCGGCCTCCAACTTCTCGAAGACAAGACCCAATGCCGCCGTATGGTCGGCAACCGAAACATCCTGCTTCTCACCCCCAAGGCTCAGCCGCCCCTGCCCGCCGATCTCGGTCACCGATCCCGACAGAACCGACTCCAGCGCAGGCGTGAACAGCTCCACCTTGATCGAGGACGACCCGGCATTCACGACCAGTATCATGCCGCCCCCCCAATCACACCCAACGCCGCCGAAGCGATACGCTCTTCCGCGCCCTGGGCCCGGCTGGTCAGCAGAATCGGTACCTTCGCCCCAAGAACCACGCCGGCACAGCAACAGCCCATGCCGAACGACATCAGCTTGAACAGCGCGTTGCCCGTGGTGATGTTCGGCGTCAGCATGATATCGGCATCGCCCGACACCTCGGATTCGTAGTTCTTCGCCTCTGCCGCCGCTTTCGACAGGATCAGGTCCATCGCCATCGGCCCCTGCACCACCGCACCAGGCAGCGCGCCCTTGGCCCACTCGGCGATCTCGACCGCCTCCATCGTGTTCGGCACTGTCGGGATCGGGTCCTCTGTCGGGGCGAGGATGCCCGCCTTGGGCCGCTCGATCCCCAGTTTGTAGGCCAGCATCACCGCATGGCTCAGGCAGGCCTGCCGCGTCTCCACGTCCGGGTCCACGTTCAGCGCCGCATCGGTCAGCAAGAGTGGCCGCTCCGACTCCGGCATCGTGATGTGAAACACGTGCCCGCAGCGCGTGCCCTTCTCCCGCAGCCCCGCCTTTGACGGCAAAAGCCCCTTGAGGAAAGTCGAAGTGTGAATCTGCCCCTTCATGATCGCGCCAACCTCGCCGGTCCGCGCCATCTCGGCGGCCACCGGCGCGGCGGTCTCCTTCGGTGCGTGGATGAGCGGCAAGCCCGCGATATCCCACCCGATCTCCGCCGCCGTGGCCTTGATCTTGTCGCTGTCCCCGATCAGCACCGGATCGGCCAGACCGGCCTCAGCCGCCTCCCGGATCCCCTGCAACGGGTTCGGCGCCCCGGCATTCACCAGCGCCACGCGCGGCCGTGGCAAACATTGCGCCCGCGTCAACAACGAAGGCGGGCACTTGGGCTCACTCGCCGCAAGAAAGGGATATCGGTCTGTCATGTCTTGTCCTGTCACTCTGTCCAGGGCCCTGTTCGGCCCCGCGTGGCACACTATGCCCGCGGGGCCACAGGATTGCGACGTCTCAGACCCGTTGCTCGACCATATCGTCGGCGCTGATCCCGGCCACTTCCACCGGCTTCTTCATGGCGTCCCGGCGGAACGGCTCGCCCAGTTCCTGGTTGATCATCGCCTCGATCAGCGTGGTCGTGCCGTTCTCCATCTGCTCCTTGATCGCGGTGTTCAGCGCATCGGTCAGCTCGTCCATCGTCCGCGCCACGACACCTTTCAATCCACAGGCATTGGCGATCCCGGCATAGCTGACATCGTCATCCAGCTCGGTGCCCACGAAGTTGTCGTCGAACCACAACGTCGAGTTCCGCTTTTCCGCGCCCCACTGGTAGTTGCGGAACACGATCTGCGTGATCCCCGGCCACTCACTCCGGCCAATGGCCGTCAGCTCGTTGACCGCGATGCCGAACGCGCCGTCACCGGCAAAGCCCACCACGGGCACATCCGGACAGCCGATCTTGGCGCCAACAATGGCCGGCAGGCCGTACCCACACGGGCCAAACAGCCCCGGCGCCAGGTATTTCCGACCCTCGTCGAAGTCGGGATAGGCGTTGCCAATGGCACAGTTGTTGCCGATATCGCTGGAAATGATCGCATTCCGCGGCAGCGCACCCTGAATGGCCCGCCACGCCATGCGGGGGCTCATCCAGTCCGGCTTGTCCTTGCGCGCGCGCTCGTTCCAGGTGGTGCCGGGATCGTCATCTTCGTGGTCCATGCTGGCCAGTTGCTGCGCCCATTTGCTCTTGGTCTCGGCGATCTTCGCCTTGCGCTCCTCGCGGCCTTCATCGCCCGCGGTCTCGCCCAGGTTCTTCAGGATGCCCTGCGCCACCTTGGCCGCATCACCGACGATCCCCACGCTGACCTTCTTGGTCAGGCCGATCCGGTTGGGGTTGATATCCACCTGGATGATCTTGGCGTTGGCAGGCCAGTATTCCATGCCATAGCCCGGCAGGGTCGAGAACGGGTTCAGCCGCGTCCCAAGGCAAAGCACCACGTCTGCGTCCTTGATCAGCTCCATCCCCGCCTTGCTGCCGTTATAGCCCAGCGGCCCGGCGAACAGCGGGTGCGAGCCGGGGAACGCGTCGTTGTGCTGATAGCCCACGCAGACCGGCGCGGTCAGCCGCTCGGCCAGTTCCATCGACGCCGCGATCCCGCCCTTCGACAGCACCACGCCCGCACCGTTCAGGATCACCGGGTTCTTGGCCTCGCTCAGCAGCGCGGCCGCTTCAGCCACCGAATTGCTGCCGCCCGGGCTCACCTCGAACTCGATCGCGCTGGGAATCTCGATATCCACCACCTGCGTCCAGAAATCGCGCGGGATGTTGATCTGCGCCGGCCCGCACAGGCGCTTGGCCTGGCTGATCACCCGTGCCAGCACCTCGGCCACACGCGTGGGGTCGCGCACTTCTTCCTGGTAGGCCACCATGTCCTCGAACAGCTTCATCTGCTCGACTTCCTGGAACCCGCCTTGACCGATCGTCTTGTTCGCCGCCTGCGGCGTCACCAGCAGCAGCGGCGTGTGGTTCCAATAGGCGGTCTTCACGGCGGTCACGAAGTTGGTGATGCCCGGCCCGTTCTGCGCGATCATCATGCTCATCTTGCCCGTCGCGCGAGTATAGCCATCGGCCATCATCCCCGCGCTGCCCTCGTGCGCACAGTCCCAGAACGTGATCCCGGCCTTCGGGAACAAGTCCGAGATCGGCATCATCGCCGACCCGATGATCCCGAACGCGTGCTGGATCCCGTGACGTTGCAGCGTTTTTACAAAGGCTTCTTCGGTGGTCATCTTCATGACAGTGCTCCTGAACATTGAAAAAGGGCCGGTCCTCCCCCGGCGCGGTTTGGGGGAAAGCTACCCTTGCAGTCACCCCCATTCTAGGGCCAGTTTCCCGCGCAGACTATAGCCAGAGAATATTTTTATTGAGACTTTTGGTCTCAAAAATGAGAAATCCGGAAACGTGACGCACCCGGAAGAACGTTATTTTCGCCTTTTGAACAAGGCGTTCGATCGATTCCGCACCATGGCCCCAACTGGCCTTACGAGCCCAGCTCATTTGCCAGTATCTCGATACCGTCCGCGATCCGTTCCGAGGGAATCGAGGAATAAGCCAATCGATAGAAGTTGCGCGGTGCCCGCGCGGTCTCGAAGAACGGCCGCCCCGGCTCGATCAGAACGCCCCGGGCCTGCAACCGGCGCGCAAGATCCTCGGTATCCACCCCCTCCGGCGCCCGCATCCAGATCGAGCTTCCGCCGAACACGCCGCGCCCTTCTACGCCGAGGCCCTGATCCTCCAGCGCGGTCTCCATCACCTGCCGCCGCTGTGCATAGGCCTTGCCGATCCGCCGGATCAGGCTGTCGTAATGCCCCAGGCTCAGGAAATAGGCCGTGGTCCGCTGCACATGCCCCGGCGGATGCCGCAGCACGCTCGCCCGCAACGCCCGCGCCTCGCGTATGAACGCCTGCGGGCCGACAAGATACCCCAGCCGCAGACCCGGAAAGATCGACTTGGAAAAGCTCCCCACGTAAATCACCCGCCCGTCGGTATCGAGCGATTTCAGCGACGGCAGCGGCGCGCGCAAAAAGCTGATCTCGAATTCGTAATCATCCTCGACGATCAGCGCCTCCATCTCCCGCGCGCGGGCCAACAACGCCTGCCGCCGGTCCAGCGGCATGGTCGCGTTGGTCGGCGCCTGGTGACTGGGCGTGGTGAAAATCACGTCCGCCCGCTCCGGCAAATCCTGCGGCCGCAGCCCGTCGCGGTCCACCGGCACCGGCGCCATGTGACAGCGCGACTGGGTCAGGATATCGCGCAGCGCGTGGTAACACGGCTCCTCCACCGCCGCCGTCCGCCGCTGTGTCAACAGTACCTGTGCCGTCAGCCACAGCGCGTTCTGCGCTCCCATCGTCAGCAGGATCTCCCCCGGCTCCGCCAAAATCCCCCGCCGCGGCAGGGTGTGCCGCGCGATGAACTCGATCAGCTTGGGGTCATCCTGGTCATAGGCATCCGCCGCCAGCGCCTGGAACTCCTTCTGCCCCAGCGCCCGCAGCGCGCAATGGCGCCAGCTTGCGTGATCGAACAGGCTCGGATCGGTCTGCCCGAAGATGAAAGGATAAGGATAGCTTGACCAGTCCCGCGGCTTCTCGGGCGTCGCTCCGCCGGTATATCGCCGCCCGATCGCCCGCCCCCAGTCGATCATGTCACCCTTCGCCGCACTGGGCGTAAACGCGGGCGGCTCCGGCGCGTTCTGCGACACGAAATACCCCGACCGGTCCCGGCTCTCCAGATAGTCGTTGGCCTGCAACTCGGTATAGGCCAGCGTCACCGTGATCCGGCTCACCCCCAGGTGCTCGGCCATCTTGCGCGAACTCGGCAGCTTCTCGCCCTTCCGGAATCGCCCCGACAGGATGCCCTGCGCGATCATCTGCTGGATCTGCGCCTGCAACGTCCCTTCCGCCTCGGGCGACAGGAAAAAGCTTTCCACCGATATGGCCATGCGCGTCAGCCTACACTGGCTCCATTGCCGCGGCAATCTGGACCGATCACGATCTCGACAAATTCAACCGTTGCCATTAAATATCCTAATGATATATCAATTGACGACAATTCAGCGCCACCTGCGAAGTGGCGCGTCGATGGCTCAAGGGAGGACGGCCACATGACCGAACGGAAGAAACGGACAATCACCCAGATCAGGGCCTCGAAACATGATGGCACGCGCATGGTCTACACCTCCGTGCCCGATTACACCTCGGCACAATGGGCCGAGGCGGCGGGCGTCGACGTGGTCGTGGTCGGCGACAGCCTTGCCATGATCGCCCACGGCCACGCTTCGACCGTTCCGGCGACGATGGACATGATGGTGATGCACGCCCAGGCCATCCGCCGCGGCGCGCCCAACACCTTCTCGCTCGGCTGCATGCCCTACCAAAGCTATCACACCGTGGACCGCGCCCTGACCAACGCGACCCGCTTCATGCAGGACGGCGGCTGCGACGCCGTGAAACCCCAGGGCGGCCGCAGCCAGGCCGACATTCTAAAGGCGCTGGTGGCCGCGGGCATCCCCACGGCCAGCCACATCGGGATGGCCCCACACCGCGTCGCGATGTATGGCGGTTTCCGCGTACAGGGCAAGACACCCGAGGACGCGATGGACATCCTGCAGGACGCGCTGGCCATCCAGGACGCCGGCTGTTTCATGCTCGAATTCGAGGCGGTGCCGGCCTCGATCGCCCGCATCATCTCCGCCGAGCTCGAGATTCCCACCATCGGCATCGGCGCCGGCGCGGGCACCGACGGGCAGATCCTGCTCAGCTACGATCTTCTGGGTGTCTTCACCGACTTCAAACCGAAGTTCACCAAGCGCTACGCGAACCTGACCGAGGTGGCCGTGAAGGGCCTGTCCGACTATGCCGCCGATGTGCGCTCCGGCGCCTTTCCCGACGACGACCACAGCTATCACGTGGATGACAGCGTCACCGACGCGTTCCGTGACATGGTCGAAAAGCGCCGCCAGATCTGACCGACACATGCCGCGCCCGCCCTCCGCCACCGAGGGCGCGGCACCACACAAACCGCGTAGGGTGGGTGAAAACCCACGCGCCCCTTACCCCTGGCGCAGGCCCCCGCCGAACGCCTCCGCAAACGCCGCCGCCCCGTCCGTCGAGAATCGCACCACCCGCGTCCCCTTGACCCGGGTCGCCCAGCCCAACGCCTCCATCCGGCTGAACATCGCCCGCCCAAGTTGCCCCGCCAGGTGCGAGCGCCGCTCCGACCAGTCCAGGCACTCACGGCAAAGCGGCGCCCGCGACTTCGGCAAACCGTCCAGGTCAATCCCGAACCCTGTCACGAAACCTCGTCCCGCGTCCGTCAGTTCAAGCGCCTCGCCTTTCTGCCGCAAAGCACCCCGCGCCAGCAACGCGTCATACATCTGCGTGCCCATGTCCCCGGCCAGATGATTGTAACAGACCCGCGCATGCCGCATCTCCGGGTCTCGCGGCCCGGGCCGCGTCCGCAACGCGCCGGTCCCCGCGGCCAGCCCCATCAGCGCCTCCAGCACATGCGCCACCTCGTCACTGGCCAATCGGAAATACTTGTGCCGCCCTTCACGCCGCAGCGTGATCAGCCCGCCCGCCTCCAGCTTCGACAGGTGCGCCGAGGCTGTCTGCAACGTCACCCCCGCCTCAGCCGCCAGCTCGCTCGCGGTCAACGCCATCCCGCTGATCAGCGCGGTCAGCATATTGGCCCGCGCCGGATCTCCGATCAGCGCGGCCACGCGGGATATGTCCGGGCCATCCTTCATAGTTCGACACTAACCGAACCATCGCGCCCCGTCCATCCGCTACAACAGGGGCGACCCCGAAGGAGACCCATCATGCTCACCTGCATCATCCGCTACCACGTCGACCCCACGAAACACGCCCAGTTCGCGCACTACGCCCGCAACTGGGGCACCGCCATCCCGCGCTGCGGCGCCGACCTCATCGGCTATTTCGCTCCGCACGAAGGCTCCTCGACCCTGGCCTACGGAATCTACAACATCCCCAGCCTGGCCGAATACGAAGCCTATCGCGCCCGCCTCGCCGCCGATCCACTGGGGCGCGAAAATTACGCCTTCGCGCAATCCGAAAACTTCCTCTTGCGCGAGGACCGCACCTTCCTGAAATGTGTCTCCACACCGCAGCAAGGAGAAACCAAATGATCGCCGTCATCTTCGAGGTCATGCCACACCCTGACCAGAAAGACGCCTATCTCGACATGGCCGCCAAGATGAAACCGCTTGCGGAAGGCATAGACGGCTTCATCTCGGTCGAACGCTTTCAAAGCCTGGTGAACCCGGAAAAGCTGCTCTCCCTCAGCTTCTGGCGCGACGAGGCCGCTCTGGACGAATGGCGCCGGCTTGAGGCCCACCGCGGCGCCCAGCGCGCAGGCCGCGAGATCATGTTCGACGATTACCGCCTGCGCGTCGTGTCGGTCATCCGCGACTACGGCATGTTCGAGCGCGACGAGGCGCCAGACGACAGCAAGCAAGTCCACGGCGGCTGAAACCGCGCTCCCCGTCCCGGGCCTGACCCGGGACCTCCCGCGGCAGGAAATCCCGGATCAAGTTCGGAACATCGCACCATACGAAAACGTATGTCCAACGCCGTCAGATCAGCCCGCGCGCCTTCAGATCCTTCAGCAGCGCCTCGGTATCCTGCCCCCGCGCGGGCACCGGGTTCGGCGCTTGCGCCTTCCCGTCGAACCGGGGCGCCGGGGCCGGTTGGAACCCGCCTTCTGTATTGTGCCAGATCGCGCGCGCGGCGATATGCGGATCCTCCGCCGCCTCCCACGGGCTCAGCACAGGCGCGACACAGGCGTCCGACCCCTCGAACAGGTCGGCCCAATGACCAACCGGCTGCGTCGCGAAAACCGCCGTCAACCGCGCCGTCTGCTCGCGCCACTGCGCCCGATCATACTGCGCCGCAAATAGCGGGTCGTCATCCAGCCCGAGAAGGTCCAGAAACATCGCATAGAACTGCGGCTCAAGGCATTGCACCGACAGGTACCGCCCGTCGGCACAAACATATGTCCGCCCCCAGGGCGGCGCGTCCAGCAGGCTCTGCCCCCGCTCCTGCGACAAGTTCCCAGCCCCCGCCATCGCCATGAAAAGCGCCATCATATGCGCCGACCCGTCGGTAATGGCTGCATCCACCACCGTGCCCCGGCCCGTCCGCTGCGCGTTCAACAGACCGCTCAGCACACCGGCCACAAGGTACAGCGCCCCGCCCCCGATATCCCCCACGATCGTCGGCGGCGTCAGCGGCGCATCGCCCGGGGTCGAAGCATAGTAGAGCGCCCCCGCCGTGGCGATATAGTTATAGTCATGCCCCGCCAGATGCGCCCGCGGCCCGCCTTGCCCCCAGCCCGTCATCCGTCCATAAACCAGCGTCGGATTGCTCTCCGCAAACACCTCCGGCCCCAGCCCAAGCCGCTCCATCACCCCCGGCCGCAGCCCTTCGATCAGCGCATCGGCCTCGTTCACCATCGCCTTCGCAACAGCCATGTCGCCGGGATCCTTGAGATCCAGCACCACGGCCCGCTTGCCGCGGTCGAGCATGTTGCGCTCGCCCATCGTCGGATTGGCAGGTCCCGGCCTCTGAACAACCGTCACCTCCGCGCCCAGATCCGCCAGCATCATGGCGGCGAAGGGTGCGGGGCCTAGGCCCTCGAACTCTACTACCTTGATGCCGGCAAGCATTGCGGCGCCTCCTGATCGGCCTGAGCGGCACGGGCGAACCCGCTGAGCGTATGAAAGGCCAGTCCACGGTCGGTGATTGCGCGCAGCAGACGGTCGATTTGCCGGTGCGCACTGTAGCGGCCCGGACCCGCCTTGCGCGGGCGGATGTCATGACCGTTGAAGATGCCGACGCCGCGATGCGCGACCAGCATGTCGAGCGCGGCGCCGATCTCCCGCCAGCTCCGGCTGCCGGGATTCTGAAAGTCGATCAAGCCGATGCTGCTCACCGCCCCGTCGGGATCGGGCCGCTGGTAGATCCGCTTCGGCACATCTTCGACCGACAGATCGCGCCCGCTGCCGGCGCGGGTGATCTGAAAATAGGGCGCTGTGGCCGCGCGGGTTTGCCGGTTGGAGCCATAGAAAGGGCTGGCATAGCTGGTGGTCGGGAAGCCGAGCGCGCGATGCTCTGCCACGCCACGGGCGATCTCGTTTTCCAGCCAGTGGTCGAGGCCATGCTGGCGCAGGTAGGGCTGCAATTTCTCGTGGTTGCGGCCGTGATAGGCGATTTCGTGACCGTCCTCCTGCAACTGGTGCAGGCCATCGATCTGCGCAGGCGTGGCGGCATGCATCCAGCAGACGCAGAAGGTGGCTCGGGCGTCATGCGCCTGAAAGATCGGTCCCGCGGCGAGCCAATTCTCGACATAGAGGTCGTCGAAAGTGAGGCAGACACCGGGCGTGATCACACCACCACCTCGATCTCCTCCTGGTCCCCCACCCCGAACACCCGCTTGTAGCGGTCGATCTGGCCCTCCGGCCCCATGGCCTTGCGGGGGTTGTCCGACAGCTTGACGGTCGGGCGGCCGTTGGCGGCCACCGCCTTGCAGACGAGCGAGAAGGGGGCGAGAGCGTCGCCGGGGGTAAGGCCGCGAAAGTCGTTGGTCAGCAGCGTGCCCCAGCCGAAGGAGACGCGGGCGCGTCCCGCGAACTGCTTGTGCAGTGACAGGATCTTCTCCTCGTCCAGCCCGTCGGAAAAGATGATCAGCTTCTGCGTCGGGTCCTCGCCACGGTCCTTCCACCACTGGATGGCGGTCTCTGCGCCGCGGGCGGGGTCGCCACTGTCAACGCGGATGCCCGTCCACCCCGCCAGCCAGTCGGGCGCCTTGGCCAGAAACCCTTCGGTACCGTATGTATCGGGCAGGATGATCCGCAGGTTTCCGTCATGTTCGTCGTGCCAGTCGGACAGGACCTCGTAGGGGGCGCGGGCCAATTCCTCGTCATTCTCGGCCAGCGCGGCATAAACCATCGGCATTTCGTGCGCGTTGGTGCCGATCGCCTCGAGGTCGCGGTTCTTGGCGATCAGGCAGTTGGAGGTGCCGACGAAATTGTCCCCCAGCCGTTCGGTCATCGCCTGCACGCACCAATCCTGCCATAGGAAAGAATGCCGCCGCCGCGTGCCGAAATCGGCGATACGCAGGCCGGGCGTGTCGCGCAGCACTTCGGTCTTTTCCCACAGGCGGGTCATGGCGCGGGCGTAAAGCACCTGAAGCTCGAACCGGGCCATGTCGTGCAGCACCGCGCGCGACCGCAGTTCCATCAGCACCGCCAGCGCCGGGATTTCCCACAGCATGACCTGCGGCCAGGTACCCTCGAACGTAAGTTCGTACTGCCCATCGCGTTTTTCCAGGTGATAGGGCGGCAGACGCAGCTTCTCGAACCAGTCCATGAATTCGGGCGTGAACATCTGCCGCTTGCCATAGAACGTGTTGCCGCGCATCCACGTCGACTCCCCCCGCGACAGCGACAGCGAGCGGATGTGGTCCAGTTGCTCGCGCAGCTCGCCCTCGTCCACCAGTTCAGCCAGCCGGATATCCTTGCTGCGGTTGATCAACGAGAAGGTAACGGAGGTGTGCGGACGGTTGCGGAACACCGACTGGCACATCAGCAGCTTGTAGAAATCGGTGTCGATCAGCGAACGGACGATCGGGTCGATCTTCCATTTATGGTTCCAGACACGGGTTGCAATGTCGACCATGGCGGCCTCCGGGTAGTCAATTTGCCGCCCGTTAGAGCAAAAGGGTCAGGTTTCCGCAAGCGCGGCGCGGGTCGCCGTGGCCAGCCGCTCGATCCCGGTCACCAGCTTGTCCTCGGTATTGTAGGTAAAGTTGATGCGGATCGAACTGTGGTCACGCCCTTCGGGATCGAACACCGACGAGGGCGAAATGCACACCCCATGGTCCAGCCCCACCTCCATCAGCCGGTTGGTATCCAGCGCGGGGTCCTTCGCCGTGGCCCACACGAACATGCCCCCCGTGGGCTGTTCCCACGTGAACAGTTCCGGCAGGTGTTCGTCCATCGCAGCACACAGCGCATCACGCCGCTTGCGGTAAAGGTCGAGGATATTGGGCAGCATGTCATCGGCCAGCCCGGTGGCGAAGGCGTCATGGGTGATCTGCTGGCACAGGCCGCTGGTGCACATGTCGGCGCTCTGCTTGGCGGCCTTCAGCACCTCGATCATCTCGGGCGCCGCGATGATCCAGCCGATCCGCAGCCCCGGCGCCAGCTCCTTGGACACCGTGCCAAGATAGATCACCGGCCCGTCATAAGGCGCCCCGACCCGCTCGGCAGACAGCGTCAGCATCCGCGGCAGCGGCGCGTCGTCATAATAAAGCGTGCCGTAGGGGTCATCCTCGATCAGCCAGGTGCCGGTCTCGTGCGCGGCATCCACCAGCCGCCGGCGCGTCGCCGCATTCACCAGCTTGCCCGTAGGGTTCGAGAAATTCGGCACGGTATAGGCAAACTGCGCGCCGGTCATCGCCGCCACCGGATCAAGGTCATTCGCCTCCAGCCGCATCGGGCGATAGACCGGCTGGCGCGGCCGCCAGTTGTCCAGCGCCCCCAGATAGGCCGGCGTCTGCGAGGCGACGGTGCTGCCCTCCTCCAGTAACACCGTACCCAGCAGGTTCAGCGCCTGCGCCCCGCCCGCGGTGATCAGCACGTTATCGCGCGTCAGCGTCAGGTCCCCTTCCGAATACCGCGCCGCAATCAGGTCGCGCAGCTTGGGCAGTCCCGCGACGGGGGCATAGGCCAGCGTTTCGTCCGCGTGGTCGGCCACGGCGGACGTCGCCAGCTTCGTCATGTCCTCGATCGGCCAGATCTCGGTGCCCGGCAGACCACCGCCAAGGTTGACCAGCCCCGGGATGCGCCCGGCGGCCAGGAAAGTGGCGGTCACGTCGTTGGTGTCGTCAAGCCATTTGGCAAAGGCGGGGCGCTGGGGCATCGGCTGTCTCCCGAAGTCGTGCAAGGGGTCGGGGCGTGCATAAAGGAAAATGAACGTCTGTTCAATTCCCGTCCTGCGCGCTCAGTCGGCAGGCGCAAACGCCTCGACCGACAGGATGGTGGGCATGTGCCGCGCAATCTCGCGCCAGCTGTCGCCCTCGTCAAGGCTGGCAAAGACAGACCCCGAATTGGTCCCGAAATACAGCCCCGGCGCATCCAGCGTGTCCCCCGCCATGGCCTGCCGCAGCACGGTGAAAAAGCAGTTCTCCTGCGGCAACCCCTCGCGCAGCGCCGCCCACGTCTCGCCCCCGTCGCGCGACCGCCAGACCGCGCAGGCCGCATCGGGCGGATACCGCCCCGCCATGTCGCCATTCAGCGGCAGCGTCCAGATCGTGCGCGGGTCGCGCGGATGCACCCGGATCGGAAAGCCGAAGGTCGAGGGCAGGCCCGGCGTGATATCGTCCCACGACCGCCCGCCATCAGACGACCGCCAGACGCCGTGATGGTTCTGCTGATAAAGCAGGTCCGCATCGCCCGGCGCGCGCATGATGTTATGCACGCAATGCCCGGTCTCTCCGCCGCTCGGGGCGGCGGGATGGTCATGCGCGCCGCAGGCCTCGGTATTGGACAGCCGGTTGCGCCGCTCCCAGCTCGCCCCGCCATCCTCGGTGGCAAAGACCCCCGCGGCGGAAATCCCGATCCACTGCTTTTGAGGCGCGCCGGGGTCGAACACGATCGAGTGCAGGACAAGCCCCGCGGCCCCGGGGTTCCAGTCCTTCGCCGATGGATGCTCGGTCAGTGCATCGACCTGGCGCCATGTCCGACCGTGATCCGTGCTCTTCAGCAGGGTCGCGGGCTTCGTCCCGGCATACAGCGTCCCGTGTGCGAACCCCAGCGACCAGACCTGTTCAAAGGCGTCGTCGAACGGCAGCGGCGCGTCGGTCCAGCCGATCATCTCGGCAAAGCCCGGATCGTTCGCCGCCCAGTCGTCCATCTGCCCCCGCGTCAGGCGCTCCAGCGTCCAGGACCGGCCCCGATCCTCGGACCGCCACACGCCCGCCCCGTAAAACGCACCGCCACCCCCAGCCCAGATCGTGCCGCTGTGGGGATCGCCCGCCATGTGGTTGATGCACCAGCCGTCGCAATGCGGGCCGGTGACGTCCCAACAGTCGCGGCCCGCGTCTGCGGACAGGATAAAGGCACCCTTTGTGGTGCCGACAAGGAGGCTGACACTGGGGGAAGACATGGCAGAGGGCTCCGCTTGGTTTGGCGGAGCCTACCACGTCCCGCCGCGATTCCCGAGAGCGGGAACCGGCCGATCCCGATCCGTCAAAGACGGTCTTTCTCCCATCGGGCAAGAGGCCCCGGATCAGGTCCGGGGCAGGAAGCGGCCGATACGAAGGTCACGCCCATAACCCGGCGAAATGATGCGTCGGTCCATGCCCGGACCCGACATCCAGCGCCCCGGCCCCGGCAATCGCCCGCGCGACATAGGCCTTGGCCTCGGCCACCGCCTCGGGCAGAGGTTCTGCCCTCCCGATCCGGGCCGCCAGCGCAGCCGACAGGGTGCATCCCGTACCGTGGGTGTTCCGCGTCGCCACCCGCGTGCCCTCGAACCAATGCACACCGTCCGCATCGGCCAGCACGTCCGGGCTGTCCTCGCCCTCCAGGTGCCCACCCTTCAGCAGCACCGCGCCACAGCCCAGCGCCCGCAGCGACTGCGCCTGTTCTGCCATCGCTTCCCGCGTCGCCGCCTCGGCGCAGCCCAGCAACGCCGCCGCCTCCGGCAGATTCGGCGTGATCACCGCCGCCTTCGGCACCAGCGCCTCGCGCAGCGCCACCACCGCGTCCTCGGCCAGGAGCGATGCGCCTCCCTTCGCCACCATCACCGGGTCCAGCACCACCGGCACGTCCGGCAAGGCGTCCGCCACCGCCCGGGCGATCTCTGCCGTGGCGATCATCCCGATCTTCACCGCGTCGATCCGCACGTCCTCGGCTACCACCCGGATCTGGTCGGCCACGAAGTCCGGCGGCACCAGATGCACGCCCTGCACGCCTTGGGTGTTCTGCGCCGTCAACGCCGTCAGCGCCGCCATCCCGTAGGCTCCGTTCGCCGAGATCGCCTTGAGATCGGCCTGCACGCCCGCACCGCCCGACGGGTCCGAGCCCGCGACCGACAGGATGTTGGCGATCCGGCCCTTGGCTGTGTTCCTTGTGTCGGGGGTCATCCGGCTCCTTTCGCGGCGTCGAAAGGCTGGGTCCGACCGGCTCCGGTCGCGCCTTCCTCCGCCAGCATGATCTGGGTCAGGTTCAAAGGGTGCATCTCAGCCCGAAGGCGCCCCTGGCTTGTGCCGAACGATAGGCGCAGTGGCCCGCCTGTCAACCGCAACCGCGCCGGCGCAACGCACGCTCCGTTGATCCGGCCACCTGCAAAAAACCGCACCGTCGCAATACCACTTGAATACCGACGTGATACCGACGTTCGGATTCGCCTTCTCGGGTCCCGTTAACCTTTCGATTCGCTTCAGGGGGTTGGAAGCCTTCGCCACAGGGGCTATCTTGCTCTCTTGCACCGCCCGGAAGGCAGAAATCGACATGGTCAAGCCCAAGATCAATCCAAACTACAAGGTCGTCGCCGAGAACCGCAAGGCGCGGCACGACTATGCCATCGAGGACGATCTGGAATGCGGCATGGTGCTCGCAGGGTCCGAGGTCAAATCCCTACGCCAGAAGACCTCCAACATCGCTGAAAGCTATGCCGCGGTCGAGGATGGCGAGCTGTGGCTGGTCAACAGCTACATCGCACCCTACGAACAGGCCGTGCCTTTCGGCCACGAGGACCGGCGCCGCCGCAAGCTCTTGGTTTCGCGCAAGGAAATGGCGCGTCTGTGGAACGAGACCCAGCGCAAGGGCATGACCCTCGTGCCGTTGGTGATGTACTTCAACGACCGCGGCATCGCCAAGATCAAGATCGGCATCGCCAAGGGCAAGAAGAACACCGACAAGCGCCAGACCGAGGCCAAGCGCGACTGGAACCGCCAGAAGCAGCGGCTTTTGCGCCACGGTATGTAGGCGTCTCGGATTACACCCTCTGCGGGTGCCGCCGCTTTTGCTATATTCTCCCTCGTTCCGGGCGCACAGCGCGGGATAGCACGGGGGAGCGGGAAGCATGGACTTACTGATCAGCCTCATTGCCGGCGCCATCGGCGGCAACATCGCCGGCGGCCTCGTGCCCCGCCTGAACGTGGGCGTTCTGATCAATTCTGGTGCCGGTGTTCTCGGCGGCGCTCTTGGCAGCCACGCCCTTGGTTTGCTGGGCTTTGGCGGCCTTGCGCAAACCGCGCCCGACAGCGTGGCGCTCGACCCCACGGCACTGACGACGCAACTGGCCGCGGGCGCACTTGGCGGCGGCGCATGCCTTCTGGCCGCTGGCCTGCTGCGCAATCTGTTGACCCGCTGACCCAGGGAACAGCACACCCCGTCCGCTTGCACTGTCCCGCGTCCCGCGCTACGTCAATGGCAATGGTTTCAGGGGGCTGTCATGGCAAACGACGATCCGAAAACACTGGTATCCACCGATTGGCTGGCGGCGCATCTCAATGATCCTGACCTGCGGGTCCTTGACGCAACCTACTTCCTGCCGGGCATCGACCGCGATGCAAAGGCGGAATACGATCAGGCGCACATCCCCGGCGCCCGGTTCTTCGATATCGACGATATTTCCGACCATCGTTCCGACCTGCCGCACATGGCGCCTCCAGTGGAAAAGTTCATGTCGCGCATGCGCCAGATGGGCGTGGGCGACGGTCACCAGGTGGTGGTCTACGACACCCATGGCCTCTTCTCGGCGGCCCGCGTGTGGTGGCTATTCCGCCTGATGGGACAATACGACGTGGCCGTCCTGGATGGTGGCCTGCCCAAGTGGCTGGCCGAGGGCCGCCCGACCGAGGACCTGCCCCCGATGATCCGGGACCGGCACATGACCGTCCGGCGCGAAGCGCACCGGGTCAAGGATGTCACACAGGTCGCTTCCGCCTCCAAGCTGGGCGACTACACCATCCTCGACGCCCGTGCGCCCGGCCGGTTCCGGGGTGACGAGCCTGAGCCGCGCGAAGGGCTGCGGGCCGGGCACATCCCCAACTCCCGCAACGTCCCTTACAGCACTTTGCTCAACGACGACGGCACGATGAAATCCCCCGACGACCTGCGCACCATCTTCGATGCCGCCGGCGCGGATCTCACGAAACCCGTCATCACAAGCTGCGGCTCCGGCGTGACCGCCGCGGTGATCAATCTTGCGCTGGAACGGATCGGCAAGACCGACCACGCGCTCTACGACGGATCATGGACCGAATGGGGAGCCTTTCCTACCGTCTCCGTCGCAACCGGAGAAGCCTGATGTTTGAACACCTAAAAGAGCAACCTGCCGACAAGATCCTAGCCCTCATGCAGGCCTACAAGGACGATCCGCGCGACACCAAGATCGACCTCGGCGTCGGTGTCTACAAGGATGCCGAAGGCCGCACGCCGATCATGCGCGCCGTCAAGGCCGCCGAGAAGGAATGGTGGAAAGAGGAAGAGACCAAGGCCTATGTCGGCCTCGCGGGCGACCCGGCCTTTTCCGACGCGATGATCAAGCTGATCCTCGACGATGCCGCCCCGCGCGACGCGGTGGCGGCGGTGGCCACGCCCGGCGGCACCGGCGCGGTGAGGCAGGCGTTCGACCTGGTGAAAATGGCCAACCCGGATGCGCGCGTCTTCGTGTCGGACCCGACCTGGCCAAACCACCTCAGCATCCTGAAACACATGGGGATCGAACACGTCCCCTACCGCTATTTCGACAATGAAACCGGCGGCGTCGATTTCGACGGCATGATGCAGGATCTGGATGGGGTTCAGGCAGGCGACGTGATCCTGCTGCACGGCTGCTGCCACAACCCGACCGGCGCCAACCTGACGATGCAGCAATGGGGCGAAGTGACCGATCTAGCGAACGCCAAGGGCGCTATCCCGATGATCGACATCGCCTACCAAGGCTTCGGCGACGGCCTCGATGCTGATGCGGCCGGCACGCGCCACGTTGTGTCCTCCTGCCCCGAGGTCCTGATCGCAGCAAGCTGCTCCAAGAACTTCGGGATTTATCGCGAGCGGACAGGTCTTCTGATGGCCGTCTGCCAGGACAGCGCCCGCCGCCCCACGACGCAGGCCAATCTCGCATATCTGAACCGCCAGAACTATTCCTTCCCGCCCGACCATGGCGCACGGCTGGTTTCGCTGGTGCTGAACGACGACGCCCTGCGCGCCGACTGGCAAGCAGAACTCGAAGAGGTCCGCCGCGGCATGCTCGGCCTGCGCGAGCAACTCGCCCAGGAACTGCGCACGCTCTCGGGCTCGGACCGCTTCGGCTTCATCGCGCAGCATCGTGGCATGTTCTCGCGTCTCGGCCTCGCGCCCGACAAGGTCGAGGCGCTGCGCAAGGACCACGCGATCTACATGGTGGGCGACAGCCGGATCAACATCGCCGGGCTCAACTCAAGGACGGTGCCGCTGCTGGCGCAGGCGATCATTGACGTGGGCGCCTGAGCGCACCGTTAACGATTGTTGAAATTTTCGGGGTAATCTTCGGGCGGTGATATCTTGCGCCGCCCGCTCTCTTTTGCCCGCCTCAGGTCCCGTAACGCGCCAGGAAGGTTTCGACCGCGCCCTGAACCACGCGCTCGATCCCCGCCTCGGACGTGTCACAGTCCACACCGCACAGGCAGCGGACGAACAGATCGCACTTGCACAACTCCCCGAACTGCTTCGTCGCAAGGTCCATGTCGTCGATCTTCAGCTCCCCGCGATCCACATAGGGGGTCAGCAGCCGTCCCATGCGTTCGCTGAACAAGCCGGGACCGGACGCATAGAACCTCTGGCCCAGTTCGGGAAAGCGATAGGATTCGGCGACGCAGATGCGGAACATCTGCAGCCCGAAATCCGACAGGAAAAAACGCACCGCGCGATTGGCCGCCTCCAGCAGAACCTCTCGCGCCGTGGCGCCCGGGTTGATTTGCTGCAACGCCTCTTCGGCCTGCCGATTGCATTCGACCCGCGCGACCTCGGAAAACAGCAAGCGCTTGTCCGGGAAGTAACTGTAAAGCGTCGCCTTGGACACGCTCGCGGCGCGCGCGATGTCATCCACGCTGGCGCCTTCGAACCCGTCTCGCATGAAAATCTGCCGTGCACCCTCAAGCACTTGGTCGAATTTTCGACCTTTCTTGATCTCGGCGTCCATGGCCGTCATGCAAGTCCTCCTGCCTGTTCCTGTCAGCTTACAGGTCGTGGGCGTCGAACTGCAAGCCTGTCTGCGGGCGGGCGCGGAAGGAGAGGACGAAGGAACACCCACCCACAGACAGTGCGCGCCGGGTTACTGTGCATCTATGCCGCTGTCACCCTGCGTCACGGGCTCGGGCGCGGGCTGAGGAAATGTCAGAACCGGCGTCAGGCTCGACATGTCAACATTCATCGCCATGGAAGGGGATGCCAGCGCCGAGGCGGCAAGGGTCAGTGTCAAAAGAAGAGGTTTCATATCGCGTTTCCTTATCTGAACCATTCAGTTCACAATCGCCAATCTAAACAGATCAGTTCAGCTTGCAAGGGCTAAAGTAAACTATTCGGTTCAGATTTTTGCATACCTGCTATTCAAGTATGATCGGACGCCCCGGGCTTGACCTGGTCAGCCTCTCAGGTACATTAGAATTATTCTAAACTACTGGAGGTCATCCGATGATTCCCGGTGTCACGTCCCGCCGTCGTTTCTCGGACCTGTCCGAGCAGGAAATCCTCGCACTCGCCATCTCCTCTGAAGAGGACGACGCCCGCATCTACCGCAGCTACGCCGAGATGCTTCGGGCTGAATATCCCGATACCGCGAAGATCTTCGATGGCATGGCAACCGAGGAAAACGAGCACCGCCGCCGCCTGATCGACCTCCACCAAGAGCGTTTCGGCGACGTGATCCCGCTTATTCGGCGCGAGCACGTGGCCGGCTATTACGCCCGCCGGCCCGTCTGGCTGATGGAAAACCTCGGGATCGAGCGCATCCGCGCCGAGGCCGAGGCAATGGAAAGCGATGCCGAACGCTTTTACCTCAACGCGGCCAAGGCCACGACGGATGCCGCCACCCGCGCCCTGCTGGGAGATCTGGCCGCCGCCGAGGCCGGACACCAGGGCCGCGCCGGAGAGCTCGAGGAGCAACATCTCGACGCCGACGCCCGAGACAGCGAGGAGCGCACCGCCAAGCGTCAGTTTCTTCTGACCTGGGTGCAGCCGGGTTTGGCCGGACTCATGGACGGGTCGGTCTCGACCCTCGCCCCGATCTTCGCCACCGCCTTCGCCACGCAGGACACCTGGACGACGTTCCTCGTCGGCCTCGCCGCCTCCGTCGGCGCCGGCATCTCCATGGGCTTCACCGAAGCGGCCAGCGATGACGGCGAACTGTCTGGCCGTGGCAGTCCCATCAAACGCGGCTTCGCCTCGGGCATCATGACCACCGTAGGCGGGCTGGGCCACGCCCTGCCGTATCTCATCCCCGATTTCTGGACCGCCACGATCATCGCCGTCATCGTGGTCTTCGTCGAGCTTTGGGCCATCGCGTGGATCCAGAACCGCTACATGGAAACCCCGTTCTTTCGCGCCGCCTTCCAGGTGGTGCTGGGCGGGGCACTGGTCTTCGCCGCAGGGGTACTGATCGGCAGCGGCTGACGTCATCGCGATTGACGCCCCCCGCCAGCATGCTACCACCGCGTCATGCTGGATATCTTCATGCAAACCCTGCCCTTCTTCCTGCTGATCGGGCTTGGCTACTGGGCAGGGAGCACCGGGTTCTTCAGCGAAGAGGCCACGGCCTACCTCACGAAATTCGTCTTTTACTTCGCCCTGTCGGCGATGCTGTTCCGGTTCTCCGCGAACCTGACGATGAGCGAGATCTTCGACTGGCGGTTCGTGATGGCCTACCTCTGGGGCACGGCCTTCGTTTACGGGCTGGTGACGCTGGTCGCCTTCTTCCGCAAGCTTAAGGCCGAGGAAGCGGCGTTCGAGGCGCAATGCGGCGTAATCGGCAACGTGGGCTTTCTCGGCGTGCCGATGCTGACCCTGCTGCTGGGGCCGGATGCCATCGGACCCGTGATGCTGGTGCTGGCCGTCGACCTCATCGTGTTCGGTTCGCTCATCGTGATCGTCGTCACCGGCACCCGTGACGGACGCATGAGCTTGGGGATCTTTCGCACCGTCGGCATCGGCCTCGTGAAAAACCCGATGATCGTGTCCATCACGCTCGGGCTCGCGTGGTCCGCCTTCGACCTCCCGATCCACCCGGTCATGAACGATTTCCTGTCTCTGCTGGGCGGCGCGGCGACCCCGGGTGCGCTCTTTGCCATCGGCGCGTCGCTTGCCACCAAATCCGCCGAACGCCCCTTCGTCGCGGGCTGGCTCAGCTTCAACAAGCTGATCCTGCATCCGCTCTTCGTCGCCTTTTCCGCGCTCTACCTTTTCCCGGTCGATCCCTACCCGGCCGCCGTGATGATCACCGCCGCCGCCCTGCCCGTCGCCGGCAACGTCTACATCCTGGCCGAGCACTACCGCGTCGCGCCCCAGCGGGTCTCGGCCTCGATCCTGGTCTCTACCGCCGTTGCCGTCTTTACCGTGTCGATCGTCATTGGCTGGGTCACCGGCCTATACCAGTAATCGGCCTGCCCCGCTGCCCGGCATTTGCAAAACTGAAACCTGTTGGCGCTATGCCGATGCCGACAAAATTCGCGGTTGGCCGCAGGGCTGGGCATGATACGGTCCGCGCGACAGCCGCCGGGTGACGACAATCCGGTGTCTCACCGCTCAAAGGACAGAAGGAAGATCGTGATGGAAACCGTTTCGGAAAATGCCTGCTTCGGCGGCACGCAAGGTGTCTACACCCACACATCCAAGGCGTGCGACTGTGACATGACATTCGGCCTGTTCATGCCGCAGGAGGCGAAATGGGGCACCGTGCCCGTGCTGTGGTATCTCTCGGGTCTCACCTGCACCCATGAAAACGCCATGACCAAGGCCGGCGCACAACAATGGGCCGCCGAACAGGGCATCGCGCTGGTCTTCCCCGACACCTCGCCGCGGGGCGAGGGCGTGGCAAATGACGACGCTTTCGACCTCGGGCAGGGCGCGGGCTTTTATGTCAACGCCACCCAGGACCCCTGGGCGCCGCATTTCCGCATGTGGGACTACGTGACCGAGGAGCTGCCCGTTCTGATCGCCTCGAACTTCGCCATCGACAGCGCCCGTCAGGCCATCACCGGCCACTCCATGGGCGGGCACGGCGCGCTGACCATCGCGATGAACATGCCCGACCGCTTCGCCTCGGTCTCGGCGTTCTCGCCCATCGTGAACCCCACGCAAAGCAGCTGGGGCCGCAAGCAGTTCGGCGCTTACCTGGGCTCTGACGAAAGCCAGTGGGCCAAGCATGACGCCACGCTTCTGATGAACGAGAAGGGCTTCGATGGTCCGATTTTGTGCGATACTGGAACCTCGGACCAGTTTCTGGACCTTCTGATGCCCGAAAGCTTTGCCAAGGCTTGCGCCACCCGCCGCCAGCAATCCATCCTGCGGATGCAGCCCGGTTACGACCACAGCTATTTCTTCGTCTCCTCCTTCATGGAGGAACACGTCGCCTTCCACGCCGAAGCGCTCTACGCAGGGTAAGACATGAGCCATTACGACCTCATCATCATCGGCTCCGGCCCCGCCGGACGCTCTGCCGCGATCCAGGCGGGCAAGCTGAAACGCCGGGTGCTGGTCGTGGACCGCAAGGAGCGCCTGGGCGGCGTGTCGGTGCATACCGGCACGATCCCGTCCAAGACCTTGCGGGAAACCGTGCTCAACCTCTCGGGCTACCGCGAGCGCAGCTTTTATGGCCGCTCTTACCGGGTAAAGGACGATATCGGCGCGCAGGACCTCAAGATGCGCCTGCACAAAACCCTCGATTACGAGGTCGACGTGCTGGAACATCAGTTCAACCGCAACCACGTTGACACCCTGCACGGGCTGGCCAGTTTCACCGGGCCCAATGCCATCGACGTGGCGACCGAGGCGGGCGAGACCATGTCGCTCACCGCCGATCGGTTCCTGATCTCAACGGGCACCAAGACGTACCGTCCCGATTACGTGCCTTTCAACGGCAAGACAGTCGTGGATAGTGACGAGTTTCTCGAACTCGGCCAGATCCCTCGCAGCCTTGTCGTTGTGGGCGCGGGCGTGATCGGCGTCGAATACGCCACCATGTTCTCGGCCCTCGACGTGCGCGTCACCCTGATCGAGCCCCGCGACAGCTTCCTCGACTTCATCGACAAGACCCTGATCGACGATTTCACCCACCAGATCCGCGAGAACGGCGTTGACCTGCGCCTCGGCTCGGCCATCGAGACGATCGAGGACGCGGGTGAGCATATTGAGACCACGCTCGCCAACGGGCGGCACGTCCGCTCCGAGATGCTGCTCTTCGCCGCCGGGCGCATGGGCGCCACCGACCGGCTGGGCCTCGACAAGGCGGGGCTGAAGACCGACCACCGCGGCCGGTTGGAGGTGGATCGCAAAACCTACCAGACGAGCGTGCCGCATATCTATGCTGCGGGCGACGTGATCGGGCATCCCTCGCTCGCCTCGACCTCCCTGCAACAGGGCCGCATCGCCGCCTGCCACGCGCTCGATACGCCCACCCTGCCCGAAAGCCCGTGGTTCCCCTACGGCATCTATTCCGTGCCAGAGATTTCCACCTGCGGCATGTCAGAGGAGGAAATGCAGGAGCGTGGCATCGCTTACGAGGTCGGCATCGCCCGCTTCCGCGAGACATCGCGCGGAAACATCATGGGGCTGGAACACGGGATGCTGAAAATGCTCGTTTCCCTAAAAACCCGCCGGGTGCTGGGCGTCCAGATCGTCGGCGAAGGCGCGACAGAGCTTATCCACATCGCGCAGGCCGTGCTGAACCTGAAGGGCACGGTGGACTACTTCGTGCAGAACACGTTCAACTATCCCACACTGGCAGAGGCCTACAAGATCGCCGGTCTGGATGCCTTCAACCGGATGCCTATCCCCGAGGAATACAAGGTCGCACGCGGCGCCAAGGCGGCGGAATAGGCCCATGTCCCTCTACGTTGACGCCGATGCCTGCCCGGTCAAGGACGAGGTCGAGCGGGTCGGCACCCGTCACAAGCAAAAGATTTTTATCGTCTCCAACGGCGGCTTGCGCCCCTCGCGCAATCCGCTGGTGGAAACCATCATCGTGCCCGACGGCCCCGATGTGGCCGACATGTGGATCGCCGAGCGTGCCGGGCCGGGCGACGTCGTCATCACCGGCGACATCCCCCTCGCGGCCAAATGCGTCGAGGCAGGCGCGCTGGTGTTGAAACACAATGGCGAGGCGTTGACCCAAGCCAATATCGGCAACGCGCTGGCCACCCGTGACCTGATGAGCGATCTGCGCGCCGCCGATCCGTTCCGGCAGGGCGGCGGCAAGGGGTTCACCAAGGCCGACCGCTCGCGCTTTCTCGATGCGCTGGAACGCATGGTCCGCAAGGCAGCGCAAGGATGAGCGTGTCGCGCACGAACCTTGCCGGCGCGGGCTGCGCCCTGCTGGCTGTCATGTGCTTTTCGCTGAACGACGTGGGCATCAAATTCCTGTCTAACGACTATGCCCTGCACCAGATCGTGTTTTTCCGGTCGGCCATCGGCTTGCTGACCTTCGCGGTGATTTTCCTGCCTTTCTACGGCCTGCGGGTGCTGCGCACGCGGCGCCCCGGCGCGCACCTGTTGCGCGGGATCTGCGTGGTCGGCGCCAACTCTTGCCTCTTCCTCGGACTGGCGGCGATGCCCATCGCCGACGCGGTGGCGGTGTTCTTCATTTCGCCGCTGGTCATCACCGTCTTCTCGGTGATCTTCCTGCGCGAAACCGTGGGCGCCCGGCGCTGGGCGGCCATCGCCGTGGGCTTCGTGGGCGTTCTGGTGATCGTCAAGCCCGGCACCTCAGCCTTTCAGGCTGCCGCCCTCCTGCCCATGGCCGCGGCGGTGCTTTACGCCGTAATTCACATGGTCGCCCGCAAGGTCGGCGGTACGGAATCGGCGGCGACCATGGCGGTTTACATCCAAATCACCTTCATCCTCTCCTGCAGCATCATCGGTCTTTCGATCGGCGATGGAAAGTTCGCCCAGCAGGATCACGCCTCGCTGGCCTTCCTGTTCCGTGCGTGGGGTACGATCGCGGCGCATGACTGGTGGATTCTGGTCATGCTGGGCGTCAGCAGCGTGCTGGGCGGGTTCTTCATCAGCCAAGCCTACCGCATTTCCGAGGCCGCGTTCGCCGCGCCCTTCGAATACGTCGCCATGCCCATGGCCATTATGTGGGGCGTCACTGTGTTCGGCACGTGGCCGGACCGCACAGCGTGGATCGGGATCGCCCTGATCCTGGGTTCCGGCCTCTACCTGATCTGGCGCGAGTCCCGGAAGGATCAGATCGTAGCCAGTGACGAACCCCGCCACCTGTGACGCGCGCAGCGTTTGACGCCAACCGCGCCAGCACGCATACCTTCCGATACCAAAAGCAAGGAGCGCGCCCATGAGCATATCCATCATCCCCTTCGACGAAGGCGAGACGCTGCTCGACTGGCTGGCGCTCTGCGACACGTTCGAGGCCGGTCATAAGCGCCCCAAGGCCGAGATCGGCGATACCTTCCTCTACCGCGACCCTGACACGCTGCTCAGCCGGTCGGCTTGGATCGACGGGATGGGGCTGGCGGTCAAATCCGCCACGATCTTCCCCGGCAACCCTGACAAGGGCGAACCGATGATCAACGGTTCGGTCAGCGTCTTTTCCGACAGCAATGGCAGCTTGGAGGCCGTCATCGACTTCCACCTCGTGACCAAGTGGAAGACCGCCGGAGACAGCCTTTTCGCCGCTCGCCGGCTCGCAAGGCCCGACAGCCGCAACATCCTGATCGTCGGCGCGGGCACCGTGGGCCGGTCGCTCTTCCAGGCCTACAGCGCGGGCTTTCCCGACGCACAATTCACCGTCTGGAACCGCACCCGCGCCAATGCCGAGGCGATGGTGAATGATTGCCCCGGCCTGACCGTGGCCGACGACCTGGAAACCGCCGTGCGAGCCGCCGACATCGTCACCTCTGCCACCATGTCCACCGAACCCGTGCTCAAGGGCGACTGGTTCCAGCCCGGCCAGCATATCGACCTTATCGGCGCCTACCGCCCCGACATGCGAGAGGCCGACGACACCGCCCTGCAACGCGCCCGCGTCTTTGTCGACAGCTACGACACGACGGTGGGTCATATCGGCGAGATCAAGATCCCGCTCGAGGCCGGCACGATCACCCGCGATCACCTCGTAGCCGACTATTACGAGCCGGAACACTTCACCCGCGGCAGCGACGAAGACATCACCCTCTTCAAGAACGGCGGCGGCGCGCATCTGGACCTGATGACCAGCCGTTACATCCTCGAAGCTTGGCAGGCGGCGCGGTGATCGGCTGGGCGTTTCTCTCCGCCGGCACTGCCCTTGTCGCCGCCCCCTTAATCGCCGAGGCCTTCCGCCCCCGCGTCACAAACAAGCAACGCGCAGCGGCCACGGGCCAGGTGGCCGATCTGCCGAACGGCCCGACATGGTTCCAGTGGCGCGGGCCCGAAGGTGGCCCTGTCGCGGTCTGCGTCCACGGCCTGACCACGCCCAGCTTTGTCTGGGGTCCGCTCGCCGACAACCTCTCCGGGATGGGCTTTCGCGTCCTGACCTATGACCTTTATGGTCGCGGCCTCTCGGCCCGCCCCAAAGGCGAACAGGTCAGCACATTCTTCACAGCCCAGCTTGCCGCGCTGCTGGATCACCAGGGGATCGAGGGCGACTTCACCCTGCTCGGCTATTCCATGGGCGGTGCCATCGCGACGGGATTTGCCGCTGCACATCCCGACCGGATGTGCCAGCTTTGCCTGATCGCGCCCGCCGGTCTGGGTCACGACCTCGGGCCGGTGGCCCGGGTGGCCATCAACCACCCCAATATCGGCAAGTGGATGATGCTGGGCTTTTATCCCCGGAGCCTGCGCCGTGGCCTGAACTCCGAACGTAGCCTGCCGTCGGCCATCCCCGACATGGTCGAACTGCAAATTGCCGAAAGCCGCAAACACGGGTTCGCACCTGCCGTCCTGTCTTCGCTCAGGGGCATCATGGACGAAGACCTCGCTCCCGCCCACCGCGCCATCTGCGACGCCGGCATTCCGACCTTGGCGATCTGGGGCGAGACCGACGACGTGATCCCCCTCGCGGGCCGCGACCGGCTGGCAGCACTGAACCCAGCTGCGCGCAACGTCGTCATCCCCGGCGCAGGGCACACGCTGGCCTACACCCATGTGGCCGAGGTCGCCCAGGTCATGGACACGCTTCACGTCGCAAAGGGCGTGGCGCCCTAATCCAGTTGGGACCGCGCTGCTTCGCAGGCGCTGCCATCGGCGTCGACATCGCAAACGCGCTGCCACGCGTCCCGCGCCTTGGCAATGTCACCCGCCTGCGCCCATTCCGCGCCCAACATGTAACAGCCCCAAGGTGCCTGCGCCGTGCAGGCCATCTCGTAGGTGCGAACTTGGCACTCCCGCGCCTCGGCGACGGCGGGTCGCGTTCCCGCGATCCAGCTGCCGCGCGTCGCCGTGGCGCCGGCATTTGTGCACGCATTGGCGTCCCCTGCCGCGCATGCGGCCATGAAGAAAGGAAACTTTACCGTGGCCTGGCCCTCGACGTCCAGCTCGATTTCCACCGCGCGCGCCAGTCCGAAACAGGCCCGCGCCTGCCCCGTCCGGCACAACGCCAAGCACCATCCCGGTCGATCCGTACAATCCCGCGAACCGCCCGGCGTGCGGCCGAGGTCGCGAAAAACATCCGCCGGGCACATCTCGCGAAAGGCCGAAAAAGTCGGATCTTCCTGCCCCGCGCGCAACGTCTGATGATACCGTTCGGGCGTGGCGGCGATCCAATCGTCGACGTCCTCCGCAAAGGCCGGGCCCAGCGCCAGAAGAAACAGCGCCGCGAGCGTCAGGCCAAGGCACCGCGCGGCAGCGCCCGTTCTTTTACCGGAAGATGCACGATTGCTGAAAATGCGCCCACTCCCACGCCGATCCACCAGACCATCGAATAGTTTCCGTAGATATCATACAACTGCCCCCCCAGCCAAACACCCAGGAAACTACCCAGCTGGTGACTGAAGAAAACGATCCCGTAAAGCGTACCCATGTATCTCAGCCCATAGATATACGCGATCAGCCCGCTGGTCAGTGGCACGGTCGCCAGCCACAGTGACCCCATCGCCGCCGAGAACAGCAGCACACTGGTCGGCGTGATCGGAAACAGGATGAAAGCGGCCGCGACAAGGGTCCGCCCGGTATAGATCGCGGCCAGCAACAGCTTCTTGGAGTGGCGTTTTCCCAACCATCCAGCCGTCAGCGTCCCCGCGATATTGGCCAGCCCGATCAGCGCGATGGCCACCGCCCCCAGCGCCGAGGTCGTGGTCACCCCCATGTTGTGCAACACGCTGCCCGCCACGATCGGCCCGCAATACTCCGTCACGAAGGCCGGGAAATGTGCGGTGATAAAGCCTAGCTGGTAGCCGCAGGAGAAAAAGCCGAGAAAGATCAGCGTATAGCTCGGATCGCGGAACGCCTTGACCAGAATCTGGCCCATGGTCTCTGCCAACTCCGCCGTGCTGGCGGGTTCCGGCGCGCGCATGAGCGGCAGGCAGGCCAGTACAGCCAGGATCGCCGCCGCGAAGATCAGGAAGACCGACTGCCAGCCCATCATCGACAGCAGGTACTCTGCAATAGGTGGACCGAATACCTGCCCCGCCGATCCGGCCGCCGTCGCGATGGCCAGGCTCATCGAGCGGTTCTCGTCGCTGCTGGCGCGCCCCACCACGGCGAGGATCACGCCAAACCCTGTGCCCGCAATCCCGAATCCCACAAGCACTTCGTACAGCTGATGCGCCAGCGGCGTCGTGGCAAAGGAAGATAGCACCAGTCCGGCGGCATACATCAACGCACCAAGGATGATGGCCTTGCGGTCGCCCACTTTCTCGGCAATCGCGCCGAATATCGGTTGGCCGATCCCCCAGGCCAAGTTCTGCACCGCGATGGCCAGGCTGAACTCCACCCGCAGCCAGTTGAATTCCTCGGCAATCGGGATCTGGAACACACCGAACGCCGCCCGGATCGAGAACGACACCAGCATGATCAAGCAGCCCGCCATCAGCACAGGCGTGAAGATCGACGCGGATTTCTGCATGGGACCCTCCGAAGAATGCCGCGACAGTACCCGCCCCCGCCGAAGCGTCAATTCAGCGATTGTGATGCATACAATTCGGCTTCGCGAACCGCTTCCTGCTTTCCACGCCGTCGCAGCTTCGGTATCCACAAGGGCATGGAGACGGTCCCCGACAAATACGAACGCCTGGTCGACGAGGGCGTTCTGAAACGCGACGATGCGCAGGTCGCGGTCGTCGAGGAGCTGGAGCGTCTGCGCGCCGATCTGGCTCAACCCCAGAAAAAGGGGTTCTTTCGCAGGCAGGTCGAGGCGCCCAAAGGTCTTTACCTCTGGGGCGGTGTCGGGCGCGGCAAGTCGATGCTGATGGATATGTTCGTGGAAACGCTGTCGGTGCCCAAGCGCCGCGTGCATTTCCATGCCTTCATGCAGGAGATCCATGCCGGGATGCACAAGGCCCGCGCCGCCGGAAAAGAAGACGCGCTGGCCCCCGTCGCCAAGGAGGTGTCGGATTCGGTGCGGTGCCTGGCCTTCGACGAGATGCAGATCACCGACATCACCGACGCCATGATCGTGGGCCGGCTCTTCGAGTCGCTATTCGCTTCGGGTGTCGCGGTGGTGACAACCTCCAACCGCGAGCCCGACGAACTTTACAAGGACGGTCTCAACCGCCAGCTGTTCCTGCCCTTCATCGAGCTTCTGAAAGAACGGATGGTCATCCACGAGATGGTCAGCCCCACCGACCATCGTCAGGGTCGGCTGGCAGGCAGTCCAACGTATTTCACACCAAATACCCCAGAGGCCCGCGCCAAGATCAAGGAAGTGTGGCGCGACCTGACCGAGGGCAAGGGCGCGCCACTAACCCTTGTCGTCAACAAACGCGAGGTTGAGATTCCCGCTTTTCACAACGGCGTGGCGCGGGCCAGTTTCTATGACCTCTGCGGGCGCTCGCTTGGTCCCGCTGATTATCTTGCCCTCGCTCAGGCAGCCCGGGTTCTGGTGCTGGAAAACATACCACAACTCAGCCGGTCGAACTTCAATGAGGCCAAGCGATTTGTGACCCTGATCGACGCGCTTTACGAGGCAAAGGTCCGACTCGTCTGCTCTGCTGCCGCAGAACCCGAGTATCTATACGTCGAAGGTGAGGGCAGCTTTGAATTCGAACGCACCGCGAGCCGCCTTCGAGAGATGCAATCCGAAGGCTGGGGCCAGGACGCGTGAGCCATCCGTCCCGCGAATATGACTATATCATCATCGGCGCAGGATCTGCCGGATGTACGCTCGCCAACGGTTTGCGACGCGACAGGTCGAAGAAAATCCTGGTTCTCGGGTCCGGGCCGATGTGCAAAAGCCGCGTGAGCTTTCCGATACATTTCGCGACGTCGAGATCGACCGAGGACCGGACGTAAAGACCGATGCAGAAATCCGCGCATGGATCCGTGCGAACGTGACAATGGAATTCCATCCATGCGGGACATGCCGGATGCGGCTGGGACAGAACCCCGTGGTAGATGAAAGATTTCGCGTTCACGGTATAGAGGGGCTGCGCGTTGTGGATGCCTCGGTGATGCCCCGCGTGATCAGCGCGAATCTCAACGCGCCGACCCAGATGCTAGCGGCCCGTGCGGCGGATTTCATCGCCGGGCATGCGCAGCTTGCACCGCAGAACCCGCCCTTCGCTTCCGAAAGCGCCTAGGTCCGCGCCGTCGCCTGAAGCCAGTTGATGTAGATACGCTCGGCCATCTCGTTGAACCTGTCCATGCGTTTGGCGCAATCTTCCTGAAAAGAGCCAAGGGCTCCTTTGCCCAGCGCCTTTTCCAGGGCGCCAGCATATTCCGGGATCTCTCCCCACGCCTCGACCGTGTCATGTTCAATCTCGATGTGAAACTGCATGGAGTAAGCGCGCGTTCCCCATTTCATCGCCTGCACGGGACAGGCAGGAGACGTCGCGAGGACCTGCGCCCCTTCCGGCAGCTCGGTCACCTCGGCAGAATGCCACTGAAGGCATTGGAATACTTCCGGCAAGCCATCGAAAAACACCCCGCTTGCCCCGGCTTCGGTCAACTGTACGTCCAACACGCCGATTTCGGGAGTCTTCGATGGGCCGACCGCACCGCCCAATGCCTCTGCAAGCAACTGATGTCCCAGGCAAAGCCCGAGAAACGGAATACCCTGCCCCTCGACCGCATCGCGGATGAACACCTTTTCGTCCTTCAGCCACGGATGCAGATCCTCCTGCCAGGTGTCCATCGGACCGCCCAGTACCCAAAGTGCATCGTAACCATCCATGCTTTCGGGCAACGCCTCTCCTTCGTCCAGCTCGATCGCGTCCCACGTATGTCCGTCCTCGCGAAGGAACTTGCGAAAAACTGCAGGATGCTCGACGCGTTCGTGTTGCAGTACCAAGATGTGCATAAGTAACCTCGCCGTAGATGTTTTCCGAACCCTAACGCGCCCAATGGCCGTGGCAAGCCGCGCGGCGCAAACCGCAGCACGATTGACGCAAACCTATCTGTAGGCCGAGGGCGGCTGACCGAAACGTTTGCTGTAGGCACGCGAGAAGTGGGCGGAACTTGCAAAGCCGGTGGCGAGCGCGATTTCGGTCAGGCTGAGCGGGGAATTTCGCAAAAGACTCTGCGCCTTTTCAAGTCGTAACTCACGATAGTAACGCATTACCGGCCGACCCAGCTTGTCGCGGAACACGCGGTTGAGTTGGCGCGACGAAAGGCCTGCAACCGAAGACAGGCGCGACAGGTCCAACGGTTCGGCGACATTCGCCTCCATAGCCTCCACCGCATCGAGAATGGCGGGAACGGTCGTACCCACCCGCTCCACCAGACCGGAGCGTTGCGGACCGGCCGAAGGGCGAATTTCCGTATGCATGAACCAGTCGCTGACCAACCGCGCGAAATGCGCCCCGTGATGCTGCGTGATCAGCGCGTGCATCAGGTCCATCGGCGCGGTGCCGCCCGCACAGGTCACCCGGTCCCTGTCGATCACGTAAAGCGAGCGTTCCAGAACCAGGCTCGGGGAAATCTCGGCCAGCGCCCCGGCGTGTTCCCAGTGGACTGTCATGCGCCGCCCTTGCATCAGCCCCGCCCGGGCCAGGATGATCGGCCCGCCCGACACCCCGCCCAGCGGCACGCCCGCCCGGGCCACCCGCGCCAGCCAGTTCAGCACCGCACGGTCGTTGTAAAGCGTGGGGTCCCCGCCCGCCACGACAAAGAGGTAATCGAACGCGTCCGTCTCACCCACTTCGATCTCGGGCACCACCATGCCCGCCCCGGAACTCGGCACTGGATCCATGTCAGATCCGACGGTCACCACCTCGTAAAGCTGCCGCCGCGCCAGCAGGTTCGCAGCCCGCATCGGTTCAGTCAGCGCGGCAAAGGACATCATTGCGAAGCCCGGGACCGGTAAGATCCCGATTCTGCGCGAGGCATCCAGATTTGAACCAATATTGTCCATAATCAGAAATTATCCGTCCGTTTTGGAAAAGTCCATTCGCCAAGAATGCCGCACACTGATGTCAGCAATCGTGGGAATCATCTTATGCGCTACAGTGGATTCAAGGTCCTCTGGGAAGGCCTGACCGGCAACAAGGGTTGGACACGCGCCTGGCGCGAACCCGAGCCCAAGGCGGAATATGACATCGTCATCATTGGCGGCGGTGGGCATGGCCTGTCGACCGCCTACTACCTCGCCAAGGAATTCGGCCTGACCAACGTCGCCGTTCTTGAAAAAGGCTGGCTCGGCTCGGGCAATATCGGTCGCAACACCACCATCATCCGCTCCAACTACCTGCTGCCCGGCAACGAGCCGTTCTACGAATTCTCGATGAAGCTGTGGGAAAACCTCGAGCAGGACACGAATTACAACTCGATGGTCTCGCAGCGCTCGATCCTCAACCTCATCCACACCGACGGCCAGCGCGATGCCTTCGTGCGGCGCGCGAACTCGATGTTCCTCGCTGGCGCCGATGCCGAACTGGTCGATGCCGCCCAGCTGAAAAAGGAACTGCCGTTCCTCGATTACGACAACGCCCGCTTTCCCATCAAGGGCGGCCTCTTTCAACGCCGCGGCGGTACCGCGCGGCACGACGCCGTCGCCTGGGGCTATGCCCGCGGCGCCGACAGCCGCGGCGTTGATATCATCCAGAATTGCGAGGTCACTGGCTTTCAGATCGAGAATGGCAGCTGCCTCGGGGTCGAAACCTCGCGCGGCCCCATCCGCGCCAAGAAAGTGGCAATGTGCGTTGCCGGGTCCTCCGGCCGCGTCGCCGCGATGGCTGGCATGCGCTTACCCATTGAATCGCACGTGTTGCAAGCGTTCGTCTCTGAAGGTCTCAAACCGACTCTTCCCGGCGTGATCACCTTCGGCGCCGGCCATTTCTACGTCAGCCAGTCCGACAAGGGCGGGCTGGTCTTCGGCGGCGACATCGACGGCTACAACACTTACGCCCAGCGCGGCAACCTTCCGGTCGTCGAGGACGTCTGCGAGGGCGGCATGGCGATCATGCCGATGATCGGCCGCGCCCGCCTGCTGCGGTCCTGGGGTGGCGTCATGGACATGTCGATGGACGGCTCGCCCTTCATCGACAAGACACATATCGACGGGCTCTATTTCAACGGCGGCTGGTGCTATGGCGGGTTCAAGGCCACGCCCGCCTCCGGCTTCTGCTATGCCCACCTGCTGGCCAAGGACGAGCCGCACCCCACCGCGACGGAAATGCGGCTGGACCGGTTCATGACCGGCAACCTGATCGACGAAAAAGGCATGGGCAACCAGCCCAACCTGCACTGAGGGGCGCACAGACATGATTATCGACCATCCCCTTCTGGGCCCGCGAGACGCCGCCGAATTCGTCTATCTCGGCGATGCCGCCCTCATCGACCGGCCCGACTGGCAGGCCGCCGACGCGATGGAACAGTTCCACAGCTACGGCTATCTGCGCGACAACCCCGCAGGCCAGCACCAGGAGCTTTGGTACCACGAACAAGGCGACCGCTCCTGGCTGGTGGTCACGCGCAACACCCTGACCCACGAGATCACGGCGGTCGAACTGGCCCGTGACGTGGCACGCAAACGGGGGCGCGGCAAATGACCCAGAAAAACCGTATCAAGGGCGGCCTGATCGACCGCTCGAAAGAGATCAAGTTCCGCTTTAACGACAAGTGGTTCCGCGGCCATCCCGGCGACACGCTCGCCTCGGCGCTTCTCGCCAATGGCCAGCTTCTGATGGGCCGCTCCTTCAAGTATCACCGCCCGCGCGGCGTGTTTACCGACGGCTCCGAGGAACCCAACGCGCTGGTCCATCTGCGCGACGGCGCCTATCAGGAGCCGAACACACGCGCCACGATGGTCGAACTCTTCGAGGGGCTGAACGCTACCTCGCAGAACCATCGCGGCACGCTGGAATACGACCTGCTAGCGGTCAACGATTTCTTCTCGCCCTTCCTGTCGGCGGGTTTCTACTACAAGACCTTCATGTGGCCCAAGGCGTTCTGGGAAAAGCTCTACGAGCCAGTGATCCGCTCCGCCGCCGGACTTGGGCGCCTGTCGATGAAGGACGATCCCGACACGTACGACAAGGGCTTCCTGCATTGCGACCTGCTGGTCATCGGCGCGGGTCCCTCGGGCCTGATGGCGGCACTGACCGCCGCGCGCTCAGGTGCCAGAGTGATCCTCGCGGATGAGGATTTCCGCCCCGGCGGTCGCCTCAACTGCGAGACGCTGGAGCTGGGCGGCATGTCCGGCACCGACTGGGCGGCGCAAACCGCGGACGAATTGGCGTCGATGGATAACGTCCGTCTAATGCCCCGCACCACCGTCTACGGCGCTTACGATCACGGCATCTACGGCGCGCTCGAACGCTGCACCGATCACCTTGCGGATGGCGGCGACAAGCCGCGCCAGATCCTGTGGCGCATCTATTCCAGGCGGGCCGTTCTGGCGGCAGGCGCCACCGAGCGCCCCATCGCCTTCGGCAACAACGACCGCCCCGGCATCATGCTGGCCGGCGCCGTGCGCAGCTATGCCAACCGCTATGCCGCCACCCCGGGCAAGCACGTCGCCGTCTTCACCAACAACGACGACGGCTGGCGCACCGCCGCCGATCTTGTGGCCAAGGGCATCGAGGTTCCCGTCGTGGTCGACAGCCGTGACACGCCCGCCCCCATTGACCTGCCAGGCGTTCGGCATGTCGCGGGCGAGGCGGTTATGAACACCATCGGTCGCAAGGGCGTAAAGTCGATCACCCTGACCAATGGCAAGGTCATTCCCGTCGACGCGCTGGCCGTGTCAGGCGGCTGGAACCCAAACGTGCACCTCACCTGCCACCAGCGCGGCCGTCCTACATGGCGCGACGACTTGTGCGCATTCGTTCCGGGCGGCGACCTGCCGGTGGGCATGGCCGTCGCCGGGGCCGCGAACGGGGCGATGACCCTCGCTGCCGCACTGGCCGAAGGCCAGGCCCAAGCCACCGCGCAACTCGACGCGCTCGGCATCAAGGCCAAGGCCACCGACCTGCCGCAGGCCGAGGATGAACCGCGCGGGGCCGCCGCCTTCTGGCACGTCAAGCAAAGCAAGCATCGGGCCTGGGTTGACCTGCAGAACGACGTCACCGTCAAGGATATCAAGCTGGCCAACACCGAGGGTTTCCGCTCGGTCGAACTGCTAAAGCGGTACACGACGATGGGCATGGCAACCGACCAGGGCAAGACCTCGAACATCGCGGGGCTCGCTATCCTGGCCGAGGAACGCGGCAAGACCATTCCCGAGGTCGGCACAACCATCTTCCGCCCGCCTTATACACCCGTGCCCATCGGCGCGCTGGCCGGTCGCGCGCGCGGCAAGGATTTCCGCCCCTACCGCCTGACCCCCAGCCACAAATGGGCCGAGCAGAACGGCGCCAGCTTCGTCACCGTGGGTAACTGGCTGCGGGCTGAATGGTACACGCGTCCGGGCGAGCAAGGCTGGCGCGATTCCGTCGACCGCGAGGCCCTGACAGCCCGCACTAGCGTCGGCATCTGCGACGTCACAACGCTGGGCAAGATCGACATCCAGGGCAAGGATGCCGGCGCCTTCCTCGACAAGGTCTATGCCAACACCTTCTCGACCCTTAAGGTCGGCCGGGTCCGCTATGGCCTAATGCTGCGCGAGGATGGCATCTGCTACGACGATGGCACCACCGCAAGGCTGGATGAAAACCACTTCGTGATGACCACGACTACCGCCAACGCCGTCACGGTTTTTCGCCGGTTGGAATTCGCACGCCAGTGCCTTTGGCCCGACATGGACGTTCACCTGATTTCCACCACCGACGGCTGGGCGCAGTTCGCCGTCGCTGGGCCAAAATCGCGCGACCTGTTGCGCAAGGTGATCGACGCGGAACACGACCTGTCGAACGAGGCGTTTCCCTTCATGGCCTGCGGTCACGTAACCGTCTGCGGCGGCAAGCCCGCGCGATTGTTCCGGATCTCGTTCTCGGGCGAGATGGCCTATGAAATTGCCGTGCCCGCGCGGTTCGGCAACTCGATGATGGCGGTGCTGAACGAGGCGGGCGCAGAATTCGATGCGGCACCGTATGGAACCGAGGCGCTTGGCGTCATGCGGATCGAAAAAGGCCACTGCACCGGCAACGAGCTGAACGGCCAGACGACCGCCCACAATATCCGGCTGGGAAAGATGGTCAGCCAGAAGAAGGAATGCATCGGCCAGGTCCTGGCGCAACGCCCCGAGATGGTGCGCGAGGACGCCGTCCGGCTAGTCGGCTTCCGCCCCGTCGACCGCGACAAGAAGCTGATCGCCGGCTCGCATTTCCTGAACAAACAGGCCCCCGCCGACATGGAGCATGACCAGGGATGGATGACCTCGGCCGCCTATTCGCCCAACCTCGGCCACCATATCGGCCTGGGCTTCATCAAGAGCGGGCACGAGCGCATGGGCGAGATCGTCCGCGCGGTCAGCCCCGTGCACGGCACCGAAATGGAGGTCGAGATCGTCTCGGCCCATTTCGTCGACCCGGAAGGAGAGCGTCTGCGTGGCTGATTTCACCCTCATTGCCGAACCACCCCTCAAGGGCGTCGACCACAACTTCGGCGACACGCGGCTTTACGCGCCCGACGACCTGGCGATCGTGTCCATCGCTTTACCGCTCGGTGCCGAGGATGCGACGCTTCAAGCGGTCAAATCGGGCTTTGGCGCCGACTTGCCCGCGCCGGGACAGTCGGTCATGGGCAATGACGATACCCGCCTTGTGCGCCTTGGCCCCGACCAGGCCTTCGCGATTTTCACGCGCGCAACGCCCGATGCAGAACCACATGTGCAGAGCCTGCTGAAAGGCGCGGCTTATACCACCGACCAGACCGATGTCTGGACAGGTCTGATGCTCGACGGGCCGCTGGCCCGAACCGCGCTGGAACGCATCTGCCCGATCGATCTGCATCCCGACGCCTTTGCCGAAGGTGCCGCCGCTCGCACGGTCATGGAACATCTTGGGGTGCTGATTATTCGCACTGGCCCCGACGCCTTTCTTCTGCTCTCCGCATCCTCCTCGGCAGGGTCCTTCCTGCATGCGGTCGAGACCTCTCTCGTCAACGTAACCTAAAGGCAATTCATCAAGCACGGAATTCAGGGATCCGTTTCACAACAGGGAAAGTCACAAACGACATGTACCTCTCAAACCTAGATCCCGTCGGCACGCCCGACCCGCGCCCGCTGCGAGACCAGCGCAGCCTTTCGAATAAGTTCGTTTTCTTCGTTCAAAACAGAGACAGTGCATTTGTCGCAGAAACTTGTATTCATGTGCTGCGACGCGCCAACAAGATTTTGGCCCACGATATCTACGACTGGACCTGCGTTGAAGCAGCGAACTCTTGCAGCGAAACACTAAGCTGTGCACCGGATCAGATACTGGTGCTGATTGGCGGCGTCGAAACGCCTTGGCGACCGACTGGGTCAGAGGTATCTCCGCTGCGGTCCGCAATACGCAACGCCGCGCGGGTGTGCGTCGTCGGGGGAGCAGTATTCGTGCCATTGGCGACAGGCGTGCTCGGGGCAAAGCGCTTGTCCGTGCACTCGGCATTCCATGCCGGTGTGCGGGAAACCTGCTCGACCGTGGAAATGCAAGACGAGGCCACTTGTCACTATAAAGCCTTCAGCAGCGCCACCGGTCCGGCCGCCGCAATGCAGATGATAGTCGAACTCATCGGTGCCCGCGAAGGCAATTTTACCGAAGCCGCACTGGCGCGTGATCTCGGTCTGGAAGGACCCGAGTCTCGGAGCGGCAACGGGGCTGGCGAGCGCTGGCGTTTGCACCGGCGGGCGCAGGGTTGCGAAATGATTTCAGATGCGCTCCAGATCATGGAAGACCATATTGAGGACACTTTGAGCGTATCTCAAGTTTCTGAAATCATAGGAATTTCGGCGCGAAAGCTTGAGCGTGGTTTTGCCGAAAAGTTGGGGAGCTCCCCCCTGAAAGTTTATCGCGACCTGCGCCTCGACCGCGCCCATGACCTGATGACACAGACTTCTCTACCGGTCGGCGAAGTCGCCATTGCCTGCGGATTTTCAAACGTCACGCTTATGAAGCGCTGGTTTCAGAAAAAATACGGCGAGACTCCCTGTAGTGTACGACGACAGGCCTTCAACGGCATTCACTGAAACCAGAAACCCCCGGCAGGTGGACCGGGGGTTTTCATGACGAACCTGGCCCAGATCAGCCGGCGTTTCGCGCCTCGGCCCGGAACTCGGTTTCGTCGGTAGCCGAGAAACGTCCGCCTTGGACTTTGCGCAATTTTCCTTGCCGCAGAAGCTGCCCGAAAGAGCGAAGGCCGTCTTCGCGGCTGTAGTTTCCACTGTTTACTTCTTTCAGCTTACCCATAAGCATCGGACGCGTGAATTCCGAGTGACCCTCGACATCCGACATGTAGGCAGCTGCGGCCTCAAGCAGGTCTGAGAGGTCGGTCGCCCCCATCTCTTCGGCAAAGGCCGTGAAGCCACCGTCGTTTGACTTCGGCACCGGCGCCGGCACCGAAGTGACGCGGCGCGGGCGCACCGGTGCACGCTCAGTATCAACCCGTTGCTCGGCCACTAATTTGAGCGGCGCTGGACGTTGTTCGTTCGGCCGTACCGAACGGCTTGTCGAGGCCGGGGCGCTGGGGCGCCGCGGGCGCACCACTTCGGCTAAGTCAGAGCGATAAGGGGTTTCATCAACCCCCTGGTTCACGTCAACACCGGCACTCTTCTCGGCTTTTGTTGCGGCAACGGCGGCACGCAGATGCTGAATTGCCGTGCGCCGCATACTAGCGTCCTTGTCGTCCATCTGGCTGTCAGCTTCCTCGAAAATACGTTTTTCATCTTCGGGAGCGCGTTTTCCCATACCGAGCAGTCGCGAGAGGCCGCTGCGAGGTTTGGCCACCTGACCTGCTGTGTGCTCGTCTTCGGTCCGGGCAGCGTCATTGGCGGAAGCGGCTTCGTCAATCGAGGCCTTTAACTCACGATCCCGGGCTTCGGACTGAGACTCGTCTTCATCCTCGTCCTCAAACTCTGTTGTGGCGTGCTGACGATTGTCTTGCACAAGCGCACTATTCTGAGAGCTTGCCTCGGCAATGGCCGCATCCTCGAAGTCAGCCTCTTCTTCCCAGTTATCGTCTTCGGTGTCGAATTGGGCCCTATCCGCTTCGCTAGCCATGCTCTTTTCAAAGCCACTATCGGCCAGTTCCGCCTCGACTTCGGCTAGCTCGCGCTGCAGATCGGCTTCTTCTTCGGGGCTGAGGATCGCCTCATCGCCAAGGTACGCGCCGTCGCCCATATACGCGTTCGCCTCGGCTTCCTCCTTGATCATGCCCTGCGCGAACGCGGTCTCGAATTCGGAACGTTTCATCTTGAGTACACGAGCGTTCAGAGGACGCGAAGTAGCGCTCTCGTGGTGCTCTGATATGCGCGCTTCCTCGCCCAGTACGAATGGCGACTGACCTTCGTCATCCAAGTCTTCTTCGCCTGCGTCGAGAGCGTCGTCGAGATCGGCAAAAAGCGACTCGGGGGCCTCGTCTTCACCCAGATCGTCCTCTGCCAAATCATCCAGGTTATCAGCAATCGCCGGCACATCTGCACCGGCGCCCTGAACAGGCTCCGCATCCGCGAGAAGTTGCGACAGCGTATCTTGGTCTATTCTTGCGGCCGTGTCATGGTCCAGTGACGGTGCGGATTGGGCATTGTTGTCACGTTCTAACGTTTCAGCATCGAGATCCGCATCGGTAGTGTCTTCAGCAGCGCTCTGGGACTGTTCTTCTGCATCCGCGTCCAAGTCGGCCATGAGCGCATCAAGCGTATCCTCGTCGGACGGAATGCTTTGAGTCTGTTCTGCATCGTCGTCTTCTGCTGCGGTGGTGACTTTCGGCTCCGGTTCGCCCTCAAGCTCAGACAGCTCTTCGGTAAAGATGTCTTCCGACGAAGCTTCATCCGTATGTGCGGCATGGTGTGCCGTTTCATCGTTATCAGCATAAGATTCGTTAAGCAGTGCGTCCAACTCTTCCGAGGCGTTGCTCATCGTGCCGTAGGCATGCTCATCTTCGCTGTAATCTGACACTTCGTAGTCAAGATGACTTTGCGAAACGACCGACCTTATGCGACGAAGTTTTTCCGCGACGCTATCGGCGTCATCGTCGCGTGCCGTAGGCTCGTCTCGCGGACCGGTAACAATTTCAACAGTCGCCTCAGTTTCTTCGGCTCTTGGGGAGAGTGCTCCATACCCCGTGACCTCGGCCTCTGCGGGTTCGGGGTCATAATCACCCGCAGCGCTGGTTCCGGCTTCACGTTGGTCCGGCGCAGAAGAACTGGCTTCGTCCGCCGCCGCGTCGGCGATGAACGCCTCGACGTCCGCGTCGTATGCATCGCCTTTGGTCTCAGACTCCGGCGAAGCTTCACTCCCGACCACACTTTCCAAAGACGGATCTACGTCTCGCGTAACGTCGGGGGCGGAACAGGTGGTCCCGGCATTCGCAATCTCCTCATCGGCGATTGCTTCGTCTTTGATCTCGATTCCGGCCATTACGTCTTCGGCTTCAGGAACTGGTTCGTTTCCGGCCGTTTCGACATCGCCTGATGTTTTTGATTCGGACTCTATCTGCTCTGGCGCTTCAGCGGCCAATTCGAACGCGTCGGGTTCTGCGGGAGCCACCTTGGCATCATCTTCAGGCAGTCGCGCTGGCAGCGTATCGAGCTCCGACGCTTCCACCGGGGATTTGGGCGCGGATTCGGCCACAGTGTCAGCTGTCGTCTCGGATGCTTCGGTTGGCTGCTGAGCTTCAAGCTCAGTTTCGGAGCCTACATTTTCCTTCGCCGGTTCAGGCTTGGTTTCGGGCGCTTCGTCGGCGGCGGCAGGTGCCGCGACCGGCGCGGCATGTGTAAGAGCCTCGGCAACGCCATGTCCCTCATCGGCCCGGAGGTGGATTTTTCCTTGCTCTTCGCGTGCTTCGACGCGGCGGGAAATCTCGCGCTCGGCAATGCGGGCAAGCATCTCGGCGTCCGGGCTCGGTGGTTCCGCACCGAAATACCTGTCGTCGGCAGCCAAGTCGCGAAAATACTCTGCAATGGCCTTCATTGTTTCGAACGAATCGTCGAAACCTTCCAAAGTGCACGAAAACGTGCCGTAGGATACGGTCAGAATTTTGCTTGTGCTTACCATTTTTTCGCTCGCTCTACTTTGCCTGCAATCATATTTTTTACCATGATGGCAGCGTCGAAAGCGGCCCGATTCTTAGAATTTTACCGTATCATTTCGAGGCGAGAATGTGTCCTGTTTCCAAAATAGTGGTTAATGATGGAAATTCACCTTGATTGTTGAGCATTCTCACCCAGTCACACTGGTCGGTGGCGGCCAGCTTGGTGAAACAGACTTTATCCGGGCTTTGGCCATCGGTGACCACATCGTCGCCGCAGATGGCGGTGCGGATGCCGTACGTTCCGCTGGGCTGGTTTCTTCTGCCGTGATCGGTGATTTCGATTCACTAGGTGATGACACGCGCGCGGCGTTGCCACATGACCGCCTGCATCACATCTCTGAGCAAGATAGCACCGACTTCGAAAAATGCCTCCGTAATGTCGATGCACCGTTGATCCTGGGAGTGGGATTCACTGGGCAGCGGATCGATCACCACTTGGCCAATCTCAATACGCTGGTTCGATATCCCCATCGCCGCTGCATACTTCTGGGTAGCAACAATATCATCTTCGTCGCCCCGCCTTCTTTTGCATTGGATCTTGCGCCGGAAACACCAGTTTCGCTTTTTCCCTTGGGTATTGTCGAGGGCTTGTCGGATGGGCTTGAGTGGCCGATCGCCGGTCTGACCTTCACTCCGGACGGCCGGATCGGAACCTCGAACAAGGCGACCGGCCCCATTTCGCTCCAGTTTACAGCGCCAAAGATGCTCTTGATCCTGCCCGCGTCAGCTTTTGAAGCGACGGCGGAGGTTCTGATGCGGAGCGCCGCCACATGGCCGCCGTCGGCCTAACAGATTGCGGCGCGGGCAAGGACACCTTTTAGTATTTGACCTGTCTCCGTCATGCGGATCACGCTAACTGTGCGTCAGAAACGAAGCTGCTTCTAGTTTCTAGAAGTTCGCTACTTCGCTCGCCGTTTCCGATCAGCAGTTCGGTACGTTGACGGCAAGGCCACCCAATGAGGTTTCTTTGTAGCGTTCGCTCATATCCGCACCTGTCTGGCGCATTGTTTCAATACAGGCATCCAGAGGCACGAGATGCACCCCGTCGCCCCGCAGTGCGAGACTCGCGGCACTCACCGCCTTGATCGCACCCAGCCCGTTTCGTTCAATGCAGGGCACTTGGACGAGCCCCTTCACCGGGTCGCATGTCATGCCAAGGTGATGTTCAAGCGCGATCTCTGCGGCGTTCTCTATCTGCGCGGGCGTCCCACCCAGAACCGCGGCCAGCCCAGCAGCCCCCATGGCAGACGCGCTACCAACTTCGGCCTGGCATCCTGCCTCCGCGCCGCTGATCGACGCGTTGAACTTGACGAGTCCGCCAATCGCTGCGGCTGTCAGAAGAAATGTCTCGATTTCGCGCTCGTTGGCGCCCGGCACATGTTCCAGCCAATACTTGATCACCGCAGGAACCACACCCGCTGCCCCGTTGGTGGGCGCAGTGACGACCTGACCGCCGGCGGCATTTTCCTCATTGACGGACATCGCGTAGATGCTGATCCAATCGTTGATTTTGTGCGGAGCGTTCAGGTTCGTGCCGCGCTCTGCCAGCAGAGCCTGATGTATTGCCTTGGACCGGCGACGCACCTGCAAACCGCCCGGCAGGATACCGTCATTCGCAAGCCCGCGCTCGATGCAATCGTTCATGACCTGCCAGACGCGCGACACGCCGCTGCGCAGGTTTTCAGAGCCTCCGCGCGAGATCTCGTTTGCCTTTTTCATTTCGGCAATGGACTTGCCGCTGGTCTCGGCCATCTCCAGCATTTCGGCCGCACTTTTGAACGGATAGGGCACAGGTGGGCCATCGTCGGTGTCCTGCCCGGCGGCCAGTTCATCCGCGGTAAGAACAAATCCGCCGCCAACCGAATAGTAAGTCTCTTGCAAAATCACGTCGCCCTGTTTGTCGGTAGCCATCAGGATCATCCCGTTGGCATGGCCCGGCAAATTGGGTCCGAAGTCGAATTTCAAGTCTTCCTTGGGGTAGAAATGAAGCGCAGGCAGCTCGGGCGGTGTCACCCTGTGGGTCTCGCGGATATCCGCCAGAACCGCCTCTGCCTTGTCATTATCGTAATTCTCGGGACGAAACCCGGCAAGGCCGAGGATCGTCGCGCGGTCCGTCGCGTGCCCGACGCCGGTGAAGGCCAGAGATCCGTGCAAACTGGCGCGCAGACCTTGAAATTCGAACGGTGACGCTCGCATCAGATCAAGAAATCTGGCGGCAGCCACCATCGGCCCCATCGTGTGTGAAGAGGACGGACCGATGCCGATCTTGAACATATCGAAGACAGACAGAAACATGAGCTCAATACCTAGCGCATTCGGGGCTGTTACCCAAGCCATCACTATGCTGCGCCGTGCTCTTGGTGTCGCACAAAACCGACGTCGACGCGCAGATATTCGCCAAAGGTTTACAGGCGTTCATCTAAGGTTAACCGACTCACGTCAATGTGGAACCGGAAACGGCCTCAAACGTTCTCTTTGAACATGGAGAATTGAAATGCAGACAACAGGGTTCATCCTCCTCCTCGCTGCCGGTGTCATTGTAATCTTCGGCGGTGAATCTACCGGCACGAAGACCTTGCCGTCCACCATCTCGCCCGATCTGGCCGCAATACGCGCGCAGTAAGAAGCGTACTTCCTGGGTCTTGAAATGACCCCTCGCCCCTGACGCGCAAACTCCCTATAACGCGGGCAAAGATGCACGCCTGCAGGAGAATTGCGCATGACCGGAGAGTTGTCACCGATCGACAAGGCCAAGTTTGTAGCTGCAAAGCGCTCCGTCGACTATGTGGAAGACGGCATGCGCGTTGGTCTTGGAACCGGCTCTACAGCCGCTTGGATGGTCCGTTGCCTTGGAGAGCTCGTGCGTGAAGACGGGCTCAAGATCCGGGGCGTGCCTACGTCCACACGAACCGCGGAGCTTGCGCGCGAAGTCGGCATCGAGGTTATCAGCCTTGACGAGGCAAGGTGGATAGACGTGACCATCGATGGCGCAGACGAATTCGACGGCAACCTCAATCTTATAAAGGGTGGCGGCGGCGCTCTTCTACAGGAAAAAATCGTCGCCACAGCCTCCGACCAGATGATCGTGATCGCCGATGTCGGCAAGGAAGTCGAGAAACTCGGTGCCTTTCCGTTGCCGGTCGAGGTCATCCCGTTTGGTTGGCAGACCACGAAGTCGCTGATCGAGGAATTGCTTATCTCGATGGACGTTTTGGGCCGAGACGCCACCCTGCGTATGAACGGCGACAGCCCCTTCGTCACCGACGAGGGCAATTACATCCTCGACCTGCATCTGGGCCGCATCGGCAATGCGCATCAGCTTTCAATGGTTCTCAACCAAATGCCCGGCGTGGTGGAGAACGGTCTTTTCATAGACATCTGCGATGTCGTCATCCTCGGCTACGGCGATGGCCGGGTCGAGACGCGAGACATCAACGAAGGCACGGTCGCCGAGGATCGACTCGATTTCGTCGAAACGGACAACCTCTTCACTGACCTGCAGGACTGAAAGGGCGACCGACATGCCGTATGACTACGACCTTTTCGTGATTGGCGGCGGGTCCGGCGGTGTCCGCGCGGCCCGGGTGACCAGCGCCACCGGCGCCAAAGTCGCCCTGGCCGAGGACGACCGCTATGGCGGCACCTGCGTCATCCGGGGCTGCGTACCAAAGAAGCTGATGGTCTTCGCGTCGGAATTTTCCAACCTGCCCGACGAAGCACGCGCCTATGGCTGGGACATGTCGCTGGGCGACTTCGACTGGTGCGGCTTCCGCGACCGTTTGCACGGGGAACTGGACCGCCTCGAAGGTGTCTACCGTAGCTTGCTCAGCAATTCCGGCGTCACCACCTATGATGCCCGCGCCCGCCTCAAGGACGCCAACACCGTCACCCTGTCCACGGGGGAGAACGTCACCGCGAAACACATCCTCATCGCCACGGGCGGCCACCCCGTCCGGCCCGAAGTGCCGAATGCCAAACTCGGCATCGTGTCGGATGACCTTTTCCACATGGATACCCTGCCCAAATCCATCCTGATCGTCGGCGGCGGCTATATCGCGTGTGAATTCGCCTGCGTTCTGGCGGGCCTTGGCGTTGACGTGACGCTTTACTATCGCGGCGCCCAGATCCTGCGCGGCTTCGACGAAGAGGCACGCGGCATCATCGCTGAAGGCATGAGCGAAAAAGGCATCGACCTGCATTTCGGCACCAATATCGTCGATATGGCCCCCGCCTCCGAAGATCACAGCGTCAGCGGCGCGCTCACCTCGTCCGACGCGTCCATGGGTGCCCCCGCGAACGAGCCCGAGGCCCACGACATTGCCGAGGACCACGACGGCCCGATCTGGGTCAAGGCGACCAACGGCAAGGAAGCGGTCTTCGACAAGGTTCTCTTCGCCACCGGCCGGGCCCCCAACACGAAAGACATGGGGCTTGAGGAGATCGGCGTCGAACTCGGCCGCGGCGGCGAGATCGTCGTCGATGAATACAGCCAGACTGCCGTGCCCTCGGTCTATGCCATTGGCGATGTGACCAACCGCGTCAACCTGACCCCCGTCGCCATCCGCGAGGGAATGGCTTTCGTCGAGACCGTGTTCAACAACAACCCCACGCCGGTCGATCACAAGCTGATCCCGTCGGCGGTGTTCACCCAGCCCGAATTCGGCACCGTCGGCATGACCGAGGACGAAGCCCGCGAGCAGGAGCCGGTGCATGTCTACTGCACCTCGTTTCGCCCCATGCGCACGGCCTTCGCGGATCAACCCTACCGCGTTCTGATGAAACTCGTCGTATCCAGGGAGACTGACACGGTATTGGGCTGCCACATCGTCGCACCGGGCGCGGGCGAAATGATCCAGTTGGCCGGCGTCGCGATCAAGATGGGCGCGACAAAAGCGGATTTCGACCGCACTGTCGCCGTGCACCCGACCATGTCGGAAGAGATCGTGACGATGCGCGACCCGATGCGCACTGGTTGAATTTTTGACTGTTGTGCACAGTTATGACACAGGGATGGCGCTCTGCGCGTTAGGATAGAGGGAAGAGATTATATGGCTGGACATTCTGGCGGTCCTTGGGGCGGCGGCGGCAATGGTGGCAACCGCGGCGGGAGCGACGACGACGATCGCGGCAACCGCGGCAATGACAACCGGCGCCCCCCCGAAGGCGGGTCGCAGATTCCCGAGATCGACGAACTGGTCCGTCGCGGACAGGATCAGCTGCGCGTGCTGATGGGCGGGCGCGGCGGCAAGGGCCGTGGCAACGGTGCCGGCGGCGGCGATGGCGGCGGCCCCGGCTTTGGGCGCGGCACCATAGTGATCGGCGCCCTGATCGCGGTGGCGCTCTGGGGTGCGGCCAGCTTCTACACCGTCAAGCCCGAGGAACAGTCGGTCGAACTCTTTTTGGGCAAGTACTACTCCACCGGCGATCCCGGTCTGAACTTTGCGCCGTGGCCGCTGGTCACCGCGGAAGTGGTCAATGTCACCTCCGAGCGGACCGAGAACATCGGCAGCAGACGCGGCAGCTCCGCGGGCGGTGACGGCCTTATGCTGACCACCGACGCCAATATTGTCGACATCGACTTCCAAGTCGTTTGGAACATCAATGAGCCAGCCAAGCTGCTGTTCAACATCCGCGATCCGCAATTGACCGTACAGGCCGTGTCCGAGGCCGTAATGCGCGAGATCATCGCGGCCACCAACCTGGCGCCGATTCTCAACCGTGACCGGGGTCTCATCGCCGACACCGCGCGGGAGAATATCCAAGCGACGCTCGACGAGTACGAAAGCGGTATCAACATCGTCCGGGTCAACCTCGACACCGCCGATCCGCCGAGTGACGTGATCGACGCCTTCCGCGAGGTTCAGGCCGCCGAACAGGAACGTGACCGCCTACAACGTCTGGCAGACGCCTACGCCAACCGCGTTCTGGCCGAGGCTCGCGGTGAGGCCGCGCAGATCCTCGAACAGGCCGAGGGCTACCGCGCCCGCGTGGTGAACGAAGCCATCGGTGAGGCCAGCCGCTTCATCGCCGTGGCGCAGGAATTCAACGAGGCACCCGAAGTGACGCAGCGCCGCCTCTACCTCGAAACCGTTGAACGCACGCTGGGCAGGATGGACAAGATCCTGCTCGACGAATCCACCGGGGCCTCGGGCGAGGGCGTATTGCCCTACCTGCCCCTTGACCAGTTACGCCGCTCCAACCAGACCGGCAACGGAGGATCGAACTGATGCGTAAATCCGCTCTGCTACTTCCCGTCCTCGCCGTTGCGATCATCGGTATCCTGTCCTCGCTCTACATCGTGGACGAACGTGAAAAAGCGCTCGTGCTGCAATTCGGCCAGATCAAAAAGGTCGTCGAAGAGCCGGGCATCGGTATAAAGATCCCGGTGATCCAAGAGGTCGTGCGCTATGACCGCCGCATCCTGTCGCTGGATACCGACGCGATCGAGGTCACGCCATCTGATGATCGCCGCCTCGTGGTCGACGCCTTCACCCGCTACCGGATCGCAGATGTGGTTCAGTTCCGGCAAGCCGTCGGCATCGGCGGTACCCGCGTTGCCGAAGATCGGCTCGCTTCTGTTCTGAACGCCCAAATCCGCGAGGTTCTCGGCGCTGATCAGGTGACATCCGACACGATCCTGTCGCCGCAACGGCGCGAACTTGCCGTGCGTATTCTTGAACAGGCCCGCGCCAGCGCGGCCGGGTTGGGGCTCGAAATCGTCGACGTCCGACTGAAGCAGACCAATCTGCCGCAGCAAAACCTCGAAGCCACCTTCGCCCGGATGCGGGCCGAACGTGAACGCGAGGCTGCCGACGAGATCGCCCGCGGTAACGAGGCCGCCCAGCGCGTCCGCGCCGCCGCCGACCGGACGGTGGTGGAAACCGTGTCGAACGCCGAACGCGAGGCCGAGATCACCCGCGGTGAAGCCGACGCCGAGCGGAACCGGATCTATGCCGAAGCCTTCGGCAACAATCCCGACTTCTTCGCTTTCTACCGCTCGCTCGCCGCGCTTGAACGCTCAATGAACGAGGAAAACTCCACGCTGGTCTTTTCGCCGAACAGCGAGTTCTTGGGCCAGATGTTCGACGCTGTGCGCGCCGATGGCTTGGGCCAGGTTGCGCTCGAGGATATCGACATCGACCGTCTCCGCGATATGGCACCGGAGACAGAGATTTCACCCGACCTGCCTGAAAGCGAACGCCAGCGCCTTGAAGAGGACGCCGCCCAGCAAGAGGCGGAAGAGGCCGAGGAGGCGGAAGCCGAAAGGGAAGGCGCCGCCGAGGAGGCCGCGGAAGACAACGCGGGCGACGAGGACGTCACAAATTGATCGGAACGATCTTTCTGGCCTTCGGGCTCGTGCTGATTGTCGAGGGGCTGGTGTACGCACTGGCCCCTTCGCTTGTGGAACAGATGCTGGCGGCCCTGCGCACCCTGCCGGACGAACACAGGCGGCTGGTCGGCCTCGCGGCACTTGCCTTCGGCATAATCCTGGTCTGGTGCGCCAAAATGGTGGGCGCGTGACGCAAGGTGCTTGCACCACCGTTGACAAAGCGTTCACATGGGCGTGACATCGTGTTGTGAATTTTGCGTTCTCGTTGAGCGTGCCTAAATAAGGTCCAGAGCGGTCTGCGCGCGCGCACGCGGTAGGCCCCGGAATTCCAAATACTGATCAAGGAGTGGTCCCGCGTGAAAGCACAAACTCTCTCTCAACCCATGACGCCGCCTGGAGCGATCCGCGCGATCTGGCTCACGGCGCTGGCAACGGCCCTGATCATCGCACAGGCGATCAGCGCCAATGCCCGTCCCGAAAGTTTTGCCGACCTCGCGCAGGAGGTTAGCCCCGCAGTCGTGAACATCACGACCTCGACCGTCGTAGCCCAGGGCACCGGCCCGTCACCAATTGTTCCCGAAGGCTCGCCCTTCGAGGACTTCTTCCGCGATTTCCAAGACCGGAACAACGGCGAGGGCAACCGCCCCCGGCGCACGTCCGCGCTCGGCTCGGGCTTCGTCATCTCCGAAGACGGCTACATCGTCACCAACAACCACGTGATCGAAACCGCGGACGAGATCATCATCGAGTTCTTCTCGGGTCGCGAGCTCGAAGCCGAGGTGATCGGAACCGACCCCAAGACCGACATCGCCCTGCTCAAGGTCGATGCGGACGAACCGCTGCCCTTCGTCAGCTTTGCCGACAGCGACACCGCCCGCGTGGGCGATTGGGTGATCGCCATGGGCAACCCCCTCGGTCAGGGCTTCTCGGTTTCCGCCGGGATCGTGTCGGCCCGCAACCGCGAACTTTCGGGCACCTACGACGACTACATCCAGACCGACGCCGCCATCAACCGCGGCAACTCGGGTGGACCGCTTTTCAACCTCGACGGCCAGGTCGTCGGCGTCAATACCGCGATCCTGTCACCCAACGGTGGCTCGATCGGCATCGGCTTCTCGATGGCCTCCAACGTCGTGACCCGCGTGGTCGACCAACTGCAGGAATTCGGTGAAACCCGCCGCGGCTGGCTCGGCGTCCGCATTCAGGACGTCACCGACGACGTCGCCGAGGCGATGGGCCTCGAAGAGGTCGCCGGTGCGTTGGTGACGGACGTTCCCGAAGGCCCTGCCGGAGAAGCCGGTATGAAAGCGGGCGACGTGATCATGCAGTTCGACGGCTACGAGGTCGAGGATACCCGCGGGCTGGTCCGCCGGGTCGGGAACACCGCCGTGGGCAAGACTGTGCGCGTCGTGGTCTTCCGCGAAGGCAAGACCCAGACCCTGCGCGTCACGCTTGGCCGCCGCGAAGCGGCTGAAGGCGTCGTTCCCGCGGCCCAGCCGGGCGAGACCGAAGCGCCGTCCGAAGCCGAAATTCTTGGCCTCACACTGTCGCAGCTCGACGACGAACTGCGCAGCCAACTGGAGCTGGACGACAACGCCAACGGCCTCGTCGTGTCGGACATCGACAACCTGTCGGAAGCCTACGAGAAAGGCATGCGCGCCGGTGATGTCATCACCGAGGCCGGCCAACAAAAGCTGTCCAGCATATCCGACCTGGAAGCCCGAATCGATGATGCACGCGAAGCGGGCCGCAAGTCGATCCTCCTCTTGGTGCGTCGCGCTGGCGAACCGCGCTTTGTAGCGCTGTCGCTGGATGCACCGGAAGATGAGCCTCAGTAAAGACGCTATTTAGTCAGAACGGGAAACGGGCGCTTTTAAAAAGCGCCCGTTTTCGTTTCGAAGCGACCACCATTCAAAACGGCGTCGGGAACTCTTGCAGAGCCGTATCCTTCCGCAGGTAAAGCGGATGCTTGGCTGAGCCATCCTTGTTCAATCCTAAGCATTTCAACGGCTGTCCCGTTGCTGCAACAGCAGACAGCGCTTCGTGCACCAACGGCGCAAACCGATTGTGCAGCTTGCCGTAGGCCAGAACAATCATCTCTGCATCCATAGCCATTTCGACCAGCGCGGGAATGTTGTCCGTGCTGCACGCGAGACCGGGATCGTGTGGAATATCCTTTGGTGAGGTTGCCCGCCAGTCAAGCACGTTCCCTTTGAGGTAGCGGGTGAACCCCCAATCGCGTGCGAACATCAGTTCCCGATGACATGTAGGATCCGAGGTAGACTCATCTGCAACCGATGGATTCATACCGATAAACAGCACCGCGCGAGGGTCTGCGTCTTTCGGCGTCCAGTCTCGCGTCAGGGACTGCCGGTATCGCCCGCAATCCGAAAACTGCGCCTCACCGACAACACCGTCTGGCAAGCGAAGGCGCACCTTGCCACCAGGATCGTGAGCAGCTTGCTTCATTGCGCCATCGGGGCGACGTTGAACACCCGGCTGGGATACAGGTCACCGCCCTTGAAGTGCCCCACCGCCACGGCTTGGCCCTTCAGCGCGGCCCAGCATTCACCACCATATTCGACATCGCCACCAATCACCGGAGCAGGATTGCCATGCCTTAGCCGGGCTGCGCTCATCTCATTGCAACTGACTCGCGGCAGCTCGCTCAGGCCTTCTTCCAAAGGCCGCAAATAGGCGTCCAGCGCAGGATCGTGTGCCATCGCTTCAACCTGTTCCATCGTCACGCCATCCGCAGTACAGAAAGGGCCGGACCAAATTCGCCGCAGGCTAGCGACATGCCCGTAGCACCCCAGCGCCTCGCCAAGGTCGCGCGCAATGGACCGCACGTAGCCGCCTTTGCCACAGATCATTTCCAGCTCGACCGTATCGGCATCCGGCCGGTCGGTCAGCAGTAATTCCTCCACCCAAAGCGGTCGCGCCGAGACTTCGAACTCTTCACCTTCCCGGGCGCGCTTGTAGGCCCTTTCACCATCGATCTTCACCGCCGAGAATTTTGGCGGCACCTGCTGGATGTCACCAACGAACCGGGAAAGCGCGCTCTTAATATCTTCATCGCTCGGCCGTTCGCTGCTTTCGGCCACAACCTCACCCTCCGCATCATCGGTGTTGGTCGCCTGCCCCAAACGCACGAGAAATCGATAAGCTTTCAACGCATCGGTGATGAACGGCACGGTTTTTGTCGCCTCGCCCAGCGCCACCGCAAGCACACCTGTCGCATCGGGATCCAGTGTTCCTGCATGGCCAGCCTTTTTGGCCTGAAGCGCCCATCGTACCTTGTTGACCACTGCGGTCGAAGTAACGCCTGACGGCTTGTCCACGATCAACCAGCCCGAAATATCACGTCCCTTGCGTTTGCGCCCCATGACCTTCCTGCCTTAGCCTGTGTAAAGATCGCCGCGTATCGCAGCACCCCGTGCAAGTCAATTCGTCAAGCGGCGCTCAATCGGCGACAACGCCTACGATAGGCCCCATCGGGAAACCGCCGTCATGCCGCCCCAGTTGAGGCGCAAATAGCCGCGAGATGTTGCCATCAAAATACAGCGCCTGCGGCGTCTTCAGAAGATCACGAAAAACCTTGGCAAAGGTATGAAAGTTCACCCTGTCCTCGGAAATGACGAACCATACCGTGCGTCCGTCGGCAGAAGAGCCCACGCCATTGCGCACATAAAGGCTGTCGCTGTTTTTGAGAAAACGTGGATGCAGCTTGCCATCGATCACCAGCATCGGCCCCGACTGGCTTGCGAAACTACAGTCGGGCTTGTCCCGGTCGAAGCGTCGCGTTTCGAACACGTCCGTGCGATTTGGCCGGATGCAGAAGACCCCGTTCGGCAACAGACCAAAGTTCCCTGGTCCGTCCCGCATCACCAATGGCTTCGTTTCTTTACCGTTCTCGACATAGTACCCGACCGGGCTTCGGTCCTGATGGTACATTCCCGCGTTCATCGCGAACAAAAGCTCGCCGCCCTCTCCGCGCACATTGCGCTCCACGCTGGAAAAGCTGCCTAACGGGTCACCGGACATCGGGTCATTCAGAAAAAGGCGCAAATTGTCTTTGCCCACGTCGACCTTGCAGGTGGTAAAACGCGCACCGTCATAGCTGATCTGCTGGCACTCGACGGCCGAAGCCGGCCCGGCCATCAGCGTCATCCCCAAAAGCACCACGCGCCACATTGGCTCAGTTCTCGACGTCGCGCCGTACGGCGTCCTGCGCGAACAGTCGCCGCGTCTCATCAAGCTGGTCGAACGTTTCATCCAGCCGGAACCGCAATTCCGGTGCGAATTTCAGACCAACCTTTTTGCCGATGATTCGGCGCAACTCGCCCTTGTTGCGACCCAAAAGCTCCAGCACGTCGGACTTGCCATGACCGCCAAGAGGCAGAACATATGCCGTCGCCACCTTCAGATCGGGCGATGTGCGCACCTCGCCCACCGTAACCGAGAGACGGTTCAGGTCGGGGTCATGGATATCACCGCGCGCAAGCACATCGGCCAGCGTCCGGCGTATCAACTCTCCAACCCGTAATTGCCGCTGCGACGGTCCGGGCCCATCATGGAACTTGTTCTTTGCCATAAGAATGCATCTAAGCCTTGTGCATGGCTTTGCCAAGCGATGATCACCGAGTTAAGGAATGCAAACAGTAAGACGGAGAATGACATGACCGACCTGCCAGGTATCGTAGTGACGGGCGCCTCCGGTCGCATGGGCCAAATGCTGATCGAGACGGTGCAAGCCTCGGAACGCGCGCGACTTATCGGCGTGCTGGAACGAAGCGGTCACGCCTGGATTGGTAAAGACATAGGCGAAGCGATGGGCGGTGCGCCTGTGGGCATTTTTGTGTCAGACGATCCACTGGAAACAATTTCGAAAGCACATGCCGTGCTGGATTTCACGGCGCCTACAGCCACGGTCGAGTTCGCAGCATTGGCAGCGCAGGCACGATGCGTTCACGTCATTGGCACCACCGGCCTTGCCAATGACGATCTTTCAAAGATTTCCGCGGCCGGCCGGCACGCGACCATCATCCGTGCTGGCAACATGAGCCTTGGCGTCAACCTGCTCGTTCAACTGACAAAGAAAGTCGCCGCCGCCCTGGACGAGGATTACGATATCGAAGTGATCGAGGCACATCACAACAAGAAGGTCGATGCGCCTTCTGGCACCGCACTCATGCTCGGACAGGCGGCCGCCGACGGGCGCGGAATATTGCTGGAACAGAATGCCGACCGGGGCCGCGACGGCATTACGGGCGCTCGCAAGCCTGGTCATATCGGCTTCACCGCCATTCGGGGCGGCGATATCGTGGGTGAGCATGACGTGATGTTCGCGACAGAGGGCGAACGCATCATTCTGCGTCACGTTGCTTCTGACCGCGCTGTCTTCGCCCGAGGTGCCTTGAAGGCCGCTTTGTGGGGTCAGGGACGCAAACCAGGCGAATACGACATGTTGGACGTACTGGGGTTGAACGAAAACTAATCCAGACCCGCCAGTGCCCCGTATTAGATATTGTTTGTTACGGGAGCCAGAAAATGCGCCTGACTGTTATTGCGTTAATCGCTGCGTTTGCCAGCGGACCAGCCATCGCGGAGGAGTTCGACCAGATCGACAATAAGTCTGAATTCTTGTCGGTCGTTGCTGATCGGAACCTCACCCGGCTTGGTATCAACCTTACTGTGACGCCTTCCGGCCAAATCAAGGGAAAGGCTTTTGGTCGCCCGGTTACAGGTGCTTGGCAATGGAAATCGGGCTATTTCTGTCGCGATCTATACTGGGGTCAGAGAAATCTTGGTCCAAACTGCCAGGCGGTAAAGGTTCAGGGTTCCACGGTCCGTTTCATCTCTGACCAAGGCGCCGGAGAGTATGCAGATCTAAACCTGCGTTAGTGTGTTAGGCGGGGTATTGCTCAGAAGTCGATGGCAATGCCCTTCTTCTCCCAGTCCCCGAAGCGCACTGGTTCGGGGCCTTTCCGCCCGCCCAACTCGGTCGGCATATTGATTTCTTCAGCCGCCTTGCGACGTTCCTCGGCCTCTGCCAAGGCGCGTTTCGCTTCGGGGGGCAGGTCCTTGCTTTCGTCTGTCATGGCCGGGCTTCCTTCCTCTGGGTACGCCTGATATAGGCGCGTTCTGTTCAAAGGCCAAGGAACTGACATGCCCTCGCCCACCCCCCGCAGTACCGCCGTGGCCCTGCTTGATAAGGTCATGGGGGAAGGCCGCCTTCTGGCTGAGCTCAACGCTCCGCTCTCGCGCCTTTCACCTGCGGATCGCGCGCGCGCATTACGTCTGGCCAGCGACACGCTGCGCGGTATCGACCGGGCCGACCGTCTGTTGGCCCGCCAGTTGCGCAAGACACCGCAACTGCACGTAATGAACATCCTCCGCCTCGGCACGGTCGAACTTTGCATGGGCGGGGACGCACACGGCGTGGTGGACGAACTGGTCTCGCTCGTTGGAACGCATCCACGCTACAAGCGCTTGCGCGGGCTGGTAAATGCAATTCTGCGACAGATGGCGGGCGACGCCGGCAAGCCTTGGAAAGACCTGCGCATCCCTCGCATGCCCGGTTGGTTGCGCGAGCCACTCGTCCAAGCGTGGGGCAACGGTGCGGTCGCGGCGATGGAAAATGCGCAGTTTGCAGGTGCCCCCGTCGACCTGACACTGAAACCAGACGAAGACCCTCACGAATGGGCCGAGCGACTGGGCGCGGCGGTTTTGCCGAGCGGTTCACTGCGACTGACGGACCCGGGTCAGGTCTCTGCCCTTCCCGGTTTTGCGGATGGCGCCTGGTGGGTGCAGGACGTTGCAGCCGCCATGCCCGCGCGTATTCTCACGCCAAAGGCGGGTGAGCGCGTTCTCGATCTCTGTGCCGCACCTGGCGGCAAGACGCTGCAACTCGCTGCGGCAGGCGCGCAAGTCACTGCGCTGGATATTTCGGAAAAGCGGATGGAACGCGTGTCTGAAAATCTCAGCAGAACCCAGCTTGTCGCCGATCTGGTCGTTGGCGATGCTCTTGAGTACCAACAGGCTCCTTTTGACGCCATCCTTGTCGATGCGCCGTGTTCCGCTACAGGCACGATCCGCCGCCATCCCGATCTGCCCTACGCCAAGGACGGCTCGGAGTTCGGCGCGCTGATCGAATTGCAGGCGAAAATGATCGATCACGCGCTTACCCTTCTGAAGCCCGGTGGCCGGCTGGTCTTCTGCACCTGCTCGCTTCTGCCGGACGAAGGTGAGGTCCAGATCGAGGACGCGCTTGCCCGTCATTCCGGCCTGCAGACAGACCGCTCGGCGCTCGACTTGCCCGGCATCGAGACTGACTGGCGTACCGAGGAAGGCGGCCTTCGCCTACGACCGGACTACTGGCCCGATCTTGGCGGAATGGACGGGTTTTATGTCGCGGTACTGCACCGGGACTAGGCAAGCCTGTCGCGTTCCTCCGTGACTTGAGCTGCTGGGCAGAGTATACTTGCCAAACAGCGCCAAAAAGAGCGTGCCGAGGCTGGGAACCGATGTCGACACCCGATCAAGATATACCGCGCGTAACGCGGCTGCTCAATCGTCTGGCGGCTCGCCGGGCAACGTTCGGCGGCCGAATAACTGCATTCCTGTCACAGCCCGACCCACGTACCATCGGCAGCTTCGCCCGGGGCCGGCAGCTTTGCGCCGGGAACTTCCTGTTTGCGGGCACCCTTGTGCGGGACTCCGAAAAGTCGCCGTGGGATATCCACCCTCCGGACACTGCCTTTTCCCGAGAAGTACATGGATTTACATGGCTGGACGACCTTGCGGCGGCCGGGGATGCCAAGGCACGTTCCTGTGCGCAAGACTGGCTCTGGCGCTGGATCGAACTTTATGGGCGCGGGCGTGGCCCCGGCTGGACACCTGATCTTGCAGGGCGGCGCGTCATCCGCTGGATCAATCATGCGATCTTTTTGCTGTCGGGTCGAACACAGGCGCAATCCGATCTATTTTTGCGATCGCTCTCGCAGCAAACGCAGTTCCTTTCGCGGCGTTGGCGTGCAACCGCACCCGGGCTTCCCCGGTTCGAGGCTCTGACCGGCCTTGTCTACGCCGGCCTTTCCCTTGAGGGGTTATCGGCGAATGTAGTCCCGGCGTCGGTCGCCTTGGCCCGTGAGTGCGCGCGTCAGATTGATGAACAGGGTGGTCTGCCTACCCGAAACCCTGAAGAACTGCTAGAAGTCTTCACGCTGCTGACCTGGGCCGCCGAAACCTTGACCGAGGCCGGGCAAAACCCCTTGCCCGCGCACTGGACGGCCATCGAACGCATCAGCCCCACGCTGCGCACCCTTCGCCATGCCGACGGCGGGCTTGCCTGCTTTCACGGCGGAGGGCGGGGAATTGACGGTCGGCTCGATGCCGCGCTTGCGGCAAGCCAGATAAAAGGGCGCCATGCAAACGGCCTGTCCATGGGGTTTGCTCGGCTCAGCGCGGGGCGCAGCTCCCTGATCATCGACGCCGCCGTTCCACCCCAAGCGAAGGCGTCTGCCAGCGCGCATGCCTCCACACTCGCGTTTGAATTGACGGCAGGGCGGCGGCCGTTGATCGTGAATTGCGGTAGCGGTGCCACTTTCGGTACTGCCTGGCGTCGCGCCGGACGGGCCACGCCGTCACATTCGACCCTTGTGCTTAACGGCCAATCCAGCAGCCGCCTCGGGAAGGGACCGCAAAAGCAGGACTATCTGGTCGAAGGCCCCCGGGACGTTCCGATCAGGGTGAACCACGCGCCGGATGGCCTGACATTCGAAGGCGGTCACGACGGTTATGTCCGGGGATACGGACTTACACACGTGCGCAAGCTGGAAATGACGTTTGACGGACGCGGCATCGCGGGCGAGGATATGCTTCTTGCCTTGGAGGACTCAGACAAAAAGCTTTTTGATCGTGCCATCGATGCGATGAAGCTAAGGGGCGTTCCGTTTGACATCCGGTTTCACCTGCATCCCGATGTCGATGTCTCTGTCGATATGGGTGGAACTGCCGTCTCGATGGCGTTGAAAAGCGGTGAAATATGGATCTTCCGAGGTGATGGCAGCACCAGCCTGTCCGTAGAATCAAGCGTTTATCTGGAATCCGGCAGGCTGAAGCCACGTGCGACCAAACAAATCGTTCTATCCGGCCGCGCAATGGAGTATGCGACGCGCACAAGGTGGTCACTGGCCAAACCGCAGGACTCTCCGATCGGCGTGCGCGATCTGGCAGAAGACGGACGAAAACCAGTGGCGCTCAGTTGAACGATACCCATAGACTGCCACAAGGACAGGTTGCCCAATGACCGATCTCGCCCCCCTGCGCCGCGCGCTGCTTTCCGTTTCCGACAAGACCGGTCTGGTCGATTTGGGCCATGCGCTAGCCAAACGCGATGTGGAGTTGCTGTCCACCGGCGGCAGCGCCAAAACGCTGCGCGACGCGGGACTCGACGTAAAAGATGTGGCCGAAGTGACGGGCTTTCCAGAAATGATGGACGGACGCGTCAAGACGCTCCACCCGATGGTGCATGGCGGGCTTCTGGCGCTGCGCGACAATGACGACCACCGGGCATCGATGGACGAGCACGGCATCGGCCCCATCGACCTGCTGGTGGTGAACCTCTACCCGTTCGAGGAAACCGTCGCCAAGGGCGCCGACTATGACACCTGCATCGAGAATATCGACATCGGTGGCCCGGCCATGATCCGCGCGGCGGCCAAGAACCACGCCTTCGTCAACGTCGTCGTGGATGTTCAGGATTACAAGGCCCTGCTGGCCGAGCTGGACACCCATGATGGTCAGACAACCTATGCTTTCCGCCAAAAACTGGCGCTCAACGCCTATGCGCGCACCGGCGCGTATGATGCCGCCGTCTCGGGCTGGATGGCCGGAGCCCTGAACGAGACCGCTCCGCGCCGCCGCGCCGTGGCCGGACAGCTGGCGCAAACCCTGCGCTATGGCGAGAACCCGCATCAAAGTGCGGCGTTCTACACCGACGGCTCCGCCCGTCCCGGCGTCGCGACGGCACAACAGGTGCAGGGCAAGGAACTCAGCTACAACAACATCAACGACACCGACGCAGCGTTTGAGCTGGTCAGCGAGTTCGCCCCCGTCGACGGCCCCGCCTGCGCCATCATCAAACACGCCAACCCCTGCGGCGTGGCCCGCGCCAGCACGCTGAAAGAGGCTTACATGCGCGCCTTTGACTGCGACCGTACTTCAGCCTTCGGCGGCATCATCGCGCTGAACCAGCCGCTTGATGGCGCAACCGCTGAAGAGATTGCCGGCATCTTCACCGAAGTGGTGATCGCGCCTGGCGCCGACGACGACGCCAGGGCTGTTTTCGCCACGAAGAAAAACCTACGCCTGCTCACCACCGATGGCCTTGCCGACCCGGCCCAGGCCGCGTTGATGCTCAAGCAGGTCTCGGGCGGCTACCTCATGCAGGACAAGGACAGCGGGCAGGTGTCGGCGGACGACCTCAAGGTTGTGACCAAGCGCGCGCCGTCGGACCAGGAAATGGCTGACATGCTGTTCGCCTGGAAGGTCGCCAAGCACGTGAAATCCAACGCCATCGTCTACGTCAAGGATGGCGCGACCGTGGGCGTCGGCGCGGGCCAGATGAGCCGCGTCGACAGTTGCCGCATCGCCGCCCGCAAATCGCAGGATATGGCTGCGGAGCTGGGTCTCTCCGCGCCGCTCACCCAGGGCAGCGTGGTGGCGTCCGACGCGTTCTTTCCCTTTCCCGACGGCTTGCTGACAGCCGCCGAGGCCGGCGCGACCGCAGTAATCCAACCGGGCGGTTCTATGCGTGACGACGAGGTGATCGCCGCCGCCGACGAGGCCGGGCTCGCCATGGTCTTGACCGGCATGCGCCATTTCCGGCACTAAGAACCGAAACGATAAGCGGCCGGCACATGCAAGCGGGCCTTGAAGGAGAGCAGTATGCGCACGCTTGCGTGGGTCGCGGGTATCATTTTCGTACTCGATCAGATCACTAAATACTGGATCGTCCAGATCCTGGACCTCAAGACAGTGCGCTCGATCGAGGTCCTGCCGCCCTATCTGAACCTCGAAATGGCCTGGAACACCGGCATCAACTTCGGCGCCTTCGCCGGGGCCAGCCCCTGGATCTGGATTGTGGTCGCTCTGGTGATTGTAGGGGCGGTTTTGTGGTGGGTCTGGACCGACCCGCATGGCCGCTGGCAGCAGATTTCGGCAGGTCTTTTGGTGGGGGGGGCTCTCGGCAACGTCATCGACCGCCTTATCTACGGCGCCGTTGCGGACTTCCTGAACATGTCATGTTGCGGCTTCACTAACCCGACCTCGTTCAACGTAGCCGATATCGCGGTTTTCATTGGTGCCTTTGGCATGGTAATCTTCAGCTCGGACAGTAAAAAGGCGGCGTGACGTTCCGGAGCGAATAGGGTAAGTCTGACGGAACGGAGCAGGAGTGGGCAATGAAACTTCCGGCGATTTTGGTCTTGACCCTCGCGATGGCGGTCTCCGCCTGTGGTGGTCGTGACAGGGACATCACGCTTTCGCGGATCAAGAACACGGGCAACGGACCCGAAGAGTTCAACATCGTCCCCGGAAAGCCTCTCCAGGCTCCTGATAGCTATCGCGCCTTGCCCGCACCCACGCCTGGCGGCACCAACATCACCGACCCCACACCGCGCGGTGACAGCGTGGCCGCGCTTGGTGGCAATCCCGCTGCGCTGGCCAACACCGGGATCGGACGCGCCGACGGTGGCCTCGTGAACTATGCCAACCGATTCGGCGTCGTGCCGGGCATCCGCCAGACCCTCGCGCGCGAGGATGTCGAGATCCGCCGCCAGCGCGGCCGTGTCAACATCCTGAATATCGGCAGGAATGATGACTATAACCTCGCGTATAAGCGCCAGTGGCTGGATTCGAGCGCCGAGGCGACTCGCTTGCGCCGGATCGGGGTTCCCACACCCTCATATCCGCCGGCTGGTACAAGGCGCTGACACCAGCCGACCGCTCACAACAAGGTCAGAACTGTTGAATCGTCTCGTGGGCGGCGTATCTACCCTGCAATGTGTTCGCATTCTTTAAGGGAGTCCCCCATGCGCAATTGGCTATCCGGCGTGTGCCTTTTCGTTATGTCTGCCGCATCGGCCGCAGCTGATGACATGGTCACCACGTTTTCACTGAAAAACGGCATGGATGTCGTCGTCATCGAGGACCACCGCGCACCTGTCGTGATGCACATGGTTTGGTACCGCGCAGGCTCCGCTGATGAGAACCCGGGGGTCTCGGGCGTGGCGCATTTTCTCGAGCATCTCCTGTTCAAGGGAACCAAGAACATGGCACCGGGAGAGTTCTCTTCCACCGTTGCCCGCAACGGGGGTTCCGACAACGCGTTTACGAGCTATGACTATACCGCCTATTTTCAGCGCGTGGCCGCCGACCGGCTTGAGCTTATGATGAAGATGGAAAGTGACCGCATGGTCAACCTCCAGCTCGACGAGGAAGACATCCTGACAGAGCGCGATGTCATCATCGAAGAGCGCAACCAACGGATCGAAAACAATCCATCCGCCCTGTTCCGTGAGCAGCAAGGCGCAGCACAGTACCTCAACCACCGCTATGGCGTTCCGATTATCGGCTGGCAGCACGAGATGGTTGATCTGTCGCTTGCCGACGCGCTGGACTATTACAAGACCTACTACGCCCCCAACAACGCCATCCTTGTTGTTGCAGGAGACGTAACGCCCGACGAAGTGCGCGACCTTGCCCAGGAATACTATGAACCCATCCCGGCCAATCCGACGCTGCCCGAACGAAACCGCCCGCAGGAGCCGCGCCAATTGGCCGAGCGACGGATACTCTTTCAGGACGCTCGCGTTGCGCAACCATACCTTCAACGGTCCTACTTGGCTCCCGAGCGGGATTCTGGCGACCAAAAGACCGCGGCGGCCCTGACCATCCTGGCCGACGTATTGGGCGACGGCACCACCTCGATCCTTAACGAGAAGCTCCAATTCGACACACGCACGGCTGTCTATACCGGAGCGTACTACGGCGGCACGGCGCTGGATGACACGACGTTCAATCTTACGGTCGTACCCGCACCCGGCTTCACCCTCGAACAAGCCGAGCAGGCGATGGATGATGTGATCACCACCTTTCTTGAAGACGGCTTCAACGCGGAACGCCTCGAGCGGATCAAGACCAGCATCCGCGCAGCGCAAATCTATGCGCGCGACGATGTCGGCTCCTTGGCCAACCTCTATGGTCGCGGCCTGACTCAGGGGCTGACGGTCGAAGATATTCAGTCTTGGCCCGATATCCTTCAGGCCGTAACGGAAGAGGACGTGATGAAAGCCGCACGTGACCTGTTCGCTCAGGACAACAATTCCGTCACCGGCTACATTTCTGCAGAGGAGGTGACCCAATGAACCGCCTTGCCGCAATCATCTTGTCTGCTGTCGTTCTGCTGGCCGGGCTCCCGGCCAGCGCCGAAGTAGATATCAAGGAGATTACCACACCGGGCGGTATCGACGCGTGGTTGGTCGAAGATCATTCGATTCCCTTCGTCGCTCTCGAATTGCGCTTTCGCGGGGGTACGTCGCTGGATGCGCCGGGTAAACGTGGCGCCGTCAACCTGATGACCGGTCTTCTCGAGGAAGGTGCCGGAGACCTGGACGCTCGGGCGTTCTCCCGTGCAACCGAAACGTTGGCCACCTCGTTTTCCTATGACGCGGGACCCGACTCGCTAGGGGTGTCAGTCCGGTTTCTGACCGAAAATCGCGAAGCCTCGATGGCGCTTTTGCGCGATACCCTCATCAATCCGCGCTTCGACGAGGAAGCGATAGAGCGGGTTCGCGCGCAGATCATCTCGATTATCCAGTCGGATGCGAAGGACCCTCAGGAAATTGCTGGCAACAGTTTTTCCTCACTCGTCTACGGCGACCATCCTTATGGCAGCGATGAAAATGGAACTGTTGAAACCGTATCTGCACTGACCCGTAGCGACATTGTTGAAGCACACGCGGCAACCATGGCACGCGATCGGCTCTATGTCAGTGCCGTGGGCGACATCACCAGCGAGGAACTGTCGGCGCTGCTCGATAAGCTCTTGTCGGATCTGCCCGAAACCGGCGCGCCGCTGCCCGACGACGCCACGCTCAACCTGCCAGGTGGCATAAAGGTGGTGGATTACGATACCCCGCAGTCTATCGCTCTCTTTGGCCAACCCGGCCTGGAACGGGAAGACCCCGATTTCTTTGCGGCTTTCATCCTGAATCACATTCTTGGTGGCGGCGGTTTTGAAAGCCGGCTGATGACCGAAGTCCGGGAAAAAAGGGGGCTGACCTATGGCGTCTATTCCTATCTCGCAGATCGGGATGATGCCCAGGTCTGGATGGGCAGCGTCGCGTCCGCCAATGACCGTGTGGCCGAGGCGGTTGAAGTTATCACCGCCGAATGGAAGCGCTTGCGCGAGAACGGCGTCACTGAAGAGGAACTTGAAGACGCCAAGACCTATCTCACGGGCGCCTATCCCCTTCGGTTTGATGGGAACGGAACAATAGCCAACATAGCCGTTGGAATGCAGATGGACGGCCTTGGCACGGAATACATCGCCAACCGCAATGACAAGTTGAACGCGGTCACATTGGAGGAGATCAATCGGGTCGCCCGTGAACGTCTTAATCCCAACAGGTTAACGTTCGTTGTTACAGGTCAACCAGAAGGATTGACCGGCACGAGTAACTAAAACCTGGCGAGGAAACTGAGATCCGGATTTTGACAAGCCGACCAGTTATGGGAAGTGATGCATAAAAAAACGGTTTTACCAAGCTCAGACTTTTGAGGTTGAGCATGCGGCATCACAGTTGATCGATCGAAAGTGTATCGCTGGGTTCAGAAGTTCGGGCCTGAGCTGACAAAGCGACGCTAAGCGAAATAGCAACAATCCGGACCATCAAACTTGGCTAAATCCATCACAAGCAAACAGGCGGTATTGGCGAAGTCGCCTTCATCGGCGGCTTCTTCAACGCCGCCGCATAACTTCTGGTGACACGAGGGCCTGCACTTACACTCTTCGGGCGAATGCAAAAGTCCCGTCAAAACAACTCGATTACATCAGTGATGTCGTCGAATTCGAGGATTTTGTTGAGACAGCTCAGAATCCTATCGCAATCCGCACTGGAAAAACTTTTTGCAGACTGAAATAGACAGTCGCGAAACTTGAAGTTCAGCTCTTCTTCCGTGAGAGGGTTGCCCGGACTGCCTTTTGTCTCTGCAATCCGCGTTTGGAAACTACTTCCGTTTTTAAGCACGATTTCCATTTCAACGGGAACAACGCTGGCGGCGTCCATTTCAAACTCTTCCACGGAAAACCTTTTGGCCAGACCGATAACATCTTTTCTTTCCAGTATTTTAATCTTTTCGAAATCATCAATTTTCGGCCAACCCTTCGTGAAAGCCAGTGCAGCCGTGTATTGCGCACTGAACTGAGCATCTACTGTGGGGTTATCTCGAATGACGAAGGTGTGACCGATCTGGCCCATCGATTGAGGCGGTAAGAAAATCGTCCCACTTTCGATATCTTGCCATTTGAAGCCATGCTTGGCGCTCAGATGGAGGGCCGCATCGATAACTGGATGGGAGCAACGGCAGCAGGGGTATGGCTTCACACTGACATTCGCGGTCTCAAAATCGAGACCTATGCGGTCGAGCAAGTGCGTCGGGTCACATTGGCCGTTCGCATACAATTCTCGCAATCCAAACTGACCGTCTACGATATTCTTCGCTCCTGTGATGCCACCGGCAGCAAGGAATGCTGATTGAACACCGGCCGAAGAGCTGAAGCCGGGTTGGATTCTCTTGGCCAGAACTCCGTCAACCAAACCCTGTCTGTTTGCATGAATTTGAGAGTACGCCAAGCCGAACGCGTTCGACATTGAATCTCGGTCAAGTTTCAACAATCGTCCACATGCACCGGCGCAGGCGAATGGCCCCCATAGGGTTGTCGGAAGCCAGCCCACATGAAGGTGGCGGATAAAGGCCATGCCTAGCCGATTGGAGATATCCAAGCCTATGGCCAGCGCTGCAATAAACTCTCGGCCGCTGATTTTTCTGGAACGAACCCAGCTCGGCTTGCCGAAGCTTTCTGGAGGTTTCAAAACTTCACACGTAGCCAGAAGTGCGGGAACCAGGGTGACACAGCCGTGGTTCACAGCATCATCGTGTGTATCATCGAAATCGTTGGCGTGACCCATTGCCGAGTTGATCAGCGCTGCAGAGAGAGGGCTGGTTTTTTCCCCGAACGAAAAAACGGTGGCGTGGCCACTTCCTCCCCAGAAGGCCAATGTTTCCCGTAATTCATTGATCCCTCTGGCGCTACTGCCTGCAAGAATGCACCCCATGGTGTCGGTAAAGAGGTCCGCCGTATGTTTCAAAACGGCTTCGGGTACATTTCTGCTTTCAAACGTTGCTGCATACTCGATGAGAGGAAGGATAGAGTCTTTATCGCGCGCCGATGCCGATTTCATGATTGCGCCCCGTGGAGTTTGCCATTGGCCAAAACAATAAGCTTTGCGTTGTAGTCTCCGCACCTTTCAGGCTGTTTGCGTTTACTTTTGGTATGCGATGTCCATGCACAGATCTTCGCAGGCGGGATGAGAACGCTGGACAAGATTTTCCGCCGCCAAACTTGGCTGATTTCTTGCTTCCGGTCTGCTGCGCCTTGTGGCATCGATCTCACCTGCAATCCGCCAACTACCTGTAAACATAGATTGGACTGGTCCAGGCACGGGTGCCGTCTTCCTGCGTGAGACGGATATAGATTGGATTGTCCCCATCGTCTTTCAGCATGATCTTGCGGGCGAAGCTCAGCGCGCGGTGGGAACTTTCATCCGGCAGGCGGAACACTTTCACGAAGCGCGGAAGTTCGCCCGATACGTCATATATCGTGTCTTCCAATCCGATCTCGGCAATCTTCTGTTCGAAGGACACCAGCGGCGTCTGCAACTTCAGGCTGCCCGAATCCTCGTCGGCGAGCGATATGTCAAATCCGCCGTAGTTCCCCGTGGTCAGAGCCTTCCAGGACAAGCTATTTCCATCGACTCCCAATGACTTGTCCCGGTTCAGGAAATTTAGTGGCGTTGCATCGGTGACCGCGTTGCCGGAGACATCGGCTGAACCATCCCAGATAACCTCGCGGAAACGCCCGCGATACTCTGCCCCTTCCCAATGAACCCGGATACGACGGCCTAGGTCGTCTTTGCCATAAGGCCGGACCGTCTCAGCGAGTTCCAGACCGTTGAAGATGTCGACCCGTTCAATTGGCGCCGTTGTTTCGATTGAAACGAACAGTTCCATCTCGCCCGAAGGCAGGTGCACGATATCACCCATCATCGCGCGATCCGCTACGGTCCCTTCAGCATTCTCAAACAGCGATGGATCATCGTGATAGAGCAGACCATTTTCCGTGAATCGGCCTTCAAGATCCACAATCATTCGCCCGTTTGCGCCACCTGTCGTTCCGTAGTGATGACGCTTGCGCTGGCAGTCCAACAAAGTCTCGCGGTCCAGTTTGTCCATCAGAAAACAGGACAACCCGCCAATCGCTCCAAACTTGCCGGCACCGGGATAAGAGGCGCCCGGCCTTCCTTTGTGTCCGTCAGAATTGGTGACGACCCCCACGCGATATCCCAGCCGGAAGGCGTCATGCAGAATCCACTCGAACGTACCCCACGACGAATGCACCTCGACCGACCGCTCGAAACGCCCGTCATGCGCAACAGAGATGTCCGCGTAACGGCCGCCACAATGGGCATACATCACCACGTCCCACTCACCGGCGTCGGCAAGGTCCGCGAACAGTGCTTCGCAGGTAAGTGCGTCCGAACCGTTTACGTCGCCGCCCTCGATCAGGGCGTGGGACGAGCGTCGGATCGTCCGGTTGTCAGTCGGAAAATAGACGTTGCGGTCCCCTCCGAGCGACGTGTTCCCCGACCACTCGTATCCCGGCAGCGCCACGTAGGTGCCGGGCTGATCATAGGTAGCGGTTAGGCGATTAAGCTCAGACCAGAACGCATCCGTGATCTGGAAGTCGTTGCCCTGATGCCCGCAGGCATCGACAAAGGCCAAGTCGCGGGCAAAGCTGAAATACTGGTCGGCCGAACCCGTGCCGATGGTTTCCTCGGATTGGCCGTGCATGTCGCCCCAGAAATGGATCAGGTCGGTGTCCTCGATCAGCAGGGGGTTCGTCTCGGCCACCACCGAGCCTTCCGCGTCCTTCAGGCGGACCGAAACACGGCCCGGATTTGTTACCGACAGCCCGTCGATCACTGTCGCCCGCTGGCCACGTGCCATTTTGACCGTTTCGGGCAGGCCTTCTATCTGGCCGTCCGCCTCGATGGTCAGCGTCGTATCGCACTTGTCGGACGGGTTGCCCCATGCATCCTCGCCCTTCATTTTCAACGCAAATGCCTGCCCCACGCGCCGCCGGGTCGGAAGCACGGCGACATACCGTTCCGGCGCACCGGGCACGATCGCGATCATCGGCTGCACCGGTAGAGGCTGGAAATTGAACGTCGCGATCGGGTCGGCCAACACGCGAAACTCGAACGTGTCCTCGCAGAATGTCTGCAACCGCATCCCCGGGCCACCGTGATCGGTCACACCAAACCGCACGGTAATGGTTTCGCCTTCGGTCAGGTACCCCTTGACCACCTTGATCCAGAGCGTGCGGTCCCACGGACGCACATTGGCCTTGGGGTCCCATCTGACCTGCAGCACAGCGCCATTCGACGCCTCGACCACAGTGTAGTTCGCCCCCTTCGGGTCGTCGAACTGCGGATTGCTCTGGTCCGATGCAAACCGGAAACAGATTCGCAGACTGCCGGAGTCGTCGATACCGTAGAGCCCGGCCGTGTAAGTCAGGGTAAAGGACGCGTAGGAGCCTGCTTCGAAATCTCCGTCAGGTGTGATTGACGCGGCGCCGAGCTGATCGAGGGGAATCGCGTCGCGCACGACCCCGCTGTTCATGTCGGTCCAGGGTGTGGCAGAGTCAGTCGCAGACATGGATTACGTCCTTTGCTTTTTGTTCTGTTGAGCTTGGGAGGCGTCGATCTAGCCGAAGGTCTCGACAAGGAAGGTCGAGAGGGGGGGGTAATAGCTGATCAACATCAAGTCGAAGGTCAGCACCAAAATGAATGGCCAGACATTGCGGACGATATCCTCGATCTTCACGTCGGTTATCGCCGAGGCTATGAAAAGGTCGACACCCAACGGCGGCGTGACGGTCCCGATGGACAGGTTCACCACCATGATGATGCCGAACACCAGCGGATCGATCCCGAAGGTCATCGCAGCCGGGTAAAGAATTGAGGTAAATATCACGATCGCCGCGGCGGCGTTCATCATGCAACCCACCACCAGCAGGAAGATATTGACGAACAGGATATAGATGACTTGTGTGCTCGCGGTCTCCGCAAGGTACTGCGATATCCCCTGCGGGATCTGGTTAATGGTCAGCAACCATGCAAAGACATGCGCGCTGTTCATGATGAACATCACGACCGACGACGACAGCACCGCCTTGAAGAACGCGTTGTAAAGCGCCTTCACCTTCAGCTCGCGAAAGGCCAGGCCAACGACAAGCCCATAGGCCACTGCCACGATGGCGGCTTCGGTCGGGGTAAAAACGCCGCCGTAGATCCCGGTCAGGATGATGACCGGCATCATCAATGGCCAGAAGGCGGATTTGAACGACGCCAGCACTGCCCCGCCGCCCTCGAAAGGAACCTTCTCGATCTGCGGTTCGCGCTTGGTCATCAGGTAGTTCAGGATCAGCATGCTGATACAGATCAGCACCCCCGGCAGGAATCCGGCCAGGAACAGGTCGGAAATCGATACGCCCGTGACCACACCGTAAAGGATCAGCAGGATCGACGGTGGAATAATCATCCCCGTCACGCCCGCTGCGGCAATCGTTGCCGCGATGAAGGCAGGGCGATAGCCTTTCTCCGTCATCGGGTCGTTCATTACGCCCCCGATGGCCGCGACCGTAGCCGCGTTCGAGCCCGACAGCGCAGCAAAGAAGCTCGATGCCAAGATCGCTACCGCGCCCAGCCCGCCGCTCATGTGACCGACCAGCGACTGCGCAAAATTCACCAGCCTCCGCGACATGCCCCCGGTGGACATGACCTCGCCGGCAAGGATGAAGAAGGGAATCGCCAGCAAGGGGAAAGAGTCGTTCGATCCCACGATCTTGAGCGCGACGATCTCTAGGTTGATGCCGCTGACCAGAAGGCCCGCCACGGTCGCCAGACCGAGTGCCACCGCGATCGGCACCCGCAGCACCATCAACACGACCAGCGTTACGAATATGGATGCGATAATCATGATCTGGTCCTTTACCTGGATCGTCCGCGGGACGGCGTCAGTGATCGTCGGCCGACAGGTCGGCCAAGGGCAGGGTTGCCTGTTTTACAAGCTGTTCGAGCGTGAACAGGATGCCGAAGGCCGCTCCTGCCGGGGCCGCGGCGAAAAGCCAGATCAGCGGGATCTGCATCGCCGGTGATATCTGGCTCGCGGCGCTCTCTGCCGCATGCCAGCCGGTGTAAAAAACAACCGCAAGGAAACCGATCACACATAGCGACGAGAACACAAGTGCACCGCGCATCAAGGGCGCCGGAAGGCGCTGCACAAACACCCCGATGGCCGCGTGTATATTGCGTCGCAACCCGATGGCCGTGCCCAACGCGACCAGCCAGACGAACAGATACCGGATCAGCTCGTCAGGAAAAGAAAGCGAGTCCTGAATGACGAACCGGTACCACACAGTCAGCACCCCCAGCCCCAGCATTACCGCAAAGGCCAGGACGCAGGCCGCCGCCAGAAGTTTTTCAGTCGAGTCCATGAGAGTTTTCAGACCGCTCATCTCAATCAATCCTTCCTGTGTTTCCAGCGGCGGACCGGCTTACTCTGCGTTCACCACAGCGTCGATCAGGTCTTGGCCCAGGCGATCGCTGTACTCTTCCCAGACAGCCGACATCTTGTCCTGAAAGGCTTGGGACTGCTCTTGGGTCAGACGGGTCACGACCATACCGTCCGCTTCCATTTCTGAAAGCAACTCGCCCTCGACACGATTGATCTCTTCGCGCTCCCAGGCCTCGGTCTCCTTGGCGACGCTGGCGATCAGCTCCTGCGTCGCTTCGTCGAAGCCCGCAAACTTGCCGTCATTGATCAGGAACATGATCCCGGCCCACTGGTGGTTCGAAAGGGTGATGTTGCCCTGCACCTTGTCAAAGCCGAAAGCGCGGACATTGCCGACGGGATTGTCCTGACCATCCACGGTGCCCTGTTGAAGGCCGGTGAAAACCTCCGATATCGGCATCGGGGTTGAATTCGCGCCCAGTGCATCGAACGTCGCGACGTTTAGCGGGTTGTTGATCACACGAAACTTGATGCCCTGCATATCTTCAGGTGCTTCGACCTTGGTGTCGCGCGTGGTGATTGTACGAAACCCGCTTTCGTACATGGCAAGGGTTCGAATGCCGATCTTCTCTCTCATGTCCTCGAACATGGATTGGCCGACCTCGCCGTCCGACACAGCATAGGCATGCTCGCGATCGCGGAACACAAAGGGCAGATAAAACACGTCGAGTTTGGGGTAGAAGCTGGCGACGTTGGTCGTCGGCACCAGCGCGATGTCTACCACGTTGACGCGCATCGCCTCGACCAACTCCTTGGACGACCCGATGGTCGAATTCGGGAACACCTGAACGGTAATGTTGCCATTGCTACGCTCTTGTACCGTATCGGCAAAACGCTGAGCGCCCTGCGCCAGAGGATGCGTCTCGTTGTAGGGATGGCCGAACTTAAGTGTCATTTCCGGGAAGTCGGCAGCTATGGCCGGACCGTTCAGCGCAAGGCTCGTCGCGACCACCGCCACGGCAGATCGGATCATCTGGCGGAAAGTGCGCAATGCTGCGGGATGGCGTTCTTGAGGAGGATAGTACATTGGAAAGCTCCCTGTTGTGTACATTCGTTTCTTTTATTCAATCCCGCCTTGTCCACGGCGGTTACTTCCGCCGCGCCGGGTTGGGCGCGGTGTCTAGAAATTCCATCTCTCGGTCGCTCGGGGGAACAAAGGCGCGCTGCCAGATAACTGGCGTCTGACGAAACGTTTCGCTGCGGATCGTCAGAGTCAGACCGGTCACACCGAAAGGCATGTTGATCCGTCGTGTGACCCTTGGGGGAAATGTGCCGCAAAGCATCGTTTGCTCAGTATGCACCGTGGGCGTATTCAGCTTGTCGGCAAGCAAGTCGCGCACTGAGACCCCATCGAGATCTGACGGCTCCATCGCCAGAAGATCAGGAAACCGCGAGGCAGGCAGGTAAAGCTCACTGAAAATTTCAAACTCACGGTTGACGCTTATCAGCCTCTGGATTTTGACGTATCCTTTTGACTCGCTCTGCAGAAAACGGGACCACGGGCCTTGCGCCTCTGTGTGCTCGATGCTCTCGGTTTCGAAGAAAACCGGCAACAGGTCGCCATTTTCTTCCGACCTGAATCGGAAGTGACGCAGATGTTCATCCGGAGGACGGACGCCAGACACGAAGGTTCCGGACCCATGCACGCGCACTACGGCACCCATTGCCGACAAATGCCTCAACGCGTGCTGTATAGTACCGAGACTGTATCCAAGCTGCGCCACCAGCTGACCTTCGGACGGAAGCTGATCGCCCGGCCGCAGATCTCCTTTTTCGATCTGATCAAGAAGGATTTCACTTGCCAGTTTATACTTGGCCTTGCGACGCCCCCGCACTTCAGCTTCCTGCATACGATCGTCTCCTTTTCCTTCTTCTATATAGTATTATTCGATTCCCACAAAACTCTTATAGGTTTCGACCACCTTCCAACTCAAAGCCTGGCAAAATTTGTGCAGAATTTAAGTTATATGCAATTTTTTAAAGCGATACTCGTGCGTGCAAACTGACAAACTCCGGCCACGCCCCCCCTCGAAAAAGCTCCTTGATGTAGCTTAAATAGACGAAAATTCGTAATTTCAGAGAATATACCAGAGCGAATCGGCCAGCCTCCCTTGATACCTATATATAACTTTACGATCTGACTCGGATCTTGCCTTTGGTGCGCTCCGCCTACCTTCGGCATCGCGCGCGCAGGACTGATGAAGGCACGTCCGGCCTGCGTGCACTGGAACGTACGTGAAGAATTCCGCGATCAGCTTCCAGGTATCAAGACAGCACTGTCGCGCGACAAAGGGCAGTTGCGCCATAATAAGAGCGGCCTCCCGAAACGAGTGACGCGCTCCAAGTTCGGCCTATAGCTTTTGCATTTCCGGCGTCGCACGATCCGGCAGAAGGTGATTTAGCGGCGACGGTGGAGAGCTTTGGGGTTCAGCACAGCGTGAACTTGGCATGGCTTGATCCGGAGAGATTTCACCTTCATGCGCCCCCCAAGTTCTTTCACTCCCCAGTGACAGTTCACTCTGCGCCCGGGAGGTAGTCACATTCCGAAAACACCCGCTTGGTGCAGACAGCACAGATTGACGGAGATATCTCTACTATAACCGATGACAGGGCATCCCCCTTGGAAATATGTAGATGGTCCTCGCCGATCTCCTCGATAACGTGAAAGCGACGCAGGCATTCCAATAAGGGCGGAAACATTGCAACTATATGGAACGTACCGCCCTGGCCGCGGGTATCACGGATCGCGTGTATCAGAAAATCCGCCCCTGCTAGGTCTATCTTGCCGACCCCCTTCAAGTAAAAAATGACGTGCTTCTGCTCCGGGCGTTGTGTGCGAATGGCTTTCCACTCAGCCTTAACATGCTCGACCGATCCGAAATAAAGAGGACCGTCCAGCCGGACGGTCACGACCTGAGGGCATTCAGGCAACCCCAGCAAAACCGCATTTCGAAACTTCCTGCGCCCGTTGGCCGCCTCAACCGGCGCGCTGACCAGAAGCGAAGGATGCGCGCTCTCGTAAATAAACACCGAAAGCGAAGCGATGACTCCGACATAGATCGCATAATCCAGTTCCAGGAACAGCCCCGAAGCCAGCGTCAACACCAGGATTACCGCTTCGGGCCGTGATTTCGTTACGATATGGCGGACCTCCTTGCGATCTATCAACCGCCACGCGACATACAGGATCAAACCTGACATCGCCGGTTTCGGAATGACCGTCATGTAGCCTCCGAAAGCTACGAGGATTGCTGCCAAAAACAGGCTCGCTGATATCGCCGACAGCGGCGTTTTCGCTCCGGCCTCCGCATTCACACCCGAACGCGTGAAGGAACCCGACCCCGCATAGCACTGGAATAGGCTTCCAACAGTGTTTGACAGTCCCTGCGCCACGATCTCCTGGTTCGGAGCGAAGCTCTCTCTCCGCCGTAGTGCAAAGGTGCGTCCTATCGAGATGGCCTCAAGCAAGCCTACCAGCGCCACGGCCGCGGCACCGGGCGCCAGCAGCACCACGTCCGCCCAAGTGATATGCGGCGCCGAAAAACTCGGCAGCGCAGCGGGGATTGCCGACAGCATCTCGACCCCCTTTTCCTCGGCACCTATCGTCGCAGCCAGACCGGCACCCACAAACAGCGCGATAAGGAACCCTGGCGCGCGCGGCAGAAAAGTCTGGAAAACGGCGACCGTCACGAAGGTCGCGCCGGAAATCAACAACGCCACAATGTTCATCTCGTGCGTCGACTCGGCCAAGCGCACCAGCCGCTCGACGACGTTGCCGCCACTCTGGATCGACACGCCCAGAGCACCCGCAAGCTGACTCACGCCGATCAAAAGTGCAGCGGCGGCAGTGAAAGCAACGATCACGGAATGAGACACGAAGGACACTAGCCCGCCGAGCCTCGCCAGACCGGCCATGATTTGGAAGATTCCGACGAGCAGGGTCAGCAGCAGGGCGAGTTCTACGAACCGCGCACTGCCTGGTTCTGCCATTCCGTCCAGCGTCGCGAACAACAGCGCGGAAATCGCGGTCGTCGGGCCCGAGACCATCACCATTGAAGACCCGAATAGAGCCGCGACAACTGCGGTCACCATCGCAGTATAAAGTCCGTATTCCGGCGGCAGCCCGGCAATCGTGGCAAAGGCCACGCCCTGCGGCAGAACAATCGCCGCATTGGTGAGCCCGGCCAGAATGTCGGACTTTACAGTAGACCGAGTGCTGGCACGCAGCCACTCCACAGCGGGTAGAACGGAAAGTCTCTTCATAGGGTCAATCGTCGGACCTCAAAGGTCTGTCGGCCACGGTTCGAGCGTGGCGTTTCGAGATGTCTGAACGACTCGGAATACAACCGAGGCATATCCGCCCCATCTCACCGCGACGGATGCTATTCGCCGGCCAGAAACAATCCCGTGGCGAGGACCGAAACGTAACGTGATGTCACTTCGGATTCCCCAGCCACGGGTGTCGGGAGAATTCAATCCCTGTTGGTAATCGTCACCGTTCCGGCCTCGGGATCAATTTCCAGCACATCACCGTTCTGAATCAAATCCGTGACGTCGCCTCTCTCGAACCGGTCACACATGGTCAACCCGGCCAGCGCCGCGCCCTGAGCGAGGATCGTGTTGGCGGTGTTGAACAGGATCGCCTTGGGCGTGACCCCTCGGGCCTTCATCTCGTGCAGCATCCAGGCCGAGGCGACGCCGCCCTTCGACGTGTTCATGACAAGGATTTTGCCGTCATAGCTCTGCCCGGCAAGCGCGTGGTCCGGCCGCGAGAAAACACCCTTGATCCTATCCAGATCATAGCGCGCCGAGAAATTATCCTTTGCAACAAGCGCCTCGCCCTGCACGCTCTCTCCGATACCCTTATGGCAATTCAGCACGATCATTAGACGATCTCCCCTGCGATTGCGGAAGATACGCAATCTTCCATGCTTGCGAGCGCCGGCTCGTAGCCGTAGCCGCCCAGAATGTTCACGATCTTGGCCGAGTTACTCAACAGCCGCTTCCAGCCATTGGCCTCGCCCACTTCGCGCGCGAAACCGTTGTAGAAACATGTGCCGACAAGAACCTTGCCGCCCGCGTTCTCAATCTTTTCCACGAAGCCCATGCGCTGTGCGTCAGGATAGACCTGCGGAGCGGCGCAAGCGAACAGCGGAACCTTCATCTTCTTGCCGTTGCAAAGCGAGGCCACCTGCTCCATCTCGACGAGCGACAGCTGCGGTGCCGCGAATACCACCACGTCCAGCTTGTCACCCTTGCCTCCAAAGCGCGAGCGCATCGCGTTCATGGCATCGGCGTCCAGAACCTCGGTTGTAAGTTTTTCTCCGCCGACCGCTTCAAGGGTCGGTGCCTCCGGCGTTATCCCAGCCAAGTGGAATAGTGGAGTTGAACCATAGCTGGCCATCGCCGCGCCAAGGTGCTTCATCTCGTCCGAGGTCGGCACGACTTCCAATCCCTCGATCACCGGCACTTCCCAGTAGGAACCGACGGTTTTGCCTGCGACCGCGCCAAGGATACCCCAATCGGTCAGCCCCTTTGGCTGTTCGCTGACGCGCAGACGGCGCGTCGCTTGGCGCTTTTCATCGAGGTGTAGACCGTAGCGCGGTGTGCGACCCGTAAGGCCGGCGGCCAGCGCCGAAGGACCGCCCTCGAAGTTTGACCGGGCTCCGCAGGCAGAATTGGCATAGATCACCACTCCAGTATCGCCAAAGGCGACGTGATCGCCACGGATCGGCGGCATGATCGTCTGGTAGTTGATGCACGTGTTGGTCATCATCACGCCCATCTTTTCCAGCGCACCGATGATCCGGCGCTCAAGGCTGGCCATCTCTTCGGTCTGACCCATTGGCTCGTAATAGCTCAGGTCGACGCCGCGCGGATCCGTGATCGTCGGAATTTTCGCTTTGGCACCGTCTCGGGCCAGCCCCTCGAGGAAATCCGCCCCGGCCTCACCGACCGCTTCGGGGTCGCCCATCATATGGGCTTGGCTGACGGGAACCAGATCTTTGGCATCGAACATCCCGCCTACCTTGATCTGATGGTCAATAGCCCACTGCTGGGCCTTTCCCATCTCCCCGGCCAACATGGCCTGTTCTTCGTCTGTTAGGCGCATCACTGCACTCCTTTAGTTCTGTTTGTTATTTCATCTGCCCCGGCAACCAGGTGACAACCTCCGGGAAAAAATAGACGAGGTAGAGCATCGCGACCTGGATCAGGAGAAACGGAAATGCACCGCGTGCCAGCTTCCACAGGTTGATCTTCGAAATGCCGTGGATCGTGAAAAGATTGACGCCGATCGGTGGCGATATCTGCGCGATCTCCATCGCAATGGCAGCAAAGATACCGAAAGCTACCGGGTCCATGCCCAGCTCCATCGCGACCGGAAAAAAGATCGGGATGGAGATAAGCAGCATCGCCGCGCTCTCTAGAAACATGCCCAGAACGATGTAGGCCAGGATGATCAGAGTAATCGCCCATACACCACTTGCATTGTCGATGATGGCCGACGCTATCGATTGCGGTACCTGTTCGAACGTCAGAAAGTGCGCAAAGTATTGGCCGAAGACGATCAGCATGAACAACATCGAGGTCGTCGCGGTAGCTGCCAAGGCCGCGTCCTTGAGCTTTCTCAGGTTCAGACGTCCCTGAAATAGTCCCAGAACGGTCACGTAGATCACGCTAAGTGCGCCCACCTCGGTCGGGGTGAAGAGGCCGGTGTAGATCGCCACGATGATGACCACGGGCAGAATGACCACGCCCAGCGAACTGAAGGTCGTCTTCACTCGTTCCTCGAACGGAATGTCGTGCACAATGCGAACCGAGGGACGCGACAGGAACACGTAGGCCATGAACAGCGTCATCATGATCATGCCGGGGATCACGCCGCCGATGAACAGCTGACCGATCGAGGTCTCGGTGATAACACCGTAAAGGATCAGCGGGATCGACGGCGGGATAATGATGCCCAATGTGCCGCCTCCGGCAACGAAACCGCCGGCGCGGGCCTCACCATATTTCTCCTCGATCAAGAGCGGTATGGCGACCAGTCCGACGGTGGCTGCAGTTGCCACGGAAGAGCCGGAGATTGCAGCGAAGATACCGCAGGCGATGATCGTCGCCACGCCCAGCGAGTTCGGGATCGACCCGGCCCAGGCCTTCGTCACCTCGAACAAGTCGCGCCCTGCGTCAGTTCTCTGCATGATCGTCCCGGTAAAGATGAACAGCGGCAGAGCAATGAGTTCGAAGATCGACGCCCCCTGCCACGCCGTGTTGATCAGCGTTTTGAAAGCCAGGAACGGGTCTTCAATCAGCAAGGCTGCGCCAAATGCCGCCAACCCCATAGACACAAAGACCGGGATGGTCAGCAGCATGCAAGAGAACAGCAGGAAGATCGCTATATAGCCGGCATAATCGTAAAAGAAGTCTTGAAGCATTGTTCAGTCCCCCGACAGATGCAGGTCGAGATCGCCGTCGCCTTGCATGACCTTCACCAAAGTTTGCAGGAAGAGACCGAAGCCTCCGAGCGGGATCGCAAGCGCGGGAATCCACAGCGGAACCTCCAAAAGCGAGGCCGAGACGACTTCGTTTTTGACTAGGTCGGCGACGAAGTAGGCTCCAGCGGCGATAATCAGCAGCGCAAAGGCCAAAGTCGAAAGATCCGCGATCAGATTAAAGAGCCATGCACGATGCGGCATTGCGTCTTTAAGCAGAGTGACGCGAAAATGCGCACCGGACTTCACTGCCAACGCATTTCCCATGAAACCAAGGAAAATGAATGCGTAGAGCGTGGTTTCGAAGACCCAAATCGTTGGAGCGCCAAAGGCGCGCGCGATTGCTTCATAGGCAATTGGAACGCTGAGCAATATCATCAGGGCCAGCGAGACATAGGTCATGCCTAAGCCGATCATCTGGGCGAGTCTTATCATGGGCCTTACCTCCGCAAGGTCGCAAAAAGGGTAAAATTCTTGGGTGATGGGTTGGCGGGCCGCCCTGCAGCCCGCCTTGCGTATTCAGTTTGCCGCGCCGGAAACGACTGCCTGCACTTCGGGAGAATAGGTCTCTTTCGCCTTGTCCGTCAGTGATTCAAGCTGTGCCGCGAAAGCGTTCCACATCTCGCTATCCGGCTCGACGACCGTGACTTCGTTGCCGTTCTCACGCACCTCGTCCAGCAGATCCGCCAGCGCGTCGATCGCGTATTGCTGCATGTGGTCGCGCGCCTCAGTCGCCGCTTCCATCACGATTTCCTGGTTCTCGGGCGACATGGACTCAAACTTATCGCGGTTCATGACGTAGGCGTGGATCAGGGTGCCCATGACGCCATTCGGTACAAACATGTTCGACGTCACCTCGTAGTGCTTCAGTCCAACGGCACCGCCAAGGCCGCCCATTGCACCCTCGACCGTACCGCGCTGCAAAGCTGAATAAATCTCGCCTACCCCCAAGATCGTCGGCACGGCACCCAGGGATTGCAGAAGTTCCGCAGACCCCTTCGAATAGGCCCGGATCGAGCGACCCTCTAGAGCTTCCGGCCCATCGATGGCGAAATTGGTGCTGACCACCGGCGCGCCGATATCGAACATAGCCAGAAGAACAGCACCCTCGTCCTTCAGTTGATCGTTGAAGTACTCGAAGACCGGCATGCCCGGCTTCAGGTTCTCCAACGTCCACTCCATCGAGTGATCCCACAGCGGTGTCGTCAGGATGCCCACGTCCGAGATCCGGCCCGACCAGTTGTCGAGAGTGGTCAGGGAGATATCCATTGTCCCCTGCGGAATTGCCGTGGCCACAAATTGCTGTTTCAGCATCTCGCCGGCCTCGAATGTCTTAAGACGAAATTCACCGCCGGATTTTTCGTCAAGCAGTTCCTCGAACTTGGGAACGAATTGTTCGACCTGATAGTGCTTCGGACTGCCCCAGGTGGACAGGGAAAGTCGTTCCGACGCCGACACGGCACTGCCGCACGCCGCAATTGCGGCAGCTGTAGCCGCTGCAGTGATCCAGTTATTAAGCATGATTTCTCCTCCCAGAAATTAATGCAGCCATCCAGTTTTCAGGAAAGCGCTATATAGTAAAAACATCATAGTAATCTTGCCTGGTCAATGTTTCTCTGTCATAATTTGATGAGATTCATCCAACCCACTGAAGAAAGGGACATTTTTGCGATCGAAACCAAATGATACTGAAGACTTCATTGACCGATACTGGAACGATGACAGCAATCAGCCCAAGCATGAGCGGTTGAAACAAGCCTTTACTCTGGCCATTGCAGAAGGCTTTTGGCTGACCGGCATGAGGTTACCTACCGAGGCCGAACTGGCGCGTTATACCCCGTGCAGTCTCGGCACCGTGCAGCGAGCTTTGCGCGGTTTATCAAGCGACGGTCTTATCGACCGCCGTCGAGGTAGCGGTTCGGTCGTCGTCGATCTCGATGGTCGACTCTCAGATCCATGGCACATACGCTACGTCGCCTCTCAGGACAGCCCGGACAAATATCTTGAACTGCACACTCGGATCGTATCGCGCAAAGAAATTTTCGAGCAGGGGCCTTGGAATGAAGAGCTAGGCGAGACCGGCGGTAGCGTGACAAAAATAGACCGCATTTTCGCTCTAAGCGGCGGGATCAATGTTTATTCGGAATTCTACGCGTTGACTTCTAGATTCCCCGAGTTTCTCGAATTGCCGCAGGACAAGTTGAATGGGCTCAACTTCAAAAAACTGATAGCGGCGAAATACAAATCGCCGACCCAAAAGGTCCGCCAACGACTCAGTTTTGTGCCGACTCCGGATCACGTAGCACAGAGCTGTGGCATTCCAGCCGGAGGTATCTCTCCGGTGCTGAACGTGCTGTCATTCCCACTGATTGGCGAGGCGATATATTACCAGGATTTCTATTTGCCCATGGGTGAAGGCGTTCTGGATTTGGGCTTTGCAATCAGAACCGCATGAATTCGACAAGTATAGAGGCACCCTTTAGCGGGAGAGCTAGAGTGGCTGGGCAGCGTTAGATTTTCACCTCATAAACATATGATATAAAAGTACTTTAATGGCAAAGCCAACGTGTTAATTCTTCGGCAGTATTGCCGAAATTCCCGGCACGCTTAGCGATTTTCAAACATTGGGCAATCAAGGCCGTGATTTATTCACGTTCGCTTCGTATGAGGCGGGGCCGTTGCATCAACCGTTGGGACATCAGAGAACTCTCTACCCTAGCTAAGGAGGGAGCGATGATCCGGCGTAACCCGTTCGAGCGGCACAGGTTTCTGCGCGAGGTCGTCCTGCGGGCGGTGCGCTGGTACTGCCGCTACCCGTTTTCGTACCGGGACATATGGGATATGCTTGCGGAGCGAGGTATCACGGTCAATGCAAAGGGCCCATCACAAGCAACCAGGCGTCATGAGCGAAATTGCCTTCATCGACGGCCTCTTCAACGCCGCGGCATAACTTCTGGTGACACCGGATCTTTTACTTACACTCTCCGGATGAATGCAAAAGTCCCTTATGAAGAGACACCTTTGGGCAGACTTTGACTTCCAATCGCTTTATGTGCGCGCCGTGTTTGTCTCGACGTTTGCCCTGCCTGTGAGCAGACGAAAATGCTCCGAACTGACCATCTTTTCAGCCGCAGCCTCACCAATCTCGCGACACAGGGAAATTCCGCTTGGATCTTCCATCTTGCGCACGGTCTCAAGCGCCCGGTCACTAAGCTTGATGCCCAGTTCGCGCTCAAGCCAGTCATGCTCCAGCAGGGCGTCGTAACGCTGGAAAGTGAACAGCGGTTCGGGCAGCAGCGACGTGTCCTGCAGGTCGCCGATTTCCGAGTTGATCTTCCATGGTGTGTCAGTGCAGCCGAGCATCTGCATCTGGGTCATGACGTGCGTGCCCGCGTCCGAGATCATGCCGGCCAGCGCCTTGATCGCCAGCCCCGCCGCGGCCATACGCCGAGCCCGCACCGCATCGAGCGTGGGGCGGAACGTGCCGGTGCCCACCGACACGATCAGAAGGTTGTCGGTCCCCGGCGCCCAGTTCAGGCCATAGCCCTTGACGAAGGCCATCTGCATCAGCGCCAGCGCCGGATTGTTGTGCGGCGTCACCCCGCCATCGACGAAAAGCCCGGGCGGCTCCGCGTCGATGATCGAGATCGCCTCGGGGGCGAAGTAATGCGGTGCTGCTGTCGAGGCGCGGACAAGATCGCCCAGCCGATAATGCTTGTTGCCGATGAAACTGCCATCGGCGGGGGTTTCCCAGAACGCGCTTTCGGGGTTGTTCATCAACATCCACGCGCTGCCGGTATCCATGCGTTTCATCACGATGGCGACCAGCGTTTTCAGGTCCTCGGTGCCCAGCGTGCGGTCACCGCAGACCGTGGCGATCTCGCGTTTCAGATTGCGCTCGTTGAACACCGCCTGCAGCCCGATCAGGCGGAAGCGCGACTTCTGGAAAACGCGCGGGGCGAGCTCGTGATAGAAGATCTCGATGTCGCGCACTTCGTAGCCGAGGCTGAGCGTCGTGGCGATGATCGCGCCGGTCGAGGTGCCGCCGACAAGATCGAAATAGTCGCACAGCCGGGCATCGGGCGTGCCGTCGCGCTCGCGCAGCAACGCTTCGATGCGCTTGAGAAACGCCACGGATATGGTGCCGCGCACGCCGCCCCCGTCCAGCGATAGGATCGCGCGGGCGCGGCCCGGGGCCGCCTCGGTCTGGCTCGTGGTCTGCATGCCTGCTCCTCGGACTGCTCCGGTTGATTTCGACCGCACCGCGCCGCCCGTGTCAACGCAAAGGCGCGCCGCGAGCGGTCAGGGAAGGTCCATGGCCCGCGCGGTCTGGGCGCCTTTCCAAGCCTGCAGGTCACCGCTCAGAATATCGACCAGGCGCCAGGACAGGCCGAGTGCCGCGACCGGCGCGATGTCGGTGGTCTCTTTCATATCGTCCTCAAGCGTGCCCAGCCGCTGCAATGCCTGTTTCGCGCGGATTGTCTCGAACTTGAAGTTCAGCTGCACGCGGATGCCGAAAAGTGCCGCACCGGCGGCGGGGAAGAACGCCAGCGCGGCGGCGATATGAACGCGGAATTGCTCTAGCAGTTCGGGCGCGGTGAAGTTGAGCGTCAGCGCCGTGGCCGCGAGGCTCATCGACATCACGAAGAACACGATCCCAACGGCACCCAGCCGCGTGTCCATCCGCGACAGCTGGTGGGCGACGGCCCGGTTATAGTCGATCTGCGAGCGGGTCAGCGTCTTCAGCCGCTCCAGGAATTCCGCCTGCCAGCCCGGTGCCCATAGTGCTTCCACATCCAGCCGTTGCCGGGCGATCCGGTCGATCAGCAGCTCGGGCCAGCCCGTCTGCTCGTCGATCCGGTCGCGCCGGCCGGCCAGCAGAACGCCCGACACCTGCGGCAGGCCGTCCACCAGTCGCAGGCGCTCTGCGATAAAGCGCAGTTGTAGCCAGTTGCCCTGCCAGTCCTGCTTGCGGGCGATGACGAAACTGACGACGATGGAAATCGTCGCGGCGATCTCGATCACGTACGCCAGGCTTTGGGCAACTGGATAGAGCAGCGCGATCAGCGCGGCGCCGATGGCGGCAAAGGCCGACAAAAGGAAGCGGCCCACCGAGGACGAGCGGTATTTCTGGGCATAGACATTCGCCATGAGGTCGGTCTTGGCCGCCGCTCCGGCCACGTCGAACACGCCAAGTTCGCTGTCCGATTGCAGCGCGAGGTTCCTGGCACCCGCCCGCGGGAACAGCTCGGACCGGCGCGGAATTCGGCCGACAGTCAGCCACATCAGCAACTGGTATTCGAGGCGCAGCATCAAAGCCGGCACGCGCGAGGTCTGGAAAGCGGCATAGCCGGTCTCGGCCTCTTTCTCGTCGGTAACGACGGTCAGGCTGTCGAGCAGCGCGCCGATGCCGGTGGCGGCGTTGGTGCGGTACTGGCGCGGATCGGATTGCGGCAGGCGGCTCTGGGCGATCATGCCGCGCCAGAAACAGGGCATCTGCGCCGGGTCCTCGTCGCCCGCGCGGGCGAACATCATGATCCCGGCATGAAGGGCCGCGTGAAACAGCGTCGGCACGGCATCCATCAACCCGCCCTCGCCTGGCATCCAGCCCTTTGGCGCCACGATGCAGTCCGCCCGCGCGATCATCTCTGCCGGGTCGTTCCCTGCCTCGGCAGCGGAGGCGGACCGCACCACGGCAACGAACCCCCGCCCTTCGACGGCCTGGCGCAGAAAGGCCAGAATGGGGTCGTCATCGGACGTGTCGACGGCCCAGATGACGAGGTTTCTGGCGGACAGGGAAACAGCGTTGGCGTTGGTCATCGGCGGCTCTGGTCGGTGCAATGAGGTGAAGCGTTCAGGTCCCGGCGGAGGCGGACAGCAGCGCCTGGAAATCGGCGGGCGACAGGCTGGCGACTGGCCGCTCGGTGACATGCGGCGGGGTCTGCCCGGGCGCAAGGTGTAGCAGCGTGGCCTCCGAGGCCGGCGCGCCGGGGCGCAGATGCAGGACCGGACGGCCGGCCTTGAGCATGTGGTCGATCACGTCCGCAGTGCCGCCGGGGCCCCGGCCCGCCTGCCCGTCCCAGACCGCCAGCAGCAGATCGGCATGGCGCACCAGGTACGCACCGAGCGCCGCATAAGCCGCCTGCGCGCGGTCACGTGTGCCGGGCAGTTCGGTCACCCGGTCGGCCTCTGCCAGCAGCGCGTCGAACGTGTCGCGTTCCGCGCTTTGCGCGAAATCCTCGGCATAGACGGCAGCCGGAAACGGCAGCACCGCATGCACGCGCCCGACCCGGTCCCGTGCGGCGCGGGCGGCCGCGCTGTCGGTCCCGGCCGCAAGCCCGGTCAGCAGTTCGAATCCGCCCTGCGGCCGCACCTGGTCCAGCAATGCGCCGAGTGCGGGCGCCAACGCGGACTCCCATCCCGCGGGCAGCCGGTTCGGCCTGTGTCCGGTCACCCCGATCGTGATCCCTGCGGCTTGGCCCGTCATCGTTCCTGCATCGGTGCGCACCGCACCGTTTTCGTTAAAAATCGAAGCGGACATTGACACGATCCGCATTTGCCATGCAAGTTCCGGTCGGGGTCCCCAAGGTGCAAATCGTTTTCTCGCCGGGGAAAGTTAGTATGAAGTTAAAACTATTATCGTTTGCCGCCTCCTTTCTGATCGCCCTTGGCGCCACGCTGGCGCAAGCCGGAGTGAACCTGAAAAACGGCAATTTCTACATCAGCTACACCGATATTTACCTCGGGGACGGGGCCTACAGTTTGACGCGAACCTACAATTCACGCGCCTCGGGCAGCGGATGGTTCGGCTCCGGCTGGGGCTCCGAACTGGAGACCCGGTTGCAGATTCTCGGAGATGGCAGCGTGGAGTTGACCTATATCGGGTCTGGCTCAACCAAGATCTTCTCGTCGCCATACCGCTCCAATACCGACCTCGACGCGATGCTGGACACGATGCTCGCCGCCTACGAGCGGACCGGACGTTTTGCCTCGGACAATGCCGCCCGCGCCGCCCGCAGCATGCTGGCCCGCGATTCCGAAACGCGCCGGACGCGCTACCGAGACCTGCTGCAGCGTGGGCTGGTTCCCGCAGCCGACATCCCCGTCGGCACCGAGCTGCGCTCGCGCGACATGGGCGAGGCCGGCGCGGTCATCACCCGCGAAACCGCCGGCTATTACTATCGGTCGAACCGAAAGATGATGCGCTTCGACCTGCAGGGAAACCTGATCGAGGAACGGGCCAGCACGAATGACGGCGAGCCCTATCATTTCCGCCTTCGCTATGACGCCAAGGGACACCTGCGCGAGATCATTCCCGTTGGTTTCGACCCGTTCCGGGCGGAAACCGATTCCAAAGGCCGGATTCTTTCCCTGCGCCAGGGCAAAGGCGACGAGGCAGCTTACACCGAATACAACTATGATACCGATGGCCGGCTGATCCGCAGCCGGGACATGGCAGGCAACGTCTATCGCTTCGACTACGATGAGCGCGACAACATGACGGCCATTCTCTACACCGACGATAGTAGCTATCGCATCGGCTACACGGACGACAGCCACGTCGCCCGCACCGTGGAGCGTAACGGCACGATGACGCGCTACGACTACGGCGACCTGCCCATCCGCGATTCCGATGTCGTGGAAAGCTACTACACCGAAACACGGACCTACGCCTCCGGCGATGCCGAGACCCCATCCCGCACCCGCCGCGAGGAATGGGAGATCAGCGCCGACGCCTTTGGCAAACAATACACCTCCCGCCAGCTGATCGCGCAGAACGGGGTAGAGTCCGAATGGCGCTATCACGCCTGCGGCCAGCCCACGCTGAAGCGGCGCGGCGACCGGATGGCCGAGTTCGACTATAACGACCGCTGCCAGATGACGATGAAGCGGCAGGATGGCGTCGAGACCCGGCTGACCTACGATCCGCGCAGCGACAAGATTGCCTCCGTCGAAACCTTTGACGAGCGCACCGAGCGCACAACCCGCTCGGAATACAGCTATGACTACCGCGGCAACCTCGTCAAAGCTTCGGACGACAATGGGCGAACCGTCGAACTGGAATATTCCCGCGAGGACCGGATTGACCGGATCATCGACCAGGATGGCCAAGTCATGCGCTTTACCTACAACGCGACGGGCAAGCCCATCCGGATCGAGATCCTGGGCACTGGTGCCATCGACGTGGAATACGACGCGTCGGGCGAGATCGAGAACGTCGAAAGCGACGCGGGCCACGCCATGGCCCTGCGCGTGACGCAATCCTTCCAGGCGCTGCTGTCGCTCGTTCAGCCCGCCGGCATCGACTTCAGCCTCTGACCCCGGGAAACGGACCATGCAAGACACGACCAGCGCCGAGGCGCGGCCCGAACTGAAAATCTTTCTGTCCTCGCCCGGTGACGTCAACGAGGAACGCGTGCTGGCCAACAGGGTGCTGGCGCGCCTGACAGACCGCTACGCGCCGGTGGCCCGGATCACGCCGGTGATCTGGGAACACGAGCCGCTACTGGCCTCCAGCACCTTTCAGGACCAGATCGAAAAGCCGTCGGCCACCGATATCGTGGTCTGTGTGCTGTGGTCCCGGCTTGGCACCCGCCTGCCCGCCCATATCACCCGCGACGACGGCACCCGGTACGACAGCGGCACCGAGTTCGAGTTCGAGGACGCCTTCGAGGCCCTCAAGCGCACGGGCCGGCCCGACCTGCTGGTCTATCGCAAGATGTCCGAACCGCTGATCAGCCTGGCCAACGATGTCGAGGCCGAGGAACGCCTGCGCCAGAAGCGCGCACTCGACGGGTTCATCCAGAAGTGGTTCCACGATCAGGATGGCTCGCTGATGGCCGCGTTCCATTCCTTCGGCAACAGTGCCGAGTTCGAGGACGCGTTCGAGATGCATCTCGACAAGCTGATCCAGCGCCGCCTGCGCGACATGGGGCTCGACCCCGACGCCGCCGCGGCGATGGCGGCCGACCTGGGCACCGGCGACGCGCCGGATTGGGAAGGCTCGCCTTTCCGGGGCCTGGAAACCTTCGAGTTCGAACATGCGCCGGTCTTTTATGGCCGTACCCAAGCGATTTCGCAGGTGCTGGCCAACCTACGCCGGCAATCGGCCAGCGGCCAGGCCTTCGCGCTGGTGCTGGGGCGCAGCGGCGGCGGCAAGTCCAGCCTGGTGCGCGCGGGCGTGCTGCCCCTGCTGGTCGAGCCGGGCGTGATCGAGGGCGTGGGCCTCTGGCGCCGCGCGATCTTTCGGCCCAGTGCGGCCAGCGGCGACCTCTTCGACGCCTTCGCAACAGCCCTTGTCGCCCCCCATGCGCTGCCAGAACTGACCAGCGACGGCACAACGGTCAAGGAACTGGGCCAGATGCTGCGCGATGCACCGTCCGCGACCGCGCCGCTGATCAAGGGGGCGTTGTCACAGGCGGCGCAGGCGGCGGCCTATGACGACGCGCAGACAGTGCTGGACGGGATGCAGGGTGCCCCGCAAGAGGAACGCGACACCGCGCGTCAGGCCATCGTCTCGGCCCCACCCCAAGCCCGCCTCGTCCTTCTTGCCGACCAGCTGGAAGAGCTCTTTTCGGACAGCGCCATCAGCGATGCCGAGCGCACAGCATTCCTGGTTTCCATGGCGGCGCTGGCGCGGACCGGTCGGGTCTTCGTGCTGGCCACGCTGCGCAGCGATTTCTATCACCACGCCATGTCCTATCCCGCGCTGGCCGAGCTGAAGGGCGAGGCCGGCCAATACGATCTCGCGGCGCCCACGGCGGCCGAGATCGGCCAGATCATCCGCATGCCCGCCCGCCGCGCCGGGCTGCATTTCGAGGAACATCCCGACACCGGCGCCCGGCTGGACGACACGCTGCGCGACGTGGCCACGGAAGAGCCCGACAGCCTGCCACTGCTGGAATTTACGCTGGAAGAGCTCTACCGCGAACGCGCCCCGAACGGCGCCCTGACATGGGAGGCCTATGACCGCCTCGGCGGCGTGGCCGGGGCGCTGGGACGCCGGGCCGAGGATATCTTTCAGTCGCTTAGCCCGGCGGCACAGGACGCCCTGCCCCGCGTGATGCGCCTGTTGGTCGATGCCGGCCTTCAGGATGGCCGCGCCGCCACCAAGCGCCCGGCGGCGCTGGACCGCTTTGCAGAGGACACGCCAGCGCGGGAATTCGTCGATGCCTTCACCGCCGCCCGGCTCTTCGTGGCGGGCACCAATGACGCGGGCACGCCTGTTGTCGCCATGTCGCACGAGGCGCTGTTGCGCTCCTGGCCACGGCTGGTCGAGTGGCTGGAACGGGACCGCGAGCTCTTGCGGATGCGCGCGCGCCTCGCCTATGCCGCGCGCCGCTGGGAAGAGGCGTCGCGGGACACGCAGCTTCTGCTGCCGCCCGGCCGGGCCCTGGACGAGGCACAGTCGCTCCAAACCGAGGGCGGCTTCGACCTGACAGAGGATGAGCGCGACTTCATCGTCCGTTCGGGACGCCGCCAGAAACGCGCCCGCCGGGTCAAGCAACTTGCCATGGCCAGCCTCGCGGTGCTGACCTGTCTTGCCATGGGCGCCGCCTGGGTGGCCAACGACCAGCGCGCGCTGGCCATGCGCAACGCCGATATCGCCGAGGCCGAACGCAACACGGCGGAACTCGAACGCGCCCGCGCCACCGAAAACGAGGCCACCGCGAACAGCCGCCTGAACGAGCTTTTCCTTGAACGGGGCCGCCAGGCGATCCTGGGCGGCGCGCCGCAGGACGCAATGTTGATCCTCGGTTCGGCCTATGCCCGCTCGGGCGACGCCCGCAGTGGCGCGCTCTTTTCGCAGGCGCGGAATCTGGCTTCGATGCGAGCGGGCTCGGTGCCCGCCCATACCGATGCGGTCAGCGTGATCGTAACCGGCTCCGACGGGCTGACGGCCTCGGCCGCGCCGGACGGCACAATCGCGCTGCGCGACCAGGCCACCGGCGCCCCGGTCGCCACCACCGCCATGCCCGGCACCGCGGTGCGCGCACTGGCGTTGTCGCCCAATGGAACCGGGTTGGCCGCCGCGGGCGACAGCGGCGAGATCCTGCTGCACGATATCGAAACCGGCCAGGAACGCACGCTGACGGGCCATTACCAGGCCGTGACGCAGCTGCTCCATTCACCCGACGGCACCCGGCTGGCTTCGACCTCCGACGACAACACCACGCGGATCTGGAACCTTGCAAGCGAGAGCTCGGTGCTGGAACTGGTCGAGCCCACCGCGCCGCCGGTTTTCGCGCGGTTCCTGCCGGACCGGGGCCAGGTGGTGACGGTCTCGCGCGACGGCTATCTGACGCTGTGGGATGACAGCACCGGCGCCCGCGCCGCCCGACAGCAACTGGGTGACGCGGGCCGTGTTACCGGCGCGACGCTTCTGGGCGCGACTGGGGCGCTGGCGGTTATCACGGACGCCGCCGAGGTGATCGTGGCGCGCCTGGACGACGACCCCGAGATCGCCTGGCGGGCCGAGCGGTCGGCACGTTCGGTGTCGTCGGATGACAGCGGCCAGGCGCTGCTTCTGGGCACCGATCACGGCATGGTCGTGCTGTCCCCGCAGGACGGGCAGGTTCTGCAAGCCGCACCCGAAATGCCCCGCCGGCGGTTGACCGGCACCGCGCTGTCGCCGGATGGCGCCCTGATCGCCGCGCTCGACGATGCCGGGGACGTGTCGATCTCCGATGCCGCCAGCGGACGGATAATCGCCACGATCAGTGGGCACGACACCGCCGGCACCACGCTGGCCTTCGGTCCCGACTCGCTGCGCCTGGTCACCGGCGCCCGCGACGGCACGGTGACCTTCTGGGACCTAGCCACCGTCCAGCCCTGCACCCTGACCGACGGGCCGGGCCACGCGGTCGCATTCTCGGGCGACGGCGCGTTGGTTGCAGCGGGCGATGCGGACGGCACGCTCCATCTCATGGACCCAGAAAGCTGCACGCCACACCAAATCCACGACGTCATCCCGCGCGGCGAGCGCGTGCAAGCCATCGCCTTTTCTCCCGACAGCCGCAGCGTCGCGGTGGCCGGGGGCTCGGATGTCGTGCTGCTCGATATTCAAAGCGGCGAAACGCTCTGGTCGCACAGCGTCCGGCAAGGCATGTTCGCCACCAGCGTCGGGTTCTCGCCCGACGGCGCCGAACTGGTAGCGGGGATGCGCTCGCGCGAGCTGAACCAGTCCTTTGACGGCGCCTGGGTGATCCTTGATCCGGCGGACGGCGCAACCCTTCAGAAAAGCGCCCACAGCGACAAAACCTCGGTGGCCCGCTCGTATTTCAGCACCAACCCCGAATATCTTCTCAGCGAGAACGAGGCCGGGTTGAGCCTGTGGTATCGCAGGAACGGCGAGCGCCGCCACCGGATCGTCACAGACGAGGATCCCGCCATCGCCTACCTTGCCTCGGGGGACCGCTTCTTCGTCGGTCTTTCCACGGGCGAGGTCGAAGTCCTGCGTCACACCGGCAGTGACCTGCTGATCTTTCAGGCGCATGACACGCCGGTCACCGCCATCGCCACGAACGAGACCGGCACGTTGCTGGCCACCGGCGCCCGCAATGGCGCGGCGTCGGTCTGGAACGCGCAGACCGGCCAGCTTGTGGCCCGGCTCGACGCCCATGCCGCGCCGGTCGAGGCGGTGACGTTCCTACCCGGCTCGGGTCATGTCGCGGCCCTGTCGCGGGACGGGCGGATCAACCTGTCGGAACCCGCCACCGGCGCCACCATCGCGGCCTTCGACGGCCCGGCCGGGCTGCGTGTCCGCATGGCCGCGGGGCCGGACGGGCAATGGTTCGCCACCGCCTCGGGGCGCGGCCCGGCCCGCCTTTGGCAGGTGCCCCAGCCCGACGTGCCCCAAGACGCCGTCATCGCCGCTATCGAAGCGGAGACGCCCTGGGGCCCCGGCGCCGAAAGCGACCTGCCGAAAGGACAGTGGCAAACCCTCGCCTTCCAGGCGCTGCTGGACCAGTCCGGGGCCGGTCAGGACAGCCCCGAGGCATTGTCCATCGAAGAGCGGCAGCGAATCGAACTGGGCCGCATCGCCGGTGCGCGCGGCGACGCCCTGGCCGCCGACCGCGCGTGGCGCGACCTGACCGACGTGCTGCCGCCCGCCTACCAGTTGGCCGCACGCTGGAACGCGGCCGCCCTCGAAGGCTTGCACACCACCATCGACACCCATGCCGACCGGGTCGAGACGATACGCTTTGCGCCCGATGCCAGTTACCTTGTGTCGGTCGACTGGACGGGAATGCTGTTGGTCACCGACACCGACGGCTGGGCCGAACGCTTCCGTCTGGAAGATGGATTCAAGGGCCACCTGGCGATCCGGCCCGACGGCTCGGAAATCCTGGCCACCCGGGAAGGTGGCGGCGCGGTCGTACTGGATGCCGAAACAGGGACCGCGCGGCTCGAAAATGAGGGCGACGTCGCGAACGTGCAATGGTCCGCCGATGGCTCCCGCTTCGCGCTCTTTCCCGAGCTTGGCCCGCCCACCCTGCTGGATGCCGACAGTGCCCAGGTGCTGGCCTCCTTTCCCGATGCTGACCCGCGTTCCGACGCCTACGCCATCGCACCGGATTTCTCAGCGGTTGCCCAGCCCGTCCCGGGCGCGGTCAGCCTGATCGACCCGATAACGCGCAGCCCGATCACCCGGCTGGAGGGTCCGACGGGCACCGCGCGGGCAGAGCTTGTCGTGTTCTCGCCCGATGGCACGCAGGTGGCGGTTGCCTGGTCAGAGCACAGCGCCGGCATTTACGCGGCAACGGACGGAACCCTGCTGCACAAGGTCGAGGACAGGGTCTTGCGGATGGTCTTTTCTCCCGATGGCCAAGATCTCGCGATCGAACTCTGGGGCTCTTCCGCGCCCACGCTCCTCGTCAGCACCGAAGATTGGCGCAGCCGTGCGGAGCTGAAGGGCCGCATCGCTGTGGACGAGACCTTTCTGAAAGACAGCGACCTTGTCGCGACCGCTGTCGGGGACACCACGCAAGGCGTCTTGCTTCACGCCCGCGACAGCGGCGCGCTGGCCGGCGCCTATTACGGCCACGCCACGGGCTGGAGCCGACTAGCCACTGCGCGCGACAGTCGCTGGCGTGTCACCACCTCGGGCGACGGGGTCCTGCGGGTGTGGGACAATACGATCACGTCCGGGCTCGGCTTGAAAGATATGCTTGATTTCACGCCCTCGGAGGACCCCACGCTGTTGGCCCAAAGCAGTGACGGGATGATCCGGATAGAGCGGGACCCCACCGGACACGCGAAATTGGTGCAGAGCGGCGGCGAAGGCGAAGTGCTCCGCACCCGTGCCATCAATACGAGCAAGGGCATCGTGACAGCGGCGGCCTTCGCAGACGACGGCAGCTGGTTCCTGACCGGTGAGGACACCGGCACAGTACAGGGCCGAAACACCGAGAACGGGTCACTGATATTTAGCCTTGTCGAGGCTTGCGATGGCTCCGTAGGCGACGTTCAACTCATGCAACGCGAGCGGGCCGTGGTGGTGCGGTGTGCGGACGATGGCACCAAGTTGTTCGCTCAAACAACGGGACAGCTTCTGCTTCGGATGCCGACGCTTGATCAGAGATAAGTTGACAGGACCCCGGGGCACGCTTGCACTTCGTCGAGCTGTTTGACAGATTCCTTTCTTGTGCCCGCGAGTCAGGTAAGAAAACGGATCAGGCGATTTCGTAGGCGACAGAGCCAACCCCAGCGATGGCTTTGAAATAGGTAACATCGGTCAGGCCTTTGCCCGACAGGCCATTACGTAGCAATTTACCGAGAGTAGAGCTCCTTCGGGCGGTTGGCCTTGTCGTGGAACTCGTCAGCCGCCTTGATCACCACATGGGCTGGTGCCGTGATCAGACCTTCGGCTTTGAGGATACGATATGCTGATGACCCGGAGGCAAAATTCCGCTTTTCGTCGGTGTATTTGACCGCCAGTTCGCACGGCGTCAGATCTTCGTGGTCGAGCGCGAACTCTAAAATGGCTTCACGGACATCATTTGGTATGCGACTCCGGATTGACCCGGGCCGAGGAGAACGGTCGGCAAGCGCATCAGTCCCACCCTCGACCCGCCCCGCATACATTCAGACTTCGCCGGAAAAATCAGCGGGTTTTTTGACACCTTCCACGTCATGCAGGAAAACGATAGCCCGTATATCGGTTAGGTCGTAGCGCACATCGACCATCAAGTGTGATGCCCAAGCCCAGTGTGGCCCCCGACGCGGCATCGAGGGCGACACTTATCGTGGGACGCCCAATCCAGTTTACAAAAAGCACACCCAAGACGCCTTACGAAGCGCTCAGAGAGAAGCTATAATTAACGAACGGGATGTCCCGCGAGCAACCGCACCTTACACATTTGGCATTTATGCGGGGTCGTGCTTGGGGGGTAGATTGAAGCATGAAATGAACGTGCGAACCATGTCCGGGGCGCCCGTGATCTGCACACTAACCGGTTCGGGGGCCGCTCCACCATAGAAGACCGCCGCAAGGGAGGGAGCGGCGGGGGCTTCGAACCGCAAGTCGGGTTCTCTCGCATCACCACGCGTTACGGGCATCGCACCGTTGGCAAGCCGGGCGGTGAATTGCGCGGTCCCGATGGTAAAGAGCACTTCCGCTTCCAAGTCTCGCGCCACCTCGGCATCGAGCATCGTTCGCAGCGACAGCATGAAGGAAGCCGGTGACAGGGGAAGCGTTGGATCGTGCAACGGTGAGGCGGCGGCCCACCGGCCCAGTTCCTGAATGATCGGTTCCGCGGCGTAGCCCCATTCGGTCAGGCCGTAGAGCTGTGCAGGTGCAGGTTCGGGCGCGGTCGAGCGCAGGACCACGCCGTTTGCTTCGAGCCCAGCGAGCCGTTCGGTCAACACCTTGGCACTGATCCCTGGCAAGTTTGTGCGAATGTCGCTGAAGCGCCGCGGCCCGAACATCAATTCGCGCACGATCAGAAGCGACCAGCGTTCTCCCAGAAGCTCAAGGCCGAAAGCCGTTCCGCAGGCATCGCCGTACCAGCGGCCATGGGGGTTTTTTGCCGATTTGGTTTCTTTTTGTAACTTCATGGTTGCTTTTTATAATCTCATTCTCGTACCCTGTCCATATCGACGACGCGACTCAGGAGGTAACGCGATGTCACAGATGATCTTCATAAACCTGCCCGTGGCAGACCTCGAGCGTTCCATGGCGTTCTACGAGGCGATCGGTTTCACCAAGGATACCAGATTTACCAATCACCTCGCTGCGAGCATGGTCTTATCGGACGAGATCCGGGTGATGTTGCTGACCCATGAATTCTGGTCGAGCTTCACCGACCGGCGCCGGGTCGACCCCGCGACCGAAGCGCAGGTGCTGCTGTGTATCAGCCGTGCGGACCGTGAGGCGGTGGATGCCATCACCGACGCAGCTGTGGCTGCGGGCGGCGCGGGCGATCCTTGTCCGGTGCAGGAGCACGGGTTCATGTACGGCCGCAGCTTTGCCGATCCTGACGGACATATCTGGGAGCCCATGTGGATGAGCGCTGAGGCGGTCGAGAAGGGGCCGGCGGAGATGTCCCATGCCGATTAAGGCGGACGCCCCGATCACGATCACCGCCTTCGATTGGGTACCGGATTTCGCCAAGGGGCAGGTCCGTGACCTGCGTGTTCGCTGGGCGCTGGAAGAGGTCGGTCAGAATTATTCCGTTCGCTGCCTTCCGCAGGGGCAGCAGAAGGAGGCCGCGCACCGTGCTCTGCAACCGTTCGGGCAGGTGCCAACCTACGAAGAGGGCGACCTGACGCTGTTTGAAAGCGGCGCCATCGTCTGGCATATCGCCGAACGGTTTCCCGGCCTCATGCCCAAGTACCCCGCCGGGCGCGCGCGCGCGCTTGAATGGCTTTTCGCCGCGCTAAACACACTGGAGCCGCCAATCATGGATCGCTCCATGGCGACGATCTTCGAGGCCACCGAAACCTGGTCGGCGCCGCGTTTGCCGGGGATTGACACGAGGATCGCGGAACGGTTGCAGGGGGCGTCGGATCGGCTCGGGGCGGCAGAGTGGTTCACGGGCCGCTTCAGCGCGGGTGACCTGATGATGGTCAGCGTTCTTCGGATCATCGAAGGCGAAGGCTTGATCGAAACCTTCCCCAATCTCGCCGACTATGTTGCGCGGGGCACGGAACGGCCCGCCTTTCAGAGAGCACTGGCCGCGCAAATGGCCGATTTCACGGGTAATCCGCCGCCCGGTTTCGACGCATGGATGGCGGAGCTTCAAGCCATACAAGGAGAGTCGACATGACCTATATTGCTGGATTCCTCACCCCCGTCCCGAACGGGAACAAGGAGGCTTATATCGCAAGCGCCCGCAAGGCCTGGCCGCTTTTCAGGGAGTACGGAGCCTTGCAGATCATGGAAACTTGGGGCGATCAGATTCCCGAAGGCAAACACACCGATTTCAATCGCGCGGTGGCCCTGGAGGACGGTGAGTCCGTCTGCTTTTCGTGGATGATCTGGCCGGACAAGGAAACGCATGACAAATGCGGCGCCAGCATGCAGACCGACCCGCGCTGGCAGGACATGGACATGCCCTTCGATGGCAAGCGCATGATGTGGGGCGGCTTTACCCCGATATTCGAGGACAGTGCCTGAACTGTGATAAATGCAAGGTCTGGCTAATTGACGGGCAGCAGTTCTGACCGGGTGTCGGACGGCTCCCGCAGATACCGGCGTGACGCTCCGATGCACTGTCGAAACTGCCCCTTGAAAGGAGAAAGACGATGACGAAACGAAAGGCGGCTGTGTTCCTCTGGTTCGATACCGAGGCTGAAGCGGCGGCGGAATTCTATGCCGCCACCTTCCCGGACAGCCATGTGGACAACGTGATCCGCGTGCCCGAAGGAGCGCCGAGCGCGCCAGCCGGGACCGTTCAGGTAGTCGAGATGACCCTTCTCGGCCTGCCTTATGCGCTGCTTAATGCCGGTCCGCATGTGCAACCCAACGATGCCTATTCGCTGCAGGTCTATACCGAGGACCAGGCCGAGACGGACCGGCTCTGGGATGCCATAGTGGGCAATGGCGGAGAGCCCATCATGTGCGGCTGGTGCAAGGATCGCTGGGGCTATCGCTGGCAGATTACTCCGAGAGTCCTGATGGAGGCGCTGTCGCATCAGGACCGGGACGCTTCGGCGCGGGCGCAGGCCGCGATGATGGAGATGCAAAAGATAGATATCGCGGGCATCAAAGCGGCCTTGCAGGGCGCGAACTGAGAAAAGAGGTCACAATGCCCCGAATTATCCGCAGCCCGGACTGCGGGAACTCTCCGAAGAATCGCTTCGTTGAAGATATCGCGATCGCCTTGGAAACCGGCATATTCGACCCAGAAGCCTTCGATCCCGCGGTAACATGGGAAACCTCATCCACCCGGCGGATCGTCGGGAGAACAGCCGTTTTGGAAGCCCTGCCAACTGAACGAGCTCCGGCGAAGGTTATCGTCGAACACGCAATCTCCCACGGTAGAGTTGGCGCTGCGAGCGGAGAGGTGATCCGAGCGAATGGCGAGACGTCCCGCTTCTGTCACGTACTCGAGTTCACGAGCCTCCGAGCCAATCATGTCGAGAGAGTAAAAAGCTATGATTGATTGTCCAGATCTTTGCTGTTTCCCACACTGCGGACCTTGGCCTTCCAGTGCATCCTGCACGAGGTCACGGACGACCGCTTCAGGGAAGCCACATCGCAGCGTTGACCATCCCGGCTAAGGTCAGCTGTGGGCCGTCCTTGTCGATGCGGACCTCGTTGCGCGCGCGACGTGGACAAGACACGCCCGGGTCAGTTTGGGCTTGGACCAGCCTTTTGCCGCAAGCGGCTTCTGCGGCCAATAACATTCCAACTTGCTTGCGCAGGTCATGGGGAGGATGGTGTTGTCCTCAGAGCGGCCAGGGCCTCTGCGTGTAGGGGAGCGCTGGCGGCGGCGATAACCTTGCCGTCCGATGCCAATGTGAGAGGCTCGCCTTGCCAGTCGGTGATCACACCACCCGCCCCTTCGATCACCGGGATGAGCGCCATGTAGTCATAGGGGTGCAAGTCCATCTCGAACAGCAGGTCGACATGGCCCGCGGCCAAAAGGCCGTAGCCGTAGCAATCGCCGCCGAACCGTCGCATGGCAGCCTTTTCCGATAGCTTCTCGAACTGCGCCAGTCCGGCCGTGTCGAAACTGTCCGGGCTGGTCGTGTAGAGGATCGCTTCGCCCAAGGCCGTTCGCCCGCTGGTCTGGCAGGGCGTGCCGTTGAGTGTTGTGCCCTGGCCGCGCTGGCCGATCCAGCGTTCGCCGGTGGGCGGAATCGAGATCACCCCGAGTTCTGGCGTGCCATCGGAGAGGCAGGCGATCAGCGTGCCGAAGGTGGGCATACCGGACAGGAAGCTCTTGGTGCCATCAATCGGGTCGATGACCCAGATGTGCGGGGACTCCAGTCGCGCGCTCGCCTGTTCCTCTCCCAGAATGCCGTGAGTCGGGAACGCTTGCGTGATCTGCCGGCGCATCTCGGCCTCGATGGCGCGGTCGGCTTGTGTGACAGGCGAGTCGTCGTCCTTTGCCTCGATTTCCAGCGGTTTGCGGAAGTAGGTCATGGCCATGGCGTCCGTAACGTCGGCCAAACCTTCAGCGAACTGTGCGAGCCGGTCCGTTTCCGGAAAGGTGGAAAGAGACTGCATGATTTTTCCTCAAATGCGGGGAACGGGGGGCTGCGAAGGTGCGCTTTGAAAATTTATCGTAGACAAATGCCACAAAAACGCAAGACTACACAAATAACCCCAGACTCGAATTCCGTGTCGGGCAACCAGAACGGACCATCGCAAGGGTCCGCAGTCTTCCGGATACAGGCCCGGACCAACAGAACTGAACCAACAAGGAGATCACCATGAACACCTGGACACAGACCACCGCGCTGTCGATCGCGGCGCTTTGCCTTGCCGCACCAACGCTGGCCGATGAACTGACCGTCTACACTGCCCTCGAGGAAGAAGAAATCGCGGCCTACGTGGAAGCGGCACAGGCCGCCATGCCGGACACCGAGATCAATGTCCTGCGCTTGTCCACTGGCAAGCTTGGTGCGCGGCTGCTCGCCGAAGCCGAGAATCCGCAGGCTGACGTGATCTGGGGTTGGGCTGTCAGTGCGATGATGGACCCGCAGATCCTTGAAATGCTGGAACCCTACGAGGCTGCCGGCTCCGACGTGCTGCCCGAGAAATTCCGCAGTGGCGACGGCAAGTGGTTCGCCCCAATCGGCTATATGGGCGCCTTCTGCGTGAACACCGCACGGCTCGAGGAAAAGGGCCTGCCGATGCCGTCAAGCTGGGCCGACCTGGAAGACCCTGCATTCAAAGACGAGATCCTGATGCCCGATCCAAACTCCTCGGGCACCGGCTACCTGCACGTCAACGCCGTGCTGCAAAGCATGGGCGAAGAGGCCGGCTGGGCACAGCTGGACGCGGTCGATCCCAACATGGCGCAATACACCTCTTCGGGTTCAAAACCATGCAAATCTGCCCGCGTGGGTGAATATACAGTCGGCATTTCGCTGGCATTCACCGCGATGCAGTCGATCGAGGAAGGCTACCCGCTGGCGATGGTCTTTCCCGAGGGCGGTGTGGGCTACGAGTTGGAAGCGTCGGGACTGATGGCAAGCTCGGACAACAAAGAAGCGGCGAAAGCCTTCCTTGATTGGACCATGTCCGACGAGGCGATCGGCCTTTACCAGACCTACAAGGCGCTGATCACTGTGCCGGGTGTCGATGCATCGGAGGCGGCCGAGAAAGCCGGCCTTCCGGCTGAAATCTCGACGATCCTGGCGGATGTTGACTTCGTCAAGGCGGCGGAGGATCAGATGGCCGTAAAAGATAAGTGGAAAGAAAAATTCGGGCGCTGAGCCCGAGACTGGGGCGGCCTTGGCCGCCCCGACACTTGACGGGCCGGTCGCGAACCTGCCCAACGAATGAGAAAGCACGCCCCACATGTACCTGACCGTACGCGACGCCACAAAGACCTACGGCAATTTCACCGCGCTCGACCGCGTGTCGATCGAGATCGAGAAAGGCGAGTTCGTCTGCTTGCTGGGCCCGTCGGGATGCGGCAAGACGACTTTGCTGCGGCTGATCGCAGGGCTGACCGACTTGGACGGAGGAACGATCACGCTGGAGGGCGCGACCCTTTCGGATCTTCCGGCGCGCAAGCGGGGGTTCGGGATCGTGTTCCAGTCATACTCGCTGTTTCCGAACATGACGGTGGCCGAGAACATCGGTTACGGCCTGAAGATCCGGGGCGTTCGAAAAGACGACATCGCCGCACGGGTGCAGGAGTTGCTGGCGCTGGTTAAACTGCCTCAGGTGGCCGATAACCTGCCGGGGCAACTGTCGGGCGGCCAACAACAGCGCATCGCGCTGGCGCGGGCCATTGCTGTGGATCCGCGCGTCCTGTTGCTCGACGAGCCGCTATCGGCGCTCGATGCCAAGGTCCGCGCGGTGCTTCGCGACGAGATCAGACAGGTGCAGCGCTCGCTGGGCATACCAACGCTGATGGTAACACATGATCAGGAAGAAGCGCTGGCGCTGGCCGACAAGATTATCTGCATGAACCACGGGGTCGTGGTGCAGGCGGGCACGCCGGAGGATCTGTACCACCGACCCGCTACGCGCTTTGTCGCGGAGTTCATGGGGATCAGTAACCTGCTCTCTGCCGACACGGTCGCGCGGCATTTTCCCGACTTGGTGCCGACTCGTCCCGCCTCTGAAGACAGCTATCTTGCCTGTATCAGACCCGAGCAGATCGAGGTGACCCCTTCCGAAAACGGTGGGGCCGTCGTCCGCAGCATCAGTTTCCTGGGCAACCTGCGGCGCCTGGAAGTGGAAAGCCCCACCGGGCCGCTTTTGGTCGAAACGCATGGCGGTAGTCCATATCACCCGGGCGACCGCGTTGAGCTGAGCATCGCACCCAAAGCCTGCACATGGGTTGTTGACGACACTGTTGGAACCGAGGCGGTGTCGGCATGAGCCTCGCCGAGACGTCATCCCGTGCCCGTATGCGCCGCCGATTTGACGCCGACCGCCTGCTGACGCTGGCTTGCATCGGGTTGCCGCTGCTGGGCCTGATCTTGTTCTTCGCTTACCCGATGGTGATCGTATTCCTGCGCTCGATCACGGTTGGCGACAGTTACGGGTTGGGCAACTACACCGAAGTGCTGGGCTCATCCGGGTTCTGGCGGGCCACGCGGCATTCGCTGGCGATGGGGGGCGCGACCACGGTGCTGAGTGTGTTGCTGGGGTTCATCATCGCGCATGGCCTTTACCGCTGTGCATTTCGCGGCAAGTGGCTGATACGCAGCGTCATTGTTCTGCCTCTGCTGGCCCCCTCGCTGGTACAGGCGCTCGGGCTGATCTTCCTGCTGGGCCGCAACGGCGTTATCAGTCGTATGCTTGGGGTCGAAATCGAGATTTACGGTTTCTGGGGCCTGTTGATCGCGAACACCCTCTACGCGCTGCCACAGGCCGTAATGATCATCGGCGCAGCGTTGGTGCTTCTGGACGCCCGCACCTACGAGGCCGCCGAGGTCATGGGAGCGCCGCCGTGGAGACAGTTCCGCGACCTGACCCTGCCCGCCGCGCGGTTCGGTATCCTGAACGCAGCGTTCGTCTGCTTTACCATCACCATAACCGATTTCGGCAATGCGGCGGTAATCGGCGGCGATTACTCGGTGTTGGCGACCGAGATCTACAGCCAGGTCGTGGGGCAGAGAAACTTCAATATGGGCGCCGTTGTTGGCATCATGCTGCTTTTGCCCACGGTGATCTCCTACAGTATCGAGCGGCAGGCGATGAAACGGCAGCAGGCCGGACAAATCACCGGGCAAGAGCCCTATCGGCCCAGCTTTGCTCCGCTGCGAGACATCAGCATGGCGGCGCTGTCATTGCTTATCTGCGCCGGGATCCTTTCGGTGATCGGGATCGTGGTCTATGCCAGTTTCGTCACACTGTGGCCCTACAACATGGCGCTGTCGCCCAAGCATTACGATATCACGCTGGCGGGCGGGTATTCATCGCTTTGGATGACGATCTTCATCTCGCTGGCTGCCGCTTCGGGCGGGACCGTTGCGGTTTTCCTTCTGGGTCTTGGCCTGCGACGCCTGCCCAAGGCAGTGGCGCAACCGATCCAGATCTTGGCCGCGATGCCGGCCGCTGTACCAGGGATGGTCCTGGGTCTGGCCTATATTCTGACGTTCAATTCCACGGCGACGCCGCTTTACCTGCTCTACGGTACCGCCGCGCTGATCGCGATCGTCAATTTTTACCACTACCACACACAAGGCTTCCTGACGCTGATGACTGGTTTCCGACAGCTGCCTCTGGCGCTGGAGGAAGCGGCCAATAGTCTTGGTGCCGGGCTGAGCAGGACGGCACGGGACATCGTGGCGCCATTCATCGCGCCGATGCTGGTGTCGGTTTTCTTCTTTCTCTTCATGCGCTCCATGGTGACACTGTCGGCGGTCGTCTTTCTGACAACACCGGACCTGAGCGTGGCCGCCGTGACGATCATGCGGCTGGACGATGCCGGGCTGACGTCGCAGGCAGCGGCCTTCTCGACTTGTGTAATGGCGGTTGTTTGCTTGGCCGTCCTGTCTATGAAGGTGATACTGGCGCTTTTGCGACGGCGTGGCGGGAACAAGGGGACGGCCTGATGTGGGCGAAGGAGCGTCATCAGCGGATCGTGTCGATGCTGGCGGCCAACCAGCAGGTCAGCGCAAACGATTTGGCCGAGATGATGGGAGTGTCGCGCGAGACCGTGCGGCGCGACCTGCTCGACCTTGAAGAGGCGGGAAAGGTGGCGCGGGTACATGGCGGTGCCGTTCTGCCTGAGGCGCGGACAGAGGATCCGTTTCAAAACCGCATGACGAGCCAGATCCGAGCCAAGTCCGAGATCGCGAAGAAAGCGGTCGGCCTGATCCAGCCGGGGCAAACGATCATGGTGGATGCCGGGTCGACCACTGCCGTGTTCGCCCGAGAGCTTGCGAAGGTGCCCGGCGTGTCGGTGATCACAAATTCGCTGGATATCGCCGCGACGTTACAGGCCGCAAACATGGATGTACTCCTTCTGGGCGGTCGGATCGCAGCTGACGTGCCTGCCACGGTGGGCGAGCTTACCCTTTCGGAAATACGGCGTTTCGAGGTGGATCTGTGCTTTTCCGCGCCGGTGGCTCTGCATCCCGAGAAGGGGACATATTTCTACGACCTGCAAGAGGCCGAAATCTCTGCCGCAATGGCAGCGCAGGCAGGTCGGGCGGTCTTGCTGGCGGATCATTCCAAGCTGGGAGGCACAAGCCGAGTGCGTTCCTGGGAAGTGGAGACGATCGGAGCGCTTGTGACAAACCGGGCCGCGTCCGACGTACAGCTCGACGGTTTGCGAACAGCGGGGGTCGAGATCATCTGACCACATCATTCGCCGAAGGTTTGATCGCAACCGCGCGCGCCGCTGGCTCCGTTCAGGAAATGAGGGCGGAGAAGCTGCGCTCCGCGTTAAACAGATTGTGGATTGAAGAATGGACGGCGGTGAATTTCTGCCAACTTCGCATACGCCGGAAGCGTGACATGGCGCGCTCTCTTCGTCGGAATGGCAGGTGAGGGAGCACGTGTTGGTCCTGGGTTCGCGGGATGGCGGTTTCGGATTTTCAACCTCGGACTTGCCGCACGTGTCCATTTCAAACGGGGCGCAGATATCGGCTTGGGGACGTTATTCTGCAAGTATGGGAGAACCATATGAAGCGTTTAGTATAGTTGTTGACTGCCGTTCTGCTGGCTGCACCAATTAATGCAACAGAGCTTGATAACCGCTACGAGCAGACGGGCACTTTTAGCATCACGGTTGACGGTGAAACGCAGAACCTCGTCATCCCTTATGATACCGAACGCGATCGCGCATATGCTGAACAAAAGTTTATAATGGGCAGCTACCTGACCATCGACGTGCTTGGCTGCAGCGCCGGCGAAGACGGCAAACCGGGTGCACCCAGGGTGCAGGAAACCTTTCAAGGTCTCAGAAATCTAGGTTTTCAACGCTCAGCGCGTTCTGCTGGATGAACTCGCGCCGCGGCTCCACTACGTCGCCCATCAGTTTGGTGAACAAGTCGTCGGCTTCCGCCACATCATCTACTTTCACCTTGAGAAGCGTGCGGGCCTCCGGGTCCAACGTTGTTTCCCACAATTGATCGGGGTTCATTTCGCCCAAGCCTTTGTAACGCTGCAGGGCAAGACCTTTCTCGCCCTCTTTCAAGATCGCATCCAACAGGTCGAGCGGACCATAAATGGCTTGTGACCGGTCCTTGCGATGCAATGTTGCTGGCTCGAAATAGATCTCGCGCAATCCTTTTGTCAGTTGGCCCAGACGCTTTGCCTCGCCACCACGCAATATCGGCCCATCCAGGGTGCGTACCTCTTCAACGCCCCGCAGTATACGGGTCAGGCGAATGCCATGATCCTGAGTTTGACGACCCTGCCAACCCCGCTCGTACTCAAGTGCGATCAGGTCTAAGCGTTTCGCCACGCTGTCCGCGACCGATTGGATATCTGCGTCCACGCGCCCTGGTTCGAACGCTTCCGCGATCGCTGCCTGCTCAAGGATGTGGCGGGGGTAATGCGTCGGAAAGGCCTCAAGGATGCGGGTTGCCTGCCGCGCCTCCTCGACCACGCGCACGAGGTCCTGCCCGATGATATCCTCGCCTGTTCCAAGCCGCAAAACCGCGTCTTCGGTTCCCTGCGCGATCAGGTAGTCTTCAAGCGCAGGCGTATCCTTGAGGTAGACCTCGGACTTTCCACGGCTCACTTTGAACAACGGCGGCTGCGCGATGTAGAGATAGCCGCCTTCGATCAACTCCGGCATTTGGCGGTAGAAGAATGTAAGCAGCAAAGTCCTGATATGCGCACCGTCCACATCGGCATCAGTCATGATGACAATCTTGTGGTAACGCAGTTTCGATATGTCGAACTCGTCGCGCCCGATGCCGGTGCCAAGTGCCATCACCAGGTTGCCGATCTCCTGGCTTGAAAGCATCCGGTCGAACCGAGCCCGTTCCACGTTAAGGATCTTGCCACGCAAGGGCAAAACCGCCTGCGTGGACCTATCCCGACCGGTCTGAGCCGATCCTCCAGCGCTGTCCCCCTCGACGAGAAAAACCTCTGTTTTGGAAGGGTCTTTCTCGGAACAATCCTTCAGCTTTCCGGCAAGATAGTTGACGTCGAGCGCGGTTTTTCGGCGCGTCAATTCCCGCGCCTTGCGCGCCGCCTCTCGGGCCATGGCTGCCTCCATGATCTTTCCAACGATCATCTTGGCTTCGTTCGGGTTCTCTTCAAACCACTCCGCCAGCTTTTCGTTCACCAAGCTTTCGACGGCCGGACGCACCTCGGAACTCACCAGCTTGTCCTTGGTCTGGCTCGAGAATTTCGGGTCAGGCACCTTGACCGACAGCACGCAGGTCAGACCCTCGCGCGCGTCATCCCCGGTGAAGGTGACCTTCTCTTTCTTCGCGATCCCTTTTTCGGCAGCGTACTTCTGCAAAACCCGTGTCAGTGCCCCGCGAAACCCGGCAATATGCGTACCCCCGTCGCGCTGCGGAATATTGTTCGTGAACGGCAAGACAGTCTCATGGTAGCTATCATTCCACCACATCGCGACCTCGACACCGATTTCGTCACGCTCTCCTGTGACAAATATCGGGTCAGTCATAAGCGGAGATTTGCTGCGATCGAGGTAGCGCACGAATTCCTGCACGCCGCCATCGTAATGCAACTCCGTTTCCAGCGGTTCAGCCGGACGCTCATCACGCAGGATGATGCGCACGCCGGAGTTCAAAAACGCCAGTTCTCGCAGACGCTTTTCCAAAGTGTCGAAGCTGTAATCAAGGTTCGAAAATGTATCGAGTGACGCCAGAAACCTCACTTCGGTCCCGCGTTTTCCTGCGGCGTCACCGACCACTTCCAGATGCTTGGCCGTCTCGCCCTTCTCGAACCGCGCGACATGTTCTTTGCCGCTTCGCCAGACGCGCAATTCCAGCCAGTCCGACAATGCGTTGACAACCGATACGCCCACTCCATGCAAGCCCCCGGAAACCTTGTAGGAATTGCTGTCGAATTTGCCCCCGGCGTGCAGTTGGGTCATGATGACCTCGGCGGCGGAAACGCCCTCTTCCTCGTGCATTTCCACGGGAATGCCACGGCCATTGTCGCTGACCGATACAGAACTATCCTTGTGAATACAGACAGTTACGTGGTCCGCATGCCCGGCGAGGGCCTCGTCGATACCATTGTCGACAACCTCGTAGACCATGTGATGCAAGCCCGACCCGTCGTCGGTGTCGCCGATATACATGCCAGGGCGCTTGCGAACAGCTTCCAACCCCTTGAGAACCTTGATAGATTCGGCACCATATTCTTCGGGGGACGCGGCGGCTTCTGCCATGCAGATTATCCTTCGTTCAGTTTCATATTTTATACGATTCTCAGCGGGGAATGTCACGCGATAGACACAAGATTTTGTGTTTAACGATCAGGATCTTAATATCGGTATCGTGTCGGTATCCGGGTCGCATCGCGTCGGTGTCATTTTCCCGATTTCAGCGGGCATTCACGATCGACGCCGCATCATCCTCCGTCACCTCGAAAACCTGCGCACGCTCGCCCAGTTCCGAGAACAGCTCTGGCCCCGTTCCCGTCATCCACGCCTGCGCCCCCAAGGCACAGACTTCATCGTAAAGCGACGCCCGCCGCGCCGCGTCCAGGTGCGCCGCGACCTCGTCCAAGAGCAGGATCGGCGGTGCGCCAAAGTCCCGGGCCAGCGCCCGCGCGTTCGCGAGAATCAGCGACACAAGCAAAGCCTTCTGTTCGCCTGTCGAGCAGTCCGCGGCCGGAACCCCCTTGGCCGCGTAGACGCCATAGAGGTCCGCCCGGTGCGGCCCGACAAGCGTTCGCCCGGCCGCTATGTCGCGAAAGCGGCTTTCGGACAGGGCATCGCGGAAATCGGACTCGGTGCCGGGCATCTCCCCTTCGGTCATAGTCAGTTCCAACTCCGCGACCGGGAAAGCGGTCTCGGCTTGCGCCTGCGCCTCTGCCAATTGCTCCAGCGCGGCGACGCGGTTCGCATGGATCGCCGTCCCCGCCTCGGCCATCTGCCGCTCCAGCGCCACGTACCAATGCCCGTCCCGCACCTGGTCCTTCAGAAGGCGGTTGCGCTCGCGCATGGCCTTCTCATACGCCAGCGTCGCGTCGGCATGAGAGGGCGTGAAGCTGAGCGTCATGCGGTCCAGGAACCGCCTCCGCCCTTCGGCTCCCTCGATCCACAGCCGGTCCATGGACGGGATCAGCCACAATACCCGGGCAATCCGCCCCAGTGCCACCTGCGACGCGGTCTTGCCGTCGATCCTGAGCTGCCGCGCGCCGCCTTCTTCGGACCAGGTCTCGACTTCGTGGACCTGGTGCATCGACCGCAGAACGCCGGTCAGCTTCCAGCCGATTGCATCCGGCCGCCGTGCCATGTCCTGTGCCGCGGCCCGGCGCAAACCGCGTCCGGGTGAAAAGAGCGAGACCGCTTCGAGAATATTGGTCTTGCCCGCCCCGTTCGGACCGTAGAGCGCGACAGGTCGTGCGTCCGCATCGATCCGCACGCCCTTGTGCGACCGGAAATGCGACAGGCTGAGCGAAGACAGGTACAATCCGGGCATTCACGCCCTTTTCCTCTGGCCAAAAATATCCCCGCCGGAGGCACCGACGGGCGTCACACGCGCATCGGCATGACGACATAGACCGCCGAGGTGTCATTGCCTTCGCGCATCAGCGTGGGATCACCCGAGGAGTTGAACATGAAGACGGCGTTTTCACGATCGACCTGGCTGGCGATTTCCAGCAGGTACTTGGCGTTGAACCCGATTTCCAGTCGCTCGTCGCCATAGGCCACAGCCAGCTCTTCCTCTGCGGCGCCACTGTCGGGCGCGTTGACAGACAGGATCAGGCGGTCTTCGTCCAGCGCCAGCTTCACCGCGCGGGAGCGTTCGGAACTGACGGTGGCGACACGGTCGACGGCCTGGGCAAACTCGCTGGCGTCGACCTCCATCTTGCGGGTATTTCCCTGCGGGATGACGCGCGTGTAATCGGGGAACGTGCCGTCGATTACCTTGGAAGTGAGCGTGATATTGGGCGTGGCAAAGCGCACCTTGGTTTCGCTGACCGACACCGCGATGGCCATGTCATCATCGTCCAGAAGCTTGCGCAGCTCGCCCACGGTCTTGCGCGGAACAATCACGCCCGGCATGTCCTCGGCGCCGTCGGGCAGGTCGGCGTCGATCCGGGCCAGCCGGTGACCGTCGGTCGCGACGCAGCGCAGCACCTTGCCGCCCTCGGCGTCCGAGACGTGCATGTAGACGCCGTTGAGGTAATAGCGTGTCTCTTCCGTCGAGATCGCGAATTTCGACTTGTCGAAGAGCCGGCGCAGCACCGGAGCCTTGGCCGAGAAATTGCAGGAATATTCCGACGAGGCCATCACCGGGAAATCTTCCTTGGGCAGGGTCGCCAGAGAGAAGTTCGAGCGTCCCGCCTCGACCGTCAGGCGCCCCGAGGCACCATCGTCGGTCAACGTCACCAGTGCCCCGTCGGGCAGCTTTCGCACAATCTCATGCAGGGTCACGGCGGAAACAGTCGTGGCGCCCGCGCGCTCGACCTGGGCCGGGGCCTTGTCGACGACCTCGATATCCAGATCCGTGGCGCGGAAATGCACCGCATCGCCCTCGGCCTCGATCAGCACGTTGGCGAGGATCGGAATCGTGTTGCGCCGTTCGACGACGGACTGGGCCTGCGAGACCGCCTTGAGCAGCGTTCCGCGTTCGATGCTGAGTTTCATGCCCTCGCTCCCTGCGTGCGTGCCTCTGCCGGGCACTGGGACCGGCACGTTAGCAAGTTTCGCCTTATGCTCAAGCCTTTTATTGCCCCTCAGCCCTCGAGCGCGCGGCGCAGAATCCTGAGGTCTTCGGCGAGTTGCCCGTCCTGCGCGCTGAGTTCTTCGATCCGGCGCACGCCATGCATCACCGTGGTGTGATCCCGGCCGCCAAACCGCCGGCCAATTTCAGGAAGAGACCGCGAGGTCAGTTGCTTGCACAGGAACATCGCGATCTGTCTGGGGCGGGCAAAAGTGCGGACTCTTTTCGGCCCGACCATATCGCTCAAACGAATGTTGAAATGCTCCGAGACGTGGCGCTGTATCTCTTCGATCGAAACCTTCCGCTCGGACGCGCGCAGGATATCCGCAAGGCAGTCCTGGGCCAGTTCCATCGTGATCTGGTGACCGACCAGCGAGGCAAAGGCGTAAAGCCGCGTCAGCGCGCCTTCGAGGACACGCACGTTGGTCGAGATGCGATGCGCGAGGAATTCCAGCACCCCATCGGCCATTTCGAGGCTCGGATACTGCTCGGCAAAGCGGTCCGCCTTGGACTGAAGGATTCCAAGCCGCAACTCGTAGTCGGTGGGATGCAGGTCCACCACCAGGCCGCATTGCAGGCGCGACTTGATGCGCTCTTCCAGGTTTTGGATCTCCCCCGGGGCGCGGTCGGCTGAAATGACGATCTGCTTGTTCTGATCCACGAGCGCGTTGAACGTGTGAAAGAATTCTTCCTGCGTGCTGTCCTTGCCGGCGATGAACTGAACGTCGTCGACCATCAGCACGTCGACCGAGCGGAAAAGCTCCTTGAAATCCATCATGCGGCGGTCCCGCAATGCCTGCACAAAGCGGTACATGAACTGCTCTGCGGACAGATAGAGCACGTTCAGCTCTGGCTGCGCTGCCTGCAGCTCCCAGGCGATGGCATGCATGAGGTGTGTCTTGCCAAGGCCGACGCCGCCATAGAGGAAAAGCGGGTTGAAGGTGACCGGGCCGCCCTCGGCCACACGCTTGGCCGCGGCATGAGCAAGCTCGTTGGGCTTGCCCACCACGAAACGATCAAAGGTGAAGCGCTCATCCAGCGGCGCGGAAGACAGGACGTCGTCGGTCAAACGGCGCGCCGGAGCCGCGGAGGGCGTATCTTTCTTTGTTTCCGATGCGTTGGTTACGGTCGCTTGCGGCTTCTGGGAGGAATTCGCCGCGACCTGGAAATCGATCCGGCGGATAGAGGGGGCGTAGCCGTTCACCTTGAACAGGATCAGCTCGCCGAAATTGCGGGATACATAATTGCCCTGGAAGGTCGTCGGAACCTTGAAGGTCACAACGTCATCGTTGATCGCCGTCAGCTCCAGCGGCTCGATCCAGTTGGTGAAGTTGTTCTTGCCGATTGTCTTGAGCAGGTCTTGCTTGATCTGGCCCCATTGATCACTTGTCATTTTTATCCCGTTCCGCGGTCTTATCGTTTCCATCCAGCACGCCCCCGATTGGCATACCCCTTACAATTGCGTTCGCGGTTCGGTCGGCAATAGGCAAACGACAACCCATCACCCGACACGGAGTACCGGGAGAAAAGCCGTTTGGCCTGTATCTGAGCGCCACCCAGCGCTGGCCCTGTCTCGTCCCCACAAGCGTGGACCAAGCCGCATGGATCGCGCCAATCCGTTGGACAATATGGCTCCCGACATCGGTCGGATACACCGGCATGATCAGAGCAGTTGATCCGTGTCCGGTGCGAGCGCCTGTCCCCCCAAGCGTGAATCGCTCTGGCAAATTAGCAATTGAGTCAGCGAGACGGCAACTGATCTTAGCGCTTGACTCGGTCTTTGCCGCGAAAAAGTCACACGAACCCGAGTCGTTCATAGCCATAAAAAAAAGGTGCCGCGCGATTCGGCACCTTTTCCTTCAATAGCTTAGGGCCGTGGCTCAGCCGAGCGATTTCACCCGCGAAGACAGGCGCGCCATTTTCCGTGAAGCGGTGTTTTTATGAAACACTCCCTTCGATACGCCCCGCATCAGTTCGGGCTGAGCGGCACGGAGCGCATTTTGTGCAGCTTCCTTGTCGCCGGAGGCGATGGCTTCCTCGACTTTGCGCAGGAAGGTGCGAATCCGCGAGCGGCGCGCTTTGTTGACACTGAGGCGGCGGGCGTTCTGGCGCGCGCGCTTCTTGGACTGGAGAGTATTGGCCATGTTGTGAACCTTTTCGGGTCTGTCATTTCGTTTCAGATGTGCACGAGGTCGAGCCCGTTCCGGCAGGCCAAGGGCCGGAATGATTCTGGCCAGAGCGGGCCGCACGCGCATGTATGGCGCAGGCGTATAGCCGCAAATGCCGCGAAAGCAAACAGCAAAGTTCCACATATCCGGCCCTGTGCCCGCAAAGCGCCTTCAGCCTGCCTCCAGCAGCGCGGCCGCCAGATCCTCGGCCCCCGGTGCGGCGGTCAGGACGAGGGCCTTGCCCGTAGGGACCGCGATGTCGAACGGACAGACAAGTTGGCCTGCATCCAGCGCGGTTTGTACCAGCACACGGTGCGCCATCAACACGCCTGCACCCGCACGCGCCTCTTCCAATGCCATTGCGTAAAGAGAAAAGGACGCGCTGCCGAAATCGCCGGGAAGCGTCACCCCAGCCTGCGTGGCCCAGAGCGACCAATCCTCGGGCCAGGCCGCGTCGACAAGCAGGGTCTGCGCCGCAAGGTCATCCGGCGTTCGGATCTTGCGCGCCAGATCCGGGGCGCAGACCGGGAAAATTTCGTCGCGGGCAAGCGCGTGCTGCGCCTCGAGTTTGCTTGGCACTGCGATGAACAGGCTGAGATCGAACATGTCCCGCGACAGGTTGGGCGGCGTTTCGAGTGCCGTCACGGACATGCGCGCCTCTGGCCGAACCGCGCGCAGCGACGGCAACCGCGGCGCCAGCCAAAGCTGGGCGACGGAGGGCAGCGCCGCGATCTGAACCGTCTTGGCCGGCGCGACACCGCGCAAGGCCCGCGTGGCGTGACCAAGCTGGTCGAAAGCGGCCGTGAATTTCGGCAACAGGCTGGACCCGGCCTTGGTCAGGCGCACACCGTGAGAACGGCGCTCGAACAGCGGTGTTCCGGCCCAGTCTTCCAGCGTCTTGATGTGCTGCGACACCGCGCCCGGCGTCACGCACAGTTCTTCCGCCGCCAGAGCGAATCCGCCCAGTCGGGCGGCGGCCTCGAACGCGCGCAGCGCATTGAGCGGCGGACCCTTGGGGCGGGGAGGCGACACGGGCACTTAAACTAGCCTTAGTTTTTCTAACCTCATTATTCCTTATTCTGCTTTGCGCCCAGCGTCGAGCCTCGGCATGATCCCGGGCAGATCAATCGGAGTACCGACCATGACCCTTGCCCATCGCGACTGGGTGCCCGCCCCCAGCGAAACGCTTGTTCAGACCATCGCCACGCGGACGGCGTCGCAGGACAGCGAAACCATCGCGGCGCGGATCGCGACCCTTGCCGAGGAAAATCGCAAGATCCACGAACGCGACTGTTTCAACCTTAACCCGGCCACGAACGTGATGAACCCACGGGCCGAAGCCCTGTTATCGTCCGGCATCGGCTCGCGCCCGTCGCTGGGCTATCCCGGCGACAAGTACGAGATGGGGCTGGAGGCGATCGAAGAGATCGAGGTTGTCGCCGCCGAGCTGGTTGCCGAGATCTTTCAGGCGCGGTTTTCCGAGATCCGCGTGGCCTCGGGCGCGATGGCGAATCTCTATGCCTTCATGGCGACGTGCAAACCGGGCGACACGATCATCGCGCCCCCGGCCACGATCGGCGGGCACGTGACGCATCACATTGACGGCTGCGCCGGGCTGTTCGGGTTGCGCACCGTGCCGGCGCCGGTCAACCCCGATGGCTACACGCTGGACATAGACGCGCTGCGCACGATGGCAGAGCAGGAAAAGCCCGCGCTGATCACCGTGGGCGGCTCGCTGAACCTGTTCGAACATCCCGTCGCGGAGGTTCGAGCCATTGCCGACGGCGTGGGCGCGAAGGTCATGTTCGACGCGGCCCACCAATGCGGGATCATCGCCGGGCGCGCGTGGAAGAACCCGTTGGCCGAAGGCGCGCACCTGATGACGATGAGCACCTACAAGAGCCTGGGCGGCCCGGCAGGCGGCGTGATCGTCACCAACGAGGCAGAGTTGGCAGCACGTCTGGACGGCATCGCCTTTCCGGGCATGACCGCGAACTTCGATGCTGCCAAGTCGGCGGCCCTCGCCGTCTCGATGCTGGACTGGCGCGAACATGGACCAGCCTATGCGCAGGCGATGATCGACCTGTCCAAGGCGTTGGCAGAATCCTTGGCCGCCAATGGCGTTCCGGTTTTCAACACGCCCAACGGATACACCAATTCGCACCAGTTCGCGATCGAGGCAGCAAGTTTCGGCGGTGGTCAGGCCGCGTCAAAGACCTTGCGCAAAGCCGGCTTCCTGGCTTGCGGGATCGGCCTGCCCATCGCGGAGGTTCCGGGCGACATGAACGGGTTGCGCATCGGCACGCCAGAATTGGTGCGATGGGGTGTCACGGCCCAAGACGCTCCGGCGCTTGCCGCGTTGATCCACGAAGGCCTGACCAAAGATCCAGAGGCGGTCGCGCCGCGTACTCAGTCAATGCGCAAGCGGTTCGACACGCTGCATTTCGTGATCTGAAATCGAGCGGGGGCAGACAGGCCCCTGCCCCTCACTTGTCGCGGAACTGCGCTTCGCGTTTCTCGGCAAAGGCGGCCATGCCTTCCTTCTGGTCCTCGGTCGCGAAGAGCGAGTGGAACACGCGGCGCTCGAACAACAGACCCTCGGCCAAAGGCACCTCGTAAGAACGATTGACCGCTTCCTTGACCGCCATGACGGTGATCATGGACTTCTCGGCGATCTTGCCTGCGGCGGCCATGGCCTCTTCCACAAGCTTCTTGGCCGGAACGACGCGGCTGACAAGGCCCGAACGGTCAGCTTCTTCGGCATCCATGAAGCGGCCCGTCAGGTTCATGTCCATGGATTTCGACTTGCCGATGAAACGGGTAAGGCGCTGGCTGCCGCCCATCCCGGCCATCACGCCGAGGTTGATCTCGGGCTGGCCGAACTTGGCGTTGTCTGCGGCGATGATGAAGTCGCACATCATGGCAAGCTCGCACCCGCCGCCCAGCGCATAGCCCGACACGGCGGCGATGATCGGTTTGCGGATGCGCACGATGGCGTCCGCCTCGGGGCCAAAGAGGTTACCGGCGAAGACGTCCACGAAGGACTTTTCCGACATCATCTTGATGTCCGCGCCGGCGGCGAAAGCCTTTTCCGAGCCGGTGATGACGATGCAGCGCACCTTGTCGTTGCCTTCGGCATCCTGCAACGCATCGACAAGTTCGCCCAGCAACTGATCGTTGAGGGCATTCAGGGCATCGGGGCGGTTGAGGGTGATTTTGGCGACGTGGTCTTCTACTTCGACGATGATCGTCTCATAGGCCATGAAATCTGCTTTCGCTTGTTTCTGTCAGATTTGAGTCATTACCATTTGGGTCAGTCGGATCAAGGTTATCTTTGGCAGGTCGCGCAATAGAAGCTCGACCGGCCCGATTGAACGACGCGGCGCACATTTCCCGGGCAGCCGGGGCGGCGGCAGGGGGCGCCTTCGCGGTCGTAGACGTCGAAGCTGTGCTGAAAATATCCAAGTTCGCCATCGGCTTGGCGGAAATCGCGCAACGAAGACCCACCAGCGAGAATCGCGTCGTTCAGCACGGCGCGGATGATCGGCACCAGTGCCGCGACCCGCTTGGCCGAGATTCGTCCGGCGCGGCGCAGGGGCGAGATGCCGGCCCGGAAGAGCGCCTCGCAGACGTAGATATTGCCCAGCCCCGCCACGATTCGTTGATCCAGCAGGGCCGATTTGATCGGCGTGTTCTTATCCTGCAGCGCTGCGACGAGATAAGGCTCGTCGAACTGGTTGCCCAAGGGCTCGGGGCCCAGTTTGGCCAGCAGGGGATGCGCCTCGGCGTTGTCGGTGGCCATCAGGTCCATCGCGCCGAAGCGGCGCGGGTCGTTGAAAGTGATGCGGGCGCCGTTGGCCATGTCGAGCACCACGTGGTCATGTTTCTCCGCCGCGGGATGATCGTGCACGAACTGCCCCAGCGGATCTCCCGAGATCAGGATGCGGCCGGACATGCCAAGGTGGATCAACAGCGTCTCGCCCGAGGACAGGTCGGCAAGGATGTATTTCGACCGCCGCCGCAGACCCAGGACACGCTGTCCGGTCAGCCGCGTGGCCATGCCCGGCGGAAAGGGCCAGCGCAGGTCGGGGCGGTTGACCTGTGCCGACGCGATCACGGCACCGGTCATCGCGGGCTCCAGCCCGCGGCGCACTGTCTCGACCTCTGGCAATTCCGGCATTCTGCCCCCTCTGCGACCAAACGGGCGCATTGTAACCCGCCCCCGGCGACCTATAAGAAGGACTTGAGGATCAAACGGCAAGGCCGCGGGGATAAATGACCGGGAAAACAACGCATTTCGGATACGAGGACATCCCCGAGGAGGAAAAGGCGGGCCGCGTGCGCGGCGTGTTCGGCTCGGTCGCGTCGAAATACGACGTGATGAACGACGCGATGTCCTTCGGCATCCACCGCGTCTGGAAAGACGCGATGATGGACTGGCTGGCGCCGCGCGCGGGCCAGCGCCTGCTGGACGTGGCGGGTGGCACCGGGGACATTGCCTTTCGGTTCCTCGAACGCGCCGGATCGGGCCACGCCACGGTTCTGGACCTGACCGAACCAATGCTGGTCGAAGGCCGCAAGCGGGCCGAGGCGGAACAGATGGCCGAAAGCCTTGACTGGGTGGTGGGCGACGCGATGGCGCTGCCCTTTGCCGACAACAGTTTCGATGTCTACACGATCAGTTTCGGTATCCGGAACGTCACCCGACCGCAGGAGGCCCTGAACGAAGCTTTTCGCGTGCTGAAACCCGGCGGGCGGCTGATGGTGCTGGAGTTCAGCCAGATCCCGAACGACCTGATGCAGAAGGTCTATGACCTGTATTCCTTCAACATCATTCCGCAGATGGGCAAGGCCATCGCCGGGGATCGCGACAGCTATCAGTACCTTGTTGAGTCGATCCGCAAGTTCCCCGACCAGGAAACGTTCTTGGGCATGGTGCGGCAAGCCGGGTTCGAGCAGGCCAAGTACCGCAACCTGAGCATGGGAATAGCCTGCCTGCATTCCGGCTGGAAGATCTGAGCCATGCGCGGACCGCACAACATCCTGCGCCTGATCCGCACGGGCGCCACGCTGGAACGCACCGGCGCCATGGGCCTGATCATGGATGCGATGGACGCGCCGCCGCTGGTGCGCGGCACCATGCGATTCCTGGCCTGGCCGTTTCAATGGCTGGGCTACAAGGGCGACACCAATATGCCGCCCGCGCTACGCGCGCTGACCGCGCTGGGCCCGGCCTATATCAAGTTCGGGCAGGTATTCTCGACCCGGCCCGACATCGTCGGTGATGCGCTGGCCCAGGAGTTGCGGGTGTTGCAGGACAAGCTGCCGCCTTTCGATGCGGAGGTGGCCAAGGCCAGTGTCGCCAGCTCGATGGGTCAGCCGGTCGATGCCGTTTTCTCGGAGTTCAGCGACCCGATTGCCGCCGCGTCGATCGCGCAGGTGCACAAGGCGCGGCTGCGAGACACTGGACAGGACGTGGCGGTCAAGGTGCTGCGCCCGGGAATCGAGCGGGCCTTTCGCCGGGACATCGACGCGTTCTATTTCGCGGCGCGCATGATCGAGGTGCTGTCTCCGTCCGCGCGCCGCCTGAAACCGCGCGACGTGATCGCCCATTTCGAGGGCGTGGTTAACGGAGAACTCGACCTGCGTCTCGAAGCGGCCTCTGCCAGCGAGTTCACCGCCAATACCGCCGAGGATGAAGGCTTCAGCCTGCCGGCCGTCAACTGGGATATGTCCGGGCGGCGCGTGATGGTGATGGAATGGGCCGACGGGGCGCCGATGGGCGACAACGCCGCCATAGACGCCGCCGGCCACGACCGGGCGGAGCTTGGCGAACGGGTGCTGCAACTGTTCCTGAAACACGCCCTGCGAGACGGTTTTTTTCACGCCGACATGCACCAGGGCAACCTGAAGGTCGCGCCGAACGGCGATATCATCGCCTATGATTTCGGGATCATGGGGCATATCGACGAATACACCCGCCGGGTCTATGCCGAGATCCTCTATGGCTTTATCAAGCGCGATTACCAGCGTGTCGCCGAAGTGCATTTCGAGGCCGGCTACGTCCCCCCCGACCGCGACGTGGACGAGTTTGCCCGTGCGCTGAGAGCCGTCGGCGAGCCGATTTTCGGCATGGATGCCTCTAAGATCTCGATGGGCGGGCTGTTAAGCTATCTATTTGAAGTGACAGAAAGATTCGGGATGGAGACCCGCACCGAGCTTATCCTTCTGCAACGCACGATGGTCGTTGTCGAGGGTGTCGCGCGAAGCCTGAACCCGCAGACCAACATCTGGCAGGTCGCCAAGCCCGTGGTCGAGGATTATATTCGCAAGAACATCGGCCCCGGCGCCGCGGTGCGCGACCTGCGCCGCACGCTGATGGTGCTGTCGCGGTATGGGCCGCGCCTGCCAAAGATCGTCGAAAGCGCGTTGATCCGCCAATCGTCGCCCGAACCGGAACCAACGCGCGGCCTGCGCTGGAAATCCGTGCTATGGCTGGGTATGGGCATCACGCTTGGTGCCATGGCAACTTTGCTGGCAACGATGTTTTTCTGAAGACGTGGTTTTGATGTGACTCCTGCTATCTATCGAATGACGCAACGCTTCGGGCGGTGTCGGAATCACATGTGCTTGGCTAACGTCGACGGGACGTCAATGGAGGGAAACGCGCAGTGATCCGCATACCGACACGCGTTCTGATCACGCTTGGATTGCTTGGCCTTCCCGGCCTGGCAGTCGCCGACAATCTGAAAACGCGGACAACCAACAACTATGGCACGCCCGGCGGTCTGATCGACATGCCGACGGCCGAGTCGGCACCGGACGGTGAATTGACAACCAATGTCACGTATTTCGATGGTTTCTTTCGCGCGACGTTGAGTTTTCAGATTACCGACCGGCTTTCCGGTAGCTTCCGCTATGCAGGCACCGAGGATTTGACGCCGTCCTTCTCCACGTATTACGACCGCAGCTTCGATCTGCGCTTTCGCCTGTTTGACGAAACAGACTTCACCCCGGCGGTTTCCATTGGCCTGCGCGATTTCGTCGGGACGGGAATTCTGTCCGGCGAGTATGTCGTCGCCACGAAATCCATCGGGGATCGGTTGCGTGTGACCGGTGGTCTGGGTTTCGGGCGTCTGGGCAGCTACGGCAGCGACGGCAGCATCGGGTCGCGTGCACCCTTCAGCTTTGCCGGGGTCGGCACGGGCGGGCAGTTCAACATCGATGACTGGTTCCAGGGCGACTACGCGCTTTTTGGCGGTGCAAGCTATCAGGTGACCGACAAGCTGTTGCTGAGCGCGGAGTATTCCTCGGACAATTACGACATCGCGCAATCTGCCGGCATCCTTAAGCGGTCGATACCGTGGAACTTTGCGGCGACTTACCAGGTCAGCGAGAACACCTCGCTGCGGGCCTTTGCCCTGCATGGCGAGGAATTCGGCGCGGCGCTCACGTTCAATCTCAATCCCAGGTCGCCCTCGATAAAAGGCGGCACCGAACTTGCGCCCTTGCCCGTCGCGGTCCGCGGTCCGCGCAGCGCCGAGGATCTGGGCTGGACCACTCAGCCGGGCCGCGAAAAAGCGATCACGGCTTCGCTGGATAGTAGCCTTGAGCAATCCGATCTCGATTTTGAAGGCATCACCCTGAGCGGGCGCTCCGCGCATGTGCGCATCCGAAACGAAAAATATGACGCCACGTCTCAGGCACTGGGCCGCACCCTGCGCAGCATGAGCCGTGAACTGCCTGCATCGGTCGAGATGCTTCACGTCACCCTGATCGAGAACGGCATCCCGGCCAGCACGATGTCACTCAGCCGCACCGACCTGGAGCGGTTGGAGCACCGGCCGGCGCGCGAGGCGCTAGCCGCCGCGCAGTTCACCGACACGCTGCGCTTTGGCGACTACCCCGAACCGTTGCCAGGCAACTATCCGCGCTTCGAATGGTCAATCGGCCCCTATCTGCGCACGTCGCTGTTTGATCCTGGCGATCCGCTTCGGGGCGATATCGGCATCCGCGCCAAGGGAAAATATCACCTCGGCTCGGGTTGGATCGTGTCCGGGTCTCTTGGGCAAAAAGTGATCGGCAATCTCGATAGCGCGGTCAAGCCAAACAACTCTCAGCTACCGCGGGTCCGCTCGGACGTCGCCCTCTACAACCGAACGGATGAGCCGTTCCTGGAGAATCTCACGGTGGCGAAATACGGGCGGCTCGGGCCTGATTTCTACAGCCGCGTCACCGCAGGCTATCTTGAACGCATGTATGCCGGCATTTCCGGCGAAGTCCTTTGGAAGCCCGTGAACAGCCGGTTGGCGCTTGGCGCCGAGGTCAACTATACGCATCCGCGCGACTTCGATCAGCAGTTCGGCCTTCGCTCCCGCGTAACGCCCGGGGGTACGATCCCCGAGTTCAACGGCCACGTGTCCGCGTATTACGATTTTGGCAACGGTTTTCACGGCCAGATCGACGCCGGGCGCTATCTCGCCGGGGATTGGGGTGGCACGATCACCATCGACCGAGAGTTCGCAAACGGCTGGAAAATCGGCGCATTCGCCACGTTCACCGACGTTTCGGCCAGCCAATTCGGCGAGGGGTCTTTCGACAAGGGCCTCCGGTTCACCGTTCCGCTGTCCTGGTTGGTGGGCAAACCGACCAAGCAGAAAGCGAGCGGTGTCCTGCGCCCCCTTACCCGCGACGGTGGTCAACGGTTGGAGGTCGACGGTCGGCTCTATGAAACCATCCGTGGATCGCACCGGCCGGAAGTTGCCAAAAGCTGGGGGAAATACTGGAGATGATGCCGAGCAGAATGCTTATTTTCGCGGTCTGGGTATTGTCCGCTCTGGCTGTCACAGGCTGTACGAATACGCGCGAGGGCGTTTCCGTGCTGTCTGTCGGCAAGACGCTGATCGATTCCAGGCGCTCTCAAAGAGAGCCAACCAGGGAGATTCCTGACGCGGTTGTTCAGCGGGAGATCCGCCGTGCGCTGAATTCGAGTGACGGTCCATTTGCGCTGATGCGGATCGAGGGAACAGGTAGCGTTGCCGTCTTGCGGGTGATCGAAACCAACGGTCCCTACAGTACATGGTCTGCATGGGGCACCTCCGAAAGGCGAAGCGTATCGACGCGCGGCGGCGTGATCACATCAACGCGCGGCCTTGGCACCGATCTTATGTCTTCCAGCGTCAACGGCTTGCTTGGAATGCTATCGCGGCGCGAAGACGGAATTACGAAGCAGGTATTGCGTCACCTGGACGGCGAAAACCAGATCGAGGAAACCGAAGCCTACTGTGCCTTTACCCCGGATCAGCGCCAAGCCTATCAGGCCGGCGCGCTCGCTCTGCAGGTGACGCGTGTCGATGTTTTCTGCAAGACGGATACTGGCACCTTCGACAACTACTATCTGGTCAGCGACAGTGGTCGGATCGTCGAGTCGCGCACCTGGCTTGGCGAGGGCCTTGGGTATTTCGTGCTTAGCCACCTGCGCTAAGCAGGTCGTTCCAAGAAAAAGCACCTGTTTTGCCAAGGAACCGTCAGGCACGTAGCGGGCGTGCCCATTCCATCCATGCATGCGAGCAGGCGCCTTGCTTCAAACAAAAGAAAAGCGGGCCCGGAAAGGCCCGCTGAAACCTGCTTGCGATGTCAGCCAGTTATTGCGTCACAAGGCTCGTCGTGCTGGAAGAGCCGTCTGCAAGAGCAACGATAAGTCCTGCAGCGACGACGCCGACAACAACATAGGTCACGCCGCCGATTTGCAGCATCGAACCTTCAGTCGCTTGCGTCGAAACGAAAGGATCATTGGTCGAGGTCGCTTCCTGTGCAATGGCCGGCGCAACCGAAGCTGCAACGACAGCGCTTGCTGCGATAAGTGTCGTAAGTTTCTTCATGACAGTCTCCAATCATATGGTTGCGTGATGCCAATGCACCGAATTCACCCTTATATCCCACAATTTTAAAGAGAATAAAACCCAATCCGTAGAGATCGAAAAGAATCCGGTTATTAGCGCCCGAATGTGGCCAATTCGCCAATATTTTCATCTTACCTCGGCAAACGAAGCCCCAGAATGTCGGAGGCCCCCACTTCCTGACCGTTCTCCATCACCAGTACGGTTTGATCTGACTCCCTCCTCGCCTCGACAATTCTGCCATGGACCTGCACCGGTGTCGTCTCGACGATCTCTTCCCCGGTAAAAGACTCGACGCTCAGGTCATATGTTCCGGGCGGCAGTTGGTTACCTTCAGGATCGCTGCCCAGCCAGGCAATCTCTTGCCGCTCGCCGGAGACGGCAAGGCGCTGAACTTCGTTGCCTGAGCCATCACGAACCACCAGGTCGTGCCGATCAGCGAGGTTGTCGCCCGAGATTGTCAAATTCACCGGAGTTCCATCAAACCTGACCGGGGCGATCGCGCGGCCCTCCATACCGATCCAGCCCGACATTTGCGACACGCCCAGAAGACTCATTTGCGCTCCGAGGGCCGACAGCAGGTCGTTGGACTTTACCTGTTGTTCCACGCCAGAGAAGGTCGCAAGCTGTGTCGCGAACTCCGTCGACTCCATCGGGTTGAGCGGATCCTGATTCTCCATCTGCACTGTCAGCATGCGGATGAACGTCTCGAAATCCGAACTCAGTGTGGATGAGCCGCTTGCAGTAGTTGCGGCCCCGCTTGCGGACGCACCAGCGGTGTTTGCGGAAAGAGCAGAGATATCCATGATATTGTCCTTTGAAATAGATCAGAGCCGAATATCGACGCGGTCCAGCGCTATCCGGGTCGATACATCCAGTGGCGCGACGTCGGGCGTCGCATCACCATCCGGTTCGGCCACGTCATGCCGATACGAGCCGCGATCCGCGTCACTCTTCTTACCGGTTTGCGGGTCGCCGCCTTGTCCGAACGAGAATTCTGCCGCGCCATAGCCGATCTCACGGAACTCCTGTGCCAGGATGTCGGAGTTTCGCCGCAGCAGGTCCAGCGTTTCCGGCCTGTCAGCCAATACGCTCACGATGACGCCGGTATCGCTGGTGTGCAGGTTGATCCGGACCCGCCCAAGCTCGGCCGGGTTCAAGCGAATTTCGGCGGATTGTTCCGTCGCCCGGCGCAAGCCCGCTGCCAGTTGTTCCGAAACATGGCGCGGAAGATCCGGCATTCGCGCCAAGCCAACAAGACTTGTGCGCAACGGCGCGCTGGTCTCGACCTGGCTTGTCAAGGCGCCGACGGTATTCATGCGGCTACTGTCCGGTTCGAATGTCCTAGCCCAATCCTCGCCTTTGCTGTGCGCATCCAAGTTCTCGGGAACGACTGCGGATGTGACAATCGGGGGGCTGGAAACCGGCTTGCTGCCGTAGGCTGGCGCGAGGTCCGGCTGTAGAGTGCCCTGGTTGGCTGTTCGCGCCTCCGCCGCGGACAGCCTGCGATAGTCGGCCGGTTCCGAGTTCGGGACCTGCTGCACTTCGGCCGCGGGCTTCGACATCGCGATCTGACGCGCGAATGTATCGGATGCCGGAACGGCCGATGACCATCCACGACCCATGCCGACCGAAGGTTCGGACTTCACGATGCTTTGCGTTGGCGGCGCGGCGACCCCGCCGTCTGGCACCACGAACTGGGATAGCGTGCCAGCGCCGACGCGATTCTGGACATTCGGAACCGAGCGAATATCCCGCTCTTGCCTGGAGACGGTATTGTCGGCCTCGCCCGCTTGATCCGATGAAATCACAACAGCCTGATTGGGTCTTTTGTCGCCAGATTGGGGTACCAGCATGTAATTCTCTGGCCTGGAATTGACTGTCGGACTTCGTGTCAGCGCTTCGTCCGCACGAAACTCGCCGTCTGCCGAAGGAGCGAAATACCCGACCTGAGGTCTCACGCCCGCTGTGGCAAGAAACTCTGCAGACTTCGCGGCCCCCGGCGAAGGCGCAGCAGAACTTGTCCGGCCCGCCGGATCCGATGGGCCTTTGCCCTGAGCGAGGTCACGCTCGGCACCGAAACCATCAGGGCTGCGCACCGGGTTCTGCGATGGCTCAGCCGGAGCCTGGTGCCTCGCTTGCGGCGCAGCGTTCCGGCCCTCAACCTTGTGGTCCCGGGCGTTGCCCGCCCAAGAGACCTCACCTTTCCCGTCCGACGCTATGGCCGGTTTCGAAGGCAAGGACGCTGTCAGTGCCGTTCTGTCCTGGTGAAGCGATTCATGTTTCAGCGCGGCATTCTGCTCTTCGATTTCCGCCTCGCTCACCCCGGCGACAAGGCGAGACTCTTCTGCGGCCTCCGTGGCGGTCGGGTGCTCATCCTCAACCGGTGCATCGGTTTCACCACTGTCGGATTCGATGGCCTCGCCCGATGCCTCTGTGTGCGCGTCGGGATCCTCCACTTGCAGATCGATTTTCGCTTTCTGCTTGGGAGAGTCGGCCTCAGAGGGACGCGGTACTGCCTCGACAAACACGGAAGCAAAGCTGGGGCGGTGCGTATTGCCCTCGGCTTTGCCGTCCTCCGCGGCAGGCACATTCCTTACCCCATTCCCGCTGTTTGTCTGTGCGGCAGACGTCTCGCTTGTGACCGTGTAAAACATTCTTGAGCTCCGGGATTTCTTCCTCAGCCCGTCGAACTTCGCAGATCGTGATTACCAGTTCTTTACCGCTTTGGTGTCCTATCCCGAAAAGTTCACAGCATTCGAGGGATTCTGGTGACCGATCATTTACCGATGAAACCCAAGCTGGGCGTGAGCCCTTTGCCGCCCCCTGTTGCACGCACGTCACTGCACGCTGCGCAGCAGGCGGCACAGAAATTGGAAGCGACGTTTCTCGCCGAGATGCTGAAGGCCGCCGGTTTCGGCGAACAGGTGAACTCGTTTTCCGGCGGGACCGGCGAAGATCAGTTCGCCTCGTTCCACCGTCAGGCGGTCGCGGATAAGATCGCGGAGGCCGGGGGCATCGGCCTTTCCGAACATTTCCTGAACGCGATGCTGGAGACAAGCAATGACTAAACATTCCGCACAAGACCTGGTCGACGAACTGGACAATCTGCTGGAGGCCGAGCGCGAGGCCGTCCTCGGCGGCAACCTCGACGACATGTCACGACTGCTGGCGCGCAAAGAGAGCCTGATCGACGCGCTGAGCGAACTCGACGCGGCAGATGCCGCCGCGATATCGGAAGTTCAGGACAAACTTGCCCGGAACCAGGTGCTGCTCGATGGCGCGCTGCAGGGAATAAGACGGGCCTCCGCACGGCTTGCCGCCGTGAGAAAGGTGCGCCGTTCGCTGGAGACCTACGGCGAGGACGGACAGAAGAAGACGATCGACGCCCAGGTCACGCGGCAGTTGGAAAAGCGAGCATAATTCCCGGGACTTTTTTCAAGAGAATTTGTCTCAAATGCCAGTCACAGACCCACAGCCGTTTTAGGACTCTCTTAGTACTTTCAAGGCATTTCTCGGCCTGCATCCCAAGGTGGATGGCGCGATGCCGACAACGTGCATCGCAAACGTCAGAACGACTTTCGAAACCACCGCCCCGGGGCGGTGGACATGTATCGGCGCAAAAGCGTCGCAGCAAAAGGACTATGCTATTATCGCGACCTTCCAGGCACCGCCATGATGCCCGTCACCGCCCGTGACCTTTTTCCGTTTGATGATGACTGGCGCGGCATTGTCACCAGACGCACTCATCTCACCACCTATTCACTCACCCGAAACGATCGTTAGCAGACCAGGTCTTACTCGGCTGTTAACAGATCAATTTGTCCGCTTTATCGGGTCGCGCATCGCCGCGGGGCAACCACTGCATTTTAGTGAAATGCCGGGCATTCGGTTTTTGTGAATCGGGCGAGAAAGTGATATCCAACTCATGATCGCGCCAGTATGGCCGAAACCATTTCCAGAGACACGTGTGGTGCGTAGGGAGCACGTGGGGCAACGGAGGGTATCGGCCGATACGCGCGATACCCTCCGTACGAACTCACGGGATTATCGCCGCCGAAATGCTGAAGCGGCTACGCCGTCAGACCCGCAATTTCACAGACAATCTTCCATTCTTCAGCGGTTACAGGCTGCACCGACAGACGTGAGTTGCGCACCAGCACCATCTCCGAAAGGCGGGGATCCTGCTTGATCATATCGAGCGTCACCGGCGTTTTCGCTGTTTCCACCGCCTTGATATCCACGCAGTCCCAGCGATCGTCGTCGGTCGTGCTGTCGGGATGCGCCTCGGCAATCACCTCGACGGTACCGACCACCGCCTTTTCCGTCTGGCTATGGTAGAAAAAGCCCCGATCGCCCACCGCCATCTCGCGCATGAAGTTCCGCGCCTGGTAGTTCCGCACGCCGTCCCATTCCTCGCCGGCCTCCGCCCGCGCGACCTGCTGATCCCAGCTCCATGTCGACGGCTCGGACTTGAACAGCCAATACCGCATCGGTCAGATTACCTTGTTCCAGGGGATCAGCTCGACACTTTCGAACAGATCCGCCGCCTTGTACGGGTCCTTTGCGGCCCAGGCCTCGGCTTGCGCCATATCCTCGACCTCCAGCACCACCAGCGAGCCGATCATGTCACCATCCGCATCCAGCAGAGGACCCGCCTGGCTCACGACGCCCGTCTCCTTCAGGTAGGCCACGTGCGCGTCACGGTTGTCGAGACGGGTTTGCAAGGCGCCGGGCTTGTCCCGGGCAATCAAAGCGATCAGCATCATTCTTCCTTCAATGGCCTTTGAAGCAGCATATCCATCGAGTCGCGAACGTTCAATTCACCGCGCACCAATCCGGTCACCACGCGCGTGATCGGCAGGTCCAGCCCCGCCTCCCGCGCCATCTTTTCCAGCGCCTGCGCCGTCGCGGCCCCTTCGACTGTCACGCCCGTATCGAATGTCTCTCCGCGTCCCAGGCTCTGGCCGTAGCGGTAGTTGCGCGATTGCTCGGAGGTGCAGGTCAGCACCAGGTCACCAAATCCCGAAAGCCCTGCCAGCGTCTCTGCCCTGGCGCCGTGCATTTCCGCCACCTTGACCAGTTCGGCAAAACCACGAGTCATCAGCGCCGCACGTGCACTTTCGCCCAACCCGGCGCCAATCGCCACGCCGCACGCAATCGCAATCACGTTCTTTAGCGCGCCGCCCAGCTCTGCACCTGTTACATCCATAGTGCGATAGAGCCTGATATTGGGCGTCGTCAGCCGCTGTTGCAGGCTCTCGCCTACGCGTTCATCGGCACAGGCCAAGGTCAGCGCCGTCGGCAGACCCCGCGCAATGTCATGGGCAAAGGACGGACCTGTCAGCATGGCCGGGACGGCGTCGGGGACGTGCTCCGCGATGATCTGTGTCGGTCTCAGCCCGGTGCCGCGCTCCATCCCCTTGCAACAGGCGACCAAGGGCTTTCCCGCCAGCGACCGACCGTGCGTTTCCAGAAACGTGCGAAGTTTCTGTGTCGGGACCGACAAGAGAACGATTTCCGCCTCTGAAACAGTCTCTAACTCTGCTGAAACGCTTACATTCTCCGGCAAAGCGACCCCCGGCAATCGCCGCGCATTCTCCCGGGTCGCGTTCATCTCCCGCACGTGCTCTTCGTCCCGCGCCCAAAGTGCCACCGGACCATTGCGCGCCAGCGATACTGCAAGGGCCGTGCCGAATGCACCGGCGCCGATCACCAAGATCATGCCTTTGCCCCTTTCTTTCCACCGCCCAGCAAGGCCGGACTGCGCTTGTCCAACGGCCAGCGCGGACGCGCGGCCAACGTCATGTCGTCAATGCGCCCCGCACGAAAGAGTTCCCCACCAGCGTAAGCGATCATCGCGGCATTGTCAGTGCAAAGCGCCAGGGGCGGCGCCACGAACCGCACGCCGAATTCGCCTGAAACAGTCTCTAGTCCAGTCCTTATTTCGGTGTTCGCCGCAACGCCGCCCGCCACGGCCAGTGCGGGTGGTTCGGCCAGTTGCCTGCGCGCCTCGGTGAGGGCACGTCGCGTCTTTTCCTGCAGCACATCTGCGACCGCCCTTTGGAACCCTGCACAGAGATCGGCCCGATCCTGCCGCGTCAGGCCACCCTTTTCTGCGATCACCGTGCCCCTGGCCCGCAACAGCGCGGTCTTGAGACCGGAAAAAGACATATCGCATCCCGGCCTGTCCAGAAGCGGGCGAGGAAATCGAAAACGCCCCGGGTCACCGTCGCGCGCAGCGCACTCGATCGCCGGCCCTCCCGGCTGGCCCAGGCCAAGCAGCCGGGCCGATTTGTCGAACGCCTCGCCCGGTGCATCGTCAATCGTGCCGCCCAGACGCGTGAACTGGTCACAGCCCTCGACCACAAGGAACTGACAATGCCCGCCAGAAACCAGCAGCATCACGTAAGGATAGGCCAGACCATCGGTCAGCCGCGGCGTCAGCGCGTGTCCCGCAAGGTGGTTCACTCCGACCAAAGGAATGCCGCGCGCGGCGGCGATGGCCTTGCCTGTCGTCACCCCGCACAGCACACCGCCGATCAGCCCCGGCCCTGCGGTCGCCGCCACCAAGGTGACATCGCCAAGCCCAACTCCCGCCTGCGACAGAGCCTGTTTCACCGAGATATCCAGTTTCTCGGCATGGGCGCGGGCCGCAATTTCCGGCACGATGCCGCCAAACGCATCGTGCAGCGCATCCTGCCCCAGTACGACCGAAGACAGGATCTCGGCGCTGTCCCCCGACAGGGATACCACTGCCGCAGCCGTATCATCGCAGCTGCTTTCCAATCCAAGGATCACCAGATTGTCCGTCATGTCACGCCCGTTGCGCCAAGCCCTCGTCGCAGGTAACACCGCGGAGACACTCAGACAACTCCGGAGCGTTCATGCCGCCGCTGATCCTGATCACCAGACCCATCGAGGCGGCCAATAGCTTTGCCGCCCGTCTGGCAGCGGAGCTGGGACCCCAAGCCGAAATCCTTCTCGCGCCCCTTATGGAAATTCGGCAATTGCCGGACCTGCCCGCGCTGTCGGTCTACCGCACGCTGATTTTTACCTCCTCCCACGCGGTTGACGCTTTCGCTCAGGCCACAACGTGCCGTGACTTTACCTGCTACGCTGTGGGCAAGGCGACGGGCGAAAAAGCCAGCGCATGCGGCTTGTCCCCCATTGTCGGCCCGGGCACCGGCCGAGAGTTGGCCATACGCATCCGGAACGATGCGCCAGCAACGCCCTGCCTTCATCTTCGGGGCGATCACGTGGCCTTTGATATCGCAGGTTGCCTGAATTCCGCGGGAACAGAGACGCATGATGCCATCATCTACGAACAGGTTCCTCTCCCCTTGCCGGACGACGTCATTGCCCGTGTCCTCCAGGCGCACACCATTGTCGTTCCGGTTTTTTCACCGCGCAGCGCGCAGCTTTTGCTAGATGCGCTGCCAAATGGCACTAACTTGCAAATCGCGGCGATCAGCAACGCCGTGGCGGAGGTTATCCCTTCGGCCAAGGCGCATAGGATAGAGGTCGCGGAAACGCCCGACGGGCCGGCAATGCTCGCGTGCGTTGCAAGACTATGGTCCCATGCCAACCGGCTTGAGGGCAGAGACAGGCCACAGTAAGCTTGGCACGCCAGGCACTAGTGGCAAGATTCGAAAGAGGTTTTCAAGTGGCAAAGAAACCACCGTCCAAGGCGAATATCTCGCTAAACAAGAATGTATCGCAGACGGACGAAACCGCCGACGAGGCGGGCAAAGCCACCGAGAGCTCCGAGGACGCGCCGCAGGACGATAGCGGGACCGTCACGCCCGGCGAGACGCCTGACGACACGAAGGCGGACGAAGAGTCTTCCGACGACACGCCAGCGTTTCCTGACGATGCGCCTGATACCCCTGACGACGCGGCAGAACATTCGCAAACCGAAACGTCTGCCGACGCGGCAGCGGACGAGCCGCAGGACGCGCAGCCCGACGAAAATACAACGAGCGACTCCGCGCCCAACGCGCCGATGTCCGCCTCTGTCCCCGCGACAACGCCGCAACCGGCGAAAGGTCCCGGCGCAGGCGCGCTTATTCTGGGTGGCATCGTCGCAGGCGCAATCGGTTTCGCCGCAGCCTACTTCGGCCTGACGCAAAATCCACCCCCACGTGACGAAGCGCTCGTCGGTGAAGTCAGCGAAGCCGCGCGCCGTCTCGACGAACAGGCCGATACAATCGACGCGCTCACTGAAAAGGTCGGCGGCATCGCCAACACCGACGACTCCGCGCTCGAGGCGCAGATCGAGGCGCTTGGCACCCTGTCAGAACGCGTCACCGAGGCCGAGGACACCCTGGAAGCGATCGATGCGCGGCTGCGCGACGTCGAACAGCGCCCGGTCACCGAAAGTGCCGACGCCGCAACCATCGCCGCCTACGAGGACGAACTGAACGCCGCCCGCGAGGAACTTGCCGCGCAGCGCGAAGACCTGCAGGCCCTCATCGACGAGGCGATGAACACCGAAACCGCAGCCGACGAAGCAGCGGTCGCCGCAATGCAACGGGCCGCGATCAGCCGTATCCTGGCCGCTCTGGACAACGGCGCAGGCTTCGCCGGTTCCGTGGCCGAACTTCAGGATACCGGCGTCGACGTGCCCGAAGTCCTGGTGTCCTCCGCCGACGCCGGTGTGCCGACACTCTCCAGCTTGCAGGAAAGCTTTCCCGAGGCTGCCCGCGCCGCGCTCGACACGTCTCGCGACGCCACCGGCGAAGGCACCGGGCTGACAGGTTTCCTGCGCAGTCAATTTGGGGCACGGTCGCTCGAGCCGCGCGAAGGCAGCGATCCGGACGCAGTGTTGTCCCGCGCCGAAGCGGCGATCCGCGATGGTCGGCTTCAGGACGCTCTGGCGGAAATCGAGGCGCTCCCCGAAGAGGGCCGCGCCGAACTCTCCGATTGGGCCGGTCAAGCGGCACAACGGCGCGAGGCGGTGGGCGCGGCCCAGTCGCTGAGCGAGACATTGAATTAACGCCGGGGGAACTCAGAGAATGCTGTGGTCCGTAATCAAGATTATCCTCTTCATCGGCCTCGTCGCCGCGGCCAGTTGGGGGGCGATCTACCTGCTGGAACTTGACGGCGGGGTGCGCATCGTCATGGCCGGGCAGGAATTCAACTTGACCCCGCTTATGGCTGTCATCGTACTGGTCCTCCTGGTCGTCGCGGTCTGGCTCTTGCTCAAGCTCGTGTCTTTGCTCGTGGCCGTACTGCACTTTATCAACGGCGACGACACCGCGCTGTCACGCTATTTCCAGCGCAATCGTCAGGAAAAGGGGTATCAGGCGCTGTCCGAGGGCCTGATGGCTCTCGCATCGGGCGAAGGAGAGCTTGCAATGGCCAAGGCCGGCAAGGCCGAACGGTATCTCAACAAGCCCGCGCTGACCAACCTGATCACCGCGCAGGCGGCCGAGATCTCCGGCAATCGTCGCAAGGCCGAGGAGACTTACAAGCGGCTGCTGACCAACGAGAAGACCCGCTTCGTCGGCGTGCGCGGCATCATGCGCCAGAAACTGGCGAACGGCGAAACCGAGACAGCCTTGAAGCTGGCAAAGACCGCCTTCGCGCTGAAACCCAAGCACGAAGAGGTGCAGGACACGCTGCTGAAACTTCAGGCTCAGACCGGCGACTGGAAAGGCGCACGCGAAACGCTGAGCGCCAAGCTGAAATCCGGCAACCTGCCGCGTGCCGTCCACCGCCGCCGCGACGCCGTTCTGGCCCTGTCCGAGGCGCGCGATGTTCTGGAGGAAGGCAAAAGCATCGAAGCGCGCGAATCCGCGATCGAAGCGAACCGCCTCTCGCCCGACCTCGTGCCCGCCGCCGTCCTGACAGCGCGCGGCTACATCGAGCAGGGCAACAAGCGCAACGCCACCCGCGTGATCAAAAAGGCATGGGATGCCCAACCCCATCCCGACCTCGCGGCCGCCTTCGCCGAGATCGAACCCGAAGAGACGCCGCAGGCCCGCATCAAGCGCTTCGCCAAGCTTCTCAAGATCCATCCCGATCACCGCGAAACCCGCCTGATCGACGCCGAACTGCATCTTGCCGCCGAGGATTTCCCGGCAGCCCGCCGTGCGCTGGGAGATCTGGCAGAGGTAGATCCCGACGCCCGCGCGCTGACCATCATGGCCGCCATCGAGCGCGGCGAAGGCGCGTCCGACAGCGTGGTCAAGGGCTGGCTCGCCCGTGCGCTTTCGGCACCCCGCGGACCGCAATGGGTTTGCGAGAACTGCCAGCACATTCACGCGCAATGGGCCCCGTCCTGCGACAATTGCGACGCGTTCGACACCCTGAGCTGGCGCGCGCCTCCGGCGTCGTCGGTATCCTCTTCGACAGGGATCGAGATGCTGCCCCTGATCATCGGCTCCATCGAGGATCATGGTGCGGATACCCCGGACGAGTCAGATGACAGCGACAAGATCACCGACGCCGAGGTCGCCGACGCGGAGATCGTCGAGGACACCGGTCCCGAAAAGACCGAAAAATAGCTCTTTTCGGATACGAATTGGAGTGCTATAGCCGCGCTCCACGGGGCCGCTGTAGCTCAGCTGGTAGAGCACGTCATTCGTAATGATGGGGTCGGGGGTTCGAGTCCCTTCAGCGGCACCACGAAACTTATGCAAACGACTGAAGATCAGTTTCTGTTTGCAGGCTGCCTAATTCTATCCACCTGAACATCCACCCTTGCGTTGTCGCTCCTGCGGCTTCTTAAATTCGTAAGGTGCCGAAATTCTTGTGCGATCGCTTCCTTCGTCGCTGACAGCAACCTTTAGCTAGCTTGAGCGGCCTTTGCTCAAAATCACTCAAGACCGGCTATGCCACCCGGCTCCGCGCGCCGAGTCTCAGCCAGCGCCCGCAGGTGAGCGTCGAAACCGTACCCGATCTGGTCAGACGATCAGCACGGGAACCGGGGACAGGTATGTGACCTTCTGCGAAACGCTGCCCAGAAGATAGCCTTCCATTGATCCCATGCCGCGGCGGCCAATCACGACGAGGTCGATGCCGTGCTCCTCGACGAACTTCACGATATTGCGCGACGTGGGACCGGCCTTGACGAAGGCGCGGACGTCGGTCTTGCCCGCGGACTTTGCGCGTTCCTTGGCGGTTCCGACAACCTCTTCGGCGTGGGTGCGCATGGCGTCGTCCATGTTGCCCGGATCGTCCGGCCGGACCATGGACAGCGATGCCTCCAGCATCGAATGGTGGCGATAGACTGTCAGGATCGTCAGCGCGGCCCCGCCGCAAAGCGCGGCCATCTCCACGGCCTTGTCGACGGCCAACTCTGAATTGGGCGACCCGTCAAAGGGCACCAGTATGGATTTGTACATGTCTCTCCTCCGGTTACTTGTCGAAGGCCAGGTCCCGCAGGAACAGGGCAATCTGTGGGAAGAAGATCAGCAGTACGGCGACCGACAGCAGGATGAAGATGAAGGGCGGCGTGCCGCGGATCACTTCCATGTAGGGCCGCTTGAACACCGCGATCGCCGTGAAGATGTCACAGCCGAAGGGCGGCGTGGCCGAGCCGATGGCGACCTGAAGCGTGATGATCGTGCCGACCAGCACCGGATCGAGGCCGACGGATTCGACCACCGGCGCAAAGATCGGAACCAGAACGAGGATCACCACGATCGGATCCACGAACATGCAGCCGACGAAGAAGGCAACGGAAATCACGAAGAGCACCCCGATCTGGCCCATCTCGTCAATGCCGATGGAGCCCAGGATTTCCTGTGGGATCTGGGCGAAGGAAATGACCCACGAGAAGGCCGCGCCGACGCCGACGAGGATGAACACGACGGCGGTGATGAGGCCGGTGGACTTGGCCGTCTCATAGACGCCCTTGAGGTCCATCTCGCGGAAGATGATGACCTCGAGCACAAGCGCGTAGAGCACGCAGGCCGCCGCCGCCTCGGTCGGGCTGAAGATGCCGCCGTATATACCGCCGATGATGATCACCGGGAAACCCAGCGGCCAGAGCGCCTTGCGCCCGGCGTTGAAACGTTCGCCCCAGCTGTACTTGGGCTCTGTCGGCACGTTGTTGCGGACCGCGTAGATCCAGGCGTAGATCGAGAACAGGAAAAGGATCAGCAGGCCCGGCCCGATGCCGGCGATGAAAAGCTCGGCGATGGAGGTGTTGGACACGACGCCATAGATGATCATGCCGATCGAGGGCGGGATCAGGAAGGCGATGTCCGAGGCGTTGACGATGAGCGCAAGAATGAAGCTGTCATTGTAGCCCGCCTTTTGCATCCGGGGGCGCAGTGGCGAGCCGACGGCGACCACGGTCGCCTGGGTGGAGCCGGATACCGCGCCGAACATGGTGCAGGCGGCCGCGGTGGACACCGCAAGCCCGCCCTTGAGATGCCCCACGAACGCCATCACCAGGTCAATCAGGCGATTGGCGGACTGGCCGCGTGTCATGATGTCGGCCGCAAAGATGAACATCGGCACCGCGATCAGCGAGGCCGGCCGGATACCCGCCATGATCTGCTGGATCATGGTTTCAAGCTGACCGAAGCCGCCGAACATGGTGTAGAAGCCGATGAAGGCGGCGACGATCAGCGGGATCATCATCGGGAAGCCCAACAGAAGAAGGACGACCATGACGGAAAAGATGGTAAGGGCCATCTGTCAGACCTCCTTCTCGGTGTCGTCATACCCTTCGAGCACCGCGGTCGAGAGGTAGATATCCTTGTCGATGATGTTCTTGATCGCGGTCAGCAGGTACTGCACCCCGGTCATGAAGAAGCCGACGGGCACCCATACGAGGGTGATCCAGACCGGGATCTGAAGCGACGGCAGGACGCGGCCGCGGCCCGACTGGGTGAGGATGTAGGTATAGGCGTAGTAGGCCAGGCCGAACATGAAGACCGCGGTGACCAGCGTGATGACGATCATCATCAGCTTGCGGGCCTTGGGCGGCATGGTGTCATAGATTGCCGACATGCGGATATGCCGACCGTGGCGGGCGGCATAGCTGATCCCGGCAAAGGTGATCAGGATGATGAGGATGCGGTTGAGTTCTTCGGAAAAGAAGATGCTGTTCTGAAAGACGAAGCGCCCGACCACGTTGGCGATGGTGTTGGCCGCCATCAGCAGGACACCGACGGCGAGCATTACCGCCTCGATCTTGCTTATCAGGATGTCGATGGTGCCGAGAAATCCGGGTAGCGTGGAGACGTATTCGCCCGTGGGTTCGTCATCCATCCCCGTCGTGTCGGTCTGCGACTGTAGCTGAGAGCCGTGTTCGTCTGACATAACCTGTCCCCACGTCCGTTGCGTGCAACGGCGGCCATGCCCAACTGGCACAGCCGCCGAAGAGCCATTTCGTTATTGCACGGCTTCCAGGTCGGCCTTGAGCTGATCGAGGATTTTCTTGCCGCCGTCGCCGGTCATTTCAAGGAACGTGTCCTCGACCGACGCGCCCGCCTCGACGAAGGGCTGACGCTCTTCCTCGCTGAGCGTGTTGACCTGCATGTCAGGCTTGGCTTCCTTGATCTTCTCGATGCTCTCTTCGTGAAGACCTTTCTGGTAGTCGATGATGTGGTCGAAGGCGACGTCGATCGCGTTCTGGATCACTGTCTGGTCCTCTTCCGACAGGCCTTCATAGAATTCCTGGTTGGCCATGACCGCAGTGGTGAAGTTGTTGTGGCCGGCACAGGTGATGACTTCGGTCACCTCGTACATCTTGGTCGACTCGATGAAGAACATCGGGTTTTCCTGGCCCTGGATGATGCCGGTCTGAAGCGCGCCGTAGACCTCGCCCCAGGGCAGCGGCGTGGGCGTCGCGCCAAAGGCCTTGTAGCTTTCCACCAGAAGCGGGTTGGTCATGACGCGGAACTTGACCTGGTCGAGGTCAGGCGGCCCGGTCACGGGTTCCTGCGTGGTCATGCAGACCTCGCCCTCGGGGAACATGGTCAGCAGTTCCAGCCCCTGTTCGGCGTAAAGTTCGGGGAACATCTCGTTGATGGCCTTGGAGGTGCGGAAGAACTCGCCAAGCTTCTCGGTGTCCTGCGGCAAGAGGTAGGGCACGAAGAAGACCTGTGCCTCGGGGATCAGCGAACCGGTGAAGCCCGGGCTTTGATCGACGAATTGCAGGATGCCGGTCTGCGCCTGTTCCATCGTGTCGGCAGATTCGCCCAGCGTGCCATAGGGGAAAAGTTGGACAGTGTGGTCGGAATTGGCCTCGACCTCTTCCTTGAACTTCTGAGCATAGACGCCCTGCACCTCGTCAAGCGCCTCCTCAAAGGCGTAGCGCCAAGTGTCTGCCTGAGCAACGCTCGCGCTCAACATCATGCTGCCTGCAACGGCCATCGCCATGGAAGTGTGCGAGTATCTAGCCATATTCAATCTCCTTAATATCTCGTGATTTCGTCTAGGCTGCGTTCAACCTTTTGGCCTGTCAATGATGCATTACAAAGCGCGCCAAGGCGACCCCGAGCGTCCAGCTTTGGCACCGTCGACTAAATATTCGTTTTTTGACAGCAGGTTAGCCACTATCATGCAATCCTGTATCACGGCTTAAAACGGGCCGGAAAATAAATTCTCGCCGGAGCATCAAACAGGAACTTGCCCCAGGACGAGATAAAAATGGGCATTCTGACATGGAGACACGAACGCTGGATCTCCCGGCACGGCAGCCCAGCTTTGCTGACGGCAGTATTGTCCGGCTTTTCGTTGAGCGTTCGCATCTTTTCGCTTAAGCAGGCTCAAATTGCGCGGCAGCGCACTATATAGATCTGAAACAACTGCGGCGGACCATGGCCAACCATCTCTACAAATCCGATCTTCCAGACGGCCTCGACCTCGGTCCTGTCGTCGCCATCGACTGTGAAACGATGGGGCTGAATCCGCACCGGGACAGGCTCTGCGTGGTGCAGCTCTCGGGTGGTGACGGAGACGCGCATATCGTCCAGGTGATGCAGGGTCAGACAAGCGCACCCAACCTCGAACGCCTTCTTACGGACGCCAGCGTTTTGAAGCTGTTTCATTTTGGCCGCTTCGATATCGCCGCGATGTTCAACGCTTTCGGTGCCCTGGCCGCGCCGGTCTACTGCACCAAGATCGCCAGCAAGCTGATCCGCACCTATACCGACCGGCATGGCCTGAAATTCCTGCTTCAGGAACTGCTCGGCATCGATATCTCGAAACAGCAGCAATCGTCGGACTGGGGCGCGTCCGATCTGACCGAGGCACAGCTGGACTATGCAGCGTCCGACGTACTTTACCTGCATCAGCTGCGAACCGAACTCGACGCCCGCCTGGCGCGCGAAGGCCGTACGGAGCTTGCCGAAAGCTGCTTTGATTTTCTGCCGACGCGCGCGCGTCTGGACCTTGCCGGCTGGCCCGAAACGGACATCTTCGCGCATTGATCATGGCAGCAACGGACAATTTCTATTCACGGCTGGTGGCATGGATGAAGATCATCCTGCCTCTGACCGCGCTTGGAATCTTGTCCACCCTGTTCCTGATATCGCGCCACATCGACCCCACGAAATCCATACCCATCGCCGAGATCGACCTGGAACAGCGCGCGCAGGAACAGGGCGCCACCAACGCGGCCTTCGCCGGCGTCACCCGCGGCGGGGACGAGGTGAAGATCGCCGCTGACACCGCCCGCCCTGCGCCGGATGATCCCCGCCTGATCAATGCCGAAGACGTCACCGCTGAAATGCACCTCGTATCAGGCAGCGTCGTGACGGTGACCTCGGACCGTGGCGACGTGCACCAATCCGATCTGAACGCCTCTTTGATCGGCAATGTTAACGTCGACACCTCCACCGGCTACAAGATGACGACCGAACGCCTCGATGCCAGGCTGGATGTGCTGTACGCCGAAACGCCGGGCCAGGTCTCTGGCAAGGGTCCGCCCGGTGACCTTACGGCTGGACGCATGGTGCTGACCGGGGACGAGGAAACCGGTGAAGCACATTTGGTTTTCACCGACGGTGTGAAGCTGATATATACGCCTCAGCCCGCCGAGGACATTGAACAGTGACCCATTCGTTTCGCATTTTGATCGCACTCATCCTGTTGTGCCATCCGATTGCCGCTCTGGCCCAAGGAGCGCAGATCGCCTTCGGCAACACCGCGCAGGACAGCACGCTTCCCGTCGAGGTTACCGCCGACAACCTCGACGTGAACCAGCAAGACGGCTCCGCTGTTTTCACTGGCAATGTGTTGATCGGACAAGGTGAAATGCGTCTGTCCGCGCCGCGCGTCCTTGTGGTGTACAAGGATGATCAAAGCGGGATCGAGCAGCTTCAGGCAACCGGAGGTGTCACCCTCGTCAGCGGTGAGGATGCCGCCGAGGCGTCGCAGGCCGATTACAACGTCGACACTGGCCTGATCGAAATGCAGGGCGACGTGCTTCTCGTGCAGGGCCCCAACGCACTGACCGGCGACAAGATGTTCGTCGACACGCGCGCGGGCACCGCCCGCGTCACCGGCCGGGTCAAGACCATCCTGCAACCCGAGAATGGCGATCAGTAAATGGCACGTCCCGACCTGCATATTGCCCACGAAAGCACCGGTCTGTCGGTCGAGAACCTGCGCAAAAGCTACAAGAAGCGCGTCGTGATCCGCGATGTCAGCCTGTCCTTGCGGCAGGGTGAGGTTGTGGCCCTGCTTGGCCCCAACGGCTCGGGCAAGACAACGACCTTCTACGCCATCGCCGGCCTGATCTACCCCGAAGGCGGCCACGTCAAGATAGACGGACGCGATGTCACGGCCCTGCCCATGTACCGCCGCGCCAAGCTTGGCGTGGGCTACCTCCCGCAGGAGATGTCGATCTTTCGCGGCATGTCGGTCGAGGACAACATCATGTCCATCCTCGATATATCCACGGACGACCGGCACAAACGCCGCAAACGGCTCGAAGAGCTTTTGTCGGAATTCTCCATTGAACACCTGCGCCGCGCCCCTGCCCTGGCGCTGTCTGGCGGGGAGCGCCGCCGGGTGGAAATCGCCCGCTGCCTTGCCGCTCGGCCCAAGTATCTTTTGCTCGACGAACCCTTTGCCGGGGTCGACCCGATCTCGGTCGGTGACATCCGCCACCTGGTCGCGGATCTCAAGAAACGCGGCATCGGCGTGCTGATCACCGATCACAACGTCCGCGAAACGCTCGAAATCGTGGACCGCGCCTATATCCTGCATGACGGCCAAGTCCTGATGTCTGGCACCCCGGACGAGGTCGTGTCGAACGAAAACGTCCGCCGCGTCTACCTCGGCGAAAATTTTCGTATATCCTGAGCGATGTTACGCCACACGTTAACGCAATCTCCATTGACAAGACGCCCATATCGCGGATCAAATGAGGTATGACGCTTTCGGTTTTTGCACTGTTCGAACCGTGCGACCCATCACTTGGGCCGAGGCCGAGCACACAGAAAACGTCATTTTATCCCTCACAGAATTGACCCAGATCAGGGCGAAACACCGCCCCGAAGGTCACTTCTGTCCGCATCTTGGAGGTTCTGAATGCGCTATCAAATCAGTGGAAAACAAATCGATGTCGGCCAGGCTTTGCAGACTCATGTCGAGAACGAGTTGACCTCCATTGTGGAAAAATACGCCGAACGCCCCACGGACGCGCATGTCTTCTTTTCAAAAAGCGCGAGCGAATTCGTCTGCGAAGCGACGATTCACCTGTCCACGGGCATGACGGCCACGGCCAAGGCCCATGCGCATGAAATCTACGCCGCCTTCGACGATTGCAGCGAGAAGCTGGAAAAGCAGTTGCGCCGGTACAAGCGCCGATTGAAGGACCATCACCGAGAGCGGGCGGAACCTATTGAACTTTCTCAGGCATCCGCCTATATCCTCGCCTCCGAAAGCGAAGGGGAAGAATCGGAACCAGAAAGCCTCCAGCCCGTTATCGTTGCAGAGATGGAACATCATATTCCCTCTTTGTCGGTCGGCGAAGCAGTCATGCAGATGGAGCTTGCCGGCGCACCGGTGCTCGTGTTCCGAAATGAAGGGAAAGAAGGGTTGAACGTCGTGTATCGCCGCGATGATGGCAATATCGGATGGATCGACCCTTAAATTATCGAGCAAGCAAGGCGGCGCCGGCCGCCGATGGAGCATAGCTGAATGCAGTTCACTCAGATTTTGCGGCCTGACGCGGTCCGGGTCTACTCCTCCGTGTCCAGCAAGAAGCGGCTGTTGCACGAACTCGGCAGCATTGCCGAGTCCGTCTATGGCCTCGATCCGCAAAAGGTGGTGGATGCCCTGATCGAACGGGAAAACCTTGGGCCCACCGGCGTGGGGCATGGCGTCGCCCTGCCGCACGCGCGGCTGGAGGGCATCGACATGGTCGTCGGTGCGCTCGTGCTTCTGGACACGCCCATCGATTTCAACTCGGTCGACCGCCAGCCGGTCGACCTCGCCTTCGCCCTCTTCGCGCCCGAGAATGCCGGTGTAGAGCATCTCAAGGCATTGGCGCTTGTCTCGCGAACCCTGCGCGATCCTTCGATCTGCGCCAAGCTGCGCGCCAATGACGACCCGGCGACGTTGCACACGATCATAACGGAATCGCAGTCGGTTCAGGCGGCGTAGGCCCGGAACCCGAACATCATGTAGTCCCGCTGGTAGATGTCGCTGACCAGCGACTCGATCTCTTCATCATAGATCTCGTCGATCGAGAATGGCTGATCTGGCGCCGGTCTCGCAGGCGCCGCGGCCGCGTCATATCCCACCGACGCCGCAAGGCGCGGCAGCGCCTCGGCCAGCTCGTCCTCGCGCAGCACGATGTCCGGCAGGCTGAACTGTGCCATACCCTGCATGATGGACGACTGTGTGGCCCAATGCGCATCCACCCGGATATTCGTCTGCCCGGCAAGGTTCGCCTTCAGAAACTGCAGAAACGCGGCAAAGGCCAGCTTGTGCGTCTCGCGATCATACCCCTCGTCCGGCATCTTCCCCGGCAGCGGCAGCTTGTGAAAATTGCGCAGCGTCTTGCGGATGTCCAAGAAGCATCCCGGCCCGGTTTGCAGGATCTTGTCGCAGAATGCCGCATGGGCACGTGCCACCGGATGCCGCAACACGGTAAAGCCGCGATGCCCCGGCTTGCGCCGTTTCCACTGGCGCAACTCCTTCTGGTTCAGCTTGGTTGGCAGGTCGTCCACCGCCACGCCATCCAGCCCGGCCAGCCAGTCGCATACCGCCGCCTCCGGCCCCGACCGTATCGGCATATACAGGAGTGCCGCATGCGCCCCGGCCACGAAAGCGGGCACCGCCGGCCCCCGGCGCGGCTCGAAATTCGGCGTCCGGGTCAGGTTGAACGGATCCAGACCGGCAAAGGCCTGTTCCATATCCCTGAAGTTGGACACCTTGTCTTCAAGCCCGCTGGGATTCTGCTTTTTCAGCGACGCGTCCAGCGCCTCCAGCCGTTCGTCGCTGCCCAGAAACTTCGCCAGACCGTTCAGCACATCAAGGTTCTGCAGGTCCTCGTAGGCGATGTAGAACGCCGCCTGACCCGACGCTTGCAGCCGGTTCAGCAGGAACACCTGGAACTCCTGCAGCTTGGTCACGTGCGTCTCGAACTCGGCCTTGTCGAACCGCACCTGGCTGTCCTTACGCTGCTTGACGTTGGTCAGCTTCCACTGGCCCGTCGCCTGCGCGATCTTCCAGCTGACATAACTGTCCAGGGGATTGCGCGTCAGGATGATCTTGGCACAGCGCGGATCATCCAGCATCACGTCAAGGATGCGCGGATCGTGGTCATGGAAATACCGGAACCCGCCCATCTTGTCCGGCACGTCCCGCACCGCCTTGATCAGCTGCATCGGATCGGCATCGCGCGTGTGCCGCGCCACCCCCGCGATCTCGTCGCGGTTGGGATAGCCGATGAAATGCGGGTTGAACGCCTCGCCGAAGCACTCGAAGTTTTCGAATGCGTTCAGGTTCGCCTCGAGAAAGTTGGACCCGGTGCGCATCTCTGCAAACACGACGAAATAGTCGAATTGGCCTGCCATCTATCGCACCAGGTAGGGTTTGCGCGTCTGCCCCTGCGGCTCATGCAGGCGATGCTCCACCGGGAAATCGCCCATCAGGTAGGGATGCATCCCCTGATTCTTGAGGTTCTGCAGGAACTGCCCGAACCCGGTCAGGTCGGCCATCTTGGGCACCTCGGCCAGGCCATGCACGCTTTGCTTGCCGATCTCGTCGATGATCGTCTGCAAGGGTTCCATCGGGGCCTCGATGAATTCCGCCATGGTCCAGATGCGCACCCGCGCCTTGCCCCACTGCGACCGCAGAACGTCCAGGTGCTTGCTTTCGACCTGCTGCAACAGCGCGGCCTCCTGCCGGATATCGGCGAAGTTCATGTTCGACTTGAACAGCGGCACCGCCCACGCGCCCGAAATCACCGAGATCTGAGCGTTCTGATCCTTGGCTAGCGACCACTCGATCTTCTCGATGTGGTCGCGCGGTCCGACCTGGAAACACTGCCGCTCGCCGCGCGTGTTCCAGATCAGGCTCGCGAGGAACGCCTGAGGGTTGTAATCGCGCAACTTCGCACTGTCGCTCAGCGCGCCGTTCATCACGGTCTGGCCGTCGGAAAACTCGGCGCGCTCCGGTGCGAACAAGTGGCCGTGCACCCGCGTGCCGGTGACCTTGGCCAGCCACGGCTCGAAATTCTCGAACAGGTCGCTGAACCCCTCGAACACCGAGTATTGCGCACAGGTCAGCCCGTTCTCGCGCCCCTCCACTGGGAACCGGCTCTGCATCAGCAGGCCGGGCCGCCCGCGGGTACGCCGTTCCACGGCCTTGGCAAAGATCCGGTCGATCTTGCCGGGGTTGGGCTCGGTCCGCTTCATCGCGCCTGCCGCGTCGGTCAGGAACGCATTGTAGAGCCGATTGGCAAAGGGCCAGATCTTGCGCGCCACGAAGCAATCGGACCGCCGCAGCAGTTGCAGGTGATCGTCGTAGAAAATATGCGGCTTGCCCTGGTAATCGAACTTCGACAGGGTCAGTGACCGGCTTTCGATCTGCCGGGAATAGAGCCTTGCCAGCGTCTGGAAATAGCTTTCGTCCGGGATCCACACCCGCTTGAAATAGCTGTCATAGGTCGCCCGCTCCGGGTCCGTCAGGATCGCCGACAGGGTCTGCCGCGTCAGGCACCACCACTGGCTGCCCATATGCGGCACGATCCCGTTTGGAATGCGCCGTTTGTAACCGATCTTGCGTTGCAGGCGGACATAACGGTCGAACAGCTTGCGATTTCGCCGCCACGAAAACGGAAAGCGCAGGGTGAACCGCTCGTGGTCCAGCCCCCCGATCGTCCAAGGCACATCCGCCGTCGTCGCGCTTTCGATGAAATCCGTCTGAGGCCGCTCTGCCAGATAGTCGATCAGCTCCTGCACCGGGCGCAGCGGCAAGCAGGAGCCGGAGGCAAGGTAGACGTGCCGCACATCCGGAAAACTCTGTAGCATGATTTCCGACGCTTCCTGCGTCGCCGCCACCAGCCCCCATGTCCCCCACTCGCAGCGGTGGCGCCTGGCGAATTCCACTTGATCGAGGTCCGACAGGGCGTTGACGAATTTCCGGTAGGTCGCGTTGGGCACGTTGCGGTCGGCATGAATGACCAGAGGACAGCCCGAGGCGGCCCAATGGCGCGCCACCTGCTCGGCCCGGTCAAAGGCCGTGTGGACCAGCATTATGATGCCGACGCTCACCCTCTGCCCATCCTCATGCCCAGTTCCCCTTGGACATCAGCCCAAGAATTTCTAATTGCCGCCAGTTTATATATTTTTCCGACCATTTGCACCAAAGGTCAGGACTGTCCTGAAATTTCTCGGCGTATGATTTGTATTCGACACTTCCGGCATAGTGCTGACCGCGCCGCAACTCTTCCTCGGCCTTGGCGGTAAACGTGTTCAGGAACTTCGCGTGCAGCAGGATCCCGCTGGCCTTTTCCCCGCCCCATTCATCATAGGTCAGGTTCAGCCCCCGCGGCAAAAGCGTGTGGGTCGAGCTGATATAGGTGTACCGCTTGTCCCACCGCACCAGCGGCGTCTTGTTCAGCGCCGGCGCCTTCTTGGGCCGGTCGGCAAAGAACACCCGGCTGCGCGGCCCGCCCTGGATCCACAGGTTGCCGTATTGCCGATTCTTCTGGATCACGTAATTGCCGGGGTCGAACCATCCCGCAACCTCCAACGGGTCCTGTCCGGGCAAATATCGCACGTCGTCGATGCGCCCCTTGGGATACATATCCAACAGCATCGCGCCAAAGGATTTGACCTGACTGGTGTCCAGCCAGTCGGTCAGCGCCCGAATGGGGCGCGTGTCGCAGAACGGATAGATGAAAAGCTCGTCGGGATCGACCACCAGCGTCCAGTGCCCGTGGCCATACTTGCGCTGCAACCAGTTCAGCCAGTCGACCCCGAACTTTGACCCCTTGTAGCTGGCCTTGGTGGTCCAGATCGACACATCCTCCTGGTCGGCCATGAACTCGCGCCCGCCATCGGTGCTGTCGTTGTCCACGATCAGGAAATGCGAAACGCCAAGGTTGCGGTAATACTGCAAAAAGAACGGCAGGCGCACGAACTCGTCGCGCATCGTACTGAACAGAAGGATGTCGCCAGGCCGGATCTTTCGCGTGCGATCCACCACGGGCTTGAGCGAGAAATGTTTGCGAAATGCGCGCACCCTGTGCCGCTTCCGGCGCAGCCGCATGGCATATGACTGCAACAAACTCACTACTCACATCCTCTGGGCCACCGGACTGACCAGCCGCCACCATACACGCATCGTGTTAATACATTCTTTTCCAAAATGGTACACCGCCGCAAAGGCCGGTTCCGTTCCCCTTCAATCGGTATAAGAGATTGTTTCCAAAACGCAATCAATTCTGGCCCTCAGATCCAATTGCCCTTTGACATCAGGCCCATCGCCTCCAGCTGCCGCCATCCGATCAGCCGCGTCGAGGCTGGGCACCAAAGATCGGGGTTCCCGGTCAGCGCGTCATAGTAGCTGTCGTAAAGGTCGCTGTTGGCAAAATGCTCCTGCCGCTGCTTTTCCTCGGCGGACCGGTCCACCACCGTGTTCAGAAACTTCGTATGCAGCAAGACCCCCGACAGACGCTCGCCACCGTCCTCGTCGTAAACTCGGTTCAGCCGACGGGGCAACAGCGAGTGCGCGCTGCTGACATAGGCATAGCGTCGGTTCCATTTCACCAAGGGCATCTTGCCCATCGTCGGCGCCCGCTCGGGCCGGTCGGCAAAGAACTTCCGCGCCCGCACACCCCCCTGGATCCAGAGGTTATGCAGGTCAGGCTTTTTCTGGATCATGTAATTCCCGCCGTCGAACCAGCACAGCCGCTCGAACGGATCTGCCCCGGCAGCATAGTCATGCTGCGCCAGCGGCCCCTTGGGATACATGTCCAGCATCAGCACCCCGAACGAGTCACGCTCCGATTGCTCCAGCCTTTCGACCAGCGCAGGCAAAGGGCGCGTTTCGTGATGCGGATAGATCAGGATCTCGTCTGCATCCAGCGTCAGGCACCAATGCCCGTGCCCGTGCCGCATCTGCAACCATGTCAGCCAATCGACGCCAAAGCGCGACAGCTTGTAGCTGGCCTGCGTCCACCACAGGGAAACATCCTCCTGCGCCTTCAGATAGTCGCGCGTGCCGTCGTCGCTGTCATTGTCCACGAACAGGAAATGTCGCACGCCCAGCGCGCGGTGATGCTGCAGGAAGAACGGCAGGCGCACCGCCTCGTTCCGCACGGTGGAAAAGCACAGGATGTCTCCCGGCGCGATCCGGTCGGTGCGATCCACAACCGGGCGCAACTGCCGCCGCTTGCGCAGCGCGCGAAACAACAGGCGCCGGCGCTTCCACCGAAGCCTGTACGCCTCCCATGCTTGCAACAGCACGCTCATTCGTCCTGCCTGACCCTTCCTTCGACCTCAGGGTCGGCGTTATTTTTCGTAATGTCCAGTTTGATGCCACCGCCACGCATCGCGGATCATCTCGTCCAGGGTCGAGCGGCCCGGAGTCCAGCCCAGCTCCGACACCGCCCGCTCCGAGCCCGACACCAGCTTGGTACAGTCCCCCGGCCGCCGCAGACCTTCGACAACGGGCACCTCCTTGTTCGTGATGCTGCGCGCATGCTCCACCACTTCGCGCACCGAGAAACCGCTTCCGGTCCCAAGGTTGAACACCCGGCTGCCCTTGTCGTCCTCCAGCCATTTCAAGCCCAGCACATGCGCATCCACCAGGTCACAGACATGCACGTAATCGCGTATGCACGTACCGTCGGGCGTGTCGTAATCCGTGCCGAATATCGTCAGCGCGTCGCGCTTGCCGTCGATCGCGTCCAGGATCAGCGGCACAAGGTGCGTTTCCGGCTGGTGGAACTCGCCCACCTCGGCCTCGGGGTCCGCCCCGGCCACGTTGAAATACCGAAAGATCACGTGCCGCAACCCGTGTGCCGCCTCGAAATCACGCAGCATGTTCTCGATCGCCCGCTTCGACCCGCCATATGCGTTGATCGGGGCCTGCGGGCTGTCCTCGTTCAGCACGACGTTATCCTGATCGCCATAGGTGGCACAGGTCGAGGAAAATACGAACCGTTCGCAGCCCGCCGCCACCGCCGCCTCAAGCAGAACCAACGAGCCCGTGACGTTGTTATCCCAATAGAGGCCCGGCTCGCGCATGCTCTCGCCCACCTGGCTCAGCGCCCCGAAATGCAGCACCGCGATGGGCTGGTAGGCCGCAAACACCGCGTCCAGCCGCGCCCGATCACGCAGGTCGCCCTGCTCGAACGGGCCGAACTTCACGGCGTCCGCCCAACCAGTGCTCAGGTTGTCATAGGTAACGGGGGTATAGCCGGCACCTGCCAGCGCCTTGCAGGCATGCGAACCGATATAGCCCGCGCCGCCGGTGACAAGAACATTAGGCAAGGGGCGCCGCACTCCTTCGTTATTGCGCGGCCTTGGCGGGCTGCACCACATCCGTGATATAGTTCAGCAGGTCGTCGCGCAACTCGGGCCGGTTCAACGCAAAGGCCACTGTCGCCTGAAGGAACCCGGACTTCGAGCCGCAGTCGAACCGTTCACCCTCGAACCGATACCCCAGGACCTCTTCGCCTTCGCCCCGGGCCGCGTCAATGGCATCCGTCAGCTGGATCTCTCCGCCGGCGCCGGTCTGTTTCTTGTTCAGTTTCTGCAAAACCGTCGGCGTCAGGATATAGCGCCCGATCACGGCCAGGTTCGATGGCTGCTCGCCGGGGGCGGGTTTCTCCACCATGCCCTTGGTCGAAACGATCCGGCCCATATCCTCCTTCACGTCCAGCACACCATAGGCCGACGCCTTGTCCTCGGGCACCTCCATGGCGGCGACCATGTTGTTCTCGCCGTCGGTTTCCTTGAACGCCTCGGCCATCTGCGCCAGGCAGGACTTTTCCGCCGCGATCACATCGTCGGGCAGGATCACCGCGAAAGGCTCGTTGCCGATAAGGCGCCGCGCGCACCACACGGCGTGGCCCAGGCCCAGCGCCTTGTTCTGCCGGGTATAGGCGATCTCGCCGCTGTCCATGTTGGTCGACTTCAGAATTTCCAGAAGCTCGTCTTTGCCCTTCTTGCGCAACTCCTGCTCAAGCTGCGGCGCATTGTCGAAATAATCCTCCAGCGCGCCCTTGCCGCGGGACGTGACAAAGATGAATTCCTTGATACCTGCTTCGCGCGCCTCGTCGATGGCGTATTGCACCAGCGGGCGGTCGACCAGCGTCATGATCTCTTTCGGAACCGATTTGGTTGCCGGCAAGAATCGCGTTCCCAGCCCCGCGACGGGAAAAATCGCCTTTGTCAGTTTCTTGCGCATCTAGAACTCCTTTGCCGCTTTCCTGGCAACACAATCGAAAAGGCCCACGTCTCAGACCGGAACACAAGCGGTCCGAAGCGGCAAACCGACACTAGGCGGCGCCTTTTCTTCGATCTGCTCATGACATGTGCATATCCCGCATCATGCCTTCTATCCTTTCAATATCTTCCGGGTTGTTAAGTTCCCAGAATTGTCGGCCGCGCGCCTCGACCTCGACACACAGGATCGACCGCCGGTTCTCGAGGAAGCGTAGTTGTTCAAGCCCTTCCAGCGTCTCCAGAGGGCCAGCCGGCCAAGTGCCGTAAGCATATAATGCATCGGGCCTGTAGGCATAGACCCCCACATGGTGAAACACCGGCGTCTCTTCCCCGTCGCCGTACACACGCGACGTATAGGGCACCACTTCCTTCGAAAAATAGAGCGCGTGGCGCGATTGGCCAAAAACCGCCGTCGTGCCGCCGACCCGGCCATTCGCGCGATCTTCCAGGAAACCATTCAGCGCCCGGCCGTCGCAGCGCAGCACCGGTGTGGCCACATCGGTTTCCGGGTTTTCGCGCATTCCCGCGATCAGGTTCTCGACGAACCAATGCGGGGTCAGCGGCGCGTCACCCTGCAAGTTCACCACGATCTCGTAATCGCCACCAAGATTTCGCAGCGCATCGGCACAGCGTTCCGTCCCGTTGGCGCAGTCCGGCGAGGTCATCACGACCTCGGCACCAAAACCGCGTGCCGCCTGCTCGATCCGCGTGTCATCCGTGGCCACGACCACCCGGTCGACACCCGAGACACTCGTGGCCGCAAGCCAACTGCGTTCGATCAGGCTCTTTTCCGTGCCATCCGCACCACGCAGAACGGCCAACGGTTTGCCCGGATAGCGGCTCGAGGCATAGCGTGCCGGGATGACCACCAACACACTCATCAGGCGGGCTTCAGCTCCACCTTGGGCGCATAGGCAATGAAGAACGGGTTGGCGTAAGCCTCCTTGCCATAGCGAAGCGGTGTCTGGTCATCGAATCGCACCACCTGGCCCCCGGCGCCCAACAGCACCGCGTGCCCGGCGGCGGTATCCCATTCCATGGTCCGGCCAAGGCGCGGATAGATGTCTGCCTCTCCCGTCGCGATCAGGCAGAACTTCAGCGAGGATCCGGCGCTTTTCATGTCTCTCACGGCATATTTGTTGATGTAATCATCCGTCGCCTGGTCGCGGTGCGACTTGCTGGCCACGACCATCAGCGCCGCGTTGTCCGGATCGGACACCCTGATCTTTTTCAGCGCGCCCGACCTGTGCCGTGCGAAGGGTCCGGTTTCCTCCACCGAAACCCCGTCGGCGCGGGTAAAGAACATCCGTCCCTTGGCCGGCGCATAGACCACGCCGCGCGTCGGCACGCCGTTCTCGACATAGGCGATGTTGACGGTGAAATCGCCGCGCCGATGGATGAATTCCTTGGTTCCGTCCAGCGGATCGACGATCAGGAACGTGTCGGCCTGCTCGCCATGGGTCGCGACCTGTTCCTCGGTGATCAGGGCCACATCGGGAAACGTCGCCCGCAGGCCGTCCGAGATGATCTTGTCCGCCGCCTCGTCCGCCGCGGTGACAGGGCTGTCATCCGATTTCACCTTCACGTCGAAATCGTCCATGTCGTAGATCTCCATGATCCGGTCGCCGGCTTCCAGCGCCAGCCTCCGCATGACCGTGACAAGATTGTCGTAATCCAATGCCTGCTCCAATTCTTTTGTCCAACGCACAAAGGCGTTTGTTGCGGGACTGATGCGCGCCCCTTATGATATGTCACTAACGGGACAGCAAGAATTCCGTGCGAGAATTTCACAACAAGGCGGTTGCTTCAGACAGGTCATGTTCCAGAATACGCGCAAGAAATCGGTTCTTTCGTCCATCATGACGATTTGCGAGCTGATCTATCATACTACGGTCCGCGACGTGCGCAGCGCGCATGGCAACGCGTTCATGGCGCTTTTCCTCAACATCAGCACCGCGATCATCTTCGTTCTTGCCTTCTACTTCATGTTCTCGGTCCTTGGCCTGCGCGGGGCCAAGCTGCGCGGCGACTTCCTGCTCTACATGATGTCCGGCGTGTTTCTCTACCTTACCCACGTCAAGGCGCTGGGCGCCGTGGCGGGTGCGGCGGGCCCGTCATCGCCGATGATGCAGCACGCGCCGATGAACACGATCATATCGATCACCTCCGCCGCGCTTGGCTCCCTTTACATACAGGTCCTGTCGGCCCTGGTGATCCTGTTCATCTATCACACCGCCTTTCAACGGATCGAGATCGCCGATCCCATCGGCGCCTTCGGAATGCTGTTGCTGGCCTGGTTCACCGGCTGCGGCGTGGGTCTGCTGGTCATGGCGGCCAAGCCGTGGTTCCCGACCGCCGTGAACCTGATCCAGATCGTCTATACCCGGGCCAACATGATCGCCTCGGGCAAGCTTTTCGTCGCCAATACGCTGCCCGGCTACATGCTGGCGATGTTCGATTGGAACCCGCTCTTTCACGCCATCGATCAGTGCCGTGGGTACGTCTTCGCCAACTACTTCCCGCGCAACACCAGTGTCGAATACGCGGTTATCGTAGGCTGCGTTCTTCTCGTCATCGGGCTACTGGCGGAATTCTACACCCGGCAATTCGCCTCCAGCAGTTGGTACGCCCGCAGATGAGAACACTTCTCGCGACCTGTGCCCTTCTACTGTGCGCCACCTTCGCCCATGCTCAGGCGCTACCTGCCTTCTACGATGTCTCGGGCGTCGCACCTGACGACGTCCTGAATGTCCGCGCAGGTCCCGGCGTCGGAAACTCCATCGTCGCAAAGCTGACCGCCGACGCCCGCTTCATCGAAGTCGTCGCATTCGACGAAAGCCGAGAATGGGCTCGCGTCAATGTGGAAGAGACGTCGGGCTGGGTCGCCCTGCGCTTCCTGGACCGACGCCCGGATCAGCCGGACGATCAGCTGCCCCGCCCGCTGATGTGCGCCGGAACCGAGCCGTTCTGGTCGCTCGATGTTGCCAGGACCTCCACGGCCACGCTCGACCGCATGGACGACGATCCCATCTCTGTCGCGACTCTCGATCCCGTCACCTCTGAAAACCGCACCGACCGCTATGCGATTTTCGGCCAGGCGCAAACCCAGGTCTTTACCTTCATGTTCCAGCGTGACGCCTGCACCGACGGCATGTCCGACCGTTTTTATGGAATGAGCGTCGATCTCTTCGTCACCGAAGAGTCCGGTGTCACCTACCTCACAGGCTGCTGCAACCTTGCACGCTGACCAACTTCCGGCGTTAATCCACGACCCGGCATGTCAGGTTGATCCGCCCCGGCTTTTCCAGCAGCATCGAGGTGCCCGGCTTGATCCGGTCGATCCCGTGATAGGTCAGCCGCGCGTCACCGCCCATCACCACCACGTCCCCCGATTGCAGCCAGTGCGATTCCGTCTTGCCGCCCCGCGTCGCGTTCCCGATCCGGAACAGCCCCTCGTCCCCCAAGGATACCGACAGCACCGGCCAGCTGAAATCGGCCTCGTCCCGATCCTGGTGCATCCCCATCCGCGCATCTGCATCGTAGAAGTTTACGAGGCAGCAATCCGGCATGCGCTCACTGCTCACCAGATCGCGCCAAATCTGCAGCACCTCTTCGGGGATCGGCGGCCACGCCATACCGTCCGGATGCCGCGGCTCGTACCGGTATCCCCGCCTGTCGGACACCCAGCCATAGCGTCCGGCCGAGGTCAACTTGACCCGCATCGGCTTGCCATAGGGCGTCATCGGCGAAAACAGCGGCGCGGCGCGCACCACGCCCCGCAGCGCCTCCACCAGCGCAGCCTGCTCCGCCGCTTCAAGGAATCCCTTGAAAATGCGGAAACCGCGTATCTCCAGCGTCTCCTGTGCCATGTACCCCGAATTCCATCGAATCCGTCAAATTAAAACCCGAATCCTGCGATTCACCGCTTTTCAACCGCTTGCAGGGTCATAGTCCCCTGCCTATATACCGTCCGAAGCGCAGAGACCGCTTTCGGTATCTGTAACTCACATGGTGGCCAGATGCCTTTGACGGGTCCGGTCGCCCCTCAATCGCCTTAAGAACAGAAGGGATCGAAAAACATGTCCAAAGTCATTGGTATTGACCTCGGAACCACCAACAGCTGCGTCGCCATCATGGATGGCTCGCAAGCGCGCGTCATCGAGAACTCCGAAGGTGCACGCACCACGCCCTCGATCGTCGCCTTCACCGACGACGAGCGCCTTGTCGGCCAGCCGGCGAAACGCCAGGCGGTCACCAACCCCGAAAACACCATCTTCGGCGTCAAGCGCCTGATCGGTCGTCGTGCGGACGACAGCGATCTGGCCAAGGACAAGAAGAACATGCCGTTCGAAGTGATCGACGGTGGCAATGGCGACGCTTGGGTGCGCGCCAAGGGCGACAAGTATTCGCCCAGCCAGATCTCGGCCTTCATCCTCGGCAAGATGAAAGAAACCGCCGAAAGCTACCTCGGCGAGGAAGTGACGCAGGCCGTCATCACCGTGCCCGCCTACTTCAACGACGCCCAGCGTCAGGCCACGAAAGACGCCGGCAAGATCGCCGGTCTCGAAGTGCTGCGCATCATCAACGAGCCGACCGCGGCCGCGCTGGCCTATGGCCTCGACAAGGAAGACACGCACACCATCGCGGTCTATGACCTTGGCGGCGGTACGTTCGACGTGACCATCCTCGAAATCGACGAGGGCCTTTTCGAAGTGAAATCCACCAACGGCGACACGTTCCTCGGCGGTGAAGACTTCGACATGCGCATCGTCAACTACCTTGCCGACGAGTTCAAAAAGGAACACGGCGTCGACCTGACCAAGGACAAGATGGCGCTGCAACGTCTGAAAGAGGCGGCCGAGAAAGCCAAGATCGAGCTTTCCAGCTCGTCCCAGACCGAGATCAACCAGCCGTTCATCTCGATGGGCTCCGACGGCTCGCCGCTGCACATGGTCATGAAACTGACCCGCGCCAAGCTGGAAAGCCTGGTCGGTGACCTGATCACCAACTCGCTCAAGCCCTGCAAGGCCGCGCTCAAGGATGCGGGTCTCTCGGCTGGCGACATCGACGAGATCGTTCTCGTCGGCGGCATGACCCGTATGCCCAAGGTCGTCGAGGAAGTGACCAAGTTCTTCGGCAAGGAGCCGCACAAGGGCGTGAACCCCGACGAGGTGGTCGCGATGGGCGCCGCCATTCAGGCCGGCGTTCTGCAAGGTGACGTCAAGGATGTTGTCCTGCTCGACGTGACCCCGCTCTCGCTCGGCATCGAAACGCTGGGTGGCGTGTTTACCCGCCTGATCGACCGCAACACCACGATCCCGACCAACAAGTCGCAGATCTTCTCCACCGCCGAAGACAACCAGTCGGCCGTGACGATCCGCGTCTTCCAGGGCGAGCGTGAAATGGCCGCGGACAACAAGATCCTGGGTCAGTTCAACCTCGAGGACATTCCGCCGGCCCCGCGCGGCATGCCCCAGATCGAGGTGACCTTCGACATCGACGCCAACGGCATCGTCTCTGTTTCCGCCAAGGATAAAGGCACGAACAAGGAGCAGAAGATCACCATCCAGGCATCGGGCGGTCTGTCCGAGGAGGACATCGACAAGATGGTCAAGGACGCCGAGGCCAATGCCGACGCGGACAAGGAACGCCGCGCCCTGGTCGAGGCCCGCAACCAGGCCGAAAGCCTCATCCACTCGACCGAGAAGTCGATGGAAGAGCATTCGGACAAGGTCGATCCGTCCACCATCGAGGCCATCGAACTGGCCATCTCGGCCCTCAAGGACGACCTCGAGAAAGAGGATGCCACCGCCGACAAGATCAAGGCCGGCATCCAGAACGTGACCGAGGCCGCCATGAAACTGGGCGAGGCGATCTACAAGGCCAGCCAGGACGACGGCGATGACGAACCTGCGGGCGCCGACGAAATGGGCAAAGACGACGAAGACATCGTCGACGCCGATTTCGAGGACCTCGACAACGATAAACGCGCTTAAGCGTCAAACGGACAGGCAGGGGGCGCATCCGCGCCCCCTGCTCTCCGATATAAAGGAGACATCCGATGGCCAAACGCGATTATTACGAGGTTCTTGGCGTGTCCAAGGGCGCCAGTGCCGACGAGATCAAGAAAGCCTACCGCACCAAGGCCAAAGAGCTTCACCCCGACCGCAACAAGGACAACCCCGATTCCGAGAAGAAGTTCAAGGAAGCGGGCGAGGCCTACGACATCCTGAAGGACGCCGAGAAGAAGGCGGCCTATGACCGTTTCGGTCACGCGGCCTTCGAGGGCGGCACGGGTGCCGGTGCGCGACCCGGTGGCGGGTTCGGCGGCGCAGGCGGTCCCGGTCAGGGCGATTTTGCCAGCGCGTTTTCCGACGTGTTCGACGACTTGTTCGGCGATTTCATGGGCGGCGGTGCCCGTGGTGGTCCCGGCGGACGCCAGCGTGCGGCGCGTGGCGCCGATCTGCGCTACAACCTGCGCGTCGATCTGGACGACGCGTATCGTGGCCTGCAAAAGACCATCAATGTGCCCACCTCGGTCAAATGCGATTCCTGTGACGGGTCCGGGGCCGAAGGCGGCGCCGAACCGACGACTTGTCCGACCTGCTCGGGCATGGGCAAGGTTCGTGCGCAACAGGGCTTCTTCACGGTCGAACGCACCTGCCCAACATGCTCGGGCCTCGGCCAGATCATCAAGAACCCCTGCAACACCTGCGGCGGCCAGGGCCGCACGCAACAGGACCGCTCGCTTTCGGTGAACATTCCCGCAGGCGTCGAAACTGGCACCCGCATCCGCCTCGCCGGCGAGGGCGAGGCCGGAATGCGCGGCGGTCCGGCAGGCGATCTTTACATCTTCCTCGAGGTCGCGCCGCACAAGATATTCGAGCGTGAGGACACCAACCTTTTCTGCCGCGTCCCCGTTTCGGTCGCCAAGGCCGCGCTCGGCGGCGATATCGAGGTGCCGACGATCGACGGCGGCCGCAGCCGGGTCAAGATCCCCGAGGGTTCGCAATCGGGGCGCCAGATGCGCTTGCGCGGCAAGGGCATGCCCGCCCTGCGTGGCGGCGGTCACGGCGACATGTTCATCGAACTGGCGGTGGAAACACCCGTCAACCTGACCTCGCGGCAAAAGGAAATCCTCAAGGAGTTCGACACGCTGTCAGAGGACAACAACCCGGAAACCAAGAGCTTCTTCAAATCGGTGAAGGGCTTCTGGGACTCGATGAAAAGCTAAAGCGCAAACCTCATCCTCGGGTCTGACCTGCGGATCTCTGACTGCATGAGATCCCGGATCAGGTCCGGGATGGCGTCACGCCAACGCAAAGCCCCGCCCCGGGCCTGACCCGGGGCCTCTCTTCCGGCATTAACCATTCACTAACCTTCCCGCGTCACCTTCGGGCCATGCCCGACTCGCGCGCCTTCAAGGAAATGTCCCTGCCGCTCTTCGACAGCGACGAGGTTCCCGTTTCCGCGAACGTGCCCGGCAAACAACCTTCCTACATCCGCGACCACCGCAAGCGCCTGCGTGACCGCTTCATGGCCGGCGGCGCCGAAGCGCTGCCGGATTACGAGATGCTCGAACTCGTGCTCTTCCGCGCAATCCCTCGGCGCGATGTCAAACCGCTGGCGCATGCCCTGCTTGAACAGTTCTGCAGCTTCAACGCCGTGATCTCCGCCCCCTTCGATCAGCTTTGCACCGTTCCGGGTGTGGGCGAGGCCGTGATCTGCGAACTCAAGGTGGTCGAGGCCGCCGCCCACCGCCTCGCGCGGTCCCGCGTCGCCCAGCGCCCCATCGTTTCCAGCTGGGATGCCCTGCTGGACTATTGTCACACGGCCATGGCGCACCGGGATATCGAACAGTTCCGCGTCTTCTACCTGGATCGCCGCAACACGCTCATCGCCGACGAGGAACAGGCGCGCGGCACCGTCGATCACGTGCCGGTCTATCCGCGCGAAGTGGTCAAACGTGCCCTGCATCTCAACGCCAGCGCGCTGATCCTCGTGCACAATCACCCATCGGGCGATCCCACGCCCTCCCAGTCCGATATCGACATGACCATACAGATCGAGACGGCGGCAAGCGCGCTTGGCATCACGCTGCACGATCACATCATCATCGGCAAATCCTGCGAAACCAGTTTCCGCAGCAAAGGCCTGATCTAGGGCGCTACCGCACCCAAACCTCGACCCGCCGGTTGATCCGCCGGCCCCAGCCGGTACCGTCACAGGCCATCGGCATCGCCTCGCCAAAGGCTTCCAGCTCTGTCGTGATCCGATCCATGTTCGCCATCTCCGCCGCCGCGACAACAGCACTGCGTACCGCCTCGGCCCGGCGCAGCGCGATCCGCCGATTGTTGTCGGCTGGACCCGCCCCGTCGCTGAACCCCACGAAGACCAGCCGCCGCGCATCGTACTTGCCAACTTCCATCGCCCGCGCAAGCTGTGCCACGTTCGAGCGTGACTGTGCATCCAGCCGCGCCGACCCGGCCTCGAACCGGAACGTGGTTGTCAGCCGCTTGAGCGACGTCAGGGCCGACACCATGCGCTGCAGCTCCTCCAGCCCCAGCTCCTCGCCCGCCTGCGCAATCGCATTGGCAAAGCGGTCGCCCTGTTCGTTGATCCCGATCTCCTCCGGCGCCTGATCCACGAAACCTGCCCTCCGGATCACCAGCTGCGCCGACGGGTCCTTCAGATATGCCAGGAACTCCCGCCCCAGCTTTGGCAGGCGCCGCGCCGGCAGGTACAGGAACATCGGTGCGGTCAAAGGATAATCCTCGGTCTTGACCGCCCGCCGCGTGGCGCGCAACGCGAACCCGCATTCTCCGCTCAGCGCCAGCGTCAGCGTGTTCCCCGTCTCGGCCCGCGCCATCAGGCCCATTGCGAACGGGTCCTCCGCCACCGCCTCGGCCAGCGACACGCCGTCGGCATGGCGGGTGACGGTCTCGGCAAAACTCACGCCCGCCGGGCGCACCACAAGATCCTCGCTGGCCTGTCCCAGCCCGGACCGCGCATCGAAAAGATGTACCGCGATCGGCGCGTCCGGCCCACCCAGCGCGTTCCAATTATCGATCTTGCCCGACAGAACCTCGGCCAATTGCGTCAGCGTCACCTGCTGCACCGGGTTCGACGGCGCCACCACCGGCACCAGCGCCTCCAGCGCCATGACCCGCCCGCGCCCATTGGCCGACATGTCGCCCAGCGCCGCATCCTTGCCCAGCCGCACCTCTCGGGGGCGGATCTCGCGCATCGACATGGCAATGTCCGCCACATCCGCGATCAGGTCGGCAAAACCTTCGTCGGAATTGGTCAACCGGAACTGGAACTCGCCCACGACGCGCGCCTCGGCCGGGTCGTGGATCGACAACAGCAAGCTGCCGTCCTCCAGCGTCTCGCGGCTCATTTCATAACCTTCGCGGATGGCGAAGGCCTCGACCAGCGCCGGCATCAACAGCCGTCCGATCGTCGGCGCCCCGGAAAACACCACCTGCGCCACGTAGGTATCCAGATTGGGGCAGCCCGGCCCTGCGCAATCCACGCCCGAGCCGTCTACCGTCAGCTCGCCATAGACCGTATCGACCCGGTAAAACTCGCCATCAAATCCCAGAAGGTTACCGGTAATCTCGACATTTCCGTCACGCGACGTCAGCGTCACATCCTGCGCGCTGACCGGGAACGCGCCCGCAAAAAGGAAAAGTGCGGCGTAAGCCGCCGCACGTAGCATTTTCATGGATGCCCTCGGATCGCAGCGTCAGTTGCGCGCGATCTTCAAGTCTTCGTACAGGTTTTTCAACACCAGAAAGTCACCCACCGCATCGCAATCCGGGATCGCCATCGTCAGGTCGCGCGCCGAGATTTCCCCAGCCCCGGGCTTGATCAATGCCTGCGCCGCGATATCCCGGCCGCAATTGGCCGCGTTGATCTCGGTTTCGAGGCTCACCTGTATATCGCCCTCGCGCAGCGCGTTCTGCGTCGGGAAGGTGTAAACCTCTGCCATGAGGGTCGTCTCCTCGATCACCCCGTCGCCAAGGCGCAGAAGGAAACCGCCCTCGCCTGTCGCTGCGCTGGATACATCCCGAGCCGCATCGCGCCAGACGTGGCCCTGCTCGCCATAGTTCGCGCCGTATTCCATCGCGTGAATCTGCAGCCCGCTGCGGCCCTGCCATTGCACGACGTAACGGTCGTAATAATCCAGCATATCGACATCGGCCTGCGCCACCGCACCTTCGCCATTGTCGAAGGCCGCGATGAACACCGCGCTCTGCGTCAGGGCTGGCACCTGCATCGACCATGTGCCATCGAGATCGGTGATCGCACTGAACATCATGCCATTGTGGTGCAGAGTGAACTGCGTGTCCGCATGGCAAGGCGCGGTCAGCTCCAGCTGAACCATCGCTGCTGCGTCGGGGCGCGCGACCATCTCGATCTCGCCTTCACACGCCGCCAGAGCCGGGGCCTTTTCTTCCTTCGGGAAGGTCCGGATCGGCGCGTCCTGCAACGCGGCCAATTGCAGCGGCGCATCGGGCAGCGCCTTGGGCTGCGGAGCCGCGGCCGGTGGAACCGGCTCGGCCGACGTCAGCGTGACGCTTTGAACTTCAAGGCCATCCGCCTCAAAGCTCTGCCCGGTCACCATAACAGCCTTTTGCAAAAGCTCATCTTTCCCGGCGTCGGCGGCAAGGACCGGCGCCTCGCGCTCTTCCGCCCGCGCGGTCACTCCAATCTTTTCTTCGACAGGAACCGTGACAGGCGACTGCGCCGTATCTGCCGGTTTGGGTGTCGCTCCCACGAACGCCTGCGCGAACGCATCGGCAGACGCGGGATCAATCGCGGATGCCTGCGCCGAAGGCACGTTGCGATCGCCACTCGACAACTGCATGAAATAGCCAATCCCAAGGGCGCAGCCCAAGGTCACGCCGGCCATGGCGATACGTTTCGAATTCCCCAACTTGATCATAACGATCTCCCACACCTTCATAGGTCAAAAGATCGCTAGTCGATGAACATGGCTGCTTGAAGGCAACCAGTGGGTGTCATTTGGGCCGTGTTGTGGCGTCCGGCGTCAGCCCAGCCGCCCGTGGCAATGCTTGAATTTCTTGCCCGAACCGCAGGGACAGGCCTCGTTCCGCCCCGGGTTGCCCCAGGTAGACCGGTCGTTTTCGTCGAACCCGGGCAGGGCGGCGCCCGTGGGGTCTTCGAGCGTCACCGCACCGGGCTCGCGCTCTTCCGTCTCGGACGGATTCGGTGCCATCGCGGCCTGTTTCGCCTGCAGGTCACGCAACATCTGCTGCTGTTCCGCGTCCGTCATCGGGCGGATCCGGGCCAGCTGCTGGGTCACGTCCTGCCGCAGGCTGTCCAGCATGGTCTCGAACAGCTGGAACGCCTCGTTCTTGTACTCGTTCAGCGGGTCGCGCTGCGCATAGCCACGGAAACCCACGACGCTGCGCAGGTGTTCCAGCGTCAACAGGTGCTCGCGCCATTTGCTGTCGATGGTCTGAAGCAGGACCTGCTTTTCGATCATCCGCATCTGTTCCGGCCCAAACGCCTCGGTCTTTTCGGCCATCATCTCGTCGGCGGCTTCTTCCAGCCGGTCGGCGACCACGTCGTCGTCCACGCCTTCCTCGTCGCCCCAGGCCATCACCGGCACGTCCAGGTTCAGCCGCTCGATCACCGCGGCATAGAGCCCTTCCATGTCCCACTGGTCGGCATAGGTCTTGGGCGGCATGTACTGGTCGATCAGGTCGTCGATCACCTCGCCACGCATGTCCTTGACGGTCTCCGACAGGTCGGTCGCCTCCATGATGTCCAGACGCTGCCGGAAAATCACCTTGCGCTGCTCGTTCATCACGTCGTCGAACTTCAGAAGCTGCTTGCGGATGTCAAAGTTGCGCCCCTCGACCTTCGCCTGCGCGCGTTCCAGGCTCTTGTTCACCCACGGGTGAATGATCGCCTCGCCTTCCTTCATGCCCAGCGTCGACAGGACCTTTTCCAGCCGTTCAGACCCGAAAATGCGCATCAGGTCATCATCCAGGCTCAGGAAGAACGCCGACCGCCCCGGGTCGCCCTGGCGGCCCGACCGGCCGCGCAGCTGGTTGTCGATCCGGCGGCTTTCGTGCCGTTCCGTGGCAAGAACAAACAGACCACCGGCATCGATCACCGCCTGCTCGTCATCCTTGTGCCCGGCTTCCAGCCGCTTGCGCAGCTCCTCGGTGTCGGCTTCAGGATCGGCGGCAATCGCTTCCATGATCTGGAAATCCAGGTTGCCGCCCAACTTGATGTCGGTGCCGCGCCCGGCCATGTTGGTGGCAATCGTCACCGCGCCCAGCTTGCCGGCATCCGCGACGATCTGCGCTTCCTTCTCGTGCTGGCGCGCGTTCAGCACATTGTGCTTCACCCCCGCCTTCTTCAGCAACTCGCTCAGCATCTCCGACTTGTCAATCGACGTCGTGCCCACAAGAATCGGCTGGCCTTTCTCGTGCGCCTCCTTGATCGACGTGACGATGGCGTCGAATTTCTCTTGCGCGGTGCGGTAGACGGCATCGTCCTCGTCCACGCGAGCAATCGGTTTGTTCGTCGGCACCTCGACCACGCCCAACCCGTAGATCTGGCCAAACTCCTCGGCCTCGGTCGTCGCCGTCCCGGTCATGCCCGAAAGCTTGTCATACAGGCGGAAATAGTTCTGGAACGTCACCTGCGCCAGCGTCACGTTCTCGGGCTTGATCTCGCAGCCTTCCTTGGCCTCGATCGCCTGGTGCAGACCATCCGACAGCCGGCGTCCGGCCATCATCCGCCCGGTGAACTCGTCGATCAGCACGACCTCGTTGTCGCGGACGATATAGTCTCTGTCCTTGAGGAAAAGCTTATGCGCCCGCAGGCCCTGGTTCATGTGGTGCACGATGGTCGTGCTTTCGGGATCGTAAAGCGATTGACCCTCTTCCAGCAGACCCTTCTGGTGCAGCAGCTCTTCGATATATTCGTTGCCTTCGTCGGTGAAGGTGACGTTCTTGGTCTTTTCGTCGATCTTGTAGTGGTCTTCTTCCAGGCTCGGGATCAGCCCGTCGATGGTCACGTACAGCTCGCTGCGGTCCTGCGCCGGGCCCGAGATGATCAGCGGCGTCCGGGCCTCGTCGATCAGGATGCTGTCCACCTCGTCGACGATGGCGAAATTATGCCCGCGCTGCGCCATTTCCTCGAGGCTCGATTTCATGTTGTCGCGCAGGTAATCGAAGCCGAGCTCGTTGTTGGTGGCATAGGTGATGTCGGCGGCATACGCGCCTTTCTTCTCGTCATCCGGCTGCTGCGGATAGACGACGCCCGTAGTCATCCCCAGCGCGGAAAAGACATTGCCCATCCACTCGGCATCCCGCTTGGCGAGGTAATCGTTCACCGTGACGATATGCACACCCTTGCCGGTCAGCGCGTTCAGATAGGCCGGAAAGGTCGCCACAAGGGTCTTGCCCTCACCCGTCTTCATCTCCGAGATGTTGCCCTGATGCAGGAAGATCCCGCCCATCAACTGCACATCGAAGGCCCGCAGGCCCAGCGCCCGTCGGGCGGCTTCACGACAGTTGGCGAAGGCTTCGGGCAGGATCGCGTCCAGTTTCTCACCGTCCGCGATACGCGTCTTGAACTCCTGGGTCTTGGCGATCAGCCCGGCGTCGTCAAGAGCCTCGTACTCGGGCTCCAGGGCGTTGATCTTTTCCACCAGCGGGCGGGTCGTCTTGACCTTTCGGTCGTTCGGAGTGCCAAAAACCTTTCTGGCAACCGTTCCAATACCCAGCATATCCTATCCGTTCCGGTCTTTGACTATCTCGTGAAAGGCAATCGCTTGCCCCGTCCGCCGCACCGCCCTAGAACGGGCCCAAGGGGACGGCCCTGCCTTTGATCATAAGGCGATGTAAGGGGCCGCTCATGGACTGTCAACGTCACAACGCGCCACGTCTTGGCGCGAGAAAGCAAAGGGTTTTCCATGTCACATCCGATTAAGTCGCTTCTGACCGCCGCTTGCGCCACCGCCATGCTCGCTCATGGCGCCCTGGCCCAAGATGCAGCCGAGACAGAGACTGACGCGGCACCGGACGCCGATGTCGGCCAGGTCGTCGCCACGGTCAACGGCACCGAGATCACGCTGGCCCACGTCATAGCGCTCCGCGCCACCTTGCCGCAGCAATACAACCAGTTCCCTCCGAACTTGCTGTTGCAGGGCATCGTCGACCAACTGATCCAGCATACCCTGCTGAACCAGTCGCTGGAGGGCGAGCCTTCCCTGCGCAGCCAGGTCTCGATCGAGAACGAGGAACGCGCCATCATCGCCGGCGAGGTCATGGCCGGCGTGATGCAGCAGGCCCCCTCTGACGAGGACCTGCAAGCGGCCTACGAAGAGCAATACCCCGCTGATGTGCAGGAAACCGAATACCGCGCTTCGCACATCCTGGTGGAAACCGAGGAAGAGGCGCAGGAACTGGTGACCGCGCTCGAAGGCGATGCCGATTTCGCCGCTTTGGCCCGCGAAAAATCCACCGGGCCCTCGGGCGCCTCCGGCGGTGATCTCGGCTGGTTCGGCGCCAGCGACATGGTCGCACCGTTCTTCGATGCCGTCGCCGCGCTCGAACCCGGCGAAGTGTCCGACCCGGTCGAAACCCAGTTCGGCTGGCACGTGATCACGCTGGCCGAGACTCGCAACAAGGAACGTCCTGCGCTTGAGACCGTGCGCGAGGAACTGACAGCGCAGCTTCAACAGGGCGCACTCGAAGCCCATATCGAAAGCCTGGAGTCCAACGCCGAGATCGACCGGATCGACCTCGAGGAAATAGACCCCACCGTGATCGACGCGCTCGAACTCCTGGAGAACTGACAATGGCCAAGACCCTCGCCGTGTCGCCACTGGCGCCTGCCACATTTCCCGAGCTTCCCGCCATCGGCGGCGTGGAATTCGCCAGCGTCGAGGCCGGCGTGCGCTATGCCGGTCGCACGGACGTGATGCTGGCGCGGCTGGCGCCGGGCACGGCCATGGCGGGGGTCTTCACCCGGTCCGCGACGCGCTCCGCCGCGGTGCTCGACTGCCAGGAAAAGATCGCCTTCCAGTCCGCGGAGGGCGCGGCGATCATCGTCAATTCCGGCAACTCCAACGCCTTCACCGGGCGCAACGGGGTGGAATCGGTCAAGGCGGTGACGAATGCCGTCGCACAGACCCTATCCCTGCCGGAATCGCGTATTTTCAGTTCTTCTACCGGCGTCATCGGAGAGCCTCTGAAACACGACCGCATCACCGCGAAACTGTCCGAACTTAATGACAAGCTTTCCCCCGACGGCATCGAGGACGCCGCCCGCGCGATCATGACCACCGACACCTTCGCCAAGGGGGCCAGTGCGACCCTCATGTTCGAGGGGCAGGAGGTGCGCATCGCCGGCATCGCAAAGGGCTCCGGCATGATCGCGCCCGACATGGCGACAATGCTGGTCTACATCTTCACGGACGCCGCCATCGACCGCGAGCACCTGCAACAGATGGTCTCGGCGCTGAATGAAAAGACTTTCAATTGCATCACCGTAGATAGCGACACCTCCACCTCCGACACGCTTCTGGTCGCCGCCACCGGCGCCTCGGGCGTGCGCGTCACCGATCACAGCGTCGGCTTCATGGAGGCGCTGCGCGGCGTCATGCTCGACCTCGCCCACCAGGTTGTCCGCGACGGCGAAGGGGCAACCAAGTTCGTCACCATCTCCGTCACCGGCGCCTCCAGTGACAATGACGCCAAGACCCACGGCCTCGCCATCGCGAACTCACCGCTGGTGAAAACCGCCATCGCCGGCGAAGACCCCAACTGGGGCCGGATCGTGATGGCCATCGGCAAATCCGGCGCGCCAGCCGATCGCGACACGCTGTCGATCTGGTTCGGCGACACGCTCGTAGCCGAAAAAGGCTGGGTTAGTCCCTCATACCGCGAAGAAGACGGCGCCGCCCACATGAAGAACCAGGAGATCACGATCCATGTCGATCTCGGTCTGGGCGGCGGCACCGCCCACGTCTGGACCTGCGATCTGACCCACGGCTACATCTCGATCAACGCGGATTATCGGTCTTGAAACCGAAGCAATCACAGGAAAAGTGGGCTCCGGTTTTCCGTCCGGGATTGCGGCAATGAAGACCGTTCTGGTTTCCGCCGTCGCCCTGATCGACGTCGATGGCCGCATCCTTCTGGCGCAACGCCCCGAGGGCAAATCCATGGCCGGCCTCTGGGAATTCCCCGGCGGCAAGGTCGAGCCGGGTGAAACGCCCGAGGTCGCGCTTATCCGCGAACTGGAAGAAGAGCTTGGCATCAACACCTGGGAAAGCTGCCTCGCGCCGCTGACCTTCGCCAGCCACAGCTACGACGATTTTCACCTGCTGATGCCGCTCTTTGCCTGCCGCAAGTGGGAGGGCATGCCCCAATCGCGTGAGGAACAGGCTTTGAAATGGGTCCGTCCCAACGCGTTGCGCGACTACCCAATGCCACCCGCGGACATCCCCCTCATTCCGATCCTCCGCGACTGGCTCTGACGACGGCAAAAGCTTTCACAAAGCTTTTGCCAAATCTTTTCATAAAAGATTTGGCGCGCCGCACGAAAAAGGGCGACCAAACAGGCCGCCCCTTTCCAAAACAGTCTCTGACAAGGCTTAATCGAGTTTGCGCTCGAATTCCTCGCGCTCGAAAATTTCGATTACATCGCCTTCGCGGATGTCCTCGTACTTCTCGAACGCCATGCCGCATTCCTGTCCGGATTGCACCTCGGACACTTCGTCCTTGAAGCGCTTCAGCGTCTTCAGCGTGCCTTCGTGGATCACCACGTCGTCGCGCAGCAGGCGCACACCGGCCGACCGGCGGGCGATGCCTTCGGTCACCAGACAGCCCGCAACCTTGCCGACGCCCGTGACCTTGAAGACCTCCCGGATCTCGGCGTAACCGATGAAGTTCTCGCGAATTTCCGCACCCAGCAGACCGCTCGCGGCCGCCTTCACGTCATCCACGAGGTCATAGATCACGCTGTAATAGCGGATCTCGACGCCCTTCTGGTTCGCTGAATTCCGCGCCGGCGCATTGGCCCGCACGTTGAAGCCGATCACAGGCGCACCCGATGCCTCGGCCAGGCCGATATCGGATTCGGTGATCGCGCCAACGCCCGAGTGCAGCACACGCACCCGCACCTCGTCATTGCCGATCTTGTCCATCGCCTGAACAATCGCCTCGGCAGAGCCTTGCACGTCGGCCTTGACCAGGATCGGAAGTTCCTTGACGTTCTCGTTCTCCTTGGCCTGCGCCAGAAGCTGTTCAAGCGTCGTACCCGCACCGGCAGCCGCGCGTTTTTCCTTCGCGGCCTTCTCGCGGTACTCGGCAATCTCACGCGCCTGGCCTTCGGATTTCACCACGTTCAGAACGTCACCCGCCTCCGGCGTGCCGTTGAGGCCAAGAACCTCGACAGGCACCGACGGCCCGGCTTCCTTCACGCGCTCGCCGCGGTCGTTGATCAGCGCACGGACCTTGCCGTACTGCTCGCCCACGACGAAGATATCGCCCTGTTTCAGCGTCCCGCGCTGCACCAGAACCGTCGCCACGGGGCCACGGCCCACGTCCAGCTGCGCCTCGATCACCGCACCTTCGGCGGCGCGGTCCGGGTTCGCTTTCAGCTCCAGGATCTCGGATTGCAGCGCGATGGCTTCCAGTAGCTCGTCCAGGCCCTGACCCGTCTGGGCAGACACTTCGACATCCTGCACGTCGCCCGACATCGCCTCGACGATCACCTCGTGCTGCAGCAGTTCGGTGCGCACCTTGTCGGGGTTCGCCTCGGGTTTGTCGCACTTGTTGATCGCCACGATCATCGGCACTTCGGCGGCCTTGGCGTGGTTGATGGCCTCGATCGTCTGCGGCATCACCGAATCGTCGGCAGCCACCACCAGAACCACGATGTCCGTCACGTGCGCACCGCGGGCGCGCATGCTGGTGAACGCGGCGTGACCCGGTGTGTCGAGGAAGCTCAGAACAGCCCCGCCATCGGTCGTCACCTGGTAGGCGCCGATATGCTGGGTGATGCCACCGGCCTCGCCTGCCACGACCTTGGCGTCGCGAATCGCGTCAAGAAGCGATGTCTTGCCGTGGTCCACGTGACCCATGATCGTGATCACCGGCGGACGCGGCTGAAGATCAGATTCCTTGTCATCGACCGAATCGATCACGTCTTCCACGTCCGAATCGCTGACCCGGACGATACGGTGACCGAATTCCTCGACGATCAGCTCGGCGGTATCGGCGTCGATCGACTGGTTCTGCGTGACCATCATGCCGTTGTTCATCAGCGCCTTGACCACATCGCCCACGCGTTCGGCCATCCGGTTGGCCAACTCGCTGACCACGATCGCCTCGGGCACCTGCACATCGCGCACGACCTTTTCACGATCCTGCGTGCCGCCCATGGCCTTTTGCCGGGCGCGTTCCTGCTTGCGCTTCATGGCGGCCATGGATTTCTGCCGGCCGCCTTCGCCACCCGACAGCGCCTGGTTCAGCGTCAGCTTGCCGGACCGGCGGCCACCATCGTCGCCACCACGGCCCTTGCCCTTGCCACGGCCATCGTCACCGCGCTGGTCGCGCTCGGGCGGTTTGCTGCGTGGCGCCTGCTTGGAGGCACGCGCCTGCGTCTCTTCTGCCGGCGGTGCCGCGGCAGCGGCAGCAGCCTGCTTGGCAGCGTCCGCTTCCTCGCGCTTCTTGCGCTCTTCCTCGTCGGCTTTCGCCTTGGCGCGTTCCTCGGCCTCGCGCTGTTCGCGCTCCTTGGCCTCGGCTTCCTCGCGGCGGCGCTGTTTCTCTTCCTCGCGGTCTTTCGCCTCGGCCTCGCGTTGGGCGGCCTCTTCCGCCTCGCGTTCCTTGGCGGCGGCAAGCGCCTTCATCCGGCGTTCCATCTCCTCGTCAGAGATCCCCGCCGGCCGTTTCGATGCAGATCCGGGCGCACCCGCCTTGGCGCCACCCGGCGCAGGCGCCGCAGCACCCGGTTTGGGCTTCACGACGCGCTTGCGCTTGGTTTCCACCACGACGTTCTTGGTGCGGCCATGGCTAAAGCTCTGCTTGACGTTCCCCGACCGAGGACCGCCACCACCACGCACACCCAGAGTTTTCTTTCCGTCGTTGTCGCTCATCTATCTCAACTTCCTTTCCGGCGGGGTCGGTCCCCGTCCGTGACGCGCAAGCCCTTGAGTCTTGCCGCCTCCTCTACAACACGCTCGCACAAACCGCCAGCAGCGAGTGCTGCGTGGATGCTTGTTTCACGCCCAAAGGCCTGGCCCAGCTCATCGGCAGTGATCCAGCCGATCCAGCTACCGCCATAGGGCGTGCTCAGTTTCGTCTTCCCGCGCGCGGACCCGTCGCTGGCCTGGATCAGAACCTCGGCCTCTTCCTTGGCCAGCCAGTCCTTGACCTTCTCGTATCCGGCCACCGCCTGGCCACCTTTCCGCGCCAGGCTCAGCAACTCCACGACCCGCCGCGCCAGCATCGCCTCGACCTGCTCGACCAGCCCGTCGGGCACCGTGACGCTCTGCTTCGCACTGCGCGAGAACAGGCCTTTCTTCACCGCCGTTTCCAGCGCCTGCCGCGAGGCGCTCACCCAGATGCCCCGCCCCGGCAGTTTCTCCAGGATATCCGGCACCACCTGACCCTCGGAACCGATGGCGAACCGGATCAACCCGTGCTTCGGACGCACCTCACCCGTGGCAATACACTTGCGCTCGGGACCATTCGTCCGGTCCTTGGGCTGTCCACCGCGCCCCATATCAACGCCTACGAGACCTGACGCATCAGGCCTCGGCCTCCTCTGCGGTGTCGCCTTCAGCGCCGTCTTCGTCCTCGGCTTCCTCGTCAGCCTGCAAATCATCCGGGTCGACCCAGCCCAGCATGACCCGCGCGGTCATCACAAGGTCCTGCGCCTCGTCCAGCGATACTTCGAAGGGTTCAAGCACACCGTCGTCCTTGACGCGCTCGCCATCCACGGTGGTCCAGCCGCCTGCCAATTCCCAGTCGGCGCAGGTGGCGAAATCTTCCAGCGTTTTCACGTCATCTTCGGCCAGCGCCAGTACCATCTGGGGTGTCAGGCCTTCGAATTCAATAAGGCTGTCCTCGGCTCCCAACGCGCGGGCTTTTTCCAGCGCTTCCTTCGCCTGTGCCTCCAGTACGTCACGCGCACGCGCCTGCAGTTCGTTGGCCGTGTCCTCGTCGACGCCGTCGATCACCAACAGTTCGTCGATCTCGACATAGGCAACCTCGTCGAGGTTGGTAAAGCCTTCCGACACCAGAAGCTGGGCAAAGAATTCGTCCAGGTCCAGCGTGTCCATGAACAGCTTCGTGCGCACTTCGAATTCCTTCTGACGGCGCTCGCTGTCCTCGGCCTCGGTCATGATGTCGATGTCGAGGTTGGTCAGCTGGCTCGCCAGCCGCACGTTCTGACCCCGGCGACCGATGGCCAGGCTCAACTGGTCCTCGGGCACCACGACCTCGATCCGCTCGGCTTCCTCGTCCAGAACCACCTTGCTCACCTCGGCGGGCTGCAGCGCGTTCACCAGGAAGGTCGGCTGGTCCTCGTTCCACGGAATGATGTCGATCTTCTCGCCCTGAAGCTCGTTCACCACGGCCTGCACGCGGCTGCCGCGCATACCGACGCAGGCGCCGACAGGGTCGATCGAGTTGTCATAGGAAATCACCGCGATCTTGGCGCGGCTACCCGGGTCGCGCGCCACGGCCTTGATGTCGATGATGCCGTCATAGATTTCCGGCACTTCCATCTTGAACAGTTCCGCCATGAATTCCGGCGCGGTACGGCTCAGGAAGATCTGCGGCCCCCGGGCCTCGCGGCGCACATCCTTGATGTAACAGCGGATCCGGTCATTCGGGCGATAGCTTTCACGGCCGATCTTCTCGTTCCGGCGCAGGATCGCTTCGCCCGCACCCACGTCGACGATGACATTGCCGTATTCCTCGCGCTTGACCACACCGTTGATGATCGTGCCGGCACGATCCTTGAATTCCTCGTATTGGCGATCACGCTCGGCTTCGCGCACCTTCTGCAGGATCACCTGCTTAGCGCTCTGCGCGGCGATCCGGCCCATGTCCACGGGGGGCACTTCCTCGACGAAGGTGTCACCGACCTTGGGATCGTCCAGGTATTGCTTGGCCTGCTCGACGGTGAACTCCGCCTGGTAATTCTCCAGCTCCTCGTCCTCGACCACGGTGCGCACGCGGGTGAACGTCGCCTTGCCGGTCTTGCGGTCGATGCTGACGCGGATGTCCATCTCGGCGCCGTACCGGCTCTTGGCCGCGCGCGAGAGGCTTTCTTCCATCGCCTCGATCACGAGGCTCGGGTCGATCATCTTCTCCCGCGCCACCGCCTCGGCGGTCTGCAAAAGCTCAAGCTGGTTGGCAGAGGTAATAGCCATTGTCTCAGGTCTCCTCGGACGAGTCAGTCTCTATGTCGTCAAAATTGTCTTCGTTCAGAACGCCCGCTTCCTTGCGCGCCTTCAGCATGTCCTTGATCAGCTCATCGGTCAGAACCAGCTTGGCATCCGCCAGCCAGTCGAAATGCAGCCCGATGGTGCCTTCCTCGACGTTGATCAGCACTTCGCCGCCCTCGGTCCCGGCCAGAACGCCCTTGAACCGCTTGCGCCCGTCGATCAGCTCGTGGGTCTCCAGCTTCGCCTCGTAGCCCTCGAACTCGTCGAAATCCTTCAGCCGTGTCAGGGGCCGGTCGATGCCGGGGCTGGACACTTCCAGCGTGTACTCATCGACGATCGGGTCTTCCACATCCAGCACGGCACTGATGGCGGTGGAAATCTCGGCACACTCGTCCACCTCGATGCCGCCTTCGGGCCGCTCGGCCATGATCTGAAGCGTGGCGGTCTTGCCGCCCATCAGACGCACGCGCACCAGCTCGAACCCCATGTCCTCTATGACAGGGGTGACGATCTCGGCCAGCCGCCGATCCATCGAGGATTTTGCAATCAGGTCGTTGCTCATGGGTCTTTCAAACACAAAAAAACGGGCGCGCGGCCCGTCGGTCTTTCCCGGTGGAGCGTCGGGTGTGGACCCCAGCGCGCCGCTGTTGAAAGGGGATATACGACTCGATGGCTGAGTCTGCAAGGGGGAAAGCAGGTTGCGCACATGTCAGCCCTTCCCGCGCACGTCATCACCAACTTGATCGGTGATCTCGCGCGGTCAGAGATCCTCTGGTCAAGCCAGAGGGTAACGGCACTCCAAGACCCCGCCTATTACCGCCCGGTTACCATCCGGTCCATGATCTTCACCAGCTCGGCACTGATCCCCGGCTCCGACAAGGCGTGCCCCGCCACCGGAATAACTCGCAGATCACCCTTGGGCCACAGCCCCGCCAGCCGGTGCGCCGCCTCCGGCGGGCAGATCATGTCGTACCGCCCCTGCACGATCACGCCGGGCGTATCCGCCAGCTTGTCCATGTTGTCATAGATATAGCCGTCCTGCCCCAGGAACCCGCCATGCCGGAAATAATGGTTCTCCAGCCGGGCGAAAGCGCGCGCGTAATCCGCCGGGCTGTCACCACTCTGGCCGTTGGAATTGACCGTCGCCAGCGCGTTTTCCCACGCGCTCCACGCCTTGGCGAACCGGACCTCCTCGGCCCGGTCACCGGAAAACAGGCGCTTGTTATAGGCCCCGATCATGTCGCCCTGTTCATCCTCGGGGATCAGCGACCGGAATTTCGCCCATGTCTCGGGCCAGAACCGCCCGGCGCCGCCGCCATAGAACCAGTCCAGCTCCCGCTGGGTCATGGTAAAGACGCCGCGCAACACAAGATGCGCCACCGCCTCGGGATGGCTCTGACCGTAAATCAGCGCCAGCGTCGCGCCCCAGCTTCCGCCAAAGACGATCCACGTCTCGATGCCCAGCGCGTCGCGGATCCGCTCGATGTCCGCCACAAGGTGCCAGGTCGTGTTGTCCTCGACACTCGCATGCGGCTTCGACCGGCCACAGCCGCGCTGGTCGAACAGCACGATCCGGTAATGGTTCGGGTCGAAATACCGCCGCATCGCCGGGCTGCACCCGCCGCCGGGTCCGCCATGCAGCACCACGACGGGCGTGCCGTCGGGATTGCCCGACTGCTCGACATAGATCGTGTGCCCGTCGCCCACGTCCATCATTCGCCGGTCGAACGGCTCGATCGACGGATACAGGAATTGCGCTGCGCTCTTTTGGCTCGAAAACTTGTCCATGAATGTCCTATATAGACCGTCTGAGACATTGAGCACATGGAACGCGGAATGCAACCCAACTCGACCACGATTGACACCGAAGAAGTCGCCAAGTTCGAGGCGATGGCCGCCGAATGGTGGGACCCGAACGGCAAGTTCAAGCCGCTGCACATGCTCAATCCATGCCGGCTGGATTACATTACCTCCCAGATCGCGGCGGAATTCGATCGCGACCTGAAAACGTCGAAACCGTTCACCGGCCTGCGCCTTCTGGATATCGGCTGCGGCGGCGGCTTGCTGGCCGAACCAATGGCCCGCCTTGGCGCGACGGTCGTCGGCGCCGACGCCGCGGCAGGCAATATTCCCGTGGCACAGGTCCACGCCGCGCAATCCGGCCTCGACATCGACTACCGCAACACCACCGCCGAGGACCTGGCAGCGGCGGGCGAGCAGTTCGACGTCGTTCTGAACATGGAAGTGGTCGAGCATGTGGCCGACCCCGCCACCTACCTCACTGCCTGCCAGCGCCTGCTGAAAGCGGGCGGCCTGCACATCTGCTCTACCCTCAACCGCACCGCCAAAAGCTTTGCCGCCGCCATCGTCGGCGCGGAGTTCATCATGCGTTGGCTGCCGAAAGGCACTCACGACTGGAACAAGTTCATCACCCCGGAAGAGCTTTATGACCTTCTGCGCGACGCAGGCCTCGACCCGGTCGACCGCAAGGGCTTCGTCTTCAGTCCCATCAGCTGGTCCTGGTCCCTGTCGGATCGCGACCTTGCCGTGAATTACGTCACGACCAGCATAAAACCCTGAATTAGGGTCTAGCTTTCGTCCGACAGCTTGGCCCGCATCTCGCGCAGAACGGGCAGGGTGGCGCGCACATTGGTCTCGCCCAACTCTGCGACCACCTCGGTGATCAGCGGCATGATCGCGGAAATCGCGGCATCCCGGGCGCGTGTACCGGCCGGGCTGATCGACACCATCTTGCGCCGCGCATCGTCCCAGTCGGGCCGGATATGCACATAACCCGCCCATTCCAGCTTGCTCAGCGTGTTGGTCATCGCCCCGCGCGTGACGTGAAAACTCTTGGCCAGCTGCGCCGGGCTCCGCTCGCCATTGGCCCGCGCCAGGTGGTTCAGCACCGAGAAATGCGAGATCTCCATGCCTTTCGGCAGAACCCGGCTCAACCGGCTCCGGATCAACTGCTCGTTCGCCAGAACCTCGCTGAACAGCGAAACGGCAATCGAATGCAGCGTGTTATCCGTGGTTACGACCAAGTGATATCAACCTCACTGTTTACTGCCGGTATCCGTGCCCTCGCTTGGGCCACCTCGTCCCGGTTCACGTCCACGAATACCACACCCGGCTCGGTTCCGGCATCTGCCAATACGTCACCCCACGGCCCCACGGCCAGCGAATGCCCATAAGTCCGGCGTTCCTTGCCCCGCGTGGCCGAATGTTGCCCGGTTTGCGCCGGGGCAAGCACATAACATCCCGTTTCGATTGCGCGTGCTCTTAGCAACGTCTCCCAGTGCGCCTCGCCCGTGGGCACCGCAAAGGCCGACGGAACGGTCAAAATCTCCGCCCCAGCCTGCGCCAACCGCCGGTAAAGCTTGGGAAACCGCAGGTCATAGCATACGGTCAGGCCGACAGTGCCAAACGGCGTCTCCGCCGTCACACCCCGGTCGCCCGGGCGATAGCCGGCCGATTCCCGGTACTGTTCGGTCTCGGACACTTTCACGTCGAACATGTGAATCTTGTCATACCACGCCGCGATCCCTCCCTTGGGATCGATCAGGAAAGACCGGTTGGCGAACCGCCCATCCGCGTCATGCGTCTTGACCGCGATCGAACCGATCAAAACCCAGATCCCCAACCGCTCGGCCTGCTGTCGCAGTCCGGCCAGCGTCGGATCGTCCTCCTGGTGGCGTAGAACTTCGTTCTGCCGCGTGCGGCTGGCCGACAGGCAATTCGTCACTTCCGGTGTCAGCACGAACCCCGCGCCACCCGCCGCCGCCTCGTCGATAAAACCCTGCGTGACCGGCAGGTTGTCGTCGGGGCTATCGGACGTATTAAGCTGTATCAGAGCCGTTTTCATGCCTTCAGCAACGCATCCAGCTTGCCCGCCCGGTCCATCGCATAAAGCTCGTCACAGCCACCGACATGCACATCGCCGACGAAGATCTGCGGCACCGTCCGCCCGCCCTTCGCACGCTGCGTCATCTCCGCCCGCTTCTCGGGCTCCCGGCCCACATCGATCTCGGTGTAGTCCACACCCTTCTGCGACAACAACCGCTTGGCCGCGTGACAAAATCCGCAAAGCTGCGAGGTGTAGATTTCAACGGGTCTCATGACAGGGTCCAATCCTTTCCGTGGTTGGACCCTACTTAAGCATACTTGACCACACGCGCCAGTGTCAGTGTCCTGACCTCCGCCGCGCCCCCCGCCAACAAGGCGCTTGCGCAAGCCGCCAGCGTCGCGCCCGAGGTCATCACGTCATCCACCAATATCACCACACGCCCCTGGATCCTCACGCGACGCCCCTGCCGCACACCTATGGCCGCGTCCAGCGTGGCGAACCGCGCCTCCATGCCCATCCCGTCCAGCGATGGCGTGCGCCGCACCCGCTCCATCACATCGGGGCACCACGCCGCGTTCACCTCCTTCGCCACCGCCTGCGCCAGCAGCGCCGACTGGTTGAACCGCCGTTTCAACAGCCGTGTCCAGTGCAACGGCACCGGCACGAAAAGGCAATTCGGCACCATCAGCGGTCCCGCCGCCTGCTTCATCCACGTCGCCGCCAGCGGCACCACGTCATGCCGGTCACCGTGTTTCAAAGCCAGCACCAGCTTGCGCGCGTTGTCCTTGTAGATAAGCGCCGCCCGCCCTTTCTGCCAGGGCCGCGCCACGCGCAGGCAATCGTCGCACCGCGCGTCCCCGCTCGACTCCTCGCCGGGCAGGGGACAGCCGCACAGGTCACAGACCAGCCCGGCCAGCACCGGCGTATCGCGCCAGCACGGCCCGCACAGGCCGAATTCGCTGTCCACCAACCCGCCGCATAGCGTGCAGCGCGGGGGATAGACCACGCGAAGCGCCGTTTGAATTGCCTCGAAAGCCACTCTATTTAGCCACCATGACCAGAACCCTCACCGATCGCCGCGCGCTTCAGCGCAACCGCCAACGAGCCAGCCGCGACCCCGCGCTGTTCTTGCACGAGACCGCGATCGACGAGGTACAGGATCGGCTGAGTTTCGTTAACAAATCCTTTACGGATGCGAGCATCGTCACAGGCCTGCCCGACCCATGGAAGGCCGCGTTCCCCGACGCGCAGATCGTAGAGGATACCGAAACCCTCGCGTTAGAGACTGAATCACGCGACTTGATCCTGCACGCCATGTCCCTGCACTGGGCCGACGACCCGGTGGGCCAGCTGATCCAGTCCCGCCGCGCCCTGCGCCCCGATGGCCTCTTCATCGCGGTGTTCTTCGGCGGCCAGACCTTGCACCAGCTGCGTGCCGTACTGGCCCAGGCCGAATCCGACCTGCGCGGCGGTCTCTCACCCCGGGTCGTGCCCATGGGCGACATCCGCGACCTTGGCGCGCTTCTGCAGCGCGCCGGTTTCGCCCTTCCGGTCGCCGACACCCTGCCGCTCGATGTCAGCTACGAAAGCCTCATCGCCCTGATGCACGACCTGCGCGCCATGGGCGAGGCCAACGCGCTCGACGCCCGGCCCCGCAATTTCACCCGCCGCGACGTGCTCCTGCGCGCCGCCGACCTCTACGCCAGCTCTTTCAGCACGCCCGACGGCCGCATCCCCGCCACGTTCGAGCTTATCACCCTCACCGGCTGGGCCCCGTCCGAAGACCAACCCCAGCCCCTCCGCCCCGGAAGCGCGACAACACGTCTCGCCGATGCGCTCGGCACGTCCGAGACCAAGCTCAAAGATTGACGACCGACTGCAATCCTTTATGTGTCCGTGATCCAATCCGACAAGAAAAGACGCCCGCCCATGTTTGACGCCGCCAAGAACAAGACCTGTCCTGTCCATGCTCCGTCCGACCATCCGGCCATTCCGGAACCGAAAACGGGGGTTCTGATCGCCAATCTCGGCACGCCCGACGATTATGGCTACTGGTCGATGCGGCGCTACCTGAACGAGTTTCTGTCGGACCGCCGCGTCATCGACTATTCGCCCTGGCTCTGGCAGCCGCTGCTGCAACTGGTGATCCTGTCGAAACGACCCTTTACCAGCGGCGAGGCCTACAAATCCATCTGGAACGAGGACAAGGGCGAAAGCCCCCTGATGACCATCACCCGGGACCAGACGACAAAACTGTCCGAGGCGCTGCAGGCCCGCTACGGCGACAACGTCATGGTCGATTTCTGCATGCGCTACGGAAACCCATCGACCAAGTCCAAGGTCCGCGCACTGGTCGAGGCCGGCTGCACCCGGATCCTCTTTTTCCCGCTCTACCCGCATTATGCCGGCGCCACATCCGCCACCGCGAACGACCAGTTCTTCCGCGCCCTGATGGACGAAACCTGGCAGCCCATCGCCCGCGTGGTCGAACCCTATTTCGAGCATCCGCTTTATATCGAGGCTTTGGCCCAATCGGTCGAAAAGGCCTATGCAGAGACTGAAACGAAGCCTGAGATCCTCGTCGTCTCCTATCACGGGATGCCACAGCGTTATCTCAAACAGGGCGACCCCTACCACTGCCAGTGCCAGAAAACGACGCGCCTGCTGAAAGAACGGCTTGGCTGGGACGACACCCAGATCACAACCACCTTCCAGTCGGTCTTCGGCCCCGAGGAATGGCTGCGCCCCTACACGGTCGAACATGTCGCCAAGCTGGCCGAGGACGGCAAAAAGAACATCGCCGTCATCGCCCCCGCATTTTCCGCCGACTGCATCGAGACGCTGGAAGAGATCAACGAAGAGATCAAGGAAAGCTTCGAGGAAGCCGGCGGCGAGGAGTTCCTCTATATCCCCTGCCTCAACGACAGCGACGCCCACATCAAGGCGCTGAGCACGGTGATCGAGGACAACCTGAAGGGCTGGCTGGACTAGAGCCGCGCGATTGCCAGACCGCGGGATGGCGACCCAACATTGGTTTGACGCAGTTTATTTCGGCCACTTCCGCAGAACTTTTGATCGACGCGCCTGTGTCAGCCAATCGCCAGCCCGGGGGGCGGTCTGGCGATCGCGCGGCGGCCTTCGGCCTTGTCTCCGCGCGAAGTAGCTTGACCCTCCAAACAAAAGAAAAGGCAGCGCCGAAACGCTGCCTATATTCGTCTCTAATCCAGTGGAATCCGCCTCAGATCACCAGAACCTGCGTACCAACCTTGGCCCGCGCGAACAGCTGCGCGATGTGCTCGTTGTAAAGCCCGATACACCCGTTCGACGACCGCCGCCCGATCTTGCGCGTGTCATGGGTGCCGTGGATCCGGTAATAGGTCCAGCCCAGGTACAGCGCGTGCGTGCCCAGCGGGTTGTCCGGCCCCGGCGGCACGTAGGACGGCCAGTCCGGGTTCCGCTTCAGCATCGACGGCGTCGGACGCCAGTCGGGGCCCTCGACCTTGCGCACCACCCGCGTCCGGCCACGGCGGGTCAATTCCTCGGACATCGGGATGCTCGACGGGAACAAGAACTTCGTCTGCCCGTCCTCGTCCCAGAAATGCAACGCGCGCGACGAAATATCGACCAGGATCGCGCCATTCCTCAAGCTGCTGAAATGCGGCCGCCAGTCCGCAGCGCGAAAGCTCGAGATGTTGCGCTGTACCGTCTGGGTAATCGCGCTTTCCATCTCGGTCGTGCCGGTCTGCGCCAAGGCAGGCGCGCCCAGGCTTGCGGCGGTTCCGACCAGGAAAGCGCGCCGACTGAAAGTATTTTTAAGATCAATGGACATGTCTGTTTTCCAACTGTCTGCTTTGGAACTGACCGAATCATATGGCGCGAATGTCTCAGTCGCAAATCAAACCGGCAACATTCGCCCACCTGACGCGGTTGTGGGTTTGAAACACCACGCAAGCCGCGCTAAGGAGCGAGTCGAACGAACTTCTGGGTGGTAGACACTGATGACGCGTATTTTCGGCCTGCTGGTTTCCGCACTTGTGTTCTTGTCGGCCTGCGCCCCGCCGCCGCCGCAAACCACTGTCGGCCCCAATGGCGAACCGGTGCCCCAAGTTTATCGCATCCGCTCGGGCCAGACCGCCGAAATCCAGTACCGGATGCTCGACGCGGTCAACGCCCTGCGCCAGGCGGCCGGGCGGCCTGCCGTTCAACTGAACGCTCAACTCAACGCCGCCGCCGCCACGCATTCACGCGACATGTCGGTCCAGAACCGCCCCTGGCATTTCGGCTCCGACGGCTCCTCTCCGATCGACCGCGTTCGCCGCGTTGGCTATGGCGGCGAGCTTGTCGGCGAAAACATCTCGGAAACCTACGAGACCGAGTTGGAAACCCTGACTGCCTGGATGGACGAGCCGTCGACCAAGCAGGTCATCATGGCGCCGGACGCCCGGCAAATGGGCTTTTCCTGGGAGCAAGAGCGCAACGGCAAGATCTGGTGGACGATGGTGATGGGCAAGTAAGCCCAGCCCATCACGGCGTAATGCGGATCGGGGTGCCGTTTCGCACCATCGCATAGATCTTTTCAATTTCCTTGTTTCGCACGGAAATGCACCCGGCGGTCCAGTCTCGGCCCAAACGCCGCTTGCGTACCCAGCCCAGATCATTGGGCTCTCCGTGGATAAAGATATCTCCACCAGGTTTCTTCCCCTGCGCCTCGGCAAAGGCGCGGTCGGCCTCGTTGGGATACGAAATACCCAGCGACAGGTGGAACGAACTGTTCGGATTGCGCCGATCGATCGTGTAATCGCCCTCCGGCGTCTTGCCGTCACCCTCGAACTGCTTGTGCCCCGCAGCGGTAAAACCAAGGTCCACGTCATACGCCTTCAGCACCTCGTTGTGGTGGAAAAGATACATCCGCCGCCGGCTCTTGCTGATCAGAACCTGAGTCACCTCGGGCCCATTGTAAGATTTGAACTTGGATCCACAGGCCGCCAGAAACGCGCTGGCGACCGACAGAAGTACGAAATTCCTGCGATTCATTGCTCGATAAACCTGTTGCCTGTCCCTGACAGCCTTTTACCGCGTCAGACCCGCCACGTCATTTCAAATTTGCCCCGATCAGCTTATTTTGTGGCGGATTGCGGCCACAAGCTCAACATGGACCGACCACCGGAACTGGTCGACCGGCCGCACCCACTCCACCTCATAGCCCGCCTGCGCCAATATCTTTGCATCGCGCGCGAAGGTCACCGGGTTGCAGGAGACATAGGCGATCACCGGCACCTGCGCTTCGGCCAGCTCGCGGCACTGCGCCTCGGCCCCGGCGCGTGGCGGGTCGATCACGGCACCACCGAAACGTTTCAGATCTTCGGCCATGATCGGCTGACGGAACAGGTCCCGCGCCTCGACCGTGACCTTCTTCAACCGCTCACTGTGCCGCCATCCTTCATCCAGCGCACGGGTCATCGCCGCGCTGCCTTCGACGGCGTGGACCGCTCGCGCGCGCGCCAGCGGCAGGGCAAAGGTGCCACAGCCGGCAAACAGGTCGATAACAGGCTCTGTTCCGGCCAAAATTGCCGAAACCTCCTCCTGTGACAGACGCTCCGAGTCCTTCGTTGCTTGCAAGAACGCCCCTGGTGGCGGCGTCACGGCGATCCCGTCAAATTGCTGTATCGGCGGTCGCCGGGTGACCACGGTTTCATCGTCCCAGGCCAGCCGCGCCAGGTCTTCACTCTCGGCCAGTTGCGCCAGAGCGATCCGCAGCGGACCGTCCAGCGGTTTGCCGCCCTCCACACGCAGATCCAACCCCGCCTCCGACAGCGTGACCGAAACGCTCAACTCGCCTTTGCGGCTGGTGCCGATCCGGGCCAGCTCCTGCGCCACCCTTGCGCCCTCCAGCAATTCGGGCACCACCACGTGGCATTCGCTCAATTCGACGATCAGGTCCGATCCCTTGGCGTGAAACCCCGCCGTCGCACCCTTCTTGGTACGCCGCGCCGAAAACCCGGCCCTGCGTCGCGCATTCGCAGGGGATACCGCGATCTCGCGCAACTCGGTTTCGATCCCCTGCGCCGCCAGCGCTTCGCGCACGATCCCCGTCTTCCACTCGGCAAGGAAAGCATCATCCACATGCTGCAACTGGCACCCGCCACAGGACTTGTAATGTCGGCACGGCGCCTTCACCCGAGTCCCCGAAGGCTCCACGATCTTGACCTCGCGCAGCACGTTGCCCTCAAGCGTCCCGGCCACACGCTCGCCGGGCAGGGCGCCGGGCACATAGACCGGCCCCTCGGCAATCCCGTCACCCAGATGGCCCAACCGCTCGATCACAAACTCGGACATGCCTTACTCCGCCGCTTCGTCCGCATTGATGAACCCGCCCGACTGACGGCTCCAGAACCGGGCATAAAGCCCGCCCTGCGCCAGCAGTTCGGCATGGCCGCCTTCCTCGACAATTCGACCCTGATCCAGCACGATAATGCGATCCATCTGCGCAATCGTCGACAGGCGGTGGGCAATCGCGATCACGGTCTTGCCCTCCATCATGCCATAGAGCGTCTCCTGTATCGCTGCCTCGACCTCGCTGTCCAGCGCACTGGTCGCTTCGTCCAGCAACAGGATCGGCGCATCCTTCAGGATCACCCGCGCCAGCGTGATCCGCTGCCGTTGCCCGCCCGACAGCTTCACACCCCGTTCCCCCACATGCGCGTCATAGCCCATGCGCCCCTGCGGATCCGCCAGGTCTAAGATGAACTCATGCGCCTCGGCCTTCTTCGCGGCCTCCAGCATCTGCGCCTCGCTTGCCTCGGGCTTGCCATAGAGGATGTTGTCCCGCACCGAGCGGTGCAGCAACGAACTGTCCTGCTGCACCATCCCGATCCGGTCGCGCAAACTGTCCTGAGTCACTTGGGAAATATCCTGCCCGTCGATAAGGATCTGACCCTTCTCGGCGTCGTAAAACCGCAAAAGCAGCTTGACCAGGGTCGATTTCCCGGCCCCGGACCGGCCGACCAGCCCGATCTTCTCGCCCGGACGAATGCTCAGCGAAATCCGGTCCAACCCGCCGCTGTCACGCCCGAAATGATGCGACAGCTCGCGCAGCTCGATCCGGCCTTCCTGCATATCCAACGGCTTTGCTTCTTTTGAATCCACCAGCGTAATTGGTTGGGCAATCGTCTCCATCCCCTCGGCCACGACACCCAGTTGCCGAAAGAAAGAAGTCAGCGCCCACATGATCCACCCGGTCATCGCGTTCAGTCGCAGGGTCAGCGCCGTCGCCGCGGCCACCACGCCGACACTCGCCTGCCCCTGCATCCACAACCACATGGCCCAACCCACCACCGCCACGATCAACAGGCCGTTCAGCAGCGTCAGGACCACGTCCATCACCGTGTAGATCCGCATCTCGTTCTGGAACGTCTGCCGCGCGTGTTCGATGGCGTCCTTGGCGTATTCCACCTCGCGCGTGTTGTGCGCAAAGAGCTTCACCGAATGAATGTTGGTATAGGCATCCACCACCCGCCCCGTCACAAGGCTCCGCGCATCCGACGCCGCCTTGGACGCCGGCTGCACCCGCTTCACCGTCCAGCGCACCAGCAAGCCATACAACGCCAACCACCCGATCAGGGGCAGCATCAGTCGCGGATCGGAATCGCTCAGCAATATGCCCGCCCCGATGATGTAAGCGATGGAAAAGGCGATGGCGTCGAACGCCTGGAACACCGCCTCGCCCGCCGCGGGCGGGGTCTGCATGATCCGGTTGGCGATCCGTCCGGCAAAGTCGTTCTCGAACCATCCCACCGACTGCCGCAGCACATGCTTGTGCGCCCGCCAGCGGATCAGCGTGCCGAAATTCGGCAGGATCGTGTTGTTCAGCAACATCACGTCGAACGCCTGTATCGCGGGTCGGATCAGAAGGATGAAGACCGCCACCACGATGATCTCGGTGCCGTATTGCTCCCACACCTCCATCGGGTCGCCCGCCAGGATATCGACGATCCGTCCCATGTAATAGATCAGCCAGATCTCGATGGCAGCCACCACCACCGACATGATCCCGGCCATCCAGAACACCCGGCGAAACGGCGCCATGTATAGCCGCATGAACGGCCACAGGCGCGTCGGCGGCCTGTCCGTCTCTTCGTACGGCACATAGGGATCAACCAGATTTTCGAAAAGCTTGAACATGGAGGGAACTCCGCGAAGGGAAAGACATGGCAAAGGGGCGCGACGCCGCGCACGGGATCACTCCTGCGATCCGGCGCTTATGAGCGTTCAAAATCCCCGATAAACATGTCTCAACCTCCATGTGGTGCGGGCAAGATGCCGCCAAACCCCGGCGAAGTCAAATGACCCTTTCATGTCGCGAGGCTCAGCAGCGCCTGCCGGTCAAGCGTGAAGCCCGACGCGATCCACGCGTCCTCCAGCGTTTTCAACGCCTTGCCCAATGCCGGACCTTCCAGCGTCGGCATCAAGTCCTGCGCGCTGACAGGAAAGACCGCGTTCGCGCCCAAGTCTGCGGCAGCGAAAGCATCACGCGGAACCGGCATCTCGAATAGGGCGGCGCGCAACAGCACGATATCCCGCGCCGTCTGCGCACCGTGGAAATAGCCCAGCGCCTCGGGTGTTTGCGTACCCGCGGCCTCGTCGCGCAAAACCTCCAGCCGCCGCGCGTCCTTGCGGCTCAGCCGCAGCGCCTCGACGGGGTTTTCCCCACCCAATGCTGCCAGTCGCCGCGCGGCTTCGGCTGAGACCTCATGCTTCTCTTCCAGGTGCACCAGCGGCGCCAGGGCCCGGTCATCGGCACCGGGCAGAACATGCGCCAGCACCCCCGCCTGCCGCATCGCCGCCACCGACGGCGCAGGGTCCTGCGCGGCCAAAAGCTTGCCCATCTCCGCCCCGATCCGCTCTTTCGATAGCCCGTCGATCCCGTCCGCCAGCGCCGCGCAGGCCGCGAGACCATCCGGGTCCAACCCCTCGGCAGGGTCGCCATAAGCGGCGTGAAACCGGAAAAACCGCAGGATACGCAGGTAATCTTCCCGAATCCGCGTTTCGGCATCGTCGATGAACCGAATGCGCCGCGCTTCGATATCAGGCAGCCCGTCCAGCGGGTCGATCACCGCGCCCTTTCGCGTCGCATACAGCGCGTTCACCGTGAAATCCCGCCGCCGCGCATCGCTTTCCACATCATCGGCAAAGACGACCACGGCGCGCCGACCGTCCGTTTCCACGTCCTTGCGAAAGGTCGTTACCTCGAACGGCACACCCCGGCAGACCACCGTCACCGTGCCATGCTCAATGCCCGTCGGCACCGCCTTCATTCCAGCCGCCTCGGCCAGCGCGACCACGACCTCGGGCCGCGCATCGGTGCTGATGTCGATGTCATTCACCGCCACGCCCAACAGCGCGTTGCGTACGCAGCCGCCGACCATCAACGCCCGGTGCCCGGCTGCCTCCAGCATCCGGCACACATCCTGCGTCTCGCGCGCATCGATCCAGTCACCTGTCAGCATCATGCTGCAAACGTACAGCCTCGGCCATCGCGCGCAACATTCGCGCGGTCGCGCCCCAGATATAGTAGGGCCCGTAGGGTACCGCGAAATAGTGCCGCCGCGTCCCGCGCCAGCGCCGGGATTCGACCCTGAACCGGCCCAATTCCAACACGTGATCCAAGGGAACCGAGAACACTTCCTCCACTTCGCCCGCCTCGGGCACCGGCGAAAACGGCTCCGAGATCACCCCGATCACCGGCGTCACGTGGAAACTCGTCACCGTCTCGTGCGGCGGCAACGTGCCCATGACCTCCACCATGCCCGGTGCCAGCCCGATTTCCTCGTGCGCCTCGCGCAGCGCGGCAGCAACAATATCGGCGTCACCCTCTTCCTGCTTGCCGCCGGGAAAGGCCACTTGCCCGGGGTGATGCTGCAAGGCCGAGGACCGCTTGGTCAGCCACAGCCTTGCGCCCGTCTCCGTCACCTCGATCGGCACCAGAACGCCGGCGGGCCGCAGCTTGCGCCCCTCCGGCAAAACCACGTCCGGGTTCAGGTCGTAATCCGACGACGGCGCCATTTCGCCCTGCAACGCTGCGCGCAGGGTCGCGACAAGGTCACTCTTCATCGCCGTCCTGCGCTTCGGCCTCGAACCCCAGCGTCTTGGGGTCCATCGCATAATGTGCGCCGCAGAACTGGCAATCGGCGGTCACGATGCCCTCTTCGGTCGTCATCGTCGCAATATCCTTGGCCGAATAGATCGACAGGCTGCTACGTACCTTCTCTTCCGAGCAGGTACATCCAAACCGCACCGCCTGAACGTCGAACACCCGCGGCACCTCCTCGTGGAACAACCGCACCAGCAGGTCCGAGGACGACACCGAAGGCCCGATCAGCTCGAGGTCTTCCACCGTGTCCAACAGGGTGTTCACCCGGTTCCAGTTCTCTTCGCTGTCCTCGTCCAGGATATCCGAGGCCTGCAACAATCCGTCCTCGCCGCTACCGCCGCCCGTGGCGAAGGGCGACGCCTTGGGCATCAGTTGCAGCAACACGCCACCGGCGCGCCAATGTTCGCGCCCATCGCGCTCGGTCGACCGTCCATAGCTCAGCGCGAACCGCGTCGGCAGTTGTTCCGACTGCGCGAAATACGCCTCGGCACAGTCACTCAGCCGCTCGCCCGCAATCGGCGTGATCCCCTGATAAGGCGCGGTATCCTGGCCCTGGTCCAAAATCACCGCGAAATACCCGTCGCCCAACTGCTCGAACGCGGGCGCGTCGGTAATCCCATCAGGATCGAAACTGGCATAGGCGCGGATCCACGCGGCCTCGCCCTCGTTCTCCGGCGCAAAGTAATCGGTGGCGATCATCCGCACCGGGCCTTGCGACTGTACCTGCAACGACAGCTTCCAGCGCAGCTTGATCGTCTGGCCGATCAGCGCCGTCATCAGCGCCATTTCGGCGATCAGCGCCTCGACCGGCGCGGGATAGTCATGCTGCTTCAGCACACCATCCAGCACACCGTCCAGCCGCACCACGCGGCCGCGCACGTCCGATTGGTCCAATTGAAATGGCAGGACGGTATCGTCCCAGGCGATCTTCTGGCCGAGTGTCATCGCGTATCCTTAAGGGGGTTTTCTTGGGCGCCCGTTCTTGGCATATCGCGACTATATATGCGCAACAAGGCATACTCCAAGGGGGGCCCGCCATGCGACGCTTCGGCAAGCCGCCAAGGCCAGATATCCGCTACACCGCGCGTCCCGGCGCCTACGCCATCCTGCCGCGCAACGGAAAACTGCTCCTGACCTGGCAGGAAGAGCCCAAGCCCGAGATGCAACTGCCCGGCGGCGGCATCGACCCCGGCGAATCGCCCCTGCAAGCGCTGCATCGCGAAGTGTTCGAGGAAACCGGCTGGCGCATCGCTTCGCCCCAGCGGCTGGGCTCCTTCCGGCGCTTCGTCTACATGCCGGAATACGATCTCTGGGCCGACAAGATCTGCATCATCTACCACGCCCGTCCGGTCCGGCCGCTCTCCGCGCCGTCCGAGCCGGGCCATACCGCCTTTTTCGCGGATCCGGAAACCGCCGCACGTCACGTCGGCAATCCGGGCGACAGGCATTTCGTCAGGGCACTTTTCCGACTGGCTTGAACTCCAGCAACGCCGCCGACACGTCATCGTCGAAATCGTCCCGCCCGGCATACTCTGCCAGTTTCCAGATCACCGATTCCAGAAACGCCATGCCTTCGGTCTGCCGCAACTCCTGCAGGATGCGCCGCACCCCGTCCTCGCCCAACAGCCTGCCCGTGCCATCCACGCATTCGTCCACCCCGTCGGAATGCAGGAGCAACCGATCACCGGGATAAAGCTGCACGTCGAACCGCTCATAGGTTGCGCCGTCGATCAGCCCCACGGGCAATCCCCCGGGGCCTTCGATCTCGACCCGCCCATCGGCGCGCTGGATGGCCGGGCACGGATGCCCTGCCTGTGCCATGGTCACGCGCCCGGTCGCCAGGTCCGCATCGGCCAGCAACATCGTAAAGTACAATTCAGTCTCTATTTCACCCAGAAACATCTGGTTCAGGTCCGCCAGCACCTCGTCGGGCGGCCGTGGCAGAAACCCGTCCGGCCCTTGCGCCAGCGCCACGTTCTGCTCGGGCGACGTGGACGAAAGGTACCCCGCCAGCCTTGCGGTCATCAGTGCCGAACTCACACCATGCCCCGACACGTCGATCGCATACAGGCCGATCCGCGTCTCGCTGACCGGAAAGACCCCCACAAGGTCGCCCCCCACATGCGCCGCCGAGCGCAACAGCAACGACACCTGGGCCGGCCCAAGGTCCCTGAACCGCTCTGAAATCAGGGACTGTTGCAGCTTTTTCGCCTCGATCAGGTCATTGTCGAGCGATTCGTATAGGCCCTGCAGCTCTTCCAGCGTTTCGCGCACCAGCCGGTTTGTCTCGCTCAATTCCCGCTGCATCCGCACGATCCGGTCCCCTGCCGCGATCCTTGCGCGCAGCTCACCGGGGTTGATCGGCTTGGTCAGAAAATCGTCCGCCCCGGCCTCCAGGCCCAGCGCCACCTCTTCCTTCTCGCTTTTCGAGGTGACGAGGATGAAATACCCGTAATCCTCCCGCGGCAGCGCCCGGAACGCGCGGCACAGCTCCAGCCCGTTCATCCCGGGCATCATCCAGTCACTGATCACAAGGTCCGGCGGCACCGCTTCGCAAATGGCAAGCGCCTCGGTTCCCGATCCGGCCTCGGCCACGTCCAGCCCCAGCCGCGACAGGGCCGCGGTGATGATGCGCCGCTGCAACCGGCTGTCATCCACAACCAGCACACGGCGGATGCTCATCTGATCGGGCGGCGGGTCTATCGCCTTGCTGGGGTGGGCCGACACGGTCTTGCCTATGCGTTTTCGCCCATATGCAAGCACGCGCCTCTTAATGCCATGTGAAGCCTAAAATGCCGTCTAATTCGCCCACATTCTTCACCCGCCCTTAATTCGCCGCGCCTAGCGTTCAAGTCCAAGGAGGATGCCATGATCGATTGGAACCGCGTCACCCAGCTCCGCGACGAAATCGGGGCCGAGGATTTCGACGAGGTGGTCGAGATCTTCCTCGAAGAGGTCGAGGAAGAGATTGCCGAGCTTCGCACCAACCCGGCCCCCGAAACGCTCGAGGCCAAGCTGCATTTCCTCAAGGGCAGCGCGCTCAACCTCGGCTTCGATGACTTTTCCAGGCTCTGTAAGGATGTCGAGCTCACGGCCGCTCGCGGCGACGCCTCCGATATCGACCTCGCCAATATCGTCGAGACCTACACCTCGTCCAAAACCAAGTTCCTGGGCGCGCTGCCGCACCTCGCCTCAGATTAGGAATTCCGCCAGGATCTGGTCATTGGTGATGTCGCGATGCTCGAACCCGCCCGCGGTCATTTCCGCCTCGATCCGCTCGAAATTCGCGGCATCGCTGGTCTCGATCCCGATCAGGACCGAACCAAAGTTGCGCGCAGACTTCTTCAAGTACTCGAACCGCGCGATATCGTCGTCGGGTCCAAGAATGGTCAGGAAATCCTTCAGCGCCCCGGGCCGTTGCGGCATCCGCAGCACGAAATATTTCTTCAGCCCCGCGAACCGCTGCGCCCGTTCCTTCACCTCCGGCAGACGCTCGAAATCGAAATTCCCGCCCGAGGTCACGCAGACGATCGTCTCGCCGGGGCTGATGTCGAGATCCTTCAACGCATCCACCGCCAGCGCGCCTGCCGGTTCCAGCACCATGCCCTCGATGTTCAGCATTTCCAGCATCGTGGTGCAGACCCGATCCTCGGCCACGGCGACCACATTGGCCGGATCGACATCGCGCAATCGCGCAAACGTCCGCGCCCCGATCTGCGCCACCGCGGCCCCGTCGGCAAAGGTGTTCACGGACTTCAACCGCACCGGCGCACCGGCCTGCAAAGCCGCCGCAAGGCAGGCCCCGCCCACCGGCTCCACGAACACCATGTTCGCCTCCGACCCGAAGTAACTGCGCACACCCGACGACAGCCCGCCGCCACCGACCGGCAGCACGATCCGGTCGGGCACCGCGCCCAGCTGCGCCTCGATCTCCACCGCGACCGAGGCTTGCCCTTCGATCACATCCTCATCATCGAACGGCGACAGGAAATGCCCGCCCACATCGCTGCAATAGGCCTGCGCCTGCGCCAGCGTATCGTCGAAATAGTCTCCAACCATGCGGATCGTCACGGCATCGCCGCCGAACTTGCGCGTCTGCCCGATCTTCTGCTGCGGCGTCGTCACCGGCATGAAGATCACGCCCTTCACCCCGAAATGCCGACACATGAACGCCACGCCCTGCGCATGGTTACCCGCGCTGGCACAAACGAACACCGGCGCATCCTCACCCGCCGCCATCACCTTGCGCATCGCGTTGAACGCACCGCGCAGCTTGTATGACCGAACCGGGCTCAGATCCTCCCGCTTCAGATACACCTCCGCGCCGTATTTGTCGGACAGGTGCGCATTGCGCTGCAACGGCGTCGGCTCGAAGACGGCGCGCATTTCGGCCTCGGCGGCCCGGGCTTGGGTTCTGAAATCGCTCATGCCTCGTCCTTCGCCCATCACGACCCGCATGACAAGCCTCCGCCGCCTTGCCCCGCCTGTGAAAACCCGGTAATCGCCCCTGCAACATCATGCAAAGGGGTACCAAGATGTCCGCGCCCAAGAAAGTCGTGCTGGCCTATTCCGGCGGCCTCGATACGTCGATCATCCTCAAGTGGCTGCAAACCGAATATGGCTGCGAGGTCGTGACCTTCACCGCCGATCTCGGCCAGGGCGAGGAGCTTGACCCGGCCCGCAAGAAGGCCGAACTCCTCGGTATCAACCCCGACAATATCTACATCGAGGATATCCGCGAGGAATTCGTCCGCGACTTCGTCTTCCCGATGTTCCGCGCCAACGCTTTGTACGAGGGCCAGTACCTGCTCGGCACCTCCATCGCGCGCCCGCTGATCTCCAAGCGCCTTGTCGAGATCGCGGCAGAGACCGGCGCCGATGCCGTCGCCCACGGCGCCACCGGCAAGGGCAATGACCAGGTCCGGTTCGAACTGGCTGCCTACGCGCTCAACCCCGATATCAAGGTCATCGCCCCCTGGCGCGAATGGGACCTGACCTCGCGCACCCGCCTGATCGAGTTCGCCGAGAAGAACCAGATCCCCATCGCCAAGGACAAGCGCGGCGAGGCGCCGTTCAGCGTCGACGCCAACCTTTTGCACACCTCGTCCGAGGGCAAGGTGCTGGAAGACCCCGCCGAGCCGGCGCCCGACTATGTCTACCAGCGCACCACCAACCCCGAGGATGCGCCCGACATGCCCGAACTCGTCGAGATCGGGTTCGAGAAAGGTGACGCCGTCTCGATCAATGGCGAGGCGATGTCGCCGGCCACGATCCTGACCAAGCTGAACGAGCTTGGCGGAAAGCACGGCATCGGCCGGCTCGACTTCGTGGAAAACCGCTTTGTCGGCATGAAGTCCCGCGGCATCTACGAGACGCCCGGCGGCACGGTCCTGCTCGAGGCGCATCGCGGCATCGAACAGATCACCCTCGACAGCGGCGCAGGCCACCTCAAGGACAGCCTGATGCCGCGCTATGCCGAGCTCATCTACAACGGCTTCTGGTACAGCCCCGAGCGCGAGATGCTGCAAGCCGCCATCGACAAAAGCCAGGAACACGTCACCGGCACCGTCCGACTGAAGCTCTATAAAGGGTCGGCCACCTGCGTCGGCCGCTGGTCCGATCACTCGCTCTATTCCGAGGCGCACGTGACCTTCGAGGAAGACGCCGGCGCTTACGATCAGAAAGACGCCGCTGGCTTCATCCAGTTGAACGCGCTTCGTCTGAAACTTCTGGCTGCCCGCAACCGCCGACTGAAAGGTTAAGCAACGCAGCCCAAGCGGGCCGACGAACGTTCGGCCCGTTTACCACGGGGTACCGCGAAAATGGCACCGTCGCAATACCACTCAAATACCGCCGCGTTACCGACGTGCCATTTCAGACCCTGATTCGGCCATTAACCCTGTAACGGCGCCTTAACCGCTTCCCCGCGCAATGCCTCGTAATAGGGCATTGCGGCGGCGGATAAATCCGCCTTCCACCCGGTCAACTCCGGCACCTCTCCCTCGGCCGATGCGAACCCGGTCGAGCCATGTACCGCCCCATACCAGTGACTGGCCCAGACCCCATCATCCGCGTGCCCGTCCTTGGGCCAGCGCAGCATGTCCGGCGTCCAGTCCAGCCCGATCCGGTCGCACAAGGCCCGCAAGTGCCCCTCCGGATCGCGCCGTATATCCGCACTGTCGATAACCACCGGATCTCCGCCCAGCGCCTTGACCTGGTCGAACAGCTCCGCCTGCTGGCGAAACCCGATATCGTCCAGCGTGGGTTTTTCGTACTTGGCCGAGAAACTCGCCACCACCCGCGCCGGATGCCGGATCAGGAACACGTTCACCACGTCCCGGATCCAGTCGCGCGGCATGCCGTCTATCATGTGCTGCGCCATATGCTTGTGGTAATAATGCTGCTTTCCCCGTGGGATAGGCCCCATCAGACCCGCGACCACATCTGCCGGGTCGCTCGGCTGCGAGGCAATGATCTGGTCCCGCATCGGGTGCTCCAGCCCTGTCATCGTCAGGTAGGCGGCATAGAACGGCTCGTCGATCACGGCGCAATCGCCCCGCGCCGCGAACGAATACATCATCGCCGTCGACAGGTTTCGCGGCCCCGACCACATCGCGATCCGCATCAGGCGCATTCCTTCGCGATCAGGTCCCTGTACAGCCCCTGGATCTTTCGCGTCACCGGCCCGGCCTCGCCGTCGCCAATGGGCCGCCCATCGATCTCGCTCACCGGTGTCTGCGCGCCGAATGTGCCGGTCAGGAATGCTTCGTCCGCACCATAGGTGTCCACCAGAGAGTAATTCCGCTCGTAGATCGGGATGTCACTTTCCCGGCACAGGTCGATCACCTTCTGCCGCGTGATCCCGTTCATGCAGTAGTCCCCGGTCGAGGTCCAAACGGCCCCTTTACGAACGATAAAGAAATTGCAGGCATTAGTCGTGTTCACGAACCCATGCACATCCAGCATCAGGGCTTCGTCTGCACCCGCTTTTTCCGCGGCGATGCACGCCAGGATGCAGTTGAGCTTGGAATGGGAATTCAGCTTCGGGTCCTGCGTCATCGGCAAGCCCCGGATATGCGGCACCGTGGCCAGCCGTATGGGCCGCGCGATCTTGGGGCGCGAATGCTCCATGATGATCGTGATCGTCGGTCCTTGCCGCGACAGGCTGGGGTGTTGAAACGGCCGGGTCTTGATGCCCCGCGTCACCATCAGGCGGGCGTGCGCGTCCGTCGTCATCTCGTTGGCGGTCCGCGTGTCCAGAAGCGCCTGCAAGACCTGTTGCCGCGTCAGGCCAATATCGAGGTCAATCGCCTTTGCCGCTTCGAACAACCGATCAAGATGCTCGTCTACGAAAGCCCACGTCCCGTTATACAGTCGCAAACCCTCCCACACTCCATCGCCCAGCATGAACCCGCTGTCATAGACACTGACGACCGCCTCGGCCTTGGGCACAATCCGCCCGTTCAGCCAGATCAGGATGTCCTCGTTTCGCGCATCCTCTTCTGCTTGGTGTGTCGTCTGATGCTCTGCCATGCCTGTCGCCTTTCACTTTGTTACAAACCACCCCCGCGATTTGTTTCAGCCCACGCTAGGAACAGGCCATTTCGGTGCCAAGAGATAAATTCGCTTCACCGCCCCGTGACCTCACAAGCAGGTGAGTTGGAACAGTTGCACAAACGCGGCAGTTTGACCTCAGGCAAAGGGAGGCTGTGCCATGAACCATCTGCGTAACATCAAGGCGACCGTGCTCGCCATATCCATCGTCATCGGCTTTGGCGTCCAGACCAACGCCGCCAAGGCCGCAGAAACCGAAACGCTTACGGTGGCGGGCGGTTGCTTCTGGTGCGTCGAGGCGGATTTCGAATCCGTCGAGGGCGTCAGCGAAGTCGTATCGGGATACACCGGCGGCACCGTGGATAACCCCACATACAAGCAGGTCGTGCGCGGCGGAACGGGCCATTACGAGGCGGTGCAGATCGAATACGATCCGGCACAAGTCAGCCGCGAGGAACTCTTGTCGCTGTTTTTCCGCTCGGTCGATCCGACCGATGCCGGCGGCCAGTTCTGCGACCGTGGCGACAGCTATCGCACCGCGATCTTTGCCGACGGTGCCGCCGAAGAACAAGCGGCGAAGACTGCCAAGGCCAAGGCCGCCGCTACCCTCGGCCAAGATATTGTCACCCCGATCCTGTCCGCGTCGAACTTCTACGAGGCGGAAAACTATCATCAGGATTACTACAAGGGCGACCGCCTGATCATCACGCGCTTCGGCCCGAAGACCCAGGCCAAAGCCTACAAGGCATATCGCGAGGCCTGTGGCCGCGACGAACGCATCCGCCAGCTTTGGGGCGACAACGCGCCGTTCGTCGGCTCTTAATCGACGAAGGCCTGAACCTCGGCCAAGGACGGAATAGCCTCCGCCGTCCCGCGCCGCGTGACCTTCAACGCCGCCGCGAAAACGGCGCGCTCCACCGCGTGTTCGGCCGAATAGCCGGAGTCCAGCCCGGCGGCCAGATATCCAGCGAACGTGTCTCCCGCGCCTGTCGTATCAACCGCGTCAACCTTCGGTGCCGGGAAATTCCGTTCCGACCAGCCAGAGCTTTCCTCCAGCAGAAGGGCCCCTTGCGCCCCGCGTGTCACGACGATGGTCGGTACTCCAAGCGTTGCTACATCCCGCCCCGTGGCCTGCACCATCTGGCCGAATTCGACTTCGTTCAACACCAGGATATGCGCGTGCGGAAGTAACCCGATTACCGCCTTCTCATCATAGGGCGCAGGTACATACATCACCCTCAATCCCCGTTCCCGCGCTTGCGCCACGGCAAACGCCGTGCCATTGGTTTCGTTCTGAAGCACCAGAAGATCAGCCGCACCCGCCTCCGCCAAGGCCACGGCAATCCCTTGGTGCGATTGCTCATGATTGGCGCCGGGAAAGATCACGATGGCATTTTCGCCCTGCGGATCGACGTTGATGATCGCGTGACCCGTCGGCACATCGATCTTTTTAATATGTTCCACGTCTATGCCGTACTCGGCCAACCGCGATTTGGCCCAGGCGCCATCTGGTCCCACCGCACCTATGTGGCGCACGCGTCCTCCCGCTTTTGCAACCGCTACCGACATGTTGGCGCCTTTGCCGCCCAGTTCGACCGACATCGACGCCGCCGCCAGCGTCTCGCCCGGCTGCGGCAGGTGCGGCACCAGATAGACGTAGTCGGTATTCACAGAGCCCAGGTTGAAGATCATTCGCCCCTCCATCGCTTTTCACAGCTTCCGCGCATGGGCGCAGTTTTCAAGCCTTGCTTCGCTTTTGCCTTTCACCCCCTGCCCGCGATTTGTAAGCTGCCGGCCAAAGCCTATAGGGGGCAATGTGGCATCCACGACAACAACCGTGACGCCGATGATGGCGCAATATCTGGAACTGAAAGCACAGTACCAGAACGCACTTCTGTTCTACCGCATGGGTGATTTCTACGAGCTTTTTTTTGAAGACGCCGTTGCCGCCGCCGAGGCGCTGGATATCGCCCTTACCAAGCGCGGCAAGCATCTGGGCGAAGATATCGCCATGTGCGGCGTGCCCGTACATTCCGCCGAGGGCTACCTTCTTACCCTTATACGCAAGGGCTTTCGCGTTGCCGTCTGCGAGCAGATGGAAGACCCCGCCGAGGCCAAGAAGCGCGGCTCGAAATCCGTGGTCAAACGTGACGTGGTGCGCCTGGTGACCCCCGGAACGCTGACCGAGGAAAGTCTACTCGAGGCGCGCCGCCACAACTTTCTGACCGCATTCGCGAAGATACGTGAAAGCTCTGCTTTGGCCTGGGTCGATATCTCGACCGGCGCGTTTCATGTCATGCCGCTGGCCGGCCCGCGCCTGTCGCCTGAGCTCGCCCGCCTTGCGCCCAGTGAACTGATCGTGGCCGATAGTGACGAAGCCGACATTCGTGACATCACCGAGGAACATGGCATCTCGATCACCCCGCTCGGCCGCTCGGCATTTGACAGCGCAGGCGCCGAAAGGCGGCTCTGTTCTTTGTTCGACGTCAACACGCTCGAGGCCTTCGGTCAGTTCGAACGCGCAGAAATCGCCGCAATGGGCGCGATCGCCGAGTACCTGGAAATCACGCAGAAGGGAAAGCTGCCGCTCCTGCAAAAACCCGTGCGCGAGAACGAGGCGCGTGTCATTCAGATCGACGCCGCCACGCGTCGAAATCTGGAACTGACCCAGTCACTGACCGGCGGGCGGGCGGGCTCGCTTCTGTCTTGCATCGACCGTACGGTAACCGCCGGGGGCGGTCGCTTGCTCGAGCGGCGCATCTCCAGCCCCAGCCGCGTTCTGCATGTGGTTCAGGATCGCCTCGATTGCGTGGAGTTCATGGTTCAGAATGCACGGTTCTCTCAGGATCTGCGCGAAGCGCTGCGCAAGGTTCCCGACCTTGACCGGGCCTTGTCGCGTCTCGGGCTCGACCGGGGCGGCCCCCGCGACCTCGCTGCCATTCGTAACGGCCTCGCGCAAAGCGCCGAGGTTGCGCGGATGCTTGAGGGACAGGACCTGCCAAAACCGCTTCAGGAAGTGTCTTTGGCGCTGACCGGCCACGATGAGCTGCTCGACCTGCTCGATGAAGCCCTGATCGCCGAGCCGCCTTTGCTCGCCCGCGACGGAAGCTTTATCGCCGACGGCTATGACACCGAGTTGGACGAGGCGCGCAAGCTGCGCGACGAGGGGCGTAGCGTCATCGCCGGAATGCAGGCGGATTATGCAAAGACGACCGGGATTCAAAGCCTGAAGGTCAAACATAACAACGTTCTGGGTTATTTCGTCGAAGTCACCGCCACCCACGCCGACAAGATGCTGTCAGAGCCGCTCAACGAAACCTTCAAGCATCGCCAGACCACCGCGAACCAGGTCCGGTTCACCACCGTTCCGCTCAGCGAGATGGAAACCCGCATTCTCAACGCAGGCGGTCGGGCGTTGGAGATTGAAAAACGGCTCTATGACACCCTGAAGCGCGCGATTCTGGAGCGGTCCGGAGACGTATCGCTAGCGGCACGCTCACTGGCCGAGTTCGACCTCGCCGCCGGCCTTGCCGATCTCGCCCGGGCCGAACACTGGTGCCGCCCCAAGGTCGATGAAAGCCGCGCGCTCGACATCGAAGCGGGCCGTCACCCTGTTGTCGAGGCAGCCCTCCGATCGCAAGGCGGGGCACCTTTCATCGCGAATGACTGCGCTCTCGGCGAGATCAGCGATATCTGGCTGCTGACCGGGCCGAACATGGCCGGTAAATCGACCTTCCTGCGCCAGAATGCTCTTGTCGCAGTTCTCGCCCAGATGGGCAGTTACGTTCCGGCAACAAGGGCGCATATCGGGCTTGTCAGCCAACTGTTCAGCCGCGTCGGCGCCTCTGACGATCTGGCCCGTGGCCGCTCCACTTTCATGGTCGAAATGGTGGAAACCGCGGCCATTCTGAACCAGGCTGACAACAAGGCGCTGGTGATCCTGGACGAGATTGGCCGTGGCACGGCCACGTACGATGGGCTCAGCATCGCGTGGGCGACGTTGGAGCATCTTCATGAAACCAACCGCTGCCGCGCCCTTTTCGCTACGCATTACCACGAACTGACACGGCTGAGCGACAAGCTGGAGCGCGTGGATAATGCCACCGTCGCTGTTAAAGAGCATGAGGGCGACGTGATCTTCATGCACGAGGTCCGGCGTGGCGCAGCGGATCGCAGCTATGGCGTGCAGGTGGCGAAGCTGGCCGGTTTGCCCGCCGCTGTAGTTGAGCGCGCCCGCGTCGTTCTGGATGCTTTGGAAAAGGGCGAGCGCGAGGGCGGCGGCAAGCGTGCCGCCTTGATCGACGATCTGCCTCTTTTTGCCGCGTCCCCGCCGCCCGCACCCCAACCTGTGTCAAAAGACTCAGTGGTCGACGCGCGGCTAAAAGAAATTCAACCGGATCACCTTAGCCCCAAAGAGGCTTTGGATCTGCTCTACGAGCTGAAAGGTTTGTCTCGCGATCTCTGAGAGCGTCAGCCTGAAAAGGAAGAAACGCCCACCTGCGCCGGGCGCAAGATACGGTCGTACAACATGAAGCCCTGTGCCGAAACCTGGATGATCTCACCCGCCTTGGTGCCGGGCACAGGCGCCTCGAACATTGCCTCGTGCTGTTTCGGGTCGAACTTGTCGCCCACTTGGGGATCGATCACCTGAATACCGTGCTTGGAAAACACGTTGACCAGTTCGCGCATTGTCAGCTCGACACCTTCGATCAGAGCCGCCGCTTCTTTGCGCTGTTCGTCGGTCACGGTCTCGACCGCACGCTTCAGGTTGTCGTAGACCGGCAAAATATCCCGGGCCAGCTTCGACCCGCCATAATTCTCGGCTTCCGTGCGCTCCCGCTGAGCCCGTTTCCGGGCGTTTTCGGCATCGGCAAGGGCCCGCATGAACTTGTCTTGGAACGCGTCACGCTCAGCCCGCAGCGCCTCGATTTGATGCTCCGGGCTTTCCGGAGCGTCTTCTTCGGTCATTGCAGCGTGCTCTTCTTCTTCCGCTTGCTCCACGTCGTCCAGAAACGGGTCTTCTTTCGACTGTGCCATGCTCATCCTCTACTTTCGGTCCGCGATCAGCTTTCCGACAAGCTGCGCGGTGTAATCCACGATTGGAACAATTCGACCGTAGTTCAAGCGCGTCGGACCAATCACACCGACCGCGCCCACGATCTTACGATCAGCGTTCATATATGGAGAGACCACCAAAGAGGAACCCGAAAGTGAGAAAAGTTTGTTCTCTGACCCGATAAAAATGCGCACACCCTCGCCTTGATCGGTCAATTCGAGAAATTCTGCGATGTCTCGTTTCCGTTCAAGGTCGTCGAACAGGGTTTTCATCCGGTCAAGGTCCTCCTGTTCAACCTCTGAGTTGATCAGATTCGCACGCCCCCGCACGATCAACCTCTCGTAACTGTCAGCCTCGCCCTCCCATACGGCCAGCCCACTTTCGACCAATTGATGCGCAAGTCCGTCGATTTCCTGGCGACGATTGTCGATCTCTTTGGCGATGACCGTCTGGACATCGGAAAGTGTTTTTCCCTCGATCAGGGCATTCAGAAAATTTGCCGCCTCTCTCATCGAGCTTGGCGTCTGTCCCGGCGGCGGATGGAAGATACGGTTCTCGACATGCCCGTCGGCGAAAACCAGAACAACCAGCGCTCTATCGTGGCCCAGCGCGACGAACTCGATATGCTTGATCGGCGCTTCGCGCTTCGGCGCCAAAACCAGCGAGGCGCCCTGTGTCACACCAGAAAGAGCAGAGCCGATCCGATCCAGCGCAAGACTGACGTCATCCGAGTTGGAGCCCAACGTCGCGTCGATCTTCTCCCGATCATTCAGTTCAAGGTCGCTGACCTCCAGCAGTCCGTCGACGAACATCCTGAGGCCCTGCTGCGTCGGGACGCGCCCGGCCGAGACATGAGGGCTGTCCAGCAGCCCAAGGTACTCGAGGTCCTGCATCACATTTCGAATAGTCGCCGCGGACACTTTCTCGCTCATGTCGCGGGTCAGCGTACGCGACCCCACAGGATCGCCGGTGGCGAGATACCCTTCGACAACCCGCCGAAACACTTCCCGCGAGCGGTCGTTCATCTCTTCGAGGATCTGTCGCGCGTTATCCATCTTCATTTCTGTCACCCCGTGAAGTGCCATTAATAACGGCTTGCCGAAAAGGTCAATCGGGGTTGCTATCAGGTTTCGGTCGCCTGTATCCCGAACAGGCAAACAAGGAGATCTGGCATGCGTCCTTCGGGAAGAGACTTAAGTGAAATGCGCGCGGTTTCAATCGAAACGGGCGTGACCAAACATGCCGAAGGATCCTGCATGATCCGCATCGGCGACACCCACGTCCTGTGTACCGCAACGATCGAGGATCGTGTTCCGCCGTTCATCAAGGGCTCCGGCCTCGGCTGGGTCACGGCAGAGTACGGAATGCTGCCGCGTTCGACCACGTCGCGTATGCGGCGCGAGGCATCTGCAGGCAAACAGGGTGGACGGACCGTTGAGATTCAGCGCCTCATCGGGCGCAGTCTGCGCGCCGGTGTCGATCGTGTGGCCTTGGGCGAACGTCAGATCACCGTCGATTGCGATGTAATTCAGGCTGATGGTGGAACACGTTGCGCCTCCATTACCGGAGGTTGGGTCGCGCTGCGCCTTGCGGTCAACAAACTGCTCAAAATCGGCGACATACTCAGTGACCCGCTCGTCGATCCCGTGGCCGCCGTCAGCTGTGGCATTTATGCGGGCCAGCCCGTCCTTGATCTGGACTACCCGGAGGACAGCGACGCCGGTGTCGACGGCAATTTCATCATGACCGGCACCGGCCGCCTCATTGAGGTCCAGATGAGTGCCGAGGGTGCAACCTTCAGCCGGACCGAGATGGAGAGCCTCATGGACCTCGCGGAAAAAGGCGTCGGCGAGCTTGTCGCGATACAGAAAGCGGCTGCGGATGCGTAAGTTCTCGGGCGATACACTTCTGGTTGCCACCCACAACGCGGGCAAACTTGAAGAGATCGTAACGTTGCTTGAACCCTACGGTATCAAGGTCGTCGGCGCCGCAGCAATGCAACTGGGCGAGCCCGATGAAACCGAAACCACCTTTGTTGGCAATGCCCGGATCAAGGCCCATGCCGCCGCGCAGGCGACGGGGCTGCCTTCCTTGTCCGACGACAGTGGTATCGAGATTGACGCGCTTGGGGGCGCTCCGGGCGTTTATACAGCGGATTGGGCTGAAACAGAGACTGGTCGCGATTTTGCCATGGCGATGGTCAAGGCACATGACCGCATCCTGGAGGTTGGTGCAGCACAGCCCTGGACAGCACGGTTCTGCTGCACTTTGGTTTTGGCATGGCCCGATGGGCATGACGAAGTTTTTCCCGGCACCATTGACGGGAAAATTGTTTGGCCGATGCGCGGAACGCACGGCCACGGCTACGACCCGATTTTTCAACCGAACGGATACGACATTACCTTCGGTGAGATGGACGGGTCGGAGAAGAACAAGATCAGTCATCGCGCCGATGCGTTTGCCAAACTTGTGAAGGGCTGCTTTGACTGAGGATTGGCAGGCTGGCGGCTTTGGCCTCTACATTCATTGGCCCTTCTGCGAGGCGAAATGCCCTTATTGCGATTTCAACAGCCACGTTCGGAGCGAGATCGATCAATCGCGGTGGCTTAGAGCCTATTTGCGAGAACTTGACCGATTTGCCGAACGCCTCCCGGGCCGGGTTTTGAACTCCATTTTTTTCGGAGGTGGCACGCCAAGCCTTATGAAGCCGGAGTTGGTGGCGACCATCATCGAACATGCCTGTCGGATCTGGACGCCTGCCAACGATATCGAAATCACGCTTGAGGCGAATCCCGGTTCGGTCGAGGCGGATCGTTTCGCCGGGTTTTCCCAAGCTGGTGTAAACCGGGTGTCCCTTGGCGTTCAATCCTTGCGCGACGACGACCTGCGCCGTCTCGGGCGCATTCACAGCGCGGCAGAGGCCATCAGCGCCTATGAAATCGCCCGCGCCCATTTCAACCGGGTCAGTTTCGATCTCATTTATGCCCGGCAGGATCAAACCCTGACGGATTGGCGCCAGGAGCTTTCCGAGGCCCTTGCGCTCGCTGTCGATCACCTCTCTCTTTACCAACTCACCATCGAACCCGGCACGATCTTCTCTCAAAGGCGCGCTCGGGGCGGTCTGCGTGGCCTTCCATCGGACGATCTTGCCGCCGATATGTACGAACTGACGCAGGAACTGTGCGAAGCAGCCGGATTCAGCGCCTACGAGGTTTCAAATCACGCCAAGCCGGGCGCCGAATCCCGGCACAATCTCGTCTACTGGCGTTATGGCGACTACGTGGGCATCGGCCCCGGCGCCCATGGCCGGATCACGCTGAACGGCGCGCGACACGAGACGGAAGCCTGGTCCAACCCGGAGCAATGGCTGACGCGCTCAGAAGAAAGTAAGTCACTGAAATTATTCAGTAAAATAGATAGCGTAGATCAGAAGGCCGAGCATCTTCTGATGGGCCTGAGGATCGTCGAAGGCATTGATCTGTACAGGCACCATGCTTTGTCTGGCGCGCCAATTTCGCCGTCTAAAATAACCGAGCTAACAGAACTTGGCCTACTGGAGGTTCAGCGAGAGCGGTTATCGGTCACGCCTGCTGGCCGGCTGCTCCTTAACCGCGTCATTGCGGAACTGCTCAACGACTAACTGCCGGTTAGCTTTCGGCACAGATCGTCCAGTTCATCGAGGCTAGTATAGGAAATGGTCATGCTCCCATTCTCCGCCCCCGGCTTGTGGTTCAGCGCAACTTTCATCCCGAGGTTCGCCGCCAGATCGCCTTCCAGTGCCTTTGTATCGGCGTCCTTCTGCGCCGAGCCCTTCTTCTTCGGCTTGCCTTCATCCGAAAAAATGTTGCCCTCGCTTTTCTTGGCCAACTTCTCGGTCTCGCGCACTGACAGCCCTTTCTTCAGCACTTGGCTGGCAAGTCCGGACGGATCGTCAGATGTTATCAGGGCGCGCGCATGGCCTGCGCTCAACCTCCCGTCGCGCAAATATGTCAGGACGTCATCTGGCAAACCAAGCAAACGAACAAGGTTCGCAATGTAACTGCGACTCTTACCCAAGGCCTGGGCCAGCTTTTCCTGGGTGTGACCGAACCGCTCCATTAGCTGGCTGTATCCAGCCGCTTCTTCGACTGGATTCAGGTCGGCGCGCTGGATATTCTCAATAATGGCGACTTCCAGAACCTCGGTATCGTCAAACTCCCGAACGATCACCGGAACATCGTGAAGCTTGGCGAGTTGCGCGGCCCGCCAACGCCGTTCGCCTGCAACAATCTCGTAGGCGCCACTCTTTCTGGGGTTCGGCCGTACGATCAAAGGTTGGATGATGCCCTTTGCCCCGATCGACGACGCAAGGTCTTGCATCGCTGCTTCGTCGAAGTCCCGCCGCGGCTGGTCGGGATTCGGCTCGATCTTTTCAATCGGTACCGCCTTGTCCGCAGCCTTTGCCGCGTTCTCGGGCGCATCTTGCGACTCTGCCACATCTGACATCAACGCCGACAACCCCCGTCCCAGGCCTCGTTTTGATCTGTTTTCGGACATCCCGCTCTCCTTACGCCGCCTGGCGCTTGTTGTTTTGTACCAGTTCCCGTGCAAGCGCACGGTACGCCTCCGCACCTTTGGATGCCGGGTCGTAGGAAAGCACCGGAAGGGCATAAGATGGCGCTTCGCTCACCCTGACATTACGCGGAATTTTCGTCTGAAACACCAGTGACCCAAGGTTGTCGCGGGCATCTTGCTCGACTTGTGATGACAGATTGTTCCGGCCGTCATACATGGTCAAGACAACACCTTCGATCCGTAAATCCTTGTTCGCGGACTGACGTACCTCGCGCACCGTCAACATCAGCTGAGACAACCCCTCGAGTGCGAAGAATTCGGATTGCAATGGCACAAGAACGGAGTGCGCCGCCACCATCGCGTTCACGGTCAGCAGATTAAGCGAAGGCGGGCAGTCGATCAGAATGAAATCGAACGCAAAACCGTCCATTGCGGGCTGACGCAGCGCGTCATGCAAAAGAAAGCTTCGCTTTTCGTTCGAAATAAGCTCCATGTCCGCAGAACTCAGATCGACCGTGGCAGGCACGATACTCAAGTTGTCCTGAGCCGTTTTTTGGATTACCCGGCCAAGCTCGATTTCCTCAAGCAAAAGCTCGTATGTGGTGTATTCCCGCTCGCCAGGCTCAACTCCCAAGCCGGTCGATGCGTTGCCCTGTGGATCAAGATCGACGATCAAAACTTTGAACCCGTCCTCTGACAAGGCGGCTGCCAGATTTATTGTTGTTGTGGTTTTCCCGACGCCGCCTTTCTGATTTGCGATCGCGATGATTTTCGGTCCGGCAGTGCGCGTGAGATCAAGCACGGCAAACTCCTGAAATGCGTAGAATGACGGATTTTGTGTTCGTCTTGCTTTTAGCAACTTGGTGGTCGAAACGCCACTTCGATTGCGCCTCAGACACTTCTGTTCGCCAGTTTTCGCCCTTTGGAAACAGCATTACACCGCCTTTTGCTGAATGCCCGTGCGACAACGAAAGAAGCTTTGGCAATTCCGCCAAAGCACGTGCCGATATAACGCAAGCCTGCAACGGCGGGATCTCTTCGATACGACGAGAGATTACGTTTGCCTTGATCGAGGTTTCCCTTAATACGCTACGGAGAAATGTGCATTTTCGATGGTCCGATTCCACAAGTGTCATAGAAAGTTTTGGCTGAATTTCTGCGGCAATAATAGCGACAACCAAGCCTGGAAAACCACCACCGGCGCCAAGATCTGCCCATGTTTTCGCATCCGAAGGCGCAAGCTCCAAGATCTGCGCAGAATCGACAAAGTGTCGGCGCCAAAGATCATCAATAGTCGACTTGGAGACGAGGTTGATCTTGGGGTTCCATTTTCTGAGCGCGTCTGCGTAATGCTCCAGCTTTTGGATTGTTTCACGTGAAACACGCAAGTCGCCAATGACGCTCATGCCGACCTCGATCTTTTTTGCTGGCGGAGCTTGGCCAATATGATTGTCAAAGCAGCCGGCGTCATTCCGTCGATTCTACTCGCTTGGGAAAGGTTTTCCGGTCGTGCAGCAGTCAGCTTACTTTTCAGCTCACTCGATAATCCTTCGACACAACTGAAGTCGAAGCCATTCGGTATCGCGTGCTTTTCGTCGTTCTTCATAAGCTCGACATCACGGTTCTGACGCTCGATATAATTCGCGTAAAGCGCATCCCTCTCAAGCTGGCGACGCGATTCCACATCAATCTCGGAAAGAGATGGGTCAAGAGCGAGCAGATCTTCGAACTGTACGTCAGGATACGCAAGCAGCGCAAACCCATCACGCTTCGAGCCATCCTCGTTTACTTTGATGCCTGCTGTATTCAACTGTTTGGGTGTGTAGCTTTGTGTGCTGATCTTGTCCTTACCGGCCTCGAGCCGCTTCATCTTTTCGCCAAACGCGGCACGACGGTTTTCCCCGACGCACCCCAAGCTCAAACCGATAGGTGTCAGGCGCTGGTCCGCATTGTCTGCTCTCAGCGACAACCTGAACTCTGCGCGGGACGTGAACATTCTGTACGGCTCCGTCACGCCACGCATGGTCAGATCATCTATCATGACCCCGATATAGCTTTCAGAGCGTTTGAAAATGACCGGCTCACGCCGCAAAGCCGAGAGCGCAGCGTTCAATCCTGCCACCACCCCTTGCGCGGCGGCCTCTTCATAACCGGTAGTCCCATTGATTTGACCAGCCAAATAAAGTCCGGGCACCGATCGCACCGCGAGCGTCGTATCTAGCGCCCGCGGGTCCACGTAATCGTATTCTATCGCGTAACCAGGCTGAAGAATCTCAGCATTCTCAAGGCCGTTAATCGAGTGAACGTACTCTTGCTGGATGTCTTCTGGCAACGATGTCGAAATACCGTTTGGATAAATCACATCATCAGACAGGCTTTCCGGCTCAAGGAAGATCTGGTGAGACTGTTTGTCCGCAAACCGCACGATCTTATCCTCGATGGAGGGGCAGTAGCGTGGTCCGACCCCATCTATATGCCCACCGTACATGGCTGAGCGCTTAAGATTGGCTCGAATGATGTCGTGTGTAGTCTCGTTGGTATGCGTAATCCCGCATGAAATCTGCCGGGCCGTTGGCGCCTTGGACATGAAGGAAAACATCACCGGATCTTCATCTGCCGGCTGCACGTCCAGCCCATCCCAATTGATCGTCTTTCCGTTCAGCCTGGGCGGTGTGCCCGTCTTGAGCCGACCCAAGGGAAGTCCGAATTCATCAATTCGCTCGGCAAGCTTTACAGATGGCTTGTCTCCCATACGACCGCCGGGGCGCGAGACGTCGCCAATGTGAATGACACCGCGCAAGAATGTACCGGTCGTTAGCACCACTGAATGCGCAGAAATGCTGCTGCCATCCGCAAGCAGTACGCCTGCGACCGCTTCGCCCTCAAACAGAAAATCTGCCGCCTCACCCTCAATGACCGAGAGATTTGGCTGAGCAGCAATCTCGCTTTGTATCGCCTCGCGGTAAATCTTGCGGTCAGCCTGGGTTCTAGGGCCCTGTACCGCTGGACCTTTCCGACGGTTCAAAAGACGAAACTGAATACCCGCCGCATCCGCGACGCGCCCCATGATACCGTCCAAAGCGTCAATCTCTCGTACGAGGTGCCCTTTTCCCAACCCCCCAATCGCTGGGTTGCACGACATCACACCGATAGACGCGTGTGTCAGCGTAACAAGCGCCGTGCGCGCGCCCATTCGCGCCGCCGCGTGCGCCGCGTCAGCGCCAGCGTGACCGCCGCCAATAACGATGACATCAAAATGTTTCACGTGAAACACTCCGCTATTTACCCAGGCAGAAGCTCGAGAATATTTCGTCCAAAACGTTCTCAATATCAACTCGTCCTACCAGAGAATCAAGGGCGCGCACAGCACTTCGCAGCTCTTCTGCGACAAGATCCGATGCGCCCTCCGGAGTGTTCAGCATGTCCGTTGCACCTTGAAGATAAGCGCTCCCGGCTTCCAAGGCCCGCTTGTGCCGCAAACGCGTGGCCACCCCAGCGTTTGAGGCCCTGTCTTTGAAAACATCAGTTATCCGCTGGACAAGACCGGACACCCCATGTCCCGTTGCACCGGATACGCCGTCATGCGGATTACCATAGAGATCCGCTTTTCCTACGAGCACCAAGTCGTTCTCTTGAGGTAAAATCTCGGGCGCGCCACCTGGCTGTACGAGAAATACCCGAAGATCTGCATTCTCTGCCCGTGCCCGCGCGCGCTCGACTCCAATCGATTCGACCACGTCCTCGGTTTCCCTCAATCCCGCAGTATCGAGAAGCGTTACTGGAAATCCGTGCAAATCCATCCGCACTTCGATGACGTCACGTGTTGTGCCCGCAACCTCAGACGTGATCGCGGCGTCACGACCGGCCAACGCATTCAAAAGCGTTGATTTGCCAATGTTCGGCGCTCCTACGATCGCAACCTCAAAACCCTCGCGGATGCGTTCTGCAGTACGGACGCCAGAAATCTGGAGGTCCAATTCACTGCGAACTTCGGACAGAAGCGCGTTCACCTCTGGCGACACGTCCTCGGGCACTTCTTCATCCGCGAAGTCTATCGTCGCCTCCAGCAAGGCCGCTGCCCGGATCAGCTTGCTACGCCAAAGCTCGCCCCGCGCGCCAAGTTCGCCGGAGAAGACCCGCTGCGCCTGCCTTCGTTGTGCTTCGGTTTCGGCGTCAATAAGATCGGCCAACCCTTCGACTTGGGCAAGGTCCAGCCGCTCGTTCTCCAGAGCACGCCGCGTGAACTCACCAGGGTCGGCCGGCCGCAATCCATTTTGCTGACCAAGCGCCTCCAGGATCGCCGAAATGACAGCGGACGAGCCGTGGCATTGAAGCTCAACCGTTGACTCGCCCGTAAAGCTTCGATCTTCTTCGAACACGAGCACCAGTGCTTTATCGATGACCTCTCTGTTTTGCGACCGGACCGTGCGCAAAGCCGCTTGCCTTTCGCACGGCAGGTCACCCACCAACGCCCTGACCCCGGCAAATGCACCAGCGCCAGAAACACGGATGATGGCGACACCTGCCTTTCCGGGTGCCGTCGAAAGGGCAAAAATCGTGTCCATCAGTCTTCCGACAGGGTGTTACATCAAGTGTTCATCGAATCGAAGAAATCCGAGTTCGTCTTGGTCTGCTTGAGTTTTCCAAGCAGGAACTCGATAGCATCCGTCGTCCCCATCGGATTCAAGATACGACGCAGGACGTAGGTCTTTTGCAGGTCTACCTTGTCGATCAACAAGTCTTCTTTCCGCGTACCCGATTTCAAGATGTCGATGGCCGGGAACACGCGCTTATCTGCAATCTTGCGATCCAGGATCAGTTCCGAGTTACCCGTACCCTTGAATTCCTCGAAGATCACCTCGTCCATCCGGCTGCCGGTGTCGATCAGCGCGGTGGATATGATCGTCAGCGAACCACCTTCCTCGATGTTCCGGGCCGCACCAAAGAACCGTTTTGGACGTTGCAGCGCATTGGCGTCCACACCACCTGTCAGAACCTTGCCCGACGACGGCACAACAGTGTTATAAGCCCTACCAAGTCTTGTTATTGAATCGAGAAGAATAACAACATCTCGTTTATGTTCGACCAAACGCTTGGCCTTCTCGATCACCATCTCCGCCACCGCGACGTGCCGCGCGGCCGGCTCGTCAAAGGTCGAGCTGATGACTTCTCCCTTCACCGATCTCTGCATGTCCGTCACCTCTTCGGGACGTTCGTCGATCAGTAGAACGATCAGATAGCATTCGGGATGGTTCCGTTCGATGCTGGTTGCGATGTTCTGAAGGATGACGGTCTTACCCGTCCGCGGCGGCGCCACGATCAACGACCGTTGACCTTTACCGATTGGCGCGACCAGGTCGATCACCCGGGCGGACTTGTCCTTGATCGTCGGATCGTCAATTTCCATCTGAAACCGCTCGTCAGGGTAAAGCGGCGTCAGGTTGTCGAATGCGATCTTGTGCTTGGCGTTTTCCGGATCTGCAAAGTTGATCTGCGTCACCGAGGTCAGCACGAAGTACCGCTCGTTCTCCTCGGGAGCCTTGATCTCGCCTTCGATCGTGTCGCCGGTCCTCAGAGAATGTTTGCGGATCGTCTCTGGCGAGACATAGATATCATCCGGGCCCGGCAGATAATTCGCTTCGGACGAGCGCAGAAATCCGAAACCATCCTGCAAGACCTCAAGCGTTCCGTCGCCATAAACGGTCCAGCCCTCGTCAGCGCGCTCACGGAGGATCTGGAACATCATCTCGCCCTTGCGCATGGTCGAGGCATTCTCGATCTCGAGCTCTTCAGCCATCGAAAGCAGATCCTTGGCGGTCTGCTTCTTGAGATCGGACAGATTCAAACGTTCGTCAGACATGGATAGGTCCTTGCGGCATCGACGCGTGGTGCGCGCGCGTGTTCAGATTTTTTATACGGAAGACGGGTAACCCGGACGGGCGCCGTTTGACGCTACCTAAGATCAGCTACGGCACGAGTCAATCTCAGAACTTCACGACCACCGCAAGAACGATGACGACCATCAGGATCGTAGGCACTTCGTTCATCATCCTGTACTGTCGGCCCGACAATGTCGCGGTACCACCGGCAAAGGCTTTTCGCTGCTGTCCAAGCCAATGGTGGAACCACGACATGCCGAGCACGCCGGCCAGCTTGAGATATGGCCACACAGCGCTCCAGTCCACGATACCCGGCGTGGCGACCAGTATGATCCCCGCACCCCAGGCCACAATCATCGCCGGAGTCATGATGACGCGTAAAAGCTTTAGCTCCATCGTCTGGAACACTTCGTCACGACTGTCACCCGGCTTGGACTGTTCTGCGTGATAAACGAAAAGACGGGGAAGGTAGAATAGCCCTGCCATCCAGGAAATCACCGCCATGATATGCAGCGCCTTCGTCCATGGATAAAGCGAGGCAAGGAGGTCTGTCATGTTTTTCCCTATCTACGTTCTCTCCTCCTAATTAATAAATATAAAAAGAAAAAGGATGATGATTTTGTAGGGGCAGGTCAAGCTGGGGATTATGTAATTATACCCGATTTGTCCCGAGTGCCGGGATTGTGTGGATAAACTTGTTAATACCTTTTCCGAATTTCTATAATTTTCCGATAAAATGCTAAATTCAAATCGTTTTTCAGTTATCAGAGATTGAAGCTCACAGTGGATTAACTACTGCCCGAGGTCGCCTGATCGCGCTTATCCAGTAGAACAGGTTTTCCTTTTCCCCACGTGTAAAAGATAGGCGGAAGATGACGATCTGGTGGGGTTTTCAGGTCTCCGCCGGAAGTGTTGGAAATTTCGTCGTTCTATCCCTAAAAACCCGAAGAGATATGCAACGGGATATCCACATGTCACGCAGGATAATTCTGGCCTCGGGGTCGGATATCAGGAAGACGCTGCTCCGGAACGCCGCGGTGGAATTCGAGGTGTCGCCGGCCCGCGTGGATGAGGACGCGATCCGAGATTCCATGGTGGCCGATGATGCGCCACCACGCGATATTGCCGATGCGCTGGCGGAAATGAAGGCCGTCAAGCAAAGCACGAAGCTCTCCGGTGCGCTGGTCATCGGTTGCGATCAGGTTCTCAGCTTCGAGCGCCGCATCCTGTCCAAACCCGAAACGCCGGAACAGGCGCTCGATCAGCTTCGGGCGATGCGTGGCAAACGGCACGAACTGCTTTCAGCCGCAGTGATCTGCGAAGACGGCAAGCCGGTTTGGAGACATGTTGGTGTGGTACGGATGACGATGCGAGATTTTTCGGATGACTATCTCGAAGGGTATGTCACCCGTAACTGGGATAGCATCCGGCACGCCGTCGGTGCATACAAGCTGGAAGAGGAAGGCATCCGGCTGTTCAGCCAGGTTCACGGGGATTATTTCAACGTTCTTGGCCTGCCACTTCTGGAATTGCTTTCATACCTGGCATTGCGCGGAGAGATCGAGACATGACCGAGAAAAGGATTCCTCTGGCGGCCGTGATCGGATCTCCGGTTGCGCATTCGAAATCTCCGCAAATCCACAGCCATTGGCTCAAGACACACGGGATCCCCGGCTATTACGTTCCAATGGACGTCGCTGCGGATGATCTGGAAAATGTCCTGCGCACTCTTCCGAAGATGGGGTTCGTCGGCGTCAATATCACCGTTCCACACAAGGAAAAGGTGCTGGAAATCGCTGACCTGATCACCGATCGCGCCACGCTGATCGGCGCGGCCAATACGCTTATTTTCCGCAAGGACGGCAAAATCCATGCCGACAATACAGATGGCGTCGGCTTTATACAGAATCTTCGCCAGAATGCGCCTGACTGGAATCCCAAGGCTGGCCCCGCCGCTTTGCTGGGCGCTGGTGGAGCGGCACGGGCGGTTATCTCGGCGTTGCTTGAAGTCGGCGTGCCGGAAATCATGATCGCCAACCGCACGCGGGTCCGTGCCGACGCGCTGAAAACCGAGTTCGGCAAGCGGATCGTGGTGGTCGACTGGGTGCAGGCCGGGAACATGATGGAAGATGCCGCAACAGTCGTGAACACCACCGCACTTGGCATGATGGGCAAACCGCCGTTGCGCGTTCCGCTCGACGGTTTGCACAAGGGCACGCTGGTCACGGACCTTGTCTATGCCCCGCTCAAGACCCGTCTTCTGGCCGAGGCAGAGGCGCTGGGCTGCCAGACGGTTGATGGCCTGGGAATGTTGCTGCATCAGGCCGTGCCCGCGTTCGAGCGCTGGTTCGGCGTGCGTCCCGAGGTTGACAGCGCGACCCGGGCGGCAGCGCTCCGATGACCTTCAAGCTGGGCCTGACAGGTTCCATCGGAATGGGAAAATCGACCACGGCAAAACTCTTTGCCGAAAACGGCTGTGCGGTTTGGGATGCCGACGCGGCGGTTCATCGTCTTTACGCTCGGGGCGGTGCGGCAGTCGCCCCCATCGGCCGCGCCTTCCCTACAGCGGTCAAAGACGGCTCGGTGTCGCGCGACCGACTCAAGGCACTTATCGCCGAAGATCCACATGACCTCGAAACCATCGAAAGCATCGTCCATCCCCTCGTTGCTCGAGACCGTGCGGCTTTCTTGGCCGGTACAGACGCTGATATTACGGTGCTGGATATTCCCCTGCTGTTCGAAACCGGCGGCGACGCGCAGATGGACGCCACCGTCTGCGTCACCGTGTCCGCCGAAACTCAGAAGGACCGCGTTTTGGCCCGTGGCACCATGACCGAAGACCAGTTCAACGCGATCCTGTCCAAGCAGATGCCCGACGAGGAAAAACGCGCGCGCGCCGACTTTGTCATCGTGACCGATACGCTTGAACATGCCCGCGTGCAGGTTCAGAATATCCTGAAGGACATTCGGGGAAGGCAGAACCATGCGTGAAATCGTGCTTGATACCGAGACCACGGGCTTCGATCCCGAACAGGGCGACCGGATCGTCGAGATCGGCGCGGTGGAACTTTACAACCACATGCCGACGGGCCGCACCTTTCACGAATACATCAATCCGCTTCGCTCCATGCCGCAGGAAGCGTTTGAGGTTCACGGTCTTGGCGATGATTTTCTGCGCGACAAACCCGTATTCGAGAAGATCGCCCAAAGCTTCGTCGATTTCATTTCAGACGCCAAGCTGGTGATCCACAATGCGGCCTTCGACATGAAGTTTCTGAACGCCGAGCTTGGCTGGCTCAACATGCCTAAAATTCCCTGGGAACAGGCGATCGACACCCTCGACATAGCAAGGCGCAAGTTTCCGGGCTCGCCCGCATCGCTTGATGCACTGTGCCGCCGGTTCAGTATCGACAATTCGTCGCGCACTCTGCACGGGGCTCTGCTCGACTCCGAGATCTTGGCCGAGGTTTACCTGGAACTGATTGGCGGCCGACAGCCGGATTTCGGACTGGCTGGCGCTTATTCTCCGGAAACCACGGAAGACAGCGCCGAAACCGACTGGCATCCCGGACCACGGTCGAAACCGCTGCCGTCTCGCCTGAATGAAGAAGAACGCGCCGCACACCAGGCATTCGTGGAACACATGGGCGACGGCGCGCTCTGGAAACAACTGACTTAGGCGTCGGGCGTCGGTTTTTCCTCTGCCGCGGCGGCTTGGCGGCGTTTGATCTCGTTGCGGTAAAGCTGCACGAAATCGATCGTCTCAAGGTTCAGCGGTGGGAAGCCCCCGTCCCGCGTCACATCGCTGACGATGCGGCGAACGAACGGGAAGATCATCCGCGGACATTCGATCAGAAGGAAAGGATGCATCTGGTCGTCCGGCACATCCTCGATCTGGAATACGCCGACGTATTCCAACTCTAACAGAAACAGGGTTTCTTCAGTGCCCTTGTTCTTTGACGTGATCACAAGCTTGATCATGACTTCGAACTGATGCTCAGCAGACCGCTTCTTTGCGTCGAGGTTTACCGCGACCTGAACATCGGGGTTCACCTCGCCACCCGATCCACGCTGGGCCAATGCGTTCTCGAACGACATGTCCCGAATGAACTGCGTCAGCACGTTCATTTTCGGTCCGGTTTGTGTAGCTTGGGCGTCCGTCTTGGCGGCACCGTTATTCTGTTCGGCCATGTACTGTCTCCAGGCGGAAAAATTCATCGTGCGAAGCATTAGCAGGATGCCGAACGCGCCTCAATGCTTTGCATATCAGTGGCGGGTCCAGCCCGAACTGCCATGCGTCGGCGTCTTCGGCGGATCCACTTCCTCGTATTGGCCTTCGATAACGTCATCCCGCTGGCGCGGTCCCGGCTTTCGCTTCATGTCGCGCGGGCCTTCGGGGCCCATTTCGAAACGCCGTACCTTGATCCGCTTGCGAAGAAATTGGAACAGCGATTTGCGAATGGGCGGTGCAAGTAGCGAGAACCCCACCGCGTCTGTAAAGAACCCCGGTGTTAGCAGAAGCGCACCGGCAATCAGGATCATGGCGCCGTGGGCCAGCGGCTCGGTCGGATCATCCAATTTCTGAAACGACGACCGAAGCTGCCCGATGGCCATTGCCCCCTGCGTGCGCACCAGCCAAGTGCCGATGATCGCGGTCAGTACCACAATCCCTAGCGTCGGCCACAAACCGATGAACCCGCCAACTTGAATAAACAAAGCGATTTCGACAAGCGGCACCAACAGAAAGGCTACAAATAGCCACATGAGCATGATCCTCCTTGGTTTCTAAAGGCGGGTACGGTGGACTCGCCCGGATCAACACCCTACATAAGAACAACACCGGGAGGTTTCCATCCTGGGCACGTTGAGAGGTATGAATGAATTCGCCCCTGCTTCAGTTGCTTGTCCTCGCGGGCATAGCGATTTTCCTGATACTCCGCCTGAAAAGTGTTCTTGGCACCCGCGACGGGTACGAGCCTTCGCAACAGTCGCGCCCTTCGACGCAGACGCCTTCGCGCCGGCAGGAATTCGAAGTAATCGAGGGGGGCCCCGATCACGACATCACCGATCATGTGCCCGAAGGGTCCGAGGATGCCAAGGCGCTTGCAGACATGAAACGCATTGAAAGCAGTTTCTCTGTCGGCGAGTTTCTGCAGGGCGCGAAGCAGGCTTACGAATGGATTCTTATGTCCTTTGAGCGCGGCCAGATGGACGAGATGCGACCGTTCCTTGGTGATGACGTCTTCGAGGCATTCAACGGCGTGGTCGAGTCCCGTGCCCAACAGGGCCTGACCATCGAGGCTGAATTCGTCGGTGTCCGCGAAACCACGCTGGCCGGCGCTCGGTTCGACGACGCGACCAATACTGCCGAGATAACCGTGCGCTTCATCGGTGAATTGATCTCGGTCGTGCGCGACCAGAATGGCGAGATCGTCGAGGGTGAGCCTGGCAAATCCAAAAAGCAGAAGGATATCTGGACCTTCGAACGTGTGATGGGCTCCGACGATCCCAACTGGCGGCTTGTTGCCACGGACGAATGATCGGACGGGCGACAGCGGCTTTATTCCTTATGCTGATGGCCACAATCGCCGTCAGAGCAGAGGAAGTGACGCATACTGTTCTCGACTTCGACGACCTGAAGGGTTGGGAGGCCGATGATCACGAGAAGGCGCTCGAAGCCTTTCTTCTGACCTGTCCCGACCTCAATGATCCCGATTGGCGCGCCCTGTGTGCACTCGCACAGCAAAAGCCCAACGCCAAGGATTTCTTTCAGCTCTTCTTCCGCCCTGTTCTCATCGAGGACGGTAAAAAAGCGCTCTTTACCGGCTATTTCGAGCCGGAACTCAGCGGGTCTTTGTCACCGGGGAGCCGATTTCGCTACCCGCTCTACCGCAAACCACCCGAGGTTCAGGGTGCCGTACCTTGGTTGTCTCGTCGAGAAATCGAAGCAGGCGTTGCCATGCAGGGCCGCGGGCTCGAGATTGTCTGGGTCGATGATCCGGTCGAGAAGTTCTTTTTGCAGATCCAGGGGTCTGGTCGTGTGACCCTTCCCGATGGCCGAAAGATCCGCGTGGGCTATGGTGGGGCGAATGGCCACGAATATCGCTCCATCGGGGCCGAGCTTGTTCGCCGCGGTATCTACCAGGCCCACCAGGTTTCGGCTCAGGTCATCAAGAACTGGGTCCGCCGCAATCCTGTCGCCGGTCAGGAACTTCTATGGCACAACCCTTCCTACGTGTTCTTCCGGCGGATCGATTCCGTGCCCGCCCACATGGGCCCGCTCGGTGCGATGAACCGGTCCGTCACCGCGGGCCGCACCGTCGCTGTGGACCCGGCCTATGTCCCGCTCGGCGCTCCGGTCTGGATCGAGAAAGAGGGGGCCGGCCCGATCCGCAGGCTTATGATTGCGCAGGACACTGGCTCTGCCATCAAGGGGGCGCAGCGCGCGGATATCTTCATCGGCACCGGCGATGATGCTGGTCGCAAAGCCGGGCGCCTGCGTGATCCCGGTCGCATGGTCGTCCTTCTGCCGATCCAGCGCGCCTATGCCACTGCGACGGAGCCGAACCTTTGAGCCGTCGGCGCATCACGCCGGAGGAACTGAAACTTTGGCAACAGGTGGCGCGGACCGCGGACAGGCTCGACCCCGAGAAAAGCCGCGACAGACCTCGCTCGCTGCAGCCATCCACCCGAAAATCGCCCGAGCGAACCAAGCCCGAGTTGCCGCAATTCGAAATCGGCCAAAAGGCCGGTACACCGTCCAATCGCCACGATACCTTGCCTGGCCTGCCCGAACGCCTTGCCCGGCAACCGCTGCAGATGGACAAGCGCACCAACACGCGTCTGAAACGCGGCAAGGTCGAGCCGGAAGCCCGGATCGACCTGCACGGTATGACCCTCGCCCAGGCGCAGCCTGCCCTGACCGGCTTTATCTTGCGGGCGCAGGCTCAGGGCAAAAGGCTGGTTTTGGTGATCACCGGCAAGGGCAGGAACAACGATACCGGTGGCCCGATACCTACCAGGCATGGTGTATTGCGCCATGCGGTACCGCAATGGCTGGGCGCGGCACCGTTGTCGGGGTTGGTTTTGCAGATCACCCAGGCGCATGTGCGGCATGGGGGTGGCGGGGCGTATTACGTGTATCTACGCCGCAACCGGTAGCAGGGGTTTGGCCCGTGTGATGCCGATGGTCATCATCAGGGTGGTGAAGACGAAATAGCCTGCGACAATGAGGTACTGGCTCTCCAATCCCAGCCCCAAATCGATGCCCATGCCGGTCAGGCCGGGGCCGATGGCGGAGCCGAAGACCATGACAGCGGCGGCCATGGCCTTGATCGAACCAAGGCGGGCGGTGCCGTAGAATTCGGCCCAGAAGGCGTTGGGGAGTGTGGTGTTGGCACCCGTGGTGAGGCCGAGGAAAAACAGGCCTGCGAGCAGGGTCAAGGTATTGTCGGATATGGCAAAAATCGCGAAGGCGGCGACCATGGGAAGCTGGAAGAACGGGATCAACCTGGCGGTTCCCCAGCGGTCCAGGGCCCAGCCGGACAGGACCATCGCGACGATGCCGACGGCGGTGTAGAACGGGTAGAGGGCGACCAGCTGGACGTGGGGGATGCCCTTCAAATCGGCGAAGTGGACCTGGTGGAAAAAGAAGGCCGTGTTGAAGGCTGCGGGGCCTAAAAGTGCAGGGACCATGAACCAGAAAAGCCAATGAAATAAGGCCTGATTGCGGGTCCAGTGGCGGGATTCCATGCCGACGGATTGGTCGGTTTGGGCGAGCATCTGGGGGGTGCGTTCGAGGCGGAGGAGGCGGTGGATGACGGGGACGCCGCAGAGGGCGATGAGGGCGGCGGCGACCCACAGCATGTGCCAGTCGTAGACCGCCAGAAGTGCAACGAAAACAATGGGTAACAGGGCCTCGCCCAGGGCGAAGCCGAGGGTGGCGATGGACAGGGCCTTGCCCCTTGTGGCGATGAACCAGCGGGACATGGCGACGACGGCGAGGTGGCTGGTCATGCCCTGGCCGGTGAAACGCAGGGCAAAAATAACCGCGATCAACCCCCACCAGACCGGGTTGAAGGCCATGGAGAGGCAGGCAAAAGCAAGTAATATCAGTATGATAGGGGCGAGGGTGCGGACGCGAAAAAAATCCGTGAGGCCGCCGGCCCAGACCATGACCAAGGCGGAGGCGGTGGTGCCGATCGTGTAGATGCCACCCCATTGCCCGTGGCTGAGATCGAACGCGGCCCGAATCTCGCCGGCGAAGAGCGAGATAAAAAACGTTTGTCCAAAAGAACTTAGGAAGGTCAGCAGCATACCCGCCGACAGGAAGGGGAGGTTGTCACGGAGAAAATCGAGGAGCCGCATGGCCCCCTTCGTGGCCCGAAACCGGGGGGAAGAAAAGCGGATTCAGAGGGTGCGATCTGATTCGTTAACGCCCCCCGGACAGGCCAAAACGGAACGTCGGTATCACGTCGGTATCCGGGTGGTATGCCGACGGTGCGATTTTTGGGGTTTTTGGGGTTAAGAGGGAGGGCGGTGGCATAAGGTGATGTTTACGGAGTTGGTCAACCTGTTTCGCAGTCGACAGTAATGGTTTTCATCTTGTTGCTGGAAAGGTTTGACCGCAACAACCTCGGATTGTAGCACTCGAAACGAACTTTATAGGTTTGAGGAAAATATGGAGAAAGAGCTAGATCGGTTCGTCGAAGTAAAACTCGACAACTTTAAGGCCTTTTCGAAATTTTCCATTCGTTTTGAGCAGTTCAATATTATCGTCGGACCAAATAATGCTGGGAAATCCACAATTCTAGCAGCATTCCGAATTCTTGCTGCGGCACTTAGACGGGCCAGTTTCCGCAAGGCCGAAATAGTTACGGGGCCGATAGGGCAAGTGTACGGTCACAAGGTAGACCTAAGAGGACTGTCGGTTGCGGACGAAAACATCTTTCATAATTACGATGATCAAACTGCCGCGAGCATCGAGTTCAAGCTTTCTAACAAGAATCGGCTAAAACTGTATTTCGCAGAGGTAGGTTCGTGCGTACTGATACCTGAATTAGATAATGGCCGAATATGCTCAACACCCAGTATGTTCCGAGCCCAGTACAATTGCCGTATTGGGTTTGTTCCAATTCTTGGCCCGGTAGATCACCACGAACAACTTTATGAAAAAGAAGCAGCTAGACTTGCTCTCTTCAATTACGGCGCTGCACGGAACTTTCGAAATATATGGCATCACTTTCCAGATAAATTCGAAGAATTCAGACGAGCAGTACAAGCCACTTGGCCGGGCATGGATATTGAGCCGCCTGAAACCGAAATGGTCGACGGTAAGGCACGATTGTTCATGTATTGCCCGGAAGACAGGCGCGCCCGAGAAATTTGTTGGGCGGGATTTGGTTTTCAGGTTTGGTGTCAGATGCTGACACACATCATTCAATCAGAAGATGTTTCGATTTTCCTAATTGATGAGCCCGATATCTATCTTCATTCAGATCTGCAAAGGCAGTTGATCTCGCTACTCAGACAGTTGGATGCAGATATTCTCATAGCTACACATTCCACGGAAATCCTATCCGAAGCGGAGTTTCGAGAAATTGTAATTGTGAACAAAAGCCGAAATTCGGCTTCCCGAGTCAAGAACGCTGATCAGCTCTCTGGAGTATTTCAGACCCTAGGCTCTAATTTGAACCCTGTGCTGACGCAAATTGCGAAAACCAAGAAAGTGGTCTTTGTAGAAGGTCACGATTTTCAAATACTCGGGAAGTTTGCCGAAAAGTGTGGTTTCGCAAGCTTGGCTGCGCGCCGAGATTTTGCTGTGGTACAAACGAAAGGTTTTAACCCACAGAAAGTCAAAAACCTCGTGGAGGGCATCTCAACAGCACTAGGATTTACGCCGAAGTCCGCTTGTATTTTTGACAGAGATTTCAGGACTCAAAAAGAGTGTGACCATGTTGCAACGGAACTAAAGGACACCTGCGATCTTTTTCATGTTCTCGAAAGAAAGGAAATCGAGAACTACCTTCTTGTACCCTCTGCGATTGAGAAAGCCGCTCGCAAACGCATAGAAGACAAAATCCGCAGGGGAGCGAAAAAAGCGTCGTTCACATGCGACATCGAGGCGACACTTGATCAATACTCGAAGGACACAAAGAGCTACGTCGCTGGACAGTATGCAGCTGTGAGAGAACAGTTTGAACGAGATGTGAGAAGCGGAATTCATAAAGCAACAATAAGTCAGGAAGTATTTCAGTACATTGAAGAGGAATGGAACGAAAGGTACTTGGAGCTTGTTCCTGGCAAAGGTGCACTATCCCACTTGAATGAAACACTCCGAGAAATTGATGGTATTAGCATCACGCCATTTGGCATTATTCAGAGCATAAGTGGCAATGAAGTCCCGGCGGATCTCAAGCTTCTATTCCAAGAACTAGATGATTTCGCTTCTAGCTCATGATCACAAGCAATGCCTTCTGCGGCTTTCTTTAATCCCTCACAAAACATACCTGCTCAAATCCGTCGACTTCATCAGCTGGCCCAGGTTGGCGTCCACGAAGGCTTCGTCCACGACGACCTTCTCGCCAGCGCGGTCGGGGGCGGTGAAGCTGAGTTCCTCGAACACGCGTTCCATCACGGTATAGAGCCTGCGCGCGCCGATATTCTCGATGGTCTGGTTGACCTCCGCCGCGATGCGGGCGAGGGCCTTGATGCCGTCCTCGGTGAATTCGACGTTGACCTCCTCGGTCCCCATGAGGGCGGAGTACTGGCGGGTCAGGGCGTTGTCCGTCTCGGTCAGGATGCGCACGAAATCTTCCTCGGTCAGGGCGCGCAGTTCGACCCGGATGGGCAGGCGGCCCTGAAGTTCGGGCAAGAGGTCGGACGGCTTGGCGATGTGGAAGGCGCCGCTTGCGATGAAGAGGATGTGGTCGGTCTTGACCGGGCCATGCTTGGTGGAGACGGTCGTGCCCTCGATCAGGGGCAGCAGGTCGCGCTGCACCCCCTCGCGCGAGACGTCGCCGCCGCGGGCCTCTTGCCGGGCGCAGACCTTGTCGATCTCGTCGAGGAAGACGATGCCGTTCTGCTCGACCGCTTCAAGGGCGGTGCGGTTGACGGTTTCGTCGTCCAGCAGTTTGTCGGCCTCTTCGGAAATCAGGATGTCGTAGCTTTCGCGGACGGTCATCTTCTTGCGGGTGGTGCGGCCGCCGAAAGCCTTGCCGAAGATGTCGCCCAGGTTCATCATGCCCATCTGGCCGCCGCCGGGCTGGCCGGGGATGTCCATCATGCCGAGGGGATTGGAGGTGTCGGCGACGTCGAGTTCGATCTCGGTGTCGTCGAGCAGGCCATCCTTGAGCTTCTTGCGGAACATTTCGCGGGTGGATTCGCGGGCATCCTCGCCGGCGATGGCGGCGATGACGCGGTCCTCGGCCTGTTGGTGGGCGCGGGATTTGACGTCTTCACGCATGAAGTCGCGGGTCTGGGCGATGGAGCTGTCGACGAGGTCGCGGATGATCTGTTCGACATCGCGGCCGACATAGCCGACCTCGGTGAACTTGGTCGCCTCGACCTTGATGAAGGGGGCGCGGGCGAGTTTCGCCAGGCGGCGGGAGATTTCGGTTTTGCCGACGCCGGTGGGGCCGATCATCAGGATGTTCTTGGGGTAGACCTCCTCGCGCAGGTCGTCGGAGAGCTGCTTGCGGCGCCAGCGGTTGCGCAGGGCGACGGCGGTGGCGCGCTTGGCGTCCTTCTGGCCGATGATGTAGCGGTCGAGTTCCGAGACGATTTCGCGCGGGGTGAGGTCGGTCATGGGGCGTCCTGTGATTGCGTTACCGGGGAACGTAAGCATGGGGGGCCGAAACGCAAGGTGCGGTTATTCGGAGGTTGCGGTGACGTCGTCCCAGGGCGGCAGGCGGGACTTGCCGGGGAAGTTGGGCAGGGCGCGCATGAGGGCGACGCGCAGGTGGGTCCAGAAGGTGCCGAGGCCGGTGATGAAGGCGCCGATGACCAGCATCAGGAGCGGAAGCTGCGTGCCGCCGCCGTCCATGCTGAAGAGCCAGTAGATCACGGCGGCGAGATAGCCCATGCCGGCGGTCAGGAACGAGCGGCGGTCGATCACGAGGGCAAGGCAGGTGACCAGCAGGAAGCCGACGATGGTGAGGATCGTGCCGAGGGCGCCGTCGAGGTTGTAGACGGTCATCATCACGGTGTTCACCAGCGCGGGCGCGGCCAGCAGGTGCAGCCAGAAGGCCGAGCGGGCGCGGCGGCCGATGCGGTGCGGGTCCTGCATGTCGAACCAGATGCCGGAGATGAAGGCGAGGATGCCGAAGATCAGCGTGCCGAGGGCCAGTGAGCCACCTTGGCGCAGGTCGAAGAGGCTCCAGAAACTGCCGGACATCAATGTGTTGACAGGGCTGGTTTCGGTGGTGATCGCGTAGATCGTCATGAAGCCGTAAAGGCCGACGAGAAGCATCGAGAACGGCACGCGGAAGCGCCGGTAATGCAACAGGATCGACGCCATGCCACCGAGGCCCAGCAGGATGGCGGCCAACGCGCCGGAGGTGAGGCCGATCATGTCGAGGACATAGCCGATCAGCCCGCCCGCGCCGGTGGCATAGGTGCAGACCAGCACGATCGACGGCAGGCTCATCCGGCGTTTGAGCGTGAAGTAATGCGCGGCGAACCAGCCGACGGCGATGAGCGCCGCCATGACAAAGAGAATACCGCCCGCGGCGGCTGCGAAAGCTACGGCACCCGAGGTCAGCAGGATCAGCCCCAGCGAGATGAAGATCTCGGCAAAGCCGGAAAACAGCTCAAACGGTTCATCCTCGTTCGCGCGCCGTGCGATACGGCCGGCGCGTTCGTGCGACAGGGCGCTGAGGCGCGCGGCCTGTGCCTCGTCGATGATGCCGGCGGCAGTGGCCGCGCGCAGGTCGTCCTGGGTCAGGGTCATGGGCGGTCCTCGGGTCGTCTTCGCGCCAGCCCTAAAGGACCTGTTGGCCGAAAGAAAGGCAGCATTCTGACGTGGAAAGGCTCTGCTCGGCAGGTCAGTGCTTGCCGAGGAAATCCAGAAGCCCGGCGTTGAAGTCCTGCACGTGGCTCGTGTTGCAGCCATGCGGCGCGCCCTCGATCTCGCACAGGCTGCTGTGGGCAACCATCTTGTGGGTGCGGTGGCCGGAGCCTTCGATCGGCACGATGCCGTCGGCGGTGCCGTGCAGGACCAGCGTGGGCACGGTGATCTTCTCCAGATCATCGCGAAAATCGGTCGTGGCCCAAGCCTTCATGCAGCCAAGCGCGGCCTCCGGCGTGGACTGCTTGCACAGGTCAAGTGCCTGTTGCCGCTGTTCCTCCGTCACCTTCAGGTCGCCATCAGCCGAAAAGAAATCCTTGGTGAATCCCTCAAAGAACGCGTCGCGATCTGCCTTCAGGTTGTCCTCGAACTCCTGCGCGGCGTCCTTGGTCAGTGGGCCGTCGGGGTTATCGTCCGATTGCATCAGACAGGGCGGAACGGCAGCGGCGAAGACCACCCTTTTGAGCCGTGCCTCGCCGTGATTGCCGATGAAGCGGGCCACCTCGCCGCCGCCCATGGAAAAGCCGACGAGTGTGACGTCGTTCAGGTTCTTTTCCTTTATGATCTCTTCGAGATCGGCGGCGAGCGTGTCGTAATCGTACTTGTCGTCGGGCGCGGTCGAGCGGCCAAAGCCGCGACGGTCATAGGCAATGACACGGTGGCCGGCCTGGTTGAGCGCCGGAACCTGGTATTCCCATGCCTCTGCCGACAGGGGCCAGCCGTGGATCAGGATGACCGGCTGGCCGTTGCCGCCGGTGTCTTCGATATGCAAGCTCATGGAGTCCTCCTCGTGCGATGCACTTCAGTCAGGAGAACGAGGTGGGCGGCAGTGATGTTCCGCCTTGTCCTCAGGCGCTGATGGATTCCACGGTCAGGTTGCCGTTGGTGTAGACGCAGATGTCCGACGCGATGGCCATGGCATCCCGCGCAATCTGTTCGGCGGACCTGTCGCTGTCGATCATGCCGCGCGCGGCGGCCAGCGCGTAGTTCCCGCCCGAGCCGATGGCGGCCACGTCATGTTCGGGTTCCAGCACGTCGCCCGCGCCGGTGATCACGTAAAGCTGTGAGCCGTCGGTGACGATCAGCATCGCCTCGAGCTTTTGCAGGTACTTGTCGGTGCGCCAGTCCTTGGCCAGTTCGACGGAGGCACGTTGCAGTTGGCCGGGGGTCGCTTCGAGTTTTGATTCCAGCCGTTCCAGCAGGGTGAAGGCGTCGGCGGTGGAGCCGGCGAAACCGGCGACCACGTCATAGCCACCAGGGCTGATGCGGCGGACCTTGCGGGCGGTGCCCTTGATGACGGTATCGCCAAGGCTGACCTGCCCGTCGCCCGCGACGACGACCTGCCCGCCCTTGCGGACGCCGATGATGGTTGTGCCGTGCCAGCCGGGGAAATCGCTCATGGTCGGGGCTCCTTTGATCTTTGGACCTATATGGAAGGCGCGGGGCGGAGTGGCAACCCGGGTGGGCAAATGGAGCCGCGCATTGGCGGGCCGCGGTGCGGCGATCTACCGTTGTTCCTGGGTGTTTTATTTCAGCCAAGTCCGTGAAAGTTTAGGTCGGAGCGCCATGCCCAGCCCAATCGCCGTGCCGTGGGGGCGGCGTCATGCCGAAGGCATGCTACTCGCATGACGATACGCGGCGGCGCGGCAGGGCCGCGCCTTGGTTCCGCGCATGGTGCTTAAACGAAAAAAGGCCGCCCAGTGGGCGACCCTTTGACTGTTTTATCCGATTAGCTTCAGATCGACTCTTCGATCCAGCCTTGCAGCGCGGCCTTGGGCGCGGCGCCGGTCTTGGTCGACACCACTTCGCCGTTCTTGAAGATGAACAGCGCCGGAATGCCGCGCACGCCCAGCTGCGAGGGCGAGTTGGGGTTTTCGTCCACGTTCACCTTGGCGATCTTGACCTTGCCGTCCATCTCGGAGGACAGCTCTTCCAGCGCCGGGCCGATCTGTTTGCAGGGGCCGCACCATTCGGCCCAGAAATCCACCACGACGGGAATGTCGGAGTTCTTCACTTCGCTATCGAACGTGTCGTCGGTTACGGCAACGGTGGCCATCTCGGTTTCTCCTTGAGCTCAGGTTCGACAGCGAACCTATGTAGAGCGATAGGGAGCGTCAAGCTATATGGGTGTCGGCCAAGGCCTGCGTCACAAGATCGTGTGGCAGCGGCATGAGGGTCGCCGTGCGGGTCCAGAGCAGCGCGGTCTCGATGGTGCGGCCGGGATAAATTTCTTGCAGGGCATGGGCATAGGCGCCCATCTGCCGCAGAAGTCCCGAGGGCACGTCGGCGGGCGCGTTGGGGACCACGGCGTTGGTCTTGAAATCCACGGCAAGGATTTTTTCCGGGGTAACGACCAGGCGGTCGATCGCGCCGTGAATCCGGCGGCCACCCAGCGCATCGAGATTGGCGGAAATTGCCACCTCTGCCAGCGCCTGCGGTGAAAACAGGGAGCGCAGGGGCTCTTGCGCAAGGACGTGTTCGGCCTCGGCAAGGAGCAGGGCAAGCTCCTGCCCCGTTGCGGCGTCCGGTCCGTGGGCGAGCAGAGACTCGGCGGTTCCGGCCCAGTCGGCCTGGTCGCGCTGTGGCAGCATTTCCAAAAGGCGGTGCACTTGCCGGCCGCGGCGCTTGGCGGCGTCCTCGTCCAGCCCTGCCTCGCCCGGCAAGGCCTTGTCGCCGCCAAGATCAGACGGCGCAAGCGTCTCAGTAGCGCGCATCGCGGGCTTGGCGTGATCCTGAAAGAACGCGGGAAGGGACGGCGTGATCGTGGGATCGACCGGGGCCGATACAAGCTCTGTTCCGGCCCAATTCCCGGATTCCAGCCGCAAGCCCTGCCCGCCGTCGAACACGTGCTCGACGGCGTCGGATCGCAGCATTCCGCCCCGCACCTTGCTGTACCAGTCGCGCCCTTCCTTATCGAGATCACCCGCCGCGGCGACGATCAGCCATTGCTCGGCCCGGGTCATGGCGACATAAAGCAGGCGGTCGCGCTCGGCCCATTGGGCATCGCGCTCGGCGGTGTCGATGGCCTGAAGGGCCGTGGGCAGATCATCCTTGCGCGGCCGCCACAGTGCGGTGTCCCCTGCCCCGATCAGCTTGGCGTCGACCCGTAGATCGCGCTTGGCACTGTCTGGCAGGATCACGATGGCCGATTCCAGCCCCTTGGCCGCGTGCGCGGTCATGACGCGAATGCGGTTGCCGGCATTGTCCAGTTGGCGCTTGATTTCCAGGTCGTCGGTTTCCATCCAGACCAGGAAACCCGTCAGGCTGTCGATCGCATTGCGTTCATAGGCCATCGCCTGCGACAGAAGCGCGTCGATGCCGTCCTCGGCCTCGGGCCCCAACCGTGACAAAAGGCGGGCGCGCCCCTGGTGCCGCGTCAGGATTCGCTCTATCATGTCATAGGGGCGCAGGTAATCGGCGGCGCGGCGCAAGTCGTTCACCACGGCAAGCGTTTCGGGATACTCCGCCGCGCGCTCGCGCAGGGTTTGCCAGAGATATCGGTGCGGGCGGTCATGGGCGAGGTCGAAAAGCTGTGCCTCGCTCCACCCGAATAGCGGCGAGCGCAGGGCAGTGGCGAGCGACAGGCTGTCCTCGGGCGTCGCAAGAAACGACAAGAGCGCCGCGACATCGCGCACCGCCAGTTCCGCGCCGACGCGCAGGCGGTCGGCCCCGGCGACGTTCAGCCCCTCGGATTTGCAGGCGCGGATGATCTCGTGAAAGAGGCCGGAGCGGCGCTGTACGAGGATCAGGATATCGCCCTCCGTGATGGCCCGCGCGGCGTTTCCTTCCTTTGATGGCAAGGGCGTGCCCAGCATCTCCTTGATATTGCGTGCGATCTGCGCGGCAAGCCGGGTAGCCGGGTCGCCCGGGGCCTTGATATCGACGGGGTCGTACCACTCCGGCGGCTCTTCGGCGTCTTCCTTCTCGATCGGCGGCCAGAGGTCGACACGACCCGGCATCGCATCATGGAACGCCTTGTGCTTTTCGCGCTGGGTAAAGCCGCTGGAATCGAGCCCGCGGAAGGTTTCGTCGACCAGTGACAGGATGGTCTGCGCGGAACGGAAGGAAAACTCCATCTCCATGTCCTGCAGCGGCGCGTCAGTCACCTCCAGCTTGGTGCGGAAATCCTCCTTCATGCGGTCGAACCCTTCGGGATCGGCGCCCTGGAACGAATAGATCGACTGTTTCTTGTCGCCCACGACAAAGATCGTCCGCTGCCGGTCGGCGCGGGCGCCGGTGCCGCTGGTGAATTCCTGCGACAGGCGTTCGATCAGGGTCCATTGCACCGGGCTGGTATCCTGCGCCTCGTCGACCAGGATATGGTCAATGCCACCGTCCAGCTTGAACAGGACCCAGTCGGCGACCTTGGGATCGTCCAGAAGGTCACGGCTGCGCAGGATCAGGTCGTCGAAATCCAGCATGCCGCGGGCCTCCTTGGCGGCGGCATAGGCGGGCAGGAAAATGCCCGTGAAACGGTGCAGAATCCGCGCTGTCTCCCGCGCCTGAAGGGCAAGGCGCGTGTCGCGGGCTTCTTCGACCCGGACCATCAGGGCATTCAGTGCATCGGTCAGGCCTGGGTTTGCCTCGCGCAGGGCCTTGGTTGGAAAAGACCCTATCTTGGCCGAGAATGGCGATTTTGCACTACTGCCGGTCAGAAAGACATCCTCGAGGATCGGCAGCGCCTGAAGCGAGGGAATGTCGGCCATCGTCAGCTTGACCGCCGCCTTCGCATCATTGGTGCTGCCTGCGGTCAGGATCGGCAGGAGGTCGGCCATCAACTGGGCTTCGCCCCCGAGGAAGACAGAGGTAACGAGCGACTGCGCAGACTCCTCCGGCCTCAGCCCGAAGAGCGCCGAGAGATCGGCCTCACTGACCGGGTTGGACAGACGATCCCGCTTGCCGACGATCTCCTGCGTCAGGCTTTCGAGGTCCTCGCCGGTGTAGTGCTCGGCAAGGTCATAAAGCGCCTGCGCATCAGGGCCGTTGGCGATTTTCTCGACCACTTCGGCGCGCAGGAGGGCGGCGGCGCGGTCTTCCATCTCGGTGAATTGCGGGCTGACCCCGGCCTCGAGCGGGAAACGCCGCAGGAGAGCGGAGCAGAACGAGTGGATCGTCTGGATCTTCAGCCCGCCGGGCGTTTCGATCGCCACCGCGAACAGGCGGCGCGCCTCGCGCAGGCGCTCGGGAGTGATCGGGCCGTCGATGCCCAGGTCGGTCAGGCGTGTTTCCAGAATGTCATCGGGTAGCATCGCCCATTCGCCCAAACGGTCGAACAAGCGGTTCTGCATCTCTGACGCCGCGGCCTTGGTGTAGGTCAGGCAAAGGATATTCTGCGGGTCTGTTCCAGCCAAAAGAAGCCGTGCAACCCGATCCGTCAGGACCTTGGTCTTGCCCGATCCGGCATTGGCTGACAGCCATGTCGAGCGGTCGGGGCGGGCGGCGTCGATCTGGCGCTGGGTGGCGTCGTCTACCATTTGCCCACCTTTTCCGGATCGGCCTCGTCGGTGATGTCCCATTCGCCGAAGCGGGCCAGCTGATCGTAGTCACCCGGCATGTCCTTGGTCTTCATCGCGCGGCGTGACAGGTATCCCTGGCCAGGGTCCATGTAGCGGGTGATCAGGTCCTTGAGTTCCGCCCATGTCCGGCCGGTCGGGGCCTCTTCCAGTGGGGCGGGCACCTGTTTGGGCTCGCCCGTCAGGCCGATGAAAACCGCCCTTTCGACAGGGCTGGGCGACAGCTCCCCGAACCCGGCGCGTTCGGCCAGCGCGGCCTCGAGCAAAAGCTGCTTTTCGAACGCCTTCTGCGACTTTGGCGAGGGGGGCGCGCCGGTCTTGTAATCGTAGATGTGCAGACGCCCGCCCGTGTCGATGTCGATCCGGTCTGCCTTGGCCGTCAGGGTGAAATCGAGCGGCTCGACCTGCGCGCGCGCCATCTGTTCGAACGCGGTGGGCCGGGCCAGCGCGCGGCGGCCCGCCTCGGTCTCGATGAACCAGTCGGCGATACGCGCGATCCGGGCAAGCCAAAGTGCCCGCGCCTCGCCCCAAGGCACGCTTTTGGCGAGAACAGAGACGGTCTCCTGTGTCAGGTAGGCAGGTGTCAGGCTGTCGGGATCGTCCAGCGTGGCCTTGATGACATGCTCCAGCACATCGTGCAGCACCTCGCCGCGCAAGCGGGCATCGGGCAGTTTCATCAGCGGATCGAGCGGGCGCAGGCGCAGGATCTTGTCGGCATAGATCGCGTAGGGATCACGGATCAACTTTTCGATCCGTGTCACCGAAAGCTCTTTGGGCCGCGTGTGGACCGGCGGAATCGGCGCAGGGCGACGGGCCGAGGGGGTGGGCGTCACGGCCTCGAGCGCTTCGGCGCGGGCCAGCGCGTCGTTGCCCCGCGAGGTCATGGCCGCCAATGCGTCGGTTCCGCCCTCTTCCGGCAATCCTTTCAGCAGGTTGGTCAGACGGTTCAGCCAGCGCGACGGCACGGTCTGGGCGTCGTCCGACCGGACCGAGCGCGTGATCCAGACCTCGGGCGTGGCGGTCGCGGCCTGCTGGAAATCATGGGCCGACAGGCCGATATTCCGCTCGGGCAGCAACAGGCCGGCCTGGCACCGCATGTCGCGGTTCAGCCACGGGTCGCGCGGCGGGATCTCGGGCCATGTTCCCTCGTTCAGCCCGGCAAGGATCATCAGGTCGGCACCCTGCACCCGCGCTTCCAGCGTACCCCAGATCAGGACGCGCGGGTCGGTGCCGGTCTGGTTGCGGACCACCTCTCGCGAGAGGACGGCGTGAAACAGGTTGATATAGTCGATCGCCTGCATCGCCTGTGCATACTGCGCGTTTTCGGCAATGTTAGAGACGCATTTCTCGGCCTCGATGCCGGCGTCCTCGTCCCACAGATGCAACGGCGCGTTCGCATCGGGCCCGCGAGAAATCGCCTCGGCCAGGGTGATATGACTGTCCACGATGGCGGTCAGCGGTCGCGCCTCTGGCGCGGCGTTGCCGAAAAAGCAGGCGCGCAGCCAGGCAAGCCAGGTGTCAAGATAGGGATCGTCGGACCCGGCTGCAAAGGCGTCGAGCGTTTCCAGATCCGGCTCTGGCGGTCCATCGCGGCGCAGGTACAGTTCCAGCTCTCGCGTCAGCCGCAGGTGCATGCCGCGCGCGTCGCCCGCGTTGGTCAGCGGGTGTTTCAACAGCGTCAGCAGTTGCGCGGCATCCAGCGGCGCGTTTAGCATCTCGGCCACGTGGCGCAGGAACCGGCCCGGCGCGGAATGGTGCAGCGGCACGCCCGCGCTGTCATCGGGCCGTATGCCCCAACGGTCCAGCGCCGACGCGACACGGCGCGTCAGGGTCCGGTCGGGGGTGATCAGCGCCGCGGTCTGTCCGTGTTCGACCGCTTCGCGCAGGCGCATGGCGATGCAGAGCGCCTCCATCCGGGCCGAGGGGGCCGACAGCAGGGTGATCCCTTCGGTGGCGGGACCGATATCGCCTGCAAGCGAGGGCCCGTGCGACAGCCATTCGTCGGTCACCGGCGCGGGCCGCAAGGCAAGAGACATCAGGCGGTTGCGCTCGGGTGAAACAGGCGCTGTTCCGGGCCAGGGACGGATAATAGACGGCGTGGTGTCCAGATCGGACAGAAGCTGTGCGAACCGGAACTGCGGGTGATCCTCGCTGTTGCGGGGATCGTCCAGTCGTGCCCAGACATGATCGGGCTGGTCGACATCGAACCCCGGCAGCACGACGGCACCTTGGGGCAGTTGCGCGACCGTCTTCATCAACAGCCGGGTCGCGCCGCGGGACCCGGTGGAGCCCGCCAGGATGATCGGGTGATCGGGCGGTTGGTCCTGCCAGAGCCGCGCATAGGTCTCGATGACGAGGCGCTGGCGCGTTTCGACATCGGGCGCGTCGCCGCTGGCCTCGAAATAGGGACTGAGTATGCCCAGAAACGTCTTGATCCGCGCCCAGTGACCGGATTGATCGCCGGTATCTATGGCGGTGATGTCCTCCGGCACGACGCCTTCGCCATGCATTTCGTCCATCAGCCGGGCCAGGCTGTCCGATAGATCGTACAGCGCGGCGCGTGGCGCAAGATCGGGCTCCTGTTCCAGCAGGGCGGACACCACGGTGATCAGTTCCAGCCGCCGACGCAGGGGCGGCATCGGCTCGGGGATATGGGCAAGTCCCAGGGTTTCGCCGAAATCGGTGACAAGGCTGATCCGCGGTAGAAGCAGCGCCGGACCCTGATCGAACAGCGCCCGGATGCGCCGGGCCATGCGGCGGGTGTTGACGATCAGATGCACCCGCGCCAGCGCCTCGGGCGGCTGGCCGTCATACGCGGCCAGAAGGCCGCGCACCAGCTCCCGGGGAAAGTCCGCGCCAAGCGGCATGCCGAAGACGCGCGGGGTGTCGAGCGGCTCAAACATGGGCATTGTGCAGCATGGCCTCGGCCAGCGTGATACCTTCGGGCGTACCGACGTCGCACCATTTGCCGGGATAGGTCACGGCATGAAGGCGGCCCTCCCGCAGCATCCGGTTCCAGAAAATATTGAGGGAAAAGGAAGGCTCGGGAATCTCGGTGAGGCCGTCGGTCTTGAGGATCTGCAGGCCAGTGTAGACGACGCCCGGGCCACGGCTGGCGCGGCCATCGGTTTCGATCACGAAGTCGCCCGGGCCTGCATGGCCAATGGCGTCTTCGCGCGGAATGCAGAGCAAAAGCGCGTCCATCTGTGTCGGGTTCCACGCGGCGGCAAGCTGCGCCAGCGGGTTGGGGCCGGACCAGACGGAATCGGTGTTCATGGTAAAGACCGGGGTGTCACCAAGCAGCGGCAGCGCCTTTCGCAGTCCGCCGCCGGTTTCAAGGATATCGGGCTGTTCGTCCGAGATCTGGATATTCCGCCCGGCAAGGTGGGCCGCGATCTGGTTCGGCAGGTAGTGCGTGTTCACCACGGTGCGCGCCGGCCCGAAGGCACCGACAAGATCGAGCGCGTGGTCGATGAGCGGCTTGCCCGCCACCTCGACAAGCGGCTTGGGCCGGGACGCGGTCAGCGTACCCATCCGCGTGCCGAATCCGGCGGCAAAAAGCATCACTGCGTCAGGGGCGTCGCGCATTTTGATTTCAGCTTTTCAAGGAGAGAAGGATCGGGCGCGGGCAGTCGGTCGGCCAGCATGGCCTGCAGCGGGGCAAGGGCCGGATGCGCAAGGTCACGCTGCAAAAGGCCCCAGACCCGGGGGATCAGGTCGACGTAATGCGCCTTGCCGTCGCGGATGCAAAGCCGGGCAAAGACGCCGAGGATGCGCAGGTTGCGCTGGGCGCCAAGCACGGCATAGGCGGTCGCGAACGCGTCCGGGTTCTGGCCGGTCTGCAGCGCGTAGCGGTCGCGCATCCGCTGCTCCAATTCGGGCGGAACGTCGCGGCGGGCATCCTGCAACAGCGAGACGAGGTCATAGGCGCGGTGGCCCAGCATCGCATCCTGAAAGTCGAGCAGCCCGACGCGGGCGATGCTTTTGCGGTCGGGCAGCCACAGCAGGTTTTGGGCGTGGTAGTCGCGTTGAATCAGGACGTCGCAAGTGCCGGCATGTTCGGCCAGCAGGTCGTGCAGGCAACGCTCGACGTCGGATCGCGCGGAGGTGTCGGCATCGTCCGTTGCGCCGGGGATGTACCAGTCGAAGATAAGGGACGATAGGGCGCTGGCGGTCGGCGCGTCATAGGTGGCGAGACCGGCGGGTGGGGTCTGGGCGTGCAGATGCACAAGCACGTCCGTCGCGGTGGAATAGAGACTGTTTTCAAGGTCCGGATTCCGCGGGATGATGCTGGCAAACAGCGCATCGCCAAGGTCCTCGAGCAAAAGGAACCCGGCGTCTTCGTCGCGGTCGAGAATGCGCGGTGCGCTCAGGCTGATGCTTGCCAGGTAGTCAGCGATGCGGACAAAGGGGCGCACATCCTCGCCCTTTTCCGGGGGGGCATCCATCAGCACGGCACGTTCCGCGTTCGACGGGCGGATCAGGCGCAGGTAGCGCCGGTTCGAGGCGTCGCCCGCGAGAAACGAGACCACCGCATCGCCCCAGCCTGCCCGCTCGATGAAGGCGCCGATCTGTGTGTCGCGGTCGCTCATGTGGAAAACTCCCCTGCCCGGTCATCCCATCGCGGATCGCGCCAGGTGATGTCAAGAACCCGCTGATCGGGGTCGTCATGCGGCGCGAAATCGAGCGAGAGCGCGTGGTCCGGTGCAAGATCGCCAAGCCGGTCGGGCCACTCGATCAGCGTGACGCTGTCCTCGAAGGCCTCCAGCAGTCCAAGCTCGATCACTTCGCCGGGTGAGGACAGACGGTAAAGATCGGTATGCCAGATTTCGAACACGCCCCCGTCATAAGTCTGCACGAGGGTGAAGGTGGGCGATGGCACATCCTCGGGTTCGGGCAGAAGAGACTGGATCAGGCTGCGCGCGAAATGCGTCTTTCCGGCGCCGACCGGACCGTCGAGCAACAGCACGTCGCCGGGCCGAAGGACGGCCCCGATGCGCCGGGCCAGAGTGGAGGTGGCGTCGGGGCCGCGAAGGGTGAGGTGCAGGCTGCGGGCGGGCATGGCACGACACTACACCGCCGGGTCTGACCTGCAATACAAAGCGCGCGTCAACGTCCAGCTTTTGCCACCGGGCCGGGCACATTGCCCTTGGCCATCAGGGTGATGATCGATGAATTCCCCGGCAGGTGCCCGACCTGACAGGACACAGGCGTTCCATCCGGCGCGGTGACGGAGTCCGAGAGCGTGGCGCGATCCAGCACCGCCTGTTCGACCCGTTCCCAGAACGCGCCCGGCAGGGCCTGTCGGCTGACCGACAGGAAATCCTGCAATGTCATGTCCGCGAAGGACGCGTCGGGATCGACCCCGAGCATTTTCCGGCAGGCCAGGTTGCACAGGGTCACGATATTGTCCGGGCCAAAGACCACCTTGGCCTGATCGCTGGCGTCCAGCACGGCCTCTCGCAGGGCGATCTGGCTGTGAAAGTGCCGCGCCAACGACACGTTGTCGGTGATATCCTCGAACAGGAACGCGATGGCGCCGTCCGGGTGCGGCCGCCCGGTGACGCGGTACGTCACGCTGTTGGGCAGGTGCCAGTCCTCGAGGTAGAGGCCCCCGGCGGCGGTGCTGCTCATATCCTCGATCTGTTTTCGCCACGTGTCATAGTTTTTGGGTTCCGGAAGCACGCGGTTGTCGCGCAGGCTGTCGAAGAATTGCATCAGCGGGGGCTGCGACGACAGGAAAGGGGCTGGCAGCCCGGTCAGGTCCAGCAGCGCGGGGTTGAAAAGCGCCAGCTGGCGGTTGCGGTCAAAGACGGCAAGGCCGGTTGTCAGGTTCGCGAAGATCTTGGTCAGGGTCTGGATAAACTCGCGGCGCACGGTTTCGGCATTGGTGACCCGGGTGATGTCGGTGGCGAACACGGCGCGGATATCGCCCGCCGTCACATGCTCGACCTCAAAGACACGGTCCTGCGCGTCAAGGTGGACCCGCGTCGGGCCACTTGCCCCGGTGGCAGCCGCGACGAGCTGCTCTGCCGCCGCGTCGGGATAATCGGCGAAAGCGGCATTCTGCCAGATCGTTTTGCCGTCGCCGCCCAGCATGCGCGCGGCACAGGGGGCATGATCGAACACCGTCTGCACCTTGTCGAAGGCGGCGCCCGGTGGCGGGAGCGTGGCGGGCTCGTTTACCTCGACCCGCTCGGCACCGTCATGCCGCGAGAGGGTCAATGACGCATGATCGCCGCGCATCGTCGCTTGCAGGTCGCGGATTTCGCCGTTTTCCAGCTCGCTCAGGGAGCCGGGAAGCGGGCCAAAGCGGTTGCCCAGCCAATGCCGCAGGTCCGACCAGCGATCAATCTCGCCCCAGCCAGGGCCCGGCAGCGTAGCGGGTCCGGTATCCTGAGATGTCAGGGTGTCGTCGTGAAAGAGAAAACTGGAGGACCGCATGCCGTTGTCGGCATCACGGGACGTGGCCGGCTGCCACGACCGGCCCAGCACCCACAAGACCAGCAGCGAGACCACCGCGGACACTGCGAGTGCCAGTGCAAGCGAGAAAGGCGAGAGGCCGGCCATGCAACGTATCCTGATCCAGTTAGCGCCAGCATGAGCCCCCAAGGTTAATGTGTCGTTAACGAAGCCGCGCGTCAGGTCTCGATCAGCTGGTTGTCACCCAATGATTGCCGTCCCTGCCGGGTGTCTTCCTCCAGCCTTGCGCGCGGCCAGGACACCTCGACAAAGGCGCCGGTGCGGTCGGAAAAGCCTTCGCGCTTGCGGAACGAGTCGCTGCCATTGGCAAAGACCAGATCGGCGCCGGAGCGCTCCAGCAGCGTCTTGGCGATAAACAGCCCCAGCCCCATCCCCTCGTATCCCGGGCGCAGTGGATCGGGGCGCGTGAAACGGCGACGCATGAATGGCTCCCCGATGCGGCCAAGGAATTGCTGCGGATAGCCGCGGCCGTCATCCATGATCCGCACGGTGATGGCTGAATCGTTCCACTCACTGTCGATCCAGACACTGTTCCTGCTAAAATCGACCGCATTCTGGATGAGATTGCGCAAGCCGTGGATGATTTCGGGCCGGCGCAGGATGGTGGGCTGCGGCCCGGCATGGGCGATGTCGGCGACGATCTCGAAGCGGATGTCCTTGCCCCGGTCGAGATGCGGCTCGGCGGCCTCTTCCAGCACGGCCGAAAGCGGCGCGCGGCGCAGGTGCAGGTCGTCCTTGCCCGCGCGCCCCATGGACCGCAGGATGTCGCGGCAGCGGTCGGCCTGTTCACGGATCAGGAGCGCGTCGTCGCGCAGGTCGGGATGGTCGTCCAGTTCCTCGGCCAGTTCCGCGCTGGTCAGCTTGATCGTCGCCAGCGGCGTGCCCAACTCATGCGCCGCCGCAGCCACCACGCCGCCCAAATCTGTCAGCTTCTGTTCGCGGGCCAGCGCCATTTGTGTCGCCTGCAACGCCTCGGACATCGCGTACATTTCCGAGACGATCCGGCGGGAATAGACACCCAGGAACACCACCGCGATCAGGATCGCGATCCAGTTCCCGAAAAGGAACAGGTCGGGAATGAACAGCCGTTCGCCCGTTTGCGTGGTCAAGGGCATGTAGAACCGCGTCAGCAGCGACGTGATCAGGATCGCCGCGCCGCCGAGGAAGATCGTCGACCCGGCCGTCAGCGCCGAGGCCGACACGGTCACCGGCCCCACGATCAGGATAGAGAACGGATTGTGCAGCCCGCCCGTCAGGTAGAGCAGCGCGCTGAGTTGCAGCATGTCGAACAGGACCACCAGCAGCGTCTCGCGCTGGCTGAGGCGCTTGTTTTCGGGAAAGATGAAATAGGCCGTGACGTTGGAGATGATGGACAGACCGACGACGAAATAACACAGGCCGAAGGCGAGGCTGAGTCCCAGCACGTATTGCGCCACCAGGAGCGCGGCCAATTGCCCGGTCACCGCCCACCAGCGCAGCATCACCAATGTGCGCAGCGGAACCGATTGCCGGCCCGAGCTGAACTCCTGCGGGGTCACGTGGGTGTTTGCCATGCGTGATCTTGTCTCTCTTTCCTTCGGCGAAGGGTGGCTTTAGATGTGCCACAGGCAAGCGGATAATCCTAGCGAGGTGACAGGCATCATGACACGAGTTTACGCGATTCTTGCAGGTGTGGCCGTTATCGTGCTGCTGGGTGTGACCTATTTCGTCACGCAACGGGGCGGCGAAGGCGATGACCAGTTCGCCCAATGTCGCGGCGGTGCGGTAGCCGGTGGAGCCGGCGCCATCGGCGGGCCCTTCACGCTGGTCAGTGAAACCGGTGAGACGGTGACCGAAGAGGACGTGATCGACAAGCCGGCACTGATCTATTTCGGCTATACCTTCTGCCCCGATGTCTGCCCCATCGACAACGCACGCAACGTGGCCGCCGTGGAAATGCTGGAAGAGCGCGGCGAGGACGTGAAGCCGGTTTTCATCACCGTCGACCCCGAGCGTGACACGGTCGACGTGATGCGCGAGTTCACCGACGCCTTTCACCCCGATCTGCTTGGCCTGACGGGAAGCGAGGAGCAGGTGAAGACGGCGACCACTGCCTACCGCGCGTTTTCGTCCAAACAGGATAGCGACGACCCGGATTACTACCTCGTGGATCACTCGACCTTTACTTATCTCACCCTGCCCGAGCACGGATTTGTCGAGTTTTTTCGGCGGGATGACACCGCCGAGGCTATGGCGGACCGTGTCCAGTGCTACTTAGATGCCAGTTGACCCTGCGATAGTTTGACGCATGATCAGGGGCGCGCTACATCTGAAGTCGCGAGCGGGAGGAGACTTGCACAATGGCGGAACACGCGGAGCTCGGAGCCGACAGGACATTGTTGCTTGTCGATGACGACGAACCCTTTCTGAGACGCCTTGCAAAGGCGATGGAGAAGCGAGGCTTCGAAGTCGAGATGGCGGGCTCCGTTGCAGCGGGACAGGCGATTGCCACGGCGCGCCCACCGGCCTACGCGGTGTGCGATCTGCGGCTGGAGGATGGCAATGGCCTCGACGTGGTGGAAACCATTCGCGAAAAGCGTCCCGACAGCCGGGTCGTGGTGCTGACCGGCTATGGCGCGATTGCCACCGCCGTCGCGGCAGTCAAGATCGGGGCGACGGATTACCTGTCGAAACCGGCGGATGCGACGGACATCACCAACGCCTTGTTGGCCAGTGACGACGAAATGCCGCCGCCACCGGACAACCCGATGAGCGCGGATCGCGTGCGCTGGGAGCATATTCAGCGGGTCTATGAGCTGTGCGACCGGAATGTCAGCGAGACGGCGCGGCGGCTGAACATGCACCGCCGGACCTTGCAGCGGATCCTGGCGAAACGCTCACCGCGATAAGTCATACCGCTTGCAAATGCGGTCGACGGTCGTGCCGTCGGCCAGCACTGTGTCGGGCAGGCGCCTGCAATCCTCGAACCCCTTGCTTTGATAATAGGTCAGGCCACTGTCGTTGTCGGCGCGGATCGTGGCGTTGATCCATTTGTATCCGATGCGTCTGGCGCGCCGCTTGGTGGCCTCGAACAGTTTCGAGCCGATGCCGAGGCCGGTCTGGCCCAGCCGGACGAAGGTGGCGATATCGGCGGCCTCGGGCGGCAGGTCGGGATGCGGGCCGATATGCTGAAAGCCCAGCACCTGCGCCGCGTCGTCCTCGGCCAGGATCCATGCGTTCAGGCCGGGAAGAGCAGCATTTCGGCCTGCATCTCTTTTGGAGTGATGGACGTCGTCCGGGCCGTGGTGCCGCCCTTGGCGATGATCCGGTTCAGCAGTTCCGCCATCTGGCGGGCGTCGAGCGGATTGGCCTGACGAACGTGGATCATTCGGTCAGGCGCATCAGCTCTGCATGGCGGGCGGTGTAATCGGCGCGGGCCTCCATCGGCGGGCGCAGCACGATGTGCAGACCGTCGATGATATCAGCCGGGGGCGTGCCGAAGAAACGGGTCGCCTCGGCCTCTGAAAAGCCGGCGATTGTCGTGGCCTCCATCCAGGCGCTGATCTTGTCGGCCTTCTTGATCGTCTTCTTGACCTGCATCGGGATCGCCGCGGGCAGGCCAAACCGCAGATGCACCGCCGCCGCCAGTCGCTTGTCGAGTTCGTCATAGGCCGGCCCAACGGCATTTTTCACGGGCGAGATCATGTCACCGATCACGTATTCCGGTGCGTCATGCAGCAGCGCGGCCAGTTGCCATTTTGGGTCCGGACGCGGGTTCAGGCGGGAATAGAGCCTTTCCACCAGCAACGAATGCTCGGCCACCGAATAGGCAAAATCGCCGTTTGTCTGCCCGTTCCAACGCGCGACGAAGCTGAGCCCATGGGCGATATCCTCGATCTCGATATCGACGGGCGTCGGGTCCAGAAGGTCGAGACGACGACCGGACAGCATCTTTTGCCAGGCACGGGGAGGTGGCACGGGGGGCTCCGTTACTACAGGGTTTGTTCATGGTTTATGCATCGGATGGCCGAATTGCAAAGCATCGCTGGCACGTCCGATGTGCCACATTCCTGCCACATTTCCGCCGCACACTGGCCGCATCGCATCACTGCTGCCAACGATGTCGGGCTTATGAGGCAAAAAACAATCGAGAACTGCCCCGCATCGACGTGATCGCGACCATAGACAGGGTATGTCCGAACTGCTGCGGCGTGCCCCTGATAGACCTGTAAAAGGAGCTTGAGATGATCAGGCAACTCTCAGCGGTCGGGGCAGCATTGGGCGCATTTGCCATCGGCACGCCCGCCATCGCCGCGCAATGTGCAGAGCGCGAGACGGTCGTGGAGCGGCTCGCCGTCCATTACGACGAACAGCCCACCGCCGCCGGCCTGCAGACCACGGATGACAGCCAGGCGCTGGTCGAGGTGTGGTCCTCGCGCGAAACCGGAACCTTCACCGTGATGATGACCAGGCCCGACGGCATGACATGCATCGTGGCCACCGGCACCGACTGGCACCAGCAGGGGCCAGACGCGCATATCCTGGGATCGGCCAGCTAAATCCGGTTCCGGTCGAACCGTTCCGAGCCTTGTGCAAAGGCTTCGTCTTCTCGTGGGTACGAAAGCCCTGCAACCGGCACATCTCGCTGGAAAGACTCCGTTTTCGGCAAAAAAGCGCCGCCCTGCGCCCCGCCGGGCGGCATTTTCGATTCCGCCGGGAACTATCCTGATGCGGGCTTGGTTGAGGCGGCATAACGCAAAGGAGGAAGATCCAATGTATAAGACACTGACAACTTCTGTTGCCGCCATCGCCCTGATGACCGGCGCAACGTTCGCCCAATCCGAAGCGGATGCCGAAGGCACGCTGACGACCGAGCAATCGGCCGAGGTCGAGAGCCAGGACACCTCGGAAGAGCTGGAACAGAGCGCCGAGCAGACCGGCGATGCTGTTGAAGACGCGGCGGAAGACACAGCACAAGCTGTTGAAAACACCGCAGAAGATGCAGCCGAGGGTGCCGAGGACATGGCCGAAGGCGCAGCCGACGCGACCGAAGAAGCAGCCGATGATGTTGCGGAATCGACCGATGAGGCCGCTGACGACATGACGGACAGCGACGTTGCTGCTGACACCGAGACCGATGCAGCTACCGAGTCGTCGGACAACATGGCTGCCGACACCGAGATGAATGCTGAAGAAGGCAACGACGTCACCAGCACCGAGGGTGGCATGGACAGCAGCTTCAGCGGCATGCTGGTCGGCGACATCCTTGGCCAGAACGTGACCACGCAAGCCGGCGAAGATGTGGGCGAGATCGACTACATCGTGCGCCAGGGTGAAGACCTTGCTGCCGTGATCGGCATCGGTGGCTTCCTTGGGCTGGGCGAATACACCGTCGCCATCCCGCTGGAAGAATTCTCGATGGCCCCCGAAGGCGAAGGCATGATGCTGAGCTCGTGGACCGAAGAAGAGCTGAAAGCACAGCCTGAATTCGACGAGACCGGCGTGGAAGGTCTGGAAGACGACGTGCCGCTCGACAGCGCGATGTAAATCGTACCCTGCAGCGTTACGCAGGACGCCGGGCGCCCCTTGACGGGGGCGCCCGTTGTCGTTTCCGGCATCGCCCCGGCGCATTCGTGCGCTCCGTGGAAAAGCCGCGAGAATTCCCTTTGTCGAGCAACGGTATGTGGCTATCCTGCGCGAGGCTTTTGCGCCGGAACTGAAAACACACCCCGGTGGAATGCCGGGACAGGTGGGAGAAGACTTTATGGGACGCCGTGATGAATTGATTGCAAAATACGCAGACGATTTGAAAACCAAATGCGGGATGACCCCGGACATGGACCTTTTGACCAAGGTCACGATCGGCTGCGGGCCGGCGATTTACGATGCCGATGCCGCGACCGTGGCCGCGGGGCAAGAGCACGAGTTGGAGACGGTGAAGGACAACTTCCTGATCAAGAAGCTGGGTCTGTCCGACGGGCCGCAACTGATGGATGCGATCAACCAGTGCATCGAGACCTACGGCAAGTCCGAGCGCAACAAGTACCGAGCGGTGATCTACTACATGCTGACCAAGCACTTCGGCAAAGAAGCGGTCTATCGCTGAGACCGGCAAGACCCGAATGAAACGCCCGCCCCCAGTGGTGGGCGTCTTGCGTTCAGGGCGACTGTTTGAAGAGGTCGGCCAAGGTTTTCAGCTGTCAGATCGCCCGCGTTGCGTGCCCGAAATGCTTTATCCGAGCGCGGATCTTCACCGCATCAAAGCCCCGGCGTTCTATTCGGGAACCGTCGGTTGAATCAGGACCGACAGGGGACCGCCGCGCGGGCGTTCCTTGTTGAAGTCGATCTCGGATTCGATGTGGCGCAGGTGCATGTCGACCATGGACTGCGCTGTCGCCTCGTCGCGGTTGACGATGCTTTCGACGATCCTGGAATGCTCGTCATCGTCACACAGGCTGGCGCGATTGGATCCGTATAGCCCGATGATCAGTGAGGTTCGCATGGTCAGTTCGGACAGATATTTTTCCAGCACGCCGTTGCGGCCGATCCGGCCCAGCAACATGTGAAAGGCGCGTGAGGCGCGAATCGCCCGGGACCTGTCGTTGGCGCTGCGCACGCGGTCTTCTTCCTCCAGATGGGCGCGCAGCGCGGTCAGGTCGGTGGCGTTGGCATTGCGCACGACGTTGCGGATGATCGTGGCCTCGATCGCGCGCCGGGCCTGGAATACGTCGCGCGCCTCGGCTTCGGACGGGGTGGCGACGAAAGCGCCGCGATTGGGGATCAGATCGACCACCTGATGCGCGGCAAGGGTCGCCAGCGCACGGCGTACATGCGCGCGATTGCAGGAAAAAAGATCGCAGAGCGCCTGTTCCCCCAGCTTGGTCCCCGCCTGAAGGCGCTGATCCGCGACCGCGTCCAAAACATGTTCGACGATCATCAATTCTGGATTTTCGGACATCGGATCACCGCAATTCAGCCTGTGTCGAAAGGTGCCATTATTCCCGACAAAATTCGACCGCAAAAATTGTCTATTTAGATTGTTAACAATTTATGTTATCTAAAGTGCAGATCAAGTGGAGGAGCACATGAAAATCGCCGTCATCAACCCGAACGCCACGGTCAGCATGACAGACAAGATCGCAGCGACGGCGCGGTCGGTCTGCGCGCCGGGCGTGGAAATCGAGGCGCGCACCGGAATCGGCGCGCCGGTCAGTATCGAAGGCCATTACGACGAGGCGATGGCAATGCCCAAGCTTCTGGATCAGGTCCGCGACGCCGAAGCCGGACATGCCGATGCCATCGTCGTGGCCTGTTTCGACGACCCGGGCCTGGGGGCGTGCCGCGAGATCGCGACCGGCCCGGTGGTGGGGCTGTGCGAGGCGGCGGTGAAGGCCGCTAGCATGATCGCCACGTCTTTCAGCGTGATCACCACGCTGCCCCGTTCCGCCCCGATCATCGAGGAGCTGGTGCGGCGCTATGGGCTGGATCACCAGTGCCGCAAGGTGCGCTCGGCGGCGATTCCCGTGCTGGCACTGGAAGAGCCCGGATCGAATGCCCGCCTTCTGGTGCGCGACGAGATCCTGCGCGCGATCGAGGAGGATCGCTGCGAGGCCGTGGTGCTGGGCTGTGCCGGTATGTCCGATCTGGTGGAATGGCTGTCGGAGGAGACAGGCATTCCGGTGATCGACGGTGTCTCAGTGGCGACGAAATTCGCCGAGGCGCTGGTCGGCGCGGGGCTGAAAACAAGCAAGATCGGAGCCTACGCCACACCCAACCCGAAATAACAGACAACTGGGAGGAGACAGATGACAATTTCGGATACAAACGAGGGCGTTATGCCCCAGGAAGACCACGTACCCCACGCAATCGACAAGAAGGGCGTGGGCGAGGAATCGCTGGCCCCGCAGGAGACCCGGATCATGGATCCCTGGTCGTACCTGTTCGCGTGGCTGGGCGGCTGCGTGTCGATCGGCACCTTTACCATCGGGTCGGGCCTGGTGGGCACGCTGAACCTGCTTCAGGTTTTTCTGGCCATCGCCATCGGCTGCACCGTCATCGGCGTTGCGCTGATGATCAACGGGGCGGCAGGCCACAAGTACGGCATTCCGATGATGGTGCAGGTGCGCTCCGCCTTCGGGTTCACCGGCTCGCGCATTCCCGCGCTGGTGCGGTCGGTTCCGGCCATCGTCTGGTTCGGCTTTCAAAGCTGGATCGGTGCCGGGGCGCTGAACCTGGTGAGTGAAACGCTGTTTGGCTATTCCAACATCGTCGTGTTCTTCATCGGCTTCCAGTTCCTGCAGATATTCCTGTCGGTTCTGGGCTTCCATGGCATCAAGTGGCTGGAAAACATCGGCTCGGTCTTCATCATCGGATCGCTGATCTACATGTTCGTGTCGGTGATCGGCAAATACGGCGAGGAGATCAGCACGAACCTCGTGAATGTCGAAGGCACCTGGGGCGCGCCGTTCTGGGGGGCGACAATGCTGTTCCTCGGGATCTACGCGACGATGATGCTGAACGTGTCGGACTACTCGCGCGAATTGCGCCGTTCCGTCGGGCGCACGCGGCAGGTGGTGATCTATGCCAACTCGATCCTGCCCGCGACACTGTTCATGGGTCTGATCGGGCTGATGGTGTCGGGTGCGACCGGCGAGGTGGACCCGATCCGCGTGTTCTCGAACGCGGTGGACAACAAGCTGTTGCTGGTCATCACGTTGCTGTTCATCGCCTTTGCGCAGGTGACGACCAACATTCTCAACAACGTGGTGCCGCCGGCCTATGCGCTGATGGATGTGTTCAAGCTGAACTACAAGACGTCGGCTGTTCTGGTCGGGTTGCTGGCCTTCGCCACCTTCCCGTGGGAACTGGTCAAGGACGAGTCCGCCGCCGGTCTGAACCTGTTCATCCAGACCTACAGCGCCTTCCTCGGCCCGATCTTTGCGATCCTGGTGGTGGATTATTACGTGCTGCGCCGGCAGGTTCTGGACCTGGACAAGCTTTACGACGAGACCGGCGACTACAAGGGATTCAACCCGGCGGCGCTGATCGCGATGGCCGTGGGGATTGCCGCGGCTCTGACCTTTTCGTCGGTTTCGTGGTATGCAAGCCTCATCCCGGCGGGGCTGACCTATTACCTGCTGATGCGGCACATGCCCGCCGCGCGCCGGTTCCTCGACGGCTGAGGCACGCATATCGCCCGGAAGGGGCCGCGCGCCGGCCCCTTCCGCCCGTCCGCCGCTGACGCGTGCCCGGACAGATTTCAACAAAGGAGCAGACATGACCCGCTATCCCCGTGACATGCGCGGCTACGGCGCGACGCCGCCGGACCCGCGCTGGCCCGATGGTGCGAAGATCGCCGTTCAATTCGTGCTGAACTATGAGGAGGGCGGCGAGAACTGCGTTCTGCATGGCGACGCGGCCTCGGAGGCGTTCCTGTCGGATATTCCCGGTGCGGTGCCGTGGCCGGGCCAGCGTCACTGGAACATGGAGTCGATCTATGAATATGGCGCGCGGGCGGGGTTCTGGCGGTTGCACGACCTGTTCACAGGGGCGGGTATTCCGCTGACCATCTACGGCGTCGCCACCGCCCTGGCGCGCAGCCCCGAACAGGTGGCGGCGATGACCGGCGCCGGCTGGGAGATTGCCAGCCACGGTCTGAAATGGATCGATCACAAGGACATGCCCGAACACGAGGAGCGCGCGGCAATCGCCGAAGCGGTGCGCCTGCATACCGAGGTGGTCGGCGAACGGCCGCGCGGCTGGTACACGGGCCGGTGCAGTGTCAACACCGTGCGCCTTGTCGCCGAGGAAGGCGGGTTCGACTATATCTCGGACTGCTATGACGACGATCTGCCCCACTGGCGCGAATTCTCCCGGCGCGATCAACTCATGATCCCCTATTCGCTGGAAACCAACGACATGCGCTTTGCCGCCACGCCTGGCTGGGTGACGGGCGGCGATTTCGAGACCTACCTGAAGGACACGTTCGACACGCTTTATGCCGAGGGCGCGGCGGGCGCGCCGAAGATGATGACGGTGGGGCTGCATTGCCGCCTGATCGGCCGCCCCGGCAAGATCGCCGGGTTGCGCCGTTTCATCGAGCATGTGCAGCGTCACGATGCCGTCTGGTGCCCGCTCCGCAGCGACATCGCGCGGCATTGGGCCGCCACCCACCCCCACCATCGCCAGGAACGCCCCAGCGCGATGAAAGAGGGACGGTTCATCCAGGTGTTCGGACCGACGCTTGGCGCGGGCAAGTGGCTGGCCCCGCGGGCCTGGGCACTGGAACTTGGGCCGGGCCATGACAGCGCCATCGGGTTGCACAATGCCTTTTGCCGCGCCTTGCGCAGCGCCTCTGACGCGGAGCGTGCGGCGTTGGCGCAAGAGCTTGCCGGGACGGCGCAGTCCGCGACGGTCGGCGCGGGCGGGGATGATCCCGGAGCGGCGACAGACGCGCGCGCCGTCGACCGTGCCTGCACGGCGTATGAAACCGCGCTTCTGCCGCGCCTGCGAGAGTTGCTGCCATGAGCGGCCCGCGCATTCAGGCCGCTCCATTGACGGCAGAGGCCTTTGCCCCGTTCGGCGACGTGATCGAGGCTCGGGGCGCGCCCGATATCATGATAAACCAGGGTCGCTGTGGCCGGTTCCACGACCGCGCGCGGCTCGATTTCGGAGACGAGGGCCGCGCCGGGCTGAGCCTGTTCGACGCCGAGGCGGAAACCCTGCCCGCCAGCCTCGGGATGATGGAGCGTCACCCGCTGGGAAGCCAGGCCTTCGTGCCGATGGATCCCGTGGCGATGCTGATCTGCGTGGCCCCGGATGCGTCGGGCCGCCCCGGCGAACCGCGCGCCTTTCTCAGCCAGCCCGGACAGGCGGTGAACCTGCTGCGCGGCGTCTGGCACGGCGTCCTGAACCCGATCGGCGGGCCGGGCCGGTTTTTGGTGATCGACCGGATCGGACCGGGCGACAACCTTGAAGAACACTGGTTCGAGCAACCTTTCACAGTCCAGGGAGACCTGTCATGAGCGACCGCACCTATGCCTATCCCGAGGGCGGGTTGCCGCCCCAGAGTCAGCTGCTGACCGGCCGCGCGGTGTTTACCGAGGCCTATGCGGTGATCCCGCACGGCACGATGAGCGATATCGTGACCAGCAAGCTGCCGTTCTGGGACAAGGCCCGGTTCTGGGTATTGGCGCGGCCCCTGTCGGGCTTTGCCGAGACATTCTCGCAATATATCGCCGAGGTGCAGCCCGGCGGCGGCAGCGACCGGCCCGAAACCGAAGCAGGGGTCGAGGCGGTGCTGTTCGTCGTCGACGGGACGCTGCGGCTGACGCTGGATGGCGTGGCGCACGAAATGGCTCCCGGCGGATACGCCTACATCCCGCCCGATACGGACTGGCAGCTGAGGGTACCGGGCGCGGCGCCGGCCCGGTTTCACTGGATACGCAAGGCGTATCAGGCGGTTGACGGGATCGACGCGCCCCCGGCGCTGGTTACCAACGAGGCAGATGTCGCACCGACCGCGATGCCCGACACCGACGGCCGGTGGGCCACCACCCGGTTCGTCGATCCCGACGACCTGCGCCACGACATGCATGTGACCATCGTCACCCTGCAGCCGGGCGCAGTGATCCCGTTTGCCGAAACCCATGTCATGGAACACGGGCTTTACGTGTTGCAGGGCAAGGGGGTCTATCGGCTGAACCAGGACTGGGTCGAGGTGGAGGCCGGCGATTTCATGTGGTTGCGCGCGTTCTGCCCGCAGGCCTGCTATGCCGGGGGGCCGGAGCCGTTCCGCTATCTTCTTTACAAGGACGTGAACCGGCACATGCCGCTCGCGCCCGGGGCCTTGGGTCACTTGCCGCGCTGAGCGGCGCATCCCGGCAGCGGTAGTCGACACGCCGCCGGGCCAATTCAAAAAACAATAATGATGTCGATGGACAGAGAGGACACCATGACTGCAATCGATAACAACCACGGCCATGCCGGGTCCACGCTGGACCCGGAAGGCAACACGCTTCAGCCGGTCAAGCCCGGGGAAAAGACCTGGGGATGGTTCGCGATCTTCAACGTCTGGGCCAACGACGTTCAGTCGTTGTTCGGCTATTCGCTGGTGGCGTCGCTGTTCATCTCCTACGGGGTCAGCGGCTGGACCGCCTTTGCCGCGCTGATCGCCGCGGGGCTGTTCACCATGTGGATGGTCAACCTGTCCGGTGCGCCGGGCGAGAAATACGGCATCCCCTATCCCGTGTTGGCCCGCGCCAGCCTTGGCACCGGCGGCGCGCGCCTGCCCGCGGTCCTGCGGGCGACGGTCGCGGTGTTCTGGTACGGTGTGCAGGTCTACTTTGCCTCGACCGCGGTTGCGTTGCTGATCCGGTCCCTGACCGGGATCGAGGCCGGGGGCGCGGAGGTTCTGGGCCTGACCGGAATCGACTGGCTGTCGTTTTTCATCGTCTGGGCGTTTCACATCGTGATTTTCTGGCGTGGCATGAACTGGGTCGAGACCTTCCTGAACATCGCCGGGCCCTTCGTCTATCTGGTGATGATCGGCCTGCTGATCGTGCTTTGGCAACGCGCCGACGGCAAGCTGCTGGACGCGACCGCCACGATCTTTGCCAATCCGGATGCGACCTTCTTGACCGAGTTCAACGGCTTCGTCGCGATCGTCGGCACGATGGTGGCCTATTTCGCCGCGGTGATGATCAACTTCAGCGATTTCTCGCGCTATTCGCGCGACAAGCGTTCGATGGTGCTGGGCAACCTGGTGGGGCTGCCGTTCAACATGATCCTGTTCTCGGCGCTAGCCCTGCTGACCACCGCGGGGGCGGCTGTCGTCTTTGGCGAGGAGATCACCAACCCCAGCGTTATCGTCGAGCGCACGGATAGCGTGCTGCTGGGGGTCATCGCCGCGCTGACCTTCTTTGCGGCCACGGTCGGGATCAACCTTGTCGCCAATTTCATCCCGGCGGTGAATGGCATCGCCAACCTTGCACCGGAAAAGATCAGCTTTCGCAAGGCGGGGCTGATCACCTCGTTCCTGGCGCTGATCATCGGCGGCTTCTGGACCAGCTTCATCAGCGAGGTCGGCATCAGCGGGTTCGTCAACACGCTGGGTGCGACGCTGGCCCCGGTGTTCGGGATCATGATCGTGGATTACTACCTGCATCGCGGGCAAATCCTGGACGTGGATGATCTCTATGACATGTCGGGGGGGCGCTATCATTACAGCAACGGTTGGAACCTCACGGCGGTCAAGGTCTTTGCCATCGCGGCGATCTTCTCGGTCGCGACGGTCTGGGTGCCGTGGTTCGGGTTCCTGTCGGGGTATAACTGGGTGATCGGGGCCTGCCTTGGCGGCGCGTTGTACTATGCGCTGGCCAAGACGTCTGCCACGACCTGACCCTGGCAAAAATGGCGGCCGGCGGCAGAGTGATGCTGCCGGCCTGCCGCGGACCGGATCAGCCTTGTGCCGCGCGTCCGGGGCGACGACCTGAGGGTTTCAGGTTCGCCCGCTATCACAACATGACAATATGGTTGTCCCAGGCGACGTCGTGCCGGGCCAGCGCTTGCGGTCCGGCCTTGTCGATGGCGAACAGCCCGCCGAGCCCGTCGCTGGCCAGGTATCCCGACCCGAGTGGCGCCAGGCCGCAGATATCCGCGCGGGTCACGCGGCCCAGGAACGTGCCGTCATCCGTGAACCGATGCAATCGCCCGCCTCGGGGCGAAGTGATGGCCAGGTCGGGGCCGTCCCCGTCCCCGCTGAAGGCGATGCTTCCGGCATAGCCGTCCATCGCAAGTTCATCGGCCAGGGGCGCGGAGGCAAGAACCGGCGCTTCGCCCATCCGGTGCAGGCCCAGCAGCGGGGTCGCGGCCCCGGCCTCGCCCTGCCATTGCATCGCGAAACCGACCAGCCCGTCCGCCCGGACCGCAAGGTGCCGAATTGAATTCTGGTGCAGCTCTGGGGCCAATTCCACGCGATCCCGCTCGACGCCCTCCAATGACAGGTAGACGAGGCTGGGTCGCATGCTGTCCAGGTTCAACTTTCTGCGGTCCGTGGGGTCGGTTGCAATGCCGCCATTGGCGACGACCAGGGTCGCGTGGTCGGGCATGAGCCGAATATCATGCGGGCCTATGCCGCCGGTGGGAAAGGCTCCGATCCGGGTGTAGCCCTGCGCTGCATCCCAGACACCGATCATGCCCATGCTGGTGTCGGCCCGCTGCTCGCTCGTCAGCAGCAGCGCGCCGTCGGAGGTAAAAACGCCGTGCCCATTCAGATGCTGCCCCTCGGGCGGGGTCAGCCGGTGGCGCACCGCACCCGTCGCGCAGTCGATCACCAGCGCGAAACGGCCCGGTCGCCTTGCAAAGGCCACGGCTTCGGCGCGCCGCGGATGTCCCGCCCCGGCGTGACCCCGTGCCGGAAGCGGCACCCGAAAGGTCGTCGTGCCGTCCCGGGACACGCCATAGAGCGCAAAGACCCCGTCGGGGTCTTTCGCCGCGGCCAGGTAGTGTGGGTCGCCCACCGCCGCCCAGCCAAGGCGCGGGGCAGCGCCAGCCGCCATGAGCGATGCGAGAAAACTGCGCCGCGTGGCCATCGTTCAATCTCCATCCTGTGAATTGAAGCCCGGCGTGATCCCGTAGCGGGCGCCGATCTCTTGCTCAATGGCCTCGCGAAGGCTGTTGACGGCCTGTTGCAGGACCTCTGCGCGCAGCCGCGCCTGTGGATCAGTCACGTCCTGAAACGCGGGCGCCTCGATACGCGCCGCTGCGGTTTGCACGGTCTCCAGAGCGGCGTCGGTTGTAGGCGTCGGCCAATCCGCCAGAGCCGTGGCCAGCCCATGCGCGGCTTCGGCTGCCAGTACAACGTTGCGGACGGACCGCCCTGATCGCCTCGCCTCGGCCAGCGCGGGACGCGGGCGGTCGAAGGTGCCCAAGGGCAAGCCCAGCCGCTTTTGCGCGGTGAAATCCAGCGACGACAGGATCTGCGTGTAGAGCGCGCGCAGGGCTTCGTCTTCGGTCAGGAAGGTGGCATTGCCCGCAGCGCCGGCGCTGCGCAGGGTGGCGGCGAACTCCCCCTCCCAACTTGCCTCCAGCGCCTTGGCCTGGTTGTGCAGGTCCGCGGCGATGGCGGTGACAAGATCGCAGGTATAGCTTCCGGGGGCATACTCCGCGAAGGCCGGGTCATGGATCAGCATTTCCAGCGCGAAGAAACCGCGCGCGGCGATCGAGACATCGGCATAGCCTTCCGGGTCACGGGCGATCGGGTCTTCCTCGGCGATCAGACGGGTCAGCGTGCGCTGGGTAAAGCCGCGCGGGTCGGGCCAGAAAGCGATCGAAAGGGCGCCGGTTTCGGAGGGGCCAAGGCGCAGGTCCGCCACCGGCATCCAGGCGTCGAACGCGGCCTGATAGGCCGGCCCCACGGCTTTCGGACGGCAGTCCGCGGCCGCGGTTTCCGCCAGCACCGCGGCCCTTTCGGCGAAAGCGTCAAAGCCGGGCAGGATGTGCCGGTCCAAAGCGCTTTCCACGTCGGCCAGGGCTGGCGCGGCAAGGCAAAGCGTCGTGGCGAGGATGGGCAGTCTCATAGGCTCTCCAGGTAACGGATCAGGGCGTCGCGGTTGGCGGGGGGCATATCGACAACCCGGTCGCGGGCCGCCTGCGCTTCGCCACCATGCCACAGGATCGCCTCCAGAAGCGACCGGGCGCGGCCGTCATGCAGGAAATATGTGTGGCCGGACACGGTTTCGGTCATGCCGAGCCCCCAGAGCGGGGCAGTGCGCCATTCCTGACCGCTTGCGCGGCCTTCGGGGCGGTTGTCTGCCAGACCCGGCCCCATGTCATGCAGCAGCATGTCGGTGAACGGCCAGATCAACTGGAAACTGGCCGGGTTGTCACCTTCCAGCCGATGGGTCACGTAGTTCGGACGATGACAATCGGCACAGCCGGTCTGAAAGAAGACTTCGCGCCCTCGCAGAACCCGGGCGTCCTCCACGTCGCGGCGCGCGGGAACGGCAAGCGTCCGACTGTAGAAGGTCACCAGATCAAGACCGACCTGATCAATCTCATGGCCGCCTTGCTCCGCGTCGCCACCATGCAGGGCCGCCGTGCAATCGGTCTGTGCATCGGTGCATTCGCCCGAGCCTGCCGGGTGGACCGGATTGGAGATACCGATATCGCCCGCAAAGGCGCTGGCGCTTTGTTCGAGCACGGTCGGGTTGCCGGCTTTCAGACCAAAACGGCCCAGCATCGGCTGCTCGTGCACGTCGGACCAGACGACCTGGGGCCGGCCCGAGATGCCATCGCCATCCATATCTTCGGGGTCAGCCCAAGCCAGGATATCCTGCGTGGGGATCGCTTCGAGCAGCCCCATGCCGATCATCTGGGGCGCGACGCGAGGGCTGATCATGGCAGCTTCGTGCAGCGGGCCATAGCCCAGATCGGCAGCTGTGTAGGCCGGATCGCGCAGGGTGACGACCTCGCCCCCCGAAAGCACGACCTCGATCTCCTCGTAGTCGATCTGAAGCCGATATTCAGGCGCATGGCCCGGCAGGCTGAAGTCCTGCAACTGGCTGCCATAGGTCGGTTCAGGCGCCACGGGATAGGTCCCCTCGATAAAGGAATGGATCGCCTCGGCCTCTGCCGCCGCGGCCGGAACCGATACGCGCAGAAACATCGACACGGCGCTGTCGTCGGGCCCTTCGGGCGGATGGCCCCGCCCGTCCTTGAGGTGACAGCGCTGACAGGAGCGCGCGTTATAGAGCGGCCCAAGCCCGTCCGACGCCAGCGTCGACGCGGGTGCCGAAACCCAGACGCGTTCGAACATGCCATTGCCAAGCTTGAACTCCATTTCCTGTTCGAAGGTCAGGTTGGCGGCGGGTTGGGAAAAGGCGTCGGGCGTGTTGCGCGCCCGCACGGTCTGGCCGCCTGCGGGGTTCTGTTCGAATGCCCAGGCCGCAGAGAAATCGGTTGGACGCGCGGTCACCGCCGCAATGCGTGCACGCTCCGCCTCGGTGCGCGGGATGATGTCGAGATGCACATCCGCCAAGCCCGACCATGGCGCAGTCTCGGACAGGTGTGCGGCAACTGGAATGGACAATACCGCCGCAAGCGGCAGCAGGAAAATCAGCGGCTTTCGCATGGGTCTCACGTCGTGCGACAGGCCGGGGGCGCGGACACGCCGCACCCCCGCTTGAGTGTGGTTACTGGAAGACGGCGGAGGGATTGTCCAGGCTGTCGGAGCCCTCGATCTCGATCCCGCCCAGTTCTAGCTCGGCAACGACGCGTTCTATCGACCGGGTCTGGCCGACCAGTCCGTCAACGCCTCCCATGATCAGCGCCTCGCCACCTTCGTTGCCGCGGGCCAGCATCTCGTCATAGGCGAAACCCGCTTCGGCAGCGGTTTTGATCCGGCCCAGTGCCAGCACCGCGTCGGCGAGACGGCTGCGCATTTCCGTGTCCAGCTCGGGATTGCGGGCAGCGACAAGATCGGACAAGGACGGCCCGCTTACCGTGGTGCCATCCGTGCGCACGTAGCGTCCGAGATAGATGTTCCGGATGCCGACACCGTTGTAATAGTGGTCATTATGGGTGTTGTCGGCAAAGCAGGAATGCTCTTCCTCGGGGTCATTCAGCATCAGGCCCAGCCGCATCCGCTCACCCGCGGTTTCACCGTAGGACAGGCTGCCCATACCGGTCAGGATGGCCGACAGCCCCGCCTGTTCGTCGGCCATCAGGGTATCGCGGGCCTCGCCGCCTTCTGCCCATTGGGCGGTGATCCATTCCAGATCCGAAACCAGGAGATCGGTCGCCGCAGACAGGTAATCGGCCCGGCGGTCGCAATTGTCATTGGTACATGCATCGCCCTGCGCATAGTCGGTCCAGGGCCGGTTGCCCGCGCCGTCGTCATGGCCGTTGAGATCCTGACCCCACAGCAGGAACTCGACCGCGTGATAGCCGGTGGCGACGTTGGCCTCGATGCCATCCACCTCGTGCAAGGTGTTTTCCAGAAGGTCAGGTGTGATCTCGGTCGCGTCGATCTCCTGGCCCGACAGGGTGAAGGTCGGATTGGCGATGACGTTCAGCGCCGCCAGTTGGTTGGCATCGGTCGGACCACCATAGGCACCATCGACATAGTCGATCAGCCCTTCATCCAAGGGCCATGCGTTCACCTTGCCCTCCCAGTCATCCACGATGGGGTTGCCGAAGCGGAAGACCTCGGTCTGTTGGTAGGGAACACGCGCCTCCAGCCAGGCTTCGCGGGCTGCGGCCATGGTGTCCGCCGACGGAGTCTCGATCAGGGCGTTCACAGCGTCCTGCAGCACACGCGCGGCCTCAAGGCTGTCGCCGTAGTTCGCCTCGGCGATATCGGCATAGGTGTCGAGCACTTCTGTCGCGGACTGCGCCAGGGCGGGTCCCGACATCGCGGTCGCGATGGCAGTGGTGGTCAATACGGTGCGGAGCATCTCTTTGTCCTCTATTGGGTTCCAAGGCGGCGCGGCGTGGCTTCATCGTCCGGGCAATCCGGGCCTGCCATGCGATCCAGAAGCCGCTCGACCGACAGACCCCGTCCGGCAATGCCGTAGACTGCCAGCTGAAGCAGCGCGTTTCGGCAGATCTCACCGGGTTGCGAATCAGCGTTGGTCATCCTGCATCTTTCGCTGGACCGATTGCGCTCTGCCAAATTCCTGACGGAATAAGTCGGACGATGCAATAGTCGAGTTTTTCAGTAGGGATTCAAGAAGGCGCATGATTCTCGTCCGGACATGACGCCGGATCACCCTTGCGCCGGATCAGGTGCCAGGCAAGGCCACGACCAGCTTTGGTGATTCACCAATAAAATCAGTGATTTCTGTGAATTCTGGGACGGCCCGATGCAAGGGTGACCCGGTCGTCCACAATGCGTCTCAGGTTAGAAAAGCCTGCCCATGGCCGGCGCCGTGGGCAGGCGCGGTATCATTCTACCTTGATCTTGACTTCGCCCAGACCGTCGGCAGCCATCAGCATTTCGTCGCCGCGATTGATCGGCCCCACGCCGGCGGGCGTGCCGGAGAGGATCACGTCGCCGGCAGCGAGCGTGAAGTAGTCGGACAGGTAGGAAATCATCTCGGGCACCTTCCAGATCATCTGGTTCAAGTCGCCCTCCTGATGAACCTCTCCGTTGACCGACAGCGTGATGCGACCTTCGTTCAGCAGGCCCGTCTCGCTAACCGGATGAATCGGACCGCAGGGCGCGGAGCGCTCGAACGCCTTGCCGATTTCCCACGGCCGGCCCATTTTCTTCTGCTCTCCCTGCAGGTCACGACGAGTCATGTCGAGCGACAGCGCATAACCGAAAATATGGCTTTCCGCGTCCTTGATCGAGATTTTATCGCCGCCCGATTTCAGCATCACCGCCATCTCGACCTCGAAATGAACATCCGAGGAATGGTCCGGATACGGAAAAATGCCGGACGGGTCCAGGTTGTCAGGGTTCTTCTGGAAGAAGAAAGGCGGTTCGCGATCCGGGTCATGGCCCATCTCGATGGCGTGAGCGGCATAGTTCCGGCCGATGCAATAAACGCGTCGCACCGGAAACTTCGCCGCATTGCCCGCGACGGGCAGCGCAACGACGGGTGGCGTGGGGATCACATAGTCTGACATTCGATTCCTCCCGGAAAATTTGGATTGTGTCTTGTAATAGCGATATGGATTGGTAAGATCAATCGCAACCAATCTGGTTTTTTCGAAAGAAAGCAGTATAGGTTGCGGATAAATCTGGGAATCGATCAGGAATGAGATCAATTGGTGCACCAATTTCGCAAGACGACTTGCTCAGCAAGCCGGAACCATCGGACCAGAATGATGCCGTGGCACGACTGCGGGCCTTCATCGCCGATGGCGGCTACGAGCCGGGCGACCGCCTGCCCCCTGAACGGGAATTGACAGGCGCGCTGGCGATGGGCCGTTCGATGCTGCGGCGTGCGCTCGACCATCTGGAACGGGATGGGGTGATCTGGCGACATGTCGGCAAGGGCACCTTTGTGGCCAATGGCGCTGCTGCCTCGGGCGGCGCAGGTGGGCTTGTGCAGCTTGGCCGGCAGTTGACGCCGTTCCGCATGATGCGCGCGCGGCTTTGCATCGAGCCCGCCATCGCCCGAGAGGCCGCGATGAATGCATCGAGCGAGTCGATGACGCGGATGCGCCTTGCCATGAACCGCGCGGAGTCGGCGCCCAACTGGGACGATTACGAGGCGCAGGACGACCATTTCCACCGCACGATCGCGATGGCGGCCGATAACCTGCTGTTGTTGTCGCTGTTCGACCAGCTCAATCAGGTCCGCCGGGCGGTGGCCTGGGGCAGCGTCACGCGCGACACGGTTCGTCCGAACCGAGACCACCAAAGTTTCAGGGAGCATGAGGCGATTGCCGTCGCGATCGAGGCGCGTAATCCGGAGGGTGCGTACGACGCGATGCGCGTCCATCTCGGGTCGGTCTCGCGACGGCTCTTTGACGAAGGATAAGAGCAGATCAAGTCGCAGAGCCCGCCAACCGGGCATTCAACATCGAATTTGGGAGGAGACGATGAATATGCAAAGACGATCCATTCTGAAATCCGTGGCGGGCCTCGCCGCGGGGACGATAATGGCGATGGCCGGCCCGGTTTTCGCGCAGGACAAAGATCCGCTGCGCGTGGCCTTCGGTGACATCGCAAGTGTCGAAAGCCTGAACCTGCTGATCGCCATGGAGCGCACCAAGGAACGTGGTGTGCCAATGGAGATGACCTTCTTCAACTCCGAGGATGTCGCTTCTCAGGCGGTTCTGGGCGGTGAAGCGGATATCGGGGTGGGCGCGCCCTATGCCTTTATCCAGAACGCAAAGGCACCGATCCGGATGTTCTACCGGATGTCGAGCCTGCTTTTCTTCCCGGTGGTAAACAGCGAAGTCTATTCCGGATGGGAGGACCTGGACGGCGAAGAAGTCACGGTTCATTCGCGCGGTTCCGGCACCGAGGCACTGATGCGCCTGATGGAAAGCAAGCACGGCATCGAGTATTCCCGAATTTCCTATGTTCCGGGCTCGGAAGTGCGGGCGGGCGCCATGCTTCAGGGTACGATCAACGCCACGATCGTGGACGCGGCCAATTTCCGGCTGTTGCAGCAACAGGGCGGCGACAAGTTCGCGCGTCTTCCGCTGGAAGGCGTCGATGCGACGGACGAAGCGCTCTATGCCAATGCCGAGACCTTCGAGGAACGTGGCGACGATCTGGCGATATTCGTCGAGGAGTTGCTGCGGACCTGGAAGGACATCGACGCCGACCCAAGCATCGTGGCGGACCTGCGCGAGGAATACGGCCTTCTGCCGGACCTGCCGGATGATGCCGTGGCCGACGCGGTGCCCTACTACAGCGAGGCTGTCGAGGGCGGTGTTTATCCGCTCGACGGGGGTGAGCCGCAGAATGCGAAGGATGACATCGCATTTCTCGCAGCGGCGGGCCAGGTCGAGGGCAACCCGGAAGAGATCGACCCTGCCGACTACTGGAACTTCGGCCCGCTCGAAGCGGCCAAGGCTGCCCAGTAAGACGTCAATGGTGCTCATCCCGGCACGTCCGGGGTGAGCCCTGACCCTGATGGATCTATAAATGACAACACAATCTCCAACCGCTGTTGCTGGCCCCATGACCGGTGCCCTTGGCGTGCTGGCGGACAACACGCCGGTTCTGTGGCGCCTTCTGTCGCTTGCTCTGTTCTTCGCGGCGTGGGAAATCGCCGGGCGGACCAATTTCAACTACGCCTTCCCGACCTTCTTCGAGACCATGACGGCGCTCTGGGAGATGACCGCCGATGGCTCGCTCTTTTCCGCCTACCTGCGGACACTCCAGCCCCTGGTGATCGGCCTGGTTTTCTCCCTTGCCGTGGGGGTAAGCGCAGGGGTTCTGATGGGCCTTCGGCGGGATGCGGAATGGATCACTCTGCCGGTCTTCATCACGATGCAGGCAGCACCGATGGCCGCATTGATCCCCCTGATCACCTTTGTCTACGGGATCGGGATGACATCAAAGGTATTGGCCGTGGTCATGCTGGCCATGCCGGTCATCGCGATCAACAGCTACAAGTCGGTCCGCAACGTATCACCTTCGTTGGTCGACATGTGCAAGTCGTTCCAGGGCTCGAGGCGACAGCAGGTTTTCCGGATCATACTGCCGGCGGCCAGCCCAATGATGTTCGCCGGGATACGGCTTGGCGTCGCGGAAGGCTTCTCCGGTGCGGTTCTGGCCGAACTTCTGATCACACCGACAGGTATCGGCGACCTGATCACCTACAGCAGGTCGGTCGCGCAATTCGACCACATGTACGCGGTCATCCTGTCAATCGTGGCGTTCGCGGTAATAACCGTTTCGCTCCTTCAATTGCTGGAAACCAAGCTGTTCCGGCCCGAGAAAAGAGGCACCTGATGCACATGACGCAACCAATCGTCGCGGAAACCGAGGCGGACCAGATCATCGAGGTCGCCGGAATTCACAAAGTCTACAACGAAACCGTGACCGCGCTGAAGGACATCAACCTTGGCTTCGGCCGCGGCGAACTGACCAGCCTGCTTGGCCCGTCGGGCTGTGGCAAGACCACGCTTCTGAAGATCATTTCAGGGCTCTTGAAACCCACCTCGGGCGAGATCCGCGTAAACGGCGAGACCGTGACCGGCCCCGGCCCCGAACGCGCCTTCGTCTTCCAGGACTTCGCGCTGATGCCCTGGGCCACCGTGCTCAAGAACGCGGCGTTCGGGTTGGAACTGAAAGGCGTTGGTCAGAAAGCACGGGAAGACAAGGCGCGCCATTACATCAACGAGGTCGGCCTTGCCGGTTTCGAGGACAAGTATCCGCATGAGCTGTCCGGCGGGATGCGCCAGCGCGTCGGGCTTGCACGTGCGCTGGCGGTCGAGGCAGAGGTCCTGCTGATGGACGAGCCGTTCTCGGCCGTGGACGAACAGACCCGCCGCAAGTTCCAGGAGGACCTGATCCGCCTGCGCGAGACCGAGAACAAGACATTCATTCTCGTGACCCACTCAATCGAGGAGGCGGTCTACCTGTCCGACCGGATCGTTCTTCTGTCACCGCGTCCCGGCCGTCTGAAACAGGTTGTGACGCCCGAGATCGACCGCTCCGGCAATCCCGAAGCCATCCGGCGCAACCCGGAGTATCTCGACTTGATCGACGATATCTGGGCCGGTCTGCGCGACTACGTGGAGTAACGCACATGGAACTCTACGGATACAAGGTCCCCAAGATGGCAGCTTTGCTGGTCTGGGTCGTCATCTGGGAAATCATCGGACAGTTCGAACTCGTCATGTTGTTCCCGCCATTCAGCGACGTCCTGTTGGCGATCCCGGACGTCATCACGACGCCCAGCTTCCTTGAGGCAGCGCGCATCACCGTGCTGAGCTATCTCGGCGGCCTGGCGCTGGCGCTCGTCGTTGGCGTCTCGCTGGGTCTTCTCATGGGGTTGGTCAAACCCGCGGACAGACTTCTGAACATGTGGGTGAACGTATTCCTGTCAGCGCCACTTTCGGCGCTCGTGCCGGTCATCATGATCCTTTTCGGAATGGGCATGCCAACGGTAATCGTAACCGTCTTCATGTTCGCCGTCTGGATCATCGCCCTGGATACACGGGCGGGAGTCCTGCATGTGTCGCCATCCCTGATGGAGATGTCCTCGTCCTTCGGGGCCTCGCGCTGGCACCGGATGAAAATCATCCTGCTTTCGGCTCTGCCGGAGATCCTTGCCGGCTTCAGGCTGGGCGTGATCCGGGGCGTCAAGGGCGTCGTCATCGGCCAGTTGCTTGTCTCGATCATCGGGGTCGGAGCGCTTTTCGCACTCTACTCGCAGAACTTTCTCATGGCCCATTTCTGGGCTCTGATCCTGATCCTTTTCGCCTTTGCTCTCGGCCTCGCCGAGATGATCGGGCGGCTGGAACAGCGTGTTGAATATTATGCTGGTGCACGAAGCTAAGGGCGACCTGAAGTTCCGGCACCCTTAAGGCCACGACACTCCCCTCCAAGCCGGACTACCATCCGTAGACCGGCTTGGAGCATCTCGCTACGGCTCCGGCACTCGGTTTCACCACGACGACGCCGAGTTGGGGCCGGAAAAATCTGGCGCAGGCTGATGCGACAAATGTTTCCTGCGGGCCCTGATTTTACTGGTCGGAGTGAGAAGATTTCGAACCTCCGGCCCCTGCCTCCCGTAGACAGTTCAGGAATTCGTACGCAAACAAATCTAGGGTTTGCATTCAATAAAACCGCCAAAAACCCCCGAAACCGCGAAAATACCCGGGACGGCACCAGAAACGTAATTTCGACACGATCATCAATGTCGACATTGCCGGCCGGACTTTAGACTTGCGATTGCCACGTGTGGTCGTGATACTATCCAAGCCGTTCCAAAGCTTGTTCACCTCGTTACATCAGTGATTGTTTTCCTTGCAACACGCCAAGACAGGGGGGCAACGGTATGTATCAGACAGGTCTCGACACCAATGTGCTTACGCACGGTGTGGCGGAGAAGAATACGACTTCCGGTGATATTGAAAGATGTATCGAAGAGTTGCGGATCAATGGATATGCGCTTGCGCAGAGCGGACTAGGCGACAGTGAACTTGCCCAGGCCCGGGACGTATTGGACCAGGTCTATTACCAGCAAGCTGAAGAGGTCGGTGGCGAGGATAATTTGCGCCTCATGAAGGATGCGAATATCGCACGTGCGGTCTGCGCCTATGATCCGCTTATGCTGAAAATTGCCACATTGCCTGTCATCATGGACGTCGCTGCCGCATTCCTGAGGCAGTATTACGTTTTGATGTCTCACAATGGCATCCTTAACCAGCCAGGACGCGACCACTACCAATTCACTTGGCATCGTGACCTGAACTACCAGCACTACACGTCTTCCCGGCCGCTGGCCCTGAGCGCATTGCTGGCAGTTGATCCGTTCGATGAAGTGACCGGTGGAACCTATGTGCTGCCCGGGACGCATCTCTTCGAGACGTTCCCGTCGGACGAATTCGTCCGCGTCCACCAGAAGGTCGTGAAATGCCCGCCCGGGACAATCATTTTCTTCGACGCCATGCTGTACCATCGCACGGGCAAGAACAGCTCGAACGGGGTTCGCCGCGCGGTCAATCACATCATCACGCCGCCAATGCTTCGCCAGCAGTACAATTTCAAGGAGATATTCGAGCAGCGAGGCGTCGAAGTCGAGGATCCGAAGGTGCGAGACTACCTCGGATTCGAATACGAGATCCCAAAGAGCGTCAAGGAATGGCGTGAAGGCAAGATCGAAGCAGCCCGGGCGGCCGAGGGACGCCAATAGTGGCCCTGTCGCGAGCGATGCAGACCGATCTGAACGCCATCCTGTCCGAAACACCGGATGAGGCCCGGGCACGATGCGGTCGCAGGCTTGACGCGGCGCTGCCAGACATGGGCAACATCGCCCTCTTCGGGGCGGGCAATACTGGACGTGAAGTCGTGAAACGCCTACGCCGCGCCGGTGTCGAGCCGGTTGCGTTCATCGACGACACGCCCGCCAAGCAGGGCACCACGATTGACGGGCTGCGGGTCCTTGGCCGGCAGCAGGCCGCGGAAGCGCTCGAATCCGACGCCACCGTGCTGGTCACGGTTCTCAATCCCAAGCTGACTTTCGTGCAGGCACAGGCCCTTCTGGCAGAGACCGGACTGAAGGCCGAGAGTTTCATGCTGTTGAGCTGGCTCTTTCCCGAGGAATTTTCGGGTCTTTGCAATGTAATGGCACCCGAGAATGTCCTGCACGAAAAAGACAGTATTCTGGAATGCGATGCGCTCTGGGCCGACGATATCTCGCGCGATACGTTTGCCATGCAGGTCGCTTGGCGCATGTCCCTCGACTTCACCCGGCTTCCCGCTCCACGACTGGACGATATATACTTCCCGAAGGACCTTGATATCAGCCTGAACCCGGATGTCGTCTTTATCGACGCAGGTGCGTATGACGGCGACACGTTGGGACACTTTTTGGACCACACCGGAGGTCTTTTCGGCCGGGCAGTCTGTATCGAGCCGGACCCGCAGAACCTTGCGCGGTTGGAACAGAGCATCAAGGATCAGAGCCTCGGCCATCGCGTAACTGCGCTGAATTGCGGCCTTGGCGCGAGGGCGGGTATTTTGTCCTTCAATGCCACGGCTGACATGAGCGCGTCCTTCGATACAGGCGGCGCTGTCTCTATGCCGGTAAAGAGGCTGGCCGACGTGATGCCCGCCGGGCAGCCAGTCTATGCAAAATTCGATATCGAAGGTGCCGAGTGGGACGCGCTCAGCGGCTCGGCGGAGCATGTGACGGACAACAACCCCAAGCTGGCCGTCAGCGTTTACCACGCCCCCGAGGATTTATGGCGACTGCCCCTCCTGATGGCACGGCTGTTGCCGAACAGGCGCATCTACCTGCGGGCGCATGGCGTTGATGGGACGGACGTCATCTGCTACGCGCTCTGAGCAGACGACCCAATTCCAAGGCAGGCCGCCCGATGCCAAGCCCCCCGAAGGCCACGTGTCTTCTTCTGACCTATCAGCAGCAAGATCATGTTGCCGAAACGGTGCAAAGCGCGCTGCAGCAGGACTGCGCACCGATGCAGATCGTTCTTTCGGACGATGCCTCGCGCGACGATACGTTCCTGCGCATGAAAGAGGTGGTCGATCGGTACGACGGGCCGCACGAGGTCGTTCTGAACCGCAACGAGACCAACCTTGGCGTCAACGAACATCTCAAGAAAGCCCTTGGAATGTGTCGGGAGGATATCATCATCGCCGCCGCCGGTGACGACCTCTATTACCCGCACCGCAACCGGCGGATCCTGGAGGCGTTCGACGCAACTGACCCGCTTCTGGTTTTCTCACATGCCGACGTGACGACGCTGGACGGGGCCCCTGCGCCGGCGCTGTATCGCAAGGCGACGTTCTACACGACGACGGACCGGATGGCCGCCGCGAAATCGCTGTCGCTCTACCTTGGTGCCACCTGCGCGTGGCATCGCTCGCTTTACCGCAAGTACGGGCCGATGATGTTCGACAATACCTTCGAGGACCTGATCCTCGGGTTTCGGGCCGCTCTCGAGGACCGGGTGCATTTCATTGACGAGGCGTTGCTGACCTACCGGGTTGGATCGGGGCTGACCAATACGAAACCCGAAAGGTTCACGCCGGACAGTTACCGGGCGCAACGCCTGCGCGAGATCGAAAGCAACACCTGTGTCTATCGTCAACGCGCCGCCGACGCGAAGACCTTTGGCCTGGGCCCTGCGCATGAGGTCTCGAAGCTACTGGCCGACCGCGTGGCCGATGGCGAAGTGCGCGCGGCCTTTATCGAGAAAGGCTGGGCCGGACTGGCGCCGTTTCTCGGGCGTCATCCGTTGCAGGCCATTTCGCGCGGCGTGTCCGAGGCCCGGCGGCGCAAAAAGCGCATCGGTGCGACGTAGCGACACCGATCGCGCCTCAGCCGAGATCCCACTTATACTGCGGAATCGCGAGGCTGCGCGCGCCGAACATTTCCTTTTGACGGGACAGCCCGACATTGAGCTCGCGGCCTTCGGCTGTGGTCGAGATCCCGAAGCTGAACCAGTCGCGGTCCGCGAATGTGTCGTTGACGAGCGACTGAACCACGAGATCCAACGCGCCAAGGTCACGCCCATCGCCTGATGAGGCCATGTACTGGCAATGCACGCTACGCCCGAAATCGAACAGCACGACGCCGGCCAGCATACGTTCATCCTCGAAGGACGCGAACAGACGGATCCGCTTGGGAAACGCCGCGTTAAGACGCGTGATCTCGTCCAGCGAATGGGTCGGCCGCGCGTCGTGGCGCTGGTCCAGCACCTCTGCAAGGATATCCCAGAAGGCGGCGAAATCGGTGGTCTCGGCTGTTGTCAGCCCTGCCTTGGCCGCCTTCTTGGCTCCGTATTTGCGGCCACTGCTGAACGACAGCTTGCGGTGCAGGGGAATGGCGGCGCTCAGGTCGGTGCGGACCTGGCGAGCGCCGGCGTTGAACAGCGCATAGATGTCGGCCTCGGCCGGCTGAGTGTGAAATATATGCGGCACGGGCTTGTAGTGCAGCGCCCCGATCCCCTGCCTGACAAGGTCGTCACGCAGGCTGTCGAAGATCTCGACCACCTGCGCGGCGGAGGTCGAGGGCTTGATCAGCAGACCGCCAAAGGTCAGGCCGCCGTGGGATTGCAAGGTATCGCGCACCCGGTTCGCGGGCAGGCACGCGATTATCTTGCCGTCGCTTTCGAAGATCAGCGAGTGATCGTCGAAGCGGTCGGAATGGTACTCCATGAAACGACGGTCATGCAGGAACGTGCCGTTTGTGGAGGCGGCGACGAAGTCGTTCCACGAAGTCGAAATAGCGGGCGTGTAGCGCTTGATTTCGATGTCACCGCTCATGCTGCCTGCCACTTCGCCAAGCCGACACCTGTCCGCCCCATGTCGTTGCCGTTGTAGAACAGGTACCGGCCACCATCCGGCGCCACGAAATGCGCGGGATAACAGGTCATGTCACTGTCCCAGCTTTCAGGCGCCCCCAGCGGCAGTTCGACATCATCCGTACGGGTGAACTCCACACCGTCCGGAGAGGTGAAGCGGAAGGCGGCATATTGCTTGGCGCGGGTGTCGGAGGTTGCGCGCAATTCCCACGTGCCGTCATCCAGCCGCGTCGCCCGGGGGCGGCCGATGCGGTACTCGTCGCCCGTGGGCGTGATGATGCGCTGCGCGGCCGCGTTGTCGAAGGTGACACCGTCGTCGCTGGTCAGCGTCCAGCAATCATAGCGGGGATAAAGCCTTTCGCCGATCTCCTCCCACCCGTCGCCACGGGAAATCCACGCGCGAAAGCTGCCATCCGGCAGGCGGGCGATCGAGTGCAGCGCGCCGATGAAGGGCCCGTCGGGGCAGCGGTCGAGCACCGGGGTCGAACCAACCCGCTGAAAGCTGTCGCCGCGATCCCGGCTGATGGCGAGGCCGGTGAAGGCCAGGAATTTCGCTTTCTCCACCAGCTGGAACCCCACGTAGTAAAGCCGCAGTTCGTCGGGCGCGACTTCTACCACATCGCCCAGGATAAGGCCGTTGTCATCGAACATGCCCGGTGCACCGAGATCCAGCACCGGGGCCGTGGAGCTGGCCTTGACCCGGGTCGGGTCGTCAGCGGCGACATCGACCCAGCCGATGCGGCTGATGCCATGTGCGTCGCGCATCCCGCCGAAGATCCGTATCGTGTCTTCGTCGCGCAACCACGGGCACGGCGTCATGAAGGAATGCTGCGCCCACTCCAGGCTTCCGTCAGGGCTGAAGATATGGCCCTGTTTCACCCAGGCCATGTCAGGGCTTGATCCGGTAATAGCGGTAGGAGGACACCTTGGCGGCCTCGGCCGGGTTGCCGTTCAGGATCAGGCCGGGGGTGTCGAAGCTCTTGGTGACGGCCGCCGCCATGCCGACGAGACAATCCTCGGCCAGGTGCACATTGTCGGCCAGGGCGGCGTTCACGCCCAGAAAGCTGCGCGCGCCGATATCGCAATAGCCCGACACCACGATATGCGAGGACAAAAAGCAGTTTTCCCGGATGCGGGTCTGATGGCCGATATGGTTGCCGGACCACAGCACGCATCCGTCGTCTATCTGTACGCCATGCTGCACCACGTTGTTCTCGAAGATAAAGACATTCTCGCCCAGTTCGGCGGTCCGCCAGACCATAGCGCGCGGGCTGACGAAATTGGCAAGGTGATATCCGTGCTCCTTCGTCAGCGCGATCAGACGCGCGCGGATCCGGTTGAGCTTGGTCGAGGTCACCGCGACATGCGCGTCAGTCTTGCCAGGATCGAAATGCGACGGGGCGTCCTCGAGCGGGACCACGGGCAGGTCGAACTTGACGGTTTCGTCCAGATAGTCCCGTTCGACCGCGAACCCGACAACCCTGTAATCGCTGTCGACGGTGAAATACTCGTAGGCGATATCCGCGAACTCGCCGGCTCCCACGATCAGGATATCTTTTGACATTCCAAACCTTTCTGTGCCCGGTGTTCCGGGCCGTCTCTCTTCGATGCCCGGCTATTTCAAATCGTCGTTGCGCGGTTTATAAACATGGACCAATGCAGAAGCGAGTCGTAATCCCTTGCCGCTAAGTGACTGTCGCCTAATAGATTTACCCAAGATCTCGGACGCACGGGGCAATCTTACCTTCATCGAGGGAAACAACCACATCCCGTTCGAGGTCAAGCGGGTCTACTATCTTTACGACGTTCCCGGCGGCGCCGACCGGGGCGAGCATGCGCACAAGGACCTGCACCAGTTCGTGATCTCGATGTCCGGCAGTTTCGATCTGCTGCTGGATGACGGCTTCGAGAAAAAGCGGTTCCAGCTCAACCGGCCCTATTACGGCATATACGTCTGCCCGATGATGTGGCGCTACCTGGACAATTTCTCCTCCGGGTCGGTGTGCATGGTTCTCGCGTCGGCCCCCTATGACGAGACGGATTACATCCGCGACCGCGGCGAATTCCTCAAAGCGGTGGGGGCGGCGTGAACGTCCCCTTCCTGGATCTTGCGGCGGCCCGGGCCGGCATACAGGCCGAGCTGGACCACGAGCTTCTGCGTGTCGCGCATTCCGGCAGCTATGTCATGGGCCCCGAGCTGGAGCGTTTCGAAGGCGCCTTTGCGGCCTACGTCGAAGCCGGCGCCTGCATCGGGACGGCAAACGGGCTGGATGCGCTTCACCTGGGACTTCGCGCGCTGGGCATCGGCCCGGGCGACGAGGTCATCGTGCCGTCGAACACCTATATCGCGACCTGGCTTGCCGTCAGTCAATGCGGTGCGGTGCCGATGCCCGTCGAACCCCTCGAGGACACGCACAACATCGACCCCGAGGGCACCGCCGCGGCAGTCACCGGGCGCACCAAGGCCATCCTGCCGGTGCACCTTTATGGGCAGCCTGCCGACATGGACGCGCTGAACGCAGTGGCCCAACAGAACGGGCTGAAGGTTCTGGAGGACGCCGCACAGGCGCATGGCGCACGCTACAAGTCGCGCAGGATCGGCAGCGTCGGCACTGCGGCCTGGAGCTTTTATCCTACGAAGAACTTGGGTGCGCTGGGCGATGCAGGGGCGTTGACCACATCGGATGCCGATGTCGCGCAGACCGTCAGGCTGCTGCGCAACTATGGGTCCGAGCGGAAGTACGAGAACGAGATCCGCGGCATCAACAGCCGTCTGGATCCTCTTCAGGCCGCCCTGCTATCGGTGAAACTACGGGTTCTGGACAGTTGGACCGAGCACCGCCGCGCCATCGCGCGCGCGTACACCAACGCCTTTGCCCGCGCCGGGCTGTGCGCTCCTTACGTGCCCGACTGGGCCGAGCCGGTCTGGCACCTTTACGTGCTGCGACATCCCGACCGGGACCGCTTTCAGGCGCGCCTGTCGGAGGCCGGCGTCGGGACCGTGATCCACTATCCCATCCCGCCCCACCTGCAGAAAGCCTATGCCGACCTTGGCTATACGCAAGGCGCCTTTCCGGTTGCAGAGCGGCTGGCGAACGAGGTCGTCAGCTTGCCCATGTGCCCCGGACAGACGGCAGCGCAGACCGAGTACGTGATCGAAAAGGTGTTGGAACTCGCCTGAGGACCTGCACCTATTCAGCTATCGTTCTGGCGCAGCGCCGCGATCATCCCCGAGAAACGCGCAAAGTACTTCTGTCGGCGCCGGGACGAAAAGATCGTTGCAGGTGACAGGGCGCGTATCCCGGTCTTGAGGATTGCAGCATAGCAGTTGCCGCGCATGCCGTGCTTGCGCGTGGTGTAGATCTGGGAATATCCCCAATGCCAATTCTTGATGCGCTCGCTTTTCAACGACCCGCCTGATGACGCGCCTCCGGCATGGTGGACCACTGCGTCTGCCACATAAACCAGGTGGCCCCGGGATCTGGACAGGCGAAGGCTGAGATCGTCATCCTCGAAGAACAGAAAAATCCCGGAATCGAATCCGCCCACCGCCTCGAAGGCGCGCCGACGAACAAAGAGTGCGGCGCCGGAGAGGACCGGAACGACCGTGTCCTTGGTCAGTTCGTGCTTTGGCAACCACTTTGAGCGATCGACGAGGTCAGTGCGGCGCTTCACGACCGCCCTGCCCGCCTCGTCCAGAATTCGTGGGTTGAAGGCTGACGCATCCGAATGCCGTTCCGCCGCATCGATCAGCTTTTGCAACGTGTCAGGGCCAAGCGCCGTGTCAGGATTGAGGAACAGGAGAAATTCCGTGTTCGCCTGTTCCGCACCTTTGTTGCACCCGGCACCGAAGCCAAGGTTGCGCTCATTCTCGACCAGTCGTGTCGTGTCCTGCCGTGCGGCGACGATCCGTTGCAGCCGGTCGCGATCGTCCGAGGCGTTGTCGACGATCACCACGGGTGTGCCTTGCGGCACCGAGGCCAGCATGTCGGGCAACACACCCGTGCTGTTATACGCGACCGTGACGATCGTCACGCGGTCTTCGGCGCTACTTCGAGGCATTCAGATGCTGCCTTGCCATTGCACGAATTTTGCGCCGGTAGAGGGGGCGCAGGATCTCGCGGCGCAGTTTTTGCCAAAGGCCCTCTTTCCGCCCGATCATGCTGCCACCGAGTTCGGCAGACACTTCGCGCACACCGGACGGCCAAACCGTCAGCACGCGGACGTCGTGGACCCATTGCATCTGGAGGAAATTATCGACGGGCCTGTCGAACTGTTCGGACGCGGCAAGCAGCGCGCGTGCCGCATCACGGGTGACCAGCTGCGCGACCATGCCAAGTGCGATCCGGTCATAGCGATGCAACCCGATTCCACCCGATGTATCGATCTCCTCCGTCTTCTCCTCGCGCAGCTTGATGGGAAAGCGGATGAAATCCCCCGGTTGGATGTTCGAGAGCGCCAGGTTCAGAGCCTTGGGGAAAACATCCTCCTGAAAATGCAGGTCGTCTTCCAGGACGAGGGCCGCGTCCAGATCGTCATCGAGGATTTTCTGCCAGCAGGCGCGGTGACTGTGAAAGGCCGCGATTTCAGAGGACCGCATGGTGAAAGGATAGGTCGGGCGCATCAACTTCCGGCGATAGGCGTCGGCGTGGGCCTCGCTCATCTGCTGCCCGTCCACGGCTCTGACAACATGAGAGTCAAGCGGCACGGTCTTTTTCGTGGCTTCAACCTGCGGCAGACGGGCCTCCGCACGTTCAAGGTGGATAATCATACACTCCGCTTTCAAAACAGCCGCCTTTCTACGAGCTGACATCGGTTCCTTACAAGTATTGGCTTTCGGAACGAGATGCCACTCCAGGTCATGCTTCAATTCAGAAAACGGCATGGCGTACCGCAAAATGTCTGGCGCGGACGAGTTTCGCATCCAGGGTTTTCTGCTCCAAGGCTTGCAGTCTACACTGGCGACAGCCTTACCGAACAACTCATGCCGCCTTTGCCGAACCGAATGAGGCTTGTGGCGTAGCCTGATGCGGGCTCAGCGATCGCCGTTAGAAACGGCATTTGGCGGTCCGTCGGGATATTGTCGGCGATGATCAGCGCGCCTTTTGCCAGGCGCGGTTCAAGCAAGCGCAGGATAGGAAGGTAAAGGTCTTTAGCGCCATCCAAAAACAGCAGGTCGATATTTGCACCGGGTCCGGAAAGAGTTTCGCGGGCGTCGCCGACGCGTATGTCTGCGTCGAGACCTGCATCTGACAATGTGGCGCGGGCTCTTTCGGCCTTGGACTCGTGGTATTCTGTGCCGATGACGTGCCCGCCTGTCTGGGCGGCGGCTGCGGCCAGGTACAGCGTCGAGATGCCAAAGGACGAACCGAACTCGACTATGGTTCTTGCCTCACATGCAACCACCTGCCCGTAGAGGAAACGCCCCTGGTCCGGTCGGATGGCCAGATAGGCGGTCTTCATTCGGTCCGAAAAGCGGAAATCCGGATTATCTGCCCGGGCGTCGGGGGTATCAGAGGCCGCTCGCCGGGCCGCACGTTCTGCATCCGCGGCCTCGTGCTCGCGCTTCAGGACGGCGTTGAGCGTCGGATCTGTCAGAGCTGTCATAGGTGGGTGTCCTTCCGTTATTTTGTGAGAACGACGGGGCAGTCGCGCTCGGGGTGTGCCATCACGCATACCGGCTGGCGGTACACATCGGAGATGAGCGGCTCGGTCAGGACGTCCCATGGCGGGCCGTTTGCCACGATGCCGCCGTTTCGCATCAGAACGATCTGGTCGGCATAAGCGGCAGCGAGGTTGAGATCGTGCAGGACCGCGAGGACCGTTCCGCCCGAAGCGGCAAGCCCGCGGGCGCGCTCGAGCAGGCGTTCCTGGTGACGCAGGTCGAGTGCGGCGGTGGGCTCGTCCAACAGGACGACCGGAGCCTCCTGTACAAGCACCCTGGCAAAGGTGGTGCGGGCCTGTTCGCCGCCTGACAATGTCTGTGCGTTGCGGTCCCGGAGGTGATCGACCTCGGAGTCCGCCAAGGCGGCAGCTATCGCGGCGCGGTCCTCATCGGGGGGAAGATCTCGAAAGGCGCGCCCCATTCCCACCACATCCTCGACATTGTACCCAAAGCGGATTTCAGACCCCTGCGGAAAGACCGAGCGCAATTGTGCCAATTCACGGATGCGCATCCTGTGGACCGGCTGATGGTCCAGCAGGACGGTCCCCGCCTCTGGTGTCACGTCACCGGCGATGGCGGAAAGCAGCGTGGATTTCCCGGCGCCGTTCGGCCCGACAAGCGCGGTCAGCGTGCCCGACGCGCAGGCGATTGACACGCCATGCAGGAGGGTCTTCCCTCCGATCCCGACGACGAGGTCCGACACCTTGATCATGCCGCCCTGCCATTTGCACCGCCGCGCCAGATCATCCAAAGGAAGAACGGTCCGCCAATCGAGCCCATGATGACCCCGATCGGGATTTCGTTGGGGGGATCGAGAGTGCGTGCGGCAAGGTCGGCCAGCATCAACAGAAGCCCGCCGCCTGCCGCTGCAAACGGCAGCAAGAGCCGATGGCCCGGTCCGATAATGAGACGGACCAGGTGCGGGACCACCAACCCGACGAAACCTATGGTGCCATTGAAGGACACTGCGGCGGCCACCAGCAACGCTGTGATGACGATGAGCTTGCGCCGCAGCGCGCGCACATCGACGCCGAGGTGCCGTGCCTGCCGTTCGCCAAGGGCAAGCAAATCGAGCTGACGTGCCCACATAAGCAGGAAGGCGGTACCGATTAGGGCCGGGACCACGGTGATGGACACGGTCAGCCAGCGCGCCGAAGACAGAGATCCCATTGACCAGAAGGTCAACGTCATCAGCTGCTCTGTCGTTGCAAGATAGGTGAGGAAGCCTGCGATGGAGCCGCCAATCGCATTGATGGCGATACCGACCAGCAGCAGGCGCGAACTGTCAGCGCCTTCCCGTCCCGGACGAGCGAGGACGTAGATTAGGAAGGTCGTACCGACACCGGCAACGAACGCGCCGAGCGGGAGTGTCCAGATCCCGAAAACCGATATCTGAAGAACGACCACCGCAATGGCGCCCAGAGATGCGCCCGCCGACACCCCGACGATGCCCGGATCGGCCAGCGGATTGCCGAACAGACCCTGCATCGCCGCTCCGCAGGTGGCAAGGCAGGCGCCGACGATGATTGCCGTGACGGACCGCGCGAGGCGCAGGTCCCATACCACGGCCATGTTCAGCTCTTGCGTGTCGGAGACCGGGCTGGAGGTGAACCGTGCACCGATCGCACCCAGCACGTCGGAAACCGAAAGCATCATCGGCCCCATCGCCACCGAAGCGACGAGCACGCCGCAGAACGCGATGCCGACAAGGGTGGCCAGGACCGGGGTTCGGCTGGCACGCCTTTGCTGCGGAGCTACGTTTTCGACGCTGCTCATTGCTCCTCGAACATCTGTGCCAGGCCTTCGCTCAATGCGCGCGTCGCGATACCGCTGGAAGCGGCGTCGGCTCGAACGTGCATGTCTCGCATTATGATGATGCGCTTGTTGCGGCCTGCGGGCGTCAGCGCAATGCCCGGATATTCCGTCCAGAAACGATCCAGGTTGCCGAAAACATCCATCTCCTCGGCCGAGATCAGTACCACGTCCGGCTTCATCAGCAGAATGCCCTCGGGCGTGACGCCTCTGTAGCGGTCCTTGCCGATCTCGGCCGCCGGGTTGATCCCGCCGACCCGTTGGATCAGGTTGTGCACCGCTGTTCCCGACCCGCCGACCGAGAAGTTACCGCCTGCGCCCGCCTTGGACGCATGCATGATCCGGAGCTTTTCGCCATCGGGCGCGGTGACAGTCGGGGCATTTGCGTATTCCTGCTCGATCGCGGCGACAAGCGCCTCGCCGCGGTCCTCGGCGCCGAGATGCGCGGCGAGGCGGCGCACCTTTTGGGTGGCAGGAAGTGTTCGGTCAATCAGCGCGGTCTGGATTCCTATCTGTTCCAGCCCGTTGCGCAGCGAGTCGAACCGAATGTTTGACGCGATCACGGTGCCCGGCCGCATGGCCGCGATGCCTTCGATGCCCGGACGCTCGCGGAAGACGTGGGGTATGTCGTCAACACCGGTCAGCCCCGGTGCAAGATGGCGGGCCAGGACACGGTCGGACGCGCCAAGTGCGATGGCGATCTCAACCAGGTCCGCCCCCAGCAGCACGATGTCGCGGGAGCCAGTTACGCTTTCGGTTGTGACGGTGATTTCCGGATAGGCCGGAGCATCACTCAAATCCACCACCTCGGCGCTGGCCGATCCTGCGGGGTGCAACATGGCCATCAGTCCCAACACGAGTGCGACCGGCAAAAACCTTTTCATTTTCATGACTCCTGCGAGGTGCGGTTCGGTCCGCAATCAAAACGTTTTGGTGACGCCGAAATAGTAGTGACGGCCGTCGAGAGTCTTGTTGTAGGTCTCGTCTTCGATAGTCTTGTCGAAGGCGTTGTAGACGGTCAGGTGACCTCGCACGCTGTCAGTGAAATCGTAGTTCGCCCCGATATCGACCAGGGTGTAGGGCGGCGTGCGGGTGCCCGCCCCGCGACTGAAACCGTTGGTGAACGCTTCGCTGCGATAGGTTGCATCGGCCCAGAGGGCCAGATCCTGCGTCGCCTGCCAGTCGAGCCCGACGTTGAAGATATGCTTCGGCACGTCACTGAAGGGTTGGCCCGCCGCCGTCCCCGATGTGATCTCGGTGTCCGAGTAGGTGTAGTTCATGCCGACATCGACCGCGCCCACCGGAAAATCGAGCGTGGCCTCGATGCCGCGCAGCTCGGCCTTGTCACGGTTCACGTATTGCTGGATCCACTCGCGCGTCTGGCCATTGTAGGAACAGGCCAGTGTGCCCGGGGGCGACTGGCAGATGAATTCGCGGTCGATCTTGTCCCGGAACTCGGTATGGAAGGCGACCACACTGGCCTGAATGCCGCCGGCGCCGTCATAGACGAAGCCAAGCTCGTAGTTGAGGCTTTCCTCGGGTTGCAGGTCGGTGTTACCCCGATCCCAGCCGGCGCCGCGTCCGGCCGGTTCAACGATATTGGAATCGGCCTGCTTGAGCTCGGGCACGAGGTAGCCGCCGCTGACACCGCCCTTGAGCGTTAGGTTGTCGTTCAGCGAATACACCCCGTAAAGGCGGGGGGTGAGCGCATCGCCGTAATTCTCGTTCCGGTCCCAGCGCAGGCCCAGCGTAAGGTTGAAATCGGGCGTAAGGCTCCATTCGTCCTCGGCGAAGACCGCGTAGTGCCAGCGGTCGAGATCGGTGTCGATCGATCCCGCGAACCGGCCCGCGTCATGCCGCGTGCGCTCGTCCTTGTAGTCGAAACCGAAGGTCAGCATGTGGCTTTGCAGCGGCACCACCGTCTTGGTGTTGAAGTTGGTCTGCTCGTAACGCGAGCCGAGGTTTCCATTGGTGATGTCGACGATTTCTCGGGTCAGGAAGCTTGTCGTCTGGATGCCCTGGCCCCAACGCAGTTCATGAGTAACGGCGCCGTATTGGCGTTCGTTCTGGACGGAGCCAACATTGCCGGGTGCATTCTCTGTCGTGTTCTCGAAGTCCTGCCAAGTGTAGTTGTACTCGAATTGCAGGTCCTGATTTTCCGTGACGCCCCAGTCCAGCTTGACCCCGTGGGTGTCCCGGGTGCCGCCCGGGTAGCCGCCAGCAAAGCTGTCGCGGTACCGTTCGAAGCGCTGACCGTAAAAGGTGAGCCCCAGCTTGTCGGACAGGATCGGTCCGCTGACATAGTAGCGTCCGGCATACCCGTCGCCGCTCGCACTGTCTTCCTGCGCGGTGTAACCCAACGTGACACTGCCCCCCCATTTGTCGGGCACGTTCTTGGTGATGACGTTGATCACCCCGCCCGAGGCCGCCGAGCCATAGAGCGACGACATCGGGCCACGGATGACCTCGATCCGTTCGATGGCCGAGGCGGGCGGCAGGTAACCGCTGCGCTGGCCCGTGCCCCACCCGTTGTAGAAAGCATCCTGCGAGGCCCCGATGGGCTTGCCGTCGATCAGCATGAGGACGTAATCCTCGCCAAGGCCGCGAATGGTGATGTTGTCCCCACCGAGTTTGCCGCCCTTTTCGACCGAGACACCGGCGGTGTCGCGCAGAAGATCGGCGATGGTCTCGACCGAGCGACCCTCGAAGTCTTCGGCGTCGATCACGGTGATCGAGGCGGGCGCGTCGGTCAGCAACTGCTCGAACCCGGCGGCGGTCAAGACCAGCGTGCCGAGGTCATGCGCGCCGTCGTCCTGCGCAAGTGCCATACCGGGCAGGGCGACGCTGGAAAGAGCAAGGGCGCGGGTGAGATGCGGTATCGGACGGAGGAAGGAAAGTTTCTTGTGGTTCATGTGCTGTCCCATGCGTTCGGCGCACGTGCTTCACTCGCGAAGGCGCGCGCATCATTTCATTGGATAGCTGGGGAGAACCTTGCTTTGGTTTTCGGTGGCTCTGCTCTGATCTCACGCCATCGCAGACGCGCGCCAAGAGTTCGACCGGAATATAATCGCGTTCTCTCCTATGGATTGCGTTTGGAGTCAAGCGGATGGCAATGCCGAACACCCAACACACCAAAATTGATCGGCTACCCGGGCGCGGATGTGTCGTAGATATGCCGTTACGCGCGGGACATTTTCTCTAATCTCCCAAGTTTGGGAAGAAGGAGATGTTCATGGCTAAAGATCAACGCGAGATTCAGCGCAAATTGCGGATACTGCGACATCTGGAGGAGACCGGTCACGTCGCGAGGACTTGCCGCTATTTCGGGACAGGTCGATCCAGCTTCTACCGTTGGCGTCAAGCCTATGCGGAGTGCGGCGAAGCTGGCCTGATCAATGCACCGCCCATTCCCAAGTGGCATGCCAATCGGACGCCGCCTGAGCGTGAGGACAAGGTGCTTTATCGACGACGCAAGTATCATCTCGGCCCGATACGGATCGTCTGGTACCTGGAGCGCTATCACGGCATCCAAAAACATCCGGATGCGGACCGTTCCGGCGTCTCGACCAACGACCCATTGACCAGCACATTGGCGCAAAGAATCCTCTTGATGAAGAAGATAACGATACTCCGACCTTCAAAAGCGTGACTGGGTTTGCCCCATTGCGCTCGCTTCTGAAGGCCATACGCGAGCACAAGATCGCCGAGTTTCCGGCGCCCTCCATTCCATCATTGTCATCCAAGCATCGCCGAGACATTTGACCCGCTCGCGGACGATCGCGGACAGCGGCATCCCGCTGAAACCTGCCCTGATCCGATTTTCGGCGTGGCACTCGATGACCAACCCTATAGCCAGAGCAAAAATGGAGCGAGTCGAGTCGCTAGCTGATAAGAGCAGGAGCAGAGCAGTACCGTGTCTTCCCACCACCCCAGGGGCCGGCCCGAAGGCGTGCCGGCGATTGTCAAGCCATTCCAGATTCGCGGTCGGTTCCTGACCGCACTCGCCATCCGGCTCGAAGGTGCTCCGCCTGACGACACCTTTTACCAGGCACTGGACGAACAGTTGCAGCAGACGCCGCAGTTCTTTTCCGAGGCTCCGGTGGTGCTCGATTTCGCCAAGGCCCCCGGCATCGCCACGACCGACAAGATACGCGGGCTCACGAAGGCGCTGCGCGAACGCAACCTGCTGGTTTTCGGTGTGCAGAACGCGGGACCCGTGGATCAACCGGCCCTGCAGGCCATGGGGCTCATTCCGATCGTCGCCGCCGGACGGGACGCACCGGGTCCGAATGATGGCGCTCGCCGCAAGCGTGGGATCGAGAAGTTGCTACCGCCTGACAACAAGATCGTTACCGTCCCGGTCCGATCCGGCCAAACGGTCGTCGCCGAACGCGGTGACTTGACCATCGTCGGCTCCGTGGCATCGGGCGCGGAACTGGTCGCCAGTGGCAATATTCATGTTTACGGCACCTTGAGGGGCCGGGCCATGGCAGGCGCGCATGGCGACGCGAAAGCGCGCATCTTCTGCCAGAAACTCGACGCTGAACTGGTGGCTGTCGCCGGTCTCTACCAGACCAGCGAGACGCTCGCTCCCGAGGCACGCGGGCGTTGCGCGCAAATTTTCCTCGAAGACGAGAAACTATGCATGGAGGCGATCACATGACGGAGCAATTGAAGGAAGATCCGCCCTTCGGCCGGGTCGTCGTTATCACGTCGGGCAAGGGCGGTGTTGGCAAGACAACCTCGGCCGCGGCCATCTCGGCCGGCCTGGCCAAGATGGGTTACAAGACCGTCGTGATCGACTTCGACGTCGGCCTTCGTAACCTCGACATGACCATGGGTTGCGAACGCCGCGTGGTGTTCGACTTCATCAACGTCATCCAGGGTGATGCGCGGCTCAAGCAGGCGCTGATCCGTGACAAGCGGTTGGAAAATCTCTCCATCCTGCCCACCTCGCAGACGCGCGACAAGGACGCCCTGACGAAGGAGGGGGTCGAGACAGTGTTAAACGAACTGAAGCAGGAGTTCGACTACATCATCTGCGACAGCCCTGCCGGAATCGAACGCGGTGCGCAGCTCGCGATGTATTTCGCCGACGAGGCTGTGGTCGTGACCAATCCCGAGGTCTCTTCCGTGCGAGACAGTGATCGCGTACTTGGCCTGCTGAGCAGCCAGACGCGGCGCGCGGAAACCGAAGGCTCCGAACCCGTCAAGGCACAGGTCCTGCTGACACGCCACGACCGGACGCGGATAGAGAACGGCGAGATGATGACGGTCGAGGACGTGCTGGAAATCCTGGCAGTGCCCTTGCTGGGCATCATTCCCGAAAGTCAGGCTGTTCTGCGCGCGTCGAATATCGGCACGCCCGTCATACTGGACGAACCATCGGCTGCGTCCCGATCCTACGAGGACGCGGTTGCGCGGCTAACCGGCCAGGAGGTGGAGATGCGGATCGCGGGCGAGCGTCGCCCGGGGATCTTTCACCGGCTGTTTGGACGGTCGGCATGAACCTTTTCGGCCTTAATCTCGGATCGCGCCGTGCGAAGTCGGCACAGACGGCCAAGGATCGCCTTCAGATCCTGCTTGCGCATGAACGCAGCCGTGGCTCCGGCACACCGGACTACCTGCCGGACCTTCAGCGGGACATCGTGCAGGCGGTCCGGAAATACGTCGATATCGAGATCGAAGATGTCGACGTCCGGATGGACCGGAGCAGGGACATCTCAAGCCTCGAGATCAATGTCGAGATTCCCGCTGACAAAAAGCCCGGATCGGACTCGAAGACCTGAGGGCACGGCTCCGTCCAGGCCTTACACGCCCGTTGCTCCAGCGCCGGTCATGCACCAACGATCAGACGGAAACGCTCGCAGTGAACAGCCCACGGCGAATGTCGGTTGCCTATGCGAAAGCCGGTGGGCAAACAAGTTGGCAATGCCATCACATATTATTCCTGCGGACAGTACTGTTTCCGGGCTGCATCGACAAGCGCCTGAACCGAAAGACTCACTCCGCCCGGACCGGTCAGCGTCTGGCGATCAAAATCGGCTTTCCACTCCATGCCGTCCGCAGCTTGAACCAGCTCCGACAGCGCAATCGCCGCAATCCTCGGATTGAACCGCCGGTCGATCAACCCGGTGCGTGTGAAATAGCCGCGATCTGCGTCCTCAAGCGTATCGAGAACAATGTCGATGTCGAAGGCGAAGGATGCCATCGCGGTTTTCACGAACCGTTCGGTGTTCGCCTCTTCGTCGAGGAAGGCCTCCGCCGGGCTCGCGCCGGTCGATTTCACGTAAAGCGTGACATGCGCCCCGCTATCGGCGGCGAAGTCATTCAGCGCCTTTGCTTTGGCCCACGGATCGTCGTCGCGCATGATCGTGAACTGGAAACCGTCCACCAAACCCGGCGCCGCGGCCATAAGGGACTTCAACTCGCCGATTTCCTGTGTCGTGAAGCCGTGACTGATCAGGTGGTTGAACTGCTTGCCGGAATGTTTTGCTCCGTCTTTGCGGTTGACGCGCGACAGGATGATCTTGCACCCTGTCCCCTCGTGCAGCGCGCGGATCTCGTCTTCGAGCGATGTCACGTCTTCCCAGTTGAGCACCAGTTCGAGGCGATCGACCAAGTCCGAATGCGCTTTCAGAACTTCAAGCTGCGCCGGATTGGGCATGCCGTAGAGATAGACTTGGAAGGTGTGACCGACGTCGACCATGAGTGCCATCCGCCGCCGCACACGCTCATCGGTCAGATCGTGAAGTGGAACGCGCAGACCGCGTAGTCCCATTTCCCACATCGCCATGACAGGATAATCGTTGCGCGCGACCTTACGCTGAAACTCATCCACGCCCCCCGAGGGCGCTATGACCATTTCCTCGGCCCAGCCACGCCGCAGATCGACGAACAGGCGATCATGCGCCGTCGTCTTCACGTGCGGGTGTTGGGGGGGGGCAGCGGGTGCGGCGGCGCCTTCCGCCATGCCCTGACCATAGCTGCGGTGATACTTCGCGACATGGCCGTTTTCAAAGATCTCGAGCGTAAGGAAACCGAGCTTCGCGGTATCGTTGCGCCCCTTCTGCGACCCTCCGTCGATCCGGTACATCTCGGAATAGTCGTGCCGCACGAAGCAGGTTGACGGCGTCACGTAATACTCGGTCTCGCCGATCCGGTCGTACCAGAAGTTATGCACGTGCGCAGCGAACACGGCTTCGGGCTGATACTTTCGGATCAGGTCAAGGAACCAGGTCCGCCCCGGCTCTTCGTAGTTGTCGTAGGAACTCGGCTCATCAGTGCTGTTGATATACGGCGGGTAGTGGGTGAACACGAAAATCCGGGCCCCCGCGTTGCTTTCGAGATACGCTTCGAACCACGCCGCCTGTTCGGCCTCTTCCGGCTGACCGGAGTTGACGAGAGGCGAGTTCAGCATCACGAAGTGGATCCCGTTTTCCTCCACGGCGAAAAAGTCGCGCCCGAAGGTGTCGCGGTAAAGCTGCGAAAACTCGGGGTTCACCATCCCCGCCGGCATCCATTTCACGGGTTTGTCGCCAATATCGTGGTTGCCCGGCATGAGATAAAGCGGCGCGTTGAGCGTCGACGCGAGCTTTTGGAAGTTCTCGGCTGCCGGAGCATAGCTAGGCAATTCCGGAACCGGATTAATCATGTCCCCGAGATGAATAACGAGCGCCGGATCGATTGCGTTGATCTGCGCGAAGATGTGCCGTGCACGAGGGTTGGCCTGCGCGTTCGCCGGATAGGGCGACGCGGACTGGTCCTCTGCTTCGTTCACATGGGTGTCCGAAACGAGGCAGGCTTTCAGTTTAAGGGCACCGCTGGGTCTCTTGGTCATGTAACTCATTCCTGTAGATTGCAGTTTGATTCGGATCGAGAATTCAAGCGTCGGCCTTGTGCGGCCAGCCGCGCTTGCGATTGGATCTTATGATCGAGATGAGGGCGATAATGGTCAGCCCGTAGAAAACCAGGGCGATCGGGCTCTGGACCAGGACCATCGGGTCGCCGTGCGAGGCTGCCAGCGACCGGCGCAGTCCGCGTTCCAGCATCGGCCCCAGGATGAACGCGATAATGAGGGGGATCACCGGCAGCCCACAGCGGCCCATCACGAGTGCCGCGACCCCCGCCGCGATCATGACGCCGATGTCGAAGACGTTGTTGTTGACGGAATAGGTGCCGACGAGGCAAAGCGTGATGATGCCGGGGAAGATGTAACTGGTGGGAAGTCGGCTGACGTGCCGTCCGAGCCGGATGAAGATCAGACCGACAACGCGTAGCGCCAGATCGCACATCAGCAGCGCGATGAAGAGACCGTAGACGAGGTCCTGGTGCATGACGAAAAGCATCGGACCGGGCTGGATATTGAACACAAGAAGCGCGCCCAGCATGATTGCAGTAACAACGTCACCCGGAATACCAAGCGTTAGCAGCGGGGCAAGCGTGGAGCCGTTGACGCCATTGTTGCCCGCCTCCGCCGCCGCGATCCCTTCGAGCGAGCCAGTGCCGAAGGCCTCCGGAGCCTTCGAGCGTTTCTTTGCCTGATCATAGCTGACGAAAGCGGCTGGGGTCGCCCCAAGGCCCGGGATCACGCCCAAGACGAGACCGATCAAGCCCCCGCGCACCATGTGCGGCAGGCTGGTCCGGAACTCTTCGCGGGTCAGCTTGTCGTTCGAATCCACTTCGACCGAGCGCGCGATCGCGCTCGGCTTGTCGTGTCTGCGCGCCCTGGTAAGCTGCGCCACGAATTCGGGAAGCGCGAACATTCCGATGAGCAGCGGCACGAAGCTGATGCCGCTGAGCAGGTTCACATTCCCGAAGTCAAAGCGCCCGGATCCCTCGATCGGGTCCATGCCAATGGTCGAGAGGGCGAAGCCGAGCGCCGCCGAAATCAAGCCGAGAACGAGCGACTTTCCCGAAAGACTTCCGACGATCATCACTGCGAACAATATGAGTGCAAAATACTCTGGCGATTTGAAATAGATCGCCACCTGCGCTAGCAGCGGGAACAGCAGAATGACCAGCACCGTGCTGGTGACGTCGCCAACCATTGACGCAAGGTTGGCCATCTGAAGCGCCTTGCCTGCCCGGTTCTGCTTGGTCAGCGCGAAACCGTCAGCCGTCGTACAGGCCGCCGCTGGCGTGCCGGGCGTGTTGAACAGGATCGCCGAGATCGACCCGCCGTAGATCGCCCCGACGTAGACCGCGCTCAAAAGCGACAGGGCGGTCAGTGGCTCCAGGCTGAAACTGAACGGAAGCACAAATGCCACCGCTAGGCTGATGCTGAGCCCTGGCAACGCGCCAAAGAAGCACCCGATGAACACGCCGAAGAAGATGGTCAGCACGTTGTTCCAGGTCATGAACATTTCGGCACCGCCCATGAGGCCTGTGCCAAGATCCGAAAAGTAGGTGCCGATTGCGACGAGAATATCTGACATGGAATTGATCCGAGTTCAGGGAAGCCAGGCGCTGATTGCGCCCTGCGGCAGGGGGATCGCAGCGAGCCTTGTAAAGAACAGGTAAACAAGGAGCGTGCCGATGGCTGAGATTGAGATGACCTGGGTGTGGCTCCGCACGCGGAAGGCATACGTGAACCCGAGAAGCGTGAAGAAACAGGTAGCGAGCAGCCCGATCAGCAGGATCGCGACGTAGACAATCGCGAAGACCAAGACGGAAAGGAAGATCCAACGCCATGGGACCGAGGTACTGTCCGCTTCGTCTCCGGCATCCGCGTCAGGCGTCTCCAGGCCGTGGTCATGCCCCAGGGCAACCTGCACCAGCCGGATGAGGGCGAAAAGACCGACGAGGGCTGCGGTCGCCGTCGGAAAGAACCTTGGGCCGAGGCCGGGGCTGCCTCCGCCGAAGACCGAAACCTGCACGGGAATTGCCCAGAACATGACCAGCAGGCTGGCTGCGACCAGTATGGCGGGCATGACAAAATAGGCGCATCGTTTCATGACACGGTATCCTTGTCAGGCAGGTTGGACTAATGGCGAAGGCGGGTCTGCGGATCAGCGCAGTCCGATGTTTTCCGCGATGGCGCGGTAGCGATCATAGTCGTTCGCGACAAACTCGGTGAACGCCGCCGACGGCATGTAGCCGGCCTCGTCGCCAAGCGAACTGATCGCTTCTAGCCATTCCTCGGTTTCCGTCGCCTGCTTCACTGCGTCCTGCCAGACGGTCAGCACGTCTTCCGGCAGGTCCTTCGGGCCGGCCACGCCACGCCATCCAACGATCGACACGTCGGGATGGTCGAGTTCGACATAAGTCGGCACATCCGGCAACGCCTCCAGTCGTTCCGGCGTCGTCACCGCCAGGGCCTGCACCTGCCCCGCCTCGATTGCCGAAGAGAAGCTCGGAAGGTTCCCCTGCACGAAATCCACTTCGCCCTGCATCAGGGCAAGCAGCGCACCGTTGTCGCTGTCGTAATGGACGGGGCGGATGCTGTCCGCGGCCAGCCCGAGGCTTTCGGCCAGCATGATCGGACCAAGATGCGTAACCTGCCCAGCCCCGGCGGTCCCATAGCGCATGGGCGCGTCGGCATTCGCGAGCGTCTCGGCGAAGGCAGCGAAATCTTCATATGCGCCGTCCGGCAGGATCAGGACGTTCGGGTTTATTTGGGTGCGCGCCGCGTAGGACACGCTGTCGTAGGAATAATTGAGGTCCGGGCTCAGGGCCGGGCGTAACGCGAGCGCGCCGATGGCAGCCATGATCATGGTATAGCCGTCCGCGTCCGTTTCCATGATCTGGGTCACGCCAACGGCACCGCCCGCGCCCGGCACGTTGACGACTGCCACCGGCTGGCCAAGATACTCCGGCAGTACGTTCGCGAGGGCACGTGCGGCCAGATCGGTAGCGCCACCGGCCCCAAAGGGAACGACGAGCCGCACCGGTTTGTCGGGAAAGTCCTGCGCGAGGGCAAGGCCCGCGGCCATCACCGTCGCGGTCATCGCAGCGACCGAAAGAGCCGCACGCCGTGTTAATGTCTTACCAGTCATTTTTCTCTCCTGTTGGGTTCATTTTTTAGTTTCTTTTGGGCTTTGGCCGCGTGCAGAACGCGAACCGGTCCAGAGCTAGGCGGGCTGCAGCATGATCGAGTGGGGTTTCGCTCACCACAATCTCTCCGTCCCACCCAAAGGGATCGGAAGAATTGGGGCGCAAGGCATCCTCGATACCCGCGCGATAGGTATCGACCTGCGCGACCGGCCCCCAGAGCAGAATGGCGTCCGGCGAGGTCACCGTGACCGCCGATTTCAACGCCTGCCCCAGGTAATGACCGGCAGTTCTGAAGGCGGAACTCACAGCCTCATCGTCCCTGCTCCGTTCGATCAGCGCGGTCAGCATCGGTACGAGTGCAGCATCGTGCGGGCCAGGCGCGGCATATTCTTCCACCAGCCCCAACATGCGCAGCACCGCGAAACCAGACGCCACGGTGGCAAGGCATCCCTTGCGCCCGCAGTTGCATCCGTGGCCAATGCCGTTCACCGGCATGTGGCCCATCGTCGCGACCACCGGCTGTCGTCCGCGCAGGAGGTTTCCATCGACGATGCAGCTTGCCCCGATCCCCAGCGCGACAGACACGAGAAGCGTGTTCTGCATACCGCCCCCCTTGCCGAACTTCCGCTCGGTTTCGTTCAGGGCGTTCTGCATACTGTCCACGAACACCGGCAGACCGAGGTCCGCGCCGACCAGGTCGGCGACGGCCACGTCGTTCCAGCCCAGGTCCGGCGAGGTAGCGATCCACCGCCCCGTTCGGTCGACTTGGCCGACACAAGCGACGCCCACCGCCAGCAATGTCGATTCAGGAACACCGGCCTCGGCGACCAACTCCCGCGCGACCTCGGAGAGCTTTTGCAAAGTGCTTTCCGGGTCCGATTGCGCGATCCTTGGAATCTGGCGCGATGCGATGACACGCCCGGTCAGGTCCGAGACCGATGCAGATTGCCTGTAGGCATTTATAGCCAATCCCACCACATGATGCTGATCCGGTCGGAGCAGCAATTCCACTGCACGCCGACCGGCGGCCGTATTGGACAGCGCGCTGCCTTCGAGAAGGTACCCATCAGAGATCAGAGATTGCGTAACGCGCGTGATAACCGACTGGCTCACCCCGATCCGCTTGGCCAGAACCGAACGCGGAAGCGCGCCATTAAGAAGTAGTTCACCTAAAACTTGTCTAGATTGAAGCGGAAGCATTCCGAATCTCCTAATTAATTTCATTCTAGAAGAAATTAATTAGTAAGGAAAGGTTCTTCAGGTTTTGTCGCAAAGTTTTTGGTTGTTTGAAAAACGCCTTTCGCAGGACGCACTTATTCTGCGAGGGCCGCAAATTGCTTAAACGGCGAGATCCCTATTTGACCGACTTGGCCCTTGCGGATCATGTGTGCGGCCTCGATCCCAGCAAGTGTGGCGGCAGCGGAATGGAACGACTTGAATCCGAGGCTTGGCCGCGTGATGCGCTTGATAAATCGATGGTCCTGTTCAACAATATTGTTGAGATATTTCGACTGGACAATGTTGATAGTCCGTCCCGCCCGAGTGAATTTGAGGATGACGTTCAAACTTTGCAAGCCTGCCAGATTGGCGCCACTCTTGTCGATGGCAATCCGATCAGGGATACCATTTGTGCCAACCGCTTGTTTGAAGAACCTGCGCGCAGCGGCTGTGCCGCGGCGTTCAGATAACATGAAATCAAGGGTTTGGCCGTCACGGTCAACTGCGCGGTACAGGTAAGTCCACTTGCCACGAACCTTGATGTAGGTTTCGACCATCCGCCACGATTTGGCTGTTGACCGCTTTCTGGCCTGTGCCTTTTCGGCGATCAACGGTGAGAACTTCACGACCCAGCGATTCAGCGTGGCGTGATCAATTTCAACGCCGCGCTCGGCCATGATTTCCTCAAGATCTCGATATGAGACCCCGTAGCGGATATAGAAAAATACCGCGTACAAGATCACCGATCTTGGACAATGGCTGCCTTTGAAATCAATTGTCATGTTTGAGCACCCGCCTTCAAAATCAAAGACCAGTTGCTTACACAACACGGGCAACCTGCCCAACACCCAAAAGTTTGCGACAGAACCGTTCAAATTACGCCAGATCCTATCCAGGGATTGGGTGGCAATTCAGCCGACAGTGTTTTCGCCGGGTCGGAGTGTGCATTGCCATCGCCTGCACCAAAATCTTCGGTTAAAAGCGTATCTGATAGCCGTTAGCGTCATAGACGTGCACCTTCAAGCTGCACGCTTTCGGACGAAGACCAATGACTGGGTGATTACGTGGTGAACGGGCTTGCACATGCCGAACTGATCGCTGTTCTTGTCGCGGTCACAGACAATGACCCCAGGGTAATGACTGTAAATGCAGGCGATGCGTTGCCTTCGGGTCCGTTCGAATCCGAACACCGCAGTTTGCAGAGTGGCCTTCGCGTCTGGATTGAGAGTCAGACAAAGCATCCGGTGGGATATCTCGAGCAGCTTTACACCTTTGGTGATCGTGATCGTACCCCGTCTGCCGAGGGCGTGGGTGGGCAAGCTCGCCAGATATCCATTGGCTATCTCGGCCTTGTCCGCGAACAGGACGCCCTCGGCGCCGACCGGCCGCAATGGCGCGGATGGTATGACTATTTCCCGTGGGAAGATCATCGTACGGCCCGACCGGAGGTTCTGGGCGAGCTGTACGCAAGGCTGCATCATTGGGCGCAAGGCGATGAATTGCGTTGTCAGCGCATCAACTTCCTGTTCGGCCAGAATGGCATGGCCTGGAACGAGGACCTTGTTTTGCAGCGCTATGAACTGATGTTCGAGGCCGGGCTGACCGAAAACTTTATTCAATCTGGTGTGCAGGGTTTCGGACGCGTCATGACCGGAGATCACCGGCGTATCCTTGCGACCGGGATTGCGCGGCTCCGGGCAAAAATCAAATACCACCCTGTAGTGTTCGAACTGATGCCGGACTGCTTTACTCTGCTTCAGTTGCAGCGCACGGTCGAGGCTCTGTCCGGTCTGCCGTTGCACAAACCGAATTTTCGGAGGCAAATCAGCCAACAGGAGCTGATCGAAGAAACCGGAGAAATGTCGGGCGACATGCGGGGGCGGCCGGCCAAGCTGTTTCGGTACCGTAATGACATTGTGGAAGCGCGCGCTCTGACCAGTGTACGTTTGCCGGTCTCGCGGTAGTCAGGTCCAGACGGGAAGGGGAGTTGACTTAATCTCAATTGGAGCATATTCCATGTGAAAATGTACTCAAAGTGAGAATTAAGAAATCCCATGGCCGCACTTCGCCTTCCCGAGCTTTATGATCGTGTCGCAAAGATCATCCCGGAACCGGACTGGATCCAGATGGAGGGGGACATAGAGGCAATCCTACAGCTCAAACGCGATAAGCGTGCGGTGATACTTGCGCACAATTACCAGACCCCGGAAATCTTTCATGGGGTCGCCGATATTGTAGGGGACAGCCTGGCGCTGGCACGGCAGGCCATCGAAGTTGAGGCGGATGTGATCGTGCTGGCAGGGGTGCATTTCATGGCGGAGACGGCGAAGCTGCTGAACCCCGGAAAAACTGTTCTGATCCCGGATACCGGCGCGGGTTGCTCATTGGCGGAATCGATCACGCCGGCGGATATCGGGCTGTTGCGGCAGGCCAATCCCGGCGTGCCGGTCGTTACTTATGTGAACACATCGGCAGCCGTGAAGGCCGCGTCGGATATCTGCTGCACGTCCGGCAATGCGAAACAGGTGGTCGAGTCGTTGGGCGTCCCCAAAGTGTTGATGGTGCCGGACGAATACCTTGCCAGGAACGTGGCCAAGGAAACGGAGGTGGAAATCATTTCCTGGAATGGCCATTGCGAGGTGCATGAACTGTTCACGGCGGCGGACGTGCGCGGCATCCGCGAGGGGTGGCCCGGAGTAACTGTACTGGCTCATCCAGAATGCCCGCCCGAAGTTGTCGCGGAGGCTGATTTCTCGGGCTCGACCGCCGTAATGTCAGATTATGTCGGGCAGAAAGGACTGAACCGAGTGGTCCTGCTGACGGAATGTTCCATGAGCGATAACGTTTCTGTGGATCACCCGGATGTGGAGTTCGTGCGCCCGTGCAACTTGTGCCCTCACATGAAGCAGATCAGTCTGCGTAATATCCGGGTCGCGCTGGAAAAGGGAACTCACGAGGTTGTAGTGGACCCGACCATCGCTGAAGATGCCCGGCGCGCCGTAGAGCGGATGCTGGCGATCTGATGCAGGACCGTTTCACACCCTTCGATGGTCGGGAAACGGCCGCGATCACTCCGCCACCCCGTTCGGTCATCGAAAACGCGGTCCGGCGCGCACTAGATGAAGACTTGGGGATGGCCGGGGATGTGACCTCGGCGGCAGTGATCCCAGCCGACCATTGTTCGGTGGGTACCGCCATCACGCGCCAACCCGGCATTATTGCCGGGATGGACTGCGCGGAGCTGGCCTGCGCCCTGATCGACCCCGGCATCGCCGTCACCCGCCATGTCGAGGACGGCGCCGCTGTTCTGCCCGGTTCAAGGGTCGCGACCTTCCGGGGATCGTCACGCAGCATCCTGACCGCGGAGCGCACCGCATTGAATTTCCTGTGTCACCTTTCCGGGGTCGCTACGGCTACCGCTGGTCTGGTCCGTGCCGTAGACGGGACGAAAGCGGCCATCGTTTGCACCCGGAAGACGACACCCGGCCTGCGCGCACTCGAGAAGTACGCGGTGCGCGCGGGTGGCGGTATGAACCACCGCTTCTCGCTCGGCGATGCGGTGCTTATCAAGGACAACCATATCGCGCTGGCGGGCGGAATCGGCCCGGCACTCAAGCGAGCACAGTCCGAAATCGGGCACATGGTGAAGATCGAAATCGAGGTCGACACGCTAGAGCAACTGGCCGAGGTGCTGACGATTGGCGCCGACGCCGTGTTGCTTGACAACATGGAGCCTGGCACCCTGCGTAAAGCTGTAGTCATGATCGACGGGCGTGCGATCACCGAGGCGTCAGGTGGCGTTACACCGGAGACCGTTGCCGAGGTGGCGGCCTCGGGCGTGGACCTGATCTCGCTTGGCTGGATTACGCACAGCGCTCCAGTGCTCGATATCGGACTGGATTTCGTCTCGGCAGAGCGATGATGCGCCGCTTCTGGAGGTGTGCGGTGCTGTGCATGAGCCAACCCGGTGGCGGCTGAAAGGCTGGGCAAGTTTTAGATTTGAGAAAGAAACAGTCTGTGAGCTGTGGGTGATTGAGCTCGCAACCCTAAATTTTGAGCAACCGTTCCGAATAGCCGGATACAGCGTTGCATCTTGAATTCCACTGAATGGCTGTTTCATATCTACGATCCATAAGGCGCCTGAGAAAATGCCTAGCAATTTAAATTTTTGCTAGGCATATTGTGCCAAGCAAAACATGAAAGTGATAGGCATGCCTTCCCTCAGCAGCATCGCAATGAGCGCATATACCGATTTGGTACGTCTCTTAAGGGATGAAGCAGTCTCCGGAGTGAAAGGCAAGCCGACGCTGAAAAAACGCGGCAACAAGGCGTATTGGTACGCCGCGCGCCGCGTCGGACACGACACGCGTTTCTTCTATATCGGTGAAGATAACGAGGAAACGCGTGGACGCATCGACCGCATCGAAGAACTGCAAGAAACTGCCAAAGAGCGGCAGGCCGAGCAATCTCGCCTGGTCCGACTGCTTCGTGCCGAAGGCATGACACCGACCGATCGGGCGACGGGCTCAATTTTATCTGCGATGGCAGATGCGGGGACGTTCAGATTGGGCGGCACAATTGTCGGTACGAATGCGTTTCGCCTATATGAAGGCGAGCTTGGGGTACGGCTGCCATTGGGCGGGATGGCGAACACCGGCGACATCGACATCGCACAGTTCCAAAAGCTCAGCGTCGCGTTGCGGGACCAAGTTGACCCAAGTCTGGCCGAGACCTTTTCGGCGTTGAAGTTCGATCCGGTGCCCGGGCTCGACAAAGGGCGGACATGGCGATGGACGCAAGGGGGCAGCGGCCAATTGGTCGAGTTCCTGACGCCTGCTTTCGGGGACGAGAGCGTTAAGGACCTACCCGCGCTTGGTGTCAACGCGCAGGCACTCAACTACCTCAATTTCCTTATTGCGGAGCCGATTTATGCAGCGGCCATCTATAGGTCAGGGATACTGGTCCAGGTGCCGCGTCCGGAGCGCTACGCAATTCACAAGTTGATTATCGCGGATCGTCGGCGCGACGGGGCAGGGAGCCTGAAGGCAGTCAAGGATAGGGAACAGGCTGCGTTTCTCATAGAAACGCTGGCGGAGGATCGGCCTGACGATATATCACGAGCATATGCCGCGGCCCAGGATGTCGGCCCTCGCTGGCGGGAGCACATTGCAAACTCACTTGACCGCATGCCTGAAACGCATGACATTTTGAGCAGACTTTAACGTCGATCATCGTAGCGACGATGTACATTTCATCACTGGCACGGCGATCATCGCCATGGTGATGATGTCGACCAGCCCGATCTCTGTCCGTCTTCAGAGTTTTTCGGACAAGTCGTTTGTTTTGGTAACGGAGGCTCTGGTTCGGTTTCTGTTTGAGTTTAGGCGGCCGCGGCTTTGTGCTGCAACCGGCGCTTTCGGATTGTCTGTTTCTTGATCTCCTCTCTCATTTTCAGGATCGTCCGACCCCGACCGTGGTA
>NZ_PPFE01000025.1 GCF_002917925.1 Roseovarius confluentis | reverse complement strand
ACGCTGTCTTCCTGGCCCGACCCGGTGCCGCCGACTTTCCAGTCCTTGCCCGCTTCGGACACGGCCGCGTTGAAGCTGTCGAGATCGGTGATGTCCTCGCGGTCGGTATTGACCCACAGCAGGAACGTGTCCATCGCCATCAGGCCGATCGGCGTGAACTCGGTCACGTCGACGCCCAGGTCTTCCTGGATGATCGGCGTGGTGTAGAAGCTGTTCAGCGTCATCATGACGGTGTGGTTGTCGCCCGCCTTGTCCTGCAGGTACCGCAGCGCCTCGGCGCCCGACCCGCCCGGCTTGTTGATCGGGATGAACGGCCGCGGGCTCAGGTCCTTCTTCTGGATCAGGCCTTGCAGCAGGCGTGCGATCTGGTCCGCGCCACCGCCGGTGCCGGCCATGATGATGAACTCGACCGGTTTTTTCGGCTGCCATTCCGCCAGCGCCGCCGGTGCCGTCAATGCCAGAGCCGATGCACTCGCAACGAGTAGTTTAAACGTATTCATGGTTATCCTCCCTATTGGTTTTCCGGTCTTGGCCGGACTTGAGCCGATCCTCCTAATCAGCCGGCGGTGTATACAATGGTATTTAATTGCATGCACCGCCCAACGCGCGAAATAAAGTTGCGCATTAAGGCAACAAATAACATGTCCGGACTCTTTGCAAGGTTTTCTTGGCTGACCCCGGGCCACGATCGTAAATACTGTGCGCAACCGCGCGAGCAAATTATATAGAATTACTTTTAATCAAATCTTTATCGCACGAAGCTCATGCGTCACCTTAGGCGATTTGCCGTGGGCGGACCGCACACCGTCCCGCCCACGACGATGCGAATTTACTGCGCAGCAACCTTCTGCGGGTCTCCCACGGCGCCGCTATCCAGCACCGCCTGCAGCTCGTCGCCGTCATAGCCCAGCACCTCGCGCAGGATCTCCACCGTGTGCTCTCCCAGAAGCGGCGAGCGCGTCACGTCCACCGG
>NZ_PPFE01000024.1 GCF_002917925.1 Roseovarius confluentis | reverse complement strand
GGCATCAAGATTCTGGACTTCACGCATGTTCAGTCGGGTCCGACCTGCACGCAGCTTCTTGCGTGGTTCGGGGCGGATGTTCTGAAGGTGGAGCGGCCGGGCGTGGGCGACGCCACGCGGCAGCAGCTGGTGGATGTGCCGGGCGCGGACAGCCTTTATTTCACCATGCTCAACCACAACAAGCGCTCGATCGAGCTGAACTCGAAGAACGAGACCGGCAAGCAGGTGCTCACGCGCCTGATCGAGGAATGCGACGTGCTGGTCGAGAACTTCGCGCCGGGCGCGCTGGATCGCATGGGCTTTTCCTGGGAGCGGATCCAGGAGATCAATCCCAAGATCATCATGGCCTCGGTCAAGGGCTTCGGCCCGGGCAATTACGAGAACTGCAAGGTCTACGAGAACGTGGCACAATGCGCCGGCGGGGCGGCCTCGACCACGGGCTTCCGCGATGGCCCGCCGCTGGTGACCGGCGCGCAGATCGGCGACTCGGGCACTGGGCTGCATCTCTGCCTCGGCATCATGACGGCGCTTTTCCAGCGCGAGCGCACGGGCCGCGGCCAGAAGGTGCTGGCGCCGATGCAGGACGGGGTGCTGAACCTCTGCCGCGTCAAGCTGCGCGACCAGCAGCGGCTGGAGGCGGGGCCCCTGAAGGAATACAGCCAGTACGGCGAGGGCATCGAGTTCGGCGAGGCGACACCGCGCGCGGGCAACGACAGTGGCGGCGGCCAGCCGGGGCGGATCCTGAAGTGCAAGGGCTGGGAGGACGATCCCAACGCATACACCTACTTCATCACCCAGGCCGCGGTGTGGGAGCAGATCTGCGACGTGATCGGCAAGCCCGAGTGGAAGACGGCCGAGGGCTATGCCACCCCGCCCGAGCGCCTGGACAAGCTGAACGAGATCTTCGGCACGATCGAGGAATGGACCATGACCAAGACGAAGTTCGAGGTGATGGACATCTGCAACCCGCTGAACATCCCCGTGGGGCCGATCCTGTCGACCAAGGAGCTGATCGAGGATGACGGCCTGCGGGCGACGGGCACGATCGTGGACGTGGATCATCCCAAGCGCGGCAAGTACGCGTCGGTGGGCTGCCCGATCAAGCTGAGCGACAGCCCGGTGGACGTGACGCGCTCGCCGCTTCTGGGAGAGCACACGGTGGAGATCCTGCGCGAGGTGCTGGGCTATGACGGCGACGAGCTGCAGGCGGTGCTGGATAGCGGCGCCGTGGGAGACCCGCAGA
>NZ_PPFE01000023.1 GCF_002917925.1 Roseovarius confluentis | reverse complement strand
CCGGTGGACGTGACGCGCTCGCCGCTTCTGGGAGAGCACACGGTGGAGATCCTGCGCGAGGTGCTGGGCTATGACGGCGACGAGCTGCAGGCGGTGCTGGATAGCGGCGCCGTGGGAGACCCGCAGAGAACCGCAGCGGAATAGAAAAGGAAAGACCGGTAGCATGCGGCGCAAATCCGCAGCTGCCGGACCCAAGGGAGGAAAAACATGCGATTGATCGTCATGGGGCAGCAAGCCTTCGGCAAGGATGCGCTGGCCAAGATCATCGAAACCGGAACCGACGAAGTCGTGGCCGTGTATTGCGAGCCCGACCGGGACGGCAAGCCGGTGGACCCGATCAAGGAGTTCGCGCTGGAAAAGGGCCTGCCCGTACATCAGCCGGCGAATTTCGACGATGCCGAGGCGCTGGAAACACTGGCCGGATACAACGCCGACCTGATGGTCATGGCCTTCGTCAACGTCTTCGTGCCCGAAGCGGCGCGGGACACGCCGACGCACGGCTCGATCTGTTTTCACCCGTCGCTCCTGCCGCTGCATCGCGGCCCGAGCGCGGTCAACTGGCCGATCATCATGGGATCGGACAAGTCTGGTTTCAGCTGGTTCTACCCGTCGGACGGGTTGGACGAGGGCGACAGCCTGATGCAATGGGAATGCGAGATCGGCCCCGACGACACGGTGATCGACCTCTATTTCAAGAAGATCTACCCGGCGGCGGTGGACAGCGTGCTGGAGGTCTGCGACCTTTTCCGCGCGGGCAATCCGCCGCATATCGTGCCGGACGAAGCGGAGGCCACCTACGAGCGCCGCTGCACCGCGCGGCACTCGGAAATCTGCTGGCACCGTCCGGTGGGGCAGGTCTATGATCTCATTCGCGGGACCAACCCCGCCCCCGGCGCATGGACGACCTACAAGGGTGCCAAGCTGGGAATTTTCGACAGTGCCCGCGCTCCCGGCGACGGCATTTCCGGCCGGGTCCGCGCCATCACCGACGACGGCATCGAGGTGCAGTGCGTCGGAGGCCGTATCCTGGTCAAACGAGTACGCCCCGAGGGCGGGGACAAGACACCCGCCGCCCAGTGGGCATCCGAAGTCGGCCTTGAGGTCGGCGAAGAATTTCCAAGCTGAAACGCGACAAAGGAACACATCATGAGCCACAAATCAGACATCGAGATTGCGCGTGCGGCGTCGAAGAAGCCGATCCAGGAGATTGGCGACAAGCTTGGGATCCCGGGCGAACATCTGCTGCCCTACGGGCATGACAAGGCGAAGGTGA
>NZ_PPFE01000022.1 GCF_002917925.1 Roseovarius confluentis | reverse complement strand
TTAGAACAATCCTTCGATTTCGCCCTGGTCGTTCAGGCGGATGGATTCGGACGCGGGGCGGCTGGGCAGGCCCGGCATGGTCATGATCTCGCCGCAGACGACGACGACGAAGCCCGCGCCGGCCGACAGGCGCACTTCGCGCACCGGCACCGAGTGGCCCGTGGGCGCGCCGCGCTGCGTCGGGTCGGTCGAGAAGCTGTACTGCGTCTTGGCCATGCAGACCGGCAGGTTGCCGTAGCCCTGCTCTTCCCAGCTCTTCAGCTGGTCGCGCACCTTCTTGTCCGCGATCACCTCGTCTGCGCGGTAGATCTTCTTGGCGATCGTCTCGACCTTCTCGAAGAGACCCATCTCGTCGGGGTAGATCGGCTTGAAGTCCGCCTCGCCCTTCTCGATCGTCTCCACGACCTTCTTCGCCAGGTCCGCCGAGCCTTCCGAGCCCAGCTCCCAGTGACGCGACAGCACCGCCTCGGCGCCGTTCTCGGCCACGAAGTCCTTCACCGCCTGCACCTCGGCATCGGTGTCGGTCACGAAGTGGTTGATCGCCACCACCACCGGGACACCGAAAGACTTAACATTTTCGATATGCCGGCCCAGGTTCGGGCAGCCCGCCTTGACCGCGTCCACGTTCTCGGCGCCAAGGTCCGCCTTGGCCACGCCGCCGTTCATCTTCATCGCCCGCACCGTGGCGACCAGAACCACCGCCGACGGCGCGATCCCGGCCTTGCGGCACTTGATGTTCATGAACTTCTCGGCGCCAAGATCCGCGCCGAAGCCCGCCTCGGTCACCACGTAGTCGCACAGTTTCAGCGCCGTCTTCGTGGCGATGACCGAGTTGCAGCCATGCGCGATGTTGGCGAACGGGCCGCCATGCACGAAGGCCGGGTTGTTTTCCAGCGTCTGCACCAGGTTGGGCTGCATCGCGTCCTTCAGAAGGACCGTCATCGCGCCCTCGGCCTTGATGTCGCGGCAGTAGACGGGGCTGCGGTCGCGGCGATAGGCCACGATCATCGCGCCCAGCCGCTCCTCGAGGTCCTTGAGATCCTTGGCCAGGCACAGGATCGCCATGACCTCCGAGGCCACGGTGATGTCGAACCCGTCCTCGCGGGCAAAGCCGTTGGCCACGCCGCCCAGGCTGGACGTGATCTGGCGCAGCGAGCGGTCGTTCATGTCCACGACCCGGCGCCAGACGATCCGGCGGGTGTCGATCTCGGCGTCGTTGCCCCAGTAGACGTGGTTGTCGATCATCGCGGACAGCAGGGCGTGGGCCGAGGTGATCGCGTGGAAGTCGCCGGTGAAGTGCAGGTTCATGTCCTCCATCGGCACGACCTGCGCATAGCCGCCGCCCGCGGCGCCGCCCTTCATCCCGAAGTTCGGCCCCAGCGAGGCCTCGCGGATGCAGATCATCGCCTTCTTGCCGATGTGGTTGAGGCCGTCACCCAGGCCCACGGTCGTGGTGGTCTTGCCCTCGCCCGCCGGCGTCGGGTTGATCGCGGTCACCAGGATCAGCTTGCCGTCCTCGTTGCCCTGGACCGAGTTGATGTACTCCTGGCTCACCTTCGCCTTGTCATGCCCGTAGGGCAGCAGATGTTCGCCCGGGATCCCAAGCTTGTCGCCAATCTCCTGGATCGGCTTCTTCGACGCCGCACGCGCAATCTCGATGTCTGATTTGTGGCTCAT
>NZ_PPFE01000021.1 GCF_002917925.1 Roseovarius confluentis | reverse complement strand
CTTGTTCATTCTGTTGTCGATGAGGTCGTCGACGACGGAGGGGTCTGCGAGTGTGGAGGTGTCGCCGAGGGCGCCGTAGTCGTCCTCGGCGATCTTGCGCAGGATGCGGCGCATGATCTTGCCGGAGCGGGTTTTCGGCAGGCCGGGGGCCCATTGGATCAGGTCGGGCTTGGCGATGGGGCCGATCTCGGAGCGGACCCAGTCCTGCAGCTCCTTGCGCAGTTCCTCGGTGGGCTCTTCGCCGGACATCAGGGTGACGTAGCAGTAGATGCCCTGGCCCTTGATGTCGTGCGGATAGCCCACCACGGCGGCCTCGGAGACCTTGGAGTGGGCGACAAGGGCGGATTCGACCTCCGCCGTGCCCATGCGGTGGCCCGAGACGTTGATCACGTCGTCGACGCGGCCCGTGATCCAGTAGTCGCCGTCCGCGTCCCGGCGGCAGCCGTCGCCGGTGAAGTAGTAGCCCTTGTACTGCTGGAAGTAGGTGTTCATGAAGCGCTCGTGATCGCCCCAGACGGTGCGCATCTGGCCGGGCCAGCTGTCGGCGATGCAGAGCACGCCCTCGGCGGGGTTGCCCTCGACCGTCTTGCCGCTCTCGGGATCGAGCACCTCGAACTTCAGCCCGAAGAAGGGCTTCATCGCGGCGCCGGGCTTGGTGGCGTGGGCGCCGGGCAGGGGGGTCATCAGGTGGCCGCCGGTCTCGGTCTGCCACCAGGTGTCGACGATGGGGCAGGTGCCCTTGCCGACCACGTTGTGGTACCAGTTCCAGGCCTCGGGGTTGATCGGCTCGCCCACGGTGCCCAGCACCTTGAGGTCGCTCAGATCGCACTTGGTGACGTACTCGTCGCCCTGGCCCATCAGCGCGCGGATGGCGGTGGGGGCGGTGTAGAACTGGTTGACCTTGTGCTTTTCGCAGACCTGCCAGAAGCGGCTGGCATCCGGGTAGGTCGGCACGCCCTCGAACATCAGGGTCGTGGCGCCATTGGCCAGGGGCCCGTAGACGATATAGCTGTGGCCGGTGACCCAGCCCACATCGGCGGTGCACCAGTAGACGTCGCCCTCGTGGTAGTCGAAGGTGATCTCGTGCGTCATGGCGGCGTAAACCAGGTAGCCGCCGGTGGTGTGCACGACGCCCTTGGGCTGGCCGGTGGAGCCCGAGGTGTAGAGGATGAAGAGCGGATCCTCGGCGTTCATCTCGGCGGGCTCGCAGGTGTCCTCGACCTTTTCGGCCTCCTCGTGGAGCCAGAAGTCGAGGTCGCGGCGCCAGGCGATGGGATCGCCGGTGCGCTTGACGACGAGGCATTTGACGTCGTCCACATCGCGGCGGAGCGCCTGGTTGACGTTGTCCTTGAGCTTGGTCACGCGGCCGCCGCGCGGGGCGGTGTCGGCGGTGATGACGAGCTTGGCGTCGCAGCCGTCGACCCGGGCGCCGAGCGCGTCGGGGGAGAAGCCGGCGAAGACGATGGAGTGGATGGCGCCGATGCGCGCGCAGGCGAGCATGGCATAGGCCGCCTCGGGGATCATCGGAAGGTAGAGCACGACGCGGTCGCCCTTTCCGACGCCGAGGTTCTTGAGCACGTTGGCCATCTTGCAGGTCTCGGCATGCAGCTGGCGGTAGGTGATGTGCTGGGCGTCCTCGGATGGATCGTCGGGTTCCCAGATGATGGCGGTCTGGTCGGCGCGGTCCTTCAAGTGGCGGTCGATGCAGTTGGCGGCGACGTTGAGCGTGCCGTCCTCGAACCACTTGATGGAGACGTTCCCGTAGGTGTAATCGACATCCTTCACTTTCGAGTAAGGCTTGATCCAGTCGACGCGCTTGCCCTCCTTGCCCCAGAACGCCTCGGGGTCCTTGATCGAGGCGGCGTACATCTC
>NZ_PPFE01000020.1 GCF_002917925.1 Roseovarius confluentis | reverse complement strand
CGGTAACGAAATCACTCATGCGGCCAGCTCCGGCATTCGGACCGCGGCATCCGCTTCGAATGTGCCATCGGGATCCAGCGCCCTCAGCGCCGCCAGTTCCGCCGCGGTGGGTTCGGGGGTTGGACCGGCCTGCGACATGTCGGTTTCGAAACCGGTCGCGGCACGTATGTCGTCCAGCGTGACATCCGGGTGATGCGAGGCCACCGCAAGCCGTCCGTCCCTCTTGTCGAAGACGCACATCGGCGTGACGACGGATTGCAGGTTCCCCTTGGCCGTCTGGAAGAACAGCGTGTCGACCAGCGTGCGCGTCGAATGCTCCGTCCGCCACGTGGCGGCCCGCTTCAGCGTCGGCATCATCACGGCCGATCCGCCGCCGCCCGGCAGGCGCACCTTGGGGCTGTCCCAGTCCCCGATGACCGAGTTGTTGGTCGCCCCGGTGCCGTCGATCTGGCTGGCGCCGAGGAAACACAGGTCCATGCCGCCGCGCGTGCACAGATCGTAGAAATCCTCGTTGGCAAAGATCGAGCGCGACCCCGCGGTAAGGGCCGCGTCCCCCGACGACAGGGGCACCGGTCCCGCCAGCTCGGCATCGACCCCTCCGGCGACGTTCAGCCATGTGAAGTCGAAGTCGTAGGCGCGCTTCGCGACCAGGCAGGCCAGCATAGGCAGGGTCGAGTTCACACCCGAGAACGTCACCTCTGACGGTCGGATCAGGCGGGCCAGGTTGATGACGATATAGGAAAACGGGGTATACTTGGTCATGCCGGCTCCTCCTGCCTGGCTTCGGGTGCCGCCGCCATGTGCTCCTCGATGGAGCCATCGGCGCTTTCTTCCACGTACCGGGCGACGGCATCGTAGTTGACGTCGTAAACCGGGGCGAGCGACCCCGGCCAGGCGCCCTGCGGCGCATGAACGGCGGCGGCGGTCATGAAAGCGGGCACCAGGGTCAGTTCCGGCCGCTGCGAAAAGCTTTCGGACGGGGCCAGGGTCTCGGCGGTCACCAGGACCTTGCGGGCCGCGCGTGTCAGCGCCCGGTCCCAATGCGGCGAGCCCTCGACGCGGGCATTGCCGTCGCGGTCCACCGCATGGGCATGAATGACGGCGAAATCCGGGCGGATGGCCGGGATCAGCCAGACCTCTTCTTCGCCGCCGTAGGGGTCTGTCATCTTCTTCCAGCCGGACACCTCGGCGATCTGGCTGCCATGCACGCCGCCGACCGGCATGAAGGGCACGCCGGCTCCGGCCGCGCGCAGCCCGGCGGTCAGCGTCATGCAGGCGTGTTCTTCCAGCTTCACCGTCCCGCTTTCGATCGCCTTGCGATACCCGCCGGCAAGACCGAAATTGCCTTCCATGGCGACGATCCCGGCCCGCACGCGCGACACGCACCCGGCCCGGCACAGGATGTCGATGTCGTAACCGGGGGATGCCTTGATGATTTCCAGGTCGCGCTTGCCCTGCCGGATCAGCTCGCGGACAAAGGCGAAGGGGCCGCGGTGCAGGAAGCTGCCGCCCAGCCCGATGGACGCGCCATCCGGGATCGTGGCGACCATCTCTTCCAGGGTGACAAGTTTTTCCGAACGGGTCATGAGGGAACCTTTCGCTTCAAAGTGTCTGTTGCGGCTTTGGCGTCTTGCCGCGCCGCTTTCTGGGCCGCGACGTAGGCGGCGATCCGGTCGCGCAGACCGGGCCGCGCGGCAGACGCGACGAACGCGGCCATGTCCGCTTCGGGATCGGCCCGGCAGACCGTGGTCGACAGCTGCGCCGCCACGTGCGGGTCAAGTTTCAACACCCCTGCGCTCCAGTCCTCCAGCGCCTCTTCCGGCGCGGCGGGCGTGGCATGCACGAGGCCAAGCCGCAGCGCATCCTCCGCGGCGACGGGCCCGCCGGCAGACAGCACCCGTTCCGCCGCGTTCCCGCCAATCCGAAGCGACAGGCGATGCGTGCCGAGGAAGATGCCGAACCCGAGACCCGGGAACGCCATGCGCCCGCCGTCCGACAGCACGCGGTGCTGGCAGCAGACCAGGATGTCGGCCCCCGCTCCGATCGCGGCTTTCTGTGCCAGGCCGAGTGTCCGGCACGGCAAGGACCACAGCCGCTGCAGCATCAGCTCGATGCGCGTCAGCAGCCACAGCATGTCCGCATCCGACCGGCTCTCGATCCCGGCAAGGTCGAGCCCGGCACAGAAGACCGGCCCGGCGCCGGTGATCACCAGGCCGCGCGGCGTTTCGGCCTCGACCCGGTCAAAGGCCGCATGCAGGGCCTCGACCATGTCGAGCGACAAGGCGTTGCGCGTGTCCGGCGCGTTCAGGGTCAGGCGCCAGACGGGGCCTTCGGTGTGCAGCAGCACGGCGTCCGTCATGCCACTTTCTCCGCGTCCAGCTCCGCCAGGATCGCGGCGCGATCCCCGTCCAGCCCCGGCGGGCCGCTGCGGATCGTGAACGCGCGCCCGGACATGGAAACGGGCGGGCCGAAGGTCGAAATCTCCGCTCCGGAGGGAAGCTCCGTGCGCTGGACCCAGCCCTGCGCTTCGACCTGCGGGTCGGCCAGCGCTTCGGGATAGGTGTTGATCGGCGCACAGGGCACCCCGGCCGCGCTGAACCGGGCCAGCCATTCCTCCGCGTCTTCCTTGACGAAACGCTCTTCCAGCAACGGCTTCAGCTCCGCCTGGTTGGTCGCCCGGTCCGAGGTGGTCACGAAGCGCGGGTCGTCTTTCAGGGCCTCCAGCCCGGTAACGGCGCACACCTTCTCCCAGAGACGGTCATTGCCGGCGGCGATGACGAAATGCGTGTCCCGCGCCGCATAGGCCTCGTACGGAGAGTTGCGCGGATGCGCCGCCCCCAGCTTTCGCGGCACGTTCCCGGTGCCGAAATACTCGGATGTCTGCAACGCGGCGATGCCCAGCGAGCAGCCCAGCATCGAGGCGTCGATATGCGACCCCTGCCCGCTTTGCCGCGCGGCCATCAACGCGGAAGCCACGTTGAACGCGCCGTAGAGGCCGGTCGCGAAATCGGCGATGGGCACACCGCACTTGACCGGCGGAACTCCCTCGTGGCCGGTCACGCTCATGATCCCCGAGATCGCCTGCATGGTCACGTCGAACGCGCCCTGCTTCGCCTTGGGGCCGGTCTGACCGAAGGCGGAGATCGAGCAATAGACCAGCGCCGGGTTCCAGGCTTTCGCGGTCTCGTAATCCAGCTTGAGCCGTTCCATGACACCGGGTCGCGAATTCTCGATCACCACGTCGGCGCGCGTGATCAGCGCGCGCGCGGTGTCGTAGTCACCCTGATCCTTCAGATCGAGCGCGATCGATTTCTTGTTGCGATTCAATGACGCGAAGTTCTCCGAGTAGCCGTCGGTGATCGGCGGCCATGCCCGCATGGCATCGCCGGCGGGGGGTTCGATCTTGATGACCTCCGCCCCCATATCCGCCAGAAGCATCCCGCAAAACGGCCCAGCCGCGATCTGGCAAATCTCGACCACGCGAACGCCGGCCAGCGGAAG